>OY970231.1:0-3202015 GCA_963714135.1 uncultured Gammaproteobacteria bacterium | reverse complement strand
TCGCGCCAGCATCGCCCACAATTGCCGTGCGTGCTTGTTGGCGATAGCCACCACCAGTTTTCCGAACGGCAGCCGCATGGTCAGTAGTTTTATCCATATCTGTTCGGGGGTGGCTTTCTCGCGGGACACGGCCAGGGCACGCTGCCAACTACTTCGCGCGCCCTGGATCAACAGCGTGCGCAAATACGCATCCCCGCGACAGCTGATGTGGCCCAAGCGATCATGGCCGCCACTGGCGTGCTGCGTCGGCGTCAAACCCAGCCAAGCACTGAGCTGCCGGCCGTTCTTGAACTCCTGCGCGGACCCCACCGTGGCGACCATCGCATCGGCGGTGAGGGAGCCGATGCCGATGATCGCCTGGGCGCGAACGCATCGTTCGTCGACTTGGGCGTGCGCGGCAATGCGCCGGTCACAGGTCGCGATGCGCTCGTGCAGTTGGTGCCAATGCCGGTTGAGATCGCCCAGCAGCTCGATCAACGAGGCCGGCAAGGCGTGTTGGCCAAGGTCCGACAACACGCGACGAAGCGCGGCATCGCTTTGGGCCACCACCACACCAAACTCGGCCAACAAGCCACGCAAGCGGTTGCTCACGGCCAGGCTTTCGGTTTTGTCCCCTTCGCGGACCCGGTGCCAGGCCAGTCGGGCCTGCTGTTCCACCGTTTTGACCGGCACGAAACGCATGTTGCCTTGCCGTGCTGCCGTGGCGATCGCCTCGGCATCGTTACGATCATTCTTGCGTGTGCGGCTCTTGCGGAAGGGCGTGACGAACTGGGCGGCCATCAGTCGCGGTTGCAATCCACATTCGAGACAACGGCGGGCCCAATGATGGGCGCCGCTGCAGGCTTCCATCGCCACCACGGTTCCTGCCGGTTGCTGTGAGAGCCACACCGAAAAACCGTCACGCCGCAGTTCCTTGCGCTGCAAAACCCGGCCGCTGGCATCGACCGAGCAGACCGAAAAAACATTCTTTGCCAGATCCACACCGATGGTTATAGTGCGCATGGGAGACTTCTCCTTCGTTGATTGTTGTGTCGCAGCACAATCATGGCACTCGATGCCGACGCGGCTTGGCCGCGGAAGTGGGAAGTCTCCTTTTTACTCATTCAAGCCGAACTCGCTTCGCGGCTCGGTTTAATTCAGGCGTTAGGTGGCTGACTGACCTATGCGACAACTTGCCACACTCATCCGGTATGTAGGCCTACTGGCGGGCCTGTTCCTCGCCGCATCGACCATCGCCGACATTGCCGGGCTAATCCCGCACTCCGATGAGATGCCGCCCCTTAGTGCGCGAGTCGCCTCAAACCTGCCACCGTTCTTGTTCGGTGCTGTGCTGCTCTTGCCACAGCGATGGTTTTTAGCCAGTCAGCGCTTTTACTTTCTGTTCGGTGCTTACCTTCTTCTTACTGGTGTGGCTGGCTATAGGGCTGTGGAGACATTCTCCCTAGTCCATACAGGCGAGCTTGACCAAGCAGCTATGCTGGCAGCCGTGTTGGCAGTCAGCATTCCCCTGCTAAATGCAGCAGTGCTTTGGGTTCGGTGGCGGCCTCGCACGCCGCCTAACAATTCCGTAAGGAGCTTTCCGTCAACCCCAAGCGCATGATGCTCTTGCCTTAGCTTTAGGCGGTTGCTTCATCCTTCTCCTTGTCGGACTGCGGTTATGTAACGCGTGCCAGTGCGAGGCGAGACAACGGAGGCCAGACGGCATTTCCGTAATCGGTCTTGTGGGGTGATCTTGCTCACCCGGACGCAGGGTATAAACCGCACCCAGAGGCCTCTTTCATTCATCGGTTTCGCCCATGCCGGGGTGATCAACCGCCGCATGTGCTGGCACCGCCTAGTTAGTCAGGCTCTCTCCGGGGTGGTCTGACCCGTTGTCTACCGCGTCGCTCTGGCGTGGAACGTTATTGCTTGTCGATCACCGGCTGGCCGCTCGCTGCACCATCGGATGCTTGAGCCAGGCGTGGGCGTCATAGGATTCATCTCGCGCCAGCATCGCCCACAATTGCCGTGCGTGCTTGTTGGCGATAGCCACCACCAGTTTTCCGAACGGCAGCCGCATGGTCAGTAGTTTTATCCATATCTGTTCGGGGGTGGCTTTCTCGCGGGACACGGCCAGGGCACGCTGCCAACTACTTCGCGCGCCCTGGATCAACAGCGTGCGCAAATACGCATCCCCGCGACAGCTGATGTGGCCCAAGCGATCATGGCCGCCACTGGCGTGCTGCGTCGGCGTCAAACCCAGCCAAGCACTGAGCTGCCGGCCGTTCTTGAACTCCTGCGCGGACCCCACCGTGGCGACCATCGCATCGGCGGTGAGGGAGCCGATGCCGATGATCGCCTGGGCGCGAACGCATCGTTCGTCGACTTGGGCGTGCGCGGCAATGCGCCGGTCACAGGTCGCGATGCGCTCGTGCAGTTGGTGCCAATGCCGGTTGAGATCGCCCAGCAGCTCGATCAACGAGGCCGGCAAGGCGTGTTGGCCAAGGTCCGACAACACGCGACGAAGCGCGGCATCGCTTTGGGCCACCACCACACCAAACTCGGCCAACAAGCCACGCAAGCGGTTGCTCACGGCCAGGCTTTCGGTTTTGTCCCCTTCGCGGACCCGGTGCCAGGCCAGTCGGGCCTGCTGTTCCACCGTTTTGACCGGCACGAAACGCATGTTGCCTTGCCGTGCTGCCGTGGCGATCGCCTCGGCATCGTTACGATCATTCTTGCGTGTGCGGCTCTTGCGGAAGGGCGTGACGAACTGGGCGGCCATCAGTCGCGGTTGCAATCCACATTCGAGACAACGGCGGGCCCAATGATGGGCGCCGCTGCAGGCTTCCATCGCCACCACGGTTCCTGCCGGTTGCTGTGAGAGCCACACCGAAAAACCGTCACGCCGCAGTTCCTTGCGCTGCAAAACCCGGCCGCTGGCATCGACCGAGCAGACCGAAAAAACATTCTTTGCCAGATCCACACCGATGGTTATAGTGCGCATGGGAGACTTCTCCTTCGTTGATTGTTGTGTCGCAGCACAATCATGGCACTCGATGCCGACGCGGCTTGGCCGCGGAAGTGGGAAGTCTCCTTTTTACTCATTCAAGCCGAAGCGATAGTTCCTACGGTTTAGTGGACACCCTGAACTAACCCTTCAGGAGCTTTCACCATGCCGAGACCCGGCCCAAGAACGACGTATCGATACAGCAGTGAATTCAAGGCAACCGCGGTTCGTTTAAGCCAGTTGCCCGGCGTGTCAGTACGGGACGTTGCGGACTCGCTTTACATTCATCCTTTCATGTTGTCTCGTTGGCGCAAGCAAGCACGCGAGGGATTGATCATGACCAAAGGGGTAGCGGTCGATAAGGCGGTGGTGGCCGAGCTCAAGGAACTGCGCCGGGTGAAGAAGGCCTACGAGCAGCTCAAGCTCGAACATGACCTTTTAAAAAAAGCGATCGCCTTCACTTCCGCGCGAAAAGCGAAATCTTCGCCTTCATCGAGCACCAACAAAGCACGTGCCCGGTGAGACGCTTGTGCCGCCTGTATGGCGTCAGCGCCAGTGGGTACTACGCTTGGCGGGACCGACCGCTCAGCCAACGTGCGCGCGAGGATGCGCTGCTGCTCGATAAAGTCCGGCAAGTGCATCAAGACAGCCGTGAAACGTATGGTAGCCCGCGCGTGCACGCGCATTTGCGCAAGGACGGCGAGAGGATCGGACGGCGGCGGATCGAGCGCTTGATGCGCGACCATGCCGTGAGAGCTTGCTCGGCCACGCTCTATCGCCGGCGTCCGGGTCTGGGCCGATTCTTCTCGGGTGCCGACAACCGGATTCACGAACTGACGATCGACCGGCCCGATCAGGTGTGGGTCGGCGACGTGACCTACCTGCAGGTGTCGGGGACCTGGCGATATCTGGCCACCGTCATGGATCGTTACTCACGACGGTTGCTGGGCTGGTCATTGGGGTCGGAGAAAACGGCCAGCCTCACCGGCCGTGCATTGGCGTCGGCCATTCGCTATCGCAAGCCGCCACCCGGCACGCTCTTCCACAGTGATCGCGGCATGGAGTTTCTGGCCAACGACTTCAAGCAGGTTCTGGCAAAAGCCGGGTTGGTGCAGAGTGTGAATCGTCCACGCACGATGACCGACAACGCGCACATGGAATCCTGGAACAAGTCGATGAAATCGGATATGTATCATCGCCAGTCGTTCACCAGCGAACAGACACTTCGAGCGGCTGTTAGGAGCTACGTCGATTTCTACAACAAACAACGATTACACTCCGCACTCGGCTACCGTTCTCCCATCGAGTTCGAAGCCCAGTGTGCCTAACCAATGGGTGTCCATTTTTTCGTAGGAACTCTCCGCCGCTTCGCGGCTCGGCTTAATTCAGGCGTTAGGCTTCACAAGCATGACCCCGCAAGAACTCACTGACATCATTGATGCGGAACTCGAGAGCGCCAGCGATCCGCCTGGCTGGCGGGGGCGTCCCTTGCGGGAATGCCTCCTCAAACCTGAGAAGCACTGCTTCCTCAATAGCCACAATGGCAATGAACCAGAAAACCTTTGGCTTGTGTTCGAGGAAGGCCCCAAATCCGGCGAAGGCTACAAGATTGTGTACGACGAGGAACTCAACTTGTTTGGTTTGGCGGTAGACGGAACCCACGATTCAGTCCTAATGGGTCTATACGGCAGTTTCCTGGAAACGCTAAATTCAATGTAGCTGAGTGTCATTGGCGGCGTGATAAGCACAGCGCAGACATGCATCGAGGCATGTCACGTGGCGCGGCGTCAAGGCTCAATTGGGCTGCCTGTCAAAAGCAGCCAGCGAACAAACAGAAACAGGGGTCAGAAACAGGGGTCAGAGTGAACTACCCCGGATTTCACGGACAGTTGAATTAGGCAACACAGTCTAGCTGCTCGAACATCATCGGTGACTGATAGTTCAAGCTGCTGTGCAAGCGTTGCCGGTTATAGAACACCTCGATGTAGTCGAACACGTGGCTTCGTGCTTCGTCCCGCGTCTTGAAGCGCTGGTGATGCGTCAGCTCCTGCTTGAGCGAGCTGAAGAAGCTTTCCATGACCGCGTTATCGTACGGCATGCCCTTGCGGCTCATGCTGGCCAGCAACCCCGCTTGCGCCAATTGTTGCCGATAGGCCTTGCTGGTGTATTGCGCGCCTTGATCGCTGTGGTGGATCGTGCTTTTCGTTGGCTGGCGATGCGATAACGCCATCGCCAAGGCCGCACTGGCCAGCTCCTGCTGCGGTCGATCGGCCATGGCCCAGCCCACGACCCGACGGGAATACATATCCAGAACGACCGCCAGATAAAGCCAGCCCTGCTGGGTCGGTAGATAGGTGATGTCGGCGACCCAGATGCGATCACATGCCGGACTACGGAAGGGCCAGCACAAGCGGTTCGGCGCTGCCGCGTCACGTTGGTAGGGCGAGCGCGTGCGCAGGTAACGGCGACGGCGTTGGGTGCGGATGTCGTGCTCGCTTCGAAGGCGCCGTACGCGATGCCGGCCACAGGCTTCACCGGCTTGGCGTAACGCCTGCCAGAGCCGCTCCGAGCCATAGGCTTCACGAGTTTGCACGTGCAGTTGCTCGATTTGTCGCAACAGACGTGCGTCGTCCAGTACACGGGCACTGGGCGGACGCTCTCGCCAGGCATAGAAACCGCTGGCCGACACGCCCAACACCTGGCACAGCCGACGTACCGAATGCCCGGTTTGGTGCTGGATCCAGGCGTACTTCATGGCAGATGTCGAGCAAAGTACGCCGCGGCTTTTTTTAAAATCTCGTTCTCTTCCTGCAACCGCGCGTTCTCGCGCTTGAGCACCGATAGTTCATCGTTGCTGGCCTTGGGCCGGCCGCTACCGCAGAAGGCGGCCTCGCCTTTCTTGTTCGCATCTTCGGCCCATTTGTAGATCCGATTGCGCGGGATGCCCAACTCGCGAGCCACCACGGCAGCCGGCTTGCCGGCGGTTTGCAGCAACCGCACGGCTTCGCGCTTGAACTCGGCGGTAAATTTCTGACGCTTGACCATCGAACACCTCTCACGGGGGATTGTCCCCACTTTGTGGTGTCCGTGAAACTAGGGGTGGCTCAGAGTACAAAAAACCTCAGGCGCTTTTTTGTGTCTCACTGCAGAATCAGCCAAAAAACTGATCTTATGCAGGAACTCTTCCTTGACCTATCACGACGAGCCATAGACCATGCGGTGCAACGCCGCGTATTTGCGGTCTACTTAGTATTAGGTCCCAGAATGGCCGCTACTTCTTTTCTAATTCGTTTGGATGGCCACCAAGCGAAATCGCACCGGGATCTCCATCAAGGTCACTCAAGAGTACCGTGTTGCACTGCCAAAGTTTGTTCCTTCAGCGTCGCTAGACTTCATCGACATCCAAAAGCTGGAAAAGCGGAAAAAGGCGACGATTGATTTTGGCCACTTTGAATCCGGATGTTGCAAAGCTGGAGTCACCGCTGAACTTGAATACGGCAAGATCAAGGTATTTCACACGGAGCGCTGCAAAACCTCCGGAAAGCCATCAAAGGCGTTTACCTCAACAGTCACGGCCGCTTATAAGAAGCTGATCAAGGGTCGCAATGTGATCAAAGTTGGGACTCCTCTTTCTGAGATCATCCGCAGCAGCGCACTTAAGCTTCCCGATATCATCATTTCCGGATGGTGCATTATGATTTGCTGGGAAGGTAGTGATGGCAGGGAACACTGCTTCTTTTGCTGTCTAACTCCAACTCCGTTCTGTATGGGACCATCTGAGCTGCAAATTGGGCTATAGCTCGCCGCACTCTCTGGGGCCTAACAATTAATTCAAGCCGAAGCCGCTTCGCGGGTAGGCTTAACTCAGGCATTAGGCCCATTCACATGCTTCTCGATCCTCTTAACAGAGATATTTTCGGCACCGACACGTTCTCTCGCCTTTCCGACAATGCGCTCCGTGCACTTGACGAAAAAATCATGAAGGAATTAGGTGGCCCGATAGAAGGATCTGCCGCCGAGCTGCGCACGCCCGAAGAAAACAAGAAAAGAACAGAACAATTGATCAAGACCCATGTGGAGATAGCCAAAGAGCTCAGTAAGCGCAAGCGCCGCTGGGAAAAGGAACGGGGTGGTTTTTGGGTCGCAATTTTCTTTTTCTGCTTTTTAGTAGTTGCATTCGGATCTTGGTTGGCGGCACATTTGACCTAACTAATCCGTAAGGAGCTTTCCGTCAACCCCAAGCGCATGATGCTCTTGCCTTAGCTTTAGGCGGTTGCTTCATCCTTCTCCTTGTCGGACTGCGGTTATGTAACGCGTGCCAGTGCGAGGCGAGACAACGGAGGCCAGACGGCATTTCCGTAATCGGTCTTGTGGGGTGATCTTGCTCACCCGGACGCAGGGTATAAACCGCACCCAGAGGCCTCTTTCATTCATCGGTTTCGCCCATGCCGGGGTGATCAACCGCCGCATGTGCTGGCACCGCCTAGTTAGTCAGGCTCTCTCCGGGGTGGTCTGACCCGTTGTCTACCGCGTCGCTCTGGCGTGGAACGTTATTGCTTGTCGATCACCGGCTGGCCGCTCGCTGCACCATCGGATGCTTGAGCCAGGCGTGGGCGTCATAGGATTCATCTCGCGCCAGCATCGCCCACAATTGCCGTGCGTGCTTGTTGGCGATAGCCACCACCAGTTTTCCGAACGGCAGCCGCATGGTCAGTAGTTTTATCCATATCTGTTCGGGGGTGGCTTTCTCGCGGGACACGGCCAGGGCACGCTGCCAACTACTTCGCGCGCCCTGGATCAACAGCGTGCGCAAATACGCATCCCCGCGACAGCTGATGTGGCCCAAGCGATCATGGCCGCCACTGGCGTGCTGCGTCGGCGTCAAACCCAGCCAAGCACTGAGCTGCCGGCCGTTCTTGAACTCCTGCGCGGACCCCACCGTGGCGACCATCGCATCGGCGGTGAGGGAGCCGATGCCGATGATCGCCTGGGCGCGAACGCATCGTTCGTCGACTTGGGCGTGCGCGGCAATGCGCCGGTCACAGGTCGCGATGCGCTCGTGCAGTTGGTGCCAATGCCGGTTGAGATCGCCCAGCAGCTCGATCAACGAGGCCGGCAAGGCGTGTTGGCCAAGGTCCGACAACACGCGACGAAGCGCGGCATCGCTTTGGGCCACCACCACACCAAACTCGGCCAACAAGCCACGCAAGCGGTTGCTCACGGCCAGGCTTTCGGTTTTGTCCCCTTCGCGGACCCGGTGCCAGGCCAGTCGGGCCTGCTGTTCCACCGTTTTGACCGGCACGAAACGCATGTTGCCTTGCCGTGCTGCCGTGGCGATCGCCTCGGCATCGTTACGATCATTCTTGCGTGTGCGGCTCTTGCGGAAGGGCGTGACGAACTGGGCGGCCATCAGTCGCGGTTGCAATCCACATTCGAGACAACGGCGGGCCCAATGATGGGCGCCGCTGCAGGCTTCCATCGCCACCACGGTTCCTGCCGGTTGCTGTGAGAGCCACACCGAAAAACCGTCACGCCGCAGTTCCTTGCGCTGCAAAACCCGGCCGCTGGCATCGACCGAGCAGACCGAAAAAACATTCTTTGCCAGATCCACACCGATGGTTATAGTGCGCATGGGAGACTTCTCCTTCGTTGATTGTTGTGTCGCAGCACAATCATGGCACTCGATGCCGACGCGGCTTGGCCGCGGAAGTGGGAAGTCTCCTTTTTACTCATTCAAGCCGAACTCGCTACGCGGGTCGCCTTAATTCAGGTGTTAAACGACTAGGGTATTCAATCAAATGTTTGCAAACGTTCTACTCGCTTTTGCTATTGCTTCCACCGGCCAGAAGGTCGATCAGAGTGGGCATGGTGTCGTTGAAGTTAAAAGTCAGTATTTGGCCGAGGCCTTTGAAGGGTTCGAGAACAGGGCCGAAGTCGAGAAGGCAATTTCCAAAATTGGCAACGGCGATAGCGCCAGCGCGTGGGAAATACTGCGTCCGGTGATGAAGTTTTGCGATGCACTTGCCTCCGACACCACTACCGTCTATGCAAGCGTGCTGAATAGCCGAGAAGCGGCAATTCTCAAGCAATCTCACAAAGGCGAACGGCCACTCGTCTTTGTGGACATTGCCTGCCCTTCTGCATATAAGACGGCAGCCTTTCTCTACGTTGATCAAAGAGAGTCGGAAAAGGCATTCGAAGCTCTTCAGAAGGCGCAAGATCTAGCCCCATTGTGGGCAGACGCACACGCAGAGCGCGGATATCTTCTCCGTGTCCTTAAGGATTTCAAGAATGCGCTATCCGAGTACCGGATCGCACTTGACTTGTCCGAGAGGTTTGAGGGCTCAGCGCCTGCGAAGGCAGTCGCCCTGCGCGGCATCGGATTCACGCTAACCGAAATGGGTGATCTATCAGGTGCGCGTGACGCATATGAAAGATCGCTATTGGTTGATCCTACAAATCAAACAGCGAAACATGAGCTTGAGTACATTGATAGTCTTAGCGGAGGCGCCCGGTAAGTCGTCAGACTAGTCGTTCAAGCGGAGCGTGAGCCGGGCCGCACATCCCGCGCGTCCCATCGTCGCAGGCCCGCGTCCACTTAACTCTAGCGTTTGGCGTCAGTAATACCTCATGGCTAAACCAAATTGGCACCACTGACTCGCATCTATCGTTGCTGTCCTCACTGCAGCCAGTGTGGAGTTGCTTGATATTTTCATGGGCGCGGCACCAGACAGTCCATGCTTCTGGCTGGATGACTTGATTGTTCGCTCGATAAGTGCCGCGCTGCTTGCCTCAGTCGTACTTGTGCTCCTGTGCCGGGGGTTGGGCTATTTTCTGGTAGCGGTCTGTTTCCTACTGAGCGGCCTTGAAGTCCTGGTAACTTGGTTCCTTGGACAACCAATCACTGGCGCTGCATCGGCAATGATGGTTGTGATCTTCGTTCTTATGGCGGGCGTTTTGAGAATGGCTGCACGCATGCCGGGCTCTCGGCTTCTCGACTACGAAAGATTCAAGACATAAATCATAAGGCGTCAATCGAAAGGAAGGCATGAAAATGACACGGGTTCGCGTTGAGGGCTTCACCATCTCGCTCGACGGATACGGAGCAGGCCCAAATCAAGACATCGACAATCCGCTCGGCATTGGCGGGACGGATCTGCACCAGTGGTTATTTCCAACGCGCACGCTCCAGCGGGCCCTGTTTGGCGCAGACGGCGGCACGACGGGGATCGATGATGACTTCGCGGCACGGGGCTTCAAGAATGTTGGCGCCTGGATTCTCGGAAGAAACATGTTCGGACCGATTCGCGGTTCCTGGCCCGACATGAAATGGAAAGGCTGGTGGGGAGACAACCCTCCCTATCACGTTCCGACTTTCATCTTGACTCATCACGCGCGCGCGCCCATTCAGATGGAAGGCGGAACGACTTTCCACTTCGTCACGGGCGGTATTCATGAGGCGCTTGACCGAGCGCGCGACGCCGCCAAAGGAATGGATGTGCGCATTGGCGGCGGGCCCGACACCATCCGGCAATATCTTCGTGCGGGCCTCATCGATGAGCTGCACATCGCCATCTCGCCAGTCCTGCTCGGTGCAGGAGAGCGGCTGTTCGAAGGGGTTGATGCGCGCGCTCTGGGATACGAGTGCGTTCAGTTCGTTGCATCGGAGAAAGCCACCCATGTTGTACTCCGGCGCCAAGGGCACAATGACGTCTGACCAATGGATGTCCGTTTTTTTCGCAGGAACTCTCGTCGATCAGGTGATGCAGAGCGTGGGCAAACGTCCCTGGCACCAACTGCGCCTGCAAGTCCACCGGCAACAGCCTTGGACTCACATCAACTTGCTTGTATCGCGCCATCGCTGCCACCTTGCTGACTGACCGCCATTGCAGCAAGATCGCGGGAGTTTTTCTACAGTCTCATTAGGCAACAACCGGAGTTCTGTATGACACTACTTACAAAGCAGACGCAGATTGCCGGTCTTTTCGGTTGGCTGGTTGTTGTCTTCATCGCTGCGGCTATCGGTGCCGCCGCATCGGTCCATGCAGGCTCGTTCTATACGCAGTTGGTTCGTCCTGTCTGGGCGCCACCACCCTCAATATTCGGTCCCGTTTGGACAGTTCTATATTCGTTGATGGGCATTGCCGTATGGTTGGCTTGGCGTGTTGGCGGCTTACGCGTAGCAAAACTCGCGTTCACTCTGTTTCTTGTGCAGCTCGCGCTCAATGCACTATGGAGTTGGTTCTTTTTCGGCTGGCACCGTGGCGCTTTGGCTTTTGCTGACATCGTGGTGTTATGGGCCCTGATAATTGCTACTGTCGTCTTGTTCTGGCGTATCAGGCCTTTAGCTGGCGCGCTGCTCGTTCCCTATCTTCTGTGGGTAAGCTTCGCGATGGCGCTCAACTATTCGGTCTGGCAATTCAACCCGCAGGCTTTGGGGTGATGCGGTTGTCGCCCAACAATTCAAACCGAAACCGTTTCGTGGCTCGGCTTAATTCAGTCGCTTAAGCGGGTGTCCGGGAAGCCGGGGCAAGACACCTCATGCTGAAGGTTCAGCGCGTGGGTGAGGGCGTGTTGGTAATCGACATCATTGCCGGTTCCTGAGCGGCGCTTGCCCCGATGCAAGCTGTGCTCTAACAATTCCGTAAGGAGCTCCCCGTCAATGCCGAGCACATGACGCTCTTGCCCGAGTTTTAGGCGGTTGCTTCATCCTTCTCCTTTGTCGGATCCGCGGTTGCGTAACGCGTGCAGGCGCGAGAGGAGACACGGATGCCAGACGGCATTTCCGACATCGGTTTTGTGGGGTGTGTTGCTTATATCAGCCGCTCATTCGCCCCATCGTCCCCGCCAACCTTTGCCGCAATTTCGCCAAGGGTAGGGTATTGAGCACATCGCCCGGTTCCAGCCAGCCGCGGCGGGCTTGATCGATGCCGAGTTGGAGCCAGCGCAGGTCGGTGCCGCGATGAGCGTCGCTGGAAATCACGACGAGTACGCCGGCGTCCTTGGCTTGGCGGCATTGCAGATCGAACATATCGAGCCGGTCGGGTTGCGAATTCAATTCCAGGAAGCATCCGCGCTCGCGGGCATGTTTGATGATGCGTTCCATGTCCAGTTCGCAAGCGCCGCGTGTGCCGAACAAGCGACCGTTGGGATGGGCGAGGATGCTGAAGCCTGGATGATTCATCGCGCGCAGGATACGGTCGGTCTGCTTGGCGCGTGGCAGGTCGAAGGCGCTGTGCATGGCTCCGACGACAAGATCCAGCCGCGCCAATATCGCATCGGGTAGATCGAGTTTGCCGTCGCGGAGAATCTCGACCTCCGCGCCCTTGAGCAAAGTGATGCCACGAAGTTTTTCGTTGAGTTTGTCTATCGCCTCGATCTGCGCCTGCAGGCGTTTGCTATCCAGGCCGTGGGCGATTTTGAGACTGCGCGTGTGGTCGGTGATGGCCAGGTATTCCAGCCCGGCCGCACGCGCGGCCTCGGCCATCTGCTCCAGCGTTTCCAGGCCATCGCTGGCGTCCGTGTGTGCGTGCAGGTCGCCGCGCAAATCACTGCGCTCGATCAGTCGCGGTAATTTGTGTTGTTGCGCGGCTTCGATTTCACCCTGGTTCTCGCGCAGTTCCGGTTCGATATAGGGCAGTCCGATCGTCGCGTAAACCGACGCTTCGGTATCACCGGCGATACGCTCGCCCGCGCGATACACGCCATACTCGTTGATCTTGAGCTTGCGCGTCTGGGCGATGCGGCGCAGGGCGATGCTGTGCGCCTTGGAGCCGGTGAGATACATCAAGGCCGCGCCGAAACTGGCCGGTTGCACGACGCGCAAATCCACTTGCAGGCCGCTGTCGAGTACGACACTGGCACGGGTCGGGCCGTGCATCAGGACACGTTGCACGTGCTCGAAGGTTTGCAGGCGATCGGTCAGTCCGCGACTGGCACTGGCGGACACCAAAATGTCCACATCGCCGACGGTGTCGCGCCGTCGCCGAAAACTGCCGGCCGCGATCGCTTCGATGACGCCCGGTGCGGCGCGCATATGCGCGAGCAGGGCATCGACATCGGCGCTGACCCGCGCGATCGGCCAACGCTTGCCGCGTTCCAGATGGCCGGTCACGGCCTCGGCGATGCGCCGCTCGCTGGCTGCACCAAAGCCGGGTATCGCGCGAATGCGGCCTTCGCGTGCGGCACTGAGCAACTGCGCGGGCGAGCGCACGCCCAGCTCGTGATACAGCGTGTGCACGCGCTTGGGGCCAAGGCCGGGAACTTGCAACAACTCGGTGATGCCTCGCGGAAAGTCGGCGCGCAGCCGCTCCAGTTGCACGCAGGTGCCGCGCTTGAGAATCTCGGCGATCTTGCCGGCGAGATCCTTGCCGATGCCGGGCAACTCGCCGAAGTCGCGGCCTGCGGCCGACCAGCCGGACATCTGTTCCGGCCACGCGGCCAGCGTGCGTGCGGCGTTGCGATAAGCGCGCACGCGAAACGGGTTGGCCTTTTGCAATTCGAGCAGATCGGCGATCTCCTCGAAAACGGCGGCGATCTCGGCGTTGCGAACACTCATTGCGGTGCTCCGTCAACAGTGCTTCGGCAAAGCTTCCAGCGTCAGCGAATGCAATACCCATCAACGCAAGACATCCGGATGCGCATTGCTCCAGTCAGTCGCATGACTTCCTTTATGTCATCGGGTCGGCGACTTGTTCTATGCGCTCGATGCCAACGACTTCATGCAGAGCGGTTCAGACGGATTCTCTCGATGGTAAGGCAAATTCGCTCCTGCATCCGGTTAATGATGCTCATCAGGCGCCGAAAATAATGATGAGAGTTTGATCCCGGTCAACTTGCACGGCGGCATCGGGCGACTCGTGCAGGCCCGATCCGCAGCCTTCGCACTCAGGGCTTCGGCGTCGCCGCGGACACTTGCTTACGAACATCCTCCAGCATGCCATCGAGTTCGCCACGGTCGTACACCCGGCCTTTGAGGATCACGGCGGCGATGCGTCGCGTGGCGGCGATGTCCTGGATCGGATCGGCCTCGAGCAACACCAGATCGGCAGTCTTGCCGACCGCGATGCTGCCGTTTGTGTCGCTGTGGCCGAGGAACTGCGCGCCGTTGATGGTGGCGGCCTGCAATGTTTGCAGCGGCGTCAGGCCATAGCGCACGAACAGCGCCATTTCATCGTGCAGGCCGATGCCGGGATAGTTGTACGAATTGAGAAACCCGGCATCGGTGCCGGCGAGAATTTTCACTCCCGATTCCTGCAACAGCGGCAGGATCGAAGCCATCCGCTCGAAGCGTTGATGCCGGTTTCTAATCGCTTCGGCATCATCTTTCTTCGCCCGCTCCACACGCCATGTGTAGGTGGCCTGCAGGCCCGATCCGATGTATTTCAGATAGTCGTCATTGGCATGATCGTCCTGATCCAGATACGCGGTGATGCGGCTGCCATTGAGTGTGGGCGTCACCGCCGTGTCGTTGGCCGCCAACTTTCGGTAGGCCGTTTTTGCGGCAGTCGGATTGAAGCTGGCCGCTGCCTGTGTCCACAACTGTTGGCTGGTCAACTCTCCCGCCTTGAACCTCGCGCTCAATTGCGCCTCGTCGGGCGCGCCCGCCTTGTAGGCATAAGCGATGTGTTCGATCGAACCCAATCCCGCCGCGCTGGCCTCAGCCACCGGCACCGCCATCGGGATATGCGCCGAGGTCTTGAAACCGCGTGCGCGCGCCTTGCTCAGCGCCTGGAAAAACAGTTCGGGCGAGAGTTTGTCGTCGGTGATCTTGATGAAATCGACTTTCCATCCTTGCAGTTTGTCGAGCGCGGCATCGAGTTCCTGCGGTGTGCCGACTTCCAGATCGCCCGGCCAGATCGAACCGATGCCTTCGATCTTCGGTCCCGAGGTGAAGATCGTCGGGCCCAATTGCTTGCCTGCGGCGACCTCGTCACGCCACTGGAAAACACTGGGGCTGAGATCGCCCGCCGCATCGCGCACGGCGGTAATGCCGTGGGCCACATACAGCGGCAACAGATTGCGGTTCTCCTCGATCAGCGCTTCGCCGCCGCCGAAATGGACGTGCATGTCCCACAGGCCGGGAATCGCGAACTTGCCGGTGCCGTCGATTGTTTCGCGTGCGTGCAGTTTTTTCGCCGCCTTCGGTTCGACGATGGCGACGATGCGGCCATCGCGCAGCGCGATGTCGCGATGCGGCAAGCGCTGCCCATCGATGACATCCACCACGGTGACGTTGCGTACCAGTACGTCCACGTGCTCGGCCGCATGGACCGGCGCTATGGCCAGTACGCTAGCCAGCACAGCGAAAATCAATCCAGTGCGTGCCGGTGTGCGTTCATTGCATGCCCGATTCATAGTGCATCTTCCTTCTGCAACAAAGTCACGATTTCTTTCTGCCCCATCTGGCGCGCATGATCAAGCGCGGTCAGCCCTTCGCGGTCGGTGATGTCCCGATCCGCGCCAGCGGCGAGCAGTAGGGTGGTGATCTGCACATAAGGCGCGCTGCCATCGCCGAGAATCACGGTTTCCAGCAGGCCGGTCCAGCCCAGGCGATTGATGTGATTCACATCGACGCCCGCGTCGATCAGGGTGCGCACCGTTTCCACATGCCCGCGTTCGCAAGCAGGAATCAGCGCGGTACCGCCATAGCGGTTGGTGCTTTTCAAATCCGCGCCGTGCGTCAGTGTCATTCGCAGGATTTCCAAGTGGCCGCGCGCACCCGCGTACAGGTAGGGACTGTCCTCGATGTGGTCCTTGGCGTTGACATCGGCGCCGGCCTCGATCAGCACCCGTGCCGTCTCGACATGATTGCCGTGGGTCGCCGACAGCAATGCGGTGCGTCCCTTGTGGTCGCGTTGTTCGATGTCCGCGCCGTTGTTCAGCAAGCGCTGCACGGTTTTGGTATTGCCCGCCTCGGCGGCCATCACCAGCAGTTCGCCCTCCGACAGCGCGAACGCCGTCGCCATCGCCACCGTTGCCATCATCACCATCGCCATTGTCTTGCCTCCGATCTTCATGATTCCTGCCCGGGCGCGCTGACGGCCACCTCATCGCCGCGAGCATAGTGCTTGCCCGGGCAATCATGAAATTAAATAATTGCATCCAATCCAGTGGCTAAGGCGATGGACATGTACGACCCGCAACTGCTCCGCGCATTCGTGGCGGTGATCGAGTCCGGCGGCTTCACCCGCGCCGCGCGTGCGTTGCACTTGACCCAGTCCACGGTGAGCCAGCAAGTGCGCCGATTGGAGGACGATGCCGGCCAGATCCTGCTCGATCGCAGTGAGCGGCGCATCCGCACCACCCAGGCCGGCGAGCGACTGCTCGGCTATGCGCGCCGCTTGCTGGCGCTGGGCACCGAGGCGCGTGCCGCGATGGAGCAGGCAGCGCCGCAGGAAGTCATCCGCCTGGGCGTGCCCGAGGACCTTGCCGGCGCGCTGTTGACGCCCGCGCTTGCGGCCTTCGCACGCCAGCAAGGTCATGGGCTGCGTCTGGAAGTGACCAGCGGCATGAGCGCCGATCTCATCGCCGCCTATCAGCGCGGCGAGTACGACGTGATCCTGGCCAAGCAACGGCGTGCCGAAGGTGTGCGCTCATGGCCCGAACGCGTGGTCTGGATCGATAGCCGGAAACATCCTTGCCTGAAGTACGACCCGTTGCCGCTGGCGGTGTTTCCCGATGGCGGCCTGTATCGCGAGGAGATGTTCGAAGCGCTGGATGCGCGCCATCTGCGTTGGTACATCAGCTATTGCAGTAGCAGCCTGGCCAGCCTGCAGGCGGCGGTGGCGGATGGATTGGGAATCAGCTTGCTGCCGCAGCGCGCCGTCGGCGCCGCGCATCGCGTGCTGGGCAAGGCCGATGGATTGCCGGCTGGCCATCCAATGTGGCTGGCCTTGCATCATCCCGCCGGCGCTTCGGCCACTACGCTGGCGCTGGTGAAGCAATTGGTGCGGTGTTGCGATGCGATAACTTCGGCCAAGCGCTGACCATAGGCATTTCCGGTTGTTCCACCCATTCGCCTTGAATCTGAACCCGATGAAGAATCGAAGGGCATCGACAGATCATTGAATTGTCTTGGCCCTGCATTCGCGGCTCGAACCTTGGTCAGGCTCAGCGTCAGCACGAATGGAAATGAATTCGCGTGCCACGGAAAAATTTTCCGTTCGAGCAAGCATGCGGTATGCAAAGGCATCGCTCGAGCGCCGGGATCGATCGAGTGGATGTTTCGCCCGGCAGCCGATTCATCCTTGCCCGCACTCAGAATTCATCGACGAACTCGACCGTGGCATCGAGAAATTCCGCGGCGTTGCCGGCCAGTTCGCGCACGCGCTCGGCCCGTTCCTGATCGGGCACCTGGATTTCGATGGCATGCACGCCCGGACCGATGTCGTCAGGCAGCCCGGCCGAACTGGAATCGTCATCGTCCATGTGCGGCATCAGGTCGGCGATTTGTTCGACGTGCTCGATGCCATCGATGCCATGCAACACGGTGATGAGCGCGTTGGCGTCGGTTTCGCTGCCGATCAGGCGGATTCTCACGGTGGGCATGGCGTGGCGGCTCGTGTATCCGATGTTCGGCATCCATCAGATACCGGAAGCGGCGGCCGGAGTTTGACCCTGGTCAACTTGCGCGGTCGCATTGAGCATCTCGCCCAGGTCCGGTTCGCGGCTTTCGGCGATCAGGAACGCGCGTGCGGCCGTCGCCAGTCGCAAGGTTTCACTCCAGGGCTCGATGCCTGGCCTGGGCAACAATGCCGCGCCCAAGGTCACTGCCACTGGCCCATGCCGTGGAAACCAATCGTCGCCGCGCAGCAGTGAGCGCGTACCGCGCAAGGCGATCGGCACGACTGGCATGCCGGCATCGACCGCAGCGGCGAAAGCGCCCAGGTGAAACGGCAACAAGCCCGGCATGCGCTGGAAGGTACCTTCGGGAAAGAACAGGAAATCGCGGCCCGCGTGTTGCGCCTGGGTCACCACCTCGGTGCAGCGCATCGGATCGAAACGCGCCACGAATACCGCGCCAAAACGCAGCAGCAACCAACGCATCCAAGGCTTGGCCGCCAGCTCCTGTTTGGCGGCGAAGGCCGCCGGACGCGGTAGCGTAAGCACCAGCAGCAATCCATCGAGATAGCTGGCGTGATTGGCGACGAAGATGCAAGGCGGCGCAGGTGGTGCGGCGATGGTTGTCTTGGTCAGCGACACGCCGGTGCAAAAGCGCAGCGCGTGCAGCACGACACGCATGGCGCTCCAACGTGAATGCACACTGGGCAACAGCACCACCGCGAGCACCGCCGGTATCGTCATCAGGCCGAACATCGCCCAGGCATAGCCGGCATAGGCCAATGCGCGCAGCCGTTGCACGCGCCCGCGAACATCGGCGAGCAGGCCGCGACCGAGCAAGGCCAGCAACGGCCTTGCGCTACGCGTGCCCAGGCGTCCGCTTTCGTAAGCATCGCGGCACGCCGCGCGCCGCAGTTTTCCGCTGGAAGTCTTGAGCACCGTTCCCGGTGCGGCCAGCACCACATCGTCGGCGGGTTCGCCGGCAAGCGTGATGATGGTGGATTGAATTTGCGAGCGCAGCTCCGCGCGTGCGTTTGTTTCGGTCAGACGTGTCTCGGCGACCACGACCAGACGCTCGGTGCCCGATTCGGGGGTAAGCGTGCCGAACACCGCGACCCGGCCTCTGCGCACATCGGGCAGTTCGCCCACCGCCTGTTCCATCGCCTGCGGATGCAGGTTGCGACCGGCGCGGATGATCAAATCCTTCACCCGGCCGGTGAGATACAACTCGCCGTCATGGATGAAACCCAGATCGCCGCTGTCGTGCCACGCGCCATGCAACAACGCCTGTGTCGCTTCAAGATTGCGAAAGTAGCCAGCGCAAGCCGACGGTCCCTGGAATTGCACATGGCCTTGCTGGCCATCGGGCAGTTCGCGGTCGTCCCCGTCGGCGATGCGCAGCTCATCGCCGGGAATCGGCAAACCGCAGGAAACGAAGGACAGCACAGCGACATCCGATGACGGGCAAGGTATGGCGACGCCGGTCTTGAGGAAGGGATCGCGTTCGATGCGCAAGACCTTGGGCCCCCGGTCGAGTGGTGGGAAGGTCAAGCCGAGCGTGTTCTCGGCCAGGCCGTACACCGGAAACAGCGCCTGCGGCTTGAAACCGAACGGCGCCAACCGCTTGCCGAAGCGTTCGAGCGTTTCAGCGAACACCGGCTCGGCGCCGCAGAAGGCCAGTCGCAAATGGCTCAGGTCCAATCCTTCGAGCGCGCTGTCGGCGATCCGGCTCAGGCACAACTCGTAGGCGAAGTTGGGCGCGGCCGACAAGGTGGCGCGATAGCGATGGATCGCCCAGAGCCAGCGGTCGGGCCGCAGCATGAAAGTCTGCGGCGACATCAACACCAACGGCGTTCCGAAATACAGGCAACCGAGCCAGGCACCGATCAGGCCCATGTCGTGATACAGCGGCAGCCAACTCACGAACGCATCGGCCGAACTCACTCCGACCACCATGCCCATCGCGCGCAGATTGGCCAGCACATTGCCGTGCGTGACGACCACGCCCTTGGGATCGGCGGTACTGCCGGAGGTGTATTGCAGCAGGGCCAGATCGTTGGCGTTGATGGCAACGGTCTCGGGTTGTTTGTCGTCCTGCGCGAGCTCGGACACATCCAGCAATTGCTCGACACCGCCAATGAGCGTCCGCACCAGTTGCCGATGCGCGCAAAGCTCCGCGTTGCCCAGCAGGATGCGTGCGCGGCAGTTGTCCAGGATGCTCGCCTGGCGGCGCCAATATTCGGCCTGTTCGCCCAGCCGCATCGGCGGATACAACGGCACCGGCACGCCGCCGGCCAGCATCACGCCGAAAAATCCGATCAAGAAATCCGGATGCGTGGGCAGCATCATCGCTACCGGCTCGGCCGGATGCAGCCCCTTGGCTTGCAGGCTGGCGGCCACGCGCTTGGCCGCTGCATGCAACGCGAAGAAAGTCAGGTTGAGGCCGTTGGCTTCGCCGCCCTCGAAATGCACATGCAGGCGATCGGGATGCCGCTCGGCATGCCATTGCAATACTTCGATCAAGGTCGTGGCCGATTCCGGCAGTTCCAGGTGTTCGCTGCGAGTCAGTTCCAGCACCGATGACGCCGCTGCCGATTCACGCGGCACGGCGCCGGCCAGGGCGCGCAACAAGTCCGCGGGCGTTTGCGCAGCGATACCTGCGGCTTCGGGTATCTCGACGCGAAATCGTTGTTCGAGCCGGGACAGCAATTGCATTCGCGACAGGCTGTCGAGTCCGAGGTCGCGGTCGAGCCGTGCGTTCAAGTGCGGCTCGGGCAGACGATGCGAATGCGGGTGCAATTCGCGCAGCAATTTGGCGAGCTCGGCCAGCAGCGCCTGTTCGGCTGCGGCCGGTGGACTGGATTTGCTGTTGCGCTGGGAGATCGTCATGGTTGGCTCTGGCGATACGCCGCATCATCGATGCCCAGCGTAGGCGGCCTGGCATGCGGCGAATTGATGCCGGTCAAGGTAATCGCGCGCGCATCGGGCCGTTCCGTCATCGCGCCCTCCTTCGTTCCGCGTGCGATGGGCGAGATATCGATCCGCGATCGGCCGGCATCTTGACGCAGGTCAACGTGGGCGGCGCCAGCGGCGACAAAGTACACGGTATGAGACTCGATGGCCTGATTCGTGCTGTGGGATCGTCCGGAGGTGCCCTCATGATGTCGCTGCCGTTTCATGACCGCGAAGATGCCGCGCGGCGGCTGATCGACGCGCTGATGCAGTACAAGACGGCCCGGCCGGTGGTATTGGCGATTCCGCGCGGTGCGGTGCCGATGGGGCGGATGATCGCCGATGCGCTCAATGGCGAGTTGGATGTGGTGCTGGTGCGCAAGCTCGGCGCGCCGGGCAATCCCGAGTTGGCCATCGGTGCGGTGGATGAACAAGGCACCGTCACTCTCAATGAACACGCCCAATGGGCGGGTGGTGACGAGGCCTATGTCAAAAGAGAGGCGCAGCGTCAGTTGGCGCTCATCGGCGAGCGCCGCGCGCGCTATCGCCCCAGTCAGCCATCACTGGCATTGACCGGGCGTACGGTGATCGTGATCGACGATGGTCTGGCGACCGGCTCGACGATGATTGCGGCGCTCAAGTCGGCGCGCGCGCGCGGGGCCGGGTATCTGGTCTGCGCTGTTCCTGTGGCCGCCGACGATAGCCTGGCGCAAGTCGCCCGGTTCGCCGATGCCGTGGTTTGCCTGGCCAGGCCGTGGCCGTTCGTGGCGGTCGGCCAGCATTACTTCGACTTCACCGGCGTCACCGATGAGCAGGTGATTCAGGCGCTCGCCGCCGATCCGTCTGAAGCGTCATCGCATGTGCAGGTGCCCAGTTATCCGGTTCATATTCCCGCCGGCGGCATCGTCCTGCCTGGCGATCTGGCCTCGCCAGCATCGCCGCGCGGTCTGGTGATTTTCGCCCACGGCAGCGGCAGCAGCCGCTATAGCTCGCGTAATCGCTTCGTGGCGGCGGCCTTGCATCGCCGTGGCTTCGCCACGTTGCTGTTCGATCTGTTGAGCTTGCAGGAAGACCGCAATACGGCCGCGCGCTTCGATATCGCATTGCTCGCCCAGCGATTGGAATCGGCGCTCGATTGGGCGCGACGGGAATCTTCCCAGAGCACACTACCGATCGGTTTGTTTGGCGCGAGCACGGGCGCGGCGGCGGCACTGCGGGTCGCGGCTGTCCGACCGATCGAAATAGCCGCCGTGGTCTCGCGCGGCGGGCGGCCCGATCTGGCTGGCACGCAGGCTTTGACGCAAGTGCGAACACATACCTTGCTGATCGTCGGCGGCGACGACCGGCAGGTGCTCGAACTCAATCGAGCCGCCAAGACGCAAATGCGCGACTGGGCCGAGTTGATCGTCATTCCCGGCGCATCGCATTTGTTCGAGGAGCCCGGCGCGTTGGAGCAGATGACGGCAGTGGCTGCCGACTGGTTTGACCAGCGCCTGCAACGTGCCGAGCCCAAGGGTCGTGGTGTCTCGATCGGGCAGCGCCCGCTCTGAGTCTTGAACACATCTGCAGGTGCCGTAATGTTCGGTTCGACCGTTGTGTCTGAGTGCTGACATTCAAAGCGGAGTATCGGCATGCGCGCGATGGTGTTGAACGCCACAGGGCAGCCACTGGTGCTCGAGCACAGGCCCGATCCGTTGCCAGGGCGGGGCGAGTTGCGTTTGCGAGTCGAAGCCTGCGGCGTTTGTCGCACTGACTTGCATATCATCGACGGGCAATTGCCCGATCAGAAACTGCCCCTTGTTCCCGGCCATGAAATCGTCGGCATCGTCGATGCGCTCGGCGAAGCAGTCACTGGCTGGGCGCTGGGCGATCGCGTGGGCGTGCCGTGGCTCGGTCATACCTGCGGCGTTTGCCGGTATTGCCTGAGCGGCGCGGAAAACCTCTGCGATGCGCCCTTGTTCACGGGCTACACGCGTCCCGGCGGCTTTGCCAGTCAGGTGATCGCCGAGGCCGCTTATTGCATCGCCTTGCCGGCCAATACCGATCCGGTCGCTGCGGCTCCGCTGTTGTGCGCGGGTTTGATCGGCTGGCGCTGTTTGACGAAAACCGGCGATGCCGCTGCATTGGGACTGTATGGTTTTGGTGCGGCCGCGCACATCGTTGCGCAGATCGCGCTCTGGCAAGGGCGCCAAGTGTTTGCCTTCACCCGCCCGGGCGATGCGGCCACGCAGACTTTCGCGCGTTCGCTGGGCGTGACCTGGGCAGGAGACTCCACCGAACGACCGCCGCAGTGGCTGGACGCGGCGATCCTGTTCGCACCCGATGGTGCACTGGTGCCGCTGGCATTGCAGGCAGTACGCAAAGGCGGACATGTGGTTTGCGGCGGCATCCACATGAGCGATATCCCGGCGTTCCCATACCGGCTGCTTTGGCAGGAACGGAAACTGTCGTCGGTGGCGAATTTGACGCGCGAGGATGCCAGATCCTTCTTCGCCATCGCACCGCAAGTCGGTGTGGTCACGACCACCTCGCGCTATCGGCTCGAACAGGCCAACCAGGCCGTCTCAGACTTGCGCGCCGGTCGCATTCGCGGCGCGGCGGTCCTGATGTGTTCCGACGCCGAGTCCGGTCTTGCTTGACTGCGCCGAGGCCGCATCGCCGGGCGAATGGCGCCGGGAAAAAAACACTGCCCTCGCCGTGATCCGTCCCGGGAGGAAGGGCGGTGGGCGAGGGCAGGGCTCGAAACCGGTGTTGTCCTGGAGAGGTATTTTTTATCCGATCCGCAGATGATCCTCGACGATGCGTACGCCCGGAGCCGACCACGCGGCGCGTTCCACCGCGCGGCGCTCGTCCCAGTTGTGCACATCGCCCTCGAGGCTGACCCTGCCGCCCTCTTGAACGGAAATAAGTATCCGGTCGGCTTCGACTTCGGCATGCCGTTTCAAGGCTTCGACAATGCGCTGCTTGATATCGGTCGATTGCGCGGCGGGCACCAGGTTGATGTTGTTGATCACCCCGATGACGCCGGAGAGTTTGCGGATGCCGGCCTCGGCGGCGTCGCGCTGGTAGTTCCAGTTGACATTGCCGCTCAGCGTCACCCAGCCGTTTTGCACTTTCACATGCAGCGCATCGCGCGGAACGGAGGCATTCCACGCGAGCATACTCACGGCGCGCTTGGCGATTTCGTCGTCATTGCACTTCTTGTCGCTGGCAAGCCGCACCTGGATTTCCTGGGCGATCGCCTTCACGCCCTTGACGCGCCACGCGGCCCGTTCGGCAGCCAGCTTCTGCGCGTAGTTGGGCACATGCCCGGACAAGGTGACCACGCCGTTATCGACGGCGACGCCGATTTCCGCCGCTTCGATGCTGGGCTCGAAATCCAGCTCGGCGATGACGTCCTGCCGCAGTTGCTTGTCGTTCATCACACACCTCCATGGATTGATTCCAGTGAACGGTCATTAGCCTCCACACCGGCAGCGCGCATGTTGATGCACATCAACAACACGCCGTTTCGCATGCTGGCCGGAGTTGTGCGAAGGCGGCCGATGAATCCGCGGCCCGATGCTTGACCTGCATCAATGCCGGCCGCTGCGGTTCAGGCAAGGTTCTTGCCAGCCGGTCGGTGGCCGGACCCGGCCCATGCAATCGCGGAGTTTGTCCGATGAGCCATGCTGAAATTTCGCCACCGCGCCGCCGCACAGGTGAGGATGACAAGGCATCGGCATCCAGCGGCTCGGCTCGCGGAGCGATGACAAGAACCGGCGCCAATGCCCGCGATTGTGCGGCGCGATGACGATGACGATGGCGCGGCTGCCGATTTCGATACCGTGTCGCCGCCGCGGCCGTGAATCGTGGCCGGAAAATTCTTCCGCCACCCGCACGAGGCCAGCATGAGCATCGCGCCTGACGAGCGGATGTCGGCATTGTTGTCGGATCGCCAGACACTCGCGCAGAAGGTCGCATTCCTGCGCCGGCCGGAAAGTTACCCGGCACCGGCGAGTCCGGTGCAAGCACTGGAGACGCACATGTCCTGGCTGTTCTTGACCGGGGAGCATGCCTACAAGCTGAAGAAGCCGTTCCGGCGCGTCCCGGTGGATTATTCGACGCCCGCCGCACGGCGGCGCAGTTGCGTGCGCGAGCTTCGCCTGAACCAGCGCCTGGCGCCGGAGATCTATCTTTCCATCGAGCCATTGACCATCGATGCGGATGGCGCGATGGCATTGAATGGCCCAGGCCGGCGCATCGACTGGCTGCTGCGCATGCGCCGCCTGCCGGCGGCACTCTCGCTGGAACAGCGCCTGCGCGCCAATAGCGTGGATTCGGCCGATGCGCAGCGCATCGTGACGATGCTGGGGCCGTTGTTCGCCGCCGAGCCGCACTCGCGCTGGAGTTGCGCCGCGTATCGCCGGCGATTGTTGTCGGCCATCAACGCGGCGGCCAGCGAGCTGGCGCGGCCGGAATTGGGCCTGTCCGATGCCGGGCTGGATACGCTGGCCGGCGCCTTGCGTTATTTCATCGACACCTGCGGTGAACTGCTCGACGCGCGTGTACTCACCGGACGCATCGTCGAAGGTCATGGCGATTTGCGCCCCGAGCACATCTATCTGACCGATCCGCCGATCGTCATCGATTGCATCGAATTCGATCGCAATCTGCGCCTGCGCGATCCGGTCGATGAGCTGGCCTTTCTTGCGATGGAAGCCGACCGTCTCGGCCGCCCGGTCTTCGATGGCTGGTTGATGGCCGCGTACCGGGACATGACCGGCGATCTCGCGCCGCGCGCGCTGATCGAGTTCCACAAGGCGCGCAATGCCCTGGTGCGCGCCCAGATCGCGGCCTGGCATCTGGAAGACCCCGATACCGGCCCGCCACAGCAATGGATCGGCCGCGCCCGGGATTATCTGCGTTGCGCGCAGCGCTATCTGACGTGGTTTTGAACACACTCGCCGCCGCGCAGGACAACGGCACCGATCATCGCGGCATGGCCAAGACTTGTCCTTCGCATTCGGAGGCGATGGCCGCGGCGAAAACACTCGCGCTCGCCAGCACCTGCAAGCGCGCGATGGCCTGGCTGCCTTGCAATCGGAACGGCGGCACGCTGTCGGTGATCACGATCCGGTCCAGCGCGGGATCGGCCAATACCGTCGCCGCATCGCCGACGAACAGACCATGACTGGCGGCGGCGATGACCGATCGCGCGCCGGCCGCGCGCGCCGCCCGTGCCGCGCGCAGCAAGGTCGCGCCGGTGCCGATCAGATCGTCGACGATCACCACGCTTCGCCCGGCGACCTCGGCAAACAGCGCCTCGCCGGAAATCACTCCGGAACTGCGCCGTTTTTCCATCAGACCCAGCTCCACCGGACGTTGCAGCGTCCGCGCCAGTGAGCGGCGCATGGCGTCGGCACGCTTGAGGCCGCCGGCATCGGGTGAAAGCACGGTCACGTCCTGATCGCGCAATCTCGGCGCCAGGTTCTCGGCCAGCAGCGTTCTGGCTTCCAGCGAATGCGTCCGGCAGCCGAATGCGCTCTCGAATGCGGCGCGGTTGTGCGGATCGAGCGCGAACACCGTATCGACCCGCACCGACTGCAGCAACTGCGCCACGTAACGCAAAGTCAGCGGGTCGAACGGCTGGGTTCGGCAATCCTTTCGCGCGTAGCAAAGATATGGCACGACCGCCGACACCCGCGCCGCGCCGTGGTCGCGCAGTGCCGCCAGGAAAAACAACAGCCGGCACAATTTGTCGTTCGGGCTTTGCACGGCGTCGGCGTACAGCGAATGCACGACATAGACATCGGCGCCACACACGTCTTCCAGCGATCGCGCCTTGTGTTCGCCGTCGTCGAATTCGCGTTCCTCGTGCGCGCTTGGCGCGATGCCCAGCAAGCCGGCGATGGCCTGCGCCTGCGGCTGGCTTGCGCCCAGTCCGAACAATTTGATTCGCGCCATCGCCAGCCTCCGCCGGGCGTGCCCTTCAGGGGCGCGGTTGGCCTTGCCGGTGGTGCGGGCGAAACTGCGCCGGTATGTGCTCGTAGATGGTCTGGCTGTCCGCCTCGGTCAGATCCTTCGGCAACTCGGCCACCACGCAGGCCTGAACCTGCTTGTCCCAGGCGGCCTTGAGCGTGCCGAGAAACCTCGGCGGCGCCATCACGACGAGATTCTGGTAGCGATGCTCGAGGCAGCCTAGTTCGAGCACGGCATTGAGCTCGCGAGCGAACTGTCCGGCAGCCTTGTCGCGTTGCCGCGTGTGCGGCTCGATGGCGTGGCGATGCTCGCCGAAACGGTCGTGCACGCTGGGCGGACGGTTGCGCGATAGATCGCGCCCGGCGGCACGGCCATCGGGATTGATGAAATCCTCGATCTCGGCCAACGGGCCCGCGTCCTCGGCCAAGGAGAACATTCGCGCCTTCGCGCCATCGGCAACCAGAACCCAGAGCGTGGACATGGCAATTTCTCGCAGGTGGACCGGACTGGGCCACCATCGCAGACCGCGATCACGCGTGAGTTGACCTCGATCAACATGGCGCAGGGTGATGCCCGGCCGCAGGCGGGCGCATCGTTGCCCGCACAGCCTCAGGCCAGCGCCACATTCACGGCGGTGACCTTGTACTCGGGGGCTCCCGTCACCGAATCGCGCACCGGGCCGGTCACCCGATTCAATGCCCGCTCCGGATCGTGGAAGCTGGCGAACAGTTGTCCCGGCGATATCGCCTCGCTCACTCGCAGCGGCAGTACCGTCTGGCCATAGCGGCTCCGGATGCGCACCGGCATGCCATCGCGCAGGTTCAGTTGCCGCGCATCGGACGGGCTCATATCGAGCGTGTCGGTCGGGCGCAGCACCTGTTGCGGAGTGCGGCCGGTCATCGTGGCGACATTGAACTGGTGCAGCGTGCGTCCGGTGGTGAGCAGGAACGGATAGTGCGCATCGGTACGCTCATCGGTCGGGTGGTAGTCGATCGGCTCCAGCTTCGCGCGTTGACCACCGGCGAAGTGCGATTGGTGCAGCACGCGCGTGCCGGGATCGTCCAGGTCGCGGCAGGGCCATTGCAGTCCGTGCCGCTCGATTCGTCCGTAGCTGATGCCCGCGCCATCGGGCCACAGTCGCCGGACTTCATTCCACACCGCTTCGGGTGCCGCTTGCGGAAATTGCTCGCCGTGGCCGAGCGCGGCGGCCAGGCGACAGATGATTTCGCCATCGGCCAGTGCCAGGCCACGCGGGGTCAGCACGCGCCGCACACGTTGTATCCGCCGTTCGGAGTTGGTGAAGGTGCCGTCCTTCTCGAAGCTCGAGGCCGCCGGCAGGAACACATGCGCGAACGATCGCGCGGTTTCGTTGATGAACAAGTCCTGGACGATCAGCAGGTCCAGTTTCGCCAAGGCCGCCGCGGTTTCGCTCGCGTTGGCGAGACTGCCGAGAATGTCGTAGCCGATCACGTACAAAGCCTTGATCCGGCCCGCTTTCGCATGGTCGATCATGCCCAGCAGATTCAGTCCCGGCCTGTGCGGCAAGGCTGCGCCCCAGGCAGCTTCGAACGAGGCCCGCGCACTGGACAGGCGCACCGAGCCGGTCAAGGTCGCCGGATCGCAGCCCATCAGCGCCGCGCCTTGCACGTTGTTCTGTCCGCGCAATGGATTGATGCCGCTGCCGGGCCGGCCAAGATTGCCGGTCAACAACGCCAGGTCGATCAGTGCCATCACACCTTGCGTGCCTTGCGCATGCTCGGTCACGCCCAGCCCGTGCAGGCACATCGATGGCCGCGCGCTGGCATACAGTCTCGCCGCGCGCCGGATTGCATCGGCATCCACCGCACAGATATCGGCCGCGCGTTCTGGTGTCCACGCCGCCACGAACCGGACGAACGGCACCGCACCATCGGTCATCGCCGCCAGATAGGCACGATCGACCAGGTTTTCGGCAAACAACACCTGCGCCATGGCATTGAACAAGGGCACATTGCTGCCCGGGCGCAATGCCAGATGCACGTCGGCGATTTCCGCCAGCTCGGTGCGGCGCGGGTCGATCACGATCAGCCGGGCGCCACGCCGCACCTGCTGGCGGATGCGCGCGCCGACGACCGGGTGGTTCTCCAGCGGATTGGCGCCGACCACGAGAAAGCACGAGGCCTGTTCGATGTCGTCGAAACTGTTGGTGGCCGCGCCCGTGCCGAGCATGTGCTTGAGCGCCGCCGCACTGGGCGTGTGGCAAACGCGCGCACAGCAATCGACATTGTTGGTGCCGATGGCGATGCGCGCGAATTTCTGGGTGAGGTAGTTCTCCTCGTTGGTTGCTCGCGAGGAACCGAGCACGCCGACCGCATCCGGCCCGTGCTCGGTGATGATGCGATGCAGGCCATCGGCGGCGAAGGCGATCGCCTCGTCCCAATCGGTGTTGTGCCATCGGCCGTTGCGCCGAAGCCGGGGCGTGGCGACACGGTCGGCGGCATCGACGAAGGCATGCGCGTAGCGGCCCTTCACGCAAAGATGGCCCTTGTTCACCGGCGCATCGAGCACCGGCCGCGTGGCGACGATGCGAGCGCCGGCCACGCCGATTTCGAGTTCGCAGCCGACACCACAATACGGACATACCGTGCGCGTCCACGATGTCGCGGCGGGTTCACGCCAAGCGCGGGCATCGGTCAATGCGGCGGTGGGGCAGGTATCGACGCAGGCGCCGCAACCCACGCATTGGCTTTCGACGAGTGGCACATCGCCGGTGGTGGCAATGCGCAGTTCATCGCCGCGGCCGAGTACATGCCAGACCGATTGGCCTTGCAAGTCGTCGCAGATTCGTACGCAACGCCGGCATGCGATGCAGCGGCTCATGTCGACACGGATGTACGGATGCGAGCTGTCCACCGACACGGGGTCTGTCAGTGGCGCACGCGCGGCGATCTGCCAGGTTCGCAATAGCCGGTGCAATGGTTTTTCGGGGAAGCGTTCCAGCTCATCGGGGGCGACGTTGCCGGCCAGTTGTTCGAGCAGATTGCGCCGGAAAGCATCGAGGGCCGGACTGGCCGAGCGAATCTGGCAGCCCTCGTGCAATCGTTCGCGACAGGCCGGGCGATTTTGGAACGGCAGTCCGTCCGCGGCTGCCAATTCCACCGCGCACGACCAGCACTGTCCGATCGGCGCCAGCCGATCGTCGTGACACAGAGTTGGAAGCTCGATGCCCTGCATGCGCAGCGCCTGCAGTACCGTCATCCCGGGCGGTAACAGGCATTGCCGCCCGTCGATCACGACCTTTAGCCGCGACGTATCCATCGATTGGTTCCCGGTGTTCGTGCGTTCGTCGAGGCGCTTTGCCGATGGAACTGTTCTGAACGACCCATGGACGAGGATCAGTGCCGAAGCTTGTGTTCTATTTCACGCTCGGCTTCCAGCCAATCGTCGAGCTCGCCATTGCCGGAGAAAGCGCGGTGCTCGGCGCGGAAGTAGGCACACTCGGAAATCATCTTGTGCCGGGCTTTTTCGTCGATCGCATCGGCTCTAGCGACCGTAGCGCGCGCGATGGGCTTTTTGCGGGACATGGATTCGGACCGCACCGTCAGGCGGGGCCTGACACTGGCCGGTCGCGACGCTTTGCCGGTGGTGGTGCTGGAAGACTTGCTCATCACGCGTTTCCTCGTGCATGCCGTTTCGCCTGTCCACGATAGTGGCGCAGTGGCGCCGGACATTGACCCAAATCAATACGCGGACTCGGCGGCCGCGTTCATTGTCGATGGCAATGGCATCGATCCGGTCCAGGCACCGGCCGGCCGTGCGCGACAAACCGGAGATGATCGCCGATGAAGCCAACACCGGCACGCAATGTCGAACGGTATTGGTCCCGGCCGATCGAAGACGTGTTGTCGGCGCTGGCCGCCAGTGCCGATGGACTCGACAGTGCCACGGCGGCACAGCGGCTGCAAAGGCACGGCGGCAATGAGTTGGCCGAGTACGGCCGCGGAAGAACGCTGCGTTTGCTGTTGAGCCGCTTTTCCAGTCCGCTGGTGATCATCCTGATGATCGCGGCGCTAGTGTCGATGCTCGTGCAGCAATGGCTGGATGCCGCGATCGTGTTGGGCATCGTGCTGTTGACCGCGGTGCTGAGTTTCGTCCAGGAATATCGCGCATCGGTCGCGGTGGATGCACTGCGCAGGCGAGTGGCGGTCATGGCCAGCGTGCTGCGCGACGGTCATCTGCAATCGATCGCCACCGCCCGGGTGGTGCCGGGCGATGTGATCGAATTGTCCGCCGGTTCGCTGATTCCTGCCGACGCCCGGGTGCTCGATGCACGCGATTGTTTCGTCAACCAGGCGCTACTGACCGGCGAGACCTTGCCGGTCGAGAAATCCGCCGGCGTCTGCGCCGCTGACGCCACGCTCGCGCAGCGCGGCAATTGCGTGTTCACCGGCACTTCGGTGCGCAGCGGCTGGGCGCGGGCGGTGGTGGTGGACACCGGGCGGGCGAGCGTTTACGGACAGATCGCCAGCAAACTCATGCTGCGCGCGCCGGAAACCGAATTCGAGCGCGGCCTGCGGCGATTCGGCGGCCTGTTGATCGGCCTGATGCTGACGGTGGTCGTGGCGGTGCTGGCGATCAATATCCTGCTGCATCGTCCCACCATCGAAACCTTGCTGTTCGCCGCGGCGTTGGCGGTGGGACTGTCGCCGGAACTTCTGCCGGCCATTTTGACCATCACGCTCTCGCATGGCGCGCGGGCGATGGCGCGCCAGGGCGTGATCGTCAAACGCCTGAACGCCATCGAGAATCTCGGCAGCATGGATGTGCTTTGCACCGACAAGACCGGTACGCTCACCCACGGCGTGGTTGAACTCGATGCCGCGCTCGATCCCGAGGGACAGCCTGCGCCTGAGATATTCCGGCTGGCCTGGCTCAACGCACGATTGCAGACCGGCATCGGCAATCCGCTCGACGATGCGGTGATCGCCCGTGGCGAACGCGAAGGCGTGGCGATGGATTCCTCGCCGGACGCAATGCTGAAGATCGCTGAGATTCCGTACGACTTCCTGAACCGGCGTTTGAGTGTCGTCGTCGCGGCGGCCAATGCGCCAACGGCGACAATCATCACCAAGGGCGCGGTCGAGAATGTGTTCGGCATCTGCGCACTGGCAAGAATCCAGCACCGGGAAGTCGCGTTCGATGAAGCCACTCGCGCGGGAATGATGCAACGCTTCGTCGATTGGAGCGCGAAGGGCTATCGTGTCTTGGCCGTGGCGACGAAAGCTGCCGGCCGGCAGGAGCGCTATGCGCGCGACGACGAGCAGGCGATGACATTGGTGGGGTTCTTGCTGTTTTTCGACCCGCCCGATCCGCAGGTCGCCGGCACCTTGACCGCGCTGCGCGCGTTGGGCGTGGATGTGAAGATCATCACCGGCGACAACCGCTTCGTCGCCCGCCATGTGGCCGACGCCATCGGCATGCCGGTCACCGGCACGCTGACCGGACAGGAGCTGCAACGGCTCAAGGATGAGGCGCTCTGGCACCTGGCGCCGTCGATCACCTTGTTCACCGAAATCGACCCGAACCAGAAAGAACGCATCATCCTGTCGTTGCAAAAGACCGGCCACGTCGTGGGCTATCTGGGCGATGGCATCAACGATGCGCCAGCACTTTATGCGGCCGATGTCGGCCTGTCGGTCGATCAGGCGGTGGACGTGGCCAAGGAGGCGGCCGATTTCGTGTTGCTCAAGCACGATCTGGATGTACTACGCCAGGGCATCGAGGAAGGCAGGCATACCTTCGCCAACACGCTCAAGTACATCTTCATCGCCACCAGCGCCAATTTCGGCAACATGATCAGCATGGCGCTGGCTTCGCTGTTCCTGCCGTTCCTGCCGCTGCTGGCCAAGCAGATCCTGCTGAACAATTTCCTGTCCGACATCCCGGCGATGGGCATCAGCGGCGACAACGTCGATCGGCAATGGCAGCGCACGCCGCATCGCTGGAATATTCGCATGATCGGCCGTTCGATGCTGACCTTCGGACTGACCAGCACCGTGTTCGACCTGCTGACGTTCGCGGTGTTGATGATGCTGGCCGAGCGCGCCCAGGACATTTTCCGCACTGGCTGGTTTTTGGAATCGCTTCTGACCCAATTGTGGATATTGCTGGTGATCCGCACCTACCGGCCGTTCTATCGCAGCCGCCCCGGCCGTTTCCTGATGTGGAGCGCGCCGGCGATGATGCTGGTGGCAGTCGCGGTGACGATGTCGCCGCTCGGCCGTCCGTTCGGATTCGTACCGCTGCCGGGCAGGATATTCGTCGCGATTGTGGCGATCACCGCGCTTTACATCGTGGTCTCGGAAGTGAGCAAACGCTGGTTCTATCGTCACTTGGGCGCGGGGCTGAATGAGGATGCTTGAATCTGTTGACCTTCATCAACATCGGCAGGCCGCATCGGCCTAGATTTCATCTCGGCCGGTCGCCTGTCGAAGCGGCCGGCGGCCGATGAGCCGATGCTTTCGCATGGGCTTTTATCCTTACTCGACCCCGCCCAACTCACGAGGATTGCGATCATGACTACGTTGACCCGTTGGAACCCCTTCAAACAGCCGATGACCCGGATGGATCCGATTTCCGATTTCGAGGACATGTTTCGCGGGTTCGGCCTGCGTCCGCTCATGCGCGATGTCGAAACCCCGCCTGAATTGCGCATGGATGTGACTGAGGACGACAAATCGTACCTGGTCAAGGTCGATGTTCCCGGCGTGAAGAAAGAAGACATCGAGGTTTCGATCGATGGCGCGCAAGTACTCATCAGCGCCGAGATCAAGCGCGAATCGAAAAAAGAGGAAGGCAAGCAGATCCATGCCGAACGCTACTACGGCAATACCTACCGCTCGTTCACGCTGCCGCACGAGGTCGATGACAGCAAGGCCCGGGCGCAGTACGACAACGGTGTATTGAACCTGACCTTGCCCAAGAAAGCCGGCACGCGCTCGCACAAGATCGCCATCCAATAACTGCATCGTGCGCCGAGCGTCAGCCCGGCACGATGCCGGCCTTGCTTTGGCAGTCGTTCGAAAAGCCTGAAACATGTCATCCGAGGAGAGCGCCATGAACCAACTAGACACCGAACGGATCAAAGCCGATTTGCGCCACGTCGTCGAAGACGTCGAGCGCGTCTTGCAACAGGCCGGCTCCGCCACCGGCGGCCAGGTCGAGGAAATGAAATTGCGCGCGGGCAATCGCCTGCACAGTGCGCGCCAGCGCCTGGCGGAACTGGAAGCCAATGCCGCCGAACGGGCACGGATGGCCGTGCGCCGGGGCGATGCCTATGCTCACGAAAATCCCTGGGCAGTGGCGGGCGTTGCCGCTGGCGCGGCATTCGTGATGGGCCTGTTGGCGCGTCGGCATTGAGCATCGGCATTGAGCACCGCGGCCGACGGGAGTCGCCGGCCGCAGCGATGTTTCTCCGATCCGGGCTTTCGCCGCTTGGCAGCGGCGAGAGTGTTTTGTGTCGCGCGTGCAGATGACCGGAAAATCGGAGAGTCGTTTCGACTTTTGCTGGGCTCCGATTCAGCCCGCGCCGCAGCCCAGGTCTTCAGCGCTGACGCAGGGGCGCGGCATGGTTGAGCAATCTCCAGCCTGGAAATGGCAGGCCCGATAACCGCGTCAGAGCGGTGCATTGGGCCTGGATATCGGGATCGGGTTCTTGCAGAGCGGCGAACAGATATTCGATCGGTGCGTCGATCCAGGGTTGCACCACCACGCGCAGTTCGATCCTCGCCTTGATCGGCACGGACTCCAGCGTCTCCGCTGGTTCGGCTGCGTACGCTTTGTTGTAGGTGCCGCGCCGTTCGATTCCGGAATAATGACCCGAGGAGGGCAGGCCATCGTAGGTTCTATGGCGGCCAATCCGATCGCGGCCCAGGACCGGATCGAGCGCGTCGGCCACGTTGTTGGCCAACAGCGCCAACCGAGGATGCGATTGAATGGCGGTGAGCCTGCTGTGCCGGACTCCCCAGTGCAATCCATCGGCGATCAATTCCGGCGAGATGGAACGATCGCGCCAGCGCAATGCCAGTCGGTGCCGGTTCTGATCGGGATGGCCGCGTTCGGCTGCCAGGGTAATGGCGCCATGCAGACAACCTTCAGCCAGTGTTTGCGCGATCTCGGCGGCCTGCCGCCGCCCGGCATCGCTGTCGTAACGCAGACCCAGCCTGAACAGCGCATTGGCCATGCCGATCACGCCGATGCGAAGGCCGGATGTTTTTGCCGGCGGTGGTGTCGCCGCCAGCAGTACATCGTCGAGCATGCGTACGGCCAGCGCCGCCACGGAAAACAAGCGATCGCGATCCAGGATGGGCACCATGCCGACCGGTGCGCGGACGAAAGCGGCGATATTGAGCACCGCCGCCGGCGCGTCTTGCGGCGGCAAGGCGGCGCCCGTGCCGGCATCGCGCAGCAAGATTTCATTGGGCAACAATTGCCAGGCGGCGAATGCGTCGGCAAAGCGTTGCGCCCATTGGCCAGCCATGCGGCCTTCTACCCGGGCGATGGCATCGGCCACGCGGTCCCACGTCGCATCGATGGTCAGATCGTGCAATCCGCTCATGTCCCGCCAACGAAACCAGGCATCCCAGGCATCGACGGCCATCGGTTCGAAAAAACGCGTCATGGCATTCACAGGCAATTCGCTCAATGATGATGTTAGGAATCGTTTTCCTCATTCCAATATCGCCGCGTTGGAGATGCCGGTGTTGATGCCGATCAAGTTTCGACATATTGGTCAAGAAAAAAGCTCGAGTTCGCGGTTACACATCGTTACTCATCGTTGCACGCATGCCATCGCAATGTTGCCAAGCCGCTATAGCGTGGTCTCGTCTTCCCGCTCCCGACTTGGAGTTCACGCCATGTACCCAGACTCCGCACTGGCTGTTGTCGCTTTCGGTGAAAGTGCCGATGCGCAAGCTGGCACGATGGAACTCGAACCGCTGGACATCGAGACCCTCGGCTCGCGCCTGCACTTGTTCCGTCGCCGGATCCAGCGCAAGCAGTATTTGTTTCGTGCCGGCCAGCCCTTGCATTCGCTGTATCTGGTTCATGCAGGATTTTTCAAGGCTTGCGTCCTGAGCGAGGACGGTCGTGAAAAAATCACCGGCTTCCGGATGCGCGGCGATTGGCTGGGCATCGACGCACTGGGCACGTCGGCCTACACCTGCGATGCGGTGGCGCTGGATATCGGGGAAGTTTGGGATCTGCCCTGTTCGCAGTTGCCGGCCTTTTGCGCCAAGGTGCCGCAATTGCAGGAGCATTTGACCGCCGCGATGGCCGGCGAAATCCGCCGCGATTGGCGCTGGATGCTGAGTCTGGGCACGCTCAATGCCGAACAGCGGGTGGCTGCATTCTTGCTCGACCTGGCCGCGCGCCAACTCACGCTGGGCTTCAGCCCACGGCAATTGCGATTGCGCATGACGCGCGCGGAAATCGGCAATTTCCTGGCCCTGCAACTGGAGACAGTCACCCGCGCGCTGTCGCATTTCGACGAGCTGGGCATGATCGATGTCGAGCAGCGCGAAATCCAGCTCAACGATCCCGGCGCACTGCAAACCTTGCTGACCACAGCGCGGGCGTGTCACTGAATCGACACATAGGGCCTGCCGCTTACGCATTCTGATCCAACTGGCTGCGAACGGCGGCGGCCAACTCCTCGCGTCGATAGGGTTTGCGCAACAGGTGGAAATGACATGTCGTTTCTCCGTTCAATGATGGAGCAGGGTGCTCGTAGCCGGAAGTGAGCAACACCGGAAGATCCGGCCGTAATTGCCGGGCGGCGATGCCCAGTTCCGCGCCGTTCATGTCATTGCCGAGTGCGACATCCGAAAACAGCAACGCGATCGCCGGATCGGCGACCAATCGTTGCAATGCCTTGGCCGCATCATCGACCGCCTGCACCCGGTAACCGAGCGAGTGCAGGAAGGCTACCGCGATCTCGCGCACCACCGGTTCATCCTCGACCACCAGGATGCTTTCGTTGCCGCGCCAAACCGAGGCCACCGCGGGTTCTATCGCTTCCTCGTCAGGGCATGGTGTCGCCGGCAGGAACAGTTCGATCCGGGTGCCGTAACCGAGCCGGCTTTCGGCATGCAATTGCCCGCCGCTTTGCTTGACGAAACCATAGACCATGCTCAGGCCCAAGCCGTTGCCCTTGCCTGGTTCCTTGGTGGTGAAAAACGGCTCGAACGCGTGCGCCAGCACCTCGGGCGCCATGCCGTGGCCGGTATCGGCGATGGTGAACACGACATAGTGGCCAGGCTGGAGTTCCAGGCGTTCGGCTTCGCTGCCGAATTGGACTTCGCGCACGGCGATGGTCAGTCTTCCGCCGCGCGGCATGGCATCGCGCGCGTTGAGTGCGAGGTTGAGCAAGGCCGATTCGAGCTGGGCCAGATCGGCATAGATCGGAGCGATGTCCGGTTGCGACTGGATCTCGACCTTGACCAGTTCGCCGAGTGTACGCCGGAGCATCGTTCCGATCTCGTCGAGCATCGGCCCGGGATGGATCGGCCGCGGGCTCAAGTGCTGGCGCCGGGCGAAGGCGAGCAGCTTGCGAGTCAAGGCCGCGCCGTGGCCGACCGCGCGTTGCGCGCTTTCGACAAGGTCGCGGATGGACGGATTCTCCGGGCATTCGTCTTCCAGCAATTGCAGGTTGCCCGAGACCACTGTCAGCAGATTGTTGAAATCGTGCGCGATACCGCCGGTGAGCTGACCGATGGCGTCCAGACGCTGCGAATGCGCCAGTTGTTCTTCGGTGTGGCGACGCTGGATCAGGGTCGAGATCAGATTGGCGATCGATTGCAGACAGTGCATCGCATCGTGATCGAAACTGCGCGGCCGCATCGACAACGCCATCATCGCGCCTACCGGCCGGTCGCGATCGAACAGCGCCACCAGCAGGCCGCTTCGCAATCCCGCCTCGATCAGCGGTCTGCAGGGATGAGACGAGTCGGTGAAGTCCTCGATGATCATGGGTTGTCCGGTAACGATGACCTGGCCGAGCAGGTTGTCGGCCGTCAGGGACGAGAGCGTCGCCGACTCGATCGCCTTGCTCAGGCCGCTGGCGGTGCGTATTTGCAGGCGATCGTGCTCGGACGAGGCGGAAACGATGGCGACCGCTTCGACGCCCAGCGCCGCTGCCAGTTCGGCCGGTAGTTGGCCTATGGCGGTTTCTTCATCGGTCGAGGCCAGGACCAATTGGCCGATCCGGGCGACCAGTCCGTCATAGCGCGCCCGCACCAGTGCCTGGCGGGCGCGCTGGGATTCGGAGATGTCACGGATCGAAGCCAGGTAACGCGTTCCATCCTCAGTTTGGATCGACCCCAATGCGATCTCGACCGGAAACTCGGTGCCATCACGCCGTTGCCCGATCAAGGTCTGCCCGGTACCGCCCATCGGCCGCAAACGCGGATTAGCCATGTAGTCGGCACGGTGCATCCGGTGGCGATGACGCACGCCTTCGGGCATCAAGGCCTCCAGCACTACACCCACCAAGCCCTGTGACGGATAGCCGAACAAGATTTCGGCCTGTGGATTGGCAAGCTCGATCCGGCCCTCGGCATCGACCACGAGCACGGCGTCGGGGATGACGTTGAACAGTTGTTTCAACATTGCACGCGACTCACCGACGCTTGACGGTGGAAGTGAACAGATAGCCGACGCCGCGTACCGATTTGATCATCGTCGGATGCGAGGGATTGGGCTCGATCTTCTGCCGCAGGCGGCCGATCTGCACATCAATGGCGCGATCGTAGGGGCCGGCGACACGGCCGTGCATGCGTTGCATGATCTGATCGCGCGACAGCGCCCGGTTGGGTTGCTCGAGTAGTACGCTCAGCAGATCGAACTCACCGGTGGTCAATTCGATCTCCGCGCCATCGTTGCCGGTCAGGCGGCGTGCCTGCGGCTCGAAGCGCAAGCCGTCGAACTCGAAAACGCGGCCGATCGCCTCGCCATTGCCGGTCGCCGTCGGCGATATCCGGCGCAACACGCTGCGCGCGCGAGCCAGCAGTTCACGCAGGTCGAAGGGTTTGGCGACGTAATCGTCGGCGCCCACTTCCAGGCCGATCACGCGCTCGACCGGATCGCCGTGCCCGCTGACGATGATCACCGCGCCTTGCCAGTGTTCGCGAAGATAGCGGATCAGCGTCAGCCCGTCTTCGCCCGGCAGGCCGATATCCAGCAGCACCAGATCGACTGGTTCCCGCTCCAGTACCGATCGCGCGGCGGCGCCATCGCCCGCGCCACTGACGCGAAAACCGTTGGCCTCGAAATAGCGCTGCAAGACCAGCCGGACATCGGGTTCGTCATCGACCACCAACACGTGCGGCCGTGAATACTCCATGGGAAGCAGCCTGTGCTCAGGGGACATGTCAGCACTCGTCAATACGGTGCCTGCATCGGGGAAAACCTGGCAAATTGCATACGGCTTGGATTGGCCCGGCATGCCGGGCTACCAGTGAACCAAAACGGCAATCGGGCTTGCCAAAGGCCAAACACCGGTCGCCGGCCGGAAATGCGCCCTACGTTTCGATTGAGCCTACACCTGTTGGCAAGCTGCGACAGCAACCCGCCCAGCATGCTGCTCGCATCGGCTGTCCACTCGGCAAGCGTGCCAGGAACGATTGCCAGGGTTCGATCCAATCACTGCGATGCCTTTGCCAACACACGCTGACCGGGCCGTGCCAGGCCTGTTCAGGTTGAAGGTGATCGTTGCGTGTAAGCCGAGCCGCAACCAACACTTCCCTGCAGTTGGATGATGGCAACCGTCCATCTGGCGGGCATCGGCCTATCATGCAGAGGTGGCAAGGCCAGGAACCAACGGAGAAAGTGCGATGCCGCCGGCGTCCTCCGTCATGTTTTTGCTGGATGTCGATAACACCTTGCTCGACAACGACCGGTTCGTTGCCGATCTTAGCGCGCGGCTCGATCAATCCTTCGGCAGCGCTGAGCGCGAACGCTATTGGTCGATCTACGAACAGCGCCGCCGCGACCTGGGCTACGCCGATTATCTGGGCGCCTTGCAGGAATTTCGCATCGGCAGCGATCAGGAGTCCACGCTGCTGCATATGTCGTCCTTCCTGCTCGATTACCCGTTCGGCGAGCGCTTGTATCCACGCGCACTCGCTGCGATAGAACACCTGCGTACGATCGGGACCGCCGCCATCGTCTCGGATGGCGACATCGTCATGCAGCCGCGCAAGATCCAGCGTTCCGGATTGTGGGATGCCGTCGATGGCCGGGTGCTGGTTACCTTGCACAAGGAACGCATGCTCAATGTGCTGCAAGAATTATTTCCCGCCAATGCCTACGTGATGATCGACGACAAGCCGCAATTGCTGGCCGCGATGAAGCGCGTGCCCGGCGCGCGGCTGACTACCGTGTTCGTGCGCCAGGGCCATTACGCCGCGCAAGCGCAGGGCATCGCCATCGACCCCGCACCTGATATGAGCATCGAGCGCATTGGTGATTTGTGCGAGATGGCGTTGCCGGAATTCCAAGACCTCATTACCCGCCGCGCTGCGCAACAAGTCAGCGAACCCTCGCAAACATCGACCTCTCCGGAGCCGCCATGAACGCAACCCGGCAATTGCACGACCTGGGCCAGAGCCTGTGGCTGGACAACATCACCCGCGAGCTGCTCGACAACGGCACGCTGCGCCGTTACATCGAGGATTTTTCGATCACCGGGCTGACCTCGAACCCGACCATCTTCGATGCAGCGATCGGCAGCGGTACTGCCTATGACGCCGGCATCGCCGAGAAAGCGAGGGCGGGGCTGTCCGGCGAGGCCTTGTTCATCGAATTGGCGTTGGAGGATCTTCGCCGCGGCGCCGATCTGTTTCGTCCGGTGTTCGAGGCCAGCCATCATCTCGACGGTTGGGTGTCGATGGAAATTTCGCCATTGCTGGCCAACGACGCCGAAGGCAGCATCAAGGCAGCCCGGCAAATTCATCAACAGGCCAATCGCCCCAATCTGTTCGTGAAGATCCCGGGCACGCCCGGAGGTATTCCGGCGATCGAGGAATCGATCTTCAACGGCGTGCCGATCAATATCACTTTGCTGTTTTCGCGTGAGCAATACCTGGCCGCGGCGTTGGCCTATCTGCGCGGTATCGAGCGGCGCATCGAAGCCGGGCGCGATCCACGCGTGAATTCGGTGGCCTCGCTGTTCATCAGCCGCTGGGATGCGGCGGTCAAGGACAAGGTACCGGGCGAGTTGCGCAACAAGCTCGGCATCGCGATCGGCCAACGTACGTATCGTGCTTACCGCGAGCTGTTGGCGACGCCTCGCTGGCACGCGCTCGCCGCCGCTGGCGCCACGCCGCAGCGTCTGCTCTGGGCCAGCACCGGCAGCAAGGATCCCGACGCGCCGGAAACACTGTATGTGCAAGCGCTGGCCGCGCCGGACACGATCGACACGATGCCGGAAAAGACGCTGCTGGCCTTCGCCGACCATGGCGTGCTCGATGGCGTCCTGCCCGTGAATGGCGGCGATGCGGAAACGATGCTGATGTGCTTTGCCCAGGCGGGCGTGGACATCGATGTCTTGGCGGTCGAGCTGCAACAGGCGGGCGCCAAGGCCTTCGTCAAATCGTGGCAGGAGCTGCTGCAACGCATCGCCGACAAGACCGCGGCCTTGGCTGGTATCCGCGAAATTCCATGAGCACGCGTCCAGGAACGTTGGCTACACGAGCTTCGCGGATCGCTGCGATAGTTTCGGCCGGGTATCGCCGCGCGTGAGTGATGTCCAGGCCAAGCGCATCCTGCCTTGGCTGGTCGCCGTGGCGTTTTTCATGGAATCGCTCGACACGACCATTCTCAACACCGCCGTTCCCACGATCGCCGAGGCCTTGAGCGTGGCGCCGTTGAGCATGAAATCGGTGCTGTCGAGCTACACGCTCAGTCTTGCGATGTTCATTCCCATCAGCGGCTGGATGGCCGACCGGTTCGGCACGCGCCGGGTGTTCGCCACGGCCATCGGTATCTTCACGATCGGCTCGTTCCTTTGCGGCATCTCCACCAATATCCATGTGCTGGTGGCATGCCGCGTGCTGCAAGGTTGTGGCGGCGCGATGATGGTGCCGGTGGGCCGGATCACCATGGTGCGTACCTTCGCGCGGTCCGAACTCATCCGCGCGATGAGCTTCGTCGCGATCCCCGGCCTCGTCGGCCCGATGCTCGGGCCGCTCGCTGGCGGGTTGATCGTCGGGTACTTCCACTGGAGCGTGATTTTCTTCGTCAACATTCCGATCGGCATGGCCGGCCTGTATCTGGTTTATCGCCATCTGCCCGATTACCGCGAGTTGCGTAGCCATCGTCTCGACATCGTCGGGTTGATCCTGTTTGGCTCGGGCATATCGCTGTTGTCGTATGTGCTGGAAGTCTTCGGCGAACACACCCTGGGCGGACGCGAAATCCTGTCGCTGTTGGCGATCTCGTTCCTGTTGCTCGTCGGCTATGGGCTGCATAGCGCCCGCACCACTTATCCCTTGCTGCGCCTGGCACTGTTTCGCATTCGCACGTTTCGTGCCGCGGTCGCCGGCAGCTTCTTCACTCGCCTGGGCATCGGCGGAATCCCGTTCCTGCTGCCCTTGCTCTATCAGGTCGGCCTGGGTTTTTCGCCGGTTCAATCGGGCCTGTTGATGATGCCGCAAGCCATTGCCGCGATGAGCCTGAAACTGACGATGCCGCGCATCCTCGCGCATTTTGGCTACCGCGCGGTGCTGATTTCCAACACGGTGATACTGGGCCTGATGATCATGGTTTTCGCGACCATCGGCACCCAAACGCCGGTGTGGCTGATCGTGCTGCAGCTTTTTTGCTTTGGATTTTTCGCATCCTTGCAATACACCAGCATGAACACGCTGGTGTATGCCGATGTCACCCGCAAACAGACCAGCAATGCCAGCACCATCGCCAGCGCCACGCAGCAGATGTCGATCAGCTTCGGTGTCGCGTCGGCATCGCTGGCCGCGGCGGTGTTCATCGCCGACCGCTTTCATTCCAGCGCGCCGCAATTGATCCACGGTATCCACCAGGCATTTCTCGTGCTCGGCGGATTGACGGTACTTTCGGCGCTCGTATTCGTCGGTCTCAAGAGCGATGACGGCAGCGCGGTGAGTCAGCACAAGGCGATCCTGCCCAGCGGATGACGGCCGCTCACGGCGGCCGCGAGGAGTAAGCATGTCCAATTCATCTGGTTTCAATTCACCCAGCTTCAATTCATCCGGTTTCGATTCACTCGACCGGCAATGCATCGACACCTTGCGTTTTCTGTCGGTGGACATGGTGCAAAAGGCCAATAGCGGCCATCCGGGCCTGCCGCTCGGCGCCGCACCGATGGCTTATGTGTTGTGGACGCGCTGGCTCAAGCAGCATCCGAGTGATCCGCACTGGGCCGATCGCGACCGCTTCGTACTCTCGGCCGGGCATGGTTCGGCATTGCTGTACAGCCTGTTGCATCTGGCCGGTTACGAGCTTTCACTCGATGACATAAAACAATTCCGGCAATGGGGCAGCAAGACGCCCGGCCATCCCGAGCGTGGACACACGCCGGGAGTGGAAACCACTACCGGGCCACTGGGCCAGGGCTTCGCCAATGCGGTCGGCATGGCGATCGCCGAAGCTCAGTTGGCGGCACGCTACAACCGTCCCGGCCATTCGGTGATCGATCACTACACCTTCGCCATCGCCAGCGACGGCGACCTGATGGAAGGCGTGGCTTCCGAAGCCGCGTCGCTGGCCGGGCATCTCAAGCTGGGCAAGCTCGTCTGCCTGTACGACGACAACCGCGTCACGCTGGCCGCTGATACCGATATCACTTTTTCCGAAGATCGCGCGCATCGCTTCGAGGCCTATGGCTGGCACACCGTCAAAGTGGACGACGGCAATGACCTGGCCGCCATCGACGCCGCGCTGCGCGTAGCCTGCGAAGAAATCACGCGCCCTTCATTGATCCTGGTGCGTACGCACATCGGTTATGGCTCGCCCGAGCAAGACAATTTCAAGGCGCATGGCTCGCCGCTGGGCATCGAGGGTGTGCGCAAGACCAAACAGAAACTGGGTTGGCCGACCGAGCCGGATTTCCTGATTCCATCCGAGGCGCTGGAACATTTTCGCAAAGCGGTGGCGCGCGGCGCGGATGAACAAGCGGCGTGGAATCAGCGCATGAGTCACTACGCCAAAGCCTTTCCCGAACTTGCGCAAGAGCTTGAAGGACGCCTGCGCGGCGAACTTCCACCCGGCTGGGATGCGGATATTCCGGTATTCAAAACCGATGGCAAAGGCCTGGCCACGCGCGAGGCTTCGGGCAAGGTGATGAACGCCATCGCGCCGAAATTGCCGGCGTTGACCGGCGGTTCGGCCGATCTCGACCCCTCGACGAAAACCGCCTTGAAAGGCCAGGGTGATTTCAATCCGCCGCTATCGAACGATGAAAACGAACAAGGCATCGATGGCTGGAGCTACGCTGGGCGCAACTTGCACTTCGGCGTGCGCGAGCATGCGATGGGAGCGATCGTCAATGGACTGGCCGCGCATGGCGGATTCATTGCCTATGGATCGACGTTCCTGATCTTTTCCGATTACATGCGCCCGCCGATCCGGCTCGCGGCATTGATGGGTTTGCACGTGATACATGTGTTTACCCACGACAGCATCGCGCTCGGCGAGGACGGCCCGACCCATCAGCCGGTCGAACAGTTGGCGAACCTGCGCGCGATTCCCAACCTCACGGTGATCCGCCCCGCGGACGCCAACGAAACCGCCGTCGCCTGGCGCGTCGCGCTGGAAACACGCGGCGGCCCGGTTGCGCTGGTATTGACCCGGCAGGATTTGCTCACGCTCGATCGCAATCGCTACGCGCCGGCCGATGGCTTGCGTCAGGGCGCGTATGTGCTGAGCGATGCGCCGGGCGGCAAGCCCGAGTTGATCCTGCTCGCCAGTGGTTCCGAAGTCGGATTGATCGTGGCCGCGGCCGAGCGCCTGCAAGGGCAGGGCATCGCCGTGCGTTGCGTTTCGATGCCGAGTTGGGAATTGTTCGAGGCCTTGCCGCAAGCGAAGCGTGACACGGTGCTGCCGCCCTCGGTGAGCGCGCGGCTCGCGGTCGAATTGGGCGTGGCGCAAGGCTGGGATCGCTACATCGGCGCGCACGGCGACATGCTTGGCGTGCAGCGCTTCGGTGCTTCCGCGCCCGCCGAAGTGGTGCTGCGCGAATACGGCTTCACCGTGGACAAGGTTTGCGAGCGCGCGCTGGCGCTGTTGCGATCCGGATGAGCACCGGGCGATTGAATGATCGACTACGGAATGTGGATCATGATTCATGGCTTCATCTGTCGCGTCGATGCGTCAACGCCCAGGTATGACGGGCGATCTGCTCGTCCTCCTGCGAGGCGAGCACGTAAACCTGGCAGCGCGATGCCTGGTCATTGATGGGATTGATCGCGGATCGGTTGCGAGCCGGATCAAGGCCGATGCCGGCCCAGGACAGGCCGCTGCAGATTGCCGCACGCGCGGCGGCATCGTTTTCCCCGATGCCGCCGGTGAACACCAGCGCATCGATGCCATCGAGCACGGCGATCATTGCCGCCACTTGTTTGCGCAGCGAATAGCAAAACATCTCGATGGCGAGCCTGGCATCGGCATTGGATGGTGCGAGTTCACGCAATCGCCGCATATCGCCGGTGACGCCGGAAATTCCGAGCAGCCCCGAACGATGGTTCACCAGGTCTTCGAGCATCGCAGCGTCGAATTTCATTTCGCGCAGCAAATACAGCAACACACCGGGGTCGAGATCGCCGCAACGTGTGCCCATGATGACGCCGCCGGCCGGGGTCATTCCCATGCTGGTGTCGATCGACTGACCGTCCTTGACAGCAGTCACGCTGACGCCATTGCCCAGATGAGCGATGACCAGGCGATGCGGTGGATCATTGCCGAGCTGACGCAGGATCGATTCGCAGGACAGGCCATGAAACCCGTAGCGCTCGACACCCTCACGTTGCAATGCCCTTGAAACTGGAATGACACGCGCGACCTCCGGCAACCGCGCATGAAAGGCTGTGTCGAAACATGCCGCTTGCGCGATGCCGGGGAAATGCTCCTGTGCCGAACGCACCATCGATAGCGCCGGTGGAATATGCAAGGGCGCGAACGGGCTGGCCGCTTCAAGATCGCGCAGGGTGGCATCGTCGATCAGGCAATGCTGTCGGTGTCTGGGCCCGCCATGCACGATGCGATGCCCGATGGCGTCCGGGGGCTTCATTCCTGCGGTATCGAGCAGATCGCCAATGGCCATGAATACTTCCCGTTGATCACGTAATGATCGCGTTCCGGAGAGCAGATGGTTTCCGCAAGCATCCTGCGCTTGGATCTTGCCAAGCCCCTCGCCGAAGAATTCGATCTCGCCGGAAACCCGCATCGTTGCATCGGAGCCGCTCACGCCATACAAGCCGAACTTGAGCGATGACGAGCCGTGATTGATCGCGAGAATGTTCGAGCCAGCGCCGGGTTCGGTCATGTCGTTTTTCCTGCAAGCCGCGTGTTCATGCCGGCCAATGCCAGCCGCGAATTTCCGGCATGTCCTGGCCGTGTGTTTCGATGTATTGCTTATGCTCGATCAACTTGGCCTTGAGTTGCCGCTTCAGGGCAAGGGCCGCATCGCCCAACTGCGGCAGGCGGTCGAGCGCGTCCATCACCAGATGGAAACGGTCCAGATCGTTCAAGACCGTCATATCGAAAGGCGTGGTGGTGGTGCCTTCTTCCTTGTAGCCGCGGACATGAAAGTTATCGTGGTTGCTGCGGCGGTACATCAGCCGATGGATCAACCACGGGTAGCCGTGGAAGGCGAAGATGACCGGCTTGTCCGGGGTGAACATCTCGTTGAATTCCCTGTCGCTCAAGCCGTGCGGATGTTCGGTTTGCGGTTGCAGTTTCATCAGGTTGACGACATTGACCACGCGGACTTTCAAGGCCGGCAGATGCTCGCGCAGGATCGAAACGGCGGCCAGCGTTTCCAGCGTCGGCACATCGCCGCAACAGGCCATCACCACATCGGGGGCAAGACCCTGGTCATTGCCGGCCCAAGGCCAGATACCGATGCCCTGGGTGCAGTGCTCGATGGCGGCATCCATCGGCAGCCATTGCGGCGCCGGATGCTTGCCCGCGATCACCACGTTGACGTAATGACGGCTACGCAGGCAGTGGTCCATCACCGAGAGCAGGCAGTTGGCATCCGGCGGCAGGTACACGCGCACGATCTCGGCTTTCTTGTTCACCACATGGTCGATGAAGCCCGGGTCTTGATGGCTGAAGCCGTTGTGGTCCTGTCGCCAGACATGCGAGGCGAGCAGATAATTGAGCGAGGCGATCTTGCGTCGCCACGGCAGTTGCGAAGTCACTTTCAGCCATTTGGCATGCTGGTTGAACATCGAATCGACGATGTGGATGAACGCTTCGTAGCAATTGAAGATGCCGTGTCGCCCGGTCAGCAGGTAGCCTTCCAGCCAGCCTTCGCACTGGTGCTCGCTGAGCATTTCCATCACCCGTCCGCTGCGTGCGAGAAATTCGTCGTTGAGCTCGATGGCGGCATTCCATTGCCGCCGGGTCGCTGCAAAGACGGCTTCCAGGCCGTTGGAAAGCGTTTCGTCAGGGCCGAAGAGTCGAAAATTTCGCCGCTCGCCGTTCAACTTCGTCACATCGCGCAAAAACCGTCCGAGCACATGGGTGTCACCGATGCCGCGCACGCCGGGGCTGGGCACATCGACGGCGTAATTGCGAAAATCCGGCATGCGCAAATCGCGCAGCAGCATGCCGCCGTTGGCGTGCGGGTTAGCGCCCATGCGTCGCGTGCCTTTGGGCGCGAGTTCGGCCAGTTCCGCTTTCAGGCGGCCGTGATCGTCGAACAATTGCTCCGGCCGGTAACTCCTGAGCCAATCGTCCAACAGTTCCAGATGCCCGGGATTGGCCGCCGGATGCAAAGGCACCTGATGCGAGCGGAATGTGCCTTCGATGGGCACGCCATCGACCACCTTCGGCCCGGTCCAACCCTTGGGCGAGACCAGAACGATCATCGGCCAGCGCGGACGTATCGTGTTGCCGTCGATGCGGGCGTCGCGCTGAATGTCACGAATCCATTCCACCGCCTGATCGAGCGCCGTGGCCATGGCTTCGTGCATCGGTTCGGGCTCGTGGCCCTCGACGAAAATGGGCATCCATCCGTAGCCGTTAAACAATTGCTGCAACTCCTCGCGGCTGATGCGCGCGAGCAGGGTGGGATTGGCGATCTTGTAACCGTTCAGATGCAGAATCGGCAACACCGCGCCATCGCCGACCGGATCGAGAAATTTGTTGGAATGCCAGGCGGTGGCCAGCGGTCCGGTTTCCGCCTCGCCATCGCCGACGACGCAGGCGACGATGAGATCGGGATTGTCGAACACCGCCCCGAACGAATGACTCAGCGAATAGCCCAGTTCGCCGCCCTCATGGATCGAACCCGGGCACTCGGGCGAGGCGTGGCTGGGAATGCCGCCGGGAAACGAGAACTGCTTGAAAAGTTTTTTCAGTCCGGCCTCGTCCTGACTGATGTCGGGATAGATCTCGCTGTAGCTGCCTTCCAGATACGTGTTGGCAACCATCGCCGGGCCGCCGTGTCCGGGGCCGGAGACGTAAATCATGTCCAGGTCGTACTTGTTGATGACGCGGTTCAAGTGCGCGTAGATGAAATTCTGCCCCGGCGTCGTGCCCCAGTGGCCGAGCAGCATGTGCTTGATATCGGTGAGCGCCAGCGGCCGTTTCAGCAGCGGATTGTCGCGAAGGAAAATCTGCCCGACCGCGAGATAATTGGCGGCACGCCAATAGGCATCGATCTTGTGCAGCAATTCGGGCGTGAGCGTTGCCGGTTTCATTTTTCAAGTCTCCCGATGGACTCGGATTGGTTCAATGCAGAACTCGTGCGTTCACCAACGCAACCAGCGCCGCAGCAGCGATTGCACGAGCGGCGTCAGGCGCGTGCGGTTGTAGGCATCGGCGGCTTTCTTGATCGCCTCGGCCTGGGTCGGATAAGCGTGGATGACCTTCGCCAGCGTGCGCAGACCGATGCCTGCGACCATCGCCAGCGAAATTTCGTTGATCATCTCGCCGGCATGGCGGGCGACGATGGTCGCACCGAGAATCCGGTCGCTGCGTTCCTCGACATGGATCTTCACGAAGCCGCCTTCTTCATCATCGGCGATCGCGCGATCGACCTCGTGCATCGGGATGGTGAAGGTTTTCACCGGGATGTCGCGTTCGCGTGCCTGCCGCACATAAAGACCGACGTGGGCGATTTCCGGGTCGGTGTAGGTGCACCAGGGAATGGTCAATGCGCTCATGCGTTGCCGACCGAGGAACAAGGCGTTCTGCACCACGATGCGCGCCGATGCATCGGCGGTGTGGGTGAACTTGTGCTCCAGGCAAACATCGCCGGCCGCGTAGATGCGCCGGTTGCTGGTGCGCAGGAAATCATCGACGGTAATCCCGGTGTTGTTGTCGTATGCAACGCCCGCCGCTTCCAGATCCAGCCCCTCGACATTCGGCACCCGGCCAATGCCTGTGAGGATGGTATCGACCGCGACCGTGCTCTTGTAATCGTCGCAGACCAGATCCACGAGTTTTTGTCCGCCTTCCACGCGCACGTTCACCGCGAGTGTGTTGAGCCGTACTTCGATGCCATCGCGGGCGAAGGCATCCGATAGCAGTTGCGCGGCATCGCGTTCTTCCTTGGGCAGGAACAGGGGAATTCTCTGGGCGATGATCGTTTTCGCCCCGAATCGGCAAAACGCCTGCGCCAGTTCGCAGCCCAGCGGACCGCCGCCGATCACCAGCAGGCGGCGCGGCAATTCGGTCAGGTCGAACACATTCTCGTTGGTCAGGTAACCCGCCTCGGCCAGGCCCTGAATCGTGGGCGTGTCCGGCCTCGCGCCGGTGGCGATCAGCGCCTTGTCGAAGCGCAGCTTCACGCCATCGACCGACAGCGAATCGGTGCCGGTGAAATGCGCCTGCCCGAAATACACATCGACACCGGCCGCGATCAATCGATGCACCGAATCGGCCCGGCTGATGCGCGCGCGAATACCGCGCATGCGTTCCATGACAGCGGGAAAATCGACGCGGATATCGGACGGAATCACCGCGCCAAAACGCTGCGCGTTGCGCATTTCCGCGTACAGGCGCGAAGTGCGGATGAGGGCCTTCGATGGCACGCAACCGACATTGAGACAATCACCGCCGAGCAGATGCCGCTCGATCAACGCTACTTTCGCGCCCAATGCTGCAGCGGCGTGTGCCGCGACCAGGCCTGCGGTGCCCGCGCCGATGACGATCAAGCGGTAGCGTCCTTCGGGTTTGGGATTTCGCCAATTCGATGGATGCACGTTTTCCAGACGCTCGCGCTCATGCGCATCCAGTGGAGCGGTCGAAGTAAAGCTGTTGCGCTCGGGCATCGAAGTGCTCCGTGGAAGCGGGAAAGGGTTACAGCCAACCACCGCGAAATCCGGCGCATCGCAAACCGGGGCCGATGTAGGGACAATCGCGCATCAATCGCCAGATCAATTGGCTGCGGTGGTTTTCTATCATCATCAAGACGATGCCTTGATCGAGCCCGAAATGACCGGCCGAGACCCAGGTATCGCCGCCTGCATCGGCCAGGGTGGGATTGAAACTGCTGGCATAGCGTTGCCCCGGCAAAATGCCGGGATAGCGTTGCAACATTTCGCGCGCGGCGCGCAATACAAGCCCGGGCGCGAACGGCAGTGAAGCCAGCGCCGCCCATCCGGCGAGGGTTCCGTCATCGGGTCCGTAAGGCACGCCACGTGCCGCGTAGCCGAACAGTCGATGCCGGCCGTTAGTCGATATCGACAGCTCATTGTCCGGGCCATCGCAGGCGGTCAGCCCCCAGCAATTGTCGCCGTAACCGGCGAAGCATTGCGGATTGCGCCGCGCGTATTCTTGCTGCACGTGTGTCGCGCGGCGGCTGTTTTCGAAATAATCGCAACGCTTCTCGCGCATGAAACGGTCCTGGATGCCGCGAAAATCGATCCACGCATGCGAGAACTGATGGATGAACAGCGGTCCGGCGTAGAGAAAATCGTAGCCGTACAGGTTTTCCCATTGATAGGTCGCCGTCCACGCGTGATAGCAATCGCCTTCGATGGGATGCGTCGGCGAACCCATGGCCAGCACATACAGCAAGATCGCTTCGCTGTAGCCTTCCCAGCCGTAATGCAGGAATCCGCATTCGGGTTTCCAGCCATGACGCAGCGTGGTGAAACCGTTTTGCGCCCAGTGCCAATCGATGCGGCGATACAGGAAATCGACCAGTTCACGCAGCTCGGTTTCCTCGCTCGTGTCGGCGGTGAAATACCGGCTCGCGCTCAATGCGCCGGCAATCAACAGGGCGGTGTCGATCATCGACAATTCCGATTGCCATACGCGCGCGCCAGTGGCGATGCCGAGAAAGTGATAATAAAAGCCCTTGTATCCGGTTGCCTCCGGACCGCCGCTTTGGTCGCTGTCACGGAAGAACCGCAATGCCAGAAGACTCAGGCGCAGGGCTTGCGCACGCTCCATCCAGCCACGTTCGACCGCCACCGGATACGCGGACAAGGCAAACCCGACCACGGCAATGCTGACGGGTGAATTGTCCCGCGACGTATCCGGCACCAGACCGTTGCCCGGATCGACCATCTGCGCGAAATAGCCGAACGCGGCACGTTGCAGCTCATCGAGCAGCGCTTCGTCGGTGAGCATGGATTTCGCAGTCATCGAATGGAATCCGGGCATGGTGAAATTGCTTCGATAAATTTCTCTTGTGCGTACCAAGTCAATGATGATGTCGTGTGCAACACGGCACAAACCATCAAGAACCATCAATACCGCTCGACGATCGGCGCCATGCTACTCCGGCTGTTCGACACGGGCATTGGTGTCTGGAAATGTCTTGATCCGCTCGCGAGTCATTTGGTTGCATGAATGCTGGCGCCAGTACAAATCGGCCCGATGCACTAGCGTGCATTTTTTCATTGTCGCGGTTGCGGGATGGACGTTTGCCGCCAGTGGCACGGCGAAATCTGATGACTCAGATCGATCTGGGGCGCACGTCGCCGAATAATTTTTCGTAGTCCTCGATCACCGCGTTGTAGCACTCGCAAGACGCCGCTTCCAGCCCCTTGCGGGAAAGGATGCTGATTTCGCCACGCGTGTAGTGGATGAGTTTTCTGTTTTGCAACGCGCCAGCCGCGATGGTTATTGCGCTTCTTTGCACGCCGAGCATGTCGGCAAGAAACTGGTGCGTGAGATGAAAATGATCGGCATGCGCACGGTCATGCGTCAGCAACAGCCAGCGTGCCAGCCTGGGTTCGATTTCATGGAAGCGCGTGCAAACGGCAGATTGCGACAGTTGCGCCATCACCGCATAAAGGTAGCGATTGAGCGTCCGAAGCAGGGCAGGGCTGTCGTGCAGATCCCGGCGCAGTTGCGAGGCAGTCATTCGTAATGCAGTACCCGCGCCTTGCACGACGCCGCGCAAGGGAATGGCGTTGACCCCCAGCGCCAGTGTCATGCCGAGCATGCCTTCATTGCCGATCAATCCTATTTCCAGCGGCTGATGGCCATCGACCGTCGCGACCAGTGAAATGAATCCGGTCAGCGGAAAATAAACGTGCCGGAACAACTGATCGGCTTCGCACAAAATGGTACCGCAGGCCAACTCGACCGGCGCACAGTGCGAAAGCAATCGGCTTCGTTCCTTGCGCGGCAAGCCATCTATCAGGCGATTGACCACTCGTTCCGGTATTACGGCCGACATTCCACCACCCTCCTACAGCAAGGAGAAAGCCAAAGCGATGGCACGGGAGAGGCGCTGAAGTTTTCCCGATGAGCGAGTGTGATTGACGGTCACACAATGATCTGTGCGGTGAGACACACAGTACTCGACAATGTCACCATTCAGGTTGACCGCAATCAGACACTCGCATGCTTGGTCGTGTCTTCAGGGGACGGGCTGTGCGGCATGTAGGGCAGCAAGCGGTCGGTTTCCCGCTTGACCACGGCATAGCATTCACAACTCAACTGCTCGAGCTTCGGCCGATCGATCACCGTGATGTGGCCGCGGCTGTATTCGATCACGCCGAGTTTTTGCAGCTTGCCGGCCGCATCGGTGACGCCTTCACGGCGCACGCCGAGCATATTGGCGATCAGCTCCTGGGTCATGATCAGTTGGTTGCTTGACAGGCGATCCAGGGAAAGCAAGAGCCAACGGCACAACTGCTGGTCGATCGAGTGGTGACGGTTGCAGACCGCTGTCTGCGCCATTTGCGTAATCAACGATTGCGTGTAGCGCAGCATCAACTGGAGCATCGCGCCGTGGCGATTGAACTCGTCCTTGAGAAGCTGCCCTGGCAACTGGTAGGCGTGTCCTGCGCTTTGCACGATGGCCCGGCTCGGCGTGCTCTCCCCGCCCATGAACAAGGAAATACCGATAAGCCCTTCGTTACCCACGACCGATATTTCCGCCGACGCACCGTTTTCCATCACATACAACAAGGAGACGATGGCGTCGGTGGGAAAATAGACATGGCGCAAGGCGTCCCCGGATTCGTACAAGACCTGAGCGAGCGCCAGTGGCACGAGTTCGAGATGGGGAAACAGGCGGTCCTGGACTTCGGCGGGCAACGCCGCCAGGAGATGATTTTGCAGCGGCGTGATTATCTTTGACATATGTGCTGCCGTGCGAATCTGAATGTGGGGATAACCGACTGGTTCAGTCGAGTATAGAGTCAATTCAAGAATTCGCTATGTACGTTAACGCACATAGCCTTTTGAACGGCTTTGCAAGGCGATTGCACGTGTTACCAATGCGAGTCCGCGATGACGTCGCATACTGTGTGTGTGCCACCGTACATAGTCAACAGGTAAATAAACATGCCCATCCGTGCGATGCCGAACGGAAGCCATGTGCCCATTGAGTGCACCGTGTCCGGATGCTCAATCGCGTGCTAGTTCTTACCGACGATCCTGCCGATGCGCAAGCCCTCAACGAGGTGCTTTGCAAAGCAAGGGATGGCCCTTTTGAAATCGAGTGGTTGAGGAAACTATCCGCCGGGCTCGAACGAATACGCGCGGAAGATATCGATGCGATCCTCGTGGATCTGTCGCTGCCGGACAGCAACGGGATTGCCACTTTCGACCGACTGTTCGCCGCCGTGCCGCATATTCCGATCATGACCTTGAGCAAGGGCGAGGAAGATTCACTGGCGATAGAGGCGGTACAGCGTGGCGCACAAGGCTATTTGTCGAAGGGGCTTTTCAAGAACCATATCGTTCCGCAAGGTCTGCGCAACATCATTCAACGCAAGTCCGTCGAAGAAGCGCTTTACAAAGAGAAGGCGCGGGCGGAAATAACGCTCAATTCCATCAGCGACGCAGTGATCGGCACCGACACGCTTGGGAACATCGATTACCTGAATGCCGCCGCGGAAAAAATTACCGGATGGACGCGGGAGGAAGCACGCGGCAAACCGGTTAGCGAGGTATTCAAGATCATCGATGGCGTCACGCGCCAAGCCACACGCAATACTGTTGACCTTGTGCTGGAGCAAAACCTGCCGATGGGATTGCCGGCGAATACGGTGTTGATCCGGCGCGATGGCAGTGAAGCTTCCATCGAGGATTCCGCCGCGCCGATCCATGACTGGGGCGGACAACTGACCGGGGCGGTGATCGTATTCCACGATGTCAGCGCTGCCCAGGCGATGGCCACGAAAATGGCGCATTTGGCGCAGCATGATTTCCTGACCAATCTGCCAAATCGTATGCTGCTCAACGATCGCATCGCGCAGGCGATCTCAATGGCCAAGCGGCATGGCAAGCAACTGACGATACTTTTTCTCGATCTGGACAACTTCAAGAACATCAATGATTCGCTTGGGCACGTCATGGGCGACAAGCTATTGCAATCAGTGGCACATCGCCTGGGCGAGTGTGTGCGCTGTTCCGATACGGTCAGCCGACAGGGCGGCGATGAGTTCGTCATCTTGCTGGCCGAAAGCAAGAGTGAATCCGATGCGGCGTTGTCGGCGGAAAAGATAGTCAAGGCCGTGGCGCTGCCGCACAGGGTGGACAATCGTGAGCTGAGCGTAACCACCAGTATCGGCATCAGCGTTTACCCCGGTGACGGCCAGGATGCGGAAACATTGATCAAGAACGCCGACACCGCGATGTACCACGCCAAGGAAAACGGCCGCAACAATTACCAGTTCTTCAAAGATCACATGAATGTCCGCGCGGTCGAGCGGCAGCTCATCGAAACCAGCCTGAGAAGGTCGCTCGAAAAACAAGAGTTCGTGTTGCACTACCAGCCCAAAGTCAATCTGAAGACCGGCCTGATTACCGGCGCCGAAGCCTTGTTGCGCTGGAAGCATGCCGATTGGGGAATGGTGCTTCCAGACAGGTTCCTGCCGATTGCCGAGGATTGCGGCCTGATCGTTCCGATTGGACAGTGGGTGCTGCGCGAAGCGTGCATGCAAGCCCGGCGGTGGGCCGACGCCGGACTGGAATCGGTATCGATCGCGGTCAACATCTCCGCCTCGGAGTTTCGCCAAAAGGCATTCTTCGACAGTGTGCGCACCATCTTGAGCGATACCGGATTGGACGCCAGTTGCCTGCAACTGGAGATCACCGAAAGCACCCTGATGCGTGATGCCGTATCCAGCACGGCAATTCTCCAGCAACTCAAGGAAATGGGGGTGCAGTTGGCGGTGGATGATTTCGGGACGGGTTATTCCAGCTTGAGTTACCTCAAGCAGTTTCCCATCGATGTTTTGAAAATCGATCAATCCTTCGTGCACGACATACGAAGCGAAAAAGACGATGGATTCATCGTCAGCGCCGTGATCGGGATGGGCAATAGCCTGAATCTTCGGGTGATCGCCGAAGGCATCGAAAACCACGCGCAGCTTTCATTCCTCAAGGCACACGACTGCGAAGAGGGGCAAGGCTATTTGTTCGGCCGACCGATGGTTGCGCAGCAGTTCGCCTCACTGCTTGAAATCGGGGTGACACAAATGAGCTACAGCCGGGCAACGGCGCATTAGCTTTACCACGTCGCATAAATACACCGGCAGCACAGCCGCCAGGCCATCACAGCGAGACGGCGAACCACACCGCCCGGAGCTACGCGGCATCCGGGAATGGGTTCGATTCAACCGCCGTCTTATCGAAGGTTGACGCCGTAGCGTCCGGGCCCGATCAGAATGATGGCAATCGCCGTGAACAAGAACATGCCCTGCAATTCCAGCGACCAGCCGCCTTGCTCGTTGAGCTGCGTCAGTTGCGACAGATGCGCCAGCGCGAACGCGAACAACATATTGATCGCGATCAGGGCAGCACCGATACGCGCATAGAATCCAGCAATCAGCGACAGCGGGCCAAGCACCTCGCCGGCATAGGCGCCGTAAGCCAGGAAACTCGGCAACCCATGCGCGGCCAGCATTTGCGCGATCGGATCGACGCCGCCGCGCAACTTCGCGATGCCGTGCAGAAGGATCAACAAGCCAAGCACCAGCCGCAGCACCAGCTTGCCGATATCGGGTTGAACATTGTCGCTATTCATCGCTCGTCTCCTGGGTGAAGATCGCCTGGATCATATGCCTGTAACCGGATGAAATGGGATACGCATCGCCGGTTCCATTCTTCGATGGCACTGGCGGCATGCGGTGAATATCTCGCTAAAGAGTCATCCCTACCGCGCGCATCACCCACTTCAACGCGAAGGCCAGCAAAGCCAGGCCAACGACACTGACCGTCCATATCAGCACCAGCCATCCGAGCCGCTGCCAGAGGCTTCGACTCATCAGTGATAACCGTCGCCGGTGCGGACCTTGCCACGGAAAACCCAGTACCCGAACGCGGTGTACATCAGAATGACCGGGATGATCAGCAGCGCGCCTACGAGTGTGAAACCCAGACTCTGCGGAGGTGCGGCAGCTTCCCAGATCGTGGTGTCGGGTGGAATGACGTTGGGCCACAGGCTGATGCCCAGGCCGCTGTAGCCGAGAAAAACCAGCGCCAGCGTCAACAGGAAGGGCGCCGCTTCGCCGCCGCGCTTGAGCGAACGCAGCAGGAAGTACGCCACCACCACAACCAATAGAGGAACCGGTGCGAAGAAGATCAGATTGGGCAGGCTGAACCAGCGTGCCGCGATCGGCGCATGCGCGAGCGGCGTCCACAGGCTGATCGCCGCGATCACCGCCAGCAACGCCCACACCCAATGCTGGGTGCGCAGCCGCATTTCCTGTTGCAACGCGCCGTCGGTCTTCATCACCAGCCAGGTGCTGCCGAGCAGCATGTAGGCGACCACCAATCCGACGCCGGTGAACATCGAAAACGGCGTGATCCAATCCAGCGCGCCGCCGACATAATGCCCGTCGCGCATCGCAATGCCATTCAAGTACGCGCCAAGCGTGACGCCCTGAAAAAAAGCAGCGGCGAAGGAACCGGCCGCGAAGGCCTTGTCCCACCAATGCCGCGTATCGTCACGCGCCTTGAACCGGAACTCGAAGGCGACGCCGCGAAAAATAAGGCCCACCAGCATCAGCACCAGCGGCAGGTACAGCGCGGTCAACACGATCGAATAAGCCAGCGGGAAGGCGGCCATCAAACCGGCGCCGCCCAGCACCAGCCAGGTTTCGTTGCCATCCCAAACCGGCGCGACGGTGTTCATCATCACGTCGCGGTCGCTCTTCTTCGGAAAGAACGGAAACAGCATGCCGATGCCCAGATCGAAACCGTCCATGACCACATACATCATGATCGAGAACAGGATGATCACCGCCCAGACCAGTGGCAGGTCGATACCCATCAGTTCGCTCCCGTGGTTTGACTGTGGTCGCCGGGATGTCCGCTTTCGATCGCGGCCGATATCGGGCGCATCGGCTGGCGTGGCTGGCCCGGACCACCCTCGGAGGGAATGTCGCCTTCATGCGCGACGGGGCCTTTGCCGATGATCGCGAGTGCGTAAAGCGTGCCCGCGCCGAACAAGGCGAAATACACGCCGATGAAAACCACAAGCGTGAATCCGACCTGCGCGGCGCTGTGTGGAGAGACGGCATCCGCGGTTCGCATCAGTCCGTAAACGATCCACGGTTGGCGGCCGATCTCGGTGGTGAACCAACCGGCGAGCAACGCGACCAACCCCGCCGGTCCCATCAGCAATGCAAAGCGCAGCAGTGCGCGCGAGTTGTACAAACGCTGCCGCCATCGCGACCACGCGGCGCAAACGGCCAGCGCGATCATCAACAGGCCCAGTCCGACCATCACCCGAAACGTCCAGAACACCACCGCGGCATTGGGCCGGTCCTCGCGCGGGAATTCCTTCAGTCCTGGAAACTGCCCGTCGAGGCTATGCGTCAGGATCACACTGCCCATCCTGGGAATTTCCACGGCGTAGTTGGTCCGTTCCTGTTCCATGTCGGGCAAACCGAACAGGATGAGCGGAACACCTTCGCCGGGCTTGTTCTGCCAATGGCCTTCCATGGCGGCGATCTTCGCGGGCTGGTACTTGAGTGTGTTCAGCCCATGCAAATCGCCGATGAACACTTGCACCGGCGCGGCGAAAAGCAGCATCCACATCGCCATCGACAGCATGGTGCGGATCGCCGTCGTGTTGTGCCCGCGCAACAGATGCCAGGCCGCGCCCGCACCCACCACCAGCGCGGTCGAGAGATAGGCGGCGACCACCATATGCGCGAGCCGGTACGGGAAGGAAGGATTGAAAATCACTTGCAGCCAATCGACGGGCACGACGCGGCCATCGAGAATTTCGAAACCTTGCGGCGTGTGCATCCAACTGTTGGATGCCAGTATCCAGGTCGCGGAGATCAGCGTGCCGATCGCCACCACGACCGTGGATAGAAAATGCAGGGCAGGGCCGACGCGCTTGTGTCCGAACAGCATCACGCCGAGGAATCCCGCTTCCAGAAAAAACGCGGTGAGCACCTCGTAGGTCAGCAGTGGCCCAGTGACGCTGCCCGCGAAGCGCGAGAATTCGCTCCAGTTCGTGCCGAACTGATAAGCCATCACCAATCCCGAAACGACACCCATACCGAAGACGACGGCGAAGACTTTCAGCCAGAAATGGTAGAGATCGATATAGACCGATTTTTTCGTGTAAAGCCACGCGCCTTCGAGGACGGCCAGATAACTTGCAAGGCCAATGGTCAACGCGGGGAAGACGATATGGAACGAAATCGTGAAGCCAAACTGGATCCGAGCAAGAAACAGCGCATCAAGTCCGAACATGACTGCATCCATCGCGCAAAGGCCGCATAAGTTTAGCACCGTGGCACACGCGCCGACGCCTGAGCGGATCGTGTTTCGCGCTCATGAACTGGTCTGGCGGAAAGAATATTTCTTGGAGTGGCTTCAGCGCTGGTAAAGGCAGCGCATCGCCGAGGCATTCCTGATTGCGTTGCGCTCTGGACAGGCGAACAATGCCACCTCAGCGCCTGTTGACTGTGCGCGGCTGGCGCTGACGCCAATCGAGTGCGCACACCGACGCCCATGTTGCGACCGGGCCCGCTTTGCAACCATCAGGAGACAAAGCCATGAAAAAATCCGAAACCGCCAAGACCAAGGACCTCAAACACCGTCAGCAGGCGCCATTGGCAACGCCAACCAACCTGACCACAAGTGCGACCAAGGACATTTCCGGCGCGATGAATGGCATCCTCGCGGATGTCTATGCGCTTTACCTGAAAACCAAGAATTTTCACTGGCACATGAGCGGTTCGCATTTTCGCGACTATCATTTGCTGCTTGACGAACAAGCCACGCAGTTGTTCGCCATGACCGATCTCATCGCCGAGCGCATCCGCAAGGTCGGCGGGCACACGATCCGCTCCATCGGCCACATCGGCCGTATGCAGCGGATCAAGGACAACGATGCCGATTATGTCGAGCCGCAGGACATGCTTGCCGAGTTGCGTGAAGACAATGAGCAACTCGCCGCACGCATGCGCGAGGCGCACAGCGTCTGCGACGAACACCACGACATCGCTACCGCCAGCCTGATCGAAGTGTGGATCGACGAAACCGAACGCCGCACCTGGTTCCTGTTCGAAAGCGGGCGCGTCACGAAATCACGCGGCCACTGAGTTATCCGTCCTCGCGGCGAACAGGCTTTTTAGCATGCGCCATCGCGAGCTTGCGCAGGCAAGCTCGCGGTAGCAGCTTCGCGCACGAGTGGGTGTGCCGCCGATTCAGGCAATATCGACCAGCACCAGGTCGGCATCTTCCAGCGCGGTGACGCGCAGTTGTTCTTCATCGGCGATGGCAGCGCCGTCGCGAGCTTGCAGCAAGACATCGTTCACCTGGACTTTTCCGACCGAGGGCACCAGATAAGCGCACCGCTTTTTTCCAAGGGCGTAGGTCGCGCTTTCACCGGCCTTGAGCCGAACGCCGAGCACCTTGGCATCGGCGCGAATCGGCAGCGCATCGGTGTCATCGCTGAAGCCGCTGGCCAACGGGACGAATCGGCCGGAACGGTCGTCGCCCGGAAAGGGCTTGGTGCCCCAGGCGGGTGGACGTCCGCGCTGGTGAGCGTCGGGAATGATCCAGATCTGGAATATCCGCGTCGTGCCCGGCTCCATGTTGAATTCGGAATGAGTAATGCCCGTGCCCGCACTCATCACCTGCACATCGCCGGCCTCAGTGCGGCCCTGGTTGCCCAGACTGTCGCGATGCGTGATCGCACCTTCGCGGACATAGGTGATGATTTCCATTTCCGCATGCGAATGCGGCGAGAAGCCAGTTTTGGACTGGATGGTGTCGTCATTCCACACGCGTAGCGCGCCCCAGTGCATGCGCTCGGGGTCCTGGTACTCGGCGAAGGAAAAATGGTGCTTGGCGTCCAGCCATCCATGGTTGGCGCCACCGAGATTGGCGAAGGGTCTGCGTTCGATCATGATCCGGCTCCGGGTTGGGCGGCGCGACGAAGATCGCGCCGATGGATCGAAATTGTGGGCGAAAGCGTCAAACGAAACCGACGCAGATGCAACTCACTGTTTCCGGAACAGGATTCGATTGGCACGTGTTACGAACACGCTGGCTGGCGTTACCCAAACACACCATGCGGCTTGATGATTCCGGCGCCGATGCCGGCCGTGACGAGCAAGATCAATCCGATCGACAAGAGGATACGCTTGGTCAGCGCGTTGACCGTGCGATTGGTCGTGCCTTTGTCGGTCAGCATGTAGTACAGGCCAGCACCGAGGTTGTAGAGGATCAACACCATGAACGCGACGACGAGCAAAGTTGTCATGATCGAATTTCCGTAGGAGGTGGGGTCGCGTTCATCGAATGCCGGTCATTTCTGCTGACGCAGCCAGTAGTGACGCACGGCGATGGCGATGGTCAGTACGAGCAGGAAAATGCCGTAGGAAATGGAAGTGGCCAGCACTTGCTTCCAGATCGCGCCGGCATGCGGGTCGGCGTTGTAGAAACTCCAGCACATGCCCAATGCCGAAGCGCCGACGGCGAGCACGAGGCTGGCCAGATCGAACAGTCGCCGCCGCAGCGTGCGGGAATGGCGGGGATAGATGAAAAACAGCACTCCGAGAATCGCGAACCAGGGGAAAAACAGGATCAGCGCCAGGTTGAGTTGGATTTGTGGGTGCACAGGGCAGGGCTCGCAGGCGAAGCAATGGGCTGCTAGTCTGCGACTCCCGGATCAATTGTTTAATAATCAGAATCCGTGAAAAAAACCATATCAGTTGCCTCGGCGGTACCTGTTCATAAATCCCAGCCCATGGCGGGTTCGACCCATGAAGCGTTATGAAACCCTGGCTTCCGACATCGCCGCTTCGATCCAGAACGGCATCCTGAAGCCTGGCGACCGGCTTCCCTCGGTGCGTCAGGCCAGCAAGAGCCGTAATGTCAGCCCGGCCACCGTGTTCGAGGCTTATTACCGATTGGAAGGGCGCGGCCTGATCCGTTCACGGCCGCGATCGGGCTATTACGTCGCGGCGCAGGCACAGGCCCTGCTGCCGGAACCGAACCGTCCCTCGATGCCGGACGGCGAGGCGCGCCAGGTCGAGATCAACGAGCTTTTCTTCGAGATCGTCGATTCGGTGATGGCGCACGATGTCGTGCCCCTGGGCTCGGCGTTCCCAAGTCCCTTGCTGTTTCCGCTGGATAAATTGGGTAGGGCGATGGCGTCCAGCGCGCTGCACCTGGACCCGTGGAGCACGATCGATGACCTGACGCCGGGCAATGTCGGCCTGCGCCGGCAGATCGCCTTGCGCTACCTGATCGACGGTCCGCAGATCGCCGCCGATGACATCGTCATCACCAACGGCGCGCTCGAAGCGCTGAATCTGTGCCTGTCGGCGGTGTGCAGTCCGGGCGATGCGGTGATCGTCGAATCGCCTTGTTTCTATGCCTGCCTGCAAGCACTGGAAAGCCGCAATCTGCGTGCGATCGAAGTGGCGACCGATCCACGCGACGGCATCGACCTCGATGCCCTGGAGATCGCGATCCGGCGGCACCGACCCAAGGCCTGCTGGGTGATGACCAATTTCCAGAATCCGCTCGGCGGCACGATGGGCGAAGACAAGAAACGCGCGCTGGTCGAGTTGGTCACGCGCTATCGCTTGCCATTGATCGAGGACGATGTTTACAGCGAGTTGTACTTCGGCGAGCACCGGCCCGTCTCCACGAAAGCCTATGACCGGGAAGGCTGGGTCATGCATTGCTCTTCGTTCTCCAAGACGCTGGCACCGGGATATCGGGTCGGCTGGGTCGCGGCCGGGCGTTTTCGCCAAGCCGTCGCGCGGCAGAAACTGGTCACCACGCTGGCCACCTGCATTCCCGCGCAGATCGCGATCGCGCGTTATCTCGAACGCGGCAATTACGACCGTTATCTGCGCCGCTTGCGCAAGACATTGATGGAAAGCCGCGATCAGTACATCGCCGCGATCAGCCGTTATTTTCCGGAGAATGCGCGCGTCAGCCGCCCCGCCGGCGGTTACTTCGTCTGGGTGGAACTGCCCGAAGGGTCGGACGCACTTGCCGTCCAGCATCACGCGATGGCAGCGGGCATCAGCATCGCGCCGGGTCCGATGTTCTCGGCGACACGCGCGTTCACCCATTGCCTCAGGATCAACTACGGCCATCCGATGAGCGAGAAAGCGGACTCAGCGCTGAAGACGCTGGGAGACATTTGTCATCGGATGGCGCGCACTCGCTGAGCGCGGACAGATGCAGGCACAGGCCGGCCAAACTGCGCAGGTCTTGCGCGTTGTGCGCCGCGACCCGGCGCAGGTTCCGTGCCGAGCCGCCGCGCAGGTAATCGAGCCAGGCATGCGGCGCTTCCGAACCGGGCAGGTCGTCCTCGCGAATCACGCCCAGCAATTGCCGTTCAACAGTCGCCAACCGGCAGTTTTCCCACACGCCGCGCCAACGGCGGCGTACGGGATGCAGCAAATCCAGATGCAGGCAAGCGGGCAGCGGATTTTCCATGCGCGCCAAGCGATAGCGTGTGTTGAGCAGCGGCGCGTCGTAGCACTTGCCGTTGTAACTCACCAGCACCGTGTCGGCATCGATCCAGCTTGCGAAGTGTTGCAGCATCGCTGCTTCGGCGGCGAGTGTGGTCGTGGTCAATTGCCGCAGCCGTAACTTGCCGCGATGCCAGTCGGCCGCGCCGATCATGAAAGCGCGCGTGCCGGTGCCACCGGCCAGGCCCGTGGTTTCGGTATCGAAATGCAGCAGATGTTCGCGCGTGATTTTTCCGTGTCCGGCAAAGCCTGCATTGATCGAAATCGGCAAATCGGCAACGACGAATATCTGCTCGGTGTAATGCAGTCCGGGTGCGATCTGTTCGCCCGGCACGTCGCGATCGATGTTGTGGATGCGTGTAGTGGTTGGCAGGCTCCGGGCGCGGATGCCGAGCAAGCGGCGCAGTTCTTCCGGTATCGGCGTCCGTGGCGGCGCGGACAATGGCGCCACGCCCGCCTGTTGGCGCAATCCGCGCAAGCGTTCGGCCAAGGCACTCATGGCGATTGCAATAGTTCCAGCACGCGCGCGGCCAAAACCTTGGGCGGCACTTCGATGCTTTCGTCGGCGGCCAGCACTGGCCCCACGCAAGCCGGGCAGCCGGCGCGACAATCGCATTGCGAAACCAATTCACGCGCGTGCCGCAATAATTCTTCGCGACGGCGGAACAATGGCTCGCTCAATCCCACGCCGCCAGGGAAGGCATCGTACAGATACACCGTCGGGATGAACTGCTCGGTTCGGGCGGTGTCGAGCGGGTGGCCGTCAGTGCCGCGCAACTGGCCGCGACCGCGGCTATCAGTGGCGGCGAACCACGCACCGTCGCCACTGCCGACCGCTTTTTGCAGATCACGCGCTTCGGCCATCACCGCCACGGTGGCGATGATATGCAGCGCGTAGGCCGCGCCGAGAAAACCATCGAGCGCGTCCTGATGCGATGAAAATTCACTCTCCAATACTGCTTGCGGCAATTGCCACCACACTGCCGTGGTGTGCAGTTCTTGATCGGGCAGGTTCACCGGCCCGAAGCCGATGTTCTCGTGCGTGTAGTAGCGGATTTTCTTGTAGCCGGCGACGCGGCGCACGACATGCACCTCGCCATGATGCGTGCTGCCTTGTCCGGTGTTGGCGCCATCGAATCGTTCGAGCACCTTCAGGCGCGTGTAGTCGATGGCGTCGGTGTAATAGTCCACGTGCGTGCGCGTCACGTAGGCCTTGCGGCCTTCCCAGTCGAGTTTCTCGACCTGGTAGGGCAGTGATTGCACCATGTGGATCGCGCCCTCGTAGAGCGTAAGCGCGGCGCCGCTGTAGTCCACCTCGGCGATGATGTTCTGCCGCCCGTCGCTGCGATCGACCACGACAAAATTGCCGTCCGCCACCGAACGCAAACTCACCGCATTGGCCGGATAGCTATCGGCAATCCATTCCCAGCGCTCGCCCTCACGATGCAGCACTTCGGTTTCCGCCAGCACTTCGAGATAGGGCGTCGCATCGGCCGGGCCGAAAGTTTCACCGCGCACGAATGGCAATTCGAAAGCGGCGCAACGGATGTGATCGAGCAGGATCAAGGGTTGGTCGGCATGCAGGCGTGCTTGCTCGGGCGGCGCGCCTTCGAAGAATTCCGGATGGCGCACCAGGTATTGATCGAGCGGATCGCTGCTGGCGACCAGCACGCCGAGCGCCGGTTGCTGCCTGCGGCCTGCGCGGCCCAGACGCTGCCAGGTGCCGGCGATGGAACCGGGATAACCGTTGAGCACCACGACGTCGAGGCTGCCGATATCCACGCCCAGTTCCAGCGCCGAGGTGCTGACGATGCCGTCGATGCGGCCGGCGCGCATGTCGCGCTCGGCGGCGCGGCGTTCGGTGGGCAAATAACCGCCGCGATAGGCGCGGATGCGTGCGGGTTTTCGCGGGTCGTGGTCGAACACATCCTTGAGGTATTTGGTCAGCACTTCCACCATCGTGCGCGATTGTGCGAACACCAGTGTCTTCAAACCGGCTTTGATCGCCAGCCGCGCGATGCGGTTGGATTGCGAACGCGCCGATGCACGCAAGCCCAGATCGGGATTGATCACCGGCGGATTCCACAGCAGCACGTGTTTCTCACCGCTGGGCGCGCCGCTCTCGGTGATGGCGGTGACCGGCGCTTCGATCAAGGCCTCAGCATGCGCCTTGGGGTTGCCGATCGTCGCCGAGCACAGGATGAATTGCGGTTTGGCGCCGTAGAACGCGCACACCCGCTGCAACCGGCGCAGCACATTGGCAACTTGCGAACCGAACACGCCGCGATAGGTGTGGATCTCATCGATCACCACGTAATGCAGGTTCTCGAAGAACTGCGCCCACTTGGTGTGATGCGGCAAGATGCCCTGGTGCAGCATGTCCGGATTGCTCACCACCACATCGCCGTGCAAACGAATCGCCTGCCGCGCATCGCCGGGCGTGTCTCCATCGAAGGTGAAAGCGCGCACACCGAGATCGCCGGCCTTGTTCAATTCCAACAGCTCGGCCACTTGGTCTTGCGCCAGCGCCTTGGTCGGAAACAAATACAGCGCCTTGGCCCGCTGGCCCATCGCCGCCGCGACCACCGGCAAGGTGTAGCACAGCGTCTTGCCCGACGCAGTGGGCGTGACCACGACCGTATGCTCGCCACGCTGCGTCGCCGCCCAAGCCTCGGCCTGATGGCTATAGAGCCGATCGATACCGCGAGCGCGCAAAGCTTCGATCAATGCCGGCGGCAAAGCCTCGGGCAAAGGCGCATAACGCCCAGCCCGCCCGGGAATCAAAAAGCGGCCAGTCACGCGCTCGGCATATTTCGCCGAAAGCCGCTCAGCCAAAGCCTCACTGTTTTTCGCAGGAACAAGACCAAACGCAAGATCCGCCCGATCCCCACGCAATTGCGGCACGCTCATGTCGATCAGTCCAAGGAGGGAGCGACAGGAGAACGTGAGGCGGTCTCATGGGATGAGAATGGGGTGGGTGAATGTGCCTGATGCGGTTAGGATGAAACGGGGTGAGTAAGATGAGGGTGTTGATTGTCTGGTTTCTTCCCATTGCGGTCGTCCACTGCAGTCGGATTTGGCTCATGGGACCTCCTGCATGCCGTCGGGCGACGGTGCTAATTGCTACGAATAGATGCCGCCTCTAGGCTTGATCGAAATTTGACCATGTTCACAAGAGCCCCGAAAATTGACCGCGAGAAAATGGCCGATAGTTTTGCCAGGCATCGCGTGGAAGGACATGTGACGCTTGAGGCCTACGAGAAGTCCAAGAAGGTTTTGCTTGCAGGCGAAATTCAGAAGCGCGAGCGCATCTATCTAGATTTGAGATTTTGGCTAGGGCTGAGGGATGTAGCCCTTGGTCGCCCCGTTGCCAAGGAAATGTCCGGAATTCTCGATAGTCTCCGGCGCTCTGTGAGAGGAAAGGAGCGCATTTGTCCTATCAGCGATGCGACATTCCTTGAGCTTCTCAAACAGCAAGACAGTCGGACGCGTGGAGCTACCGCCGAGTTGATCGACGAACTGAGCGAGGGAGTGACCCTGATTCCTCATGAAGAACGGATGGCCCAAGAGGTAGTCAACTTCATGTTCGCCAGCGGAGGGTACGACGTCATGGATCCCTTCCAGCTCGTGTGGTCGAAGGTGAGCTACGTCCTTGGCATCACCCATCCGCAAACACCAGCATTTAGCGAAGGCGAGATGCTTGTTGTTCAGAAGGCTTTCTTCGACCACATGTGGCAAATACCACTGCCAGAGATCGAGCAACTGCTCGGTCACGATTCGACAATAAAGAAGAACTTTGACGGCATAGCTCAGAGCCTTAATGTCCAGAATGCGGCGCATTCTGGCGGGGTCAAAAGCTTCTTGCAGGTCTACGAAGACGAATTCCGAGGTGGGCTGGATTTGTTGGCCGTGCCAGGACTGCAGGCCGTGGAACGAATTCTCGCCATGAAAAGAGAAGCTCCTCGATCATTGCGTTCAGAGAACGAAAGGCAGCGGATTGTTTTCAATCTGCTATGCGCGACTTTCCAGAACAAGCGAGATCTGATCGTCAAGGCGCTACCGACCTTGGAGATTGGATCTCTATGTCATGCGGCGGTAAGGTGGGATCAGAAGCGACAGTTGAATGGCAACGATTTGTTTGATTTCCATCACGCGCAGGCGGCACTGCCTTATTGCGATGTATTTCTGACGGAGAAGCCTCTGCATATGCTTCTAAGCCAGAAGAACGTGGCCTTGGATCGCAAGTTCAAGTGCCGGATCATTTCCTCCCTTGAGGATGCGGCGGCGTTTCTCACCAATAGCTGTTGAAGCTTGTGGAATGACTCAAGGCGGCAATCAGGTCAGACCTCTGTTGCTACGCTGCACGCGCAGGCCTACGGCGAGAGTGAGGCGCGGCCTCTTGGGTGAAAAAAGCAGCGGGCTTATCCCGCGAGAGTGCCAAGCGCATGAACTGCCTATCGGCCACGATTCTTGAAGCATTTGAACTGCGATTGGATCAGGGCCGCGAAGCATCCGGCACGTCCTTGCCCATGCATTCCTCTCGGCCTCCACACAAAAATTCCTCCGCTGCCTTTCGCTCAGCAGGTTGCATCGTTTCGATGCGCGAAGAAATAACCTCGCGAATACCGCGAAGGCGTCGTTCCAGCAAAGTCGGATCGCTCGAGTGCAGCCAGCTCCAGCCGAGTGCGGTGAGGTCGTCTCCTTTCACCAGACGCTCTGCCGCTGCCTGGTCGCCGCGGGCGTCGAGTCCAAGCTGGTAGATGAGTTGCAATCCATAGATGCGTATGGCGGCATCAGGGTGAGTCAATGCGCGTTCGGCCAGTCTGAGCGCGTCGTCCTTGGGTAGGGCCGCTACAAAGTCGGGTGCTTCTTCCTCCAGCCATGCCTGTCCGTCGTCGGCTTGGGCGTGGTGGAAAAAGATGTCGATCTACTGGTCGGAGCGCGGTGTGACGGCCCGCTCGCTGCACGCGCCCAGTAAAAGCATGAGGCCTGCGACGAATACTGCCCCGAAAAGTGCTCTGGCTTGCGGGCCAAATCGGAATTGGCCAGCCGGTGTTTGCATTCCATCGTCCATGATGACTCTCCGTATAGTCTGAGTTGCAGCACCAAATTCAGGCGAATCGGCAGTTTCGATTTGGCACGACAGAGTTGCATTGGTCAACATGATGTCCAACGATGTCGCCGAAGCACTGAAAATACGGAGGGGCAGATCGGTGCTGCGATTTGCGAACGTTTGTTCCCGTCTGCGGGCAAACACATAAGTCGTGTGAAATATTTTGGCGGAAAACAATGACAGCCAGCGGCCAAGGCAAAACCTCGGTTTCCTTCAGCCAACGACCCCGCGTTAGACCTGCGAAACTCTCGAACACTCCAATGACTCAGCCTCTTTGCGCAGGGGATGACTTTCGCTCCGGATGGTGTATAAATATCCACCCATGACTGAACTCACCGACCGCCAGCAAGCTGTTTACGATTTCATCGCCGAGCACATCCGCTCCGAAGGTGTGGCGCCGTCGGTGGCGGAGACCGCGAAGGCGTTCGGCATTCACGACAATGCCGCGCACAAGCATTTGCGCATGCTCGATTCCAAGGGTGTCATCGCTTTGTTGCCGGGCAAGGCGCGCGGCATCCGGCTGGCGGCGGGCAGGTCGCACCGCTCGGATACGCTGACGCTGCCGATTCTGGGCCGTGTGGCTGCAGGTGCGCCGATCAGTGCGCAGGCCGATTTCGAGGGGCAGATGCTGTTCGATCATGCGGCGTTTTTTCCGCGGCCCGATTACCTGCTGCGGGTGAAGGGCGATTCGATGCGTGATGACGGCATCCTCGATGGTGATTTGATCGCCGTGCATCGCACCGAGGTGGCCGAGAACGGCCAGATCGTCGTGGCGCGCATCGATGGCGAGATCACGGTCAAGCGGCTCAAGCGCACCAGGGATCGCTTGCTGTTGTTGCCGCGCAATCCCGATTACGCGCCCATCGAAGTCGCGCCGGACGCCGATTTCGGAATCGAAGGTTTGTATTGCGGTCTGGTTCGCCGAGGCTGAGTTGTGGCCGCCGCTGCTTTGTTGGCCGATTCCATTTCTTTCACGACCTTCGCCTTCAACCCGCGCTGTCAATCGAACGCGAACGAATCACAACTCGTGAATCACAGCCCGCCTAACGCGGTGCGCGATAACCGCCCGCAACGCCATGCGGCGAGAGCACCAACTGCCACAACTGGGTATCGCGGACGCGGAATGCGGCGATGCTCGCGGCCAGGTAGTAGCGCCACATGCGCTGGAAGCGCTCGTTGTAACGAGGGGCGAGTGCCGGCCAGGCGCGCTCGATGTTCTCGCGCCAAGCCAATAGCGTGCGTTCGTAGTCGACGCCGAAATTGTGCCAGTCCTCGAGCACGAACAAGCCTTCCATGGCATGGGTGATCTGCGCGGCCGAGGGCAGCATGGAATTGGGAAAGATGTACTTGGCGATCCACGGGTCGGTGCTGTTGACCGACACGTTCGTGCCGATGCTGTGCAACAGGAACAGACCCGCGTCGGTGAGACAGCGACGCGCGGTTTCGAAATAGCGGCGGTAGTTCTTCACGCCGACATGCTCGAACATGCCCAGCGAGAAAATACGGTCGTATTGCTCTTTGACGTCGCGATAGTCCTGCAGCCGGATCTCGATGGGCAGACCGTGGCACAACTGCCGCGCGCTCTGGGCCTGTTCGTTGGAGACGGTGATACCGACGCCGCTGACACCATAGCGTTCGGCCGCGAACTTGAGCGCCTCGCCCCAGCCGCAGCCGATATCGAGTACGCGCATGCCGGGCCGGAGCATCAACTTTCGGCAAACCAGATCGAGCTTGGCCTCCTGCGCCGAATCCAGATCCCCGGCATCGCGCCAATAACCGCAGCTATAGACCATGCGCTTGCCCAGCATCGCTTGGTAGAGGTCATGGCCCAGGTCGTAATGGTGCTGGCCGATCTCGAAAGCATGCCGCCGGTTTTGCAGATTGCGCAGTTTGGCGCGAAGGCCGGTGAGCCAATCGTCGATGGTGCGCACGCGTTGATCGAGTCTTGCGTTCAACAGGCGGGACAAGAAAGTATCGAGCGCGCCGGTTTCCCACCAGTCGTCCATGTACGATTCGCCCAGCCCCAGCGAGCCGTGGGCCAGCACGCGTGCATAAAAATCATCGTTGCGCACCCGGATATCCCAGGGCCGTCCGCCATCGATCCGGACATCGGCCAGGGTGAGCAACTGCGCGACGCGGTGTTTGAGTGAGGCGGTTTTCATTTCGTCTCCAATCGCCAGGCGGCGGCGGGAAATCGGATGGAAGTCCTGATCGATGGCGAGTCGATGGGTCCGGCAGGGCGATGTTTGACGGACGTGATTGGCAGGTACGGTATGTAGAACGGAAAATCCTTTGCCGGCCGTTCCATGTGGCAACCGCCTGGCGGCGATGGAGCAGGGGTGAGACGCTTCGAGACTGGGCTCTGCCTGAATACCCGGCCGGCGGCGGGTTGCAAATTCTGCCAAATGGCGTAGTGTTTGCTCCAAATGGAGGAGTTAGCATGACCGCTTTAGCCATAGTCCCCCAGATTCCCCCGGCGCCGAACTTGTTCGAGCGAATTAAAAAGCTGCTCGGGCTGCACCTTCCACTGCGTTCGGAAGAAGACATTCTCAGGCTGGTACTGCAAGGATTGCCCACCAGCTCGCTCGACCGGTTTCTCAAGCACGGAGTCGATCGCAGTGTAGTCGTACCCTTGATCGGCGCGGAAACCACCATCCGCCGGCGGGTCCAGGAAGAAGCCAAATTCACCGCCGCCGAATCCGAACGTCTCATGCGGGTCATTCGCGTTTACGCCCAGGCCGTCGATCTGTTCGGCGACGAGGAAACCGCCAAACGCTGGCTGATGACCCCGGCCCAATGGCTGGCCGATAGTCCCCCCATCAAACCCATCATGCTTGCCGCCACCGAGCCGGGCGCCCGGTTGATCGAGCAAAGCCTTCTGCGGACCGCGCACGGCATTTATTGATGCGGTGCTGGCGCATTTCCTCCTATCCCGGCCTGCAGGGCACGGGTGGACTCTATACCGATGGCCGCTGGCACACCAAGCCGCGCCCGGTCATCTACGCCGCCGAACATCCGGCGCTGGCCATGATCGAAACATTGGCCAATCTGCGCATCACTCTGACGACCATTCCGTTGACGCTCAAGCTCATCGAGATCGAAATCGATCCCGGCGCGGCCGTCGCCAAGGCCCCGAAACTGCCCAATGGCTGGCAGGCCAACGAGCCCGCGACCCAGACCATCGGCAATCATTGGCTCGACAGCCAGGCCGAAGTGGCGATGGCCATTCCGTCGGCGCTCATCGCCGACAGCAGCAATTTCCTGATCAACGCCGCTCATCCATCCGCCGTCACTGTGCTTCGGGAAATCAGCATCAACCCGTTCTGGTTCGACAAGCGCTTCATCCGCTGAGCGATGCCCGCTGTCGCGGCATGACGTTTGGCGCTTGCGCTGTCCGTGTGATGATTGTTGAATCATTGCCGCTCTGGATTGGCGGGAGTTTGGCAATGAAAACCCTTATCTTGTTCGTCTGCTGGTGCGTTCTGTGGGTGTTGTGTTGGCCGCTGGCCTTGCTGGCGCTGGTGCTTGCACCGCTGGTATGGCTGTTGTCGCTGCCGTTCCGGCTGGTCGGCATCACCTTCGATGCGCTGTTTGCCCTGATCAAGGCCGTGCTGTTCCTGCCCGCGACCGTGCTCGGTCATCGGGCTCACTCCTGAGAAGCCAATCGGCGGCGCGGAATCACAAGCTGTTTGGCGTGCTCAGCTTGCGCCGGGTAATTTCACCGAATCACGCCGGAAGTAGAACCCGGAGTAACGATCGATCGTGCAGGCCGGCTCGAACGGCACGCGCAGATTGCGTTCGAGCGATTCCCAACGATCGATCACCGCGTAACCCAGCGCCTGCATGCCGGCGATGAACTCCGGCACCGCCATGACTCGATAAGGGCAGATGGCGAAACCGATATTCTGCAAGGTGAAATAACCTTGGCTGGGGTGCATTGGTGTCAGGTTGACCAGCACGTGCTGCGGTGGATTTTTCAACTGTTGCAGCAATTCGGGCAGGGTGTATTCGAGATATTGCAGCACGCCGGTGGCGATCAATACCTGCTGGCCATCGGCATCCTCGCGTGTGCCGGTGAATTCGAGATGGCGCTGCCGGTCGTGTTTTGCGGCCCAGTCGCGCCCGGCGGCCACCACGGCCGGCACGTCATGGATCCGCCAGCGTAGATCGGCCGGATAGTCGATGTAGCGGGCAAAACCGTAGTAGCTGATACCGATGTGCCCGCCCAGATCGAACACGCGGCGCTCGCCTGTCTGGAGCAGGCGGGCGACCCAATACAGCAGCGGATAATCGCTGACTCGCAGGCGCTCGATCTGATCGCGATACATCCGGGTGGCCGCGTCCGTGTCATAGGTCGTCGGCAAGCTTCTGGGGGCATGCTCTTTGGCTTGCTCGTAGCTTTGATAAACGCCGCAGTAAAGATTGCCGTGGCGGTACGGCTGCTGGAACAGGCGCCGGTACAGGGGCTTGGCGAGCAGGCTCACTCCCGGCAGCTCGGCGGTCTCGTTGGCGATACGGCGCAGTTTGTCTTTCAAGTCACTGGTTCGACCCATGTCCATCGCTATCCTCGTTGCGTTGCGTGTCTTGGTGCGAACGCGGTTGGAAACCCACATGGGACGCGTTCGACGAGGACACGTCCGGCGAAGGAAGAACGAGACTGTTACAGAGCGTTTCTTTATGCCGCAAATGCAGGCGCTCGTTTGGTGCAATATCGCAGCAACTGTCCATCCGCTGAATCATTCCTCAACGAATCATGATGGCAAGCGGAATTCGGCAGGGATTGTCCGCTTTCGAGCGACGCCTCCGTTGATTAACACTACAGCATGCGTTTTATGCAATCGGATGGAAATGTCGTCGGATTCAACATCAGCAAGTCGGATGCCAGGGCTCATCTCCAGCCGTGGTGGCGCAGGCAGTGGCAGGCACGATAGCGATTTGCGCTCGATGTTTCGCCAGTCCTTGCCGGCACTGGATTGGGCCTTGCCGCATCACCGGGTGGTGGTGGCATTGATCGATCTTCGCCATTGGCAACCGTGGTTGATCGAGGCGCAAGCACTCATCGATTCGTCCGAAACCGAACGCATGCAACGCCAGCGCCGGGTAAACGATCGCCAGACGCTGACACTGGCTTATGCCATGCATCGCTTGTTGCTGGCGGAAGCGTTGCAGGCATCACCGCTGGAAGTGCCTCTTTATCGCGATGAACGCGGCTGCCCCCGGCTCAGGGATGGCCGGATGCAGACCAGTCTGAGCCACGCCGACGGTTTCATCGCGTTGGCGGTGTGCGCCGATGGCCCGGTCGGGGTCGATGTCGAATTGGCCGGACGCGCCTCATCGATGCAGGAAATCGCCGGGCATGTCTGCCACCCCGCCGAAACGGCGGCTCTGGCCGGACTCGCCAAGGCGGAGCGCCAGAAAGCATTGTTGTCGCTATGGGTACGCAAGGAGGCGATGCTCAAGGCGGCGGGTATCGGTCTGACCCATGAGATGAGCAGTTTCCTGGCCCCGGAAAACGAGCCGCTGCCGTTGCCGGCCCAGGATGGCGAGTCGATCCATGTCCGGATGCTCGATGCTGGCCCAGTCTGCACGGCGGCCGTGGCTGGCCCTGTGGGTGTCCCCGTCGCACATGCCTGGTTGCGGCCTGCCAGTACCGGCACAGCGCACGATCGCGAGGCTCCAGGCACCGCCTGAGCCGGTTTTTCCCCTCTTGCCGACGACCGGAGAATTCCGGAGGGTTAGGCGGCGCAAATTGTCATTTTGTGACACAGTTAACACTTTAAGCTGCGAACTGAACGATGCCAGGCAAGGATTCCTGCCAGATGGCCCTAGGCCAGGCGAACCACGAGGGACTTACGTTGATTTCCAGTATTGGCAATACAGGTTACGTGGACAGGTCGAATGTCGGATCACCCTTCGCCGGCGCCAGCGGGCGGGGTGCGCTTGAATTCTTTCTTGGCGCCGCGCGGTCCTTGGCTCGGTTTGTGCTTTGGCACTCATCGAACAGGGACCGGAACCCGCCACAGGAGAATGCGTCATGCCTATCTCGATAGCGAGCCGGAAAAGCCGTGCGACCTTGTTGCTATGGTCGCTGGAGCTTTTATTGATGGTGCTGGCCGTGATGACAGCGGCCTGGGCACGTTTCATGAACGATCCGGTCGGCCACTCGATCTTCGTCGAGACCGCGCCAATGCGCTCGCTACTGGTGGGCTTGTTCATCACCCTGGCCATGGCATCGTTTGGCTTGTACCAGGTGCAGATGCGCCTGAGCCGGCTCGATTTCTTTCTGCGCTTACTGCTGTCGTTCGCCTTCGGTGGCATCGGCCTGCTGGTGCTCTATTACCTGGTGCCGCAGACCTACATCGGCCGTGGTGTACTGACGCTGGCGCTGGCGCTGGGGTTGTTCGGCATCGTGGTCTTGCGCCTGATCTTCCAGCAGGTGTTCAGCACCGATGCGTTCAAGCGGCGGGTGTTGGTGCTGGGCGCCGGCACCAATGCCAGCCTCATCAACAGCCGCTTGCGGCGGCGTGCCGATCGCCAGTCGTTCCAATTGGTCGGCTTCGTTCCCTTGCCGGATCAGCCGGTGCTGGTGCCGGAGGAATTGCTGGTGTATCCCGAGCACGGCTTGCTCGAATTGGTGTCGCGGCTGCAGGTGTATGAAATCGTCGCCGCTCCCGACGAGCGCCGTGGCGGGTTGCCGATGGAGGACATGCTGGCCTGCGTGCAACGCGGCGTGACGATGACTTGCCTGTCGAGTTTTTTCGAGCGCGAAGCGGGCCTGATCAAGGTCGATGTGGTGGATCCGTCCTGGCTGGTGTTTTCCGGCGGTTTCGATCACTCCATTCCGCGCCGCCTGAGCAAGCGGTTCTTCGATCTGGTCGCGGCCTCGGCCCTGTTGCTGGTGGCCTGGCCGGTGATGCTGGTGGTGGCGCTCTGCGTGTGGCTGGAATCGGGCTCGCCGATTCTTTACCGGCAGACGCGCGTGGGGCAGGGTGGCAAGAGTTTCGAGCTGGTGAAGTTCCGCAGCATGCGCGTGGATGCCGAGAAGGATGGCGTCGCACGCTGGGCCAATGCCGACGACGACCGCAGTACACGGGTCGGCCGCTTCATCCGGAAGACGCGGCTGGACGAGCTGCCGCAATTGTTCAATGTGTTGCGCGGGCATATGAGCTTCGTCGGGCCGCGCCCCGAGCGTCCGCAGTTCGTGGACATGCTCAGCCAGGAGATCCGCTATTACGACATCCGCCACAGCGTCAAACCCGGCCTGACCGGCTGGGCGCAACTGCGCTATCCGTACGGCGCGTCGGTGCGCGATGCCGAGGAAAAATTGAAGTTCGATTTGTTCTACGTCAAGAACCACGGCTTGATCCTGGATCTAATGATCATGGTCCAGACGGTGGAAGTGGTGTTGTTCGGGCGTGGTGCGCGTTGAGTGGCCGATCCATGAGGGCAGCCGTGCCTATCATCGATGTCGAATGGTTGAACACGGGTTGTCGTGCGCGCGCTGTGTGCCCATGCCGCGGATCAAGGCATGGCCCGACGAATCGATGCAAGGCGAGCCGAAACGATCGTGCGATCGGATGCTCCCGCTGCCTGTCGACGCGCGGGTCATTTTTTCGAAGGCGTGACTGGTTGAGACGGGTTTTGCAGCAGGCTGGTGGCGGCTTTCGGTTGCGCCGATGGAGTGGTGGTCTTGAGCCGGTAAAGCGGCGAGCTGTACCAATCGATCAGGCGCCCTTGCTCGAAGCGCAGCCAGGAAGGCCCGTAATCCCATTCGGTGTCGTTCTTGTGCACGGGCTCGCCCTGGATGGCAAGAACCGTGTCCTTGTCCATTCCCACTTCGAGCTGGCTACGGATTATCGCCACGGTGGTGACCGGGCCGGTGTATTCGGAAACGAGGGCGGTTTCTTCTTCCGGCACCGTCGAGACCGACCAGTACCAGGAAAGCAGCAATGTCAGCAGCAGTGCAATCAACAGGATTGAAATGGCCGGGCCATGCCGGGCAACCGGGCGAGGCGATCGGGCGGCGGGAAATTGCCGGAGCGGGACAGGCGGGCGCGGCGGCGTCGCGGCATGCATCGTTCCCCCCGGCAGACGCCCGTGCCGTCGGTTGAAGCGGATGGCGGCGGCATAGAGTGAGATCAGTTCGCGCAGTACGTTTTGGGTTTCCAGCGAAGGTGCAGGCATCGAGCCCCGCCGATCTGGATGCAGTTCGGAGATTCGGCGTCGATAGGCGCGCTTGAACTCTTCCAGACTGCAGTCGGGTGGAAGGTTCAGTTGCGAATAAAGTTGGGTGAAATCCGGTTCCATGCCAGGTCCTTTGCATTCCTATCCTAGCGCGCGTTCATGCAGGTTGCGCGACCTGAATCCGGAGTCGATGGCATTGGCCGTAATGCTGGCATGGGCACGTTAGACCCAATGGGATCCGGAGGTCGCGTATGCACGATGAAGCGAGAATGACAGGTGTCGCAAACCCGGCCGGTGCAGCTGCGCCTCGTGCGGCGAATGCCGGTACCGAAAGCATATTTGCCGATGAACCGTATATCGACATGGACGCATCGGTGTATCACCCCTGGTGCGTCCAGGCGGTTCGCCATCGGCTGTGCGATCACCCGTTGCTGCAATTGCCGAGTCTGGTCGAACTGGGCGCGCGGCTGGAAGTGCAGGGACGCATCCGCACCCATAGCAACGACGCGACCGCGGGCACGCCGTTCAACGCCGCGCCGCAGCTTCATCCGAACCGGCGATCGGCGACCCAGACGCTTTCCGGGATCGGCGAAGCGAAGGCCTGGATGTCCTTGCTCAATGTGCAGACCGATCCGCTGTATCGCGAGCTGGTGGGCACCGTGCTCGACAGCATCCGTCCGCTGATCGAGTCGCGCGACCCGGGCATGTGCTATCGCGGCGGCTGGATCTTCGTCTCCTCGCCGCGCACGGTAACGCCGTTTCATTTCGACAAGGAACACAACTTCATCCTGCAGATTCGCGGCAACAAGCGCGTGTATGTGTGGGACCCGGACGACAACGTCGTCGCCAGCGAACAGGCGCGCGACCGGTTTCATCATTGCCACCAGCGCGACTTGTTGCATTGGAACGAGGCGTTTCGCGAACGCGCGCATGTGTTCGATCTGGAACCCGGGCAGGGCGCGTACCTACCATCGACCAGTCCGCACATGGTCGAGAACGGCGACGCGCCATCGATCACCATGAGCTTTACCTATTTCACCGATGCGACCCGGCGCGATGCGCTGTTGCACAAGACACACGAGTTGATGCGGTTGGCGGGTTTCCCACCGCCTCCGATCGGCCGGTCGCCGCTGTTCGATTCCCTGTTGCATGCCAGCGTCATCGGCAGCAAACGGGTGCGCGAGATCGTGCGCCATGCCATGGGCAAGCCCGCAGCGTCCCCGTGCGGGGCGTTTGCGTTGGTCGAACCGTCATGAGGTCGCGGCGGCGCACATGCGTCATTGACCAGGGGTTGCCCACTCCATGAACGTCCAGTCAATCGAGACCGCGATGGCGGACATCGGAGAAGGGCCATCGCTGCTGGAAATATTGCCGTGCCGGATCAATGTCGATGCCGGCCCGGCTCGTGAATTCCAATTCGTTCTCGATTCCAAACTCGGCGAGGCCTTGCGCGCGGCGTTGGAACGGGATCGCGATGCGCCCGCCATTCGTTTGTGCGCGGCATTGGCATTGCTGGAGTCGCGCTTGACTGGCAGTGATCGGGTGTTGGCAACGATGGTCGGTGCGTCGGCAACGCGGCAAGCGTTGGTCGAGATTCCACACTCGGGTGATAGCCGCGCTTGGCGCGAAGCGCTGCCCGCGGCATTGCCGGCGACGCAGACGCCATCGTCGGCCGTTTGGGCGGTGCTCGACGACAACGCCGATGCCGATGCGGCAAGTTCCGCGGCATCTTCGGTGTGGCATTTGGCGATGACAGGCAAACCGCGATTGGAAGTACGATTTCGCGCGCCACTGACCGTCGAGGCCATTGCCTTGCTCGCCGAAGGTGTGCGGCACGTACTCGCCGCATTGGCCGACGCCAGGAACATCGCGCTCGATGCCATCGATGTGCTCGACCCGGCGCAGCGGCAATTGCAGTTGATCCAATGGAACGATACATCGGTGGTGCGTAACGCCAGCGACACTGTGCACGGACGATTTGCCGAAATGTGCGCGGCGCATCCGAAAGCGAAGGCTGTCGCCGATGCGCGTTCTTCACTCAGTTATGCCGAACTCGATGCTCGCAGCGACGCACTGGCAAAGCGCTTGCGGGCTGCCGGTGTCATGCCGGGCGCGATCGTCGGTGTGGCGCTCGACCGATCGCTCGCCGCTATCGTGGCGGTGCTTGCCGTGCTCAAAGCCGGCGCCGCGTATCTGCCGCTGGATGTTACCTATCCGCCCGAGCGCGTGGCCTACATGCTCGGCGATGCCGATGCGCGCGTGGTGCTGGTCGATGATGACGATGCCGGTATCGCGTTGCCGGATTCTGTCTTGCCGGATTCTATCTTGCGAATCGCTGTCGGAGAAAAACACGCATCATCGAGCACCGAACTCGACAAGACGCAAGCGGCGCTCGATAGCGATGCGCTCGCCTATGTGATGTACACCTCCGGCTCGACCGGCACGCCCAAGGGCGTGGAGATTCGGCATCGTTCGATCCTGCGCCTGGTCTGCGGCATCGATTACCTCGATCTCGGGCCGCAAACGAAGTTGCTGCACGCCGCGCCGCTCGGCTTCGATGCCTCGACTCTGGAAATCTGGGGCGCGCTGCTCAACGGCGGCTGCGTGGTCGTGCACGACGAAACACTGCCCACCGGTGCGGGGCTTGCCGCCTGCATCGCGGCTCATGGCGTCACCACGGCCTGGCTGACCGCCGCGTTGTTCAACGCCATTGTCGATGAAGACCCTCGCCAGTTGGCGGGCTTGCGCGAATTGATCACCGGCGGCGAGGCCTTGTCGGTCGATCATGTGCGGCGCATGCGCCGCGCTGCGCCCGATACCCGGCTGAGCAACGGCTACGGGCCGACCGAATGCACCACCTTCACTTGCACCTATGCGATTCCCGCCGAGCTGCCCGAGGATACGGCATCGATACCGATCGGCAGGCCGATCGCCGACACGCAAGTGTATGTGCTCAATGCGCGGCGCCAGCCGGTGCCGGTCGGCGTGATCGGTGAGTTGTACATCGGTGGCGCAGGATTGGCGCGCGGTTATCTGCATCGCCCGGAACTGACCGCCGAGCGTTTCGTGCCGCATCCTTTCGGCGCGCCTGGTGAGCGCTTGTATCGCACTGGCGATCAAGTCCGCTGGCGGCCCGATGGCGTCATCGAATTCATCGGCCGCATCGATCACCAGGTCAAGATTCGCGGTTATCGCATCGAGTTGGCGGAAATCGAAACGGCGCTGGCGCGGCATCCGGCGGTGCAATCTTGCGCGGTGCTCGCACGCGCGGATCGGCCGGGCGACAAGCGCCTGGTCGCCTATTTTGTCGCCGCTCCCGGCACATCGCCTTCGGCACCGGATTTGCGTGCGCACTTGGCCGCGACGCTGCCCGAGTTCATGGTGCCCTCGCTGTATCTGCCGTTGCCTGCGATGCCGGTGACGGCCAATGGCAAGCTCGACCGGCGCGCCTTGCCAGTGCCCGATCGCCATCGTCCGGAACTGGCATCCGCCTTCGAACCGGCCGTCAATCCGGTCGAGCATGAGTTGTGCGCGATGTTCGAAGCGCTGCTGGAAATCGATGGCGTCGGCCGGCACGATAATTTTTTCGAACTGGGCGGCAATTCCTTGCTGGCGATGCGACTGCTCGAACGTATCCGCACGACGCGGATCGGCGATGCAGCGATGCCGGTCAACGACGCCTCCGGAAACAGAAGCCACTTGCGAACAACCCTGTTGTTCCGACATCCCACGCCGGCGACGCTGGCCAGCGCGCTGTCCGAACATGCCGCTGCAACCGCCATCGAACCTGCGCGGATGGCGCAGGCTCATCGCGGCGCGGCATCTGTCGCGGGCAGTCGGGCTTCGCGCCAGCTCACCGCCGGCACCATTGCCGATCCCATTGCGATCATCGCGATGGCTGGACGTTTTCCCGGCGCGGCCGATGTCGAGACGTTCTGGCAAAACCTGTGCGAGGGCCGCGATTCGATCAGCGTTTTTCGCCCGGACGAACTCGACCCCGGCATCAGCGCCGCTGAACGCAGCGATCCGGCTTATGTACCGGCGCGCGGCATCATCGAGGGCGTCGAACAATTCGACGCGGCTTTCTTCGGCATCAGCCCGCGCGAAGCGGAGTTGATGGATCCGCAGCAGCGCCTGTTCCTGGAGCTTTGCTGGGAATGTCTCGAACGCGCCGGCCATGTGCCCGATGCGACGACTGGCCCGGTGGGTGTGTTCGCGGGCATGAACAACGCCACGTACTTCCAGCGGCATCTCGCGCAGCGCAACGACTTGATCGAAAAAATCGGCGCGTTCCAGGTGATGCTCGACAACGAGAAGGACTACATCACCACCCGCATCGCGCACAAACTCAATCTCACGGGACCGGCGGTCAGTGTGAACACGGCTTGCTCGACTTCGCTGGTCGCCATCTGCCAGGCGGCCGATAGTTTGCGCGCCGGACATTGCGACATGGCCCTGGCCGGTGGCTCATCGGTGACGTGCCCGCCGCGCAGCGGATATCGCTACCAGGAAGGCGCGATGCTCTCGCCCGATGGCCGCACGCGCACTTTCGATGCCAACGCGCAGGGCACAGTGTTCAGCGATGGTGCGGCGGTGGTGTTGCTCAAGCGATTGCCGGATGCGCTCGCCGATGGCAATCCGGTGATTGCGTTGATTCGCGGCGGCGCGATCAACAACGATGGCGGCAACAAGGCCAGCTTCACTGCTCCCAGCAGCGAAGGGCAGGCGGCGGTGATCGCCATGGCGCACGACAACGCCGGCGTGAATCCGCGCAGCATCAGTTATGTCGAAACCCACGGCACTGCAACTCCAGTGGGCGATCCGATCGAGGTCGAAGGATTGACCAAGGCATTCCGGCGCGGCACCGAAGACACCGGGTTTTGCCGGATCGGCTCGGTCAAGAGCAATGTCGGTCATCTGGTGATTGCCGCAGGCGCGGCCGGCGTGATCAAGACCGCGCGGGCACTGGCCGAGAAGAAAATTCCGGCGAGCATTCATTTCGATTCGCCCAATCCGGCAATCGATTTCGCCCATTCGCCATTCGTGGTCAATGACCGGATGAGCGAGTGGCCGGATGAAGGTTCGCCACGTCGCGCCGGTGTGAGTTCGTTCGGCGTCGGCGGCACCAATGCGCATGTGGTGATGGAGCAGGCACCGGAACCGATAACATCGGAACCGGCCAGCGGGCCGCAACTGCTGGTGTTGTCGGCACGCACGCCGGCAGCACTCGGCCAGGCGGTGGTACGGCTTGCCGATCATTTGCAAACCGGACTCGAAGACAATCAAATCGAAGTGAATCTGGCCGATGTCGCCTGGACGCTCGCGATCGGGCGCAAGGCTTTCGCGCATCGCGTGACAGTGGTTGCCGACTCGGTGCCGAACGCGATTGCCCAGTTGCGCAGCCAGGAAACCGGCGCGGCGGCGTCGCGCAGCCGTCCGGCGCGAGCCAGCGAAGTGGTGTTCGCCTTTCCCGGACAAGGCGCGCAGTACGCCGGCATGGGTCGCGCTTTGTACGAAACGGAACCGGCGTTTCGCGCGGCGTTCGACGAATGTGCCGAAGGTCTTCGCGGCGAGTTGGGATTCGATCTGCGCGAGCGCGTGTTCGGCGACGACGCGCAAGCCTTGTTGCCGACCGCGATCATGCAGCCGTCGATCTTCGCCATCGAGTATTCGCTGGCGCGCTGGTGGATGAGCCTTGGCCTCGTGCCGTCGGCGATGGTCGGACACAGCGTCGGCGAATTCGTGGCGGCGACGCTGGCGGGTGTTTTCACTTTGCCCGATGCACTGCGGCTGGTCGCGCGGCGCGGCCGGTTGATGCAGGCGCAACCCGAGGGTGCGATGTTGTCGGTGCGCATGCCAGTCGATGCGCTGATCGCGCACTTACCCGCCGACGTGTCGCTGGCGGCCGAGAACGCACCCGGTGCTTGCGTCGTGGCCGGTTCGTTCGAGGCCATCGCGTCGTTCCAGTCGCAACTCGAAGGCGAAGGCGTGGCCTGCCGCGCATTGCGTACCTCGCATGCGTTCCATTCCGCGATGATGGAACCGGTCGTCGCGCCGTTTCGCGCCGAGGTCGCGGCGATGGCATTGTCCGCGCCGGCATTGCCGCTGGTCTCGACCGCGACCGGCGAATGGCTCGATGCGGCAACGGCCACTTCGCCCGATTACTGGGCCGGCCATCTGCGCCAACCTGTGCGCTTTGCCACCGCACTGGGCCGTGCACTCGATGCACCAGCGCGCGTGCTGCTGGAAATCGGGCCGCGCGCCACGCTCAGCACGTTGGCGAAGCAGCATCCGATAGTGCAAAAACACTCCCTGGCCGCGATCGCCTCGCTGGCCGATGCGCCGGCCAACGAATTGTCGAGCCTGCGGCAAGCGGCCGGGCAATTGTGGTGCCGTGGCGTGGCGATCGATCCGGCGCTGTTCGATCGCCGCAAATCCCGCCTGCGCTTGCGCCTGCCGACTTATCCCTTCGAGCGTCAACGCTATTGGGTCGAGGCTGTCACTACAGTCGCGACCAATGTCATCGCGCATCCGGCGCTTGCCGCCGCGCCCCTGGAGACTGTCATGCCGCATCTTGTTCCACCGCCCGCGATGGCTCCCGCCAATCCGGCGCCGCTGGCCGCTCGCAAGCCACGATTGATCGCGCAACTGAAAAATGTTTTCGAGGAAGTGGCCGGGTTCGATCTGTCCGATGCCGACCCGACCGCGAATTTCATCGAACTCGGTCTCGACAGCCTGATGCTGACCCAGGTCGCACTGCAGTTGCAGAAAACATTCCCGGTCAAGATCACCTTCCGCCAGTTGATGAGCGAGTGTTCCAGCCTGGATCGCTTGGCTGAGCTGTTCGACCAGCAACTGCCGCCGGATTCGATCGCACCTGTGCAAACAGTGCCAACGGCAGCATCCGTGGCCGCACCACAAGCCGCACCGATGGCGGCCATATCGGCAATGGCCGCCGCCGCGCCGCCGGGAGCGGGCGGGGACTTCATGCGCCAGGTGATCGAACAACAGATGCAGTTGATGGCGCAGCAACTGGCCTTGCTTGCAGGTTCCGGTGCTGCTATCGCCACGCCTGTGCCCGTTGCAAGCGTGGCGGCCACTGCTGCCGCTGCACCATCATTGATGCCCGCACCCACTGCGCCAAGCGTTGCAGCGGCAGCTAATGTGACTGATGAAGAAGCTGCGTTGGCGCACACCAAGTACGACGTGAAAAAAGCCTTCGGCGCCATCGCTCGCATCGACACCAGCGGCAAGATGGAACTCGACCAACACCAGCGCGGCAAGCTCGATGCCTTCATCGCGCGTTACGTCGCGCGCACCGGAAAATCAAAGCAGTACACGCAGACCCATCGCCCGCACATGGCCGACCCGCGCGTGGTCAACGGGTTTCGTCCGCTGCTCAAGGAGATGATTTACCAGATCGTGATCGAACGCTCCAAAGGCGCGCATCTGTGGGATCTGGATGGCAACGAGTACGTCGATGCGCTCAACGGATTCGGCATGAGCCTGTTCGGCTGGCAGCCGGATTTCGTGCTCGATGCGGTGCGCAAGCAGCTCGAACTCGGCTACGAAATCGGCCCGCAGCATCCGCTTGCCGGTGAAGTCGCGCGCTTGCTCTGCGAAGTCACAGGACATGATCGCGCCGCCTTGTGCAATACCGGCTCGGAAGCGGTGCTGGGCGCGCTGCGTATTGCCCGCACAGTCACCGGACGCGAAACGGTGGTGCTGTTCACCGGTTCTTACCACGGCATCATCGACGAGATGATCGTGCGCGGCACCAAGAAATTGCGTGCGGTGCCGGCCGCACCGGGCATCTTGCGCAACACCGCCGAGCATGTACTGGTACTCGATTACGGCACGCCCGAATCTTTGGAATTCATCCGCTCGCACGCCAGCGAGATCGCCGCGGTGCTGGTGGAGCCAGTGCAAAGCCGCCGTCCGGATTTTCAGCCGCGCGACTATCTGCACGAGCTGCGCCAGCTCACGCAGGAATCGGGCGCGCTGCTGGTGTTCGATGAAGTGGTCACGGGATTTCGCGCGCATCCGGCGGGCGCGCAGGGCTTGTTCGGCATCCGGGCCGACATCGCCACGTACGGCAAGGTCGTCGGCGGCGGTTTTCCGATCGGTGTGATCGCCGGCAAGCGCGAGTACATGGATGCGCTCGATGGCGGTTTCTGGCAATACGGCGACGACTCGATCCCGACCGTGGGTGTGACTTATTTTGCCGGCACCTTCGTGCGCCATCCCTTGGCGCTGGCTGCGGCCAAGGCAGTGCTCGAACACTTGAAGGCCGAAGGACCGGCCTTGCAGGAACGCCTGAATGCGCGTGTCGGCGCGATGGCCGATGAACTCAACGCCTATTGCGCCGAGGTCGGCGCGCCGCTGGCGATCAAGCAGTTTTCCTCGGTGTGGCGGACGCAATTCCTGGAAGACCATCCATTGCAGGATCTGCTGTTCGCCATGATGCGTAGCCGTGGCGTGCATGTGCTGGACAACTTCCCGTGCTTCATGACCACCGCGCACAGCGAGCAGGATTTCCAGCGCATCGTCGATGCGTTCAAGGAGTCCTTGCGGGAATTGCAGGATGCGGGATTCCTGCCGCGCCGCACCGCCACATCACGAACCGTCATGGATGCGGCGAAGCCGGTGGTACCGGGCGCGCGTCTGGGCCGCGAGCCCGATGGCACGCCCGCCTGGTTCGTTCCGAATCCCGAGCAGCCCGGAAAATTCCTCAAGGTCGGCCGATGAACCTCGCCTCCAACACTCCCGCCATGACGCAAACCGCGATCGACTACGACCCGTTCGCGGGCGGCGTGTTGGCGCGCGTGGTGCCGACTACCGAGTCGCAGCGCGAAGTTTGGTTGGCCGACAAGCTCGGCCGCGACGCTTCGCTGGCGTTCAACGAATCGGTGTCGCTGCGGCTGCGCGGCCAGCTCGACCCGCAAGCATTGCATGATGCGCTGCGCACATTGCTGGAAAGACACGATGCCTTGCGTGCGAGTTTCGGCCCCGATGGCGAAACCTTCTGCGTGCGCGAGCATGGCGAGATCGCCTTGCCCTTGACCGACCTGGCGGCATTGCCGGCCACTGAGCGCGATGCCGCCTTGCACGCGCATTTGCAAAGCGCGGTACAAACGCCTTTCGTGCTCGAACACGACCCTCTGTTTCGCGCCGCGCTGCTGCGCTTGTCCAGCGACGAACATCTGTTGATGCTGACCGCGCACCACATCGTTTGCGATGGCTGGTCGTGGTGGCTGATCGTGCATGAACTGGGCCAGTTGTATGCGCAAAATCGCGAGGCTGTCGCAGTGCAAGCGCTGCCGGATGCGGAGGCATTCGCCGATTACGCGCTCGATCTTGCCCTGCATCCGGACGGTGCGGGCTTCGCCGCCGATGAAGCGTATTGGCTGTCGCGCTTTGCCGATGGCGCGCCGGTGCTCGATTTGCCGACCGACCGGCCACGGCCGGCGCAACGCAGCTTTGTGTCCGAACGCGTCGATCACATCTTCGACGCGACCTTGCTCAATGCCATCCGGCGCATGGGCGGGCGGCGCGGGGCCAGCCTGTTTGCGACCTTGCTCGCCGGATTCGCCGGGCTGCTGTCGCGATTGACCGGGCAAGCCGAGACGGTGATCGGTATTCCGGCCGCCGGGCAATCGGTCGATGGGCACGATCATCTGGTCGGGCATTGCGTCAACCTGCTGCCGCTGCGTTGCGCGATCGATGCGGCTCAGCCGTTCGCGCAGGCGCTCGATGACATGCAGGCGACCTTGCTCGATGCGCTCGAACACCAGCGCTACACCTTCGGTACCTTGCTCAAGAAGTTGCGCGTTGCGCGCGACCCGAGCCGGATGCCGCTGGTGAACGTGATGTTCAACATCGATCAGGCGCTCGATCTGGAGAGCACCGGATTCCCCGGCCTGACCCTGGAGTTTTCCAGCAACCCGCGCCGCTTCGAGAACTTCGAGTTGTTCATCAACGCCGTGCAGGCGCATGGCGAGTTGCGGCTGGAATGCCAGTTCAATAGCGATCTGTTCGATGCCGCCACGGTGAGCCGCTGGCTGGCTGCTTACGAAACTTTGCTGCGCTCGGCCATCGAACAACCCGATGCCGCCTTTGCCCGTTTGCCTTGGGTCGATGCCGCGGCGCAGGCGGAGTTGGCCGCGCTGCAACCGGCGCCGGTCGCCTTCGATCGCCAATGCCGGATGCACGAGCATTTCGAGCGGCAGTGCGATCGCACGCCGGACCGGATCGCGTTGCGTTGCGTTTCGCTCGCATTGAGCTACGCCGGTCTCGAATCGCGCGCCAATCGCATCGCCCATCTGCTGCGCGCACGCGGTATACATCGCGGCGCACTGGTCGGGCTGGCGCTCGATCGCGGCATCGACCTGCCGGCGGCCTTGCTCGGCGTACTCAAGAGCGGAGCGGGGTATGTGCCGCTCGACCCGCAATTCCCGGCCGAGCGCCTGAGCTACATGGCCGGCGATGCCGGACTTGCCGCGCTGATTACCCAGCGCAAGCATGCGGCGCATTTCGATTTGCGCGGGCGGCCGGTGTTGCTGCTCGATGAACTCGACAGCGAACTCGACGTCGCATCCAGCGAACGTATCGAGCGTGATGCGGATGCCGCGATGCCGGAATCGGCCGCGTATGTGATCTACACCTCGGGCTCGACCGGTCGGCCGAAAGGCGTGCAGGTGCCGCATCGCGCCGTTGCCAATTTCCTGCAGAGCATGCGCCGGGAACCGGGCCTGAGCGCGGACGATCGTCTGGTCGCAGTGACCACCTTGTCATTCGACATCGCCGTGCTGGAATTGCTGTTGCCATTGACTGTCGGCGCGCAGGTGGTGCTCGCCGACCGCGACACCGCCGGCGATGGCAATGCATTGGCGGCCTTGCTGTCGAGCACGCAAGCCACGGCGATGCAGGCCACGCCTTCGACTTGGCGTTTGCTGCTCGATGCCGGATGGACAGGCGATGCGCGGTTCAAGGCATTGTGCGGCGGCGAGGCATTGGCGCCGGATTTGGCCGCGCGCTTGTTGCCGCGCTGTGCGTCGCTCTGGAATTTGTATGGCCCGACCGAAACGACGGTGTGGTCGACTTGTGCGCGAATAGACACGCCACCGCCGCAGCATGTGCCCGATATCCACATCGGCTGGCCGATCGCCAACACCCGGGTGTGGATCGTCGATGGCAACGGTGAATTGTGCCCGCTCGGCGTGCCGGGCGAGATCTGCATCGGCGGCGAGGGCGTCGCGCTGGGTTATTTGCAGCGGCCGGAACTGACCGCCGAGCGTTTTATCGCCGATCGCTTCAGTGAAAGATCTTCCGGCCAAACCGGTCAGTCGCCTGGACAATTGCCTGGACCATCGCCGGAACCGAAGTTGTATCGTACCGGCGATCGCGGCCGCTGGCGTGCCGACGGCAACCTGGAACATCTGGGCCGGCTCGATTTCCAGGTCAAGGTGCGCGGTTACCGCATCGAGCTGGGCGAGATCGAGAACACCCTGTCCAGCCATCCGTCGGTCGCCCGTGCCGTGGCGATCGCACGCGAGGATCGCCCGGGCGATGTGCGGCTGGTCGGCTATGTCGTGGCCAAGCCCGGCATGGCCGTCGATGAAGCGGCGCTGCTGGCGCATCTCAGGAACACGCTGCCCGATTACATGATCGTGCAGCACATCGTCGCGCTCGATGCGATACCGCTGCTGCCCAACGGCAAGATCGACCGCAAGGCGTTGCCGGTACCGGTGTCCGATGGCAAGCGCCAGCCCCGTGGCGGCGAGCCGCGCAACGATCTCGAACGCGCCATCGCCCCGGCCATGGCGCAGGTGTTGGGCTTGCCGGAGATCGGCATCGACGACGATTTCTTCGCGCTCGGCGGACATTCGCTGCTGGCCGCGCAACTGAGCGCGCGGCTCAATCGTGAACTGGGCGTGTCGCTGTCGCTGCGTACCTTGTTCGATGCGCCGACCGTTGCGCGCCTGGCACAGGCCGTTGCCGGCCTGCGATCCACGGCGGCAACACCATCGCGCAAGCCGGTCAGCGCACGCACCGACCGCCAGCGCGCGCCCTTGTCGCTGATGCAGCAACGCCTATGGTATTTGGAACAACTCTCGCCCGACCGGGTCGTGTACAACACGCCGTCCGGGCACCGGTTGACTGGCGAATTGGACGAACATGCTTTCGAGCAAGCGTTTCGTGAAGTCGTCCGGCGCCAGGCGACGCTGCGTACGATCATCGAGGTCGATGACGAAACACCGATGCAGCGAGTGCTCGACAACGTGCCGGTGTCCTTGTTCCCGGCCGAGGATCTATCGGCGCTGGACGCGCAGGAACGCGAGCGGGTTTTGGCCAGCCGGCTCGAACAATTGACCAACCAGCCATTCAATCTCACTGAAGGTCCGTTGTTCCGGGTCCGTTTGTTCCGCTTGTCCGAACAGCAGCATGTGATGTTCTTCATGCCGCATCACATCATCTGGGATGGCTGGTCGTTCGATCTGTTCTACAAGGAGATGGGTCTGCTGTACGGGGCCTTCCACGAGCGTCAGCCATCGCCGTTGCCGGAACTGGCCGTGGACTATGGTGATTTCGCCGCCTGGCATCTGGATTGGGTGCAGGGCGAAGAATTGAGCACACAGGTCGAACACTGGAAACAACGTCTCGCCGGTCAACTGGAACCGCTGGATCTGCCGCTGGATCATTCGCGCCCCGCGCGTACTGGCGCAATGGGCAGCACCGAATGGATACGGGTCGAGAAAAACCTGAGCGATGCGGTGGGCGAGGTGGGCCGCAACGTCGATGCGACCTTGTTCATGACCTTGCTGGCCGCCTATTGCGTGTTGTTGCATCGCATGAGCGGACAACGTGAGATCGTGATCGGCCTTCCGTTCCGCAATCGCGATTCGAGTGAACTCGAAGCGCTCATGGGATTTTTCGTCAACATGCTGCCGCTGCGCTTGCGCATCGATCCCGACCTGCCGTTCGTCGAACTGGTCAAGACCGTGCGCGAAGCGGTGATGGATGCCTTCGCGTATCCCGATGTACCGTTCGAACGCCTGGTCCACGAATTGAAAGTGCCGCGCGACTACAGCCGCTCGCCGATCTACCAGGCGGTGTTCTCGTTCCAGGACGTGCGCCAGCGGCTATCGCGCTGGGGCAATTTGCAGCACGAGACCATCATGCTGTTCCAGCGTGGCGCCAGCGACGACATCGGCTTGTGGTTTCTCGCGCACAACAAGGGACTGTCGGGCGGGTTGATCTACAACAGCGAGATCTTCGAGGCCGATACCGCCTCCCGGCTTCGCCAGCGGTATCTGGCGATTTTGCAATCGGTCGCTGCCGATCCGCACACGCCGGTGGCCGCATTGGAGGTCATGGCGGCCAACGAGCGCGCCGAGATTTCCGCGCTGCAACCGGCGCCGCTGCCGTTCGACCGGCAATGCCTGATGCATGAGCACTTCGAGCGGCAATGCGATCGCACGCCGAACCAAATCGCCGTGCGTGCCGGCAACCATTCGATGACCTATTTCCAATTGGAAGCGCGCGCCAACCGCATCGCCCACTGGCTGCGCATTCGCGGCATCGGCAAGGGCGCGCTGGTCGGACTGGCGCTCGATCGCGGCATCGACATGCTGGCGACCTTGCTGGGCATCCTCAAGACCGGCGCTGGCTATGTGCCGCTGGACCCTGCGTTCCCGAAGGAGCGTTTGGCGTTCATGGTCGGCGACGCCGGCCTTGCCGCGCTGGTGACGCAATCGGCGCATGCTGCAAGTTTCGAGACACCAGGCTTGCCGGTGTTGGCGCTGGATATATTGTCGGCGCAGATCGAATCCTTGTCCGAGGCGAGGATCGGCCGCGACGAACAATCCGCCGAACCCGAATCGGTAGCCTATGTGATCTACACCTCCGGTTCGACCGGCAAACCCAAGGGCGTGCAGGTGCCGCATCGGGCCGTGGCCAATTTCATCACCGCAATGCAGCGACAACCCGGCATCGAGGCCAGCGACAAGCTCGTGGCGGTGACGACCTTGTCGTTCGATATCGCCGTGCTGGAACTGCTGCTGCCGCTGAGCGTGGGCGCCGAGGTGGTGTTGGCCGATCGTGAAACCGCCAGCGACGGCCATGCGCTGGCGCAATTGCTCAGCGACAGCGGCGCGACACTGATGCAGGCAACACCCGCGACCTGGCACTTGCTGGTCGAAGCGGGCTGGATGGGCGGCAGCCACTTCAAGGTGCTCTGCGGTGGCGAGCCGTTGGCGCAGGATTTGGCCTTGGCGCTGCAGATGCGCAGCAAGGAAGTCTGGAATCTCTACGGCCCCACCGAAACTTGCGTGTGGTCCAGTGTCTGGCGTGTGCACCATCCCGAATTGGCTATTTCGATCGGCACACCGATCGCCAACACCACGATCTGGATTCTCGACCAGCAACAGCGCCTCTGCCCGATCGGCGTACCGGGAGAGATCTGCATCGGCGGCGAAGGTCTTGCCATCGGTTATTTGAACCGCCCGGAATTGACTGCGGAGCGTTTCATCGCCGACCCCTTCGGCGATCGCCCCGGCGCACGCCTGTACCGGACCGGAGATCGCGGCCGCTGGTGCGCCAACGGCAGTTTGGAACACCAGGGGCGGTTCGATTTCCAGGTCAAGGTTCGCGGCTATCGCATCGAGCCCGGTGAGATCGAAGCGGCGCTGGTCATCCATCCCGAAGTCATGCAGGCGGTGGCGATCACGCGCGAGGATTTGCCGGGCGATGTGCGCATCGTCGCTTATGTGGTGATGCAGCCCGGCGTGAGGTGCGATGCGACCGATTTGCGCGAGCATCTCCGGACGATCTTGCCCGAATACATGATGCCGCAGCACATCGTGCCGATTCCCGCGGTGCCCTTGCTGCCCAACGGCAAGATCGACCGCGAGATGTTGCCGATGCCCGATAGCCGGGTGCTGGGCTCGGAACACAGCCACGACGGCGTGTCTTCCGATCCGCGCGAGCAGTTGATGGTTTCGCTGTGGCGCGAGTTGATCGGTGTCGAGCATGTCGGCCCACACGATAATTTCTTCGAGCTGGGCGGCACCTCCATGCTGGCGCTTCGCCTGGTGACGCGCGTGCAGAAAAAAACCGGAGTGCGCATGAATCTACTCAAGTTGGCCAGCGGCACGGTGCGCTCGCTGGCGCAGGAACTTCCACAGGAAAAGGGCGGCAAACTGCCGCCGCGCGGAATCGCCGACAGGCTGCGCCGTCTGCTGGGGCGCCCGGGCTGATGAGAGAACAGGCACAGTCCGCCTTCGGACAAGGCGATCGCAGGGGGACACAGTGAGTATTGGCGTTTGGGAACCATACTGGCTCGGCGATCGGGATCGACAGCTTTACGCGGCGTTGCATCGTCCTGCATCGGCGCGCGTGTCCACTGGCTTGTTGTTCGCGCCGCCCTTGCTGCACGAGCAACCGCGCAGCCGCCGTTTCGTCACCGAGGTGGCAAGCGGGTTGGCGGCATTGGGCCTGCCGTGCCTGCGTTTTGATTATTTCGGAACGGGCGATTCGGCTGGCGCCAGCGAGCAGCTCGACTTCGATTCGATGTCGGCCGATCTATCGATCGCCGCACGCGCCTTGCGCCAACACACCGGCGTCGAGCGCATCGCCGTGCTGGCCTGGCGCGCTTCATCGCTTGCGTTGTGGCACTGGGCGCTGGGCGGCGGCGATGTGTCGCGGCTGGTTTTCTGGGAACCGCTGTTCGACGGCGCGCAATGGTTAGCGAAGCTCGAACAGGACGATACCCGCGAGCGTTGCTCGCCCGATCGCTATCCGCTCCTGCACGGGCAGGGTGCTGTCGCTGGCGACAGGCAACTGATGGGTTTCACCGTGTCGCGGCGGCTGCGCGGTGATCTGTCCACCGCACGGCTGGCAAGCAACGGAGCTATCGGGCCAGTTCCAGTCTGGGCCGTCCTGCGCCCCGATGAACCGGCGCCGCCGCTTCGGATATCTCGCACCTTTGCCTTGCCTGCCGATGCGCCGGAGTTCGGCAGCAGCACGCGCATGGATGCGACCATGTTCGTCACACCGCGATTGCAGCAGGTGGTGGACGAGTTGGGCCGGGCGCTGGTGGCGGAGGTTTGAGCTTGGATACGATCGTTCGTTTCGGACCCCAGGAAGGTCTGGTCGGTGTGCTTAGCGGCGGACCGGCAGCGCGCAACGCGCCGACCTTGATTCTGTTCAACGCCGGCATGGTTCCGCGTGCCGGACCATTCCGGCTCCATGTCGAACTTGCCGATCACCTGGCGGCGCGCGGCCTGCGCACGTTTCGTTTCGATCTGCCCGGCGTTGGCGAAACCTCGCACCAGGTCAAATGCGAAGAACACGTGGCCGCTTCGTTGGCGATGGATCATCTGGCCCGGCAGCATGGTTGCACGCAGTTCGTGATCGGCGGGGTATGCAGCGCCGCCGACCTGGGCTGGCGGGTGGCTTTGCAGGACTCGCGCGTGGCGGGCCTGCTCATGCTCGACGGGGTCAGCTTCACCGGGCCGTGGTTTCACTTCGCGCGAATCGCCGGTGTGCTCAAGCGGCCGCCGGGGCAATGGCTCGGTGTGCTGGCGCGCATGTTCGATCGTTTCCGCAAGCGCGGGCAAACCTTCGCCGGAAGCGATTACCGGCAATGGCCCGAACGCGATGCCGCCCGGCGGCAACTGGCGCAACTGGTCGCACGCAATACGCGCATGCTATGCATCTACACCGGCGGGATGACCGGCTTTTTGCACCCGCGGCAATTCGCCTGGAGTTTTGGTCCGGCCGCGCGCGATCATCGCGTTGTCATGCATTACTGGTCCGATTGCGACCACACGTTCTATGCACGCACTCACCGGGATCGGCTGCTGGAGACGGTGGGGCACTGGCTGGAAAGTTCTTTCGACCCCATCGAGGAACGGTCATGAACCTGGAAGCAATGCCGTTCGCAGACCAAGCCGCTGCGCCGCTGCCGGCGAGCGCGACCCGGCTGTATGTGCCATTGCCGGCGGGCTCGCCACCGTTGCGAGTCATCGTGGTGGCGCCGCCGCAGGTGCCGGCCTGGATCCTGCGCTTCCTGAACCTTGCGGCATTGAGTCAGTCCGTCATTCCTGTCGTGTTGCCGGTGACCGATACTCCGCCACGACTGACCATGGATGACGTGTCGCTGGATCTTCGCGGCTATCTCGCGCTCGAACGGCTGCGCCGGCGGACAATCGGTTGCGCCTACGCGCCTTTGGCCATCGCCGGGAATAACGCCGTGCACGACATCGCATTCAAGGTCGGTTCGGATATCGGCCAACTCCGTGCGCGCGTGGCCGCGTTGCAGCCCGACGTGGTTTTGCTGCTCGGGCGCGCATCCTGGGCCGAGGTACTGGCCGGTTGCGCGCCGTGGGGATGCTGGGGTCTGGATAGCAGTCTGGTCGATATCAGCCATGCGGGACTTCCACTGTTGGCGCCGGTACTGGCCAACGATTCAGCCACCGCGGTCGAATTGGAACTGGTCTGCGGCGGTGAGTCGCCGATCACTTTGACGCGGAGTTTTGGCGCCAGCTCCCGGGGCTCGTTCAATCTGCAACGCGAACAGGCTTTCTTGAAGCTGCCGGCATTGTTGTTGCGTGTATTGCGGCAACTGGCGCGCGGCGAGTTGCCCATCCCATCCCGGCATGCGGCAACGCTCCGGCTGGCGCCTGCTTCGATCTCTCCACGAATCGGCGACGGCGTGCGCGCGCTGTCCATCGCCTTGCTGCAAACGGCGCGCTGGCAACTGCAAAAACGCCGCCGCGAAGAACCTTGGCTGGTGTTGTTGCGGCACAGCCCGGAGCTGCTCGACCCCAATGCTCCCGACATCGGCCCATTCTCGGCACTGGTCGCATCGCGCGAGAACTACTGGGCCGACCCTTGCATCATCGAATACCATGGGCGGCGCCTGTTGTTCGTGGAGGAATACGCAACGCACACGCGCAAGGGCGTGATCGCCTGCCTGGAACTGCATGCCGACGGCACGGCGGAGCGCTTGGGCATCGCGCTCGATGAACCTTTCCATCTTTCCTATCCGCAAGTGTTCATGTGGGAAGGGCATTGGTATATGACGGTGGAGTCGGCCACGGCCCACCGCGTGAGTTTGTATCGCGCCTGCGATTTTCCGGTGCGCTGGCAACGCATCACCGACCTGATCAGCGGCTGCGTGTGCGTGGACCCAACCTTGCACTTCCACGATGGCCATTGGTATTTGTTCGTCAATATCTCCGAGAGCGGCGGCAGCAACGCCGACGAATTGTTCCTGTTCGTCGCCGATTCCCCGACCGGCCCGTTCCATCCGCATCCGCTCAATCCAATCGTTTGCGACGTGCGCCGCGCCCGCCCGGCCGGGCGGTTGTTCTGGCATGGCGAGCAATTGATCCGTCCGGGCCAGGATTGCGCGCCCAGCTACGGCGCGGCAGTGGTGTTCAACGAAGTGCTGGAGCTGAGCCCGACCCGTTATGCCGAGCGTCCCCTGGCCCGGCTGGACACGCATCGGGTACCAAGCCTGGACGGCTGCCACACCTACAGCGTGGCCTATCAGGCCGAGGTGCTCGATGGCCGTGGCATGCCGCCCGCCGAAGCCAGGCGGGTGCCCATCACCGAACGGCCGATCGCATTGCGCCGCCGTTTCACCGGCGTTCCGCTGGTGAGTGCGATCACGCCGGCTTACAACGCCGAGCGGTTTCTCGCCGAGGCCATCGAAAGCGTGCTCGCGCAAAGTTTCGCGGACCTGGAGATCGTCATCGTCGATGATGGTTCACGCGACAGTACCGGGGCATTGGCCGACCGCTACGCCGCCGAGCATCCGGATCGCGTGCGCGTGATCCATCAGGAAAACAAGGGCCTGCCGCTGGCGCGCAATGCCGCGATCGCCGCCGCACGCGGGCGTTACCTGGCCTTGCTCGATGCCGACGATGTCTGGCTGCCCGGTCATATCGAATCGTGCGTGGCGCGATTGGAAAGCGATTCGGCGCTCGGGCTGGTCCATGCCAATGTCGAATACATCGATGGCGAGGGCAACGTACTCGGCGCCGAATCCGAATCGGGACGCTGGTCCCACGAGGGTCTGGACCCCTATACCGAGGTCTTGCTGCGGCGCCAGCATGTCACTTGCCCGACGGCGGTGTTTCGCCGCAGCGTCGTCGATGCCATCGGCGCATTCGATGCGCAATTCAACCGGCTCGGTTGCGAGGACCGCGACATGTGGCTGCGCATCGCCGAGGTTTCCGAATTGGCCTACATCGATGAGGTACAGGCTTTGTATCGTGTGCATGGCGCCAACATGAGCGGCAACTACGAGCAGATGTGGCGCGCACGCCAGGTGCTGGTGAACAAGCATATCGCGCGGCCTTATGGGCGCCCGTTGCGCCGGCGCGCATTGGCGGCGATCTATGCCGATCACGGTCACGAGCTGGCCATCGAAGCGCCGCCGATGCCGGCATTGGCCGCGTTCGTACGCGCCTTGTCGCGCGATCCGCTGCGTGTGGATGCCTGGAAGGGCCTGCTGCGACGAGTGCTGGTCGGCCGGCGGCCGGGGGTGGTGTTGCCGCGCGGCGATTTGTCGTACGAGAACATGATCGCCCGTTCCAAACGTTCCCACACTGATGGGGATCGTTAGTGCATCGGATCGAGGAGAAGAGGCGCTTGCGTTGTAGCGATCTAGCGGTTCAACCGTCCATTGCCACCGTCGTGCCATTAGCGATGACCGCGCGCCTGCCGGCATCGTGCATGCAGGCGCAGGGCAGGCGCGCCAGACGGATAGTGCGTGATGCCATCACCGGGCCATCGCGGCGATGAGCGGCCAGCGCGACGACCCTCAATCATTGGGCGACCCGATGGTCGATGCGCAGCTTGGCAACGGCGCATCCGCGCCGCTGCCCGGTGTGGCGACGCACTATCTGCGTTACTCGACCGCCAATGTGCTGGTGATCGCGGCCGGGTTCATTTCCTTCCCGGTGCTGACCCGGCTGCTCGACAACACCCAGTACGGCATCCTCGGTTATTACGACACCTGGGTGATGCTGGCGGTGGCGTTGGCCAAGCTCGGCTCGCAGCACGCGATCATCCGTTTTTATCCGTTCGGCGGCGATGCGCGCCAACTCGATCATTTCGCGGTCAATCTGTTCCTGTTGCCTTCGTTGCTTTCGTTGGCGCTGTGGGCATCGGTGGCGGCGGTTTTGGGCGGCATCGCCTGGGCTGGCGCGGAAAGTTTTTCGCCGGTGTTCTGGTGCGCGCTGCTGTCGATTCCGCTGATGGTTTTTTCCAGCCTGGTGGAAATGGTGTTCCGCGCCAGCGAGCGGTCCGGGCTGGTGATGCTCACCCGCGTGTCCCGGCGCTGGCTGGAGCTGGCGGCGATGCTGGGCGCGGTGATCTTCCTGCAGCGCAGTGCGTTCGCCGTTTATGGCGGCAAGATTCTGGCGGCGGTACTGGTGCTGGTCTATTGCCTGTACTGGGTGCGTCGGAACATGCATTTCTCGCGCAAGCTGGTGGATGTTCCGGCGATGCTCGATTCGCTGCGCTACGGTTTGCCATTGGTCGCCAACGAGATCGCGGGGGTGGCGCTGATTTCCATTGACCGCGTGATGCTCAAGCAAATGACCGGCGATTTCGCCCTGGTGGGCATCTACACCATCGGTTATTCGCTGGCGATGCAGGTGAGCGTGTTCATGCATGCGACCTTGTACGAAGCCTTCGTTCCGGTGGTCAACCGCATGCATGGGACCGAGGGCGAAACGGCCGTTCGCGCGCTCAAGGACCGTGTGCTGTTGCCGATGACCTATGCCTCCATCGGCGTCGCGGCGATGTTGTGGGGCGTGGGCGAGGATGCATTGGTGGCGCTGAGCGGGCCGGACAAGGTGGCCTCGGGCATCGTGTTCGCGGTGATTGGCATGTCTTGCGCCTTGTATCCGTTGATCGAAATTTCCGGCTACGGCCTGTTGCTGCACAAGCGATCCATATCGGTGTTCAGCATCACCTTGGGCGCCGCGCTGCTCAATATCGCGCTCAATCTGCTGCTCATCCCGCATTACGGAGTCATGGGTTCGGTCTGGGCAACGGTCATCAGCACCATTGCCCTGGGCGTGACGCATTGCCTGATGTGTCCGCGCGAGCTGCTGCGCTTTCCCGATATCCGCTCGCTCGCATTGGCGTGTACTTGCGCGGCGGCGCTGCTGGCGGCGATCAAGGGCGGCGGTTCGTTTGGCATCGCCTCGGTCTGGGGACGCTTGTTCGTTGCCGGCGGTTTATTCCTGATCCTTTACGCGCTGCCGATCTGGCTGCTGGATGCGAAGCTGCGGACGGCAGTGCTGAATTGGCGCAGCGGAGTGACGGCTTGATGCACTGGAATGGAGGGCGCATGCCGTGTGGCTGTTGTCGCCGTTGAGCTGGCTGTTGATCGTGTTGTTGCTGGCGGTGCCGGCCTGGCGGTTGCGCGCGAGCAGACGCTGGTTGTGGCTCGGCTGCCTGACGCTTGCGGTGATCGCGGTGGCTGCGATGACGCCGCTGGTCGCCAATGGCTTGCTGGCCTGGCTGGAGCGCCCGGTGACGGCCGATGCCGATTGTGCGTCGCCGCCTTCGACGGTTGTCGTGGTGGCGGGAGGTTTGGATCGCCCGCCGCGCGATGCCGGCGATTTCAGCGTGCTAAGCAGCGCCAGTCAGCGGCGGCTGGAAAAAGGCGTGCAGTATTGGCGTGAGGATGCTGGCCGCCGCCTGGTATTGACCGGAGGCCAGACGATGCATGGAGCTGCATCGGAAGGCGAGTTGATGGCGGCCTATGCGCAATGGCTGGGTGTGCCGCCAAACGAGCTGAGGATAGATTCGTCCGCGCGCAACACCTGGCAGAACGCCCATTTCGTGGCGCAAATGCGGCTTGGTGTTTCGCAGCCGAGTGTTTCGCAGCCGATCGTATTGGTGACATCGGCATTGCATATGCGGCGGGCGCGATTCGCTTTCCACGCCGCTGGTTTCCGGGTGTGCCCGTTGCCGACCGACTATCGTTCCACGCCCTTCGAACTGCCCGGCACCCTGGTTCCGCAAAGCAGCGCGCTGGAAAAAACCGAACTCGCCCTGCATGAACTGATCGGCCTCGTTTATTACCACTGGTTGAGTTGGTCGGATTAGGCAAGCTGCGTTTCATCGGCAAAAAAAACGGCAGGCGCCCTGAGCGACCTGCCGCCAATCCAACCCTAAGCCCATGTAGTCGTTGCGTGTGCTTGATGCTGATTGATTGTATTTGTGGAAGCGTGTGTGCCGGGGCAAGCGGAAAAAAACAACTGGCGCCGAAGCGCCAGTTGCCCCACCGCCGATCCCCCGCTATTTCAGTTGGTCGATCAAGGTACGAAGTGCCGCCGCATTGGCTTTGAGAGTTTTCACACTCTTGTTGGCGGAACTCATCGTTGCCAAGGTGTTTTCCATGCTTGTCAATTGCGTTTTCATCTGCGCAATGACGGCAGAATTGTCCACGGCTACGGTGTTGCTGACACTGAAACTCACCGCCGTCGAGGTACCGACATTGCCGGCCGCGTCATAGGCCTTGGTCACGAGCGAATGCGTGCCGTTGCTCAAGGTGGCCGAATTCAGGATCAACGAGTACGGATTGCTGGTGTCGTTACCGACGAGCACACCATCGACCAGGAATTCGACCTTGGCGACGCCGACATTGTCGCTGGCCGTGGCCGAGAACGTGATCGTGCCGCTGCTGCCGGAAACCGAAGCCGTAGTGCTCGGCGGCGTCGTATCCGCCGACGGCGTGGAGGTGTTGTTGACCGTGAAACTTACCGCCGTCGAGTTGGCGCTGTTGCCGGCCGCGTCGTAAGCGAAGGCCATCAGATAGCGAGTACCGTTGCTGAGTTTGGTCGAATCCACGGTGACCGAATACGGGCTACTGGAATCGCTGCCGGCGAGTACACCGTCGATCATGAAATCGACGCGCGCAACACCGACATTGTCGCTGGCCGTGGCCGAGAGCGTGATCATGCCGCTGCTGCCGGAAACCGAGGCCGCCACGGTGGGCGCGATGGTATCGGTGGGCGGTGTCGTGCTGGTGTTGTTGACCGAGAAGCTGACCGGCGCCGAGTTGCCGCCATTGCCGGCTGCGTCGAAAGCCAAGGCCACCAGCGAGTGCGTACCGTTGCTGAGCTTGGTCGAATCGAGCGTGAGCGAATACGGATTGCTCGAATCGCTACCCTGGAGAACGCCATCGACCAGGAACTCGACATCGGTGACGCCGACATCATCGCTGGCGGTCGCCGAGAGTGTGATCATTCCGCTGGTTCCGGTGACCGAAGCGGTCGCCGTCGGCTTCGTTGTATCGGCGGACGGTTTGGCGCCTGCCTGCACTTCGATGGCGCCAAGGTCAGCCGCGATACCGGCCGGACGCGGTTTCTTGAAGTAATCGTTGGTGACACTGCTCATCACCGGAACCGCATCGATCAGCGGGCTGCCGGCCAGCGGAGTGGCGTCGTAGCTTTCATACACGGCATTGGTCAGTTTCGGATCCTTGCCGCAAAAGCTACCCGGAGGGCACTGATTGCTCTTGACGTTCCAGAACAGGTTGTTCTCGAACACCACCGGAGCCACGCTGCTCTCGGCGTAATGGCCACAGCTCAGCTCCGGAGAACCGAAGTAGGCCGAACGCCATTCGGTATCGCCGATGATGGCGTTGTTTTGCACCAGCACCTTGGCCGAAGTCGTACCACCCACAGTGATGATCTGGCAGTCGCCCTGGCCGGTGATGGTGTTGTGCCGGACGGTGGCGACCGAATCGCCAATCAGGTTGATCGACAAGGTGTTGCCCATCGCGCGGCAATCCTCGCCCTCGGTGAGGTTGGAGGTCGGGAAGGTGGAGAAGAACGCGCAGTTGCTGATCGCGACCGAGTTTTCGATCAGCGAGGTGCCCGCGACCTTGATCTGGTTGCCAGCATTGCCTTCGGCACGCATGCGCCGCACGGTCACGCTGCCGGTGCCGTTCATGTACAACAAGTCCAAACCGTCAGACGTGTTGTGGTGGATATTCATGTCCTCGAACAACCAGTTGCCGCCAGTGCGGCCGGTGCCCAGGCCATCACCGTAACCACCTTGGCCCTGCGCCCAGCAGCCAAAGATTTCCTTGCTCGGATAACGCTCGCCGCAACCGTTCCAACCGATTTCACCGTCGCGAAAAATGATGTTGCCGCTGTTGCTCGACAAGGTCTGATCACCCGGTGCGATGTCGCCATCCCAGCCAGCCCAACCATTGGCGCGGATCTTCACTCGCTCGATGGTCCAGTCGGTCAATCGCCCGGCACGGATGCCGTTGACGGCGAAGCCGTGGATGTTGAGGTCGTGCAACCAGGTCTTGCCTGCGCCTTCGGCGACGATGCCGTACTCGCCCCAGGGGCCGAACGGTGCGGTGTCGCTCTGGCAGCGATTGGTTTCACCGATCGCGGTGCCGTAGTGATTGTGGTTCTTGATGCAGGAAGAATGATCAGTCAGTTCCAGGCAACCGATCTCGACGTTCGAGGCGCCGGTCAACTGGAAGATCGCATAGGCGCGTTCGTTGCCCCACAACTCGGGCGGCGTCGGGCAACTGGCGTCGAAGCCTTCGCCGAGGATGCGGGTCGGTTGCGACGCCGACAAACCGCTGGGCAATTTGGGCGTGACGCAATCGTAAGCCGCATTGGCATAGCAAGAGCTGGTCTCGGGTGCGCCGATGCCCATCATGTAGCTGCCGCGACCGATGATCAGCGTATCGCCGCCGGCGATGCGCGGAGCTTTGAACGGCGGCAGGGCGACGAAAGGATGGCTCCAGGCGCAAGCCTGTGCAGTGCCACTACCGGGATAGGCCGCGTTGGACAAGCCAGTGCACTGCTGCGCGGTACCGCCATCGGTACGGATGTAATAGGTGGCCGCGAATGCGGAACCGCAAACCGCGAGACTCAGCGGTATCAGCAGCAGCCACAGAAGACAGCGAAAACTGAAACGGGATTGGAACAGGGAGGCAGACATGGGGGATCTCCAGTAACTGGGTTTCGACGGCTCACCCCCCTCCTGAGTCCGAAGGCCAGTCTATGGATCGCCCTAATCCATTCTCGCGACGTCGTCACAGAATGAAAGTTCAGATTGGATGCACATCACACTTTGGAAAAAATTTTTCCAAATGTTTTTTCACGACGAAAAAACCAATGGCCATTGCCTTGGTTTGACAAGTGGCTCACGAAGAAAAGCATGCTCATCACAAAACTGTGATGGCAAGCAAATACCTGTTAATAAAGCGTTTTTATGCTTTTATTGCGTGCATTACCAAAGCGTAAGGATCGACTCGTGTTTCCCATTGCGGTAACCGCCGATAGTGCGTTTCTCCGGGTGGAGTGAGGGCGCGCGCAGCATGATGGCGTGAAAATATGTGGTCAAAATTTGTTCTATTGGCATATGAAATACAAAGCCAACGATTTGGATTTCACATCATCGATATCGATGCCGTGATCGAGCTGCAAGGACTGCGCGCGAGTGAGGCCATGCATATCTGATGTGCGGATGATTCGGCCGATCGCTACGCCGTTTTGTAGTGAGACGATCGCCGCACACAGGAGAGCGCCGTTGTGCCGCGGCACCAACGATGCCAGACAACGACAGAGGCCGGCTTGCGCCGGCCTCTGTTTTTTCGATGTCTGTCTCGCGTCATCTCGACGGCAAGACAGGTTCGACGCTCCGTTCGTACTTACGGATCGAGTTTGCCGCTACCGCCCTTGGCGCCATTGGAAAGGTTGGTGAGATAACCCTTCGGATCGCGCAACAGGCTCATCGCTTTCACCGAAGTGGTGGCGGCGATGTTCAAGGTCCATTTGCCCGAGCCATTGCCGAGTTTTCCTTTCAGAGCCTTGGCAAGATTGCCGTTTTCCAGATCGGCCGCACTCAGCTCGACCGCGGCGCCCGCTGCCAGCGTCAACGAAACCGTGCCACCAGGTCCGGCACTGCCGGTATCGTCGGTGCCGCGGATAGTCACACTCGCTGCGGTGCTGTTGGGGTTCACCAGACGCAGCACACTGACCTGGTTGGGGTTGTCGGCAGGATTGAAAATCGGCACGCGAATATTCAAGCCGTCTCCCGTCACCAGATCGTGAACCGACGTGAGGAAGCCATCGGTCGTGCGGATCAAGGACATCGGCACCAGGTCCAGATCGGTCATCGCCACCAGACGCCAGTTGCCGACGCCGGAACCGAGCTTGCCGGTCAGGCCCTTGGCCGTATTGCCGTACTCCAGATCCTGCGAAGTCAACTGTCGCGACTCCTTGGCTTTCATGGTCAAGGTGATCGTGCCCGAGGACTTCCGTCCCGCGTCATCGATGCCCCAGAGTGCAACCTGGCTCGAGCGGTTTTCACGATTGATCAAGCGGATGAAACCTTGCTGCTGGATATTGGCGGCCGACGGCACCATCCACAGCACCCGCTGACCGGGCGCCGGTTCGGCGGCATCGGAAAGCGTCGAGAGATTGGTGAGCTTGCCGATCGGATCGAACAACAGGCTTTGCACAGTGAGACGGCCGGTGGCCGCGACTGTCAATTGCCATTTGCCGCTGCCATCGCCGAGCTTGCCGATCAATCCTTTGGCGGCATTGCCATTTTCCAGATCCGCCGAGCTGATATCGGACGAAGTCAAAGCCGGCAGCGTCAGCATGACGGTGTTCAATCCGGATTTGCCTGCATCGTCGGTTGCCGAAATCTGCACGCTGACCGGCGTCAGGTTGGTGTTGATCATCCGCAGGCGGCTGACCTGGTTGGGGTTCTCCGCCGGGTTGAACATCGGCACGAACCAGTCCACGCCATCGCCCACGACGCGGTCATGCATCGAGGTCAGGAATCCATCCGAGGTGCGGATATAAGCCAGGGCTTCCATATCCAGATCCGAGCGCACGACCAGCGTCCAATTGCCGTTGCCTTTGCCCAGGCTGCCGGTCAGGCCCTTGGCCAGACTGCCCGATTCCATTTCCGCGGAGGTGAATTGCCGCGATTCGTTGGCGGCCAAGGTCAAGGTGACCGTGCCCGAGGAACGCTTGCCCGTCGCATCCAGACCCCAGAAGGTGACCTGGCCGGAACGGCTTTCGCGGTTCATCAAACGCACGAACCCTTGCTGCTGCGTATTGGCTCCGGGCGGCACCATCCAAAGATACTGGTCGGTACCAGCCAACGGAGTGGCAGTGGTCGTGTTGTTGATCGAGAAACTGACCGCCGTCGAATTAGCGCTGTTGCCGGCCGCATCGTAGGCAAAGGCCATCAGGTAGCGTGTGCCATTGCTCAGCGTGGTCGAATCGAAGCTCAGCGAATACGGACTGCTGGCATCGCTGCCGGCGAGTACGCCGTCGATCATGAAATCGACGCGCGCAACACCGACGTTGTCGCTGGCCGTGGCCGACAAGGTGATCGTCCCGCTATTGCCGGTGAGCGATGCGCTTACTGTCGGCGCTGTGGTGTCGGTGGGGTCGGTAGGCGGCGGCGTGCTGGTGTTGTTTACGGAAAAGCTGACCGCCGTCGAGGTGCCGACATTACCGGCCGCATCATAGGCCTTGGCCACCAGCGAGTGACTGCCGTTGCTCAAGGTGGACGAGTTTAGAGACAAGGTAAAAGGGCTTGAGAGAGCGCTACCTCGGAGCGCGCCATCGATGAGGAATTCGACCTTGGCGACACCGACGTTGTCGCTGGCATTGGCCGACAGCACGATCGTGCCGCTGGAACCGGAGACCGAAGCGATTGCGGTCGGTGCGGTGGTATCCGATGGCGGTGGCGACGTCGAGCCCGACTGTACTTCGATGGCGCCGATATCGAACGCGCTTCCGACCGGACGCGGACGCTTGAAATAGTCATTGCTCATGCCGCTGATGGTCTTGCCGGCATCGATCAGCGGGCTACCAGCCAGCGGAGTGGCATCGTAGTTTTCATACACGGCGCGCGTGAGTTTCGGATCCTTGCCGCAGATGCTGCCGGGCGGGCATTGATCGCCCTTGACGTTCCAGAACAGGTTGTTCTCGAACACCACCGGCGCCACGCTGCTTTCGGCGTAATGGCCGCAGCTCAGTTCGTCATAACCGAAATAATGCGAGCGCCATTCGGTGTCGCCGACGATGGCGTTGTTTTGCACCAATACCTTGGCCGACGTGGTGCCGCCCACGGTGATGATCTGGCAATCGCCCTGGCCGGTGATGGTGTTATTGCGGACCGTGGCCACGGAATTGTCGATCAGGTTGATCGACAGGGTGTTGCCCATCGCGCGGCAATCCTCGCCCTCGGTGAGGTTGGAAGTCGGGAAGGTATCGAAGAATGCGCAATTGCTGATCGCGACCGAGTTTTCGACCAAGGAAGTACCGGCGACTTTGATCTGGTTGCCGGCATTGCCTTCGGCACGCATGCGCCGCACGGTCACGCTGCCGGTGCCGTTCATGTACAGCAAATCCAGGCCATCGGAAGTGTTGTGGTGGATACGCATATCCTCGAACAGCCAGTTGCCGCCGGTGCGGCCGGTGCCCAGGCCATCGCCGTAGCCACCTTGACCCTGCGCCCAGCAGCCGAAAACTTCCTTGCTCGGATAACGCTCGCCGCAACCGTTCCAGGCGATTTCGCCATCACGGAAAATGATGTTGCCGCTGTTGCTCGACAACGTCTGGTTGCCCGGGGCGATGTCGCCATCCCAGCCGGCCCAGCCATTGGCGCGAATCTTCACCCGCTCGATGGTCCAGTCGGTCAATCGACCGGCGCGTATGCCGTTGACGGCGAAGCCGTGGATGTTGAGGTCGTGCAACCAGGTCTTGCCGGCGCCTTCGGCGACGATGCCGTATTCGCCCCAGGGGCCGTATGGCGCGGCATCGCTTTGGCAGCGAGCCGTTTCACCACGAGGCGTGCCGCCAAAGTGATTGTGGTTCTTGATGCACGAGGAGTGGTCGGTCAAGTCCAGGCAACCGATCTCGATGTTCGAGGCACCGGTCAACTGGAAGATCGCGAAGGCTCGCTCGTTGCCCCACAACTCGGGCGGCGTCGGGCAGCTGGCGTCGAAGCCTTCGCCGAGGATGCGGGTCGGTTGCGTGGCCGACAAACCGCTGGGCAGTTTGGGTGTGACGCAATCGTAGGAGGCTGTGGCGTTGCAAGCATCGGTATCGGGTGCGCCGATGCCCATCATGTAGCTGCCGCGACCGATGATCAGGGTATCGCCGCCAGCGATGCGCGGGGCCTTGAACGGCGGCAGGGCGACGAAGGGATGTTTCCAGGCACAGGCCTGGGCAGTGCCGGTACCGGAATAGGCTGCATTGGACAAGCCAGTGCACTGCTGGGACGTACCGCCATCGGTACGGACGTAATAAGTGGCCGCGAATGCGGAACCGCAAACCGCGAGACTCAGCGGTACCAACAACAGCCAGAGCAGGGATCGAAAGACGAAACGGGAATGAAACAAAGAAACGAGCATGGGGGGATTGCTCCTCAGAAAAGTTTTTTTCAGCTCACCCCCCTCCTGAGCTGGCGGGCAGTCTCACCAATCCGAACCCTCATTTCTGACGACCAGTTCACATATTCGGAAATCCAAACGGAATTACGTCACGGTTTCATGGCTATATTTTGTTACTTTTTTGTTCAATGAAAGCCCGAAACCGCGCCACTTGGCCCCATGCGCGGCAAAAAACGAATTTGTCACATCCAGTACGCTGAAACCGCGCCAGATAGCCTTGCCCGGCAGAAAATCCGAGCTATGAACCACTCTCTGGCGATCCCGGCCGGCCCTGAATCGTGCCCAGGCCGGCAGGCAAAACCGGCATCGGTATTGCCAAAAAATGGCACAAATATTGCGTTCGCGTGCACACCTGTCGAACCAGGGATATAGAGTCCGGCAGATTCGCGGGGGGAGTTTTTATCCCGCCCGATTCATGGCTGGCGATAACGGCCTGGCTGGGCCCGGGCGGCGAGGGGGTAGCGCTCGCCAATACTGGGCTTCACGAATGAAATCTCCGGATTCAAGTCCCTGATGTCGCCAACGGCGCGGTTCTTGAGCGCTGCATAATGTTCTAGCAGGCCGCATAGCACCCAGAAATTGGTCATGACCGCCCCTTCGAAGAACGGACTGCCGTAGAGGTTGCCCAACGCCATCGAAATCACGACCAAGGTGAAGCCCAGCGCCAGCGCCCGTGCCTCAGGATCCTCGGCAGCGGCGGCCGAGCGCTGCAGCAGGCGAGCCAGTTTCCACAGCCGCCAGAGGATCCAGATCATGGCCGCCAAGCCCAGCGGTCCACATTCGGCCAACATCAATATGTAGAAATTGTGCGCGTCGTAGCCGCGATAGTGGGTGTAGTCGCCGATGTGTTTCTTGAAACGGTTGAGCCCGACACCCAAGGGGTGCTCATGCCACATCTGCATGGCGCCGGCCCATATCTCGAAACGGCTGGCAGTGCTGACATCGACTTCTTCTTCGCCGGTGGTATTGCTGCGTTGCGCGGTTTCCTGGACACGCTGGGTCACGCTCTCGGGCAGGAAATTGACCGAAGCCACCAGCAGCGTTCCGACCAGCACGGCGACCACGACGCTACGGCGCAACAACAACAGCAACAGACCGACCAGGGCGATCAGATAGGACTGGCGCGAGTACGTGGCCATGATTGCCAGCGCCATGATGGCGCACCCGGCCAGTGCGGCCAGCCGCCAGAATCGTTGCCGGCGAAAGAACACCACCATGGCGACGAACATCGGCAGGAACATGGCATAGAACACGCCGGCGCGATTGGCGTCGTGGTAATCCACGCCGAACGGCCCCGAGGCGCGGTGCGAGTCGGAGTAGTGGCCGATGCCGTATTCGAGGCCTTCGCGAATCGCTTCGACACCGGCAACCGCCGCCACAATCATGGTGAAGATGATCAGTTGCCGGGTGCCTTGGAGGTTTTGTCCGCAGCGCCGGTAAACGAAATAAAACAGCGGATAGAAGATCGCATTCTTGATGTAGGTGAAGTCGTCCAGAAATTTCAGCGGCATGCTCCACAAGGCAATCACCAGCCCCATGACAAGCACTCCGAACAAGCCAAGCAATGCCGGAGTCAGCATTCCGTGCCCGCTGGGCGTCAGTTCCTTGGGCGGATGGCTGACAACCAGTGCCGCGAGCACGATCAGGAACAGGAGGTTGGAAAGATTCACGCCCGGGATATGCGTGTCCATCGAAAGATGGAGCATGTTCGGCAAGGCCAGGATCGGCACGGCAAGCAATAGGCGCATGAACATGATCAGTGCGGACCTTGGCCGGTATCGAGAAAACGCTGCGCCCACAATTCCAGGCACAGGATCTGCCACAAGGTCTCGCTGCGATCGGCGCGGCCGGCCTTGTGTTCGTCCAGCAACTGCACGGCGGTGCCAGGATCGATCAGACCGCGCTCGATGAAGTTGTGGCTGGCGAAAGTATCCGCGGCCAGCCCCGCGAGCGGGCCGCGAAACCAATCGGCCAGCGGAATCGCGAAACCTTGCTTGGGCTTGCTCATCACCGACGCCGGCAGCCAGCGCGCGGCGACTTGGCGCAGCAAATGCTTGCCGTGGCCGTTTTGCACACGCAGGTTTTCCGGCAGGCGCAATGCGAATTCCGCCAATCGCGGGTCGAGGAATGGCGAGCGGCCTTCCAGGGAATTGGCCATCGCCATACGATCGAGTTTCACCAGGATGTCGTCGGGCAGATAGCTTTGCAGGTCGATGGCCACCGCGCGATCGAGCACCGAATCGCCCGCGCCCAGATCGGCCCCCGGCTCATCGAGCAACGGCAAATGATAATGGGCTGCGCCCCCGGCGCTGGCGTGCAGTGAATAAGCCAGCTCCGAACGGGTCAGCGCCACGCCGCTGAGATAGCGCTCGGCGAACGGCAGGCTCAGACGCTCGCCGATGCGGCTCAGGCGCCCGCCGCGCGGGTCGGGCAGCAGAGCGCCTGCCAATCGCAGCGCGACCGATGCGGGTGCGCGCAGCGCGCCCAGGCGTTCGAGCGAGAGCAGTTTCAGGTAGCGATCGTAGCCGCCGAACAATTCGTCGCCGCCATCGCCGGTCAGCACCATCTTCACGTGCTGGCGCGCCAGTTGCGACACCAGGAAAGTAGGCACGGCCGAGGAATCGGCGAACGGCTCGTCGAAATGCCAGACCAGATCGTTCAACAACGCGACCGCGTCTGGCTCCACCACCAGTTCGTAATGTTCGGTGCCCAGATGGCGCGCGACGCGCCGGGCGTCATCGAGTTCGCTGAAAGCAGCCTCGCGAAACCCGATGGTGAACGTCTTCACCGGCTGCGACAGGTGTTGGGACATCAAGGCCACCACCGTGCTCGAATCCAGTCCGCCGCTGAGGAAAGCGCCGAACGGCACGTCGGACACCAACCGGCTGGCGACGGCGCGGTTGAGATGCTGGACCAGGATTTCCTCGGCTTGTGCCGGGTCCAGTTCCAGCTTGGGCACGAGTCTCGGCTGCCAGTAACGCTTGAGCACGATGCGCCCATCGCAATAACGCAGCCAATGCGCCGGCGGCAATTTGTGCACGCCGGAGAAAATGCTCAGCGGGCAGGGCACATAGCCATAGCTCAGGTAGGCGCGCAGCGCTTCGGGCGAGATCTCGCGCGGGCAATCTGATGATTGCAGCAGGCACTTGAGCTCGGAGCCGAACAGCAAGCGCTTCGCATCATGACTGTAGTACAGCGGTTTCTCGCCGAACTTGTCGCGCGCCAGCAACAATGTTTGCGTGCGCCGGTCCCACAGGGCGATGGCGAACATGCCATCGAGCCGCTCGAAACAGCGCTCGCCCTCATGCAGATAGGCTTGCATGATCACTTCGGCATCGCCGTGGGTGCGGAAGCTGTGTCCAGCCGCTTCGAGTTCGGCGCGCAGTTCGCGGAAATTGTAGATCTCGCCATTGAAGACCAGGCACACCTGGTTCTCGGCGCCATAGATCGGCTGGTGCCCGCCTTCGATATCGATGATCGACAAGCGGCGCATGCCTAGCAGAGCGCGTTGGTCGGTGTGCAGCCCATCATCGTCGGGGCCGCGATGGCGGATCACCGAGGTCATCGCCACGCCCAGGGTCGGCGAGGGCGGTGGCTGGCCGGCGGCAACGACAAGTCCGGCGATGCCGCACATGGCTTAGCCGCTCCTGCCGGCAGGCACGACCGGCATGGTGGTTTGACGACTGTTGCGATAGAGCATGATCAGGCTGTCGAGGACATTGTCGAGCCCGGCATGGCGTTCGACGGTTTCCCGCGCTTTCGCACTCATCGCGGCGCGCCCGGCCGGCGTCAACATCGCCGCTTCTATCAGGCAGTTGGTCAGGCCGGCGCGATCGTCGGGCTCGAACAGCCAGCCGTTTTCGCCAGTACGCACCAGATCCTCACTGCCACTGACGCGACTGGCGATCATCGGCAATCCGGCGGCCATGCCTTCGAGCAAGGTGTTGGACAAGCCCTCGATGCGCGAGGGCAACACGCCGAAATCGGCCTCCGCCAGCAGCGTCTCGATGTCCTCGCGATGTCCGGCGAAATCCACCCGCTCATCAATGCTCAATGCCACTGCATACTGTTTGAGTGCCGCTTCCAGCGGCCCGCCGCCAACGATGCGCAAGCTGACCTCGGGGCACACAAGCAAGGTAACGGCCAAGGCTTCGAGCAGGGTGTCCAGGCCTTTTTCCTCCACCACCCGGCCGACGAAAACAAAACGCGGCGCCGTGCCCGGTGTCGGCGCGATGGCGCGAAAACGCTTTGTGTCCACCGCATTGGGAATCGCCACGATGCGCGACGGCGGAATGCCTTTTTTCACCAAGGCTGTTGCGATGCGGCTGCTGATCGCCTGCCAGGCGGTGGTGCGCAGCAGGCAATAGTGGGCCACGCGCGCGACCGGCCCGGCGTTGGATGCGAGCGTTCCCTTTTCCAGTTCCCACCAGCCCGACACCTTCACCACCACCGGCGTGTCCAGCCAGCGACCGAGCAGGGCGCAGACAGCGCCCAGGTGATGGGCGATGTGAACATGCCAGACATCGTAGCGGCGCGGCCGCAGGCACAGGAACAATGCCAGCCGGAGCCACAGCAACGGCCCGCCGATCCAGCGCAAACGCGGATAGGCCAGGCGGCAGACCGGCACACCATCGACGCGCTCGATCCGCCGTTGCGGGCCGCCCGCGGTGAGCGGAGTGAGCACCGTCACGCGCTGGCCGCGCGCGCGAAGCGCCTTGGCCAAGGTGCGCACCTGCGCCTCCGCGCCGCCGCCACGCGGCGACGGATAGGTGCTTTCCAGCACCATCAGCACATGCAGCGCTGTCCGCTCAGTGTCCATCCATGTACCTGCGCATCCACAATTCCAGCACCAGCAGATGCCAGATCGCCGCCGAGTGATCCCAGCCGCCGGCCATGTGCAGCTCCACCAGCCGCGTGGCGAATTCGGGGCTGATCCAGCCACGCTCGCGAGTGCGCTTGTCCAGCAATACCTCGTGCACGCGCGAGCGCATCGCCGGGTCGTTTTTCATCCACACGGCGATCGGCAATCCGAAGCCCTGCTTGGGCTTGCGCAGGATTTCGGCCGGCAGGATGTCCTTCATCGCGCGCTTGAACAAATGCCGCTTGTCCAGCCCGCGCAATTTCTGCTCGACGCCCAGCCGCCCGGTGTACTCGACCAGCACCGGATCGAGATAGGGAAAACGCACCGTGATGCCGAATCGTTTGCAAGCGCTGTGGACCTTGATCAAATCGTTCTGCGCGATTGCCATCAGCAAATCCAGGCGCATGATCTTGTGCAATTCACTGGCTTGTCCGCCTTGTGCGTACACGTCGCGCATCAATTGCAGCGACGATTCGCATGTCACCTGGGCGCGGAATTTCTCGCTGAGCAACTCGCCGTAGTGATCGGAAGCGAAGGAATCGTCGCTGTAGAAGCGGTCGGGATTGGGCAGCGAGGCGCGCTCGACGAAATTGCGCACGCGGTTGAGCAAATGCACATGGCCACCGCCCACCGCATTGCCCAGGCGGCGCGCGACGCCCTTGATCGGCGAGGGCAGGCGGTAGAAGGTTTCCAGCACCTTGTCCTTGGCGTAGCGCTGGTTGCCGCCGAAGATCTCGTCGCCGCCGTCACCGGCCATCATGCAGGCAAAACCCAGACTACTGCCCAGTTCCGCGCAGGCCAAGGTCGGTATGGCCGAGGCGTTGCCGAACGGCTGGTCGTAGGAGGAGAGCACGCTTTCGAGCAAGTGCAGGGTGCGCGCGCGATCGACCTGGTCGAAGTACGGATCCGCGCCGCAGGCATCGGCGGCCAGCCGCGCGTAGTTTTGTTCGTCGTAGCCTTCCTCGGCGAAACCGATCGAACACGTCCTGATCCGGCCATTGGCCTTTTGCCGCGCAAGGATGCTGACGATGCTGCTGCTGTCGGTGCCGCCGCTGAGAAAACAGCCCCAGGCGTTGTCGCCGTGCGGCCGGTAATCATGGACGCTGGCGATGATGCGCTCGCGCAACTCGTCCGCGAGCGTCGTCTCCATCTCGCGCAGATCCTCCGGATATTGCGGCAGGAAGTAGCGCTCGGTTCTGGCCTGGCCTTGCTGCAACTGCAAACGGGTGCCCGGCTCCACGCAACGGATTTGCCGGCAGATGGTCAGCGGCGCCGGGATATAGGCGAAGTTGAGATAGTGATAGACCGCTTCCAGGTCGGGCTCGCGCAGGCAACCGGGCGCGTTCAACAACACGCGCAAATCGCTGGCGATGGCGAAGTGCTCGCCCGACTGGAACCAATACAGGCGCAGGGAAGCGAAATGATCGGTAAAGGCGGTGACTGTCTCGCCGCGGTCATCCCAGACCAGTTGCATGAAACGGCCGCGCCAGTTCCGTTGCGGCGGAGAAGGCGAGAATGCGTGCTCGGCGCCATCCGCCAGCCGGCCTTCGACCAGATCGGCCAGCGCCGCCCAATGCCGGCCATCCTGGCAACGCGCCTGCTGCACAGTGCCGCGCACGGCCAGAGCCGGTGCGCCCACACCCGCGTTTTCGATGAGCCGGAACCCCGGCAATCCGGCCAGCCAACGCCGGGCATCGGGACCGCCGGCAAGCACGAAATCGCCGGTCACACAGGCCGATGGCGGAACGGTCTGCACACTCATGCCCGGTTGCCTCGGTGGTGCGCATCGGAGGGCCGCGGCGAGGCCGCGGTAATGGCATGCCGGCTCGTCTTCGCCAAACAGCGCTCATAGACGGCGAGCGTCGCCGACACCAGCGCCGGCACAGCATGCCTATTCCTGGCGTGTTCGCGAGCCTGCTCGGACAAACGCATGCGCAACCGATCATCGTGAGTCAACCGCGCCAGGCTTTGGCTCAAGGCAGCACGATCGTCGGCGGCAAACAGCAAGCCGGTGCGCTCGTTCTCGATCAAGTCGGTATTGCCCGGTACCGCCGAGGCGATGACTGGGCAACCGGCGGCCATCGCTTCGAGCAGCGCATTGGACAGCCCTTCGTAGTGCGAAGGCAGCACGAGAAAATCAGCCGCCTGCATGAGCCGCTGCGCATCGGGACGCTCACCGAGAAAGCACAAGTCGGAGGCGACGCCTGCGGCAGCCGCTTTCGCCTGCATCTGCTGGCGCAATGGGCCTTCGCCGGCCAGCGCGATCCAAGGCCGTTGATCGGCCGGCAGCAACGCCATCGCGTCCACCAGGCAGGTGATGTTTTTTTGCGGCACCAGGCGGCCGACGAACAAGGCGAACACGCGCCCGGTGGCGACACCCACCGCCGCGCGCATGGCCTCGCGTTCCATCACCGAGATCGATTCGGGAATGCGCACGCCATTGCCGATTACATCGAAGAACTCGGGCGGCGTTCCGGTGAGCTGCGCTGTCGCTTCCGCGCCTGACCGGGAATTGGCGATCACCGCCGCGCTGCGGCCAAGCACGAAGCGCTTGAGCCACCAATGCCACGCTGGCTGGTCGGCATACAGATTGCGCACCGACGCCACCAGCGGCGGGCGGGCACGCAAGCTCATGCGCGCCAGCGCCGTCCATAATTCCGCCGTGAGCGAGAACGCGTGGATCAGATCGTACCGGCCTTGCTCGAGCAATCGGGCATAGCGCCGCAGAAAACCAAAATCCAGCCGTCCATGCTTGGGCAGGTAATGAGTGTGGATGCCGGCATTCTCGAGCGCATCGACCAGGAACGAGCGCTGCCGGAAATACACCAGTTCCGGTTCCCAGCGGCTGCGGTCGATGCCGGTGAGCAGATGCACGATCTGTCGCTGGCTGCCGCCGATTTCCATTTCATCGATCGCCACCAGCAGGCGTTTAGGCGACATCGGTAGCCTCCGCCATCAAGTGGTGCAACTTGCGCGCTTCTTTTCGCGCGTCGAATTCGTTTTCGATGCGCTGCCTTGCGGCGCCGGCGAGATGTCTTCGCAAAGGCGCGTCACTGAGCAATCGATCCAACGCCCGGCTCAGCGCGACCGGGTCGCGTTCGGGAACCAGCAATCCCTGTTCGCCATCGGTGATCAATTCGGGAATGCCCGATACCGTGGTGCTGATCACCGCGCAGCCGGCGGCCATCGCTTCCATCAGCGCCACCGGAATGCCGTCGCGGTTGCCGTCGGAAGTCACCTGGCTCGGCAGCACGAAAACGGTCGCCTCGTTGAGTGCGGTGCGCACCGCTTCCTGCGGTTGCGCGCCGACGAATTCCAACCGGTCCTGCAAACCCAATTCACTCGATTGCGCCTGCAAGCTGGCGCGCAGCGGACCATCGCCGATGACCTGGCAATGGAATGGCACGCCTTGTTCGTGCAACAGGTGCAGTGCCTGGATCAAGATATCGAAGCCCTTGATCGGGTCCAGCCGGCCGACCGCGAGAATCCGGTTGTTGGCGCGGCCATCGGGCTGCCAGTGACTGCGCTCCAGATCCACGCCGCAATGCACGACTTCGAGCTTGCTGCGTGCCAGCGGCGAGATGTTGGCATCCATCCAGCCGACATTGTGTTGCGAGATAGTCACCGCCAGCGCCGCGCCTTCGAGTTTTCGCACCAGTAATTGGCGATCGACGAAAATATCGTGCGCGTGGCAAGTGAATCCGAACGGGCGGCCGAGGATTCGGCCCAAGGCCCAGGCGACGGTGGAAGGGTAGGTCGCCCAATGCGCGTGGATGATCTCCGGGTCGAACTGGCGTAGCCAGTGCAAATGTTCGAGCCCGCGCGCGAGCGCAACCAGGGACTTGAGCATCACCGCAGGTTCGCGCCAGGTCTCGGCGACGATGGTGGCCGCCGCGCCGAAAATCCTGATCGGATGCCGCAGCAGCGCACGCAAGCCGCCCCAAAACGCCAGCGGAAACGGCTGCGGATGGTGGACACGATCGAGCAAGGCCGCGGCATCGGCTTGCACCAGCCGCTCCGACGGCCGTTTGAGCGAGAGGATGCGCACATCGACACCGTCTTCGATCAGCGTACGGATTTCGCGCACGATGAAAGTCTCCGACCAGCACGGAAACAGCGAAACCACATACAACACACGCTGCATCGGAAACATGGGAGTCATCATCGGGCCTTTTCCAGACGCGTGGTCTGCCATAAGTGGGCATTGCGGTTGCGCAGATAATCGAACAAGGCCAGTACCGCACTGAGATTGAGGCTGAGGAACGCGCTGGCCATCCGCACCGGCGAGGCCGCCAACGCCTCCGGCCGCAGGCGGCCGAGCAAGGCCAATCCGTAGCCGGCCGATTGCATGAGCAGCAACAGCGCGTACAACGGATGCGCGATCGCCAGGCCGATATTGGTCAACAACACGACCAGCAGCAGCCAGGGCGCGAGCAGGCGCAACCACTTGTGGCCCCACAGCCGCCAAACCAACGGATGACCACCCGGCAAGGCAAGTTGCGGCCAGCGGTGCAGCAACTGGTAATTACCCGCGAGCGTGCGCCGCTTGCGCCGTTCCTCGGAAGGCGCATCGACCGCCGCACGGTCGTAGGCGAGTGCCTGCACGACGAAAACAATGCGATAGCCACGCGCGGCGACACCCAGCGGAATCCACATGTCATCGAGCACCAGTCCTTCGGGAACCTCGGGCAACGCCTCGCGGCGCGCGGCGTACAACGCACCGGTTACGCCCACCAGCGAACCGCTGGCCGATTCGAAACGGCGGATCATTTTTTCGTAGCGCCAATAGGCGTCGATGCCTTCGCCATAACCGGCGGCATCGACGAGTATCAACTCGCCACTGGCCGCGCCAATGGCCGGGTCGGCCAACGCCGCCGCCAACGCACGAGCGGCCTCGGCATCCAGACGCTGGCGCACATCGGTGAACAGCACCAGATCGGCATCCAGCGAAGGCAACACACTGCCGATACAGGCGGACTTGCCGCGGCGTTCACTGAAGGCGAACAGGCGAATGCGATCGCAAACATGGCGGCGTGCGATGGTTTCGGTGCCGTCGTCGCAGCCGTCGCAGACGATGTTGATGCGCAGTTTGTCGGCGGGATAGTCGAGTGCGGACAAATTGGCGAGCTTGATTTCCAATGCATCGGCCGCGTTGTGCACGACCAGCAGCACATCCATGCGCGGCGTCTGCGCGCTGGCCTGCACCGGACGTGGCCGCAGCCTGGCCAGCAGACCCATCGACAGCGGATAGCCCAGATAGGTGAAGCCCAGCAAGCCCAACGCGAGCCAGAACACGATGGCCATGCTCAGTCCCCACGACCGTCGAGCGCGCGTGCGCGGGCTCGCTCGTACAGCGAATCGCCAAGCAGGCGCTTGGCCAAGGCCAGGGTGTGATAGCGCAGCGCGCGTTTGAGAATCGGCCCGGAGCGGCCGGCCAGCCATTGCGCCAGTTCCTGGTCGGACATGCCGACAGTCATCGCCAGGCGCGGCAGGATGTGCTTGTCGTTGCCACGGCGCAACCGCCCCGGGCGCGAGCCCAGGACATGGCTGTATCCGCAGGCGCGGGCGATTTCATCAAGACCTTTGGGCATGCGCCCGCCAGGCGGCGCGAGCAGCGTCACCGGCGTGCCGACACGGTCCTGTATTTCGATACGCGCAGCGCGCAGGCTCTCGCGCAATTCGTCCGGCGCAAGATGGGTGAGATAACGATGATCGTAACCATGCGACTGGATCGACATGCCAGCGGCGGCCATTTGCCGAAGCTGCGCCCAGTCCGCGAAACCCGGCTTGCCGACATTGCCGGGATTGACGAAGAAATCCGCGCGCATGCCGCGTTCGAGCAACATCGGAAAGGCCAGGCAATAGTTGCTGATGTGCCCATCGTCGAAAGTCAGCAGCACGCGTCCGGCATGCGTTTTCGCCAGCCAATCGCGCGTCGAAACGACAGCGCCGGCATCGCGGGCGATCTGTTCCAGTTGCCTGCGAAAGGTCTCGATGCTGAGCGTGTAGTGCCGGTCCTGACCTTGCAAATCCAGACCGCGCCCATCCTGGCCATCGTCGAGCGCGTGGTACATGAGCGCGATGGCAGGGCCGGATTGGGCTGCGGGGGCTGGACGCACGAGCACGTACTCGCCTCCAGTCAACGACGATAGGTAAGAGTGAAGATCACGGCGTTCTCGGTATAGCTTTGCAGCGCGACCGAACTGTTGCGCCTGCGCCGCTCAAGATCGACTCGTCCGATCCAATGCCGCGTGAATTGGTTGGTCAGCGAGGCATCGGCAGTGAAATCATGGTCGGTGCGCGCCAGCACATCGAAGTCGCGGTTCTCCTGCGCGGCCAGCAGCGACAGCGTCAGCAGCGGCCGCAGCCGATAACCGACCTCCACATAGCCACCGCGGCTGTGTTGGTCCTGGTCGAGCAGTTGCACGTAATGAATGCGCTCGTAGTAAGGACGCGCGTTGAAAATCAGACGCTCGCCGGTGAATCCGTAGCCCAACTCGACCCGGCGCTGGCGAAACACGTCCGGTCCGACCAGCACGTCGGCATAGCTCAAATCGCTGATGACCGGGCCATTGAGATCGCTCGCGCGGGTGATCAGGTTTTGCGCGGTATCGGAAAACTGGCGATATACCCGGGCGCTGATGACGCTGCGCGGCGAAAGCTTCCAGTCCAGACTGCCACGCATCAGAGGCGTGGATTCATCCGATTGCGTGCCGCTCAATTGCAACCGGGAGTAACCCAGGTCGATGTTGTAATCGATGCTTCTCAGGTTGCGGGTATAACCGGCGTAACCGTCGTAGCGTGTGTAGCTGGGTGTCGAGCTTTGATTGAACTCCACCCGCGTGGCTTCGATATTGGCCGAGAGCTGTTGAGTGGCGCTGATCTCGTGCAATGCCCGGGCTGCGGCGCTGTATCGGTTGCCGTTGAAGTCCTTGCTGTCCTGGGCATAGGTGTTGCTGACGCGAAGATCGAACTGCCCACGCGTGGCACTGCTGAAGCGTGCGAAGAAACTCGGCCCGGCCACGAATACATTGACCTCTTGCTGGTTGTTCGGACTGAATCCGGTCAATACATTGACCGGCTGCCGGGTCAGGTAGTCCTCGACGACGAAATTCATGCGTTCGGGCAGCACCGTCCAGTTGAGCTGGCCGGCGAACTCGCCGCGCACTTCATCGCCGAAGGTATTGTCGAGGTAATGCAGGAATTCCAGATTGCCGCGTGCCTTGATCTGCAGCGTCGATCCGGTTTGTTGCAGATCGAAACGGATCAGCGGCGAAAGCACGGTATCGCTGGCCGGATCGGTCGGACTGAGGCCGATGTTGTCGCTGTGCAGCAGCGAAACGCCGGTTTCGTAATTGATTCGCACTGCCTGGGCGGTGCCCGGAAGCGCGGCCGCCAGCGCCACCGACAGCGCCAGTCTCGGGAGTTTGTGCGAGGTGATGCTGGAGTGCGCGATGGTCATGGAGTCTGCCTTACACACCTTGGTTGAAGACAACGCCGGCGAACTTGTTCGGATCGAAGCTCGCGGCCGCTTGCGCGATCGATGCGGCGGTATCGCGGCCATAACCGGCGACCAGCACCACCACATCGGCCAGGTCCGAGAGAATGCGCGCATCCGGCGAGCCGCGAACCGGCGGGCTGTCCAGGAACAGGTAGCGATCCGGGTAGCGATTACGCAGCGAATCGAGCAGCAGGCGCATGCGCACCGACGAAAAATATTCGGCTCCGATTTCCCGCGAGGTGCCGGCCGGCAACAGCCGCAAACGCGGCACGCCGGTTTCGTAGAGGATGTCGGCGATATGGCCTTCGGCGGCTTCGAGCAAATCGATGAGCCCGCCCTTGCTCGGGTCCACGCGCATCGTCACATGCTGGGAGGGATGGCGCAGATCGCAATCGACCAGCAGCGCACTCTTGGCCTCGTCGAAAGCCATCGCGACCGCCAGGTTGCGTGCCACGAAACTGCCGCCGCTGCCGCGGCTGACCGGTGCCACCAACGTGACGAAATTACCGCTGGCCATCGCCAGCAAACGCGTGCGCAACTCGCGAAAAGCGTCCACCTCCGGCTGCGCCACCTCGGTGCGATGGATGATCGCGCGCGATTCCAGTTGTGCCGGTGTAAGCCCGCCCGACTCGGCCATGCGCGCTATCGATCGGCTGGCGGCACGCCGTTCGGCGAATCCATCGTCCGATTGCGGGGAAGGAAATTCATCGTTCATAGCGCGTGCACCAGCTTCAAGGCCAAAACCAATCCATAAGTAAGCGGCACCGTCAGAAACAGCATCGACGCCAGTGCGAGACGGCGGATCGCCTGCGTGCGCTTGAAGCGGGTGCTATACAGCGGTATCACGCCCAGTACCGGCAGACCGGCATCGCGTTCGATCTGCAGCGGCGAACGCACGCGCGGGTCGAACTTGATCAATCCGAACAACAACACGAACGGCGCCATGATCGCCAGCAGCAATCCGGCGCCAGCCACATGTATCAGGCGCAGGCCGCTGGGACGCAAGGGCATGACCGCGGGTTCTTGAATGCGAAAGCTCAGACCCCGGCGCTCGGCATCGAGATTCATCGACACACGGGCGTTCTCGCGGCGCTTGAGTAGATCCTGGTAGAGATCGCGATTGACTTCGTAATCGCGCGTCAGTTCGGCCAGGGTGCTTTCCGAAGCCGCGATCCGGGCGCTGCGTTGCAATTCCTGGTTGAGCAGCGCCTCGCCGGTGGCGATCCGCGAAACCGTGGAGGCGCTGCGGCGGCGGGCTTCGGCAAGCTTGCTCTTGAGCTCGCCGTAGAGCGGGTTGTAGGTAGTCGAATCATTCATTGCGCTGGGAGCACCGGCAAGCCGGGCCTGCTTGAGACTGTCCTCGCGGCGCAGGTCTTCCTGCAGGTCGCGGATCTGGTGCTGGACCCGGATCACATCCGGATGTTGCTCGGTGTAGGTCAACAGCAGCCGGTCGCGTTCGGATTGCAGTTCGGCCAGGCGCGCGCGGTATTGGCCAGCGCGCGTTTGCACCACGCTGATTTCGCTCTCGCCCGACAATTGCGAATGCAGTGCGCCTTCCTGCGAACGCAAATCCACCAGGTCCATGCGCGCGGCCTCGATCTGCCGGTGCAACTCGCCGATTCGTGTATTGACGTCGGTGTCCACGCCGGGCCGGGCATCAGGGTTGTCGCTGCGATAACGCTCGAGCTTGGATTCGGCCTCGGTCAGTTTCCGGTGGTACTGGCTGACCTGGGAGTCGATGAACTCGTAGGCATCGCGGCTTTCCTTTTCCTTGGTCGCCAGACTCTCGTTGATGACCAGATCAGCCAGACGCCGCGTGACCTCGAAACTGCGTCTGGGTTCGGAATCGGTGTAGGTGATCTGGATCAGGTTCTCGCGCGGATTGGTCACTTGCGTGCGATCGGTGATCTGCTCGATCAGCTTGTCTTGTTGCACGGGACTGGGCTTGGCAGCCATCCAACCGCCGACTTGCAGGATTTCGTTCATCACCCGGCGGCTGAAGGCGACTTCACGCGCGATGGTGGCGCGATTGGCCACGCCGGTAGGGACCGCACGGCCTTCCATCAGCGGCCCGATGATGTTGCTTTCCTCGACGAGGATAGTCGTGGTGGCGATGTATTTTTTCGGCAGCAACATGCCAAGCGCCAGCGTCGTCAACGCGATGGTGACGAAAATCCCGACCAGCATGACCGGCCGGCGCCTGGACTCTTCGGCCACCACGGGCATCAGTGCGACCAGGGGCGAGCGTTCCTCGGGCATTGGCCAATCCCCGGAACCTGGGCTCACAGTACGCGTTCCGGCACGGTGATCACATCGCCGGGCGCGACATTGAAATTGGTCGACAGATCGCCGCTGTTGAGGATGCGATCCAGACGAACCGGATAGCGATGCGTGACTTCGCCGGTCTTGCGATACAAGTCCGAGCGGTCGGGCGCGGCGAAATCGGTGAGCCCGCCTGCGGCAAGCACCGCATCGAGCACGGTCATTCCTTGCCGATAGGGAATCGATACCGGTTGCCTGACCGCGCCGGTCACGCGCACTCGCGACAAATACTCGTGGCTGCGCAACTGGTTGAGGATGACGGCGACCTGCGGATCGCGCACGTAGGCGGCGAGCTTGTCCTGAATGTCCTTGGCCACTTCCGCCGGAGTGCGGCCACCGGCCACGACATCGCCCAGCAACGGCACTGAAATCATTCCATCGGGCCGCACCGGCACGGTGATTCCAAGTTCCGGATTGTTCCAGACACTAACCTGAACGAGGTCATCCACACCGATGTGGTACTCGGTGACAGCCGCTGCCGTTTCCGTTGGCGGCGCGCCCGAAGACTTGACTGTCGAGTTGGCGCAAGCGGCCAGCAACAAGCTCGCACAAACCATTAGGACACTTTGATAGGCACGCATGAGGGTTCCCCCTGGTTATCGAATAAGGCAACGCCAAGCGCATGCAAATCCGGCCAACTCAGGTTGTCTCAGGGCAAGTGTCGCCCCGCCTGTCAGACCCGATAGAACGCGCGATACCACTCCACGAAACGGCTCACTCCGACTTCGATCGTTGTCGATGGGCAGTAGCCGGTATCCCGGCGCAGTGCATCGACATCCGCATAGGTGTCCGGCACATCGCCCGGTTGCAGCGGCAACAGGCGGCGTTCGGCCTTCCGGCCCAGGCAGTCTTCCAGCACTTCGATGTAACGCAGCAGTTGTACAGGTTGGTGATTGCCGATGTTGTACACGCGATAGGGCGCGCTGGAACTGGCCGGCGTCGGCGCCAGCGGATCGTGCGCGGGATCGGCGCCAGGCACGCGATCGAGCGTGCGGACGACGCCCTCGACGATGTCGTCGATATAAGTGAAATCGCGCGTGTGGCGACCATGATTGAAGATGTCGATCGGCTCGCCGGCGAGGATTTTCCGGGTGAACAAGAACAAGGCCATGTCCGGCCGGCCCCAAGGGCCATAGACGGTGAAAAAACGCAGCCCCGTGGTGGGCAGGGCGAACAGGTGGCTGTAGGTATGGGCCATCAGTTCGTTGGCTTTCTTGCTCGCCGCGTACAGGCTGACCGGATGATCGACTGGGTCCTCGACCGAGAACGGCAGCTTGCGGTTGGCGCCATAGACCGAGCTGGACGAGGCATAGACCAGATGTTCGACGCCGTGGTGCCGGCAGGCTTCGAGCACATTGAGAAAACCGACGATATTGCTGTCGATATACGCATGCGGATTTTCCAGCGAATAACGCACGCCCGCCTGCGCGGCCAGGTTGACCACTCGTTCGGGAGCGAATTCGGTGAACGCGCGTTCCATCGCCGCGCGGTCTTCCAGGGCGGCATGCGCGAAACGGAAGTTCTGATGCGCCGTGAAGTGCTCGAGCCGGGCTTGCTTCAGACGTGGATCGTAATAGTCGTTGAGATTGTCGTAACCCAGCACCTGGTCGCCGCGGGCGAGCAGACGCTCGCTCAGTTTCGAGCCGATGAAGCCGGCGGCGCCGGTGACCAATACGCGCATCGTGATCCTCGCTGAAATCGAACCGTGTCGAATAAGACAGTTTTGAATTGAATAAGTCTTGAAAGCGCGGCCATGAAAAACATGGCCTTGAAACGGTACCTACAGGCAATCGTCCACACTGCCCCGAGGCAGCGCCCGTTTGACATCGAACAATACCGCGCCGGGCACGCCGAGCGCACGAATTCCACTGGCGCCGAGCGTGATGAACTGGAAGTGGGAGACGGCCAGGATCATCGCGTGGTACTTGCCCGCCATCAATTCCGGAATCAGATCGATACCATACTCGTGTTGCGCCTGTTTGACGTTGACCCAAGGGTCATGGACATCCACATCGACGTTGTAGCTACGCAACTCGGCGATGATGTCCACCACCCGGGTGTTGCGCAGGTCCGTGCAGTTTTCCTTGAACGCCAAACCCAGGATCAGCACCTTCGAGCGCGTGGTCTGGATGCCGCGCTGGGTCATCAGCTTGACCACACGATCGGCGACATGGTTGCCCATGCTGTCGTTGACGCGGCGGCCGGCAAGGATCATGTCCGGGTGGTAGCCGATCTGCTGTGCCTTGTGGGTGAGGTAATACGGATCCACGCCGATGCAATGCCCACCCACCAGGCCCGGGCGGAACGGCAGGAAATTCCATTTGGTGCCGGCCGCTTCCAATACCTCGTGGGTATCGATGCCGAGCCGATGGAAGATCAGCGCCAGTTCGTTGATCAGGGCGATATTGACATCGCGCTGGGTGTTCTCGATCACCTTCGCCGCCTCGGCCACGCGAATGCTGGTGGTCTTGTGCGTGCCGGCGGTGACGATTTCCCGATACAGCTCATCGACGAAATCGGCGGCCTCCGGCGTCGATCCGGAGGTGATCTTGGTGATCGTCTCCAGGCGATGCTGCTTGTCGCCGGGGTTGATGCGCTCGGGACTGTAGCCGGCATAAAAGTCGCGATTGAAACGCAGCCCCGATTCGTGCTCGATGATCGGCACGCAGATTTCCTCGGTGGCGCCGGGATAGACGGTCGATTCGTAGATCGCCACGCCACCCGGTTTCATCGCCCGGCCCACGGTCCGGCTGGCCGACTGCAGCGGGCGCAAGTCCGGACGCTTGAACTCGTCGATGGGCGTGGGCACGGTGACAATGAATACATTGCAGCCATCGAGCGCGGTGGCATCGTCGCTGAAACCAAGCAAGGTCGCGGTGCGCAATTCCTCGTCGGGCACTTCCAGCGTGTGGTCGTGATGGCGGCGCAACTCGGCCACGCGTTCGGAATCGATGTCGAATCCCACGGTAGGAAAGCGCCGCCCGAACGCCGCCGCCAGCGGCAGGCCGACATAGCCCAGGCCAATCACCGCGATGCGAATCTGGTCTTTGGATGGAATCGGTGCATTCATCGCGCACGGGTCTCCGCGGGTCGGGATCGGTGAAGTCTAGCGGACACGACCGCACAAGTAGCGCATGTCTTGTGCTTTCGTGCCTGTGAGCGGGGGTAACGCAAAATGCGTTGACTTCCGGCAAACCGCTCAGGAAGATGTTGACGCTTGCCGAACGCGCGCCGGGACACCGTGGAATTTGCCGCGATGCGCGAGACGATGTTGCAGGACTGGACCGGCAACGTGCGTTGTCCAACAGCGGTTCGGATTTTGGCCAGACAAGAATGATCGAGCGGCAACATCAAGTTACCGCCGAGTAACAAAAGTATCCAAGCAATTACGAATCTGGGCGATTGCGAACCTGGCGGTGTCGTTGGCAAATCCGTGGCCGCCCGAATGCAGTCACGCCGGACGTTCTCTGGAGAGGGCAATCGCATGCGCATCCTGGTCTTCGGTGGTGCCGGTTATATCGGTTGCCATACTTGCGTGGTGCTGGCCGAGCGCGGCCATCAAGTGGTAGTGGCTGATAACTTCTCCAACAGCTCGCCACGCGCGATCGAGCGCTTGCAGCAAGTCATCGGCGCGCCGGTGGAATTCCATCGCGTGGACCTGCGCGACCGCGCCGCACTATCCGGACTTTTCACCGCGCATCGTTTCGATGCCGTCGTGCATTTTGCCGCGCTCAAGGCCGTCGGCGAATCGTGCGAGAAGCCGCTGGATTATTTCGACAACAACATCGGCGGCACCATCGCGTTGCTGCAAGCCATGAAAGCCGCCGGCGTGCGGCGTTTGGTGTTCAGTTCGTCGGCGACCGTGTACGGCGATCCCGACCGTGTGCCGGTGCGCGAGGACGCGCCGCTACGCGTCACCAATCCTTACGGCCGCACCAAGCTGGTCATGGAGCAGCTCATCGGCGACCTGTGCCAATCCGACGATTCGTTTCGCGCGGCCAATCTCCGTTATTTCAATCCAGTCGGCGCACATCCTTCGGGCTTGATCGGCGAAGACCCGAACGGCCCGCCAAACAACCTGATGCCCTATGTCTGCCAGGTGGCCGTAGGACGGCGCGACAAGCTGCGGGTATTCGGCGGCGACTATCCGACCATCGACGGCACCGGCGTGCGCGACTACATCCATGTAATGGATCTGGCACGCGCACATGTGGATGCGATCGAGTATCTGCAACGCGCCGACCGAAGCCTGACCGTCAATCTGGGAACCGGGCAGGGTGTGAGCGTGCTCGAAATGGTGCAGGCGTTCGAACGAGCTTCCGGGCGCGCGGTGCCTTACGAAATCGTCGCCCGCCGGTCCGGCGATGTGGCCGAGGTCTACGCCGATCCGACACTCGCCCGGCAATTGCTGGGATGGCGCGCGCAACTGGACTTGAACGCGATGTGCCAGGACGCCTGGCGCTGGCAATCGATGAATCCGCAGGGGTACTCAGGCGGTTCGTGAGAGGCTGATCGGAATTTCCGGAACATCACCGCTCGCCAAGCAATCTCCGGATTCTTTTCATGATCCGTCCACGCAGTATTTGCCAAAACACTGACAACCCCGGCATCGGGTCGTCGATCTTGAAGACGTGATAGTGGGCATGCATCCATTGCCCCAGAATCTTCCGTAGCGAACCTCGCATTGCCGCAGTTTGCGACAGCACGGACTTGATGTCGCCGGACAAATTGACGCAACCCACGTCCACCGGGTAATTGCGCGGCGCGGCCGTCACCGGCATGGCATTGGCGTCCTCGAATGCCAGCTTGCACACGTTCACCCCGCAACGCGCGGCGAACTCGACATACCACCAGGCACGCGTATTGATCTCGAGTATCCGGAATTGCCTGTTTCTCGAATCTTGCTTGAACTCCGCGCTGAAAATGCCGCGATAGTTCAGCCTCGACAGCAATACCGTCAAGCTGTCGAGCGCGCCCTGGACATCTTCCAGCCGGATGCTGTGGCAATAGGAACTGTTGCCGAAATCCGGCGGAAATATCCGGACTCTCCGCCGCGCGAACAAGCCTGTCAGGTTCCCATATCGGTCGCGAAACCCGTCGATGAAATAATGATCGGACGAACTGCCCGGCACGTATTCCTGCGCGATGACCTTCAAACCCTGCCCATCGAGCTTGCGCCAGATTTCCCCGAACTCCCTGGCGTCCCTGGCCCAGATTCCCTTGGCGTCCAGCGCCTCACTGAAATGCTGGGAATCGGCTGGCTTGATGAACACGCGATCGAGATCATCGAAGGGGATCGCGTCGATGTCGGCCTGGGAGGCGATCGAAAACGTACGCGGATGCGGGATTGAGGTATTCGCCAGATACGCTCCGAAACGCGCCTTGTCTTGCAATATTTCCAGCGTCTCGCGCGAGCTCGTGCAGACACGGAACCGCTGCGACAACTCACTCTGCGCAAGATCGGCCAACCATAACGCGGCGTTGTCGGCGCCGGGTATCAGGACCGCACGATCCAGCGGCATGCCTTGCAGAATTTCGCAGGCCTGCGGGCCGATGCTGCCATCCCACGCCACCGGTCCGGGCGTTGGCAGATGCCAGCGCGAGCGAGTCACCAGATCTCCTGCGGGGCAGGCCACATAGGCCGGAATGCGCGCATGCACCAGGGATCGCAATGTCCCCAAGCCCGTCAGCCCGCGACCCAGGACGATCGCTGGCGTGCAGCGGGCTGCTGTGGAACGGATGTCGAGATCGACCATGGTGCCGGTATCCCAACCTCAGGCGTTGGCCAAAGTAGAACACATCGGCTTTTCAACAGCAGGAGCGACAGGCCGGCCCGGGCATGCGGCTTCGGTTCAGCGCATGAACGCGTCATTGCAGACTGCATTGCGCCCCGGGATATATGCACGAATACATGCGAGCCGACGGTATCCACCTGCCGGCGTCATCGCCGGGCGAAGGCCGCCAGTGCGTCATTTCGCCATCGCAGCGTGTGAACTGCCTTTGGCTGCGGCCGCCCGGGCCTGCCGGTTTTGTGGCACATGATTTGCTGAGCAATTATCGCGAATTCGCCACATTCGCACCGCGGCCGATGCTGCTGAACGACCGTAGCAGGGCGGTTGAACTTCATCGGCTTCGGGTCAGGGCAGGGAAGTGGCCGCGCGGCGGGTATGCGGTCGGGCGGCCACTTCCAGCGGCCACCAACGCGGAGGAATCCGACATGCCACGCGGAGACAAATCCAACTACACCGACAAACAGAAAAGGAAAGCGGCGCACATCGAGGATGCGTATAAAAAGAAGGGGCTGTCCGAGCACACGGCCGAAAAACGTGCCTGGGCGACCGTCAACAAGCAAGACGGCGGCGGCAAGAAGAAACCGCACTGATGCAGTGGTCCGGCATCGATTGATGAGGGGCTATCTTTCCGAGGAAGCCCTCCCACAGCCCACCCGCTCCTTCTCTTGAGTCAAGCAAGTCAAACGGCGATCGGCGCGTCGCGGGCCGAATCATCGCGCGACCGAATACTCCAGGCCATTGCGCTTTTTCATCCGCCTGCAGGAGGTATGCCATGTCCCTTTCCTTATTGCTGTTGATAGTGCTGATCATCGTATTGATCGGCGCCGTGCCAACCTGGCCATACAGCAGAGACTGGGGTTATGCCCCCAGCGGTACGGTCGGGACCATCTTGCTGATCGTGATCGTGCTCATTCTGCTCGGCAGGATCTGAGATTTCCGAACGCGGCTCGTAGCCGGTTTTTGTTTGCGTTGCGCCCGCATGATGAGTGCGGCGTGCATGCATCGGTGTGCACGCTTGTTTCGGCTATCGGCGCGAATGTGGCAAGCGCCTGTTTTTCCCGGTACGTTCGGGCACTTGTATATACCAATACTGTAATGTATATGTATAGACAACCGGGCCGTCGTGTGCACGCCCGGCCGGGCGGAAGGCTTCGGCCTTCGAGCAGGGAAGTTGCCTTCGGTGCAGGGCGCACACCAATAAATTGCCGGGAACCACGATGATGACTGCGTTCGTTTGTCGTAACTGCACCAGCCCAACCCATCGCAATTCCAATCGAACCATCGCGGCAAGCCGCGCAGACGATCGCCGCTTCGCCTGCCGTCCGCCATCCCCGCAAATCCCGCGCGCAGTACGTTGAAACGAATGTTTTCCGTAGCCGGTATGGGCCCGGATGGCAGCGCGCGGCGGATTTTCCTTTTCACGAGTTTCAAAACTGGCGCCTTGCGCGGGCTCGATGAGTTCGTACGTTGCCAGCCGCAAACACTCAATCATTTCCAGATCACGAAAAAGGACGTGCAATGAAGAAAATAAAGTATTGGGTGCTGGCGCTGGCAGCCATGTTGACCTTCTCCGGATATTCGTTCGCGCATGGTATTTCCGAAGAAGCCAAGCGCCGGATGATCGAAGGCGGCAATTTCGAATACTTCCGCCTGGGCGCCGAGCACATGGTCACCGGCTATGACCATCTGTTGTTCCTGTTCGGCGTGGTGTTCTTCCTGACGCGCTTCCGGGACATCCTGAAATTCGTCACCGCATTCACCATCGGCCACACCATCACGCTGATCTTCGCGACCAATTTCCAGATCACCGCCAATTACTATCTGGTCGATGCCTTCATCGCCATCACGGTGATCTACAAGGGTTTCGAGAACCTGGACGGGTTCAGGCAATGGCTCCAGACCAAGTCGCCGAATCCGGTGCTGATGGTTCTGCTGTTCGGACTGGTGCACGGCTTCGGCTTGTCCACGCGCTTGCAACAACTGCCGATCGCCGAAAGCGGCAACATGCTCTCGCACATCCTGTCTTTCAATGCCGGCGTGGAAGTGGGACAGATCGCCGCCTTGCTGCTGATGTTCGGTCTGCTGCACTTCATCCGGAAGTTCGGACACTTCGTGCCGACCAGCAAGCTGATCAACGGCGGCGTGATTTTTGCCGGCGCCTTGCTGCTGATGATGCAGTTGCATGGCTTCAGCCATTCCAGCTACGCCGATGATTTCCCGATCAGCCGCGACGATCACGCGCATGCGCATCTGGAAGCGGCGCAAGCCAGTGCCGCGCAGGCACAAGCCGCGGATGAATCAGGCCACGGCCACGCGCACAACCCCGATGGCTCGCATGCCATGCCGGGCGATGCTGCTGCCGCCGAGCACGGCCACTCCCACAATCCGGATGGATCGCATGCGCTGCCCGCGGACGGCGATGCCGCGGCGCACGGCCATGCGCACAACCCCGACGGCTCGCACATGCTGCCGGCACCGGATTTGACGCTTCCTAGCCACGATTGAATCGAAACAGTGCGAGGTAAAAACCGAGTTCTTTGGATGGGCTTTGTCAACAATCAACCAGGAGAGTGCAAATGCGTAAATCGAAAATAGCGGTCATTGTCGCGGGTGCGGTGGTTCTAGCAGCAGGGCAGGTATCGGCGCATGAGATGTTTCTCAAGGCGGACAGCTTCTTCCTCAAGCCCAATGCCACCGAAACGATCACCTTGGTCAACGGCACCTTCGACAAGAGCGAGAACTCGATCTCGCGCGACCGCATGCAGGATGTGAGCATCGTCGCCACTGGCAAAACGCAGCACCCGCCGGAAACGAGCTGGTCGGACGCCGACAATTCCAGCTACCTGAAATTCGCCACCGGCGCGGCCGGAACCTATGTCGTGGGCGTATCGACCAAGCCCAAGGTGCTGGAAATGAAGGCGGAGGACTTCAAGAAATATCTCAAGCACGAGGGCGTGCCCGATACCCTGGCCAGCTTTGAAAAGGGCCCGAGTCCGGAGAAAGTGCGCGAGCGCTACTCCAAGCACATTCGCGCGATCGTGCAGGTAGGTGATACGCAAACCCAGGATTACTCCAAGTCCTTGGGCTACCCGGTGGAAATCATTTTCAAGAACAATCCGTACAAGTTGAAAGTCAATGACGAGGTCAGCTTCCAGGTTCTGTACAAGGGCAAGCCGGTCGCCAACCAGTACGTCACCGCCAGCCATACCGGATTCCACGGACACGATGCGTCCGGCGGCCATCTCAATGCCTACCAGTTGCGCACCGACAAGACCGGCACGGCCAAGTTCAAGATCACCAAGCCTTCCGTCTGGTACGTGGCGCTGATCAATATGCAAAAAGTCAGCGATGCCGACGCCGATTACGAGTCGAACTGGGCGACGGCGACGTTCCAGGTCAAATAAGCGGCAAATGTTCCAAGTGTTGTTCCATGTGTTGTTCCGATGGTACCGAGCGAACCGGGCAGGCGACTGCCCGGTTTGTCTCCATCCACGTTTATTCCGGCCACGCGTCGAGATCCGATGCCCTGGACTCGCCTTTGATGTTCCGTGCTTGAAGGCATCGATGATATGAATCATCCTTGGCGCGTGACCACGCTCCGCCATCGCATCGATCAATGGGTTCGGCATCCCGCCGGGATCGTTGCCGTACTGTGCCTGCTGTTGTCGCTGGTGATGACCGGCTTGTCCACGGTGAAAGTGCATGCGCATGCCGATGGCGACCACGCGCACCAGCATGTGGCGCAATGGGCCGATGACGCTTCGTTCGACCACGATCACCCGGCATCGCCGGACCCGGCCAATGACACCTCCTTGCACGCGCATGATGTTTGCACGACCGTTCCGGCGCTGACCACGCTTCCAATGATGATGCTCGGCGATCTGCAGCCCATGGCGCCCAACGCCCGCGCAACGACTCCGCCGCCGCCTTCCGCACCGCGCATACCGCCGCATCGGCCTCCGATCGCATAAACGCTTCCAGGCTGCCGATGGCGGCCTGCATTGCGTTTTTGTCGATCAATCCGGAGGTTTCCCGTGAACTTGCGTTGGCTGATGGTCCTGGCTTTGGCCGGGACTTGCGGCGTTGTCCTCGATGGACGCGCTGCTGAACCCTTGCGTCTTGAACAGGCAGTGACACGCAGCCTGGCTTCGAATCCATTCCTCGCCGCCGAGTCGGCCGATCTGCGCGCCGTGCAATTGCGTGCCGAGCGAGAAGGGCTCGCCACGCCTTATATCGCCAGTGGCGATCTGGAGAACGTCGCGGGCACTGGCGCTTTGAGTGGCATGCATGCCGCCGAATCCACGCTGCGGCTTGGCCGGGTCATCGAGCTGGGCGGCAAACGCGCGGCCCGTCAGACTTTGGGCAACGCCGAAGTGGCGCGTCAGCGCAATGTCGCCGAGGCCGCGAAAATCGATATCGCCAGCCGCACCACGACGCGCTTCATCGAAGTGCTTGCCGACCAGGATCGACTGGCACTGGCGCGCGAACAAATCGAGCTGGCCGAACGTACTCGCGACGAAGTCGCTGCGTGGGTCGCAGCCGCACGCAATCCCGAGCCCGACCTGCGCGCCGCCGAGATCGCCGTGGCTGAGGCGGAACTGGCGCTCGAACACGCCGAACACGAACTCGATAGCGCCAGGATGACGCTGGCGGCGAGTTGGGGTTCGTTCGAGGCCGATTTCACATCCGTCATCGGCGATCTTCGCGAGCTGCCTGCGGTGGAATCATTCGACGCATTGGCGGCGCGCCTGCCGATGGCTCCGGCGCAACGTCTTGCATTGCTGGAAGGCGAGACCATCAGCGCCAGGCGGCGTGTCGCCGAAACCGGCATCAAGCCCGACATCAATCTCAGCCTCGGCGTGCGCCGGCTCGAAGCGCTGGATGAGCACGCGCTGGTGATGTCGTTGTCGATGCCGTTGGGCAACAAGCCGCGTGCACGGCTGGCGATGGCCGAAGCCGATGCGCAATTGGCGGCGGTGGAATCGCGCCGCGCCGCGCAACATGCCGAAGCCCATCAGGCGCTGTTCGAGAAGTATCAGGAACTGATACACGCGCGCACCGAATACGAAGCCCTGCACACACGCATGTTGCCCAAGGCCGAGCAGGCGCTCGCCTTCACGCGTCGCGGTTTCACCGCCGGCCGCTTTTCCTTCGTCGCTCTTTCGCAAGCGCAACGCACGCTGTTCGAATTGCGCCATCGCAGCATCGAAGCCGCGACGCGCTATCACCTGTTTCTGGTCGAAGTCGAACGCCTCACCACTCTTTCTGCGGAAACCACGCCATGATCGCTCGCCTTGTGTTGTTGCCCGTATTGATCTTGTTGCTCGCCGCTTGCGGCAACGCCGGTCCGGCCCAGGAAAAGGGCGAAGCCCACACCGAGGCCGCCGCCGAATTCGAACGCGGCCCGCATCGCGGCCGCATGTTGCGTGACGGCGCTTTCGCGCTGGAAGTGACGATCTTCGAAACCAATGTGCCGCCGCATTACCGGCTGTATGCCTATCACAACGACAAACCGCTCGAACCATCGCAACTCGATGCCAGCATTGAATTAACGCGGCTGGATGGCGAAGTCAATCGCTTCACCTTCCGCCCGGAAAACGATTACCTCATCGGCAGCGATACGGTGGTCGAGCCGCATTCGTTCGATGTCCGGGTCAGTGCCAATCATGCGGGCAAGACGCACCGGTGGGCGTTCGCTTCCTACGAAGGTAGGACCAGCATTCCTGCAGCCGTCGCCAAGGATGCCGGTATCGTGATCGAAACCGCCGGGCCTGCGGCAATCCGCGACCAGGTGCAACTGATCGGCAGCGTCGTGCTCGATGCCAATCGCCATGCCGCGATCAAGGCGCGTTTTCCCGGCATCGTGCGCGCCGTCCACGTACAGCAGGGCGATCGCGTGCAGCGCGGGCAGACGCTGGTGGAAGTCGAAGGCAACGAGAGCATGCGCCGCTATCCGGTGCCGGCGCCGTTCGATGGCATCGTGCTGGTGCGCAACAGCAATCCCGGCGATGTCGCCGATGGCAACATCTTGCTGGAAGTGGCCGATCTGTCAGAAATGTGGGTCGATGTGCAGGCGATCGGCAAGGATGCTGCACGTCTCGCCGCCGGCCAGACAATGCAAGTCGCAGCCGCGACCGGCGATGCAACGCAGACCACGATCATCAAGACACTGTTGCCGTTGACCACGCGCGGCCAGAGCGTGACCGCTCGCGCCAGCCTGGCCAACCCCGATGGACGTTGGCGGCCCGGCATGGCCGTCTCGGCCCACGTGACCGTCGCCGAGAAACAAGTGCCGCTGGCGGTGAAGGAATCGGGCTTGCAGCGCTTTCGCGACTTCACCGTCGTATTCGCACAAGTCGGACAAACCTACGAAGTACGCATGCTCGAATTGGGTGCGCGCGACGGTGAACACGTGCAGGTGCTGGGCGGTCTCAAGCCCGGCACGCACTATGTGTCCGAGCAGAGTTTCCTGATCAAGGCCGACATCGAAAAATCCGGCGCCAGCCACGACCACTGACGGTGAAAAGGGCATTCGCGAACCAGAGGTTCGCAGCCCGACAAACACCATCGCGCCATGCGCGACGACCGGACTTCAGGAGACGAACAACATGCTCGAACGCATCATTCGCGCCGCGATCGCACATCGCTGGCTGGTATTGGTCCTGGTGCTCGGCCTGTCCGCGCTGGGAATCTGGAACTACAGCCGCCTGCCTATCGACGCGGTGCCCGACATCACCAACGTGCAGGTGCAGATCAACACCGAGGCGCCCGGTTACTCGCCGCTGGAAGCCGAGCAGCGCGTGACCTTCCCGGTCGAAACAGCATTAGCCGGTCTCGCGCGTCTGGAGTACACGCGCTCGATTTCACGCTATGGCCTGTCGCAGGTCACGGTGGTGTTCGAGGACGGCACCGATATTTATTTCGCCCGGCAACAAGTGGCCGAACGCCTGCAGCAGGCGGCCTCGCAATTGCCCGCCGGCATCGAGCCGACGCTGGGTCCGGTCGCAACGGGCCTGGGCGAAATTTTCATGTACACGGTCGAAGCCGACGGCAGTGAGGCCGGGCAGGCATGGACGCCGACCGCGTTGCGCACCTTGCAAGATTGGCTGGTACGGCCGCAGCTTCGCCATCTCAAGGGCGTCACCGAGGTCAACACGGTCGGCGGTTACGTGCGCCAGTTCCACATCACGCCCGACCCAGTCAAATTGCTCGCTTACGGATTGACCTTGCGCGAGGTGATGGATGCTGTCGCGCGTAACAATGCCAGCGTCGGCGCAGGCTACATCGAGCGCTCCGGCGAGCAATACCTGATCCGTGTGCCGGGGCAGGTTGGCGATGCCGATGGTCTGCGCCAGATCGTCGTGGCGGTCCGCGATGGCTTGCCGCTGCGCATCGCCGATATCGCCGACGTGGGCGAGGGCAGCGAACTGCGCACTGGCGCGGCGACCAAGGATGGTCACGAGGTCGTGCTCGGCACTGTGTTCATGCTGGTTGGCGAGAACAGCCGCGCGGTGGCGCAACGCGCCGGCGAGAAGCTCAAGCAGATCGATGCGACCTTGCCCGAGGGCGTGAAAGCACGCGCAGTGTACGACCGCACCGACCTGGTCGATCGCACCATCGACACCGTGCGCAAGAACCTGCTGGAAGGCGCGTTGCTGGTGGTGGCGGTGTTGTTCCTGCTGCTCGGCAATTTGCGTGCGGCGCTGATTACTGCGGCGGTGATTCCGTTGACGATGCTGCTGACCATCAGCGGCATGGTGCAAAACCGCATCTCGGCCAACTTGATGAGCCTGGGCGCGCTCGACTTCGGCCTGATCGTCGATGGCGCGGTGATCATCGTCGAGAATTGCCTGCGCCGATTCGGTGAACGCCAGCATGCGCTCGGCCGATTGCTGACGCGCGAGGAGCGCTTCGAACTCGCCGCCAGCGCCAGCGCCGAGGTGATCAAGCCCAGCTTGTTCGGCTTGTTCATCATCGCGGCGGTGTACTTGCCGATCTTCGCGCTCACTGGTGTCGAAGGAAAAATGTTCCACCCGATGGCCTTCACTGTGGTGATCGCACTGACCGCAGCGATGGCCTTGTCGCTGACTTTCGTACCGGCCGCGGTCGCGCAATTCGTCACGGGGCGCGTGCAGGAGAAGGAAACCCGGGTGATGCGCAGCCTCAACCATTTCTATGCGCCGTTGCTGCACAAGGCGCTGGCGATGCGGAAAGTGGTGGTGGCGGGCGCGGCGGTGTTGGTCGTGCTCAGCGGATTGCTGGCGACGCGGCTGGGCACCGAGTTCATTCCCAATCTCGACGAAGGCGATATCGCTTTGCATGCATTGCGAATTCCCGGCACCAGCCTGACCCAGGCGGTGGGCATGCAAAAACAATTGGAAGCACGCATCAAGCAATTCCCGGAAGTCGATCAAGTCGTCGCCAAGCTCGGCACCGCGGAAGTCGCCACCGACCCGATGCCGCCCTCGGTGGCCGACACTTTCATCATGCTCAAGGACCGCGCCGACTGGCCGAATCCACGCAAACCCAAGGACCAGTTGATCGCCGAGATGGAAACCGCGGTGCGCGGCATTCCCGGCAACAACTACGAGTTCACCCAGCCGGTGCAGATGCGCATGAACGAATTGATCGCCGGTGTGCGTGCCGAGGTCGCGATCAAGCTGTATGGCGACGACCTGGAGCAACTGGCGGAAGTCGGCGGGCAGATCGAAAAACTCGCCGCTGCCGTCGAGGGCGCGGCCGATGTGAAACTCGAACAGGTCACCGGCCTGCCGCTGATGACCATCACGCCGGATCGAAGCGCACTGGCGCGCTACGGACTATCGGTCGGCGATGTGCAGGACACGGTGTCGATCGCCTTGGGTGGCGCTACCGCCGGGCAGATATTCGAAGGCGACCGCCGTTTCGATATCGTCGTGCGTTTGCCGGAAGCGATGCGCCAGGACCCGAACGCATTCGCATCCTTGACGATTCCGGTGCGTGCCGATCGTTTCGCCGAGCCCGATGTCGATCACGCCTTGCCATCGCCGACGCATGTTCCACTCGGCGAAGTGGCAAAAATCGAAGTGGCGCCCGGCCCGAACCAGATCAGCCGCGAGAACGGCAAGCGCCGCGTGGTGATTACCGCAAACGTGCGCGGACGCGATCTGGGATCGTTCGTCGAAGAACTGCGCACGCGCGTCGGCGAGAAAATCGAACTGCCGGAAGGCACCTGGATCGAATACGGCGGCACGTTCGAGCAATTGATCTCGGCCGGCCAGCGGCTTTCGGTCGTGGTGCCGGTGGTGTTGATGATGATTTTCGGTTTGTTGTTCATGGCCTTCGGCTCGGGCAAGGACGCGGCGATCGTTTTCAGCGGCGTGCCGCTGGCGCTGACCGGCGGCGTGTTGGCGCTGTGGCTGCGTGGAATTCCTTTCTCGATCTCGGCCGGCGTCGGTTTCATCGCGCTGTCGGGCGTGGCGGTGCTCAATGGATTGGTGATGATCAGTTTCATCCGCAAGTTGCGTGCCGACGGCAAGCCCTTGCACGAAGCGGTGGTGCAGGGCGCACTTACCCGATTGCGTCCGGTGCTGATGACCGCGCTGGTGGCGAGCCTGGGCTTTTTGCCGATGGCGCTCAATGTCGGCACCGGCGCCGAAGTGCAACGTCCACTGGCGACAGTGGTGATCGGCGGCATCGTGTCCTCGACATTGCTCACGCTATTGGTCTTGCCGGTGCTGTATCGCTGGTTGCACCGGAAGGACGAAACCGTCCCGTCATCGCTTTGATGAATTGTCGAAGCCCTCCGACGCTTCGCGAAAAACATTCCGACAGGAACGATGGCAATCGCGACAGGAAGTCGCGATTGCCCAGACCTTTCGTTTCTTTTCGAGAGGCCTGTTTCGACAAGCAGATGAGTGAAAGGTAGCAACTGCGGGGGCAGGCTTGGCAAAACAAATCGAAGCAACGCCCCGGCTTTGCCGGGAGAATGCCTGCTCGGCGTTCCCCAAGCTTGACAGTGACGAGTTCACTGCGCGTAATGATGTCATTCAGTTCTCTGGCACCCGGGCCGTGAGGCCGTGCACAGCGAACACCCTCCGGCGCGATGGGTGGCCTTCGTTTTTCGACAGGTCCGTGTCCGTATGAGGGCAGGGACTCGGGGACGATCGGCGCTTCATTCACGCCGCTGCGCCAGGCAGCGGCAAACCGCAGGACAGGGAAACTGTGACAGCCAAGTCAATGGCAACGCTCAACCACCGGATACGCAAGGACATCGAAACGCAGATCCTCAGTGGCGAATGGCCGCCCGGCCATCGAATTCCGTTCGAGCACGAACTCATGGCCAAGTACGAGTGCTCGCGAATGACCGTCAGCAAAGTGCTGACCGTATTGGCCGAGAGCGGCATGATCGAGCGCCATCGCCGCTCGGGCTCGTTCGTGACACGGCCACATATCGAATCGGTGGCGCTGGATATTCCGGACATTCCGGTCGATGTCGCCGCGCGTGGCCATCAGTATCGATTCCAGCTCATCGACAAGCGCCGGCGCAAACTCCGCAAGTCGGTGCCGCACGAATCGGAGCTGGCATCGGACGGTTATCTGTTGGAACTGCACAGCCTGCATCTGGCCGATGGCCGCCCGTTCGCGCTGGAAGAACGCGTCATCAGCCCTGCGGCGGTTCCGGAAGCCGTGGACAAGGATTTTTCCGACACCGTGCCCGGAAGCTGGCTGTTGCAGAACATTCCCTGGACGCGCGCGCAGCACCGCATCCGCGCCATCAATGCCGATGCCGCCCAGGCCGAACTGCTGCAAGTTCCCGCCGGAACGGCCTGTCTGGTGATCGAACGCCGCACCTGGCGCGGCGAGCAAGGCATCACTTTCGTCAGGCAGATATTCCTTGGCGATTCTTATGACTTGGTCGCGCGTTTCGTACCGTGGGGCAGGTAGTGCGTTTTACCGCCAGCTAGCTCCACAAAAGCGGTGGTACTAGACTGGCCCGGCAAAGGAAACTCGAAAAATCCTTTGGCCTTGTTCAACGGACTGAGGCGCCTGCATGTTTGGTGTCGGGCGCATCAGCGTCACCATCATTCGATCCATTGGCTAGACGATGGAAAGGAAATCAGATGACCGTCACGAACAAACAGTCCGGCACCAACGTGCATGAAGTGGCAGACGGAATCTACCGCATCAACACGCCGGTAAGCATCGAAGGCGCGGGGGGATTCTCGTTCAACCAGTACCTCATCGCCGATGATGAGCCCTTGCTCTTTCACACAGGCCCGCGAAAGATGTTCGCGCTGGTGCAAGAAGCGGTGGCGAGCATCGTTCCGATCAAAACGCTTCGCCACATCGCGTTCTCCCACGTCGAAGCCGATGAGTGCGGCTCGCTCAACGAGTGGCTTGCCGCCGCCCCGCAATCCGCACCGCTATGCGGCGCCATTGCCGCCATGGTGTCGATCAGCGATATCGCCGATCGCGCGCCGCGAGCGCTCGCCGATGGAGAGGTCGTTTCCCTGGGCAGGCATTCCGTGCGCTGGCTCGATGCACCGCATCTGCCGCATGCTTGGGAATGCGGCTTTCTCACGGAGGAACGAACCTCCACGCTGCTCTGTGGCGACCTGTTCACACAACCAGGCGCGAACAATCCGGCACTCACCGAATCGGACATCCTTGGCCCGAGCGAGGCTTTCCGGCATCAAATGGATTATTTCTCGCACACGAAAAACGCACGCGCGATGATCGAGAAACTCGCCTCGACCAACCCGAAAACCCTTGCCTGCATGCACGGCAGCGCGTGGAGCGGCGATGGCGCGAAGCTGCTGCGGGCGCTCGCCGATGCGCTTTCCGCCTAACCAGCGCTAGCGGGATGCGCGGCAGACGCGCGCACGAAGTTCGCCATCGATTACGTTTCTGCCGATCCGGCGATCGGCTTCATCCGTCGCCGTGACCGACTCCGCATCGCGGGGCGAGGGGCGGACAGATCATGCATTTGATTTTCCAGCGTCCGTATCCCCAGACAGCGGTCGGCCAAATATTCCGGGCGCTTCGAACCTGATTTCATCCTGCCGCCCTGATGCGGCTTGTAACGCCTCGGCCACAGAAACCATAACGAGCCGTATTTTCAGCGGCCCTGGCATATCCGCGAAGGGGTATGGGCATATCCGATTGGGCTGACCCCGGATGAGCCCGCCCAGGCCATCCGAAACTGCTGACACCCGCATTGCACGGGCCTAACGCATTTGTACACTTATGTCATATACATATATATAAAGCCAGTGTATCCTTCCCCGCCCGACATTGGCCTTGGCGTCTCCCAGCCAAGGCGCTCTTGACGGTGCATGCCACGGATTTTCCTGCTTCCGATCCGTGCATCCATGTCCGGTCGGCGGGAACCCGTCGAAGCTTGTTGTCCTGGCTTATTGCAGTAGTCAGCGTTGCAGTAATCAGCGCGATAGCGCGGCTCAGTTTGGTTGGCGACGATAGACGGTCGGCTGCTGGTTTGCATCACGCCTGCACGCACTTCCTCTTTCGAACGATCCTCACGAGCTGCCTCCGCCGACCTGCCGAACATCGTTTCGTCAGCTTTGATTAGGGTACAGTCATGCGCGTTCTGATCGTTGGTACAAACCGTCCCTGCCATCACCGATTGCATGACCGCGGTCATGACATGGTCTTGTTCATGCCGCGCGGCAAGGCCATCGCCGATGATCTGGCCGGGCCTTACCAACATATCGTGATACTCGATGATGCCGCCCCCGACGCATTGTGGGTCGAGGCCGCGGCCGCCCTGCATCGCGAAGCCGCTTTCGGCGCCGTGGTGTCATACAACGATCGCATGCAGGCACTGGCGCATGCCATCAGCTCCCAGCTCGGTATCGCCTGCACCGTGGATATCGGGCTGGTCGAAGCAGTATCGAACAAGTCGATGATGCGTGAATTGCTCGACCAGCACGGCATTCCCAATTGCAAGCACGTTTTCGCCCGCGGCCAGGAGCAAGTGCGTCAAGCCATCGGCGATGTCGGCCTGCCGTGCATCGTCAAGCCGGTCGATGGCGAGGCCAGTGCGGGCGTGTCCCGGATACAAACGCAAGCGGACATCGAACAGGCGCTCGAGTGGGTTGGCGACGGCAACATCGAGCGCGGCGTCATCGTCGAGGAATTCCTGGTCGGCGATGAATACAGCGTCGAGGCGATATCGAGCCACGACCAGCATCACGTCATCGCCGTGACCAGGAAATTCAAGAATCCCCAGACCTTCGTCGAGCGCGGGCATCTGGTGCCGGCGCCGCTGGATCAGGACGCGCGAATCCAGATCGAGCAATACGTCAAGCGCATCCTGGCGGCGTTCAATTTCAAGAACTGCCCCTCCCATACCGAATTGATCCTGACCGCCAACGGTCCTCGCATCGTCGAAACCCACACCCGGGTTGGTGGCGACCGCATCATCGACCTGGTTCGGCATTCCACCGGCGTGGATATCTACGACCTGGTGGCGCAACAAAGCATCGGTACCGATGTCACGCCGCTGATTCCAACGCCCATACACCACGCGCAAAGTGCGGCCGTGTGGTATGCCGATCCGAGCGTTCCGGCAACGCAGCAGCTCTCGGAAATCCGCGGCATCGACGCGGTCCGTGGCCTGCCGTACATCAAATCGGTCGAAGTGCTGAAAAAAATGGGAAGCAAGGGAGCGTACGTGCGCACCAGCTTCGACCGCTCGGCGTTGGTGGTGGCGGTGGGGGAATCGTCCAGCGACGCGCTGGAACGGGCCCGCAGCGCGATCGAATCGCTCGATTTCGTCTTCGCCTGGAAGGCAGAGACGGCAAGCGCGAACGCGTGATCGGGCAGGCTCGGAATTGAACACGGCAAAAGACAGGATCGATGACATGCCAGGTTCCCGGCCACACTGAGATGGAAAGTCACGCCAAAACAGGAATGGCTTATATCGTCGGTCATTACTTCATGACCAGCGTCGGCTATTTCGGCTTGTTATCGACCCTGGTGGTCATACTCAGCGCGTCATCGTTCGACGCCGCGCAAATCGCCCTGCTGATCGCGACCTTCAGCATCGCCAACCGTGCCGCCAAAATCCCGCTGGCGCCGTGGCTGGACAAAATACCGACCACTTATTCCGTGCTCGCTGGCTGCTGGTTGGCCGCACTGGGTTTCGCCTGCATGAGTCTGGCGTCGAACACGGCGCTGATGGCCGTGGCACTGATGGTGGCCGGCACCGGCGTCGCGATCAACTCACTGGCCATAAAACAATTGGCGGCGGCGGCCAGCGATCTGACCAACAATCGCGCCAAGGTGTTCGGTGTCATCAATGTCGCGGTCAATATTTCCTCGGCGATCGCCGCGCCCCTGGCATTGATGCTGGTCGAACATGGAATGCGGGAATACGTCGCGCCCATCATCGCGCTCATTTATTTTTCCGCCGGCACGATCACCTTCCTGAATTTCTCGAAGATCCAGGCAGCGCCGGGCAATGTGGCCAAGCCGTCATTGCGCAGCTACCTGGACATGCTGAAGGTGCCTGGATTGCCCGGTTTCATGCTGATCAATGGCATGGGCTGGTTCCTGTACGGGCAGTTGTTCAACACCGTGGCGTTGCATGTCAGCAAGACGCTCGGTTCCCCGGTCAAGCTGGGCTGGCTGTATAGCTTGAACGCGGTGCTGGTGGTTTGTTTCCAGTTGGTGGTGACGAGTTTTTCCGAACGCGCCTGCAAGGGAAACCCGATGCTGACGATTCTGATGTCGTACGCCATCTACATGATGGCATTCGTGTCGGCTTACCTGATTCCCGGCTACCCCGGCATGGTCGTGCTGGTGATCTTGTTCACTTTTGCCGAGATGATGTTCATCCCGAGTGTGGATGTGCTCTTGTTGAGTCTGATTGGCAAGCACAACCGCGCGGTCGCCTACAGCATCCTCGCGGTCAGCATCGCCATCGGCGAATCGCTGGGCGGCGGCGCGGGCGTGGCGGCCTACCGCTGGCTGTCGCTCAGAGGCGCCACGGATGGACTGTGGCTGTTGATCGGCGCACTGGCATTGGCCTTCATCGCGATTACAAAAATCACTGAAAGATCGAGTTCCGGGCTGCGCTCGCTGGCAATGCCGGCGGCACTTCAAGGGGGCGGCACGACGGCGGTCTGATCCACTGATAGCGCAATTCCTGTCGAACGGTGACCGGCGCAACACGCGTCGCAGGGAGTCGCCGCATGACTGGTCTGTGTGTTTGTTTCATTTGTTCCAAGCGACGGCACCTTCCAGAAGAGGGTGTTGCATCTGATCGTAAGACCACCTCCGTTCGCGCATCGATGTCGAAGATGACGGAGGAGGACATATTTGCCGGGGAGGGCAAGTGATATGACCAAGCACGTCGTGTTTGTGACATGGAAAATGGGCAACGCCTTGACGTTCGAGGCTGCCAAGCGTCTGGGGCACCGAGTGACCCTGATACGCTCGGCGAAAATGGAAAAATCGCAAAACGTCGATTTTTCCAAGACCCGCTTCGTCGAATTCGTCGATAACGTCCATCTGCTGGACGATGCGACGCAAATCGATGTGCTGCGCGAGTGCATACATCGGATCAATCAATCCGATCCGATCGACGGGTTTGTCGCGACCGTTGACGCGCTGGTCGTGCCGGTGGCGCGAATCGCCGAGGAACTCGGCATTGCCTTCACCAGCAGCCACGGCGCCGAGACCGCCAAGCTCAAGCACAAATGCAGGCAAAAGCTGGCCGCCTGCGGGGTCGAATCGACCCGCCATGAAATCGTGACCACCCTGGAGCAGGCCAGGCGCTTTGCATTGGACGTGGGCTTTCCCATTGTCCTGAAGCCGGCATGCGGGTCGGCGAGCGAAGGCGCGTACATCCTGGTGGACGACGCGAGCCTGTCGGATTGCTTCGCGAAGTTGGACAAGCACGAAAACGTTTACCGGCTAGGCGTGCTGGTCGAGGAATACCTGAAGGGCAAGTTCGTTTCCGCGGAAATCGGAATTTGCCGAGGCCGCATCCTGCCGCTGGCCATCAGCGAGCGCAAGACGTGGAATCAGCACGAGGCGCTGGAACTTGGCACCACGATTCCGGCGGCGATCAGCACACAGGATTACGACGCGGCGATGAACTTCGCCGCCCGCGTTATCCAGGCGGTCGAGCTGGGCCTGGGGATTTTCCATGTGGAAATCATGATGACCGGCAACGGGCCACGTCTTATCGAATTGAACCCGCGAATCATGGGTTCTTGCCTGCCGAATTTGTTCTATCTCGCCGGTGGCGGCGACATCTTCGAACTGCTGGTGCGCGTCTATCTGAACGAAGACGTGGAAATGGCGCCAGTCAAATTCGACCGATACGCCACGGTGCGCTGGTTCGGCGCGGCCAACACACAGGCACGCCCCGCCATGCCCGATTTGAGCTGGGCCACCGCGCACGAGCCTTCGCTGCATTCGCTCAGCATCAACTTCCCGAACGTCGAACAGCTTGCTCCTTGCCGGGGCAACCTCGGCAATTTCGGAGAGGTTCAAGTCGTTCACGCCAACTATGAAACGTCGATCGACATCGCTGAATCCATCGTGTCGAGAATCGAATCGGACATCGGCTTCGAACTTACAAGGTAATGCCATGAATCGATTCTTCGACAATACCCGAAAGCAATTGGAACAGCTTCGCTTGCCCGATGGCGATGTCTATCATGGCGACGCGTCGGACCTGACATTCGGCGATGGCTGCCATTTCCGCATCGAGGTTCCCACGGTCAATTCCGCCAAGGCGGCCGATATATTGCTGTCGGAAAGCGTGCTGCGCGGATTCACCATCAACCGCGTCACCGAGACACGCGGCATATCGCGCCACACCGATGCCGAAATCAGCGAGTACGCGGCGATCGGAAAGCAATACGGCGCCGAGATATTGATGTCGATAGGGCCACGGGCGAGCAACGACATCGGCGCCAGCGCCCACACCGTCGAAGGCTCGCGCATCGGATTCCGGCTGCGCGGCCAGGAGCAAGTGGTGCGCGCCATCGAAGACATCAAGCGCGCCATCGAATTGGGGATCAAGGGTTTCGTCATCTACGACGAAGGCTTGCTCTGGGTACTCGGAAGGCTTCGGGAAAGCGGCGAACTGCCCAACGACTTGCACTTCAAGGTGTCGGCCCATTGCGGGCACTGCAATCCATGCTCGGCGCAATTGCTCGAAATGCTCGGAGCCAACAGCATCAACCCTGTGCGGGATCTCACCTTGCCGATGATCGCCGCGATCCGGAAGGCCATTGCCATTCCCCTGGATTGCCACGTCGATAATCCGAAGTCCTCGGGCGGTTTCATCCGCACCTATGAAGCGCCCGAGTTCGTGCGCATCGCGGCGCCGGTGTACCTGAAGACCGGAAACAGCGCATTGGAAGGGCATGGCGGAAGCATCAAGCGCAATGAGCTGGAAGACATGCTGCAACAGGTCGAGATCGTCAGCGAATTCCTGCAGCGGCATTACCCCCAGGCAAGACAATCGCCCGCCGGCGGCGCCCAGACGGCCAGGGAACTGAAGGCTTTGAGGGCTTAAGGGAATGTGCCGCATCTATGGTTCATTCGGCGGGCCCGCGGCCCACGGCGATGTTTTGCGAAACGTCGCCCGCGAACTGCTGCACGGTGGTCCGGACGATCAGACGGTGCTTGCCGGGCCCAATTGGGTACTCGGAAACAACCGATTGGCGATCCAGGGCATCCACGGCGGGAAACAACCATTCCGGCTGGGGCGTCTGACCTGCGTGTTCAATGGCGAGATCTACAACCATCGTGTTCTGCGCAGCGGGCTGGAGGCCGATGGACATGCCTTCAGCGACGATTGCGACGGCAATGTCATCCTGCCGCTGTACGAACGATATGGAGACGCGTTCGTCCAGAAGCTGGAGGGAATGTTCGCCATCGCCATCGTCGATGAGCGCAACAAACCGTGCCTGAAGTTGTTCAACGACCACGCGGGCATGAAGTCGCTCTACTATTTCGTTTCTTCCGATGGCCGGGAGCTTTGCTTCGCTTCGGAATTGCGAGCGCTCGCCCGGTTTCCCCGATTCCCGGACCAGATCGATCCCTTGGCGATCGATCGTTATTTCGGCGGCAAGGCGGTGTGGGGTCCGAGCACTATTTATTCGCGGGTCCGCACGCTCGCTCCCGGTACGATTCTCACGCTGGAATCGAACGGCAGCCCCCGCGAGCGCCTGTACTCACTGCCTTCGCCAGACCCGTGGCATGACGGCGAACAAGCCCGGCCCGATGCGGCCAGGACACTCGATGCGCTGTTGCGCGACGAGCTGAGAAACATGCTCGATGCCGATGTCCCGGTCTGCGTGGTCACCAGCGGCGGACTGGATTCGAGCTACATCACCGCACTGGCGAAGACGCTGGTGCCGGAACTGGCATCGTTCAATATTTCCTACAAAGGCGATTGGCCCAGCGACGAACGGCATTTCGCCCAGGAAGTAGCGCGGCATTGCGGAACCAATCACCACCAGGTGTTGCTGGACCCAGGCGACTTTCCGATCATCATCGACCGCTTCATCGGGCACCTGGACCAGCCCAACAACGCGCCTCACAGCCTGAGCACCTACGCGTTGTTCGAAGCGATTCACGACGCCGGATTCAAGGTCGCCCTGACCGGCGATGGCGCCGATGAGCTGTTCGGCGGATACGCGCGCTTCGTCAACGCGAGTGCGGACAACAGTGCCGACTGGCAAAGCAAATACCAGCGCACGATGGCGGTCATGTCGGCTACTGCGCTTTCGGAACTGTACAGCCCGGCCTATCGCAGCGAGCTCGAGAAGGCGGGAGGATTGTTCACCGATCAGGTCGGCATGGAGCTGGCGCGGCGGGTCGAGGAAAACAGGCGCGACAAACTGGAAGACTTGCTCCGCTATGACCAGTTCGAACGCTTCCCGTATTACATCCTGCGGCGGGTGGACCATTTGAGCATGGCGCACGCAGTAGAGGCGCGCATCCCTTTCCTGCAACCGAAAATCATGCAGTTCGCCGCATCGCTGCCGGCGGAATTGAAGGTCGTCAAAGGCAAGGTCAAGACGCAGGTCGCGGACGCCGCAAGCGCCTGGATTCCCTCCAGCATCATCGACCGGCCCAAGCAGCCTTTCACCTTGCCGATCGCGGCGATGATCAAGTCCGGCGAAGCATTGCACGACATGATCGGCGACACGCTGCTATCGCCCAACCTGCGCTGCCGCGATTATTTCGACGGCGACACCATCAAGAACCTGTTCGACAGTCAAACCCATCAACCCAATGCCCAGGCGGCCGATGCACTCTGGTCGCTGCTGATGCTCGAAACATGGCTGGGCAAGCGAAACATCCATCTGTGAAGAAGAACCATGAACAACCATTCGTATCAAATAAAATCGATTCTGGCCGGCGTGACCAAAGCCGATATCCGGCGCGATCCGTTCCCGCACATCATTCTTGAAAATCCCCTGGACGACGACCTGTACCAGGCCTTGTCCACGACCATGCCGACGGCCGAGTACATCGGCGAGCGCCAAGGCAAGGCGGTCGTCTCGAACGAGCGCTACAACTACATGTCCCAGCACATCCTCGACGACCCGGCGATGTCCCAGGTCTGGAAGGATTTCGTCACTTATCACTCGTCGAAGGAATTTCTCGACGAAGTTCTCGACTTGTTTTATGACGACATCATCGCGGCCAATCCGGACGCCGAGAAGATCTGCGGCCCGTTGCGCCATTTGAGGGTAGGGCGCCGCAACCGTGACAACTTCGAAACCCACGACATCCTCATGGACTGCTCGGCCGTGATCAACTCGGCGGTCACCGGCAAACCGAGCTCCTATCGCGGCCCTCACGTCGATAAGCCGTACAAGCTGTTCGGCGGGCTGTTCTACATGCGCTTGCCCCATGACGATGCGACCGGCGGCGATTTGCTCTTGTACAAATTCCGCGATGGCACGCACAAATTCCATGTGGCCGAATCCGAATACCGCGGCAGCCGTTTCGATATCGATCCGCAGTACGTCGAGGAGGTCGGCAGAATCAATTACCGCAGCAATGTCCTGGTCATGTACCCGATCAACATACTGGCGCTGCATGGCGTGTCGGTCCGAAGCCTGACCCCGCACCAGCGGCGGTTCACCGCATTCGTTGGCGATCTGCAAAACCCGCTTTTCGACGTTACCGTTTAAGGTGCCCCATGCTCCCATTTGATCAACGCGAAGGAACCATCTGGCTCAGCGGCCAGTACGTGGAGTGGAAACAGGCAAAGCTTCATGTCCTGACTCACGGCCTGCATTACGCCAGCAGCATATTCGAGGGGGTCCGCATTTATGGCGGACATCCTTTCATGTTGCGCGAGCATTTGCAGCGCCTGCACGGCTCGGCGCAGATACTCGATTTCGAGCTGGCTTACGACATCGAGGAACTGCATTCGGCAACGCTGGAGATAGTCAAACGCGCAGGCATCGCCGACGGTTACATCCGCATCAACGCCTGGCGCGGTTCGGAAGTCATACAAACCGCTGCGTTGAAAACCTCGGTGCAAACATCGATCGCGGCCTGGGAAATTCCACGCGGCTATTACGCCGCACCGGATGCGCTGGACAAGGGCATTTCACTCGTGACCGGACAATATCGGCGTCCCAGTCCCGAGTCGGCGCCGGTCAAAAGCAAGGCCGCGGGGAATTACATGATCGGCACGGTCAGCAAGAACCGGGCGTTGCGCGACGGCTTCGACGATGCACTCTTGCTCGATTGCGAAGGAAACATCGCCGAAGCCACCGGCGCGCACATCTTCTTTACCAAGGATGGTGCGTTGTTCACGCCGACCACGCGATGCACGATCGAAGGCATCACCCGGGCTTGCGTGCTGGCGCTTGCAAGCAAAGCGGGGATCGCCTGCACGGTTTCGGACTTGCGTCCGGAATTCGTGGATGAGGCCGATGGCGCATTCCTGTGCGGCACCGCTTGCGAGTTGCTGCCTATCGCGAAGATCAATGCGCGCACCTACGATGTGAAAAGCAATGGCGTGACCAAGACGTTGCTGTCGAGCTATCGCGCTCTTACCCGAGCCGAGCGGTAGGCCTTGTCATGGACCTGATCGGCGCGTTCGAGAAAATGTTCCCGGTGCTGTTCGTTTTTTTCGCGGGTGTCGTGATTGCGCGGAAAAACTACATCGGGGCGGCCAGCAGCAGTGCATTCGCCAATTACGCCTTTCTGCTGGCGATTCCCTGCTACCTGTTCAAGAACCTTTACGAAATAGACTTGCAGGTGCTGTTCCAGTGGAATGCGTTGATATCGTATGTCTGCAGCGCCGTAATCTGCCTGCTGTTCATCGGATTTTTCGCCAACCGGGCGAACCCGTCCGACAGCCGTGCGGTCGCCATTCGCATCATGGCGGGCGTGCAGGTCAATACCGCGTATTTCGCTATCCCGATATTCATCATGCTATTCGGAAACGCCGCGCCGATTCTTCCAGTGCTCTTGTTCCAGGTCTGCATTTTGTCCGCGGTCATTGTTGCGATCATGGAGTTCGGCGATCCGCGTTCCGAGGGCAGCGGGTCAGGAAAGTTGATCCGTTCAGCCGTGGCATCACTCAATACTCCGGTGATCATGGCTTGCAACGCGGCCATCGCATTCAATCTGCTGTCGATCCCTGTCCCGGCGGTAGTCCTGGATGGGTTTTCCTTCGTCGGCAACAGCGCATCCCCGGTAGCGCTGTTCGCGCTTGGCTTGCATCTGGGCGGGGCCACCGGCTTGTTGCGCAAGACTTCGATGGAGGAGGCTGCGCTGATCGGCTTCAAATGCATTTTGTTTCCCGTCATCACCTACCTGGTCGCCAGCACGGTGTTTTCCGTTGACAAAGCCTGGCTGGCCTATCTGGTGCTGATCGCGGCGATGCCTTCTCCGCAGAATCTTTTCATTTTCGCCCAGCGCTACGATGTGGAGGTGGATTTGTCCGCATCGATCGTCGTCAAGAGTTCCATCGCATCCCTGATCCTGATGCCGTTCTGGGCCTGGTGGACCATCTCGGCATGAGAACGAATTTCCAATTTCCCGGCGTGTGCCCATGCCTGGCGCGCCTTGCCCTGACGCTCGAAGGACAAGCATGAAACCCGACGTTCGAAATACGCTGGAAGCGCCGCGCGCACGGCATCCAAAATTCCGGCAATCCGTGCTGATTGCGTTGGTTTTGACGGGGTTGTTCGGCGCCGGTTGGGCGATGCTTCGCACCGACACGGAAGCAGCGGCCAAATCCGATGACACGCAAGAGCAGCCGCAGGAACTCAGCTCCAGCGATTTCATCACTGTGCAAACGGACGAGTTGCGCATACTGCTGCCGATCTCTGGGGAATTGACGGCACAAAACCAAGCCACCGTGAAATCCAAGGTCGCTGCCGCCGTGATCGAGACATTGCTGCCCGAAGGCATCAAGGCTTCCAAGGGGCAGATTGTGATGCGCCTTGACAGCGGCGACCTGCAGGCACAATTGCTGGCCCGGCAAGCGGCCCAGGAAGACGCGCGGGCAAGGCTGGTGCTGGCGCAAAAGAATCTTGAAACCAGCAAGGCCCTGCTGCGTCAGAAATACATTTCGCAGACCGCCTACGATGCGGCTGAAAGCACGGTCGATATCGCACGCGCGGCTTTGAAGGCGGCCACTGCGCAACTCGATATCGCCCGTCGCGCGCGCGCGGACGCGAATGTGCGGGCGCCCATCGACGGGATCATCAGCAAGCGTTTCGCGCAAGTGGGGGAGAAGGTCTCGCCCGATACGCCCTTGTTCTCGATCGTCGATTTGAAACGGATGATTCTCGAAGCCCAGGTGCCGACCAGCGCGATCGCCCGGGTCAGGGAAGGGCAGGTGACCAGCTTCGACATGGAAGGGTTCGAGGATCGCCATTTCAATGGCACCGTGGCGCGCATCAATCCCGCCGCGGAAGCCGGCTCGCGCACGATGACGGTGTACATCCAGGTGGAAAACGGCGATGGCGCGCTGCGCGCAGGCATGTTCGCCAAGGGCAACATCGTCCTGGAAAAAACCGCCGCCTTGCCGCAAGTGCCTTTGGCATCGCTGCGGCAGGAAAACGGCATCGACACCGTGCTCAAGATCGAGAACGGCAAGATCGTGTCGCAGCCGGTCAAGCTGGGGCTGCGCGACGAACGCAACAACATGGTCGCGGTCATTTCCGGATTGCAGGCCGGCAACCGGGTCATCAGCACCAAGCTCGATGGCGTGCGCGCCGGAACCACTGTCACGTTGCCGGAAATTCCCCAGAGCAAACCGCTCGGCCAAGCGCCTTCCCTGTCCACGAAGGGCTAGGGCATGTGGATCACAAGAACCAGCATTAACCATCCGGTATTCGCCACCATGACCATGGTGGCCTTGCTGGTGCTCGGGTTGTTTTCGTACCGCGAGTTGGGCCTCGAAAAAATGCCCGACATCGAATTGCCATCCGTGTTCATCGAGGTGACCTATCCGGGCGCTTCGTCGGAGGCGGTGGAAAACGACCTGACCAAGCCCATCGAAAACGCCGTCAATACCGTCGGCGGCATCAAGAGCATCAAATCGGCCTCGCGCGAGGGCGTGAGCAGCACGGCGGTCGAATTCGAGTTGTCGGTGGACATGGATCGCGCGCTGCAGGACGTGCGCGACAAGATCGCCAAAATCCGCCCGAGCTTTCCCAAGACGGCCAAGGACCCATTCATCAATCGGGTCGAGAACGAAAATGCGGAACCGATCACCCTGCTCAGCGTGACATCCTCGAACCACGACCTGCGCGCGCTGTCGAGCATCGTCGAGCAGGTGATCGTAAAGAGATTGCAGCGGGTGCCCGGCGTGGGAAAGATCGATATGGGCGGCACGCTGAGCCGGCAGATCCTGGTCAATCTCGATCCCGAGAAAATGGCGGCGCACCAGGTCGGCGCCGATGACGTGATGCAGGCGATCGAAGATACCAATGTCGATGTGCCTGCCGGTGCCATCCGAAAAGGGAGCGCCGAACAATTGGTGCGCCTCGCGGGAAAAATCCAGACTCCGCGCGAATTCGGCTCGATCATCGTGGCGCGGCGCGGCAACAGCCCGGTCCTGTTGGAGCAGGTGGCCGATGTCGTCGATGGCTCGCGCGAAGAAACTTCGATCGCGCGCACCAATGGCGAGCGCGCCATCAGCCTGTCGATCCTGAAGGTGCAGGACGCCAACATCGTCAAAGTCGATGACGGCATCAGGGAGGCATTGCGGGACTTGAAGACGCGCTTGCCCAGTGACGTGGCCATCAGAACCGTGTTCGCCAATGCCGACCACGTGAAGAACTCACTCGACCGCGTCAAGCACACCATCATCGAAGGGGCGGCGTTGACGGTCCTGATCGTGTTCCTGTTCCTGCAATCGTGGCGCAGCACGATCATCACCGGCCTTACCTTGCCGATCTCGGTGCTGGCCAGCTTCATTGCGATGCGGGTCTGCGGCTTCACCCTCAACATCATGACCCTGATGGCCTTGTCGCTGTGCATCGGCTTGCTGATCGATGACGCGATCGTGGTGCGCGAAAATATCGTGCGTCACATCGGCATGGGCAAAGACCACGTCAGCGCCGCGCTCGATGGCGCGCGCGAAATCGGTCTTGCGGTAATGGCGACCACCTTCGCCATCGTCGCGGTATTCATCCCCGTGGCTTTCATGAAAGGGATGATCGGACGGTTCTTCCTGGAGTTCGGCATCACCGTGACGGTGGCGGTTCTGGTGTCGCTGTTTGTCAGCTTCACGCTCGATCCCATGTTGTCATCGGTATGGCCGGACCCGGCCGCCGGTAGATTCAAACGCCTGCCGTGGCTGGCTCGTCTGATGGCGCGGATGGAGCGCATCATCGAGCGGCTGCATGTGGGATACGGTTCGGTGCTGACGCATGCGCTGGCATGGCGGAAGACGACACTGCTGACCGCGCTCTCGCTGTTCATCGGCAGCCTGCAACTGTTGCCGATGATCGGCACGGAGTTCATGCCGGAAACCGACCAAGGCCTCAGCACGCTGCAACTGAAGACACCCATCGGCTCCAGCCTGGCCTATACCGATGCGAAAATGCGCCAAGTCGAAACCGCGCTCCAGGCGTTCCCGGAAATCGACATCATCAGCACGACCGTAGGCACTGATGAAGGCGCCAACATGGCCGTGATGACTCTCAAGCTCGGCAATGCCGGACAAACCGGACGCCGTTCGCAGCAGGAAGTCGAGGAAAGCATTCGCGAACGCCTGCAGACCATCCCCGGCGTGCAGCTTTCGGTCGGCAACAGCAAACCGATCTATGTCGCCATTCTGGGGCCCGAGGCGGACAAGCTGGGCGTCGTCGTTGACGATGTGATGCGAAAGATCGGCGCGATCAGAGGCATCACGGATCTCGACACCAGTCTCACCGAGGCCAATCCGGCGATCGTCGTGAGAGTGAAGAGGGAAGTGGCCAGCGATCTGGGTTTGACCGTGCAGCAGATCGGTGAGGCGCTGCGTCCGTTCGTCGGTGGCGATACCACCAGCCACTGGCTCGCGCCGGACGGACAAAACTATGAAGTGAATGTGCAATTGCCAAAATCCGGGCGGGAGAAAGTCGCCGACCTGGCTGATCTGACCGTTGCCAGCACTCACCTGACTGCCGATGGGAAACCCGTGATGGTGCCGTTGCGCCAGGTGGTCGATTTCATTCCTTCATCCAGTCCTCAGGTGATCAAGCGCCAGGATCTGCAGCGCCGCGTGGGTATCTACGCCAACGTCGAAGGCCGCCCGGCTGGCGATGTCGGCACCGAAGTGAAGGCATTGGTGAAGAAGATCGAACTGCCACCCGGCTATCGCTTCGATGTCGGCGGAAAGACCAAGGACATGCAGGAATCGTTCGATGCCGCCGTCGCGGCCCTGGGCATCGCGGTCATTTTCATTTACTTGATACTGGCGTCCCAATTCGGCAGTTTTCTGCAACCCGTCGCGATCATGGTGTCCCTGCCGCTGGCTTTCATCGGCGTGTGCGCGGCGCTGCTCATCACGGGCACCACCTTGAATGTGTTTTCCGTCATTGGCCTGATCATGTTGATGGGCCTGGTCACGAAAAACGGCATCTTGCTGGTCAACTTCAGTATTCAAGCGCAGCGCCAGGGCATGTCCCAGCGCGACGCGATTTTCGCCGCCGGCCAGGTACGCCTTCGTCCGATCCTGATGACCAGCCTCGCAATGATTTTCGGCATGCTGCCCATGGCGATAGGCGCCGGCGAGGGCGGTGAATTCCAGGCACCGATGGGCCGCGCAGTCATGGGCGGCATCATTACCTCGACCTTGCTGACCCTCGTGGTGGTGCCGGTGGCCTACAGTTATCTGGATGATTGGGGACAGCGCGCGCTTGGCTACTTCAAGAGTCGGCAAGTAGTAAGCATGGACCAGCTTGCGACTCCGTCCGCAACAGAATAAGAGGCCTGGCAGGGATTTATAGTCGGCCTAGATAAAAAACTAGACGGTGGCGACTCGCTGGTGCCGCCAACATCCCAAGCGTTTAACGGGCAACGATGGCCGCACATGCAGTAATTAATTCAGTCTAAAGGGGTCTATCCCAAATGTTCTTATTAGCTCTGCTGATTGCTTTCATGTTTGTCGTTGTCATCGTGCTTCTTATTGTGCTCAAGAACAAGGAAGGTGGTGGCGCTGGCTCAATCGGCTTCCCATACCAGCCCGCAAAGACACTCTTCTCTGCTGCAGAGCGTTCATTTCTCGGCGTCCTTGACCAAGTAGTTGGCCCAGAGCACCGCGTCTTTGGCAAGGTTCGCGTAGCCGATGTAGCGACGGTCAAGCCTAGCTTGGATAATTCTGCTCGTCAGGGTGCACTCAATCGCATCGCAGCCAAGCATTTTGATTTTGTGGTGTGCCGGACAAGTGATCTGTCTGTTGTATGCGTCATTGAACTAAATGACAAATCTCACTCGAGTCGGCGGTCGCAAGCCCGCGACGACTTGTTAGCCAAGGTGTGTCAAACAATAAATCTACCGCTGCTCGCCGTTCCTGCCCAACAAGCATACTCGCTGCAAGATATACGAACCCAGTTCATTGCAGTCATATCTCTCTCCGACCAGATGAAGAGGAGGAAGGCATTGGGCCTGTCTTTTTTGCAATGAGGAGAATTAACGCCAGTAACCCAATTGTGCGTATCGAAGCTAGCCGTCCGTTGTGTTGGGAACGTCCGGCCGTTCGATGGTCTATTTAAGTGCCCAAGTGTGGCTCTATGCAGACCGAATATGCGGTCGCCAGTTTCGATGTCTGTGCCCTGTATTTCGCATAATGTATATTATGTAATATACATGCGAATCCCACCCAGCGGATGGATTCCCATCTCAGCAACTGGCTGGGCAGCTGATTTTTACCTACTCCGGCGTCTGAGTTCACCCCAAAGCATGCCGGTAGCCGTTGATTCATAGGGGAAACGCAATCGTCGTCAGATTTTGCCCCATATACGGCGCTAGCATCAAAAATCGCCATAGATATGTCGGTCACTGATTGGCCGAAATTGTCGCCTGGACCATTGCTCGCAAGCCCTGGGCAAAGCGCTCGCGCCGTAACCAGACATCCCGGCTCCGCCAACGTTCGGGCTCCAGCAAAGGACCGAACTGCAAAGGAATGATGAAGGCGACGAGCACTTCGGACTTCCCTTCTACCTGGTACGTAGCCGCGATGCTCCAATCGTGCCCAGGCGGATGTCGCTCCAGTCCGATCCTCGGCCAACATTGGTTTAGATACGGGTCGTCGCTCGTTTCGTCGATGTAGGAATTGGCGTGTGTTGCGTAGATCGTGCCATCGATCAGTGCAAGCACCAAAAAATGGGAATACCACCATTCGACTACACGTCGTAACGTATGATCGGTTGGTATTTCCAGCTCACGACTGTGCAAAAACGTGGCCAGGCCTTTGAGTATTCGAACTGCCGTCAAGCGTTGGAGCTCCGAGTCGGTGACCACCAACCAGCTCTGTCCGGCCACGGAACTTGAAACAGCCATGTCGCCTGTCCGTCGACGATAGCCCCGCTCCAAGAAGCCCTCCTCCCATCTCGTGGATGCCGGCGTCGTAGGACGATTGGGCGGACGATCTCCGGGAACCCTTGCACGACCCTTGTGAAGCCAATCCCAGTGCGCACGAGGCATGGGTTGTCCAAGTGAGCGTTGCAGTCGACGTTCCACGCCCAATAACCACTTTGCCTGGTCCCAAGTCAAAGAATACTTTTGGGGCCCAATGGAGCCGTTTCCCACGACCGCTGCAGCAAGACAGCCGGCAAGGTGCGATGCCATCGCTGGATTATCGAAATTCCCTCGTTCCACCTTGAGTTGCAGCGGAAAGGGCTGTGTCTCCGTCGGAACCTCTGCGAAGGATCTCAGTTCGACTGGCAGCGGAACCTGCGCAATAGAGAGAAATGCTAGGGCATCTGCCCGTCCGAGCGTTGAATACGCCGGTCCAAAAAACGGGGGCACTACATACCGATCGTCGATGTTGTGAATCCACCGGAAATGGGCTCCGACAGTCTGATGCAGGATGTCAGGGCAGCTGCCGCGACTTGCCGCCACGATTGCGGCCGAATCGGCGAGATCGAAACCACACCGCTTGCAGTGAAAGAGCCGGTGGGGCTCGCCGTCCCGTAACAGGGCCAATGATGCCGAGACGGGCGCGGTGCAATTGGGACAGTGTTCCAACAACACTTCGCTATGGATCGGACACGTTCGCCACCAGGGAAGTTGAAATAGTCCGCAGTGGTAACCCTGACTAATGCACTCCGGACAGAATCGCAATCCGGACTGAGTGCGCTCTGCAGCCGAGCGGAGACTGGTCGGCCACCATGCTCCCCGATCAAACGCCAATGGCACTGCCTCTGGGGCCAGGTCGAACGAACGGCACAGCATTCTGGCGCCAACAATGTGCGGTATCGTCTCCCAGTCCAATCGCTGCTCCACTCTGCTGATGCTTTTGGAGGGCAACCATTGGGCCAGCAATTCTTTGCGGCCGAGAACGTTGATCCGCGTATAGCACGCTATCAGCGAGAAAGCCGATGCATAGGGCCAGGGATGCCGGTGGAAAGTGATGCCCATTTCGGCCGTCCGTCAGTACACCCGTAGCTGACCTTCGCGGAGGGGATAGTGAAGCGCGTCGGGCAAGGGCCATTTCGTGTACACGTCGCTGGAACGGCCCGCCGCTAGTGGAAATCCTCGCAGTTGGCTAAATCCGGCAGTCCAAGTCCACACGTCATTCCTTGCGCGATCGACGCTTCTTACGATTGCCAGGCCCAGCCACGAGGACAATCCAGGCGCTAATCGGCCGGCGTCATTTTACCGGTGCGGTAACCCGGACCGGGCGGTTGCAAATGAAAACAACGCTTTCCACATGGCCCACCACGCCGCCCGCACATGTCGTATCTCGACGTGCTTAAGCATCGCACGCGGCCCGGACTCCGGTTCGGTCAGGCCTGTGTACAGGCGATCACAGACCGGAATGCGACGTCTCGCGGTCTCTCCGTGCCAAAGGAACTCTTAGGTCAAGTCTATATCCGGAGGGCACCGCCGCGGCAACAAGTACTGCAAGGTCTAATCTCGCTCGGCCTTCCGGGGGCGGCGGGGCTTGCGCTCGCTCGGCGCGGCCGCCGGGCGGGCGCGGCGCGGCAGGCGTGGTGCAGAGGCCACGCGGGCCAGTGTCGCCTGCAAGGTGGCCGGCAAATCGCCGAGCCGGCCCAACTGCTGCTCAAGCGCGTCGGCGCGGGCCCGCTGGGCCGTCGCGTCGCGCTCGGCAAGGGCAAGCGCTGTCCGCGCGGCATCGAGCTGTTGCCGATGTTCCTGGTCGACGGCGGTGCGCTCCCGATGCACGGCGGCCAGCTGCGTGCGCAATTCTTTGGCGTTCTGCCGGGCCCGATCGACTTCGGCGTGCGCGCGTTCCTCGGTGGCGCGGATGTGTTGCTGTAGTGCCTCGCGTTCTTGGGCCCCGACGTGGCGCTGCTCCGTCAAGGCTGCTTGAGCGCTGGCGACGGCTTGTTCCAGTAGGGCGCTGCGAGCGCCGAGCGCGCCACGCTGGGCGACCAGTTCGGCCTGTTGCGCGGTCAATTGGTCGACCAGCCGCTGCAGATCCGCCAGGCGAGCCTCGGTCGCCTGGCGGGCGGTCTCCGCCGCCGCCTGGGCCGCGTGGGCGGCCTGAAGGGTGCGTTGCCACTCCGTCCGCTCGTCCATCAGACGGGTCTGTTCCTGCACCAGCGCGGCAGCGGTTTCAGCCACGGCGGCGTGAGCCAGCTGGGCGCCGTGTTCGGTGGCGGTCACCCACACCGCTTTGAACGCCTCGGCCACCGCCGGCGGCAAGTCCGGCAGCCGGGTTTCCCCGGCCAGGCGCTTGGCCAGCGCGTCCCACCAGCGCTCGAGCAATTGCCCGACCCGCGCCGGGCTGCCGCGACCGAGCTCCGCGCGCACGCGTTCGGTGGTGGGCCGTTCGCCGCGCGCCAGCACGCGGTCGGCGGCGGCAAAGACTTCGGTGTCCGGAACTCCGACGGGCATGCCCCTACTCCTCCAAAAAATAGGTACGATAAGAAAACACTTATCCGACTTAAATGACCAGCATGGATATTTTCACTACAGTGAACGTAGCAAAAAAGACGAATCTGGTCACGCCGCTGGATACGGTACCGACACTCGATCCCGCCGTGCTCGATGCGGCCGGTGTGCGCGCCGCCGCCGAGTTCGTCGCCGAGGGCACGCCGGCGAACACCGCGCGCAGCTACGCCAGCGCCCTACGCTACTGGGCGGCGTGGTACGGACTGCGCTACGGCCAGGCGTTCGGTAGCGGCGCGATACCGGTGGCCGTGGCGACCCAGTTCGTGCTGGACCATCTGCAGCGCCAGACCAAGGCCGGCTTAGCGCACGAGCTGCCGGCGGCCCTGGATGCGCGGCTGGTCGAACTCGGCGCCAAAGGCCAACCGGGACCGCTAACGTACGGCACGGTCGGCCACCGCTTGGCGGTGCTGGCCAAGTGGCACCGACTGCGCGGCTGGGACAGCCCGACCGACGACCACCGACTCAAGACCCTACTGGCCAAGGCGCGCAAGGCGCAGGCCCGTCGTGGCGTCAGCGTGCGCAAGAAGACGGCGGCGATCGCCGAACCGCTACAGGCGATGCTGGCCACCTGCACCGACGGCCTGCGTGGGATCCGCGACCGCGCCCTGCTCCTCCTCGCCTGGAGCGGTGGCGGGCGGCGCCGCTCGGAAGTGGTGGGCTTGCAGGTCACCGACCTGCGTCCGCTGGACGCGACCACCTGGGTCTATGCCTTGGGCACCACCAAGACCGACACCAGCAGGGTGCGCCGCGAGAAGCCGCTCAAGGGCGACGCGGTGACCGCCCTGCAGGCGTGGCTCGAGGCGGCCCAGTTACAGGAGGGCCCCCTCTTCCGCCGTCTGTTCCGCGGCGGTCGAGTGGGTGTCGCGGCACTGACCGGCGACCAGGTGGCTCGAATCGTGCAACGCCGCGCCCGCCTCGCCGGCCTGCCCGGCGATTGGGCCGCGCACAGCCTGCGCTCGGGGTTTGTCACCGAGGCCGGGCGTCAGGGCGTGCCGCTGGGCGAGGTCATGGCGCTGACCGAACATCACAGCGTGGGAACCGTCATGGGCTACTTCCAGGCCGGCACCCTGCTCAATAGCCGCGCCACGGATCTCCTATCGCTTGCCCCCTCCATTGCCACGATCAAGTGATGCGCATCGAAGCCACTCTCATGCCACACTCTGTGGCCATTGCTCCTACGCAACCCAACCAACGGATCGGTAACCTCTGGCCTTGTCATGACTGCTGCCCGCACGACCATTGCCAAGCGCCTGCACACGGAAATGGAGCGCAAGGCCATTCGGGCTGAAGAGGTAGCGGCGCTTTCCGGCATCCCGCTCAAGGTAATCAAAGACTATCTTTCTGCGCAACGAGCCCTGCGCTTTGACGAACTCCGCCCACTGTGCCAGACGCTTCACGTGAGTTTGATGCGACTGGTGGCGCCGGTGTTTACGGAGTCGCTACTGCATTATCGGGCCGCCCGGAGCGAAGACCGAGCCCGAGCTGCCGAAATCGAGAATGCCTTCCTGCTGCTGTGGGACGCCGTGCCGAATGCCAAGCCGATTCCGGTCGCGGCCCCCAGCGAACAGCATCGTGATATCGGCATGCTGCTCGCCGAGATCAACGCGGCAGTGGAAACCCTACGGGAACGTTATCCGAGCATCGAGAAGCTGGTGGAGGCAACTAGGCTGCCACTGCTACCGGTGCACGCTGGTGATAGCAGCTTCGACGCGTTCCTGATGACTGCCGGCGGCAAGTCGATCGCATGTGTCAACCTCGACAAGCCCACGGTCCGTCTGCATTTCTCGTTGCTGCACGAAGTAGCGCATTACCTGTTTCATCGCGATCGCCCCGTACCCATCGACGTGCTGCATCTCGACGCATACGCCGACACGATCAGCGCTGACACAATTGCTGAATATGTCGCCAACAAGTTTGCCCAGCTCTACCTCGTGCCTATGGCCGAGGCACAGAGGGCAGCACGCCATTGGGAACAGTGGGCAGAGATCAGGCAGTACGTGACCGAGCGCCGCACCGGCCCCGAGGTGCTGGCCAACAGCATTTTCGATGTCTTGCGATTGACGGCGAAGGGCACCAGATACACGCAAGTCCGCGATTCCTTGAAGCAGCAGGTCGGCGCGTACCGAACCGACGACACCGTGCGGACATTCGTCATGCAGCGCGGCAATGAACTGAGGCATCGAGTCGCATGCCTGCGGGACGACTTTGCCGATGAGGTCTGGGCGCTCATCGCTCAAGCCTGGGAGTTACCAGGTGACTGAATCGCCGAGTTGGGTCGCCATAGACACCAACGTATTCGCCCGACTCCGGGCGATTGATGTGGAGTGTTCGCTGACCAGTTTGCTGGTCCAGGCACATGGCGAGATCGGTGTGGGCGATCACCAGCAACTCGCCATGATGGATTACTGTCAGTGTGTCCGTGATGACCTACAGGATCACGGAGTCACGGATGAGAGCACGATCGAGTTCATGCTCGCGTACCAAGGGCAGTACTCGCTGCCCCGAATCGCCAAAGACCCGGTCGACTTGAAACTGGTGGTGTTCGTCAAGCAAGCCGAGCGTGCAACCTTGGTAACCTGCGATCGACGGTTGCTGGGTTTGTGTGAAGAGCAAGCCTTAAAGCATCTGTGCTTCAAAGCAGCCATGAACAACGTTCACCAGGCGGTCGGCGGACTATTCAATGACCCGGACTACAACACGGCGGCGATGTTTGATGCGAGCCCTGCCCAAGTCGACCCGTTCTTCCACTACCACCACAATACGAAGTGTGCGGCTTGCGACTCCCGTAACACTTGCCCTACGCGGAAGTCCCTGCCTTCCACGACTTAGTGCGTACACCGGTGACATTGATCAGGAAAACCAATGAGCCCTGATCAATAGCCCGAAGCTGCTGATCACCGAATTATGTGGGCATTTGGGCCATGCATACTCTTGCTTTCTATGGAAATTAAAGGCTGGCTACAGCTTGCTCAGGCCCGCCATTAGAGTCCGTGGGTAGTGGCAGCCAAACCCTCATCTTGTCATTGCGAGTGGCTGCTATCGGCCGATTCTGTTGAAAAACTCGGTGTGCTGAAACGGTCAAACTCTCATCGCTCGCGACAGTCGCGTTCTAGCTGTTTGATAGGTTCCGGGAGACTCAGAATCGCGCATGCCGACCGCGAGGCCCTGAAGAACGTGGGGCATGCCTGCGAACGTCATTTTTCAGGCGAGCGCACTGCGCCCTCGTTTCATCAATCCGTCCTGCTCGAGGCCCTCGCCTATCTCGTCGAACACAACGACAACTCGTGGGGCACGGCGGGCGGCGGATTCTGGTGGTATCACAGCGAGGTGCTTCAAGCCCTCGATGACCGCGCCGCGCAGCAGGTCCTGGAGTGGCTCGTTCCCCCTCCCGAGCTGGACACCCAGGGCGATTACGTGGTTGCCGCGGTGTGCAAGGACCCGCCCGCTGTTGGCACTGGACCTGATCGATCGGCGCCTGGCAGCGGCCCGGGCGGACGCGGTTCCTGGGTTCGTCGCAATTCCCTACGAATTGCACGAGACGACGAAGACACTGCGGACCGTCCCGGAGGCGGTGCTCGCGGCGAGTCGACTCTGGTTCGAGGCCGATGAGCAGTCGCTGGACCACAGCGTCGAGCGCCTGCTCGAGGCCGTGTTTGAGGACTTCCCGCCGGGGTTGCGCGCCTCGCTCGAAACGCTGTTCGCGAGCGACGAGCGCGACGACGTCCTGTTCGCGTTGGACGTGCTGGGTGCGATCGACGAGCAAGAGGCCGCCTTCGAGCTGGTCGGATGTGTCGTGGCGCAGTGGGCGGACGACGAGGACGTGATGGATGGCGTCCACCGAGTGATCGCTCACGAAGGCATGACCGTGGGATTTGACAGACGGGTCAAAGCGCTGGCAGCGAAGAAGGCGCGGCTCGCGCCTTGGCTGACCGATCCGCGTGAGCAGGTGCGGAACTTCGCCAAGGAGGCCATCCACGATCTCGAGCAGCGCGTTGCCAGCGAGTCGCGTCGTACACAAGCCATGCTTGCAAGTCGCCGCATGCAGTACGGTGAGGATCCACTAGGTCCGGCCGGTAGCGACACGCCAACCAAGCCCGGCGCCCCCTAGCCTTTCACGCCAAGGATCCGCCGAACGATGTCTCCCGTGCCCGAGAATCTGCTGCTCCTGCACACCGGCGAAGAAGCGCTGTGGACGCGCACGCTTGAACTGGTGGACGCATCGCCTGACCTGGCGGATCACCTGGAAATCACCGAACGGGTCATGGACCTGATCGACGTCCTGCGAAAGACGTATACGACGACCGACGATGAAAGGACCATCAGTCACTTGGGCCTGCGGGTGTTCAATCTGTTCGCCACCGCGTGGAAGCTAGCGGCGACCGGCTACTACCAGCCGGCGGCCGCGCTGTTGCGCGACATCATCGAGACCTCGAATCTAGTCCACTACTTTCAGATCGACCGGTCCCAGGTCGCACGCTGGTACAACGCGGACGCACGGACGCTCAAACGCGACTTCTCGCCTGCCGCAGTGCGCAAGGTGCTCGATGATCACGTGGGCATGGGCCGTAGCAAGCGCGAAGAGATCTACAAGAAGTTTTCCACGCTTGCCGGTCACCCGACAGCTGCCGGCTTCGCCCTGTTGCGCCCCAAGGGCATGGACGCGCACATGGGGCCGTTCTCGGATGTGACGGCACTGCGGGCCGTGCTCGAGGAGATGGGCATGCTCGCGGTGCAGTCGGGTTTCGCGTTCTGCGTATATCTGGACACGACCACGCCGCTCGGTAGCGGCACCGCGAAGCGTTTCCTGGTCGGCGCGATGGACTTCTCGGGCAAGTACTCGGGGCGCGTGTACTCGCCCGACGAGCGTCAGGACGTCGAACGGCTATTCGGAACTTCGTAACGGCTGCTGACTTCGCCGCCGTCGCCAGCCAACTCTGACACCCGCATCCGCGCAGGGCTACCTGATTCGGCCTCCAGTCAGCTTGCACGCCAGGGCCAGACCTTGTCGTCGGTGGTTCGCCACAGGAAGTTGTGCTGGAGGCTGAGGCTGCTCTTGTCGGCTCCATGTTTCCATCCCAGTCGGTTGGCGCGCCAATGGCGCAGCTTTGCCGTCTTCAGCACGTCGCTGTTCGTTGAGCGCTCGGCCTCCGACGCCATCCAGGCTACCGCTCGCCGGTCGGCGCATTGGCAGAACAGCACCCACGCGGCGTAAGCCTCGTCGAGATCCTCGCGGCGCCAATACTCCGTCCACCAGTGGCGCGCACAGGCCTCCAGGAACTGCAGTCGCGCCGAGCAACGCGCCACATCCTCCGCCCACGACGTCGACGGACTTTCCGGCCAAGCGCCGGCGACGGGCAGCGTGTTGCCGATCCGAAAGCCCGCCAGCGTGGCGGCACGCTGCTGGCGCCATGGCAGGTCTGACGCCGCATCACTCGCGATGCGTGCCTCCAGCCAGTCGCTTCGCCCGTTGAGCGCGGCGACGAGCGCGACCTCGTACAGATCGGCATCGGTGTTGGCCGAGGTCAACGACAGCAAGTCATCGCGCGCCTGCATGACCGGGGGCGAGTCCGAGGCGCGGAACAGCAGGTGCAGCAATTCCGGCAACTTCGCCGGGCCCTCGATGCGCGTGCGGAACGAGCGCTGCAGAGCCTGCCACAGGCTCACGCCTTGCGTCGGCGCGATGACCAGCAGCGCCTCGCAGATGGCCAGGAATAAGCCTTCGGCCTGCACCACGCGGCGCACAAAATCCGGGCTCAGCTCCTCGTGGCCGGCGACCCAGCGCTCCACGACTTCGGGGACATAACGGCACAACGCCAGGCCGTCCTCGTGCGTCACGAACTCCAAGAACAGGCTCGCGCCTTCCTGCCGGGCCTTGCGAATACGCGCATCCGCCACCTCGCCGGCGCGGTCGATGGCCGCCATCTGGGCCTCAGTATCGAAGGCGTGGTGCAGGGCTTCGGCCGAATTCGAATCTGCCGGCGGGTGAGGATTAACCGAGTACCGAGTGGGCGAGGTGGAGTTGGTGTCTCTACGCACAGTCAGCCGCGCGCCGACGTCCAGCGCTTGCGCAGGTCCGCTTGCAAGGATCGCATCGAGCAACTCCGCAGCGAGGCGTATCTCGGAGGGGTCCCCGCCGCGATGACGCACAGCCTCCAGCAGTCGCCACGGCGCCAGCCGCGCGGCGACCTGCTCAAATGGCAGGGCCGTGGTGGCGGTGAAGAGCCCACCAGAGGCCGCATGCGCCAGAAACGTGTCCGCTCCTGCAGTGAACCGCCAGCCCTGCTGATTGAGCTCGAGACCCAGTCGCATCGGATCCGACGCGACCAGCCCCATGTACGCCAGTCGACGGTCGATTTCGTCCTCCGACGCGGTGTACGCCGACACCCACGACCAGGCGAAATCGCTCAGCACGGGCGGCGACGTGATCAGCAAGACGAGCACGTCGCGCTGCTGTTTGGGCGTGCCCCCCTGGAAGTGTCGAATCAGCTGGTCAGCCTGTTCGACGGTCAACGGCTCGATGGCGTCAGTGATCGAGATCGGAATGTGCACCATATCCGCCTCGACGACCGTCACCGCCTGGGCCAGTGCATCCTTTCCGACGAGCTCGGGCAGGAGAAGCTCGGAGGCCGCCAGCATTTCATCGCTCTCGCGGCTTTCGCGTCCCTGCAGGCGGGCCTGACGGGCTCCAGCCGCCTCCTCCGGTCCGTAGAGCAGCAAGGCTCGATTGATTTGCCACGATCGCGCGGCTCGGACTTTCTCGGTGACTGGCGTGCGCGCCAATTGCCGGAGCAGTGCCGCGAGCTCGCGAGGCGCGCAACGCGCGAGCACGGCCTGGAGCTCGTCGAAGTCGTGGTCCTCGCGGGTGACGTTACGCCCCGTATAGAGCTGATTGACGTCGATTTCCTTGGCCGCCGCCGCAACCTCCTGGCACACGACCACTGGGGCCTCAAAGGTCGGATCCAGCCACATGTCGCCGCAGCGCTGGACGCGATAACGAAGCCTTAGTGACGTGTCGTTCAACGCGTCCATCGCGTGCCGGCGTTCGAGCGCGAACAGGCTGCGCACCGGGTTGGCCAGGTAGTCGGTGTCGTAGTCGTAGGCCTTAAGCAATTGGACCTTGAGCGCTGCCGCGGCCTCGTCGTCGTGTCGATGACCAGGAATGCGCAACAACAACTGGGCCACCCGTGCTGGCAAGCTCGGATGGCGTCCCGGTTCGGGCACGCGGGTTTGCATCTCCGCCGCCGCCGTACGGACCGCGGCGGCCAGCGCCTGCGGATCGATTGGATTGAGCAGGCACACCCAGCGCAACTGGTTCCAGGCCGAATGGTTGAAAGCGACCGAAGCGGCGATGGCCGCGATCTGCAGAAGCGGCACGGCGTCGCTCAGCGAGTAGCCCTCCAGCAGCGCCGGCACGTGCTCGGCCCACAAAGTGTCGTCGCGATCCACCAGCTGCATGGTTTCGCCCAGAATCATCTGTTCGCCAGCCGCGTCCACGCCCACGCGCGACATCAAGCGTTCGTGTCGGTGTCGCTCGGCTTCGGGTTCGGGTTTGGCCCGGGGGTCGAGGTCGCGCGATACCACGCGCAACCAGTCCGCCGCGCGGGCTAGCACTTGCTCCCTGACCCGCGCATTGCCTCGATCCACACTACTAAGCGCGCTGACAGCGTGCTGCTGACTCCACGCATGCGTGCGCCGGTTCGACAGCTCGATAGTATCGAGCAAGGCCTCGGGCATTTCCGCCGCCAGCAGGTGGGCGTCGCGCACGTGCGTTTCCCCCAGGTTCTGCGTTTGCAGCCATGCGGCCACCAAGACCCCCAGCAGGGGCCGCGGCGGCCCGGATTCCAGCGCAATGGCCACGGCCGCCTGCAGGATCTCGGCACGCTGGTCCAAGCCAGCTATAGGGTCGAGCCACTCGACGAGCATCGCCTCGAGTTGGCCGCGATCAGCGTCCTCGGCCGACGCCAGGAAGGACACGGCCGTCGCGCCCAGCGCGTGGGCGACAAACTCCGGCGACAGCTCCAACGTGCGATCAGCACGAGCCCTCACGAATGGCGTGTCGATGATTTCGCTAAGACGCTGGTAGATCGCGTTGCGATCCAGGTACGGTCGCGCCGTCAGCTCGCTAAGCTCCTGCGTGGTGTAGGTCTGGATGCCATCGCGCAGTCGCTTGGCGGCGGCTTGCAACCATTCCTCCCACTCGGCGGCGGAGAATTCTCGATTGAGCGATTCGCCAGCGGTGTCGCGACCGTACTCCCACAGCAACCGATGTGGCGTCACCGCACCGCCATCGACCAGTCGTTCACGGAAGCGGATGACCAGGTCGAACAGACGCGGATTGCGCGCCAATGCGTGCAATTCCGGATGCAGGTCGTTGCGGATCAGTCCGTGCAGCGCCAACATCTGGTCGAACTCGCCACCCGGCTGCGCGTCGTAGACGTCGACCTCGACGGTGACGGCGCGCTCTTCCAGCCCCCTCAATCGGCGCAGCTGGTTGTCGAAATGATGCGAGCGCGTGGTCACCACGACGCGGATGCGGCCGCGGAATTCGTCGGCCTGCAGCACGTTCATCAGCGTGTTCCACTCGACGGTGGGTTGCTGGCTCATCCCATCGAAGGCCACCACCAGCGCGCAGCCCTCCGCTTCCGGTCGTTGCAGCATGCGCTCCAGACGCGCGCGCCAATGATCGACGTCCCGCACCTGTGCCAGGTCAAACAAGCGCTCGGCGAGAAAGCGCTTGACCCCGTACACCGAGCCCAACGCATTGCCGGGCCCCGGCAACGCCGAGGCCGGCACCAGCAGCACGCTGGGCAAGGCTTCCTTGCGCTGCATCAGCCAATCGACCACCACCCAGGTCTTGCCCACGCCCATCATGCCGTTCACGCACACCGGCGAAGCGGGCTTCGGTGGCGCGGCCCACCAGGCGTCCAGCTTCTGCAACAGGGGCGTGCGGTGGATGAGGGGCAAGGCCCCGCCCGACACCACCTGGCCAAAATGCGCCCGGGACTGGCGGGGGTTCAGCCACACCTCGCCGAGCCGTTCCCACGACCGGCGCCGCAACATCGCCGAGCCAATCTGCCATCCCGCGAATTCGCGGCGCAGCTGCTCGATACGCGGGCCCACGGCTGGCTGCAAACGCGCTGCGATCTCGCCGGCCTCCTTGTTGATGAAGGTCTCGACCAAGATTGGTTGCGATGCCAACAGCACCGCCAACGACGCGGTCTCGTGCGACTTCCAATCCAGGATCAACACGGGCACGCCGTGCCCTTCGCCCTTGGCGGTCAGATCCTTTTCCAACTGCTCGGACACTTCACGCGATGCGGCCAGGATCCACAGCTCCAGCGCAGGATCACGGGCGAAAGCGTGGTCCATCTCGCCGAGCAACTGGCGGTCATTCAAGCTGGTCGTGTCTCGGTAGCGCTTGCATTCCACGCGCAGGAAGCGGCCCTGGCGCCCCGTTGTGCCTGCATCCGCACCGTGCTGGAACCCGGACTTCGCCACCGCCACGCTGGTGCCGATCAAGTCGCCAATCAGCCCTGCGACCAGATTTTCCAGCTTGGTAGCCGGCTCAATGGCCTGCACCAGGATCTTGAGACGATCTATGTCCTTCGGGTCGATCGACGCCATTGCGGTCTCCTAATTGAAGTTGGCGATGCGGTAGGGATGCGGGGATGCTCACCGCTAACTCCAGCGATCGAAGCAACGGCTCGCGATCAACTCGCCGGCAAGCTGATAAGTCCCTGCCCCAGTGGCCGCTGTCGGCCGATTCTGTACAAAAAACTCATTGTCCCCGACATCAGGACGATTTCTCGCCTCATGATGCTCGCGACAATGTAATTCTGAGTCTCCGAGAGAGTATCGAACGATCAGAATGTGGTTGTCGCGATGACGGAGAGATCCACTGTCCCGGAGCAATCTTCTACCGGCACGTGCGCAAATGCGCGCCCGAGCAAGGGTCGCAGCGGCGATCGGCGCCAGGTGGCTAGGTCACCTTCTGCGTCGCGCAGGGCGGGCAGGAGGTCCATGGCGATGCGACGGCGCAGCTCATGCCCGAATCGCTTGGTCTCGGATTCGCCTCCGTAGCAAAGGAACTCGTAGTCGTCGTCGGATTGCGGGACGCCTTTGAGGTCAGCGACCGGGCGAAACTCGTAGGTGAGCCGCACAGTGTCGGGATCGTCGTCGAGCCGGAAGTCCGTAAGCTGGGCCAGCAGATCCAGATCGTCCTCGAACCCCTGAAGTTCGACGAACACGACGATCTTCTCGTCTTCAAGCGGTTCGCCCAAGCCATCCCAGAAGTCACCCTGACCCAACTGACGTGAGCTGTCGGGAAGGCTCGGGTCAAAGATGAGGCGCAGAGCGTAAAGCAGATTACTTTTCCCGACGCGATTCTCGCCAACGATGACGACGTTGCCGCCCAGCGCAATATCGACCTCGTGGAAATTGCGGAAGTTGCTCACATGAATCCGCTTGAGTTTCATGGTATCTCGATGCCCCCAGGTTGCCGCAGCCTTAACTGTCTAGAGAAGATTGGTCGATCCATTAACACCAAACGGTACCAGCCACGCCTCACTTCAAGGAGCGCGCTGGCGGGAATAGGCATGGAGAATCCATTCGGCAATCGTTCCCATGAACTGCACTGCCGCTCTGGCCTCCCCATCAGTAACGGTTGGAAGCCACGGTCGACCGTGCCCGGTTCCTTGCTTGTTCCTCAATGCGTTGATTCCGACCGCAAGCAAAAACATCCCGCGCTCGATTTTTCGCTGAGGCACTTCACCTGGAGAGACAGGATGCTGCGGCGTTGCCAACTCAAGTGACACGAACGTCATTCCCAGAAGCGTCTCGAAGTTGGCATTTTCAGGATACTTTCCGTTGCGCTCCATAAGAATGTGCGCGGCCGTTGCCTCCAGTAGATCTTTGCTTGTACCTGTGAGCAACGCGGCATCCTCGAAGCCCTGCTTTGCCCGTTTGACATAAAGAAGCAGAGCTTCCGTCAGGGCAACGCCGGAAAGATTCTCCAGCAACTGTGACCGGAGTTCGCCGTCCTGGGTAAGAGTGAATCCTTCCGCTCGGAACACCGAAATGGCATTGGCTATGGGCTCGGTGCCTACGTAGTTTGGAGAGCTTTGTCTGAAGCCGCCGCAAGAACGAAGGAACGCCAGGAGCGATGCGACGAGTTTCTGGCCATTGGCGATGTTGTTTTCTAATGCCCAGCTCAAGACGCCGCGAATGCGTTTCGCCTTCCCAACGAGTTGGCCTTGTGCCTTTGGATCTCCAGCGCTCAGTTGTGCGCGGCTGATCTGGAAGTCGAGGTCCGAGTGACTTGGTTCTCTCGTTTCAGATTGCGCGTCATCCACCAGCCTTGCCAACGCGAAAATAACCGAATCTGAGAGCGGGGCGGAAGTTGTCATCTGATATGGCTCTTTATGCACATTGCTACATGACGATGCGTGTAATCGCAGGTCGCCTCACTGGGGTTTGCCCAGTGGACTTTTCCTGACGGGCTTGGACTCAGGAGACGCTGGCCTCGAGGTTGACGCGGGTGTCGGCACTTGGGTCGACGAGGATTTGTCAGCGGCCGGCTTCCGGTCATTGCCGTAGGGAAGACCATAGTTGGCCACATAGCCCACAGCGAATGTTAAAAGCAGGACGGCTGAGACTGCGTACCACAGGTAGCGATAGCCCCTAACCTGCTGTTTCAAGTGCTTCCTATTGGCCACAAAAGTCGCACTCGTGTGCTGATCAACTTCATCTGCGATAAGTACATTGTGGTAGCTGTCCTTCAAGAGCTGCTTTGTGGTCTCCACCGCATAGTCGAATCGCACAAGGACATCCTTACACGCGTGGTGGATCCATATGCTGCAGAGAACCGTGATGATGAAGACGACCCAAAAGTACTCTGCCGAGAAAATAACCTTGGTGTTGGTGTCCTTCAGGCCATTCACAACCACCACGGTCAGCACAAAAGTAAAGACAACCAGCATGCCATTGCGCACGGAGTCCAACGAGCTCTCGACAAGCGAGTGAGTCTTGGATGTTGACTCCAAGAGGAGCTCGGCCATGCGATTTCGCACGTCCAAGTAAGCGGACACATTGTCTTTCAGATAGATTTGATAGTTGGAGAGGATCGCATTGAGGATCTGCGGTTGATCGCTGAGGTCTCGTAAGGACGCCACATGCAAGGACAGAACGTTACGTGCCAAGCCAACCTTGTCTGTGCTTCCTCCGGCATCGTATGCCCAATTGGCTATCTTGCTCAGCACCTCGTGCGACTTGGTCAGGGAAGCGACGGACACTCCCGACTCCTCCAAGACCTTGTAACCGGCCAATCGGTACATCAGGGTGTTGTCAGGCTCGAGCTCAGCGTTATTGCATAGATATATCGCACTCAAGACGGCGCTGGCGCGAGCAAAGAACCGATCAATGACTGGATGGCCTATCGGGTTGTCGAGTTGGAAGTCCGCGGGGATGAGCTTGGCGGGAAGCGAGGCGCTGAAGGACGTTTCCTTGAACAGTGCAATAGCGCGCTCCCGTGCCCCCGTAGCATATGGGGCTGCCGACCATCCGGGGTGACCTTCGGGGACGAACTGCAGCGTGGCGCTTCCGCCTGCCTTGAGCAGGCGCGCGCAGGCCAACTTAAGATGCCCGTCAAATCGATCGGCTAAAGAATCCAGCACGTGCTTAAGCGGCTGAGTGTCCAGATAATGGGCGAACGCGTCCAGGTCATAGACCGACAGGGCATTATCCTCGACCCTCTTGTGGATGACTAGGCGAAAACGAACGTCGGCGCCGGCATCACTGCCCAGATCAAACAGGCGCCCGATCCTCATGCGGCTTTCATCGTCATTGACGCCGGCACTGGCAGCCTCGCCGTCCACCGCGACTGTGACTTCAATGCGGTCACGGCTGGACAACGACGGAGCAAGGCCAAGCAACGCGAGCGCAATCGCATGCGCTTGAATCTGCGCCATTTCAGTTTCGATGAAAAACTCGAACTCGTCCAAGCGCTCCACGCGCTTGGCGGCATTGAGATCTACACTTGCAAAGATCGCAGCAATGTCCAAGCCCATGTCAGGTCCAAGGCTTGAATTTGAATCGATCAGCGGCTTCGGTTGCACGAATGACGACTACGTCCTTGCCGTCGTGTGTCTTGGACGACCAGATGTTGTCATCGAGGTTGGCCAAGTCCTCATTGTAGCTCAGCGAGATCTCATCACTCACCGCCACATTCATCCGCTTGAACGGCACCGCGGCTGGAACGAGGGTGAATTGCGCATCAAACTTCTTGGTTGTCGGAAGCTGCCTGATGTCATTGACAAGCTTTGGCAGCATCTTCGCCAACGCCGGCTCAACCGGCTGGTAATTGGCGAAGATGCTATCGACAAAGGCCGTGAAATCCAGGGCGCTAGCCTGCTTGAACGCAGTGATTGCGGCATTACGAAGATGCGTGTAATCAGTCGGCGCCGACTTCTTAATCCTATTAATGCACTGAATAACGCCGCGGATAGCAGTCTCGGTGTTATGACGATCACTACGAAGTTCTCGCAATTCCCAGAATTCACGCCACCAATAGGCGGACGGACGAGCGTTTGTATCAAACACCAAGGTTTCTTTCGGCGTTCCGTTGGCGTCAAAGGTCACACGACACGCTTTGAACAACTTCTGAGTCTGCCCCAGGCCAATCCGCTTACGAAGATCAACCTCGTCGATGAAAGCGTGATGGTCAACTTTCACGCCAAGGTAGTGGAACAGGGAGTGCTCCGAATACATGTATTGGAGAAAGCTGCCCTTACGGATGTGTGTACCCGATGGATTTAGATGCGCGTACTTCTCATCGGTCTGGACCTCGATGCGCAGCAGGCGCTGCGCAAGTGCTTCGGCTCCCGGCGTTGCCAAGCTTTGTGCTTGGTAGAAGCCGCTCAATGAGGTCGCAAACTCGGTCATCGTGCTCGCCAGCTGGTATGCACGATGTTGTGGCTTAGAATTGATCTCGTACAAGAGTTCATCGAGGTAGGTGCCAAGATCCGAGTGGCCAGATGGAATCGTGGCAGCGGTACAAGATGCGTTATTCAAATTCAGGTGGTGCAACGTGGTGCTCAACACCGCGCGGCCATCTGAGGGTGCGACTACTGCATTCATTGTGTTTCCTTCCTTGTGAACCACGAGGGCAGCACGCACGCATAATCAACAGCGTGCATCTCAATGACTGAGATCACGATGGGTCCACTTGGCTGTGGCATTTTCCCCTGTCGATAGTTTACGTTAGAGCGACGGCTGGCTTACAGCCCTCTTCGCAGTTGAGGCGCCGCCGTAAGAATGACGCCTGGGTCACGCAATAGCCGGTCAGGAAGCGATCTGCTACGGCGGACGGGGATAACAGCGCAAGACGACGCGCTCCTCACGTGATCAGGATCGGAGTTGAATGGTCCATTCCTGGCAGGAAGCAGTCGTCGGTCAAGACCATCAAAACCGATCAGCGCACAGGCACCGGTATTCCGACACTCGGGAACCCACGCGATAACCGACATTGGAAAACGCTGTGCCGATGACAAACAGCCGAGTTATCACTTGCAACCCGAGACGGGCAATCGCAGCTTCCAAATCATGAGCCCTCCAAGTTAGACATACTCCCCGCCCTTTGATCTGCTCAGGCATCAACTTGGTTTGACACCAAGCCCATCAAGGTCTTCCCATTCCGCTGGGCTTGGTCTTCATAGTTGTTATTGAAGACAACGTCCACTTCATCGACTTGGCTCGCTATTTTGCGGATGGGCGTTGCCATTTCAGCGAGCTCCGTGTCCGAATAGTCATAGTTGAAGCGGTCAGAAGCCACTTCGCCACGCGCATTCCATGTCTCGGCGTTTCGCCCGTGCATCCGGACGATCGCGAGTTTTGGTGATGTCACTTCCCATACGCTTGGGATGCTGTTGGTAAACCCCTGGGGTTCGTCAACGATCACATGCGTGAGATCGTATTTGCGCTCAAAGGCCAACGTGTCTTTTCGGTTCTCTCCCTCAAACCAGGACTGTTGGCGGAACTCGATCGCCAGGTGATAGCCGGCGAGGCGTGTTGCGCATTCGAGAACATGGTCTATGGCTTTCGTGGAAAAGCGAACCGTCGGAGCGAACTGGAAATGCACGGCTCCCAACTTCCCTGATTCCTTTAGCGGACGAATGGCTCGTTCGTAGCGCTGCCAAAGCAGGTCGCGAATTTCCGCGGGGGTGTCCTTGTACGTAAGGTTTCTGCCAGAGGCGAAGAAGGACGCCAGCTCACGCTTCACGTCATCGGGAAGTACCTTTTCCGGAGTCCAGTGTCCTGTAAAGAGTCGAAATGCTTTGATGTTGAAGCGAAAGTCAGAGGGGGTTCGCTGAACCCATTTCTCCGCCCAGTCGGATCGCGGCAGCGCGTAGTAGCTGCTGTCCACTTCGACCATCGGAAAATTCTCTGCGTAAAAACGCAACATGGCTTCGGCGCTATTGCAGCCCTTCGGATAGAACCTGCCGCTTTTGACCAGGCTGGGATCAGTCCAGCTGGCCGTTCCCACCAGAACTCGTCCGCTGCGATGGGCCTGGACCACGGCAGTGCTCCTATCAGACAGCGTTACGTGGACGCGAAATTATTGCGCGGCGCAAACCGGTTTCCGAGCTTGTCAAATGACGCTGGGATTCCAGGACTATCACTGAATGTAATTGCGGCATCGATCGCTGTTCACATGTCCGAACTGTCCGAGACAGCCTCCATATCCAGTTGCCGAATCTGGTCTTTGCTCAGCGACCGCATACGTTGCACCAACTCGCCGCTTCGATAGAAAGCATCTCGTGCGAGGGGCGAGCAACCACGAAAAGCAGCCGGTGCTTGGGGCTGGCCTGCTATCGGTAAACCGGCCATGGCTACTTCCCTCCGTGGCCTCTTTGAGTATAGCGCTGGGGTAATCGCCACTCGCCGAAGGCCAGCGTATTCTGGCTGTTCATGTGTGCGAACCGATGGAATTGATCAGCGGGGCCGATCCGTGGCGGTCACTCAATTGCTGATCACCGAAAAGTTGGGAACGGCTCCTTCCGGCCAAAAGCGGTCTGTTGATGCATTCTTCGCGGCGTTGGGCGGGCACGCACCGGTGTCTAGTCACCCCCCGCCGACGCTACCTTGTGGCGGCGCACCCTCAAACGCTTGCGACGTTGGGTCACCTTGATGGCGTTGGCCGGCGTGGCCTGCGTGCGCGAGCGGTGCGGCTGGTTCGCCATTGATAGCCCCCTGCTCTTGAAGCGAAAGCGGGACGCCTCCCGCCACGCAGTCCATTGTCACGATGTGGCCCGCCCAATCGCTTTCGTTCGCGGCGTAGATTGGCACGACTCGTCCGCGCACACCGTCAATGAAGCGCTTCATCTGCGGCGGAGAGGCGAAGTAACCGGGGGCGCACTGTTCGGCCTCAGCGGCATTGAAGTAGAAAAGGGTCTTGGGTCGCTTCGAGGAAGCCGGATCACCCGGTTGATAGGCGACGTCCTCCAGTTCGCCATCCAGAAATCGGCCGAGGATGAGCTCGTCGATGACAGGCACTGTCATCGCGGCAATGCCCACATGGGTGCTGGTGCTCACGATGACCAAGGGACTGACTTCGAAGTCTTCGGTCAATGTCATGCCGAACCGTTTTGCATCCGCAATGAATGCTGCCCGGTTGTCCTTGAGCGCTTTGACCTTGCGCAATACCTGTTCGGCAGCACCTATCACCGTCTTTCGGTGCATAGCGATGCCCTTCGCTTCGGTCGGCTCGAGGATGCACTTGGCCTCGGCCACGAATACCGTGTTGCCGATGGAGAAGACCAAGTCGATTTGCTCGTCGCGGCCGTCATCGGGCTTGAACGTATAGTCGTCCTTAATGCAACTCGACACGGACGACAAGAGTTTCGATCGTCCGATTGCTTCAGCAACGAGCTCCCGAATATGGACCTCGAACGCGGGCCCTCGCCGGCCGAGGTCCACGCCGGCTTGCCGCATCCACACATCAACCAGCCGCCTCAGATTTGGTGACACGATCGCTGGGAAGACAGGCGCGACGGTGCCAGGCCCAACAGGCACAAGCGGTTGGGCCCATATCTCCTGTCCGGCCGTCCCTCGGAACGTGAAGAACTCCACGATCAGCCTGCCATCAGGCTTGTTGATGCCGGCTGCGGCCGCTAGTGCGTCCACAAGCGCCTCGACCTGCAACGTGGGCGCGTACTCGGGCAGCCAGGCATGCGCACGATCATCGCCGACGTTGCGAGCATGCTTCTCGCCCAGGGATTGGATCAGCACATGCGCGGCGCTTGATAGGACCGTCCATGCGTCGATCAGTGCGGACAGCGTCAGCCCTTGGAGAGATTCAAGGCGCTCCTCCAGCAACTCCCCGTAATACGGTTCGGTGGCATGGGTGCGCAGTACGCTAAGGTCCTCGATGACCTCGGTCGAGACGCCATGCTTGGAAACCTTGATGGCTTGCCGCTTGCCGCGTCGCTCGATTCCGCAGACCTCACGAACTCGCAGCCGCGCGCCGCTAGCGAGCGCTTCACGCTGGAACTGCCCTGCCATGATGCCGAAGGCCATCGAGAGCGAGGCCCGGCGCGCCAGCCCGATCCGATAGGCGCGTATGACATCGACATCCTGCGGCAGAAATACCTTGACCGACCCCTTGTCGACTATTTTGTAGCTGTTCCAGAGGCAGTCGTCCCAGACATCCTCGGCAAACCGATACAGGATGCCCAAGTTCAGTTCGCGGCTCGCCTCGGTCCACTGGATCTGGTTCATTCGGGGGTTGCCGGCCAAGCTGGGGTTAGCCTGCAGGACGACCCGGATCGGCACTTCGATGCCATCCACGAGGCTTTCCACGACCTCGTTTGGCATCCAGTCGAATCCGCCAGGCAGGTTGAGCTTCACTCCCGCCAATTCTTCCATGGCGTAGACCTCGTCAGATCCGCCCTCTCGCTTGGTCTGGAATGTCTCCATCGCAAGCTGGGTTTTATCGCGCGTCACGAAGAAGTCGTAATTTGCGATCGCCAGAAAAGCCCGTAACTTGGTTGTCGCGGAGATCTCGTTAGATGACGAAAGCTTGAGTATCGCGCGGATAGCCCCTAACTTTTCATGGACCGCGAGCCCGGCGGCATACGTGTTGTGATCAACGGCATCGGGTGCTGGCACGTCTCCAAATGCGCGCTCCCACCTGTCGGCCGTGAATGCACGCCTCAACGGTCCAGCGATTTCGCCGTCTCGGACCCGCTTCGTAAATTTCCCCACCACGGTCCCCTATCCTTAGTGCCAGCCCATCCAATTTACCGGAAGCCGCACACGCGCAAGCAATGATGTCCGCTTTGGGTCGTAATCGGCCTTTCGCTGCGTTCGGAGCTTGATCACCAAGCCAGCGGCCTGATCGCTAACAATCGGTCTGCTGATGCGTTCAACTGGCGCAAGCATTCATGTACTCGGATCCCTGGTATGTGCAGTCATCTCGCCCAATGAGACGCGCCCCGGCTATTTCTAGACCGTCAAACTGAACGATGCCGGCGAAGTCGCCCGCAGTCGTTCGATCCCCCGCTAAGTAATTGAATTGCCTGAGCCCGGATTTCCTGGGTGACTTTTGCTCAAATAGGTACCAATATTCGCACCATGCAAGACCTCACTGACCGCCAGCAACAAGTCCTGGATTTCGTCACCCAATACGTGGCGGCCCAAGAGCGGCCGCCCAGCTGGTGGGAAATCGCCGATGCCTTGGGATTGAGCCAAACCGGCGGCGTACGCAAGCATTTGCAGGCCCTGGAAAAGAAAGGCTATCTGACCCTGGCTTCGGGGACGACACGCGGCATTCGGCTGAACCAGGCCGTGCACACCGCTGGCCTCACCTTGCCCATCCTGGGCCGCGTCGCGGCCGGTGCCCCGATCAGCGCACAGCCGGACTTCCAGGGTGAGATGTTGCTCGATCGCGCGGCCTTCTTTCCTCGCCCGGATTACCTGCTGCGCGTTCAGGGCGATTCGATGCGCGATGACGGCATTCTCGACGGCGACCTCATTGCCGTGCACCGCACTGATGTGGCGAATGATGGCCAGATTGTCGTGGCCCGCATTGAGGGCGAGCTTACCGTCAAGCGATTGAAGCGCACGAAGACGCATGTGTTGCTGCTGCCACGTAACCCCGATTTCGCACCGATCGAAGTTGCCCCCGATGCCGAGTTCGGGATCGAAGGTTTGTATTGCGGTTTGGTCCGCCGAGGCTGACATGAGCGCCGTGATTTCTCTCGATGCGATGTTGGCCGATCGCCGGCTGTGGCGTGGTCATCCTGATCCGCTACCTGCCAGTACCGAGCCCACCGGTCATGCGGCACTGGACGCTGCCCTACCCACGGGGGGATGGCCGGAAGCGGCGGTGTCGGAAATCCTCCTTACCGCCGACGGCGTGGGCGAACTGCGCTTAGTGATGCCGACCCTGGCTCGCCATTCGCAGGCCAATCGTGACATCGCCTTGCTCGCGCCCCCCTATGTACCCAATCCGCGGGCGTGGATCGCCGCCGGGGTGGATTTTCGACACGTGCAGGTGATCCAGGCGAACGAGAAACAAGCGCTCTGGGCGACAGAACAATGTGCGCGTGCCGGCTGCTTTGCCGCGGTGTTGTGTTGGCCGCGACAGGTGGATGACAAGGCATTGCGTCGACTGCAGGTCGCTGCAGAAAGCGGTCACACGCTCGTGTTCGTGTTTCGTGGCCAGGCCGCAGCGAACAACGCTTCGCCTGCCGCGTTGCGCTTGCACGTGGAGCCCGAGCTCCTGCGGGTGCTCAAGTGCCGTGGCGGACTGACGCCGTCGCGCCCGATTCCCTTTCCGTACACGCGACAGTGATGAGGCCGCCATGCTCTGGGCCTGTGTATTGCTGCCGCACCTGGCGCTGGACGCTATCCTCCGCCGCCACCCATTCCCGGACCAGCCGCTAGTACTCGTCACCGGTCCGGCACAACGGCGTGTCGTCGTCGGGATCAACGCAGCCGCAGCTCAGTGCGGTCTACGCCGTGGCCAATCGTTAGCGGCGGCCGAAGCCCTGTGCGAACAGGTGACCGTCGTCGAGCACGACGCCGAAGCACTGGAGCGTTGGCGCCGATTTCTCGCCGCGTGGGCATACCGTTACAGCTCAGAGGTCAGTACGGCCTTGCCAAACGCCATCGTGTTGGAGGTCGAGGGTAGTTTTGGGGTGATCGGATCCTGGCCGACGTTTGAAGCGCGGTTGCGCCATGACCTCACCGCACTCGGATTTCGACATCGGATTGCATTGGCACCGAGCGCCACGGCCGCCTGGGTACTGGCCGGACACCAGGATGGCCTGGCGGTACTGCAACCGGGGATCGCGCAGCGCGCCCTGGCCCAGGTGCCGGTGGATCGCGCACGCCTACCGGGCAATGCGGCCGACGCCCTGTCTCGCCTCGGTATTCGGACCTTACGCCAGGTGTTCGCGTTGCCACGCGCCTCGCTCGCCAAGCGTTATGGCCCGGACGTGCTTGCCCATTTGGATCGCTTGCTCGGCCAGGCACCGGAGCTCCTGCCGAGATATCAGCCTCCGGATGTTTTCGATCTGAAGGTCGAGCTGAACTACGACGTCACAAGTTCAGAGGCATTGCTGTTTCCCTTGCGTCGGCTCACTGCCGATTTGGCCATGTTCCTGGCCGGGCGGGATGGCGGCGTGCAGCGGTTCGTGGTGATGCTCGAACACGAAGGTCGTCCGGCCTCGGAAGTGACCATCGGCTTGCTGGCTCCGGAGCGTGAGGCGGCAAGGTTGTTTGATCTGGCCAAGCTGCGGCTGGAGCAGCTTCGCGTGCCGGCGCCGGTGCGCTCGATTCGGCTGGTGGCTCGTGAGTTGCCGCCGTTCGTGCCCGCCGGGCGCGACCTGTTTGAGGATCGCGTGCAGCAGGCCCTCGACTGGCCACAGTTGCGCGAACGCCTGCGGGCCCGACTGGGTAACGAGGCGGTCTATACCTTGGCGCCGGCGCCCGATTATCGACCGGAATACAGCTGGACGCTCGATGCAGCAAAAGCCGTGACAGCACCGATCGACGCGCATCCCCGCCCGACATGGTTGCTGCCGCGCCCGCTGCCCTTGCGTGATCCGCGATGGACGGTGTTGGCGGGGCCAGAACGCATCGAGTCCGGGTGGTGGGATGGCGGCGATGTGAAGCGCGACTACTACGTGATTCAGACCAGCCTCGGTCAGCGCGCCTGGGCATATTGCGCCGCGGGTGAATTCGGTCCTTTCATGCTGCACGGATGGTTCGCATGACGGCCGCGTACGCTGAATTGCATTGCCTGTCGAATTTCAGCTTCCTGCGCGGTGCGAGTTCGGCGAGGGAATTGTTCGATCGTGCGAAGGCGTTGGGCTATGCGGCGCTCGCCATCACCGACGATGCTTCGCTCGCCGGCATTGTGCGCGCCTATGAAGCTTCCAAGGCGACCGGCGTGCCATTGATTGTCGGCAGCGAAGTGCAGCTGCATCAGGGACCCAAGCTCGTGTTGCTCGCCGAATCGCTCAACGGCTACCAGACGTTGTGCCGGTGGATCACGCAAGGCCGACGACGCGTGCCGAAAGGAAGTTATCGGCTCACCGCGGCGGACTTTCTTGGACCCAATGACGGCGTACTCACGCTCTGGGTTCCCGGGCAGCACCCGGATCGAAGTCATGGCGCCTGGGTGCGCACCACATTCGCAGATCGGGCCTGGCTGGCGGTGGAGTTGCATCGAGGCGCCGATGACGCGGGCCGCCTGGATGCCTTGCGTGCTATTGGTGCCGAACTGGATCTGCGCCTGGTGGCTGCCGGCGATGTGCACATGCATGCGCGCGGGCGTCGTCCGCTGCAAGACACTATGACCGCCATTCGCCATCGCACCACCGTGAAGGACGCGGGCGAGCGTCTGTTCCCCAATGGCGAACGGCACCTGCGTCGTCGCCAGACGCTGGAGCAAATTTATCCCGATGATCTGCTCGCCGAAACCCTCGCCATTGCGCAGCGTTGCCGGTTTACGCTCGATCAGCTTCGTTATCGTTATCCGCGGGAAGTGGTTCCGGACGGTATGTCACCGACCGCCTGGCTTCGCCAATTGACTGAGACCGGGCTGACGTGGCGTTGGCCAATGGGCGAACCGGAGGCCGTCCGTCGGCAAGTCGAACACGAGCTCACATTGATCTCCGAACTCGCGTATGAACCGTACTTCCTAACTGTCTATGACATCGTTCGCTTCGCTCGTGAGCAAGGCATCTTGTGCCAAGGTCGCGGGTCGGCCGCGAATTCCGCGGTGTGTTATGCGCTAGGCATCACCGAAGTCGATCCCGCTCGCGTGAGCATGCTGATGGAGCGCTTCATTTCCCGGGAGCGCAAGGAACCGCCGGACATCGACGTCGACTTCGATTCGACGCGCCGCGAGGAAGTCATCCAGTACATTTACGACCGCTACGGGCGCGAACGTGCTGCGCTCACGGCCGTGGCCGTGACCTATTCGGGGCGAAGCACGATTCGAGAAGTGGCGAAGGCGTTGGGCCTGGCAGCGGATCAAGTTGATCGATTGGCCAAGACCCTAGGCCATTGGGGGGAAGGCGTGCCGCCGGTGGATCGTCTGCGAGAAGCAGGCTTCGACCCGGGCAATCCAACCATTCACCGCATTCTGACGCTGACCGCGCAACTGCAGGATTTTCCACGCCACTTGTCCCAGCACCCGGGCGGCTTTCTGATCAGTGAAGACCCGCTGCACACACTCGTGCCGGTGGAGAATGCAGCGATGCCGGACCGCACGGTCATACAGTGGGACAAGGACGATCTCGATACGTTGGGACTGCTCAAGATCGACGTACTCGGTATCGGCATGCTCGGCGCGATCTCGCGGTGTTTGGCGCTACTGCGGGACTCGGGGCGTCGCGATCTGACGGCAGCCACGATTCCGGCGGAAGATCCTGACGTTTACGCGATGATCCAGCGGGCCGACACCGTCGGCGTCTTCCAAATTGAAAGTCGCGCCCAGATGGCCATGTTGCCGCGACTGAAGCCGGCGAATTATTACGACCTCGTGGTCGAGGTCGCCATCGTTCGACCGGGTCCGATCGAAGGGAAGATGGTGCATCCGTACCTGCGACGCCGTCAGGGCAAGGAGCCCATCGAATATCCGTCGTCGGCGCTGGAAAAGGTACTCAGCCGAACCCTCGGCATCCCGTTGTTTCAGGAGCAGGTGATGCAGATCGCGATGGTGGCCGCCGGCTACACGCCGGGCGAGGCAGATCAACTGCGTCGCTCGATGGCTGCATGGAAACGCCACGGCGGACTGGAGCCGCATCGAGAGCGGCTGTTGACGGGCATGCGGGCGCGAGGGTACGCCGAGGCGTTTGCCGAACAGGTGTTCGATCAGATCAAGGGGTTCGGCAGCTACGGTTTTCCCGAGTCGCATGCCGCCAGTTATGCGCTCGTGGCCTACATCAGTTGCTGGCTCAAGCATCACGAGCCTGCGGCTTTCACGTGTGCCCTCATCAACGCACCAACGCGCATGGGCTTTTACACGCCCGACCAACTGTTGCAGGACGCACGTCGCCATGGCATTGCCCTGCGGCCGGTGGATGTGCGCTATAGCGACTGGGAGTGCATGCTGGAATCGGATCTAGGCAAAACCCACGCGCAACCGGCCATTCGCCTTGGCTTCAACCAGATCAGCGGGTTTGCGCAGGTTGCTGCCGAGCGACTGTTGATCGCACGGCTCCGTACCCCTTTCCGACACCTGGATGACCTGGCCTATCGTGCCGGCCTCGATCGACGGTCCGTTGAGTTGCTGGCGGAAGCCAATGCACTCCGTGGTTTGACAGGCCATCGAAACCGCGCTCGCTGGGCGGCCAGCGGTCTGGAAACGACGCTCCCATTGTTCGCAGGGCTGGACCCATCGCCAGAGGCAGCGATCGTGCTTGCGCCGCCCACCGCAGGCGAGGCGGCCTTGGCCGATTACTCAAGCACCGGCACTACCTTGGGACTCCATCCGTTGGCGCTCATCCGTAAACGATTGCGCGCATTGCGCTGTCGTCCGTCGCACGAACTGCGCACGCTTCCGCACGGCGCGAACATCCGACATGCCGGTCTGGTCACGCTGCGACAGCGACCTCACACCGCCAACGGCGTGACGTTCGTGACGTTGGAAGATGAGGATGGCTCGGTGAACGTGGTGGTCTGGCGTCGCCTCGCGGAGCGACAACGACGTGAGCTGGTGGGTGCCTCACTGCTGGCCGTCGATGGGCGTTGGGAAACCGTTGACGGGGTTAGCCACCTCATCGCGAGCCGTTTACAAAGTCTGTCCCCGCTACTCGGGTCACTCGCCGTCCCGTCACATGACTATCATTAGCGTGCTGATCGATCTGCGAATTTTCCGACAACTGAACATAATTTCGGTTAGTTGTACCTGATCGATGATCGCCACGTCGCCCCCGTGCGCACACCGGTGATATTGATCAGGAAGACCAATGAGCCCTGATCAATAGACCGAAGCTGCTGATCACCGAATTATGCGGGCACTTGGGTCATGCATGTTCTTGCTTTCTATGGGAAGTAAAGGCTGGTTACAGCTTGCTCTGGCCCGCCATTAGAGTCCGTGGGTTGGCAGCCGATTCTGTTGATAAACCCGGTGTGCTGAAACGGCCGAACTCTCATCGCTCGCCGACATCCCCCCGCTTTCAGTAGCGGGACTGTTTGGAGCCCGGGATTACTGTAGCCGAACTTCGGCCAGTTGTTTTGCATAGGCGGCGGGCGTCAATCCACCGAGTGCGTTCTTTGGTGCGGATTCCGGTTGAGTTGACCATCAGTTCCGTCAAAGGCTGACCAAAGCGCTGGTGCTAACCGCAACTCCAATGTCTGTTTTCGGCCAGAAGCAGTCTTTAGATGTCTACGAAGCTAGGCCGAAGCCATTTGGCTGGTGCTTGGCTGGTTGTACCCATGACAGGGAGTCACTACGTCAGGTGAGTGCGTTAGAGCCTTTCGTCATCCGCACTTGCGAGGTGCCCTTCGGAATGCGGCCGCGCGTTCGCGGCTACGAACCGAAACCGGGCCAGCCCTTCGCGCCCTTCGAGATCCATGACCCTTTCGGACTGCGCAACGCAATCATCCCAGTGTTCTGCCAGCAGGTGGATGGACGGATGTATGGCGTCGGGACCGCGTTCCACGTCGATGGCTTCGGCAACTTCCTGACCGCCTACCACGTGATCGACTTCGTCGAAAAGCACCTTGCCGGTCGCCCGATTCTGTTCTTGAGTATGCATGCGGTCGTGTTCGGAACGGTCAACATTCCGCCCGACTGTTTCGTGCCCGCGGACAAAGTGATCGCCTCGATGATGGAGTCCGACGATCCGATGGCAGCGCTGCGTGGCCAGCCCCCCCGGCGACCGGCCATCGACGTGGCCTTGCTGAAGCCCGAACCGATCGGTCCCGGCGCACGGCCACCGCAGACGTTGCCGATACGGACAAACGGCTGGGCGCCGAGAATAGGCGAGATCGTGCTTGCGGTCGGCTTCCCGCAGTTGGATCTCTCGGAAGTGGACCTTGCCAAGCAATCGGCCCTGCTCGACGAAGGCATGTGCGGCGCCTATGGCCGGATCGTCGCGATCCACGAGGAAGGGGTTAGTCGCTCGAACCCGACCCCGGTGTTCGAGGTGGAAAGCGATTGGCCCGGGGGTATGAGCGGTGGACCGGTGTTCAACCGCAACGGCGAGGTCGTCGGCATGGTGAGCCGGTCGCTGCGCGCCGAATCCGAGCATGCCGGCACCGGGTACGCGGTACATTTCGGGTTGGCCCACGACATCGAACTACTGACGCCGAACGTGGACAGGTTCAATCCAGGTTGGCGCAAGTGCTGGGGCGTGTTTACCTCGGCGACGCCCCAACCAACCAGCATGCACGCTGCTAAGGAACAAGCCGAAGCCGCTGCATCGAGGCTCGAGGAACCCGCCGATGTCCGACCAATCGCCCATCGGATCGGTACAACTGATTTCATGGACCTGAGCGTCTGAACGACACGATGCGGCCGGCCGTCGCGACAAGCCGGCCGGCCGCGCTCGATCAGAACGACACCTTGGGCGAGGACGCGTTCTTCAGACGAAAGACCTGCAGGACATCCAACTGGTCGACGCCGGACAGCCCGAGACCACCTTCAACCCTCCCCACACAGAACAGCGTTTTCTCGGGCCCGACCTCGCAACCGAATCGCCAGAGTTCCGGCAGCGACTCCTGCCCCTCTATCAGCAGCGATGCAGAAACCGAGACCAATCCCGGCATCGCACCGTCCTGATAGCGGGGATTCTCGAGCTCGATCCTGGCCTCTCCGCTGGGATTGATCTGCGTATCTTCGTTACCTGCCGGGGCGCGCGCATCCGAATAGACGACACCCAAGCCGGAAGAGAATGGCGTAAAGAGCAACGCCCTGAAGCCCTCGTAAGTGACAACGCCGCCCCCGCCCTGGCGTACGCCGATGAGATGGTGGGCGATGTCGCGCCAGATTCGGATCAGCTGCGCGTATGCGAGCGCCAACGCCTCCGGATCTGGAAGGGTCGGCGCCGCCATTCCGTCCTCCGGCTTGGCATGAAATAGGTAGCAGCGCATGCGTTCGTACTGATCGGCCAGCATGTAGTCGGCCAAGTCCCGGCTGTCGGGAAGCAATGGCCGCACGTCGATCCTAGCGCCGATCTCGGCGAGCACGCGACGCAGCCATTTGCGCTCTCCCTCGTTCGCCCGCTTCGCACTGATGGTGGACAGCAGGGCTTCCAGCCCTAACCACAGGTTTCGATAAGCCTCGTACAGATCGCTGCTCGCCTGCGAGAGCCGGTAGAAACGCAGCGCCGGCGTCCACATCGGGGGTGGCCCGGGCGGTGTCGGATTCGGATTGCCGTCGCGGTCGTAGACAACAGCCGTCGCGGAAACACCGAGGACCAGGTCGTCGGTAGCCATGATCTCGACGCGGCGGTTGCCCTCCGTATAGAGCAGGACGTGGCTGCCGCCGATGCCAGCCAGCTCCGAGACCTTGAATCGCTCGTAGGACAGCAGGTCGAGATAGCGCTGGATGCATTCCGTTCCAGCCGCAATCGCTTCCCGCCTGCCGAGTGCCTGCGTCGACCGCGCCACGATGGTGGGCTTGCCCACGGCGCTTTCCACGATCCAGCCATCGATCTCGTCAGAGCGGCTTACCTGGCAAGGCGCGCGAAGACGATAGGCAATTGCTGCCCCGAAGTCGGCACCTTCTTCCAGTTCAGAACGTCCACCTAGCAAGAGCCCATCGATCGTCGCCATCACAAATCCCTAGTCCAGCTCAACGAAAATCCCGACAGCGCACATCCAGACTTCTGAACAGCGGTGTCAGGATCGAGCAACCGCTTGGCAATCAGGTGCCGCACGCTACTCTCGGCCCCCAGTCTCCCCTCCAACATCAGCAGTTGTGATTCCAGGAGCGGCCGCCGCTGCTGTTCTGCCACCTGCCGCCAGACCATGGCATTGATCATGCCGTGCTCGTTCTCCAAGTTCACGAAAGCCTCCTGATTCAATGCCCGACGGACTCTTTCGTCCGGACATTTGCATCTGCTCGGCATCGGCGCGGTGCCGGGGAAATCTGCGTATCGGCCGTGACGCCTACATCGGCAAGGCATCGAACGGAGCCGGTAGGAGGCCCGGCCCGTAGAGCGCCAAAAGGTCATCCTCATAGGCCTTGGCCACCGTGTCGGTTCCGATCCGGTGTGCCCCGCCAACAGGCGTCCACCACTCTTCAAAGATGGTTTCGATCCAGTTGCAAGCCCAAGCCGCGGTGCCATGGAACCATTCGGAGGGGCTCCCATCGTAGAACGCGATTCTCCCTGGGAGCTCGCCGTGGACTGCCCTTTCGATCCTAGATAACTGGCCGTGCGCGGCCGGAACGAAGTAAGCCGCTTCGATAGCCAAGTAGGGGTCGCCGGTTCGCAGTTGCTTCGCGCGGTCTAGTGGGTTACCACGGGTGCGGCCGACCTTGAAACGGTTGTAGTTGCTCGACGTCATCATGACGTAGATCCACGCGCCGCCCAGTGCCTCACTCATCGTCCAATCGCCTCTTGTGGCTCCGCGGCCTATTGTAAGGCTGCATTCGGAACCGCCTGAAATCACGCACGGTCCGGATCCAGGGGCTGCCGCGAGGAATTCGATTTTGGCGTGGTCGGTCAGTAGGCACTAAACCTCCGGCAACCGCGATTTACCGCGGCAGCCCACCTCGTCCGAGACTGCGCGGAAGGCAGTTGCCTCCCCACTGAGTCGCCCTTTCAGGCTTGCGTGTTGTATTCGGCTCAACAGTCGGTCCAAGTGGACACAGCTTCGCGTTGGGTGGACAGGTCCGCACTGGTCGAGGCAGACACCCACTCGTCAGTGCCTAGGATCAGCGCACGCAGTCAAGCAGTGACCGGCGCCGGTCATAATGGGCGGTGGTGTGACCGGCCGCGTCGGCCGATGCGGGCAGCGCAGGGACAAGGCAGGAAATCAGCACACACCGCGCAGCCACGTTGGTGAGGCCGTGACACTGGTTGCCAGACTAGGAGGAACCCGATGAGAGGAAACGCGACGGAGTCAGATCCATCTGCTGAAGAGGCGCTGGCGATGTTGACGCCGGAAAATCTCGAGGTCATCCAGTTCCACGGCCACGCCGAATCCGCGGACCTGAGCATAGCGAGCGCCATTGCCTTCGAGGACGCCATGGCGCTCCCGGTGCCGGACGACGTAGCCGACCGCCAAGACTTGGCAGACTCCCTACTCGCTCCCTTCCACCGGGCATGCGACGAGTTCTTAGAGGCGAGGCGGAAGTATGGTGTGAGCTCAGCCTATCCGGACGGCAACCACGCGGATTGGTGTATCGAGGATACGGCAGAGTATGGCGCTCGCGCCTTCGTCGAACGGGATGCGGACCGGGACTGCATCCGCATCCAACGCGGGACACTCGACTTCCTGCTGTGGGCGGCGCTCAAGCATGCCGCCGCGAACGAGGGCGACACGCGGCCGGACATCCGACGTCGGCACGGTGGACGGAAGACGGGCTCGCTGCTCTACGCCTACGACATCCCCCGCGACCCCGGGGTGCGAAGCTTGGCGATGGGAATGGCGATCACGGCATTCCAGTTCGTGTTCCTCCACGAGCTCGGGCATCTTGCGCAAGGGCACTGCCGCTTTCTTGCGGAGGACTGGTCGGACTACCGCCTCAATGCAGAGAGCGGGGACGTTGACGAACGAAGGCAGTCGATGGAGCTGATGGCTGACGTATTCGCGCTACGGGAACTGCTCAGCCTTTTCAAAGCGAGACGCGAAGCGTTCGAGAGGCTTCCTTCCCGTCCAAAAAGCTGCTTTCTCAACGTCCAATCACGCATCTACACCGATGCCAGTACAGCCCTCTCCTGTCTAAGTTCGGCTCTCGCATGCCTCTTCTACCTGACGAGTCCAGGTGGGCAGAAGCATCCGAAGCGAGAAATCCGCTTCATCACCGTGATGCTCGCGCTAAAGACGTTCGCGGACTTTGACGTTGATGATTCCGGCCCTAACTGGCTCCGGCGTCTGTGCAATGTGGTGTCGCATGTCGGTGACGCGATGCGGGACTCGCATGCGCCAGGGTCGGAGTTTAGGTTCATCACCGCGCCAGTCTGGGACGAATCGAACCACGCAAACGTCCACGGTGAGATCCTGGCGCTGATAGCCCAGTTCGAGCAGCTGAGACCTGCTCTGCAACCACATGCCAGAAGTGAACATGCTTTCGTGAACTTCATTCACCAGCCTTGGCCTAGTTTGTGACGATCGTGTCTCGAAGCGCGGCTCCAGCCACTGAAAGGCATGCAGGGTGGTAGTCAGTTCGCCCTAGCAATTCGTCAATCCGACGCCGCTTCATGTGCGGCTTGACTCAAGTTTTTTACGATGATGTCCGCTTTGGGTCGAAGCGGACGCTGGTCAGCACCAGCGCGACGATCACACTTCGCCGGAATCCTGGTCAGAGTCATCCAGCGCACGCACTTTGGCCTTTCCTCGTTGTATTCGCGCCGCCAGGTTTCGATGAGCGTCCGCGCGTGCAGCAGTCCGGTGAACCAGTGCTCGTTGAGGCATTCGTCGCGGAAACGACCGTTGAAGGACTCGACGTAGGCATTCTGACTGGGTTTGCCGGGCTCGATCAGACGTAGATCGACGCTTCGGCGGTGAGCCCATTCGAGCATCGCCTTGCCGCAGAACTCCTTGCCGTTGTCGGTCCGGATCACCTTGGGCAAGCCGCGACTCAAGGCCAGGCGATCGAGCACCCGCGTCAGCATTTGGCCAGAGATCGCGTGCTCGACTTCGATGGCGACGGCTTCGTGTGTGGCGTCATCGACGATGGTCAGGGACTTGATCACGCGGCCGTCGGCGGTACGGTCGAACACGAAGTCCATCGATCACACCTGGTTGGCCGCGATCAGACGTAACAGTGGCTGGCGTTCGCCAAATGCCACTTTCTTGCGCTTGCGGCGCCGCACTTGCAGCCGCGCTTCCTGGTACAGCCGCTCCACGCGCTTGTAATTCACGAGCATTCCCGCCTGCCTGAGCTTGAGGTGGATCATCCCGACGCCATAGCGCTTGTGCCTCTGCGCCAGCGCCTGGATGCGCTCGCGCAGCTCGCCGTTGCCATCCGGGCGCGGCGCATAACGAAAGGCGCTGACGCTCATCTGCACCACCGCCAACGAGCGTCGTTCACTCAAACCGCGATTGACCATCTGCCGTACCAGCTCGCGCCGCTCCGGTGCAGTCACCACTTTTTTCGCATCACCTCGCGGGTCACCTCGATCTCGAGTAGCGACTCCGCCAGCAGCTTCTTCAGCCGACTGTTTTCTGTCTCGAGCTTACACAGGCGCTTGGCGTCCGACACGCTCATGCCGCCGAACTTGCTACGCCACAGGTAGTACGAGGCTTCGCTGAAGCCGTGCCGACGGCACAGCTCCTTCACCGCCATGCCGGCGTCGGCCTCGCGCAGAAACCCAATGATCTGTTCTTCCGTAAATCGCTTCTTCACGTCCAATCTCCTTGCTAGGTAGGATTGGACTCCAAAGCGCCACGCTACTCAAAACCGAGGGGACGTCGCATCCTCGGAAGGACACCAGAAGGTGGTTGCTTCATGCGAGGGCAGAAACTTCAGTTGTCATTACCGCCCTCATCGTCGTCATTCTTTTCATCGCCACCGGATCCCGAGTTAAGAGTCTCGATCTGCAGGAAGCCGGCCGCATTGACGATGTCCGTTACCTCTTCGGCGCTCAACTTAGAAAATCCAGGTCGTGATGCGTACTTGAAGTATGTGTAGTGCGCCATCGTGGTCAAAGCATGCATTGACATCTCTTCCACAGGCGTCAAGTTCCGCGCTTCGCGTTGCGATATGTACTCATCCCACATGGCAGGCGCTTCAGATGTCAAGGACCAGTCATGCTTCGCCACTGCCTCCGGCGCCCAGTACTCCGTGAAAGAGCGTCCACCTTTCTTTGGCCAGAAGCAATGCTTGTCGTACCGTTCGTAGGCGAATTCCATTTCAGCCTGTGATCGATGCCCCGTAAACTCGATTTCGTCCGGCATCATTCGCGCCGTAATTTCCGCCAGGCCAGTTGCAACAAAGAGATCCTTCTTGGTCTTGAGTTGCGGCTGCCCGACCAGAAGGATGAACAAATGAACCCGGTATTGAAACTCGAGCTCGTTGAATAGAGACATCAGAACTTCATAGTTCATCATGTTTAGACGTTGCGCATCATCAATTATAAAAATGACCTTTCGCGTGGGACATCGCCGGGCGAGCACCAGGAAATGATTCCTGATCCTCTCCATCTTCTTGCCCATGGTCATTCTTCCCGCGACGGGAAGGATTCCCAGGCAATCGAGAATGTCATCCAGGAAGTCCCCCTCGTGCGTGCGATCGCGTCGTGCGCACAGAACGGCAATCGCGATGGGATAACCCAAGGCTGCCGCTAGGTATCTCTTAATGAACATCACGCAACGTGTCTTCCCGCGACGGCGCTGGCCGTAGATCATTGCGCCGGGAAAATTGAGCGTGACCCACATGGTCACAGAAGCCATGACGCGCTCAATGGGCTTTGTCAGTATGAGGTAGTCGTTTCGTTCGATTGGGTGGCGAGCGCCCATGAGCTACCCCTTCAATCGCTTGCCAAGAATCTTCTGCAGATCAAATTCATCGCCAACGGCAACATCGGCAATGATCCTCGCCGGTGCCGTGGGGTTGGGTTGGGTCCAGACTTCAGTGGTCGATTTCTGCGGCCGCTTGGGGGGCACCCTCCTTCCCGAAGCAAGGAACTCCTTGACGCACTGCTCTGGCGACTTCGTCGGCACCCAGACGAAGCGGCCATCATTGATCGCCGCGTTCAGTTTTTTGCGCAGCCGTATGTCATGCTTGAATTGCCAACGCGAATCAGCCATCAGAACACCCAATGACTTGCCATCTGGCAGGTGTGCTGCGCAGATCATTAGATCCATGAGATTGACGGTGATGATGATCTTCTTGCCTACGAGATGTTTAGCAGTTCTCAGTATGTCGTTAGTGTAGTTAGCACCCTCGTAATTGATGTGCGGCAGGTGTCCGTCGGAGGCACGCACCGGCTTTTCATACTCGATCTGAAGCAAGTTGCGCCACGACGCCTTTTCGGAAGCATCAGCTCGAATGAGTGTATTGGGATCTTCCTCACTCAGATACTCCAGGGGCGATTTGGAGTAGAGCGCCGATGAGGAGTGGCCGTTTCGATTACAGAACACGACGTCCAGGTACTCCTCCATCTGCTCCGGAGTCATACCGAACTTATCGGATTGCCTCATAGCCGCCTTGCGCTCGCGGTTGCTCATATCCGGACGAAGACCACCCACCAAGTGCTGCACGTGCTGATGGGTCAGTGAATTGAATATCTGCTCAATCTCTGTCCGCGCCTTGGGTTGACGCGGCATGCCGAGCTTGAGTACGGCATGCATGTTTTTCTGCACCCGCTCCCTCAGGTTGTTGGCATGATGCGGAAGCGCATTGTCCAATTCGTAAACATCGGCATACCGGCATCGGCAATTCTCGAGCAACCCCGAGGGCATTCCACCCCCTTCTTCGTACTCGATCCCTTCAATCAAGAAGATTTCTCGCCGTTTCCATGGGTTCATCATGTTGTAGAAGCAACACAGCACGTCAAATTCTGACGGTTCTGCCTCCATGGACAAATGCCATCCCAAGCTGGCAGAGCTTTCGCATTCACCTGCGGCCAGGAGCCAAGGTCGAATCTGCTTGATCCTGAAGCGACCCTTGCGTCCGATAAATTTCACCGGCACCGCTTTGTCCAACCGATGGGCATCGATTTGCACCCGCCGAAAGAACTCTGTGGCACATGAGATGAACTCGCGCGTCCAAGACGGTCGGTAACCGCTGGCTATTCGCCCCCGCTCGGCGTCAATAGCTGCATGCAATTCTTTGCGATAGCCTTCCCTTCCGTTGTTGATCACATTGAATGGATAACCAGTCAAGGGAACTTTCTTCGCGAGACGCTTGAGGAATTCGCGGTGCTCTGCACCGACAGGAATTCGGCGCTTATCCCACTCGATTGCGGCGTACTTCTTTCCTTGTGCTGCAATAAAATCCTTCAAATCCGGATACTGTTCCAGCAGCGCGGAAAACAAACCGGAAACGCCACGCCCGAGGGCGACCGAATCCGACTTTATGGGTGATGTTCGTTCGTACTTCTTGTTTCTCAAATAGGGGATGATTGCCCTAAAGCCCTTGATTTTCCCGTCTTCACACTGGGCGACACAGTTTTCAAACAGCCCGTACAGCGCTGCTGGGTCGATGCGTTCGTCTTTGCAAATTTCCTTTAATGCATCGCCTTGGACGTACGCTTCGATTGCGCGCTTCCGGCTGTCGTAAGCGTCTTGATAATTCGCAGGAATTGCCTTGACCGGAGGCCTCGGCCATTTGTCGGTGTCGCGCCACTCACGGAGCAACATGCGAGCGACCTTACGGTGCACGTTGTCCCCTCTCGAGAGGAGTATCAAGCGTTATCGGCTGATCCCAGTTCAGGGACAACTCGCCGCGGTGAACCATGTGGAAAATGGCACACAGCGCGAGATAGCCATCTCCTCCCACGCGGTTTTGCAATTCCCCCACAGATTGACCCGAGCTTTTAAGCCGCGTTGCAACCCGGCGGCACGAGGCCTTAAGCCCTCCACGCAAATGAGCTGCAAGGCTGAATGGGTGGATTCGCTCGAGGTTTAGCAGCAATGTTCTCCTGGACCAAAGCCATTTGTCAGTGATCTTCAGGATTCCTTCTGGGCCGCGCTCCAGTCCCTCCGTTTCCAATTCCCATGGATCGGCGAAATTCACTATTGGAGGACGTTCTCCCTTCCCGGGTTCGACGTTAAGCAACAGATCGTCACCACCAGAAGATACCCAGAAGTCAGCCAACGCCGTTTTGGGATCCTCAGGATCTTGAGGGCGTTCGACGTACCGGCCGAAGATCGGGGACCATTCAAGCCACAGTGCCGTCCAATAAGTCGGCGCGCGGACGATCACCTCGCGATTACGGCGGGAGCTAAAAAACACGCAAATCGACTCGGCCCGGCGCTGCTTGAGCGTCAGCAGAACTGGTTTAGGAGCCGGACGGGCACTCACCCCATGGCTAACCAAGCGCTTCGCTGAGACGCGATATCTATAGGCCTATTTGCTGTTACTTTCAACAGCAAATTTCCCCTATTCATGGACACCCACTTAACAAAATCAATCACTTGCACCAAGTCCACTCTGAGTCATTCGGGTGCCTAGCCAGCAACCGACGGCCGAGGTGCGCCCGCCAAGTACGCACCTCGGCCGACTGCTGGGGCTCGACAATCTTCCGTTCAGGGCATTGGGGACAGCGCACGGGAGCGACGCCACAGGATGTTGTTGCCTGCCTTGAAAGACTCCACCTCGCCTGCGGATTCGAGATGCTTCAACGCGATCTGTGTAACCACGGGCAATTCGGCTGGGTTTGGCCAGCGAATCCACCAGCGGTGAATGCCCTCGAGCGTGTCCGCACTATTGGGGTGTTTGGCCAGGAACTCCTGGATGGCAGTCTTGGCGAAGGCGATCAATCGTTCTTCCATGGCAGTGGGCTCAACGTTCAAGTGCAACAAATGATGACTCGAGAATACCTCGCTGTCGGTTCGCGGTGAATGGCGTTTTCGAGCTCACGCGCATTGTCAGGCAATAGCGCGCAATCAATGGGCATCACGCTGGATCGATCCTGATATCGGAAAACCCGGTTCCTTGAATGTGAGTTCATCGGTCAATTTCACCGGCTCCGATTCCAGTACCTTGTGCTGCTTGACCGAACTCAACTGCGTTCGCATTTGACTATCCATCGACCCGCGATCGTCCGGCGAATACGCAACCACATGAACCGACTCAAACCTTCCTCGGATGCACCGTCAATACCCTGACGATGAACGCATGGAATTCCGACATGTAATTTTTCAGAAACTCCGAAGTTGAATCGTCGGTCACCTGACCGTCGTCGGTGATGAGTCCGGGCTTGAAATGAATATAGGCTTCGGGCGCATTCATCTGCGGTGAATTGCAAAAGCTCAGCACGCTGCGCAATTGCTGTTGGGCAATCGCTGTGCCGATCGCTCCCGGCGAGGTTCCGATGACGCCCGACGGCTTGCGCGCGAACGAATTGTGCCCCCACGGGCGGCTGGCCCAGTCGATGGCGTTCTTCAACGCGCCGGGAATCGATCGGTTGTATTCCGGCGTCACGAACAACACCGCGTCGGAATCGGCGATGGCCTTCTTGAAGGTGTTGGCGACGTCCGGGAAATTGCTGTCGTAGTCATAGCTGTACAACGGCAGATCGCGGAACGAAATCTCGGCGAATTCCAGTTCGGACGGAGCCAGGCGAATCAGCGCCTTGGCGAGTTTGCGGTTGATGGACGCGGTAGCGAGGCTGCCGACCATGTATCCGACTTTGTAACTGGCCATAAACCCTCCTTACTCTTGGTCATACGCCTGTGCATGGAGCATTGCGAATGAATGTTGGAGATGTTTGCTTCGCGTCCGGATTGCGGAAAAACGCTTCCCTCACTTCACACGGAACGAATTGGACAACACGCGGGCGTCGTTTGTTGGCAGTGGCGGCAGGAACAGACAATTCTCGGATCTAGCTACACCGGACGAACCGAAGGACTGTTCGACTGGGTCAGGAGGCTTTGGCTGCAATAACGTTCGGTTATCGAATGTCAGGCCGTTTGGCTTTGCGTTGCTGCGTCTGTCCGATATCGATCGGCATGCCGCCATGCCGGGGCGAAAACCTGTCCAATCGCCGGCAGTTTACGCTTTGCCACGACACGTGGAAGGATTTTTTCCTGTCTTATGTAGCGCGTCCTGGAATGCCCTGCCGGCAGCGGAGCCTCGCCTTGTTCGTCAATGCACGGCCGCCCTCGCCTTCGCTTTGCGTTTGAGCATTGGACTGTGGCAAGCAGGCATCTGGTTTCGTTCTCGTGAGCGATGTGTCTGTTTTGCCACCAACGAAAATTGCCACGCGATTGAACTATTGGCCAGGCTTCAGGTCATCGTGACGGGAGGAGAGCATCAGGGATTCATCGGCTGGATTCGGTTCGGGGGAACTGGATGAAAACCGGCTTGGACGTGTCGATCGAAAGTCTGAGTTTGGAACAATAAATGCATGGGGATGCTCGCGGTAAATCCGTCGAAATGAATTTTCAGGATTTTCCGTATTCAACCTGGGGCACGTCATTTTCGTGACGCACTTCGTCGTCATTGCATGGGATTGATTGACAGTATTCGGTCCCGTTGTCGCATGCGCGAAATCGGATACGCAGGGGATTGCCGTATCCATGCAATGAAGCGAATGCGTTTTTGCGTTTCAACCATCTATCAAAAAAAGGGAACAACGGATGCAAACTCAGACAACACCGGTAACCGACCGTTACGGCCGGGCCATCCCGCCGATGACCGCCAATGAAATCGCTGTCTATCAAAGAGTGCTTCGGGATGTCTCGGCAACCAGGCACGGCGTGCTGACGCTCGACATGCGCAACTCGGAGCATCGCCAATTCGTGCTCGACCGCTTCGGCGGCGACGATTATCTGGAGCGCTATTTTCCGACGACGCGAAACCTGGTGGAAACCACCCGCCTCGCCCATGAAGCCAATGGCGGCCCGAGCAACGTGACCTTGCTCGAGATGGATGAGCCGCCGACTGACGTGTGGGCGCCGCTGGTCAATGTCGCTTACCTGGGCGTCGAACCCGGCGGCACGACCGTTACGGCGCAGGGCATCGTGACGTTGCCGAACATGGCGGCCACGATGACCTGCACATTGATCATCGTCGACAACGTCAGCGGCCAGCAGATTTCCTCGTCGACCATTCCGGTGCAGTACAACATCACCACGCAAACCGTCGAGGCGACCGGCACCTTGCCGCAGCCGGCGGGCAATGTGGATATCACCGCGACCTTGACCACGCAGTACCTGCCGGCCGGTGCTACGGAAGCCAAGCAAACCGTCGCCTATGCCAAATTGCTCGGCGCGATCGCGGTGCAGTCGATCACGGTGCTCAATCCCAACCACAATGCGCATCCGACCCGGGACTACATCAAAGTCGGGCTCAACCGCACGCCGCAGCAAGTCAGCGACTGCGATTACTACTACAGCTATGGCAATGACGGCTCGAAGCCGATCGTCGGTCTGCAGGTCAATGGTTCGGCGCAACTGATCAGCGGTTTCACGGTGGCGTCCAATCCGAATTTCAATGGCTCGTGCATCTTGATGCGCCGCTCCGGAACCGGCGCCGGCGCCACCCTCGCCTTCCCCTCGGATCAGATTCCGAACCTGTGCAACGGCGCCGGCAATACGGTCAACTGGAACATCGGCCCGGACTGGTTTCTCGGTGCTCCCTGGAACCAAGGCGACATCATCGACCTCGACTTCACATTGAACTTCAACATCACTCCGGGCGGCACCACCTTCATTCGCGTCACCAGCGTGCCGCAAGCGGTCACGCCGCCGAGCAACATCGCCAGCATCGTGCCCATGCAGTTCGTCTGGGGTTGTGTCGCCGCCGGCACCTTGGTGCGGATGGCCGATGGAACTCAACGCGCCATCGAGACATTGAAGATCGGCGAGCGCGTCGCTGACGGTCATGGCCACAGCCTGCGCATCGCCGAAGTCTGGCGCGGCCGGGAATCGAAGCCGTTGTATCGGCTGGCGACAGCATCGGGCGCGGAAGTTCTCGTCACCGACGAACATCCGATACCGACCCCGGCAGGCGTCAAGCTTGCCCGCGATCTCGCACCCGGCATGATGGTCACGACCGCCGCTGGCGAAGAGGCCTTGCTGATCGTCGAACTGTTCTCGTTCGACGGGCCGGTGATCAATCTCGATCTGTTGCCCGATGACGCCGCATCGCTTGCCGACATCGATGACGATGCCATCACTGCGTTCGAGGCAGGCGGCATCCTGGTCGGCGACAACCGCATGCAGGGCGTGTATTGCATGCGCGCGCGCATGGCGTCGAGCGAGGGGACATTCGAAGGCCTCGGCCCCGAATGGCGGCTCGATATCGCCAACAGCCAGCGTCTATCGGCCGGCCTGCCGCTGATCGAACGCATCGGCGTCTACTAAGCAATCCGCAACGCAGCACCGCATCAGTCGCTCTTTCCGGCGGCTGGTGCGGTGCGATGCCATCGCATGCCCTCCTCCTACCACCGTCCGTTCCCGGGGAACGCTCCATGACGACTCTCGCTGCCACTCCCGCCGCTCCGATCATCACTTCGGCCAATTGCACGGCCGGCGGAACCCTTCCGGCTTTCTCATTCACCTGGACACCGCAACAGGGCTACACCGGCCCATTCACCGTGCTGGTGACAGACAGTGCGGGCAACGCCATCGCAGGCACTACCAGCGCCTCCAGCGCCAATGGTGCGAACTGGACGGCGACGGCCACGATGTCGGCCTCCACCAATTCCTACTACGTGCAAGTGGCGGTGACCGGCAACGTGGGCGTTATCAGCGACAAAGTGCCGCTGCTGTTCGCACCCGTGACCGGCATCACCACACACTTCGATGGCGTCATGCTTTCGGTCGGCTGGACACCGCCGGCTTCGCAGATGCCCTCGGGCGAGACGCAGTTGTTGCTGATGACGCCCGCTGGTGCGCAAGGCGCCGTTTCCGCCAGCAGCAATTTCGCGCAGTTCATCGTCGATGCCAACCTGCGCAATGCCGATGGCGATTGGTCGCTCTACCTCGTTCCGCAACTGAATATTTCCAGCGGGCCGGAAAGCGCGCCGGCCGATGTCTATCACATCGCCCCGACCATCGAGGCAGTCACGGTGCTCGGCGCTTCGGGCACGAACGCCACCCTGAGCAACGTCAATCTCGGCCTGACGATCAGGGTGCCCGGCACAGCGGTGACGGAAACCTCCTTCGTCGCCGTGATCAAGGCCAATGGACGAGTCGTGCTGACCTCGGCGCCGATCACTGGCACCTGGCAACACCAGGCCGATGCCAGTTTCTGCACTACCAGCGTGCAGTTCACCTATCCCTTCAATCTCGCCCTGGATTTCGAAGTGTCGGCGGCGCAATCGGCGGACACCGCCGGCAAGGTCGTCGGTCCGATCGGCGTAGGTTCCGGATTGGTCCTGCTTCCGCCGCAAGGCATCGTCGCCACCGTCACCGCCAGCGGTGCCGATCGTGTGGTCACCGCCACGGTGATACCGCTATCCGGCCCCTGGTCGCCGACCGGATCGCAGATCGCGGTCAACGGTCCCGGCGGCAGCCAGGTGATCGGCACACCAGGCTTCGGGTTCAAGCAATCGCTGAACCTGACTGCGCCGACCATCGGCGGCGCTTATTCACTGTTCGCCACCCAGGCGCGCGGCAACAGCATCAGTCCCTGGACCGGCAGCCTGGGCACCTTTCCCGGCAACGGCAAACCTGTCGGCACCGGCCTCGCGCTGATTACCAGCATTCCGGCACTGACCACGATCTCTGTCGACAACGGTGTCGCCACCTTTGGTTGGACGGCGATCACCGATGCCGGCCTCACCGGCTACCAGGTCACCGCGACCGTCGCGGGCGCGGCAGTGGCGACCGGCACTTTCTCCGGAACCGCCGGAAATCTGTCGGTACTCGAAGACGGCGCAGCCTTCAGCGTCGCCGGTATCGCGCCCAACGTCACCGGCCCCGCTTCGACACCGGTCACTGCGATTACCGCAGCGCCGACCAAGCTGCTCACGGTATGGACTACTCCCGGCAGCAACGGCACGTTCACCTGGCAGGTACCTCTCGGCAATGGCGCCGCACCCGATGGTTATCTCGTGCAGATCTGCTTCGGTGACGTCCTGGTACACGAAGGCAGCGCGACAACGACCTCCTATCCGGTCCCGGCGAATGTACTGACGGCAACGGGTGGTTACAGTTTCCGGGTCCGCGCCAAGAAAAGCGGTACGCCGGCGTTGAACGGCCCCTGGAGCTCGTTCTCGGCGATCATCGCCACCGCGCCGAGTTCACTCTCGGTCAATTACGACGGCGCCACGCTCAACGCCTCCTGGTCACCCATTCCTGGTGCCACCGGATATCGGCTGGTATTGCTCGTCAACGGCGCCGAAAGCGGCGCGGCGTGGTTCACCTCGATTCCGGCAACCTCGGTCGCGCTCGCCTTCGACAACAGCAAATCCTATAGCCTCGCCGTGCAAGCCACCGGCCCCGGCTGCGTCGGTCCGGCGGTGAGCGCGGCGGTATTCGGCGCAGGCATTTATCCGCAATTCGCCGCGAACACGGCGGCCTCGCTGATTCCTGCTACCGCTCCGGCGATGGCTCCGTATGTCATCTCGATCGGACTGCCGCAGATCTTCACCAGTCCACCGGCGGCGGGCAGCCTGCCGACCAGCGCACCGTTCTCGCTCACCACGGGCACCAGCCCCTATTCCTACATTCTCAATATCGCCGGCACTGCCGGGGCGCTGCCGTGGACTTTCACGGCCGACCCGATCCGCGCCGATCTCTACGCTGCCTACGGTACTTTTCTCAGTCAGCTCGAAACCCTGGGTGCCACCGCTGCCGGTGTCCAGACCGTCCAGGCGGCGATCGCCCGTTCGATGCCGCAGACCTTCGCCGAAACGCTGCTTTATGCCTACGGCTTCGACGGCAATTCCGGCTGGACCGACCTCAAGCCCGGCATGGTGTTGCGTGTGGAGTACGAGAGCTACCAGACGATGGGCGGCTCGACGCCCGATCAGGCCTATCTCAATGGCTTCATCACCAGTGCAGTGGCGGAGTATTCGATCACCCGCTCGGCCAGCAATGCCACGGGTTTCACCGCGGTGGATTCCTTCATCGGCTGGCTGACCGCGCTCGGCGGTACGACCGTGACCACGCCGCCGGTCAACAATCGCAAGCAGGCCGGTGGCGGCGGCTTGATCGACAGCGGCTACGCGATGATGCGCCAGCCTTTCCTGCGCCTGGTCTATCCGCCGAGCTTTCCGTCCACCGACCAGATCGGCACGCCCTACCCCGAGTTCAATGCCTTGCTGTTGGCGGCTCCGTCGCTTTCGGCCCTCAATACCGCGACTGGCAATATCCGTGGTGGCAATGCGGCCGGAGCAGGTGTGGGCGTGTTGTATTTCCGAGGACGGACCACGCTGGTGCCGCAGGTTCGCGTGTGGGTCAACGGTGTCGAGCAAACGGTGTCGCTGGGCACCACCGTTGGTGAAATCCTTGCCGAACGGGCGATGGAACCCTCGGCAGTCAACCTGCCGCTCACCGGCATTCGGATGAGCCGTGGCATCGGCCCCGCGCTGGTCGGCTCCCCCGCCACCTACGATGCCGGCGCGGTTGCCGCGCTGCGTGTGGATTGGGCCCCGTCCGGCAATGCCGGATTGACTGCATTGCCGCTATTGGGAGGCGACCAGATCGATCTTGGCACCCAAGGTGTGAAATGACCGGACTGACCGAGCCGGTCTTCGATCAGGCGGCGGCCGGTTCCAGTCTCTACTGGCTTAGCGGTGGCGGCCGGCGCGCGGGTTTTTATGCCTCGGGCAACCCGGCATTTCCCAACAGCATCGGCCTGAGCCGAAGCTGGACCGATGCCGGTGGCCTGTGGTTCTGGCTGGATGCCGCGCCAGCCGACGATGCTGTTTTTGCCGCCGCTCTCACGGCGTACTTGGCTTTGCTGCCTCCTGCTAGAGGGCCGCGCACGATGTGGCTCAGCGGCGCGGCCGGCGATATCGCCGGTTGGCGCAGCAGTTTGGTCGCGATGACCCGCACCGGCAGCGTCACCACGGTCGCGACCGGCACCATCTTCGAAACCGGCGGTATCCGGGTGATGGTCGGTGCCGGCAATACCGTGACGGTCGGCGAGTACGCCAATGATTTCCGGGGTTGGGGCTTTGTTCTCAGAGGCAACCCGGGGCTGGTCTTCGCCACCGGTGAAGGATTGCTGACCGCAGCACAGGGTTCTTCGGGTTTCAGCTATGGGCCAGGCCAGGTCGGCTGCGTGATCTGGAAGATGGATCTGGCGGCCGCTTCAGCTGGCCAGGCGGCGGGTCTGGACCAGTTGGGTGCGAGCCTGCGGTTTTTCGCTCCCGATCCCGAGGGCGATGGCACGGTCCGGGCGCTCATGGTCCGGGCGCTGCGACAGACCGCTGCGCTGACTCTCTACAGCGCGTTCGACCCGCTGGCGCCGCTGGACCCGGCACGCACCCGGTTCGGACTGCTGCCGTTCAACGCTACCGTGACCACGCCGCCCGATTTCGACACCGGTTACGTCACCGCACGCGGTTACGGCGTGACGCTATCGCCGCGCAATCTCGCCTCGGCGACACCGCCGGGTTTCGTGCTCGCCGTGCAGCCGTTGGTGATCGGCAAACTCGACGGCCCCGCCGCCGAAGTGCCGGTGGTCCATTACCTCACCCCCGATGGCGATTTCGAGCTGACGCCCGAAGACAGCCAGGGGCAACTGCTCACCGCCACGCCTTTCGCCGAAAGCCTGGAGGCGGCCCCTGCCGAGCGCCTGCTGTGCGGCACCACGGGCCTGGATTACGTCGGTCTGCCTGCTGCGACCGGCATCGTGCTGAGTTTCCGCGCCGGCCGGCCGGCGTATGCGCCGCCCAATGTCGATTCCGCGACCGAGGATGTTCGCGGCGCGCTCGATGACGATGCCGCGCCGCCTGCCCTCACCGCGCTCGGTACTACCGCCTGGAGCTGGCTGAGCGCGGGCGGCACCGTGCGTTATTACGCGCAGCCCGAGGATGCGCCGTTCTACACCGGCGGCAATGCCGGATTCCTCGACTATCTGGAAATCTCCGCGGCTTCGCTCAGCACATCCGATACCGCGCCCGCTTTCCCGATGGTCGGCTACGCCGGGCTCGACGCGGCCCAGGCCGAGTTCGCGCGCAATATCGAGTCACGCGGCATCGCGCCCGAACGCCGGCGCCAGATCGGCCTGCTCACCGGCGCGCAGTGGATGCCGGCGGCCAAATTGGGTGCGCCGATGGCGCTGCCATCCGGCACCGTTCCCGCTGTCTCGCCGCCCGGCCTTGCGATCGGTTATGCCGGCGATGACGTGCCCTGGGCCTGGCTTGCGATCGGCAATACCGGCACTTCCGCCGATGGCTTGCCGGACCTGCGCTTCACCGCGGTCGATGGCGCATTCCGCCAGGCGCTTTTGACCAACCGGCTGTTCATGGTGCTGGGCAGTGCCGACACCGTGCTTGCCAATGGTTCGGTTGCCTACCAATTGACACCCACCTCGCTGGGTCTGATCCAGGCGCTGCCGCCGGCGATCGGCGTTCCTGTCTCGGTTTACAACGCGGTGGCGGCGGCGGTGAGAGCGGCCGGCTACCCGGTCTATCCCACCGAAACCGCCTTCAACACCATGCTGACGAGGGCAGCCAGCGCCATCACGCCCGAACAGATGCGGGTCTTCCAGCGCTTCGCCGGATTGCTGTCGCCGGCGATCGGCGACTGGCTGTTCCGGATGAGCCCGCGCAATTGGGCGGCGCCCGATCGCACGGGCCCGAAGAACGCACGGCTCATTTTCAAATTCGTCGGCGGGCGGCCGTTGGCGGAACTGGTCGCCGACACCTCGGGCTGGAGTTGGCCGGAAGCTTCTTCCGACGATGGCAAGGCATCGACCGCGCGCGACGATATCCAGGCGATCATCCGCACGGCGCGGGAAGCGTCGGCCGCCGCGAAGCTCAAGAATCTCGCCTCGCCGTACGACCGCTTCCTCGAAGTCATCGACGACCCTTACTGGACCGGCGTCCTGGCGCTGTCGGTGGAGGTGCCGCTCGACAGCCTGCCCGAGCCGCTGCAACCGTTGGCGGCGGGCATCGACCCGGCCGGTTTCTACGCCCATCACCTGGGCCTGACCGCCACGTCCTTCACTTCGGAAAACAACACGATCGCGTTCGATGTCACTTCGAGCTTCGGCTTGATCGACTACCAGAATCCCGTCGATCAATATTTTTCCAGCGACATCGCCTTCGCCTTCCGGGTGCAGCAGCTCACGGTCGGATTCGAGAACGGCAAGCTCGCCAGCTTCAGCAGTTCCGTGCAATTGATGGTCAACCGCTTGTTCGGCGCCGAGACCCGGCTGTTTCCGAGCGAACATGGCAACAACATCATCCTCGACGGCGTCTATCAATCCGAACGCAACGATGGCGGCGATTCGCGCGATACCTATGTGTTCGCGATGCGCCAGGCCGGCGCGTTCCAGCTCAGCCTGAGCCAGCTTAACGAAGTCGCGGTCGATAGCACTCGCCTTGTCACTCTGCGTGCGGCCGATCCGGCCAGCGGCGATACCACCGTGACTTCCGCATTCCAGATGACCGGCCGATTGCGTTTTACCGAGCCTGCGAATTTCGATCCGTTCTGCTGGGGGCCGCCGGCCGTCGCCGCTCCGGCCGGCAGCTTGCTCGCCGTGGGTGCCGAGGACGACCCCGTCGCCGATACCACGGGCTCGGCCGGGCTTTTGTATTCCAACTACGCGATCACCATGAGCTTCTCGCTCTCGGACCCGAGCAAGGTGCAATTCACCGTTGCCGAAGCGGCCATCGCGCTCGATGCCGCCAACAGCCCGGCGCGCGAGAACTCGCTGTTCGCAAGATTCCCGCTGCGGCTCACCGGACTGCTGGCCATGCCCGATCCGAAGCTGACCGGCGGCGAACCATCGGCAGGCAGTCCGGAAGCGGCGGGTTTCGTGTCGGTATCGGCGCCGCTCCAGCAAGGCAAATTGACCCAGCCCTGGTACGGGCTGGTGTACGAAGTGGATCTCGGCACGCTGGGTGCGCTCGCCGGATCGGTCGGCATCACCGTGCGGCTGCTGGCCGGCTGGAGTCCCTCCAACAACCCGAAGGGCCAGACGGCGATCTATTTCGGCGTCGCACTTCCGGGTGTGGAAAAAATGCTGGGCGTGAGTTTGCCGCTGCAAGGCATTCTCGATATCGGCTTTCGCACCATCCAGTTCTCCACCTACGACGATGCGCAAGGCCGCCGGCAATACCTGATGCGGCTGCGCGATTTCGGATTGCACGTGCTGGGACTTTCCTTCCCGCCCGGCCACAACGACATCACCGTGTTCGGCAATCCCGACCAGACCTCCAACACCAAGCTCGGCTGGTATGCGGCCTACGACAACGGCAAGAGTGACGACAAAAAATCCGCGCGCAAAGCGCTCGCCAATGCCGGCACGCGTCCTCGCCTGATCCGCGCGGCGCGGCCGGCGCGCGACCACAACAGCGAAAAGGAGAGCGAGTAATGGCGCAGCGCGTGATTCTGGATGGTTTGTGGTGCGGCCAGGGCATGGCCAACATGGTCCGCATCTTCGCCAGTACCGCGACCGACCCCAGCACCAATCCGGCCGATTGGCTGTGCCTGTTCGATTTCGGCAGCGGCGGCCTCAGCGCCAGCAGGAAGGTCCTGGGAATCACACCGCCGGTCAAGTTCGTGATGGATCAACTCGAACTCCAGGCCAGCGCCGGCCGCACCCCACGCATCGAGCTGATGCTCATCAGCCATCAGGACCGCGACCACTGGGCATTGCTGGGCGAACTCGACGCGCAGATCGTCGACCGCGGCATGACCGTCGAAGTCGGCAAGATGATGCTTTCGGGATCGAACTGGCGCGACAGTTCGGAAGCGGCCGTGAACAAGTTCGTCGCTCGCACCGCCAATCCCGACACCGATGTGACCTGGTACGACGGCGAATACAGCAGTTACTACGATCCCGCCAAAAGCGCCCCGGTACTGTCCATCGGTGACCTGGAACTGTGGATGCTGGTGACCAATGTCGCCACCAACGACAACAAGGAAGACATCGAACGCAATTGCTCGTCGGCGGTGGTGCTGCTCAAGCTCAAGCTCAGGTTCAACCAATCCACCTCCTTCATCCTGCCAGGCGATGCGACCTGGGAAACCTTCGCACGGTTGCAGGAGATCATGAGCGTGTGGAAAAACAACCCGCTGCCGGCCGTCTATGCCGCGTCGGTGCCGCACCACGGTGCGTTGCGCACGATGAACCGCAATTCCTCGGTGGACGATCCCGATCTTCGCGACCTGGTCTGGTTCACCGAATACACCCGGCCGACCTCGATCTACGCGAGCGCCGGCATCTACAACACGCACAGCCATCCTTACCGCGTCGTACTGGAGGTGATGGGCAGGTACACCTCCGCCCGGCAGTTCCAGCCACGCCCGATCGTGGTGTTCGACGGAGGGCGCGGCGAGTTCGAGCTGATACAGAACATGCGCGACAACATCTACACCACCGTGCTCAACCTCACGTCGCCGGCACAGACAGCCAACTGGATCTTCGACATTTCGGAGCTCAACCAATCAACCGGCATCCAGCTCTTCGAGGCCGGAATTCCCGGGATTCTCTCCGCGCCGGTGCTCAACGAAATGGAGCTGGCAGCGCAGCGCGCCACGGCCAATGGCGAAGACGACTTCAAGATGGACACCTCCGATGTGGACATGGCCTTCGCGCGCAGCCCGGTGCTGCGCACGCTGCCTGAAAACTTCTTCGAGAAGGCGCCGGCCGCGGGCGGTGAAATCGCGTGGGCATCATCGCCGCCGGCGGATAGCACTCCAGCGATACGGGCGCGCCATCTGCCGCAGCCGACCGCAGGGGCATCGTCGATGATCGAGCGCCGCGCCGCGCCGCCAAGACGGATTCGCGTTGTCTCCGCCAGCTCCTGATGTACCGACCGCAGCAGACCGCCCCTTCTTTCTCGAGAACCAAGAATGTCCGTCAACAGCCTGTATGACGCCTTCGTCCGAGCCGCTGCCGCAGGCACGATCGATGCCGGCATTCTTCCGCTCATGGGCAAGCTGGTCGCGACCCTGGGCGTCAACGCGCTGCCGCTGACACAAGGAAAAGCGGAACGGCTGCCGGCCTCGGCGCGGCTGACCGGCAACAGCACCTGGGCCAATGGCACCGCCTGGGCATTGGTGATGACCGGCACCGTCGATGGTCAAGGCCGCGATGCTCTGGCAATGACGCTCACCGCGCGCAGCGCGCGCGGCTTCGTCGCCTTGAAGACACTGGTGCCGAATCTACCCAAGTCTCGCGTACCTTCGACGCAAGCGCTCGGTACCCTGATGCTCGGCACCTCGGTGCTGGCCGAACTGGGGCCGGAACAAGCCACCGTGACGGCATCGGCGGTCGATGCCGCCGACACCCCGGCAGACCCTCCGGAACTTGGCGGCTGGCTGGTGCTCAGCGGAACGGTGCTTGCGCCATACGCCGGATTGATGGGCGATGACCGGCTGGTGCTCAGCGGCCAGATCGATCCACGCAGCGAGGCCGATATCGCGGCCAAAGTCGATCTCGTGGCCGGCGCTCCCACCGCCAACGGCAACTGGGAAAAGATGCCGGTCGAAGGCACGGCGCTAGCGCTGACCACCGCCACGGTCGATACCTACAGCCTGGAAAAACCGCAGCAATTGGTGTCGAGCGTATTGCTGGTGCTGACGCTATCGATCGACACCGGCAGGGACCACACCGTGACGGTGACCGTGCCCTTGCTGCGGACCGACAGCATCTGGGACATCGCCGGCCAGATCGAGCCGCCGCTGACGCTCTCGGATGGCATCGTCGCCTTGATGCGACTGTTCCCGGGCGCCGGAGCGAGCACCTTTTCATTGCCGTCCGGCGTGGCCGCGCTCGATGCCTTCGGTTTGTCGAGCCTGCGCTACGGGGTGCAGACCAGCGGCTCGCCACCGCTGCCGACCAAAACCTTGTACACCGGCGCCACCATTGTTTCGACCACGCCCTGGGATCCGCCGATTCCCTTCATCCTGATCGAGAAGGTGGGCGTCAACTGGCTGGTGCGCTGGACCGGCAACCGGACCGATTGGACCGCTATCCTGTTCGGTACCATGCGTTTCGGTGCCAAGACCGCCGACGGCACCGATCCCCAGAGCGCCCCGACCGACAACAATGGCGATCCGGTCTATCTGGATGTGTCGGTGACTTTGCCCGGCCTGCAGATCGAAGCCGAAACCCGCGGCGCTTTCACGCTGGACATCGGCGCCGCGATGGCGGTGTTCTTCCCCGGCACGCAGCCGGATGTCGGCGGAAATCTGGTGATCGACCACATCACCATGAGCGCATCGATTCCGCAGAAAACCTACGGCGCGACTCTCAACGCGCACGGCACCTGGGCGATCCCGATCGGCGATGTGACCTTCACGCTCGACGATATCAACTTCCAGGTGACGGTCAGTCCGTCGATGATCTGGGGCGGCCTCGCCGGCGTGGTCGGAATTTCAGTCAATGGCGAGCAGAAAGCGCAACTCTCGGCCGGCGCCTACTACCCCGGCGATGGCAGTTGGCTGTTCCAGGGCGGACTCGCGACCGGCACGCTCGATCTCACCGAATTCGTCTATGCCTTCCTCGGCCAGACCGCGCCATCCTGGCTGCCCTCGCTCGAACTCACCCGGCTCTGGGCCACGTATTCGACCAGCACCCAGAACGGCAATCCGTATTCGGTTTCCGCGGCAGTAGCGATCCGCTGGGACCCGGAAGTGCTCGGCGTCAAGCTGTCGCTGATCGCCGAGGCCGATATCAAATACCGCGCGAAAGCCGAAGGCGCGAGCCTGCAGGCGGCCAGCGATTCGCTCCGGTTGAAATCCCTCGCCGTGCATCGCCCGCGCCTGCACCAGATCGCCCTGGCCGGTGCGGCCCAGGACACCGCGCCGACGATGATCTACGAAGGCGCGGTCAAGGGCACGTTCGAGTTGAACAACCTGATCGTGACCGTGGGCCTGTCTTTCGTCTCGCAGGAAAAAACCTGGCTGTTCCGTTTGCAGCTCGATCGCTTCGCGCTGGAGGCGCGCACTTCCTGGACCGGCACCGGCGCCGCGCGCCATCAGGTGCTGACTGTCGAGATGCAGGGCGTGACGCTGGGCGCGATGGTCGAGAGTTTCGCGGCGCTGGCCAATCCCAATGCCAACTACCGGTTGGAATCGCCCTGGACTTTCCTCAACAGCATCAACCTCGGCCGCTTCACGCTGGTGATCGACCCGACCGAACAATCGGTCACGCTCAACTATGCGATCAATCTCAGCCTCGGTTTCATCACCATCAAGACGGTCGGCATCCGCTATGACCGCAAGACCGGCGAGCCGCAGGTCAACATCGAGATCACCGGCAATTTCCTGGGCAAGGACTACGGCCGCGAACCGGGCATGACGCCGCTCGGCTGGGATGCGCTCAACGACAGCCCGCCGGCGGTGCCCGGCCAGGGCAACTCGCTGGTCGAATTGCGTTATCTCGGTTTCGGCCAACACGTCTCGCTCGATGGACTGACTCGCCCGGACTCGATGGCCGAAATCATCAAGCTGATGCGCGAGCAATTGCAGCCAACCGATGATCCGTTCCGCAATCCGCTCGATCAGCCCAGCGGCAACAAATTGCATTTCGATGAAAACAGCCAATGGCTGATCGGCCTGGACGTCACTGTGATGGGCACGGTGACCGTCAAGCTGGTGATGCACGATCCCGATCTCTACGGCGTGTTGATCGCATTGGCCGGGCCCGAAGCCGGCTCGCTGTCGGGTTTCAGTTTCGAGCTGCTGTACAAGAAAGTCAGCGACGACATCGGTGTGTTCCATGCCCGCCTGCAAGTGCCGGACATGTTCCGGCAACTGGACTTCGGCGCAGTCGCGATCACGCTCGGCATCATCACCGTCGATATCTTCACCAACGGCAATTTCAAGATCGATCTGGGCTTTCCGCATGCCCGCGATTTCTCGATCAGCTTCGGCCTGCAGTACGGGCCCTTCATGGGCAAGGGCGGCATCTATTTCGGCCTGTTGAACGGCACCACTTCGACGCGCGTGCCGGCGATCACCAACGGCACCTTCTCGCCGGTGCTGGAGCTCGGCATCGGCCTGGCGGTCGGCATCGGCCGCGAGTTCAACAAAGGTCCGCTGAAGGCCGGCCTGTATGTCCAATTGGAGGTGGTGTTCGAAGGCGTGCTCGCCTGGTTCCATCCCGACGATGCCGGCGCGTCCAAGGCGATGTACTACTGGGCGCAGGGCACCGCGGCACTCGTGGGCAAGGTCTACGGCAAGGTCGATTTCAAGATCATCTCCATCGATGTGAGTTTCGAAGCCTATGCCGCCGCTTCGATAAGGCTGGCGGCTTATCGTCCGACCCTGATCGAAATGCGCGTGGGCGTGCGCGTGCATGCCTCGATCAAGATTTTGTTCATCCGTATCTCCTTCTCGTTCTCGACCAGCCTGGAAGTTTCTTTCACCATCGGCTCGGCCTCGACCACGCCCTGGATACTCGCGGCCGACCAGTCCGGCCGTCAGATCAATCTGCAGATGCCGGTCAGCGCCGCTGCGCTCGATCATTTCAACCGCACCGGGACGATGCCGCTGCTCAATGCCTCGCGCAATGTCGGCGCACGCCAGCGCCGGCGTCCGGCCGACATGGCCCGCATCACTCGCCAACTCACACGCGCCCGGCTTGGCACCGATCAGGCGCATGGCCTACGCCATCCGCTCACTGCGCAGATCACCGCGCTCGCCGATACCAGCACGGCCGCGGCAGCACTCGATCCCTGCGCAGCCGGTGTTTATCGCCTGAATTTCTCTCCCGACATCAAGGTGTATGCCGCTGGCGCGATCGAACCGCTGGATGTGCGCATGGTTCCGGGTTTCACCATCGCCGCGATGCCGGTGTCCTGGCCTGGTGGCGATCCTGTAACGCCTGACGCGAATCCGGCTTACCGCGTGGTGATGATGTTGAGCATCGACGGTCCGGCGCCGGTCGCGGCAACGACCTTGCAAGCCTCACGCACTGGCTTGTTTACCGCGACCACTCGCGCCGCCACGCAGGACGAAACGCCCTTCGCCGTGCTCGCCGAAGGTTTGTTCCGCTGGGCCGTTTCGGCCATCGGCCTCGATCCGCAAACGGCCACTCTGACCGCCGGTGATCTAGCCGAACTCGCCGCACAAATGGATTGCCCGCAGACCTTCGCCAATGGTTTTTCTTTTGGCAATCTGAGTGGATTCCTCGGCAACAATGTCGAGTTCAAACTCTCGGGAATTCCCGCAGGCAACGACCCGGCCACCGTCAGCGGTGTCAGCTTCCCGATGCCGCCGGTGCTGGGCTGGACCAGTCCCGATCTGCCGCCGCCCGAAAACGATCGCAATTTCGCTATCTGGCAGCCGGTGGACAACGACTACGCGACACGGATCGCTGCGTATTTCAACAAGCTCTCGCCGCAACCGATCGGCAGCGATGGCGGCAATGGCGGCGGCATCACGACGAACGAATCGCTGGCCTCGGTGATCTTCCGCGAATACCTGCTGCTGATCGCCAAATCGATGGTGCAGGCGGCCGAGAATTTGTTCGCCCGATTCCCGGTCGATATCGACAACACCTCGATGCTCGGGACGATCGCATCGAGCTTCCCAACCATCACCGTGCAATATGTGATGCACCTGGGCGACACCGTCGAACAGGTCGCCTCGACCTATGGCTACAGCTCGGCCGAATTGCTCTCGCTCAATCCGGGACTGGAAGCGGCTTTGGCCATCGCCGCGCCCGGCGACTTGATTCCGATCGTGTTGGGCGTGACGCCCGAAAGCATCGCCGCCGCCAATCCGGAGCGCCTGCTCGCCACCGGCAAATCCATCCACGCCGACGCCCTGGAAACGCAAATCCTCACCGGAGAAACACCGGCCGCGCTCTGCACGCGAGTCGGCGCCGTGGTCGCCACCTGGCTCGGTACCGCCGCCGCTCTCGATGTGCCTTCGATCACCCGCGCCGATGCACCGCTCGAACTACCGCAATCGACCTACGCCAATCCGACGGCGTTGACACTGACGCAAGCAGCGGCGTTGTTCTACGTGCGCTTCAATGCCGGAACCGCAGCCGTCGCCGTGGTGCCGGAAGCGGCCTGGTATGCCGAGGCGATCACCCAGCTCAATGGCGAGAACATCGGCGCCGATGGCGCGCTGCCGGCGATCGTGAAGCTGCCGTCGGCTTACGACGTGCTGACCAATCCGGTCAATTGGACAAGGCTCACCGGCGACACCTTGCCGCTGCTCGCCGCAGCCACTTCGTTGTGGCAAAACCCCGATGCCGACACCGCCTTCGCCGGATGGCTCACTACTGTTCAGAACCTCAACCCGAACTACAGCGCGGGCGCGATCGTCATTCCCGCGACCCGGACGGCATTGCTTCCCGACGAAGCCTTGCGCGCGCTGGCGGCGCGTTTGCTGATGGTCACCGATCCCATGGCCGTGCCCGCGACGCCCAACACCGCTTTCACCAGCCTGGTCTCTACCGCCGACATCCTGGCGCCGCTGGCCAGCGTGGTCGTCACCGACTGCACGCTCGCCACGAGCGAGAACCAGACGCTTCGAGATTTCGCCACCACTTACGATCTGTCCATCGAAACCGTCGGTCGGATCGGTGCGACGACACCCGGGCTGATCGTTCCCGACTCCACCAATCCACTGATCGTGCCGACCCTCACGGCGATCACGCTCGCCATGCTGATGCCCAAGCTCACCGCCGACGCACCGATCCGCGATGTCGCCGGCCAGGTTTCGCGCTTCATGATGTGCGGCCAACGTCTGCCGGTGCCAACCCTGCCGGAGGACGAACTCGCCGGGCTTTACGATTTGACCGGCCAACAGGTAACCGGCCCGGTTCCCGACCTTACGCTGCCACCCGATAGCGCGCGTCTGGCACTGACGGTGACCGCCACCGATCCGCAAAAGTGGATCACGTTGGTACAGACCGAAACGGTGCCGGAAGACACCGGCATCGTCACCCTCGCTGCACGCATTCCTGATCTCGTCCAGCGCAATCCGGCCGTGGCCGCCGGACGTCTGCGCGCCGGCATGATTCTGGAAACGGCGGACACCGACACGCTGCTCATCACCATCACCGAGCAGATGCTCTCAGGCTATCCTGCCACCACTCTGTCGCCGGTCCTGCCGCAACTTCCCCAGCCGCTGCAATTGTGGGAAGACGTGCCCGTCCGACACGGACTGCCGCAAATGGTGCTGTGGCAGGCATCGGTCAGGCCGGATCTGCCCATTCTCGGCGGTACCGCGGATGCACCGGCCATCGGCATGCCTTCATTCTGGCCGTTTTCCTCCAGTCTCGCCGCGATCGCGGCGGCGTCCGATGACAAGCCCTGGCAGCTCTATCGCACCGATCCGGAACTCGGCCCGGACTCGAAGGCCATCGCGATCGAGCGCTTCGCCTGGGCGACGCTGATCGATATCCGCATCAATCGCATTCCCGGCCGCCCGCACACCGCCGAACTCATCGGCGCCGATACCGCGGGCCGGCAATTGTTGCTGGAGCTGTGGCAATACCTGAAAACACACACCGACGACACCGCCGATCTGTTCTTCGGATTCCAGTTGTCGCCGGCAGCAGGTTTATCGGCGGGACTCGCCAGCACTCCGGTCAACCACGATGCCAGCTATCTGGTGCGGACCAATCTTTCCACCGAAACCCGCTCGGGCAATGTCACGAGCCGGCGCAGCCGCACCCTGGCCGAAGGCACGACGCCGCCCTCGGGCCCGTACTACGCGCCGATGTCCAATGCGCTGGGCTTCCTTACCTTGGTCTGGGAAGCCAGCGTGGTCGGCGGTGGCGGCTATTGGCTGGACCTGACCGATGCCGATGGCAATGGTTTCGGCGACGAGATCTGGAATTCCGACGGCAATGCGGTCATCACCGTGATCGCCGTGCTGGAAAGCCAATCCAAGGCCAATCCGGACCGCCGGCTGTACAGCTTCAACACCGCCGCGCTGGTCGGCGATCCGATCGACACCTCGGCCACGGCGTTGTTCGTGGCCGCGCCCGATGATCGCGACCAAGTCCGGCGTGCGACCGTGGCGCAGGGCAACGTCGGTTTCACCTTCGGCCTGAGCAATCCTCCCGATACCGACGACGATCCGGCAGCCACCGCCCGCCGCTTGTACAACCTGACCGGCTACCGGTTGATCGAAACCACGATATTCGAAGCCAGCAACGATGGCCGCCCGGTCAATCCGCAAGTCGATGACGGCAGCACCAAGGTCGAGGCATTGCGCATGGCGCCCAAGCGACTAGCCGCCAGCAACGACGACGACCAGACCATCGCCCAGGTGATCCCGATCCATCGCTTCGCCAAGACCGCAAGCGTGCCTACCGTGCCCGGCTTGCCGCCCGCCTCGGCCGATCCCTATGCCGGCATTTCGATAACGGGCGCGGTCGCGCCGCCGGTCGCCAGCGTGACGCTCGGCTTCCACGATATCTTCGGCAACAGCACGGCTCCCGCCGACACCACTGAAGGACCTGCGCAATGAGTGCGGAGATGACACCCACGCCCGCGACCACGACCGCCGGCCAAGTCGATATGACCGTCGGCTACACCGATCCAGTGATCGGAGTCGCTTCCTGGCCGGTGACCACCGCCGCCTGGAGCATCCAACCGCCGGCCACGGGCCAGACTGGCGCGGTGCTTGCCTTGCGTGTAGCGATGCAGCCCGGCGGCCTGGTTCCGGCCGGGACGGCGCGCGGCGATGCCGCCACCGCGACAGCGACCGATGTCGCCGGCCGCTTCGGCGCGGTGTGGTACCAGGTCATGCAGCCGGACATGACGCTCGCCCTTTCGACTTCGCTCAACCAGCCCGCGGGCGGTCAACCGATCAACATGCCGGTGGCCATCGACGGCCTGCGCGCCCACGTCTCGGCCTGCTACGTGTTTGCCGATGCCGCCGCGAAACTCACCGCGGCCGTTGCCGACCCCTCCGTCACCGCGACCCTCTCTGATGTCGTCGCCCATTACGGCGTCGATTGGCAGGCGCTGGGACTGGCTGGCGGGGAACGGCCTTTGGAGACACTCGTGCAGATACCGGGCGCGGGATTGCAGGTGCCCTCGTTCGCGATCTTCGTCGCTGGCGGCACGGTGGCTTCGCTGGTGCCGGCCGAATTGGACCCGGCCACGGTGCTCGCCGATCCCGACAACACCGGCCTGCCGCTCAACCCCGGCATCGAGTTGGTGGTGACGCCCGCGCAAAAGGCTCCTCCGGCCGATGGATTGTCGTTGCGGCAAATCGCCGACGCTTTCAACATCACTCCGGCCAGCCTGGTGACCGCCAACCGGACGAAGCCGGCCTTGCTCACGCCCGGTTTCGTATTCATCGCCCAGGGCGTGGAAGTCGAAGTGCCGGCGGCCGGCGAACCCGGCGTCGATGCGACTTTCGACGATATCGCACTCGCCTTCCGCGACAACGGCGTGCCTTTCGATGCGGTGATGGCCGCCGTGGCGAGCGCCGATCTGCTGGGCATGTTCCGGCCCGGCATCGTGCTCACGGTCGATCGGCGAATCATCGTCGCCGGCTGGACGCTTGCCGAAAACGACACCGGCATCGCGACCGAGACACTCGCTGCAGACAACATCGCGACCATCGATCTGTTCCCCGCCGGCGCGCCGCTGTTCCTGAAAGCCACCGCCACCACCGGCCTGGATACCGCACCGCTCGGCGCCACCGCGCGTGCCTATGCGATCGAACCGGGCGATCTGCTGCGGCACAACGCCGGCCTCGCACCGGCCGTCGCCAACGCCGATGCGAGCGTCGGCCTGCCGGTGCCGGGGCTGGCCGCGCTGCCCGCCGATCCGGCCAGTCTGCGCAACCCTTATCGCATTCGTCGCGGCCAGACCATGAGCCAGATCGCGGCCTTGTTCCTGTCCGCCGCGCCCTCAGGCGCAGGCGTTTCGGCCGAGGAGGCACTGACCGAAACCAATCAAGCACTACCGGGCACGGTCGCTGGCGGCCGGACCATCCCTGTCGCCGGCCAACCGCTCGCGACCGAACCTGGAGACAGCTTCGATGCAGTGATCGCGCGCGCCGATCCGCCAGTGACCATCGCCGAGTTCGCCGCCGCCATCGCCGACGATCCCCAGGCATTGGCCGCAGGCGCGCTGCTGTTGTGCCCGCCCGCGAAGCTGCCCGAAGGCAACGCGGCGATCAGCCCCGCGACACTCGCCCAGATCTATGGCCTGGACGCCACGCTGGTCCTCAGCGCCAACGCCGCGACCACGGGCGTGATCTTCCCCGGCGTGACGCTCAAGCCCTCGCCCGTTGCCGAGCAGCCGACCATCGTGACCGCCGCCGCCGACAGCATGAATGCGATCATCCGCCGCTTCGCGCTGGCCGGCATCGCCGTCACGATCGGCGATGTCGTGCAGGCCAACGTCAACGTGGCTTTTCTCGCGGCGGGCGCCGAATTGCTGCTGCCGCCGGCCGACACCACGCTCACGGCAAGCTTCGGCAGCACCGGCTGGCAGTTACCGGATGTGATCTTCCCGCTGCGTACCTGGGTGACCCTCGCGCGCAATCCGAATCTGGTCGATCCGGCCTTCCGTGGCACCGCCGAAGCGCCCGGTGCCGTCGTGCAGGAATCCAACCCGGTCGCCGTCGCCCGCAGCTCGACACCCGAGCGGCAAGAGGACGGCGCGGTCACGCTCGATGTCTTCGCGGCGGCGATCGAGTCGGCCATCGACGGACTCAAGCTGGCGACCGGCCGCGTACTTTCGGCCGAACGCGATCCCGCGCCGACCGATGTCTGGGGCGTGTCCTTCGTCGATCCGGGCGGCATCACCAAAGTGAGCATCGCGCCCACCGCCACCGTGCCGGGTGTGACCGGCCTGCAGCCTTACAGCTTCGCGCTTCGTCCGCTGTCCAACACGCTGGAGGCCGAAAGCAACGTCGAGATCAAATCGCTCGACCCCGCCACCGGCGGCTGGGGCGCCAGCCAGACCTACGATTACCAGGGCATCGATCTCGAAGTCTGGGCCCGCGCCTGGCTCGGCGGCATGGATTTGATCTGCACCGCGCCCTACGCCGCTCCGGCCTATGTGGTGGCGCCGGGGCCGCTGGGCCGTCTGCTCACGGCAAAGAAGCTGCTGGCCTGCGCGGTCGCCGATGGGCTCTCGCCGATTCTTGCGATCCAGGAGCAATCCGGCGGCACGATCGGCTCCGCCGCCTGGAAAGCCGCTCGCGAAGTTCTGTACCAGCGCCTGCTGGCGCAGCTTGTTCCGGCCTACAACACCACGGCCATTTTGCAATTTGGCGCCACTGTCACTTCCCCGGCTGCCGCCATGACCGCGCGACTTTCCGGCGCCGGACGCTTGAGTGCGAACAGCAGCAGCCTCAGGGCAACCAGCCTGGCGATCGGCAGCGAGCCGGACGCCTGGAAGGTGTCGCAAATGGGCAATGCCAAGACGCCGCTGGGTACGACGACCACCGGCACCGTCTCCTTCCCGCTCGATGTCGGACAGCCGGCCCGGCACCGCTCCGTGGCGCTACAGCCGGTCTATGTCGTCAACGAGATCGAATTCGGCATCACTCCCGTGGCGGCCGGTTACGACGCCTCGAACTGGTTGAGTTTCGTGCGCGCCTTCGACCAGTTTCCGCCAGCGGCTTTCTCGGCCGATCTGGGCACGCCGCTGGTGCCGGTGCCGCTGCGCGCCTATCCGGAGCTGCCGGCGCTGGTCTCGCAAACCGCGCTGACCCAGCGCAATCCGGTAACGCCGGACGACGCGCTGTACTGGTCCTACGTGTTCATCTACACGCATCAGAGCGCCGCGCAGGACCAGATCCTGCTGGAACTCGAATTCAACCGGCGCCCCGACGCCACGCTCTTTGCCGTCGGCGGTGACACGCTGTTCCAGGCGCTGGCCCAGTACGCGGCGGCCAGCGATTCGCTCTGGCAGATACTCGAACAGCTTCAAGGCCCCAACGCCAACGCCGGCAATACCGTGCTCGCCAATACCCTCGATACCTACGCCGGCCTGGCCGAACGGGTCGCCGGCCTGTGGTCGAGCTGGTGGGGCGTGGGCAGTTGCGACCAGACGGTGGCGGCGCTCGGCCAGACACGCCCGGCGCACGTGGGGCTGGTGCATCCCTCGCGGCACGCGGCGGCGCAGACGAAACTTCGTACCGCACAAGGCCTGAGCTCACCTGTGAGCGGCGCGCCGCACGAGTTCTACCACTATCTGGCCACGCTCGATTCGGCGCTGGTGGATGGCATCGATGTCTATGTCACGCTGACCCTGAAACGGCTCGATGCCGACGGCACCGCCGGCTGGCCCGAGATCGTCGTCATCCGCGACGATGGCGCCGAAGCCCCGCTCACCGGCGGCACCCCGGCAGGCGACACTCGTATCTATCAGTTCCCGAGCGGCCTGGGCGCGACCGTGGTGCCCGCCTTCACCCGCCTGGGTTTTCGCTACACCATTCCCGCGCTGCACATCGCCCGTTACCAGAACGCCAATGCCGCGGTGTCGGTGATTCGCAATGCGCAACTGCTCGGCGCCAACGGGCCGGAAACCAGTTCGTCCTTCGTCTATCGCACGCCGCAACTCGGCTTCCCCGAGCCCCTGGTGCCGTTGATCACCGTCGATGAGCGGCTCGATATCGGCACCTGGACCCACACCGCCAGCACCAGCCCGCTGACGACGCTGTTCGACAAGATCTTCGACCACGATCCGGCCGGCCGGGAAATCGCGGTAGCGATCCGCTACGGCTACACCTTGGTAGCGTCCGATCCGCCGATCGAAACGCTATTGCCGGTGAAGCTGCATCCGCGTTTCGAGTACAGCGCGGCCAGCACCGTGCAAAGCATCATCGATGCCGTGGACACCTGGGCAAATCAAGTCCAGCCGGTCAGCGTCGGCGGCTTGTGGGGCTTTGCCATCAGCCTGTACTCGAGCACCGATCCGGCCCTCGACCGGCCCTTGCTGGAGCTGCAACGCGTGGTGTCCAAGATCGCCTGAAAAAGACCGACTGAAAACCGGCCCCCTGGATTACTCGGCTTTTCCAGGGCCCTGCCGACCGCGAGCAGGCCGGCCCTCGACCATTTCCCATAGGCCCGCGAGTCGTTGAAGTGTGATTTCACGAAACCGATACAACACCCGGCATTGATCGTTATTTCAGCAATCTTGCGCTGGAGCCGTGCGGCATTGCACAAAAATTAAGCAAAATTTGCTCATTTTTTGAAAAATAGCGTGATGAACATCACATTTTGTTCACCTACTACTATCCGCTAATGACAAATTTGTGAAGGCGGTCGTATCGTCGGCGCGTAGCCTACACAACGCCTTCAGAATCGTTGACCGGGGGGAGCCCGGTCGGTTTACGTCACGTAATCCGCCTGTATCTACCGTTGGCCGGCGCGCCGGCCTTTTTCATTCGTTTTCAATCACAAGGGGAACCTCATATGTCGCTGTCGCAGAAAACACTGTCTTTTGCAGTCCTCATGGCCTTGGCCGGCACTGCCGCCGCCGCGAATGGCCAATCCGATCGCGCCCTGGCGCTGGTCGCAGCCAATGGCAACGCCGTCAAGGCAGCCGCTGGCGATGCTTTCGTCGTGCGTGACTCGATCATCGATCAGGATGGCTCGGAGCACTACCGCATGGATCGCACCTTCGCAGGCCTGCCTGTGATCGGCGGCGATGTCGTCGTGCATACGAAGAAAGGCGTGTTCTCCGGCGCCAGCCAGACGCTCACCACGGCCGCTCGTCCGAACCTGCATGCCAACCTCAGCGCGGACCAGGCCATTGTCGAAGCCGGCGCGGCGTTCGGCACCGGTTTTGAAGGCGTCCCCACCGCCCGCCAGGTCGTTTTCGCCCGCGGCGCTAGCCTCAAACTGGCCTATGAAGTGACCTTCAACGGCGTCAAGGCCGATTCCAATCCGACCGAAATGCACTTCTTCGTCGATGCCACGAACGGCCGCATTCTCGACAAGTGGGACGGCATCGAAACCGCGGGCGCCGTCGGCACCGGCAAGACGATCTACTCCGGCAACGTGTCGATCAACACCAACAGCATCACCGGCGGCTTCGAAATGCGTGACACCGCCCGCGGCAACACCTTCACCACCGACTTCAAGAACGGCGCCGTCAACAAGGGTGGCACCGGCACCATCTTCACCGATGTCGACAACGTCTGGGGCAACAACGCCAATTCCGATCGCGCCTCGGCCGGTGCCGACGCCCACTTCGGCGTCGCCACCACCTGGGACTTCTATCAGACCCTCGGCCGCAACGGCATCGCCAACGACGGCAAGGGCTCCTACAGCCGCGTTCACCTCGGTCGCAACTACGTCAATGCCTTCTGGTCCGATAGCTGCTTCTGCATGAGCTACGGCGACGGCGACGGCGTGACCTACGGCCCGCTGGTCGATCTGGACGTGGCCGGCCACGAAATGAGCCACGGCGTCACCAGCCGCACGGCCAATCTGGTTTACTCCGGCGAGTCCGGCGGCCTGAACGAAGCCACCTCCGACATCATGGGTTCGATGGTCGAGTTCTTCGCCAACAACCCGCTCGACACCCCCGACTACCTGATCGGCGAGGAAATCTACATCGCCAACGTGCCAGGCAGCCCGAACCAGAAAGCCCTGCGCTACATGTTCAACCCGATCAAGGACGGCGCATCCCCGAGCTGCTATGTCAGCAACCTTGGCTCGCTGGACGTGCACTACAGCTCGGGTGTGGCCAACCACTTCTTCTATCTGCTGGCCGAAGGCAGCGGCGCCAAGACCTATAGCGGCGTCGACCACACCTCGCCGACCTGCAATGGCTCCTCGCTGACCGGCATTGGCCGCGACGCCGCCACGAAGATCTGGTATCGCGCCCTGACCGTGTACATGACCTCCGGCACCAACTACGCCGCTGCCCGCGTTGCCACGCTCAACGCCGCCTCGGACCTGTACGGTGCCGGCTCGGCCCAGCGCGCTGCCGTCGCAGCCGCCTGGAGTGCGGTCAGCGTCAACTGATTCACGCTTGCTGAGCGGCAAAAGGAGGCGGCCTGCTTATGCGGGCCGTTTTCTTTTCAGGCCAGCAGCCGCATCTCGAATCAAACGTATCGATCCTCAGTGCGCGCATGTCTCGTGCGATGCACATGCCTTGCGTGGCAGGAGCCGGCAAGGACTGCGGCCGATCTGGAACTTTCGCTTTTACTCATCCGCCCGAAGTAGCGGGTACCGGCGTCAATGCGAAAACAACACCGGAATCTTCGCGTTGTTGAAGACTTCCTGGGTCACGCCGCCCAATATCTGCTCGCGCAAGCGCGAGTGGCTATAGCCGCCGATCACCAATAGATCGCAACCCAATTGCTCGGCGCACTGAAGCAGTCCGCGGCCAATGGACATGCCCTGGCCCGATTCGACATGCACATTCACCGTCAGCCCATGACGCGCCAGGTGTGTGGCGATATCGGCTCCCGGCTGTTGTCCATGCTGCCCTTCGCCCAGACGGGGGTCGAGGACGATGATCTCGATCGCCTGGGCCCGACGCAGGAAAGGCATCGCATCATGTACTGCGCGGCTCGCCTCGCGGCTCGGCTGCCAGCCAATGGCGATTCTGCGCACGGTCGAAAATGCGGTCGTACCGCTTGGAATGGCCAGTACCGGACGCCCACCGGAACGCAGAAGATCGGAGAACTGCTGATCCAGAAGCCGGTTCGCTTCCTTCGGCGCGGGCCGTCCCAGAATCACCAGATCCGCGTACCTGGCATGCAGCGCCGCTGTCTGCGAATCCTTGAGCAAGATGCTCTCCACGACGCGAACTTCGCTGGTGATGGCCGTTTTCGCCAGCCGCAAGGCGAGCAAATCGCGTTGCTGCTCGGCGAACTTTCGCGCCTCCTCGTACAGCCCGGTATAAAGCGTGGCCGGATAGAAACCCCAGACCGTGGCATCGGGAACCGGAACCTGCACTTGCACCAGCGCAGTCAGATGGCTGCCTTCGCGTTCGGCCAGGGCAATGGCTACCTCGATCGCCGCCTGGTCATCGCCCAATCGTGTTATGGGAACCAGCAGATCCTTGAACATGGCATCCCTCCTTCATCGGCGCGGACGAGCATATCCTGCGGCTTCCAAGCTACGCGGTTACCGAGCCGGGACTTTGACTGGGATCAAGTCCACTGTATGCGAGTCTTGCAGGCGCGAAATGGCGTGGCTCGTCTCGGCCACCAAACACCACGCCGGAATCACGAAATTACGGATTCATTCCAGCCGCACGACGCAATCCGGAAGTGATCCTGCATTCCTGGAGATTGACATCGATCACGCAACTGCAGTTGCCCCGATCCATCTGCACCGCGCGCCAAGGAATGGCGAAACGTTGGCGCCCCAAGCCAAGAAAACCGCCGAGTGCGATCACGATGAATGCCACGCGCCGGCTGTAGGCATCGAGAACGATTTGCTCGACCTCGGCCAGAAATTCACCCGATGTGTCATAGACATCCATCCCGATCAGAAAGCCAACAGGCAAGCCGATTTCTTCCTGACGATGGATCCGCTGCGCTGTGCCAGTGGCTTCGAGGGGATTGAGCGGGCCGTTGGTGATGAATCGTGCCGCCGTGGCGAGAGTCGATGTGAAACGGTTACGCGGTTTCAGGTTCAACATATCCCTGTCCTTGCGTTGTGGCCGACCCGTTCTGGGCGGGCGACGCGCAACAATTACGCGGACTCCCGGCAAGCGTCTGTTCGCTAACCAACATAGCCCGTGGTGAAAGCCCACGCGTCTCGAAGCAACGCACCGTCTCTTTCATTTCACCGGTCGCAACGCCCGGCTCGTTATCACGCCGTGCCAATCGCGGCATCGACGACCTGCTGCGCCTGGTCGAGGATCGCGTGCAGATGCTGGGACCCGCGAAAACTTTCCGCATAAATCTTGTAGATGTCCTCGGTGCCCGAAGGGCGGGCCGCGAACCATCCGTTTTCCGCGATCACCTTGATCCCGCCGATCGCCGCACCATTGCCCGGTGCCTGGCTGAGCACTTGCGATATCGCCTCGCCCGCCAATTCAGTGATGCCGATTCGATCGGCCGACAGTTGCGAAAGCAATTTCTTTTGCTGCGCGCTTGCCGGCGCTTCGATGCGGTCGGTGGCAGGCTCGCCCAACTCGCGCGTCAATCCGCGATAGAGCTCGCCCGGGTCGTGCCCGAGCCGCGCGGTGATTTCCGCAGCGAGCAAGGATGGAGTGAAACCGTCCTTGTCCGTGGTCCAGACGGTCCCGTCCCTGCGCGCGAAACTCGCGCCCGCGCTTTCCTCGCCAGCCAGGCCGAACGAGCCATCGAGCAAACCATCGACGAACCATTTGAACCCGACCGGCAATTCCCGCACCTGGCGTCCCAATCGCGCGGCGACACGATCGATCATCTGGCTGCTGACCACCGACTTTCCGACCATCGAACCTGCTGGCCATTGCGGACGATGCGAAAACAGATAGTCGATGGCGACCGAGAGAAAATGATTGGTCGGCAACAAACCCGCACTCTTGCAGACGATGCCGTGGCGATCGTGATCGGTATCGCAGGCAAACGCGATGTCGAAGCGCTCCTTGAGTCCGAGCAAGCGCTGCATCGCGTAAGGCGAGGATGGGTCCATGCGGATGCGACCATCCCAGTCGAGGGACATGAAACGAAAATCCGCTTCGACCTCGGTGTTGACCACGGTCAGATCGAGCCGATAGTGCTCGGCGATTCGCGGCCAGTAATGCACCCCGGCGCCACCGAGCGGGTCCACCGCCATGTGCAGACTCGCAGCACGAATCGTTTCCATGTCGATTACTTGATCCAGATCGCGCACATAGGCGCTCAGGTAATCATGTTGATGCGTCGTTGCGGCAACTTGTGCCTTCGCTAAGGCCATCCGTTTGACGCCATGGAGCTTGTCCACAAGAAACTGGTTGGCGGTGTCCTGAATCCAGGCCGTCACCCGGCTGTCGGCCGGGCCACCATGCGGCGGGTTGTACTTGATGCCGCCGTTGTCGGGCGGATTATGCGATGGCGTGATGACGATGCCATCGGCCTGCCCGCTCGTGCGTCCACGGTTGTAGGCAAGGATCGCGTGCGATATCACCGGAGTCGGCGTGTACTCGCCGGCTTCGGCGATCATCGTGATCACGCCATTGCCGGCCAGCACTTCCAGTGCGCTGGCGAATGCCGGTGCGGACAAGGCATGCGTATCGAAACCCAGGAACAAGGGGCCGGTGATGTTTTCCTTCGCGCGGTAAAGACACACGGCCTGACAAATCGCCAGCACATGCGCTTCGTTGAACGTATTCTCCAGCGAACTGCCGCGATGCCCCGAGGTACCGAACGCCACCCGCTCGGCAACAACGCCTGGATCGGGCGATTGCGTGTAGTAAGCCGTCACCAGCCGCGGCAGATCGACCAGCACGCTGGCCGGTGCGGGTTTCCCCGCGAGCGGGCTGATTGTCGTGCTCATGCTTTTGCGCTCACGCCGATGCAGCCTTGAGCCGACGATAGCGCTCGATCAAGGCATTGGTCGAACTATCATGCGCGAGCGGAACACCGGCCGCGCTTGCCAGTTCGGGAATCATGCGCGTCGCCAATTGCTTGCCCAACTCGACGCCCCATTGATCGAAACTGTCGATGTTCCAGAGCGCGCCCTGGGTGAATACGCTGTGCTCGTATAGCGCCACCAGCGAGCCGAGCGTGTACGGCGTCAGGCGTTCGATCAAAAGCATGTTGCTGCCGCGATTGCCATCGAAGCATCGATGCGGCACCAGCGATTCATCGGTGCCTTCGGCGCGAACCTGATCTGCCGTCTTGCCGAAAGCCAGCGCTTCGGCCTGCGCGAACAAATTGGCGATCAACAAATCGTGCTGGTTGCCGAGCGCATTGAGCGGCTGGCAAAAGCCGATGAAATCGCAGGCGATCAAGCGCGTGCCTTGATGGATGAGCTGATAGAACGAATGCTGGCCATTGCTGCCCGGCTCGCCCCAGTAAACGGGACCTGTCTGGTAGCCGACGACTTCGCCATCGCGTGTGACCTGCTTGCCGTTGCTCTCCATCGTGAGTTGCTGCAGGTAGGCGGGAAAGCGCTTGAGGTATTGCGCGTAGGGCAGCACCGCCACCGATTGCGCGCCGATGAAATTGTTGTTCCAGATCGCGAGCAGGCCCATGAGCACGGGCAGGTTGCGTTCCCACGGCGCACTGCGGAAATGCTCGTCCATCGCATGGAAACCGGCCAGCATGGCGCGAAAATTTTCCGGACCGATCGCCAGCATGGTCGAGAGCCCGACCGCCGAACACAGCGAATAACGGCCGCCGACCCAATCCCAGAATCCGAACATGTTTTCAGTGTCGATGCCGAACTTCGCCACTTCCCCGGCATTGCTCGATACCGCCACGAAATGCCGGCTCACCGCCTTTTCATCGCCCAGCGCCGCCAGACACCAGGCACGCGCGGCGCGCGCGTTGCTCAGGGTTTCCAGTGTGGTGAAGGTCTTTGAGCAGACGATGAACAAAGTCTCCTCGGGCTCCAGTCCATGCATGGCTTCGACAAAATCGCTGCCGTCGATGTTGGAGACGAATCGAAACGCCAGGCTTTGTTCGCTGTAGTGACGCAATGCCTCAAAGGCCATCACCGGGCCGAGGTCCGAGCCGCCGATGCCGATGTTGACGATGTTGCGAATGCGCTTGCCGGTATGGCCGAGCCACTGGCCGTTGCGAACCTGATCGCTGAACCGGGTCATGCGTTCGAGCACCGCATGCACCTGCGGCACCACATCCACGCCATCGATCGAAATCGACTGCCCGAGCGGCGCGCGCAACGCGATATGTGCGACGGCGCGTTGTTCGGTCGTGTTGATTTTCTCGCCGGCAAACATCGCCTCGATACGCTCGCGCAAACCGCATTCATCGGCCAGCCGCATCAACAAGGGCAACGTCTGGTCGGTGATGCGGTTTTTCGAGTAATCCAGATAGATGCCGGCCGCTTCGGCGCACATGCGCTCGCCGCGCGCGGAGTCATCGGCGAACAACTGGCGCAGATGATGATGATGGTTGAGCCGGTAATGCTCCTGCAATGCCAACCACGCCGGCCGCTCGGTCAAGGAAGGTTCGAGTCGATTGCTGTCATCGGTCATGAGATATTTTCCTTGCTCGCTGCCTCTGAATGCATCAAGACAACACCGGCTCGGGAACCGGATTATGCCAACCGCCATCGGCAGCGATGAAGGCATCCGATTCCTTCGGCCCCCAACTGCCCGGCTTGTAGAGGCTGACCGGGTGATGCTTGTTCAATACCGGATCGACCACCGCCCACGCCGCCTCGACCGAATCCTCGCGCGCGAACAACGCGCCATCGCCGGCCATCGCATCACCGAGCAAGCGCTCGTAGGGCGACTCCTCGCCATCGTGCTGATCGAGCAGATACAACTCACGCTGATTGCCGATGAATTCCTTGCCCGGCCGCTTGACCCGAGCGGCGAGCGCAACGGCGGAACTGGGCGACAAACGGAAACGCAGATAGTTGGCCCGGCCGGCCGTCGGTGCAGAATCGGCGAACAACTGTTGCGGCGGCGGCTTGAGCTGCACCAGCACTTCGGCCGCGGTCTCGGCCAGCAATTTTCCCGAACGCAAATACCAGGGCACACCCTGCCAACGCCAGGAATCGATGAACAGACGCAAGGCGCAGAACGTCTCGACATCCGAATCCTTGGCCACGCCACGCTCGGCCCGATAGCCCTTGTATTGCCCGCGCACCAGATCGTCAGGTGCGAGTGGCCGCATCGCCTGGAAAACCTTGGCCTGCTCGTTGTGCAGAGCGGAATAACTGCGCAAGGCCGGCGGTTCCATCGCCAGTAGCGCGACGATCTGGAACAAATGGTTTTCGATCACATCGCGCAAGCAACCGGCGGTTTCGTAAAACCCGCCCCGGCCTTGCACGCCAAAATTCTCCGACAGCGTGATCTGGACACTGGCAATGCAGTTGCGATTCCAGATCGGTTCCAGGAAGGAATTGGCGAAGCGGAAATACAGGATGTTCATGATCGCTTCCTTGCCGAGGAAGTGATCGATGCGAAAGATGGAATCCTCCGGAAACACGGTTTTCGCGATACGGTTCAACTCACGCGCCGAGGCCAGATCGCGCCCGAAGGGTTTTTCGACGATCACCCGCGCCGCATCGCCCAAGCCCACATCGCCCAGCCCTTTGATCACCGTGGCGAACAATCCCGGCGGAATGGCCAGGTAATGCACCGGACGTTTGGCCTTGCTCAATACTTTTTTCAGCGAAACGAATGTCGCCGGGTCTTGATAATCGCCGCTGACGTATTCGAAGCGGGACAACAAGTGTTCGAGTGCACGGCGATCATCGATTTTTCCAGCCGCTTTCACGCTCTCGGCCACCCGGTCGCGTAATTGCGCCAGCGTCATCTTCGAGGACGCGACACCGACCACTGGGACATCGAGCAAGCCGCGCTTGGTCATTCCATACAAGGCCGGAAAAATCTTCTTGTGCGCCAGATCGCCGGTGACACCGAAAAGCACCAGCGCATCCGAACGCAGCGGGCGGCGATGCGGCGCGGCCACTTCAGCGTTCGCCTTTTTTTCGCTCATCGTGCCCGCCGAATTGTTTTCGCATCGCCGACAGCACGCGATTACCGAAATCGCCGCCACCTTGCGACTGGAAGCGGCTGAACAAGGCCGCGCCGATCACCGGCGCCGGCACACCCGCATCCACCGCCGCCGCGACGGTCCAGCGGCCCTCGCCCGAATCCGACACATGCCCCGAATATTGTTCGAGTCCGGAGTCCTCGACCAATGCAGCCGCAGTAAGATCAAGCAGCCAGGACGCCACCACACTGCCGCGCCGCCACACTTCAGTGACCTGGCCGACATCGATCTCGTACTGATAGGCATCGGCATCGCGCAACGGCGCGGTCTCGGCGTCTTGCTGCCGACCGTGCATTCCGGCATCGGCATGCTTGAGGATGTTCAGGCCTTCGGCATACGCAGCCATCATTGCGTATTCGATACCGTTGTGGACCATCTTCACGAAATGGCCGGCGCCAGCCGGGCCGCAATGCAAATAGCCTTGCTCCGCAGGTTCGGGTGTTCCGGTTTTGCCCGGCGTGCGCGGCGCGGCGGCGACGCCAGGCGCGATGCTTTTGAAAATCGGGTCCAGGTGCCTGACGATTTCCTGCTCGCCGCCGATCATCAGGCAGTAGCCGCGTTCGAGGCCGAAGATGCCGCCGCTGGTACCGCAATCGACCCAATGGATGCCGCGCACGCCCAGCGACTTGGCGTGTTGCAGATCATCGCGGTAATAGCTGTTGCCGCCATCGATGACGATATCACCGGCCTGTAAATGCAAGGCCAGTTGTTCGATCGTCTTTCCGGTCACTGCGGCGGGAACCATCACCCATACAGCACGCGGGCCGGTCATTTTTGCGGCCAATTCTTCCAGCGATGCCGCGCCCTGGATGCCGGGACCGACCAGCGCTTTCACGGCTTCGGGATTCACGTCATGAACCACGCATTCGTGGCCATCATTGACCAGGCGCCGCACCAGGTTCGCGCCCATCCGTCCCAACCCGATCATGCCAAGCTGCATTTTCGATCTCCCAGTCCTTGGTGAAAAGAATTTTTATCCGCAAAAAATGCAAAGGGCGCAAAGGACGCGAACTTCATGGAGCAGAGACAGGCCACAAAATCCGCCGCTCCCCTTGTCTGAAATTGCGATGACCCAAAGTTGTTTTCCCCTTTGCGCCTTTCGCGTCTTTCGCGGACTGCCAAGAAAGCTTTGCTTTATTCAAACCGTGGATCGCATGCGCAGCCCGATTTCCAACGGCCACAGGAACGCCGCGATCGCCCGGGATTCCCGGTCCTCATCCACTACCGTTTTGATCGGAAACATCCGCCGCGCACACCTGCGCCAGCTCTTCATACCCGGCAAACACCTGGCCCGGGCGGCAGACCCGGCAATCGGGATCGGGTTGCAAACGGGTTTCGCGAAACCTCATGCCCAGCGTTTCCACGTGCAATAACCGGCCCGTCAGCGGCTGGCCGATACCGAGAATCAGTTTCAAGGTCTCGGTCGCCTGCAACATTCCAATGATGCCCGGCAACACGCCCAACACACCGGCCTCGCTGCAATTGGGTGCTTCGGCCGCACTCGGCGCTTCGGGAAACAGACAGCGATAGCAAGGCGCGACACCGCGCTGGCGGCCGGCATCGAAGACACTGATTTGCCCCTCGAATCGATGCACCGCGCCATAGACCATCGGTTTGCCCAAGTGCACGCAAGCATCGGAAAGCAGATAGCGCGTCGGGAAATTATCGGCACCATCGATCACCACATCGACATCGCCGATCAGACGCTCGATGTTTTCGGCGTTCAAGCGAACAATCTGTGTCTCGATCTGCACACGCGGATTGAGCGCCGACAAAGTTTGCCGCGCCGAATCCACCTTCCACTGGCCAATGCGATCGTCCGCGTGCAGGATCTGCCGTTGCAGATTGCTCAGATCCACGCGATCGTCATCGACCAGACGCATGAATCCGACGCCGGCCGCCGCCAGATAGTACGCCGACGGCGAGCCCAAGCCACCGGCGCCCACGACCAGTACGCGGGCCTGTTCGAGTTTCTTCTGGCCGGCCAGACCGACCTGCGGCAGCCGCAAGTGTCGCGAATAACGTTCGAGAAAATCGCTGTCCTCGCTGCGGCCTTGCACCGGCAAACCTTCCGCCTGCCAACGGGTGAAACCGCCACTGACCGAATACAGGCGTGTGTAACCCATCGCTTCCAACGCCCGCGCCGCGAGCATGGAGCGGTTGCCGCCCGCGCAGATCAACAACAAGGGCTCGTCGGGCGTTGCGTGATATTCGGCGGGTGATTGTTCGAGCTGCGCGCGCGGTACCGGCAGCGCGCCTTGCGCCATGCCCAGGACATGCTCGTCGGGTTCGCGCACGTCGATCAGCCGCGCGCCTTGCGCTTGCAAAGCCTGGGCTTGGGCCGGTGTGATTTCGGTGATCGTGGTGTTCATCGCAACAGCATAACGCCGTCAGTACGCCAGTAGCGGCAACACCTGCAACACGCTGCCTTCCGGCCACCGATCGACGCCCTCGGGCAGGACGATCAAGGCATTGGCCTGGGCTGCGGCGAGCAGGCGATGCGAGCCATCGGCGGGATTGGGTGTGATCCGCCATTGGCCGTTCAGGTCGCAATCGAGATTGCCGCGCAGGAATTCCCGGCGTTCGTGTTTTTTCTCGATCGGCAACGCGAGCTTGGCGAACTGCTGCGGCCGCGCTTCGCTACGCCCTTGCATGCCATCCAGATAACGCCGCGCCAACGTCAGGTAAGTGGCAAACACCGACACCGGATTGCCGGGCAAACACATCATCTGCGCCTGACCGAGCCTGCCGAACAGCACCGGCATTCCCGGCCGCATCCGGACTTTCCAGAAATGCACTTCGCCCTGCTCACGCAACAGCGCCGGCAGAAAATCTTTTTCCCCCGCGGAAACGCCGCCGCAGGTGATCACCACATCGAAGGAAAACGCCGCATCGCGCAACGCCGCTTCGATGCGCGCCGGATCGTCGGGCAACACCGGCCAGGCGACCGGCTCGAAGCCATCGGCGATCAGCAAGGTCTGCAGCAACACCCGATTGCTGTCGTAGATCTCGCCCGGCGCCAGCGGCAGCCCGGGCGATTTTATCTCATCGCCGCTGGTGAACACCGCCACGGTGGGACGGCGAAATACCGAAAGATCGTGCTGCCCGAGCGCCGCCGCCAGACTCAATCGCGCCGGCGTGAGCACTTGCCCTGCACGCAACACGACATCGCCAACACGCACATCTTCACCCGCATGCCGCACATGCGCGCCGGCGCGCACGGGCCCAGTGAGAACCACCCGGTCGCCATCGAGTTGTACATCTTCCTTGATCACCACCGTATCGGCGCCGCGCGGCATCGGCGCACCGGTGGTGATACGCACGCATTGGCCAGCGCCGACTTCGATGTCATTGGCGATACCGGCGAATTGCTCGCCGGCCAGCATCAGGAAATCCGGCTGCACCGGATGCAAGTCGGCAGAACGCAATGCGAATCCGTCCATCGCCGAGTTGTCGAAACCCGGCAGATCGATCTGCGCGGTCAGATCCTCGGCGAGAATTCGGCCGAGCGCGCGCGAAAGCGCAACGCGTTCAGTGCTTACCCGCCCCGCCTCGGCGATGCGATCGACGATGCGTTCGGCTTCGGAAAACAAAATACGGGTTGGAAATTGTTCAGACACGGCGGTTACTCGAAATCTGCTGGCTCGAAATCCGCAGGCGTGTTCAGGTTGCCCAGCCGCAGCGGTGAAATATCATGAACCTTCAGGCCCAGCGCCGATACCAATCGATGCGCGGCAAGTTGGCTACTATTCAAGGCCGCCGTCACTACCGGCCGCACTGCCGCCACCTGCCACAATCCGATGATCGGTTGCAGGCCTTGCGCATCTTGAATCACCACACCCGAACCTGCGGCGGCCTCGCACAAGGCTTGGCAAAGATCGAGTGGAATATCGCGAACGTCCACCGGCAAGGTCAGCAACCACGGACTGCACGTGGCATACAGCAAGGCTTCGATACCGGCGAGCGGTCCGGGAAAATCCGTGCGCCTGTCAGGCACTACACGAAGCGGCATCCGGGCCAGACGCGGCTCATTGCCCGGATGGCTGAGCAGTATTTCGCTATAACCTTCCCCCATCGCACCCAGCGTTCGCGCCAACAGGCTTTGACCGCGATATTCGGCAAAGGCCTTGTCCACGCCGCCAAGCCGGCGCGCCTGGCCACCGGCGAGTATGCCCAGGGTGATCTGGTCACGCCCGATCATTTACTTGCGTTTGACGTGACGGATCAGGCGGCGGCGTTTTTCTAGCTGTTTTTCGGTGAGCACGTTTTTCTTGTCTTCATAGGGATTCTGGTTTTCCTTGAAGACGAACTTCACCGGCGTACCAACCAGCTTGAAACGCTTGCGGAAGAAATTTTCGAGATAGCGGCGATAACTGTCGGGCAAGGTGCGAAGCCTTGTGCCATGCACGACGAACAAGGGCGGATTCTCGCCGCCCGGATGGGCGAAGCGCAACTTCGCCACGTGCCCGCGTATGGCCGGCGGCGGAAACGTCTCGTAGGCGATTTCCAATGCCTTGGTGATTTCCGAGGTAGTGAACTTTCGCGTCGCCGACGCATGCGCCCGATGGATCGCGGCAAACAACTCGCGCATGCCGGTACCGTGCTTGGCGGAAATGGTGACCTGCTCGGCCCAGGTGCAGAAGCTGAGCTTGCGATCGAGCAAGGCGCGCGTCTGCTCGCGCTGGTAATCGCTTTGTCCATCCCACTTGTTGACGGCGATGACCAAGGCGCGGCCCGCTTCGAGCACGTGTCCGAGCACCGTCGCATCCTGCTCGGTCACGCCTTCGCCGGCATCGAGCATGACCACGGCGATCTGGCAGCTTTGAATCGCCTGCAGCGTTTTGAACACGCTGAATTTTTCCACCGCCTCCTCGACCTTGCCGCGACGGCGCAGACCAGCGGTATCGATCAGACGGTATTGCCGGCCATCGCGTTCCATGTCCACCGCGATCGAATCGCGGGTGGTGCCGGGAACATCGGACGCGATCATCCGCTCCTCGCCGAGCAAACGATTGACCAGCGTCGATTTGCCCACGTTCGGCCGGCCGATGAAGGCCACACGCATGCGCCCAGGATCGTCGTCGAGCACCTCGGCGTCCAGATCCTTGGGCAGGCGCGGCAGGATGGCTTCGAGCAATTGCGGAATGCCGCGCTGGTGCGCGGCGGCAATCGGAATGACGTTCTCCACGCCGAATCGCGCGAATTCGTTGACGCAATTTTCTTCGTTGAGCCCGTCGGTCTTGTTGACCACCAGATAAAACGGCCGGCCGGTCTTGCGCAACCAGGCGAGGATCGTTTGATCCAGCGCCGACGGACCTTCGCGGCCATCGACCACGAACAGCACCAAGTCGGCCTCCTCGGCAGCGGCGCGCGATTGCTTGGCGGTCGCGCCAGCCAGACCTTCCTGCTGATCGGTCAAGCCACCGGTGTCGCAGACCGCGAACGGGTGCTCTTCATCGAGACGGCAGATACCGTAATTGCGATCCCGGGTCACCCCGGGCTCGTCGTGAACCAAGGCATCACGCGTGCGCGTGAGCCCGTTGAACAACGTGGACTTACCGACGTTGGGTCGTCCGACCAGGGCGACCAGCGGCAGCACGGCTCAGTCCCCCAACTTGTAGGCAGCGAGCTTGCCTTCGGTGGTGACCGCATACAGCACGCCATCGGCGGAAACCTGCGGCGTACCGCGAATCGCATCGCCGGCGATTTTCTCGCGGCCGACGAACTCGCCGCTCTCGATCTTGAACCAGTGCAGATAACCCTCGAGATCGCCAACCACGCCGTAGTCGCCTTGAACGGCCGGGCTCGTCAATTGACGGCGCGCCAGCAAGTCCTGTTTCCAGAGCGAATTGCCGGTGGCGCGATCGAGCGCCCAGATATTGCCTACCTTGTCAGTGAGCAATACTTTGTCGCCCAGCAAGGCCAGGCCGTTGGGACTGCCCACGCCATGCGTCCACGCCGGCTGACCGTTACCGGCCGAAACGGCCATGACCTGATCGTGGTAGCTGACGGCAAAAACATTGTCGATGCCGACCTGGATTTCGCCATCGATATCGGCCATGCGATCGAGTTCGGTGCGGCCTTCGGGTTCGGCGATCACCTGCTCCCAAACGCGCAGACCATCCTGCTCGCGCAGCGCGACCAAGGTGCCGTCGTCATAACCGATGTAAGCCAAGCCATTGGCACCGACCGGCGCGGCATTGCCGCGAATGCTGAGCGTGGGCAGGCCGCGATCGAATACCCATTTGCGGCTGCCATCGGTCGGATCGAGCCCGAACACGCGGCCGTCATTGCTGCGCACGATGACGTGACTGGACATTATCAGCGGCGCACTCAGCACTTCCGAGCTGACCTTGACCGACCAGCGCTTCTCGCCGGTATCGGCATTGAGCGCAATGACATCGCCGTTGCGACCGCCCACAATCACCATGCCATTGCCGACGCCCGGACTGCTGGTCAGGCCCGCTTCGGCCGCTTCGCGATGCCAGAAGCGCAATTTGCTGCGCTTGCCCTTCACCTCGACGACCGATGCCGTCCAAATCTTTTTCCCGGTCGTTCCATCAATGGCCAGCACCTGGCCATTGTCGTTGACCGCATAGATCCGATTGCCTTCGAGCACCGGATGCAGGCGCAGCCACAGACGATCCTCGCCACCACCGAGCTTGACCGACCACAGATGCTTGATCTGGATGGGCGCGGCGATCTTGGTGAGCTCGGCCGGTTCGTCCGGCTTGGCCTTACCGCCATGGAACCAGCCCTTCACGGTGGAACAGCCGGGAACCAGGGCAATGGCCAGGACCAGGAAAACGATTCGACGCAGCATTGATCAAGCCTCCGGCTTGGCCAGCGGCGGCAAGCCGCCAGCGTTGATGAGCTTCATTTCCAGCAGGCGGCGGGTCGGCGCGGCCTCGTCGAGATTGGTCAGCGCCGACAGGAAATACTTGCGCGCGTCCTCGCGATTGCCCGAGGCGACCGCGATATCGCCGCGCAATTCGTCGGCGATGGTGGGAAAGATCGGATGGGTGACGGTATCGATCTGCTTGCGCGCTTCTTCGGTTTTTCCCGCGATCAACAGCAAACGCGTGATGCGCAGCTTGAATATTTCCGCCAGTTCCAGGTCCTTGACTTTGGGCGCCTCGGTCCTGAGCAGTTGCAGCGCCTCGTCGGTCTTGCCGATCCCGTACAGGAAAGCGCTGTTGCGCAGAACGGCCAGCTCCGCATACGGCGTGTCGGCGTAGTCGTTGGCGAGCACATTCGCGAATACCTTGACCTTGGCCGCATCCTTGGCATCGATGGCTTCAACGAAGGACGCGTACTGGGTCGCGGCTTCTTCCTTGTGCTTGGCGGTATGACCTTGCCACCAATTCCACGCGAACACGCAGGCCAGGCCCAAAGCGATGCCGGTGATGAGGGAGCTGCCGTTCTTGCGCAGCCATTTGCGGACGTTTTCGCCCTGTTCGTATTCGTCGAGTTGATCCATCGGAATTGACTTCATTGGCCTGCATGGACTGCAGGCAGTGGGAAAAAGTTCTTGGTTTCGGTAATCGCAGAATCAATTGCCGGCAGGAGCGATCCTGCCGTCAGAGGATACCGTAAAGTGAGCGACGTTCGCGTTGCTATAGGCGGCCAGATCCAAAGGTTGGCCGTCCACGGTCACATCCACCGCATCGGCGTTGCCGAGCGTAACCCGCGCCACCTGGCCAGTAGCGAAACGGCGTTCGGTGCCCGCGGCGATCAAACCGCGCTCGACGCGCTGACCGGCGCTATCGAGGATCTCGGCCCAGCTTTCTCCACGAAAACTCAGCAAGACGCCGGCGCTTGGTGCAGCGGCAGTGACTGGCAGCGAAGGAGCGAGCGAAGCCATGACAGGAGCATCGGCCGGTGACGGGTTGGTCAGCGTCGGCGAATTCGTTGTCGTTGCGGTAGCAGCCGCAGCCGGTGCGTTGTGCGTCGCGGTACCCGACGCAAGCGGTGTGGCCGCCGTCCGGCTTTCCGGCATCGTCGAGGGAGGATCCAACGGCAATACCTGCGCGATGATCGGCGGCGTCTGGAAATGCATTGCCAGCATCACCACCGAACCTGCGATCACCACGGTCATCGCCAGGTACGCAAGCTTCATCACGCTGTGATCGATCATCCGGCGCACCGGCGATCCAACACCCACCGTCACCAACTGCGGCGTCGGCTTGCTGCGCGCGATCTCATCGACCAATTCCGCCGGCAAACCGAGCAGGCGCGCGTAACTGCCGGCATGGCTTTGCACATAGATGGGCGCACCGAGCCGCGTCCAATCTTCTTTCTCGATCGCCTCGATCACCGCCACTGGCAGTTTGAGTTGCCGGGAGACAGACTCCAAACTCAGTTGTGCCTTTTCGCGGGCATTGCGAAAGCGCTGGCCGATCGGATCTTCAAAAAGCGCTTCCTGGAACGATTCCGAACTCATGGTTGCTGTCCCCCTTCCCGACCCGGCTCAGTGGCGGGAAATTCGTCCCGCAGACGTTGGCGATAGCGTTTGGCCGCCTCAGCGTTTTTGGCGGCGTCCTCGATGCGCGCGGCAAGTTCAAGCACCTGGGCATCGCTGCCCAGTGCATCCGCGCGCTGGACAAAAGCGCGCGCTTCCATGACTTTGCCCAAGCCGAGCTCTACCTCGGCCAGAGTCTTCAATGCCGAAGGCTCTTGTGGCGAAAGTTCCAGGGCACGGCGCAGGTAAGTTTCGGCCTTGTCCAGTTGGCCGGCATTCTGTGCGCATTTACCGGCATTGAAAAACGTCTGCATCGGAGACTTGTAGAAAGGATCCTGCAGCGCCTGCAGGAATTCGGCATCGGCTTGTTCGTACTTGCCGCGCTCGCACATCCACACTGCATGCGCGTTCAGGATGGAGCCATTCCTGGGCGCGAGCCGCAATGCGCTTTCGAACTCGACCGCAGCCTTGTCCAGATTGCCGACGCGGTTGTAGATCATTCCCAACATGGCATGGGTGTCGCCCGAATCGGGATCGCTTCGCGCGGCCCGATTGGCGCGATCGAGTGCGGTTTCGAGATCGCCCATGTCCAGATAGTTTTGCGCCAGGCTCAAGTTCAACTGCCCGACATGGGAAAGTGCCGGCGCCGCTGCCGCACGCTTGCCTGAACCGCCGGTCGCCGAGCAGCCCGCCAACAACAGCAGGCACAACGCCATGCTAAGCCAGCGCATCGGAAATCCCCTGCGCCTTGAGCTTGAGCTTGAATTCGGACTGACGCCGGGTGCGGTCGAGAACCTGGCCCTTGAGTTGCCCGCAAGCGGCGTCGATGTCATCGCCGCGCGTGCGTCGCACCATCGTCAGCACATTGCTGTCGAGCAGAATGCTCTGGAAGTTACGGATGTCGGTTTCCGACGAACGCTCGAAGCGCGTCCCGGGAAACGGATTGAAGGGAATCAGATTGACCTTGGCGGTATTGGCGCGTTGCACCTGCGCATCGATCTTGCGCATCAGCTTGACCACGCCGCGCGCATGCTCGGGCTGGTCGTTGATGCCCTTCATCATGGTGTATTCGAAAGTGATGGAGGTGCGCGGCTTGCGCAACGCGTAGCGAACGCAGGCATCCATCAATTCGGCGATCGGGTATTTCTTGTTGAGCGGCACCAAGCTGGTGCGCAAATCATCGAACGGCGCATGCAGGGAAACGGCCAGCGACACGTCGCTGACTTCCGAGAGCTTGTCGATCATCGGCACCAGGCCGGCAGTCGAAAGCGTGACGCGTTTGTTGGCCAGACCGAAACCATTGTCGTCGCGCATGATGTCCATCGCGCGCACGACGTTGTCGAAATTCAACAATGGTTCGCCCATGCCCATCATCACCACATTGGTCAGCTTGCGCTGGTGATGCGGCACGTTGCCCAGATGCTTGGCGGCGACCCAGACCTGGCCGATGATCTCAGCCGTGGAAAGGTTGCGATTGAAGCCTTGCGTAGCGGTCGAGCAGAACTGGCAATTCAAGCCGCAACCGACCTGACTCGACACACACAGCGTGCCGCGGCCCTTGTCGGGAATGAACACCGCTTCGATGGCGTTGCCGCCGTCCATGCCGAGCAGCCACTTGTGCGTGCCGTCGGCCGAAGGCTTCTCGAACATCGTGTTCGGCGGCAGGACTTGGGCGAACTCTTCGAGCTTGCCACGCAACGCCTTGCCCAGATCCGTCATTTCATTGAAGTCGGTGACATGGCGGTGATAAATCCACTTCATCACCTGATGGGCGCGAAAGCGCTTTTCACCGAGTGTCTCGGCGAAAAAGCGCTCCAGCCCATCGCGATCCAGGTCGAGCAGATTGGTCTTGGCGGTTGCCTCAGTCACTTGCCTGTTCGATCCTGATCGTGAATACCAAAAAACATTTTTGTCCGCGAAGAGCACTCAAAGATCGCAAGGAAAAATCGTAATCCTCAAAGTCGTCATGAGTGCGTCTGGAATCTTTCGATCAACGCGGGCAGAGCTCGGTAGCGGCGAAGAAGTACGCGGTTTCGATCGCGGCATTCTCGAGACTGTCGGAACCATGCACGGCATTGGCGTCGATGCTTTGTGCGAAATCGGCGCGAATCGTACCGGGTGCGGCGTCCTTGGGATTGGTGGCACCCATCAGGTCACGATTCTTGGCAACGGCGTTGTCGCCTTCGAGCACTTGAATCATCACCGGGCCGGAAATCATGAACTCGACCAGCGCGTTGAAAAACGGACGCTCGCGATGCACGGCGTAAAAACCTTCTGCTTCCTTGCGGGAAAGATGCTTCATCTTGGCGGCCACGATCTTGAGGCCGGCATTTTCGAAACGGGCGTAGATCTGGCCAATGACATTTTTTGCGACTGCATCGGGCTTGATGATCGAAATCGTGCGCTCCAGCGCCATAACAATTGCTCCGGGTAAATAGGTCAAAGGTGGGTGAAAGTGATAAGCAACCCCGCAAATTTACCATAAAACCTACTCGAACCGTGGGTTTAGCGCATTTTTTGAAGTGATTTCGATGCCCGCCTCCGGCACTCCATCCGGCCCCGGGAAACGACACATTGCTCCAACGCCCGTTGCAATCTATGATTGAAACATCCGTTTCAATCGAGTGACGAGCCGCCATGGCCACCACCCACTTCAACACCAAGGACCGCATCCTCGGCGCCGCCGAGGAGCTATTCGCCCTGCACGGCTTCGCCGGCACCTCGCTGCGCCAGGTCACCAGCCGCGCCGACGTGAATATCGCCGCGGTCAATTACCACTTCGGCTCCAAGGAAAACCTGGTCAATGAGGTTTTCCGCCGGCGCATGGACGAGATGAGCGAGCGCCGCATGAAAGAACTTCGGCACGCGCAAGAAGCCCATCCGGGCGAACTCGAGCCGATCCTGGCCGCGTTCATCGAGCCTGCCCTGGCCCTGACTCTGGATCGCCAGGGCTCGGCGTTCGTACGCGTACTGGCCCGCGCCTACGCCGAGAAGAACGACCGGCTGCGCAAATTCCTTTCCGACAACTACGGCCAGGTGCTGCGCGAGTTCGCCCGCGCCATCGCGCCCTGCCTGCCCGGATTGGGCAAGGAGGAGCTGTATTGGCGCATGGATTTCATGGCCGGCGCGCTCACATACGCGATGGCGGATTTCGGCCTGATCAAGCGCCCGGCGGGCGTGGCCGAAAAAGCCCATTGCGAAAAAGCCGCCCAGCACCTGATCCGCTTCGCCGCCGCCGGATTGCGGGCCGACTGACCGGCTACCCGACAAGCCCGATCGGCCCAACCTCTTTCCACAACCCGAACCTCGTCACCATGACGAGTCGGAAATCCGCAAACCGCAAATCCCGAGTCTCGTACTCATCCTTCCGCAAGGCCTATTTCCCATGTCACAACTCCACATCCGCAAGGTAGCCGTGCTCGGCGCCGGCGTGATGGGCGCGCAGATCGCCGCCCATCTCGTCAACGCCAATGTCGAAACGATCCTGTTCGATCTGCCGGCCAAAGACGGCGACCCCAATGGCATCGTCAACAAGGCCATCGCCAATCTCGGCAAGCTGTCGCCGACGCCGCTGGCCGGCAGGGACAAGGCTGCCGCCATCATCGCGGCCAATTACGACCAGCACCTGGAGCTGCTCAAGGGCTGCGATCTGATCATCGAGGCCATCGCCGAGCGGCTGGATTGGAAAAAGGATCTGTACGGCAAAATCCTGCCCTACGTGGCCCCGAACGCGATCCTGGCGTCCAACACTTCTGGCTTGTCAATCAATGACTTGTCAGAAGTTCTTGATGAATCGCTTCATCATCGTTTCTGCGGCGTGCATTTCTTCAATCCGCCGCGCTACATGCACCTGGCCGAGCTGATTCCTTGCGCCAAGACTGATGCGGCCATCCTTGCAGGCCTGGAAACTTTCCTGGTCACCACGCTCGGCAAGGGCGTGGTCTATGCCAAGGACACGCCGAATTTCATCGGCAATCGCATCGGTGTGTTCTCGATCCTCTCCGTCCTGCACCACACCGCCGCCTTCGGCCTGGGCTTCGATGAAGTCGATGCCCTCACCGGCCCGCTGGTCGGACGGCCAAAATCGGCCACCTACCGCACCTCGGACGTGGTCGGCCTCGACACCATGGCGCATGTCATCAAGACCATGGCCGACACCCTGCCCGACGATCCCTGGCACGGCTTCTTCAAGACGCCGGAGTGGCTGCAGGCGATGATCGCCAAAGGCGTGCTCGGCCAGAAGACCGGCGGCGGCATTTTCCAAAAGCGCGGCAAGGACATCTTCGTGCTGGACTTGAAGGCAGGCGACTATCGCGCCGCCACCGGCGAGGCGGCGACGGAGGTCGTGGAAATACTCAAGAACAAGAATCCCGCGGAAAAATTCGCCAAGCTACGCGCCTCCAACCACCCGCAGGCGCAGTTCCTGTGGGCGTGCTTCCGCGATCTGTTCCACTACAGCGCTTTCCATCTGGCCTCGATCGCCGACACCGCCCGCGACGTGGATTTGGCCATCCGCTGGGGCTACGGCTGGAATCTTGGCCCGTTCGAGACCTGGCAGGCCGCCGGCTGGCAGCAGGTCGTCGGCTGGATCAACGAAGACATCGCCGCCGGCAAGACGATGAGCAACGCTCCGCTGCCCGCGTGGGCGACCGATGGCCGCAACGGTGTGCATGAAGCCGGTGGCAGTTTCAGCCCGGGCCGCAACACGCTGGCGCCGCGTTCGAGCAATCCGGTGTACCGCCGCCAGCGCTTTCCCGATCCGATCCTCGGCGAGACCTTCGCGCAAGGTGAAACGCTGCTCGACACCGACTCGGTGCGGATGTGGCACGACGGCGACGGCATCGCCGTGCTCGGCTTCAAGTCCAAGATGAATACCGTCGGTGACGGCGTGCTGGCCGGTATCGGCCAGGCACTGGATATCGCCGAGAAGGATTTCCAGGGTTTGGTGATCTGGCAGCCGAAGGAGCCGTTCTCGGCCGGCGCCGATTTGTCCGGCGCACTGGCTTCGCTGCAAGCGGGCAAGATCGACGAACTCGATGCGATGGTCGCCAACTTCCAAGCCACCAGCCAGCGCATCAAGTATTCACTGGTGCCGGTCGTGGCCGCGGTGCGCGGCCTGGCGCTCGGCGGCGGCTGCGAATTCCAGATGCACTCGGCGCGCACAGTGTTCGCCCTGGAAAGCTACATCGGCCTGGTGGAAGCGGGTGTCGGCCTGTTGCCCGCAGGCGGCGGCCTGAAGGAAATCGCCACGCGCGCCGGTCTGGCCGCCGGTCCCGGCGGTGATGTCTTCGCCGGTCTGAAACCATATTTCGAAACCGTGGCGATGGGCAAAGTGTCGGGTTCGGCGCTGGAAGCGAAGGAGCTCAAGCTGGCGCGCGAAAACGACGTGGTCGTCTTCAACGCCTACGAATTGCTGCACGTGGCCCGGCAACAGGCCAAGGCCATGGCCGAATCGGGCTATCGTCCGGCGCTGCCGCCCCGACAGATTCCGGTGGCTGGCGATGTCGGCATCGCCACGTTCAAGATGATGCTGGTGAACATGCTCGATGGTCGCTACATCTCCGAGCACGATCAGGAAGTGGCCACGCGCATCGCCACCGTGCTGTGCGGCGGCAATATCGATCGCGGCTCGCTGGTGGACGAACAATGGCTGCTCAAGCTCGAACGCGAACACTTCGTGGCCTTGGCGCAGATGCCCAAGACCCAGGAGCGCATCGCCTTCATGCTCAAGAACGGCAAGCCCCTGAGAAATTGAAACCTGCAGCCGCTCGTGGTGAGCCTGTCGAACCACGCGCGGCGATCGATCTGATCGGGAGCCCTTCGACAAGCTCAGGGCGAACGGACACGGAGAATTCCCAATGACCAAGCAAATCCAGGACGCCTACATCGTCGCCGCCACCCGCACGCCGGTCGGCAAGGCGCCGCGCGGCGTATTGCGCAATGCCCATCCGGCCGAGATGCTGGCGCACGTACTCAAATCCGTCATCGCCCAGGCACCGGGCATCGACACGCGGCGCATCGAAGACATCATCATCGGCTGCGCCATGCCCGAGGGCGAACAAGGCATGAACGTGGCGCGCATCGGCGCACTGCTGGCCGGCCTGCCCGACAGCATTCCCGCGCAGACCATCAATCGTTTCTGCTCTTCCGGCTTGCAGACGGTAGCTTTGGCAGCCGATCGCATCCGTCTCGGCGAAGCCGACCTGATCATCGCCGGCGGCACCGAATCCATGAGCATGGTGCCGATGATGGGCAACAAGGTCGCGATGAGTCCGAAGGTATTCGAGGACGACAACATCGGCATCGCCTACGGCATGGGCGCCACCGCCGAGCACGTGGCCGAGCAGTGGAAAGTCTCACGCCAGGATCAGGATGCTTTTTCCCTGCAATCGCACCAGCGGGCGATGGCCGCCATTGCCAATGGCGAATTCAAGGCGGAAATCTCGCCATACCAGATCGTCTCGCGCCAGCCGGTGCTCGACAGCAACATCGTCAAATTGCGCGAGATGTTGTTCGATACCGACGAAGGCCCGCGCCCGGATACCAGCGCCGAAGGTCTTGCCAAGCTGCGCCCGGTCTTTCGCGCCGGCGGCACGGTCACCGCCGGCAACAGTTCGCAAATGTCCGATGGTGCCGGTGCGGTACTGCTGGCTTCGGCGCAGGCGATCAAGGATTACGGCCTGACTCCGCTCGCCCGCTTCGTCAGTTTTTCGGTCGCTGGCGTCAAGCCCGACATCATGGGCATCGGTCCGATCGCCGCGATTCCGAAAGCACTGGCACTGGCCGGTCTCAACAAAGATCAACTGGACTGGATCGAACTCAATGAAGCCTTCGCCGCACAGGCCTTGGCGGTGATCCGCGATGTTGGTCTCGACCCGGCCAAGGTCAATCCGCTCGGCGGCGCAATCGCACTCGGCCATCCTCTCGGCGCCACCGGCTCGGTGCGCACCGCAACGATCGTGCATGGCTTGCAACGGCGCAAGCAAAAATACGGCATGGTGACCATGTGCATCGGCACCGGCATGGGCGCGGCGGGAATCTTCGAATCGCTTTGATGGATTTTCCGCCTGCTCGATGATCGGCTCGATGACTACGATCGCGCCAGCAGGCGCGCTCGTTGTCCCAGCGAAAAAAAAGAACGGGCAGCCTGGGCTGCCCGTTCGTTCGTACAGCTTGCAGTGTGGCTTACGTATGCTTGGCGCAGGCAACGAACTTGCCTTTCTTGTTACGGCAATGGGTGGCAGCCGTTGTTTTCGCCGGAGCCGGTTTGGCCGCCGGAGTCATGGCCGTAGCAGCAGGTTTGGTCTCTGTGGTCGCAGCCGGAGTGGTAGCCACCGGTTTGGCCGCGGGTGTCATCGCCGGGGTAGCGGATTTAACCGTCGTAGCAGCAGGCTTGCCGGTGGACGCCGCTGGAGTTGTCGCGGCACTGGCGCCAAATGCGATGAACATCAAAGCAGTAGCAAGCGGAAGGATAAGACGACGCATCGAAGTTCTCCTGAGGAATGCCCACCACGTGCAGGGCAATTGCATCCTAGGCTCCCGACAATTACCGAATGACAGGACGGCGCATTAAATTTCGTTAATCAAGCCGGCCATCCTTCACGCTTCGAAGCGCGGCAAATATCAGGCCAACCGCAATCCATTCGGCACCGGCCGCTCGATGGTCGTGATCACCACACCTTCATCGGTGGGAAATCCGGTCAACAAAAATTCGGAAATGAATGGCCCCACCTGTTTGGGCGGAAAGTTGATCACGCCGACGATTTGCCGGCCGATCAAATCATCGGCCGCATACAGCGCCTTGACCTGCGCGCTGGTTTTCTTGATGCCATGCGGACCGAAATCGACCCACAACTTCCAGGCCGGTTTGCGCGCCTCGGGAAACTCCTCCACGCGCAGCACCGTGCCCGCGCAGATCGCCACCTTTTCGAAATCCGCCCAAGTAATCTGGGCACTCGCATCATTCATGCTCGTTTCTCCAACCAATCCTTCCACTCGTCTTTTGCCTGCAGCCACCAATAAGAGAACTGCGCGCCGACGAATCCCATCGGTTTCAACGCCGACACCAGCGGGTAGTCGGCAAATTCCTGCCAGCGCGTATCGCCTTCGGCAATCGCCGACGCCAACACTTCGCCGGCAAAGGTGGTGGGTGCGACACCGTGACCGCCAAAAGCCTGGGCCAGCCACAGGCCGGTGTCGATGCGACCGATCTGCGGCATCTGGTGGCGCGAATAACTCATCAGACCCGACCATGCCGATTCGATGCGCACACCATCGAGCTGCGGAAAAACCTTCATCAAATCGCGATACAAAAGCCGCTTGACCGCGGCCGGCGAACGATCGCGCACCGAAATGCGCCCGCCCCAAAGCAGCCGCGTATCGGGCAACGGGCGGTAATAATCGAAGGCAAAGCGCGTGTCGTAGATTGCCGCCTGGGTGCGCAGGATCTCGCCCATGCGCACGCCCAATGGTTCGGTGACCATCACATACGTGGCAATGGGCAACACGCCTGCATCCACATCGCGGCGCAATCGGGCCAGATAACCGCCACAAGCCAGCACGACCTGCTCGGCCTCGATCACGCCCTCGGGCGTGCGCACACGCCAGCCGGCGCCAATACGTTCAAGCGCGATGGCCGGGGAATTCTCATGCAATCGCACACCCGACTGCGCGGCGAGCCCGGCAATGCCGAGTGCATATTTGAGCGGATGAAAATGCAGTGCGTTGCGCTCGAACAGGCCATCGAAATAACGTTCGCTGCGAATCAGATCGCGAAGTTCCTCCTGCGCGACGAACTGCCATTGGCTGGAAAAATTCTCGGCCAATAATTTTTGCCGTTCGCGCAGCAGCGATTGATCGCGAAACCAATTCGCCCACAACACGCCGGCATCGGTGTGGTCGCAATCGATGCCGTATTGCCCGATGCGCGAGCGAATCAAATTCACTGCATCCTGCGTGCCTTGATACAACGCGCGCGCGCGCGCCGGGCCCAGATCGCGCAGCAATGGCAGTTCACCGGGCGAATATCCGCCGAAAACAAAACCACCATTGCGCCCCGATGCGCCGAAGGCCAATTGCTTGGCTTCCAGCAGCACGACATCGCGCAGGCCACGCTGGGCCAAGCCAAGCGCGGTATTGAGGCCAGCGAAACCGCCGCCGATGATGCAAACCTTGGTGGATTCGTGCCCGGCCAATGCCGGACGCGGTGCCGGAGCGGCGACCGATGAACGGTAGTAATCGATGTCTTGCATGCTCGTTCCACACAACAGGTAAAGATTAGGATGTCAGGATTCGCCACCGAGTGGAAACTCCGAATCAATCCGATGCGCCCCTAGGCACGGGCTCTTCCTGTCGCTGCCAATGAACGATGTGCCGATGATGCTTGCCGTGGTTTTTGGAACCGTGTTGCCGAAATGCATTCGCAAGACGATTGCAGGGCGATCGGCACTTCGCCGCGATATGGCAAGGCCGTCAAGCGCCTCACAAATTTCCGATACAAGCGGAGTGTGCCGTGTAGATTGCCTCCGCGATCATCGTCGTGTCGCTGCGCTAGTTACCGGTCTTGCACCAGGGGCACGCCCGATTCAGGAATCCAGCGCCGCTCGCATATAGGCGCGTGCGGCGTCGGCCAAGTCGTCGTGATCGAGCGCGTACTGAATGGTCGCTTCGATCAAGCCGATGCGGCTGCCGCAGTCGAAGCGCCGGCCCTCGAAACGATACGCCAGCGCCCGCTCCTCCTTGAGCATCGCGGCGATGGCATCGGTGAGCTGGATCTCGCCACCGGCACCGGGCCGGGTCTTTTCCAGGAATTCGAAAATCCGGCCATCGAGCACGTAACGCCCGACCACGGCCAAGGTGCTGGGCGCAAGTTCGGGCTTCGGTTTTTCGACGATCGCGGAAATCGCGCCATGGCGGCTGTGGAAGCCTTCGGTGGCGACGATGCCATAGCTGCCGGTCTGCTCGCGCGGCACATCCTGGACAGCAATCACCGATGCCGATTCACGCTCGGCCAGATCGGCCATTTGCTTGAGCGCTCCCGGCCCGCGATTCCAGATCAAATCGTCGGCCAGCAACACCGCGAACGGCTCGTTGCCGACCACCTGCTTGGCGCAAAGCACCGCATGTCCGAGCCCCAATGCTTCCGCCTGAGTAACGAAAATTGCACGCACATGGCGCGGCAATACATCGCGAATCAGCGCGAGCAGCTCGGACTTTCCGGCTTTCTCCAGTTTTTGTTCCAGCTCGTAAGCTTTGTCGAAGTAATCGGCCACCGAATGCTTGTAGCGATTGGTGATGAACACCAGCGTATCGCAGCCCGCCTCGACTGCCTCATCGACGGCGTATTGGATCAATGGCTTGTCCACGACCGGAAGCATTTCCTTCGGCACGGTCTTGGTCGCCGGAAGAAAGCGCGTGCCGAGGCCCGCGACGGGGAAAACCGCTTTGCGAATACGCTGGCTCATCGCTGCGCCTGTTGCCTGTGAGGAAGGGGCAATACGACGATTTTCTCATCCTCGGGCCGATAACTGTGAACGGTCTCGCGCAAGAACACCTTGAAACTGCGATCGTCCTGCGCAGTCTGCAGCAGGACATCGAGTTGTTCGAGCACCTTGAGCATCCTGGCCATGTCCACCGGGCGTGGCTCGGCGCGCAACACGCGGGCATTGGCGGTGCGCGAGTAGGATTCCTCGGGGTGGAAAATGGTTTCGTGCAGTTTTTCACCCGGCCGCAATCCGATGTAATCGATCACCACATCCACGCCGGGCCGCTTGCCGGCCAGACGAATCATCTGCTCGGCCAATTCGCGGATCGCCACCGGCTGCCCCATGTCCAGCGTCAACACCATCGCCGACTCGGCGGACAGGTTGGAGGTCTGCAAGATCAGCTGGCAGGCCTCGGGAATGGTCATGAAATAGCGCGTGACCTCCGGATGCGTCACTGTGACCGGGCCGCCTTGCATGATCTGCTTGCGGAACAAAGGCACGACACTGCCGGCTGAATCGAGCACATTGCCGAACCGGACGATCGACAGATGCGTTTTGCTGCCAAGAAACAGTGCCTGGCAAACCAGCTCGGCCAAACGCTTGCTCGCGCCCAGCACACTGACCGGCTCGATGGCCTTGTCGGTGGAGATCAACACGAAATTCCGGATGCCCGCCGCGCGCGCGACCCGCGCCAAGGTCGCCGAAGCCTGCACGTTGTTGCGCATCGCCTCGCGCACCTGGGTCTCGAGCATCGGCACTTGCTTGCAGGCGGCTGCATGGAATACGAAATCCACGCCTTGCGAGAGCACCATGCGGCAAGCGGCCTCGTCGCCGCAATCGGCCAGCACCGGCTGCAAGGGCAATCTCGGATAGTCCTGCTGAAGTTTCTGGGCGATCTCATCGAGCGCAAGCTCGGTGCGTTCCATCAGGATCAACCGGCCCACGCCGGCACGCGCGCATTGCCGCGCCAGCTCCGAACCGATCGAACCACCGGCGCCGGTAATCAAAACCACATGACCGCCGATCGACTCGCGTACCAGGCGCCAATCGAACTGGACCGGATCGCGACCGAGCAAATCCTCGATGGCGACTTCCTTGAGCTCGAAACCATCGATCTGCCGATCCAGTTGATCGGTCAGATGCGAGACGGTGCGAAACGGCAAGCCGGTTTCATCGCACAACGCCACCACTCGACGCATCTGCGCGGTGCTGGCCGAAGGCATTGCGATCACCAGCATTCCCGGTGCGGTTTCCCGGGCCACGACGCTGAGTTGATCCAAAGTTCCGAGCACCGATACGCCCTGGACTTTCGCACCTTTCAAACCCGGCGTGTCATCGAGCAAACCCACCGCCTGGTAACGACCCTGGCTGCGCAGTTCGCGCAACAGCACTTCGGCCACCCTGCCCGCGCCAAGCACGAGCACGCGCGTGGCATCGGCCTGTCGCGCAACGGCCAGGCTGTTGTCCTTCCACAGACGATAGAGAAGGCGCGGCAATCCCAGCAACACGATCAGCAAAATCGGATACGGAACCAAAACCCGGCGCGGAACCGTGGGCAACATGCCCAACACGAATAAGGCCGGTACGATCAACAGCAAACCGAGCAATGCCGCCGTGCTCAGATTGAGCAAGTCGGGCATGCTGGCAAAGCGCCAGACACCGCGATACAGGCCTGCCCGCCAAAACACCACGCCCTGCACGCAAAGCGCGATGACCAGCTCGCGAAAAAGATACGAAGACTGTGGCGCGCCCGCCAACCCGGCCAGCCAGCGCAGCGCAAGCCAGGCCACGACCACCATCACAAGATCGTGGACGGCCACCATCACGCGCGGCAAATAGGCAATCCATGGCCAATGTTTCGTCATTCCTCAAACTCCTTGTGCGAGCGGCGTTGAAGCCAATGGCGCCTGAATCGGTAATGCAACAGCGCGCCAACGATAAGGACAAGCGCCAACGCGATCCACATGGCAGATTGACGGGATTCGCGCATCAATGCGGCCACGGCAATGGCCATTGTCGTCCAAGCGGCATAGGACAGACAAACCCGCAGATGCGAATGCCCTCGGCGTACGGCGTACTGATAAAGATGCTCCCGATGCGCGCGCCAGACCGGCCGGCCGGCAATCGCCCGGCGCGACAAAGTCAGCAGGCTGTCCAAAAGCAGTGCCGATCCGATCAGCAACACCTGCGCGATGCCGAGCGTGCCGTTTCGCCAGCTCACGATGAACAATCCAAACACCGCCGCTCCCAGAACATGGCTGCCGACGTCGCCGAGAAAAACACGCGCGTTCGGAACATTGAACGGCAGGAATCCTGTACAGGCGCCGGCCAGCGCCAGCGCTGCCACGCGCACGGCACTGTCTTGTCCCGGCCACAATGCCAAGGCCAACGCCATCAACAGCGCCTGCATCGCCACCAGGCCATTGCTGCCGTCCATGAAATTCCACACATTCACCACGAATGCGGCAACCAGAACGGCCAAGGTCAGCAACCACAGATTCGGTCCCGATGTCATCGATGGCAAGAATGCGACCAGAAAAACGGCCGCGAGCAATTGCAAGATCAACTTCGCCAATACCGGCAACGGCCGCAGGTCATCGAACAAGCCCACGGCGGCGAACAATCCAATGCCGGCACTCAAACCCAGCCAGGTCTGCGGCTCGACACTATGGCCGGCGATCCAGGCAAGAACGACAAGTACGGCGAGCGCAATGCCGACTCCGCCGCCGCGTGGTGTCGTATTCAAATGCAACCGGCGTTGACCGGGCATGTCGTGGATCTGCCGGGCGCGGGCGAAGCCGATCCACAGACCCGTCGCCGAAGCGCAAAGCAACGCAGACAGAATGAATACGATCAAAAGAGAAAATGAATCCAGCATTCAGTCAGCTGCCACACTGTGCAGCGGCTTGATGCTGCCCCAGTTCTTGCAGCTCGGGCATTGCCAATGGTGCGCGCGCGCGCCGAAACCGCAATGTTGGCAACGATAACTGTTGGTACGCACCACCATTTGGTCGGTGATCTGCTTCAACACGCGCAAGGATTCGCCCGGATCGTCGCCGGGGTTGGTGATGCTCAAATCGATCAACGCCGCCTCGCCGCGCACCGAAGGCCGCTGCTGCAATTGCCGCGTCAAAAACGCCTGCGCCTTGTCGATGCCTTCATCGCGTTGCACCAACTGCGCCAAGGCAAGCACCGGCGCCACGCCCGGATAGTGCTCAATCATCTCCTGCAGGAATCCGCGAGCGCGGGCGGTTTCACCGCGGCGCTCGTAGCAGGCCAGCAGCGGCGCGAGGATTTCCGGAAGAAATTCGATGTCATGCCGAGCCACGCGCTCGAAGGCGCGGATCGCGGCGGCATCATTGCCTTCGGCCAGTTCCAGCCGGCCTTCGATCACACCGGCACGCACGCAATGGCTGTCGGCCGAATAGGCCAGCCCGATCTGCTCGCGGACCAGATCGATACGATTTTCCAGACGGGCTTTCTCAGCCAGCTCGCAATGAAAATGCGCGATCACCCGGCCCATCTGTTCGCCGGACGCTTTTTCGTATTGCACCGCGTGTTCGATCGCCTTGTCCCAGTCGCGCTCGGCCTGGTAGATGGAGATCAATTGACGCAGCGCCTGCGGCGCATGCACGCCCATTTGCACAAGATCGGTAAACAAAGTTTCGGCGCGGTCGAGCACGCCGGCACGCATGTAGTCCTCGCCCAATGCCAGCACCGCACGGGTTCGTTGTTCTTCGTTCAAGCCATTGCGCGCGACCAGGCTCTGATGCAGGCGAATTGCCCTGTCCACTTCGCCGCGACGGCGAAACAGATGCCCGAGCGTGAATTGCGTTTCGATGGTTTCCTTATCGACTTCGGCGATTTGCAGGAATATCTCGATGGCCTTGTCCTGCTGTTCGTTGAGCAGGTAATTGAGGCCGCGAAAATAAGTGTTGGACAAGCGCGAGATACGCACCCCGCCCTTGATCTCGCCGCCACGCCGTCCGGCCAGCCAACCAGCCGCCGCCGCCGCGGGAATCAACAACAACCAGGCCGCATGGGTCATCATCGTCGTTAACTCTCCCGCTCGGGAGCCAATTCCTGCCGGTCCGGACCCGAACCGATCCCTCCGGCCCGGTGAAACCGGCGCCGCAAAGGCCAAACCACACCGACGGTAACCACCAGGCCTCCGAGCAAGGCGCCGGAAAAAAGCACTGTCAGCAAGGTCAGTCCCAGGCGTGCATCGAAGGCCCGGAACCACAGATCGACATGGATCATCTGCTTGTTCAATGCGCCGAAGATCACACCAAAGACAACGAAGCAGATCGCAATCAAGAGCTTAATCAGTCGCATCGTCGGACCATGAGTTGGATCGTGAGTTTAACGGAGACGATCGCTGGCCCATCGTGGACCACCTGCTCAGGCTTGCGAGGACGAGTCGCCGGCATTGACGCGATCGCGCAATTCCTTGCCGGGCTTGAAATGCGGTACGTATTTTCCGGGCAGCGCCACGGAATCGCCGGTCTTGGGATTGCGCCCCAGGCGCGGCGGACGAAAATGCAGGGAGAAGCTGCCAAAGCCGCGAATCTCGATGCGCTCACCTTCAGTCAGCGCATTGCTCATCATTTCCAGCAGTGTCTTGACTGCCATATCCACATCGTCGGCCTTCAGGTGAACCTGGCGCCGGGAAAGGATTTCGATGAGTTCCGATTTTGTCATGTCAGCTATGAGCTCCCGGGCGCCCGGTCGAACAGGGCAATTCAAGCAATGCCAATTCGCGGAAAAAAGCGTGGCCCGGAAATATTCCGGGCCACGCCTGCGACTTACTCGCCTTTGTTGAGCTGCTCACGCAGCAACGCACCGAGCTTGGTGGTGCCGCTGGAAGCATCGGACATCTTGTTGACTTCGGCCATCGACTCTTGAACGTCGGCCTCGTCCTTGGCACGGATCGACAACTGCATGACCCGGCCCTTGCGGTCCATGCCCATGTACTTGGCTTCGATCTTGTCGCCGACCTTCAGATGCAAACTGGCGTCGTCGATGCGCTCCTTGGCGATGTCGTTGGCGCGGACATAGCCTTCGATGCCTTCGGCCAGTTCGATCGTCGCGCCCTTGGCGTCCACTTCCTTCACGACGCCGGAAACGATCGCGCCTTTCTGGGTGGTCGCCATGTACTGACCGATCGGATCCTGTTCCATCTGCTTGACGCCCAGCGAAATGCGCTCGCGCTCGGGATCGACCGCCAGCACAACCGCTTCCAGGGTGTCGCCCTTCTTGAAGTTGCGCACCACGTCTTCGCCGGTGGTGTTCCAGGAGATGTCGGACAGATGCACCAGGCCATCGATGCCGCCTTCCAGACCGATGAAGATACCGAAATCGGTGATCGACTTGATCTGGCCGGAAACCTTGTCGCCCTTCTTGAAGATGGCGGCGAAAGCTTCCCACGGATTGGACGCGCACTGCTTGATGCCCAGCGAAATGCGGCGACGCTCGGCATCGACGTCGAGCACCATCACTTCGACATCGTCACCCAACTGCACGACCTTGGACGGGTTGACGTTCTTGTTGGTCCAGTCCATCTCGGACACGTGCACCAGGCCTTCCACGCCCGGCTCGATCTCGACGAACGCGCCGTAATCGGTGACGTTGGAAACCTTGCCGACCAAACGGGCGCCGGTCGGATAACGACGGGCGATGTTGTCCCACGGATCCTCGCCGAGCTGCTTGAGACCGAGGCTGACGCGGTTGCGCTCGCGGTCGTACTTGAGCACGCGGACCTTGAGTTCCTCGCCGACGTTGACCACTTCGGACGGATGACGCACGCGCTTCCAGGCCATGTCGGTGATGTGCAGCAAGCCGTCGATGCCGCCCAGGTCCACGAACGCACCGTAATCGGTGAGGTTCTTGACCACGCCGGTGACGATTGCGCCTTCCTGCAAGCGCTCGAGCATCTGCTCGCGCTCGACGCTGTTTTCGCTCTCGACCACCGCACGGCGCGAGACCACGACGTTGTTGCGCTTGCGGTCGAGCTTGATGATCTTGAACTCGAGTTCCTTGCCTTCCAGGTAACCCGGGTCGCGCACGGGGCGCACATCCACCAGGGAACCGGGCAGGAACGCGCGGACATCGCGGATATCGACGGTGAAACCGCCCTTGACCTTGCCGCTGATGCGGCCGGTGACGATTTCGCCAGCGGTCATCGAGGTTTCCAGCTCGTCCCAGACCATCGCGCGCTTGGCTTTCTCGCGCGACAACACGGTTTCGCCGAAACCGTTTTCCAGGGAATCGAGCGCCACCTTGACGGTGTCGCCGACCGCGACTTCGAGTTCGCCCTGCTCGTTACGGAACTGTTCGATGGGAACGATGCCCTCGGACTTCAGGCCGGCATTGATAACGACCATGTCGGAACGGATTTCGACCACGATGCCGGAAACGATGGCGCCGGGCTTGAGCTTGGCGATGGCGATCTGGCTTTGTTCGAACAGTTCGGCAAATGATTCAGTCATGTTTGATTACTCGGTTGGACATACGGGCGACCGGCTCCGCCGGGCCCACCTGCTATGCGCTTTCGCGCGTGGGTGATCCCGCAGCATCTGCTGCGGGGGATATCTGCCTGGGAAACCGCAGCCTGAGTTGGTGCGATGGGGATACGGCGCTAGCGGCGCCGCAGGGAATCGGGCAGCACCGCGAGCACACGTTCGATCACCTCGGTGATCGGCACGCCGGTGGAGTCCACGATCACCGCGTCTTCCGCGGGTTTCAGGGGCGCCACGGCACGTCCGGCATCGCGCTCGTCACGAGCGGCGATTTCGTGTAGCAGACTATCAAGCGTAACGGAAACTCCTTTTTCTTTCAACTGCTTATAGCGCCTTTTAGCCCTTTCACCAGCACTGGCTGTCAAAAACACCTTGAACCGGGCATCGGGGAAGATGACCGTTCCCATGTCTCGGCCATCGGCCACCAGACCGGGCGATTTGCGAAAGCGCTTTTGCAGGTCCATCAGGGCCAGACGCACCGGCGGATGGGCGGCGATGGCCGAAGCGGCGGCGCCGGCGGTTTCCGTGCGCAATTGCCGGGTCGCATCCTTGCCGTTGACCACGATATGCGGCTCGCCTTCGCCATCGGTGATGAAGCGGATTTCGGTGCGGGCGGCGCAAGCGGCCACCGAATCGGCATCGCTCAAGTCCACGCCTTCCCAAGCAGCGGCCAGGCCCACCGCCCGGTAGATCGCTCCGGAATCGAGGTAATGCCAGCCCAGGCGCTGGGCCACCGCACGGCTGATGGTGCCTTTGCCCGAACCGGAGGGGCCATCGATGGTCAGTACAGGAATTGGCTGGGTCATGGGGAGGCCTGGATGGAAGTCGGGTTGGAACGCGAGACTCGGAACTCAGAGTGCTTGGTTTTCATGAAGTGCCTTGTTTCACGAGCGCCTTGATTCGCAGCTCTGACGCAAGCCAAGGCCATTTGATGACAAATCGAACTGGATTCTGGCCCGCACTTTGGCCGCGAAGTCGAAAAGCTCCCCTTCATTGGCTCCGTGACCCATTCGCCCGCTGATTATCCCACCGCCTGCACGCCGCGCGGCGATCGATTCATCCATAGCGCGGCCTGTTTCGCCGCTTATCCCAGCTTCAATCCAAAACCCGCCGAGTTGGCCAATTCCACGAAGCCCGGGAACGACGTAGCGACATTGGCGCAATCGCCGATGCGTACCTCGCCGCTGGCTCGTTGCGCGGCGATCGCCAGGCTCATGGCGATGCGGTGGTCGCCGTGGCTATCGGCCTCGCCGCCGTGCAGGCTGCCGCCTTCGATCACTGCACCATCGGGGGTTTCGCTGATGCGGGCGCCCAGCGCGCGCAACCCCTGGGCCATCACCGCGATGCGATCGGACTCCTTGATTCGCAACTCCGCCGCGCCGGTGACGCGGGTGGTTCCTTCGGCCAAGGCGGCGGCCACGAACAGCGCGGGAAACTCATCGATCATGTCCGGCACCAAATGCTCGGGCACAGCGATCGCACGCAATGGCGCGTAGCGGACCCGCAGGTCAGCCACCGATTCTCCGCCTTGCTGGCTCGGGTTTTCCTCGTGCACATCAGCGCCCATCAATCGCAACGCCGCCAGCAATCCGGTCCGGCGCGGATTCATGCCGACGCGCCGAATCAACAAATCCGATCCGGGAACGACCGAAGCGGCGACCAAGAAAAACGCGGCCGAAGAAAAATCGGCAGGCACCGAAACATCCGTCGCCGACAGGCGATGACCACCGCTGAGTCGAGCGACGCCCGGCGAGAACTGCACCGGCCAGCCGAACGCGGCGAGCATGCGCTCGGTGTAATCGCGGGTGGGATGGGGCTCGGTCACCGTGGTTTCGCCCTGGGCATAAAGACCGGCCAAGAGCACCGCCGACTTCACCTGCGCGCTGGCGACAGGTAGTTTATAATCAATGCCTTGCAAACCATTGTTAGAGTGAATCATCAATGGTGGCAGCCCGCCCGGAGCAGCATCGATGCGCGCACCCATGCGCGACAGTGGATCGATCACCCGGCCCATTGGACGCTTGGACAAGGACGCGTCGCCGACCAGCCGGCTCTCGAAATTCTGTCCTGCCAACAAACCAGTCAGCAAACGCATGCCGGTGCCGGCGTTGCCGCAATCGAGCTCCTGGTTGCTGCCGATCAAACCATGCAGACCAACACCGTGCACGATTCGCTCGCTCGGGCTCGGCGCTTCGATGCGCACGCCGAGTTGGGAAAATATCCGGGCGGTGGCGCGAGTATCCTCGCCTTCCAGAAAACCGCTGATATGCGATGTGCCCTCGGCCAGGGCCGCCAGCATCACCGCCCGGTGCGAGATGGACTTGTCGCCCGGAATCGTAATTTCGCCGCGCAACGCCGAACCCGGTGCGGCTTGCCAATCGATGGTCACGTTGTTACCTCGTCGAGCGCCTGCAACAGCCGGCGGTTTTCATCGCGATTGCCGACCGTGATGCGCAAACAGTTCGGCAAGCCGTAGCCAATCATCGGCCGCAACACGACGCCGCGCTGTACCAGCGCCGCTTCCACGGGAGCGGCCGCATGGCCGAAATCCGCCAGCAGGAAATTGGTCTGCGACGGCAACACGCGCAATCGGCGAGCCGTCAACTCAGCACTCAACCCTGCGCGCTCGTCAGCGTTTTTCCGGCAAACCCAGGCCAGGTGCTCGATGTCGCCAAGCACCGCTTCGCAAGCCGCCAATGCCGGGGCGTTGACGTTGAACGATTCGCGCGCCCGTTCGAGCACAGCCAGAAGCTGCGGATGCGCGCAAGCGTAGCCGAGCCGCAGACCGGCCAAGCCGTAGGCTTTGGAAAAGGTGCGCGTGACCACCAGGTTGGGATATTCGCCGAGCAAGGAAATCGCCGAAGTCAAAGCCGGATCGGTGACGTACTCCAAATACGCCTCATCCACGACCACCAGCACATCGGAACGCAAACGCGCGAGGAAATCGCTTAAAGCTGCCGTGGAAAACCAGGTGCCGGTCGGATTGTTCGGGTTGGCCAGATAGACCATGCGGGTCTGGGCGGTGACTGCATCGGCCATCGCCGGCAGGTCATGTCCATGCGGCATTTGCGAATCCATCGGCAGCGCTGGCACTGCCGTGAATTTCGCCCCGACCGCCTGCGCGGCCAGTGCATACACGGCAAAACCAAATTGCGCCGCAATCACTTCGGTGCCCGGGCCTGCAAACACCTGCGCCAGCATCATCAGCAACTCATGCGAGCCATTGCCGAGCATGATCTGAGTTGGCGAAAGCGACAGCCGCGCCGCCAGTGCGCGTTTGAGATCGGCGCCGAGCGGATCAGGATAGCGATGCAGCGTGTGCAGCGAATCGAGCAGCGCTTCGCGAGCGCGCGGGCTCGGGCCGTAACTGTTTTCGTTCGAACCCAACTCGACCAGCAGCGCATTCAGCCGTCGGCGCAACGCCACGATGTCGTGACCGGGATCATAAGCACGCAAGCCTTGAATCCCCGGTTGCGCGAGCGCCTGGAAATCGGGAACCGTTGCCATCAAAGCAGAGCCACCGGGTAGGAACCGAGGATTTTTACATCGGCCGCATATTCGCCCAGTTCCGAGAGCGCGCTTTTGACCGTGTCTTGTTCGACATGGCCGCTGACATCGATGAAGAACGCGTACTGCCAACGCCCGGTGTGCGAAGGGCGCGATTCGATGCGGTTCATGCTCACGCCGTATTTCGCGAATGGGCTTAGCACGTTGTAGAGCGCGCCCGGCTGGTCGCGCACGAACACCAGCAATGAAGTACGGTCATGCCCGGATGGGCTGAACAACTCGCGTCCGAGTACCAGAAAACGGGTGGCATTGTCGGGCCGGTCCTCGATTGGCCCCGACACCACTTTCAAGCCATAGACATGCCCGGCGGACTCGCCGGCAATGGCGGCGGCGTCGTCGGCCAGGCGTGCGCGCCGCGCCGCTTCGGCATTGCTGACCACCGCGACTTTTTCCACGGCCGGCAGATTCTGCCGCAACCAGGTCTTGCACTGGGCCAGCGACATCGGATGCGAATAGACGCGCTCGATATCCTCGATACGGCCGGTGCGCGAGAGCAGGAATTGATGGACGTGCAGTTCCACTTCGCCGCAGATTTTCAAATTCGAGGTCAGGAACATGTCCAGCGTTGACTGGATCGTGCCCTGCCCCGAGTTCTCCACCGGCACCACGCCGAAATCCGCGTGGCCGGCTTCCACTTCCTGGAATACTTCCTCGATACTTGCCAGCGGCAAACCGCGTGCGCTGTGGCCGAAGTGCTTGACCAGCGCCTGCTGCGAGAATGTACCTTCCGGGCCGAGGAAGCCAATCTTCAAAGGCTCCTGCTGGGCCAGACAGGCCGACATGATTTCCCGGAACAAGCGCAACAACACCTCGTCGCTGAGCGGCCCGGTATTGCGATCGAGTACCTGGCGCAACACCTGCGCCTCGCGCTCGGGCCGGTAGTAATCCACCGCTGCCTTGAGCACGCCCTTGGCCTTGCCGACTTTCTGCGCCCATCCGGCGCGTTCGGCGATCAGCGACTGGATCTGCTTGTCGATGGCGTCGATGCGCTCGCGCGCTTCGGACAAGGCGGTCGGCGTCTTGACCTTGACCGGCTCTTTCGCAGCAGGTTTGGAAGCCTGCGCTGCCTTCTTGCTGCCCTTGACCGCCATGATTCAGCCGTGCCGCTGGGCGAAATCGCCCATGAAATCCACCAGAGCCTGCACGCCTTCCACCGGCATGGCGTTGTAGAGCGAGGCGCGCATTCCGCCCAGCGCGCGATGGCCCTTCAACCCGAGCAGGCCAGCCTCGCGAGCTTGCTTGAGAAAGCTCTTGTCGAGTTCGGGATCGGGCAGGAAGAACGGCACGTTCATCCGCGAACGGCAGGAAACATGGACATCGTTGCGGTAATACCCGCCCGACCCGTCGATGGCGCGATAGAGAATCTCCGCCTTGCGCCGGTTGTGCTCTTCCATCGCCAAGGCGCCGCCTTGCCCCTTGATCCACTTGAGCACCAGTCCGACGACATACCAGGAAAACGTCGCCGGCGTGTTGAACATCGAATCACTCTTGACCTGATTGCCCAGCTCGAAGATCGGCGGCAGGTTCCGGCCATGCTTGCCGAGCAAATCCTTGCGCACGATCGCGATGGTGACACCCGCCGGGCCGAGATTTTTCTGTGCGCCGCCGTAAATCACGCCAAAACGCGATACATCGACCCGGTGCGACAACAGGCTCGAGGAAAAATCGGCCACCAAGGGCACCGCGCCGACCTCGGGGATATCGTGAAACTCCACACCGTGGATGGTTTCGTTGGGGGTGTAGTGAAAATATGCGGCACCGGCCGACTGCTGCCATTGGCTGCGCTCAGGGATGGTCTTGAATCCGCCTTCCTTGCCAGTGGCCACGACATGGGTGCGCAGCGAGGGCTTGGCGTTGTCGAGTGCCTTCTCGCTCCAGTGGCCGGTGATGAGGTAATCGCCGGTTTGTTCAGGCCCGGCCAGATTCAACGGCAACAACGCCGCCAGCGTGGTCGCACCGCCTTGCAGGAACAAGACCGCGTAGTCGTCGGAAATACCCATCAATTCGCGCAGGTCGCGCTCGGCTTCGGCCGCACAATCGATGAAAGCCTGGCCGCGGTGGCTGACTTCCAGCACCGAGGCTCGCTCGCCCTGCCACTCCAGCATTTCCGCCTGGACTTGGCGCAGGACGGGCTCGGGCAGCGCGGCCGGGCCGGCGCTGAAATTGTGGGCACGCGACATGGGAAACCTCGAAAAATTGAAAAACAGGCTAACACGGCCATCGCAGTGGCCGAAAGACGTTTTGCGAGTTTGCCGTGCGTATCCGCAAGGCTCGTATCAGCGCAGCGGCAGGAAAAATATGGCCCTGGCGGCTTTCCGGAAATTCGCCGGCGATCCGAACGATTGGCCGGATCGGGCCTGGTGCGGCAACGGAACCGCTTGCGTGCTAACGCGGCAAATTACTGAAAGCGATATTCGAATTCATGCGGCGGCAATGGCTTGTCGAACAGATAGCCCTGGCCGTATTGACAGCCCAATTGCAACAGCAACGCACGCTGCTCCTCGGTTTCGATGCCCTCGGCGGTCAACATCAATCCCAAATCCTTGGCAAAACCGATGATCGTGCGCACGATCGCGCGATGGCGCGAGTTGCAAACCAGGTCGCGTATGAACGATTGGTCCACCTTGAGCGCATCGAACGACGATTCCGCGAACGATTCCAGTGACGAATAACCTGTACCGAAATCGTCCACCGCCAGACTGACGCCCAGCGACTTGAGCGACCCAAGCTGCGCCAGCGCATTGCTGCTGCCCGAGCGGAACACCGATTCGGTGACCTCCAGGCGCAGGCAGGAAGGCGGCAGTTTGTGCGTTTGCAACAAGTGAAAAACGCTTTCGACGATTTCCCGCGATGCGATCTGCCGCTCGTCCATGTTCACATTCACACGCAGATCCATGGCCGAGGCATACGCTCGCCGCCACTGCGCCAATTGCCGGCAGGCCTCGCCCAGCACCCAGCCGTCGAGATCGGTGATCAATCCGGTTTCCTCGGCGAACGGCAGGAATTCGATCGACTCGATCAACCCGCGCTTGGGATGCTGCCAACGCACCAGCGCCTCGGCCGCGACCAGGCGGCCAGTCGCCAGATCCACGATCGGCTGGTAATGCAGGCGAAACTCTCCGCGCTCGAAGGCAAGCCGAAAATCGGTTTCCATTCGCAGCCGTTGTTGCGCCTCGGCATGCATGCCCTCGTCGAATACCACGAAGCGCAATTTACCCGCCGCCTTGGCCCGATACATGGCATTGTCGGCATCGCGCAGGACTTGATCGGGCGATTCGTAGTCCGGACGGCCCAGCACGATGCCCAAGCTCGCGGCGGAGAATATCTGCTGCCCGCCGATGTCGAAGGGCTGCTCGAACAAGGCCAGCACCCGGTTGGCGATGGTTATCGCACGCTCGTAATCGCAAGCGCCTTCCGGCAACAGCGTGAACTCATCGCCACCGTAACGGGCGATCAGCACCTCATCGAACAACCCGCCTTCGAGCCGGCGCGCGATTTCCAGCAACAGCCTGTCGCCCGCGCCGTGGCCCAGACTGTCGTTGACCCATTTGAAGCCATCCAGATCCAGAAATAGAACCGCGTAGGAAGATTTGCCGCGACGCTCGTCGGGCGACAGACGATCGGCCAGCATCCGGTTGAACAAGGCGCGGTTGGGCAGTCCGGTCAACGGATCGTGGGTAGCGTGAAAACGCAGCCGGGTTTCGGCTTCGCGCTGCCGGGTAATGTCCAGGACCGTCCCGGTGATGTGATTGGCGCCATTGATCTCGATCGGCGAAAGACCCACGCGCACATGCACACGCTGGCCGTTGCTGTGCAGCAGGCAACTCTCCAGATCGCTCGGCAACGAGCCCGATTGCCGGAATTGTTCGTGCATCGCGAGAACACCGGCATGCACGTCCGGCGCCAGGAATTCGCGATACGTCCGACCCAGCATCGCCTCCTCGCTCAAGCCCAGCATATTGCCCAGCGCCCGGTTGACATACACCAGGTGCTCCCGGCTCATCATGAACACACCGATATGGCTTTGCTCGACCAGGCTGCGGTACTTGTTTTCCGAACGCAGCAAGGCCTGCTGCATTTCATAGCGTTCCTGGATATCGAGCACGGAGCCGGTGAAATGGCTCGGCTGGTTGTTTTCGTCGCGCGTGAGCCGGACATTGGCGCTGACCCATCGCGGCTGCCGCTCGATATCGAAAATCCGTGTCTCGTAGTGACTGAATGAACCGTCACGAATCGCCCGATCGACCAGAAGTTGCCGCTCATCCGGATCGACGTAGATATCGAGCATGTTTTTTTTCCGCGACTTGAGATCCTCCGGACTCTCGTAGCCAAGCATCATCGCAAGGGTTGGGTTGACCTCCACCACATCGCCTTGCAGATTGGTCTGGAACAAACCCACCGGCGAATCGAAGAACAGCTCACGGTAACGGCGCTCGGCTTCGACGAGCGCGCGCTGTTGCTGCCGTTCGATGGTGATGTCGCGAAGCGTCCCGGTGGAGGCGATATCGCCCTGGTAATCGACCGCATCGGCGCGAATCTCGCAAAGAATGCGCCGGCCATCCTTGCAGATCAGGTGCATCTCGAACATCTGGCGATCGCGCTGCCCTGATTCGCGGCTTTGCTTGCGGGAAACTTGCGCATCCTCATCGACCTGATCGACCAGGCGCATGTATTCCATGCCCACCAATTCCTCGGGCCGGTAGCCGAGCATGTCGGCCATCGCATGGTTGACGAATTTGAAATATCCCCGCTGCACCAGGAATACCCCATCCCGGCTGTTGTCGAGCAATACCCGGTACAGATCCTGGGACTGGGTCAGCGCCTGCTCGGCCTCGACCTGGGCGGTGACATCCTCGATCGTGCCTTCGAAGAAAATCGGCTGGCCGGCCGCATCGCGAATGACCCGGGCATTTTCACTGATCCATATCGGGCTTCCATCCCGACGCAACGCCTGAATGCGCAACCGATCCAAACGGCCTTCGGTCAACAGACATCGGTAGGCCTGTTCGGCCATTTGCTGGTCGAAATAAATTTCCCGCACGCTCTGGCTATGTGCTGCCAGCAGCTCTGCAGGCGTGTCGAAACCCAGAATACGCGCCATGGCCGGATTGACATCGAGAAATCCCCCGCCCGGCAAACTGCGGTAAATGCCCTGTGCCGCCGAAACGAACAAGTCGCGATAAAGACTCTCGCGCCGATGCGTGGCGATACCCTGGTAATCTTCCGAGAGCACTTGCAAGAGACAGAACAATTGGCGCTCGCCTTCATCGAGCACCAATTCCACGTGCAATCGTCCCGGTAATGTCCGGCCATCGGCACAGGTAATGCGGGTCGGCGCATCGACCACACGCCGCTCGGCGCGCAGGCTCTCCCAAAGCTGGGCGCGAAACTCCAGATCGTTCCACAAGCCGATATCGATCGGCGCTCGGCCTATCACCCGGTTCCGGTCGTATCCGGTGATGCGCTCGAAGGCGCGATTGACGTCGAGAAAACGCCCGTCCTCCGCATCGAGCAACGCGACGATACTCTCCGACGACGCGAAGATGTCAGGCAGGCGCATTCCACTTCCTCGTGGATACTTTCACACCTGCACAATAGCTTTTGATGCCGGCAAATCCCATGCCTTGACGGACTTTTTTATCCGGCCCCTCGCAGCAACGAATATCGCGAAGGAGCGATTCGCATCCAGATGCGTGAATAAAACTGACGGCAAGATCGAACATGCAACGCTGGACAGGATCGAACACCGGCCAGAGTTCGCGCTTGCGGCGAATCGACAGTAGGCTACCGGACATCGCTGTCCAAATGGACGGCGAAGATCCGCCCTGTCTCCAGGGCGAGTCCGGAAGCCAGCGATCCGGGCAGTCCGGAAGGACCTACGAGCGAATCCGGAAAATCACGCCGGGAGTGGCGATGTCCCTGGCGATCCGATGCCTTGGCGCCGAGCCCGTCTGCGTTCACCGGGAATGGCGATTTCAGGCCCCATCCATTGCCACCGCTGCGTCCAGGGCGAGTCGATGGCGATTCCATGACGCAGGAAAATCCCGATGGCTGATGTGCCCGGCATTTCAAGCACAATTTCCAGAAAAAGTATGTAGCTTTCAGTACATTGATCGGGCGATATCGACATGCGGGGCGACATGGGGGCGATCATTCATCGCCCGGCTGGTTGCCGAAGTTTCGACTCAAGCCGCGCCAATGTGCGGGGAGTAAACCAGCAAGGCGGTCATTGCCGCGGCAAGGACGGCCGCCGCCGCGATCAGCCACCACAAGGCCCCTGGATCGACCGATTGGGTCGGTGGCTGCATATCGGAGTCCAGGCCTAACGAATCCGGAAGCACAGGAATCGCCGTCTTGGCCGCTCGGGCGCGGGCGCCGCCCGCTACTTGCACCGGAACGCTCTGGCCCCGCACCGGCAAGCCGGGGGCTTCCAATACGAACCGATGTTGGTCGATGACAATCTGATCGCCGGGCGACAGCACGGCATCGCGCACAGCGATGCCGTTGACCACGCTGCCTTCGGCCTGGCTGAGCGCGCGCAGGACCACGCGATCGGAATGCAATTCAAACTGCGCATGCCGATCGGCCAGGGCCGGATCGTCGATGCGGATATCGCAACCGGGCGAGCGGCCGACGATCTTGGGTTCGACCAGACTGAAGCTTCGTCCGAAATGGCTGCCGGAAATCGCCCGCAAAACCACCCGGCTGGCGCTGGCGCGGTGCGTTTCGGCCAGCACCGGCGGCACGCTGGCGGGAATGTTCCGATCGATGACCGTGGCATCGCCCTCGCCGATCACCACCTGTATCTGTTCCAGACAGACCTGATCGCCAACCTGCAGCCGGGCAAGACGGCGCACCGGCCGCGCGTTCAGATGCACGCCGGGCGTACCGGGCGGCACACGCAGCCACATGCCACGTCGATCGGACAGAAAACTCGCATGATGCGGCGCCAACGCGCGGCCGGAGAGACAAACCGTCCGGTCGGCGCGACTGCCTATGCTGATTTCACCGCGATCGAAGGCGACGTTGGGATGCTCGCCATTCGGAAACGTCAAATGCATCCTTACTCCTCCGGGCAGCGAATTTAGCACAGGGTCTTGTACTCGATGTTGGTGCAGACGTAAAAACCCAGCAAAATAGGTCGAGACCACACAACCCGCAGACCGGATCATGCCCAGTATCGATATCAGCAGAACGCATTCGCGGCCATTGCCCGAAGCCAGGAAAGCGGTTCAGCGTGTGGCCGACCACATCGCCGAAAAATTCGATGTCCGCTGCGACTGGGACGGCAACACATTGAACTTCAACCGCATGGGTGTGAACGGGCACATCAAGGTCACGGCGAAAAAAGTGCACGTCACCGCCGAACTGGGATTCCTTTTGATGACGATCAAAAGCTCGGTCGAGCGCGAGATCCATCGCTACCTCGACGAAGAGTTCAGTTGAAAACGCTCCCGCACGCCTGCACTCGGTCAATCTGGGCAAGCGGTTTTTGGAAGGCACGACAAAGCTTGCGATAGCCCTACAGCGTTTTATCGATTGCAGGGCCGAACGGTTGTGGATGCCCGGCGAACAATCGCCTGGACGCCTCGCGCTCACGCCAGGCGATTTCATCCAGAAAAGTATCGGCCCCTCCCAGTGCGCTGAACGCGCCGAATCCGCGTTCGAGGAATTTCTGCAGTTCCGAAAGCCCCGCCAATTGCGCCGGAAGCCTCGCGGCCTTGAGCAGTTTATGGACGCCATGTTTTTTCACCGCGGCATCGAGCGCGCCGCCGACGTGCAAGATCAGGTCGATCTGGCGCATGCGAAGACGCGGATGGCCGACACTGCGATAGGCCCGGCCATAGTCTTCCAGTGAAATGTTGGACAGCGGCTCCTTGCGCCAAGCCAGGGCCTCGGCCATCCGCAGGTCGAAAGCATGGCTGAGCACGGCCAACTCGATCGCATCGGTCGCCGCACGCAACAGCGAATCGGGCAAGAACCTCGACATCACCGGCAGAATCTTGGCGGCATCGCGATCACGCGCGGAAAAGTCGCGGTCGGCATATAGATCGCTCAGGAAAAATTCCGCGGCCGGCCGCATTTTCGGGTCATCCAGGAAATCCCGGAATCCGGCCTCCAGCCGGCGCGATTGCCATTGCCGCAACATCGACAACGTAGGCAAACCATTGCGCGGCTCCCGCACAGGATCATTGATGGCCTTTTGCCAATTCAACCGGCGTGCCAGACGTTGGCGAAATTCCTGACTCATCCAAACTCCGCGAAGTACTGGCACGGCCAGCGGGAACATGCGAGACGCGCAGCCTCTGGTTTCGAACATCGACTGGACGCGCGCCCGATTGCCATTTTGCCCGAAGCCGCCGGACACCGGCTCGAATCGATCGCGATCGATGGCGCCAACACGGCCACGCCCGCCTCTAGCCCTATTCAATGCGAGAGGTTGTTTCGCTATTTTCTCGCGGCCAATGGTGTGAAAGCTCTAGACAAGCTGCGCAAATTACCGACACATTCGGCCCTGACTCGACACCACTCCCAGAGGCACACCATGGCAAAGCTCAAGAAAACCGCGCGCACGAAAACCACTGCTGGCCATCGCGCCAAACCCGAATCCGGCAAGAGTGGTGCTGCCGACCTGCAAGCCAAGGCCGAGCAGATGTCGCGTTCGCTGGTCGAATCGGCGCAACACATCTGGATGGCAGGCGTCGGCGCATTCAATCGCGCGCAGGGCGAGGGCTCGAAGCTGTTCGAGGCGCTGGTGAAGGAAGGCATGAACATCGAGCAGAACACGCGCAAGCTTGCCACCGGCAAAGTGGACGCCGTGCGCGATGCCATGGAAGGACGCGTTGGCGTTGTGCGCGAACGCGCCTCCGACACCTGGGATCGCCTGGAAAAAGTATTCGAAGAACGCGTCCAGCGCGCCCTCAACCGCCTGGGCGTCCCGCGCCGCGAGGATTTGAACGAACTGTCCGATCGCATCGACGCGCTTGCCACGCAAATCAAGCAGTCCGGCGCAGCCAAGCCGGCCGACAAGGCCCGCAAACCCGCTCTCAAGAAAGCCGATGGCAAAACCTCCGCAAGCGCTCGCAAGCCGGCGCGCAAAGCCCTGCCCAAGGCCCCCAAGCCGATCGCTCCTCAAGCCTGATTTACCGGTTGCGCCCGCCAGTCCATACGAAGATCGTCAGTTCCCTCCCCTACGGCTTCCGACTGGCGGGCCATTAATAGGCAATCAAACGCCCGGTGACCCCGGGCGTTTGATTTGGTGACGATTCCATCGCGCCTTCCTTCCCACCCGCGGTTAAGCGCTATCCTTCGCATAATGGATCTGGGGATCACTTCATGCCGGAATTGTTGCTAGCCATCGCCGTTGCTTTGTTCGGACTCTTGGCCAGTGCGCTGTGGTTTGGAGTCAACCGCCGCCGCAAGGCGGAAATCGAATTGGGAGTCCAATCCCTCGCCAACCTGAAGTGGCGCGAGTGTATCGGCCTGGTCCTCCAGACCCTGCAGCACGACGGCTACCAGCAGGCGCCATCGACGCAACAGCCTGGCGAGGGCAGCACCGAATTCCTGTTGAGCGGCCATGGCCAGACCGTTCTGCTGGGCTACAAGCATGGCACCGCCTACCGGCTCGGCGAAGCCAATGTTCGTGATTTCGCCAACGGCGTGCAGATGCAAAGCGCCAATAGCGGAATTCTGGTGACGTTGGGTTCGGTGGAAGGCGTCGCCCGCGATGTCGCCAAACGATACGGCGTGCAACTGATAGATGGCGCGTCGCTATGGCGCAAAGTCCAGGACTTCGTCGCTCCGCACATTCTCGCCCGCATCCGCAACGAGGCCGCCGCACAAACCAAGCCTGGACTGTGGATAGGTATCGCCGGCAGCCTGTTGTTGGGAGTCGCCACCTTCCTGACCAGCAACGCGCTCGCACCGGCCAATACAGGCATCGGTGCTGCTTCACTGGCTGAACCGGGTTCTGCAAGCACGGCAAAAACGCAGGCCCTGACAGACCCTACCGCCGAGAAGATCAATGCCACGGCCAAAGCCATGGCAGCGGTGGCGAATTTGTCCGACAGCGAACGCGCACAACGGCGCGCGGAAGCGGCAAAGAAAGCCGGCGCCATCATGCAGGTCGATTCCGCCGCCTGGATCGCGCAATCGACCTTGCTGTTGAACCTCAAGACCAGCGACGGCCATGACACGGCATTGGTCGATGAGGTATGCCGGATCCTGACCCAGTACGAAGAGTTGCGTTACACCCGCCTGCAACTGGACCCGCCGGCCAACTCGACGTTGCAGGTGCGCTGGCGGCTATGCAAATAGAAAACAAATCCCTGCATTGACGAGCCCGTTTGCAGGGCGGTGCAAGTCGCGAAACCTTGCCGATCATTGCCCAGGGACTCGTATTCCATTCGTTGCGCTCGTCTTTGCGCTCGACCCAACGATACGACCCGACAGGCCGTATCGTTGCAATCAATCAAACACAAGATCGACCCACTACCAATGCACGCCGCGCATCAATGCGGCGAATGCGATCTGCTCGCTCGTGGGTTGCTCGGAGCGCATCTGCTTGCGATCGCCCTTAGCCGCCGCCGAATCGGGGAACATTTCGAACGCGGTGTTCATGATCACCTCGTAGGCCTTGGGTACCAGCGCATTGAGCGTGGCGGCGAAAATGCCCATGCGCGTGGCGACCCGGCTCGGGCGTTCGATAATCGCCTTGACCACCAGATCGGCGGCTTCTTCCGGCGTCAGCGTCGGCACCGAATCGTACATCTTGGTCGGCGCGATCATCGGCGTTTTCACCAGCGGCATGTTGACTGTGGTGAAGGCGATGTTCTTGCCGCTGAATTCGGCCTGCGCGCAACGGCTGAATGCATCCAGCGCCGCCTTCGATGCCACATAGGCCGAAAAACGTGGGGAACTGGCCAGCACGCCGATCGAGGAAATGTTGACGATGTGCCCCTTGCGCCGAGCAGTCATGACCGGAAGGAATCCCATGATCAAGCGCAACGACGCGAAGTAATTGAGCTGCATGGTGCGCTCGTAGTCGTGGAAGCGATCGTAGCTAAGCTCCACCGAACGCCGGATCGAGCGTCCGGCGTTGTTGATCAAAATATCCACCTGCTTGTGGTCGTGCAGCACCTTCTTGACCAGCTCATCGCAAGAGGCCATGTCGGTGAGATCGCAGACATAGGCCCAGCACTTGCCGCCAGCGGCGGTGATCTCGTCGCGCGTCTGGTTCAATTCGGTTTCGCCGCGCGCAACGATGATGACCTTGGCGCCGGCCTCGGCCACCTTGAGCGCCGATGCCTTGCCGATGCCCGAGGAACCGCCGGTGATGACCACCACCTTGTTTTCGACCTTACCGCGCAGCGAGCGATCGACGAACAGATCCGGGTCGAGGTGCCGCTCCCAGTAATCCCACAATCGCCAGGCGTAACTCTCCAGGTCCGGCACGGAGATCTTCGTGCCCTTGAGTGCACGTTCGGCTTCGCGCGAATCGAAACGGGTCGGATACGTCAGCAGCTTCAACGTCTGCGGCGGGATGCGCAGATCACGCAAAATCATGCCGGTGAAACGCTTGACCGGCGCCAGATTGAGCACGGCACTGCGCACGGCGCCCGGCACCACCGCGAACATGCGGGCGTCCAGTCGCATGGTCATTTCCGGCGCATGGGCCGCACGGCAGAACACATTGAGCACCTCGCCGATCCGCTGCGGATGGGGATCGACCAGATGGAAGCAGTGCCCATCCAGACCTTTCTTGTGCGCGATGTGGTCCATGGCATCGACCACGAAATCCACCGGCACGATATTGATCCGGCCGCCTTCGATGCCCAGCGTCGGCACCCATTGCGGCAAGGTCTGGCGCATTCTCTTGATCAGGCTGAACAGGTAATACGGCCCATCGATCTTGTCGATCTCGCCGGTCTGCGAATGGCCGACCACTGCACCAGGCCGGTAGATGCGAAAGGGAATCTTGCACTCGTTGCGCACCAATCCCTCGGAATCGTGCTTGGTGCGAAAGTACGGATCATTCAATCCTTCGGCTTCATCGAACATGTCCTCACGGAACACACCCGGATACAAGCCCGCGGCGGCGATAGAACTGGTGTGGTGGAAACATCCGGCCTTGATCGCCGTGGCCAGTTCGATGGCATGGCGGGTGCCCTCGACGTTGGCGATCTTCTGCGATTGCGCATCGGCAGCCAGATCATAGATCGCGGCCAGATGGAAAAAATGCTGGATCTTCCCCGACAGAGCCTTGATCTGGGCAGCGCTCAGTCCGAGCTTGTCCTTGGACAGATCGCCGTTCACCGCGATGACGCGCTTGCGATCCCAGCCCATCTTCGCGGCGATGGCATCGAGCTTTTTTTCCGAATCCTTGCGCACCAGCACATGGATCGTGCCTTTGCGCTTGAGCAACTTGCTCACCAGAAACCGCCCGACGAAACCGGTCGCGCCCGTTACGAAATAGCTCATGTTTGTCCGCCCCGAGACGATGGCCGGCCACGCCAGCCAGAAGCCGCTAACTTGCCAGACCTCGGACTTGCTTACAATTGTCGCCGCCTGCTCGTTGACCGCCCCGAGGGGCCGTGCTATCACGAAAACCTTTCACAATCATCGAGACTCGCCACCATGGCCGACCTGAAACAGCAGTTCGAAAAAGCCGCCAAAGACATCCTGAGCCTGACCGATCGACCCGACAACGACACCATGCTTCGACTCTACGGTCTGTACAAGCAAGGTTCGGAGGGCGATGTGAAAGGCACCAAACCAGGCTTCTTCGATTTCGTCGGTACTGCCAAGTACGAGGCCTGGGAAAAAATGAAAGGAACCGCGCCCGAGCAGGCCATGCAAAAGTACGTCGATCTGGTCAAGAAGCTGGTCGGCTAAACCAATGGCGAGGCAGACCCGGCAAAAGATCCTCGATACCTCGCTCGCTCTTTTCAATCAACAGGGCGAGCCCAATGTCACCACCAACCACATTGCCGATGAGTTGGAGATCAGTCCGGGCAATCTGTACTACCACTTCCGCAACAAAGACGACATCATCGAACACCTGTTCCAGCGCTATGAAGAGCGCATGGACTCGGCGCTGGTCGCCCCGGAAGGCCGGCTGCCCAATCTCGAAGACATCTGGCTGCAACTGCACCTGGTATTCGAGTGCATCTGGGAATACCGATTCCTGTATCGCGACTTGGTCGATATCCTCAGCCGCAATCGTCACCTGCGCCTGCGCTTTGCCCGGATCCTCAAGCGCGCCGCGGTCAATGCCACGACCGTCATGCGCGGCCTGGTGCAAGCTGGTGTAATGCGTGCCTCGGCCGCCGAGGTCGCAGGCACCGCCACCAACATCCTGGTAGTGGCGACTTTCTGGCTGAACTACTCCAGTGTCCGCGGCGACAAGGACGAACAGGAAGCGATCCGGCTGGGTATCGTCCAGGTGATGATGTTGATCTCGCCGTTCCTGCGCGATGAAGAACGCGTGCACCTGAACACATTGACCCAGGCCTATTTGCAGTAAGAATCGAGCCCGTGGAATAGCCGCCGCTTGGTCGGCTAGCCTTGGCCGCCGGGAAGACGATAATGGCCGGCAAGCCCAGAGGGCGGCCCGAACCGTACTTCATGGGCGATGGCCAGGTCGCCCGGAGCACCGGGAATTTTCTCAAGTGCTTGTATTGCAAGCGCTCTTGTTGTGCTCTACAATCTCGCCTCTTTGTTCGCCCGTTCCAAGGAATTTGTCATGAAAGTCCTGTCGTCCCTCAAGTCGGCCAAGACCCGCCATCGCGACTGCAAAGTCGTACGCCGTCGCGGCAAGGTCTTCGTGATTTGCAAATCCAACCCGCGTTTCAAGGCCCGCCAGCGCTAAGCGCACGGCGGTCGGGTTGCACAAAAGCGCCGGCATTCGCCGGCGTTTTTTGTTTTCGCCGGAATCCTGCGGAACCCCGAAACACGCAAGCACCGGCCGATCCGGCATCAAGATGGCGCGGCGCGGCGCTATTTGCGAAGATTCGCGGACCGGGCTGCCACACGCCCAAACTCTCTGAGGTGGACCATGAAGCCCATTGCCCTGGTAATCGCCCTCGCAAGCAGCCTTGCGCTGACCTCATCCATCGCCGCCGGCGATACCTTGCTGATCGAACGCGTGCAAGCCGAGCAGGCCACGCCCCTGCCCGCGCGCGGCAGCAGCATGGCCCAGGTACAGGCGAAGTTCGGTGCGCCCGAACAGAAATATCCGCCCGTCGCCGGCCCCAACAATCGCAAACACAATCCGCCCATCACCCGCTGGGCTTACCCGAATTTCAACGTGTATTTCGAATACGACCACGTCGTCGATGCCGTGCTGATCAAAGCCAGTCCGACTGAAATCGGCCCCGCCCCCGTCCAGAAGTGATGAGCGAGCAACTGCGCTTCCCGGCGGAATGGGAACCCCAATCCGCCGTCCTGCTGGCGTGGCCGCATGAAGGCACCGATTGGGCCGAGCGGCTGGATTCGGTCGAAACCACGTATATCGCGCTGATCGCGGCCATCACGCGTTTCCAGATTGCGGTCGTCTGTATCAAGGACGCCGCGCTGCAAGCCCATGCCAGCCGTCTGCTCGAAAAAGCGGGAGCCGATCCCGCCAAACTGCGCTTTGCGCGCGTCGCCTACAACGATACCTGGCTGCGCGACTCGGGCCCGATCACGCTGCGTGACGATCAAGGTTTCTGCCTTCTGGACTTTCATTTCACCGCCTGGGGCGGCAAGTTCGAGGCCACACTCGACGATCGGATCGTATCGACACTGCACGATGCCGGTATTTTCGAACAGGCCCAGCGCCAGCGCATCGATTTCGCGCTCGAGGGCGGCGCGATCGAAACCGATGGCGAAGGCACCCTGCTCTCGACCTGGCGCTGCCTGCACGAGCGGCACCCGGCGCTGACGCGCGATGAAGTGACCGGATTTCTGCAAGACAAGTTGCGGCAAGAGCGCACGCTCTGGCTCGACCACGGTTACCTGGAAGGCGACGATACCGATGCGCACATCGATACCCTCGCCCGCTTTGCCGGGCCCGATGCCATCGTTTATCAAGGCTGCGATCAGCCCGGCGACCGGCACTTCCACGAGTTGCAGGCGATGGCCCGGGAACTGGCCGCTTTCCGAACCCGGCAAGGGCAAGCGTATCGTCTGTTCGAATTGCCCTGGGCGCAGCCGATCCTCGATGGCGATCGCCGGCTCGCCGCTTCCTACGCGAATTTCCTGATCATCAACGGCGCGGTGCTGATGCCGGCCTATGACGATCCGGCCGACGTACGCGCCATGGCCGTGCTTGCAAAGGCCTTTCCGCGCCACCAGATCATCGCCATCCCTTGCCGGCCATTGATCTGGCAAAACGGCAGCCTGCACTGCCTGACCATGCAGCTTCCCGAAGGATTGGTTCGATGAGCAAGAAAACACTCTCGGTCGCACTCGTACAGGAACTCGACCACGGCAGCGTGGAAGCGAATCTGTCGATCATCGAACAACGCGTGGCCGAAGCCGCGGCCAATGGCGCGCAATTGGTGTTGCTGCAGGAACTGCACAATGGCCCGTATTTCTGCCAGCACGAAAACGTCGATGAATTCGATCGCGCCGAAACCATTCCCGGTCCAAGCACCGAACGCTTGAGCCGGCTCGCCGAAAAACACCGCGTGGTGATCGTCGGTTCGCTGTTCGAACGGCGCGCGCCCGGGCTCTACCACAACACCGCCGTCGTGCTGGAAAAAGACGGCCGTCTGGTCGGCAAATACCGGAAGATGCACATCCCCGACGATCCGGGCTTCCAGGAAAAGTTCTACTTCACGCCCGGTGATCTGGGTTTCACTCCGATCGACACCAGCGTCGGCCGCCTCGGCGTACTGGTGTGCTGGGATCAGTGGTATCCCGAAGCCGCACGTTTGATGGCGCTGGCCGGCGCGGAACTCCTGCTATATCCCACGGCGATCGGCTGGGATCCCGGCGATGAACAGGGCGAAAAAAATCGTCAGCGCGCCGCCTGGCAACTCAGCCACCACGGCCACGCCGTCGCCAATGGCCTTCCAGTACTCAGTTGCAACCGGGTCGGACATGAACCCTCGCCTTTGGGCAATCGCGGCATCGATTTCTGGGGCACCAGCCATATTCTTGGACCGCAAGGAGAAGTGCTGGCGCAAGCCGGCATCGCGGCGCCGGAACTGTTGCTGCACGAATTGGATCTAAGCCGCAGCGAGCAAGTGCGGCGCATCTGGCCGTTCCTGCGCGACCGGCGGATCGACGCCTACCAAGACCTGCTCAAGCGCTACCGCGACTGAGTGAGCGCACTGTCACACACCCGTAGCGCGCCAGGATCCTCGACGCTTCCATGAGCGCAGAATTGGCGTGCGCGGACGCGGACAGGCAATGAGCCCTGCGACCATAAGGACTTCGTGCCGGTTTGCCACGTCAAGCCCATGCTCCCGACTTTCAGACAATGGAACCTGCTTTGAACACTCCTCTCGCCAATTCCCTCCACGACCAACCGCACATCATCGTCGAGCGCGATGGCGTCCGTTATACCTTGCTCGGCACAGCCCACATCTCCAAAGCCAGCGTCGATGCGGTCCAATCCACGGTAGCCAGCGGCGCCTTCGACACTATCGCGGTCGAACTCGATGAAAACCGGCATCGCTCCCTGACTGAACCGCAATCGCTGTACAAGCTGAATCTGTTCCAGATTCTTCGCGAAGGAAAAACCGGTCTGGTTGCCGCAAACCTGGCGCTGGCTGCCTATCAGCGCCGCCTCGCCGAGCAGCTCGGCGTCGAACCGGGCGCGGAACTCAAAGCCGCCGCCGTCGGCGCGCGCGAACACAATCTGACGCTCTCGCTGATCGACCGCGATGTCGGCATTACCCTCAAGCGCGCCTGGGCAAAACTCGGTTTCTGGGGTCGCGGCAAATTGATGGCCGGCCTTGCCGGCAGCCTGTTCGCCGATGAACAAGTCGATGAAGCGGAGATCGAGAAACTCAAGCAGGGCGACATGCTGGAGTCTAGCTTCGGAGAATTCGCCACCGAAACACCGCAGTTGTTCGAAGCGGTCATCGACGAACGTGACCGCTACATGGCCAGCAAGCTGCGCGAGCTGTCCAGCAACGGACATTCGCGCGAAGTGCTGGCGGTGGTGGGTGCCGGGCACCTGAAGGGCTTGGCCGAACACTTGGGCCAGGACACCGAGCCCACTCAGCACACCATCGCGACGCTCGATTCGTTGCCGGTGAAAAGTAATATCCCCTGGTTCACGCTGGTGCTGAGCGTGTTCCTGATCGGCGGTTTCGCCTGGGGCTTCTGGCACGGCGGCCTGGCAGTCGGCAGCGAGCTGGTGCTGCGCTGGGTGCTGATCACCGGCACCGGCGGCGCGTTGGGCTGCCTGGCTGCGGGCGGGCATCCGTTGAGCATCGTTGCAGCTTTCGTCGCCTCGCCGCTCACGCCGCTGCATCCAGCACTGAGCTCGGGCATGGTCAGCGCCTTCGTCGAAGCCTGGGCACGCAAGCCCACTTATGCCGATTTCCTCAGTCTGCGCGATGACACCTCCAGCATTCGCGGCTGGTGGAAAAACCGTGTCGCACGCACGCTGGTGAACTTCCTGTTGACCAACACCGGCACCGCGCTCGCGGTATGGATTGCCGGCGCATCGATCATCCACAAACTCGGCTGATGCCAGCGCCGGCGCGAACCGGCGCCGACCTTACGAGGCCTCTCCGCGCAGGAACGGCGCCTTCGCGCGGGCACGCTGGATGATTCTCGCGGTGTTCTCGCGCAGGTCATCGAGCATGGCGTAGATCGTCGGCAGGAAAAGCAAGCTGACGATGGTCGAGAACGCCAGGCCACCGGCTACGGCACGGGCCATCGGATAGTACGGCGGGCCATCGCCGCCGATCTGCGCACCGGCCAGGCAAAGCGGCAGCATGCCGAGAATGGTACTGCCCATCGTCATCAGGATCGGCCGCAACCGCTCCTTGCTGCCTTCCAACAGCGCATCGGTGCGGCTCATGCCCTTGCGGCGCAATTGGTTGATGTGCTCGACCATGACGATACCGTTGTTCACCACCACACCCATCAGCACCAGGATGCCGATCATCGCCATGATCGAGAACGTCGTGCCGGTGAGTGCGAACACCCAGAACACGCCCAGCACCGAAAACAGGATGCTGCTGAGGATCGCAAACGGGAACAGCATCGACTCGAACAGCGCCGCCATCACCACCAGGATCATGAACAACGCGATCAGCATGTTGAAACCCATCTGCGCACCGGCCTGATCGTCCTCGCGGAACGTCTGACCCCAGCCCCAGCCGTAACCGGGCGGCAATTGCGCCGAGTTCATGACTGTTTCGACCGCCTTGCGAGCATCGGCCTTGACCACGCCCTCGGCGATGCCGGCGACGATCGCCTGCGTGGTGCGGCGATCCTGGCGTGACACCTGCGTCGCACCGCGACGAATGGTGACATCCACCACCGACAGCAGCGGCACGGTCGTGCCATCGGCCCGGTGCAGATTCAGGTTGGACAAATCCTGGATCCGGAATTTGTCGGCGCCGGCAAAGCGCGCCACCACCGGCACTTCCGAGTCGTTGTTGCGAAACTCGCGCAAGGTCGAACCGCGCAGTGCGATACCGATGTACTGCGCCACTTCCTGCGTACTGAAACCATAACTGTGCGCGCGTTCGCGATCGACGGTGACTTGCAGCTCGCTGTTCTCGTCGCCGCTATCGACGCGCACATCGCGCAACTGCGGCAGCCGCGCCAGCAACGGCACCATGCCGGCACCGATATCCGAGAGCGTATCGCTGGAATCGCCGTTGAGATAAACGGTGAGCTCGTTGTCCTTGTTGCCGCCCGGCCCGTTGCCGCCGCCCTGGAAACCGACTTCGGCGCGGGCGAGCTTGGGCATTTCCTTGCGCATCAATTCCTGGATCTGTTCCGAATTTCCGACCGACTCGTCCAGCGTCAGGCGCATGCCGCCCCAACCTTGCTCGGCGAAATAAAGATAGATCTGCTCGATGTGATAGCGCTTGCGATTGGCGTCGAAATGGTTTTCGACCTTGGCGATCTCATCAGACATCTGTTCGAGGCTGTAGGAGCCTTTCCAATTGAAGAACAAGTTCAGTTCCCGGCCGGTTTCCCTGGGGAACATGTCGAACTTGGTGAACTTGGCCGGCACCAGACTGATGCCGACGATGAGCAAGATTCCGAGCAGTGCCTTGCCGCGATGTTCCAAAGTCCAGCGCAGCAATCTGCCATAACGCCGCGACAACGCCGGTATGAATCCATGCGCAGCCGTCACCGCCGGCGGTGTCGGCAGACGCGCGCTGATCATCGGAATCAGACTCACCGCCACCAGCCAGGAACAGAGCAAGGCGATGGTGATGGTGATGGCGACCTGCGACAGGTAAATGCTGATCATGTTGGTCTCGCCGAACAGATTCGGCAGGAACACGATGATGCTGGTCAAGGTGCCGGCACTGATCGCCAACTGCACCGAACGCGTGCCCTTGATCGCGCAGCGCACCGGATCGTTGGGATATTTCTCGCGGTACTGGTAGATGCTTTCCACCACGACCACGGCATTGTCGACCAGCATGCCGATGCCCAGCAGCAGGCCCATCATCGACAGAACGTTCAAGGTCATGCCGAAGAAATACATCGCTCCCAGCGTCATCACGATGCAGATCGGAATGGCGAGCGTCACCATCAACGTGCTCGGCCAGTGGCGCAGGAAATAAAACAGCATCAGCAGCGACAGCAGGGAACCGATCAATCCGGCCTTGATCAACTCCTTGATCGAGTCGGTCACGCTCTCGGCCTGATTGTCGAAGACCAGTACCTGGATGCCGGAAAGCTCCGGAGCCTGCTTGATTTGGTCCAGTTCCGTTATCACCCGTCGTGAAACATCGACCAGGTTGGCTGATTGTTCGCGAAAAATATCGACGCCCACCGCCGGCCGGCCATCGAGGCGCCGGCCGATCGTTTGCCGCTGCGGTTTGAGGTGGACATCGGCGATGTCGGAAAGCTTGAGGCCCTGGTCGTTCAAGACCAGATCGCGCAATTGGCCCAGGTCGCGGACTTCGCCCACCGGCTGCACACGCAAGCGCCGCGTGCCTTCGTCGATTTGCCCGGCCGAAACCGAGAAGTTCACCGACTGCAATTTAGCGGCAAGCTGGTTGAGACCCAGATTGTGTGCGCCAAGACGCGCGGGATCGATGGCGATTTCCACTTCCGGCGGCGATACGCCGGTGATCTCGACTCGTGCCACACCCGCCACGCGTTCGATGCGTCGCTGCACTTCGCGTTCGATCAGCGAGTACTCGCCGCGAAGATCATGCTCGCTGGAAAAGCGCACGCGCACCATCGGCTGGTCGCTGGGCGAGAAATTCTGCACAAGGTAGCGTTGCAGGTCATCGGGCAGGTCCGAACGAATCGCGTCGATGCGATCGCGCGCCTCGCTGGCGGCGATGTTGATGTCCCGATCCCAATCGGAAAACTCGATGAACACGTCCGTGCCATCGGCACGGCTGGTGGAGTTGAGCGAGGCGATGCCCGGCAACGTCGCCAGCACTTCCTCGACCGGCCGGGTAATGCTGCGCTCGACCTCCTGCGGAGTCGAACTCGGATACGGCAGGCTCACCATCAGGAACGGGACGTTGACCTCGGGAAACTGCTCCAGAGGCAGCCGGAATGCGGCTATCAGGCCTATCGCCACCATCGAGACAAAAAACATCACCGCCGTCACCGGCCGGCGCAGGCTGAGCTCGGCGATCGTCATGGACTGTCTCCTGCGACCTCCGCCTCCGCACTGCCGGGCTTGGCGCGTTCGCGGTAATAACTGTCGGGCTTGCGATCGAGCAGGTCGTACACGATCGGAATCACCAGCAGCGTCAGCAAGGTGGAAACCGTCAGTCCACCGATCACCGTGATCGCCATCGGCGCGCGCACTTCGGCACCGTCGCCGCCGAAGAAGGCCAGCGGTGCGAAACCAAACAGCGTCGTGAGCGTGGTCATGATGATCGGCCGCAGACGCGATTCGGCACCGCGGCAAATCGCCTCACGCTTGGCGACGCCTTCCTCACGCAGTTGGTTGACCTTGTCGATGAGCACGATGGCATTTTTCACCACGATACCGACCAGCAGGATCAATCCGATGAACACCACCACCGACACCGGCGAATTCGACAGCCACAACGCCATCACCGCGCCGACGATGGCCAGTGGCACCGAGAACATGATCACGAACGGATGCAACAGCGATTCGAACTGCGATGCCATCACCAGATAGACCAGGAAAATGGCCAGCCCGAACGCGAAGAACAGCGATTTGATCGAGCTATCGAGTTCCTCGCTCTGCCCGCCGAAACCCAGGCGGATATCTGCGCCGAGCGGATGGTCCTTGACCAATCGCTGCACTTCGTTGACCGCGGTGCCGAGGTCGATGTCGCGCAGGTTGGAAGATACCGTCGCAACCCGGGTCTGGTCGGCGCGGTGGATCTCGCTCGGGCCGACCGTCTCGATCACCTGCGCCACGGCATCGAGGCTGACCGGATGTTCGCTCTGCGGATTGACGATGATGCGGCGGATATCGGCCACCGAAGCGCGATCGGTCTCGCGTCCACGCACCAGCACATCGATCTTGCGATCGCGGAAGCTGTAACGCGTGGCGACTTCACCGCGGACCTGGCGCACCACCTGGTCCGCAATCTGCCGTGAAGTCAGGCCCAATGCGGCCGCGCGTTGTTGATCGAAGTGAATCTGGATTTCGGGATAGCCTTGCTCGACCGAGGATTTGACATCGGCGAAATGCGGCGAAGACTGCAACAAGGCCACTAATTGACGTCCGGCGCGTTCGATAGCCGCCAAGTCCTGGCCGCGCAATTCGATCTCCAGCGGCGTGGAAAAACTGAACAATTCCGGGCGTCCGAACTTCACCGCCACATCCGGATATTTCGCCATCGTTTCGCGCATGCGCTCGGTGACGACGGCCTCGGTCTTGCGGCTGTAATGATCGCCCAGCACGACACTGAGCTTTGCGACGTTGTCGCCCGATTCGGTCGGATTGGCATCGAGCCGGGTGCCGGTACCGCTCACGCCATACAGCGCGTCGATATCCTTGTCCTGGTCGTGCGCGCTCTGGATCGCCCGCACCAGCGCGTCGGTTTCGGTCAACTGCGTGCCCGGCGGCAACTTCGCGGTCATCTCGAAACGATCCTGCGCCAATTGCGGAATCAGATCGGTACCCAAGGTACTGGCGACCAGCAACGCCATCACGAAAGCGATGCCTGCGCTACCGAGAATCAGCACCGGCCGATCGAGCGCCGAAGGCAGGATGCGATGGTAGAAAGCCGCGGCTTTTTCGTAGGGAATCAACACGAACTCGCCCGTCCGCGCCAGCGCGGTACCGACCGTCCTGCCCAGTCCGCGTCCGATGACGGCGATCGCCCAACTCACGCCGAACACGCTGGCGGAAGTTCCGACCTGCACGACTCGTCCACCCATGGCAAAAGTACGGCCGACCTTGCCTTGTGGATGCCACTTCGGATGCGGCGCTTCCGGCGCGAACTTCATCGTCGAATTGGTCTTGAGCGAGGACAGCATCGGAATCAGCGTCAGTGAAACCACCAACGAAATCATCAATGCGATCGAGACCGTCAACGCCTGGTCCTTGAACAATTGCCCGGCCACGCCTTGCACGAACACTAGCGGGAAGAACACCGCCACCGTCGTCAAGGTGGACGCCACCACGGCCATGCTGACTTCGCGCGTGCCGGTAATGGCCGCCTGCAAGATACCCAATCCTCGCTCGCGCGCCTTGGCGATGCTTTCGAGCACAACGATGGAATCGTCCACCACCATGCCGGTCGCCAACGCGAGGCCGGCGAGCGACATGACGTTCAAGCTCAAGCCGAGTCGATCCATGAAGAAGAACGTGGCGATGATCGACACCGGCAGCGACAGGCCGATGACGAACGTGCTCCAACCATCGCGCAGGAAGAAGAAGATGATCAGGATCGCCAGCAAACCGCCGATCAATGCTTCGAACTTGACCTCGGACAGCGCGTTCTCGATGAACTTGGACTGGTCCTCGATCGTGCGCAGATCGATATTGTCGATGGTGTATTCGCCCGGCGCTTTCTTGGGTGCTGCAGCGGGGGCGGCTGGCTTGCCCTGGGTTCCGGTGTCCTGCATGCGCTGCAATGCCTTGCGCACGGCAGCGGCCACGGCGACGGTGTTGGCATCGCCTTCCTTGTAAATCGCAAGCTCGACCGCTTCGCGTCCCTTGAAACGGATGATCGCTTCACGCTCTTTGTAACCCTGGCCGATATCGGCGACATCCTTGAGCCGGATCGGCACGCCATTGAGCGTGCTCACCAGCATTTCGCGCATCTGGTCGAGATTGCTGAACTGATTGACGGTGCGGACGAGATAGCGCTGGCTGCCTTCCTCGATGCGGCCGCCGGAAATATTGACGTTTTCCTGCTTCAAGCGATCGATCACGGTGCCGATCGGCAGGTTCAATTGGGCCAGGCGGTTATCGTCGATCTGCACCTGCACTTCGTCTTCCAGGCCGCCGGCGACCTTGACCGCGGCCACGCCATCGACGGGCTCAAGACGTTTTTTCAGCTCTTCGTCGGCATAGCGACGAAGGCGCATCAATTCGGCCTGCTCGCTGCCGGAAACCTTATCCGGCACTGTCAGCACCAAACGCATGACCGGCTCGGTCGACGGATTGAAACGCAGCAGCACCGGCGCCTTGGATTCCAGCGGCAGGCGCAGCACATCGAGCTTGTCGCGCACCTCCAGGCTAGTCTGGTCCATGTCGGTGCCCCAGGCGAACTCCATCACCACGTCGCTTTGCCCGGTGCGCGAAATGGATTTGAGCTTGCGCAGGTTCTTGACCACGCCGACGGCTTCTTCCACCGGCTCGCTGATCAGCGTTTCTATTTCTGCCGGTGCCGCACCGGTGTACTCGGTGCGCACGGTCAGGGTCGGATAGCTCAAGTCCGGCAGCAGGTTGACCTTCAGGTCACGCAGCGCAATCAAGCCGAACAGCACGAAGGTGAACGTGACCATCGCAACGGTCACGCGGCGGCGGGTGGCGAACTCGGCGAGAGTCATTGGCTGACGACCGCCGCAGTGGTTTTGAGCGCGGACGGAACGATCACTTGCACCAGGCTGCCATCGCGAATCGCGACCTTGCCCGCGGTCACGACCTCATCGCCTTCCTTAAGACCCTTGCGAACCTCGGCAATTTCGCCATTGGTGTAACCCAGTTGCACCGGCGCACGCACGGCCTTGCCGTCGCGCACCACGAACACCGCCGGCTCGCCCTCATCCTCGAGCAAGGCCACGCGCGGAATGGTCAGTGCATCGTCGCGTTGGTCATAAACCACTTCGATACGACCGAACATGCCCGGACGCAATGCCGGCGCATTATCGAAAGCGCAAACCACCCGGAAAGTGCCGCTGCCCGAATCCATCACCGGACTGACGCGATCGACCTTGCCCTGGAACACCTGTCCATCGATGGCATCGACCACCATGCGCAAGGGCAAGCCGGCCTTGAGTCGGCTCAGTTCGCGCTCGGGCACATTGAGCACGCCTTCCAGATGCGAGGTGTTGACGATGCGAAACACCGGCGCATTGAGATTGATCAAGTTGCCCGGCTTGACCATGCGTTGGGCGATCACACCACTGATCGGCGCGGTGATGTTCGTATAGGACAATTCCAGCTTGGCCAGATCGTAACTGGCGCGGGCCGATTCGAGTTCGTAGCGGATCTGGTCATTGGAATCGGCGCTGACCAGTTTCTGCGTCATCAATTCCTGCGAGCGGCGATAATTGTTTTCCAGCTTGTGCACCGTCGCCAGGGCCCGCTGCGCTTCCAGGCGCGTGCGTTCGGGATCGATGCGCGCCAAGACCTGACCGGCCTTGACCATGTCGCCTTCCTCGGCGAGCAACTGGATCATCACACCGGACGTCTTGGCCACCACTTGCGCCTCATTCGGCGCCTCGAGATTGGCGGTACCCGAATAGCTGGCCGAAATCGCCTGGCGCGAGGCCTTGGCTACTTCCACCGGGATTGGTTCTGCCTTGGGAATGGGCTTGCCATCCTTGCCCAGTTTGGCCTTTTCGCCGCCCTTCGCATCGCTGGAAGCCGCCGCCGCATCGCCTTGGCCCTTGTTGCCGCAGCCGCTCAACGACAGGCTGGCCAATGCCAGGGCCAGGGCACTGATGCGCAGCCAGGAGACGAATCGGTGAGTGGCGGGAATGGCGCTCATTGGCTCTCGCTTGGACAGGTGTTGTAGTTGCATAGAACAGTAAGGCATCGCGCCAAGCGCTGAATGTGCCGAAAGTCTCTATGACGCTTCGGATGGCTTCGACACCGTGCGCACATGAGCACATTGTCCGAGGACATTGCCTGCCCCCTGTCTGCCCGGGTGCGTGCAGGCTATAATTGCGGGTCGATTGTCTGCGACAACCATTTTGTTGGAACCTAATTGATGAAACGAGCCCTGTTGATTGTCTCCAGCCTTGCCTTGGCCTGCCTCACTGCTCCGGTCTTCGCCAAGGGCGACCCTAACGTAGGCAAGACGCTGGCCTACACCTGCACCGGATGCCACGGAATCGCCGACTACAAGAACGCCTATCCCAGCTATCGCGTACCCAAGATCGGTGGCCAGAACGAGCAATACATCATCAACGCGCTCACTGGCTACAAGAAAGGCGAACGCAAACATCCGACCATGCAGGCGCAGGCGCAAAGCTTCTCCGACGAGGACATCGCCAACATCGCTGCCTATCTGGCCAGCCTCAAGTCCGCGAAGTGATCGGAGACCCGAACATGATCTTGAAAAATACCACTTTCCTCATCGCTCTTGCGTTCAGCGTCTCGGCTGCCGCGGGAACACCGATCGGCAACGCCGCCGCCGGCAAGGACAAGGCCGGCAAGGTTTGTGCCGCCTGCCACGGCGCGGACGGCAATCACACACTGGACGCCAGCTATCCGCGACTGGCGGGTCAATATCCGGAGTACCTCTCCAAAGTCTTGCACGATTACAAATCAGGTAAACGCAGCAACCCGATCATGGCCGGCCAAGCACAAGGGCTGAGCGATCAGGACATCGCTGATCTGTCGGCCTATTTCGGCTCCGTGAAGGGCCAGGGCCAGATTCACGATCTGAGCGGGCATGCGCGCTGAGATCGGCACGAATCGAATGAACAAAGGCCCCGCGAGGGGCCTTTTGTTTTTGGATATTTCGGGTTGGATATTCGGGTTGGATATTTCGGGGGCGAAAGATGAACCCGCGCGAACAACATATTTATTTGCCGTAAATCCATCCGAATACCCTGCGACCAGAACCAACCGAAACTGCAAGGCAAATCGCTATCAGGGCCGGCAATAACGCTCACGCAAGCTCAGGGCATCCTGTCTGTCTTGCGGATCATCATTGGCCTGCATATTGGCCAGTTGCAGCCGCGCCTTCTCGCATTGATCGATTTTCGCTGCGCCAAACAATAGCGCTCCGATGGCTTCCACCACTTGGCTCGGACTCGGGCCAGGCCGAAGTCGAACACCGGGCATGTAAGTTTTCGCTTGTTCCGAAGGCAGCGCCGCGTGCCGCTCGAGCGGGTTGCGCGACTTTGCAAATGGCGATGCGGATTCGAGGTCGTCCGGCAAATGCAGCAGCAAGATCGCCGTGGAATCGTCTTGTGTGATTGGTGCGTCCCGCGTGACAACGGAAGTATCGGAAGCAACCTTCCGCGCCTTGCGCCTGATCGGGGCGGAATCGTCAGTTCGCTCGAGAACTGGATGGATATCCGGCGATGTCGGCACAACGGCTGGACGAACAAGGAAAGTCACTTGCAAGGCCGCATCAGGCTCCATCACTGCGGTCTTGTTCACTCCCGACCCATAAGGCCAGAACAACAACAATGCGTGGGCGGCGGCGATCATCGCCAACAAGCCTTGACGCCATCGGCTGGGCCGTTCCGCTATTGCGGGAAACGAAGCGGGTTGCCAATCGGCCCAAGTCCAAGTGTCGGCAGAAATGCTTTCCGAGGATTGCATCCGCTCTCCGCGTTGTTTTGTGCGTGCTTAGTGCACAAAACGCCGAAATGGTTCAACGCCGGATATACGGTGCCTCGCCCGTGGCGTGATCAGTGGCATCGCGCACGGCGGTGACTTCGGGGATGCGTGTCATCAGGGTTTTTTCGATGCCCTGCTTGAGCGTGACATCGACCATTCCGCAACCGTGGCAACCTCCGCCGAAACGCAGCTTCACCACGCCATCGCTGGTGACTTCCTCCAGCGACACCCGACCCTTGTGCGAGGCCAATTGCGGGTTGATCTCCGACTCGATGAGGTATTGCACCCTTTCGATCAGCGAGGCACCGTCCTTAGGCGCCTCGCCTTTTATCCGGGGCGCGCGGATGGTCAACTGGCCGCCGGTCGCCTGGGTCAGGTAATCGATCTCGGCACCATCGAGAAATGGCACGCTCGGCGCATCCACATACAATGTGAAACCTTCGCAATCGAGCGACCACTCATCACCCAACAAATCGCCGCTTTCGCAAAACTCCAGGCGCGCATCGGCGCGCGCGGTTCCCGGGTTCACGGCCGATACGCGAATACCCACCGCATCGCCACCCTGGGTTTGCAGCAAATGCCGGAAATAAGTCTGGGCGGATTCGGAAATATTGATCATGGCGCTATTCTACCGCGTCCCCCAGCCGCAGGAAAAACCGCTTTGGAGGCAAAACAAAACTGTTCCAAGACCTTTTAGGGCAAGTCCACCGATTCGCTACCGAAACCGCGTTCTGGCAAGCAATCAAAAATGACTGACACTGTCCCGCGCACATCGAGCATTCAGCCATTGGCGCAGCCGAAAAACCCCGGACCACATTTACGGAAAACCCATGACCACTCTCGCCGAACTCGCCACCCGCCATTGCGCCCCGTTAAGCGGTGCCGAACACATGCTGCCCGCCAACTTGATTGGCGATTATCTTGCCGCCCTGCCCGGCTGGTCCCTGATCGAGAATGGCAACGCCATCGGCAAGACATTCCGCTTCGACAATTACTACCAGACGATGGCCTTCGTGAATGCGCTGGCCTATATCGCCCATCGCCAGGACCATCACCCCGATCTGGGCGTGCACTACAACCGGGTCGTGGTGCGGTATTCCACGCACGATGTCGGCGGATTGAGCAGCAACGATTTCATCTGCGCCGCGATGCTCGAACAGTTGCAGGCGTAGTGTGTGCGTCTTCGCCCTTCTCCGGGCAAATCTCGAACGCGCCATCCGCACAAAATCGGGATGGCGATTCTTGATTTGATCGACACCGCATCCACTGGTTGATGCCCAAGCGTCGCGCCATCAAGTCAGAGACGATCGAGCACCGCGCGCAAATCTTCGGCCAGCGGTGCATTGAGCAAATAGGGGTGAGCGCCTTTGTCGAGGGCGAATTCCATCATTGCCGCGTGCAGGAACAGGCGCTTCAAGCCGGCCTGTTCGGACAAGCGCTTGTTCGCTTCACGGTCACCGTATTTTTCGTCACCGGCTACCGGATGGCCCAAATGCGCTGCATGCACGCGGATCTGGTGCGTGCGCCCGGTTTCGATGCGCACTTCGCAGAAACTGTGACCGCCACGCCGTTCGATCAGTTTGAAATGACTGACGGAAGGCTTGCCATTGGGATCGACCCGCACCATGCGCTCGCCGCCTTGCAGCACGGATCGTTGCAACGGCGCCTCCACAGTCATCGTGCCTTGCGGCATGCGGCCAACGAGCAAGGTCAGATAGCGTTTGTTCGGTGCTTCCTCGTCCTCGCCTTCGCGCAACAGCGCTTGCAGTTCGAGCAGGACCGAACGCTTCTTGGCAATTACCAGCACGCCGGAGGTATCGCGATCGAGCCGGTGCACCAGTTCCAGCGGTTCGCCCGGTCGCAGTGCACGCAAACCTTCGATCACCCCGAAACTCACCCCGCTGCCGCCATGTGCCGCCATGCCGCTGGGCTTGTTCAGGGCGAGCAGGCCCTTGTCCTCGTACACGATACTAGCGGCCAATCGTTCGAGCATGGATTTGGGTGGCGGCCGGGTCTCGCCGGCTTCGTCGAGCCGGACCGGAGGAATACGAATCTCATCGCCGCCTGCGATGCGCGAATCCGGCTTGGCCCGCTTGCCGTTGATGCGGACCTGGCCGCTGCGCACGAGCTTGTAGATCAAGCTGCGCGGCGCGCCCTTGAGCTGGCCGAGCAGGAAATTGTCCAGGCGCTGGCCATCCCGATCCTCCGGCACACGCACCTGTTTCACACCGCCTGAGACTTCCATTGCCGCCATGAGGCTCCACTGTTACACTGAATTGGCGAGATAACGTCCTGATTTCACTCGCCAGTCGGCCGAAAGCCTGCTGGCAATGAATCCCGACAGGCCGCTACCACACCCCACGGGGGTGACCATGTTAGCCGGTCTCGAAGGCAGACGGATATCGCCGCGTGCGAACGCACGTGACAGACCGGAAGACGCTCGGCGTCCTTCGGCCCCCCAACGAAACAATCAACCAAGCGCTCCCGTGGGTACGCCCCGGTTTTTGAAGCGCTGGAAGTTCCTGCCAAGCCTGAATGCGCGTGCGCTTGAGGCGGTGTTACATGGGCGCGGACCCCGGCGTTCCTCGCGGTTGAGCGCGTGAGGAATCCACCATGAAGCGTATGTTGATCAACGCAACTCAAGCAGAAGAGTTGCGCGTAGCCATTGTTGATGGGCAAAACCTTTACGACATCGATATCGAGCAGCCCTCTAAAGAACAGAAAAAATCCAATATCTACAAAGGCCGCATCGTCCGGCTCGAGCCATCCCTCGAAGCGGCCTTCGTCGATTACGGTGCCGACCGTCACGGCTTCCTGCCGCTGAAGGAAATCTCCCGCGACTACTTCGTTCCCGGGGTCGATCCGAACAAGGCCGGTATGAAGGAAATCCTGCGCGAAGGCCAGGAAGTCGTCGTCCAGGTCGACAAGGAAGAACGCGGCAACAAGGGCGCCGCCCTGACCACGTTCATCTCGCTGGCCGGCCGGTACATGGTGCTGATGCCCAACAGCCCGACCGCCGGCGGCGTCTCGCGCCGGATCGAAGGTGACGATCGCCAGGCCTTGAAAGAGGCCATGGACGTGCTGGCCATCCCGGACGACATGGGCGTGATCATCCGCACCGCCGGCGTCGGCCGCGATGCCGAAGAATTGCAGTGGGACTTGGATTACCTGCTGCACGTGTGGAAGTCGATCACTGACGCCGCACTCTCCAAACCCGCCTGCTTCCTGATCTACCAGGAATCGCGCCTGATCATTCGCGCCTTGCGCGATTATCTGCGTGCGGATGTCGGCGAAATCCTGGTCGATACCGAACAGATGTACGAGCAGGCGCGCGAGTTCATGGTCTCGGTCATGCCGCAGAACCTGCGCAAGCTGAAGATGTACAAGGACGACATCCCGCTGTTCAATCGCTTCCAGATCGAGTCGCAGATCGAGAATGCCTACGAGCGGCAGATCCGCCTGCCGTCCGGTGGCTCGATCGTGGTCGATCAGACTGAAGCGCTGACCGCGATCGACGTCAACTCCTCACGCGCCACCAAAGGCAGCGACATCGAGGAAACCGCGTTCAATACCAATCTCGAAGCCGCCGAAGAAGTGGCGCGGCAAATGCGCCTGCGCGACCTGGGCGGTCTGGTGGTGATCGACTTCATCGACATGGGCTCGGGCAAGCATCAGCGCCAGGTCGAAGACCGCCTGCAGCAAGCGCTCAAGCAAGACCGCGCCCGCGTGCAGATCGGCAAGATCTCGCGCTTTGGCCTGCTGGAACTGTCGCGCCAACGCCTGCGCCCCAGCCTGGGCGAATCCAGCCAGATCATCTGCCCGCGTTGCGATGGCCATGGCCGCATGCGCAGCATCGAATCGCTGTCGCTGTCGATCCTGCGCTTGGCTGAAGAGCACGCGATGAAGGAAAACACTGGGCAGGTCCTGGTGCAGGCGCCCATCGGCATCGCCAATTACCTGCTCAACGAAAAACGCCGCGCCTTGGTGGAGATCGAGCAACGTCACGATGCGCCGATCTTGATCATCGCCGACGAACAACTGGAAACGCCGCATTTCAATGTCAGCCGCATTCGCGAAGGCGAGATGGGCGAAGAAACGGCCAAGCCCAGTTATCATCGCGCCACTCCGCGCAAGCTGGAAGTGCATGCGCTGACTCGCGCGCACATGAATGTTCCGGATTTGCCGGCCGTGACCCACGTCGCACCGATGCAACCGGCTCCCTTGCGCGAAGCACGCGAAGACGTTTCGCCGAGCAAGGCATCTTCCACCGCATCCAAGCCGTCTCAACCTTCCGCCCCCGGCTTGTTCGCGCGACTGAAGGCTTTCATTCTCGGCAATGCCACAACGCCTGCCCCTGCCCCCAGCCAGGAACGCAGCGAACGTAGCGGCTCACCGCGCAACTTCGAGCAGCGCCGAGGCCGCGGCGGTCAAGCACAAGGCAGTCGCAGCACTCAAGGCAGCAATCGTCCGCAGCCGGCGCAGGCGCCCGTCAGCAAACCGCAGAGCCAACCCAAACCGGCAGCACCAGCGGCCAAACCCGAACGCAGCGAAGAGCAAAAACGCCAGGACGAATTGCGCAAGGCGGAGCAACAACAGCGCCGCGAGGAACAACAACGCAAGGAAGCCGAACGCCGCGAATTGCAGCGCCAGGAAAACATCAAACGCGAAGCCGAGCGCCGCGCCGCGCGTGAAGAACGACTGGCGGCGCAGCAAGCCGATACAGGTGGTGCTGCGGCTGAATCGACCGCGTCGATGATCGAAGCGACTAGCGATGAAGGCACGAGCGTTGCCAAATCAACGAACGAATCGGCTGCTGCCACCACCGCCGAAGCAACCGCTGCCGAAGGCGGGCGTCGCCGTCGCGGCCGTCGCGGCGGCCGTCGCCGTCGTCGCCAGGAAGGCACCGCTGCCACGGATGCGGATAGCAATCGTAATTCGCAATCGGAAATCGATTTCGACGATGAGGAATCGGGCGAAGAAACCGGACATGACACTGAACAAACGCCGCAGGCAAAAACAGCGCCGGTTTCGCTCAATGCTCCGGTCATCACATCCGGTCTGCCAATGACTTCATCGGAGTCGGATTTCGACGATTTGCCTTCCGATCCGCCAGCACCTGCCGCCGTGGTCAAGCCTGCTGCTGTCAAAGTTGTGCCGGCTGTTTTGGTACCGCTGAGCGAGCCGGTAGTCAGTGAATCCTTTTCCCTGAAGGTCGAGCCTGTCGTGATCGAAGCACCGGTCGTCTCGTTGACCGTGCAACCCATGCATAGCGTGGAGCCGGTGCGAGCCGAGGCAAAACCGGAGCTCGCCAATGCCATTCCCACGGTCGCCAATGAAGGCAATGCCGTAGTAATGGCCGCCAACGATAGCCACATCGAGCCTGCCCAGGAAACGACCGCTGCGATCAGCCCGGCGACACCGGAGGCTACTGAAACCGTCGTAGTACCGAGCGTTCCAGCCTTCACCACCCATCGTGAAGCCAATACGGTGCTCAAGCCCGACGATAGCGCGGATGAAAACCGAGACGCGCCAACGGTGTGAACCAGGGCATCATGCCAAAAACAAGAAAGGCACCTTCGGGTGCCTTTCTTGTTTCAAACCGACAATGAATTGATCAATCCAAAAACCGTTTTGCGAAATCTCAGACCACCATGGTCGGACTGGCGATTCCATACTGCGCGGCCATGCGCGCCAATGCCACCGTGTCCTTGATGCCTAGTTTGTCGAACAAACGGTACTTGTGCGTGGCGACGGTCTTCCCGCTGAGGCTGAGCTTGCGGGCGATATCTTCGGCACGCAGCCCTTGGCAAAACAGCATCGAGATTTCCAACTCGCGTGGTGACAAGGCATCGAAAGGCGATTCACGACTGCCGCTCAAGGCCAGATTCTGTGCGATCGACCCGCCCAGATAACGCCGGCCGCGTGCCGCTTCGCGAATGGCACGCAACAACTCGCCACCCTCGCAGGCCTTCCCGATATAACCGCTGGCGCCCGCATCCAGCAAGCGTTTTGGCATCGGCCCGTCTTCCTGGACCGTGACGATCACCACTTTCGGCCCCACCTGCCCCTTGACCAGGCGCTCGGTAATATCCAGACCGCTGACACCCGGCAAATGCAGATCGCACAACACCACATCGGGCTTGAGCCTCTTGATCAGCGGCAGGCCCTCCTCGCCGCTGGAAGCCTCACCCACCACTTCCATATCCGTTTGTTGCTGCAAAATAAAACGATAGCCCGTTCGGACCAAAGCATGGTCGTCGAGCAAAAAGACTCGAATCATGGTGTTTCCCCTGTTTTTTCCCCCTTGACCAGCGTACGACCGGAAAAAGCCGGCGGCAAGCCGGATTTGCTGTTTTTGGGGTAGGAAATTACCTAAACCATTGAGGTGTATGAGCAAGGCTCAATTTCGCAGCCCAAACAAAGAAGCCACCCTTAGGTGGCTTCTTTGTTTTTGGCGGAGAGAGTGGGATTCGAACCCACGGTGGGCGCAAACCCACGGCAGTTTTCAAGACTGCTGCCTTAAACCACTCGGCCATCTCTCCTAATTTTCACTTCCGGCAGTTTGACTCCGGGCATCCTGCCCTTCGCCCCTTCGGGGCCGGCCTTCGGCCGTTCTGGATTGTTCCAGACAATCCAGTCAAGACTGCTGCCTTAAACCACTCGGCCATCTCTCCTGATTTTCACTTCCGGCAGTTTGACTTCGGGCATCCTGCCCTTCGCCCCTTCGGGGCCGGCCTGCGGCCGTTCTGGATTGTTCCAGACAATCCAGTCAAGACTGCTGCCTTAAACCACTCGGCCATCTCTCCGTGCGTGGCGAATTATCGCGAATACGTGATGATCTGTCTTGTGCTCATGTGGGACTAGGCTCAATCGGCGATCACAAACGTCTCAGTCAACACCGGATGCGCTCTGAGCGTTTCCTACTAGCGCCCCTGGCGATTACCCGTGCATTTCAATCGCCGCTCTTCGATCAAACCCGGCATCCGCTCGGCGAGGAAATCGATGAACACCCGCACGGCCGGCAGCAGGCCGCGTCGTGATGGGAATACGGCGTGGCAGGTGCCTTGCGGCAGGTGCCAGTCGGGGACGACGACTTCCAACTCGCCATTGCGGACTGCCTCGGCGCAGATCGACTCCGGCAACAAGGCAATACCCAGGCCTGCGCGCGAGGCCGCCATCAGCAGCGGAAAATCGTGGCACATCAGGCGGGGTTGGATATCCACGCGCTGGATCTGCGCATCCGGGCCGTGCAGCACCCAGCGCTGGCGCGCCTCGTCCTCACTCATACTCAATGTGGTGTGATTGGCAAGATCGACAGGCAGGACGGGCCGGCCATGCCGCTTGAGATAATCGGGGCTGGCCACGAGTAATTCGCGGATCAGTCCGAAACTGCGTTGTACCAACTCGCCGTCATCGCCCAACTGACTGCGCACTCGCAGGGCGACATCGAAACCTTCGGGAATGATATCCACACGACGGTTGCTCACATGCAATTGCACTCGCACTTGCGGATGCATCGCCATGAACTCGGGCATGAGTTTGGCGAGCATGTCCTGGGCCAGCGCAACTGGCGCACTGACCTTGATCAATCCGCGCGGCTCGGCACTGACCCGATCCACTGCTTCACGGGCCGCCTGGGCCTGGGCGAGCATGCTCTGGGCATGCCGATAGACACTCTGCCCCACTTCGGTCACGGCAAAACGCCGCGTCGATCGTTGCAGCAAACGCACGCCCAGATCGGCTTCGAGCTGACTGATGCGCCGGCTCAAACGCGACTTGGGAATTCCCAGCGCACGCTCGGCGGCTGCGTAACCACCGTGTTCGACGACGACTGCAAAAAATTGCAGATCATTGAGATCGGGCTGTTTCATACCGATGCGGTTCACGCGATGCGCTCGAGACCGCCCATATAACCGCGCAGTACCTCGGGCACGGTGATCGAGCCGTCCTTGTTCTGGTAGTTTTCCATCACCGCCACCAATGCGCGGCCGACCGCGACGCCCGAGCCGTTGAGCGTATGCACGAGTTCGGGTTTGCCGGTGGCCGGATTGCGCCAACGCGCCTGCATGCGCCGCGCCTGGAAAGTTTCGCAGTTGGAAATGGAACTGATCTCGCGGTAACTGTTTTGCCCGGGCAGCCAGACTTCCAGATCGTGGGTTTTGGTCGCGCTGAAACCCATGTCTCCCGAGCAAAGCAGCAGACGGCGATACGGCAGGCCAAGTTTTTCCAATACGGTTTCGGCGTGGCGGGTCATGCGCTCATGCACGTCGTAGCTCTCGTGCGGCCGGGAGATGGCGACCAGTTCGACTTTCTCGAACTGGTGCTGGCGGATCATGCCGCGCACGTCCTTGCCGTAGCTGCCGGCCTCGGCGCGAAAGCACGGAGTATGTGCAGTCACCAGCAGCGGCAATTGCGCATCTTCGACGATTTCATCGCGCACCAGATTGGTCAGCGACACTTCGGAAGTCGGGATGAGATAGCGCTTGGTATCGCCAACGGCCGTGCTGAACAAATCCTCCTCGAACTTCGGCAACTGGCCGGTGCCCTGCATGCTGTCGGCATTGACCAGCAAAGGCACATTGCACTCGACATAGCCGTGCTCGCCGGTATGCAGATCGAGCATGAACTGACTCAAGGCCCGATGCAGCCGCGCCAGTTGGCCGCGCATGACGGTGAAGCGCGAACCCGACAACTTCGCGCCGGCATCGGCATCGAGCCAGCCATGACGTTCGCCGAGCGCGACATGATCCTTGACTTCGAAATCGAAAACGCGCGGTGTGCCGACGCGCTTGAGTTCGAGGTTGTCGTTCTCGTCGCGGCCCACGGGTACCGATTCGTGCGGAATGTTCGGAATACCCAGCGCGATGCCATCGATCTGGCCACGCAGGACTTCCAGACGCAATTCGGAAGTCTTCAACTCGTCGCCGAACCCGGCCACCTCGGCCATCAGCGCCGCGACATCCTCGCCTTTGGCCTTGGCTTGGCCGATCGCCTTGGAGCGCGTGTTGCGCAGATTCTGCAATTCCTGCGTGCGGCCCTGAATCTGCTTGCGTTCGGATTCCAGGGTTTCGAGCGCCGCGACATCCAGCTCGTAAGCACGAGTGGATTTCAGGCGGACAGCGGTATCGGCCAACGAGCCGCGCAATAGAACGGGGTCGAGCATGGGCATTCCAAAAATGAAACAGGATGCGAAATTATCGCCATGTCCCGCCATTCCTGCAACGACAAATGCGTATTCCAACGCCTGCGCGATTGGTCCGAATCTTGATCAAGCGAGGGTGGAGAAACAAAAAGAGACAAGAATCCGTCGCCCCGGCGCGAGCCGAAGCGACGAAAGCTAAAACTCCGCAAGTCTTAGTCCCGAGTCCCGAACAACTAATCAGCCTTCCTTGCGTCCCAGCCACCAGGCCATTGCCGCTCCGGCCAGCAGCCAGCCGATCACCTGCTCGAGCAGGCTGCCGATCGTGAAATCGAGTGGGAAGCGATACCAGTTCCAGTACGGCACGCTGATCGTGAGCCAGGAGAACAAACCTACCGCGGTGGCAATCAGCACACGCTTGCCGAATCCAAATGCGCCCAGCGCCAGCACAAACGCCACCACGAATGCCGACAACGTATCGCTGACCCACTGGATCGGCAGTTGCCGGCTCATGTCGGTCATGTCCTTGCCCTGCGGCTGGTAGATGACCAGCACATAAGGATTGGCCTTGGCCTTTTCGCCATAAGCCTTGACCGCCTCCGCGTCACCCATTTTTTCCGGTGCAAGGCCCGGCAGGAAATAAACGCCCTCGCCCGGCAATCCATCGCGTGCGGCGGCAAGGACACTGTCCTCATTGGCCGCGGATTTCATTCCCATCTCGCCGATGGGCAACAACATGTGCGCGACGAAGCCCCAGAAAAAAAACACGGCACCGCCAATCAATCCGGTAACGACTATGCGCATGATCGACTCCGCCTTCTGAAATAGTAGGCAGAGGCTAGACTGGAGCCGCGCGTTGGGCAAGTCGTGAGTTAGAGCCGCAACCAATCGCCCAAGCGCGCGCCAAGCCAGACCAGAGCGAAGCCTGATACCAGCGTCAGCCCCAGGTATCCAAACAGCATCCCCGAACGCCCGGTGCGGCTATACATCAAACACTCGAGCATCAGCGCCGAATAAGTGGTGAGCGCACCCAGCACGCCGACGATCAGGAACGCGCGCCAGTACAGCGCCATCGGGCCGCGGCCTTCCAGCCAGGCGAAAAGAAACCCGGCGGCGAAAGAACCGACCAGGTTCACCGTCAATGTTCCCCAGGGAATCGTGTTTCCGACGTGGCGCAGCAACCAGCCTCCGAGCAAATGGCGCATGGCCGCACCGAGTGCACCGCCGGCCATGACCAGCCCCAACAAATTCCAGTTCACGATTGTTGCCTCGCCTTGCGCCGCGCCTGGCGCAAATGATCGAGTTTTTCCTTGAGCTTGATTTCCATGCCCCGCTCCACCGGCTGGTAATACTCGCGCTCGCCCATCGCATCGGGAAAACCGGTCTGCTCCAGAGCGACGCCGCCTTCGACATCGTGATCGTATTGATAGCCGGTGCTGTAACCGAGTTCCTTCATCAATCGCGTGGGCGCATTGCGCAGATGCATCGGCACTTCTTGCGTGCCGAACTCACGCACATCTTGTTTGGCCGCATTGAAAGCGACATAGGCGGCATTGGATTTCGCACAGCTCGCCAGATAGATCACCAATTGCGCCAATGCCAGATCGCCTTCGGGACTGCCGAGACGATCGTAGGTTTCCCAGGCTTCGATAGCCATCTGCAACGCACGCGGATCGGCCAGCCCCACATCCTCGACCGCCATCCGGGTCATTCGCCGCGCCAGATAATTCGGGTCGCAGCCGCCATCGAGCATGCGTGTGAACCAATACAAGGCCGCGTCGGGGTTGGAGCTACGCACCGATTTGTGCAGCGCCGAGATCTGGTCGAAAAACTGCTCGCCCTGCTTGTCGAAACGCCGAGTGCGATCGGCCAGCACCTGAGCCAATGTGGTCTGGGTGATTTCGCCGTCTTCATCGGCCGCGAGTTCCGCGGCGATCTCCAGCAATGTCAGTCCACGCCGCACATCGCCATCGGCGGCCTGCGCGATCAAGCCCAGATTCTCCGGCGAAATGCGCAACTTCTGCGCGCCCAGTCCTCGTTCGGCATCATCGAGCGCGGCTTGCATGGCGAGGATGATGTCGTCCTGCGACACCGATTCCATCACATGCACGCGGCAGCGCGAGAGCAACGCGGAGTTGAGTTCGAAACTCGGGTTTTCGGTCGTGGCGCCGACAAAGAGAATCGAGCCACGTTCGATATGCGGCAGGAAAGCATCCTGCTGGGCCTTGTTGAAACGATGCACTTCGTCCACGAACAAGACCGTGCGCTGGCCTTCGTTGAACCGGCCTTCGGCTTCGGCCAGAACCTGCCGCACTTCCGGTAAACCTGATAACACCGCGGAAATCGCGCGGAACCGGGCATCGGCATATTTGGCCAACAGCAATGCTAACGTGGTTTTGCCGCAACCTGGCGGCCCCCACAGGATCATCGAATGCACGTGTCCGGATTCGATGGCGCGGCGCAATGCCGAGCCCGGCGCCAGGAGCCGGCGCTGACCGACCATTTCATCCAGCGTCGCCGGACGCATGCGCTCGGCCAGCGGCTTGAGCGCGCTCGGCGGTTGGAACAAGGATCCTTCGGCGGTCTTGGATTTACGCACCGGGCCATTCTAGCCGCAGAAACCGGCCTGTTCGTTTGCTGGAATCAACACCGGTTTTCGTCGGCGGCAACGGTGTTGCCGGCACTGGCGATACCACGGCAAAACAGCGCTCAGTTGCGCAACGGCGTCACTTCAGCGCTGGGGCGGACATCGCCCACCACATCCGTGCCCGGCGGCGGAGTGAATGAAAACAAACCCTTGGCGAATTTCGGATTGCGCGACCAGGCGGAGAAACCGATCACCGTGCGCTGACCGAGCATGTCGTTGAGTTCCATGCGCACCAAACCCGTGGCGCCAAATCCGAGCCGGGCTTTCTGGAAAGGTGCATCGTCGGGTTTCTTCGGCACCAGGACGAGCCAATCCAGGCCATTGGCCTTGCCGCCTTCGCTGACCTTGAACTGGCGATCGAGCTCGGTGGGATCGATCAGCACCGCGAGCGGACTGCTTTGTTCCTCGAAGCTTTGCGTGCGGACCGTGACTTGCTCCAACTCCGGATCGTAGATCCATATCTGATTGCCGTCGGCGACGATCAGTTGCGGCGCGGGTGTCTGGTACTCCCATCGAAACTGGCGCGGCGCGGAGAGCTTGACGGTGCCGGTTGACTTGTCGCTTTCGCGGCCATTGGGGTCGTACACACGCTGCTCGAAATGCGCATCCAGGCCCGTGAGACCATGCGTGAATGTGTTGAGCTGGTCGCGCGCGCCGGCATAAGCGGTGGTGGCGAGCGACAGGAACATCAGGCCGGCATAACGAATAGCGCGCATGAAAAACTCCATCTGACATTGGCCGCGAGTGTGCCGGGCGCTTGCTGAATGCGCGCAAAAAACACTGCTTCAACCGCATCGGCGCAAACCACCGAGCGGTCACGCACGGCGAAATCAGTTCAGGCGCCCGGGATTACTTCGGCGGCGGCGGCGCCAACACGCTGCGATCGCCGTTGTGTTCAGGCCGAGTGACGATACCGGCGGCCTCCATCGCTTCGATCAATCGCGCCGCACGGTTGTAGCCAATCTTGAGGCGGCGCTGAACACCGGAAATGGAAGCGCGGCGCGTCTCGGTGACGATCTTGACCGCCTCGTCGTAGAGCGGATCGGATTCGTCGCCGCCGCCCCCGGATTCCGGCAAGCCGGTCGGGCCGACCACCACGCCATCGCCCAAGGTCTGCACTTCCTCGAGCACGCCCGGCAAATAATCGGTGCCACCGCCATGCTGCTTGAGGTGCTGCACGACGCGATGCACTTCCTCATCGCTGACGAAGGCGCCATGCACACGTTCGGGCATTGCGGTGCCGGCCGGCAGATACAGCATGTCGCCATGACCGAGCAATGTTTCGGCGCCGCTTTGATCGAGAATCGTGCGCGAATCGATCTTGCTCGAGACCTGGAATGCAATCCGGGTCGGGATGTTGGCCTTGATCAAGCCGGTGATCACATCCACCGATGGACGCTGTGTGGCGAGAATCAAATGGATGCCTGCGGCGCGGGCCTTCTGCGCGAGACGGGCAATGAGCTCTTCCACTTTCTTGCCGACGATCATCATCATGTCGGCGAATTCGTCGATGAACACGACGATGTACGGCAACGATTCCAGCGGCCGCGGCCCTTCGCCAAGCTCGGGATTGGGCTTGAACAGCGGGTCCATCAGCGGCTGGCCAGCCTCCTTGGCGTCGGCCACCTTGCGATTGAAACCAGCGAGATTGCGCACGCCGACCGCCGACATCACCTTGTAGCGACGCTCCATCTCGGCCACGCACCAACGCAGGCCGTTGGCGGCTTCCTTCATGTCGGTGACCACCGGCGCCAGCAGATGCGGAATGCCCTCGTACACCGAGAGTTCGAGCATCTTCGGGTCGATCATCAACATGCGCACGTCCTTGGCGCTGGCCTTGTACAACAGGCTCAGCACCATCGCATTCACCGCTACCGATTTGCCCGAACCAGTGGTGCCGGCAACCAGCAAATGCGGCATGCGCGCCAGATCGGCCACGGTCGGACGGCCGCTGATGTCCTTGCCCAGCGCCAGCGTCAGCGGACTGGCCGCCTTGTCGTATTCCTTGGAACGCAGCAGTTCGGACAGATAAATCATTTCCCGCTGGCTGTTGGGAATTTCCAGACCGACCACCGATTTGCCGGGAATCACATCCACCACGCGTACCGCCTTGACCGACAAGCCGCGCGCGATGTCCTTGTCCAACGAGGAAATCTGGCTTCCCTTCACACCCGGCGCCGGTTCCATTTCAAAACGCGTGATGACCGGTCCCGGAAACGCGCCGACCACTTGCGCCTCGATGCGAAAATCCTTGAGCTTGAACTCGATCTGCCGCGACAAAGTTTCCAGCGTTTCTTCCGAATAACCCTTGGGCTGCGGCTTGGGATCATCGAGCAGAGACAACGGCGGAATCGAATCGTCGTTGGCGACATTGAACAGCGGAATCTGTTGCTCGCGTTGCGCGCGCTCGCTTTTTTCGATGACGGTCTTCGCGGGCGGCTCGATTCGCACCGGCTCGCGCCGGGCGCGTTTTTCGGTATCGACCTTGCGAACCTCTTCGCGTTCCACGCGCAAGGCGCGAGTGCGCTGCCACTCGGCGGCCTCGATTTTTTTCTGGGAAAAACACTCGATGCCCTTGAGCACCAGCGCGCCGATCCAATCCATCAACGCAAACCAGCTCAGGCCGGTGGCAAGCGTCACCGACATCATGAACACGACGAACAAAAACAAATTGCCGCCCATGCCGCCGAACACGCTATGCATCGAATGGCCGACCATCTGGCCCAGAATGCCGCCGGCTTCGGCAGGAAGATTCGGTACCGCACCCACGCGCAGATGCAACAAGCCAGTGGCGCTGACCAGGAAGCCGACGATGCCGATCAATCGCAAGGCTGGTCCGAAATCGACGCGGCCATCGCCATCCGAATCCAGCCCGAACAAGGCGATCCAGGCCACTCCGCCGATCACCAGCCAAAGCGTGTAAGCGACGTAGCCGAACAACCAAAATGACAAATCCGCCAGGTAAGCGCCGACCAATCCACCGATATTGTGCAGTGCCCCGGTGATGCTGCCCGTGCGTGACCAACCCGGGTCATCGCTGGAATAGCTGATCAAACTGGCGAGCAAGTACAGCAACAACGGCGCAATAGCGACCAGTGCCAGTTCACGCCAGAGTTTCTGCCGACGTTCGTCACCGGCGTTGATGCTTTTTTCGGAAGTTCGGGCCACTGTAAGAGTCTGCCTCAGGTAGTGGGCACAGCCGGTTGATTGCAGAGCGAAGTTATACCGTAAAACCGTGTTTTGTTCCCAGCTTCGAGCGCCGCCTAGCACAGGTCCGAGCGGTTTCCCACCTTGATTTAGGGCCTTGCCATCCCCAAGCTTGATGTCTGCGACGAGTTGTTTGTCTTGTCGCCCTCCCCCATTCGAAGTGCTCTCCATGACTGCTCCCAAGCATTGCCATTTGTTGATCCTCGGTTCCGGCCCAGCCGGTTATGCGGCCGCCGTTTACGCGGCCCGCGCCAATCTCAAGCCCGTACTCATCACCGGTCTGCAACAAGGCGGCCAGTTGATGACCACCACCGAGGTGGACAACTGGCCCGGCGATGCTCACGGCCTGATGGGCCCGGATTTGATGACGCGCATGCAGGCGCATGCCGAGCGCTTCGAGACCGAAATCATTTTCGACCACATCCACTCGGCCGATCTTTCGCATCGTCCGTTCAGGCTCAAGGGCGACAGCGGCGAATACACCGCCGATGCATTGATCATCGCCACCGGCGCCAGCGCCAAGTACCTGGGCATCGAGTCCGAGCAAAAATTCATGGGCAAGGGTGTATCGGCCTGCGCCACCTGCGATGGATTTTTCTTCCGCGATCAGGATGTGGCGGTGATCGGTGGCGGCAATACCGCGGTGGAGGAAGCCTTGTACCTGGCCAACATCGCCCGGAAAGTCTATCTGGTGCATCGCCGCGACAAGTTGCGCGCCGAGAAAATCCTGCAGGACAAATTGTTCGCCAAGGCCCAGGCCGGCAAGGTCGAATTGATCTGGAACCATGCCGTCGATGAGGTGCTCGGCGACGACAGCGGCGTCACCGGCATGCGCCTCCGCAGCATCGATGGCGATCACACCCGCGACATCGGCCTGCAAGGCTTTTTCGTCGCCATCGGCCACACGCCCAACACTTCATTGTTCGAGGGTCAGTTGGCGATGAAGAACGGTTACCTGACCATCAAGTCTGGCCTGGATGGCAACGCCACTGCCACCAGCGTGCCGGGCGTGTTCGCCGCCGGCGATGTCGCCGACCAGGTCTATCGCCAGGCCATCACCTCGGCGGGCTTCGGCTGCATGGCCGCGCTGGATGCCGAGAAATTCCTCGACCAGGAACATTGAGAACGCCTATTTCGGCATTCGATTCCTGCCGGCGATTTTCTCATCGCCATTCTGGCGTCATCCGCCAGAATGGCCGAATCTTCTTGATGACTCGCAATCACTGTATCCAGTCTTCGAATTCGGCAGGAAAAACCATCAGCCGTTATTCTTGAGCGATGCCTTCGCTTCGCATCATCGCCTCGCTCGCGCAAATTCCCGCTTCCGATTGGGATCGCCTGCATGGCGGCGGCAATCCGTTCGTATCGCATGCGTTCCTCAGCGGGCTTGAACAACACCACTGCCTGCGCCAGCGATGGGGCTGGCAACCCAGACATGCGCTGTTGTTCGAAGCGGGCGAGCTCATCGCCGCCGCACCGGGTTACCTGAAAACCAATTCGCACGGCGAGTTCGTGTTCGATCACGCCTGGGCGCAGGCTTACGACCGCTATGGCCTGGACTACTACCCGAAGTGGTTGATCGCCGTGCCCTACTCGCCGGTGTCGGGGCCTCGCGTTTTCGCTCGCGACGACAACGCACGAAGCGCATTGCTCGATGCGATGTGCGAGCAAACCATCGCGCAGAAGCTGTCTTCATTGCATGTCAATTTCCTGCCCGAGGGCGAGCTAGGCGCATTCGATGAACGCTGGCTGCCGCGCAGCGATGTTCAATTTCATTGGCGCAATGACTCGGGCTGGCGCGACTTCGATGATTATCTCGGTGCCTTCACCAGCAAGAAGCGCAAGAACCTGCGTGCCGAGCGTTTGCGCGTCCAGCGTGCCGGCGTGGATTTCAGGATCGTCCACGGCGACGAGGCCAGTAACGACGACTTGGCAGTCATGCACGCGTTCTACTGCGCCACGCAAATCGAGAAAGGCAATCAGCCCGCGTTGACCCTGGATTTCTTCCACCACCTGGCCGCCACCTTGCCACGGCAAGTCGTGTTGATCCTGGCACATCGCCAGGGCCAGCCGATCGCCGGTGCGCTATGCCTGCGCGGTGGCAACACACTCTACGGCCGCTATTGGGGCGCAAATGAGATCCTGCCCGGCCTGCATTTCGAGACCTGCTACTACCAGGGCATCGAGTACTGTCTCAAGCAAGGTCTGACGGTGTTCGAGCCCGGCGCGCAGGGCGAACACAAAATCGCCCGTGGCTTCCTGCCGGTGCTCACGCACAGCCGCCACTTCATCGCCGATCATCGATTCGCCCAGGCACTGCGGCCGTGGTGCGCCGAAGAAAACGCTTCGGTCCTGCGTTATCGTGAGCTGGTCCTGGCCCACAGTCCTTTCCGTGAATCGCCTACCGATCTCCCTGCTCGACCCTGACCCGAACTCGCCGTTCCCCTCGCAGGAGTTGGCACTGCGCGAGCCGGACGGATTACTCGCCGCCGGCGGCGACCTGAGCCCGGCTCGCCTGCTCAATGCTTACCGGCACGGTATCTTTCCCTGGTTTTCCCAAGGCCAGCCGATCCTGTGGTGGTGCCCCGATCCGCGCATGGTGTTCGCCACGCAGCATGTCCGGCTATCGACAAAATTTCGCAGGACGCTGCGCCATTCGGATTGGACGCTTCGCGCCGATACCGCGTTCGCGCAAGTCATCGCCACCTGTGCCAAGGCGCCGAGCCGCCGTCATCAAGGCACCTGGATCACCGATGGGATGATCGCGGCCTATATCCAACTGCATCAACTCGGTCACGCCCACAGCATCGAAGTCTTCGCTGGCGAACATCTGGTCGGCGGGATTTATGGCGTGGCGATCGGCCGGATGTTTTTCGGCGAAAGCATGTTCAGCACCGAGTCGGGCGGATCGAAAGTCGCGCTGGCCGGCTTGGCGAAACTATTGCACGGCTGGGGCTGGCCGCTGATCGATGCCCAGGTGGAAAGCGAGCATCTACGCTTTCTCGGTGCCCAGTCGATGCCGCGCCCACGGTTCTTGGCTGAAGTCGCAAATCTCACCGCAGAGAACGGGCAGCCCGGGCCGTGGACGGAATTCATGCCCGATGTTCCCGTGGCCGAACTCGGCAAGGCGCCTGCTTGATCGCCATCGCTGACGCGTAGTTCGCCTGCCGAATGCTCGATGCGGATACTGGCAGTAGCCCGAGGCCCATCCCGCCTGTGGGTTCGACCGATTCGCCAAGGCCATGGCAAACCAGCCGATCCGCAAGCGCCTGTTAACGATTTTTTGCGCCAAAGCCCGGAACGTGGCATCATTTGCGGCTTGTGTGGCACCCGCCCATACCGAAGCGAAGCATGTCCAAAGACGATTCCATCGAATTCGAAGGCACGATTCTCGAAACTCTGCCCAACACCGTGTTCCGGGTGAAGCTCGAGAACGGCCATGTCATCACCGCCCACATTTCGGGCCGTATGCGCAAGAACTACATCCGTATCCTGACCGGCGACAAGGTCAAGGTCGAAATGACGCCATACGATCTGACCAAAGGCCGGATCACCTACCGCATGAAGTAATGCGGCACTTATATTGAAAACGGCGGCCATTGGCCGCCGTTTTCGTTGGTGCGTCCGCGATAAGCCTTACTCGACCGTTGCCGGCAACAGTTTCTCCGGTTCGGCCTGCACGTCGATCCGCAATTCGCCGTCAAGCACATCGACGTTGACGCGACCGCCAGCCACCAGTTTTCCGAACAACAGCTCGTCGGCCAGCGCGCGCTTGATCTTGTCCTGCAGCAGCCGCGCCATCGGCCGCGCGCCCATGTGCGGATCGAAGCCGTGCTCGGCCAGCCATTGCCGCGCCTCAGGAGTGGCCGACAGGCTGACGCGCTTGTCGTGCAACTGCGCTTCGAGTTCGATCAGGAACTTGTCGACCACGCGCAGGATGTGCTCAAAACCAAGTCCCTGGAACTGGACGATGGCATCGAGCCGGTTGCGGAACTCCGGCGTGAAGCCCTTGCGGATGATTTCCATGGCATCGGTGGAGTGGTTCTGCTCGACGAATCCCATCGTTCGGCGCGCCGCCTGCTGTGCGCCGGCATTGGTGGTCATGACCAGGATGACGTTGCGGAAATTCGCTTCGCGGCCATTGGTGTCGGTCAGCACGCCGTGATCCATGATCTGCAACAGGATGTTGAACACATCCGGATGCGCTTTTTCGATTTCATCGAGCAGCAACACACAGTGCGGCGTCTTGACGACCTTCTCAGTCAGCAGGCCGCCCTGATCGAAACCGACATAGCCCGGAGGCGCGCCGATCAGGCGACTGACCGAGTGCGGTTCCATGTATTCGGACATGTCGAAACGCACCAGCTCGATACCGAGCTGCATGGCCAACTGCCGGGTGACCTCGGTCTTGCCGACACCGGTCGGGCCGGCGAACAGGAAGTTGCCGATCGGCTTGTCGGGACTGGACAAGCCCGAACGAGCCAGCTTGATCGCCGAGACCAGCGTTTCGATGGCCGCATCCTGACCGAAGATCACCATCTTGAGGTTGCGCTCGAGATTCTTCAGTACGTCCTTGTCCGATGCCGACACCTGCTTGGCCGGAATGCGCGCCATCTTGGCCACGACCAGCTCGACTTCCTCGACATCGATCACGTGCTTGCGCTCGGCTTCGATACGCAGGCGCTGGCGGGCGCCGGCCTCATCGATCACGTCGATGGCCTTGTCCGGCAACAGGCGGTCATTGATGTGCTTGACCGACAGATCCACCGCCGCCTGGATCGCCTCGGAGCTGTATTCCACCTCGTGGTGCGCTTCGTAGCGGGGCTTGAGGCCATGCAGGATGGCCACGGTGTCGCTGATCGAAGGCTCGACCACGTCGATCTTCTGGAACCGGCGGGCCAGGGCACGATCTTTCTCGAAGACGCCGCGGTATTCCTGGAATGTGGTCGAGCCGATGCAACGCAGCTCGCCGTTCTGCAATACCGGCTTGATCAGGTTGGACGCGTCCATGGTGCCGCCCGAGGCGGAACCGGCGCCGATGATGGTGTGGATCTCGTCGATGAACAAGATCGCCCGCGGTTCTTTCTTCATCTGCGCGAGCACGCCCTTGAGGCGCTTTTCGAAATCGCCGCGATATTTGGTGCCCGCGACCAGCGCGCCCAGATCGAGTGAGTAGATGATGGCGTCCTTGAGCACTTCCGGCACGCGGCCCTCGACGATGCGCCAAGCCAGTCCTTCAGCAAGCGCGGTCTTGCCCACGCCCGATTCGCCGACGTAGAGAGGATTGTTCTTGCGCCGGCGGCACAACACCTGGATGGTGCGCTCGACTTCGTCCTCGCGGCCGATCAAGGGATCGATCCGGCCTTCGCGGGCGAGCTCGTTGAGGTTGCTGGCGAACTCCTGCAGCGGATTGCCCTTGGGCTCCTCACCTGCCTCGCCGTCAGGCCGTGCTTCGTTGGGCTGCGCTTTCTCTTCGCTGCCGTCGTTGACTTTGGCGATGCCGTGCGAGAGGTAATTGACTACATCCAGGCGGGTGATGTCCTGCTGTTGCAGCAGGTACACCGCATGCGAATCCTTCTCGCCGAAAATGGCCACCAGCACATTGGCGCCGGTGACTTCCTTCTTGCCCGAGGACTGCACGTGATAGACCGCACGCTGCAGCACGCGCTGGAAACCGAGTGTGGGCTGGGTATCGCGCACATCGTCAGCCGGCAATACCGGTACGCTATCGGTGATGACTTGGCGCAAGCCGTCGGCCAACCGGGACTGGTTATAGCCGCAAGCCTTTAGCACGGCCACCGCGGCTGGATTTTCGAGCAAGGCCAACAACAGGTGCTCGACCGTCATGAATTCGTGACGGGCTTCGCGTGCCTGCTTGTAGCACTGGCCAATGGAGTATTCGAGGTCCTTGCTGAACATGGGGTTCTCCGGAACGTTGACTCCAATATGGGGCCAACCACCTGTAGTTTCCAGCCTAGGCCTTTTCCATGCTGCATAACAGAGGATGTTGATGCATACGCGAAAACTCGTTGACCTGGGTCACTTTCGATTCAGCCACTTCGCGCGTGAAAACGCCGCAAACACCCTTCCCGCGCGTGTGCACGTGGAGCATGACCTGGGTGGCCTTCTCCCGGTTGAGTGCGAAGAACACCTGCAAGACCTCGACCACGAAATCCATCGGGGTGAAGTCGTCATTGAGCAACACCACTTGGTAAAGCGGCGGACGTGTGACTTCGGGCTTGGCGGTTTCCACCGCCAGTCCGTGGTCATGTTCTCGTTCGGGATTCGGGTTCTGAGCCATGACGCAAGTATAAGTCGGGTCGGTGGCGGCAGAACTCAAGCATGGACGAAACCGCCGATTTCCACCGACAATCGCAGCTTCAGCCAACAGGCAGGATGACCGCGATTGGGCAACGCAATGAACCAGGTCTGGCAACCCGACGTCACCGTCGCCTGTGTGGTGGTGCGTGAGGGCCGGCTGTTGGTCGTGGAGGAGGATGTCCAGGGCCAGCGAGTGCTCAATCAACCGGCCGGCCATCTGGAGCCGGACGAGTCGCTGACTGCCGCGGCGTTGCGCGAAACCCTGGAAGAAACCGGCTGGCAGGTCCGTCTGACCGCGTTCATCGGCGCCTACCAATGGCAGGCGCCCGCCCAGCCCAACGGCAGCGCCGGCCGGCACTACCTGCGCATGGCATTCGCCGCCGAGCCGGTGCATCACGACGCCGACCGCATTCTGGACGAGGGCATCGTGCAGGCGCTGTGGCTGACTCCAAGGCAACTGGCCGACCAAGCCGCCCGCCATCGCAGCCCGCTGGTCTGGCGCGTGGTCGAGGACTTCCTGGCCGGCCGCCGCTATCCGCTCGATACCCTGCAGCAGATCGCATGAGCGCCGCGCGCATCATCGTCGGTGTCTCCGGCGGCGTGGATTCGTCGGTGGTCGCGTTGTTGCTCAAGCAACAGGGCGAAGACATTGCCGGAATGTTCATGCAGAACTGGGACGAGGATGGTTCCGGCGATTGCCGTGCCGAGGATGATCGCCGCGATGCGCTTGGCGTTTGCGGCCGGCTGGGCATTCCCTTCCACTCGCGCAATTTCGCCAGGGAATACTGGTCGGGCGTGTTCGAGCATTTCCTTGCCGAATACCGCGCCGGTCGTACCCCCAATCCAGATGTGCTGTGCAATCGCGAGATCAAGTTCAAGACTTTTCTCGACGAAGCCCGGGCGCTGGGTGCAGAAAAAATCGCCACCGGCCACTATGCGCGGATCGAACTGCGCGATGGCAGTTGGCGATTGCTGCGCGGTGCCGATGCGGGCAAGGATCAAAGCTATTTCCTGCACCAACTCGGCCAGGAACAGCTGGCCGCCACTTTGTTTCCGATCGGCCACCTGCCCAAGGGCGAAGTCCGGCGATTGGCGCAACAGGCCGGGTTGCCAACCGCGCAGAAAAAAGATTCCACCGGCATCTGCTTCATCGGCGAACGGGATTTCCGCGAATTCCTCTCGCAATACATTCCGGCCAGGCCCGGCGAGATTCGCACCGTCGATGGTAGTCCGGTCGGCGAACACAGCGGGGTGTTCTATTACACCCTCGGCCAGCGCGAAGGCCTGCACATCGGCGGCGTGAAAGGCCGTCCGGGCGCGCCCTGGTTCGTGGTCGGCAAGGATGTCGCCGGCAATGTATTGATCGTCGATCAAGGCAGCGACAGCCCGTGGTTGTTGTCGCAGCGATTGACCAGCGAACCTGCGCACTGGGTCGCCGGAGCGCCGCCCGCAACCAGATTCGAGTGCACCGCAAAGACCCGCTACCGCCAGCGCGACGAACATTGCAGCGTATCGGTGAACGACGACGGCAGCGTTGACGTGCAATTCGCCGTGTCCCAGCGCGCCGTGACTCCCGGCCAGTCGGTCGTGTTCTATCGGGACGAGGAATGTCTCGGCGGAGCGGTCATACTGCAAACCGACGCCCGTCTCGAACAACGACAAAGACAACAAGCCGCATGAAAAATCGCGTTATCGCCCTCGCCGGCCTGCTCCAGTCGATCAAATTGGTGCAGCAGATGGCCAACAACGGCCAGGCGGAAACGCGGCCGCTCGCGGTGTGCATCGATAGTTTGTTCCGTTTCGATGCCGACAGCACCGAGGCGGTCTATGGCGGAACCCGCGATCTGGAATCGGGACTGCGCCGGCTCATCGCCCAGCTCGACGGCAGCGACCGCGACACGGCCCAGACGCGTATCGCCATGAATGTGCTGCATCTGGAACGCCGCTTCATCGCCTCGGCCCAGACGGTGGAAAAAGTGCGCCGTGGCCTGGAAGACATCAAACTCCAGCGCGAACAGTGGGGACCGACCCACCCGACCGTGCTCGGCCGGCTTGGATTGCTCTACGCCGAACAGATCAGCACGCTCGGCCCGCGCGTGCTGGTGCAGGGCAACCCGGTGTATCTGAGCCAGCCCGGAATCGTCGAGGAAGTCCGCGCCACCCTGCTGGCGGCATTGCGCGCCGCCGTGCTGTGGCGGCAGGTGGGCGGCAGCTATTGGGATTTGTTGCTGTCCCGGCGCGCGATGGTGGAAATCGCACAGGACTTGTTGGCTACACCCTAGAGCCAGCGTCAAAACGGTTCACGGACGATTCCCGCTCGGCTGAAAATAACGCACTGCAACAGCACGGCCGCAACGGCAACGAGGCAGCCCCCGGTCGCATCTGGCATAATGCGGGGCTTCTGGCGTGGTCATACCGTCGGAGTTTCGAGCCATTCTTCCAGCCACTTCCATTCCGGAGCACTCCATGTCCGACTCCTTCGCGACCCGCGATCAACTTGCCGTCAACGGTACGTCCTACACCATCTACAGCCTGGCCAAACTCGGGCAGCGCTTCAATCTGGCGCGCCTGCCGTTTTCGATGAAGATCCTTCTCGAAAACCTGCTGCGCAACGAAGATGGCGTATCAGTGAGCAAGGAGTCGATCGAAGCGGTCGCCAACTGGAACCCGACGCTGGCGCCGGAAACCGAAATCGCTTTCATGCCGGCGCGCGTGGTGTTGCAGGATTTCACCGGCGTGCCTTGCGTGGTCGATCTGGCCGCGATGCGTGATGCCGTGGTCAGGCTCGGCGGATCGGCTACCAACATCAATCCCCTGATTCCCTCGGAACTGGTCATCGACCACTCAGTGCAGGTCGATTCCTTCGGCAAGCCGGAGTCGCTCGATCTCAACGGCCAGATCGAATTTTCCCGCAACGGCGAGCGCTACAGCTTCCTGCGCTGGGGCCAGAAGGCCTTCAACAACTTCAAGGTGGTGCCGCCCAACACCGGCATCGTGCACCAGGTCAATCTGGAAAACCTTGCACGCGTGGTGATGGAACGTGAAATCGACGGCGTGCGCTATGCCTTCCCGGACACCGTGTTCGGCACCGATTCGCACACCACCATGATCAACGGCCTGGGCGTGCTGGGCTGGGGCGTCGGCGGCATCGAGGCCGAAGCGGCGATGCTCGGCCAGCCGAGCTCGATGCTGATTCCGCAGGTGGTCGGCTTCAAGCTCACCGGCAAACTGCCCGAAGGCGCCACCGCCACCGACCTGGTGCTCACCGTCACCCAGATGCTGCGCAAGCATGGCGTGGTCGGCAAGTTCGTCGAATTCTACGGCGATGGCCTCAATCATCTGCCACTGGCCGACCGCGCCACGATCGCCAACATGGCGCCCGAATATGGTGCGACCTGCGGCATCTTCCCGATCGACGGCGAAGCATTGAACTATCTGCGTCTGTCTGGCCGTGGTGAAGACCTGGTCGCTCTGGTCGAGGCCTATGCCAAGGCCCAGGGCCTGTGGCGTACCGATGCCGAGGCCGAATACAGCTCGACGCTCAGTCTCGACATGGGCGAGGTCAAGCCTTCCCTGGCCGGACCGAAACGCCCGCAAGACCGCGTGCTGCTGTCGGACATGAAGAAAAACTTCCACGCCAGCCTCGAAGGTTTGACCGGCCATCGCAAACAAAAGAACGGCGACGTCGCCAAGTTCGTCAGCGAAGGCGGCGGCCAGCACCAGGCCGAACACCTGGTCTCGCCGGTTTCCAAGATCCGTATCAAGGACCAGGATGCCGAGCTCAGCGACGGCTCGGTGGTCATTGCCGCCATCACCTCCTGCACCAACACCTCCAACCCGGCGGTGATGCTGGGTGCCGGCCTGCTCGCCCGCAAGGCCGTCGCCAAGGGATTGAAAGCCGCGCCCTGGGTCAAGACCTCGCTCGGCCCAGGCTCGCTGGTGGTCACCGATTACCTGAAAAAGGCCGGCGTGCTCGCCGACCTGGAAAAGCTCGGTTTCTATGTGGTCGGCTATGGCTGCACGACCTGCATCGGCAATTCCGGTCCGCTTCCCGATGCCGTGTCCAAGGGCATCGCCGACAACGAGCTGGTGGTCGCCTCGGTGCTATCGGGCAACCGCAACTTCGAAGGTCGCGTGCATCCGGAAGTGAAGATGAACTACCTGGCTTCGCCGCCGCTGGTGGTCGCCTACGCTCTGGCGGGCACGATCAACATCGATCTTGACAAGGATTCGCTTGGCATCGGCAACGATGGGCAGCCGGTATATCTGAAGGACATCTGGCCGAGCACCAAGGAAATCAGCGATACGATCATTGCTTCGATCGGCCCGGACATGTTCAAGAAAAACTACGCCGATGTGTTCAAGGGCGATTCGCGCTGGAACCAGATCGCCTCGCCCGATGGCGCGGCCTACCAGTGGAGCGACGACTCGACCTACATCAAGAACCCGCCCTACTTCGACGGTATGCAGATGGCCGTGGGCAGTATCGACGACATCCACGGCGCGCGCGTGCTCGGCCTGTTCGGCGACTCGATCACCACCGACCACATCTCGCCGGCCGGCAACATCAAGGCCAGCTCACCGGCTGGCAAGTTCCTGCAATCGCGTGGTGTGCAGCCGGCGGACTTCAACTCCTACGGATCGCGTCGCGGCAATGACGATGTGATGGTGCGTGGCACCTTCGCCAACATCCGCATCAAGAACCTGATGCTCGGTGGCGAGGAAGGCGGCAACACCATCCACTACCCCTCCAACGAAAAACTGGCGATCTACGACGCGGCCGTGAAGTACAAAGCCGACAACGTGCCGCTGGTGGTGATCGCCGGCAAGGAATACGGCACGGGCTCCTCACGCGACTGGGCGGCCAAGGGCACGACCTTGCTCGGTGTCAAGGCGGTCATCGCCGAAAGCTTCGAGCGCATCCACCGCTCCAACCTGGTTGGCATGGGCGTGCTCCCGCTGCAGTTCGTCGCCGGACAGAATGCCGCTTCGCTGGGCTTGCAAGGCAACGAGGTGTTCGATATCACCGGTCTGCATGACGGCGCCGGCAAGGTCGCAGACGTGGTCGCCAAAAAACCCGATGGCGGCGAAATCCGCTTCCAGGCGCAAGTACTGCTGCTGACTCCGAAGGAAGTCGAGTACTTCCGTCACGGCGGCATCCTGCACTACGTGTTGCGTCAACTGGCGACCAAGAAAGCGGCCTGATCGCCGTATCGGGGACGGAAGCCCTGCCGGCGGCACAGCCGCCGGCCTTCGCAGCCTCGCGACATGCGCTTCAACGCATGTCGCAAGCGAGGCCGCTCAGCCATCACGGCGGCATCCTGCACTACGTGTTGCGTCAACTGGCGACCAAGAAAGCGGCCTGACGCCGCATCGGGGGCGGAAGCCCTGCCGGCGGCACAGCCGCCGGCCTTCGTGGCCTCGCGACATGCGCTTGGACGCATGTCGTGGGGTGAGCCAGTTTCGCTGCGGCGCTCTACAGAGCTGGCTCCCACTTGGCGGAAATCAATGCCCACTGGCCATCGTCCAGTCGCCATCCGGTTTCGACTCGGTAAACTTGGGCGCGCTCCGGTAACCAGCGCTCCCCGCCACTGACCGCCGCGGTGAAATTCACCGTGGCGCGCTCGCCCAATACCTGGATTTCCTGCGGCCCCAATTGCAAGCCGATATTCCGGTTTTGCAACGTCACCAAAGTCACATAGCGGCGGAACGCCTGGCGATCCATTCCCTCCGGGCCTGCGAACGTCTCGCCGATCGGCTCGAACAACGCATCGACATCATGTGCCTCGATCGCCGTCTGCATGCGTGCGATCGTGCTGCGCAAGGCCTGTTCGGGCGCCTCATGGCGACACGCGGCCAGTCCAATCAATCCGATGCAGGCAAATCCAAACAAGATCACGGCAAACCAGCGTCGGCGCGGCTTGCCAGCTTTTAGAGGCTGTGCTCCAATCGTTGGAGTCATCGGTGCCGGCCGCGACTGTGCGCGACGGGACCGTTTCGGATTACGCAAAAGGAATACACGCATGACAATCGAGCGTCCCTGGCTGGCCCACTATCCGGCGGGTGTACCGGCGCAGGTCAATGTAGATGAGTTTTCCTCGATCGTCGCGGTGCTGAGTTCGGCTTGCGAACGCTTCAACGATCGCCCTGCCTTCGCCAACATGGGCAAAGTGCTGAAATACAGCGATATCGATCGGCTGAGCATCCAATTCGCCAATTATCTTTTGCACGAACTCAAACTCAAGAAAGGCGACCGCGTCGCCTTGATGATGCCCAATATCTTGCAATACCCCGTCGCCATTTTCGGTGTGCTGCGTGCCGGATTGACGGTGGTCAACACCAACCCGATGTATACCGGACGCGAGCTCAAGCACCAGCTCAAGGACTCCGGCGCCCGGGTTATCGTGGTCATGGAAATGTTCGCCCACACCGTGGCCGAGGTTGTGGCCGAGACTCAAGTCGAACAAGTGATCATCACCGGATTGGGCGATCTTCTTGGATTCCCGAAAGGCCCATTGGTCAACTTCGTACTCAAGCACGTCAAGAAAGTCATTCCCGATTACCGTATTCCGGGAGCCATCAGCTACAACCAGGCTCTTGCGCTGGGCGCACGTCACAATTTACCGAAAATCGATATCCGTCCCGAGGACATCGCTTTCCTGCAATACACCGGAGGCACCACGGGCGTGGCCAAGGGCGCGATGCTCACCCATCGCAACCTGGTCGCGAACATGCAGCAATCCTCGGCCTGGATCGGCACGAACGCAAAACCAGGACAGGAAATCATCATCACCGCGTTGCCGCTTTACCACATCTTCGCGCTGCTCTCCAATTGCCTGGTGTTCATGAAATTCGGTGGTTTGAATTACCTGATCACCAACCCGCGCGACATGAAAGGCTTCGTGGCCGAACTCAAGAAAAGCCGCTTCACCGCCATCACCGGTGTCAACACACTATTCAACGGCCTGCTCAATACACCGGGCTTCTCCGACATCGATTTTTCCACGCTCACGCTCACACTCGGTGGCGGCATGGCGGTACAACGAGCCGTGGCCGAACGCTGGAAAAAGGTCACTGGCGTGACTCTTGTCGAAGCCTATGGCCTGACCGAAACTTCTCCAGCATGTTGCATGAACCCACTGGATCTGGCCGATTACAACGGCGCCATCGGCTTGCCGATTCCTTCGACAGACTGCTGCGTGAAGGATGAGCAAGGCCGGATATTGGCCCAAGGCGAAATCGGCGAGCTTTGCGCCAAAGGCCCGCAGGTCATGCTTGGTTATTGGCAACTTCCCGAGGAAACAGCCAAGGTCATCGATGCCGATGGCTGGTTGCATACCGGCGACATGGCGAAGATGGATGCAAACGGTTTTTTCTATATTGTCGATCGCAAGAAGGACATGATCCTGGTCTCGGGTTTCAACGTCTATCCCAATGAAATCGAGGATGTCATCGCCACGATGCCCGAGGTGCTGGAGGTAGCTGCTGTCGGCATCCCCGACGAAAAATCCGGCGAAGCAGTCAAGGTAGTTATCGTCAAGAAGGATCAGGCACTGACAGCCGATAAAGTCAAAGCGTTCTGCCGTGAAAATCTCACCGGCTATAAGCTGCCGAAAATCATTGAATTCCGCACTGAACTACCAAAATCCAATGTCGGGAAAATCCTTCGTCGGGAATTGCGCGACACCGCGAAGCTATAACCGGTTCTGCAAATATTTTGATGAAATTACCATCTCAAAATAAGTGAACTCTGGCACACAAGAACAGTGATGCAATTCACACGACTGGCAAGGATAACAGCCATATCCCCGACTAGCTGAATCAAATCTCCGGTGTACACTCAAGTCACCCTGGCCGCGAAGGGAACGAGTGGCCAGTCCCACTTTTCACCGGAGCCCAGCCATGTCCCTGCTCGAACACATCACACTCAGCTCAAGCCCTTCCCTGGTTCGTCACGAATACAGCATTGACACCAACACCGATTGGTGCTTCATGCATGCCCGGAAAATGCCTGGCTATCGCCCGTGCTTTTCCGAATCACTCGTCAATGAAGTCTTGCGTTGCCAACAAGATATCCGGCAACGCCTGGCCTCGGTCCGGGATGAAAAGGCGGGGATCCATCACCTCGTGCTCGCCTCCGATGCCGATGCATTCAACCTTGGCGGCGATCTGGAATTGTTCTCACGACTGATTCGGATCGGCGATCGCGGCCGGATGCTGGAATATGCGCGCCATTGCGTGGAAGGAGCGTACAACTTCTCACGCTTGTACAAAGACCGGGTCCACAGTATCGCAGTGATTCAAGGCGAAGCACTGGGCGGCGGTTTCGAGGCCGCATTGGCATGCCAGACGATCATCGCCGAAGAAGGAACCGGCATGGGATTCCCGGAAGTGCTCTTCGATCTTTTCCCGGGCATGGGTGCGTACACTTTCCTGACGCGACGTGTCACTGCAGCACAAGCGGAGCGAATGATGCTCAACGGACGCGTTTACTCCGCACAGGAATTGCTCGGCATGGGCGTGATCGATTACGTCGTTCCCCGTGGCGAAGGCTTGCAGGCCGCGCGCGATCTGATTCGCCGTAACCAGCGCATCGGCAATGCATTGCGTTCCATGAATACAGTTCGTGATGCGTGCCGTCCCGTCAGCCTGGAGGAATTGCTTGCCGTCACGACTGAATGGGTAGATGCGGCGATGCGCCTGAGCGAACGCGGCCTCAAGACTATGGAACGCCTAGTCCGTGCCCAGGAGCGACTCGCGAACACCAGTGCTGCCGCATGATCCCGCAATATCGGATACTAGACAGATTCGTTGCCGGGACTCGGCTTGCCGAGCCCGGCCTGAGAATTGTTCAGTCTCGCGACTTCGGCTCGCGCATGCGCGATCGCAGCGACTATCAAACTGTCGAGCGATCGTTGCGTCTTGTGCCAATCACGCAGCAATGCCGCATCCGAACTACGCATGATCTGCTGGCATTGCTCCGATAGGGAGGACACGCCGATATTTTCGGCGACTCCTTTGAGCGCATGGGCCGTTTCGCGCATATCGTCCCATTTCCCGCTTTGACCTTGCTGTCGAAGATCGGAAAAATTCTGCGTTATGTCATGCAGGCACTGCTCGACGAATTCCTGAAGGAACCCGGCTCCAAGCTGCATCGCCGCCAACTCTTCGAGCACCTGCGAAGTGCCGCCGGACTTGACCTGCAGCGGATGCTGCGATGGAGCATTTTCCGAGAGCATCGTCTCGGAAACCGTCTCTAGCAATTTCGACACCGTGACCGGTTTGGTCAAGTAACCGCGGGCTCCAGCCAGTTCCACTTCCCGTACCGATTCGATGGTGGCGTCGGCGGTCAAGACCAGAATCGGCGTGGATCGAGTGCCTGCCTGGATGAACCGGATTTGCCGCAAAACATCCAGGCCGCTGACCTCGGGCATATGCATGTCGATGATGGCCAGGTCCATCTCACCCGTTTCCAGGACATCGAGCGCTTGCTCGCCTCCATTGACCGTGGTCACGCGGTGCCCGGCGCGTTCAAGAATCCTGCGCAGCACTGTCCGATTGGCGGGCTGATCGTCGGCCACGAGAATACGTAGCGGCTTGACGCGTGCGCGATGCCGGACGAACGGATCGTCGAACGCCACTACCTTGTCGAAGGCGACTGCCTGGCCTGCCGCCGGGTCTTCATAGGGAGCCGCGGGTTCTTTTTGCGCTGGCGCAAACGGGATATCGACCCAGAAGTGGCTACCGCCTCCCGGGTTGTCCTCCAGTCCGATTTGCCCGCCGAGCAAATGCGTCAGCGTGCTCGCGATCGTCGTGCCGAGACCAGTGCCGCCATAACGGCGACTCGGACCGTTATCAACCTGCTCGAAAGCGCCAAAAATGCGCTGCTTGTTTTCTGCACTGATTCCAATGCCTGTGTCCCTGATCGAGAAGCGCAGGGAAATCGAATCATCGCGTGCGGAAGTCCTTGTCACCTCCAGGCGGACATCGCCTTTTTCGGTGAACTTCACGGCGTTGTGGAGCAAGTTCAACAATATCTGCGTAAGGTGAGCGAAATCGCCATGCAGTTGCGATGGCACATCGTCCGCTATCTGCAGTGTCAATCCCAGGCCGCGAGAAGTGGCTTGCGGCTGGATCATGACACGCAAGCGACGAATCAATTCATGCACGCTGAAATCGGATTCCTGCCGCTTCAGCTTCCCCGCTTCAATGGCGGATATGTCGAGCACATCTTCCACCAGCAACAGCAACGTCTGCGCCGATGTCTGGATGATCTCCGCGCTTTCGCGCTGCTCAGGAGACAGTTTGCTCAGATTGAGCAACTCAGCCATTCCGATGATGCCATTGAGCGGACTGCGGAACTCATGGCTCATATTGGCCAGGAACCTGGTCTTTGCCGCGTTGGCGCGCTCAGACTCGATTCGGGCAGCTTGCAGATTGCGCAACAAAGGGATCAGGTAACTCGGAATAGCCAATAGCCCGAGCCCCAATCCCCAGCTCAGGTATTTCTGCTCCGACCAGTACGTGTTGTGTGAAACCGCGTAGGTGAACGCGAGCAGCGAAAACGCTGTCGATGAAAGCAAATAACGCGTTCCATAGCGCAATCCATTGCCGATAGTCACCCACAGCATGAGTATGTACAGCGGCGCGAGAACCTGGCCCATGCAACTCATCAACAGAGAGATTGCGCTGTAGTCGAGCAGCATGCCGAGCCAACGGCGCAAATGCGACACGCCAGGTTGCAGCACAATGGCGACTACGATCGCCAACCCCAACACAACGCTGATCAGGAGGATCGCGATGACTTGTCTGTTCAACGACGCGCCGAACGCATACAAGCTCATCAGATACAAAAGCACCAGCGCCGTGATGGTCAACCGGACAGTGGCCTGCTCATGCTCACTATCCGGACGATTCCGGAGACGGTTGCGCAAGGTAGCCAGTAATGCGTCCATCGTCGATTGGCCGGGCGTTTCAGTGCCGGACAGGCTCGTCCGAAGACGGAAGGCCGCGCAGGATTTCACTGAACTGATCGGATCGCGCCTGCAGAACTTTGATCATCTCTGGATCGAAGGCGATTCCGGATTGCTCGCTCATGTACTCCATCGCCTTGTCAAAGCTCCATGCCTCGCGATAGGGACGAGGACTGAGCAGGGCGTCGAGGACATCGGCGATGGCGACGATTCGCGCGAACAGCGGAATCTTCACGCCACCCAATCCCCGTGGATAACCGCTGCCGTCCCAACATTCGTGATGGCACAGTGCTATTTCGGCGCCGGCCTTGATGAACGGACTGCTGCTATCGCTGAGCACATCATGCCCAAGCAAGGTGTGTTGCCGCATCAACGCCCTTTCCTCATCGTTGAGCGGGCCAGGCTTTTTCAATATCCCATCGGGAACGGCGACATTGCCAATGTCGTGCAAAGGCGCCGCCAGTTCGATCAAGCGCACCTCGTTCTCGGGCAAACCAAGCGCTTCGGCCAACGCGCCGGAGAATCGCGCCATGCGTTTTAGCTGGTTTCCTTGATTGCCTTCGCGCATTGCAACCACACGTGCAAGCCGCGTCAGCAGCTCGCGTTCGCGCTGTCCGATATCCTGGGCGCCCGAGGCCAATTGATGCTCGAGCAAATGGGCACGCGATTTCAGCGATTGCTGGCGTTGCCGCAACTCCAGAATATTCTTGATCCGAGCCCGCGTTTCGCGCGGACGAATGGGCTTGGTGATGAAATCGATGACACCGGCATCGAGCGCGGAATTTCGCAGATCCTGGTCGCACACGACGGTGACCAGAACGATCGGCACATCGCGCTGCGACAACGGCCTTCTGAAGCGTCTGACGAATTCGAGTCCGTCCATTTTCGGCATGCGGTAATCGATGATCAGCATGTCCGGTGGATCGCGTTGCGAGAACAACAGGGCTTGCACCGGGTCGGCGATGTCGCTGACCCTGACGCTGGGATTGATATCCTCGACCAAGTGACGAAACATGGTCCGCTGTGATGCCTGGTCATCCACGATCAGCACATGCATGGAATCCGCTTTCCTGAGTACCTTGGGTCTTGAGCATACGCTTATGATGCCCTGCATGAAAATGGTGACATAAGTCACTAAACACGCTCGGGTTTACCACCATTTACCGCCATAATTTGCCGTGTTTGGAATCCTGCTCCGGAGAGCGGACTTTACACAGCAATCTGTTACTTATTTCCCTGATAACGGCCCCACTGGGAGATAAGGGCCAAGCCGGACCGAAGAAATCCGGATTTGGGTGTTAATGCGTATCGGCCATGCGCTCGCCGACTTTAGGCAAGGACAGGCCCTGCCGATTGATGATGCGCCGCATCATGCCAATCACGAATTGGCCTCGCCCCTCCAATGAGGGGCGGTCGATCACCCGCCAAGTGATTCGCCTGGCCGTGCGGAGCATCGAAGCCAGGTCACTCTACGAGTAACTGACGCAATATCGACCTAGCCGATGGCTTCCGGACGCATATAGGGAAACAACAGCACGTCGCGGATCGAGGCCGAGTCAGTCAGCAGCATGACCAGACGATCGATGCCGATTCCCAGACCACCGGTCGGCGGCAAACCCACTTCCAGGGCGCGAATGTAGTCGGCATCGAAATGCATGGCTTCATCGTCGCCGCTGTCCTTGGCCTCGACCTGCGCAGCAAAGCGTGCAGCCTGGTCTTCGGAATCATTGAGTTCGGAAAATCCGTTGGCGATTTCCTTGCCGCCGATGAACAACTCAAAGCGATCGGTCAATTCCGAGTCGTGATCGTTGGCCCGCGCCAGCGGGCTGACTTCCACCGGATGGTCGGTAATGAAGGTCGGTTGGATCAAAGTGTGCTCGACGGTCTTCTCGAAGATCTCAAGCAGCAACTTGCCCCAGCCATAGCTTTTCTTGACGCGAACATTCAGACGCTCGCAATGCCGGCGCATGGCATCGACGTCGCGCAATTGTTCACGGCTGATTTCGGGATTGTGTTCGAGCACCGCGTCGGTCATCGACCAGCGCCGGAACGCCGGGCCCAGATCGATGGCCTGCCCTTCCCATTCGAGCTGCGTCTTGCCGAGTACGTTTTTGGCAATGTCGCGAATCACGCCCTCGGTCAGATCCATGATCCCCGTGTACGTTGCATAGGCCTCGTACAGTTCGAGCATGGTGAACTCGGGGTTGTGCCGGGTGGACACGCCCTCGTTGCGGAAATTACGATTGATCTCGTAAATGCGTTCCAACCCGCCGACGGTCAGGCGCTTGAGATAGAGCTCCGGCGCCACGCGCAAGTACAAATCCAGATCCAGCGCGTTGTGATGCGTAGTGAATGGCCGTGCGGTGGCGCCACCGGGGATGTAATGCATCATCGGTGTTTCCACTTCCAGGAAACGGCGGGCATCGAGCCAACCACGCATGGCTGAGATGATCTTCGAGCGCTTGATGAAAACATCGCGCGCCTGCGGATTGACGATCAGATCCACGTAGCGTTGACGATAGCGCTGTTCGACATCGGCCAGCCCGTGCCACTTGTCCGGCAGCGGCCGCAGGGATTTGGTCAGCAAACGCAAAGTGCTCGCCTTGATCGACAGCTCGCCCGTACGCGTGCGTGTCAGCGTGCCGGCCACACCGACGATATCGCCGATGTCCCAGCCCTTGAAGGCATCGTAGCTCTCGCCCAGATCGTTGGCCGACAGGTACAACTGGATCCGGCCGCTCATGTCCTGCAACTGGGCGAAGCTTGCCTTGCCCATCACCCGCTTCGCCATCAGACGTCCGGCAATTTGCACCTGGCGGTCCGAAGCTTCCAGCGCTTGCGCGGTCCAGTGATCCTTGTCGGCGAATTCTTCCTGCAAGTCGTTGGCGTAGTCGGCGCGTTTGAAATCGTTTGGAAAAGCGATGCCTTGAGCGCGGATGGCCTTGAGCTTGTTTCGACGCTCGGTAATGAGCTGGTTTTCGTCGAGCGGGCTGGCAATGGGTTCTTGTGTTTGGCTCATGGGAAGCTCATTCATCCGTCATCGTGAGGTATGCCATGACATACCGTAGGGTTAACCATGGCACACCATAGGGTTAAAACATGTCACACCGCAGGGTTAACCATGGCACACCGTAGGGTCAAACATGTCACACCTTTTTTTCGTCCGTAAAGGACGCCAAGGCGCAAAGGGAAAACAAAAGTTCTTGTGCTGCTATTCGCGAACTTCGCGACCTTTGCAGAACGAAGCTCTTGAAGCCGCCACTCTGTACCAAGGTCCAAAACTCATCGCCACCGAACCGCTTGCCACTCAACTCACGCGCGCGGCACCGGCCGCCAAGCCCGACTTCAGACTGGCCTCGACGAATTCATCCAGATCGCCATCGAGCACCTTCTGAGTATCGGTGCGTTCCACGCCCGTGCGCAAATCCTTGATCCGCGACTGGTCCAACACATAGCTGCGAATCTGGCTGCCCCAGCCGATGTCGGACTTGGTCGCTTCGAGCGCGTTTTTCTCGGCGTTACGTTTTTGCACTTCCAGCTCGTACAGCTTGGCTTTGAGCATCTTCATCGCGTTGTCGCGGTTGGCGTGCTGGCTGCGGCCAGTCTGGCATGCGGCCACGGTATTGGTCGGAATATGGGTGATGCGCACCGCCGACTCGGTCTTGTTGACGTGCTGGCCGCCCGCGCCGGAGGAGCGGTACACGTCGGTGCGCAGATCGGCCGGATTGATGTCGATCTCGATGTTGTCATCGATCTCGGGGCTGACGAAAATCGAGGTGAACGAGGTGTGCCGGCGGTTGTCGGAATCGAACGGCGATTTGCGCACCAGACGATGCACGCCGATCTCGGTCTTGAGCCAGCCGAAAGCGTAATCGCCCTCGACCCGGAAGGTCGCGCTCTTGATTCCTGCGACTTCGCCGGCGCTGACTTCGAGCAGTTCGGTCTTCCAGCCGCGATTCTCGGCAAAACGCAAATACATGCGCAGCAGCATCTCCGCCCAGTCCTGGGCTTCGGTGCCGCCGGCGCCGGCCTGCACATCGACGAAGCAATTGCCGGCATCGAGCTCGCCGGAGAACATCCGCTGGAACTCCAGCTTCTCCACGCGCTCGGCAATTTTTTCGACATCGGCGGCGACCGCCTGCGCGGTGCTTTCGTCGTTGTCCATCTCGGCCAGGTCGAGCAGCTCGGCCGCTTCGGTCAGACCATCGGTGTTGATGCGGATCCCGGAAACGGTCTTTTCCAGAAGCGAGCGCTCCTTGCCCAAGGTTTGCGCGCGTTCGGGGTCGTTCCAGATGGTGGGGTTTTCCAGCTCCCGGCTGACTTCTTCGAGGCGCTCTACTTTAGCATCGAAGTCAAAGATACCCCCGAAGCGAATCCAGGCGGCTCTTGAGGTCGGCGATGCGAAGACGGTCGAGATTGAGTTCCATAAGTCCAAAAGGCGGTAATGAATCCGGCGAAAATTATACCGTGGCGGCGGCGCCAGCCGTGCGCTGTCTTTCGTGGCCGGTCACGCCGGCTGCCAGTGCCGGACCAGCAATTGCACGTCGCGGCGGCCACGAAAATCGTCCAGGTCCAACTGATACGCGGCGTGGATTCGCTCGGGCGGCGCCGAGCCTTCCCAGCCGCCAAAATGAATGGCCGAGATCGCAGAACCGCCGCCATCATGTTCGAGGTCGAACTTCAGGTGGCGCTCGCCCAGCACGCGCCACTGGCGCACCTTGAAAACATTGTCGAACAGCGGCTCGGAAAAACCGGGGATCCATGGCCCCACAGCCCGCTAAATCAGGGCTAGATCGGAGCTAAAACGCAAAAAAGTCGACCGGTGGTTGCTCTGGCCGCATCAGCGGCCTCGAACCTTATCCGAGCAGCTACCAAAGCATCGGCCGGTACTGTCCGACCGACCCTTCTTTGGTGCTTGCTAGCGAACAATTCTCAGCCTTGGCCGTTCAGGCTGAGTGGCGCGCCTCACGTCATATAGCTCGCCCAAGCGTTCCGGCAAGAACATTATTACCGTAGCAAAATCTTCCTCTGAAAACTCCAGCTCAGAGAAAAAGTGTTGAATCATCATAGGGAACAGTGTCGGCTGTTCCTTAGCAATAGCGGCTGGCTCCGCCTTGCGAATCCCGAGCTTGTTCATCTGGATGTACAACCACTTCTTCTGGTTATCATCAATCTTTCCGAGCGCATGCGCTTTCATCACAAGCATTGCGATCGAAACACCCCAGTACTCTTTCAGCGGAAGGTAATTCTGCAATCGCGAGGCCGTTGACCGCGACAGGTCTGGCGCAATTTCTTCCGATGGAACCAAGAACTCAGAGGCAAATTCATCCGCTTCATCCTCCATAGTTGGACGGGGTATATCGTGCATGATCAGATGTGCAAGCTCATGCGCCAACGTGAACCGCCAGCGATCACCCGGCACGCTTCGGTCGATAAAAATGATAGGTGGAAGTTCAGCCAATTGAATGCACGTAGCATCCATCGGCACACCATCAAAATCACATTCAACTATAAGTACACCTGCGCCTTCCAGTAACTTCGTGAGGTTACGAATCGGCCCACTCGGGCAGCCCCAAGCAACTCGAAGTGCACGTGCGCAGGCTGTTGGAGTCCCGTAATCATCCAAGTTCAACTTTGGCAATGGTCGCGATTGCTGAACATCAATGTGATCGAGCATCCGTCGAACGTGGATCCGAAGGACATTTACGATCCCAGACACCTTGCGTCGCTCCGACGCTTTGAGCTGACGCGTACGCGTAAAAACGGAGCTACTGCCATAGCTGAACCGCTGCTCCGGAAGAAAGAAGAAGTCCTTGGGAAATCCAAGGACTTTTGAAATCTCTTCCATTTCGCTGACATCGAGGTCCGCGCCGGAGCCTGCCTCAATCCTCGCCACTCTCGGCTGTTTCATTCCAACAGCAGAGGCAAGCTCCTCTTGGGTCAGGCCGCGGTACTCACGCGCCAGAATCACCATTTCCGGATTGGGTTTCATTGCCTTTATCCCGCCGCTTGGTGGTGATCTTTGCACCACTCGGTTCATCTTGATTGTGATGGGCAGCGCCGAACAGGCTCACGACCTTCGTTTCGACAGCTTCTTCGTGCAACTCAGAAACCCACATGTTCGACTTGGGTCCGGCCGGACATATGAGGAACACACTCTGAAGATTTCCGAGCACGTCTTCTTCATAGCTCAGATCAAGGTTCACCGAGGGGGGAATCTCGTCAAGCTGTTGATGCGTTCGGAATTTCAGAACCTGCCGCGTCAAATGTCCTGCAGGCAGTAGATCGCGGCCAACCTTCTTGAACCTGATTACGAACCCCGCATCGAAAACGAGCATACACAAGTTGGCACGCTCTTCGAAGCGGACTCTTTCGGTTTTTTCCGCAAAGAGCTTTGCGTGATTAATGAAGTGATCGTGGATGACGGACGCCTTGCTGCGCGGCGTATGGATTTTTCGCTGTTCAGGAGTGTATTTCGCATAGTCCCCTGCTGCTTGAAAAACCATTTGCCTCAACCCAGGAAGATACGGCGCTAAGGCTTCATGTACGACGTCCTGCTCGATTTCCATACGTCCTGACCAAGGGGAAATGAAGGCCAGAATACATGCTCAACTTCTATTGTCAATTGTTTTATTCATTTTCTATTCGTACGCACCTCCAGCGGCTCAGACGGGTTCGCGGTAGACGATAGTGAGTTGGATCGCATCCCCGCCCCGGTAGTCGTCCGGCTCAAGCTTGAATACTGCCTCTATGTGACTAGGGGGCGGAACCCCGTCCCAGCCGTTGAACTGAATCGCGTTCAATGGCTCCTCTCTCCCCGCCATCCGCAAAACCAATTTCAGGTGCTTCTCTTTCAACACGCGAAAGCTGAGAACCTCGAAGGTCATATTAAAAGCTGGTTCGGCAAAACCCTGGCCCCAGGGCGCGGCCAGGCGCAGGATTTCAGCCAGATCGCGGGTGATGTCGCTCGCCGCCAGGGGACCGTCGCTGAGCCATTGTGCATTGAGCGTTTCGGGCGCCAGCATGGCCTGGGACTGAGCGGCGAACGCGGCCCGGAACGCCGGCAAATGCTCGGTGCGCAGGCTCAGACCCGCGGCCATCGCGTGACCGCCGAAGCGCTCGATCAATCCCGGGTGTTGCACATCCACCGCGGCCAGCGCATCACGGATATGGAACCCGGCGATCGAGCGCGCCGAGCCGCGCAGCAACGCACTGCCCTCCTCGGCCGGTGCGAAAGCGATGACCGGGCGATGCACGCGATCTTTTATCTTCGAAGCGACCAGGCCGATCACGCCCGGATGCCAGCTTTCATCGAACAGGCTCAGCGCGGCCGGCAGCGCATCGCCTTCCGGCGGCAAGCGCCGCAGCAATGCCTCGGCATCGGCGACCATCGTCTGCTGCAATTGCCGGCGCTCGGCATTGATGCCATCGAGCACCGCCGCCAGATGCCGGGCGTGTTCGGGATCGTCACTAAGCAAACATTCGATGCCCAGCGCCATGTCTTCGAGTCGTCCCGCCGCATTCAAGCGCGGAGCGATGACGAAACCGATATCGCCAGTGGTGAGTTTTTCCAACGCACGACCCGACAACTCGGCCAGCGCACGCAAGCCGGGCTGGCATTGCCCGCGGCGCAGGCGCTGCAGGCCAGCCCAAACCAACAAGCGATTGTTGTCATCGAGCGGCACCAGATCGGCCACCGTCCCGACCGCGACAAGATCGAGCAAGCGGGACAAGTCGGGCTCGGGGCAATTTTGAAACTGCCCCGATTCACGCAGATGCCGGCGCAATGCCAGCAGCAGGTAGAACATCACACCGACGCCTGCCAAGGCCTTGCTCGGGAAGACATCGCCATCGAGATTGGGATTGACGATGACATCGGCGACCGGCAATTGCCGGCCCGGGAGATGGTGATCGGTGATCAGTACCTGCCAGCCGCGCGATTTGGCGGCAGCGACTCCCGCAAGAGCCGCGACGCCGTTATCGACGGTGATGATCAAGTCCGGTTCGAGTTCAGCCAAATCATCCACCAGCGCCGGCGAAAGCCCGTAGCCGTGAGTCATTCGATGTGGCACGCGATAGCTCACACGGGTGGCGCCGAGCATGCGCAGACCTCGCACCGCCACAGCAGTACCGGTCGCACCATCGCAATCGAAATCGCCGACGATGACGATATGTTTCTGCTCGGCAATGGCTGTACTGAGCAAGCGCACGGCGGCGTCGATATTGCCCAGATGTTCCGGAGGCAGCAGGCGCGCCAGTTTCAACTCTGCGGCCTCGGCGTTGCAGACACCGCGCCCGGCGTAGATCCGTTGCAGGGGTTCGGGCATCCGCGCCGGCCACGGCCCGTGATCGGGCAGCACGCGGCGGATGATGCGTTGCTCGGCGATCACGCTTCGAGCTTGATCAACGAACGCCGCCAAAACCGCCAGCGCTGTTTGCGTTCGATGCGCCAGCGCACGCCATCGGCAAAATCCAGCAGCAACCCGGCGTAACGATTTCCCAAAGCCGCCAATGCCGGTTCCAGATGATTGCGCTGCAATGATGACCAATCGCGCTCCTGGCGCAGATCGAGCAACACGTTGCCGCTAGGGAGCAACTGCGGCGATATGCCCGCGAGCTTGGCCAAGGCCTGCAATTCGCTGTCGGCGCTGATCGCACATGCAGCCTGGCATTGCACCGCATCGGGCAAATTGCCGCCGCCCCAGAACCACAGCGAATTCACCGGTGGCAGTCCCGCCGCCACCCGCTGCGCATTGCGTGGATGATTGTGCAGCGTCACCTGCGCTTCGCTGAGCAGTGTGCGCCAGCGTCGTCCGTCGGGGCCTTCGGGCAGATGCACGAAAAGATCGTCGCCCATGCCATCGACCGGCGTGCTGAATTCGGGCAGCCGGCTCTCGCGCGGCAACATCAGGAACCAATGCTCGGGCTCGGTGGCGGAAATGGGAAAACCGGCATCGCCGAACAACGGCTTGAGCGGCTTGAGAAAATCCTCGGCCTCCGCGGCCGACAGGCCGAGATTGCCCCAGGCCATCAATCGCGCACCGGTCATATCCGGCCGCACGTAAACCGGATCGGCGCGCAGCCAGGCATTGAACGCGGCATCGCCGGCCTCGGCCTGGCGCGTGATCGCGGCCAAGGGCCAGCCGCGCGGCAGCAGTTGGAAATGACGCAGCAGTTGCACGCGCTCGCCGGGTTCGGCGTCAGCCAGACGATCGGCCCGGCCCAGTGCGCGGGCGGTATCGGCCGACAATGCCTGGCCGGAAAAGCGTCGCCGTTCGGGCAAAAGCAGCGTCAGCGTATCGATAGTGACGCTCATCGCCCGGCCTCAGCCGGCGCGCTCAACCGACATAGCGCACCGCGACGATGTCGTATTCGCGCTGTCCGATCGGGGCCTCGATGGTGATCGTGTCGCCTTCGTGCTTGCCGATCAGCGCGCGCGCCACCGGCGAGGAAATCGAGATCAAACCCTGCTTGATGTCCGCTTCCAGATCGCCAACGATCTGGTAGGTGACCTCGTCGCCGGTATCGGCATCGGCCAGATCGACCGTCGCGCCGAACACCACGCGCGAGCCGGCGTTGAGCGTGGACACATCGATGAGCTGCGCATGCGAGAGCACGAAATCCAGTTCCTGGATGCGGCCCTCGATGAAGCCTTGTTGTTCGCGCGCGGCGTGGTACTCGGCATTCTCCTTGAGGTCGCCATGGGCCCGCGCTTCGGCGATGGCATTGATCACCGCCGGACGTTTCACCGATTTGAGGTGTTCGAGCTCCTCACGTAATCGTTTGGCGCCATGGGTGGTGAGCGGTGCTCTCATCGACGAAGTTCCTCATGCAATTCCTGGACGGACCATACCCGCGGGTGGTTGCGCGTGTCGATCGCATGGATCAGAGCCCGCGCCCCGGGAATGGTGGTGGAATACGTTAACCGATGTTGCAGCGCTTCGCGACGGATCGAAAACGAATCGGCGATGGCCTGCTTGCCTTCGGTGGTATTGACGATATAGACAATCTCGCCGTTCTTGATCAAGTCCACGATATGCGGCCGGCCTTCGATCACCTTGTTGATCTGCTCGCAGGCGATGCCCTGCCCGCCCAGATAGGCGGCGGTGCCGGAAGTGGCCACCAGCGTATAGCCGCGATCGATCAGCAGGCGCGCCACATCCAGCACGCGCGGCTTGTCGGCATCGCGCACCGAGACGAATACCTTGCCCAGCGGCGGGGCCTTGATGTTGGCTGCTTCCTCGGCGCGACCGAAGGCCTCGGCGAAAGTCCGGCCGACGCCCATCACCTCGCCGGTGGAGCGCATCTCCGGACCGAGGATTGGATCGACGCCCTGGAACTTGGCGAACGGAAACACCGCTTCCTTCACCGAGTAATAGGACGGCACGACTTCCCGGGTCGCACCCTGCTCGGCCAACGAACGGCCGACCATGCAACGCGCGGCGATCTTGGCCAGCGGCACGCCGATGGCCTTGGACACGAACGGCACGGTGCGCGAGGCGCGCGGATTGACTTCGAGCACGAAGATGGTGTCGCCTTGGATGGCGAATTGCGCATTCATCAAACCGACGACCTTGAGCTCACGCGCCAACTGGGTCATCTGCTTGCGTAGGCGATCCTGGATGTCGGCGCTGAGCGTGTACGGCGGCAGCGAGCAGGAAGAATCGCCCGAATGCACGCCGGCTTCCTCGATGTGCTCCATGATGCCGCCAATCAGCACATTGCCTTCGCGATCGGCGATCACGTCCACGTCCACTTCCACGGCGTTGTCGAGGAAGCGGTCGAGCAATACCGGCGAGTCGTTGGACACCTGCACCGCTTCGCGGATGTAGCGCGAGAGATCCTCGTCGGAATACACCACTTCCATCGCCCGCCCGCCGAGCACATAGCTTGGACGCACCACTAGCGGATAACCGATCGCGCCCGCATGCGCGAGCGCCTGCTCGGCGGTGCGCGCGGTGCGGTTCGGCGGTTGCACCAGTTCGAGTTTCTCAACCACTTTCTGGAAGCGCTCGCGGTCCTCGGCCAGATCGATCGAATCGGGCGAGGTGCCGATGATCGGCGCACCGGCCGCTTCCAGCGCGCGCGCCAACTTCAATGGAGTCTGGCCGCCGTACTGCACGATCACGCCTTCGGGTTTTTCGACGTCGATGATTTCCAGCACATCTTCGAGCGTGAGCGGCTCGAAGTACAAGCGGTCGGAGGTATCGAAATCGGTCGAGACGGTTTCCGGATTGCAGTTGACCATGATGGTCTCGTAACCATCCTCGCGTAGCGCGAGCGCCGCGTGCACGCAGCAATAGTCGAACTCGATGCCTTGGCCGATACGATTGGGCCCGCCACCGAGCACCATGATCTTCTTGCGATCGCTGGGCATGGCCTCGCATTCGTCCTCGTAGGTCGAATACATATAGGCCGTACTGGTGGCGAATTCCGCGGCGCAGGAATCCACGCGCTTGTACACCGGGCGTACGTTGAAGGCGCGGCGCAATGCGCGGATCGCCGATTCGTCGGTGCCGGTGAGCCGAGCCAGGCGGATGTCGGAAAATCCCTTGCGCTTGAGCAGGCGCAAGCGCTTGCCATCCAGCGCCACCAGTCCTTCGGTGCGAACTTGTTTTTCCAGCGCGACCAGTTCTTCGATCTGATCGAGAAACCACGGATCGATGAAGCTCAGCTTGAACACATCATCCACGCTCAACCCGGCGCGGAAGGCTTCGGCGACCTGGAACAAACGTTCGGGACCGGGCTCCTTCAAATCGCGGCGAATGCGCAGCAGCCCATCCTCGCCCTGCTCGGCGTGGCCAGTCGGATCGAGTCCGTATTTACCGATCTCCAGGCTGCGCAGCGCTTTCTGCAAGGACTCCTGGAAAGTGCGGCCCATCGCCATCACTTCGCCGACCGATTTCATTTGCGTGGTCAGGCGGGCATCGGCGGCGGGAAATTTCTCGAACGCGAAGCGCGGAATCTTGGTGACCACATAATCGATGGTCGGCTCGAACGACGCAGGCGTCGCGCCATTGGTGATCTCGTTGCGCAGCTCGTCGAGCGTATAGCCGATCGCCAATTTGGCGGCGACCTTGGCGATCGGAAAGCCGGTGGCTTTCGAGGCCAGCGCCGACGAACGCGACACGCGCGGATTCATCTCGATCACCACCACGCGGCCGTTCTGGGCATTGATGCCGAATTGCACGTTGGAACCGCCAGTATCCACGCCGATCTTGCGCAGCACCGCGATGGAAGCATCGCGCAGGCGCTGGTATTCCTTGTCGGTGAGCGTCTGTGCCGGCGCGACGGTGATCGAATCGCCGGTATGCACGCCCATCGGGTCGAGATTTTCGATCGAGCAGACGATGATGCAGTTGTCCGCGCTATCGCGAACCACTTCCATCTCGAATTCCTTCCAACCCAGCACCGATTCTTCGATCAGCACCTCGCGCGTGGGCGACAGCTCGAGACCGCGCTTGACGATTTCGATCAACTCCTCGCGATTGTAGGCGATGCCACCACCACTGCCGCCCAAAGTGAAGCTGGGCCGGATGATGGTCGGGTAGCCGACGCGCGTCTGGATATCGATGGCCTGTTCGAGCGTGCGCGCGATTTCGGCCTTCGGGCATTCCAGGCCGATTTCCTTCATGGCGACGCGGAACAACTCGCGATCCTCGGCCATGCGAATGGCCTCACGCGAGGCGCCGATCAACTCGACGCCGTGTTTTTCAAGCGTGCCGGCATCGGCGAGATCCAGCGCGCAATTGAGCGCGGTCTGTCCGCCCATGGTCGGCAGCAGCGCATCGGGTTTTTCCTTGGCGATGATGCGCTCGACCGTGGCCGGGTTGATCGGCTCGATGTAAACGGCATCGGCCATGTCTGGATCGGTCATGATCGTGGCCGGATTGGAGTTGACCAGGATGACCCGGTAACCCTCCTCGCGCAGCGCCTTGCACGCCTGCGCGCCGGAGTAATCGAACTCGCAGGCCTGGCCGATGACGATCGGGCCGGCGCCGATGATGAGGATGCTTTTAAGGTCAGTACGCTTAGGCATCTCAGCGGGCTCCCATCATCAGAATGAATCTGTCAAACAACCCCGCCACATCATGCGGCCCGGGACTCGCTTCTGGATGGCCCTGGAAACTGAAAGCCGGCGCATTGGTCAGTTCGATGCCCTGGTTGCTGCCGTCGAACAAGGAACGATGGGTCACGCGCACATTGGCCGGCAACGTCGCTTCATCGACGGTGAAGCCGTGGTTCTGGCTGCTGATCATCACCCGGCCGCTATCGAGATCGATCACCGGGTGATTGGCGCCGTGATGGCCGAATTTCATCTTGCTCGTCTGCGCGCCGGTCGCCAGTGCGAGCAACTGATGCCCGAGGCAGATGCCGAACGTCGGGATCTTCGCGGCGACGAATTCAGCGATTGCGGCGATCGCGTAATCGCAAGGCGCCGGATCGCCGGGGCCATTGGACAAGAACACACCATCGGGTTTTTCCGCCAGCACCTGCGCCGCACTCGTTTGCGCCGGAACCACGGTGACCTTGCAGCCGCGTTCGGCCAGCATGCGCAGGATGTTGCGCTTGACACCGAAATCGTAGGCGATGACGTGGAATTTCTGTTCGGCCTGCGCGAACGCATTGCGATCCATATCCAACTGGCCTTCGGTCCACAGATAGCACTCGCGCGTGCAGACCACTTTCGCCAGATCCATGTTTTTCAGACCGGGAAATTTGCGCGCGGCTTCGACCGCCTTGTCGATGTCGATCTCGCCGGCCATCAATGCGCCATTCTGGGCGCCGCGATCACGCAGCAAGCGGGTGAGCTTGCGCGTGTCGATATCGGAGATGGCCACGACACCGCGCGCGGCCAACCATTCGGGCAACGCAATCTGCGAGCGCCAACTACTGGGGCGACGCGGTACGTCGCGGACAATCAAACCGGCGGCGAAAACTTCGCCGGATTCGTTGTCCTGATCGGTACAACCAGTGTTGCCGACATGCGGATAAGTCAGGGTAATCAACTGGCGCGCGTAGGAAGGGTCGGTCAGAATTTCCTGGTAGCCGGTGATCGAGGTGTTGAACACCACCTCGCCGACGGAAAGGCCGGGCGCGCCTACGGAAATGCCCTCGAATACGGTGCCGTCTTCGAGCGCAAGAATGGCGGTTTGGGTCACGGGAGCTCGCCTTGAGTGGGTGAACCGCCTCGGACCGCCGGGCTGCGGCAGACCGCGAACGAGGCAGGGGCCAAGTCCGTGTGAGGAAAGGGGGTTCAGGCGAGAGGGAATTCTAGTCAAACAAGCCGATGGTGTCCACGGCGCAGACACATCGCCGGCAAAAAACCTTGGGATAGTCAGCGGTGCCGGCTCTGAAAAACAACCAGTCGATGGCGTATGTTGTTGTGCTCGCCGATGCCTGACGTGGCGCATTGCACCGTTATCGCCGTCGATACTTATCGCTCAAAATTTTGCGGCGTTCAGCTTCGCCATCACACCGTGATATCGACCACGCTTAGCGACCAAACACCAAATCAGCCAAACGATAATTTCCTGCGGGGCGATCGGTCAGTGCCAGCGCGGCCGTCAGTGCACCGCGCGCGAAAATATCCCGGTCGCCTGCGTGATGCGTCAATTCGATGCTCTCGCCCGGGCCGCTCAATCTCACCGTGTGCTCGCCGATCACTTCACCTTCGCGCACCGAGACGATGGGCGGTAGTTCACCTCGACTGATCGCAACCGCGCGGCCCAAGGTCAGCGCCGTGCCGGATGGCGCATCTTTTTTGTGCACATGGTGTGTCTCGGTGATGTCCACCTCCCAGTTCGCCAAAACCTCGGCCGCGCGGCGCACCAGATCTTCCAGCACAGTCACGCCCAGACTGAAATTCGATGCCCACAACACGGGGATATCGCTGCCTGCGGCATCCAGCGCCGCGCGTTGGGCATCGGACAAACCGGTCGTGCCGCAAACCAGCGCCGCACCGCGCGCGCGGCACAAGGCCAACAACGCGTCGAAGCCTTCGGGCAGGCTGAAATCGATGGCGACATCGAAGTCCGGACATTGCGGTAACTGATTGCCGGCAAACACCGGCACGGCATCGATGGGCGCACCCGAACGGGATACAGCGGCAACCAACTGCCAGCGCGAATCTTCCGCCACCAGGCGCAACAACGCGCGGCCCATGCGACCGGAAGCGCCGTGGATCAAGAGTCGGAGAGGTGTTTTCATCTGCGCAAGCTAGCGGGATGGATCACCGCATGCAAGCCACGTGGCAACGATGACGATCCTGATCTCCGTGTCGGAGCAATGGCAATGTCGGTGTCGATCTTACCTGCCCATGTAGGAGCGATGGTAATCGCGACGGGAGATTGCGATTGCGGCGGTTTGTCGCTTTCTTATTGGAAATTGATTCCGGCAAGCGGGTAAGCGAAAGGTAGCAACTGCTGAGGCAAGCTTGATCGCGATTGCCACGCTCCTATACGCGCGGCCTGATCGTGATTGCCATCGCTCCTACGTGTCAGGAAGTCATGCGGTCCCAGAAAGCCTTCACGCCATCGAGGAAACCGCTCGAACGCGGCGAGTGGCGAGCGCCTTCCTCGCCTTCGAATGTGGATTCGAAATCCTTGAGCAATTCGCGCTGGCGGGCGGTCAGGTTGACCGGCGTTTCGACCACCACGCGGCACAGCAAATCGCCGTGGCCGTGGCTGCGCACCGACTTGACGCCCTTGCCGCGCAGCCGGAACAGCTTGCCGGTCTGTGTTTCGACCGGAACCTTGATCAGCACCTCGCCATCGAGCGTGGGCACTTCGATGTCGGCGCCGAGCGCGGCCTGCGAAAAACGGATCGGCACTTCGCAATACAGATCATCGCCGTCGCGCTGGAAAATCTTGTGCTCGCGCACGCTGACTTCGACGTACAGATCGCCGGCCTGCGCACCACTGGGCCCTGCCTCGCCCTCGCCTTGCAAACGGATACGATCGCCGTTATCGACGCCGGCGGGAATCTTCACCTCCAGCGTTTTTTCACTCTGGATACGGCCATTGCCACGACAGTGCTTGCAGGGCTTGGCAATGGTCTGGCCGCGGCCCGCACATGCTGGGCACGGCTGCTGCACCGAGAAAATACCGCGCTGCATCCGCACCTGACCACGACCCGCGCAGGTCTTGCAGGTTTCCACTTTGCCGTCTTCGGAACCCGAGCCGTTGCAGGGCTTGCAAGCGACCAGAGTCGGAATGTCGATCTGTTTTTCGACGCCGAACACGGCCTCTTCCAGATCCAGCTCCATCACGTAGCGCAAGTCGGCGCCGCGACGCGGACCGCGCTGCTGCTGACGACCGCCGCCAAAAATATCGCCGAAGATGTCGCCGAAAATATCGTTGACATCGCCAAATCCCGGCGCACCGCCTCCACCGCCCATGCCATGTTCGAACGCGGCGTGACCGTGCTGATCATAGACGCGGCGCTTGGCCGGATCGTTCAGCACTTCATAGGCTTCCTTGGCTTCCTTGAACGAAGCCTCGGCGGTCTTGTCGCCCTCGTTGCGATCGGGGTGATGCTTCATCGCCAACCGGCGATAGGCTTTTTTCAGCTCGTCCTCGGTGGCCGAACGGGAAACACCGAGAACTTCGTAATAGTCGCGTTTGCTCATGGGCGGGAATCGGGAATGAATGGCCGGAAATCGGAAAAACGGATCACGGAAACAAGAAACCTCGAACGATCGCCGGGAATCGAAGGACGCGCCCAGCCGCAAATGTATGTCATGCAGCGTCCATCACGATTCCCGACTCTCCGTTCCCGATTATCGATTCCAGATTACTTCTGGTCGCCCTTGACCTCGGTGAACTCGGCGTCCACCACATCGTCGGCCTTGGCGCCCGGGCCACCGGCAGGACCACCATCGCCGCCACCTTGATCGCCGGCCGAAGCCGCGGCATACAACGATTGGCCGGCCTGCTGCAACGCATGGGTCTTGGCTTCGATCTGCGCCTTGTCGTCGCCCTTCATGGCCGTTTCCAGATCCGAGAGCGCGGTTTCGATCGAGGCCAGTTGTTCACCGGACACTTTCGAGCCGTGTTCCTTGATCGCCGTGCGCGTGTTGTGGATCAGGCCATCGGCCGCGTTGCGGGCAGTGACCAGTTCGTGGAACTTCTTGTCTTCCTCGCGATTGGCCTCGGCATCGCGAACCATCCGCTGGATCTCGTCCTCGGAGAGTCCCGAACCAGCCTTGATTTCGACCTTCTGTTCCTTGCCGTTTTTCTTGTCCTTGGCCGAGACATGCAAGATGCCGTTGGCGTCGATGTCGAACGACACCTCGACCTGCGGCATGCCGCGCGGCGCCGGATCGATGCCGGTGAGATCGAACTTGGCCAGCGACTTGTTGTAGCGGGCCTGCTCGCGCTCGCCCTGCAACACGTGCACGGTGACCGCGCTCTGGTTGTCGTCGGCGGTCGAGAAGGTCTGCGAGGCCTTGGTCGGAATCGTGGTGTTCTTTTCGATGATCTTGGTGAACACGCCGCCCAAAGTTTCGATACCCAGGCTCAGTGGGGTCACATCGAGCAGCAGCACGTCCTTGACGGTACCGGCCAGCACGCCCGCCTGCACGGCGGCGCCGATGGCGACGGCCTCGTCCGGGTTGACGTCCTTGCGCGGCTCCTTGCCGAAGAACTCGGCCACCGCAGACTGCACTTTGGGCATGCGGGTCATACCGCCGACCAGGATCACCTCGCCGATGTCGGAGGGGCTGATGCCGGCGTCCTTCATGGCGATGCGGCACGGGCCGATGGTCTTCTTGACCAGGTCGTCCACTAGCGCTTCGAGCTTGGCGCGCGTGAGCTTGATGCTCAGGTGTTTCGGACCGGAGGCATCGGCGGTGACGTAGGGCAGGTTGACATCGGTCTGCTGCGAGCTCGACAGCTCGATCTTGGCGCGCTCGGCGGCGTCTTTCAGGCGCTGCAGGGCCAGCGGATCCTTGCGCAGGTCGATGCCCTGCTCTTTCTGGAATTCCTCGACCAGGAAGTCGATCACCCGCTTGTCGAAGTCCTCGCCGCCGAGGAAGGTGTCGCCGTTGGTGGCCAACACTTCGAATTGGGTTTCGCCGTCGATGGAGGCGATCTCGATGATCGACACGTCGAAGGTACCGCCGCCAAGGTCGTACACAACGATCTTGCGGTCGCCGCCTTTCTTGTCCAGGCCATAGGCCAAGGCAGCTGCGGTGGGCTCGTTGATGATGCGCTTGACGTCCAGACCGGCGATGCGGCCGGCGTCCTTGGTGGCCTGGCGCTGGCTGTCATTGAAGTAGGCCGGCACCGTGATGACCGCTTCGCTCACCGTCTCGCCGAGATAGGCTTCGGCGGTCTTCTTCATTTTTTCCAGCACGCGCGCGGAGATTTCCTGCGCGGCCATTTTCTTGCCGTCGGCCGTCTGCACCCAGGCGTCGCCATTGTCGTGGGCGATGATGCTGTAGGGCACCAGATCGAGGTCTTTCTTGACTTCGGCGTCAGTGAACTTGCGGCCGACCAGTCGCTTGACCGCGTAGAACGTGTTTTTCGGATTGGTCACGCTCTGGCGCTTTGCCGATGCGCCGACGATGACTTCGCCGTCTTTGGTGAATGCCACGACCGAGGGTGTGGTGCGATCGCCTTCGGAATTCTCAATCACCTTGACGGTGTTGCCTTCCATGATCGCGACGCAACTATTAGTGGTGCCCAAGTCGATGCCGATGATCTTGCCCATGTCTTTGTCTCCTGGAATTTCGTGCCGGTGTCACCGGCGTACGTTTGAGTAATTGGGGATGGCTGAACGCAGTTCAAGTCGGAACGTAAAAATCGGCTGCAGCTTCAGCGCCTGTCCGCCTGCGTTCGGAAACCGGTGGGTCCATATCGCGCTCGATGCCGGTCAGTCGGCGTCCTTGGCCACCACCACCAGCGCTGGACGCAACAGCCGGTCGTTGAGCAGATAGCCCTTCTGGAACACTTGCACGATGGTTCCGGGCATGGCGTCGGGTTCATCGACCTGGCTGATGGCCTGGTGATGCTCGGGATTGAACACCTGCCCGATCGGGTCGAGCATGACCAGGCCGTGGTCGTTGGCGACCTTGAGCAATTGCTTGAGGGTCAGCTCCAGGCCGTCCCGGAGCGCGCCGCCTTGTCCGGCCGCGGCCGTCAAGCCGGCATCGAGACTGTCGAACACCGGCAGCAATTCCGAGAGCAGGCGCTCGTTGGCGAATTTACGCGCCACTTCCATATCGCGAGCCAGGCGCTTGCGCTGGTTTTCCAGTTCGGCACGCTCGCGCATGATCTCGTCTTTCAGCGAAACCACGGTGGCGCGCAGTTGGTCGAGCTCACCGAGCAAGGATTCGGTTTCGTTCGGTGCTTCCTCGCCGCCCGGCGCTTGAGCTTGCGAATACAGATTTTCGTTATGCATGCATGACCCCAGAACTACCCCGACCTTCGGGGCTTGCCCCGTTTATGGGGCCTGGGCTGGTGTATTCAAGCCCGTCCGCGCTGCCTGCGCGGCGAGACCGTGGATGGATTGGAACCACTGCCGGACTCAGGTTCGCGAGGGTTCCGGATTGAGCGCCGCGCCCAGCAATTCCGCGGTCACCTGCACCATCGGAATCACCCGGTCATAGGCCATCCGGGTCGGCCCGATCACGCCCAGCACGCCCATCACCTTGCCGTGGCTGGTGTAGGGCGCGGTGATGACCGTGCAGCCTTCCAGCGGCGCCAGGCCGCTTTCCTCGCCGATGAACACACGAACGCCGGGGGCCTTGGTGCAGCGTTCGAGCAAGCCGAGGATCTCCCGCTTGCGCGAGAAGGCCTCGAACAGATCGCGCAGACGGTCCATGTCCGACAATTCCTGCAAGCCCATCAGCCGGGTTTGCCCAGCCAGCAGCATGTCTTCGCCGCTGCTGTCGAGCGCCTGCTCGGAAATTTCCACCGCCGCCGACAACACCCGTTCCATTTCCGAGCGGGTATCGCGCAAATCGCGGATCAAGGTGTTTCGGATATCGGCCAATGGCAGGCCGGCAAAATTCGCGTTCAGGTAATTGGCAGTCTGCTCCAGCTCGCTCGGCGAATAGGCACGGCGCGTGTGGATGATGCGGTTTTGCACCTCGTTGTCGGTGAACACCAGGATCACCAGCACCCGGTTGCCGTCCAGCGGCACGAAATCGATCATGCGGAAGGCGAACTGCGCCCGTTGCGGCACGGTGACCACGCCGACGAACTGACTCATCGCCGAAAGCAGCTCGGAGGTGCTCGAAAGCAGCGACTGGGTACCCGCACCGACCGGGATATTGCTGCGCAGGCGCGAGACTTCCTGCTCGTTCAAGGGTTGCATCTGCAACAGCGAATCGACGAACACGCGATAGCCCTGCGCGGTCGGGACACGCCCGGCCGAGGTATGCGGCGCCACCAGCAGGCCGATTTCTTCCAGGTCGGCCATGATGTTGCGGACCGTCGCCGGGCTCACGTCCAGGCCGGAACTGCGCGCCAGAGTGCGGCTGCCCACCGGTTCGCCGTCACGGATATGTTGGGCAATCAGGGCACGCAAGAGGTTGCGCGCACGCGGGTCGAGGGGAAGGCTCATGGCTTCATAGATTAGGCCGCCTCGCCGGGAGTGCAAGCTCGGATCGGTTCATCGACAACCGGCCGAAGCGATTTCCTACGCGAATCGGCGTTTTTGGCCGAGCGCAAGCGAAGGCCTTTCAGGCAGAATTGCCCGCAATCATGCTCACCCATCTCACTCTCAAGGATTTTGCCGTGGTCAGCGCCGCCGAACTGGCCTTCGGCCAGGGTCTGACCGTGGTCTCGGGCGAAACCGGCGCGGGCAAGTCCCTGCTTGTCGATGCCTTGCTCTGGCTCACCGGTGCGCGCGCCGACGCCGGCATCGTGCGTCACGGCGCGGAGCGCGCCGAATTATCGGCCGAATTCGGCCTGGCCGATGCTGCCGAAGCCCGAGCTTGGCTGCAAGACAGTGAACTCGATGAGGACGGCCTGTGCCAATTGCGCCGGGTCATCCGCGCCGATGGCGGGTCGCGGGCCTGGATCAATGGCCGCCCAGCCACGTTGGCACAGTTGTCCGAACTCGGCGCGCTGCTGGTGGAAATCCACGGCCAGCACGAGCACCAGGCCCTGCTCGATCGAACCCATCAACTTGGCCTACTCGATGCCTTCGGCCAACACGACGCCTTGCTGGACGAGGTGCGTCGCACGGCCAAACGCTGGGCCGAGATCGAACGCGAGATCGCCCAATTGTCCGCGGCCGGCGATGTCGGCGAGCGCGTGAGTTATCTGGAACATCAATACGCGGAATTGGCCAAGGAATCGCTGGAAGCGGGCGATATCGAAAACCTGATCGGCGCCCATCGCCGGCAAGCACATGCCGCCACCTTGCTGGCTGGCTACGACATGGCGCTGGACCGGCTCTCGGGCGAGGAAGGTGTTTCTCTCGCGCGCAGCCTGCGCCAGGTCGCCAGCGAGCTGGCGCGGCACATCGACAGCGAGCCGCGCCTGGGAGAAATCACTTCCCTGCTCGACTCGGCCGAAATCCAGCTCGATGAAGCCGCCAGTGCGCTTGAGCGCCTGCGTGACGAACTCGACCTTGATCCGGACCACCTGCAACAACTCGAAGACCATCTGACGCATCTGCACGATCTCGCCCGCAAGCATCGCGTGCCGATGCCCGAACTGGCGATGCGGCGGGAAGCGATCGGCCGGGAACTCGAATCCCTGCGCGGCGCCGGCCAACGCAGCGAGCACTTACTGATCGAACGCGAAGCGGCGGCCAAACAGTGGCTCATGGCGGCGCAGAAGCTTTCAACATCACGGCAAGCGGCGGCAAGCAAACTTGGCCGCGCGGTCAGCGCGCTGATGGACGAGTTGGGCATGGCTGGCGGTGTGTTCGCCATCGAGTTGCAGGCGCAAGACAACGAAAAGCCCAACGCGCAGGGCGCTGAGCGTTGCGAATTCCTGGTTTCGGCCAATCCCGGCCAGCCGCCGCGCGCGTTGCGCAAGGTAGCTTCGGGCGGCGAGTTGGCACGCATCAGCCTTGCCATCGAAGTGGCGGCGCTGGGACTGGACTCGGTGCCGACGATGATTTTCGACGAAGTCGATACCGGCATCGGCGGCGCGGTGGCCGAAGTGGTCGGCCAGAAGCTGCGCGCACTGGGCACGCAACGGCAGGTGTTGTGCGTGACCCACTTACCGCAGGTCGCGGCCCAGGGCCATCAGCATTTTCAAGTCAGCAAGGCAGTCAACGGCAACGCCACGCACAGCGCGGTTTCGCTATTGGACGAAAAGACCCGCATCGAAGAACTCGCACGCATGCTCGGTGGTTTGGAGATCACCAAGGAAACCCGCGCCAACGCCAGACAGATGCTGCTGCGCGCGCAGGTCCCGTAGGAGCGATGGCAATCGCGATGAGAGATTGCAGATGCTCGGGCTTGCCGTTTCTTTTTGAGAGACCCGTTCCGGCAAGCAAGTAGGCGAAGGGTAGTGGCTGCTGAGGTAGGCATGGCATTGTCGCGATTGCCATCGTTCCTACATTCCCATCATTCCCGCGAGTTATTTTTTTCGCTTGGGCCGCACGTACAAAACGAGCGAGTGTTCCTCGATCACGTAGCCGTGCTTGTCGGCGATCTGCTTTTGCAGCGCCTCGATTTCCGGGCTGGTGAACTCGATCACCTTGCCCGACTCCATATCCACCATGTGGTCGTGATGCTGACCGCGGTCGAGTTCGTAAACCGCCTGGCCGCCCTCGAAGTGGTGCTTGAGCACCAAGCCGGCTGCCTCGAACTGGGTCAACACGCGATAGACCGTGGCAAGGCCAATGTCCTCACCGCTGGTGAGTAGTTGCCGGTACAGGTCTTCGGCACTCAGATGCTGGACACCGTTGGTTTCCAGCAGTTCCAGGATACGGATACGCGGGTGGGTAACCTTCAGGCCGACCTTGCGCAGATTCTGCGATTCCATCGGTTTGCTCGCCCTAGTGGAACTTTAATCCGCCGACCGGAGTCGGTGCTTGGTATATTATCGCCCGGCTCCCCTCTATTGACCATGCTCCCGATGCCCAAGGCTCTCCTAGCGATTCTCGCCGCCATCGCGGTTTCCGGCTGCAGTTCCTTTCGTCCGCAGTCCATGCTCGATGGCAATTTGATTTACCGGCAACCGATATTCCAGGGCACCTTGCTCGAACAAAGCCACGTCGAGCAATTGCAAAAGGGCTTGAGCCAACAGCAAGTGCTCGCCTTGCTGGGCACGCCGCCGCTGGCCGATCCGTTCCACAAGGATCGCTGGGACTACGCCGCTAGCCAGCAGCGCCTGCGCAACCCGGCCGAGATCAAGAACCTCACGCTGTGGTTCGAGAACAACTCGCTGGTCAAATGGGAAGGCGAATACTTCCCCGAGCAGGATTCGGCGCTGGTGCAGGAAATGCGCAAGTTCGGCAACCTGCCCAAAGACAAGGACAAGGACAAGAAACGCCGCCGCTGATCGCTCAGCGTTTTTTCGCGGACGTATCGCTGGCGCGCTCGCGCCGCGCCTGTTTCGGATCGGCCAGCAGAGGCCGCAGGATTTCGATGCGGTCGCCATCGCGCAATCGCGTATCGGGCGTCGCGGGCCGGCTGAATATCGCCAACCGCGCCGGGTCGATGTCGATCTCCCGGATTGATTCCTGCAACCGCGCCTGCGCCAAGGCATCGGCCACACGGGCATCCGCCGGCAAAACCAGCGACACCGACCAGTAACGCTCCGGCAGTGCATAAACCACCGTGACGCGGATCGAAGCGGATGAATCAGTCATCGCCGCGATCGGCCTCCCGGCAAAAATCGTCCACCATGCGGTCGGCCAGTCCCTGAAACCCGACCGCCAGCGCCGAACCAATCAATTTGCCGGCAACATCGAAATCCATGCTCAGCGTGACTTTGCAGGCATCTTCGGTGAGCGTGTGAAAGGTCCACAGACCTTTGAATTCGCGAAACGGACCTTCCACCAACTGCAATTGAATGCGCGTGGGCGGCGTGAGGACATTGCGCGTGGTGAAGCTGGTGCGCAGCCCCGCGACGCGCACATCGAGCCTGGCCAGCATATGTTCGGGCGATTGTTCGAGAACCTCCGAGCCCTCGCACCAGGGAAAGCGGCGCTGGTAGCTGGCGACATCGTTGACCAGATCGAACATGCGGGTCGCCGAATGCCGTACCAATGCGTGTCGCTGAATGCTGATCATGCTCGCTCGCTCAACAAGGATTCCCCGCCCGGCCGCGCATCGGCGACAATGCCGGCCAAGGAAACCCCATGTCCAAGAAAAAAGAAAACAACAATAGCAAAGGCAGCCAGGGCAAGACGATTGCCCTGAACAAGCGCGCGCGCCACGAATATTCCCTGGAGGACCGCTACGAGGCCGGCCTGGCGCTGCAAGGCTGGGAGCTCAAGGCCATCCGCGCCGGCCGCCTGGGCATCGGTGACAGCTATGCGCTGGTCAAGGGCGGCGAGATTTTTCTGTTCGGCGCGCAGATCACCCCGCTGATTTCCGCCTCCACCCACGTCATCGCCGACGACCGCCGCACCCGCAAGCTGCTCATGCACCGACACGAGATCGACAAGCTGGTGGGCAAGATCGAACGCGACGGCTACACACTGGTCCCCACGGCGATGTATTGGAGCGGCAACAAGGTCAAACTCGAACTGGCGCTGGCCAAGGGCAAGCAAGCCCACGACAAGCGCGCCACCGAAAAAGACCGCGACTGGCAGCGCGAGAAACAGCGCACCATGCGCCGACACAACAAGAATGCCTGAGTGAATCGGATTTACCCACCGATTCCTTGAATACGCCCTCCCCCGCCCCCATACTGTGCCCGTCGGAAGGTTTTATGTTTCCCATCTTGCCGGGGGTGTCCTGGCTTCGACGGGGGTCGCAAAATCGACTGGCGCATGCCGAGGGGGCGACTTTCCTCGTTAATCCAGTAGCAAAATTTAGTTGCCAACGACGACAACTACGCTCTCGCCGCTTAAGGCGTAAGCCCCGAACCCACTTGTGCCCGTGCTCGTGGATGTAGGGTCATTATCACGGAACAGCTTTCGGCGGCGACCCGCCAACCGGAAGCCAACTTAGCGGGTGTGTCAGACGGTGTGCCTCGCACGTTGTGTTGCCGGCTGACGAGAACGAACAACGAGCTAAGCATGTAGTGCCGGAGATGGAGTGCTCTCGGACGGGGGTTCAACTCCCCCCACCTCCACCATTTCAAAGTCCAACGCAGTACGACAAAGGCCGGAATCCTCAATAAATAAAAGGGTTTCGGCCTTTTTCTTGTCCGATGCCATCCATTGCCATCTATTGCAATCCGGGGGCAACTGGGGGCAAATTTGGGGGCAACTGACAGATGCCCTCATGGAGTTGCCCCCAATGTCCTTGACCGATACCGCGATCCGCAAGGCAAAGCCCACTGACAAGACCCAGCGCCTTTTCGATGGTGGCGGCATGTACTTGGAAATTTCCCCCGCTGGGGGTAAGTGGTGGCGCTTTAAGTACCGCCACGGGGGCAAGGAAAAGCGTGTATCGCTAGGCACCTACCCCGACACCGGACTAGCCGATGCGCGCGCCAAGCGCGACGCGGCTCGCAAGCTACTGGCCGCTGACATTGATCCGGGCGAGCATCGCAAGGCTGAGAAAGCAGCCGGTGAAGAACGAGCCGCGAATAGTTTTGAAGTCGTCGCGCGCGAATGGTTCGGAAAACAGGCCGCGACGTGGGCCGAGTCCCATAGCAGCAAGATTCTGCTGCGACTAGAAAGCTATCTGTTCCCGTGGCTGGGCGCGCGACCGATTGCCGACGTGACCGCCAAGGAATTGCTGACCGCCATCCGGCGCATTGAAGATCGGGGCGCGGTCGAGTCGGCGCATCGCACCCTGCAAAACTGCGGGCAGATATTCCGCTATGCCATCGCCACCGGACGCGCAGAGCGCAACCCAGCGGCCGACCTGCGCGGCTCGCTGACCCCGGTCAAACCCACGCATCGTGCGGCCATTACCGACCCGCAAGCCATTGGCGGCCTGCTACGCGCGTCGGACGACTATCGCGGCTCCTTCGTGACCAAGTGCGCCCTGCGACTGGCCCCGCTGCTTTTCGTGCGACCGGGCGAACTGCGCACAATGGAATGGGCCGAACTAGACCTGGATACGGCGCAATGGAACATCCCCGCCGACAAGATGAAGATGCGCGAACCGCACCTAGTTCCGCTGTCGGCACAGGCCGTGATGATCTTGCGTGAGATTCAACCCCTGACTGGACGCGGGCGTTACGTGTTCCCCAGCGCGCGCAGCCCCAAGCGCCCTATGAGCAATAACGCTGTGCTGTCTGCCCTGCGCCGCATGGGCTACGCCAAGGAAGAAATGAGCGGCCACGGCTTCCGGGCGATGGCTCGCACAATTCTGGACGAAGTGCTGCACGTCCGACCGGACTATATCGAGCACCAGCTAGCCCATGCCGTGCGCGACCCGAACGGCCGCGCCTACAACCGCACGGCGCACCTGTCCGAACGGCGCGCGATGATGCAGCAATGGGCGGATTATCTCGGCGCTTTGAAGGCAGGCGGCAACGTGCTTCCGATGAAAAAGCGCAAAGCAAGCTAACCATAATCGCCGCGCCTAGCCCGACGGGGCGAAAACGCCGTAACTCTACGGCGCTGGTGAGGTACATTTGATCGACGTGAAGGCGTGTTATGCCACGTAGTTATCGTGCGGAAATTTCTCGTATCTTTGCTGATTCCATTGATCCCTCTGGCGTCCATATTGCGATGCCGGAAGAAATGTGGCACGGGTGGAATTTGGTTGCTTCACCGGACATGGTGCCAAGATTTTCCAAAGCAATCAGTATCGATGCGCACCGGAAAAAATTTGAAACACACCCCGACATGGCTGTTATCGCTGATTGGCTCGAAGGCCGAGGCGAACCCGCGAAGGAGGCATGCACTATCTTCTGGGGCTCCTACTTTGCCCTTTGCGAGTGGGAGGATTTGCCAAAACTAAACGGTAAACAGCACGTCAAACTTCACAGAAAGGTGGCGACATTGTGCGAAAAGTTAAAGCTGGCACTGGGTGAGACCAACAGATGCGCAATGCTTGGACGCGGTATTGGCTTGCAAGGATTAGTCCTCAACTACTTAACAGATATTGAGAAATCCGCGATCGCAGCCGAAATGCGCAATCCGGATACGATTGAAATGTGGGACTTTGATAATGCCGGCCCAACAATCGATGACCTATTAACTCGGATTGCTGGCGAAGCAACCAGATTGGAACTAAAAGGCCCGATCCATGCACAGCCGAAGAAGCGAGGTGCCGAGCGAGGCTACTTTGTGCGCCGCATGGGCGAATTTTTCACCAAGCAATACATGGCGACTCCCACAGAAATAATAGCGGCTCTCACTACAATTTCGCTCGACCAAGCCACTGACAGGGAGCTAGTAACTGCGGCACTGAAGCGCGCCTAACGTTATAGGTAGAAAATGATCGATAACGTTTTGACGATGATCGCCCCTAGAACATCCATTCCGCATAGCTATCGAACAAGACAAGCTGGCCCCGCATTCAACAACACGGGAAAACCCAGCAATGCAAGCTCTACCCGAAACCGGCTTCCTTCGACTGCGCGACATTATCGGCAGGCCCGCCACAAAGACCGACCCCGGCATTCCGGCCTTAGTTCCGGTTAGTGCCTCTACGTGGTGGGCTGGCGTCAGATCCGGCCGCTATCCACAACCGACCCGTGCGCTAGGCCAACGCATCACCGCGTGGCGAGTGGAAGATATCCGCGCCTTGATCGAGGCGACCGCGCCAAAGGTGGCGGCATGATCTGCCCTGTCTTTGCGATAAGCCACACCACTGTTGCCGATCTAACCCCCTGCCCACTCGTTTCCATCGGTGCCACTCGTGGTACCGCGTAGCAGGCTTAAACACAGGGGGCGCCGTGACAGTGGCACCTTCACCGCCATTCCCCACGCGGTGCAGGACTGCCCAAACTGGCGTGCGTGCGGTGGCACGGCCATCAAGTTACTCTGCGACCTGGCGCGGCAATTCAACGGCAAAAACAACGGCGACCTGTGCGCGGCAATGTCTATCCTCAGGTCCAAAGGATGGACTAGCCCCGAAACCGTCAACTATGCCCTGCGCGAACTGCGACATAACGGATTGATCGTGCAGACCCGACAAGGCGGGTTGCATGCCACCAGCCTCTACGCGCTGACTTGGCACGCCATCGACGAGTGCAGTGGCAAACTCGACTGTACGGCGACCAACACCCCTCCGGGCGACTGGCGGAAAATACCCGATGCCCCCTACAAGCGCCCCATGAAAAGAAAAAAATCCAGTACGCATCCCGTACCACACATGCTACGAATTGCGTAGCGACAGGCTGGAATGTCGGCAAATGAACTACGGAATCCGTACCTAAAACGGCCATTTTTCAACTGCCTGTGCTACGGAATGCGTACACCTTTTTATATATCTACCAAGCGGCACGCTTGCTTTTAGGGGTACTTCCTGACCGACCATGCTTGCTGCAAACCGCCAAGGCCGCATAATCACCCAAACCCTGGAAGACTCAAAACACATGGCCGCAACGACACGGAACGAGACACGCCGACGCCTCTCTGCCTTTGCCAAGGAATGGCAGCATGCTAGCCGCGAGAATGCCGATGCCAAACTGTTCTGGGCGCGCTTCTACGAATGTTTCGGCATCCGCCCGGAGTCCGCGACAATCTATGAAAAGGCCGTAGCCAAGCTGGGTGGCGGGCGCGGCTTCATCGACAGTTTCATTCCCGGCAAGCTGATCGTAGAGCACAAGAGCCGTGGCAAGGACTTGGATGCCGCGTTTGCACAAGCCAGTGAATACTTCCTGGCCCTCAAGGAAAGCGAACGCCCGCGCTACATCATCACATCCGACTTTGCGAACTTTCGCCTGACCGACCTGCGCACTAACACAACGCACGAATGCAAGCTAAAAGAGCTTCCCAAGCGCGCCGATTGGTTCGCTTTTCTTGTGGAAGATGCCGCCAGCGAGATTGCCGAAGAATCGAAGATCGACCGCAAGGCGGCTTATCGGGTTTCCCGGCTGCACCAAGCCTTGCTGGAAGCGCGTTTCATTGGACACGATTTGGAAGTGTTCATGACACGCCTGCTGTTTTGTTTCTTTGCCGACGATACCGGCATTTTTGGTGAAAACGGCCAGTTCACACGACTGGTGCAGCGCAGCCGGGAAGATGGCAAAGACTTGGGCGCCTTACTGGCGGAGTTGTTTCAGGTACTCGATACCCCACGGGACGAACGCCAATCCACGCTGGACGAGGATTTGGCCGCATTCGAGTACATCAACGGCAGCCTGTTTGCCGAGCAAGCCCGCATTCCTGCCTTCAGTCATGAATTGCGCCAGCTCCTGCTGGAGAGTGCGGAGCTGGATTGGAGCGGGATATCTCCGGCGATCTTCGGCGCCATGTTTCAGGGCGTGCTGGAACAACAGCACCCCGAGGCCACATCACGGCAAGCTACGCGCCGCGAACTGGGCGCGCACTACACCAGCGAGCGCAATATCCTGCGCGTCATCAACCCGTTGTGCATGGATGATCTGCGCGCCGAATTGCATGCGCCAAAACGCACCAAGGCCACGCTGCGCGCGCTATACGACAAGCTGCCCATGCTGACCTTTTTCGACCCTGCCTGCGGTTGCGGTAACTTCCTTGTAATCGCCTTCCGCGACCTACGCCGGTTGGAAATGGAAGTGATTGCCGAGCTTTGGGGCGAACAACGCGGCGTGTTGGACGTGTCCACCTTGTGCCGCGTCAATGTCCACCAGTTCTACGGTATTGAGATCGACGACGCGGCGGCACACATCGCCCGCGTGGCGCTATGGATAACCGATCACCAGATGAATCTGGAAGCGGCCGAACGCTTCGGTACTACCCGCCCAACGGTGCCACTGATAGCCAGCCCGACCATTATTTGCGACAACGCCCTGCATATCGACTGGCGCACAGTGCTGGCCCCCGAACAGTGCCGGTACGTGCTCGGCAACCCGCCATTCATCGGTGCCAAGTTCATGACCGATGCCCAACGCGCCGACGTGGCTCCAATCTTTGCGCCACTCAACAGTGGCGGTCTGCTGGACTATGTGGCGGCGTGGTACGTCAAGGCCGCCAATTACATCGCGCAAAACCCAAGTATCGACGTGGCTTTCGTGTCCACCAACAGCATCACTCAAGGCGAACAGGCTGGCGTACTGTGGCCGTGGCTGTTGGGGCACGGCATCACCATTCGCTTTGCGCATCGCACCTTTCAGTGGAACAACGAAGGAAAGGGCGTCGCGGCAGTTCATTGCGTCATCGTCGGATTCGGTTTGCAACCGCCTGCCAAGCGCACGCTGTACCTCTACAACGATGGCATCAAGGGCGAGCCGACTGCGATCCCAGCTAAGAACATCAACCCCTATCTGGCCGATGCTCCAGATGTAGTGTTGCAGCGACGTGGCAGGCCCCTATGCGATGTGCCGGACATGGGCATTGGCAATAAACCGATTGACGGCGGCAATTACCTATTTACCCCCGAGGAAATGGCGCTGTTTCTACAGCGTGAACCGAACGCGCAACCGTATTTCCGGCGCTGGTTGGGTGCCGATGAGTTCTTGAACGGCTACGAACGCTGGTGCTTGTGGCTCGGTGATGCTGAACCGGGGGAGCTGAAGGCATTGCCGTTGGCAATGGAGCGAGTTGCTGCTGTGCGTCGAATTCGTGCCGCCAGCAAAAGCGCGCCGACGCGCAAGCTGGCTGAGACACCACGCCGATTCCACGTCGAGTTCATGCCAGATAAAGACTATCTTGTTATTCCAGAAGTGTCTTCCGAGCGTCGCGACTTCATTCCTATTGGTTACTTTGCTCCCGAAACGCTAGCGAGCAACAAACTACGCATTGTGCCAGACGCCACTGCATATCACTTTGGAGTTCTGACAAGCAGCATGCACATGGCCTGGATGCGATATGTCACCGGCAGGCTTGAAAGCCGGTATCAATACTCTGTCCACATCGTTTACAACAACTTCCCTTGGCCGCAGGACGTGCCCGAGGAAAAGCGTTTGGAGATCATGCGTGAGACGCAGGCAGTGCTGGCCGCGCGCGCTGCCCACCCCACGGCTACGCTAGCGGCCCTGTACGACCCAGACAGCATGCCTACCGACCTACAGGACGCGCACCGCGCACTGGATAAGGCCGTGGATGCCGCCTACTGCTATCGAAGCGGCAAGGATGATGCGACCCGCGTCGCGTTCCTGTTCGAGTTGTACAAAAAATTATCTGGCTTACTATCGGCGCCCACTAAGCAGCCGCGAAAACGCAAGGTAGAGCCTGCATGAGCGGTTGCGGTTGGCGTCCGCATATCGAATCCGCACTGGCACTGAGCATGCGCGATATCAGTGAGTTTATTCAGGCTGGCCGGTGCCGTGCCGGAGCGTGGCACTGGACAAGCAATCATGGTGGGGAACGCGGCAGCGTGAGTTTCAGCTTCACGCCATGCAATGCCACCGATGCGAGTACGCTGACCCTGAACTATTCGCATGCCGACCGCGACACGGGCAAGCGCAAAAACGTGGAATGCATCATTCGGCTCTGTAGCATGCCGCTGAACTATGGCGGGCGGCGCTGGTACATGCTTTGCCCTTATACGCATCGGCGCGCACTGAAGCTGTACAAGTTCGCGGGCATCGAGCAATTCTGCTGCCGCACCGCCATTCGTCCATTGCCTACCTATGCCAGTCAGCGCACGAGTGGCAGCGAGCGGGTTATGGCACAGCGTTGGGCGATCCGGCGCAAGATGGGCGACAACATCAGCGACCTATTCGGCCAACCATGCAAACCCAAGGGTATGCGCTGGCGCACCTTCCACCGTTACGCCAACCGCGACGCCACCCTAGCCGACCGCGAAAACGACTATCTGTTGCGCCTGATCGGCCGCCTGCAAGGTAAATCGTTACTTAGCCTATAGTTTTAGGCATCCTGAGCTCCCACGCAGGCTTGGGTATCACAAGTAGGCGTCCAATTGCTGAGCTTTCCCATTGCCCAGCGCCTTGAAGTGACCCAAGCACAGCCCATGTGAGCCACAGCTACCCCAGTCGCCCGTATCCGATAGCCGACCGATGCGCTGGGCTGAGTTTCGCCCGTCACGCATAGGCAGGCGGCACAGCCTGGGGGCATATTTGGGGGCATATCTGAAATCTGGCAAACTGAAACCCGCGCAATTAAAGGCTTTCAGGCGCTGATTTGAGTGCCCCCACCCCAATAAGGAAAAGGGCCGCCTCGTGCGGCCCTTTTCTTTGGTTGGGCAGGGAATCGGCTTGATTGCAATTCCTGCCTGCCCGAACTTTCGCTGGCTTTATTCAGCCGCCAATCCAACCGCATCAACCGGCGCCTTGCGCCAACTCGCGATCCACGCATTCAGTCGGGACAGATACAGATAGACGATGGGCGTGGTGTATAGCGTGAGCAGTTGCGATACCAGCAATCCGCCGACCATGGTGATGCCGAGTGGCCGGCGCAGTTCCGCGCCCGCGCCGTAACCCAGTGCCAGCGGCAGGCCGCCAAGCAAGGCCGCCATCGTGGTCATCATGATCGGCCGAAAGCGCATCAGGCAGGCTTCGTAGATCGCATCGCGCGGGCTCAGGCCGCGCTCGCGTTCGGCCGCCAGCGCGAAGTCCAGCATCATGATTCCATTCTTCTTGACGATGCCTATCAGCAAGATCACGCCGATCAATGCGATCAGCGAGAATTCGTAATCAAACAACAGCAGCGCGCCCAATGCGCCGACGCCGGCCGATGGCAGCGTGGAGACGATGGTCAGCGGATGGATGGCGCTTTCGTACAGTACGCCCAGCACGATGTAGACCGCCAACACGGCGGCCAGGATGAGCATCGGCTGGGTCGCCAGCGATTCGCGGAATGCCTGCGCGGTGCCCTGGAACGCCGCACTCATGCCCTCGGGGCGCTGCAATGTGAGCGCTTTCTCGTTGATGGCGTCGACCGCCTCGCTCAGCGAGTGTCCTGGCGTGAGATTGAAAGACAAAGTCACCGCCGGATATTGGCCATCATGGTTGATGGTCAATGGCGCGGTGCTTTGTTCGATCCGCGCGAAGCTGCTCAGCGGCACCTGTTCACCGGTGGTCGATGAGGGAACGTGGATCATGCGCAGAGTGTTTTCGTCCAACTGGTAGGCGGGATCGACTTCCAGCACGACGCGATAGACATTGGTCTGGGTGTAGTAGCTGGCGACCTGGCGCTGGCCGAAGGCGTCGTACAACGTCTCGTCCACGACCTGGGCGCTGATGCCGAGGCGAGCCATGCTGTCGCGATCGAGATCGATCTTCACCCTTGGCGCGAGTGGTTCGAGATCGCTGCCGACATCCTGGATGACCGGTATGTCCTCCATCGCCTTGGCCATCTTTGGCGCCCAGCGTTCGAGCACGCCGATATCGGCGTGGCGCAGGGTGTACTGGAACTGGGTCTTGCTGACGCGGGCGCCGAGCGTCACGTCCTGGCGCGCCTGCAGGTGCATCGAAATGCCCGGCAAGGCATCGGCCTTCTTGCGCAGGCGCTTGATGACCTCGTACACGGAAGCATCGCGCTGCTCCAGCGGCTTGAGGTCGATCAACAAGCGGCCCATGTTGATGGCCGGGCTGCCCTCGATGTAATAGTAAACATGCTGCACATCGGGATCGCGGCGGACCACCTCGACCAACGACTTCATCCTCTCGAGCATGGCCGGATAGGAAATATCGCGTGCCGCTTCGGTGACGCCGTTGATCATGCCGTTGTCTTGTTGCGGGAAGAATCCCTTCGGGACTGTCGCATACAAGGCGATGGTTCCGGCCAACGTGGCGACCGCGAGCGAAAGCATCAAGCGCGGGTGGTCGAGCGCGCGCTGCAGGCTGGAGGCATACAGCCGCGCCATCCAGGCAAACAATCCGTGACTGCGCGAATGCGCATCGCCCACGCCCTGTGCGGCGCGCGTGTCGATCAATCGCGCACACAGCATCGGAGTCAGCGTCAGCGATACGATGCCGGAGATCAGGATCGCCACCGTCGCGGTGATGGCGAATTCGCGGAACAGGCGCCCGACCAGGCCATCCATGAAAAGCAACGGGATGAACACCGCGATCAGCGACACCGTCATCGAGATGATGGTGAATCCTATTTCGCGCGCGCCCTTGAGCGCGGCCTGCAATGGCGTCTCGCCCAGCTCGATGTGGCGCAGTATGTTCTCGAGCATGACGATGGCGTCATCCACGACGAAGCCGACGACGATGGTCAGCGCCATCAGCGACACATTGTTGAGCGTGTAACCAAGCAGGTCCATCGCCACGAACGTGCCCAGCAGCGACAACGGAATCGCCAGCGAGGGAATCAGCGTCGCACGCAGATTGCCCAGGAACATCCACACCACCAGCACCACCAACAACACGGTCAGCATCAAGGTGAACTGCAGGTCGAACACCGAGGCGCGGATGGTCTGGGTGCGATCGCCGAGCACCTGCAAACGAACCGAAGCCGGCAGGTCAGCCGACAGGCGCGGCAGTTCGGCCTTGATCCGTCCCACCGTCTCGATGACGTTGTAGCCAGGCTGTTTGCGGATCTCGACAGTGACTGCCTGACGCCCGTTCACCCAGGCGCCGTTGCGAATGTTTTCCGCGCTGTTGGCGACCGTTGCCACATCGCGAAGACGCACCGGCGAACCGTCGCGATAGTCCAGCACCAGCGACTGGTAAGTGGCCGCATCGACCACCTGGTCGGTGGTGTCGATCGTCATCGTTTGCCGCGCGCCGCTCAGGCTGCCCTTGGGTATGTTGACGGTCGCCTGTGCGATGCGTGCGCGTACCTGTTCCAGACTGAGACCCAGCGAGGACAACTTGGCCGGATCGACACGAATGCGAATGGCCGGTCTTTGCAGGCCGTGGAAATAAATCTGGCCGACACCCTTGACCCGACCAAGCTCGGTCGCCAGGTGATTCTCGGCCAGGTCGCTGACACGGGCGATCGGCAGCGCATCGGAGTAGATGGCAATGGTCAGCAGTTTGGCGTCGCTGGGATTGGCCTTCTCGAATACCGGCGGATGCGGCAGGTTTCTCGGCAAGTCGCTGGCAGCGGCATTGATCGCTGCCTGGACATCGAAGGCGGCGCTGTCGATGTCGCGGTCGATGTTGAATTCGAGAGTGATGTCGGAGATGCCCAACTGGCTGGTCGAGGACATCGACTCCACGCCGGGAATTTGCGAAAGCGCCCGTTCCAGCGGCGCGGTGACCGATGTCGCGATGGTCTCGGCGCTGGCGCCGGGCATTTCGGCGGAGACGCTGATGGTCGGAATATCGACCTGCGGCACGCCGGCCACCGGCAGCCGCAGATAACAGACGATGCCGATGAAGGCCAGTCCGAGCATCAGCAGCGCGGTCGCCACCGGCCGGCGGATGAAAGGAGCCGAAAAACCCAGGCCGGCGGACATCATTGAACCGCTGCCGGTTTCGAGGCGGAGGCTTTTGACTCGGAAACCACGGCAACGAGCACGCCTTCGTCGATCTTGTGCTGGCCATCGACCACCACTCGCTCGCCGTCGGCCAGCCCACGCGCCACCACGCACACCTGGACATCGCAGGACGACACCGTCACCGGCCGCAACTGGATGTGATCGTCATCGCCGGCCAAATACACATAACGCCCATCCGGGCCGTTCTGCACCGCCGCCACCGGTACGACGATGGCCGCGCTGCGAGTTTCCAGCAACAGCCGGACGTTGACGAACTGTCCCGGCCACAAGGCATCGTCGGCATTGGCGAAGGTCGCCTTGAACTTGATGGTGCCGGTCGCGCTATCGACCTGGTTGTCGATCAGCACCAATTCGCCCTTCGCCAATATCCGGGTGCCATCGCGATCGATCGCACTGACCTGCAACGGCGCAACGCGCTGCTTGTCGCGGATCTGCGCCAGATAATCGGACGACAACGAGAACACGACACTGATCGGATGCACTTGGGCAATGCTGACCAAGCCGCGCTCGTCCTCGGCGCGGACGACATTGCCGGCATCGATCAAGCGTTGTCCCGTGCGTCCGGCCAATGGTGCGCGCACCACCGCTTCGGCAAGCTGCAACTGCGCGCTATCCAGGCCGGCGCGGTCCGCGGCCGCCGCTTCTTCGAGTTGGTCCACCTGCGAGCGTGCCGAGTCCACCATTTGCCGGGCTACCAGTTTCTGTTTGGACAAGTCCTCCAGACGCTGCAGGTCGCGGCGGCCGTTGGCGAGTTGCGCGGTGCTTTTTGCATACATCGCGCGCATGCGGCGCACTTCCGCCTGCAATGGTCGCGAATCGATCTCTGCCAGTACCTGCCCTTCGGTTACCTCCTGGCCTTCGGTGAAGCGGATGCGAGTGATTCGACCATCGACGCGCGGCCGCACAAGCACGCTGTTGTAGGCCTGCACGGTACCGATGGCTTCGATGTTGATCGGTACATCGCGGCGCTCGGCTCGCGCCATCTCCACGATCACCGGCTTTTCTTCCTTGTCCGCCGCCGCGGCCTGGCTGGCCGGGCGTAGCCAGAAGAAGGCGAGCGTGCCGACGGCCACGGCCAACCCGGCCGGCATCCACAGCGTGCGCCATCTCGTGACTCGGTTTTTGTTCAACTCACCCATTCCCCTGCTCCTGCACATTCGGCGCGAATCCGCCGATGGCCCTGCATTGCGCGATCACTGCATCCCCAGTCACTTGCACACACACGCGCGCATCGGCGCGGCGGCTCAAATACACATCGATCAGTCCGGGCCGCCCCATCGTCTCGCCCTGCACCGCCCGGTAGCGATGAACGCCATCGGATGGAATCGCCAAATAGCCACGATCGAACAAGTAAAAACCAGCGGGCCCGTTGGCATTACCGGTCACCGGGTCCTCATCGACACCGCTGGCCGGACCGAACATGCGCGCATGATAGAGAACATCGTTGCGCTGCACATCGAGCGTGAACGCGAAATAGCCGGTCGCGCCGAGCCGGCCACTGAGTTCGATCAACTGTTCGCGATCGGGCGTCAACGCATCCAATGCGGCCCAACTGCGTACCGGCACCATCACCTTGGCGTGGCCGGTGCAAACCACTTGTGACGGCCACTGCATCATGGCGTCCGTCTCGGCCAGGCCGAGCGCGGCCTGCACCTGCAAGCGCTCGGGCAGCGAAAGTGTGTGCAGCACTCTCGGCTCACGCTGAGTCATCACCACGCGATAGCCGTCGCCGTTGCGCACGATATCGATCGGCAGCACACCGGCGCCGGTCTTCACGCGCAGCGTGCCTTCGGGCAACTCACGCTCCAACGCGCGCACATGGTGGAACGCGATCGTCGCGTGTCCGCACAACGGCAACTCGCGGGTGCGCGAGAAGTAACGCACCTCCAGGTCATGACTGGCCGGGTCGGACGAGCGCAGGCCGAATGCCGTCTCGCCGGCATCGACGGAGGCGGCGATGCGCTGCATGTCCGCCGTGTCGAGCCCATCGGCATCCAGCACCACCCCGGCACGGTTGCCCGCACCGATGGTGTCGGTGAACACATCGACCAGGTACAAGGTGCGGGCCGCGGTTTCCATTCAGGCCGTGGCGTCCGCCGCCTTCGCGCGTTCGGCCGCCAGTGCATTGCCCGGACGCGGAATACCGAGATTCTCGCGCAGCGTCGTGCCTTCGTATTCGGTACGGAACAAACCGCGCCGCTGCAATTCGGGCACCACCAGATCGACGAAATCGTGCAAGCCATCGGGCAGATAGGGCGGCATCACGTTGAAACCATCCGCACCTTCGTTGACGAACCACTCCTCCATCGCATCGACGATCTCCTTGGGCGAACCGATGACCATGCGATGACCGCGACCGCCGGCGACGGCCAGATAGAGCTGGCGCACGGTCAGCCCTTCACGGCGCGCCTGTTCGTAAACCAGTTGCTGGCGGCTCTTGCTGCCTTGCGTGTCGGGCAATTCGGGCAACGGTTCGTCGAGCGGAAACTGCGAGGCATCGACGCCGCCCAAGCGATCGCTGAGCAAACCCAGGCCGACCTTCGGATCGACCAACTGCTGCAACGCGGCGTACTTATCCTCGGCCTCGGCGCGCGTGCGGCCGACCACCGGAAACAAGCCCGGCATGATCTTCACATGCTCGGGCGAACGGCCATGCCCAACCACCTGCTCTTTCATTCCGCGATAGAACGTCTGCGCCTGCTCCAGTGTCTGTTGCGCAGTGAACACCACCTCAGCGACGCTGGCCGCGAAGTCCTGGCCATCGCCGGACGAGCCGGCCTGAACGATCACCGGATAACCTTGTGGGGGACGAGCGACATTGAGCGGCCCGCGCACGCGGAAGAATTCGCCGGCGTGATCGAGGATATGCAGCTTGTCGGGTTCGAAATACCGGCCCGAAGCCTTGTCATACAGGAAGGCATCGTCCTCCCAACTGTCCCACAGCCCAGTGACCACGCGCATGAATTCGCGTGCACGCCGATAGCGGGTGGCGTGTTCGGGTTGTTTGTCGAGATTGAAATTGCGCGCCTCGGCATCGGTGACCGAAGTGACCACGTTCCAACCGGCGCGGCCACCGCTGAGAAAATCCAGCGAAGCAAACTTGCGCGCGATGTGGAACGGCTCGTTGTAGGTAGTCGAAGCAGTCGCGGTCAGGCCGATGTGGCTCGTATGCACCGCCAACGCCGACAGCAAGGTGATCGGCTCGAAATGCACCATGCGGCCCCAACGACTGAGTTCGTCCTTGTCGCTGTAATGGGTACGGATGCCGACGCCATCGGAGAGGAACATCAAATCGAACTTGCCGCGTTCGGCGGTCTGCACGATGTCGCGGTAGTAATCGAAATCCAACCCGCCATTGGGGCGTGCGTTGGGATGCCGCCAGGCGGCGACATGATGGCCGGGGGCCGGCAGGAAAGCGCCGAGCTTCATCTTGCGGGTGGGCTGGTTCACGGGCGACCTCTGTCAGTGGATGTTGTGGTGGGATTGGAGCCGAGCGTGCGAACCGGCGCATGCTCGAGCCATGCGGCGATGTCCTGCACCGCTTCGCTGAAATAAGTGCGGTAATTCCGTTCCGACACATAACCCAGGTGCGGTGTCGCGAGCACGTTGGGCAAACGGCGGAACGCGTGGTCGGCCGGCAATGGCTCGATGTCGAACACATCAAGGCCAGCGCCGGCGATGCGGCCTTGTTCCAAGGCCTCGATCAATGCCGCCTGATCGACGATGGGTGCACGCGAGGTATTGATGAGGTAGGCATGCGGACGCATCCGCCGCAGTTCGGCCGCGCCGAGCAGACCGCGTGTGCGCTCGCCGAGCACGAGATGGATGGACACGAAATCGCTGCCTTCGAGCAACGCTTCCTTCGAGAGTGCGAGCTCGACCCCGGCGGCATCCGCGCGCTCCTGGGTCAGGTTCGGACTCCAGGCCACCACACGCATGCCGAAGGCCTGGCCGATTCGCGCCATGCGCGTGCCGATCTTGCCAAGACCCAGCAAGCCGAGTTGGCGTCCGTGCAAATCCGCGCCGACGGTGCTCTGCCAAGGCCCGCCCTGGCGCAGCGCGTTGTTCTCGATCACCGTTTGCCGGGCAAGGCCGAGAATCAGCGCCCAAGTCAGTTCGGTCGGCGGCTCCGAACCGCTGCCGGTGCCGCACACCACCACACCACACGCGGCGGCTGCGGCCAGATCAATGGAGGCATTGCGCATGCCGCTGGTGATCAGCAACCGCAGCGCCGGCAAACGCTCGAACAGCCGCGCCGGGAACGGCGTGCGCTCGCGCATGATGATCACGATCTCGGCCTCGCCAAGCGCCGCCACCAACTCATCCTCAGTGTCGATGTGCTCGTGCAACGCGACTACATCCACGCGGTCCGATATCGCGCTCCAGTCGGCCATTCGCAATGCGGCGTTCTGATAGTCGTCCAGGATGACGCACTTTTTCTTCATGTTGTTCATGGCCTCGTATCGTTTCGAAAGAAAATTCAGGTCGCCGCATTCACGGCAAAAGATTCGACGGTTCGCAAACCCAGCCCGGGCGCATCGGGCAGGGATACGCGTCCTTGCTCGACAGCGATTCCCCGATACGGGTCATTGCTCAGGTTGAGATGGCCATCCAGATCCAGCCAATCGGCAAGGCCGCCCAACTGCGCCATCGCGGTCACGCCGATGCTGCTTTCGACCTTGCAACCGAGCATCACTTTCAGGCCCGCCTGCCGGGCCAGCCAGATCATCTTCAACGCCGCACGCAAACCGCCGCACTTGAGCAATTTGATGTTCACGCCATGCACGCAACCGCGTAGGCGGAGGATGTCATCCGGGCCGATGCAGTCCTCATCGGCGACGATCGGCAGCGGCGATTTCGCCGACAACTCGTGCAACGCATCAGGCGCACCGGCAGCGATGGGTTGCTCGACCAGATCGACTCCGCAATCGGCCAACTGCCGCAGCACGCCGACTGCCTGCGTCGCGGACCAGGCGCCATTGCCGTCCACGCACAGCAGGCCGCTGAACTCGGCGCGCACCGCGCAGACACGATCGAAATCCGGCTCCGCGCCCATCTTGAGCTTGAGGCATGACCAGCCGCTGAGTTCGCGCGCCTTGGCCGCCGCCGCCTCGGGCGCCATCATCCCGATCGAAGTGAAGGTATCGGGCAGGCGGCGTCCTTCCAATCCCAGCAATTGGTGCAAAGGCAGTTGCGCGCTTTGTCCGAGCAGATCGTGCAATGCCATATCGACGGCCGCGACAGCCGACATCTGGCCTTCGGCGACAGCCTCCAATTCAGCGACGATCAGATCGAGCTGGTAGGGCGTGCGACCCGCCAATAGCGGCGCGAACCGCGCGAGCGCCGCATCGATGCTCGCCTCGCTGAAACCATAATCGGCCGCCGGCACCGCCAGCCCGAGGCCGCGATACTGCTGCCATTGCAGCTCCACGCACCACTGCCGCAGACGCGATGGTTTGGCGCCCTTGTGGGTGACGAACGCCTCGCGCAATTGCAGTTCGATCAATCGCCAGCTCAGTCGCATGCCATTCTCCTGTGATGGGCCGGTACGATGGTCACTGCGTCGCGATGTGGATTTCGCGCAGCATCCGTTCGCAGCGTTCGACTGCTTCGGAAACATCGCGGCCGCTGGCGATGACATGGCCGGCGCGATCGTCGGAGGAGCGAATCGGATGAATCCGGTCGCCCGGTTTCACGGACAGGCGCAGCTCGGCGAATCCCGGCATCGCCCGTACTGCATCGACGCCGCGAATCTCGCTGACCACGCCCGGCGGCGGCGCGAAGAAACGAATCGCCACCGCCGACTGCATCGGCGGCGGCTCGCTCATCGCCTCGGCCAGGCCGCACGTCCAGGCCAGCGCGAGCGACTTGAGACTGACGCCATACGCGATGCGAAGCAGTTCATTGATGCGATCGCCACCGACGCGATTGTGCGATTCGATGATGCGTGGGCCGCGACGGGTCAACTTGATCTCGGTATGCGCGGGGCCCTCGCGCAATTGCACCGCATCGAGAAACTTGGTCACTAGCGATTCGACTTCGCGACACGCATCCGGACCGATCTGCGACGGCATCGTGTGGCCGATCTCGACATGGTTGTCGAGGATCAACTTATCGGTGATCGCCACGATGATGTGGCGGCCGCTGAAACTGAAGGACTCGACGCTGATCTCGGGGCCGTCGAGGTATTCCTCGATGATGAAACGGCTTATGCCCGCCGATGCCAAGGCATCCGCAGCGGGACCGATGTCCTGCTCTCCGGCAATGCGAAACACGCCGAAGCTGCGCGCGCCATCGACCGGTTTGACGATCGCCGGCGCGCCATGTTCGGCGACGAACGCGGCGATGTCCTCGCCGGAACTGCCGACGCGGGCGAGCACCGGGCTCAGGCCGAGTTCGTTCAGTCTTGCGCGCATGCGCGCTTTGTCCTTGAGCAGGCGCACGGTCTCGAGCGAGTTGCCCGGCAGGCCCAACGCATCGCCGACATGCGCCGCCGGCAACAAGCCTTCTTCGCTCAATGAAATCACGCGCTCGAACGGCAACACCGCTTGTAGCGTACGCGCGATCGGCACCAGCACATCGATATTCGTGTAATCGGTGATGACTGCATGCTCGACGCGCGACAGGAAAGCCTCCTTGAACTGCGACCGAGTATTGATGTTGAGGACATCCAGGCCGAGCGCATGGGCATCGTCAAGCAGATCGAGCGCCTCGCGGCCGCCACCGATCAGCAAGATGCGCTGGCGTGGAACGTCACCGGCGCGGGGGGAAGAAACGGAAAGGGAATCGGACATGGGCTAGCTCTCGGATGATCGTTATTCGACCGCTTCTTCGGGACTCAGCGCCTGCATCAGCGCGCCCACGGTCATGCAGGCTTGGCGCAGGCTCATATCGCGAAAACCCGCGGGCTCTACCGCCACGCTTTGCTCGGGCAGGTCGCCGGAATTGAGCACGCCGCGGCGGCGATGGAAGCGGTCGAGGAAGTAACCCGATATGCGTCCTTCGACTTCGGCCAACCAGTCGCGAACCACGCCCTGCACTGCCGGCATCGCCGCCCGCGCCGCCGCGCCTGTACCGGCGGCGCGGCCGATGCGCGCGATCAAATCGCCCACCAGTGCGTGGTCGCGCTCGTGGGCGCTGGTCGGACACAACATGAACATCGTCGAAGGCATCAGCACAAACAGCAGCGGATCGACTTGCGGAAAATCGCGCACGATCGCCTGGCAGATCTTGGCCGCGCTCTTGGCCCGCGTCTTGCGCGAAAAATAACCGTTGCGGACCGGCGGATAACCGGCCATGTCGCGCGCACCCCAATGAAAATGCGGGTTGAACGGCTGCGTCATCGTCGCACGATCGATCATGGCATCCGGGTAATGGGTGCTGAAAAACCCGGACAGCATCCGCGCCAGCGTGTTGGCCATCGTCGGCATTCGCGCCGGCAGCGTGGCGATACGACCGAAGAATGTTTCCGGATCGCTCACTGCCTGCAATGGCAGCAGCATGGCATCGACCAGTTCATCGACGTTGGCGTAATCGACTTCGCCCATGCGATAGCCTGAGCCGATGCGCTGCACGCTCTCGCGCAACATTCGTCCGTCCAGGCTGACCTGGTGACTGAGCACTTCCTGGAACGCCGCACGCGGGTTGTTCTGCGCGGCGGCATCTTCGATCAACGTGGCGAGAATGCCGCGCAGCAGCGCTTGGTCACGGCACAATGCGCTAGCTTCCAGGCCGAATCGGAAACCCTCAAATCCGCACATGCGCCGCCAATGGATTTGCGTCAGCGATTGCAGCGTGCCGTCCAGCTCAGCCATCACGAATGGCGTGAACAACGGATACTCGCGATCGCGGCGCACGAAGGCGCCGCCATTCCAGGTATGCAAATCAAGCTCGATGCGCTGGCTGCGCTCGATCAGCGATCCGGGCAGATAAACCCAATCGCCATTCTCCAGCGCCGCATCCTCGGTCTGGTTGAATGCGTAGATCAGCGGATAACCGCGCCCGCCGATCGTCGTGGCGCGATTGAAGTCCATCGCCCCGGCGCGGCCGTTGGCGATATCGCCCCAGTTGCCCATGTGGCCGGTGCGTGGCGGCAACAGGCGCGGCTCATCGGCCAGCAACTCGAGCAAGCGCCCGACCTCGACGTCGGTCTGGCCCAGATGCAGCCAGTCGAACGCGCAGCGGCGCTCGGCGAACTGCTCTATCCGCGCCGATGAAAGTTTCTCGCCGGGCGCGCCATCGCCGATCAAATCGAGCGCTTGCAGCAATTGCAGCGGCGTGCGTCCGGCAATGGCAATGGGCGATTCAAGAATGGGCGATTCAAGCGACATCGAACACTCCTGCCCCGACCGCGGCGAATTGCCCCTGGTAGCGCACCATCGCTTCGCCCTGCCTGCCGATCCTGATCGACTCGACCTGACCGATCAGCACGGTGTGGTCACCGCAGTCATGCGCGCCCTGCCTGCGGCAAATCAGTTGCGCCAATGCATCGCCGAGTACCGGCAATCCATGCGGACCGGCCGCGAAAATATCGCCGGTGAACTTGTCGGCGCCACGCGTGCCGAAACGCATCGCCAACGCCTCATGCTCCGGGCGCAACAGATTGATCGCGAACCAATCGGTGGAAGAAAAATCGCCGTGGCACTCGGCACCGTGACCCAGACACACCAGAACCAGTGCGGGATTCATCGACACCGATGTGAACGAACTGGCGGTGAATCCACGCGGCTCGCCCGCCCGGCTGCACGTGGTCGCAATCACCACACCGCTGGGAAATCGCTGCATGGCCTGTTTGAATGCAGCGGCATCGCCGCCGGCCATCGATTCCGTCTCGGGCGAAGTCCACATTGTCATCGGAGTATCTCTTCGCCGCGTCCAGCGCTGGCGCGGAAATGATCGAGCAGATGCGGCAACATGCCGCCACGCCGGAAAATCGCCAGCTCGTCGGTTGAATCGATCCGTGCGGTGGCGGTGAATTCGAGTTCGCTACCGTCGTCACGACGCGCGTTCACCCGCAGTGGGGATCGCACGGTCAGCGCGCCACCGGAAACAGGCGCAATGTCGTAGTGCTCGCGTCCATCCAGGCCGAGACTTTCAGCGCTGCTGCCCGCGGCCAGTTCGACCGGGAGGATGCCCATCGCCACCAGATTGGAGCGATGGATGCGCTCGAAGCTTCGCGCAATCACCGCGCGCACACCGAGAAACCACGGCCCGCGCGCGGCCCAGTCGCGCGAAGAGCCGACGCCATAGTTGGCATCGGCGATCACCACCAGCGGCGTGCCTTCATCCACGTAACGCATGGCCACGTCAAACACACTGTCGATCTCGCCACTGGGCAAGTGCACCGTGTTGCCGCCTTCGCTGCCGGGCAGCAGGCGATTGCGCAGGCGCTCGTTGGCGAACGTCGCCCGCGCCATGATTTCGTGGTTGCTGCGCCGCGAACCGTAGTTGTTGAAAGCCACTGGTCGGATGCCGCGCGCCGCCAGGTAGCGACCGGCCGGCGCATCGGGGGCGATACCGCCGACCGGCGAGATGTGGTCGGTGGAGATGTTGTCGCCGAGCAACAGCAACGCGCGCGCAGCACGAATATTCGCCGGCCGAGCGCCGTCGCCGTCATTGAAATACGGCGGTTGGCGAATGTAGGTGGAGTCTTCCCGCCAGGGATAACGCGGCGTACCGGCCACCGGAAGCGCACGCCAGCCGGCGGTTCCGGCGCCATCGCTGGCCTTGAACAAGGCCGGACGCACGTGCGCCTCGACCAGTGCGCGGATATCGGCATCGTCCGGCCACAGGTCGCGCAGATACACCGGCACACCGGCTGCATCGATGCCCAGCGGTTCACGGTCGAGATCGATCGCGACCGTGCCGGCGAGCGCCAGCGCCACCACCAATGCCGGCGAGGCAAGATAATTGGCGCGCACCAGCCGATGCACCCGGCCCTCGAAATTGCGATTGCCGCTGAGCACCGCCGCCGCGTGGATATCATCGCGCTCGATGGCCGCAGCCACTTCGGGCAGCAGCGGTCCGCCACCGCCATTGCAGGTCGCGCAGGCATAGCCGACCACATGGAAACCCAGAGTCTGCAATGGCGCGAGCAGCCCCGAGGCTTCGAGGTATTGAGTGACCGCGCGCGAACCCGGCGCGAGACTGGTCTTGACGTGCGCGGGCACGCGCAAACCACGCGCCACCGCACGCTCGGCCAATCGGCCGGCAGCCAGCATCGCCATCGGATTGGATGTGTTGGTGCAGGACGTGATCGAGGCCAGCACGATGGCGCCATCGGCCAGGCCACCGCCCACAACGGCGGGCGTGCGGATCGATTCGGGCAAGGTCGAGCGCAGTTTGTCCAGATCGACCCGCTGGTGCGGCTGGTTCGGGCCAGCCACGCTGGCGACCACTGTGGCGAGATCGAATTGCAACAAACGGCTGTAACGCGGAGTGTCGCTGGCTTGGTCACGCCACAATTGCTGGCGATGGCAGTACGTCTCGACCCGGGCGATCACCTCGTCCGGGCGGCCAGTCTGGCGCAGGTAGCGCACGGTTTCCGCATCCACGGGAAAGAACGCGCCCATCGCGCCGTACTCGGGCGCCATATTGGCGATCGTGCAGCGATCGGCGGTACCCAATCGCGCCACCGCGGGGCCGGTGAATTCCACCATCGCACCCACCACGCCTTCGCGGCGTAGAAAAGCGGTCAGCGTCAATACCGCATCGGTGGCCGTCACGCCCGGACGCAGGCTGCCATCCAGATGCACGCCGACAAACTCAGGCAACGCCGTGCGAATCGGCATGCCGAGCATGATCGATTCGGCCTCCAACCCGCCCACGCCCCAGCCGAGCACACCCAATCCGTTGGCCATCGTGGTGTGGCTGTCGGTGCCGATCACACTGTCGGGAAACAACGTTGCCACGCCGTCCTGCGTTTCCACCGCGACCACACTGGCCAGCCATTCCAGATTCACCTGATGCACGATGCCCTGCCCCGGCGGCACCACTCGCAGGTTGTCGAAGTTCTGCTCGGCCCAACGCAAAAAGCCATAGCGCTCATGATTGCGTTCGAGCTCGATGGCCTCGTTCTGCCGCAGTGCGTCGGCGCTGCCGGCATGTTCGACCAGCAACGAGTGGTCCACGACCACATCGGTCGCCACCACCGGATTGACGCTGCCGGCATCGCCGCCAAGTTCGCCCACCCGGTCGCGCATCGCGGCCAGGTCGACCAGGGCCGGGATGCCGGTGTAGTCCTGCATCAGCAACCGCGCTGGTCGAAAGGCGATGTCGATCGCAGCGCGTTCACCCGCTGCGATCCGGCGCGCCGCCTCGATCGCGGCAACGTGCTCGCCGCTGCGCAGCAGCGATTCGAGCAACACGCGCGCCGCGAACGGTATCGCCGACAACGGCACGCCGGCACGATCGGCCAGGGCCGGCAGGTCGAAATAGCGATAATCCGTTCCCTCGATGCTCAGCGTGGCCGCGAAGGCGTTGCCATTGGAAAGAGTCATCGGATTCACGCGCGAGCTCCCCGGCCATCGAAGCGCTTGCCGGTCGGGCCGACGTATTGCAGCAACGGCCGGATGAGCACGTTGTTGTCGTATTGCTCCAGTGCCTGCGCCAGCCAACCGGCCATGCGGCCGATGACGAACATCGGCACCGCCAATTCATCGGGCAGGCCGAGCTTGCGATACACCAGGCCGGCATACAGATCGACATTTGCATCCACGCCGTGCCGCGCATACGGCCGCATGGCCTCGACCACCGCCTGCACGGTCTGGTATTCGCGCATATCGCCCTGTTCCCGGCTGGCTTGCAGTGCGGCATCGCGCAGATGGCGCACGCGCGGATCTTCGGTGCGATAGACACGATGGCCAAATCCCATCACCGGCTCGTTGCGTTCCAGCTTGTGCGTGACATAGGCCGCTGCGTTGCCGGCGTTGCCGACGTCGTCGATCAGGTCCATGACTTTTTCGGCGGCGCCGCCATGCAGCATGCCGGCAAAGGCTGCGATCGCCGCGGTCATCGCCGCATGCATGCCAGATCGGCAACCGACGACCACGCGCAAGGCGAACGCGGAGGCATTCGAGCTGTGATCGGCATGCACGATCAGATCGCGGTCGATCACATCCACGGCGAAATCCGACGCTGCCTTGCCATACAGCATGTGCAGCAAATGCGCGGCGAACGGAGCATCGCTCGCCGGCATCGTCAATTCCCTGCCCTGGCGTGCCGCGTAGTGCGCCGCCACCAGGATCGGCACCTGTGCCAGCAATCGGATGCCGCAGCGCAATTGCGCGTCCCGCGATAGGTTGGCGCAATCCGGATCGTAGGCTCCCAGCAGTGACACACCACTGCGCAGAGCTTCCATCGGATGCACATGCGCCAGGCTGCGCATCAGCGCAAGGACCGGCTCGGGCACTTCGCGCGCTTGCGCCAGTGCCGCCGAGAACGCCCCCGCCGCCTCTGGCGTGGGCAGTTCACCGTGGATCAACAAGTAGGCGGTCTGTTCGAACGTCGCATGCTCGGCCAGATCGTGGATGGAGTAGCCGCGATACTCGAGAATGCCGTGCTCGCCATCGATGCGCGCAATCTGGCTGCGATCGAAATAGATGCCCTCCAGACCACGGTGCACCACGGGCTGGCCTGGAGCAATCGTCGCCGGAGTCGCCGGCGCGGTTTCCCGAACCGATTGCCCCAGCGTCGCGACATAAGCGCGAATGGCGGCGATCGAGTGCAATTCGAGCATCTGCGAATCATCGATCTTGGTTCCGTAGGTTTCTTCCAGAGCCAGCATCAACGCCACATGGCGAAGCGAATCCCATTGCTGGATGGACTGGTATTCGAGTTCGTCGGTCAGATGCGCGATATCAATGCCCAGCACGCGCGCGATCACGGGATCGACCGAAACATGCAGGTGTGCGTCGATGGGTGGATTGTCCATTTTGAAATGCTCTCGATTGCGTTTAATCAATGGCCGCCGCTGGCGCGGTGGGTGGGTATTCGCCGAGCATCGCCGCGCCGTAACGGCGGGGGTGCGCGATCAACAAGGCGATCGTCCAGAACAAGACGCCGACTACCGCGCTGGCGGCCAATGCGGCGGTTAGGGAAATCGTTTCCAGCCGCGAGACCAATGGCATGACACCCGCTCCGATGCCGGCCAGCAGCAGGCTGCGAAAAGAAACAACGCGCCCGCGATACGGTCCGGGGACGCGTTCTTGCAAGGAGCCGAGCAGCACTAGGCAGGAAATGGCATTCGCCGCGCCGATGCCGAACATGCAAAAAAGACTCGCCATACCGCCGCCGCTCGCGGCCAGAACGGAAAAAAACAGTGTCTGTCCACCCAATCCGAGCAGTACCGCATTGCGAGCACCGATGTTGCGAACCAGCGCATCGACGATGAACGCGGTCAGCATCGCACCCAGCGCGAAAGCGCCATCGAGCATCGACAGCCAATACGAATTGCCGCCGTAGCGCGCCGAGACGATCGGAGCGATCAGCAGATTCACCAGACCCACCAGCAAGTAGTCCCCGGCACACAGCGCGACCAACCAGGCGAGCGCTCGGCTGGATCGGACGATCCTGATCGCATTGAGCCAATCGCCGGCCAATTTGTTGAGCCAGCCACGCGCCCGTTCCGCGTGCGTCGCCACCGCGCGCTGGACATCCACGGTGATCAGCGCGGCCGCGACCGCCGAAAGCAGAAACCCGACACCATTGAGCGCGAACGCCCAGGTAACACCGCCGTAGGCGATGACCGGCCCCACCAACGCGACGCCGATCAGTTGTCCGCTCTGCACACTGATGCTGTTGTAGCTGTTGAGCCGGGTCAATTCGCCCGGTCCGACCACCGCCGGCGCGAGCGCGAACAGCGCGGCACGATAGAACGGCTTGGCCGCCTGGATCACCAGCGAGGTCGCGATCACCCAGGCGGTTTGCTGGGGCGTGGCGAGCATCAGGCTCGCCAGCAGAATGAAACCGCCACGGGCGACACTGGCGCCCACGCAACTCCATTTCGGATTGCCCCGATCCACCCAGGGCCCGGCTACCAATTGGAACAGAAACGTCGAGGCATACTCGAGCACGATCACCGCGCCAAAGACCGCGGCCGATCCGGTGTGGTCGTACAGCAACTTGCCTACGGTCAAGGTGTACATACCGCTGCCGACATTGCTGATGAATGTCGCGGCCAGCAGCAGGCGCGCGGAACGATTCATCCGGCGCATGAAACGACGAACCGGATCATGTCGCTGGCCTCGCGCGCCCGCTCGATCGCCTGCTGGGCACAATCGCCGGTGGCGATCACCGACGCGCCGCGCGAAAACGAATCGTGCACCTGCCCGACCGTGGCGCCGGCGGCAAGCAACAGATCGACCCGTTGCACTCCCGGATGGGCACGAGCCTGCTCGACGCCATCGATACGCTCGATCATGCCCGTAGCGCGCGGACTGATGAAGTTGATGGCCGCGAATCCCGATTGCAGATTAACCGGCACTTGCTCGATGACCGATTCGCCCAGCACCTGCCGCATCCACAACTGACGCAGTTCGACTCCGCTGAGCAAGGCGATCAGATCGACGATCCGATCGCCGGCAAGCCGCGTGTGAGTTTCGACCACGCGCGGCCCGCGTGGCGTCACGATGACTTCGGTGTGGCTGGGACCGGCAGTGATGCCAACGGCATCGAGGGTGCCGCGAACCAGATCGTGAATGGCCGCTTCCAGCGACGAATCCATCCGCGCGGGCAGGCAATGCCCGGTTTCGATGAAGGTGATGGGATCCTTGAATTTTTGCGTGATGCAGACGATCCGGTGCCGGCCATTTTCCGAAAATGCTTCCACGCTCCACTCGTCGCCATCGAGGAACTGCTCGAGCAGCAACTGGTATTCACCCGCCCATTGCTGGAACCAATGCAACGCCGCAGCGACCTCGCCGGCATTGCGAGCGACCGAAACTCCCAGACTGCCACGGGCATTGACCGGCTTGAGCACGACCGGATAGCCATGCTCGGCCGCGAACGCTTGCACTGCCGCCATGTCGGGAGCATCGAGCAAACGGCTGGCGGTGTCATCGAGGCCAGCCTCGCGCAACGCAACGCGCATGCGCCGCTTGTGATGGGTCTTCTCGATTACTTCCGGCGCGTGATACCACAGGCCGATTTCACTGGCGATGACAGCAGCGAATTCTTCCGCGGTTTCAGTGAATGCGCCGATCGCATCGAACGGATCGATGGCGTGGATCAACTTCGCCTGCGCCACCCATTCATCGACTTCCGCCGTCGCCGGAAGTCCCACCACGCGGTGATAGGGTGTGAGGTTTTCCGCGGTCAGGCCCAAGTCGAGCTTCAACAATTGGGTGTAACGCACGCCGAGATCTTTCGTTTTGGCCACCACTTCGCGTGCGCGACCCACCATGAGAACGTGCTTTTGCATCTCATCAGGGTCCGAAAGACTGGAGTTCGCCGCGTTCTAGCATCGCGCGCAATGCATTACGGTCGATTTTTCCATTCGCGTTGAGCGGCATGGCTTCGATGCCATAGAGCACGCTCGGCACCATGTAGCCAGGCAATCGTTGCCGTAACTGCGCAATGACCTCGACGCCATCGATACTTCCCGAAACTATTGCGCGGATCGAGTTGTTGCCATGGCAGTCCGGATGCGCGAGTGCAACGACTTCGGCGCAGCCGAGTTGCCTCAAGCCTGCCTCGACCTCGCCCAACTCCACGCGATAACCGCCGACCTTGACTTGCTGGTCGCGGCGTCCGGCGAATATGAAATGGCCTTGCGGCATCTTCCGCACCAGATCGCCGGTGCGGTAATACCGCCGAGCGCCGTTGTCGCCGTCCTCATGCAACACGAAACATTCCCGGTCTAGTTCAGGCGCATTCCAGTAACCGGCGAATGTTTGCGCCCCGGCCACACACAACTCGCCCAACTCGCCATCGGCCACGGGTTCCAGATCCGGATCGACGACCAACTCATGCAGCGATTCATAGACGTGGCCGATAGGCACCAGGTCTTGCACGCAAGCCGCTGGCGAAGTCGCGCGATCCCAACGATAGGCCGAACAGGCGATGGTCAACTCGGTCGGGCCGTACAGATTCTCTAGGATCGAATTCGGCGCGGCCTCCTGCCACGCTTCGGCCACCGCACGCGGCAGCGCCTCGCCACAAAACAGACTCCAGCGCAGGCCAGGCATGCTGTCGGGTTTCAACAGGCCATTGCGGATCAGGTGATTGGCCACCGACGGCACCGAAAACCACACCGTCACGCCGTTGCGTTCGAGACTCTTGAAGGGCGACAGAAGCTCTATCGGCTGCAGTACGCACACCGCCGCGCCGGCCTGCCACGGCATGAACAGATCGAAGACCGACAGATCGAAAGTTTGATCGAAGGTCTGGCTGACGCGATCGGATTCGCTCAATCGATAACGGCAATGATTGGTGTGCAAGAAAGCGCTGACGTTCGCATGCGTGATCGGCACGCCTTTGGGGCGGCCGGTGCTGCCGGAAGTGAACAACAGATAGGCAAGATCGGAATCGGCCACCACGGGCAATTCGCGCAACGGTTCCGATACCGCCAGTGCACTGCGTCCAAACCCGGCGAACGGGCCGATCTCGGCATCGGGCAACAACACGGCAGGCACGCGAGCTAGTCCTTCGAACAGCTCAGGCAACTGGCGCAACGAACCGGCATCGACGAAGACAGCATCCAGATTGGCGCTGTCGATCATTTGGCGAGTGCGTTCGATCGGAAACTTCCGGTTGAGCGGCACGAATGCCGCCCCCGCATACAGTGCTGCGAGAACGCCCGCGTAAGCTGTTTCAGAGCGCTGCGCGAACACGCCAACACGTTGTGGCCGCCCGTTGCTGCAATCGAGCAACCGTGAAGCCCAGCGCCGCGCAATATCATCGAGTTCGCCGTAACTCCAGGTTCGACTGCCGATGATCAGTGACAATGCCTGTGGATTACTGGCAACACTGTCCAGGAATCCGCGTCGTAGCCCGCCAACATTTTTGCACTGCAACAGAACCCTGCCGCGCAGCTCTGGCACGTCCATGACTTCATCCATGATTCCCCTCCCCCAAGGGTGGCGCCTAGCCTATTTCAACGCTGTCGCGCCTTTCAAGTAGACATTTGTAGAGTTTGTGATCCGTTCCTCAATACCCTCGCCATCGGCAGCATGCCTCCAATCCGGCCTTCGCAAGCACCGTTCAAAGCAGCCTCCACCTGGAATACCGGCTGGATTGCTATTCCCCGAATAGCTTGAAAACCCAGTTGGCGGCCGATGCGGCAAGTGTGTCCAACCACGCCGATGATGCGATCGCCTCACGTCGCGATATCGTCACCGTGCTTGGTATGCAATTGCCTCTTCCCCATCGATGCACACGATACTCAGCGCATCGATCGTGCGGTTGGACAACGCTATGTCAAAAGAGTTCCGCACATGAGAAACCTGTTCCGCGAGAACGCTCGCGGATAGGTTGGCCTCAGATACTGCTTCGGGCCACGCTCATAGTCTTATGAATCGCAAGGATGCGAATTCCATGTGCGACGGCATCGGCGAAAAGGCTTTCACGCTACAGTCGCCTTTGCATCCGTACCGCGGCGCGCAAGCAGATTCCGCAACAGCTTGGCGATGCGCCAGCCGGCCAGCACCAGGGGAATGGCTCGCACGATCCACTTTCGTTTTCCGCCTGCGAATGCGTCGCTCATGGTCCGGGCCAGGCGGCTGGTGCCGCCGAACAGGCCGAGCAGCACCGGTAGATATTGCAAATGACTGACCGGCTTGCGTAGCTGCTCGGCGCTGGCGGCGATGTCGATTCGATGCAACTCGGCTTCGAGCAATAGCAGGCGTTTGCGCACGTCGCGTTGGGATCGGTGCTGGCGGCTCATGGCAGCAGACGCTCCTTGTCGCGGCGCAATTGTTCGAGCGTGGCGGCGAACGGCCTCGGGCCACGGCTAACCCAGCGCCACGCAAGCACAACACACCCACCGCCGAGCAGGAAGAAAAATATCGACAACCCGATCGCCGCGTGAAGACGGTAGGCCGGGTCCACCATCAGGATCAACGCCAGTGCCGCAACCAGCAAGAACAGCAGTATCGAACCCGCGCCAAGCACCGCCAGCACCAAGGCTTTGAGCAGCCATTCGCCGGCTTCCTCGACCTCGATGCTGAAAATACCCAGATGCGCGCTCACCAAGCCCAGAACGCCGCCCGCCAGGCGCCGCAGCGGGCCTGGCGAGTGGGGCTTGGAACCGGAATCGGTCATGCGCCGATGATCGGCGGATCAGCGACGCGAGACCAGTAGCCCGAGCAAGAATCCAACTCCGGCCGCCACGCCGATCGATTGCCACGGATTCTCGTGTACATATTCGTCGGTGGCCTTGGCCGCGACTTTGGTCTTTTCAGTAACCAGTTTTTCGGTCTCGATCAACTTGGCTTTCACGCTCTGCAGGTTCGCCGCGATCCGCTCGCGCAGCGCCTGGGCTTTGTCGCCCGCCTCACCGGCGACATCCTTGAGCATGCTTTCGGTATCGTCGAGCACGTTTTGCAGATCGGCGATCAATGCTTCCTGGTCATGTTGGCTTTGAGTTGACATGGTCCGTTACTCCTTGAAGTGGGCGACAGCTATCGCACGACGAACTCGGGTGGACAGACAGTATAGAGCCGGGTCGTTCATGGAAAACGACAAACATTCATAGCCAGACATCCGTTTTGAATCGAGGACTTTGCCTGGCAGAGCTTGCGACTATGATCCAACTTTCCTTCCGGGAAACCACTGCGATCAATCGACGTAAACGGTTTTGATGTTCATGAACTCATGGATGCCGTGCTCGGCCAGTTCGCGGCCGAAGCCCGATGACTTGGTGCCGCCGAACGGCAAGCGCACATCGCTGCGCACCAGCGAATTGACGAAACACGCACCAGCCTTGATCTTGCGCGCAACCGCTTCGCCGCGCGCCTTGTCGCCGCTCCAGACGCTGGCGCCGAGACCGAAGCTGGTGTCATTGGCCACGCGCACCGCTTCGGCATCGTCCTTGACTCGGATGATGCTGGCGACCGGGCCGAACAATTCCTCACTGTAAGCGGGCATGCCCGGCGCGACCTGATCGAGAATCGACGCTGGATAATGACTCGCGCCAGCGCCAGGCTGACAACCGATCAAGGGTTTGGCGCCCGCAGCGATACTTTTGAGCACTTGCCCGTGCAATTCATCGCGCAAATCCGGACGCACCATCGGCGCGAGCGTGGTGGCCGCGTCATTCGGATCGCCGACCTGCAACTTCGCCGCCGCTTCCACGAAGCGCTGCACGAAGGCATCGGCAATGCCCTCCGTGACGATGAAACGCTTGGCGGCGATGCAGGTCTGGCCGGCATTGCCGAAACGCGAACTGATCGCCACCGGCAGCGTCTTGTCCAGGTCGGCGTCATCGAGCACCACGAAAGGATCGCTGCCGCCGAGTTCGAGCACGCATTTTTTCAGGTTCTGTCCGGCGACCGAAGCCACCGAACGCCCTGCCCGCTCGCTGCCGGTCAGGGTCACCGCCTGCACGCGCGGATCGGCGATCACTTTCGCGGCCATCGCATTGTCGATGTGCAAAACGCCGAACACGCCTTTGGGAACGCCTGCCAGCGTGAGCATCTCGGCGATCACGTCGGCGCAACGCGGCACGTTGGTCGCGTGCTTGAGCAATGCGACATTGCCAGCCATCAGGCCGGGCGCGAGAAAGCGGAACACTTGCCAGAGCGGGAAATTCCACGGCATCACCGCGAACACGCAGCCAAGCGGTTCGTAGGTGACATAACTGCGGCTGGCCTCGGTGGGAATGGCCTGGTCGCGCAGATAATCGGCGGCGTGCTCGGCGTAGTAATCGCAGGCACCGGCGGATTTTTCGATCTCGGCCAGGGCTTCGCGGCGCAGCTTGCCCATCTCCTCGGACATGATGTCGGCGATGCGCTCGCGATTGATCCGCAATTGCGCGGCAATCCGGTGCAGGAAGTTGGCGCGTTGCTCCAGACTCAACGCCGACCAGGCACCGAACGCGGCCTGCGAGCGCGCGAGGATCGCCTCGACCGTCGCTTCATCCTGATATTCGTAGCGGTATTCGACTTCCCCGGTCCAGGGGTTGGTAATTTCAACAGTCATGACAATTCACCTGCATTAGCCTTTCTGAAGCGCGAGCTGGATATCGCGCTGCCGGCGCTTCTCGTCGCGCGCCATGATCCACCAGCCGATCAACGCCGCGACCGAAACGGAAAGAATCCATACCGTCGCCAGCGCATTGATCTTCGGGCTCACACCCAGCCGCACCGACGAGAACACTTTCATGGGCAAGGTGGTCGAAGCCGGGCCGGAGGTGAAGCTCGCGATCACCAGATCATCCAGAGACAACGTAAATGCCAGCAACCAACCGGCCATCAATGCCGGCGCGATGATCGGCAAGGTGATGACGAAAAAAACCTTGAGCCGGTTCGCGCCCAGATCCATCGCTGCTTCCTCCAGCGAGCGGTCCAATTCGCTCAGGCGCGCCGACACCACCACGGTGACGAACGCCAGGCAGAAGGTCACGTGCGAGATCCAGATCGTGGTCATGCCACGCGACTGCTCCATGCCCAGCAGCGAGCCGAAGGTGACGAACATCAACAGGATCGACAGGCCGGTGATCACCTCGGGCATCACCAAGGGCGCGGTGATCAAGGCGCCGAACAAGGTCTTGCCGTTGAACCTGCGGAAGCGCGTCATCACCATCGCCGCCATCGTGCCCAACACCACCGAGGCGCAGGCGGTGTAGAAGGCGATCCGCAAGCTGACCCAGGTGGCGCTCATCAATTGTTCGTCCTGCAGCAGCTCGCCGTACCACTTGACCGAAAAACCCGACCAGACAGTGACTAGCCGCGATTCGTTGAACGAATAGACGATCAAGCTCAGGATCGGCAGGTACAGAAAGGCGAACCCGAGCAGGAGGGTGAGATAGCTCATCCGCGAAATGCCACGCGAACTCATGACAGTCGTGACTCCAATTCCTTGGACTGGTAATGGTGGAAGATCATGATCGGAACCACCAGGATCACCAGCATCACCAATGCGACCGCCGAGGCCACCGGCCAATCGCGGTTGTTGAAGAATTCCTGCCACAGCACGCGGCCGATCATCAGCGTATCGGGGCCACCGAGCATTTCAGGAATGACGAACTCGCCGACCACCGGAATCATCACCAGCATGGACCCGGCGATGATGCCGGCCTTGGACAGCGGCAGCGTGATGGCGGTGAATACCTTCCAGGGCCGGGCGCCCAGATCGTTGGCCGCTTCCAGATAGCGAAGATCGAGCTTGACCAGGTTCGAGTACAGCGGCAAAACCATGAACGGCAAATACGCATAGACGATGCCCACGTACACCGCGATCGGCGTATGCAGGATCGTCAACGGCTCATCGATGATGCCCGTCCACATCAGGAAATTGTTCAGCAGGCCATTGTTCTTGAGAATGCCGATCCACGCGTAGATGCGAATCAGGAACGAAGTCCACGACGGCAGGATGACCAACATGATCGCGATGTTGCGATTGGCCGGCTCCATGCGCGCGATGGTGTAGGCCATCGGATAACCGACCAGCAGGCAGAAGAAAGTGGAAATCACCGCGATCTTCAGCGAACTCAAATAGGCGTTGTAATACAGCGAGTCCTGCCACAGATAAGCGTAGTTCTTGATGTTCAGCGTGACCGTGAGCTGGTTGTCCACCCAGTTGAAAATACTGGTGTAGGGCGGCATGGCGATCGCCGAGCTGGAAAAGGAAATCTTCAGCGCGATCGCGAACGGGATGGCGAAAAACAGCAGCATCCACAGATACGGCACGGAAATCACCGCCCAGCGCGAACCGGGCAGATAACGGCCGAGCGATTGGCGCAGACCGTTCACACCGTTCATGAGGTCAGCACCACGCCCGACAGATCATCCCAGGACACCCAGACCGGATCGTTCCAGGTAAAACTCTCGGACGCCCAGCGTTTCATGTTCGCGAAGTTGCACATGACCTTGGTGCCGCCTTCCAGGCGCACGTGATACACCGAATGGCTGCCGAAATAGGCGATGTCCTCGATGACGCCGCGCGCCTTGTTGTGAGGCTGCGCCGGTTCGTCCTTGCTGATGTCGACTTTCTCCGGGCGCAGCGCGAACGCCACTTCCATGCCGTCGTAGCCGGTGACGCCATGACCGACATAGATCGGCGACGGCAATGCCGGCGAGCGGATGGTGACGAAATCCTTTTCGTCCTGTTCGATCTTGCCTTCGAACAAATTCACCGAGCCGATGAACTGCGCGGTGAAGCGGCTGTTGGGCTGTTCGTAGATATCGTCGGGCCGGCCGATCTGGCGGATCTTTCCGGCATCCATGACCGCGATGCGATGGGCCATGGTCATGGCTTCTTCCTGGTCATGGGTCACCATCACGCAGGTCACTTCCAGCCGCTCGATGATGTTGACCAGCTCCAGTTGCATCTGCGAGCGCAGCTTCTTGTCGAGCGCGGCCATCGGCTCATCGAGCAAAAGAAGTTTCGGACTCTTGGCCAGCGATCGCGCCAGCGCCACGCGCTGCTGCTGGCCGCCCGACAATTGATGCGGCTTGCGCTTGGCCAACTTGGTCATCTGCACCAGGGAGAGCATCTGATCGACGCGGTGCGCGATGTCGGCCTTGGATGCGCCGTCCTGCTTGAGCCCGAAGGCGACGTTCTGCTCGACCGTCATGTGCGGAAACAAGGCGTAGGACTGGAACATCATGTTGATCGGGCGCTTGTATGGCGGCAGCCCGACGATGTCCTCGCCATCGAGGAAAATCCGGCCGCGGGTCGGCCGCTCGAAACCCGCGAGCACGCGCAGCAATGTCGATTTGCCGCAACCGGAAGCGCCGAGCAAAGCGAATATCTCGCCCTTGCGGATATTCAAACTCACATCATCGACCGCCACGAAGCCGTCGAACTCCTTGCTCACGCCCTCGATGCGGACGTAATCATCGGCGCGAGGCCGGTCGTTCTTGTGGGCCGAATCATTGGCGCTTTCGGCGGCGGGAGCAAAAACCTGCGTCATCGGCATCTTTCCGGAATTCCCAAGGATGTCAAAACACTGTCCAATCAAGTTGCGCGTCGCCCAGCCCGCCGAGACGCTGCGGAGCTGGGCTCAACGCCAATCCATCGAAGATTCGGCAAGCCCGCGGCATCCTTGCACCGCTTTGCGGCTGCCTGGTGACAGCTGCAAATCAAAGCCCGCCAAACTCATGCTTACTGTCCGGTCTTCACCGTCGTCCATATCCGCGTGTACAGGCGGTCGGTATCCGGCGGCAGGACGATCAGCGGGAACAATTTCTTGCGCGTGGTCTCGTCCGGGTAAATGTTCGGATTGCCTTTCACCGAATCATCGATGAACGGCAGCGAAGCCGTGTTGCTGTTGGCGTAGGAAACGTAATTGGAAATACCCGCCATGACCTCGGGCCGCATCAGGTAATTGATGAAGATGTGCGCGTTGTTCGGGTGCTTGGCATCCTTGGGGATGGCCAGCATGTCGAACCACATCGGCGCACCTTCCTTGGGAATCGAATAACTGATCTCGACGCCTTTCTTGGCTTCGTCGGCGCGGGTCTTGGCCTGGATCACATCACCCGACCAACCGACCGCGACGCAGATGTCGCCGTTGGCGAGATCATTGATGTACTGCGAGGAATGGAAATAGGTGATGGAAGGCTTGAGCTTGACCAGCAAATCCTCGGCCTTCTTGATCACCGCCGGATCCAGGCTGTGCGGATCTTCGCCCAGATAATTGAGCACCGGCGGAATGATTTCCGAAGGCGAATCCAGGAACGACACGCCGCATTTTTTCAGTTTGGCCAAATTGGCCGGATCGAATACCAGGCTCCAGCTATCGACCTTGAAATCCTTGCCGAAGATCTCCTGGATCTTCTTGACGTTGTAGCCGATGCCGGTGGTGCCCCACATGTAGGGCGCGGCGTAGGCATTGCCGGGATCGTTGACGGCAATGCGCGCCAGGTTCTCCGGATCGAGATTCTTCCAATTGGGCAGCTTGCTCTTGTCCAGCGGCATGAACACGCCGGCCTTGACCTGGCGAGCCAGGAAGGTGAGCGAAGGCACCACCACGTCATAGCCGGTGTTGCCCGAGACCAATTTGGCTTCGAGGACCTCGTTGCTGTCGAAAACATCGTAGGTGACCTTGATGCCGGTCTCCTTGGTGAAATTCTCCAACGTGTCCTCGGCGATGTAATCGGACCAGTTGTAAACGTTGAGAACTTTTTCTTCCTCGGCCTTCGGCGCCGTGGTTCCCGCATTGGACGCGGGCGCCTGCGTCTGCTTGCCGCAAGCGGCCAGCAGTACGCCGGCAATCATCAAACCTATCAAGCGTCGTTTCATCTTTCTTTCCCTCCAAGGAAGTTTTGAAACAGCTGGTGAGCGTAGCGGTGGAATCAACCGTGGTTCGGCGTTTGCCGCACCGGGTAAAGATACTCTGTTATCGGCGAATTTCAGCTTGTCCGCGCCGGCCGTCCCAGCGCCTGGGCGGTCATGTCCAGCGACTTCCAGACCTTCTCGACCAACTCGTCGATCTCCCCCTTGCCGATGGTCAACGGCGGCGAGAGCAGCATGGCGTCATTGGTGGCGCGCAGGATCAATCCGTTCTCCAGGGCGAAGTCGCGGCATAGCTGCCCGACCCGGCCGCGATCGGGGAAATACGCGCGGCTGGGTTTGTCCGGCACCAGTTCCAGCGCGCCGACCATGCCGGCGATGCGCGCCTGGCCCACCAGCGGGTGCTCGCCCAGTTCCAGCCAGCGCTTTTGCAGATAGGGGCCGGTGTCGCTCTTGCAGGTTTCGATGATCCTTTCTTCCTGCAGGATCCGGATGTTCTCCAGCGCCACCGCCGTGCACACCGGATGGCCCGAATAGGTGTAGCCGTGCGCCAGCTCGCCACCTTTTTCCATCAGCACTTTCGAGATGCGGTCGTTGAACATCACCGCACCGAGCGGCAAATAACCTGAAGTGATGCCCTTGGCCAAGGTCATGATGTCGGGCTGGAAACCGAAGTACTGCGAACCGAACCATTCGCCGGTACGACCGAAGCCGCAGATGACTTCGTCGGCGATCAACAGCACGTCGTACTTGCGGCAGATGCGTTCGATCTCGGGCCAGTAGTTCATCGGCGGAATGAACACACCGGCCGCGCCTTGGATCGGCTCGCCGATGAATGCGGCAACGCGGTCGGGGCCGAGCTCGAGAATTTTTTCTTCCAGCGCCCGCGCCCGTTGCAAGCCGAATTCCTCGGGTGACAGGCCGCCGCCTTCACCGAACCAGTACGGCTGGTCGATGTGGTGGATATCGGGAATCGGCAAGCCGCCCTGCGCGTGCATTCCCTTCATGCCGCCCAGGCTGGCGCCGGCGACGGTCGAGCCGTGGTAGCCGTTGAAGCGGCCGATCAAGATGTTTTTTTGCGGCTGGTCCTGCACCGCCCAGAAGTGTCGGACCATGCGCAGGATCGTGTCGTTGGCCTCGGAACCTGAATTGCTGAAGAAGACATGATTCAGATCGCCCGGCGTCAACTCGGCGAGCTTGGCGGCCAGGCGGATGGTCGGTTCGGTGGTGCACTGGAAAAAGCTGTTGTAGTAGGCCAACTGGTTCATCTGTCGCGCAGCGACTTCGCCCAGTTCCTTGCGGCCATAACCGATGTTCACGCACCACAGACCGGCGAAGGCATCGAGCAGTTTGTTGCCCTCGGCATCCCAGACATACACGCCCTCGCCCCGGGTCAGGATGCGTGTGCCCTTCGCCGCCAGCGCGGCGTTGTCGTTGAACGGATGCAGGTGATGGGCGGCATCGAGCTGCTGCAGGGCGCGGGTATCGAGGTGATCCATGAAGGCTCCGGATTGATGGGTGCCGCGTATCTGATGGTGTGACGATCCTGAAGGCCCTTCGATCCTTCGAGGGCGCAGGGTCCGTGCAAACAAGTGGGGTAAATCAAAGCTCCAAAAAACTTCGCAAACTTTTGTCCCGAGTCCCGAGTCCCGAGTCCCGAGTCCCGAGTCCCGAGTCCCGAGTCCCGAGTCCCGAGTCCCGAGTTCTCAGACATTGAGCAGCAAGAACTCCCGCTCCCACGAACTGATGACCCGGAAGAAAGTCTGGTACTCCTTGTGCTTTACCGCGATGTAGGCATTGACGAAACGCTCGCCGATCAACGCATGCAGCGGCTTGCAGTCATCGAGCAGGCGCAGCGATTCCTCCAGCGAACGCGGCAGTTCGTAGCCCTTGTCTTGGGCACTGCCGGCCAGGGGTTCGGTCGGAAGCAATTTTTCCTGGATGCCCAGGTAACCGCAGGCCAACGTCGCTGCCATCGCCAAATACGGATTGGCATCGGAACCGGCGAACCGGCTTTCCACGCGGGTATTTTCCGGAGTATCCATCGGCACCCGCAAACCGCAGGTGCGATTGTCGAAACCCCATTGCACGTTGATCGGTGCGACCTCGCCCAGCGCCAGCCGGCGATAGGAATTGACGTTCGGCGCGAAAAACGGCATCGCCATCGGTACGTATTTTTGCAGGCCGCCGAGATAATGCTGGAACAACTCGCTGTGCTGCCCCGCCTTGCCTCCAGCGAACAGATTCTTGCCCGATTTGGCATCGACCATGCTCTGGTGGATATGCATCGAACTGCCCGGCTCGTTGCTCATCGGCTTGGCCAGGAAGGTGGCGTAGATTCCGTGGCGCAGCGCGGCCTCGCGCATGGTGCGCTTGAACAGGAACACCTGGTCGGCGCGCGACATCGGGTCGGAATGCTCGAAGTTCACCTCCAACTGCGCCGCGCCCGATTCGTGGATCAGCGTGTCCACGTCCAGTTCCATCGCTTCGGCGTAGTCGTACATCAAATCGAGGATCGGATCGAACTCGTTGACTGCGTCGATCGAGTACGACTGCCGCGCCGTTTCCGGGCGGCCCGAGCGTCCGGCCGGCGGCTGCAGCGGAAAATCCGGATCGGTGTTTTTTTGCACCAGGAAAAATTCCAGTTCCGGCGCCACGATCGGCCGCATGCCCATGCCTTCGTACAAACTGATCACTCGGCGCAACACATTGCGCGGAGCCAATTCGTGCGGCCGGCCATCGCGGGTAAAGCAATCGTGGATGATCTGCGCGGTGGGATCGACTGCCCAGGGCACCATGCGCACGGTCTCCGCATCCGGCCGCAGGTACATGTCCGAATCCGAGGGCGAGACCAGTTCGTAATATTCGTCGGGATAATCGCCGGTGACCGTCGTGGCGAAGATGCCTTCGGGCAACCGGGTGCCGTAGTCGTGCGAAAACTTCGCGGCGGGAATGATCTTGCCGCGCGCGTTGCCGGTCATGTCCGGCACCAGGCACTCGACCTCGGTGATGCGTCTGTCCTTGAGCCACCGCAGCAACGAGCTTTCCTCGGTCTGCGCAGTTTTCTTGCTGTTTGCCGAGGTTTTTTTCGCCATAAATTACGCTCGCTGTTCGGCACGGGCCTGGCAGGCCGCTGCAAATGCCTGGAAAAGTCCCAGGTAGAAAGGATTCTGAGTGACCTTCCACTCCGGGTGCCATTGCACCGCGACCAGGAAGGTATCGTCGCTGTCGAGCCGCACTGCCTCGACCAAACCATCGGAAGCTACCGCTTCAGCCACCAGCCGCTGGCCCAGCCGGTCGATGCCCTGCCCATGCAACGAGTTGACCATCGCATGATCGCTGCCGGCGATTTTCGCCAGCACACCGCCCTTGGTCAGTTGCACCGGATGGCTTGGCCCGTATTGTTCATCGAGTGGTGCGTCGTTGTCTTCGCGGTGATCGTTCATGCCCGGCACGTCATGCACTTTCTGGTGCAGGCTGCCGCCAAGCGCGACGTTGATTTCCTGCAGGCCGCGGCACACGCCCAGCACCGGCACTTTCATCTCGATAGCCAGGGAAACGATCGACAAACTGGTCGCGTCGCGGGCCGGGTCATGCAGATTGCCTGGATAGCTGGGTTCGGTGCTGTAGTGGTGCGGTTCGATGTTGCTGTAGGAGCCGGTCAACAGCAGTCCGTCGAGTTCCTCCAGCAGCGGACGCAGCGGCAAGGGTGGATCGAGCGAGGGAATCATCAACGGTAAGGCGCCGGCGGCATCGACGAGGGCGCGAATGTATTTTTCACCCACCGCCTGGTAGCGATGCAGCCCAATGGGTTTGCTGTCCGAGGGCAATCCGACCAGCGGTGCGCGACGCATAGGCAGCTCATTTTCGGGGAAGCTTGCACCCTACTCCGGCCGTTTTATTTTATCAACAGCCGTGCGAGATCATGAACGCCCCGCCATCCTGCTGTAATGCCAACAGGGCTGAGGGCTTGGTTCATGGCTTCATCGGCAATCCATGTGGCCAAGGCGGAAAGCCCGGGATCGTTGAGTATTTTTTACACCCTAGAACCGCTCTGCTAGTATCCGGGCACCCTCAGCGGATGCCTGCCATGACCCACCTGCCCCTGTCCGATCTCGCCGCGGCCGAACTGCGCCAAGCCGCGGATTACGAGATGATCGATTTGATTTTACCGGATATGAACGGACTGCTGCGCGGCAAGCGCATCACGGGCGATGCGCTGGAAAAAGTTTATGCCAATGGTGTTTGCCTGCCGATGTCGCTGATCGCCACCGACATCACCGGCAACACGGTCGAGGAAACTGGCCTTGGTTACGACATCGGCGACGAGGACCGCATCTGCCGGCCGGTGCCCGGCACCTTGCGCCCGATCCCCTGGCAGGAGCGGCCGATGGCGCAATTGCTGCTGGCCATGGAAGACGCCAAGGGCGGCATGTTCGAGGCCAATCCGCGCGAGGTATTGAAGCGCGTCGTGCAGCGATTCACCGATCTGGAATTGACGCCCGTGGTCGCGGTGGAATTGGAGTTCTACCTGCTCGACAGCCAACTCACTGGCGATGGCCGCCCGCAGACCTCGGTCAATCCCGCCACCGGCGAGCGCAACAAGACCACCCAGGTCTATTACATGCAGGATTTGAACGACTACCAGGAATTCACCGACGCGGTCGCCGATGCCTGCCGCGAGCAGCGAATCCCTGCCGACACCGCCGTGGCCGAATACGCGCCGGGCCAGTTCGAAATCAATCTCAAGCACCGCAATGATGCGGTGCTCGCCTGTGACGATGCGATCTTCCTCAAGCGGGTGATCAAGGCTACGGCCGAACAGCAGGACATGATCGCCAGCTTCATGGCCAAGCCTTTCGTGGACCAGGCCGGCAGTGGCACACATATCCATGTCAGTGTGCTCGACAAGAACGGCAACAACATCTTCGCCTGCACTCAGGACGCGCCGAGCGATGCGCTGCGCCATGCCGTGGCCGGTCTGCAATCGGTATCGAAAGATTGCATGCTGATGTTCGCTCCGCACGCCAACAGCTACCGGCGCTTCGTGCTCAATGCCTTCGTGCCGCTCAACGATTGCTGGGGTTTCAACAATCGCACCGTCGCCATGCGCATCCCGCACAGCGATCCGGCCAACGTGCGCATCGAGCACCGCATTGCCGGTGCCGATGCCAATCCGTATCTGGTGACCGCCGCCGTGCTCGCGGGCATCTTGCATGGATTGCAAACCAAGGGCGATCCGGGCCCGCCGATCGTTGGCAACGCCTACGAGCAGACCGAGGCGCGCACGTTGTACTGGCGCGATACGATCGACGACTTCATCGCCAGCGAGTTCGTCGCCGATGCCTTCGGCAAGCAGTTCCGGCACGTTTTCGGGCAGCAGAAACTCAAGGAAATGCGCACCTTCCACACGCAGGTCACCACGCTCGAATACGATTGGTATTTGCGCCAGGTGTGATTGCGATCGCGGCGGTTCCGGCGATCGCAATTGAACGGAAAAACTCTCGCCGTCATTCAAGATGAGTTTGACTTGCCACTCGATCGCAGAGAGAGGCACCGCGTCTTTTTCCACCGATGCACACACAGGCATGCCGGGATAGCCAAACCGCAATGACGACAGAGCCCGTGAAAAAATCCATCGACTCCGTGAATTCCTGGTACGCCGCGTCGGTTCCGCCCGCGCCGGAACTGCCGCCATTGCAAGGCCGCATCAGCGCCGATGTCTGCATTCTCGGCGCCGGCATCACCGGACTTTCCACCGCAATCGAACTGGCGACCGCCGGTTACCAGGTCGTCGTGCTGGAAAGCCAGCGCGTCGGCTGGGGCGCATCGGGACGCAGCGGCGGCCAGGCGATTTTCGGTTATGCCTGCGATCAGGCGAAGATCGCCGAGGCCATCGGCCTGGCCGATGCGCGCCGATTGCTGGACTGGTCGCTGGAAGGCTTGCGCATACTGCGCGAGCGCTGCGGCAAATACGGCATCGATTGCGACTGGCGCGACGGTCACGCGCATGTGCCGGTCAAGGCGCGGCAGGTGAACGAACTCAAAGCCTGGCAACGCGACCTGATCGAGAACTACCACTACCCGTTGCAATGGTGGAGCCGCGAGCAGCTACGCGAAACGCTCGCATCCGACCGCTACCTGGGCGCGCTGTTCGATCCGCACAGCGGACACCTGCATCCGCTCAAGTACACGCTGGGCCTGGCACGCATCGCACAGGGGCTGGGCGTACGGATTTTCGAGGACTCCAAGGTCATCGAACTACGGCGCGGCGACAAAGCGCTGATGCGCACCGAGCAAGGCGAGGTGGCCTGCGATTTCGCCGTGCTCGCCGGCAACGCCTATGTGCGCGGAATCGCGCCGGAACTCGATCGCAAGATCATGCCGGTCGGCACCTACATCGGCGCCACCGAGCCACTGGGTGCCGAGCGCGCGAGCGCGCTGATCAAAAACGACATGGCGGTCGCGGATGTGAACTGGGTGCTCGATTATTTCAGGCTCAGCAGCGATCACCGCTTGTTGTTCGGCGGCCGCGCCAGTTACTCCACGCTGCCGCCTGCGAATCTGCGCGGCACGATGCAGCAGCGCATGCTCCGCATTTTTCCGCAACTGGCCGGCGTCAAGCTCGACTATGTCTGGGGCGGTTATGTCGATATCAGTTTCAACCGCGCGCCGCATTGGGGACGGCTCGGCAAGAATGTCTATTTCGCGCAAGGATTTTCCGGTCACGGCATCGCCGCCACGGGTCTTGCCGGCCGCATCCTGTCCGAAGCGATTCGCGGGCAATCCGAACGGCTGGATGTATTCAGCAAGATTCCGCACCGGGATTTCCCGGGCGGCCGTCTGCTGCGCACGCCGATGCTGGTGGCGGCGATGGCCTGGTTCAAGTTGCGCGATGCATTGCATTGATGGGCACTAAACAGAGCCGACACTGATTCGGTTGTTCTATTGCCGCAAACAAAAAGCCCCGCGATGCGGGGCTTTTTGCGAGAGGAATTCCAACTGGCGCTATGGGCTGATCAATCGCCCATTTGTTTCTGCAAGTGCTCCCAGCGCTCTTGCGCGTCGAGCGTGCGTTCGGCGGTGAGGCGGGCTTCGAGGCGATCGAGACCGATTTCCTCGCCGGTATCCAGGCAGTAGCCGTAGCTGCCGTCATCGATACGCTTGAGCGTGCTGTCGATCTTGTTGATCAGCTTGCGGTAGCGGTCGCGGGTACGCAGTTCGAGCGAATTCTCGGTCTCGCGCGTGGCGCGCTCGGCCTCGTCGCCCACATCGCGCACTTCTTCCTTGAGGTTTTCGATGGTCTGCTTGGATTCCTCGATCAGATCCACCTTCCACTGCAGCAGACGCTGGCGGAAATACTCGAGCTGATACGGGCTCATGTATTCCTCGTCGGGCTTGGGCTTGTAACCGGCCGGCAACACGACACGCTGATGCGCCACGGCGAGCTTGATGCGATCGGGGCGCGGCTTGTTGGGCTTCACGTAACCGGCGCGAACGCCAGGTTCGCGCTTGGCCGGTTCGGCCTTGACCGGCGCCGCGGCGGGCGCGGGCTTGACGCTGGATTTGGCCGGGATCGGAGCCGGTGCCTGAGCAGGCTTGGCGGCCGGAGCCGGTTTTGCGACAGGAGCGGTTTGAGCTGCCGGCTTGGCCGGCGCCGCTACGATTTTCTTGGCCGGCGCTGCCGGAGCTTTCTTGACCGGCGTTGCCGGGACTTTTTTGGTAACAGTCTTAATAATTTTCTTCACCGGTTTGGCTACAGCCTTCTTGGCTGGAGTCTTCTTGACGGGCTTGGCCGCCTTCTTGGCCGGTTTGGACGCAGTTTTGGCGGGCGCCGGTTTCTTGACCGGTTTGCTTGCCTTGACGGTCTTGGCGGGCTTTTTGGCGGCCGGCTTGGCTGCTTTCTTCGCTGGTTTCTTTGCTGGTTTCTTGGTGGCCACTCGGGATATTCCTCTCTTTCCTTGAGGCTCAAAGGCGGCGTGTTATAGCCTAGTCCATCGCAAGCGGCAACCTTACCCCTCCCGACGATGGCCGCGCAAATGTTTAAATCACTCGCTCTTTTGCTGCTACGCGGCTACAAGTTACTGATAAGTCCACTATTGGGCCAACGCTGCCGCTTTTATCCAAGCTGTTCAACCTACACCGCGCAGGCGATCGAGCGCTTCGGCGTCCTGCGCGGCGGGTGGCTGGGTGCGCGCAGAATAGCGCGCTGCCACCCGCTAAACCCCGGTGGGTACGACCCTGTACCCGAGCCTCCCTCTTGCGGACATAAACATGACTGATTTGCTGATCCAAAACGCCCGACTGGTCAATGAAGGACGGGAATTTGACGCTGATTTGCGCATCCGCGCGGACCGTATTCACGCCATCGGGCCGGCCTTGCTCGCGCGCGCCGGAGAAAAAGTGCTCAACGCCAATGGCCGTTTACTGCTGCCGGGAGTGATCGACGCCCAGGTTCATTTTCGCGAGCCGGGCATGGAATACAAAGGCGGGCTCGATACTGAACCGGCGGCGGCGGTGGCCGGCGGTGTCACCAGTTACCTGGACATGCCCAACACCCGGCCGCCCACGCTCAACAACGCGGCGCTGGAAGATAAATACCGGAGCGCCGCCGGCCGTTCACGCGCCAATTTCGGATTCTATTTCGGCGCCAGCAACGACAATCTCGAAGACATCCGGCGCATCGATCCGAAAACCACGCCCGGCCTGAAAATTTTCATGGGCGCCTCCACCGGCAACATGCTGGTGGATGACCCGCAGATACTGGAACGTATGTTCGACGAATGCCCCACGCCGATCATCACCCACTGCGAAGACACGCCGATGATCGAGGCCGAACTGGCCAAGGCACGCGCGATCTATGGCGAGGACATTCCGGTCGATCTGCATGGCGAGATCCGCTCGCGCGCGGCCTGCCTCAAGTCCACCGAGCTTGCCATCTCACTCGCGCGCCGTTTCGACACTTCCTTGCACGTGCTGCACATCAGCACCGCCGAGGAGTTGATGCTGTTCGAACCCGGCCCGCTGATGCACAAACGCATCACCGCCGAAACCTGTGTGCATTTCCTGCACTTCGCGCGCGCCGATTACGCGCGGCTGGGCAATTTGATCAAGTGCAATCCGGCGATCAAGGAAGCCAGCGACCGCGATGCCATCATTCGCGCCGTGGCCGAAGACCGCATCGATGTGCTGGCCACCGACCATGCCCCGCACACCTGGGATGAAAAACACCAGCTCTACGCCAAAGCGCCATCCGGCCTGCCGCTGGTGCAGTTCTTCCTGATTTGCGCGCTGCAAAAAGTGCGCGACGGGCATTTTTCGCTGGCGCATCTGGTACGGAAAATCTGCCATGCGCCGGCGCAGCGTTTCGACATCGCCGAACGCGGTTTTCTGCGTGAAGGTTATTTCGCCGATCTGGTGCTGGTCGAACCCAACGCCGGCACGCTGGTGAAGCGCGAAAACATACTGAGCAAATGCGGCTGGTCGCCGTTCGAGGGCGAGCGCTTCGATGCCAAGGTGGCAGCGACGTTCGTCAACGGCGAACTGGCCTGGAACGGCGAACAACTGGTCGGGCCGCCACTCGGGCGGCGGCTCCGGTTCGCGCGATGAGGTTGGCGCTCGCTGCTCTGTTATTGCTTGCCGGCACCGCCTGCGCGCCCCGGCAAGCGATTCGCGGCGAGCCAGCGGCAGCGAACGAACCGGCGGCGTTTTCGATTCCCAAAAGCGTGCCGCAGGGTGGATTGATTCTCGGCAGTGTGCCGCCCGGAAGTGCCGTGGCATTGCTGCAAACTCCCGTGGACGGAGCGAGTGCTGAGCGTGCGCCGCTCACGCCAGTGCGCGTTTCGAGCAATGGTCGTTTCGTGATCGGCGTCGGCCGCGAAAGCACCGGCCCGGTGGTCTTGCAGATCACTGCGCCGAATCAGGCGGCGCGCCAGTTCAGCATCGAGGTGGTCAAGCGCGAATTTCCACGTGAAGCGATCGAAGGCGTGCCGGAAAGCACGGTCAATCCGCCACCGGAGATCGCCGCACGCATCGAACGCGAACAGGCGCAAGTATCGGCAGCGCGCAAGCGCGATGATGACCGCGACGATTTCGATGTGAAATTCATCTGGCCGGTCACCGGCCGGATCAGTGGCGTGTATGGCAGCCAACGTGTTTACAACGGCACACCGAAATCGCCGCATTCGGGCCTGGATGTCGCTGCCGCGCAAGGCACGCCCATCCATGCTCCGGCTGGCGGCGTGGTTACGTTCGCCGAGCCCGATCTTTATCTCACCGGCGGTACGGTGCTGATCGATCACGGCCACGGCGTGAGTTCGAATTTTCTGCACCTGAGCCGCATCGATGTCATGGTCGGCGAGCGCGTCGAACAAGGCCAGGTCATCGGTTTGGTCGGCGCCACCGGCCGCGCGACCGGTCCGCACATGCACTGGGGCATGAACTGGCTGGACGTGCGTGTGGATCCGCAATTGCTGGTGGACCCGAGCGGGAATCCACAGTGACATGCGCGGGCAATGTTTGACGCAGGGTGGCGCGGGTGGGCGTAGGGTGGGCTTAAGCCATTTCGTGGAGGTGGTGGGCTTAAGCCCACCCTACGCCACCCGCGTCCATCCATGCGACAAGAAAATCACGCCGACGGCGGCGACTTGAGCAAGCGCAACACCATCACGATCACCGCGACCGCCGCCAACAGCAGCACACCCCACAGCAACCAGGTGCGCGTACTCTTGGGATCGTACGCATGCAATGCCGCTTCGCCTCCGGCATCGCGCATCGTGCCGAGATTCGCCGGAACCGGCTGCCAGCCGTCGCCGTATTTCGTGCGCACCTGAGCCACCAAAGCTTCGAGCGGGAATTCGCCGCGACGCGCCCATGGACTGCCCGCGGCGATGACGAACGGCGGTTTTCCGTGCGTGAGCAACAGCCAATTCTCAGGACGATAAGACAACTCCAGCACCGGAATCTTGGCAAGTTCGGTATTGGATTCGATCCGCCATTCCTGCTGCCGTGTCGTCGGCATCGCCATCGCTTCGTTGTCCAGCGACAGGCCCGCCGCGCGCAGACGAAACGCATTGAGCTGACCGACATACGACCAATGCTTGTCGCTCCGGTTGCGTGCGCTGACGCTGAAATTGGCGATGGCATTGTCATCGCCCAGCACGATGTTGAGTTGTTCGAGCGCGACTGGCGCGGGCGATCGATAAACATAGGCGCGGCCTTCGCGGCCGACGTAATCGGCGGTGATCGCAGTGCGTCGAATGTGTCCATGCATCGGTCCGGTGGGACGCAGCAGCAGCCGAACCGAACGCACCGGAATCCGCTGATCGGCGCCGAGGACATGAATGCGCAGATAAGCCGCCGATTGCGGCGAAAATTCGATATGGCGGCGCACCAGCGCCTGGCCGGCCTGACGTAACTGCGCCACCGTGGCCGAATCGACCACATTCCGCCAATGCTGCAAATCGTCGCTGGCCTCGATGCTGACCTGCGCGCTGAAATCGGGCGCATCCAGCGCCAACTCGAAGGCGATGGCCTCGACATCCTGATCCTTGGCCCGCACATCGATCAAAATATCCTGCACCGCGGCCTGACCGGTGTGACGAAGCGTCGTGTCCAGATTCAAATCACCGGCGGCCGAGCGACTGATATGCAGATACAGATCGCTGCCATTGGCCTGCTCCACGCCTGGCAACTTGAACCACGCGGCATCGCGCCACGCGCTGGGCGGCGGGCTGTAATTGCTCGGCATCGGACCGAACGGCAGCGGCTCGCCATTGGCATTGAAAGCCGCGATGTCGGACAGATCGGCCTGCGTGACCTGGCGCACGACTGAAGCATCGAGCAACACCGAATACGCCCCTTCCTCACTCGCCGACAACGGCCATTGCCTGGCGAAATCCGACACGTCGCTGGCGGCGGCGCTGGCGATCATCGACAAGCCGGCGAGGATCGCGGCAATTCTTGCGATCGTGTTGTTCATGCCTGATCTCCGTGTTCGAGTTTCGGTGGCGATGGCGCGAAATAACCCACGCCGACCAGCAACAGACCTACCGCCAGGAAGGAGACGATGCCGGTGCTGTTGCCCATGTATTGCCGATCCACCCACACCAGCTTGCCCAGCACGATGCCCATCAACACCGCACCGGCCATCCACAAGCGGCGATCGACACGCCGGGAACCGAGCACCCAGGCAGTGACGCCGAGCAAACTCCACACCACGGTCAGGCTGGCCTGGGTGAATCCCGAATCGAGTACCACGATGCCCCAGGGCTCGCCATGCCAGTGATGCACCGCGCGCAAGATCGCCATCGTGATCCCGGCGAAACCGGCCAGGAACCAGAGCCGGCGTGAGACTCCCGACGATGTTTTTTCGTCGTGGCCAAACATCCATCCCAACGCTGCCAGCCCAAGCAACGCCAACTCCAACGGATTGAACAGCGGTATATACCCGAGCGGCGCGGCATTGCCTTCCAGGAACAACCCTGCGATGAACGCCGCCAACAACAAGGGCAGCGCCAGCACAAACCAGCCCATGCGATAAGCGCCGAACGATTCGGCGCGCGGCCAGGCAAACCATTGCGGACGGCGCGACAAGCCCAAGGTCAGCAAGGCCAGCGGGGCGATATCGGCGGCAAATCGCCAGCCGTTGGCCAACTGCTGCACTCGGCTGACATGCTCCAACTGCAAGCTCACCGCCAGCACCAGCGTCCAAAGCCACAGCACATGCGCGGTGGACAGGCTGCGCGAATCCATGCGGCGTCCGCTCCACAGCGCCGAGAGCATCGCCGCCGCAAACAAGGCCCAGGTCGGCAATGCCGATGCCGCCAACGGCGCGCCGAATTCGCCCTGCGCATAGAACACCATCAGCACGCCGCAAAGCGCGCCCAACGCGACCAGCCAGTTCAATCGCGGCCAGGACAACAGCCCGCGCAGCAACGAAGCCAAGACCACCGCCAACGCCAAATACAACATCAGGAATTGCCACAGACCGATGCCGCGCTCGGCCTGATCGATCTGCGTGATCGCCGCGATCGACCACCACAACGTCGCCCAGACGAACAGCAACGCCGGCAACGCGCGGCTCGGACGATGGCGGTCATGGATCAGACTCAACACGTAACCGGAGAACGCAAGAATCGCCGCGCCCAGCCACGCCGCATTCATCAGCAATGGTTCGGGCACCAGGTAGTCATGCGTGCGATTGAACAGACTCAGCACATACGAGCCCGCCGCAAGCAATTGCAACAGCAGGCCGCTGAGCCACGGCAAGCGACGGTTTTGCCGGAGACCCAGCCACGCCACGCCCGCGCCTTCCAGCGCCCACAACGTGCCGGTGGTGCTGGCGGAAAACGCCAGTGGAATCGCCAGCGTGGCAAAGCCCAATGCCAAGGCACCGTACGCCTCGGTGAGCAGGCGCTCATCACGGCGGCGGCGCAGGTAATAGACCAGGCCCAGATAAATCACCGCCACGACCATCGCACTGATCGCCAGTCCCATGCGATCGTGCTTGAACAACACCGCCTGCAAGGGAAACGCCACCAGCGGCGTGCCGAACACCAAGGTTCCATCGACCCAGGGGCGGCGATGCTCGGTCTGCGCGATCACGTACAGCAAACCGATCGCCACGTAGAAAACGAAGAACAGGATCAGGAATGGTTCGACGCTGCCGAACATATCAGGCCGGTAATAGCGCGCGCCCCAGGCCGTGCCGACACCGAAGGTGAATGCGAAGCCGATCAGATTGAGCAATCGCCAGCTTTGTTTCCAGGAGATCGCGAACACCGCGGCATTGAGAATTCCGTAGTAGGAAAACAAGGCCACATGATTGGCGCTGCCGGTGGAAATCAACACCGGCGCCAGATAACCGCCGAGAAACCCGAGCACCGCCAGCGCCATGTTTTTTTGCAACACCGAAAGCAAGGCCGAGCCCGCCACAAGCACGAGTACCATCGCGAACGTGAGCATGGGCGGCAGCAATCCATACAAGCGGAACGCGGCGAACACGGTCAACAACAACACGCCCAGCGCGCCGCCTTGCAGGCTCAAACCGAAGGCCGGCCTGCGCTCGCGCTCACGCCAGCCCAAGCCCATGCCAAACAGTGCGGCGATGGCGATCAAGGCCAGCCGCACTTCGATCGGGAAGGTGAAATAACCTTGCGCGGCGGCGTATTTCAGCGCGGCCGCGACACCGGCAAACAGCACCAGGATGCCGATCTTGACCGGCACATTGCCTTCGGTGAACCAGGATTTGATGCTCGCCAGTAAACGTGCATCCCAACCCGGCGGCGGTGGCGCGGATGGCTCGCGGACGAAAGGTTCCTTCCCCGCAACCGAACCGTTGCCCCGCCCGGATGCCACTTGTTCGATCGAAGCGGCAACGGCCTTCGCAGTTTCGGCTTGCGCCGAAATCTGAGCAGGTGCGCGCGGAACGGCTGCCGCAGGCATCGATGGCGCGGGCGCATGCGGCTCGGCCACCGGAGACGGTGGGGCTCGCCCGGCGGCAGGCTCTGGCCTGACATCGGAGACTGAAGGCGGCGTGTGCGCCGCACGCAAGGCCTGCAATTCGCGCTCGAGCCGGTCGGCACGGCGGCGCAGCTCGAAAAATGAAAGCAGCAGATACAGCCCAAGAAACCCGAGCACCGCCCCGAACAATCCGCGGCTGCCGGACAGGACGAATCCCGCCCAGGCGCCGATCAACGCAAGCCATCCATTCATGCGCATCCCCGCCCGAAGACTGCCCGCAGTCTGCGGATGGCGCGGTATAAAAACAATGAAGGCCGGGAAAGTCCCGGCCTTCATCGCAAATCAGTCGATCATCGCCCGGGCGCGATCAGGGCAGAGCCCGTGCGGCCGCTCAATGCGTGGCGCTGAATCCACCAGCCACGCCCTTGGTCGCCACCGCCACCGCGTTGTGCGGATGCAGGCTCTCGAAGTGCGAAGCGCGTACCCAGAAATCGCTGATGCGCTCGTCTTCGTCGAGCGCCTTTTGCATGCGCCGCGCGGCGTCTTCGCAGAACATCAAGTTCTGCCCGTTGAGCAATGCGAACGCCTGCTCGTCCTCGCGCTTGACCGCCGCCTGCACTGGAGTTTTCAACGCCGATTCGATGCGATCGATCACTTCGATGAAAGGCAGGTTCTGGAACGAAGGCGCCAGCCGGACCTTGATCTCGGCCTTGCTGCGCTGGCTGTGCGGCGTGGCGTTGATGCCCTGCTCGCTGCCCAGCCATTGCATCACCGCCGCGTAATCGAGTGTCTGGCTACCGGCAAAGCTCTTGGCGAAATTCTCCTGGATCAATTGCCGCGCCAACGCCGCCGAACACGGGCAAGTGCTCGAATAACCCACTTCCACGCCAAGTTCGAGCGAGAAATGGCCGCGGTCGAGCACGGCGTTCACGCTGACCGGATAGGACTTCCAGCCGGTGTTGTTGCTGATCAGTGCGGGCCGGCGCACCAGGTAATCGAAATGGATCTGCACCATCGCCCGGTCGGACAAGTCGCCATGCGAATCGAGAAAATCCTTGAGCAAGCGGCGCAGGCTGCACGCGGAAATGGCTTCGGCCGAAAGCGCCTTGTCCACATGCAGGTACAGCCGCGACATATGGATACCACGCGCATCCGGCCGCTTGAGATTGACGAAGGCATTGACCCGCGCGCCGCTGGTGACCACGCGGCCTTGTACTTCGGCGATGCTGACGGGCACTTCGATTTCACCCATGCCGACCCAGTCGAGCACGCCATCGAGCGCAGGCGTGGCTTCGTTGGCGATGTCGGGCATGACCCGGGCCAGGTTTTCGTGGGTGTTGGGAGACATGGGCAATGGGCTTCCAAAGGTGAACAGAACAGACATGGGGATGAATGCAGCGTACGACAAGCGGGTAAGCGAGTCGTTATTTCCGCGCAAACGCAGCGTTTCAGGCGTCCCGTGCGGCTCGCCAGGCGCGCCAGAGCGTGGCCGGCGCGGGCGGCTCGGTAAAGCCCTTGCCACTGGCCAGGCGCTGCAGCCGGGCCTGGTCGAAGCGTTGCCGGCTGCGACGGATCAGGGCCGCCCCGCGCAACGGACCGGGACACACTCGCGCCAGCTCGCCCGCCCAGTCGCGCAACAAGGCCTCGCCTTGCCCGGCCGCGACCTCGGCGGCGGTCACTCCATGCCGTGCATACAGATGCATCGGAATGCGCGCCTGATCGTCCTTCGCCAGCCCTTGCGGCAGGCGTTGCAGCAGCCAGTGCACGGCCAGGCTATGCGCGGCGTTTTCCTGCGTACCGGCGGCAAATACCGCGGCCTCGACCGCCAGCACCGCTTTCGCGGCGGGCAGCAAAAGCTCGATAGCTTGCGTGGTATCGCTGGCGCGAACATCGGCATCGGTGTGCGCGAGCAAGGCGCGGCCGAGTGCCTGCCACGGCGCATCGATGCCGATCAGAACCTGAGTCAGAGGGTGACGTGCCTGTCCACCCGGCATGGCAATCAGCTCCTCGGCCCACCAACCAGTCTTGATGCCGGTCACGCGTGGGTCGCTCAACTCGAACAAGGCCTCGCGCAACTCGTGCAGCAACGCACCCCAGGTGCGAAAACGCAGCCGGTCGGAAGCGGGGCAGAAAACTTCCGCCAAATGCATTTCCGGTTCGCGCTGTTGCCACTTGGCAACGAAATCCGCGCAGGCGTCGTTGGGAACCACGGTCATTTCAAGGACTCAATACACCGGGCCGCAACAGGTCCAGCGGAAGCTCGGCGAGCGCGTCGGAATTCCAGTCATGCGGGTTCTCGTGCGCCTGCCGATAACCCCACAACGCCGCCACCGATTTCATGCGGGCGTGACGCGCGGCCACGATATCGCGCTCGTCATCGCCGACATAAACGCAATCGCCGGCCGCCACGCCCAGAGTTTCGCAGGCGAAGAACAATTGATCGGGGTCGGGTTTTTTCTTGGGCAAGGTGTCGCCGCCGATCAACACCGCGCTGCGCTCGCTCCAGCCCATGCCCGACACCACCGCCGCCGCGAGGTAATGCGGCTTGTTGGTGACGATGCCCCAGCGCGAGCCAGCGGCCTCGATGCTGTCGAGCACTTCGGCGATACCGGCGAACGGCGTGCTGTGCGCGACCACGGATTGCGCGTAGGCATCGAGAAAAGGCTGCAGCAGCGATTCCCGGGCGGCCTCGTCGCGTTCGGGGAAGGCCGCCGACAACATGGCGCGTGCGCCCTTGGATACCAGCGAGCGCACCGCCGACAGCGGCACCTGCGGCTTGCCCTCGCGCGCAGTGATCACATTCAGCGCGTTGAGCAGATCGAGCGCACTATCGACCAGCGTGCCATCGAGGTCGAACAACACGACCGGCGCGATGATGTGGGAATTCATGCCTTCACCGCACAGGCCACATAGTTGATCGCGGTGCGGCGATTGATCCAGGCCTTGCGCCGGATCGGATCGTAAGCCAGGCCGCTGACATCATCGAGCTGCAACCCGGCCTCGCGCAGCCAGGCGGCGAGTTCGGCCGGGCGAATGAAACTTTGATAATCGTGCGTACCCTTGGGCAGCAGGCCGGCCAGGTATTCGGCACCGACAATGGCGACAGCGAAAGCCGCCGGTGTGCGATTGAGCGTGGAGACGAACAGTTTGCCGCCGGGCTTGAGCAAATCCGCGCAGGCGCGCAGCACCGAGGCCGGGTCCGGGACGTGTTCGAGCATTTCCATGCAGGTCACGGCATCGAAGGCCGCGGGCATTTGTTCGGCCAGGGATTCGACCGATTGCAGGTGGTAGTCGATGACGAGATGAGATTCGTGCAAATGCAGCTTGGCGATATCGATCAGTTCGGGCGCCAGATCGAGCGCACTCACCTTCGCGCCTTCGCGCGCCAGCGCTTCGCTCAGCAAACCGGCGCCGCAGCCGACATCGAGCACGCGCGCGCCGCGCAGATCGATGCGCCCGGCGATGTAAGCAAGGCGTGCCGGATTGATCTGGTGCAGGGTGCGCTGCGGACCTTGCGGGTCCCACCAGCGGTTGGCGAGCGCGCCGAACTTGTCCAGCTCCGCCTGACTGACGTTGTCGGTATTCATGACTGGCCCCGAACCGCCGCGATGCGCCGCTGCCATTGTCGCGTCTTGCTGCGCAGCGCGTCCACGTCCATGTCCACCAGCACGCCATCGGCGAGCTTGCGCTGCCCGGCGATCCAGACATCGCGCACTTGGTGGCGGCTGCTGGCATAAACCAGTTGCGAAATCGGGTGGTACAGCGGCTGGGTTTCCAGCGCGTCCATCGCCACGCAGATCAGGTCGGCTTCCTTGCCCACTTCGATGGAGCCGATACGGTCGGCCAACCCGAGCGCACGCGCGCCGCCGAGCGTGGCGATGTGCAAGGTGCTGGCGGCATCCATCGCCGTGGCATCGCCCGCCACGCCTTTGGCGAGCAACGCGGCGCTGCGCATTTCATCGAACATGTCCAGATCGTTGTTGCTCGCGCAGCCATCGGTGCCGATGGCGAGATTCACACCGGCGCGGCGCATTTTTTCCACGGGACTGAAACCCGAGGCCAGCTTGAGATTGGACTGCGGGCAATGCACCACGGACACGCCGCGCTCGGCGCACAAGGCGATCTCGGCATCGGTGAGTTCGGTCATGTGCACGGCGATCAGACGCGCGTCGAGCAGGCCCAGACGATCCAGGCGCGCCAGCGGGCGCTGGCCGTATTGCTTGATCGAGTCGGTGATTTCCTGCGCGGTTTCGTGGACATGGCAATGCACCGGCAAGTCGAGTTGCCCGGCGAGCATGCGGATGCGCTCGAAGCTGTCGTCGTTGACCGTGTACGGCGCATGCGGCGCGAAGCTCATGCTCACCAGCGGGTCGTTGCGATAGTTGTCGTGGACTTCCAGCGCCTTGTCGAAATACTCCTCGCTGCTCGATGCCCACGACGAAGGAAACTCGATGAACGGCAAGCCGACCACCGCGCGAAAACCAAACTTCCTGTAGGTGGCCGCCTGCGCATCGGGGAAAAAATAATTCTCGTTGCAGCACGTGCTGCCGCCGCGCAGCATCTCGGCGATCGCCAGCTCCACGCCGTCGGCCACGTAGGCCGGGCTCATCACTTCCGCTTCGATCGGCCAGATGTGCTCGGTGAGCCAGGGCATCAAGGGCAGATCATCGGCCACGCCGCGCAGCAGCGTCATCGGATTGTGGGTGTGGGCGTTGACCAGACCCGGCATCAGCAAGGCTTCGGGGCGGCTGACGATTTGTTTGGGCGCGAACCGTGAACGCGCCTGGTCGCGCGGCAGCAAGGCCACGATGCGGCCATCGGTCACCGCCACGGCATGATCGGCAAGCACCACGCCGTGCGGTTGCACCGGCACGACCCAGCCGGCTTCGATCAGCAGATCACAGGGCTCGGCTGCGGTGTTGTCGGTCATCGATGTCTTCCGTCATCCCGGCAGAAACCGGGATCGATTCTGGTTTCGGTTGCAATAGGCCGCCATCGCGGCCCTTGCGCAAATGTCGAAGCGTGACTCCTGACGACATTCGACTTGGACGAATCCGGTTACTTCACCCGGCCGACGTACTCGCCGGAACGGGTATCGACGCGGATGATTTCTTCCTGGCCGACGAACAAGGGAACGCGCACGATCGCGCCGGTTTCGAGCTTGGCCGGTTTGCCGCCGCCGCCCGAAGTATCGCCGCGCACGCCCGGATCGGTTTCGACGATCTTCAACTCGACGAAGTTCGGTGCCTGCACCGCGATCGGCGAACCATTCCACAAGGTGACCACGCAGGCTTCCTCGCCCTTGAGCCACTGCCAGGAATCGCCCACGGCATTCTTGTCGGCCTGCACCTGCTCGAAGGTTTCCTGCTGCATGAAGTGCCAGAACTCGCCATCGGCATACAGGAACTGCATGTCGGTATCCATCACGTCAGCCGCCTCGACCGAGTCGGTGGCCTTCATGGTCAACTCGACCACGCGGCCGGACTTGATGCTCCGATACTTCATGCGAGTGAAGGCTTGGCCTTTGCCCGGCTTGACGTATTCGGTATCGATGATCACGCAAGGATCGTTGTTGACGAGGATCTTCATCCCGTTCTTTACGTCGTTCATGCCATAGCTGGCCATGCCTAGCTCCTGAAAACAAAACCGCCTGAACCAGCGGTTACAATGGGAAATCGAAAGGGCACCCCGGCCCCACGTTAGCCCGTCATGATACCTGTTCAGCCCCTTTCAACCCAGTCCACGCCCTGGCAGGCGCTTTGGCGCGAGGCCATCCGTGATCCGCGTGAACTGTTGCGCTTGCTGGACCTGCCCTCGCAGGCGGCGCGGATCTCCGACATCGCCGCCGCCCAGTTCCCATTGCGCGTACCGCGCGGCTTCGTGAACCGGATGCGCCGGGGCGATCCGGACGACCCGTTGCTGCGGCAGGTGCTTCCCGTTCTCGATGAAGATCTGGCGGTGCCCGGTTTCGTTCTCGATGCCGTGGGCGATGCCGCTGCGCGCGGAGCGACCGGGGTCATTCACAAATACCAGGGCCGCGCCCTGCTGGTGGCCACCGGCAGTTGCGCGATCAATTGCCGCTACTGTTTTCGCCGGCACTTTCCCTACGGCGAGGAAACCGCCGCGGCCAACCATTGGCAGGCCGCGCTGGATTACCTGCGCGCCGATCCGTCCATCAGCGAAGTCCTGCTCTCGGGCGGCGACCCCTTGTCGCTGAGCACCGCCAAGCTGGCCGAGTTCACCGATCAATTGAAATCGCTGCCGCATATCCGCCGCCTGCGATTGCATACCCGCTTGCCGGTGGTGCTGCCCGAGCGCGTGGACGAGGCCCTGCTCGACTGGATGGCTCTCCTGCCCTGGCCGGTGACCGTGGTCATTCACGCCAACCACGCCAACGAACTCGACGGCTCGGTCGCCTCAGCAATATCCGAACTTCGGCGAGCCGGGGCAACGGTGCTCAATCAATCGGTGCTGCTGCGCGGTGTCAACGATTCCTGCGAGGCACTCGTGGCCTTGTCGGAAAAACTGTTCGACTCCGGTGCACTGCCCTATTACCTGCATCAACTCGATCGCGTCGCCGGTACGGCGCACTTTGAAGTCGATGATGCCCTCGCCCTGGATTTGCATCGCCGCATGCTCGCGCAGCTACCGGGCTATCTGGTTCCGCGCCTGGTGCGGGAGATCAGCGGCGAGGCAAGCAAAACAGCCTTGTGATCGGTTTCACACATACGTCATAGCGCCTGGCCAGCGGCACTCGCAAAGGGCCCACGGAACGCGTTGACGATGGTATTGCTTGACGCGCATCTGGTATCGTCTGAGTCCCCCCGTGCAAGCGTTTGCAATAAAAGGAGTGCCATCGATGGCACAGCAGGATGCCGTGATTCGCCTGCTTTTGGTCGAAGATCAGCTTGAAGACGCCGAGCAATTGATCAGCATGCTGCGCAACGGCGGCATGGCGATTCGTCCGCAACGGCCGGAGTCGATCGAAGACCTGGACAATCTGCTTGCCAGCCAGAGCATCGATCTGGTGCTGGCGCAACTGGACGGAAAACTCCTGCCCTTCGCGCAAGTGGCCAAGTGCGTCGAGGCGACCGGCAAGGACATCCCAATCCTGGCGGCGGCGGGCGCACTCGATGAAGCCACGGTCATGGCCGCCATCGCCGCCGGCGCACGCGATGTCGCGTTGCGGACCCGCGCCGATCACGTGCAGTTCGTGGTGCGCAATGAATTCCAATGCCTGCTCAGCCGGCGCGGCCTGCGCCATCTGGAAGCGGCATTGCGCGAAACCGAACGCCGCTGCGATGCACTGATCGCCTCGTCGCGCGACCCCATCGCCTACGTCCACGAAGGCATGCACATCCGCGCCAACGAGGCTTATCTGGAAATGTTCGGCTTCGAGGATTTCGACGAGGTCGAAGGTCTTTCGGTGCTCGACCTGATTTCCCCCAACGATGCCGACACTTTCAAGCAAGTGTTGAAGAAGATCGCCAAAGGCGAATCGCCGCCACGCCAGCTCAACATCGGCGCGCGCCGCTCCGATGGCAGCACCTTCGATGCGGTGATGGAATTCACCTCGGCCACCTACGAGGGCGAACCTTGCCTGCAGATCGTGTTCCGGCAGCAGACCGTCGATGCGCAGATGGTCAAGGAACTCGACACCCTGCGCCAACGCGATCCGGTCACCGGTTTGTACAACCGCCAGCACTTCATGACCGAGATCGAGGCGACGGTTGCCATCGCCGCCGATGGCAAGGGCGCGCAATCGCTGTTGCTGATCGAGCCGGACAATTACGAAAACCGGGTCAGCGAGGTCGGTCTGGTCAAGGTCGATGACTTGCTCAAGCAAATCAGCTTGCGGATCGAATCGACCGTCCAGGGCGATGTCTCGATCGCGCGATTCGGCGATCATATTTTCGCGGTGCTTTGCCGCGAACACGACCACAAACAAACCCTGGCCCAAGCCGAGCGGATCCGCAGCGCCTTCGAAAGCGGCATCATCGAATTGGGCTCGCAATCGGTGTCGCTGACGGTGAGCATCGGCGGCGTGCAGATCGGCGAGAAGATCGCCAGCGTCCCGCAGGTATTGGGGAAATCCAGTCAATGCTTGCAATCGGCAATCGGCGTCGGCGGCAATCGCGTCGAGATATTCGACCCGGCCGCCCGCGACCGCGCCGAGGAAGAACGAATCCAAGCCTGGGTACACCGAATCAAGGAAGCGTTGAGCGAGGATCAGTTCGTGCTCAACTTCCAGCCGATGATCAGCCTCACCGGCGACCCCAACGAGAATTACGAAGTCCTGTTGCGCATGAAAGCCCCGTCAGGCGAAATCGTCGCGCCCGACCAGTTCATGCCCATCGCCGAAGAACACGGCCTGCAAGCCGACCTCGATCGCTGGGTGATCGGCCGCACCATCAGCCTGCTGGCCGAACGCAGGAAGGCGGGCAAGGAAACTACCTTGTTCGTCAAGGTCACACCGGCATCGCTGGTGGAAGGCGACCTGCATACTTTCATCGGCGCCCAGCTCAAGGCCCACGCGATTCCCGGCGCCAATCTGGTGCTTCAATTGCCCGAGTCGAAAATCTTCGCGCACTTGCGGCCCTTGCAGGCATTCCAGAAAATCGTCAGCACCTTCGGTTGCCGACTGTGCCTGGAACAATTCGGCACCAGCCTCAACTCCTTCCAGATGCTCGGCCACTTCGAATCGGACATCCTCAAGATCGATCGTGGCTTCATCACCGACCTGTCCAAGAACCAGGAAAACCAGAAGAAAGTGCGGCAGTTCGTCGAGCAGGCGCGCAAGCTGGGCAAACAGACCATCGCCGAATTCGTCTCCGACGCCGGCAGCATGACGGTACTGTTCTCGATCGGCGTGGACCTGGTGCAGGGCAACTTCCTCGCGCCGCCCGGATCGGCGATGAATTACGAATTCGGCTGAGCCGTTACGCGGCATCCTGTCGGATCAGACAACAGCCAGCGGTCCGCGAAGGGCGCGAAACTCGCGAAGGAAAGCGAAAGAAGACTCTCCGAAAATGTCGTCTTGTTTCCCTTTCCCGTTCGACCTGATCCTGGACTTGGCGAAGGTTTACGCCACGAACGGGGAAGCTGCACACATTTTGGCGCACCATAAAAAACGGGACGGATGTGAGTCCGTCCCGTTTTTGCTACGACGCTGCGCTAACGCGCCGGATCAACTCTCGCGCAGTCTCTGGATGCGCTCTTCCAGCGGCGGATGGCTCATCAGCAATCCGCGCAGGCCATGGGCGATACCGCCGGAAATGCCGAAGGCCTGGATCGCGCTCGGCAAAGTGCTCTGACCATAGGTCTGGGCCAGGCGCTGCAACGCACCGATCATTTTCTCCTTGCCGGCCAGTTGCGCGCCGCCGGCATCGGCCCGGAACTCGCGCCAGCGGCTGAACCGCATCGCGATGACCTGGGCGAGCATGCCGAACACCATGTCGAGCACGAACACGATGATGTAGTAGAAAAAACTCGGCCCGTCGTTGTCGCGATTGCCGCTGACCATCGCATCGATGGCGCGTCCGACGACCCGGGCCAGGAAGATCACGAAGGTATTGAGCACGCCCTGGATCAAGGTCATCGTCACCATGTCGCCGTTGGCCACGTGGCTGATTTCGTGACCGAGCACGGCTTCAGCCTCATTGCGGCTCATCGCACGCAGCAAGCCGGTGGATACCGCCACCAGCGAATTGTTGCGACTCGGGCCGGTGGCGAAGGCGTTGATCTCGGGCGCGTCGTAGATGCCCACTTCCGGCATCTTGATGCCCGCCGACTGGGCCTGGCGGCGGACGGTGTCCAGCAGCCATTGCTCGCTCTCGTTGCGCGGTTGCTCGATCAGTTGCATGCCGGTGGTGCGCTTGGCGACCCACTTGGAGATCAGCAGCGAGATGAACGCGCCGCCGAAACCGAAAATAGCCGCAAAGACCAGCAACTGGCCGTTCTGGCCCAGGCGAATTCCAAAGACACCTTGCAGCACACTGAGCACGATGCCCAACAAAATCAGCACGGCAAAGTTGGTGGCCAGCAACAGGGCAATACGCTTGAACATGGTCACTCCCGAATACACCGGATTTCCGGTATCTGGAGTTTAATATGTATCGAGTCCTTCGATTTCAAGCCCACAGCCCACGCCCATGCAGGCCCTTTCCGCCGATCGCTCCGGTTATCGGGGCCGTTTTGCGCCCTCCCCGACCGGCGCCCTGCATCTGGGCTCGCTGACCGCCGCGCTGGGCAGCTGGCTCCTGGCAAAAAACCAGGGCGGAAAATGGCTGCTGCGCATCGAGGACATCGACCCGCCGCGCGAACGCCTCGGCGTGGCGCGACAGCAAATCAGCACACTGGCGGCGTTCGGCCTGCACCCGGATGAACCGGTATTGTGGCAAAGCGAACGCAGCGCGTTTTATGAACAGGCACTGCAATCGCTGGTCGAAAGAAACCTGGCATTCGCCTGCCGCTGCAGCCGCAGCGATTTGGCCCCGTTCGATGGCGTACACCGGCAATGCGTTGCACACCCCTCGGGCAAGGCCGCCGCGTATCGATTGCGCGTCCCGGAGCGCACGCTCGATTTCGAGGATCGTTATCGCGGCCGGTTTTCCCAGGCGTTGCGCGAAAACGTCGGCGATGTGGTGCTGAAACGCGCCGACGGTTTTTGGGCCTATCAACTGGCGGTGGTAGTGGATGACGCCGCCCAATCGGTCACCGAGGTGGTACGCGGCGCCGACCTGCTCGATTCCACACCACGGCAGATCCTGCTGCAGCAGATGCTGGGGCTGCCCACGCCCGCCTACGCGCACCTGCCGATCATCCAAAGCCCGGCCGGCGGCAAACTGAGCAAGTCCGTTTCCAGTGCACCGGTCGATCCGGCCGACCCCTTGCCCGCTTTGCGCCTGGCATTGCGTTTTCTGGGTCAGGAGGCAGCCACGATCGATGGCTGCGACAACGTCGAAGCAGCGCTGGCGCGGGCGCTACGGGCCTTCGACCCCGAACGCGTTCCGCGCCAGGACATCGTGTTTCCGGGCTGACCCCGGCGGGACGTCTTTTGTTCTGTGCGTGACCGCACAAAAGTACCCTCTCGTGCTTGTTGCACAGCCAATCCATACAGGTGATTCTTGAATGGATTAGCTGCACATATTGCTCTGCAATAAAGTTTCATTTTCCGGGGGGAAAAGGGGAGTTATGTCAAAGGTACGCATCATCAAGAAATATCCGAATCGTCGTCTGTACGATCCAGAAATCTCCAGCTACGTGACACTGGAGGACTTGCGGCAGTTGATCGTCGATGGGGAGAGCATCGAAGTCCACGACGCCAAGACCGGCAACAACCTGACTCGCTCGGTGTTGTTGCAGATCATTTCCGAGCACGAGGATATCGGCCAGCCGATTTTCTCCACGCAATTGCTGGCCACCGTCATCCGTTTTTACGGCGACTCGCTGCAAAACAGCGTCGGCAATTACCTGGAACGAAGCATCCAGATATTCAACGAGCAACAGCAACAATTGCGCGGAGACTTCAGCAATCCGGTCGGGCAAACGCCGTGGTCGTTTCTCAATCAGGTAGCCGAGCGCAACATGGATTTATGGCGAGGTTTGCATCAAAGCCTGATCACCAGCCTTGCCACGCCGATGGATAGTCCAGAGGAGGTTGTCGCCGCGGGTGCCATGGCCGGAGCCGATCCGAAACTGCGCAAACGCGCACCGCGCGCATGACCGGCCGCATTGCGCTGGTCACCGGCGGGATGGGCGGCATCGGCAGCGAAATCTGCCGGTGCCTGGCCTTGTCCGGACTGCGTGTGATCGCATGCGATCTGCCGGCCTCTGCCGAACGCATCGCCGCGTTCAAGGAAAAACTTCCCAAGCTCGATGTGCATTTCGAGGCCGCCGATGTCGGTGATTTCGAGCAATGCCGGGTTCTGGTCGAGCGAGTCCGGGCCAATTACGGACCGGTCGATGTGCTGGTCAATGCCGCCGGCATTACCCGCGATGTGAGCTTGCGCAAGATGAGCCCGGAACAATGGGCCGAAGTGCTCCGAGTCAATCTCGACAGCGTCTTCAACCTGTGCCGATTGTTGTCCGATGGCATGTGCGAGCGCGGCTACGGACGCATCGTCAACATCAGCTCGATCATCGGCCAGACTGGCGCGTTCGGGCAAAGCAATTACGCCGCCGCCAAGGCCGGTATGCACGGCTTCACGATGTCGCTGGCGCGCGAGTTGGCGCGCAAGGGCGTGACCGTCAACAGCGTCAGTCCGGGGTATATCCAGACGGCGATGACCGAAGCGATTCCCGAGCCGCAGCGCGAGCAGATGATTGCGGCGATTCCGGTCGGCCGGATCGGCAAGCCGGAAGATGTCGCCCGCGTCGTGGCATTTTTGTGCGCGGAAGATTCGAGTTATCTGACCGGCGTGAATTTGCCGGTCAACGGCGGATTGTTCATCAGCTTTTGAATTGTCGATCTGAAACCGTCAAGCTGGGCGAGTCTTGCGCGACGAAGCTCAGCGCATCGCGCGCAAGGTCTGCATCGCGTCACCGCGCGGGCGCATTGGTGCCGCAATAGCGGGCGTAAAACTGCTCGGCTTTCGGCATCAGCGATTGCAGGTGTTCGATGCGGTTGGCTGGGTCCGGATGCGTGGAGGCGAATTCCGGTGGCCGTTGCCCGCCATTGAGTTGCGACATGCGCTGCCAGAGTCCGATCGCCGCGTGCGGGTCGTAGCAAGCGGCGGCCGCCAGCATCAATCCGACTTCATCGGCCTGGGTTTCGTGATTGCGGCCATAAGGCAGGACCAAGCCGTATTGCGCGCCCGCGCCGAGCGCGGACATCACCATTCGCTGTTGCTGCGGGTCCATGTCGCCAACCGCGGCCCCCGCGGCCATCTGTCCCATCTGCACCAGTTTTTGCTGCGCCATGCGTTGCGAGCCGTGGCGCAACAACGCATGGGCAATTTCGTGGCCCATCACCACCGCCATCGCGTCGGCATTTTGCGTGACTGGAATCAAGCCGGTATAGACCGCCATCTTTCCGCCCGGCAGGCAGAACGCGTTGGCTTGGTCGGACTGCAACACCGCCACGCTCCAGTCGAAAGTTTTGGCCAGATCCGGCGAAGGCTGCTGGTTTTCCGCCGCCAAATCGGCCTCGACCGCGCTGGCGCGCGCGACCAGGCGCTGGGCGATCTCCTGGATCTGTTTCGCGGCCGGGTCGTTGGCACCGAGTGCATGCTCTTGCGAAAGAACCTGCTCGAATGCCTGCACGCCCAGTTGCGCTTCTTCCTCGGTGCTGGCGCCGTAATGGGCCTTGGCGCCGGTGTAGGGATCGATCTTCTGGCTGCCGAACCAGTTCCACGCCGCATAGCCGGCGAACAAAAGAATGATCCACCAGCGAATGCCGCCACGGCGCGTCGGTTGTCCATTGGCACCTGTGGAGTAACCGTTGCCTCGTCCCAGAATGCCCATGCGAAACCCTCCGCGATCGACTACAACTCGCGCACGACTCTAAACCCCAGACGCGCGGTGGTGGTATCGGCATCGGCGCCCAGCCGGTAGGCCGAGCGTGCCTGGTCCAGGGAGCTGGCCCAGGACGCACCACGCACCACCCGCTGCGGGCAACCGGCATTGACCCAGGCGCTGCCATCGGCCGGCGCGCGCTGGTAGCTTTCGTGCCAGCAATCGAGCGTCCATTCCGAGACATTGCCGGTCAAATCGAACGTGCCGAAGCTTTCCTCGGGAAAAGTACGCACCGGTGCCGGGCCCCAGAAGCCATCGCTATATCCGGCGATGGCGTTGACCCAGCGGCGCCCGGTCTGCGATTTGTCGCCATCGCCGGTCAGATTACCGACCAGCCGCGTCGGTGCGGACGAGCCCCAGGGATAAGCCTGGGTGCTGCCGCCGCGCAGTGCGTATTCGAATTCCGCCTCGCTGGGCAATCGGTAGCGCTGCCCGGTTTGCCGGGACAACCACTGCGCGTAGGCCTGCGCATCCTCGAAGGCGATATGCACGACCGGCAGCGTCGGCGAAGCGATCCGTCCGGCATGATCGCGTCGCCAATCCACACCATCGTGCTCGCTGAGCACGCCGCCTTTTTCATCGTAAACACGCGAGCGTCCCGCGCGCGTGGCCAGCGTCCGGTAACCGCTGCTGTCGATGAAACGTTTGAAATCGGCAACGGTGATCTCATTGCGCGCCATCGCAAAACCGCGCTCGAACCGGACTTCATGGACCGGGCCTTCGCTGGCCTGGCGCTGCGCTTCATTGTCTGGCGATCCCATGGGAAAACTCCCGTAAGCGATCACCACCATTTCCGGCGCCGGTCCGCCCGAGGACAGAGCTTCGGAAAAAACCTGCGCCGGCTTGAACGGGCCGTAATGCCGGGCCAGATGGATGCGTTCTTGCAATGCTTCCACGCCGCCTTTTTGCGCCGCGATCTTGTTGACATGGGCGAGCACCGCATCGGCGCGATCGAGCTGCAGTTTATCGACTAGCGCATTGCCCTCATCGAGCAAGGCCCGGGTGCGTTCCTGGCGAAATTCGGTAATGCCGATGCTGGCGACGGTAGTTTCGGCGTTACCTGGAAGCAGGCGATTGGCCTGGATCAGGTATCGGTCGGCGGCGGCGAAATCTTCGGCTTTCGCCGCTTTCCAGGCACGCTGGATGCGCTCCCGGTTCCACCGCGCCAACCCTTTTTCGGCCGGCTCGAAATCCGGCACTTTCGCGATCGCGCGCTGGAACGAATCCAGCGCGCTGCGTCCCTCGGGTTCGGTCACTTTATCGGCCTTGGCCAGCGCATGCGCCTTGTCCACCAAGGTTTGCGCCGCTTGCGCATCGCTCAAATAGCTGCGATAGACCGGCAGATCCGGATGCTGCGGCTGCAATGCGGCGGCGATGACTTCGATCCGCTCGGCATCGGCCAGCCTGCCCTGGCGCATGGCGATGCGGCCGCGCTCGAACAAGGCATCCAGGCATGCCTGTACACCATGCAAGGCCCGGGCATTGCCGGCATCGACGGTGAGCACGGACAGATACAGCTCCAACGCACCGGGCCCGGGACTGCTGCCGCGTTCGAGCTGGCCCCGGGCCAACGCATCATCGGCCTGGCGCAAGGTTTGCGGCACCTGCGCCGCTTCGATACTGGGCAATCGCGACTGCCATTGCGGCAAGGCGCGCACGGCTGGAGCCGGCTCCGGTTGCCCGGCCGGTGCTGCCGTCGGCGCCTTGACCGGCTTGGCGGGCGCAGACGGCGGCTCGACGCGGCCACAGCAAGCCAAGGCCCCGGCCATGCCGATGACGCTTATCCAGTGTCGCAGACGAGTCATGGATCGCACCCCCATACCCGACAGGCAGGGCGCGGGCGAGACGAACTTAGGCTAACCTGACCTCTTTTGGCAATCGAAACCCGTCGTGGATCTCTGGATAGACCAACCCGAACACCTCGCCACGCATCTGGCCGCCTGGAAAAACCAGCCGCTGGTCGCCCTGGATACCGAATTCATCCGCGAACGCACCTATTACCCGCAGCTGGCGCTGGTGCAACTGGCTGTTCCCGGTGAAATCCTGTTGGTCGATCCCACCGCACCGGGCATGGCCGATGTATTGCGTCCGCTGCTGGAAGATCCGGCCATCTGCAAACTCATGCACAGCGCCAGCGAAGATTTGCAGGCTTTGCTGCGCGGTTGCGCGGCAGTGCCATCGCCGCTGTTCGATACCCAGGTGGCCGCCGCGATGGCCGGACTCGGCGCCGGACTGAGCTATCTAAAGCTGGTCGAGCAAATCACCGGCATCACTCTGGAAAAAGGCGAGACACGCTCTGATTGGCTGCGCCGTCCGCTCAGCCCCTCGCAGCTCAAATACGCCGCCGACGATGTGCTGCACTTGCACGCCGTGCATGCAGTGCTCGAAAACAGACTGCGCGAACTCGACCGCCTGGATTGGCTGCGCGCCGATGCCGAGCGTGCCATCGGCAATGCCCGTAACGATGCCGACGACCCGCTGCCGCATATGGCATTGCGCAGCGCGCAGAGTCTGGATGCCACCGGTCAGGCCCGGCTATGTCGCCTGCTGCGCTGGCGCGACAGTGAAGCGCGCCGCGTCGATCGGCCCAAGAGCTGGGTACTGGACAACGAACTGGCCGTGCTGCTCAGCCGCCGCCCGCCCGATGATTTCCATCGCTTCAACACCCTGCTCGATGCCCACCCCAAGGCTCCACGCAAATCCCGGCGTGAGTTGTGGGCGCTGATCGAAGCGCCGCTGAGCGAAAGCGAACGGGCCATCGAACTCAATACCGCCAGCGACTCGCTCGACAAGCAGCGGCTCAAGCTCCTGCAGGAAGCGGTGGCGGGCGTCGCGCAATCGTTGAACCTGCCCGAAGGCCTGTTGTGCGCACGCAAGCACCTGGAAGCGCTGCTCGATGGCCGCGGCTGGCCCGACGCGTTGCAAGGTTGGCGTCGCGAGCGGCTCGAACCAGTGCTCGCGCCATTGCTGGCTTGACAGCCCGGCGTGACTTCGGTTCAACTCGATCCATGCGCACCACTCGAACCCAAACGACGACTACAACCACTACCACAGTGGTGCGGTCGTTCGTGCGCGAGTAGTCGCTCAAATCACGGCCCCGCACCTCGATGAGGATGCGGATCGCTTCGGCAAATCCCATTTTCGCGAGCGCGAGGCCTTCTCCGGAGGCTGTATGGATTCGCTCGAAACAAATCATTCGTCCCGCGCCGCAAACGGCCAGCCCGCCATCGCGCACAAATTCGGCGGTTCGTCGCTGGCCAATGCCGATTGCCTGCGCCGCGTCGCCGATATTCTCCGTCTCGCCCCCGAGCGCCCGCAGGTGGTGGTGGTTTCGGCCATGCAAGGCGTTACCAACACCTTGCTGGCGCTGGGCAACGCGGCTTCGGACGGGCAAGACTGGCGCGCATCCTGGCAGAACCTTCGCGATCGTCACCTGACCGCCGCCAATGAACTTCTCGATCACAGCGGTAACGCACTCGGCACCTGGCTGGAAAAACGCTTCGAGGAACTGGCCGAATTGTTGAACGCGCTTGCCGTGCTCGGCGGCTCCGGCGGGCAAGCACTGGAATTGATACAAGGCCTGGGCGAAATTTATTCGGCGCAGATGTTGACCGCCTATCTGCAATCGCTCGGCCGCGATTACGCCTGCCTGGATGCGCGCGATGTATTGGTCGTGCGTCCGGCGGAACTCGGCGTGGCGGTGGATTGGAATGCCAGCGCCGCGAAACTTTCGCAATGGCGGCAGCAAAACCGGCAGCGGCACGTCATCATCACCGGCTTTGTCGCGCGCACCGTCGAGGGTCGCGCCACCACGCTCGGGCGCAATGGCAGCGATTTTTCCGGCGCGATTTTCGCCGCCTTGTTCGAGGCCGCCGAACTGCATATCTGGACCGATGTCGATGGCGTGCTCTCGGCTGATCCGCGCGTGGTTCCCGAAGCGGTGTCGCTGCCGGCGCTGTCTTATCACGAGGCCTGCGAACTGGCTTACTTCGGCGCGAAAGTCATCCATCCGCAGACCATGACTCCGGCACTCGCACGCGGACTGCCGATCATCATCCGCAACACGTTTCGCCCGGAATTTCCCGGCACCCGCATCAGCGCCGACAGCGATTCGCCCGGCCCGGTGAAAGGGCTGACGCTGTGCCCGGATCTGGCGCTGCTCAATGTCGAAGGCGCGGGCATGATCGGCGTGCCCGGCACCGCGCAGCGGGTATTCGATGCACTACGTCGCGCCACGGTGTCGGTGGTGATGATTTCGCAAGGTTCGTCCGAGCATTCGATCTGCTGCGTGATTCGCGCCGCCGATGCCAACCGCGCGGAGCAAGCCTTGTCGGAAGCATTCGCGCACGAACTCGCGCGCGGCGAGATCGGCAGCATCGCGCTGACGCCGGGCATCAGCGTGCTGGCGGCAGTCGGCGACGGCATGGCCGGCAGGCCGGGCGTGGCCGCGCGCTTGTTCGATGCACTGGCGCGCGCGCGGGTGAACGTGCGAGCCATCGCGCAAGGCGCATCGGAACGCAATATTTCCGTGGCCTTGTCCAGCAGCGATGCCAGCCGCGCGCTGCGCGCGGTGCATGCGAGTTTCTGGCTGTCGCCGCAAACCATTTCCATCGGCCTGATCGGCCCGGGCAAGGTCGGTACTGCGTTGCTGAATCAATTGCGCGCAGCGATCGTGCGCTTGCGCAACGAAGCCAATCTCGATTTGCGCGTGCGTGCGCTGGCCGACAGCAAACGAATGTGGCTCGATGAATTCGGCAACGCGCCCGACGACGGCAACGGCCGTCTCGCCGTCGCCAGCGAGGTTTGCGATCTGCAACGCTTCGCCGCACATGTGCACGCCGAGCATCTGCCGCACGCGATCATCATCGATTGCAGCGCCAACGATGCCGTGGCCGATCACTACGCCGACTGGCTGGCGCGCGGCATCCATGTGATCACGCCGAACAAGCACGCGGGCGCCGGCCCGCTCGTGCGTTACCACGCGATTCGCGCGGCCAGCGCGCAGACCGGCGCGCGCCTGCGTTACGAAGCCACCGTCGGCGCGGGCCTGCCGGTGATCCAGACGCTGCGCGACCTGCTCGATACCGGCGATACGCTGTATGCAGTCGAGGGCATTCTTTCCGGCACGCTGGCCTGGCTGTTCAACCGCTACGATGGCAGCCGGCCGTTCTCGGAGTTGGTGCACGAGGCGCATGCGCTGGGTTACACGGAACCCGACCCGCGCGATGATCTATCCGGCACCGACGTGGCGCGAAAGTTGGTGATCCTCGCGCGCGAAGCCGGGTTGTCGCTGTCCTTGCACGAAGTGGCCGTCGAATCCCTGGTGCCGGCATCATTGCAGGCATCGAGCCGCGAGGAATTTCTCGCACGCCTTTCCGAAACCGATGCCCAGATGAAAGCACGACAACAAAAAGCCAAGGACGCTGGAAAAGTATTGCGCTACATCGCGCGATTGGATCAAAACGGCAAGGCCAGCGTCGGCCTGGCCGAAATCGACAACGATCATGCCTTCGCGCATCTGCGTCTGACCGACAACATCGTGCAGTTCAGCACGCGCCGCTACGCCGACAATCCGCTGGTGGTGCAAGGCCCGGGCGCCGGGCCGGAAGTCACCGCTGCCGGTGTGTTCGCCGATCTGCTGCGCGTGTGCGCGGCACTGGGAGCGCGAGTATGAGCGCGCAGCAAGCCAGCGCCTTCGCACCGGCCAGCATCGGCAATGTCGGCGTGGGTTTCGACATCCTCGGCCACACGATCGCCGGTGCCGGCGATCGCGCCACCGTTCGACGCATCGCCGAGCCGGTGGTGCACATCGTCGCCATTCGCGGCGCGGTCATCGACCTGCCCTACGCCGCCGAGCACAACACGGCCGGTGCCGCACTGATTGCATTGCGCGAAGCATTAGCTTTGCCGTTTGGTTTCGAGATCGAACTGGACAAAGGCATCGCGCTCGGTTCGGGCATGGGCGGTTCGGCCGCATCCTGCGTGGCGGCGCTGGTGGCGGCGAACGCACTGCTCGATGCGCCGTTGAGCCGCGAACAGTTGTATCGCTTCGCCTTGAGCGGCGAAGCCATCGCCAGCGGCGGCGCGCATGGCGACAATGTCGGGCCGATGCTGCTGGGCGGGCTGGTGCTGGCAACGCATGAACGACTCGTGCGTATTCCGGTGCCTGCGGACTGGCACTGCGCGTTGGTCCATCCCGAGGCGGTGCTGGAAACGCGCCGCGCTCGCGAAGCCTTGCAGGGCAATTACGCCCTGGGTGAGTTCGTGGCGCAAAGTGCGAACCTCGCGCTGGTGCTGGCGGGATGTTTTCAAGGCGATGCCGGAATGGTGCGCGACGGATTGCATGATGTTCTGGTCGAGCCGCGCCGTGCGCCGTTGATCGCCGGCTTCGCGGCGGTCAAGCAAGCCGCTCTATCGGGCGACGCGATGGGCGCGAGTATTTCCGGCGCCGGGCCTAGCGTGTTCGCCTGGTTCGATAGTCGCACTGCGGCCGAAACCGCCGCGAACGATATGCGCGCCGCGTTTGCCAGCGCAGGTTTCGACAGTCAGACTTTCATCTCGCCGATTGCCGGCCCCGCCGCGGAGCTGTTGCCATGAAGTTCGTCAGCACACGCGAACAAGCCCCGGCCGCCAGCTTGAGCGAAGCCATCGCGGCGGGTTTGGCGCCCGATGGCGGCCTGTACGTGCCGAAAACCTTGCCGATGTTTTCCATCGGCGATTTCGATGACGACAACACGCTCGATCAGGTCGGCACGCGATTGCTGACGCCGTTTTTTCATGGCGACAAACTGGCTGAAGAATTGCCGTCGATCTGTTCGGCCGCTTTCAATTTTCCAACGCCGTTGAAAGCGTTACCCGCCGCAAAGACTTTCGTCCTCGAACTTTTCCACGGCCCCACCGCTGCGTTCAAGGATGTCGGCGCGCGCTTTTTGGCGGCTTGCATGAACCGCCTGCGCAAAGCGTCATCGCCGCCGCTGACCATTCTGGTCGCGACCTCCGGTGATACCGGCGCGGCCGTCGCCGCCGCCTTCCATCGCCTGCCCGGTCTGCGCGTGGTCATCCTGTATCCCGATGGCCGCGTCTCGCCGCGCCAGGCGCATCAACTGGGCTGCTTCGGCGACAACGTGCTGGCCTTGCGCGTGGCTGGTGCGTTCGACGATTGCCAGACGCTGGTTAAACAGGCGTTGGGTGATGCGAGCTTGCAGGCCGCAGCGCCGATGAGCTCGGCCAACAGCATCAGCCTCGGCCGCTTGCTGCCGCAGATGAGCTATTACGCCTGCGCGGCGCTCGAACACTGGCGCAAGCACGGCCAGCCGCTGAACTTCGTCATCCCCACCGGCAATCTGGGCAACGCGCTCGGTGCCGCGCTGGCCCGCGCGATGGGATTGCCGATCGGCCGCATCGCGCTAGCCACCAATGCCAACCGCGTGCTGGCGGATTTTTTCGCGGGCAACGACTACGCCGCGCGGCCCAGTCTCGCCACGCTGGCGAATGCAATGGACGTGGGCGCACCGAGCAATTTTGAGCGACTGAGCTGGCTGTATCCGGAAGCGAGCGAACTGCGTGCGAATTTTTCCGCGTGCAGCGTTACCGACGAGCAGATCCGCCGTGCCATCGTGCAAGGCCAGGCGAAGTACGGCGAGATTTTCTGCCCGCACACCGCCACCGCCGCGCATTGCCTGCAAACGCTGCGCGATGACGGCGCGCAAGGCGGCTGGGCGATCGTCGCCACCGCGCACCCGGCCAAGTTCGAGAGCATCGTCGAGCCGCTCATCGGCGCGCCGCTGCCGGTACCGCCTGCGCTGGCGCATCTGCTGGCCCGCCCCACCCAGGCTGAACCAATGGCCGCCCACTACCCGGCCCTGCGCGCGCGCCTACTCGATCTTGCCGCCCCCTGAAAAGGTTTGGCGTCACGGCCGACACGAGTTATTATTGCCGCCTCGTGGGGCGGTAGCTCAGCTGGGAGAGCGCTGCGTTCGCAATGCAGAGGTCGGGAGTTCGATCCTCCTCCGCTCCACCAACAGATCAAGGGCACGGATTCATTTCCGGGCCCTTTTTTCTTGCCTGAAATCCCCGCGCCCTGTGGGTTCCGGCTATCAGTACTGCGGGTGGGCTACTTGTCGAATGGCCCGGAATCGGCCACTTTCTCTGCCAAAGCCGTCTCTTTTCTCTGTTTGACCTGCGGGTAGGCGAAGTTGCCCAGCACCCGGACACCCTTTTACATGAGGAGACCCTGGACCTAAAAAATCGGTGGGCGAACTCAGTGAACGAGAAATTGGATCAAGGGATTTCAACGCTTGTTGCTAAGACTGCTCGAGACAAGGGGCGCGGGTGGCAGATTACCCCTGACTCAGTTCAAGAGCTGATTGATGACGACATCGCCTGGAAAAAAATCAGCTCGGCAAGCAGGAGCGCTGCATGCGTGAGATCGCTGTACTGAAATGCATGCAACACGATATGTTGCATCAAGTCATTTCAGATCTGGCATAACGAGCTCCAAGCAAATACTTAGCAAACAGGATTTTAGGTTCCTCGACCATGGCCAAAAAAGAAGCGCCCACGGACAAGCAAGCCATCACTGTCAGTGCCGGAGCGGAATCGCCATTTCTTCTTTATGCCGGCGATGACGAGAAAGTGCATGTGCGCGTGCTCATTCACTCCGAGACCCTCTGGCTATCCCAACGCCTCATAGCCGAGCTGTTCCAGACCACGCCGGACAACATCAGTCTGCACCTCAGAAACATCTACGCCGAAGGCGAACTGGCGGAAACGGCAACTGCCGAGGATTTCTCGGTAGTTCAAAACGAGGGGGGGCGAGCCGTCCGGCGTACGCTCAAGCACTACAGCCTGGACGCCATCATTGCCGTTGGCTATCGCGTGAGTTCCAAGCGGGCCACCCAGTTCCGCATTTGGGCCACCCAGATTCTCACGGAATACATCCGCAAAGGTTTCGTGCTGGATGATGAGCGCTTGAAGCAGGGCAAGCGGGTGTTCGGCGAAGACTACTTTCAGGAGCTGCTGGAACGAGTCCGTTCCATCCGTGCCAGCGAGCGGCGCATCTACCAGCAAATTACCGACATATTCGCCGAATGCAGCATGGACTATGACCCTCGGTCAGACATCACGCAGAACTTCTATGCAATGGTGCAGAACAAGTTCCATTTCGCCATTACTGGTCAGACAGCCGCCGAGATCATTCACAGCAAAACAGACCACAATGCCCCGCACGCTGGTCTGCTTACCTGGAAAAACGCTCCGCATGGCCGCATCCTCGCCTCGGACGTGACCGTCGCCAAGAACTACCTGACCGAACCCGAGATCAAGCGCCTGGAACGCACCATCTCCAGCTTCTTCGACTACATCGAAAGCATCATCGAGAACCGGATGCAAATGAGCATGGCCGATATGGCGGCCAGCGTGGACAAGTTCCTGAGTTTCAATGAATACCAAGTCCTCGCTCACAAAGGGCGCATCAGCAAAATGCAGGCGGACCAGAAGGCCTTGACTGAGTACGCCGAATTCAATCGAACCCAGAAAATCGAATCAGACTTCGACCGGGTACTGAAGGCCACAAAAGCGCTTGGGAAAGGCGCCTCAAAAATTCCAGGAAAAGGCGGAAGAAGCAAAAAGTAGGTCCTGTTTTCGCAATTCTTGGCCGTAGTGCTCACCAGCACAATTCGCTTCCCAGCACCGCACTCAACCAGCCAGTAACGCAGTAACCTTCAACCACGGATTTTGTCAGTAATCACTGGTATGGCTGGTGGGGGCAGATCACCGACCACCACCCCGCCCCCAATTGATCCAAATCAAAGCAGTCCCATCCGCGCTGCCCTAGTCTGCTCGGCATGGACACTTCCCTACCTTTCGATGCCGGGCTGTTGCGCCGTTACGACCGCCCGGGGCCGCGTTATACCTCTTACCCGACGGCGCCGCAGTTCACCGAGGCCTTTGGCGTAGAGCAACTGCGCGAGGCCGCGCAGGTCAGCAACGGCGATCCGATCCCGCGTCGCTTATCGCTGTACATCCACGTGCCGTTTTGCATGAGTCCGTGTTTTTATTGCGGCTGCAACCGGGTGATCACGCGTGACCTGGCTCGTGGCGAGCAATATCTGACTCGGCTATACCGCGAGATCGAACTGACCGCGGCGTTGTTCGACCATGATCGCGAGGTCATCCAGTTGCATTTCGGCGGCGGCACGCCCAACTTTCTCTCTCCACCGCAATTGCATGAGACGGTGGATACGCTGCGCCGGCATTTTCGTTTCAGCGATGCCGACGATCGCGATATCTCGATCGAACTCGACCCGCGCTTTCTCAAGCCCGACGACGTGCGGCAACTCGCGCAGGCCGGATTCAACCGCGCCAGCCTCGGCGTACAGGACTTCGACCCGGCGGTGCAGGAAGCGGTCAATCGCATCCAGAGTATCGACGAGACGATCGCCATCATCGAGGCCTGCCGTCGCTACGGGTTTCGCTCGGTCAATGTCGATCTGATCTACGGATTGCCCAAGCAAACCCTCGAAGGCTTCGCGCGCACGCTCGATACGGTGATCGGCGCGCGACCGCACCGGCTGGCCGTGTACAGCTACGCGCATCTGCCGGAAATGTTCAAGCCGCAGCGGCAACTGAACGCCGACGATTTGCCGCCGCCGGAACTCAAGCTCGATCTGTTGCGATTGGCGATCGAAAAGCTCACCGCCGCAGGATATGTGTACATCGGCATGGATCATTTCGCCTTGCCCGACGACGAACTGGCACTGGCACAGGCGCGCGGCAGCCTGCACCGGAATTTCATGGGTTACACCACGCATGCCGACAGCGATCTGGTCGGCATGGGCGTGAGTGCGATCAGCCATATCGGCGACAGTTTCAGCCAGAATCCGCGCGATTTGCCGCGCTGGCAAATCGCGCTCGACGAAGGCCGCCTGCCGGTCTGGCGCGGCATGGCCTTGAGCGAGGACGATGTCCTGCGTGCCGACGTGATCCAGTGCCTGATGTGCCGGAACGAAGTGCCGATCGCCGCGATCGAAAGGCGCTATGGCATCGACTTCAAGCACTATTTCGCCGACAGCCTGCAACAGTTGCAGACGCTGGAAAACGATGGCCTGGTGCGGATCGGCTCGAATCGCATTCAGGTAACGCCACGCGGGCGGCTTTTATTGCGTATCATCGCGATGTGCTTCGACCGTTATCTCCAACTGCCGGCCCCCGCACCCGCCCGCTATTCGCGTGCGATCTGACCGCGACGGCGACATCGCCGGAAATGCCATCGCAACAACGCACCCAGGCACGACCAAACCCCACCGCATGGAAAAACACCTCCGGCGCGTGGGGACCGAACATGTACTTGGCTTGCGTCATTACCGGTTTGACTTGAGTCAAACCCCACCCGGACTCGTTCCGGACAATACGCAGTGATCAGCAAAGAGGTTGGCAATGACCACAGCGACATTCCAAGCAATCCACCCGGAAACCTACAACGACAAGGTCGTGCGCCAGTTCACGGCGATGACCGTGGTATGGGGCATCGTCGGCATGCTGGTGGGCGTATTCATCGCCGCCCAGCTTTATTGGCCGTCGCTGAACTTCGACATACCGTGGCTGAGCTACGGACGGCTACGCCCGCTGCATACCAACGCGGTGATTTTCGCGTTCGGCGGTTCGGGGCTGATCGCCACCAGCTATCACATCGTGCAGCGCACCTGTCATGTGCGGCTGTTCTCCGACAAGCTCGCCGCATTCACCTTCTGGGGCTGGCAGGCGGTGATCGTGGCCGCGGCCATCACGCTGCCGATGGGCATCACCCAGAGCAAGGAATACGCCGAGCTGGAATGGCCGATCGACTTGCTGATCACGGCTGTCTGGGTCGCCTACGGCATCGTGTTCTTCGGCACGATCGCCAAGCGCCGGGTCAAGCACATCTACGTGGCCAACTGGTTCTACGGCAGTTTCATCATCGCCATCGCCTTGCTGCACATCGTCAACAACATGGCGATTCCGGTGACGCTGACCAAATCGTATTCGCTGTATTCGGGCGCGGTCGATGCGATGGCGCAATGGTGGTACGGCCACAACGCGGTCGGATTTTTCCTCACCGCGGGCTTCCTGGGAATGATGTATTACTTCGTGCCCAAGCAGGCCGGACGCCCGATCTATTCGTACCGGCTGTCGATCGTGCATTTCTGGGCATTGATCGCGGTGTACATGTGGGCCGGCCCGCACCATCTGATGTACACGGCGTTGCCGGACTGGGCGCAATCGGTGGGCATGGTGTTCTCGCTGATCCTGCTGGCGCCGAGCTGGGGCGGCGCGATCAACGGCATGATGACCTTGTCTGGCGCCTGGCATAAGTTGCGCACCGATCCGATCCTGAAGTTTTTGATCGTGGCCATCTCGTTCTACATGATGAGCACCTTCGAGGGGCCGATGATGTCGATCAAGACGGTCAACTCGCTCTCGCACTACACCGACTGGACCATCGGCCATGTGCATTCGGGCGCGCTGGGCTGGGTGGCGATGATCACGGTCGGTTCGATCTATTCGATGCTGCCGCGCCTGCTCGGACAGGAGCGCATGTACTCGATCAAGGCCATCGACCTGCACTTTTGGCTGCACACTATCGGCGTGGTGTTCTACATCTCCTCGATGTGGATCGCCGGTGTGATGCAGGGCCTGATGTGGCGCGCGACCAACCCCGACGGCACGCTGACTTACAGCTTCGTCGAGGCGCTCAATGCCACCTATCCCTATTACCTGGGCCGCCTCGGCGGTGGCTTGCTGGTGCTCAGCGGCATGCTGGTCATGGCCTGGAACGTCATCCGCACCTGGCAGGCGGCGCCCGCATCCATCCACATTCCGGTGATGCCGCCCGATGCCGCATCCGCCCGCGCCTGAGACCAGACCAATGAGCCATTCACACGAAAAAGTCGAAACCAATGTCGGCCTGTTGGCGGTGCTGATCGCGGTGGTCGTGTCCTTCGGCGGCCTGGCCGAGATCATTCCACTGATGTACCAGGCCGAAACCATCCAGCCGCTGCCGGGCGTGAAGCCCTACCCCGCACTGGAACTGGCCGGACGCGATGTCTATGTCCGCGAGGGCTGCTACAACTGCCACTCGCAGATGGTGCGCACGCTGCGTTTCGAGACCGAGCGCTACGGCCATTATTCGCTCGCCGGCGAATCGGTGTACGACCGACCGTTCCAGTGGGGCAGCAAACGCACCGGGCCGGATCTTGCCCGCGTCGGCGGACGCTATTCCGACGATTGGCATCGCGTCCACCTCATCAACCCTCGCGATGTGGTGCCCGAATCGAACATGCCGGGTTTTCCGTGGCTCGCCAAAACGCCGGTCGATGGCGAATTGATCGTCAAGAAAATGCAGACGCTCAGGAAAATCGGCGACCCATACACCGATGCCGACATTCGCGGCGCCAAGGAAGCCGTGAACGGCAAGAACGAACTCGATGCCGTGGTCGCGTATCTGCAAGGCCTCGGCAAACACGCACCGCGGGGAGGCTGAGATGATCTCGGGCATTGTCACATCGGTACTTCTGGTCGTTTTCGTCGGTGGCTGGATCTGGGTCTGGAGCCCGCGGCGCAAATCCGAATTCGACGCGGCCGCGCGCCTGCCGCTGGAAGAATCCTCCACACCGGCACAGGAGCCGCAGCGATGAGTCCGGGCTGGTCGTGGTACATCATCGCCCTGGTCGTATCCAACATCGCCGGTTGCGCGTGGCTGTTGTGGTGGACCGGCAAGCGCCGCCCCGGCGATCCGGCACCGACCGATACCAGCCATATCTGGGACGGCGACATCACCGAGTACAACAAACCGATGCCGCGCTGGTGGATCAACATGTTCTGGTTGACCATCGTCTTTGCCATCGGCTACCTGATTTATTACCCGGGGCTGGGCTCGTTTGCCGGCACGGCCAAGTGGACATCGAAAGGCGAATACGACACCGACAAAGCCGCCGATGACCGCAAGCTGGAACAAACCTTCAGCCGCTATGCCGGAAAGCCCATCGACGTGCTGGCGCAAGATCCGAAAGTGCTTGCGCTGGGCCGTTCGATCTTCAGCAACACCTGCGCGACCTGCCACGGCTCGTCGGCGCACGGCGCGATCGGTTATCCCAATCTCAGCGACAACATCTGGCATTGGGGCGGGTCGCCCGATCAAGTGCTGCAAACCGTACTCGACGGCCGCGACGGCGTGATGCCCGCATGGGGCACGGTGCTGACCGGCATGGGCGGCAAGGACGCGGTCGATAACGTGATCGCCTACGTGTACACCTTGTCCACGCCCGATCGATCGCTGCAAAACAACTATATGGCCGCGCGCGGCAAACCTTTGTACGACGGTATCTGCGTGGCCTGTCACGGCGTCGATGGCAAAGGCAACCAGGCTATGGGCGCGCCGGACCTGACCGACGATTACTGGCTCTACGGCAGCGGCAAGGACAGCCTGCACAAGACGATCGCCGAAGGCCGCCACGGCATCATGCCCGCGCATCGCGCGTTGCTGGGCGAAACCCGCGCACGCGTGGTCGCGGCCTATGTCTGGTCGCTGTCGAACAAACCCGGAGCGGCCAAACCATGACCGACTTCACCAGCCCACGCTGGGACCATCCGCCGCGTCCGCTGGCGCAGCGGATCGGCGCGATCCTGTGGCCGAGTTTTTTCGCGGCCGGTGTGGCGACGATGGTGTTGTTCGCCTTCGTCGATCCGCTGGCCTTGCGCGACATCACCTTCCCCGACCTGCCGCTCACCCGCGAGGCCGGCTACACGATCGGTTTTTTCATGTTCTGGCTGGCGACGGCGTCGTCGAGCCTGTTCACCTGGATCCTGCTGCGCCCGGCGGCGCGCTTCAACAAACCGCTGCCGCCGGAGAAATGAGTACGCAATGAGTCAGAAGATTCCCATCGACCTGATCGATGCCGGCGGCAATAGCCTGTATGTCAGCGAGCGCAAGATTTATCCGCGTGATGTGTCGGGCCGCTTCCAGACCTGGCGCAAGATCGCCGTGGTCGTTTTGCTGGGCATGTTCTACGTGTTTCCGTGGCTGCGCTGGGATGGAAGGCAGGCGGTGCTGTTCGATCTGCCGGCGCGCAAGTTCTATGTGTTCGGGCTGAATTTCTGGCCGCAGGATTTCGTATTCCTGGCGATGCTGTTGATCATCGCGGGACTTGCGTTGTTCTTCTTCACCGCCGTCGCCGGCCGTTTGTGGTGCGGCTATGCCTGTCCGCAAACGGTGTGGACGGAAGTGTTCTTGTGGATGGAGCAATGGACCGAAGGCGATCGCCATCACCGGATGAAACTCGACGCCGCGCCCTGGAGCGGCGAGAAGCTGCTGCGCAAGGGCGGCAAGCATGTTCTGTGGCTGCTGTTCGCGCTGTGGACGGGCTTTACCTTCGTGGGATTCTTCACACCGATCACCGATCTGACCGCGCGTGCACCGATGCATTGGGGCGGCTGGGAAACATTCTGGGTGCTGTTCTATGCGCTGGCGACCTGGGGCAACGCGGGTTTTCTGCGTGAACAGGTGTGCAAGTACATGTGCCCGTACGCGCGCTTCCAGAGCGCGATGTTCGACCGCAACACCTTGATCATCGCCTACGACCCGATGCGCGGGGAACCGCGCGGATCGCGCAAGCGCACGTTGACCAGCGTGCTCGAACGCGCGCGCGGCCTGCTCGATCCAGTCACCGCCTATGATTACGTCTTTCGCGCCGCTCACCATCCGACCGCCGCCGATGCCGCGGTGCAGGCGCGCGGCGGCACGGCGGTCGCCGATGCCGGGCTGCAGACGCTGCCCTTGCCGAAATTCGAGTCCGAACAACTGGGCGATTGCATCGACTGCACGATCTGCGTACAGGTCTGCCCGACCGGCATCGATATCCGCAACGGCCTGCAATACGAATGCATCGCCTGCGGCGCCTGCATCGATGCCTGCGACGAGGTGATGGACAAGATGGGTTATCCGCCCGGGCTGATCCGCTATTCGACGCAAAACGCCATCGATAACAAACCGACCCACGTGCTGCGTCCGCGCGTGATCGTCTATGGCTTGCTGCTGCTAGTCCTGTGCATCGGCTGGGCCTGGGGCGTGAGTCACCGCAGCCCGCTGATCGCCGAGGTATTGCGCGATCGCAATGCGTTGTATCGCGCGGTTGGCGATGGCCGCATCGAAAACAGCTACACGCTCAAAATCGTCAACAAGGATGTCACGCCGCAGCGATACCGCATCTCGATTGCCGCGCCAGCGGGCATCGTCCTGTCCGGCGGAGAACGACCGGTGGACGCTGCGGCCGAGGAAGTAATAACCCTGCCGCTGACGCTCTCGGCGCCCGACAGCGTGCACGGCAAGCAGGCGGTGACGTTCAAGGTCGAAGCACTCGATGGCAAGGCGCGCGAATCGGTGCGATCGAATTTCTTCGGGCCGATGCAGTGAGCGAACGCTCCGCGTTACGCGAACCGATGGTCTGGCTGATGATCGGCTTGCCGGTCGCCTCGGTCATCGCCGGCATCGCGCTATTGGTAATGGCGATCCGGAGCGGCGGTGCCGACACGGTGACTGACGAGGTGCAGCGCACCGCGCAGATCCAGGTCAGCGAACTGGGCCCGGATGAACGCGCGCAATCGATGAAACTCTCGGCGGTGCTGCGCCTGGAACCGGCCGCGATCGATGTACTGCCGGTCAATGGCGAGTTCGTCCGCAACGAGCCGCTCACGCTGATCCTGAGTCACCCGACCGATGCCACGCGCGATCGGCGGGTCATCCTGCAGCCAACGGAACTGGGTTGGCGCGCCATCGGAGATTTTCGCGCTGATCACGACTGGATCGCGCAACTCGCGCCCGCCGACGGGCGATGGCGCATACACGGACGTATCCAATCCAGACAGCAAGCGGCATATCTGGGACCGTCGCTCGTGGCAGACTGAGCAGCATGGACATGCGTGCCAACGAGGTGTGTTACCACTGCGGCGAACCGATGCCGGGCGAGCCGGTGCGCCGCGCCGTTTCCGGCGAGCCGCGCGCGTTTTGCTGCGATGGTTGCGCCGCGGCGGCGGAATGGATCAGCGCGGCATCGCTGGGCGACTATTACCGCCTGCGCAGTGCAAACGCCGGACAAGTCGGATCGGATGCGCCCGACTTCGCGGCCTGGGATCGCGACGCAGTGTTGGCCGAACACAGCCGCCCCATCGAGGGTGGCCGCGAAATCACCGTGCTCACCGATGCCATGCGTTGCGCGGCCTGCGCGTGGCTGATCGACCATGCCCTGCGGCAGGAGCCGGGCGTGCTCGATGCCAGCGCCAACGCCATCACCGGACGCATCGTGATCGCCTGGAATCCGCAAACGGCCACGCTATCGACGCTCATGACTCGGCTGGCGGCGCTCGGTTATCGGCCCTGGCTTGCCACCGGCGAGATCCGCGAGCAGGCACAGCGGCGCGAACGCCAGCGCGGATTGATTCGCCTCGGCATCGCCGGGCTTGGCGCGATGCAGGCGATGATGTTCGCCGAGGCGCTTTATTTCGATACGCGCGGTGAGATGTCGATCGCCACGCGCGATTTTTTCCGCTGGATCACTTTTCTGGTATCGACGCCGGTGGTGTTTTTCTCCGGCTGGCCGTTCATCGAGGGCATGTGGCGCGAACTGCGCGCGCGCCGCTTGGGCATGGACACGCTGATCGCGGGCTCGACCCTGCTCGCCTATTTCGCCAGCGTCGTCGAGACCCTGCGCGGCGGTGTGCATGTCTGGTTCGATGCAGCAGTGATGTTCGTGCTGTTGTTGTTGGCCGCGCGCATACTCGAACAACGCGCTCGCCGCATCGCCAGCGCGCAAGTCGATGCGCTCGCGCGTGCGCGCCCGGCGCTGGCCACACGCGAAACGGCGGGCCATCGCCTCGAACAAGTGCCGCTGGCCGAGCTCGCCGTCGATGACATCGTGCACGTGGCCTCGGGCGAAGCGGTGCCGGCCGATGGCGTGTTGCTCGATCAATCCTCGGCCTTCGACGAGGCTTTGATCAGCGGCGAATCGACGCCAGTGATACGCGCGATCGGCGACACCGCGCTTGCCGGCACGGTTTGTCGCGAACGCTCGGCGAGATTGCGCGTCATCCGTGTCGGCAGCGACACGCGGCTGTCGCAACTCACCCGCCTGGTCGAGCAGGCGCAAGGCTCGCGTCCGGCCCTGGCGCGCGTAGCCGAACGCATCGCCAGCGGATTCGTGGTGGTGTTGTTGCTGGCGGCGGTCGCGGTTTATGCCTGGTGGCAGCAGCACGACCCCGCGCGCGCGTTCGAGGTGACATTGGCGTTGCTGGTGGTCAGTTGCCCCTGCGCGCTGTCGCTGGCGATTCCGGCGGCGATGACCACGGCGCATGGCGCACTGGCGAAACTGGGTGTGCTCGGACTGCGCGCGGATGCCTTGCCGACATTGGCACGGGTGGACCGCGTCGTGTTCGACAAGACCGGCACGCTCAGCACCGGCCGGCTCGAACTCGAAGGCGTCGATGTCTTCGAAGGCCATGACCGCGAATATGTCCGGCAGGTCGCCGCCGCGTTGGAGCGCGGCGTGCGCCATCCGATCGCGCGGGCATTGACGGGCATCGCGTCACCCTTGATCGCCAACGGCGTTCACGCGATGCCGGGACTGGGCCTGGAAGGCATCGTCGAGAACAGGACATGGCGCATCGGCCGCGCCGATTTCGCGGCCGGTCGCCACGATGACGGCAATGTCTGGCTCGGCGATGGAACATTCGCGGCGGCGCGTTTTCGTGTGCAGGAATCCTGCCGCGCCGATGCGGCGGCGGCGATGGCGACGCTGCGCACGCAGGCTATCGATGTGCAGTTGTGCAGCGGCGATGCCGTCGAAGCCGTGCAACGGTTTTCCTCGCTGCTGGGCATCGACGACGCGTGGGCACGGCAAACTCCGGAACAGAAACTCGAACACGTGCGCCAGTTGCAGGCCCAGGGCCATATCGTGGCGATGGTCGGCGATGGCCTCAACGATGCGCCGGTGCTGGCCGGCGCCGATGTGTCCTTCGCGATGGCCGATGGCGCGGCCTTGGCGCAACGCGCCGCCGATCTGGTGATCACCAGTCCGTCGCTGCTGCGCATCCCGCAGGCGATCGCGCTGGCGCGGCGCACGCAAACCATCGTGCGGCAGAATTTCGCCTGGGCGCTGGCCTACAACCTGGTCGCGCTGCCGCTGGCGGCGGCCGGCCTGATCACACCTTGGCTCGCCGCGCTCGGCATGGCGCTGTCGTCATTGTCGGTCACGCTCAATGCGCTGCGCCTGATGCGCGCGGGCCACTGACATGGCGATCTTGCTCGTACTCGTTCCCATCAGCCTGGTGCTGCTCGGCATCGCCGCGTGGACTTTCATCTGGGCGGTGCGGGCCGGGCAGTTCGACGATCTGGACACACCGGCGATCGATATCCTCAGTGACGACGCGCCGGTCACCGGCACGCCCGCGAAACCCGTGGAATCGACGCAATCAGCGGAATCGACGCAATCAACGGACAAGGACGACGATGCCCATTGACTGGCTGACCTTGGGCGCGGCGCTGCTCAGCGGCTTGCTCGGCGGCGCGCATTGCGCGGCGATGTGCGGCGGCATCGCCACGGGATTTTCATCCATGTCGATGCGCGGCGGCTGGCTGCCCGCGCTCGAAGCCAATCTCGGCCGCGTCGGTGGCTACGTGCTGGCCGGTGCGGCGGCCGGTGGCCTGGGCCACGGCATCGTGCGCATCGCGAGTCTGGATTGGTTGACGCTCGGCCTACGCATGCTGGTCGGAGGAGTATTGATTCTGGTCGCATTGCGTCTGCTCGATCGGCGCGGCCGGCTTGGCTTTCTGTCGCGGCCGGGCACCGGCCTGTGGCGGCGATTGCGTCCGCTGCAACAGCGCTTGCTGCCCGCCGACACGCGGCTCAAGCGGATCGGCCTGGGCGTGCTCTGGGGCTGGCTGCCCTGCGGGCTCAGCACGACATTGCTGATGGCGGCCTGGCTGCAAGCCAGCGCCGGCAATGGCGCATTGACGATGGCCGCATTCGGGCTGGGCACATTGCCGGTGATGTTGCCGCTGACCTGGTCCGGCGCGCGCGTAGGACGCTGGCTACAGCAATCGGGCTGGCGCACGGCGGCGGCGATGCTGGTCCTGCTTGCCGGTGTGACGACCCTGGCGGCGCCGTGGTTGATGCAATCCCCGGCGATGCACGGCTTGCTCAGCGCCTTGGGCTGCCAGCCGCTACCTGCTCCGCTCGCAACGCCTTAGCGCTTGATGCTGCGCGCACTTTCGGGTGCGGCCTCGGGACGATGGGCCAGGCGGTCGAGTTCCTGCGCATCGGTGATCTCCACATGTCGCCCCTGCACGGCGATCACGCCGTCTTCCTGCAAGCGGGTGAATCCCCGGCTGACCGTCTCCAGCGCCAGTCCCAGGTATCCGGCGATGTCCTCGCGGCTCATGGGCAACTTGAACGCGTTGGCCGCTTGCCCGATCAACCGGTAACGCTCGCCCAGGCCATGCAGGAACAAGGCGATGCGTTCGTTGGCCTGGCGCCGGACCAGGATTTCCATGTGGCCGTGATCCCGATCGACGCTGTTACCGATCACCCGCAGCAACTGTTGTTGCAGGCTGGGCAATTGCGCGGCGACCCGGGTCAGATCCTGGAATGGCACATCGCAGACATTGGCCGTGCTCAGGGCGATCGCCTCGCAGCGGTGTGTCCCCGCCCCCAGGGCGTCGAGCCCGATCAACTCGCCGGGCAAGTGGAAACCGAGAATCTGCTCCTGGCCGTCCTCGTTGATGCTCACGGTCTTGAACGCGCCATCGCGGGCCACGAACACCGACGCCAAGGGATCGCCGATCCGGAACAAGCGCTCGCCCCGCTCGACCGGGCGGCGGCGGCGCACGATGTCATCGAGTCTTGCCAACTCGCCCGCATCGATGCCGGCGGGCAGACAAAGTTGTTGTAGCGAACATTGCGCGCAACTGCGGCGCAGCCGGGTCAGGTCGAGCACATTCGGGTTGTCCATGGCGCCTATCTTGGCATGGCGCCGTGGCCTTCGCGTAATGGGACCGGATCGAAACAGGGCCGCAGCGGACGTTTTTGTGCAAGACACATGCCTGATCCATCGATTTGCCCAGCGGAATTTGCCGGCAAACGCTGTAATTTTCAGTACATCCCGGCCAATGTCATCGGGCAAGGACAATCACATAACTTCACACGGTCCATTGGTTAGACTCCGCCCATGACCCAACGCATCGACCTGCCGACCGAAACGATGGAAACAATCGAAGACGACGCATCACTGTCATCGCCTACCCTGTTGGCCGGCTTGCTCACTGCCGCCGACATGCCGACACTGGCCACGCGGATAGTCGATTACGCCGAGCGCCATTGGGGCAGCGCCCACACCACCGTACTGTGGTGGCTGGACGAGCAACAAGCGCCGCGGCAATACCCCGAAGACGAACTCAGCGACGCGCAACGCGCATTGGTCCAGAACGCCATCGCCTCGCCGGACCAGGTGGCCCGCTCGGTCGATACCGGGCAACTGGCGATGTCGATATTCCCGGACGACTCCCATGCCGGTGTGGTTCTTCTTGTCGATAGCTTTTACCTGCGCAGCCATCCCAGCGTTTTGAAGGCACTGCCCGAGCTGTTGGGTCCTTGCGTCGGTAACGCATTGGACAAGCACCGCCTGCATGAATCGATGCGCCATCTCGAACAAGCCGAGCAATTGCAGCGTGCCTTGTTCGCCATCGCCGATCTGGCCAGTTCGGATATGGAAATGTCGCAGGTGCTGCAGGAGCTGCACGCGATCGTCGCTGGCCTGATGTACGCGGAAAATTTCTACATCGCCCTGTACGATTCGGACAAGGATACGATTCGTTTCATCCACTTCGTCGATGTCGAGGACCACGGCTGGTCGAATCCGGACACCGAGATTCCGCTGGGCCAGATCGAGCACAGTCTGACGTGGCATCTGGTCCGCGGCAGGCGTCCGCTGCGCGGATCCATCGAAGAGATCGAGCGCCAAGTATCCGGACCGTTGACTACCCTCGGCACCGCCTGCGCGGATTGGCTGGGCGTGCCGATGCTCAACAACCATGCAGTGCGCGGCATGATCTGTGTGCAAAGCTACATCGACCGGCCGCGCTATACCGAAGCCGACCAGGCATTGCTGTCATACGTGGCCAGCCACATCCTGACCGCGCTCTATCGCAAGCAGGTACAGGAGGAACTGGAAAACCGCGTACAGCAGCGCACCCGCGAACTGACCATCGAAATGAAGGAACGCCAGCGCAGCGAACGCTTGCAGGCGACCTTGTTCCGGATTGCCGAGTTGTCGAATACGGCGATCAATCTCGGGCAGTTCTACGTGGCGGTGCACCGGATCGTCGGGCAATGGCTCGACAGCCGGAATTTCTACATTGCCTTGCTCTCGGAGGACGGCAGCCAATTGCATTTCCCGTATTTCGTCGATGAGTACGATTCCACGCCGCAACCGCGCTTCTTGAGCAACGGCATCACCGAGTTCGTACTACGCAACGGCAAACCCCTGCTCGTCGATTTCGCCGATTCCACCCAACGCGCGAAGCTCGAACGCCTGTGCGCCGCCGGCGAATTGACCCCCTGGGATCCCAACACCGTGTGCTGGCTCGGCGTACCGCTGATCTGCGCCAACCGCGCGGTCGGGGTGCTGGCGGTGCAAAGCTACACCCCGGGCGTGTTCTACACATCGCGCGATCAGGAACTGCTGGCCTTCATTTCCTACCAGATCGCCAATGGCCTGGAACGCCAGCGCGCCGCGGTATCGCTCAAGACCGCTTACGCGACTCTCGAACAGCGCGTGACCGAGCGTACCCAGCAATTGCGCGAGCAAATCTCCGTGCGCCAAAGCATCGAACTGCAGCTCAAGCACGAAGTCCTGCACGATTCCTTGACCGGCCTGCCCAATCGCGCCTATCTGCGCGAGCATTTGATCCGCGCGATGGAACGCCGGCGGCGCGATCCGACGCGCATAGTCGCGGTGCTGTTCATGGATCTTGACCGCTTCAAGGTGATCAACGACAGCGCCGGTCACCTGGTCGGCGACGAGTTGCTCAAGGAAGTGGCGGTGCGTTTCATCGGCTGTGCGCGTGCGCCCGATGTGGTTGCGCGATTGGGCGGCGACGAGTTCGCCATCCTGATGGAAGACATCCGCTGCAGCAAGGATGCGCTGCGGGTGGCGCAGCGGGTCATCGAAGCATTGCGCGAGCCGGTGCGCGTTGCGGGAAAGGAATTGTTCACCTCGGTCAGCGTGGGCATCGCCGTCAGCGATTCGCGTTACCAGCAGGCCGAGGAACTGCTGCGCGATGCCGATATCGCCATGTACCGGGCCAAGGCCAACGGACAGCAACGCTTCGAGCTTTTCGACGAACGCCTGCACCAACAAGCGCTGCACATGCTCGATCTGGAAGGCGAATTGCGTCTGGCGATCCTGCGCCAGGAATTCGAGCCGTATTTCCAGCCGATCGTGCGACTGGCGGATGGTTCGGTGGTCGGTTACGAAGCACTATTGCGCTGGAACCATCCGAGCCGCGGCGTCCTGGCGCCCGGCGCGTTCTTGCATGTGGCCGAAGTCAGCGGCTGTCTGGAAGCGATCGATTGGCAAGTGCTGGATCTCATCTGTGCGGCGATCCCACGACTGGTCGGTCCGGGCGAGTACGTGAACTTGAATTTCTCGCCGCACCACTTCCGTTCCAAGGATCTGGATACCCGGCTGCTCTCGATCATGGCCGCGCATGGCGTAGCGCCGAACCAGGTGCGCATCGAGGTGGCCGAGGGCGCGTTGATGGACAAGCCCGAGCAAGTCAGCCGGATGCTCGACGGCTTGCGCCAGGCGGGAGTGCTGACAGCGCTGGACGACTTCGGCACCGGCTACTCGTCGTTGAGCTACCTGCACCGTTTCCAGTTGCACGCGGTGAAGATCGACCGCTCTTTCGTTTCCGACCTGGTGCCCGGCGAGATCACCGGCGGTTCGGCGGTCGTGCGCGTGATTTTGGCGCTATCGAGTTCGCTGGAGCTGGAAGTCGTTGCCGAGGGCATCGAAACCCCGGTCCAGCGCGATGCCTTGCGCGAACTGGGCTGCACGTTGGGCCAGGGTTATTGGTTCGCCCACCCGCAGCCGCTGGAACAATTGCTGGAGTCGCGATGATCGCGATGATCGCGATGCGTTGATCGCATCGCACCCATGAGCGACACATGCGATTCACACGCGCGCGCGATTCAAACAACACAAGAACGTCCGCTCACTCCAATCGATGACGCCGTTGCCAGAACAGCGCATCGGGCCAGCGTTGTTCCTGCCGGTAATATTCGAGCCAGGTCTTGCGATAGGCGGCGAACTCGCGCCGGCCGAGCGCGTCATAACGCGCGATGCCGCTCTCATCGCCGCGCAATAGTTGGTCGGCGATGGCGTAGGAAGCAAAGATCGACGAGCGCAATGCCTTGATGATGCCTTGCGAGGACAGCGGATCGAAGCTCGCGGCGGCGTCGCCCACGGCGAGAAAGCTTGGGCGCGCGGCCGTTTCGAGATAACGCGTGCCCGCTGCCCAGAACCGGGGCGTCGTCAACGGCTTGGCATGGGCAAGCAATGCCCGCACGTGATTGGTTTGATTCGCGTAATGCATCCATGCCTCGGGCTCGGACACGCTCAGGCGGCGAGCGATATCGGCATCGGTCATCAAGGCAGCGACCCGGCGGCCTTCGGGAATGGCGGCGGTGTACCACCAGCCATCGCGGAACGATTCGACCAGCGCCGCATCGGCGCCCGGCAATGTATTGCCGCTGTCCTCGAAAAAAACCACGCAGGCCACCTGACGATCCAGGTTGACCGAATGCAGCCCGGCCAGACGCGACGGCAGCGCGGTGCGTCCACTGGCATCGACGAGGCAACGCGCGGTGTGCAAGGCACCGTCACCACAATCCACGCGCCAGTGATCGTCCGTCCAAACGAGCGAGCGAACCTTGGCATCGAGCGATTGCGCGCCGCGCCGCTGCGCCTGCGTCATCAACATGCTGTCGAAATGGTGGCGATCGAGTCGCCAGCCGGTGTTGTGGACTTGCAGGAAAAATTCGTTGCCGATCAACTCCGGCCCGCCCCAGGCACTCATCGTGCGAAACGAGGGGCAGTGTCCGCCTTGCGCGAAATCCGCTGCCACGCCCAGGTGTTGCAGATAAGGCAGGATCGGCGGCGGCACCGATTCGCCGATGCGTAGCGGATCGACCCGCCCCGCATTGGCAAGACACACACGCAAGCCCGGCGCGACATCGCCCAGCGACACCGCGACCGCCGCGCCGGCCGGGCCGGCGCCGACGATGAAAACATCGAAGTCGCAGTTCAATCGATTCCGCCCGATCGATCTGGATTCAACCAGATTGTATTCAACGCAATTTCATTCAAGCCGATTCCATTCAATCGACCTTGACCGCGTAGAACGAAGCGACCACGCCGGCCGGCGCCACGGTACCAGGCGAACCGCCGGAATGGGGAATGGTGCGGATGACCGAACCGACGATCGCCGGACGCTGTTGCACGCCATCGGGCCAATGCGGAATCAGATAGCCCTCGTAATCGTAGATCCACTTCTCGCCGCCGACGATGCCCACGCCCTGGAAGCGCACGCGCATCGGCGTACCGTATTGGCGCGAACCGTTGAGCTTGAGCGACCAGCCCGGGCCACCGATGACGCCGGTGAGGATCTGCATCGGACCCGGTTCGATCTCGATCGTGCCGCGGCCGAATTCCAGGCTATCGAAATCAGCGCTGACGTCCGGATTGTTCAACAGGCTGCGGTACGTCCATTTGCCGACGAAAGGGTTGTCATTCATGGTCTATCTCCTTGTTCGATCTGCTCGATCATGATTTGTCGTTGCTGCCGGAGTTGTTTTCCGGCAGAGGCGGAGCGATGAACGGGCCGGTGCCTGCCCGTTCGATGCTGTAGTAGCGGTTGTCGGTATTGCCGGTGCTGGGCGTGTGTGCGTTCTGCTCGGCGGCATAGGGGTTGTAGATGACGAAACCCAGCTTCGACCACTCGCTGACCATCTTCAGATCACCGGCATGGGTCTGCTGGATGCCCGCGCTCCAGGTGGTCCATGCGGTCGTGGGCTGACCCTTGCTGTCATAGCCGGTCAACTCGTTGGTCTGCAACGGCCGATGCGCCGGCCACCACAACGTGTCCCAGGTTTTTTCATTGGCGATCAAGCGCTGGTCGTTCTCGCTTTCCGGATACAGGTTGTTCCAATCGGCGTAAGTGATGTTGATCGTGTTGGTGGTGCACTCGTTGAAGTCGGCCTGCCAGGGCAGCGCCATGTATTTAGTCAGATCGCCCGGTTGCAGACCGGTGGCGAAATCGTTGTCCTGGCTCAGCGGCGTATCGATGGCGAAGGTCAGGTCATCGATGAGATTGCCGGTCTGGTTGGCTTGCGCGGCCGTCTGCAGGAAATCGGAAACGCTGCGATCGGCCTTGATCCGGTATGGCTCCCAGTACACGGACGGATTGCGCATGATCCAGCCGATCTCGCCGCCGGGACAGAACGCGCCGCCCAGCACATTGCTGAGCACACCGCGATCGAGTGCATGGCCGGTGGCCGGCGGGACATTGAAATACGGGAAGTAGATCGGATAGGTCGCAGGATCGATCCAGCCCTCTTCCATCTCGTTGATGAAATAACCGTCGGCCCATTGCTTGAGGACGAAAAGTTGGTAGTCGGTGAGCCGGAGGAATTTCGATGGCGCCGTGTTGGTGAGCGGATTGTCGCCGCAAAGCAATGGCATCAGCGGCAGGTTGTGCACCCGGCTGCCGACTTTGTCCTCGAGCTTGAACTCGTTCTCCTCGCCGCTGCGGCGCAGCAGGTCGAACAGGAACAAGCGCATCGGTCCATAAGGATCGTTCACCCACAAACCGTTCTCGTCGGTCTTGAGCGGCGTGGGGGTTTCGATATGCGCCTCGCCCTGGCTCGCGTCACGCAGTCCGACCGCCGATTTGCCGGCGTTCTTCCAATCGGCCAGCTTGTCGAAACGCTTGGGCGTCTGACCGATCTTGAGCGGATCGAAGGTTCCGCGCTGTTCCTGGTCGTGCGGGAAATTCGATTGCGCCAGGATATCGGTCAAGTACAGGAATTCATTGGGCCGGAACAAAATCGGCCAGATGTCGCGATAGAACCAGGGCTTGTGTTTCTTGTTCCAGGCCAGGCGGCTGGCCTGCCATTGCATGAGCGCGCCGGGATTGTGGATCGGCACTTGTTGCGGATCGTCGAACGTGCCGAGCGTTCCATACAGTCTCGTGTCGGTGGCGAACTGCTGCAAGGACAGGTCATGCAGTACATCGTCCATCGTGACCATGTCGAGGATCTGCGGCGAAAAGCGCGGATAACCCACCACCACCCAGGCCGGGTATTCGACATCGATGTAGCGGTTGCGCGTGACCTGTTCGGAATACATCACCAATCGCGCCATCACCGGACCGTCGGAAATATCGTCGTACCAGCCGTCGTTGTTGGCGTACGCGCTGATGTGCGGCTGGCCCGGCCCGGATTTCTCGCTGCCCGAGTGGCCCAGGCCGCCGAGCACGAGCAGGCGGCCGTCATCGTCGGTCATCATTTCGCCGAGCGTATCGATGTCGTTAGGCTGCAAGCCTTTCGGCGGAAACGTGGTGGCGTACATGTCATCGCCCGAGCGATCGAATCTGGCCTTGCGCCGGGTCGTGCCGTTGACGCTGCGCGGACCGGGATCGATGATCAGACGGTCGCGGTCGGTCACATCGGCATTGCGGCGCGGGTGCGTCGTCGGATAGCCGTGCTCGCCATTGCGGGTGTTGAACTCGTACCAGGAGGACTTCTTGTTGGCCAGGTACACGCGCCACTGGATATCGATGAGCGTGCCGCGATTGCCGCCGCCTTCGACCTCGTCACCGATCTTCAGCACGCGGCCCTCGGGGCTTTCCTCGTCATAGACATACACCTGGAAACGCGCCGCCTGGCGCTTGACCCGGCCCTGCTCGTCCTTGAAGGATTTGATCAGCACCGGACCGGAATGATCGGGCGAGAGAATCGGGTTGCCCGACGCATCGCAGGCCTGCGGCAGGATCGCCGCCGCTTCCGGCGCGATATAAAACTCGGTGTCGCTGTTGCCGACACGGGCGATGCCGATGCCGGGATGGATTTTGTAAATAGGCACGATGTGGTCTCCGGCAATCAGTCGAGGAAATTCAAGGAAACGCCTTCGAGCTTGAGGAGATCGATCTCCTCCTCGTAATCGGCGCCGATGACCACGAGCGTGATCTGCAACTCGTTGGTGGTTTCAAGCAATTTCTTGGCACAGCCGGTCACATCGATGCGGTGATTGCGCGGCGCATTGTGGTTGCGTGTGCGCTGGTCGTAGTCGCGCGCCCTGGGCGGCGGCGTTTCGCAATGACCGGGACCGCCGTAGCAGCCGCCATGACCGAAGATCGCGGCATAGCCTGCGAAATGCGGGTTGCCGTGGATCGGCGTTTCCGCGCCGGCGCCGGGCTGGTTGAGGAACACGCGGATGAAGCACGAGCGCATCAATTGCGGCACCCAATGCAGCCGGACTTCGGCCTTGCGAAAACCCTTGGCCAACTCCGCCACCGGAATCGGCCGGGAAACGAAACGCCCCACCGGCGCATCCAGCCCAACCGGCATGAAGTAGGAACTGCGCACGTATTCGTAGCCGAAACTGCCGGCATCGAGCATGTCGCGCTGCGTGTAGTTCCAGGGCGAGAGGATCGCGTCGAGTTCGACCGGCGCGGCGCTGGGGTGGATCTTCTGCCACTCCCACCAGGTGCGGTCGATGTTGGCGTGGATCGGCCAGAACACCGGATCGTAGGATGCGGTGAGGTTGCTGAACATGTCGCCCAATGCGGGCTGGCTGTACATGTCGTCGCGCGAATGGAACTTGCGTCCGCCCGCGCGCACCATCGTGCTGCGACGCTCGCCGAGCAGTGCTCGGGACCGCGAGGCGGCCATCAGCATGGGCGGCGTATCTGCGTAGCTGGCGTTGGGGCCGCTGTCGGGGTTCTGCCCGCCGGTCCAGATGTGCATCGTGTTGTGCGGGTTCTGGTCGAGAAAACCGAACGCCGAGTCGTAGATGCTTCCGCCGCCGAAATCGCGGAAGTTGTTCAAGCTCATGATCTGCTGCATGTCGTCGGCGGACGGATAGTGGTAATGAATCGCCTGGTTGATGGTCTGGCCGCCGGCGTATTCGGCCGGATAGCGCAGCGGATACCAGAATGGATTGGATGCGAGCAAGGCATCGATCATGCGTTGCCGGTTGCGATCGCTGGGCCGTGGCGTCACCGCTGTGTAGCCGATGACGTTGTAAACGTAGTGGAAGAACTTGCTCTGGGAAACGAAAGTGCGCCGTTCCTTGCCCAGCGCGATGAACGCCTCCTTCTGCTTCGGCGACGGCGCCGGGTCGAGTTGATCGACCAGCTTCACCGCATGCTTCGCTGTCAGGAAGGCCTGGAAGGACTTGGGAATGATCCAGCCTTTCTCCGGCTGCTCGGGCCGGTACTGCGGCATGGTCCAATCCCAGTACGGCATCATCACGTCCGGATCGAAATCCTGCAGGTTCTGCTCGAACTCGTACAAATACGCGCGATGCCAAGTCAGGAAGCGCTCCCAACCGTGCTGGCAATGGTTCTGGTGGATCAATGCCTGGTTGTTGAAACTGCGCCGGTCCTCGGGCCACTCGTTGAGATCGTAGATATGCCGGAATGCATCGCCGAGCCGATCGAGCTCGGCCTGGCTCATGCAATCGAGATTGGGACGCTGCTTCAGCTCGCCCGGCCGGGTCGGCCGCCGCGTGCCTTCGGCGGCGATGCCGAACTCGGCCAGATCCTTGGCCGAGATGCGCACGACACCACCGGCTTCGGCCTGCAACGGGCCGGCATCGATGGCGTTGGAATAATCATCGTCCTTGCAGCCGTCATCGATCCATTCGGAAATGAAATCGATGTCCTCGTTCGACACCGCCGTGCCGCCCCAGGGCAGGCGCGGAAACTGCCCGCCATCGAACGGCGGCTCGCCGCGCAGTCCGCGAATCAAACCCGATACCGCGCCGCGCCCTTTAGGGTCGCCCGCATGTCCGCAGCAACTGGCCACCGGCGCCGGCGCCCGGGCCGCGATCATGCCGACACCATAGATGCTGGCGCTCTTGAGTTGTTCGACACCGCCATCCCAGAACCTTCCGGCACCGCCGTAATCGGCCTGACTGTCGCCAGCGGCGGCATCGAGTATTTGTTTCACTCGCTGGTAACGGGTGATCTTTTTTTCCTGTACTGACATTTTCGTTTCTCTCTTGAAGGCCCATCGACAATTTCGGTCCCATCGGCGGCAATTGCCGTTGCATGCCGGACCGGCCCAGACCCTGTGTTTCAACCCTTGATTCGGATCGGCGCGCACAAATCCGATCACTCGTCTTTCGCGCCTGCTCCCGAACAACGCGAATATTCCGCGCATGATTCGCAAAAGCCCGGCAGCGGATTACATCGACTGCGTGATCAGACAGCCCGCTCTCCCGGCTTGCCTTGCGAAATTCCATCGATCGCATCATTCCCGCCTTGGGCATTTACCCAAGGCGGAAACATGAAGTCATGCCGGAATCAATGGTGATGTGGGTTTCGCACGCCGTTGGCGGTATCGACCACTTCCATCACTTCCATCATGCCCAGGTCCTCGTGATCGAGAATGTGGCAATGCATGACGAACTGGCCGATGTAGTCCTTGTACTGTGTATAGATGTTGGTGACGGCCGGGCCCTGAACGAGCAAGGTGTCCTTCCATACCAGTTCCGGCTTGCCGTCCGGGCCGGTGCGCGACCACTGGAACGGATTGACGTGGATGTGAAACACATGCGGCAGCGGCGGAATTCCATTGGGTACGCCGGTCGGGTCGCCAACCGTGGTCAAGGCCCACATATCGGTCGAGTTGAGCGCCAACTCGCGAATATGCGTGGGGCTGAACGCCTGGTAGTTGACCTGGAAATAATTCTTCTGCTTGGTTGCCACCGGATTGGTGTCCTGGCCGAGCTTGAATGCCACTTCCTGCACGCCGACCGCGGTCTTGCGCAAATCCAGATCGCCGAACGGGGCCAGCGACGCCATCTGCTCACTGGTGGGCAAAGTCATCTCCTCGATTTCGTCGGTCACCCGCAAAATCGCCAGCACATGCTCGGATTCGATCGCGGCACGCAAAGATTTGGTCGCCGGTTCGGCCTTGTCGAGAATCCTGTATTCGCCGGGCGTCATGCTCGCCTTGATCAGGATGTCGCTGCGATAGCCGGGCTCGAGATCGATCGCCGTGCCCGCCTTCCAAGTGTCCACACGGCCGAGGTAATTGCCGTCGAGCGCGATCTCGTGCAGATCGTGTTTTTCCACCGCGAAGGAAATCGATTCGCGAAACGCCGTATCGATCAAACGCCAACGCTGCACCTCGCCACGCTTCATGGTGAGAATCGGAACGATCTGACCGTTGATGGTGATGCGCCGCTGTGCGCACGGCCAGGTACCTTCGTTGCCGGAAGCCGCGCTGCAGTCCTTCGGCGAAGGTGTGCTCGGGCCCGGGAACAGCTTGGTGATGTCGTTGAGCTCGCCTTCCTCGTTGTAGAGGATGGTCTGGAATACGAAGACTTTTTCCCGCGCGTTCGCTGCCAGCAGAGGCTTGGGAATGGTCTGTGGGTCGTCCTCAACGATGATCGCGCCGGCCGCACCGCTGCCGACCTGGATCGAGGTCGAACCATGCGCATGCGCGTGATACCAGTAAGAGCCGATCGGATGGTTGGCCGGCAATTTCACTTCATAAGGGAATTTACTTTGCGGCTCGATCGCCAGCAGCACGTTGTCGCTATTGCCGGTCGGCGAGACATGCAACCCGTGGTAGTGCATGTTGGTGGTGTTGAACGAGGCCGGCATCGTGCTCAGGTGCGCGTTGGAGTTTTCCTGCTCGAATTGCTTCTGGACCTGATCCGGCGTTTCCTTGGGCAAGCGGTTGTCGAGCGTCAGGTTGATCACATCGCCCGGTTTGATGCGCAAGGTCGGCCCGACCAACTGGCCGTTGTAAGTGCGCAATTTCAGAGGACATCCGCCTAGCGACGTGGTTTTCGGGTCGGTGTATTGCAATGCCACGACGGTATCGAGCGCGCCATTGTAGGAAGCGACCACCGGAGGATTCTGAAACGGCTGGTTGCCGTATTTGGCTGGATCGATGTTCTTGTATTCGCAACCGGGCACCACCGCACTCGCGGGCAACGCGACCGCCAGCAGCACCGCGCCGAGCAAACCCGCGACCGGCGACAAACGCCGGCCGGTCGGATGGGCAACCGGCGATGCGCCGGTATTTTTGTTTTTCATTTTTTTCTCCCTTGATATTTCCAACTGTCTTGTTGCAAGCATCGTTGCCGGCACGAACCACCGCCGACAACCCCTCTGATGCGATTGGTGATGCGGAAACCCGTCAATCCGGAATATGGATATCGCTCCGCTGTTTTGCACCGGATGCAATGCATCGGCAAAAAACAAAACCAACGGTGGGATTACGTAATCGAGTCGAAGAACAGGACAGCCATCGATATTTCGTGATGGCTTCCACGAAAAAATTTCAACGATCGACTCCAGCCTCCCCAGACAGGAATGCCTATCGGCCAAAACAATGCTTTCTGAAACCCGATGACTGTGACAAAAGTCACTCAGTCGCAGCTATTGATTTCACCGCCGCGCGCGGAACACGAACGCTCGCGGACAATGGTCGGCGCCATGCCGGCGATTCACGACATGCTTGATCTGTTTTTTTGATCTGTCTTGCCGCGAGCCAGCCCTGCGATGAATCATGGCTCAAGAAAAAATGCAGGTGTCAGGGAGTTTCCTCGACATCGCGCGCCAGCGGTTGAAGTCGCGCATCCAACGCAACGCGCTCATCGAATACGAAACAATGCCCGGCATAGGCTTCGCCGCCGACTTGTTCGAAATAACCGAGGATGCCGCCTTCGAGTTGCAATACATTCTCGTAACCGGCCTGCTGCATCCACAAAGCGGCTTTTTCGCAGCGAATGCCGCCGGTGCAGAAACTGACGATGGTCTTGCCGCTCAATGCGTCGCGGTGTGTGTCGAGCGCTTGGGGCAACTCGGTGAATTTTTCGATGGGCAAGGTCAGTGCACCTTCGAACGTTCCGTAGGCCACTTCCTGCTGGTTGCGGGTATCGAGCAACACCAGTTCGCGCCCGGCATCATCGTGGCCTTGACGCAACCAATCGCGCAGCTTGTCGGGTGGTAGCGCCGGCGCGCGCTCGGACCCCGGCGTGATTGCCGGGGCACGAAACGTGACGATCTCGCGCTTGATCCTGACCCGCAATCGCCGAAACGGTGCGGACTGACTGCGGCTGAACTTGACCGGCAATTCGGCGAAGCGCGAGTCTTGGCACAACCCGGCGAGAAAATCCTCGATCGCTTCCGAGGTACCGGCAAGAAACAAATTGATGCCCTCGCCGGCCACCAGCACCGAGCCCTTGAGCTGCAAATCCTGGCAACGCTCGCGAATTCGCTCGGCCAACGCCGCCGCATCGTCGATCTCGACGAAACGATAAGCGGCGACGTTGACGATTTCGCTCATGGACAATCGTTGTGCCGGCAATTACGACCGGGCGAGGAAATCGCGCTTACCCAGCTCCACACCGTTGTGGCGCAGGATGTCGTAGGCGGTGGCCATGTGGAAATAGAAATTGGGCAGCGCGAAGCCGATCAAATACGGCAGGCCCTTGAACTCCAGCGTTTCCACGCGCGTGGGCACGCTGATGTCGCGATCCTCGCAGCCTGTGTACTTGGCCGGGTCGATGCTGTTCAAGAATGCCAGGGTCTTGGCGATCCGCGCCTTGAGTTCGGGGAAGCTGGTTTCGTTGTCCTCGAACTTCGGGTTTTCGACGCCGGTCAGGCGCGCCGGAGTGGCCTTGGCGAAATCGCAGGCGATCTGCACCTGGCGGGTGAAGGCGAACATGTCTGGAGCAAGACGGGCGTTGAGCAGTACCGACGGCTCGATTTTTTTCGCTTCGGCAAACGCGATGGCCTTGTCGAGGATGCCGTCGAGCGCCTTGAGGCCTTGGCTGAAGGTGATCTGGACGGTTTGCTGCATGGTCAGTTGCATGGGAACTCCTCAAAATCATGGGCCTGCCATGATACTCGCTGAACCGATGCCGCCCGATGCGCTGCCGGGCAAAGCGGAAAACCCTCCGGTTTCTTGCGATAATCACGGTTTGGCCCCGTAGCTCAGCCGGATAGAGCGGCTTCCTCCTAAGAAGCAGGTCGTGCGTTCGAATCGCGCCGGGGTCGCCATTTTCCTTCTTTCGCCCCCACGGGGCGGCATCGGCTTGGAGTAATTCATGACCCACCCAGTTCTCACCGCCCTCGGCTTGACCGACAACGAATCCGGCACTTATCTCGGCAATGGCGAGTGGTCCAAGACCCGCGATGCCGGCGTGATCGAACCAATCAACCCGAGCACCGGCGAGGTGCTGGCGCGCGTGCATGCTTCCAGCCCGGCCGATTACGACATCCTGCTCGAACGCGCGCAGGCGGCGTTCAAAGTATGGCGCACGGTTCCGGCGCCCAAGCGCGGTGAAGCCATCCGCCTGTGCGCCGATGCGTTGCGTCAGCACAAGGATGCGCTCGGCTCGCTGGTGGCGCTGGAGATGGGCAAGATCAAGCCTGAAGGCGACGGTGAAGTACAGGAAATGATCGACATCGGCGACTTCGCGGTCGGCCTGTCGCGCCAGTTGTACGGCCTGACCATGCACTCCGAACGCCCGGGCCATCGCATGTATGAGCAATACCAGCCGCTCGGCTTGGTCGGCATCATCAGCGCCTTCAATTTTCCGGTGGCGGTCTGGGCCTGGAACAGCTTCCTGGCCGGCGTGTGCGGCGATGTCTGCATCTGGAAGCCCTCGCCCAAGACCCCGCTGTCGGCGATCGCCGCGGTGAAGATCTGCAACCAGGCGCTGAAGGCCGGTGGCTTCCCGGACATCTTCTTCCTGTTCAACGATGCCGGTACGGAGCTGGCGCAGAAGTTCGTCGATGACAAGCGTATTCCGCTGATCAGTTTCACCGGCTCCACCCAGGTCGGCCGTCTGGTCGGCGAGCGCGTCGCGCAGCGCCTGGGCCGTTCGCTGCTGGAACTGGGCGGCAACAACGCGATCATCGTCGATGAAACCGCCGACATGAAACTGGCGATTCCGGCGATCGTGTTCGGCGCGGTCGGCACCGCCGGCCAGCGCTGCACGACCACGCGCCGCGTGTTCGTGCACGAAAGCATCTTCGACAGCGTGCTCGACACGCTGGTCAAGGCCTACAAGCAAGTCGAGACCAAGATCGGCGACCCGACCCAGGCCAGCACGCTGATGGGCCCGCTCAACAGCCAGGCCGCAGTGCAACAGTACCTGGGCGCCATCGCCAAGGCCAAGGCCGCTGGCGGCACGGTACGCACTGGCGGCGCGGCGATCGAGGGCAAGGGCAACTTCGTGTTGCCGACCATCATCACCGGCGTGAGCAATGCCAGCGAAGTCGTGCAGACCGAAACCTTCGCGCCGATCCTGTACGCGATTCCGTTCAAGACGCTCGATGAGGCCATCGCGATGCAAAACGCGGTGCCGCAAGGACTGTCGTCGTCTATCTTCACGCAGAACCTGCGCGCGGCCGAGCAGTTCCTGACCGCGGGCGGTTCCGACTGCGGCATCGCCAACGTCAACATCGGCACTTCCGGCGCCGAGATCGGCGGCGCGTTCGGCGGCGAGAAGGACACCGGCGGTGGCCGCGAATCGGGTTCGGATGCGTGGAAGGTTTATATGCGCCGGCAAACCAACACCATCAATTATTCCGATGCGTTGCCGCTGGCCCAGGGAATCAAATTCGACCTGTAAAGGATCGCCATGAACACCCCCGCCAAGACCACCAGTACCGCCGCGATCATCAGTCTGATTTCAGGCATCCTCGGCTGGACCTTCGTGCCTTGGCTGGGCAGTCTGGTAGCGGTCATCACCGGGCACATGGCGCGGGCCGAGATTCGCCGCAATCCCGAGACTCTCGAAGGCGATGGCCTGGCCATCGCCGGTTTGGTGCTGGGTTGGGCGATGTTGATTTGCAGCATCCTGCTGGTGCTGGCGGCGATACTTTTCTTCGGTGGTCTGGCGGCCGTCATCGCCATGATCGCGGCCCACCACGGCTTCCATTAAGGCGCGTGTACGATCTCATCCGACCGTTACTGTTCTGCCTGGATGCCGAACGTGCCCATGGAGTGGGCCTGCTCGGTCTCGAAGCGAGCTATCGAACCGGGCTGACTCCGCTGCTGGCCCGGCGCCGCGCGCGGCTGCCCACCAAGGCTTTCGGCATCGAGTTTCCCAATCCGGTCGGCTGCGCGGCAGGATTGGACAAGAACGGCGAGCACATCGACGCGCTGATGGCATTGGGATTCGGTTTCGTCGAGATCGGCACGACCACGCCGCGCCCGCAGCCGGGCAATCCGAAGCCGCGCATGTTTCGCTTACCTGACAAGCAGGCCATCATCAATCGTCTCGGCTTCAACAATCTCGGTGTCGATGCGCTGGTGCGCAATGTCGAAAAAGCCAACCGCCCAGGCATCCTCGGCATCAACATCGGCAAGAACAAGGACACCCCGAACGAGAACGCCGCCGACGATTACATCTATTGCCTGGAACGCGTGTTCGCGCTGGCCGATTACGTGACGGTCAATATCTCCTCGCCCAACACCACGGGGCTGCGCGACTTGCAGCAGGAAGAATACTTACGCCGCTTCATCGGCGAACTGCGCGAGGCGCAGGAAGAACTCGGCGGCGTGCACGGCCATCGCACGCCGATGCTGATCAAGCTGGCGCCGGATCTCTCCGAGAGCGCGATCGATAGTGTGGCGGCAGTGCTCAACGCCGCGCGCGTGGACGGCGTCATCGCCGGCAACACCACCATCGACCGGCTGTCGATCGAAGGCCATCCGCTTGCCGGCGAAGCCGGGGGATTGTCCGGGCAACCGCTGTACGGCAAGTCCACCGCAGTGCTGCGCCGTTTGCGCCAGCGGCTGGACGATTCGATCGCGCTGATCGGTGTCGGCGGCATCCTCAGTGGCGCTGATGCCGCGGGGAAACTCGCCGCAGGAGCCGAGCTCGTGCAGTTGTACACCGGCATGATCTACCGCGGCCCGGGGTTGATCGGCGAATGCGTGGACGCCATCCGCCGCCGCCGTGAGAGTGGAACATGCACTCTGTAGTGATCACCGTGCGCGTCCGCCAGTTCCCGGCCCATCTCCCTCCGAGCGCCTCATGAGCAGCTATCACTTGGCCGACAATGTTTCGCTGGCCGGCCGCAATACCTTTCGCGTCCCTGCACGCACCGCGATGATGGCCGATGTTTCCCGGGCCGAGGCGCTGCCGGAACTGTTCGAATTCGCCATGCTTCGCGACGGTCCGGTGATGGTGCTCGGCGAGGGCAGCAATCTGCTTTTCGTCGGCGATTTTCCCGGCGTGGCGATCTGCCTGACCATGGCGGATGTGCGCATCATCGAGGACGACGGCGCGCACGCGCTGGTTCGCGCCGATGCCGGTTTGCAATGGAACGATCTGGTCGCCTGGACCCTGGGCCAAGGGCTGTCCGGTTTCGAGAACATGGCGCTGATTCCCGGCACCGTGGGCGCCTGCCCGATCCAGAACATCGGCGCGTATGGCGCGGAAGTCGGCGAGTTCATCGAAACCGTGGAAGCTTTCCATCGCGGCACGCAGCAATTCAAGCGCGTCGGCCGCATTGATTGCGATTTCGCTTATCGCGACAGCCGGTTCAAGGCCGAACTCGACCAGTGGGTGATCACCGCCGTGGAGTTTCGCCTGCCCCGGCAACGCCCGCTCAAGCTCGATTATCCCGGTGTCCGTGAAGAACTGGCAGCGATGGGCGTGGACACGCCGCGCGCGGTGCATGTGGCCGAGGCGATCAGCCGCATCCGCACGCGCAAGCTGCCCAATCCGGCGCTACTCGGCAATGCCGGCAGTTTCTTCAAGAATCCGATGGTGCCGGCCGCGCAGGCGCAGGCCTTGAAAGCCGAACATCCCACATTGGCGGTGTACCCGACCGCATCGCCGGACGTGAACAAGGTATCGGCCGCCTGGCTAATCGAAAACGCCGGCTGGAAGGGTTTTCGCGAAGGCGATGCCGGCATCGCCGCGCAGCATGCGCTGGTGCTGGTCAACCATGGCCGCGCCAGCGGCGAGCAACTGCTCGCGCTCGCCCGCCGTGTCGCGGAATCGGTCCACGCGCGATTCGGCGTTGCGTTGGAACCGGAGCCGCGCATCATCGGCGCACGTTGGTGATGGCGCAAAGCAACCACGTTCGTGCCGCGCTGTTGATGCTGGGCAGCACCATGTTTTTCGGGCTGATGGCCGTCACCATCCGGCTCGCGTCGCAATCATTGTCCACGTTCGAGATCGCGTTCTTTCGCAATGCCGTCGGCTTGCTGGCGCTGATGCCGTTCCTGCTGCTCGGCGGCGCGGTGCAATTGCGCACCAAGCAGTTGCCGCGCTACCTGCTGCGCAGCGCCATCGGCATCGGCTCGATGCTGGCCAGTTTCTGGGCGATCGGCCATCTGCCGTTGTCGCAGGCGATCGCGCTGTCGTATTCCACGCCGCTGTTCGTCACCATCGCGGCGGTCATCTGGCTGGGCGAGCAGGTGCGGCAGCGGCGTTGGACGGCGGTCATCCTCGGCTTCATCGGTGTGCTGATCATCGTCCGGCCCGGCAGTACCGAGTTCACCGCGGGCTCGCTGGTGGCCTTGCTGGCGGCAGTGCTGAGCGCGACCGTGGCGATCCAGATCAAGCAACTCTCGCGGCTCGATCCGGCCGATACCATCGTCTTCTACACCTATGTGTTCTGGGTGCCGATGTCGTTGCTGCCTGCATTGTTCGTCTGGCAGTGGCCGCACGGCATCACCTGGCTGTGGCTGATCTGCACCGGCGTGTTCGGCACCGGCGGGCAACTGCTGTGGACGCGGGCGCTGAAACTCGGCGATGTCTCGGCGCTGACGCCGATCAGTTTCATGCAACTGCCGCTAGTAGCCGTTGCCGGCTATTTGTTGTTCGATGAGACCATCGACCGCTGGACGATACTGGGCGCGGCGATCATCTTCATCGCCAACGCCTACATCGCCCATCGCGAAGCGCAACTGGCGCGTCATGCGGCCACGCAGAAACCGGTCGAAGCGGCTATTCCCGGCGGGTAAGCGAAAAATTCACGCTGGCACCGACGCTGGCAGCGCGGCCAATCCAGCTCAGGCGTATTTCCTGGCAACGTAGGCGTCGATGATCGCGACGAATTCCTGCGCGATGTTCTCACCGCGCAACGTGACGGTTTTTTCGCCATCGACGAACACCGGCGCGATCGGCGCTTCGCCGGTGCCGGGCAGCGAAATGCCGATATCGGCATGACGCGATTCGCCGGGACCGTTGACCACGCATCCCATCACCGCGAGCGTGAGATTTTCCGCACCCGGATGGGTGATCTTCCATTCCGGCATCTTGCCACGCACATGTTCTTGCACCGTCTTCGCCAATTCCTGGAAAAACTCCGAGGTGGTGCGGCCGCAACCCGGGCACGCAGTCACCAGCGGCGTGAATGCGCGCAAGCCGATGGTCTGCAGCAATTCCTGCGCGACGATGACTTCCTGCGAGCGCGATGCGCCCGGCTCGGGCGTGAGCGAAATGCGGATGGTGTCGCCGATGCCTTCCTGCAGCAGCACCGCCAGGGCTGCGGTCGAGGCGACGATGCCTTTGCTACCCATGCCCGCTTCGGTCAGGCCCAAATGCAGCGGAAAATCGCAGCGTTTCGCCAAGTCGCGGTACACCGCAATGAGTTCCTGCACACCACTGACCTTGGCCGAAAGAATGATCCGATCGCGCGGCAGACCAATCTCGACCGCGCGTTCTGCCGAATCGATCGCCGAACGAACCAGCGCTTCGCGCAATACCCGGCTGGCCGACCACGGCTCGGCGCGCTGATGGTTCTCATCCATCAACTGCGCGGCGAGCGCCTGGTCGAGCGAACCCCAATTGACGCCGATGCGCACTGGCTTGCCGTATTTGAGTGCCAGGTCGATGATCGCGCCAAACTGCGAGTCGCGTTTTTTTCCGAACCCGACATTGCCCGGATTGATCCGGTATTTGGCCAGTGCCTCGGCGCAGGCCGGTTCCGCGGTGAGCAACTGGTGGCCGTTGTAGTGAAAGTCGCCGATGATGGGCACCTCGATGCCCATCATCGAAAGTTTCTCGACGATGCGCGGCACCGCCGCCGCCGATTCGGCATTGTTGACCGTCACCCGCACCAGTTCCGAACCGGCACGCCACAACTGCGCGACCTGCTTGACCGTGCCCGCGACATCGGCGGTATCGGTATTGGTCATCGACTGCACGACGATCGGCGCATTCCCGCCGACCAGCACTGGCCCCACCCGCACCGTCCGCGCGAACCTGCGCGGCTGGGTAATGGCTTCACTCATGGCCGGGCTCCGTTCGCCACGCCGGCGATCAGATCCCGGCGCAACGGACGCAGCAGGGTGTAATCGCCCACATTGAGCAGGACATCGATGCCGGCCAGCATGTCCTCGCTCGAAGGTGCTCCGGCATCGAGCGAATCGGCTTCATCGCGAATGACTTCGATGCGCGACGCTTCCGCGCCCTGCCCGTTGGCCACCAGAAAACAATGTTCCATTCCGTCGTCGATCATTTCCACTTCCAAAGCGCGCATCGGTGCGTCGGCCGGGCCCGAATTCCGGTGCACGCGCAAACCTACCGCCATGATGCGTCGCGCAAACAATTCCACACCGGCCGACAAGCCGCCATCGGGCTGGTAGCGCAGCCAACGCACGATGCCGAGCATCCATTCGGGTACCTCATCTTCCTCAGCCAGGGTGATGCCGACCAGTTCACCGACCCGGACGCGAATCTGGTCGGCGTTGTCCCAGACCATGCGATAGCCGCCCAGGCTTTGATCGAGCACATTCGCGGTGAACATCGGAACACGGGAAGCATCGGTCGTGGCGCTGACCCAGGAAGCGCGATCGACCACATGCACGATATGCTGCGATGCCTCGCGCATGAACGTGTCGAAATCGCGCTGCCCCGCCAGATAAAAATGCAGGCCGCTCAAGCCGATCACCGTGCGCAATTGATGCCCGCCGGACAGGCGCTTGTGCGTGCGCGCGGCAGCCAAACCAAAGGCGCGCTTGAGCCGTTGCAGCATCTCCAGCGACACGCGGACACTCACGCCGCGCTCGGGCGAGAGCTCGGAAAATCCATCCCGCTGACGCTCTAGCGCCGAATCGACTTCGTCGGAAAACGCGCGCATGTCCAGCCATTGCGTGTAGCTCTCGCCACTCACGCCCGGCCCTGGCCCACGATCGGCATCCTCCGGGACGATCGGCTCGGAACCCTCCGGCGCTTGCCGGCGCAATGCGCAACGCTTGGCGAAACCACGCGCGAGTTGCCACAAGGTGTCCTGCTCGGTCTGGCTGAAAGCCAGGGGCCGGCTGATCGCCATCAACAATGCCTGCAGATAAAGCGCGCGGATTTCGACCGGGTAACCTGCTACCGGGTCCTCGACGGCCTTGCTGTCGAGTTTTTGCTCCGCGGCGAAATTGTGAATACGGTGCAGGCCTTGCCAAACTCCCGCCGCCGGAATCCGGTAGATACGCCAAGCCGCCACCAGGGCCTGACTGTAGTGCCAACTCGCGCGCGACAAGGCCTGGACCACCGCGCCGCCGCGAAACATCGGGATATTGCCGTCAGGCGCGCAGATCTCGATGGCGGCTTTGCGATAACCATGCGCCAGCGCCAGATGGAATGCTTCGACCTGATGCGCCGCCATCGCTTTGGTGACCGGCAACGGCAACGCGCTACCGGCGAATTGCTGCTGCAGCAGACCGATCGATTCCACCACCGCCGGACGCAGTTGTTCGAGTACGGAAAGCCGCAGTGGGCCATCCAGCCGCTGACCGGCAAGGCTATCGAGCGCCTGTGCCAGTTCCTGCTGGGTCGCCTGGGCGTTGGCTCGCGGCAGCGCCGCAATCCAATCGCGGGTCTTGCGGACATCGGCCGGAAACTCTGCCTTGCCCAAACCTTGTGATACAGGCATGCCTTCACGCAAAAGCCGGTAGGTTTGACTCATTCGCCACTCCTGATCCATCGGGCAGTCCAGCAGGCGGCATCGGCCTGGCCTGGCTGCAATGTGGAAGGCCAATTGTGCATCGCTTGCCGGCAACTTTCCCGGTCCGCTCCAATCCTGGCAGCTTGGTGGCCAGTGGCAAGCTTGCGGCGATATCCGAGGCGATCAGGGTTCGCAAACGCTGACACCTGCTCAACTACCTTTGCTTCCCGTTGCAGTGTGGCTTGAAAATCCGACTCGTGAAAACCCGGCTCGCCTTTATGCCAGCTTGATCCAATCGCTGACGCCATATAGCTGCGCCAAGACGTCCAGATTGGCCGGAGCTCCGGTCACACGCAATGGCTGTCCGGTTCGATCGGCCCGCCGCTGCGCGGCGAGCAATAGTGCCAGCGCCGCCGAATCGGCACGCTGGACCCGGCTCAAATCGATTTCCTTCACCGCCTCCTGGCCCACCAACAAATCGTAGCTGCTGTGCGTGGTCTCTACCGTCAGCAGGCCATCGACTCTCAGTTTGCCTTCATTGATTTGCGGCATGGCTTACTTGCCCGCTTTCGCGGTCTTCGGGATTTCCTGCAATTGTTCGGCCTTCGCGGCATTCTGGCGCCGCAACAGGTCGATCAGGCCGTCAATGCCATTCTTGGTGACTTCCGCCGTGAACTGGCTGCGATAAGTGACCACCAGGCTGGCTCCGCCCACGACGATGTCGTAGAACTTCCAGCCTTCCGGCGTTTTTTCCAGACTGTAATTGATGTCGATCGGCGGGCCGCCCTGCTGCACGACATAAGAACGAACCTGCACATCGGTCGCACCCGCCGGAGCCTTGAGCGGCCTGACGTTCAACACCTGATCCTTGTACTGCAGCATTGCCGTCGAGTAGGTACGCACCAGCAATGTCTTGAATTCGTCCTGCAGGGTTTTCTGTTGCGCGGGAGTGGCTTGTCTCCAGCTCCTGCCCACCGCCAATTGCGTGATATGCGGCATGTTGAAGCGCGGCACGACTTTCGCCTCGACTATCGCCACCGCACGGGCCTTGCTGCCGGCCTGGAGGTCCTTATCGGTTTTGATGTCGTGAATCAGTTCCTGGGAAAGCCGGGTGACCAATTGGTCGGGCGCTTCTTCGGCCATCACCGGACTTGCGCTTGCCAACAGGAAAAAAACGAGCAGGAAACTGAATAGCGATTTCTGGACTTTCATCTTGATTGTTTTCCAATGACTTCATTGTGCTGGTGCGTTGCCTTGACGTCAGGCGCTACCGCGTCGGTTCGGCCGAAGCCGGCGCGCCTTCCGAGTCGGAGGCACCTTCTACTTCCGGTGGTGAATCCACGCTGACCACGCCGTCGGTCGTCTCATCGATCGATGCCGGAGGTGGCGGAGCCACCGGCTCGTCGGTGCCTTCATGCTCCGGGGTCTCGACCGGCACTGGCGCTTGATCTTGCGGCTCGGCGGGAATTTGGGAATCGTCGGCGGGCGGCAAATCCTCTTCGTCTTGCTCGGGTGGCGGATTGCCGTCGTAGATATTGTAGCGGCGGCGTTGCAAGTAGGCATCGCGCACGAACTCGTAGCGATCGACGCCCACCTCGTTGAGCACCTGCTCGGCACCAAACAAATTCGCGCGCGTATCCACCAGGCGCAGCGCCAGCAGCCCATTGCGCCAGGACACATCGTCGAGCTGGTTGACCGGATCGACGCTGCTGTCGGCGACCTTGCCGAAGGCATCGCGTGTGGTGCTGGGTCCAAACAAAGGCAAGACCAGGTACGGGCCATCGTGCACGCCCCAGCGTCCGAGCGTCTGGCCAAAATCCTCGTCGTGCTTTTCCAGCCCCATCTTGCTGGCGACATCGATCGTGCCCAGCAAGCCGAGAGTGCTATTGACCACAAAACGACCCATATCCGAGGCAGCATTGACCGGCTTGCCCTGCAACAGGTTGTTCACCGAAATGAACACATCGTCGATGTTGGAAAAGAAATTGCCGACCGCCTGCCGGCCCGGCTTCGGCACGACATGGACATAGCCTTTGGCCACCGGCTTGAGAACGGCTTTGTCGAGCTTGTCGTTGAAGGTGAACATCGCCCGGTTGAACCCTTCGGCGGGGTCGCGGCGGTCGCGTTCATGGCCGCCGGTGCTCGCGCAGCCGCCAACCAGCATCGCCAGTGTCACCATCAACACAGCCGTCTTCGCTTGCTTGGCCCGGGCGGCCAGTTCGGAATTTCGTGATTTCATTTCAGGTCTGCCGCTGGGCGTACGTATATGACCGATGCCGGACCGCTTGGTTGCAGCTCGCGGCCACTCGGACCAGCTCGCTACCGGGCCAGGCTCATTTGCTTTCGCTGCCACTATCACCACCGGAGGCCTTGCTGAACATGAATTGGCTGATGAGCCGCTCCAGCACCAATGCCGATTGCGTGTTTTTCATCTCGTCATTGGCCTTCAGATTATCGACATCCCCGCCGGGTTCGAAACCGACGTACTGCTCGCCCAGCAACCCGGAGGTCAAAATGGAAGCGGTCGTATCCTTCGGGAATTGATAGCGCGTGTCGATCTTGAGTTTGACCCGCGCACGGTAGTCGTCCTTGTCCAGGCTCACCCGCGCAACGCGTCCGACCACCACGCCGGCGCTCTTGACCGGCGCGCGGACCTTGAGATTGCCGACGTTGTCGAACTTGGCATAGACGGTGTAGGTCTGCCCGACTTCTCCGGTAGAGCCCAGGTTGCCGACCTTGATCGCCAGAAACATCAGCGAACCCAGGCCGATGACCACGAATACGCCTACCAGAAAATCCATGAACGTTCGGTTCATTACAAATTACCTCAACATGAAAGCGGTCAACATGAAATCCAGCGCCAGGATCGCCAACGCCGAATAGACCACCGTCCGAGTGGTGGCACTGGCCACGCCTTCGGCGGTGGGATTGGCGTCGTAGCCCTCGAACATGGCGATCCAGCCGATCGCGGTGCCGAAAACGATACTCTTGATGACGCCGTTGCAAATATCGGTACGAAAATCGACCGCGGCCTGCATCTGCGACCAGAAAACGCCTTCGTCGAGGCCGACCATCTTCACGCCGACCAGATAACCGCCGAACACACCCATCGCGGAAAAAAACGCGGCCAGCAAGGGCATGGAAATAACCGCACCCCAGAATCGGGGGGCAATGACGCGGGCCAGCGGATTGACCGCCATCATCTCCATCGCCGCCAGTTGCTCGGTGGTTTTCAACAAGCCGATTTCCGCCGTCAGCGCCGACCCGGCACGCGCGGCAAACAACAATGCGCCGATCACCGGGCCGAGCTCGCGCACCAGCGACAACGCCACCATCACGCCCAGGGCCTCGGTCGCGCCATAGCGTTGCAAGGTGTAGTAACCCTGCAAGCCCAGCACCATGCCGACGAAAAGTCCGGAGACGAGAATGATCACCAATGAATTGAAACCGGCGTGATAGACCTCGCGCGCGATCAGGCGAGGCCGCTGGAAACTCAGCGCCGAATAACGCAACACCAGCGCCAGGAAGCGCGCTGCCACGCCGAATCGCCACACGGCATCGTTGACGTGCCGGCCCAAGGTCACGAAAGGCCTTGCCATCCGGCTATCGAACATGATCGCCTCCCAGCAGCTCGCTGCGGAAATCCGGCGCCGGATAATGGAACGGTACGGGGCCATCGGCGTCGGCGTTGATGAACTGCCGCACGAACGGATCGGTGGAGTTGCGAATCTCGTCGGGCGTGCCGGAAGCGGCAACCTTGCCCCGGGACAGGAAATAGATGTAATCCACGATCGCCAGCGACTCGTGGACATCGTGGGTCACGAGAATCGAAGTCGTGCCCAAGGCGATGTTCAAATTGCGGATCAGGTGCGCGGTGACGCCCAGCGAGATCGGATCCAGACCAGCGAAGGGTTCGTCGTAGAGCATCAGCTCCGGGTCGAGTGCGATCGCGCGTGCAAGCGCCACGCGCCGCGCCATGCCCCCGGACAATTCGGAGGGCATGAGACCAGCCGCACCGCGCAAGCCCACCGCCTGGAGTTTCATGAGCACCAGATCGCGAATCAGTTCTTCCGGCAAGGAAGTCTGTTCGCGCATGGGAAAGGCGATGTTGTCGAACACCGACAGGTCGGTGAACAAGGCGCCGAACTGGAACAGCATGCCCATGCGGCAACGCAGGGCGAACAACTCGTCGCGGGAGGCCTTGGCCACCGAAGTGCCGGCCACGCGAACATCGCCGCTTTGCGCCAGCACCTGGCCGCCGATCAACCGAAGCAGCGTGGTCTTGCCGCTGCCACTGCCACCCATGATCGCGACAACTTTACCTCTGGGCACCTGGAGAGAAATGCCATCGAGAATCTTGCGCCGGTCATAAGCAAACGAGACGTTGTCGATTTCAACGAGGGAGTCGCTCACCACATGCCTTAATTCATTTCCGGGGTGCGAAATTTATCATGTTCAGCACCCTGACTGTGCGAAATATGTCCGCAAACAAGGGAACTTCATGACGGCAATGCCTGGCTGGAAGCAGGGGCAGGACTGCCATTGCGTGAAGCAAAACTACTTGGCCCCACGAGAGGATGTCTCGGTGCACTTGGCGAACTTGCCAGGCGCCCAGATGGAATGCTGCGTTGCAGCAATTATTCTCGCCCTAGCAAAGCAAGTGGGTAGTCCATCCGATCATGGGCGGGGGTTTGCCACTGGTTCAATGAAAAGCCCAGCCACTAGACATGGCTGGGCTTGACTTGCCTCATGTCGATCGGAACTCATTACCGTCGGCGCTTCAGAGCCCCCTGCCGCCCAAACGCTCGGAAATCTCGCCACAGCCTGGCGGTTCACAGATACGGCCCTTTTCCGCTTGTTCGCGATTCATCTCGCGCCGCTTTTCCATTTCGGCCTTCGTTGTGCAGATCGTCTGGACCAATTGCGAACCGATGGTGCGCTCACGGCGGCAGATTTTCTTGTCCTCGTCGGCGGCACGGGTACCGGCCATGATCGCCTTGATCTTTTCCACTTCGTTCATCACCACGACTTTTTCATCGGGCCGCAATGCATCGAGGTCGGTCTTGCCCTCGGTGACCTTGAAAAGCTCCCGCTGCGCCTTGCGGATTTCCTCGACCTGTGGCGCTTTCAGATCCCGCGTCTTGCCGGCATCCAGATCGGCCGCCAGGCTGCGTTGCTGCTCCAAGATCACCTGCAGCCCAACGGGTTTTTCGGCCGTGGCTGCGGCCGAACCGGCCCAGACAAAGGCAAAGACAACGCACAAGGCCAAGGCCGTCGATTTCATATTCATACTTTTTCTCCGAAAAAATTGAAAACATTCCATTGCGAAACAAAAAATCCACCGCGGATGCGTGTGGAACACCGGCTAGCTATTCAAGATCGCAATCTGCATCAAAAGCACGATCAAGGAATTGTCCAAGCAAAGTAGCGAAACGCAACATGGGAAAATTACCGGCCACGCAACTGCAAGGAGCCGAACCCTCCCTATCAATCAAGCCCCTTGCCCAGCCAATATTCGATGCCTCCGTTTCCGAGCGCCCATGCTTTAGACACACCAGAAACGAGAACGACGAGAACGGCTGCGCAGGACTGCGAGCAAAGCAACCGTTGACCGATGCACCGCGATGGCGAGCATTCTGGCTGTCCGGATCGATTCGACACACATCGGACCACATCAAGCGCACGACCTATGCGAACCCCTGGATCGGCTCAAGTGCGCCAGCACGGCGGTTCGCAGATCCGGCGTTTTTCAACGTCCTCAAGGTACAGCTTGCGCTGCTGATCGCGTTCCTCCTGCGTCGCGCAAGTTTTCCGGGTGGTGAGCGAACCGGAAACGCGTTCGCGTTTGCAAATCAGCTTTTCCGAGTCTTCGGCATTGGCGGCGGCCACGATTGCCTTGATCTTGTCCACCCGATTCATCACCATCGCCCGCTGGTCGGACTCAAGCGCATCGAGATCGGCCTTGCCTTCGGTGGCATTGAAAATCTGCCGCTGCGCTTTGCGAATCTCCTCGACTTGCGGTGCTTTCAAATTTCCGACCTTGCCGGCGTCCAGATCGGCGGCCAGGCTGTGCTGCTGTTGCAAAATAGCCTGCAAACCCACCGGACCGTCGCTTCCAGCCGCGGCCGAACCGGCCCACATCAAGGCAATGCACAACACCACGGCCATCGGCTTCATGTTCATGACTTCCCCCCTGGCGAACATTGACGACACTTCGTTTGTAAAGCGGAAACTCCGTCGCGCCGATGCACAACAAACAATCGACGGCTCAGGGCTGCGACAGATGCAACCCAGTCGCGCAAGAAATAAAAGTGATGCTCTTGCAAACGTAACAGGATGAACGATTCGGTCAGGTGTCGGTGACCGACAACAATCATTCACTACCCGAATCGGGGCTGCTGTTCGCCCGGGAAATTTCCACATCGCTTCCCCGGCGTTGGTGGAAATCGGATGGAGCAAGACACCCACGAGGCAACAGGTTCTGCGTGCGCATCGAGCGCGGCGATCTTCATCACTGCGCTCGATACGCAAATGGACACATCAACTCATGTCGCTTCCGCCGAACACGCCTGCGCGGCGTGCTCGCCGCAATGTCCATGCGGACATTGCGGCCTGGTTCAACTGCCGCACCCGGTGCCTTCGCATATCCGGCGTTTTTCCATCTGCTCGCGATTCATTTCGCGCCGCTGGTCGCGCTCTTCCTGTGTCGCGCAAACGGTCTGAGTGAGATTCGAGCCGGAAATGCGTTCGCGCTTGCAGATTTCCTTGTTCCGCTGAGCAACGCGGGTACCGGCCATGATCGCCTTGACCTTTTCGACCTGGTTCATCACAACGACTTGTTCGTCGGGCCGAAGCGCGTTGATATCGGTCTTGCCCTCGGTGACTTTGAAAATCTCCTGTTGCGCCTTGCGGATCGCCTCGACTTCCTGCGACTTCAGATCTCCGGTCTTGCCGGCATCCAAATCAGCGGCCAGGCTGCGCTGCTGTTCCAAAATGGCCTGCAGCCCAGTGGGCTCCTTGGTATCGGCGGCGGCCGAACCGATCCAGAAAAAAACAATGCATAACACCAGGATCATCGATTTTGCGTTCATGGCAATTCTCTCGGAGACATAGCAAACCAGTGGGGGGAGTTCGCGCCGCGACCATCTGCCGTCCGCAACCGATACGCGGAACGCCGATTGACTATTCCACACTTGAAAAACCCGCGCAACGACAGGTCCAGACGCTCTCCAGACAGGGCGGAAACCGGCGGCAACGCAGCGAGGGCGGGCATCCGTTCGGCCCGTCAGTGTCTTGGACCTGGAGCCGCTTGGGAAGCCGAGGCATGGCGCGTATTCTGGGCGCCCTGCCAAGCGATGCCACGCATGCCCGAACTGACCCGCGAACGCCCGGTCCTCAAACCCGCCCAGCTCAATGCAATGGCGCGCGATCTGCTGGAGGGCAGCTTCGCGCAGGTCTGGGTCGAGGGTGAGATCAGCAATTTTTCCCGGCCGGCTTCGGGACATATCTATTTCACGCTCAAGGACGAGCGCGCCCAGGTGCGCTGCGCGCTGTTCAAGCAAAAGGCGCTGTACCTGCGCTTCGTGCCGCGCGACGGCATGCAGGTACTGGTGCGCGGACGCCTGACCTTGTACGAGGCGCGCGGTGATTACCAGCTGGTGCTCGAGCACATGGAGCAGGCCGGTGAAGGCGTGCTGCGCCAGGCTTTCGAAGCGCTGAAAGCGAAACTCGCAGCAGAAGGCTTGTTCGCGGCCGAACGCAAGCGGCCCCTGCCCCGCTTCATCGGCCGGCTCGGCCTGATCACCTCGCCCAGCGGCGCGGCGGTACGCGATGTGCTCAACGTGCTAGGGCGGCGATTTCCGTTGCTGGATATCGACGTGCTGCCGGTGCCGGTGCAAGGCGAGGGAGCGGCCACGCAGATCCGCGCCATGCTGGAAAAAGCCGCGAATTGCGGCCGCTACGACGCGCTGCTGATCACCCGCGGCGGCGGCTCGCTGGAAGATTTGTGGCAGTTCAACGACGAAGCCCTGGCCCGCGCCATCGCCGCATGCCCGCTGCCGGTGGTGTCGGCGGTTGGCCATGAAATCGATTTCACCCTGGCCGATTTCGCCGCCGACCTGCGCGCGCCCACGCCCTCGGCGGCGGCGGAATTGCTGGTGCCCGAACGCTCCGAATTGCTCGCGCAATTGACCCAGCATCGGCGCCGACTGGAGGCGGCGATGCTGCGCAAACAAACTGCGTTGGCTCAACGCACCGACCAAGCCTGGCTGCGCCTACAGTCCGGACGTCCGCATCTGCGCCTGGAACGCGGCGGGCATCGCCTGGCCGCACTCGGCACCCGATTGAACGGCGCCTTCGCGCAAGCGATGAGTGCGCGTCTGGAAAAACTTCGGCTTAGCGCGCAGCGCCTTGAACGCCAGCATCCGCGCGAACGATTGGCCGCGCACCGGCATCGCGCCGCGTTGCTCAAGCAACGCCTGGACTCGCAGGTCGCCCGCACGCTCGAACAAAGCGTCCTGACGCTGCAAGGCTTGGCGCGCGCGCTCAATTCGGTGAGTCCTTTCGCGACCTTGGCTCGCGGTTATGCGATTGTCCGCAATCCCGAAACCGGCGCGGTGATCAGCCGGGCAAGCGATACGCAGCTCGATCAGGAGCTCGATGCACTACTGGCCGAAGGCGTGCTGCGAGTAGTGGTGAAAAGCCATTCCATCTGAAATCTCGCGTCCAACGAACGAAATACTTTCCCGGGCGGCTATCGGGCCATGACAAAACTTCGTACTCTCGAAGCCATGCAGGCGGAGTTGACCGACGAAGAATTGATGCTGGCCTATGGGGCCGGCGAAGCGAATGCATTCGAATTGCTGTACCACCGTCATCGCGGCCCATTGTTCCGTTTCATGCTGCGGCAGGTTCGCGAACACGGCACCGCCGAGGAGCTTTATCAGGATGTCTGGCAGCGCGTGATCACCGCCCGCGAGCGCTATCGGCCCGAGGCAAGATTCAGCACCTGGCTGTACCAGATAGCGCACAATCGCCTGACCGATCATTGGCGGTCGCAGCAACACCGGCCGCTGGCGCCGGAAAATGGCGACGACCGCGCCGAGCGGGAGCCCGACCCGCAGACGCCGGAGCGACGGCTGTCGGCCTTCGAGGAACGCCGGCGCTTGCAGCTGGCCTTGGAACAATTGCCGACGGACCAGCGTGAAGTGGTGGTGTTGCGACTGGAGCAGGAACTTTCCCTGGAGGAAATCGGCCGTATTACCGGCGTCGGACGGGAAACGGTGAAATCCCGGCTCCGCTACGCGCTCGACAAGCTGCGGATGAAATTAAAGCCATGACCACCAAGCCGCCCTCTACCGAACCGTTGGACGAGCAAGAGCGCGAACTGGCTCGCGTCGTCCGCGCGCTCGCCGGTGGCGAACCGCCTCCGGCGCTCGATGCCCGCATCCTCAAGGCGGCCGCCAACGCAGCGGCGGCGACACAGGAACCGCGTCGCATGCACTGGCCAGCATCGCCGAGAATGTTCTGGAGCCTCGGCAGTGCGGCAGCGGCCGTGCTGGCGATTGGCATCGGCTGGCAGATGACTCGCCCGATGCCGCGTTCGCTATCGGTCCCGGCGCCGACCGCACCGCAGATACAAGCCGTCGAACTGTCGAAAACGAAACAATCCAGCAGTGAACAACCCAGCGCGCCGGCACCATCGAACGGCATGGCCACACGCGAGCCGGGCGATTCGCCACCGCCGCTGGCGGCTCGCACGAGCGCGCCCGAATCGCGGCAACGATTGCTCGGCAAAACCGAATCCGAAATTCCCCGGCCCGCCGTTATACCGATCGTGCCGGCCGCGCCGCCTGCATCGCCGGAAGCATTCGCACAGCAACAGCGCGACGAGCAAGGCTCCGCTGCTGCCCGATCCAGTGTCAGTGCCGAAGCTCGTTCGGACCGGCCCGTCACTGCCGCCGCCGAAAATGTGGCGGCGATGGCCAAGGCGGCACCGATGCAAGCTACCGCCGAACGCTCGACAGGAACGATCGCAGCGGCCCCATCGGCCGATCAAGCACAGACATTTCGTCAAACGCCTTCAGCCTGGTTGGAACATATCCGTCAATTGCACAGGCAGGGCCGAATGGATGAAGCCCGAGTGAGCCTGATCGAGTTCCGGCAACAGTATCCGCACCACGAAATTCCCGCCGATCTGGCCGTGTTGTTGCACGAATGAATCTATCCACGCTGGACGCGCCGGCGCGCTTGCTGCTGGAGGTGAAAAAGAGCCGGTTCCTGGCGCAGGCCACGGCCGTCGCATCGCCCGAACAGGCGCTGGCCTGGCTGCGGGAAATTTCCGATCCCGACGCCACGCACAATTGCTGGGCCTACCGGATCGGCAACGAATATCGTTTTTCCGACGATGGCGAACCGGGCGGCACCGCCGGACGGCCGATCCTGGCGGCGATCCAGGCGCAGGGTTTCGACCGAGTGATGGCGGTAGTGACGCGCTGGTATGGCGGCATCAATCTTGGCGCGGGCGGGCTGGCGCGCGCTTATGGTGGCGTCACCGCCGAATGTCTGCGTACCGCTGCTCGGCGCGAATTGGTCGCGACGGTGGAAGCCGAGCTGGTTTGCGATTTCGCCTTGTCCGGCGCGGTGCATTCCTTGTTGCCCGCGCATGCGGCGGAAAAACTCGCCGAATCCTTCGATGAACACGGCCTACGCTTGCGTTTGCGCCTGCCCGCCTCCATGTACGAAGGCTTGGGCCAACGCCTGCGCGACCTCAGTCGCGGCGCGGCCACCTTGCAAAAAGACGAAACGGCCAGCGAATGAGTAGCCCCAACGAGTCTCCCCGTCAGCGCCTGATCTCCTTGACCGGGCTGCTGCCTTTCCTGCGTCCGCATCGCGGCCTGCTCAGCGCCTGGTTGTGCGCATTGGCGGTATCGTCGAGCGCGACGCTGTTCTTCCCGGTCGCGTTCAAACACATGATCGACCAGGGTTTCGCCAGGGGCACCTCGGTGGATCGCTGGTTCGCGTTGTTGTTCGCCGTGGCGGTGGTGTTGGCGCTGGCGACGGCGGCGCGTTTTTATTTCGTCTCGCTGCTTGGCGAGCGGGTCATCGCCGACCTGCGTCGGACGTTGTACGGACATCTGCTGACGCTGGATCAAAGTTTTTTCGAGCGCACCCGCAGCGGCGAATTGCTCTCGCGCCTGTCGGCCGATGCCGAATTGTTGCGCAGCGTGGTCGGGTCGAGCATGTCGATCGCCCTGCGCAGCGGCATCACGGTGATCGGTAGTGCGGCGATGCTGGCGATCACCAGCCCGCGCCTGGCCGGTCTGACCTTGATCGGCATGCCGCTGATCGTGTTGCCGATCGCCTTGTCGGGCCGCCGCGTGCGCGGTGCGGCCAAGGACAGCCAGGATCGCGTCGCCGATGCCAATGCCCGCGCCGGCGAGACCTTCAACGCCATGCACACCGTGCAAAGCTACGCGCGCGAACCTTACGAACGCGGGCGCTTCGCCAACGCCGTGCAGCGCTCGCTCGATGCCGCGCGCAAGCGCATCCGCATGCAATCGCTGCTGACCGCCACCGTGATCGTGTTGGTGTTCGGTGCGATCACCGCCGTGCTCTGGGTCGGCGCGCAAAACGTGATTGCCGGCAGCATGAGCGCCGGTACTTTGGGACAGTTCGTGCTGTACGCGGTGATCGGCGCCGGTTCGGTCGGCGCCTTGACCGAAGTCTGGACCGACGTGCAGCGCGCCGGTGGCGGCATGGAACGCATCGGCCAATTGCTCGGCGAGCGTTCGGAACTGCCGGTGCCTGCCCATCCGGTTCCGCTCCCTGCCCCGCTGCGCGGCGAATTGCGCTTGGACAAGGTGCGTTTCAATTATCCCAGCCGGCCCGATACCGCCGCGCTCGATGATTTTTCCCTGCATGTCGCTCCGGGCGAAACCGTGGCCCTGGTCGGGCCTTCGGGCGCGGGTAAAAGTACGGTGTTCCAGCTATTACTGCGCTTTTACGATCCGCAAAGCGGCAGCGTGCGACTCGATGGCATCGACTTGCGTCAGCTCGACCCGGCAGCGTTGCGCGGCGCGATCGCGCTGGTGCCGCAGGACCCAGTCATCTTCGGCACTACCGCCCGCGAGAATCTGCGCTACGGCAAGCTCGATGCCAGCGATGCCGACATCGAGGACGCGGCGCAAAGCGCCGAGGCGCATGAGTTTCTCAGCACCCTGCCCGATGGCTACGACAGCGAACTCGGCGAACGCGGAGCGCGTTTGTCCGGCGGACAGCAGCAGCGTCTGGCAATCGCGCGCGCCCTGCTCAAGGACGCGCCGATCCTGTTGCTCGATGAGGCCACCTCGGCGCTCGATGCGCAAAGCGAACGCGCCGTGCAGCAAGCACTCGAACGATTGATGGAAGGCCGCACTACCTTGGTCATCGCCCATCGCCTGGCGACCGTACTCAAGGCCGACCGGATCGTGGTGATGGATCAGGGTCGCGTCATCGCCCAAGGCACGCATGCGCAGTTGATGGCGCAGGATGGGCTGTATGCGGAACTAGCCCGGCTACAATTCGATCATCAACTGGCGTAGCTAAACCAAACCCCGCGCTTCGACAGTGCGATGTGGTTCGGACAGGATCGGTACGCGTTGCCACCGATCCTATCGCGGAAAAATTCTCAGCGCCGATGCAAGCATCCATCGCGCGCCAATCGTTCGCAGATGCGCGCGCGATAATGTTTCCGCTTACCGCACGAGCATCGCCTCAAGCAACGGTGGCAAGTGTGCGGTGGCCGCTTCGACATTGGCGAGCACTTCCTCGAGCGTGATTTCGCCCTGGCCCGCCTCTGCCGAAGGACCACAACCCGCCGCCCAGTTGGCGACCAGCGCCAGGCAGGCGTAATCGAGCCCCATCTCGCGCGCCAGGCTAGCCTCGGGCATGCCGGTCATGCCGACCAGATCGCAACCGTCACGTCGCATCCGAACGATCTCCGCGCGCGTTTCCAGGCGCGGCCCCTGGGTCGCGCCGTAGCAGCCGCCATCGACGACGGCAATCGTGGCTGATTCAGCGGCAGCAAGAATGCGTTGCCGCAGCGGCTCCGAATACGGATCGCCGAAATCGATATGCAACACCGGCGTGCCGGGCTCCTCGCAGATCGTGCCGATCCGGCCCCAGGTGTAGTCGATGATCTGATCGGGCACGGCGATCGCACGCGGACCGAAGCGTTCGGTGATGCCGCCTACGGCATTGATCGCCAGCACGCGGGTGACGCCGAGATCCTTCAAGCGTTGCAGATTGGCGCGGTAATTGACCCGATGCGGCGGCAGCGCATGCGCCTCACCGTGGCGTGCCAGGAAGGCCACGCGATGGCCGGCGAATTCGCCCACGCGCACCGGGCCGGAGGGCGTGCCATACATCGTCTCGCCTTCGAGCATCCGGACATTTTCCAGCGCGGCGAGTTTGTACAAGCCGGTGCCACCGATGATTGCCAGTTCGATTTCCATTGCCACCTCTTGCCAACCCATGCACCGCTCACCACCAACCGATCGAGCACTCGATAACAACGCGACACGGTCTGCGTAGAAACGATATTTCCGGATGCGCACGCCGATGCGTGCCCGCGATTACTTGAGTGCGTACAAGCCCGGCAGGTTGCGGCCTTGTTCGTGATAGTCCATGCCATAGCCATAAACATAGCGATCGGGTACTTCCAGCGCGATGTAGTCGGCGGCGATGCCCTCCACGCAACGATCGTGATCCTTCACGCATAGCACCGCGATGCGGACATCCGCCGCGCCCTGGTCCTGGCACCAGTCGCTCACTGCCTTGAGCGTGTGGCCTTCATCGAGGATGTCATCGGCAATCAATACACGCCGGCCCTTGAGCGGCGTCGCCGGACGATGCAACCAGGCCAGGCCCGAACCGCTGGTGGCGCCGCGATAACGGGTGGCATGCAGGTAATCGAATTCCAGATCGATACCAAGCTGTAGCGCCAACTGCGAGGCGAACAACATGCCGCCGTGCATGATGGTCAGATACACGGGCCGCTCGTCGCCATCGTAGTCGCTGACGATCTCCGCCGCGATCCGGGCAATGGCTTGTTCGATCTCGGCGCGATCGAACAATTGTTCGGAATTTTGCAAGGCAACCGCCAGGCTATCGGACATATCAGCTCACTCTCTTGTCTGGGTCGGTCAAGGCCGCGCGGACCGTATCGTAGCGCGGTTGGGCCAGCAATCCGTCCCAGCCGCAGAAACCACGTCCGAGCAAGGATGTCAGCGTGGCGGTATTGGAAGCTGGACGACGATCCATCGCCGCCAGCGAATCAGGCACCAGTGCGGGCGGACAGACCAGCACGACATCGCAGCCGGCATCAAGATGGGCATCGATGCGCGCGGCCACGCCACCGGCCGATTCGGCGGCGGCCATACCGATGTCGTCGCTGAAGATCACGCCGCGAAAGCGCAGTTCCTGGCGAAGGATTTGTTGCATCCAGCGCGGCGAATAACCGGCCGGTTCCGGCGCAACGGCCGGATATTTGACATGCGCCATCATCACCGCATCGGCGCCGGCCTCGATGCCGGCGACGAAAGGCAGCAGGTCTTCGGCGCGCAATGTTTCCAGCGGGCGCGGATCGACGGCGTCATCGAAATGCGTGTCTTCGAGCACCGACCCATGACCGGGAAAATGCTTGAGCGTGGCCGCCATGCCCGCCGAATGCATGCCGCGCACGTAAGCCTTAGTGAATTGCGCAACGACCGCGGGATCGGCGTCGAACGCGCGGTTGCCGATGGCGCGATTGCCGCGGCCCAAATCCACCACCGGCGCGAAACTCAAATCCACGCCTGTTGCGCGGATTTCGCTGGCCATCAGCCAGGCGTGGTCTTGCGCCAATTGCAATGCCGCGGCCGAGTCTTGCCGATACAGCTTGCCGAAATTCTCCAGTGGCGGCAGCGCGGCGTAACCTTCGCGAAAACGCTGCACGCGCCCGCCTTCCTGATCCACGCAGATTAACTGCGGACGCGGTGCTGCTTCGCGAATGGCCTGACTCAGTTCAGCGGCCTGGGTTTTCGATGCGAAATTGCGGGTGAACAAGATCACGCCCGCGCAGGCCGGATGTTGCAACCAGTCGCGTTCGTTGGCCGTCAGTTGCGTTCCGGCAATACCGATTACCAGCATCAGCTTTTCTCCAGGTCAGTCCATCGCGCGAACGGATATTCGGACAACGCGAGATTGTAATAGCGCGACTGCTCGGTGACCTCCGCGCCGATCCAATCGGGCCGTACGAAAGATTCATCCACATCGTTCAATTCTATTTCGGCAACGATCAACCCAACGTTGTCGCCGAGAAACTCGTCCACTTCCCACAGGTGTTCGCCGTGCCGGACATAGTGGCGGATCTTGTCGATCAACCCGCCCGCGCACAATCGCAGCAAGGCCTCGGCATCGCTGGCCGGAATCGGATATTCGAATTCCTGACGTGCCGGCCCGATTTCGCGGGATTTGATGTTCAAAAATGCCGATTCCCCGGCCAGCCGCACGCGCACCGAACACTGCTCGCGGCCTTCGGCCAGTGCGAGGGCCTCGTTGAGATAGCCTTGCGCCATGCGCTCGCTGCGATGCGCCGCATGGCGCCAGTCATCGCCGATCACCCGGAATTTGCGTTCTATCTCGATGCCCATTCAATTCATCCAGTGAAAACAGCGGCAGCCGCTCGATCGCTTGCGTGAGGGAATCGGAAATTCAAAGCACTTGTCTGCCGCAAGCCATATGCGAAGCGATCATTTCTCGAACAAGGCAATCGATTCGACATGCGCGGTATGCGGAAACATGTCCATCGCTCCAGCTTGCTTCAGCTTGTAACCGCGCTCGCGCACCAGGAACCCGGCATCGCGCGCCAACGAGGCCGGATGGCAGGACACGTAAACGATGCGCCCGATGCCCTTGAGCGGCAATTGCGCGAGCACTTCGGCTGCGCCCGCGCGCGGCGGATCGAGCAGCAGTTTGTCGAAGCCTTGCTTCATCCAACTTTCCGACGACAAATCCTTGGACAAATCGGCGGCATGGAATTCGGCATTGCCCAACTGGTTACGCTGCGCGTTCTCGCGCGCACGCGCCACCAATCCGGCATCGCCTTCCACACCGACCACCTGCCCGGCCTTGCGCGCCAACGGCAATGTGAAATTGCCCAGCCCGCAGAAAAGATCGAGCACGCGCTCGCCGGGTTTGGGGTCGAGCATCTCGATGGCACGATCGATCATCTTCAGATTCAGCCCGGCATTGACCTGGATGAAGTCGAGCGGACGAAACGCCAGAGACAGATCGTACGGCGCCATGGCGAAACTCAGCTCGATGTTTTCCGGCCACAGCGGATGCACCGATTCGACACCACCCGGTTGCAGGAAAATGGCGAAGCCCGTGCGTTTTGCAAAAGCGACGATGCGCTCGCAATCGCTATCGCTCAAGGCTTCCATGTGCCGGAAAATCAGCGCCACCGGGCCATCGCCGGCGATGAATTCGATCTGCGGCACGAGCTGCTTTGCATCGAGCGAATCGACCAGCGCCGCCAATTCGCCCACACGCTCGCCGAGCGCCGGGATGATGGTGTGGCAGTGCGTGAGTTCGGCGACGAAGCGCGGATTGTTTTCGCGAAACCCCACCACCGTGCGGCCTTTTTTCTCGACAAAGCGCACCGAGAACCGGCCTTTACGCCGATAGCCCCAGACGGCGTCGGATAGGGGTTCGAGCACATGTTCTGGTTCGATGTGACCGATGCGGGAAAGGTTCTCCAGCAAGGTTCGCTGCTTGGCAGCGATTTGCTGGTCGGGATGCAGATGCTGCAACACGCAACCGGCGCAAATACCAAAGTGCGCGCAGCGCGCGCTCACCCGGTCCGGCGAGGCCTTGAGGACTTCGAGCGTTTCGGCCTCATCGAAATGCCGATTGCGCCCGGTCTGCTTGACCCGCACGGTCTCGCCCGGCAAAGCCCCGACGACGAATACCGCCTTGCCTTCATTGCGTCCGACACCGCGGCCATCATGGCTGAGGTCATGGATGTCGATCTCGAACTCGCGGTTGATCTTGGATCGGGAACGGGCCACGGCATGCGCACAAAGAAATGGGCCGCCGATTGTCTCAAATCGGCGGCCCGTGTGCTTGCTGGAGCGAATGTATGAATGAACGGGGACTGCGAAAGGAAGACCCATGGCCCTGACAACGGTCAAATCCCATCGCGATTACTACCGCTCCTACGTAAGAAAAACAGGTTTGACGAGTACGGCAAGCGGCACTCCTCAATTTCCTTCCGCTTTCCTTCGCGTGTTTTGCGTCCTTCGCGGACTAAATTCTTTCTCTCGAAAACTTCGCAAGCTTCTGTCCCGAGTCCCGAGTCCCGAGTCCCGAATTTATTTCTGTTTCCAGGCGCCGTCCGATGTCTGGTACCACCAGCCGCCGTGCGCACTGGCCACCCATTGCTTGGCGAAGGTATCGCGAATCTGGTCTTCCCATTCCGGATGGCCATTGGCGACCGCGATTTCGCGATAAACCGCCTTGCGGTCGCGGTTGTCGTCGGCCACCTGCTGGTTGACCGAGACCCGATCCTTGAGCGCGACCTTGCTGGCGTCGCGCACGACGATCAAGCCATCCTTGCCGAAGCCCAGTGCGCCGCTGTCGAAATGCGCCTGCAGCGAGCTTTTGAAACGATCGGCCATGCGATCCTGGATCGCCTGGATGGCGGGCGTGCGGATGGTGATGTCCACGCCTGCGGCCTGCGCATCACTGATCAACAAGGACATGAGATTGAAGCGCGGCTGCACCGATGCCTGCGGCGGCTTGTCGGGCACGACCGGTTGTTCCGCCGGCTTGTCGCCGATGACCTTGTCGACGAATTCGGCCGCCGCCTGCTGCGCCTCGGCTGCCGGGAAATAAACATTGATCGTCACACAGGCACCCAGCAACAGCACGCTGGCCAACAACAACGGGGACCGCCACATCGACATCGCCTTGCGCATACCGCTCTCCTTATTGAATGACCGGGGCCTGGCCTTCGGTGGCCGCCTTCAAGCGGGACACCAGCGTCGGCCAATCGACCCGACGCCGGAAACCCACCACCTGGATACGTGGCAGTCCGGCGCCGGCGACAATGATATAGCCATCGCCGGCTGAACCTATGCCGTCCATGCGGCAGACATTGTCCTTGAGCGCGCAGGCGATACCGATGCGGTCGTAGCCGAAATCGTTGAACACCTGCAACAACTTCGCCTGCAAACCACCCACCAATCCACCACCGCCGACACTGGAAATATCCTTGACTGCGCGCTGGCTGATGCGGCGCTTTCCTTTCCAACTGCGATCGGTTTCCAGCCGCGCATCGAAGGCCACCGGTGACCAGTTGACCAGGCGCAGATGATCGATCCGGCCATCGAGACGGCCGGTAATGGCGCCAAAACCGAACACGCCGGTCATCGGTTCCATGTCGATGTCCTTGATCACGACATCGGCCGAAAGCGTCGGCGCGACGCCAAAGGGACGCTCCATCACCAGATCGCCGAGGTTGATGCTGCCGCCGAACAAGTCCATCCGCAGGCCGCCATCGATGGCGAGGATGTTGTTTTCAAAACGTGCGGACGGAATTTTTCCGCCGAGCGTGCCGGTGAACGGCGGCCAACCCAACCGCTGCGACAGGCTGGAAAGATCGAGCTGGTTCATGCTCAGGCCGAACTGGAATTTCGCGCCGGTTCCGCCTTCGGCACCAGTCGCGCCCGAGGGCGCCTGCCAGCGCAGATGATCGAGCACCAGTTTTCCTTCCAGCACGTCCAGCGACACCGGCCGGTCCAGGCGCAACTCGCCATTGGCGCTATGGAATGCGTAACGGGCCGTGCCCAGTCCGATGCCGTAGATCGCGCCATTGCTCCAGCCCAATTCGCTGGCGACCGCACTGCTGCCCTGGCTCCAGCGCAAGTCGCCATCGACGCCGGCAAAAGTGAAGCGCGCCTTGTCATCGACTGCATTCACCGATTTGAACCGAGCCTGCAAGTCCTGCAATTGACCGGCCTGCATCCGCACTTGCGCGCTCACCGCTCCGCCGAGCAATAGTTCGGGGAAACCGGCCGGTGCGAGAAAGCCGGTGAGGTAACGATCTCGCGCGATCGAAAGATCGGCGAGCTCCAGATTCAAATCCAGCCCGGAGATCGCCGCTTGCGCATCCAGGGTCGCGCTGCCCTGGACATCGATCACGTCCGGATCGGACCAGCGGATCTTCGGCAATTGCCAGGCTCCTTGACCGGCACGCTGCGCCGACACCTGGATATCGACGGGTGTGGCTGGAAACACCGCATAAAAACTATTGGCCAGCAACTCACCGCCACGCACGGTGAATCGCGTATCGACACTTTGCGCCGTGCCGCGCTCGCGATAATCGACTTGCAATCGGCCTTTGAGCGACGCCGCCGCCAACAGGCCATCAGGTGTTTCCAGACTGACCTCGGCCAGTGCAAGATCGCTGCGAACCTCGAACGGTCCTTGCTTGGGCGCGAGCACATCGATCTGCCCGCCGAGTTGGCCCTGGGTCCATCGCCCCTCCGACCACAGCCCGGCGAGGAAGGCCTTGAGCCATTCCACCGGAATCTTCTCGAGTTTTATCCGCGACAAATCCGGCGATGCCGCCAGCGTTCGGTATTCAGCGCGGCTGTTGCCCACGCGAAGGTCGGCAACCGTCGCGCCCGGCGAAATATCCAATGCCAGCGAAAACGCAGCCTTGCCGTTGGCATGGCCTTGCCCGATGCAACGCCAACTCGATGTCGCGGTGCGTTGCAATGGACATTGCCAGTCGAGATTTTTCGCCGAGTAGGACAGTGTCGGGAAATCCAGGCTGGCCGCACGCAATCGAAGCGTTCCACTGCTCGCGCCATCGGGCCAATCCAGCACGACCTGCACCTGGCGCATCGAACCGGCGCCGGTCTTGAGGCTGGCAAACCGCGCCGATAGCACTTTGGCCTGCACCGGTAGCGCAACGCATAGCGCGATGATCAGGATCGGCACGAGAAGGATTGGCGATTTCCGCATGGACCAAGAATAAACGTTTTGGCAAACCCGATTTGTCCATCCGCCCATCCCGCACCTCGCGCCGAGCCTGCCGATGATCGGCTAATGTAATCTAGGATTGACCGGCCATGATCTTGCCGGTGCGCCGATGACCGGCCATCGAATATTCCCATCCAGACAAAAATTTTTCATGAACACACCACCTCAATTTCCCAGACTGCTGCTTGTGGAGGACGATGCCATCAGTCGCGCCTTTCTGACTGAGGCATTGATCGCGCTACCGGCCGAAGTGGACGCCGCCGAAAACATTGCTGAGGCGGTGCGCCTGGCCCAACACCAACACGCACTATGGTTGATCGATGCGCATCTTCCCGATGGCGATGGCCACGACTGCCTGTTCGCGCTGCGCGCGGAGCAAGAGAACACGCCCGCCCTGGCGATCACCGCCGAGGCCTATGGCGAGGAACTCGACCAACTCGGCAACTCGGGATTCATCGAAGTATTGCAAAAACCCATCACCATGGCCGCACTGCACGCGGCAGTCCGGCGCGCACTCGGCGACCGGATGACGCTCGGCCATGATGATATCGAGCTGATCCAATCGCCGATCTGGGACGAACAACGCGCCCTGTCGGCACTGAGCGGAAATGCCCGCGCGCTCGATGCCTTGCGAAAACTCTTTCTCGACGAACTGCCGATGCAGCGATATGAAATCGTCCAAGCCTGCACGCGCGGCGACGACCAGGCCGCTCGCGCGACCTTGCACAAGCTCAAGGCCAGTTGCGGCTTCGTCGGCGCGGCTCGCTTGTCACTGGCCGTGCATGCCTTGTCGAACACGCTTTTCGATACGGAAAAACTTCGCCAATTCGAATTCGCGATCGACGATGTGCTCGGCCATGGATAGGGCTGCAAGAACTGTAGGGTGGGCTTAAGCCCACCATTGATCGCATATTGTGGATCGGTGGGCTAAAGCCCACCCTACGCCCACCATTCCACAATTCACAAACGACGGTGGGTTAAAACCCACCCTACGGATTTCGATGATCCGTATGCGGCCGAACCCGCGCCAATTCATCGAGCAAGCCCCAGGATCGCAATCCACTCGGCCCCAGATGCGATGCCAGCACGCTGCGTAGTGCGTGCCGCAGCTCGGCCAAACGCTCGGGCGCCGGCATCGTGTCCGCCGCCAGCGCCAGCAAGGCTTCTCCGCTGAAACTATCTTGCGTAGGGTTTGTTGCGCGGATCGGCCCGAGCTCGGGATCGAGCCGGTAGCGCGCCGACGATTCCAGGCGCTGGCCTTCGCCGGTCTCGTCCCACGGCAATCCGTAACCCAATGCATCGAGCAGGTCGCGTTCGAACCGGCGCAAGGTCCAGGCCAGGGACGACGCGCCGGAAAGTTCTACACGGATGCGCGCATAAAGATCGAACACCGATTGCGCCGAGTCATTGCGCGGCGTCAGCCTGAGCACCAATTCGCTGACATAAAACGCCGCCATCGATACATCGCCGGTCAATCGCGGCGCGGCATCGAGCGCTTCGGCCTGGATCAACCGCGCCAACTCGCCGCGCGGCAGGTAATCGACACGGACGTACTGCAAAGGCTGCAACGCGGCACGCAACAGATGCCGCTTGGGAGTGTTCAAGCCACGCGCAACGACACCGATGCGACCGTGATCGCGCGTCAGCAACTCGACGATGGCGCTGGTTTCGCGCCAGGCGCGCGTGTGCAGGACGAATGCCGGCTGGCCGGTCACTTGCATGGTGGCGATGACTCTTTCGAGCGGGGCGGCATTGGCTTTTCGTCCACGAAGGACAGAATGTTTTCCAGCCTAAAATCCTTCGCGAGCAAAACTCCCTAGTCCGTATATCCGAAACGGCCCAGCGCCGCCTCGTCGTCGGACCAGTCCTCGCGAACGCGGACCCAGGTTTCCAGGAACACCTTGCGATCGAACAAACGCTCCATGCCCAGGCGTGCGCCGGTCGAGATCGCCTTCATGCGTTCGCCGCCCTTGCCGATGACGATAGGTTTCTGGCTTTCGCGTTCGACCCAGATCACCGCGGCGATGCGCAGCATGGCAGCATCTTCCTCGAACTTCTCGATTTCCACTGTCGCCGAATACGGCAACTCTTCGCCTAGCCGCAGCATCAATTGCTCGCGCACCAGTTCGGCGGCGAGGAAGCGCTCGCTGCGATCGGTGATTTCGTCCTCGCCGTAGATCGGCTCCGACTCCGGCATCAACGCGATCAAGGCCTTGACCAAGGCCTCGGTGCCCTTGCCCTTGCTCGCCGAAATCGGATGTACGGACGAGAATTCGCGCTCGCGCGTGACCTCGCCGATGAACGGCAGCAGCGCGGTCTTGTCGGCGATCTTGTCGACCTTGTTGATGACCAGCACGCAAGGCACTTTCGCTTCCTTGAGCGCGGCGTAGGCGAGAGCGTCGTCATCGAACCAGCGGCCGGCCTCGATCATCAGGATGGCGGCATCGACATCGGCCACGGCGCCGCGCGCGGCGCGATTCATGTAGCGGTTCATCGCCCGCTTCTGGCTGGCGTGGATGCCGGGCGTATCCACCAACAGCAACTGGCCTTCGGGAAAGGTGGCGATGCCAAGCAGGCGATGCCGCGTGGTCTGCGGACGCGGTGAAACGATGCTCACCTTCGCGCCCACCAGCGCATTGACCAGCGTGGACTTTCCGACATTCGGGCGACCCAGCACGGCGATGGTGCCGGCGCGGTAATTCTCATTCATGGCAATTCACGGAAGGTGTCGGTGGCATTGGCTGGATACCGGCACAGGCGATGCCGGAAGTATGTGATTTCTCAAACGCGAAGAACGCAAAATAATCTTTGCAACAACCATTCACTTGCGCGTCTCGATCAGCGCCAGGACTTGTTCGGCGGCCGCCTGTTCGGCGGCGCGCAATGAATTGCCTTCGGCCTCGGCGCTCGCGGGCGGCTCATCGACCTTGCAGCGCACCCGGAAAATCCGCGCGTGTTCCTCGCCCAAGGTTTCGATCAGCGCATATTCGGGTCGCGCCAATTGCCGGGCCTGCAACCATTCCTGCAATCGGGTCTTGGGGTCTTTCCCGATTTTACCGGCCGGCAAATCCGCAAGCATCGTCTCGAACCACGGCAACACCACTTGCCGGCAAGTATCAAAACCGGCATCGAGATGAATCGCCGCCACCAGTGCTTCCAGTGCATCGGCCAGGATCGAATCGCGCCGATGCCCGCCGCTTTTCATCTCGCCCGGACCGAGTTCGATCTTCTCGCCCAGGCCCAGCGTGCGGGCGATGCTCGCCAGCGCCGATTCCCGGACCAGGCTTGCGCGGGCCCTTGTCAGCGCGCCTTCATCGGCCTTGGGCCAACGAAGGTGCAATGCCTCGGCGACGATCAGATTGACCAGCGCATCGCCGAGAAACTCCATCCGCTCATTGTGCGCCGCGCCGGCGCTACGGTGGCGAAGCGCCTGGCGCAGCAGCTCGGGGTTCTGGAAACGGTGACCAAACCTCTCATCCACCGGACATGTTTCTATTCAGATCGACCGTGTAATCGAACTTGACAACAAAATCGATGTTGTAGATGAACGGCTTGCGCACTTCGTAATTCATGTTGAGCTGGGTGCCGTTGCTGTCGCGGATGATCTTGGCGTCCGTGCCCTTGACGGTATCGACGTAGCCGACATCGAAATGCCGTTGCAGCGAGCTTTGCACCGTGCTCAGGCTACTGGTGTCGTCATTGCTGACACTTTTCATGGCCTTGACCACGCTGTAGTACTCGGAATAGACCGGCACCAGACGCATCGCCATGTAGGCAAAAAACGAAACGATCAACAGCACCAGCACGAATCCGATCAGCGTGATGCCGTTTTGCTTGCCGCCAAAGGTAATCGATCCCATGACATATCCCCTGCCGTCGAGTGAGTGGATGGTCCCGGCCCAGGCCGAAACTCAGCGGATGGTATCGCCAATTCGCGAATAATCGAAACCGTCCGAACAGACCCAGCCTTCGCAGTTGAGCCAGATGATCATCGCCCGCCCGACCAGGTTCTCGTCGGGCACCAGGCCCCAGTAGCGGCTATCGGCGCTGTTGTCGCGATTGTCGCCCATGACGAAATAATGGCCTGGCTCAACCATCCAGGTGCCGTTCTTGCGATCGTAGGAATTGCCTGGCAACTCCAGCACCGTGTGCGAGCGCTCGGGCAGTTTTTCCGTCAGCACGTTCGCGCCGGTCATGCCCATACCCGAGCCGTGCCCGGTGTAGTAGCCGTTGCTTTCATAGGTCACCGGCTTGTCGTTGATGGTGACCCGGTTGTCCTGCACGGTGACCACATCGCCGGGCAGTCCGATCACCCGCTTGATGTAGTCGGTGCCCTTGGACGGATCGTCCGGGCTCATGCCGGGAAAACGAAACACCATCACATCGCCGCGCTTGGGCTCGCCCAGAGGCAGGAATTTCTTGTTGAGCACCGGCCAACGCAGTCCGTAATTGAATTTGTTGACGAGGATGAAATCGCCCTGCACGAGATTCGGCATCATCGATGCGGACGGAATCCGGAACGGCTCGGCGATGAACGAGCGCAGCGTCAGGACGAAAAACAGCACCGGAAACAGCGATCGCGCGTAGTCAACGATGGCCGGTTGCGCGACTTCCTCGCCGTTGCCGGCCATCAATGCGCGGCTCTTGGCGAAAAACAGCGTATCGACCAACCAGATGATTCCGGTCACCGCCGACAGTACGGTCAAAATAAGAGCGAAATCGAATTTCACGGGCATCGATCCTGGAATGGAAGGGTTTACTTGCTATCGACTTGCAACACGGCCAGGAAAGCCTCTTGCGGGATTTCCACCTTGCCGAATTGCTTCATGCGCTTTTTGCCTTTCTTTTGCTTTTCCAACAGCTTTTTCTTGCGCGTGGCGTCGCCGCCGTAGCACTTGGCGAGCACGTTCTTGCGCATCGCCTTGACCGTGGAGCGGGCGATGATCTGCGCGCCGACGGCAGCCTGGATGGCGACGTCGAACATCTGCCGGGGAATGAGCTCGCGCATCTTCTCGCACAGGTCGCGGCCGCGGCGGTCGGAATGGGCGCGGTGCAGGATCATCGACATCGCATCGACGCGATCGCCGTTGATCAGCACATCCACGCGCACGAACGGACCCGGCTCGAAACGCAGGAAGTGGTAATCGAGCGAAGCATAGCCGCGCGAGACCGATTTGAGCCGGTCGAAGAAATCCATCACCACCTCGGCCATCGGCAATTCGTAGGTGATCTGCACCTGACTGCCGAGGTAGTTGATGCTTTGCTGGACGCCGCGTTTTTCCTCGCACAAGGTGATGACGTTGCCGACGAAATCCGGCGGTGTGAGGATGTTGGCGAGGATGATCGGCTCGCGGATTTCCAGGATCTTGTTCACTGCCGGCAGCTTGGCCGGGTTATCCAGCGGAATCACGCTGCCGTCGGTGAGCTGCACTTCATACACCACGGTCGGCGCGGTGCTGATCAGGTCGAGATCGTATTCGCGTTCCAGACGCTCCTGCACGATTTCCATGTGCAGCATGCCCAGGAATCCGCAGCGGAAACCGAAGCCCATGGCCTCGGAGTTTTCCGGCTCGAAATTGAGCGAGGCATCATTGAGCTTGAGCTTGTCGAGCGCCTCGCGCAGCGCCGGATAGTCGTCGGCATCGACCGGGAACAAGCCGGCGAACACCCGCGATTGCATTTTCTGGAAGCCCGGCAGCGGCTCGCTGGCCGGATTACCCGCCAAGGTCAGGGTGTCGCCCACTGGCGCGCCATGTACGTCCTTGATCGCGGCATTGACCCAGCCCACTTCACCGGCACCGAGCTTGGACAGCTCCTTGCGCTTGGGCGTGAACACGCCGAGCGCATCGACTTGATGCGTGCGTCCGGTGGACATCACCAGGATCTTATCGCCGGGCTTGATCTCGCCCTGCATCACTCGCACCAGCGCGACCACGCCCAGGTAATTGTCGAACCAGGAATCGATGATCAACGCCTGCAACTGGTCGCTGCCGCGCGGCTTGGGCGGCGGGATGCGCTGGACGATAGCCTCGAGCACTTCGATGACATTCAGGCCGGTCTTGGCACTGATGGCGATCGCATCGTCGGCATCGATGCCGATCACCGCCTCGATTTCCTTCTTGACCTTGTCGATGTCGGCGGTGGGCAGATCGATCTTGTTGAGCACCGGCACCACTTCCAGGCCTTGCTCGACGGCGGTATAGCAATTGGCGACCGATTGCGCCTCCACACCCTGCGCCGCATCCACGACCAGCAATGCGCCCTCGCAGGCCGCCAGCGAACGCGAGACTTCATAGCTGAAGTCCACATGGCCCGGGGTGTCGATGAAGTTCAGTTGATACACCTGCCCGTCGCGGGCGGTGTAGGGCAAGGAGACCGATTGCGCCTTGATGGTGATGCCGCGCTCGCGCTCGATCGGATTGGAGTCCAGGACCTGCGCTTCCATTTCGCGCGCCTGCAGGCCGCCGCAAATCTGGATGATTCGATCGGCCAGCGTGGACTTGCCATGATCGACGTGGGCAATGATGGAGAAATTTCGGATGTGCTGCATGGGGGCGGCGAATGCGCCGTCTGATGATGTAAGCCCGGCATTATTGCACAGTGCTCCGGTCTCAGCCCGCCCTGAACAGGCTGGACCGGAGCACTGCCGTCTAGACGCTGCATGCCGCCGGTCTTGCCTACCGGCGAGGGTGAAAACCCACAGCACTCACTCAGGGTGCGACACAGGCGCAAAGGTTCCCGCTCCTGGCAAATTCCTGTTGTCCCACCGAAACCGACAGTGCTTGACCGATACCACGGAAAAACCGGGGGCGATTCGCGCTCGAAAGCCCCCGGTTCGTTCGATTACGACACCACGACAGTAATCAGGCCAGTGCTGTCGGCATTGCGGATCAGCAAGCGCACGCGATCACCGGACTTGAGCGACTTGACCGCTGCTTCGAACTGCGCCGTGTTGCCGACCGCGACCTTGCCCACTTGCAAGATCACATCGCCGACCGCCAGACCCGCCTGGCGTGCCGCCATTCCGGTGACCTGGTTGATCTTGACGCCCTCGTTGGCGCCCAGGCCCAATTTGCCGCGCGTGCCGGCATCCAGATTGCCGACCACCACGCCCAAGCTGTTGGACTTGGCGATAGCCGGCGCTTTTCCGCTGGGAGCCGCATTGTTGCCGGCCGTGCTTTCATCGAGCGTGGCAAGCACCACCGGCACTTCGATCGACTTGCCGTTGCGCAACACTTTCAGGCTGGCCCGGCTGCCGGGAGCCATCGCGCCGACCAGCGGCGGCAGTTCGGAGGAGCTACCGACTTCCTTGCCGTTGAACGCCACGATCACATCGCCCGGACGGATACCGGCCTTGGCGGCGGCGCTGCCGTTCTGCACGACCGCCACGAACGCACCGGCCGCGCGGCTCAAGCCGAGGTCGGACATCTCATCGCGATCCACATCGCGAATCTGCACGCCCAACTGGCCGCGACTGACGTGACCGGTCTTCTGGATCTGGCGCACGGCGTTCATCGCCACTTCGATGGGAATGGCGAAGCTCACACCCATGTAGCCGCCGGAGTTGCTGAAAATCTGCGAGTTGATGCCGACCACCTCGCCGAGGGTGTTGAGCAACGGCCCGCCGGAATTGCCGCGATTGATGGCGACGTCGGTCTGGATGAAAGGCACATAACGCTGGCTGCCGTCGATGCTCGGGCGGCCCAGGCCGCTGACCACGCCGACCGTCACCGAATGATCGAAGCCGAACGGCGAACCGATCGCCGCGACCCACTGGCCGGGCTTGAGGTTGTGCGAGTCGTCGAGTTTGAGTATCGGCAGATTGCCGGCATCGACCTTGAGCACGGCGACATCGGAGCTTTCATCGCTGCCGATGACCTTGGCCTTGAATTCGCGCCGGTCGGTCAGATGCACGATGACTTCACTGGCGCCATTGACCACGTGATGGTTGGTCAGCACATAGCCATCGGAAGAGATGATGAAGCCGCTGCCGAACGAAGTGCCGCGGCGCTCGGGCTGTTGCGGCATCGGCATGCCGGGGCCGCCGGGCTGGCCGAAGAAGCGACGGAAGAATTCGGGCATCTCGTCCAGGCTCGGATCAGCCTGGTCTTCATCCTGCGAATCGTCCTGCGCGGTGGGCTGGGCTTTTTCGCCACCGATCTTGGCCTCGATGTTCACCACCGCCGGGCTGGCTTTCTCGACCAGCGCGGAAAAGTCGGGAAGATTGACCCCCGGCGCGACGGCGACACTCGCTGCGGCGGTACTGGCCGGTGCCGATGAGGCGATCGCCGAATGCTGTACTTCCGACCAGCACGCGACCAAAACGGCGCAACTGAGGAATCCAATGAAAAAACGGGAAAAGGGTTTCATGGTCGTGCTCATGGATTGAAATTACGAAAGGTGGTTGGAAATTATCTTTGGTTCGAACGTCTGCGGCTTTGAAAAATAAACAGGTAAAAAAGTTCCGCAAACCAGACCGACCAAAGTCAACAGGTCGCCTGCTCTTCCGAGCATCTGCCCGAGAGCGAAACCCACCGCCGAGCCGATCAGCAGGCCGAGCAGCGCCCGGCCATAGGCCAGCCAGGCCGCGTTGCGCAGCGCATCGTCGTCGAGCTGCAGGACCAGCGTGTCGCCGACCCGCTTGTCGGGCAAGGGAACGGCCAGTTCCAGCTCATTGGTTTCATCGCTGGCGAAAACATTGCAACGGCCCTGGCAGCCCATCGAGCAATCGCGGCAAGCCTCGCCTTCCAGGCTGACCCGAACGCGGTCGGGCTCGAGCGATACGATGCGCGCCCTGCGCTCAGCCACCTTTCTTGCCACCCACCGGTTGGGTATTGCGAACGAAGTAATCGACCGTTTGCGCCGGTACTTTACCGATCGCCACGACACGGCGCCCCGCATGCCAGGTCGAATGCGCATTCACCGCGCCGCGGCGCATGGCCGACTCGCCGCTCAGATTGGCCGGCATCGGCTCGATGTAGATGGAGACATTGGCCAAGCCGTCGCTATAGAGCAGTTGTACCGAATCGCCGAGCCGGCGCGCGGCGCGCAACGTGAAACCGGCCGGTGGCGAAACCACGCGCCAACCCGGATCGGCTTGATTGCCGGGACTGAGTGTTTGTACCCGGCGCAAGCCTTGTTGCGTGGACGGACGCAGGTCGGCCGCATCCGGCGGCGAGCCCATCTTCAAATCGGTGAAGACCATTTGTTCGAGCGGCTGGCCGTTCTCGCCAAGCACCGCGATACGCAAGGGCAGCGCGGTCTGCTTGTCGAGCCAGAGCCGGTAGCCGTAACGCCAGGCGTCATGCACTTGCAGATCGACGATCTGGCAATCGCGGTCGGCGACCCGGCCGATGGCGCCGAGTTTGGCTTTGTAGCTTTTGAGTTTTCCGGCCTCGGCAAATTGCTCGGCCGGATTCCAGCGGCCCTCGGAATCGGCGTCATAACCGACCGGCCCGATTTGCGCGCCGATGCTGATCACCAGGGTGTCGTCGCGGATCACTTCGCGATGCGGACCGGTCAAGGTGACCAGGCGCATGCGTTCGCGGCCGTTCTCGAAGGCATGGAAGACGCCCAGCGTTTCCATATTGCTGCCCGACACCATCACCAGCGTGCCTTGATAATTTTGCTGCGTGAGCGCGGGGCCGATCCGTTTCAGCCAATGGGCGGCATCGGGGCTGCGCAATCCGGTCACCCAGGATTTGGCATTCTGATACCAGCGCGCCGGCGCCGACGGCGCCTCCGCCAGCGCCGGTGTGGCGGTCGCCAGCAATGCCATCAGCAGCGTCGTGCGCAACCTCACTGGTCGTCGGTCTCGTCGCTGCTATCGCCGAACGTCGAGGGATTGTTGGCGACCACATCGACATACGGAACAAAGCCGCCCAGCCCGTCATCGGCGACCATTTGGTTGTGCCGGACCAGATAGGCTTCCAGCGCCGGATCGTCGGCCACGCCCGGCAGGCCAGAGCGCGGCCAACTCTTCTTGTCACCGTTTTCGACCAGCGGGAAATCGCTCGGCGATTGCGACGACAGAGGCATCGGACTGCGCCGCACCGTGCCCTGGCGATCGGCGTTGGCGAGGATCGATGCGCCAGATACCGCTCGCGGTACTGAGGAAACGAGCATGGGCTGCGTTGCGCCCGTATCGGGGGCCGTCACCGGCACCGCCACCAGATCGGCCGAACCGGGGCTGGCCACGGAATTGACCGGCAATGCGGAATTGACCGCCACATCGGCAGAAGGACGTGAGCCGTGATGCAGCAAGGCTGGCGTCAGCACCATGGCCAGCGCCGCGATCGAAGCCGCCACCGCCCATCCCATCGGCGAGCGGTGGCGTTTTGCCGGCGCTTGGTCGCGCCGTAACTCGGCATCGATGCGCTCGCACAGATCGGCAGGCATCGGACGCAGGGGATGACCCTTGAGGCAGTCGGAGGCTAATTGCATCCGCTCCCATTTGGCGCGCAGTTCGGTGTCGTGTTCGAGACGACGCTGCAAAAAGCGCATCTCGGACTCGGGCAATTCGCCATCCATGTAGGCGCAAAGTTGTTGGCAGATTTTTTCGTCGAGGGAATTCATGGGCGTACTCGTTCGCGATCCATCAAAGGGCGCAGTCGGGCATCAATGGCTTCGCGGGCCCGGAATATCCGCGAACGCACCGTACCGATCGGGCAATCCATCGTTTCGGCAATTTCTTCATAGGACAAACCATCCATCTCGCGCAGGATGATCGCTTGGCGCAATTCCTCCGGAAGCTCGGCCACCGTGGCCGATACTTCGCGGGCGATCTCCTGCCGGAGCAGTTCGTGTTCGGGGGTATCGTTGTCGCGCAGACGCTGTGCACCGGCAAAATGCTCGGCGTCGTCAGCCTCCACATCCGAACTCGGCGGGCGGCGTTTGCTGGCGGCGAGATGGTTCTTGGCAGTGTTCACGGCAATCCGGTAAAGCCAGGTATAGAACTGGCTATCGCCGCGAAAGTTTCCGATCGCCCGATAGGCGCGAATGAAACTTTCCTGGGCGATGTCCTGGCTTTCGGCGTAATCGGGCACAAAACGGCCGATGACGGCGCCGATGCGATGCTGGTATTTGAGTACCAACAGGTCGAACGCTGTCTTGTCGCCGCGCTGTACACGCTTGACCAACTCCAGGTCCAGATCGTTCTCGCCCATCCGGGCCGCTACTCCTTGCAGCCTGATGGGGCCGCTTGAAAGACCATGCCTGATCGTAAAAGTTCCGGCAACTTGCGCGCGATACCATCGAACGCCACCGGATCGGGCTCTGCCGGCCTCGGCCAACATTGACCAGGCCCTACCCTGACCCGATCATACGTGCTTCATCCCGCTCTTACGTATGGAACCCCCATGTTTGCCGGTCTTGGCCTTGTGCATTGGAAAAACGAACGTCGCCCCGACGGCATCCTGATCTTGACGCTCGATCACGCCGAGCAATCGGTCAATGCGCTATCGCAAGGAGTGATCGACGAACTGGACGCGATGCTCGAGCGGATCGCGATCGATCCGCCCAAGGGCGTCGTCATTCGTTCGGGCAAGTCCGCGGGTTTCATTCCCGGCGCGGACATCAAAGGCTTCGAGCAACTCGAGGCCAAAGGATTGGTCGAAGACTGGATACGCCGCGGCCAACTGATCTACCAACGGCTGGCCGAACTGCCCTGCCCCACGGTCGCGGCCATCGACGGCCACTGCATGGGCGGCGGCACCGAACTGGCGCTGGCCTGCCGCTACCGCGTCGCGACCAGCGACGAGCGCACCCGCATCGGTCTGCCGGAAGTCAAACTCGGCATCTATCCGGGCTGGGGCGGCAGCGTGCGTTTGCCGCGCCTGGTCGGTGCACCCGCGGCGTTCGATTTGATGCTCACCGGCCGCTCGCTCTCGGCCAACGCGGCCAGGGCGATGGGGTTGATCGACAAAGTCGTCGAGCCGCCGATGCTGCTCGATGCTGCAATCGGCTTGTTGCAACGCGGTACGCAGCGGCCGTTCAAGCAGCGCCTGCTGGCCTGGGCCAGCAACACCTGGCCGGCGCGGCAATTGCTCGCGCCGCAGATGCTCAAGCAAGTCGGCCGCAAGGCGCGCAAGGAACACTACCCCGCGCCATTCGCGCTCATCACCACCTGGCAACGCAGCGGTGGACTGCCTGTCCAGGCAGCGTTGAAGGCCGAAGCGAAATCGGTGGTCAAACTCGCGCAGACATCGACCGCGCACAATCTGGTGCGTGTGTTCTTCCTGATGGAACGGCTCAAGAGCCTGGGCGGCAAGGAACACGGCATCGCCCATGTGCACGTGATCGGCGCCGGCGTGATGGGCGGCGACATCGCCGCGTGGTGCGCGCTGCGCGGTTTCGAAGTCACCTTGCAGGACCGCGAGATGCAATACATCCAACCGGCGCTGGATCGCGCGGCGAAATTGTTCGAGAAGAAAGTCAGGAACGAAGCCCGCCGCGCCGAAACCAGCGCGCGTCTGCGTGCCGATGTCGAAGGCGCCGGTGTGGCCAAGGCTGATTTGATCATCGAGGCGATTTTCGAAAACCTCGACGCCAAGCGCGAGTTGTATGCCCGGCTTGAAACGAGCATGAAGCCCGGCGCGCTACTGGTCACCAACACCAGCTCGATTCCGCTCACCGATCTTCGCGTGAACATCCGCGACCAGGCGCATTTCGCCGGCCTGCACTATTTCAATCCGGTGGCGATGATGCCGCTGGTGGAAATCGTCCGTCACGACGCCATGGACGCCGAAACCGAACGCCGCCTGGCCGCATTCTGCCGCACGCTCGACAAACTGCCGGTGCCGGTCGCGGGTACGCCGGGATTCCTGGTCAACCGCATCCTCGCCCCGTACATGCAGGAAGCCCTCATCGCCTTCGGCGAAGGCATTCCCGGCGCGGTGATCGACAAGACCGCGCTCAAGTTCGGCATGCCGATGGGACCGATCGAACTGGTCGATACCGTCGGCCTGGATGTCGCGGCATCGGTCGGAAAAATCATGGCCGAATTCCACGGGCAGACCGTGCCCGAAGGCTTCAAGGTCGAAGCCGGCAAACGCGGCAAGAAAGACGGGCAAGGTTTGTATAAATGGGAAAACGGCCGCGCCGTCAAACCCGAAGTGCCGGCCGGTTATCAGGCCCCCGCCGATCTGGAGGATCGCCTGATCCTGGCGATGCTCAACGAGGCGGTGTCGTGCCTGCACGATGGCGTGGTCGCCGACGCCGATCTGCTCGATGCCGGCGTGATCTTCGGCACCGGATTCGCGCCCTTTCTCGGCGGCCCGATGCAGTACATCAAATCAACCGGCGCCGCGCCGCTCAAGGCCAAGCTCGAACAACTGTCCGCCCGCCACGGCGAGCGCTTCAAGCCGCGGCCGGGCTGGGACAACCTTTGATTACCAGGTTGATTGCTACGCGCCCTTCCGGGCGCGCACTCAACCTTCGCAGCCTTTCAAGCGCAGTCTTTGTCCGGGCTTGATCATGTAGCCGGGGCCCTTGAGCTTGTTTTCCTTGGCAAGCACAGTCAGGTCGCAACTGTAATCGCGAGCGATCGCCAGCAGGTTTTCGCCCGAACGCACACGATGGGCGATCGTGCGCGGCTTGTTTTTCCCTGTGGCCGCCTCTGTTGGAGCCGCCATCGCGCTGTTGACGACTACCGGTGTCTTGGCGAACGGCTTGTTGGCGCGAATCAACTCCGCCGCCAATTCCGCCCGCGCGCCTTCCACGCAGTTGTGGCGATACAGGGTCGCCACGCGCTTGGGCGCGCGCAGCACCGTGCCGGTGGTGATGGTGCTGGCCGGCTCGTAACGCGGATTGAGGTTGCGTAACACGCGGAACCAGCCATCGCGGGTACCGCCATTGCCCAGGCAAATGGTCAACTCGTTGATCGAGGTATCGCGAACCAGTGTGAGTTGATCGGGCGTGGTATCGACTTTGGGAAATTCCAGCCCGTATTTTTTCGGATGCAGGAACAACCACGCCGCGGCGATCACCAACGGCACGTAGTCGCGCGTTTCCGGAGCCAGTTGCGCATACACCTGCGGTGACCAGAGGCTGGCGCCATTGTTGGCTTCGTACAACCGGCGCGCGCGTCCCTCACCACCGTTGTAGGCGGCCACGGTGTATTCGATATTGCGATTGAGCTGCGCGAAGCGCTCGTTGATGTAGGCGGCATTGGCGCGCGCGGCCTGTTGCGGGTCGAAACGGTTGTCGAAGCCGCTGCCATCGCGCGACAGGCCAAAGCGCATGCCGGTGCCGTACATGAACTGCAACGGGCCACTGGCGCCGGAGCGCGAAACGGCATGCACCTTGCCGCCCGATTCCTTGGCCATGATGCCGAACAGCAAGGCCTCGGGCAGTCCGGCTTTCTCGTATTCGGGCCACATCAGGTAACGCATGTACTGGTAGTTTTCCCAGGCGTCGATCAGATACGCGCGTTGCGAGGTGAGCCATTCGCGGATCGCCGCCTGCAAAGGTTCGTTGGCCTCGATCATCTGGTCGAATTCGTGGCCGTCGTTGAGCAAGTCCATGCTGTGCTGCGCTTCGGGCGATCCGGCCAGCAGCGGAGACATTTCTTTTTTGCTTGCATCGTCGTCATCGATCGCCGGTTCGCCCGCGACCGATTCCTGCGCGCGCAGATCGCGCTCCTTGAGCAGCGTCTCGTAATTGGTGATGACCCGGGTCACTTCGCAGCCGCGCTGCTTGAGGCAGCTCTGGGAGAGATCCTCCAGATCCTCCAGCGCCTTGCCCATCGCCGCCATCGCCGTTTCATCGCCCTTTTGCAATTGCACCGATGCTTCCCGGTAACGCTGGCTGGCGGCATCCATCTGCGCATACAGATCGGCATTTTTCTCGGCCTTGGCCGCTAGCGCGGAAGAACTGACAGTGGCGAGTGCCAGAGCGAGAAATACCGGGGCGGTGAAATGTTGCATGATGTCTCTCCTCGGGAAGCTACGACGCGCACTTGCTGGCGATATCGATCCTGGGTTTTTGGAAGGAATTGTTTGGTCCAACCATGAACGAAAGTCCTCGGCATCATCCATCGTCGATGGTTAAGCTTTTGTCGTTTCGAGCGATGCACAGCGAATATCGAAACAGGTGTTGGCATCAAGGATGCCGCTCGGGAGAGTATCGGTTCGGCATGGCGGACGGCAACCATTTTGCCCGGCTTCGTTCATACTCCGAACCGGACCTTTCATGGGCAATCACATGAACGAGATATTGATCGGCAAGGGCGAGGTTCCGGTTCATCTATTGGCCAAGTACGGCAACCGACATGGCTTGATCGCCGGCGCCACCGGCACCGGCAAATCGGTCTCGTTGATGGTCATGGCCGAAGGTTTCTCGCGCTTGGGCGTGCCGGTGTTCATGGCCGATGTGAAAGGCGATATCAGCGGCCTGGCGATGGCCGGCACGATGAACGAAAAAATCGCCGCGCGCGTGCAACAGATTGGCATCGATGGCTACAGCAACGAGGCCAGCCCGGTGGTGTTTTGGGACTTGTACGGAAAGCTCGGCCATCCGGTGCGCACCACTGTTTCGGAAATGGGCCCGACCCTGCTCAACCGCATTCTGGAGCTGAACGACGTGCAATCCGGCGTGCTCGATATCGCCTTCAAGCTGGCCGACGATCAAGGCCTGCTGTTGCTGGATCTGGACGACCTGCGCGCGCTGCTCAATTACCTTTCCGAACACAAGACCGAGGTATCGCAGGAATACGGATTGGTCAGTCCGACTTCGATAGCGGCGATACAGCGCAATCTGCTGCGGCTGGAGCAGGAAGGCGGCCAATCGTTCTTCGGCGAGCCGGCGCTGGAACTCAAGGATCTGATGCGCCAGGACATGTCCGGACGCGGCGTCATCAACCTGCTCGCGGCCGATCAATTGATCATGAAGCCGCGCCTGTATTCGAGCTTCCTGTTGTGGCTGTTGTCGGAGTTGTTCGAGAACCTGCCTGAAGTCGGCGACTTGGAACAACCGAAGCTGGTTTTCATTTTCGACGAGGCGCATCTGCTGTTCGACGATTGTCCGCCATCACTGCAACAGCGGATCGAACAAGTGGTGCGACTGATCCGTTCCAAGGGTGTCGGTGTGTATTTCTGTTCGCAAAATCCCGACGACATTCCCGATGTCATCCTCGGGCAACTCGGCAATCGCATCCAGCACGCATTGCGCGCCTATACGCCGCGCGACCAGAAGGCGGTCAAGACCGCCGCCGAAACTTTCGTGCCCAATCCCAAGCTCGATGTGGCGAAAGTCATTTCCGAACTAGCGGTTGGCGAGGCGCTGGTGTCGATGCTGCTGGACAAGGGCATTCCGATGCCGGTCGAGCGCGCTTATATCTGCCCGCCGCGCTGCCGCATGGGCGCGATCACCGCTGAAGAACGCGCCGCGGTGCGCAACCGCAGTCCGGTCGGCGGCAAGTACGACACGCCGATCAATCGCGAATCGGCCTACGAGATATTGAACAAGCGCGCCGAAGAAAAAACCGCCATCGCGCCCACCGGCAAAACCGACACACCCGCTGCCAAGACCGCGCCGGAGCCGCAATCCAAACTCAACGAATTCCTCTGGGGCAACAATCGCCGGCAAGGCGCGATCGAAGCGGCAGCGAAATCGGCGACGCGGACACTCGCCACCGGCCTGGGTCGGCAAATCCTGCGCGGCGTGCTCGGCGGACTGCTCGGGAGCAAGCGTTGAAATGCCGAGAGCCCATCGCATGGCGCGCTTTGAATCATTCGCATCGATCACGCTCGCATTGAGCGTATTACTGACAAGCGCCTGCACGGCGCCGACTCCATCCGTTCCAGCCGGCAAACCCGCCACCGAGAAAACGGCGAAAACCCCGATCCCGGCCAACACGTCCGATGCCCCCGTATCGATCGAGTCCGAAACATTCGCGGGAAAATTTTCCGGCGTGCTGCCCTGCGCTTCCTGCCCGGGCATCGATACCGCACTCACCTTGCGCGGCGATGGAAGTTTTCGCCTGAGCGAAACTTATCAAGACGAACCCGGCGGCGGGCCGTTCGTGTCCGCAGGCCATTGGCGCACGGAACAAGACGGCAAGCGCCTTCGCCTGAATCCGATCGGCAAGGCCGATCAGGAGCGCTTGTACGAAATCGTGTCCCGCGATGAAATCCGCATGCTCGACCTGGAAGGCAAGCCGATCGTCAGCGGCCTCGACTACAGCCTGCGCCGCAACAGCGCAGTCCAGCCATGAGCCGCTGGCGTCCACCCGCCGAAAAAAGCACCGCGCTGATCACGCGCGAAGGCCTGGCGCGGCTCAAATCCGAGCTCGATGAACTCTGGCGCGTCCGCCGCCCCGAAGTGGTCATTGCACTCGCCGCTGCCGCCGCCGAAGGCGACCGCTCCGAGAACGCCGAATACAGTTATCGCAAGAAACAACTGGGTGAGATCGACCGGCGCGTGCGTTATCTGAGCCGGCGCCTGGAAACACTCAAGGTCGTCGAGCATCTGCCCAGCGATCGCGAAGCGATTTTCTTTGGCGCCTGGTTCGAGATCGAAAACATCGGCAACAGCGAAATCTCGCGCTATCGCATCGTCGGACCGGACGAGACCGATGCCCGGCTCGGGCTGATCAGCATCGATTCGCCGCTAGCGCGGGCCGTGCTGAAGAAACGCATCGACGACGAATTCGAGGCTCTATTGCCCACCGGCATGACGCGGTTCGTCGTCATCGATGTCAGTTACGAAAACACCTAGCCTGCAAATCGACCCTTGAGGCGATGCGGTTTCACCCAACCCGCCTCGGAATGGTTATCGACGAAGCAAACCTTCACCTCCGCCATGCCGATGCTGCAGGGGTAGATCCACGACGTCGCGTCCTGCTTGTTGCGCGTGATGAACCATAACGCATCGCCTCGTGCCAGGCCCCAAGAGCCGACCCGGTGCACCAGCAGATCGGCGTCGTCGCGCGCCGACACGATGGCCACACGTACCTGTGCCTCTCCCATGTTTGCCGCTTGATAAATCCTGGCCATTATTCCTCCGTTCTCCCGTCGCGCCAAAACATGCCGTGCCAGATTGTCCGCCTTTTCCGAGATGGCCCGTTGCTCGTGCTGCGGACGCCATTCGTGTATTTGCCATGACCGGGCCCGCATGGGTATCGACCTGGGAGCCCCGCCGACACTCCCCGGCCGGCCATTGTGTCGGCGCTACCGGGCATCGCCCGAGGAAGGAGCACGCCATGACTGTTTCCATCCGCACCATAGCCGCGTTGGCGGCATTACTATTCGGCCTCACATTCACCGCGGTTATCAATGCACAGCCAGCAAAATCGGCGATGGCAAGCAAGGAGCCCGGCACCGTCCTTGTCGCGATCTACCACGTCGCCCCCGGCAAGCATCTGGATTTCCTGAAATGGATGGCCGCGCGTGAAGAAGTCTCCAAACAGGCGGGCGTCTCTGCCGGCCAGTGGTACGCGCACATGGATGGCGACAGTTGGGACTACATCAACATCGCGCCGAAAACGACTGATGCGCAAGACAGCAAGATGGACGAAATCGCCAAGCAAAAAGGCCTGACGACCGGCTTCAAGGCAAGCCTGGAATTTCGCACGATGATCGCCTCACACACCGACACCTACGCGCGTGGACCGACCACCGCCACCGCACTGGTCGCTGCGGCCTCGGAATAATCACCGGTCAACTCAGATTCGACCCGGGCCGAGGCGATGAGCCGGAGCCTGGGTAGAGTGCAACCTGCAAGAACGCCCTGGCGATGCCGCGAAACAGAGCAAATCAGCTCCAATCCATGCTCCTTGCACCACGGAGCCAGATCGGCATCCTGACTGCCAGAAGGCCTTGGGATTTGTGCCAGGCAACACGCCGCATTGCCTCAAGGCAAAATGCATTGGGCCAACAATCGCGAACGAAGTCTCGTCCGACAGCTTCAATCTCTGCAACGGACAAGCCGCTATCGCCAAATCACATCGAACCGGGATCGCGCATCATCGCTCATGGAGCAAGTGCGATCCGGCCGTGGTCAAATATTCTCAGCCATGGGATAGAGCTTCTCGTTTTCCCGTTGAATCCTCTGGTGGAGTGCTTTGAATACCTCGTTGGCGTCGCTCCGAAACGCTTCTGGCTCCGCGGCAACCCTGGGAGCGAAACTCCATTTGTTAGCAAATGTCATGTAGGCCGCCGCGATGTTTCCCATTTCACTTTGGAATGCCTTTCCGATCTGGGCAGCCGCTGGGCTGGATGAATTTACAAGTGCCGGGTAGAGCATTCTGTCTTCCGCGGCAAGATGCAGCTTGATCATCGAACTCATCGAAACGATCATCTTCGAGATGCTCTCCGAATTTTCGACGATACCCGCTTGAACCAACTTTCGAAGTTCCGTAACGCTGGCGAAGATCGCGACATGATCTTGCTTGAATTTGTCGATGTTCATAAGAGAGACCTCTCGGTGAGCGGCAGTGCCGCTATCGTCTCTATCGGCATTTCAGCCGCAGAACTGAAATCGCATCATTCAAATCACTTTCGCGTCACTACACAAAAGCTGCTGTCATTCATGTTCGCGGATGATTCAATCGCCTGTCCCGCGTCACCACACGGTTGCGATCAGCCAAACTGAACCGTTTCCGTTCAGCTAGGGCCACTTTCGGACAGCCTTAGCAACACCCGATAACCCACTACGACACACACATGAACAATCAACGCACCAGTTCCGGATACTGCCGCCCGGGCCGTACCGGCCGGAAGCACGGCGCTTCGAAATAAAAACTTTCGCGCCCGGCGTCGGGATGCCAGCCGGGCAAACCGGCCAGCGGCAGCGGGCGCAGTTCCTGCGGGTCGCGTAGCACTTGCCCGGATGTCACGGCCTGTGCGATTCGCGCCGTCGCCGTTGCGGTATCGGTGATTCCCGTCGAGTCCAGCGCCAGGCATTTGCCGACCAGCAACGGCTGCGGGTTCAAGGCATGTTCGAGCAAGGCATGACCGAACACGATCAGTTGCAAGCGTCCATCCGTCCACGCGTCGCGTTGACGCCAGAACAAGCCATGCCAATCGTGCGCGTCCCACAATGCCAGCAACGATGGATCGCGTAGCAACACGATCGCGCCGGCCTCGTCGAACTGGGTGAGCGCGCATTGCCCGGGTGTACGCTGCTTGATGCCGACGCGCACGAGATCAGCGACCTGGCGCGCGTTGAGCGCGGCTTTCAATGCGCGATGCTCGATCCAGATCAAGGCATTGAACAAGTCGTGCCAGTTCTGGCTGCGCGTGGCGATCTGGCCGCGACTGAAAATGCGCTGCTCGTAGTGCAGGCCATCTTCCAGTAAAGCCGGCGTCTGTTCGACGAAATGCAAAGGCACGCCGGAAACCGGATGCAGCGGTGCGGCGAGCGCATCATCGAGACTGGCGAGCGTGGGCCAGTCGCTGCCAGCGTAGCGTTCGTTGTGATTGCGGTAAGCGTCGAAGATCGGCATCGCCCACCGCGCCGAGTCCACCTGCGCACGCGCCGGAGCCTCGAAGCGGCGGCGCGGCATGGCTTCAGTCTTGATAGCCGCTGGCATCGACCAGTCCGAACAAGTCGTGCTCGTCCGAACCCATGATCGTGACATCGACGAACTGGCCGGGCTGGAGACCAGCTTGCTCGCCGTCCTGGATCTGCACCAGACCATCGATTTCCGGCGCATCGGCCATCGAGCGGCCGATCGCCAATTCGCCATCGATCAGATCGACCAGCACCTTCTGCACGGTGCCTACCTTGCGTTCGAGTTTCTCGGTACTGACTTGCGCCTGCAAGGCCATGAAGCGAGCCAGGCGTTCTTGCTTGACCTCCTCCGGCACTGGGTCGGGCAAGTCGTTGGCTTTGGCGCCATCGACCGGCGAATAAGCGAACGCACCGACACGATCGAGTTCGGCCTCGTCGATGAAATCCAGCAACTGGTCGAAGTCGTCTTCGGTTTCGCCGGGGAAGCCGACGATGAAAGTCGAGCGCAGGGTGATATCCGGACAGATGTCGCGCCAGCGCTGGATCCGCTCCATCGTCTTGTCCACCGCACCCGGCCGCTTCATCAGTTTGAGGATGCGCGGACTGGCGTGCTGGAACGGGATGTCGAGATACGGCAGCAGTTTGCCCTCGGCCATCAACGGGATGATCTCGTCCACGTGCGGATACGGATAAACGTAATGCAAGCGCGTCCACACGCCCAGTTCCGACAGGCCTTCGCACAAGGCCTTCATGCGGGTCTGGTAATGCTTGCCGCGCCATTCGCGCTCGGCGTATTTCGTGTCTACGCCGTAGGCACTGGTGTCTTGCGAGATCACCAGCAATTCCCGAACACCGCCGGCGACCAGTTTTTCCGCTTCGCGCAGGACGTCATCGACCGGGCGCGAAACCAGATTGCCGCGCATCGAAGGGATGATGCAAAAACTGCAACGATGATTGCAGCCTTCGGAAATTTTCAGATAGGCGTAATGCTTGGGCGTGAGCTTGATGCCGGTCGGCGGCACCAGGTCGAGGAAGGGATCGTGCTTGGGCGGCAACGCGGTGTGCACGGCGGTCATCACCGAGCCGTAGTCTTGCGGCCCGCTGATCGACAGCACGCCCGGATGCGCTTGGCGAATCACTTCCGCGCGTTTGCCGAGGCAGCCGGTGACGATGACCTTGCCGTTTTCGGCCAGCGCCTCACCGATGGCGTCGAGCGATTCAGTCACCGCCGAATCGATGAACCCGCAGGTATTGACCACCACCACATCGGCTTCGTCGTAGCTGGGCACGATGTCGTAGCCCTCGACCCGGAGCTGGGTGAGGATGCGCTCGGAATCGACCAATGCCTTGGGGCAGCCGAGGCTGACGAAACCGACTTTGGGTTGGGACACGGACATGCAAGACACCGGGATGGACGAGGCCGGCGATTATACCCTCTGCCACGCTCTGCCCCGCCCCACCCGGCTCGGCGTATCCTTCGGCTGTTCATCTCGACCTTCACGCACAAGGAGCGCGCCATGGCAGGCCCCATCGCACTGCAAACCCCGAGCGGACTCATCGGCGCCTGGCGTGCCGATCCACCCAATCCACCACTCGGCGCGCTGGTGGTGGTGCAGGAGATTTTCGGCGTCAATTCGCACATCCGCCGGGTGGTCGAGAAATTCGCCGAGCACGGTTACATCGCCATCGCTCCGGCCCTGTTCGATCACATCGAACTCGATGTGGAACTGGACTACGATGCGGCCGGTGTCGAACGCGGCCGGAAATTGATCGCGGAGGTTGGATTCGATCGCGCCTTGCAAGATATCCACGCCGCTGCCGAAACGGTCGAAGACACGGTTCACGTGGGCGTGGTCGGTTATTGCTGGGGCGGCACCGCGGCGTTTCTGTCCTGCACCCGGCTGGGCCTGCCGGCAGTGAGTTACTACGGCGGTCGCACGGTGCCTTTCCTCGATGAAAAACCGCAAGCGCCGCTGATGCTGCACTTCGGTCAGAGCGACCCGCTGATTCCGCCCGAGGACGTGCAAAAACATCGCGATGCATTATCCGAGGCCGAATTCCATGTCTGGCCCGCCGGCCACGGTTTCAATTGCGACCAGCGCGCCGACTACAACGAAAATGCCGCCGCGCAGGCCTTGCAGTACACGCTGGATTTCTTCGCCAGGCATCTACGATGAATTCATTCGATCTCGATGCCCGCTTGCAGGCCGATTCGCATTTCATCGCCGACGGCCCACTCTCGCAATGGCGGCTGATGGACGATGCGCGCTTTCCCTGGCTGGTGCTGGTGCCGCGCGTGAAAGATGCGGTCGAGCTGGTCGATCTCGATGCCGCCCAACAGCAGCAATTGCTCGGCGAAATCAATCAGGCCGCACAAGCGTTGCGCAGCGTGGGCGCTTGCGAAAAACTCAACATCGGCGCGCTCGGCAACATCGTCCGGCAACTGCATGTGCACATCGTCGCTCGTCGCGAAAACGATGCCGCCTGGCCCGGTCCGGTCTGGGGCAGCGGTGCGCCGGTTCGTTATGGCGTGCAAGAGCGCGAGGTGCTGATGCTCGCATTGCGTTCTGCCTGTTCGACGTGAACGGCGCGCGGATCGAAGCGCTCGGCGATCAGGCCCTGCTGGTTCGGCTGGGCGAGCGCATCGACCCCGCGATCAATCGTCGCGTGCATGCGCTGGCGGCGCGCATCCTCGAACATCGTCCGCCGTGGTTGCTCGATTGCGTACCGGCTTATGCGAGTCTCGCGATTTTTTTCGACGCCGCGCAATTTCCCGATCGCTCCGATCCATCGATGGATGTGCAGGCCTGGCTGGAGCCGTTGCTGTCGGCGATACCGGATGCCGAAGCCGCCGAACAAGGCCGCCTGTTCGAGATTCCGGTTTGCTACGGCGGCGACTGCGGCCCGGATTTACAGGAAGTCGCAACCGCCACCGGATTCGACGCGGACGAAGTGATCGCTCGGCATCACGCGCCGATCTACACCGTGGCGATGATCGGATTCGCGGCGGGGTTTCCGTATCTGCTCGGTCTCGATCCTGCGTTGACCATGCCGCGACTGGCGACGCCGCGCGCGAGTCTCGCGGCCGGCAGCGTCGCCATCGGCGGCGGACAAACCGGCATCTATCCGCGTGCCAGTCCCGGTGGTTGGCGAGTCATCGGTCGCACGCCGCTGAACTTGTTCGATGCCCGGCGCGATCCACCCGCGTTGCTGGCTCCGGGTGATCGCGTCCGCTTCGTGCCGGTGGGCATCGAAGCGTTCACTCGGCACGGTGCACCGCGATGAGCCTGCACGTGCTATCGCCGGGTCTGCTCACCAGCGTGCAATCGCTGGGCCGCAATGGTTACCGGCACCTGGGCGTAGGCTGTGCGGGCGCGCTCGATGAAATCTCCTTGCGCGTCGGCAATCTGCTGGTGGGCAATGCGGCCGATGCGGCGGCGTTGGAAATCACCTTGCAAGGACCGCGTCTGCGTTTCGATCGCCCGGTCCGCATCGCCCTTACCGGCGCCGACATCCAGGCCAGTATCGGCGATGAATCCATTCCCGGCGGGCGGCCGATCGATCTTCCGGCCGGTGCGGAATTGACGCTGGGCGCATGCCGGCGCGGTGCGCGCGCTTATCTGGCGATTGCCGGCGGCGTGATCGTGCCGGCAATCCTGGGCAGCGCCAGCACCGATCTGCGCGGCGGCTTCGGCGGCATGCGCGGGCGCGCACTCGCGGCCGGCGATGTGTTGCCGATCGGGCGCAGTGCAAACAAACCCGCCGATACCTTGCAGGTCGCGGCCTGGTGGGTCGAATCGCGCGTAGATCTGGATTTTTCCCAATCTGCTCGCATACGGGTGTTGCCCGGCAGCGATGCGATTGCCAACGATGCGGACTTGTTCGCTGGCGATTACCGGGTCAGTTCCTCCAGCAACCGTCAGGGCTTGCGCCTGGAAGGCGCGGCGCTCACGCCCGTCGATGAGCGCGAGCGCGTATCCGAACCGGTCGCTCCCGGCACCGTGCAACTACCACCGGACGGCCAACCCATCGTGCTGCTGGCCGATGCGCAAACCGTCGGCGGCTATCCGCGCATCGGCCACGTCATCAGCGCCGATTTTTCGCGGCTGGCGCAACTGCGTCCGAGCGATCGTTTGCGCTTCGAAAGCATCGATCGCGACCAGGCACGGCGGCTGGCCGGCGAACAGCGGCAACGGCTGGCAAGAATTGCGCTGGCGATACGAGCCAGGACACAGCAACATTCCATCAAGGCGACCGAGTGAGCCAAGGCATCACTGCATTCACCTTGCACCACATCATCGAAACCACCACGAGGAACGCCCGTTTGCCCATCCACCGCATCGATTTCAACTGCGATCTTGGCGAAGGCTACGATGATGCCGCGGTGATGCCGTACATCAGTTCGGCGAGCATCGCCTGCGGTTTCCACGCGGGCGATCCATTGCTGATGCAACGCACGATTCGGCTATGCATCGAACACGATGTCGCGATCGGTGCGCATCCCTCACTGGCCGATCGCGAAAATTTCGGCCGCCGCGCGATGGCGATCAGCGCCGAGGAAACCTACGCGCTGACGCTGTACCAGATCGGTGCGCTGGTCGCCTTGGCGAAGGCGGCGGGCGCGCGATTGCGGCACGTCAAGCCACACGGTGCGCTTTACAACATGGCCGCCACCGATGCCGTGCTGGCCGAAGCGATTGCCCGCGCGGTGCGTGATGCCGACGACCGGCTGATCCTGTTCGGCCTCGCCGGCAGCGCGCTCACCGCTGCTGGCGAACGCATCGGCCTGCGCGTGGCGCACGAGGTTTTCGCCGAACGCCGCTACGAGGCCGATGGCACGCTGACGCCGCGCAGTCATGCCGATGCGCAGATCCACGATGTCAGCTCAGCGGTGGCGCAAGTGCGGCAAATTCTGCGCGAGGGCAGCGTCACCGCACGCACCGGCGAACGGGTCGCGTTGCGCGCCGATACGCTGTGCCTGCACGGCGACCGTCTGGATGCGGCGGAGTTCGCGCGAGCCTTGCGCGAGTCGCTGATCGCCGAAGGCATACAAGTCATGGCACCGGGAGAATCACGATGAATTATTGGCCCTTGGCGGGCGTGCTCTGGGTGATCGCCGGCTTCGCGCTGCGCGTCAATCCGGTGTTGACGGTGGTCAGCGCAGGCTTCGTCACCGGCCTTGCCGCCGGCAAGCCGCCGCTGGAGGTGCTGGCCCTGCTCGGCGAGGCGTTCACCAAGAATCGCTACCTGATGCTGTTCGTGCTGACGCTGCCGGTGATCGGCCTGCTCGAACGCCACGGCCTGAAGGAACGCGCGCAAGCCTGGGTATCGCGCCTGAAAGGTGCGACCACCGGCCGATTGTTGATCGCCTATCTCGCGCTCCGGCAAATCACCTCGGCGCTGGGTCTGAACAATCTCGGTGGCCATCCGCAAACGGTGCGCCCGTTATTGGCGCCGATGGCCGAAGGCGCGGCGGAGAATCGGCTCGGTCTCTTGCCTGCACCGGTCCAGCAACGTTTGCGCGCACTATGCGCGGCCACCGACAACGTCGGCATGTTCTTCGGCGAGGACATCTTCATCGCCTTCGGCGCGGTGTTGTTGATCCAGGGTTTTTACGCCGAACAAGGCATCCGGCTCGATCCGCTGCACATCGCGATCTGGGGCATCCCGACCGCGCTCTGCGCCTTCATCATCCACGCCACGCGGCTGGCGCGGCTGGATCGGCAACTGGAACGCGACACCCGAGCGTTGCAGACGAACACATCGCAGGCCGCGCCATGATCAGTCTGCAATGGATCTATTGGCTGGTCGGTGGATATTTGTCGGTGCTGACCTGGCAAGGATTTTTCGATCGCGGCAATCCGCGCCGCGTCGGCACCGCGTTGTTCTGGGGATTGCTGGCATTGATGTTCCTGGTCGGCGAGCGCCTGCCCTCGACCGTGGTCGGCGCGACCGTGGTGGCGCTGGCGTTGCTGGCTGGGTTCGGCGGCATCGGCCGTGGCCGGCATGCCGAGAGTTCGCCGGAGGAAAAACATTCCGAGGCCGCGCGACTGGGCAACCGTCTGTTCTGGCCGGCGCTGCTGATTCCGTTGGTCACTGTGCTCGGCGCGCTGGTGTTGAAGAAAGTCAGCATCGCCGGCGAGCCCTTGCTCGATCAACAAAACACCACCTTGGTGGCGCTGGGCCTGGCCTGCACCATCGCGATCGCAGCCGCCTGCCGCCTGACCCGGCAATCGCCGCTGAGCGCGGTCGAGCAATCGCGCCGGCTGATCGATGCCATTGGCTGGGCAGCGCTGTTGCCGTTGCTGCTGGCGGCGCTCGGCAGCGTGTTCGCCGCAGCCGGCGTCGGCGAAGCGGTCGCGGCGATCGTGCGTGAATTGATTCCGGTGCAGAACCGTTTCGTCGTCGTGCTCGCCTATGCCTTGGGCATGGCGGCGTTCACCATGATCATGGGCAACGCCTTCGCCGCCTTCCCGGTGATGACCGCCGGCATCGGGCTGCCGCTGCTGGTCAAACTGCATGGCGCCGATGCCGCTTCGATGGGCGCGATCGGCATGCTCTCGGGCTACTGCGGCACGCTGATGACGCCGATGGCGGCCAACTTCAACCTGGTGCCGGCGGCATTGCTGGAACTCGACGATCCCTATGGCGTGATCCGCGCGCAGATTCCGACCGCGCTGTTTTTGCTTTCGGCCAACATCGCCTTGATGTATTTCATCATCTTCCGCTAAGCGCGAACGGGCCGAGGCCATGCCGAAAAAATCCGCGACGATCCTGCTGACCGGCTTCGACGCCTTCGACGATGAAGCGATCAATCCTTCCTGGGAAGTGGCCCGTGCTCTGCACGACAAGAAAATCGCCGGCCATCGCATCGTCGCCGTGAACTTGCCGACAGTGTTCGGAAAATCGATCCAGGTCCTGCGCGCGGCGATCGAGCAACACGACCCGGTGCTGGTGCTGTGCATCGGCCAGGCCGGCGGACGAAGCCAGCTATCGCTCGAACGCGTGGCGATCAATCTCGACGATGCGCGCATCCCCGACAACGCCGGACAACAGCCGATCGATGAGGCCATCATCGAGGACGGTGCTGCTGCGTATTTCAGCAACCTGCCGATCAAGGCGATGCTGCTCGCGCTGCGCAAGGCCGGCATTCCGGTCGAGATTTCACAAACGGCGGGCACGTACGTCTGCAACCATGTCTTCTACGGATTGATGCACGCGCTCAGTCAACGGGCCGGTGTGCGCGGCGGATTCCTGCACATTCCCTACCTGCCCGAACAAGCGGCGCAACATCCGGGTACGCCCAGCTTGCCACTGGAGGTGGCGATCGACGCGGTGAAGCTCGGACTGAAAGTGGCGATCCACGTCGATGTCGATCTGCATCATGGCGGGGGCGCGCTGCATTGATCCTGCGGATTGGAATAACAAACCCGGCTGGAAACGATTTTCTCCGCCAATAAAAAAGCAGGCCCGGAAATCCGGGCCTGCCGATGTTGCATGAAACGAAGCTACAGCCTTAGAAACCGCTGACGTTCAAGCGACCGCCAGTCACGGTCTTGCCGGCCAGGGACGCGGTCGGCACGGTGCTGTTCAAGATCGCGGCCTTGATCTGCGCGGCCGACGAGCCCGGATGCAGAGCGGCATACAACGCCGCCGCGCCGGTCACGTGCGGGGTGGCCATCGAGGTACCGCTGAAGCTGGCGTAGCCGGAGACAGTCTTGCCCTTCGAACGCACCGGCACCGTCGAGACGATGGCCGAACCCGGGGCGCCGAGATCGACGGTGGTCGGGCCAAAGCTGGAGAAGCTCGACAAAGCGCCGGTCGAGGTGATCGAAGCCACGGCAATCACGTTGGCGCTGGTGTAGTTGGACGGGAAGGATGCGGTGACATCGTTGTTGACCGCATCATTGCCGGCTGCGGCGACGAACAGGATGTTGGCCTGGTTGGCGCGCTCGATCGCATCACCCAATGCCTGGGAGAAACCACCGCCGCCCCAGGAATTGTTGGTCGCGACCAGATTCAGACCGTTGCGGGTCTTGAGATCGGTCATGTAATCGACCGCCTTGATCGCATTGGCCGTGGTACCGCCATTGGAACCCAGGAACTTGGCGTTGATCAGCTTGACCGACCAGCAAACGCCGGCCACGCCCTTGGCATTGCCGCCGACGCCGCCGATGGTGCCGGACACGTGGGTGCCGTGATCATCGCCAACACCGTCGAACACGGTGTTGTTGTTGCCATCGAAATCCCAACCCTGGACGTCGTCGATGTAGCCGTTGCCGTCATCGTCGATGCCATTGCCGGCGATTTCGCCCGGATTCTTGCCGGCATTGGCGGCCAGATCCTCGTGGGTGTACATGTAGCCTTCGTCGATCACACCGACCCACACGGTCGAGCAGTTGGTCTTGCCGGCAGCCCAGGCCTCACCGGCCTGCGAGCCGAACTGATTGGCCGGAGTGGTGGCGTCGCCGTACATGCCCCAGAGCGCGCCGCTGGTGTACTGCGGATCGTTGGAAACGGCGGCGTGGTGATAAACCCAATTCGGTTCGACAAATTCCACGGCCGGGTCGCCATCGAGTGCGCGAACCGCAGCGGCAACGCTCTGGCCCGGAGGCAGGCGCAACAGCTCCAGACGGCCCTGGCCGCCGCGAATGGTTTCTACGCGCGAAGCCTTGAGGCCATGCACGATGGTGTCTTGTTCGGTGATCTTGGTGTTGGATTTGTACTGCACCAGCACTTCGTCCGGCACATACTGGGCCCGGCCTGCCTGCAAGGCAGCGAGTACCAGATCGGAACGGCCACCAGCGTTTGCGGCCTGGGCGATGCCCAGCGCAGAAACGACGGCAACGGAGAGCATGGTGAGCTTATAGTGTGTTTTCACAGGTGTAACTCCCTTAAAAAATAATAGCTGAGCGCGCTAATTGTCGAAGGCCGCCACCCGATCGTGGGGGGCGACAGCCCGATCGTATGATGTAATTGGCAGTTTCGCATGTTGCGTTGCAACATCTTTCATCAGGCCATAACCGCCCTGCCTGGGGATCAGGTTTGACCCGCCAGCGAGCTTATCGGGGCAATACATCAAATCCCGGCCGAACAATCATTCATACCGGAAGGAAGTCCCCGACGCGGTCAGGCACGAACAGCCTGCCGGGCACGGTTGCCAAGCGGGCATGCGCCGATCAATGGGACGTATGCATGTCCACGCCGGTCACCGTCATCGGCAGCGAGCGTAATGACATGCCATCGTTTCTCTGCACCGCGAAATGCAGGTGCGGGCCGGTGGTATAGCCGGTATTGCCGGACTTGCCCAGGAAATCGCCCGTGCGTACCCGGTCGCCCATCCGCACCAGCATGCTTTCCGGGGCCAGATGCGCATACAAGGCCATGCTGCCATCGTCGTGCAGGATCCGGACAAAATTGGCGCGCGTGCCATCGCGCTGCAAATCCAGGCCGTGGCCGCGAAAGTCCTGCTCCAGTTGCATCACCACGCCGCCGCGGGCTGCCAACACCGGCGTGCCCTCGTCCACGCCCAGGTCGATGGCGTAACGCGAGTCCAGTTCGTGATGGCTGAAAGCGCCGTCATAGCCTTGTTCCAGCGTGAAGCGCGTGCCCGGATAAAACGGCAAGGCATAAACCGCGCGCTCGTCCACCTGGGCGCGCGGATCGCCGACCACGGCCATGCAGTTGACCGCCGCGCTCGATGGCTGCGACGTATCCTGGCTGCGCAACGCCGCCAATTCGCGCTCGGCCAGTGCCGACAGAATCATCCGCCGAGGCATGAGAGGATCGCTCAGGACGTTGCGCTCATTCTCCAGGCGGCACTCGATCTCGATCGGGCCCGCCACCAGATTGCGTACCCAGAAACGTTTGCCAGCACCGATATCGTCATCGCGCAGCGAATAGATGGGCCGCGCGGTCAACCCCGCCGGTTCGACGCCCTGATCGACACTCGCCTGGCCGGGTGGCGATGGCCGGGGCTTCATGATGCCAAACCGCACGACGATCAGCGCCAACAGCGCCAGCGTCATCAGCACGAGCAGACGTTTGATCACGATATTCGACCGGCCTCATTGAAGCGATTCAAAACACGCGGCAAGACCGCCTGCCGACGATACCGAACTTTCGCAATGCATTGGATACGCCCGAAACCGAATCGCCCGAGCCGATTGCGCCGCCTCAGGTCTTGGGCAGCGTGACTCCGGTCTGGCCCTGGTACTTGCCGCCGCGATCCTTGTAGCTGGTCTGGCAAACCTCGTCGGACTCGAAAAACAGCATCTGCGCCACACCTTCGTTGGCGTAGATCTTGGCCGGCAACGGCGTGGTGTTGCTGAACTCCAAGGTCACATGACCCTCCCACTCGGGTTCCAGCGGCGTGACGTTGACGATGATGCCGCAGCGCGCGTAAGTGCTCTTGCCCAGGCACACCACCAGTGTCGAACGCGGGATGCGGAAGAACTCGACCGTGCGCGCCAACGCGAACGAATTAGGCGGGATAATGCAGACATCGGCCTCGACATCGACGAAGCTGCTGGTGTCGAAGGCCTTGGGATCGACGATGGTCGAGTTGATGTTGGTGAAGATCTTGAACTCGCGCGCGCAACGCACGTCGTAGCCGTAGCTGGAGGTGCCGTAGGAGACGATGCGATGGCCATCGTTGGCGTGCTTGACCTGTCCGTGTTCGAACGGCTCGATCATGCCGTGCTGCGTGGCCATGCGCCGGATCCACAAGTCGGATTTGATGCTCACGGTTTACCTCTGAAGATGTTGCCGGGAACCATCGAGTGCTGCTTGGTCGGCCAAAGCAGCCAGAAGATCAGCAAGTTGAACGCGAGGATCGTGGTGGTGGTCCAGGCTGGATGTTCGAACAGCGCGCGCAACTCGAAAGGGATGTAGATCGCCACGCCGATCAGGCCTAGCCATCGCGCCCATTCGCGCCGACGCCACAGGCCATAGGCTTCCACGTAGCGGATTGCGATATAGGCGGTGACGATCAGCGCGAATGCCAGGCGATGGCTGTCGAAGCTCTCGGCGAGCCGGTCGAACATCTGCGGCAGGCCGGTTTCCGGCAGCCAATGAAAACGGTTCACCGCCGCCTGCCCGGCGCGCTCCAGCGCGCCATGCGCCAGCGACAGCAGGCCCGATGCCAACAGCAGGACCAATGTGCCTTTGGCCGCTTCCACTACCGCGACGATGCGCAGTTTGCGTTCGTTGGTGAGTGTGTCGGCGACGGCGACATTGATCGAATGCAGATCGGTCATCGCTCAAGTGTTCTGGATAAGGATGTTCGGGAAGGCGATCGATTTGTTCTTGGCCTGCTGCGAAAGACGGGCGGCGGCCTTGCGGGCGATTTCCCGATAGGTCGCGGTGATCGCCGAATCGGGCTGCGATGCCACGGTCGGCTCGCCGCTGTCGGCGCGCTCACGGATGGAGATATCCAGCGGCAGCGAGCCGAGCAAGACCACGCCGTACTGCGCGGCCATTCTTTCGCCGCCGCCCGCGCCGAAGATGTGTTCGGCATGGCCACAGTTGGAGCACACATGCACGGCCATGTTCTCGACGATGCCCAACACCGGCACTTCCACTTTCTCGAACATCTTCAATGCGCGCTTGGCATCGAGCAGCGCGATGTCCTGCGGCGTGGTCACGATGATCGCCGCCGATACCGGCACTCGCTGCGCCAGTGTCAACTGGATGTCGCCGGTGCCCGGCGGCAGGTCGATCACCAGGTAATCCAGGTCCTGCCACAACGTCGTGGTCAGCAGTTGCTGTAGATATTGCGTGGTCATCGGGCCGCGCCAGATGGCCGGCGTGTCGTCGCCCAGGAACAAACCGATCGACATCGCCTGGACGCCGTGGCTGAGCTTGGGCGCGATGCTCTTGCCGTCCGGACTTTCCGGCTTGCCGGTCAAACCGAGCATGGTCGGAATGCTCGGGCCGTGGATGTCGGCATCGAGCACACCCACTTGCGCGCCTTCGGCGACCAGCGCCAGGGCCAGGTTCACCGCCGTGGTGGATTTGCCGACGCCACCCTTGCCCGAGGCCACGGCGATAATGTTTTTCACACCGGGCAACGGGGTCAGGTCTTTTTGCACGCGATGGGAATTGATGCGCGTGCCGATGCTGACCGTGACGTTCGCGACACCGGGCAGCGCCTGTACCGTCTCGCGGATTTTCTCGGTCAAGGCCGCATGCCAGCTGGCGGCCGGATAGTGCAGTTGGATCTCGATGGCGACGTTCGCGCCATCCACGCCAATCCCGCGCACCGATTGCATGGCGACGAGATCAAGCTGGGTGTGCGGGTCGATGATTTGCGCCAGTGCGGCGCGAATGGACTCGGAGCTCAGGGACATGGCCGGCGACTTCAATTGATCGGGCAATTGTACCGGAAGCGCGATGACCGCTCGCGGCTTCGCGACGAAAAACAACACCAGCCCCTATAATCGCCGCATGAAACCCGCACCCACTCTCGTTACCACTGCCCTTCCCTATGCCAACGGCCCGTTGCACCTGGGCCATCTGGTCGGCTACATCCAGGCCGACATCTGGGTTCGCGCCCGGCGCATGGCCGGCGGCACCGTTCATTTTGTCTGCGCCGATGACACCCACGGCACGCCGATCATGCTGGCCGCCGAGAAAGCCGGACTGACGCCGGAACAATTCATCGCCGGCATACAGGCCGGACACGAGCGCGATTTCGCCGAATTCGGCGTGGCCTTCGATCATTACGATTCGACCCACTCGCCACACAATCGCACCTTGACCGAAGCCATCTACGCCGCCTTGCAGCAACGCGGCGTCATCGCCGTACGCAGCATCGAGCAGTTGTACGATCCGGTGCGGCAGATGTTCCTGCCCGACCGCTACATCCAGGGCGAATGCCCCAACTGCGGCACCGCCGACCAGTACGGCGACAACTGCGAACACTGCGGCGCCACCTACTCGCCCACCGAGCTGAAGAATCCGCGCTCGGTGGTGTCGGGTGCGACGCCGGAGTTGCGCGATTCGGAGCATTACTTTTTCGAGCTGGGCAAGTTCAGCGATTTCCTGCGGCAATGGCTGGCCGGCGACGTGGCGCATCCGGGCGTCAAGGCCAAGTTGATGGAATGGCTCGACACCGACGGCGGCCTGCGCGATTGGGACATCTCCCGCGACGCGCCCTATTTCGGATTCCCGATTCCCGACGCGCCGGGAAAATTCTTCTATGTCTGGCTGGATGCGCCCATCGGCTACCTGTCGAGCTTCCAAGCACTGTGCACACAACGGAACATCGACTTCGACCAGTTCCTCGATGCCGGCCGCAACACCAACAACGAAACCGAACTGCACCACTTCATCGGCAAGGACATCGTCAATTTCCACGGCCTGTTCTGGCCCGCGGTGCTCAACGGTGCCGGCTACCGCGCGCCGACCGCGCTGCACGTCAACGGTTACCTGACGGTCAACGGCGCGAAGATGTCCAAATCGCGCGGCACTTTCATCATGGCCCGCACCTTTCTCGATGCCGGCCTGGACCCGGAAACCCTGCGTTATTACTACGCGGCCAAATCCAGCGCGGGCGTGGTCGATCTCGACCTCAACCTCGATGACTACGCGGCGCGCGTCAACAGCGATCTGGTCGGCAAGTTCGTCAACATCGCCAGCCGCCTGGCTCCGATCGTCAAGAACAATTTCGCGAACAAACTGGCCCCAGCCACCGAGGCCGAACGCGATTGGATCGGCCGGATCGAGAAAGCCGCCGCCCGCAACGCGATTCCGTGGCAGGAAAGCAAGACCCTGTACGAGTTGCCCGAATGCGCGGACTTGCTGACTTCTGCACCGGAAACGGACCTCAACCAGTTCTATTCCGTGTGGCCGGTGACCGATGCGCGAATCCGCCGGCATTACCAGGATGGCGAATACTCGAAACTGATCCGTGAAGTCATGCTGCTGGCCGATGCCACCAACCAGGCCATCGCCGGCTTCGCGCCGTGGGCCGTCGCCAAGGATCCGAACCGCCAGCAAGAATTGCTCGCGTTTTGCACGCTGACCTTGAACAAGTTCAAGTTCCTCTCGCGTTGGCTGGCGCCGATCCTCCCGCAACTGACCGGAAGAATCGAGCAATACCTGGGCTGCCGCCTGGACTGGACGCAAACGATGGACTTGCTGCATTCGCAGACGCTGTCCGACTTCACACCGTTGCTCACGCGCGTCGATCCGAAGCAGATCGAAGCGATGGTCCAGGCATCCAAGCAAGATCTCAAGCCTGCCGAAGAAAAACCGGCGACGGCATCGGCTGCCGCGAAGACGGCCAGCAAGCCGGAGTCGGCGAAAGCAAACGAGACAGCAAAAATGAATCCAGCCGCGCCCGCATCCGCTACGCCCACATCGGCAACGATAGGCATCGAGGATTTCGGCAAACTCGACCTGCGCATCGGCACGGTGCTCGAATGCGGACTGGTGGATGGCTCGGACAAGTTGCTGCGCTTCAAGCTCGATGCCGGCGATCTCGGCGAGCGACAGATTTTTTCCGGCATCCGCGCCGCTTATGCGGAACCGGAAACGCTCATCGGCCGGCAAGTGGTCTTCATCGCCAACCTGGCGCCGCGCAAGATGCGCTTTGGCGTGTCGGAAGGAATGATCCTTTCGGCGGGCAGCGACAGCGACGGTTTGTTTTTGCTCGACGTGGATACCGGCGCGAAGGCTGGGATGCAGGTCAAGTAGAGGTTCTTGAGCCGGGACTCGGGACTCGGGACTCGGGACTCGGGACTCGGAAAGCATTTCGGATGCTGGCTTGCTGGTAAAGAACTGAGTCGGGTTTTATTTTCGCGACGATCGCCAGGCCTTTGATTTATTTCCGTTCACGATGAGTTGGTCAAACCATGTGCGGAGGATGCCGTGCAATCAACGACATGGAAGATCCTTCGATCCTTTGCCAAGCTCAAGAGGAAGGATGCGACAAGATAATATTTACCGCCGTTCGCGGTGATTCTGAGCTCGTCGAAGGGCCGAACCATGAATGGAGATTGGCACGGTAATTCAAAATCATGACAGGCCTTTCGACGAGCTCAGGGCGAACGGGTGAGGTAGGAGTTTTATCAGAGTCAAATCTTCTTCCGCTTTCCTTTGCGTCTTTCATGCCCTTCGCGGACCCAATGCTTTTCTCCTGAAAACCTCGCAAGCTTTTGTCCCGAGTCCCGAGTCCCGAGTCCCGAGTCCCGAGTCCCGAGTCCCGAGTCCCGAGTCCCGAGTCCCGAGTCCCGAGTCCCGAGTCCCGCATTCCCATCCAATGACCGACCTCTTCCTCCTGCTGATCGGTGCCGCCTTCGTCAACAACTTCGTGTTGGTGAAGTTCCTCGGGCTGTGTCCGTTCATGGGCGTATCGAAAAACATGGATGCCGCCTATGGCATGGCCATGGTCACGGCCTTCGTGCTCACGCTGTCGGCGGCGCTGAGCTGGATGGTTTACCACTGGCTGCTGATGCCGCTGGGCCTGGATTATCTGCGCACGTTGGCGTTCATCGTGGTCATCGCCACCGTCGTGCAATTGACTGAAACCGTGATGACCGGGAAAAACCCGCGCCTGTACCGTGTGCTGGGCATCTATCTGCCGCTGATCACCGCCAATTGCGCCGTGCTTGGCGTGGCCTTGCTCAATGTCCAATCGCGCCGTTCGCTGTTCGAATCGATCATCTACGGATTCGGCGCTTCATTGGGTTTCGCGTTGGTGCTGATTCTTTTTTCGGCGATGCGCGATCGCCTGGAGTCCGCCGATGTACCCGCGGCATGGCGCGGCACGCCGGTCGCGTTGACCACGGCGGGTTTGATGTCGCTGGCCTTCATGGGCTTCGCCGGACTGGCCCGCTGACATGCTGATCGCGCTCATCGCTTTACCGCTTCTGACTGTGCTGGCCGGTGTCTTGTTGCACTGGACTGGACGACGTTATGCGCCGCCCACGCCCGATCCCGAATCCATCGCCACGCAGATCGACAAACTGCTTCCGCAAACCCAGTGCGGGCAATGCGGATATCCCGGCTGCAAACCGTATGCGCAAGCGATTGCACGCGGCGAAGCCGACATCAATCAATGCCCGCCTGGCGGTGAGGTGGGCATTCGCGCGCTATCCGAATTGCTCGATCGCCCGGCCAAGCCGCTGAACCCGGATAACGGCATCGAAAAACCCAAAGTCGTGGCGTTGATCCGCGAAGCCGAATGCATCGGCTGCACCAAATGCATCCAGGCTTGCCCGGTGGATGCGATCGTCGGCGCGCCCAAGCTCATGCACACGGTGCTGGCGGATTTGTGCACCGGCTGCGAGCTTTGCGTCGCGCCCTGCCCGGTCGATTGCATCGACCTGATTCCTGCGCACAAGCCGACTCCGTAGGAGCGATGGCAATCGCGACAGGAACACGAAGCGATTGTTGCGGTGATTCAGAATGGATTAGGGCGCGGCAGCGAATGCCGCAATTTTTTGTCGCGATTGCCATCGCTCCTACGCTCCGATCAGAGCCTTTCGACGGTGTAGCCTTTTTTCTTCAGTTGCGCGACCAAGCCATCCTCGCCCAGCAGGTGCAGGCTGCCGACGACGACCAAGGTATCGCGGTGGGTCTCGCCATCGAGCATTTGCTGGATCTTCGGCAGCCAGGCCTGGTTGCGGGCGACATTGATGCGCTGGTACAAGGCCGGATATTCGCGCTGGAACTGGTTGACCATGCTCTCGAGCAAGGCCTTGTCGTCGCCTGCACGCCATTGCGCGTGCAACTGGCTGACCTGCTGCTTGAAATGCTCAGCCTGCTCCAGCGACTCGGCCAGCGATTGCTCCTGCTCACTCGGGTTCATGCTGTCGAGCGCGGCGATCTGCGAATCGGCCGTTTCCAATCCGACACTAGGTTTTCCCGCCTGCTCGGCGCGCGCCATCAAGGCTTGATCCAAACCTTGCCCGGGGTCGTAGCCTTCCCGGGTCATTTCGGACAAGCCGATCAGCAAGGACACGAACCAGGGTTCGAGCCGCTGGAAGCTGTGCATCGAAAGCCCGCGCTGTTTCGCGTATTTGCGCAACTGCCGCCAATTGTGCTCGGACACGGTCTGCTCGAGTGTCTGGCCTTCGGGCAATGTTCCGGCGGCCAGCATTTTCTGCGTCAACTCCGGCGAGTGCATTTCCTCGGGGGAAATCTCGAAAGCCAGTTTCTCGGCATCGTCGAACGCGGCGTCCACGGCGGGAGCAACCGGGTAATCCGAGGCTTTGAGCGCATGGAACGAGCCCAACAGATACACATGATTGTCGGCGTCGCTGACTTTCCACAACAACGGTTTCGACGCCTGCACATGGGCACAGGCGCTGCACGCGATCAGCAATAGCAGCGACAGGAAATACTTCATGGCGATGGGTTTTCCTGCATCGTGTCCTGGAGCGCGGAAGGGTCGAATCGCGGGCGGAACAACTTCTCGATGTTCCGGCATGGGTTGCGCACGAACAAACTTGGAAAACTGGTCCGTGAAATCAGCAAAAAATTTGGCTGATTCAAAAAGAACAATCCACTCCGAACCCAATCCAACCAAACACGATTACCGCGTCATGCAAGAATTGGCAGGTACCGCATTAAGCATCGCTTTCCATGCGTGTTTTGCGAACCTCGAAACCCACCGCGCCGCCATTGGCGGCGCGCTGATGGCTTTACAGCGTCGTACCCGGCTTGAGCGGTTTTTTCTCGCCGGCGGTGATGGCCAGGTCCAGGCGGTTTTGCGGTGGCGGCATCGGGCAGGTGGAGTATGCGGTGAAGGCGCACGGCGGGTTGTAGCCTTCGTTGAAATCGATCACGGTGGTGCCGTCCGCGCCCGGATATTCGGCGTACAGGAAACGCGCGGCGGCGTAGCTTTCATGGCCGCTGGTGCGGTCGGCATAGACCAGGAACAGGCGATGGTCGCCTTCGTCGATCGTCTCCATCGTGAAGCTCTTGCCGTCTTTCTCGAAGGTGACCGTACCGGGATTGTCCATCGGCTCGACCATGCCCAGGATGTTGACGATCTCGATCTTCTGTCCCGGCTCATGCGCGGTGAACTTGGCCGTGACGCGGAACGAAGGGTCGATGCCGAAGTAAGGAATCTCGGTAAAACCGGTGCGAGTCGGCGCCAGCGCGTCACGCACGCGCAATGCGTAGCGGTCGCCGCGTTTGATCACCACGAAGCTGGCATCGCCCTTGTTGAAACCGACCACGGTCTGCGGCGTGCTGTCGTTGGCGGCGGCATCCGAGATCAGCGTCACCGGACCCTTGGCCGGTTGGCCATCGATGGTGATGGCGGCATCGCGCTCGGGTTGCAGGGTGATCTTGCCGTCGCGGCTCACAGTGATCATGCCGATGTGCGCCGGCCCCACGCTCAGGCGCGTGCCATTGTCGGCCGCCGAGCCCACTCGCGTGGAGCCGACTTCAATCCAGTGCATGCCCACCAGCGACAACCAGCCATCGGGCTTTTTCAGGCGCTGCACCCGGTCCGCGCGCCAATCGAGGATTTGTTTTTCGTAGGCTTGCTTGCCGGCATCGGCCGCCGGATTGGCCGCGGCTGCTTCATTGCGGCTGCAGGCGCCGGTGGCGGCCAGTGTCGTTGCCAGGGAAACGGCCAGAAGGATCTTGTTCATAGGGTTCTCAGCGTCCACGCAGGAAAAGTTTGTCCAGTTCGGTCTTGGAAAGTTGCACCCAGGTCGGGCGGCCATGGTTGCATTGGCCCGAACGCTCGGTGATTTCCATATCGCGCAATAGCGCGTTCATCTCCGGCAGCGTCAACCGGCGGTTGGCGCGTACCGAGGTATGGCAGGCGAGCGTGGACAACAACTCATTGCGTGCCTGCTCGATGACCCGGCTGTCGCCGTGTTCACGCAAATCGTTGAGCGCATCGAGCACCAGTGTCTTGGGGTCCAGGTCAGCCAACAATACCGGAATCGCGCGGACGCTCAAAGCCTGCGGGCCAGCCCGGCGCAGATCGAAGCCCAGCGCCAGCAAGGCCTCGGCATGCTGTTCGGCGATATCGGCCTCGCGTTCGGCCACCGCCAGCGACAAGGGCACCAGCAGCGGCTGGGAACGGATGCCCTCGCCATCCCGGGCCTGCTTGAGCCGCTCGTAGGTGATCCGCTCGTGCGCGGCATGCATGTCCACCAGCACCAGACCTTGCTCGTTTTCGGCAAGGATGAACACGCCGTGCAACTGCGCCAGTGCAAACCCCAGCGGCGGCGCGGCGGCATCGTTGACTGCTGGCATCGCCGACATTGCTTGGATGACTGCAGCCGGTGCGCTGGCGTTTTCTGGCGTGCGGTAAAGCGCGGCGTAGCCGGCCAGGGTTTCGCGCACGGGCAGGTTCATCGCCGCTTGCGAGGTCTGCGGCCAAGCGCGGTAATTGACCGGGTCGGCGGCGGCTACTGTGGGCTCGGCGTGAGCCGCCGCACCGGCACGCGTGGTGGCTAAGGCTTCATGCAGCGTCTTGTAGATGAATTCATGAACCAGCCGGCTGTCGCGAAAACGCACCTCGTGCTTGGCCGGATGCACATTGACATCGACCCGGCGCGGATCGAGTTCGAGAAACAACACGAAGGCCGGATGACGTCCATGAAACAGCACATCGGCGTACGCCTGCCGCACCGCGTGGGCGACGATCCGGTCCTTCACCGCGCGGCCGTTGACGTAGAAATACTGCTGGTCGGCGCTCGAGCGCGATGCGGTCGGCAGCCCCACCCAACCGCGCAGACTCATGCCGGCACCGGCATGTTCGAGGCTCAGGCACTGGCCGACGAACTCCTCGCTCAGCGCCTGAGCCACGCGCTTGAGGCGCTCGGTTTCATCGAGCACCGGCCGGTAATGTTTGCTCAGCTTGCCGTTGTGCAACACCCGTAGTTCGACCTGCGGACGCGCCAGGGCCAGCGAACGCAGCCATTCCTCGACGTGGCCAAGCTCGGTGCGTTCGGCGCGCAAAAACTTGCGCCGTGCCGGCACGTTGTAGAACAAGTCGCGCACTTCGATGGTGGTGCCGACGGCATGCGAATGCGGCGTCACTGTGCCGATCTTCCCGCCGTCGATTTCCAGGCGCGCGCCGTGCTCGGCTGCGCGGGTTTTCGAACTGACCGCGAATCGGCTGACCGAGGCGATGGAAGGCAGCGCTTCGCCGCGAAAACCCAGGGTCGCGACCTGTTCAAGGTCATCGAGCGAGGTGATCTTGCTGGTCGCGTGGCGGGATACCGCCAAAGGCAAATCGTCCGCCGCGATGCCATCGCCATCGTCGCGGATGCGGATCAGCCGGATGCCGCCTTCCTCGAGTTCGATATCGACCCGCCGGGCGCCGGCATCGAGCGCATTCTCGACCAATTCCTTGACCACGGACGACGGGCGTTCGACCACCTCGCCGGCAGCGATTTGATCAATGAGGGTTTCGGGCAGCAGACGGATCGGCACGCGGGCTTTGTCGGGAGGCAAAGCGCGATGATAGCAGCGGCGCTCGTTTACTTCGGTGCCGAGGCCATCAAGGGAATGGTCAGGCGCTCGCCGACGCGCACGGTATCGCTGTGGCGGCGGTTGGCCTCGCGAATGGTATCGACGCCCACGCCATGCCGGGCGGCGATCAGGCTGAGCGTTTCACCGCGGCTGACCACGTGCTGGCGGCTGGCCGGCTTCAGGTCTTTCTGCGCGGCAAACCAGGTCCCGGCCGGTGGCTGGTCGATGAAGTACATGCGCACGCCCTCGGCGATCGCGGTGGCCAAGCGGCTGCGATAGTCGGGGTCGTTGAGCCGCTTCTCTTCACTGGGATTGGTGATGAATCCGGTCTCGACCAGCATCGAGGGCACGTCGGGCGAACGCAGCACCACGAAATTGGCGCGCTCGACTTCCGGTTTGTGCGCCTTGCCGACGTTTTTCAGCGCGCCCAGCACCTGATTGGCGACATCGTCAGAGGCGCGCATGGTCGCGCTCTGCGACAGATCGAGCAGCACGGCGGCGAGATTGTGGTCTTTCTGGTCCAGCGACACGCCACCCACCAGATCGGCGGCGTTTTCCTGATCGGCCAACCAGCGCGCTGCCTGCGACGAAGCGCCGCGCGTGGACAGCACGAACACCGACGCACCGCTGGCGGTGTTGTTGGGCGAGGCATCGGCATGAATGGAGATGAACAGATCGGCCTGTGCGGCACGCGCCCGCATGTAGCGATCCTGCAAGGGCACGAAACTGTCGTTGTCACGAATCAAGACGGCTTTCATGCCGGGGTCGGCATCGATCTGCGCAGCCAGTTCCCGGGCCACGGCCAGGGTCACCATCTTTTCGTGCACGCCGGTTGGGCCATGCGCGCCTGGGTCCTTGCCGCCATGCCCTGCATCGATGGCGACGATCAGCTTGCGCTGATTCTTGCCGATCACATCCTGGACGGTCTTTGCGGGTATCGGCGTGGCCTGGGCGATATTGACGTTATTGGCGACGAAGGCATCGATCGGCGAAGGCTGCGATGCGGTTTCATTGGTCGTGGCCGGAGCCTTCACGGAAGCCGGAGGCGGAATGGCAATCGGTGCCGATGCCGCGGCCGCCACCAACGGAGTCGAGTTGGTTTCCGATGCCGCCGGCACGGAGGCCGTCTTGTCCGGCGACGACAATTCCACGATCAATCGCGTGTTGACGCCGGCCTGTTCGACCCGGCTGCGCATCGACATGGCCTTGCCCAGCTCGAACACCACCCGGAGCGTATCGGCCACCGGCTTGCCGGTGCGTACATTGGCGACCGCCCCGTTCGGCGGCGGCAACCGGAAGTCCTTGGCGAGCTGAGTACCGCTCAGGTCCAGAACGAGGCGTTCGGGGTTGTGCAGCGAAAACATCTTGTACGGCGCCGAACCCTCGATATCGAATACCGCGCGAGTGCCGGTATCGTCCTCGAGCACTTTGAGATCACGAAGATCGGCGGCCGATACCGCCACGCTGGACATCGCCAACGCAAGGCCAAGCGCAATCAAGGTCGAATTCCGGTGCATGGCGGGAATTGAAGCACCGGAAATTCAATAATGCAAGGGTTTTCCCTTCAAAATCCGCAACCTGGCCCACTTTCCTCGGATCGAGTTGAGAAGGAGGCCGGAGAGCCGCTGTTTTGCTCAGTGCCGCGCCGTGGCTATCGCGCCAGAACTACCAGGCAGAGCCCTCCCCCATACCACTGGACCGGATGCCCGGAGGCGCTTTCCGCTCAAGTTGCCGGGTAACCGTGAACCGAGCACTTTTCCGCAAGTCCCATCGCAGCGGGCGACGTAAAAATCCGGCTCGTCTCTCGATCCCCACAGATTCAAGATCAGAGTCATCGCAATGCGATGAATCGAAACTCGCCAAAAAAAAACGGGAACAAAGAAGTCTCCCTACTCCTTTGTTCCCGTATATCGATTTACTTACTTGGCGAATTTTTTCGGGAACTGCTTGATGATTCCGCTGGTGAGCGTATCGGCGAACATCAGCATATGCGCATGGCCTTGATCGTAGGCATCGATGTCGCCTTTCCAATCTTTTTGCAGGCGCGAAACCACTTCCTTGGTGGTCAGGTCCAGATGCTTGTGCAGCATTTCAGTGAGCACCGGCTTGGGCCAGTTGGGATTGGCGCTACTGAGGAAAGCGGCGATGTCATCGGCATTGGCAATCCATGCTTTCTGACCGGCGCCTACACCCGCGTTATCGCCGGCCTTGGCGGCTTTGACGATATCGGCCGCGATCAGGATGTGATCCCTGAGCAACGCAGCGAGCTTGTTGCCGGCTTCATCGCCGTAATACGGCTTGATGGCATTGCCGATGTCGTCCTGGTTGCGCAACAGACGCTCGGCGATCGGACCGGCATCGTCGAGTCCCGCGAGACCGCTGATGATGAAGTTGCGGGTATAGACGATATGTTCTTCCCACAACTGACGCATCGCGGCGTTCAAGTCGGCGGTCGGTTTGGCTGCGGCCGTTTTCTTTTCCAGTTTGCGCACGGCTGCATCATTGGACGCGGCACTCACCGGCAAAGCCACGCAAACCAACGCGATACAACACGCCATCAATATCGATTTGATCGTACGAATTTTCACTGCGAATCTCCCCATTAAGATTGTCGAATGCGAACTCCCTTCAGTTCGCCGAAAGAGCCTAGCACAGGGGGCAACGGTCTTCCCTGAAGGCCACCGCATCCGGATTCAGGCGAATATTCTCGACATCCAACGAGCCCATCTTCGCCATCTGCGACAACGATTGCCGAAAGGCGCCCGACTATTTCAGGCGCCCTTTGCAGGCTTCGTGTTGGGGGAGGTAGCGCGGGCGCCAAGACCGGTACGGGGATAACCCTCATCACCGTCCTGCCCGCAATGATTGAAACCGGCCGATCGAAAATCGGCGAACCGAAAAACCTCAGCGGCGATATTCGCCGTCGGCCTCGGGTTGGTAGATGACGTCGAGAATGCGCAGCTGCAATTTGCGGCCACCGGGAATCTGCCAGGAAATCGATTGCCCGACCGAAAGACCGAGCAATGCGCTGCCCACGGGAGCGAGTACCGACACGCAATCGGATGGACCGGCCTCGTTCGGATAAACCAGGGTCAACTCGAAAGTGGCATTGCTCAGGTCATCGACGAAGCGCACCGTGGAGTTCATGGTCACCACGCCTGGCGGCACTTTGTCGGGCTCGACCACCGCGGCCCGATCCAGTTCCGAATGCAAGGCATCGATTCCCGGAAGATTGTTGTACGTGGGCGATTCCAGCAGGGCTGTCAGCCGTGCGCTGTCCAGACTGGAGACGATGATCGGGGGATGGTTTTCCATCGGGGAGTCCTCGGGTAATTCCAATAGCGGGAATACGCGCCCATCCGTTGCGCGGATCCGGCGGCTTGAAAGTACAGGGGGCTAAGGCAACCGGCAGTGCCTAGGCACGCCAATAATTGTTGGCCGCGGAAATTGTCTGGAAATGAGTGGCGATCACTTGCGAGGAAGCGATCAAGCTGTCGGCGTTTTCGCCATAAACCGGGCGCAGCTTGCTGCGGATCTCGGCGGAAGGCTGAGTCGCCTTGACGCCCATGCGCGCCAGCTTGGTAGCGAGTTCGAACCCTTCTTGCGGGGTCTTGGTGATCAAAGTAGGCAACCAAATGTCGGACACGACAATCTCCTGACAAAAATGAAGTGAAAAACCATCGCCAAGACTGGCGAACCATACCGGCAAAATCAAACCAAATATCCCGCCATCTTGCCGTGTGCGCCGCTTTCTAGCAACCTCGCGGCGAGGATCGGCGCCTGTGAATCGACCGCAGCATGCGCTGCCGCAGGCTAATCGCGAATATCGCCGGTTCACCCATGTTCAGGATCGGCGCATTTTCAGCGGACGCATCGCCGAAATCCGCTCCACTTCCTGTTCGTCGATTTATTGCTGCTGGCTTGAAACGAACAACAGCGCTTCGCCATTGCAAGGCCGGCACCGCTGGTGTCGAAGACAGAAAGCTTGCTTCATTGCGGAATCGAAGGTGTTTTCGATATCGGGAAAATACGGGCATTGATCGCCCGATGCCGATCGGCGTTGCATGTGAAACGCATTACGGTATCGATCATTTTTCGAGTGCGGCGATCCACTGCTCGCCGATCTCGCCATTGGCCTGCAACTGGACACAACGTCCACTGCCTTCGACCGCCAGGGTGATTTCCAGATCGGCCGGCGGCAATGCGCCTGCGCCGCGCTCGGGCCACTCCACCAGCCACAGCCGAACCTGCGCAATCAATTCGTCCAGGCCGAGAAAATCCAGTTCTTCCGATTGCGCGATCCGGTACAGATCAAGATGCACTGCTTCGCCTTCGGCCAAAGAGTAACGCTCGACCAGCGTGTAGGTCGGACTCTTGATCGGACCTTCGACACCCAAGGCACGCAGCAAAGCGCGCGCCAGCGTGGACTTGCCGGCGCCGAGTTCGCCGTACAAATACACGATGGCCGACGGCGGCGCGCATTGCGCGAGTTCGTTGCCGAGCGCATCGGTGGCGGCGCTGTCTGGCAAATGCAAAACCAGGCTCATTCGGGATTGGCCAGGCGATGCAAGTGCGAAAACAAATCCGATGGCAACAGTCCGCGCTCGCCATCGACTTTTGCCGCGATATCGCCGGCAGCCGCGTGCAGCAACGCTCCACAGATCGCGGCCTGGAAGCGCGGCAGATGCTGGGCATGCAAGGCGGCGATGACGCCGGTGAGCACATCGCCCATACCGCCGGTGGCCATGCCGGGATTTCCAGCGGCGATGATCGCGGTGGTTTCGCCGGGAGCGGCAATCAATGTCCCGGCGCCTTTGAGTACGGCCACGCAATCGAAGCGCTGCGACAAGGCCTCGACCGCGGCGAAGCGATCGGACTGGATTTGCTGATTGCCCACGCCGAGCAATCGCGCTGCTTCGCCCGGATGCGGCGTCAGGATGGCCTGCGGCAAAGGCTGCGGAAAAGCCGCGAGCAAGGTCAAACCATCGGCATCGAGAATCAGTGGTTTGCCGCAACCCACCGCTGCCTCGAACATCGCCTTGCCCCACGGGCCACGACCCAGGCCTGGACCGACCGCCAACACATCGGCGCGTTCGATCAACACCTGCAATTGCTGCTCGTTTTCCACCGCATGCGTCATCGCCTCCGGGCGTGCAGCCAACAAGGCAGTCACGCCTTCGCTGCGCGTAGCGACGCTGGCCAGCCCCGCGCCGGTACGCAACGCCGCTTCCGCGCACAGCCGCACCGCGCCACCCATGCCAAGCTCGCCGCCGACACACAGCACATGGCCGTATTCGCCTTTGTGCGAATTGGCGTGACGGGGCTTGAGCGAATCGATCAAGTGCTCGGCGCGATAAAGCCTGGCCGCAGGAACGAAACCGGCGAACAGTTCGGCCGGCAATCCCAGATCATCGAGCAACACTTCACCGGCAAAATCGCGCGCCTGGCCGGTATGCAGGCCGCGTTTGCCGGCAACGAAAGTCAAAGTGACATTCGCCCGAATCGCCGAACCGGCAACACTGCCCAGATCCGCATCCAGACCCGAAGGAACATCCAGCGCCAGCACGGGCCTGTCCGAGGCATTGATGCGATCGATGATGTCTCGCGGCACGCCTTCCGGAGGCCGCGTCAAACCGACGCCGAACAACGCATCCACCCACACATCGGCCTCGGGCAATACACCATCGAAAACACGATTGACGCCGCCTGCCGCCCGCCAGTCGCGCATGGCGCGGCCGGCCTCGCCGGTCTGCGGATCGCCGCTGGGCGCGGTCAGCACTATTACTTCGAATCCGACGGCTTTGGCCAATCGCGCCAGCACATAGCCATCGCCGCCGTTATTGCCCGGGCCGCAGGCCACGCCGATACGGCGCGCCTTCGGCCAACGTTGCTGCAACAACTTCCAGGCCGCCGCCCCGGCGCGGCACATCAACTCATGGCCCGGGACGCCCAAGGTCTGGATCGCGCGCTGATCCATCGCGCGCACTTGTTCAGGTCGATACAACGGCATGGGTAAAGTCATGGCGCGATTCTATACTTGCCGCATGCCTGATCTGAGTGCACTCGCCGAAGACATCAAGCGCTGGAGCCAGGAACTGGGCTTCCAGCAGACCGGCATTGCCGGCGTGGACCTGGCCGAGGACGAAACGCAGTTGCGCGACTGGCTGGCGCAAGGCCAGCACGGTCAGATGGATTACATGGCCCGTCACGGCGACAAGCGCTCGCGTCCGGAGGAATTGCAGCCAGGCACCTTGCGGGTGATTTCGGTACGCATGAACTACGGCACCGGCGAGGATGCCGAGGCCTGGAAGACGCTCGAGGATGGCTCGCGCGCCTATGTCGCCCGCTATGCGCTCGGCCGCGATTACCACAAGCTGATGCGCTCGCGCTTGCAAAAACTTTCCGAACGCATCGAGAAACAGGCCGGCACTTTCGGTTATCGCGTCTATGTGGATTCGGCACCAGTGCTCGAACGGGCGCTGGCGCGCAACGCCGGGCTCGGCTGGATCGGAAAGAATGCGTGCCTGATCAACAAGAACGCCGGCAGTTGGTTCTTCCTCGGCGAGATCTACACCGACCTGCCCTTGCCCACCGACACGCCGGCCAGCGCGCATTGCGGTACCTGCACGCGCTGCATCGACATCTGTCCGACCCAAGCCATCATCGCGCCCAATCGCGTCGATGCCCGGCGCTGCATCAGCTATCTGACCATCGAACTGAAAACCGCGATTCCCGAGGAATTCCGCCGCGCCATCGGCAACCGGATCTTCGGCTGCGACGATTGCCAACTGGTTTGTCCCTGGAACAAATTCGCCAAGCGTTTCGACGAACCGGATTTCCGCGTCCGCAACAATCTGGATCAGGCGACCTTGGTCGATCTTTTCGCCTGGACCGAAGAAGAATTCCTCAACCGCACCGAAGGCTCGGCGATCCGCCGTACCGGCTACGAAGGCTGGCTGCGCAATATCGCAGTGGCGCTGGGCAACGCACCCGGATCGGATGAGGTCATCGCCGCGTTGCAATCGCGCCGCGAGCACCCTTCTGAACTGGTGCGCGAGCATGTGGCTTGGGCGTTGCAGCAGCACAACATCGTCGCTTAGGAGCGGTGGCGATCGCAGCTCTGTCCACTTCAGCAGCCGCTACCTTTCACTCACCCGCTTGCTGAAATAAATTTCTCGGCAAGGAAGCGATAAACCTTCGAAGTCGCAACCGCAACGCCGCGTCGCGAACGCCAAGACGCCTAAAGCGACTGCACACATCCGGCGCGATCACCCCAAGCCGCATCACTCAAACAGCATCGAATTCCAGATTGTCGATCAATCGCGTGCGGCCCAATCTTGCCGCGATCAAGGCCAGCAAGCCCGGCTCGTTCGCGGCCAGCGGACGGGCCAGATCGCTGCGCCGGATTTCGGCGTAATCGACAACGAACCCCGACTGCTCCAGATGCTGTTTCGCCTCGGCCTCGATGCTTTGCAACGAAACGCCGCGCGTCGCCTGATCGCGCATCGCACACAAGGTTTTGTAGATGAAGGTCGCGGTCTGCCGCTCGTCGCCTTGCAGATACTGGTTGCGCGAACTCATCGCCAAACCATCGGCTTCGCGCAAGGTCGGCGCGGGAATGATGCTGACCGGAAAACTCATCTCGGTCGCCATGTAGCGGATTACCTGCAACTGCTGGTAATCCTTGCGGCCGAACACTGCCACATCCGGTCCGATCATGTTGAACAAGCGCGCGACCACCTGCGCCACGCCGTTGAAATGCCCGGGCCGATGCATGCCGCAGAGGATGTCGGTGATGCCCGGCACATGCATCTGCACGCAGCCGATGGTGCCGAACGGATACATCTGTTCCACGCCAGGCAGAAACAACGCGTCGCAGCCGTTGGCGATCAACCCGGCGATGTCTTTGTCGGGTGTGCGCGGGTAGTGGCCATAGTCTTCGTTGGGGCCAAACTGGGTGGGATTGACGAAGATGCTGGCGACGACGCGATCGCTATGCGCGCGCGCCAACTCGACCAAGGCGAAATGTCCCGCGTGCAAATTTCCCATGGTCGGCACGAAACCGATGCGAAGCCCTTGCTGACGCCACTCGGCGATTTGCTGGCGCAAGGGGTCGAGTGTGGAATGGATCTGCATCATTCGTATCCGTGTTCGGGGCCGGGGAAACTGCCGTCGCGAACCGCATCGGCATAGGCTTTGATAGCGCCGGCGATCGAGCCCGCCGGTTCGAGGAAATTCTTCACGAAGCGCGGCCGGCGATGTCCGGAACTGACGCCGAGCATGTCGTGCAGCACCAGGATCTGCCCATCGCAATCGGGACCGGCACCGATGCCGATCGTGGCAATGGGCAATCGGCGAGTGATTTCGGCAGCCAGCGCGCTGGGCACGCATTCGAGCACCAGCAACTCGGCTCCGGCCTCCACGACTGCTTCGGCATCGGCGAGCAATTTCTCGGCGGCAGCCTGCTCGCGGCCCTGCACTTTGTAGCCGCCGAGCTTGAGCACCGATTGCGGCGTCAGGCCCAGGTGCGCGCAAACCGGAATATCGCGCTCGCTCAGGAAGTGGATCGCCTCCAGCAACGGCCCCGCGCCTTCGAGCTTGACCATGCTCGCGCCGCCCTGGGCGAGCAGCGCGGTCGCGGCATCGAGCGCGCGTTCGGGCGTGGCATAACTTTGGAACGGCATGTCGGCCACCAGCAAGGCGCTGTTCAAGCCGCGCGCCACGCAGGCCGTGTGATAAACGATGTCCTGCACCGTCACCGGCAAGGTGCTCTTGTGCCCTTGCACGACCATGCCGAGCGAATCGCCCACCAGCACCACGTCTACGCCGTTGGCATCGAGCACGCGGGCGAAGCTGGCGTCATAGGCGGTCAACGCGACGATGCGCTGGCCATCGGCTTTCATCTGCCGGAGCTTGGGAACGGTAATAGCGGTGCGTGGCACGGCTTTGGCGGAATCGGCGTACATACGGATGACCATGAAAAATATTCAGAGGAAACGCCGGAGAGTTTTCGATCCGCCGCATTCGTGTTCGACACGCTCGCCACGAACATCGGTGAACCGAAACTGCTGCGCTTGGGAATTGTCCCGGCCATCGCCGGAACAATAGTCACTGGGTCGGTCGGGACTGCCTACGTTAACGCTTCAATGCCGCCGGTATCCACTGCCGCAAGCAATTGCGCCACGCGGCCACGGCCGGGCACCAGCAAATCGGCAGCGATCTCGGCCAGCGGCACCAGGACGAAAGCGCGTTCGTGCAAACGCGGGTGCGGCAAATGCAATCCGGGCTCATCGAGAATCTCATCGCCATAGACCAGTAGATCCAGATCCAAAGTGCGCGGCTCCCATTTCTCGTTCTCGCTGCGAACCCGTCCGAAACGCTGTTCGATCGCCAGCAGATGCGCGAGCAACACCGCCGGAGCGAGCCGGGTCTGCAACTCGGCCACGGCATTGATGAACGCCGGCTGGTCATGCCGGCCCCAGGGCGGCGTGCGGTAAAAACCCGATTGCTTGCGAACGCTGGTCTGCGGCAAACCATCGAGCGCCCACAGGGCTTCGGTCAAGGTGGTTTCCACTTCACCGACATTGCCACCCAACCCCACGTAGGCGCGGGCCGGGGCGCCAGTCATTCGGGCGAGTCCGTCATCGGTTTGGCCGCGCCTGGAGGCCGACGACGGCGACGGCGTTTTCGCGGCGCAGTCTCGGTCGCCTCATGTGTGGCGCTGTCGCCGGAAGCAGTCTTGCTGGCCAAACGCTCGGCCAGTTGCTCGGGCGATTCGACCTGCGCCTCGCGCCAGAACGCGACATCGTCGGCCAGCTCCGGCGCACCGGTCAGGCGCAATTCGAGGAAATCGAACGCCGCGCGAAAACGCGGATGCCCGAGCAGGCGAAACACCCGTTTGCGCAGACGCTGATTGAACTTGGGCTGCAACAGCCAGATTTCCTGCATCGGCAGCGAGAAACGGCGCGGCAAGGCGATCCGCTCGGCCTGGCGCAAGGTCACCCGGTCGGCGGCGCGTTGTTGCGCCAACAGCGACTCGGTTCCGGTTTTCTGCAAGGTGGCGAGTTCCCGACAATAGGCCGGCCACAGCAAGGCCGCGAACAGGAACGCCGGCGTCACCGGCTTGTCCTCGGCGATGCGTGCATCGGTATTGCGCAAGGCCTGGATGAGTGTGGCGCGCAATGCGCCGCTGCGATTGGTGATCAGCGCCTTGGCCGTTTCCGGAAACAGCACCGGCAGCAAGCCGTTTTTTTCCAGATTGAGAAAACTCTTCTCGGCATGCCCGGTCATGAACATCTTCAGGCATTCATCGAACAGCCGCGCCGGCGCGGCGCCTGTGAGCAGCGGAGCCAGTTGCGCGATCGGTTCGGCGGCGGCCGGGTCGATCGAAAAATCCAGCTTGGACGCCAGCCGCACTGCGCGCAGCATCCGCACCGGATCTTCGCGATAGCGCGACTCGGGGTCGCCGATCAGCTTGAGCACGCGCGCCTGCACGTCCTCGAATCCGCCGACGTAATCGCGGACGGAAAAATCCTCGATGGCGTAATACAGCGCATTGGCGGTGAAATCGCGGCGTACCGCATCGTCCTCGATGGTGCCGTACACGTTGTCGCGCGAAAGGCGGCCCTCGTCGACCGTCTCGCGGTCGCCGCTGCCATCGTCTTCATTGGCGCGGAAAGTAGCGACCTCGATGATCTCGCGCCCATAGATCACGTGCGCCAGGCGGAAACGGCGGCCGATCAGCCGGCAATTCCGGAACAGCGATTTGACCTGTTCGGGCGTGGCATCGGTGGCCACATCGAAGTCCTTGGGGCTGCCGCCGATCAGCAGATCGCGTACCGCGCCACCGACCAGGTAGGCGGCGAACCCGCCCTCGCGCAGGCGATAGAGCACGCGCAACGCGTTGGGGCTGATGTCCTTGCGGGAGATGCCGTGCGCATCGCGTGGCACGATTCGCGGCGAGAGAGGGCTAACTGGGGATATTTCCGTCATGGTGTCTCGAAGCCAGAATCCTTCTGGCCGGAGGAGTCGCCTGCAAAGCCTAGGCGACAGGGAGGTCAAGCCGCTATACTAGCCTCTGCCATCGGCGCAATCCATGCGCTCCCTTCGTCTAGTGGCCCAGGACATCGCCCTCTCAAGGCGAGAACACGAGTTCGAACCTCGTAGGGAGCGCCAACGCCTTTTTTCGTCGGACGTTCTATGCCCTTCGTTGTCGTCGAGAACTGCATCCGCTGCAAATACACCGACTGCGTGGAAGTTTGCCCGGTCGATTGTTTTCACGAAGGCCCGAATTTCCTGGTGATCGACCCCGACGAGTGCATCGACTGCACTTTGTGCGAGCCCGAATGTCCGGCCAAGGCCATCTACCCCGAGGACGATGTCCCGGCCGGCCAGGAAAGTTTCATCGCGCTCAACGCCGAGCTGTCCAAGCAATGGCCGGTCATCATGACCCGCATCGATCCCCCGGCCGACGCCGCCGAGTGGGATGGCAAGCCAGGCAAGCTGCCCGAACTCAAGCGCTGACCGATCACCAAGCGGCGACGGACACGACCGTCGCATCGTCGGTTTCAGAGACAAGGTCTCAGAGACAAGAAAGGGTACGCCACGGCGTACCCTTTTTTATTCGACTCGCGCAGATTCGATTTACAGCTTGGTTTTGAGCGTCGCCAGCAATTCCGCCGCCGGCCCGGAGGTCAGGATCCGGCCATCGGCACTGATCGCCGAAATGCGGCTGCCACCGTTGCTATCCTCGACCCGCACCAGAAAACTCTGGTCCTGGTAGCTCAAGTCATAACTGCGCAATGCTTCGGCGCGGCCGGAGATGCTCACGCCTTCGATGCCTTCGAGTGCCACGCCAACCCGTGGATAGATCTCGGTGGACGAACCGGCGACGACGAACCCCGCACCCTCGGCGCTGACGGCAGTGCTGGTGGCGCTGCTGCCCAGGCTCGCCGCAGGCGGCAAGGCGGTGGCTGAGGAAGTATCGGGCAGATCCAGATCCGGTGGAACTTCCAGCGGACGATTCTCCTGGCTGGCGGCGTAAGTGGACTTGTGCTTGAACCAGTGGCAGCCGCTGGCCGTTACCAGCGCCACAGCCACGGCGCCAAACAGCAGCGGACGCATGAAACGGGAAATGGAATTCATCGGGTTCTCCTGGAAATTGATTTCGTGTCGCGGCCACGTGGGCCAAGCGGGAACAAGGGATAGACATTAGTCCGATTGTGAAAGTTCGTCACGGTCGAAATTTCTCGGCAACCGTGATCGTCATGATTTTTGCCGGCGCATTCTCGCATCCCCGGGAAAAATCTTTGCGCGGATCGAATCAGAGCCCAGCCTCGATCTGCCGGCACAGGCCGGCCACTTCGTCCGCTCTTGCGCTATGCGCGGCCGACAGACTCAGCAAGGGCAAGCGCAGGCCTTCACCGATGCCCAATCGCCGGAGAATGGCCTTCACTGGAATCGGATTGGACTCCACGCCCAGGAATTCGTAGATCGCCTGCAAGCGTCCATCCAGCGTCAGCGCCGCGTCGATCTGCCCTGCGGCGATCGATCGGCACATCAACGCGAAAGCGCCGGGCACGATGTTCGAGGCCACCGAGACCACGCCGACCGCACCGCCGCGCATCGCGCGCACAAAGGTCGGATCGTCGCCGCTGAGCAATGCAAATTGCGCCGAACCGAGCGGATACAAATCGTTCCAGCGCGGTTCGTCGCCGCGCGCTTCCTTGAGCCCGATGATGTTCGGATGGCCGCAAAGCTGCGCGACCGTTTCGGGCAACAAATCGCAGCCAGTGCGACCGGGCACGTTGTACAGCACCACCGGCAGCCGGCCTTGTTCGGCCACGGCGGTGAAATGCGCCACCAGCCCCGGCTGGGTCGGCCGCACATATGGCGGCGTGACCACCAGCGCGACATCAGCGCCGCAATCTCGCGCCAAACGGGTCTGGGCGATGGTCTTGGCGGTATTGGACAGGCCGGTGCCGGCCAGTACCGGGATGCGCCCGGCGATGTGATCGGCCGCGGCACGGATCAACCGGGCGAATTCAGCATCGTCGAGCGCGGCGGCCTCGCCGGTCGATCCGGCAACGACGACGGCGCAGGTGCCGGCCGCGAGTTGTGCATCGAGCAGGCGCTGCCAGGCGGGAAAATCGATCTCGCCAGCGGCCGTGAACGGGGTCGCCAGTGCGGTGATACTGCCGGAAAGTTGCAAGGGGAAGCCCTTCAGGTCTGGAAAATTCGCAAATTGCCCCGAATCGGGGCGCATTGGACGTGGCGAGCCCGGTTTTCGGCCGGACCGGCTGCCGCCGAACCCGCCGCTTGCGCGGGCGATGGGCGAACAGCGCGTTGTTGCACCACGGAAACTCCAAGTGCACCGGAGTTGTCCAAGGCACGATGTTACTTGCGGGTGGAAAGCGGCGGCAAGTATGCTGGCCGCATTATCGTGCGCCCGCTTTACGGCGCCACTCCGGGAACACCACTTTGACCGACGTGCCTGCAAGAACCGCCGCAAACGAGAACCACCTGCTGATCAGCGCCTACACCACGCATCCGCAATCTCCCCTGTTGGCGGTCACGCGCCGCATCGCCGATTCCGGCTGCAACATGATCGATGCGCGCCTGGCGACCGTGGGTCGCGATGTCTCGCTGACCGCGCTGGCCACCGGCTCCTGGGATGCCATCGCCAAACTCGAGGCGATGATGACCCGGCTCGAACGCGAGGAAGGCTTCAAGCTGGTCTGGTATCGCACCGGCCCCAAGCCGGTCCAGTCCAATCTATTGCCCTACATCGTCGAGGTGGTGGCCGCCGACCGGCACGGCATCCTGTTCCAGTTGGCCGATTTCTTCGACAAGCAGGGCATCACCATCGAAAACCTGCAAAGCTCGCGTTACCGCGCGATGCAGACCGGCGCGGAGATGTTCACCGCGCAGGTGACGGTGGGAATTCCGGCCAATATGCACATCGCCGCGCTGCGCGATGATTTCATGGAGTTTTGCGATCACCTCAATCTCGACGCCATCATGGACCCGATGAAGTTCTGAGCTGCGTATGCGCCATACCCGCCTCCCGGCAGTCCGTTTCGAGCCAGCCTCTGGCCTGGCCGTCCTGATTTCGCCACGCAAGGTGCGCCGGACCAAGTGACGCCCTTTCTCCTTTACCTGTCGAGCCGACTCGCCCTGCGAGCGCCGGCCGCTGGTCGTTCCGTGTTTTTCCGCCCTTTCACCAGGACCTGTCGATGACCCGAAGCAAGCACATCTACGTGCTCGACACCAACGTGCTGATGCACGACCCGACCGCACTGTTCCGATTCGAAGAACACGATGTGTTCATTCCGATGATGGTGCTCGAAGAGCTCGACAACGGAAAGAAAGGCCATTCCGAAGCCAGCCGCAACGCGCGCCAGGTCAGCCGTTTCCTCAATGAGCTGATCGTGGCGCACGGCCGCAACAACAACATCGAAAAAGGCATCCTGCTCAGCCCGCCCAAGGGCCTGCAATTGCGCGGCTCCGACAAGATCGGCCGGCTGTTGTTCCAGCTCAAGCCCGTGGAAGTGGGCAAGAGTTTCGGCACGGTGCTGCCGGACAACCAGATCCTCGGTTCGATCCTGCAATTGCGCGAGGATAATCCGGGCGTGCCGGTGGTGCTGGTGTCCAAGGACATCAACCTGCGCATCAAGGCTTCGATCTGCCATGTCACTGCCGAGGATTACGAGAACGACCGCGCCATCGACGATTTCAACCTGCTCTACACCGGCGCCACGCAATTGCCCGGTGATTTCTGGGAGCAGCACGAGGGCAGCCTGCGTTCGTGGACCGACAAAGGCCGCACCTATTACGAAGTGCGGCGCATGCAGGACGATGGCTGGTATCCGAACCAGTTCCTGTACATGCCCGGTGAGGACGAGGTGGAAATGAAAGTCGCCAAACTCGACGGCGACCGCGCGGTATTGCAGATCGTCGATGACTATCATTCCAACCAGCACCAGATCTGGGGCATCAATGCGCGCAACCGCGAGCAGAATTTCGCCTTCAACGCGCTGATGGACCCGGAAATCGACCTGGTCACCCTGCTCGGCACCGCCGGTACCGGCAAGACGCTGCTGGCATTGGCCGCGGGCCTGGCGCAGACGATGGACGTGCAGCGCTATCGCGAGATCATCATGACCCGCGCCACTGTCTCGGTGGGCGAGGACATCGGCTTCCTGCCGGGCACCGAGGAAGAAAAGATGACGCCGTGGATGGGCGCGCTGACCGACAATCTGGAAGTGCTCACGCACACTGACGACCACGGCTCCTGGGGCCGCGGCGCCACCAACGATCTGCTCGCTTCGCGCATCAAGATTCGCGCGATGAACTTCATGCGCGGCCGTACTTTCCTCAATCGCTGGATCATCATCGACGAGGCGCAGAACCTCACGCCCAAGCAGATGAAGACGCTGATCACCCGCGCCGGTCCCGGCACCAAGATCATTTGCCTGGGCAATGTCGAGCAGATCGACACGCCGTACCTGACCGAAACCACGTCGGGCCTGACCTACGCGGTGGACCGTTTCAAGAACTGGGTGCACAGCGCGCACATCACGCTACGCCGCGGCGAGCGCTCGCGTCTGGCCGATTACGCTTCCGAGGTGCTTTGATATCGCGTCGGTAGGAGTGATGACAATCGCGACATGAAGTGACTTTCGCGTTGCGATTGCCATCGCTTTTACATCAACGCAGCAACATCATGGCCAAACCAACCCGCCCGCTCTGCGCCTTGACCATCGCCGGCTCCGATTCCGGCGGTGGCGCGGGCATCCAGGCCGACCTGAAAACCTTCGCAGCGCATGGCGTTCATGGCCTGAGCGCGATCGCCGCGCTGACCGCGCAAAACACGCGCGGCGTCACCGCCGTGCATGTGCCGGCAACGAATTTCCTGCGTGCGCAGATCGATGCCTGCTTCGATGATTTCCGGATCGGCGCGGTCAAACTCGGCATGCTCGCCAATGCTCGCATCATCCGTGCGGTGGCCGATGCGCTGGAGGAATACCAGCCCAAATACATCGTGCTCGATCCGGTGATGGTCGCCAGTTCCGGCGCACGCCTGCTCGAAGCCTCCGCGCTCGATGCGCTGCGCACGCGGCTCATCCCGCTGGCGACGGTGATCACGCCGAATATTCCCGAAGCCGAACTGCTGCTCGGCCATACGATTGAAAACGATTCGGACGCGGAATCGGCGCTGGTCGAACTGCTGGCGCTCGATGCCCATGCCGTGCTGCTCAAGGGCGGGCACCTGAAGGGCAAGCAGATGACCGACCGGCTGGACGATGGTCGCTTGCTGCATGAATTCGTGCATCCGCGCCTGAACATCGAAGGCCACGGCACCGGCTGCACGCTGGCCTCTGCGATCGCGGCGAATCTATGCCTCGGCAAAACCTTGCCGCAGGCCTGCGAGGACGCCGCCGATTACGTGCACGGCGCCTTGCGCAACGCCTACCGGCCCGGCAAGGGCAAGCCGGCGGTGCTCGATCATTTTTGGCAACGCCCTGCTTCGTAATCAGTAAAACGCGACGGTTGCGTCAGCGACCGCAAGGCCGCTGACGCTGCGTTCGACTCGAACTGCCAGCAGTCCTCAGCCGTTGACCCGCGAAGCGATCGCCTGCGCGAAGCTCATGGTGTTGCCCGCGCCGCCCAGATCCGGAGTCAGATGATCCTTGGCGGCCATCGTCGCGACGATGGCGGCGCGCAAACGCGTTGCCTCATCGACTTTGCCCAGGTGGTCGAGCATCTGTGCCGCGCCCAGCAGCAAGGCGCAGGGATTGGCAATGCCTTTGCCGGCGATGTCCGGCGCCGAGCCGTGCACGGCTTCGAAGATCGCGGCATCGGCACCGATGTTCGCGCCCGGCGCCAGACCGAGGCCGCCGACCAGGCCCGCACACAAATCGGAAATGATGTCGCCGAACAGATTGGTGGTGACGATCATGTCGAACTGCTCGGGACGCATCACCAACTGCATGCAGCAATTGTCAACGATCATTTCGTTGCACTGGATATCCGGATACTGCGCGGCCACTTCACGCGCGACCTTCAGGTACAGACCCGAGGTGGACTTGAGGATGTTCGCCTTGTGCACCACGGTGATTTTCTTGCGGCCGACACGGCGCGCCAGGTCGAAGGCGTAACGGACGATGCGCTCGGAAGCGCGGCGCGTGACCTTCTGGGTCAGCGTGGCGGTTTCGCCGTCGGCGGTGACGTTCTGGCCTTCGCCGATGTAGGCGCCTTCGGTGTTCTCGCGCACCGTGATGATGTCGATGTTCTCGTAGCGCGATTTGGTATTGGGGAAGGAAATCGCCGGACGGACGTTGGCGTACAGCTCGAAGCGCTTGCGCAACTCGACATTGATCGAGGAAAAACCCTCGCCCACCGGCGTGGTCAATGGGCCCTTGAGTGCGATGCGATGCTTGGCGATCGCTGCCAAGGTAGCGGCGGGCAACAACTCGCCGCAGCGTTCGTACGAGGTCAAACCGGCATCGACGAATTCGTAGGACAGTCCGAGCTTGAGCGTGTCGAGCACATGCAAAGTGGCGTCCATGATTTCCGGGCCAACGCCATCGCCGCGGATAACCGCAATTGTTTGGGTCATAGGTGTTCGTTCTTTATGAGATTGGCGCCAAGACACGGCGCAGCGGGGCCATATTATGCCCCAACAGGCCCAGCCAGCGGGCATGCGCGGGCACGCCCGAAGCTGAATTCCAGTATCAAAGCGTGCGTTGATTCACGCTCAGGCAGGTTGTTGCGCGCCCTCGCCTTCGATCTTGTCGAGAAAATCCACGGCACGGCGCAGATGCGGAATCACGATGCTGCCACCCACCACCAACGCCACGCTGAAGGTCTCGAAAAACTCGTCGCGGTTGACGCCCGCTTCCTTGCATTGGGCGATGTGATAGCTGATGCAATCGTCGCAACGCAGCACCATCGAGGCGACCAGACCGAGCAGTTCCTTGGTCTTGAGATCGAGCGCGCCGTCTTTGTAGGTTTGCGTATCGAGCGCGAAGAAACGGCGCACGACCTGGTTGTCGTGCTCGAGGATGCGCTCGTTCATGCGCTGCCGGAATTCGGTGAATTCGCGAACCCGGTCCTGACCGGCGGGATCGCTCACGACACGGCTTCCAGCAATGGCTTCAACCCACCGGCGCGATCGAGCGCGACCATATCGTCGTAGCCGCCCACATGGGTGTCGTTGATGAAGATTTGCGGTACCGAAGTCCGCTTGGTGCGTTCCATCATCCGGGCCCGTGCCTCGGGATCGGTGTCCACGCGCACTTCGGAATAACTGGCGCCTTTGGACTTGAGGAAATTCTTGGCCGCCACACAATAGGGGCAGACGGCCGTGGTATAGAGGACGACTTCGGACACGAAATTCTCCTGGCGAATCGGAATGGGATAGAACCCAAGATGGGGATGACCGGGAACATTTTACAGGCCCCGCGGTCCAGACAAGGCCGGAATTAACAGCCTATTCACTAACCCGGCACAAGGCTGGCGCATGCTCTGGCGATCATGAGGGAGTTCTCCGTGGGTTCACTGGTACCAGTCACTGCCGTTGCCATCCTCGCGCTGGGCCTGGCCACCGGCAGTCGTGCGCAAGACAGCGTCCTGCCCGATATCGGCTCCTCGGCCGCCGAATTGCTCAGCCCGCAACAGGAATCAGAATACGGCGCCTACACGCTCTATCAGCTGCGCCGCTACGGTTATGTTCTGGAAGATCCGTTGATCGACGCCTGGCTCGACAGCATGGGCCATCGTCTGGCGGCGGCCTCGGACCGGCCCAAACAGGAATTCACTTTCTTCATGATGCGCGACCGGCAGATCAACGCCTTCGCCACGCTCGGCGGTTACGTGGGCGTGAATGCCGGCCTGATCCTGACTGCGCAGAGCGAGGACGAAGTGGCCGGCGTCATCGCCCATGAAATCTCCCACGTCACCCAACGGCATGTGCTGCGCGCGGTCGAGCGGGCCAAGAAAGACCAGTTGCCGATCATGCTGGCGACCTTGGGCGCGATCATCGCCGCGCAACAAAGCGGCGCCCGCGACATGTACGGCAACCGCAACAACACCGATGCCATCCAGGCCGCGGTGCTCGGCGGGCAGGCGTTGGCCGCGCAGCGGCAAATCGACTACACCCGTTCCAACGAAGCCGAAGCCGACCGCATAGGCATCCAGACACTCAACCGCGCCGGTTACAACGTCAACGGCATGGCCGATTTCTTCGAGCGCATGGACAAAGTCGGCCGCGGAAATTCCGGTGGCTACAACGTGCCCTCGTACCTGCGCACACACCCGGTCACCACCACGCGCCTGAGCGAGGCGCGCGAGCGTGCCGCGCGTTTGCAACGCGAACCCGCCGCGTTCACTTCGGCGAGCCGGGCGCCGTTGAGCCCGCTGTTGCCGCAAGGACTGAACGCGGTCGATTCCACGGCGGCGATGGCGCCGGTGCGCATGTTCTCCTGGGCACGCGAACGGCTGCGCGTGCTCAGCGCCGAGAATCCGCATGCGGCACTGAAGGAATACCAGAGCCTGATTGCCGACGCCGGTCCCAAGCCCCGCGACGACCAGCGCTACGGACTGGCATTGGCGCAGATGCAGGCCGGCCAACCCGCCGCCGCAGAATCGTCGTTGCAAGATCTGGTCAAAGCCCATCCGGATAATTTGTGGGTCGCGCTGGCACTGGCGGAAAACGCGCATGTGGCCAAGAACGACACACTCTCGCGCAAGCGCTACGAAGACATCCTGGCGCGCTATCCGGTCGACCGCGCGGCCAGCCTCAGCTATGCGCAGACGCTGAATGCCATCGGCAGCCGCGAGGCAGGCCAGCGCGCGCAGGCGGTATTGCGCCCGATCCTGGCAACGAGCGCGGATGACCCGTTGTTCCAGCAGAGTTTCGGCCGCGCCAGCGAATTGGCCGGCGATATTCCCCGGGCCGGCGAAGCCTACGCGGAAGCCGCTTTCCTCAATGGTCGCGCCGAGGATGCGCTGAACCAGTTCAACACCACGCTCAAGCGCAGCGACATCGACTACATCCAACGCGCCCGGATCGAGGCGCGCATCGCCGCGATCACGCCCATCGTCCTGGAAATCCGCCGGCGCGGACTCAAGCCGCAGGACCAGCCGACGGACCAGAGCTGAACGGGCGACTATCCAGCACATGCGGCGATCCGGCCGTGGCCTAATCGAAATAGCCCGATCGAAATAGTCCGATCGAAAAGGCCGAATCGTGCAATGAGCTAGTCATGACGGAACAACTGCCCTTCTGCGCCAGACTCACGGCAGGCCCAAAAAAGAACGCGACAACTTCGGAATTTCCCGGATTCATGGCAAAGGGCCGCCGGCCGTCATGCTACGGTCACAAAAGTTTTATCTACTTGCACCCGGGCCCCGCCAATGACACGGTACTTTCGTGCAAAAACGCATTCTCATAGTCGATGACGAACCGGCGATCCGGGACATGGTGGCCTTTGCCTTGCGCAAGGGCGAATACCAGCCAGTCCACGCCGGCGATGCGCGGGAAGCGGCCTCGGCGATCGCCGAGCGGGTTCCCGACCTGATCCTGCTCGACTGGATGCTGCCGGGCGTGAGCGGGCTGGAACTGGCCCGGCGCTGGCGCCGCGACGAGCTGACCCGCGACATCCCAATCATCATGCTCACTGCGCGCGGTGAGGAAAACGACCGGGTCAGCGGCCTGGAATCGGGCGTGGACGATTACGTGGTCAAACCTTTCTCGGCGCGCGAACTGCTGGCGCGCATCAAGGCCGTGCTGCGCCGCTCGCGCGAGGACGACGACGACGGTTCCGTGGCCGTCGGCAAGCTGCGCATCGATGGCGCGGCCCATCGCGTGAGCGCTGGCGACGAGCCAGTACACGTCGGCCCCACCGAATACCGATTGCTGCACTTTTTCATGACCCACGTCGATCGCGTCTATACCCGCACGCAACTGCTCGACCATGTCTGGGGCGGCAGCGTCTATGTCGAGGAGCGCACTGTCGATGTGCACATCCGGCGCCTGCGCAAGGCCCTGGAACCGGCCGGGCTCGAAGACATGGTGCAGACCGTGCGCGGCTCGGGTTATCGCTTCTCGGCGTTGCCCTGACCAGGCCGCGCGCACGGATGAGCGCATCCCTGCTTCGCGTGGCCTGGCGACAATCGCTGTTGCGCTTGTTATCGATTTTCCTTTTGGGCGGATTGCTTGGCGCGGTGTTCGGCCAGATCTGGGCGGCGCTGGCGCTGACCGGGTTGGCGGTGCTGATCTGGCATTACTGGCGATTGCATTTGTTGATCCACCGGCTCGACCGGCGCCTGCCGCTTGCCGCGCCCTCGCACAACCAGGGATTGCTCGATGGACTGGAAACCATCCTGCACGCGCGCCAGTCGGAAAAACACACGCGCACCCGGCGTTTGCTTTCACTATTGCGCGGCTACCGAAAGGCCGCATCCGCCCTGCCCGATGGCGCCTTGATCCTCGATCGCCGCGAGGGCCGCATCCTGTGGTTCAACAAGGCCGCGCGCAAACGCTTGGGTCTGCGCTACAAGCAAAGCATCGGCCATGAGTTCACCCAATACCTCGACGAGCCGCGCGTTCGCGACTGGCTCGCGGCGGGCAACAGCGATGAACCTTTGCTGGGCGTCACCAGCCCGACCGACGATCACGCCCAGCTCAGCCTGCGCCTGCTGCCTTACGCTTCCGGGCAATGGCTGCTGCTGGTGGGCGATGTCACGCAACTGACGCGACTGGAGCAAATGCGCCGCGATTTCGTCGCCAACGTCTCGCACGAATTGCGCACGCCGCTGACCGTCATCCACGGCTACCTGGACATGATGGAGCCCGAGGACAATCCGGAATGGGCGCCGATGGTCGAGGAAATGCGCAAGCAATCGCAGCGCATGACCCAACTGGTCGAAGACCTGTTGACGCTGTCGCGCCTGGAAGCGCAAGACCATCTGCCCGAGGACATCGTGCCGATGGCGCCGCTGCTGATCACCTTGCGCCGCGAGGCAGAAGCACTGAGCCAGGGCCGGCAGACGGTCGTCGTCGAAGACAGCGCGCAATGCGATCTGTTCGGTTCGGCCAAGGAATTGCATAGCGCGTTTTCCAATCTGGTCAGCAACGCCGTGCGCTACACCTCGATCGACGGGCAAGTGACGATCCGTTTTTTCCGCACTGCCGATGGCGGTGCGTCATTGGCCGTGCGAGACACCGGCTATGGCATCCCCGCGCAGCACCTGCCGCGCATCACCGAACGCTTCTATCGGGTATCGACCAGCCGCGCGCGCGAAACCGGCGGCACCGGGCTGGGCCTTTCCATCGTCAAGCATGTGCTGAGCCTGCATCAGGGCCATCTGGAAGTGGAAAGCGAAGTCGGCCGCGGCAGCGTCTTCGCCTGCGTGTTCGGCCCGCAGCGGGTGCGGGCGAGACAGGACGGCCACCGCTTGCAATGACCACCGATGGCAACGCGAAAATCATCGCCCGAGGGCGGTTGGGCCGCTCGATTGCACCGGGCATGTCTTCAGCAAAGGCACGATCACGGCTCGGGCGTATCGGTATCCAGATCGCCGCGGCTCAACTGCGCCCGGGCGGCACTGGCAAGCGCCTGATACCTCGTCCGGAACGCGTCGAGGTTGACCTCCTCCAGTTCCTCCAGATCCAGCAGCGCGTTGTGCGCGCCCTGGGTGGCGCGAATGAGTTCGTCGAGTTTCACCTGGATGGCTTCGGTGTCCCGGTTCTGGGTGTTCTGGATCAGAAACACCATCAGGAAAGTGACGATGGTCGTGCCGGTATTGATGATCAATTGCCAGGTGTCGCTGAAATCGAACATCGGGCCGGTGATGATCCACACGACAATGATGGCGACGGCGAGAACAAACACCCGCGGCCGGCCGGAGTAACGCGCCGCCTCTTTCGCAAGCTGGGAATACCAAGTGCTGTTGCGCATACTGCACCTCGTTTGGGCTACCCGACGGATTGGACAAGCATGAACGCTCCGGTTATACCCCTTTGGACCGCGTGTGGGTCATGCGCTTTTCGCGGTCAACCCGGTCCAGCGCCAGTGCAAGGTCTGGATATCAGGGCGAATATGACGATTTCGCGACAACCCAACTTGCCCGATCACTACCGTCCGCCGCACTGACGCTAGTGGGTACCGAGTCACCGACATTTCAGCAAAAGCACACCGACGACGGGTCATCTTCCCTCGGCTATCATCTGCCCATGACCGCAACGACCGAACTGACCGAAAGCGAACTCTTCCTCAACCGAGAACTTTCGCAACTGGAATTCAACTTCCGGGTGCTCGCGCAAGCCGAGGACACCAGCATTCCGTTGCTGGAAAGATTGCGCTACCTGTGCATTTCCTGCACCAATCTCGATGAATTCTTCGAGATCCGCGCCGCCACCGTTCGCACCGCGCTGAAATTCGGCGCGCCGCTGTTGCCCGACCGCATGGATCCGGCCGTGGCGTTGGAGAAAATCCACACGCAGGCGATCAAGCTGGTGGATGAGCAATATCGCTTCTGGAACGAAAGCCTGCGCCCGGCGCTCAAGGATGCCGGAGTTCGCATCCTCACCCGGGAAAGCTGGAACGCCAAGCAGCGGCGCTGGCTGCAAAAATATTTCAACGACGAAATCCTGCCGGTGCTCTCGCCGCTCGGCCTGGACCCGGCGCATCCGTTTCCACGCATCCTCAACAAGAGTCTGAACGTGGTGGTGGTGCTCGAAGGCAAGGATGCGTTCGGCCGCAAGGGTGGCATGGCCATCGTCCGCGCGCCGCGCTCGTTGTCGCGCATCATCCAGTTGCCGCAGGAAATATCCGGCGGCGAACACGACTTCGTGTTTCTCTCGGCGGTGCTGACGGCCTTCGTCGATGACTTGTTCCCTGGCATGAAGGTCAAGGGCGCTTACCAGTTTCGCGTCACGCGCAACTCCGAGTTGTTCGTGGACGAGGAGGAAGTGGAAAACCTCGCCAGTGCCTTGAAGGACGAGCTGGTCAGCCGCGGTTTTCGCCCGGCGGTGCGGCTGGAGATCGCGCATAACTGCCCGAAACCAATCGTCGCCATCTTGTTGCAGAACTTCGAACTCAACGACAACGCGGTGTATCGCATCAATGGCCCGGTCAATCTCAATCGCGTCATCCAGGTGTTCGATCTGGTCAACCGGCCCGATCTGAAATTCCCGGTGTTCAAGGCGCACCGGGCCAATCTCGACCGCGAGACGCCGTTCGCCACGCTGCGCACGCACGATGTGCTGCTGCACCATCCGTACCAGAGTTTTTCCAGCGTGCTCGATCTGCTGCAAGCCGCGGCCAACGACCCGGACGTGTTGGCGATCAAGCAGACGCTCTACCGAACCGGCCGCGACTCGAAGATCATCGAATACCTGATCGCCGCCGCGCACAAGGGCAAGGACGTGACGGTGGTGATCGAACTGCGCGCGCGTTTCGACGAGGAGGCCAACCTCAATCTCGCCGACCGCCTGCAAGAAGCCGGCGTGCAGGTGATGTACGGCGTGGTCGGGCACAAGACCCACGCCAAGATGATGCTGATCGTGCGCCGCGAGGGCACCGTGCTACGCCGCTACGTGCACCTGGGCACCGGCAACTACCACGCAGGTACTGCGCGCACTTACACCGACATCGGCCTGATGACCTCCAACCCCGAGATCGCCGCCGACGTACATAACTTGTTCCAGCAACTGTCGGGGCTGGCGCCGGCGATGAAGCTCAAGCATCTGATGGTCTCACCGTTCACCTTGCACAAGGGCTTGCTGAAACGGATCGATCGCGAGGCCAAACTGGCGCGCGAGGGCAAGCGCGGCCACATCATCGCCAAGATGAACGCACTCAACGAGGCCAGCGTCATCCGCGCGCTCTACGATGCCTCGCAGGCCGGAGTGAAGATCGAGCTGATCGTGCGTGGCGCGTGTTCGTTGCGTCCGGGATTGCCGGGTATTTCGGACACCATCAGCGTGCGTTCGGTGGTCGGCCGGTTTCTCGAACACAGCCGCGTGTATTGGTTCGGCAACGACGGCAAGCCGGAAATTTTCTGCTCCAGCGCGGACTGGATGGAACGCAACCTGCTGCGCCGCGTGGAGACGTGTTTCCCGATTCTCGATCCGGCGCTGGCCGAGCGCGTGTTCAACGAGGAATTGGCCAACTATCTGGCCGACAACCAACAAGCCTGGCAGTTGCACGTCGATGGCAGCTACAGCCGCATCAAGCCGCAGGACAACGCCATGCCGTATTCGGCGCAGGGCGCGCTGCTGGCCAAGTTGTGCGGATGAACCATGGGCGCTGATGCCGGCACACCACTCAAGGACGGCGAACTGCTCGCCGCCGTGGATCTTGGCTCCAACAGCTTCCACATGGTGGTCGCCATGGTGGTGCTGGGCCAGTTGCGAATCATCGATCGCATCAAGGAAAACGTCCGGCTCGCCGAAGGCCTCGACGGCCAGGGCGGCTTGAGCGAGGAGGCTCTGATCCGCGCGCACGATTGCCTCTCGCGCTTCGGTCAACGCCTGGCGACGATTCCGCGCCAACGCGTGCGCGCCATCGCCACCAACACCGTGCGATTACTGCGGCAGCCGCAGCACTTCCTGATGCCGGCCGAGGCCGCGCTCGGTCATGACATCGAAGTCGTCGCCGGCCGTGAAGAGGCACGCCTGATCTACCAGGGTGTGGCGCACGGCAGTCCACCGCGGAACAAGCGCCGGCTGGTGATCGACATCGGCGGCGGTTCGACCGAATTCATCGTCGGCGAGGGCTTCGATCCGCTCGAACGCGAAAGCCTGCAGATGGGCTGCATCGCCACCACGCGGCGTTTTTTCGCCGATGGCAAGCTGTCGAAAAAACGCTGGAAGGACGCGCAGACCGAAATCACTTCCGAGTTCCAGCAGTTCGCCTCGACCTACCGGCATCTGGGCTGGCAGGAAGTGCTCGGCTCCTCGGGCACGATCAGGGCCATCGGCGACATCGCACGCGAGATGAAACTCACGCGCGGCGCGATCACCGATGTTGCGCTGGCGGCCATCCGCGACCGCCTGCTGGAATTCGAGCAAATCAAGGACATCAGGCTGCCGGGCCTTTCCGCCGATCGCCGCCCGGTGATTGCCGGCGGCCTGCTCATTCTCGTGGCCGCCTTCGCCGAACTCGACCTCAAGCGCATGCAGGCCAGCGACTACGCCATGCGTGAGGGCGTGCTCTACGACATCGTCGGCCGCAGCGGCGAGCGCGACCCGCGTGACGCCTCGATCATCGCCCTGACCCAGCGCTATGGCGTCGATCGCGAACAAGCCACGCGCGTTGAAGACACCGCGCGGGCCTTGTTCGACCAGGTCGCCAACGATTGGCAGCTCGATGCCGACGACGGCCGCCTGCTGCTGTGGGCCGCGCGCATCCACGAAATCGGCCTGGCCATCGCGCACAGCCAATATCACCAGCACGGCGCTTATCTGGTCGAGCACTCCGACATCGCCGGCTTCTCCCGCACCGAGCAGGAATTCATTGCCTCGCTGGTGCGCAACCAGCGGCGCGGCCTGTACCTGCCGATTTTCGAAACCCTGCCCGACCGCTTGGCCAAAGCCGCGCAGCGTTGCGCGCTGGTGCTGCGATTGTCGGTGCTGCTGCATCGCAGCCACGATAGCGAACCGATTCCGCTACACGAATTGCAAGTGCAAGGCGGCCGGCTGCGCCTGACCTTGTGCCGGCAATGGCTGGCCGAACATCCATTGACCCGTGCCGATCTCAACGCAGAGATCGAATACTTGCAGGACATGGGCCAGACATTGGAGATCGAGCTCAATTCCGGTGGGGAAAATTCCTGGCACACCGATTGATTGCCGTTCGACAGATCATCTCGGCCTAAGTCGAAGGGATGTTGCCCGCGAAGGAAAGCGAAAAACATCCAGGGAATCTCCGATTCGCCAGGCCATCAAACGTTGGAACGATGGCAATCGGGAAATAAGCATACGGTTGCCCGGGCGTTGCGTTTTCTTCTGAGGTCGCCGTTTCGGTAAGCGAACAAGCGAAAGCCGCAATCGCTTTTTCAAACCAGCGCAGTGTCACACGCATGTCATCCGATCGTCATGGCCCGGGCACATGCCGTCCGCATGATGCCGCGCATGAAACAGCGCCTGCATATCGAACTGGTCAGTGAAACCTACCCGCCCGATGTCAACGGTGTGGCCTTGACCGTGCAATCGCTCGAACAAGGCCTGCGCGGCCTGGGCCATCGCGTGGCACTGGTGCGCACCGGGCGCGACGAAGAAACAGCGGCTACGAATTCGGATTTGATGCTGGTGGACGGCGCGCCGATTCCGCGCTATCCCGGCCTGCGTTTCGGATTGCCCGCCAGTCGCCGCCTATCGACACGCTGGAGCCTACAGCGACCCGATGCCATCTACATCGCCACCGAAGGCCCGCTCGGCTGGTCGGCATTGCGTGCGGCGCGACGTCTGAACATTCCGGTCGCCACGGGCTTTCATACGCGATTCGATCAATACATGAGCCGCTACGGCGCGGGGTTTCTCGCGCCTTGGGTGTTCGTCTGGCTGCGCCGCTTCCACAATCGCGGCGATGTCACGCTGGTGCCGACGCATGAATTGCGCCAGCAATTGAGCGATCAAGGTTTTCGTCACGTGCAGCGCCTCGGCCGCGCCGTGGACACGCACCAGTTCCATCCCGGCTGGCGCGATGCGGCATTGCGCGCGCATTGGGGGCTCGCCGATGACGATCTGGCGGTGCTCAGCGTCGGCCGCCTGGCTCCGGAAAAAAATCTCGACCTCACCGTGCGCGCGTTTCGCGCCTTGCAGGCCGAACGGCCCACGGCCCGATTGATCTTCGTCGGCGATGGTCCTTCGCGCGCGCAATTGCAGGCCGCTCATCCGGATGCGATTTTCTGCGGCGTCCAACGCGGCGACGAACTGGCCCGCCATTACGCCAGCGCCGATCTGTTCGTATTCCCCAGTCTGTCGGAAACCTTCGGCAACGTCACTTTGGAAGCGATGGCCTCGGCCCTGCCGACCATCGCCTTCGACTACGGCGCAACGCGCGAGCACCTGCGCGATGGCGAACACGGCGCGGCGGTGCCCATTGCCGATGAAGAGCAATTCATTCGCGCGACCGTGCGTATCGGCACGCAAGCCTCCTTGTTCTGCCTGGGCGAAGCCGCGCGCAAGGCGGTGCAACCGCTGCATCCGGATCAGGTCGCGCACGCCTTCGCCGAACTGCTCGCGCAACTGGCCGAAGGCAGGCATGCCGCATGAGTCCGGTCACCGCACGACTGATGGCGCGTGAGCAAGCCTGGTGCCTGCGGGTCAATCGCTGGGGTGCGCGGCAGGCGGTGCGCGGCTATTTCCGCTTCGTCAGCCGGCTCGGCGATGGCGCTTTCTGGTACGCGCTGATGGCGATGCTGGCTTTGTTCGACGGCTGGCGCGGACTCGGCGTTGCCGCGCATCTGGCGGTGACTGGCGCGGCGGCGACGTTGCTGTATCGCAAGCTCAAACGCTGGACGCAGCGTCCGCGCCCGTTTGCCGCCGATGGCCGCATCCGCGCCTGGATCGCGCCGCTGGACGAGTTCAGTTTTCCGTCCGGGCACACACTGCATGCGGTGTCCTTCACCTGGGTGGCCTTGGCCTACTACCCGGCCCTGGCCGCACTGCTGATGCCGTTCACGCTCAGCGTGGCGATCTCGCGCGTGGTGCTGGGCATGCACTATCCCAGCGATGTGCTGGCGGCAACGCTGATCGGCGGCGCATTGGCTTCGCTTTCGCTGTGGCTGGGCGCCGTGCTCGGGTAACGGCACGCGGACACGGCGGATATGGGAACATGGCGGCATGAATTACCGCCACGCCTTCCACGCCGGCAACCATGCCGATGTGCTCAAACATATCGTGCTGCTGGCCTTGCTCGATTCGCTCAAGCGCAAGGACACACCGTTCTTCGTGCTCGACACCCACGCCGGCCGCGGCCAGTACCTGTTACAAGGCGAACACGCCGACAAGACCGGCGAAGCGCGCGGCGGAATTTTCCGCCTGCTGGTTCTACATGGCCTGCCGGCGCTGGTGCAAAACTATCTCAAGCGCGTGCAGGCCGATAACCCAGTCGGTGCGCTGATCAACTACCCCGGCTCGCCCTTGATCGCCGCGCAGGCGATGCGCGAACAGGACCGTCTGGTGGCCTGCGAGCTGCAACCGGACGAAGCTCGCGCGCTGTCGTCCTTGTTCAAATCCGACCCGCGCGTTGGCGTGCAGGTGCGCGACGGTTACACCGCGATCAAAGCCTTGCTGCCGCCGAAGGAAAAACGCGGCCTGGTGCTGATCGATCCGCCTTACGAAGCGCAGGAGGCGGAATTCACCACGATTCTCGCCACGCTCAAGGAAGCCCTCGCGCGTTGGCCGACCGGCATCTATGCCCTGTGGTATCCAATCAAGCAGGGCCGCACCTTGTTGCCGTTCCTGCGCAAGGTCGCGAACCTGCCGTGCAAATCGATATTGTCGGTCGAACTGCTGATCCGCCCGGACGACTCGCCCTTGCGCTTGAACGGCAGCGGCATGCTGATCATCAATCCGCCTTACCAACTCGACAGCGAATTGGCGCCGGCCTTGCCGGTGCTCGCGCGTCTGCTCGGCGACCGGCATCCGAGCTCGCGGCTGGAGTGGATCAAGCAGGAAGCTTCGTAATCGCCATTTCGAGAAATCGTCTGAAGGATCCGCTCATGAAAACCAGTTTCGTGCTCGTGGATTTCGAAAACGTGCAGCCCAAGAACATGAGCCTGCTCAAGGGTGGCCCGTTCAAGATCAAGGTGTTTATCGGCGCCAGCCAAGCCAAGGTGTCGCTGGAAATGGCCCAGACCCTGCAAACCTTCGGCGACGATGCCCAGTACATCCAGATCGCCGGCAATGGCAGCAACGCACTGGATTTTCATATCGCCTATTACATCGGCCGGTTGGCGGCCGAACATCCCGAGGCCCCGTTCCACATCATCTCCAAGGACACCGGATTCGATCCGCTGATCAAGCATCTCAAGGCGCAGAACATCCAATGCAAGCGCTCGGCGTCGATCGCCGATATCGTGCCGGGCAAACCTGCCGCACCACCAGCCGTCAAGGCCGAACGCGGCAGCACGGCAGCGGAGAAAAAACCGGCGTCCAAGCCGGCGGTAAAATCCCGCAAAGCTCCGGCGAAGATCACGCCCGATCACCTCAAGACCGTGCTGGAGAATCTCGGCAAACGAAAGTCCGCGCTACCGCGAACCCTGAAAACGCTCGGCTCGACCATCCAGTCCCTGTTCAAGCCGGCACTGGACGAAGCGCAATTGAAGGCGATCCTCGACACTCTCACCGAACAAGGCAAGATCGTCATCGTCGAGAAGAAAGTCTCCTACCGCCTGGATTGATGTCGAGAGCTTTCGCAAATCTTGATGCGATATCGCGGGTCCATGCTCACAACACTAATTCCGATTGCTGCTAGGACAAGCTCGTTTGTACCCAAGCTTCTCCGGCATGGGTTCGATCACAGACGGCAGTGCAATTTTCAAAGAGCACCAGGACTCTTGCCCAGTTTTTCGTTGAAGAAGGCCACCACAGCGGCGTTGAAGACCTTGTGGAAAGCTTGACGGTCAAAGCCCGGCGGATCCGTGCACAACATTCTGGGAAGAAGTGGCTTCAGCAATCCACAAGGCGGCAGGAAAGAGAAATGACCTGCGTGTTCGACCAGATGAAATTCCACTGGAACCGGCAAAAGCCGGCGGACTGCACCGGCGTTGGTGATCAGCGGCAGATTACGATCCGCGCCACCCGCCCATAGCTGCACCGGTACTTTCACCGCTGCGAGACCACCTGGATCGAACGCGAACCCGAAGCCTGGCGCCACGATGACCGCAGCCTGCACACGGGGATCATGCACCCACTCAGACGCGGCCGGCACACGCAGCGCACCCGGCTTCAACAGATCGCAGATGAATTCCCGTTGGGTATCGCAATGCGGCCCGACTCGCGCGAAATCAGGCGTTCCACCGATGGTGACGAGGCCGGTAGTACCCCCCGCCGAATAGCCGAACACGCCAATCTTGGTGACATCGACATGAGCCCGCCCCTGCCACTGGCTCAGCATATAGTCGTTGGTCCGGGCAATATGCCGTGCCCTATCGACGATCCAATCGCTGGTCCCCACTTGCGAGGTGTCCTGGAAATTGTCGCCGTTGTGCAAGGGCAGCGCGACGACATAACCTGCCTCGACGAGCGCCAGCACAGTGTCGAAGTGGCTCGTCTGCGTTCCATTGTTGCCATGTGAGATGACGACCAATGGCAGCTTCTTTCCGTCTATTGCGCCGTCGGGTGCGAGCTTTACCGCCGCAATACCGAGCCACGTCCAGCGGGGCTTGCTGCTGGTTGGGTAAAGGATCGCGACAGGGATGGGCCGATGTCCTGGGTCGGTGACGAGAGCCTGATCAAATCCCACCGGCCGCACTGGATGTATTGAGGTCCAGGCCACCGCCACAAAAATTCCGATGCCCGACACGCATAACAAAGCGAGCAGGACGCGCGCGATTTTCTTTACAAGAGCCATGGGACCTCCGTGGATATCGTTCATACGACAGTTCTGGAATGGTCAGACATTGCTGAAGCGTCTCAGGCAATCGCCGACTGTTGTTTCGTAGATCTCTCTAAACTGCGCTTCGTTGCTGAAGCGGCCGGCCCGCTCCATGGAGACAAATCCCTGTGCCAATGCCGATAACGTAAGCGCGATAATCTGCGGCGGCACGTCCACAATCTGACGCGCCGCTCTGGCCTCCTCGATACGGGCGATCATCAAGCCCACCACCGGTGACCGCCCAGCCGCGAAATCCTCAGGATATTTGCGAGCGTTGCGTGCCCGCAGCAGGAACGCCGCATTGAAACGATGGGGATCGCTTATGGCGAACTCCAGGTAAGCCCCCAAGAGACGTTTCAACCACGATAACGGCTCCTGTTCCTCGATGGCGCTGACGATTTCTTCCCAAGCCGCAAAGCCGTCGGCCATAAGCGCATCAACCAACGCGTCCTTGTTCGGGAAGTGGCGATATATCCCCATCGGCGACATGCCCGCGTGGTGCGCGACGACGCGGATCGAAAGACCATCGAGGCCGTTGAGTTCAAAAATCGACTTTGCCGCTGAAAGTATTCGGTCTCGCGTATTCATGCGTACAGCGTACGCATCCTCTCTGGAGATGTCAATATCTGCTGCTTGACGACCAATTTCCTGCGCAGCGACGTGCCCGCCGGGCAGCGATACTCAATGTCTTCTTCCCACAATTCGAAATCGAAGCCACTCCGGGAGAACGACCCATCCGATCGCTACAACGTGACTGGCCACATCTTCGCCGTGTGAGCTTTGGCATGTGCGGCCTCCAGCCATCCGGCAGGCGCGTAGCACACGGCAACACCGGGCCGGTTGTCGATAAAGCATCTGACGGCAGATGTTCTGCGGAACACGAGAATTGAGCCGAGGCGCAAAGCGCCATCGGCTCGAATGAATCATTCAAGAATGTGTCATGCAACCAAACGCCATTGCATCAAAACATCGGATGCATGGACATCGCAGTGAAATATCTATTTGGTGGCCACTGAAGCTTCCAGCTTGAGGTCACGAACTATCCTGTTGTCGTCTTTTTTCGTGCGGCTTTGCGTGTAGCCCGTGCATTTGTTTTCCTTGTTGCACAGGACCATGCTGCCATTCTTGTGATTTTCGCATCCATAGGTGCCTGTCTGGCCCTGCGGGAAATACTCTCCGCCTACCTTGTCGCATGCGCCCTTGATTTGTTCAGGCGAGTACGTGCCCGAAAGTTCCTTTGCGGCCGCCGTTGGGTTGATGAATATCGCAACAAGGGCCGTGACAATGATGGCTAAGTAGATTGAGCGTGACATACGAACTCTCCTACCGGATGGAGCACCATCGCTCCGATTTTTGTAACGGAGAGCGGCAAGGCCATCGGTCACCAAATCCGGCTGCTCAGTGGCGGAGTGGCGAAGTCGCATTTCCGGTTACTCAGCGTCAGGCATTGCCGCCTGTGAACCTTGCAAACCGCCGGACAATCGCTACTCGATTATCCGAAAGATCTCCCATCGAGGCGTACCGGAAACGATGTAGGGCTCGAGCGTCTTGCTCCACTCTTTGTGCGCGGCGATGGTTCCCAATTTTGTCCACGATGCATCGAGCTCTGCCAGATCCTTGAGGGTCATTTCGACTTCAATCGTGGATTCATGCGCCCCTATCGATCCAGTCACGATACGAACCTTGTCCGCGGTCCAGCCGATTTCCAGCGCGATGGTCCGGTGCCACTCCTTCAGCGAGTCGATCACGGTCTGCTTATGCCCGAAGCGTGCATTGATGTGCCAGCGTGCAATGATCATCACTGTTCTCCTTCGTTGATGAGAGTCAGCGCGTGTGGCTAGCTCCGCACCCATGAGAACGTCCACCGTCTTGTCATCCGGCCAGTGATTGGTCCGTACTTCCTGCGCATGCTGTTCTCGGGGAGAAAGCCCTCCCATAGGAGCGACGGAAGTCGCGACGGAACACTTAGGCAATCAAGGTCGCGACTTCCGTCGCTCCTGCAGTCACATTTGCGGGTGCAGTTTCATCGGAGCGTCGCCGCCAACCCATCGAGGATTCCGTTCCAACCCGCTTCCGTGCGACTAGCGTAATCAGCAAGCACGCCTTCGTGGATCAACGTGAGTACGCAGCCTTGTTGTTGCGCGGTGACATCGATGTTCACCCGCGTGCTTTCCGAGGAATAGCGCGGCACGGCAAAGGTGAATACGAGTCGGCGCGGACGATCGATTTCCAGATACTCGCCAGTGTGCTCCACGTCCTCGCCGTTGCGCCGATCCACGAAACAGAATGCACCGCCGACACGCGCGTCGATCCACACGCGCACCATTTCGCCGCCAGGTGTGGCAAATAGCCACTTCCCCGCCGTGCGAGGATCGAGCCAGGCGCCGAAGACGCGCTCCGCCGGAACATCGAAGTGACGAGTGACTTGCACTTTGACTTTCGATTCGGCGTTCATCGGATTTCCTTTTCGCAAAGAACCGGTTTCATTCCACCATGCTGACGACAGGCGGCCGTGCCAACACCGCCATCGCCGCCACGCCTGCCACTAAACCCCAGAACGCCGAGCCGATGCCGAACAAGGTCACGCCTGAGGCAGTCACCAGGAAAGTGATGATGGCCGGTTCGCGATCGGATTCTTCGGCCAACGCGGTCGCCAATCCATTGCCGATGGTGCCGAGCAAAGCCAGACCGGCCACGACCGTGATCAACTCCTTGGGAAAGGCCGCGAACACCGCAGCCACCGCCGCGCCGAACACCCCGACCACACAATAGAACACGCCCGCCGACACCGAAGCGACGTAACGTTTGGATGGATCCTCATGCGCCTCGCGGCCGGTGCAGATGGCGGCGGTGATGGCCGCGAGGTTGAGCGCGAACGCGCCGAACGGCGCGAGCACGACATTGGTCAAACCGGTCCAGCCGATCACCGGCGAGATCGGCACGTCGAAACCCGAGGCACGCTGCACGGTGACGCCCGGCACGTTCTGCGAGGCCATCGTCACCACGAACAACGGAATGGCAACACCGATCAACGCCGCGAATGAAAATGCCGGCGTCGTCCAGACCGGCCGCGCCAGTTCCAGCGTCAGCCCATCGAATCCGAGCAAGCCCTGCACGCCGGCAATCGCCGTGCCGAGCACCAGCGTCACCACCACCGCATAACGCGGCGACAAGCGGCGCATCAGCAAATAGGCGGCGAACATGGCGATGGCGAGAAAGAACTGCGTCTTCATCGCCACGAACACTTCCATGCCAAAGCGCAGCAGCACACCGGCCAGCATGCCGGCGCCGATGGATGCGGGAATGCGGTTGATGGTGCGCTCGAACAAACCGCTGAATCCAGCCACGACGATCATCAACGCCGACACGACGAAGGCGCCGATGGCTTGTTCGTAAGGCACATTCGCCGTGCCGGTGATCAGCATTGCCGCGCCCGGCGTGGACCAGGCAGTGACCACCGGCATGCGATAGCGCAGCGACAAACCGATGCAAGTCAGGCCCATGCCCAGACCCAGCGCCCACATCCACGATGCGATCTGCGCCGGGTTGGCACCGACCGCTCGCGCACCCTCGAACACGATCACCGCCGAACTGGTGAAACCGACCAGCACCGTCACGAAACCGGCGACGAGAGCGGACAGGGACAAATCCTTGATCAATGACATGCCGATGAGTCTTTGTTGTGTGTGGTGACGATCGTTCAGAAAACGAAACAGGACGATGACAGCGTTGTCTGAACGGCTAACCGGCAGACGCCGCCGCGCGATGCAAGCGACACATTCTAGGGAGTGTAAATGGTCAGGCGTTCGCCCCGCGCGAAGCCAATCAGGCGCACACCAGCCTCCTCGGCGATACGCACCGCCAGCGCGGTCGGGGCCGAGATCGCCGCGACGATGCCGCAGCCGATCTGCGCCGCCTTGTGCACGACTTCGTAGCTGGCGCGTGAAGTGACCAACAGCGCTCGCGGCTGCCCGCCCGCGCGCAAGACCGCGCCAGCGGCTTTGTCGATGGCATTGTGCCGGCCGACATCTTCGCGTACCGACAATAGGCCGTCATCGCCGAGGATCGCGGCGGCGTGCATGGCGCCGGTCTGTTCGTTCAATGGCTGCCGCGACTGGAGTTCGACGAAGGCTTCGATCAATCGCACCGGGTCGAAAGCTGCGACCTCCACGACCCGGCGCACCGGGCGGATCGCCGCCTCCAGCGTACCGGCACCACACAGGCCGCAACCGGTGCGGCCGGTGAGATTGCGATTGCGCTCCTCGATCGCATCGAAGCGCGCCTGCGCGATCAGCATTTGCAGCGACACGCCATGCGGCGTCTGTAGCCTATCGACGATCCGGATTTCATCGGCGCGATCGACGATGCCTTCGGTCAGGCTGAAACCGATCGCGAAATCATCCAAGTCCGCCGGGGTCGCCATCATCACCGCATGCGAGAGACCGTTGTACACCAGCGCGATCGCAGTTTCCTCGGCCAAGGTTTCCAGATGCTCGCTGGTGGCGCCGGCTTCGTAGCGCTGCGCCCGCACCGATATGCTCGCCTCGATGTTCATGCGTGTTGCGACAGCCATACCCGGCCGCGATCGGTCAGATGCAACAAGCGGCGCGTACCGTCAGGTTCCGCATCGATCAGGCCCAGGCCGCCGAGCGTGGGATCGTTGCCCAGCACGGCGAGCATGCGCAGCAGTTCGCTTTGCGATATTTCCAGTTGCTTGGCGGTGCGCGCGAGCGAACTGCCGTCATTCTCGGCGACGAACTGCAACAAGGAAGCAAGGCGATCTTCGATCATGGGGCGGACTCATTTACAGTTTTCGGCATCGAGGGTTTCTGGAAATCCTGCGCGCCGCACGAACGAAAAGATCCATCAAGATCCAGCCAGTTCCACCGCAATCGCTTTCGACGGCTGCAACCGCACCGAAACCGATTTGGAACTGGGTGTGCGGGCGCGGTCGGCGAAACTGTCGAGCGGCACCAGTGCGTTGGTTTCGGGAAAATACGAAGCGATGCAACCTTCGGGAATGTCGTATTCGACCAGCAGGAAGCGTTTGGCGATGCGCTCGCCATCGTGCCAGACCGAAACCAGATCGACCCAATCCCCGGCCTTGAGCCCCTGCCGTTTCAAATCGGCGGCACTGATGAAGCACACGCGGCGCTCGCCGGAGACGCCGCGATAGCGATCCTCCAGCCCGTAGATGGTGGTGTTGTATTGGTCGTGGCTGCGGATCGAAGTCAGGTTCAGCAATTTGCTGTCGCTTGAAGATTTCGTACGCGGAATCGCATGCGTGCAAAACAGCGCGCGGCCCGCGTGATTTTTCCAGCGCCGTTCGCGCGCCGAATTGCCCAGGTAGAAACCGCCGGGATGATGCACACGCTGGTTGAAATCCTCGAAGCCGTCAATGACCTCGGCGATCTTGTCGCGGATGCGGTCGTAGTCCTCGACCAGCCATAGCCACGGTGTCTTGGAATTTTTCAGCGTGGCTGTCGCGAGCCGCGCGACGATCATCGGCTCGCTCAGCAACTGCGCCGACGCCGGCGGATTCATGCCGGTGGAGACATGCACCCGGCTCATCGAATCCTCGACCGTGACCCCTTGCATACCGCCAGTTTGCGCATCGACCTCGGTGCGGCCCAGGCACGGCAGGATCAACGCCTGCCGGCCGTGCACCAGATGCGAGCGGTTGAGCTTGGTCGCCACGTGCACAGTCAACTCGCAACTGCACAGCGCGCGTGCGGTGCGTTCGGTGTCGGGCGTGGCGGCGGCAAAATTGCCGCCCATCGCGAAAAACACCTTCGCCTCGCCTTTTTCCATCGCATCGATCGCACCGACCACATCCAGGCCGGGCTTGCGTGGCGGCGCAAAATCGAAAGCGCGGCCGAGCCGATCGAGAAAATTCTGCGAAGGGTTTTCGTGGATTCCCATCGTGCGATCGCCCTGCACGTTCGAGTGCCCACGCACCGGGCAGGCACCGGCGCCGGGCTTGCCGATATTGCCTTTGAGCAGCAACAAATCGATCAGCATCTGGATGGTCGCCACCGCATGCTTGTGCTGGGTGATGCCCATCGCCCAGCAGCAGATCGTGGCCTTGGATTGGGCATAGATCGCCGCCGCTTCCTGAATCTGCGCGCGGTTCAGGCCCGATTCGCGCTCGATGGTTTCCCAACTTTCGGCCAGCGCATCGGCGCGAAATTCCGCAAAGCCGCTCGTGTGCTGGGCGATGAATTCTTCGTCGATCGCGCCGGCCTCGAGCACCGCCTTGATCATGCCTTTGACCGCCGCCAAATCGCCGCCGATGCGCAATTGATAATAATTGGAAGCGATCGCCGTGGACGTGCCGGTCAACATCTCGACCGGGCTTTGTGGATTGCTGAAGCGCTCCAAGCCGCGCTCGCGCAAGGGATTGAACACCACAATCCTGCAACCGCGTTTGGCGGCGCTGCGCAGCTCGCCGAGCATGCGCGGATGATTGGTGCCGGGGTTCTGGCCGAAGATGAAAATCGCCTCGGCTTGCTCGAAATCCTCCAGCGTCACCGTACCCTTGCCGATGCCGATCTGCTCGATCATCGCCACGCCCGAAGGCTCATGGCACATGTTCGAACAATCGGGCAGGTTGTTGGTGCCGAACTCACGCACGAACAACTGGTACAAAAATGCCGCTTCGTTGGAGGTTCGGCCGGAAGTGTAGAACAGCGCCTGGTCCGGATGCGCGAGCGCGTTCAGGTGCGCGGCGGTGATGGCGAACGCCTCGTCCCAGCTCAGCGGCCGGTAGTGATCGCTCACGCCGTCGTAGAACATCGGCTCGATGAGTCGGCCCTGCGCTTCGAGAAAATAATCGTCCTGCCGCGCCAACTCCTGCACCGAATTTTGTGCGAAGAACTCCGCGGTCACCCGTCGCTTTGTTGCTTCCGCTGCGACGGCCTTGACGCCGTTCTCGCAAAACTCGAAGGTCGAATGGTGGTTCTTGTCCGGCCACGCGCAGCCGGGGCAATCGAAACCTTCGGGCTGGTTGGCTTTGAGCATCGTCGCCGCGCCGCGCCCGACGATGCCCTGTTCATGCAGATGACGAAAGGAACTGGCCAACGAGCCCCAGCCACCGGCTGCACCTTGGTAATGCTTGATCTTCTTGGACATGTCGAAAGGCACCGGCAGCGGGGGGAACGGGCTTGTCTATGCAAGGCTAAGTCTTCGCCCTGCCCCTAGCAAGCAGTGAAAAATGAAGCTGTAGAAGCGATGGCAATCACGACATCGCAGCGCCCATCGCGATTGCCATCGCTCCTACGAGAGATACCACACGGCTTACGCAGGCAACGCGCGCTCGATCAAAAGATCGATCGGCGCCTGCACCGGCAAGGTCCCGAATGCCAGGCCGTGCGCGTGTCCCAACCGGCTCTGGCAGAAAGCATCGGAAACTTGCGTATTGCCGGTGCGAACCAGAATGGCTGCCTGTAACGCGAGAGCCATGCGCTCGACCAACAATCGCGATTGCGCTTCGAAGTTTTTCGCATCGCCAGTCAAAGCACCGCGCAAATTCGCGATCTCCGCATCGAGCAGCGCATGGCCGCCGCGCGCAGTTTCCAGTTCCGCGAAAAATGCCGCGCCGGTTTCCGGCTCGCGCGTGAGTGCGCGCAATACGTCCAGGCACTGGATATTGCCACTGCCTTCCCAGATGGAATTTAGCGGCGCCTGGCAATACAAACGCGGCAGGATCGACTCTTCGATATAGCCTGCGCCGCCCAGGCACTCCTGAGCTTCGTTGACCATCGGCGGGCAACGCTTGCACACCCAATATTTGCCGACCGCGGTGACGATGCGCGCCAACGCCGCTTCGCTGGCATCGCGCGGGCTGGCGTCAATGGCGCGGGCGACGCGGAAGGTCAGCGCGGCAGCGGCTTCCGATTCCAGCGCGAGATCGGCGAGCACATTGCGCATCAGCGATTGGTCGATGAGATTTTTTCCGAACGCGCGACGGTGCCGCGCATGGTGCATGGCCTGCACCAGTGCCTGACGCATGATGCTGGCCGAGCCGATCAGACAGTCCTGCCGGGTCAGCGCGACCATTTGCAGGATGGTCGCAATGCCCCGGCCTTCCTCACCGACCATCCAGGCCAGCGCGCCCTGGAATTCCACCTCGGAACTGGCATTGCTCCAGTCGCCGAGTTTTTCCTTCAGCCGCTGGAAGCGAAGGGCGTTGCGCGAGCCATCAGGCGCGAAGCGTGGCAACAGGAAGCACGACAGGCCCGCCGGTGTTTGTGCCAGCACTAAAAACGCATCGCACATCGGCGCCGAAAAAAACCATTTGTGCCCGACCAGTTCGTACAACTGTCCCGGCCCGGACGCAGCAACCGGCGTGGCTTGCGTGCTGTTGCTGCGCACATCCGAGCCGCCTTGTTTTTCGGTCATGCCCATGCCGATGGTGTTGCCGTTTTTCTCCCAAGCCGGACGCTGGCTGCCGTCATAACTGGGCGCAACGATTCGCCCCAACCATTCACGTGCCAGCTCCGGCTGGTGCCGGATCGCCGGTACGCAGGCGTAGGTCATGGTCAACGGGCAACTGCTGCCCTGGTCGGCCTGATTGTGCAGATACATCAACGCCGCGCGCGCCACATGCGCGCCGGGCGTATCGACATGACGCCAGGCGAAATTGGAAACGCCGTGGCCGACGCCCAACTCCATGATGCGGTGATAAGCCGGATGGAATTCCACTTCATCGATGCGGTTGCCGGCGCGATCGAACGGCCGGAACTTCGGCTTGTTTTCGTTGGCGAGCACCGCGAGCGTCATCAACTCACCACCGGCGATGGGCCCGTAAACGGCAATGCGATCTTCGGCCCAATCAGCGCCTTCGCGCACCAGCGCTTCGCGCAGCACAAGGTCGGTGGCGTAAGCGTCGTAGGGCGTCAGCGGTGGTGGCTGGTTATCGACGCTATGAGTGCGAAAACGATCGGACACGCTCATCAAAACTCTCCAGCCAAACAAAGGCAGCAACGATCACGAAAACCAGGCGATGCAAAAACCCGTAACTCCCACGCCATCGAAATCCATTCGGCCGGAAACAGCGGCGTCACGGCGAATCGTCGGGCTCGAAGAAACTCCACTTCACTTCCGGAAACTGCGCGCGCATGGCCACTTCCACGGTATTGATGCGCGTCACCAGTTCTCCAGCCGGCAGCGCGGCATCGGCCATTTCCGCCTGCACCGCGACCATGATGTCGTTGCCCATCTGCAAGGTGATCAAGTTGAAGATGCGCTTGATCTCGGGACGCGCGACAAGAAAATTGCTGATCGCCTCGCGCGTGGCCGGTTCGACACTCTGCCCGATCAGCATCGCCTTGACCTCGACCGCCACGAACACCGCCACCACCACCAGCAATCCGCCGATGGCCAATGTACCGATGGCATCGTAGATAGGATTGCCGGTGAGGACGGTCAGCACGACTGCCAGCAACGCGAACACCAATCCCAACAATGCCGCCAGGTCTTCGCCGAAGATCACCACCAACTCGGCCGAACGGCTTTGCCGAAACCATTGCCAATAGCTGCGGCCGGCGCGTTCCTTATCGACTTCGACCAGGCAGGCGCGCATCGACAGGCCCTCGGCGATGATGCCGAATACCAGCACGCCAACGGCCACCAGCGGCCATTTCAAAGCCTCCGGGTGCTGCAATTTGTGCAGGCCCTCGTAGATGGAAAACACGCCACCGACCGAGAATAAAATCACCGCGACCAGGAACGACCAGAAATAAATTTCCTTGCCGTAGCCGAGCGGATAATCCGGTGACGGCGGCCGTTTGGCGCGCTTCATGCCCAGCAGCAGCAAGCCCTGGTTGCCGCAATCGGAAAGCGAGTGCACCGCCTCGGCCAGCATGGCGCCGGAACCGGTGATCACCGCCGCGATGAGCTTGGCGACGAAGATCGCAAAATTGGCGCCGAGCGCATAGAAAACAGTCTTGACGGAATTCGCCTTGCCGGCCATGTTTTTCAAAGGATTCGTGAGGGAAAAGGAGTTTAGCATCGCCCGCGATGGCCCCCGGTTCGGGCCTGCGCCCGCCACGCCGAACCCACGCCTCGCACCTTCGGAACGGCTGAAGACGCATTAGAGCCTGGCCCCGGTCCGTCCGTGGCAATCTATGGCCGTGAACAAGCCCCGCCGCCCCGCTCATCCACCACGCCTGGACCGGCAAGATCCGGTGCTGCTTCCGGATCGCCGCGAGTTGTTGATTCGCCCGATCTCGCCGCTCGATGCCGAACCCATCGCCGCCTCGTTTTCGCTGTTGACCGAAGACGAAATCCGCCGCCGATTCCTGCATCACCTCAAGACCTTGAGCGCCGAACATCTGCACCAGATCACCCATCCGGTAGCGGACAACGACTTCGTGGTGGTGGCTGCCGAGCCGCTGCCACCTGGCGAAGCATTGGTGGCCGCCGTAGCCAGGCTGTCGCGCGATACCGGCAACCGCGACCGCGCCGAGTTCGGCATCCTGGTCACGCACTACGTCAGCGGTCAGGGCCTGGGCCGGCTGCTGTTGCAACGATTGATCGAATGGGCCGAGCAGCACGGCCTGCGCGAGTTGTGGAGCGATGTCATTACCGACAATACCGACATGCTGCGCCTGGCTGAAATAACGGGGTTCGTACGCGAAGTGCTGCCCGATTCGCCGGGCCTGATCCGCATCACCCGCAAATTTCCTGCCCGGCGCTGAACTCGCGGGCGCGATTTTCCGGCCGTGATGGCCAACTCTCCGCAGCGATCGCATGGCCGCGGCTTTCGAGCGCCTGTTAAACTGCGCGGTCGATGAAATCACTTGCCTCCCTCCCCATCCCGCCACGTCCACGCGCGGGTCAGCAGCGCGCCTATTGGCGGGCACCGTCGAGCGCCAGCGCACTTGCCCTCGGGCTGGTGGAACTGGCGCGCAATCACGCAGGCCTGGTGCTCGCGGTGGTTCGCGACACCCACACCGCGCAGGCGCTCGAACACGATCTGCGCGTGCTGGCCGGCGATCTACCTGTGTTGCATTTTCCCGATTGGGAAACCCTGCCCTACGATCTGTTCAGCCCGCATCCGGACATCATTTCGCAACGCATCGCGGCGTTGTACCGCTTGCCCGGCATCGCGCGCGGCGTGCTGGTGGTGCCGGTGTCCTCGCTGATGCAGCGTCTGCCGCCGGCAAGCTGGATCGCTGGCAATGTGCTGGATCTGCGCAAGGGCCAGAAGCTCGATCTGGACGCGGAAAAACGCCGCCTCGAAGGCTCCGGTTACCGCAACGTGCCGCAGGTGTTGGACCCGGGCGATTTCGCCGTGCGTGGCGCGTTGCTCGATCTGTTTCCGATGGGCTCGGACGTGCCGTATCGCATCGAATTGTTCGATGACGTGATCGACACGCTGCGCAGCTTCGATCCCGAATCGCAACGCTCGGATCATCCGGTCGATTCGGTGCGCCTGTTGCCGGCGCGCGAATTCCCGCTCGATGCCGCCAGCACCAAGAAAGTGCGCGAAAAACTCAGCGAGCGTTTCGATTTCGATCCGCGCCGCTGTCTGCTGTATCAGGATTTGAAGGAAGGCGGCACGCCGGCCGGCATCGAGTATTACCTGCCGCTGTTTTTCGAGCGCACCGCGTCCTTGTTCGAGCATTTGGGCGCGAGCACGCTGGTGGTGCTCGGCGACGGTGTGGATGCCGCGGCCACCGCTTTCTGGGCGCAGACCAGCGATCGTTGGGAGCAGCGCCGGCACGATATCGAACGGCCGATCCTGGCACCGGAGGAAATCTTCCTTTCGCCGGATGCCTTGCGTGCCGAATTCAATCGCATCGAACGCATCGAAGTGTGCGGGCGCGAACATCCGCAATGGGAAAAATCCATCGCGATGGCCGAGCAACCCGTGCCGGTGCTGGCCTGGACGCAGAAAGGCGAAGCGCCCGGCGCAGCGCTGACTTCCTTCCTCGCCAATTATCCCGGCCGCGTGTTCCTGGCCGCCGATTCGGCAGGACGACGCGAGGCATTGATCGAGCTGCTGGCCTCGGCCGACATCAAGCCCGAGACGGTGTCGGGCTGGCCGGCGTTTCTGGCCTCCGGTGATACCGGCACGGCGCAATCGATCCGCTTCGCCATCGCTGTCGCCGCGCTCGAAGACGGTTTCGCGCTGAGTGAACCCGCGATCACCGTCCTCACCGAACGCCAGTTGTTTCCCGAGCGCGCCGACCAGAGCCGCCGACGCAAGCGCGCGGTGCGCGATCCGGAAAGCGTCCTGCGCGATCTGAGCGAGATCGGCATCGGCGCACCGATCGTCCACGAAGACCACGGTGTCGGCCGTTACCAAGGTTTGATCACACTCGAAAGCGGCGGCGTGAGCGGCGAGTTTCTTTGCATCGAATACGCCAAGGGCGACAAGCTCTACGTGCCGGTGGCGCAGTTGCAACTGGTCAGCCGCTACTCGGGCGCCTCGCCGGAGCTGGCGCCGCTGCATTCGCTCGGTGGCGAGGCTTGGGAAAAAGCCAAGCGCCGCGCCGCCGAAAAGATTCGCGATGTAGCTGCCGAACTGCTGGAAATCCAGGCGCGGCGGCACGCGCGTCAAGGCCTGGCGCTGGCGGTGGATCGCAGCATGTACGAGCCGTTCGCGGCAACGTTCCCGTTCGAGGAAACTCCGGATCAATTCACCAGCATCGAAGCGGTGATCGCTGATTTGTCCAAGTCCACGCCGATGGATCGCGTGGTCTGCGGCGATGTGGGCTTCGGCAAAACCGAGGTCGCGGTGCGCGCGGCCTTTGTCTCCGCCACGGCCGGCAAGCAGGTCGCCATCCTGGTGCCGACCACCTTGCTGGCCGAGCAGCACTACCGCAATTTCCGCGACCGCTACGCCGATTGGCCGATTCGCGTGGAAGTTTTGTCGCGCTTCAAATCGGCGAAGGAAATCAAAGCCGCATTGGTCTTGCTCGAAGAAGGCAAGATCGATGTCATCGTCGGCACGCACCGGTTGTTGCAAAATGATGTGAAGTTCAAGGATCTGGGTCTGGTCATCGTCGATGAGGAGCAGCGCTTCGGCGTGCGCCAGAAGGAAGCGCTCAAGGCGCTGCGCGCCGAAGTGCATCTGCTGACGCTGACCGCCACGCCGATTCCGCGCACATTGAACATGGCCATGAGCGGACTGCGCGAGTTGTCGATCATCGGCACGCCGCCGGCGCACCGGCTGGCGGTCAAGACCTTCATCACGCCGTGGGACGCAGGCATGCTGCGCGAGGCGTTCCAGCGCGAACTGGCGCGCGGCGGCCAGGTGTATTTCCTGCACAACGAGGTCGATACGATCGAGAAAATGGCGCGCGATCTCGGCGAGTTGATTCCCGAGGCGCGCATCCGCATCGCCCACGGGCAGATGCCCGAGCGCGAACTCGAACAGGCCATGCTCGATTTCCACCGCCAGCGCTTCAACGTGCTGGTGTGCACGACCATCATCGAATCGGGCATCGATATCCCGAGCGCCAACACCATCATCGTCAATCGCGCCGATCGTTTCGGTCTGGCGCAATTGCACCAGTTGCGCGGCCGGGTCGGCCGTTCGCATCACCGTGCCTATGCCTACCTGGTGGTGCCCAACAAGAAGGCGATGACCGGCGATGCCGCCAAGCGCCTCGATGCATTGGCCTCATTGGAAGAATTGGGCGCGGGCTTCACCTTGGCGACGCACGATCTGGAAATTCGTGGCGCGGGCGAATTGCTCGGCGAGGACCAGTCGGGACAGATGGCCGAGATTGGATTTTCCCTCTACACCGAACTGCTCGAACGCGCGGTCAAATCGATCAAGGCAGGCCATATTCCCGGCCTGAACGAAGACGTGTTCGACCCCAGCGTGCGCCACGGCGCCGAAGTCGAACTGCATACGCCGGCACTGATTCCAGAAGACTACCTGCCCGATGTGCATGCGCGGCTCACGCTGTACAAACGCATCGCCTCCGCGCCCGATGAAGCGGCACTGGGCGAACTGCAAGTGGAGATGATCGACCGCTTCGGCATCCTGCCGGCACCGGCCAAGCAATTGTTCGCCGTGGCCGAACTCAAGCTCCAGGCCACGCGCCTGGGCCTGCGCAAGCTCGAACTGGGTGCGAACGGCGGCCGTGTCTATTTCCGCGCGCAGCCCAATGTCGATCCGATGTCGGTGATCCGCATGATCCAGTCGCAGCCCAAGGTGTATGCGATGGACGGCCCGGACAAACTGCGCGTGCGCATGGACTTGCCCGATGCCGGCGCGAGAATGCGCACGGCCAAGGGATTGCTGGCGTTGTTGAAGGCCTGAGTTGGCTTGGCCTCGACTCAACCGGGGATGCACTGGTTTATTTCCTTTTGTGCTGACCCTGAGCTCGTCGAAGGATCGAAAACTCAAAGTTTTATCGAGGTCCTTCGACCCTTCGCCGAGTTCAGACTCAGGGCGAGCGGGTTGGAGAAGTTATGTTTTATTTCCATTCGCGGTGATCCTGAACCTGATGAAGGGTCGAACCACAAACGTAATAAATCAGAGCCCACCTAAACGACTTCATGTAGCGACAACCCAGCGTTGCACATGCAGGCTCGGCCATCGCGCGGCTTTGTGACATGCTTTGCCTGTTCACCGCCCGGCCTGTGGAGCCCGCCATGCCTGAATTCATCAGCCCGCGTTTGCACGATCTTGGCGGCTTCACCGTCGGCCGCGTGCTACCGCACGCCAAGCGCCGCAGCGTCGGCCCGTTCGTGTTCTTCGATCACATCGGCCCGGCGCTGCTCAGCAGCGATCGGCCGATCGCGGTACGCCCGCATCCGCATATCGGCCTGGCCACCGTCACCTATCTTTGGGACGGCGCGATGATGCATCGCGACAGCCTGGGCTCGGTGCAGGAAATCCAACCCGGCGATGTCAACTGGATGACCGCCGGCCGCGGCATCGTGCATTCCGAGCGCACACCCGAACGCTTGCTCGGCCAGGAACAATTCTTCCACGGCCTGCAAACCTGGGTTGCGTTGCCGCGCGAACATGAAATGACGGAGCCTGCGTTCGCGCACCATCCCAAGGCCACGCTGCCGACCATCGTTCGCGACAAAGCCAACCTGACCATCGTCGCCGGACACGCTTTCGGGCAGCGTTCGCCGGTGCAGGTACTGGCCGAAACGCTGTATGTCTCGATCGACTTGCAAGCTGGTGGTGAATTAGTCATTCCCACCGAACACGCCGAACGCGCGCTTTTCCCGGTCGCCGGAGAATTGCTGCTCGATGGTCAGCCATTGCCGCTGAATACGCTGGTGGTTCTCGACCCAGGCAGCGAACCGGTCTTGCAGGCAACGAGCGATGCGCGCGCGATGCTGCTCGGCGGCGAACCGCTCGATGGCCCACGATTGGTGTGGTGGAATTTCGTCGCCAGTTCGCGCGAGCGCATCGAACAGGCCAAAGCCGACTGGCAGAACGGACGTTTCACCCCCGTCCCCGGCGAAACCGAATTCATCCCGCTGCCGAATAAGTAACTTCGCGAAACATCGCTTTCGTAGGAGCGATGGCAATCGCGGAAGCGTTTGCGGGGATTTCGATTGACCTGACCACTCGTGCCGGCAATTGCTGATTAGCGTGATGGCACTGATTGTTGCAATGTCTGAAGGTGCAGATTCAATTCGAAGCGATCTTTGGGACGTCGACCTTCCGAGCCGGCTTTCCCACGACTCCGTTATGCCGGAACGATACGATCGGCCAGGCTTTGCAGGTACGCAAATACCAAGGTCTCAAGCTAGAGCGCAATAGCATCACACTCGGCCAGTGCAATCGCCAGTAATCCCCACGCATTCTCATTTGACAAACCCAGCATGTTTGTTAATGTCGAAACGGGGCGAACTTTTCATCCAAAGCCACTGAGGTGCAGGTGGCATATGACGTATTGCATTCAGGGGCGAGGAATGACAACCGAATACAGTGAAGCGACCAGCCAGTCCAACGAAACCAATCCACTGCGGATTTCCAATTTTTTCCATCTGGCGCTGGGAATTTTCAACATACTCGGAGGAGGAACGGTCGCATTCCTGCTGACCCGCGAAACTCAAAGCCGGGGCCTGGGATTATTGTCAGGCATCAGTATCGCCGCTGCACTACTGGTACTTGGCTTATACCAAATTGCCCGCGCTTGGCGCGATGAGAAATTTAGGTTCCACCCGGAGGATATCGGCAAGTTCGCCGTCTCCGAAAAATTCATGAAAGACGGGGACTCGGGCCAGGCCAATTACCTGCTCGACGTGCTCAACAAAGGCGTACAACCGGTACGCACACCTGACAACGCCTTGCTCAACAAGCTTTACAACTGGCTGCCAAAGCTGGAGCTGGCGCCGCAAGTGATCCGCTGGCATGCCGAAACGCAGACTCTACGCATCGTAAAACTGGTCGTGGCCACGCTGGGCTTTATCCTTGCATGGCTATTCGCTCAACCGCCTGTATTCGCGCTGCTGGCACCGATATACCTATTCTTGGCGATCAGCCCGCTGGCCGTTCTGCGCAATATCTCCGATGGAAGCGCCGGCAACCAGCAACTGGACCGTCCAGCAGCACCCACGCCCAACAAAGCTGTCGGAATCCTACTGTTTTCCATCTTCGCACCGATACTGATCAGCCTGTTGCCGCCGCATCTCCTACCGACAGTGCCCTATCCTACTAGCGCCATCGTCATTCCGGCCATCGCTGCGATGAGTACGTTACTGATTGCCAGCACCCTATTCATCCTTTCGCTGAAAACCCAAACCCGCGACCTGAGCACGTCCGGTGTCGGCTACAGAGTACGCAAAGATCTCAACATTCCCAACCTTAGCAGTGGGCTGATAGACAGTCTTGAGAACGAACTGCCTTATCCGCGCAACGTGCTGGCCCGCAACGCGGGCTGGCACAAGGATGGCGATTTCGGCGGGTCCATGTTGGTGGAGGCCGAACAACAACTCAATGCCATCCGCAGCCATGGTAATCCTACCGAGGCCCTGCGCAACGCATGGGCCGACAAAGAGCAACAACCGTTGGTGGCACTGGGTGGCTTTGGTCTGCTGACGGGCATCGCGGCCACCGTGTTCGCTTTTGCCTACACCCGCTACAGCAGTCTGATGGTCGGTCTGACGGCGTTGTCTTTGTTCTCGGCCTCGCAGTTTTCCCTGCTAGCCTCGCGCGGACTATGGAACCGGGTGGACTTCAGCTCCACGCTCTATCGCATCTGGTACAAAGGCAGTTACCACCAAGCTCAGCGCGTGGCCGGCAATAGCGTCACCGGCAGCGGCACACTCACCGAAAGCACCATCCGCATCGAGCATGTGGAATTCTGGGTTTCCGTGGCACACGTCGAAAGCGTGGCATTTGCCCGCAAGGGCCTGCGCTACATCCAGAGCATTGACCTGAAGCTAGACGAATGCGAACTGCAATTCAAGCGCACCGAGGATTACTACAACAACGTCATACAGCGCAAAGCCCATGCCTATCAGGAAGAAGGCGCTGTGCGTCGACTGGTCCAAGGCAACGAAAAATTGCCGCCACTAGGATCGACTTCGATCAATCCATTGCTCAACCTGCTTTTACAGCAACCATTACCGAAGCCGGAACCACCACAAGAGTCCTGATGGCCACAAGGCCGCCATATACCGGATAGATGCATGGCGTCTTTTCACCCCGTTCCGATTCCGGATCAGCCAACAATCTCTGTCGGCACTTCGACGGTGCCGGTCAATATCTTGTGCACCGGGCAGGCATTGGCGATCTGCAACAAACGCGCGCGTTGTTCATCGTCCAGCGCGCCGGTCACGCGCACACGCCGCTCGATGACGGTTTTGTCCTTGACGCCCTCGGCGTAATTCAACGTCACCTCGATCGCTTCGACCGGCCACTGCTTGCGCTCGGCATACATGCGCAAGGTGATCGCCGTGCAGCTACCCAGCGCCGACAACAGCAGCTCGGTGGGCGTGGGTGCGGTATCGCCGCCACCGAGCGAGACTGGCTCGTCGGCGCTGAGGCGATGTTCGCCCGCGCTGATTTGCGCGGCGTAGCGCGGGTGCTGGGTGTCGATGCTGACGGTGACAGGTTGTGAAGCCATTTCGATGTTCTCCAAAAATTATCGGTAGGAGCGATGGCAATCGCGACGGGACGTTGCAATTGAGAAGATTTGTCTCTTTTCTTGCCAAGAGATCTGTTTCGACAAGCAGGTGGCTGAGGTTTATTTCGGCAAGCAGATGAGTCGTTTTTTTGAGGCTTGTTTCGGCAAGCGGGTGAGTCGTTTCTTTTAGAGGCTTGTTTCGGCAAGCAGATAAGTCAAAGGTAGCAACTGCTGGGGCAGGCATGGTCGCGATTGCCATCGCTCCTACGGTATTGTCGCTGCATCCGGATCCTAGAACCGGCCCGCCTGATAATCGCGCACCGCCTGCATGATCTCGGCCTGCGTATTCATCACGAATGGGCCATAGCGCGCCACCGGCTCCTTGATCGGACGCCCGGCGACCAGAATCAAACGGCTCTGTTCGGCAACGCCCGACACCGCCACGCCCTCGCCCGCACCGAACACGACAAGCTCGCCCTTGCCCACGCGCGTACCGGCAAAATCGACCTCGCCCTCGTACACATAGGCAAAAACATTATGCTCGGCGTCGATCGCGTGTTCGAAGCGCGCCGGACCGGTTAGAGCGACGTCCAGATAAAGCGGATCGGTCGCCGGCTGTTTGACCGGCCCTTCGACGTCGCCGACGCGGCCGGCGATCACCTTGATGCGAACGCCTTGCTGCTCTTGCACTTCGGGGATGCGCTCGGCAGCGAATTCCTGGTATTGCGGCGCGCCCATCTTGTCCTTGGCCGGCAGGTTGACCCACAACTGGAAACCGCGCATCAGGCCGTGGTCCTGCTCGGGCATTTCCGAATGTACGATGCCGCGTCCGGCGGTCATCCACTGCACGCTGCCGGGCATCAGCAGGCCTTCGTTGCCGTGATTGTCCTTGTGCCGCATGCGGCCATCGAGCATGTAGGTGACCGTCTCGAATCCGCGATGCGGATGCGAGGGGAATCCGGCGATGTAATCGCCCGGCCGGTCGGAACCGAATTCATCGAGCATCAGGAACGGGTCCAGATCGGGCATCTGGCTGGTGCCGATCACCCGGGTCAGGCGCACGCCGGCGCCATCGGAGGTGGCTAGCCCGCGCAGGCGGTGGGCAATGGGGCGGATCGAATCGAGGTTCATCGGACTCTCCAGATCAGGCGGATGATTGCAACATAAGCACGATCGAGCGACACACAAGCCTCATCGTTGCAACCTTGTGTTGTGGCGAATGGCCGGTATTGCCCGTAAATCACGTGGCAATGCAATGCCCCCACCTGAAGCCTCCACGAGGCTAGCCATGACTCTGCGATTCCCTCCTGTTCCACCCACTGCCTGGACCGACACCGAAAGCTCGATCATCCTGCAACAAGCGACAGGCGAACTGCCCACATTGGTCTCCCCCCGGCTCAGCTTGCGTCCATTGGCAAGCCACGACACCGACCCTCTTTACGAAATTTTTTCCGATGCGCAAACCATGCGCTTCTGGAACCGGCCGCCATTGCGCAGCCCGAAGGAAATGGCCGCCCATCAGGAAGCCAATCAGCGCGAGCGCGACGCTGGCCGGCTGTTGCAATGGAGCGTAACGCTCACCAGCAGCAGCCGCGTCGTGGGCCTTTGCCAGTTGGCGCAGAGTCAGCCAACGGATCATCGCGCCGACATCGGCTTTGTCCTGGCACGTGCGCACTGGGGCTGCGGCTACGGCCTGGAGGCGCTGGCCGCGCTGCTCGACCATGCGCTCGATGTGCGTCGTCTGCACCGCCTGGAAGCTGATGTCGATGCGCGCAACCTGTACTACCTGAAGACCCTGGAAACGCTCGGCTTCAAAGCGGAAGGTTATCTGCGGCAGCGCTGGCGAGTCGATGGACAGCCTCGAGATACCGTCTTGCTCGGACTGCTGGGTCGCGACCATCGCGCACGCGCGGGCATCGCAACGACGCCGCGTTGACAGGCCCAATCCGTGCGTGGAGCATGAGGCGCCCGACAACGGAGACTGCCATGTTCAAGCCCCTGGGATTGTTGGCCAGCATCATCTTGCTGGCCGCCTGCGCGAAACAACCGGAGAACGCGGCGGCCCCGGCGCAAAAGCCATCGGCCGAAAGCAGTGCCGAGAAGGTCGTCTATGTTTACAACTGGTCCGATTACATCGCCGAAGACACCATCGAAAAATTCACCAAGGCCACCGGCATCAAGGTCGTCTACGACGTTTACGACACCAACGAAGTGCTCGATGCCAAACTCCTGGCCGGCTCGTCGGGCTACGACCTGGTTTTCCCCTCGGCGCGTCCGTTCGCACAGCGGCAGATCCAGGCCGGCGTCTATGCCACGCTGGACAAGTCCAAGCTCAGCAACCTGGGCAATCTCGATCCGGCCATTCTGGCTTCGCTTGCGGATTTCGATCCCGGCAATGCGCACGTCCTGCCTTATATGTGGGGCACGACCGGCCTTGGCATCAACGTCAAGAAAGTCAAAGCCATTCTCGGCGACAACGCGCCGCTCGATTCCTGGTCGCTGCTGTTCGATCCGAAATACTCCAACAAGCTGGCCCAATGCGGCATCAGCATGCTCGACGATGAGCAGGAAGCCTTTGCCTCGGTACTGATCTGGAAAGGCCAGGACCCGAACGTGACCAGCGCCGAGCACAACGCCACCGTCAAGGCCGCCTTCGATGCGATCCGCAAGAACATCCGCTACTTCCATTCGTCCAAATACATCGACGATCTGGCCAACGGCGACATCTGTCTGGCGGTCGGCTATTCGGGCGATGTGTTCCAGGCGCGCGACCGCGCCGAGGAAGCCGACAACGGCGAGGAAATCGAATACTCCCTGCCCAGGGAAGGCGCGCTGCGCTGGGTGGACGTGATGGCGATCCCCAAGGACGCACCGCACAAGGACAACGCACTGGCCCTGATCGATTTCCTGCTGCGCCCGGAAATCGCCGCCGACATCAGCAATTTCGTCGCCTATGCCAGCCCCAACAAGGCCGCGATGTCCTTGATCGATCCGGACATCGTGCAAGATCCGGGCATTTATCCCAAACCTGAGGTGTTGGCCAAACTGGTCGATCCGAAAACCCTGGATGCGCAGGCCCAGCGCGAGCGGGTACGCATCTGGACCAGCATCAAGACCGGGCAGTAATCCATCCCGCAAGCTTGCCGCGAAGGCCTGGGGAAACCCGGGCCTTCGTGCTATCGGCCGCAATGCGGCTGCTGCACGGCATGCGTTCGATCGGTTCAAGGCCGCCGCATTGCGGCTATACCTATGCGCAGGCGATGACTCGCGTGCTCAGCGCATCGAGCGCGGCTGCAAGGTACGTGAAGACCGGCGCTGGTACACATAGACCGTGGCCGGCGGCACGTTCCACCAGGTGAAGCTGGCGCGGCGTGTGGTCAGCTCCAGCGTGTCGATGACCTCGCGCGTGACCGGGTTGGCCGGACCGTAGGTGAACTGGATGAACCGTCCCTCCGGTTGCAGGCTGTCGAAGGCGGCAGAAAGAATGGCCTGCTGCGTTTGTTTCGGCATCGAAAGCAAACCCAGACCCGAGATCACCGCATCGGCACGCCGGTCGCCGGAAAATCCATGCGCCTGGGCGATATCGTGCAAGTTGCTGGCATCGCCGCAAACCACCTTCGCGCCGGGGAACTGTTGCACCAAATGCTGGTGCAGCTCCTCGTTCAACTCCAGCACCAGTAAATCGGCCGGCGCAATGCCGCGATCGATCAAGGCCTGGGTGAATACGCCGGTACCGCCGCCGAGTTCGATCACGCGCCGGCAATGCTTCGGCAATTGCGACATCATCTGCCGCGCCAATTGCTTGCTGGAGGGAGAAATGGCGGCCACGCGCAGCGGGTTTTTCAGCCACTGCAGGAAAAACGTCCAGCCTACGGGAAGGCTGCGGCTGGAGTTGTCGGATGACTTCATAGGCGCCCATCATGCCAGCAAAAACATTTCGCTGGCGTTAAGTCGAGCGGCGGAAGATAGTTGCGTCACTGGCAGGAGGCTCGTATGCGCACCGCGACAATCTCTCTGACATCTCTGGCTTTGACATCCTTGGCCCTGTTGATGCTGTCGGCCGCATCGGCGCATGCGAGCGGCAAAACCTCATCGATCGCGAAATACCAGCCCTTGCACGGCAGCCAATGCCTCGACCCGACCCGCGCGCGCGGCTGGACCCATCTGGACGATAGCCACATCCTGATCGACGCCGGACGCGACAAGTACTGGGTCGAGTTCTATGGCACCTGCCCCGGCCTGGGCTTCACCAGCAACATCCTGTTTCGTGGCGACCCGATCAGCGGCCGGGTCTGCGGCAGTTTCACCGACTCCGTGCTCACCCGCGAACAACCTTGCCGCATCGGGCGCATGAAGCTATTGAGCAAGCAGGAGTATCGACGCGCGCTCAACGACTACGACACGAACCGGAAAGCCAAGAAAGCCGCACGCGCCGCGGAAAAATCAAAATCGACGTAATTCCCAGGCGCGATGAATGCGCCGGTTGCGTTCGAAATCAGCATCGATGGTCTGCGCGCTGATTTCACGCACCTGCGCGAACTCCGACACCGCCGCCTCGTCCAGGCGAAAGCGCCGGAAGTTGTTCGAGAAGATCAGCAAGCCATCGGGTGCCAGCCGCGCCACCGCCGCGCGCAACAAGCGCACATGATCTTTTTGCGTATCGAAATCCTCGGCGCGCGCGGAATTGGAGAATGTCGGCGGGTCGCAAAAGATCAATTCGTACTGACCGCGATCGGCTTCCAGCCATTTCATCGCATCGGCCTGCACCAGGCGATGTTTTGGCCCCGCCACGCCATTGAGCGCAAGATTCTGCGCCGCCCAATCCAGATACGTGGCCGACAGATCGACACTGGTGGTTTGCGCCGCGCCGCCGACCGCCGCCTGCACACTGGCCGCGCCGGTATAGCTGAAAAGATTCAGGAATCGCTTGCCCCGGGCCTCACGCGCGATGCGCAGGCGCAGCGGGCGATGGTCGAGGAACAACCCGGTATCGAGGTAATCGTGCAAGTTCACGCGCAGCTTCGCCGCGCCTTCTTGCACCACGAAAAACTCGCCGCTTTGATCCATGCGCCCGTACTTGCTGCCGCCCTTGCCGCGCGCGCGGGTCTTGACCACGATCCGCTCGCGTTCGAGCGTGAACACCTCATGCAAGGCCGCCAGCAATTCGCCAAAGCGGCGCCGCGTGTCGGCCTCGGGAATGGATTCGGGCGCCTGGTATTCCTGCACGTGCAAGAACATCCGCCCCGAGTCGTTCGATGGCCCGGAAGCCTGCTCGCAATACACATCCACCGCCGCCGCGTACTCGGGCAAATCGGCGTCATAGACGCGATAACAACTGATGCCGTTGCGTTGCCGCCAGGATTTGAGGTGCTTGAGATTCTTGCGCAGGCGATTGGCGACCATCGCTGCGCCTTCGGACAAGGGCGCGACCGGACGCGGTTCGCGCGCGGGCGGCTGGACCGGATCGCAGACGATCAGCACGCATTCGAGCGTGCCATTGAACATCGTGTATTTTTTCGTGGCACGCAGACCCAGGGCCTGCACCAACTCGGCATCGCCGCACAGCAAACTCGCACGCCAGTTCGGCACGGCACGGCGCAGTGCTTCGCCGATCTCGCGATACAAATCGGTATCTGCGGACAAGCGCTGGTTGTACGGCGGATTGCATACCACCAGGCCGCGCTCGCTGCCTGGCGACACCAGCGCGCTCACCGGCCTGCGATCCAGGCGCAGTAAATTGCCTAGCCCGGCGCGATCGGCATTGGCCTGCGCCGAATGCAGCACTTTCGGGTCGCTGTCGGCACCGAAGAACACCGGCTTGAGCGCCGCGCGGCCAGCCTGCGCGCGAGTGTTCGCTTCCTGCTGCAAGTCTCGCCAGACAGCGTTGTCGAATCCGCGCCAACGGCTCGGCACTTCGCCCTGCCAGCGCGACAGCCCCGGCGCTTCGTCGGCGGCCATCAACGCGCCTTCGATCAACAGCGTGCCGCTGCCGCACATCGGGTCGAGCAGCGCGCCACCTTCGCCATATATTTTCGGCCAATGGCCGCGAAGCAGCATCGCCGCTGCAAGGTTTTCCTTCAGCGGTGCCTCGCCCTGTGCCTGCCGCCATCCGCGACGATGCAAGGAACCGCCACCGAGATCGATCGACAAGATCGCACGCGCCTTGCGGATCACCAGATTCACGCGCACATCCGGCGAATCGACATCCACCGACGGCCGCATGCCATGGCTGGCGCGGATGCGATCGACGATGGCGTCCTTGACACGCTGCGCGGCGTAACGTTCATGCGTCAGCTCCGGGCCGGAGACATGCGCATCCACCGCCAGCGTGCCCTCGGGCGCGAGATGTTCGGACCAGTCGAGTGCGTGCACGCCCTGATAGAGGTCCTGCTCGTTCTGGCAATCGAATTCCGCCAGCGGCCACAACACGCGGCTGGCCAATCGCGAAAACATCGCGGCGCGATAGAGCACGCTCGCCGGTCCTTCGGCATTGACGCCGGCAATCGCCGCGGTGGCACGCTCGGCGCCCAGCGCCAGCATTTCATCGACCAGCAGGTATTCCAGGCTTTTGGCGCAGGCAACGAAAAATTTCACGAAAATTCCGGATCATTGAATGAAGGAGACAACGCGCGCACTCGCGCATCGGTTCACGTCAGGCGCTGCAGAAAGCGGGCGAACAGTTCAGCGCAAACATCGACATGCTCGGCCAGGCGATGCCCATCGTCGAGCATGACCAGGTGATCGCGACGCGACTGCGCCCAATCGACGACCTGCATGGCCGGGATCAATTCATCGTTCCATCCGTGCACGATGCAGGTGGGAACGCGCGCTGCTTCCAGTTCGATCGCATAGCCTTGCAGATGTATCGGCGGAGCGATGAGAAACAAACCTGCGACCGGAACCTCCAACGACACGCGCGCGGAAATGAAAGCGCCCATGCTCGAACCCGCCAGCACCAGCGGACCTTGCACGGCGCGCGCGCGGGCCTTCAACCGTTCGATTCTGCCGAGCACATCGCCCAGCTCACTGACAGCATCGAGATCGCGATAGTCCGGCCGTTCCTCGCTCCACCCCAACTCCAGCGCCAACTCGGCCAATGCGCTGACCTTGGTCGCATCAGGGCTGCTTTGCAGGCCATGCGAGAGAACCACATGGCCGATCATGCCGGATCGTCCAACACCGGAACCAGCGCATCGCCAACGCGAAAACGCCCGCCTTCGAGGATTCGCGCGCACAAGCCACCATGACCGCGCATCGCATTGAATCCACCGGGACCGAGCGCGGCTTCCATGCGCGAACACGGATCGCACGAGTCGGTGCCTTCCAGCAATACTTCGCCGATCCTGAAACGCCGCCCGATCAAGGCGACCAGAGAAATACCGGAAACCACCAGATTGCGTCGCAGCCAGGCCGGCGATATCGACGCATGGCCAGCGAGACTGGCAATCGCGGGCAAGTGTTCGGCCTGGATCAAGGTCATGCCGCGCTTGCCGCTGCCACCGGGGTAGCGGTCGCCTTTCAGGCCCTTGCCGCTTTCGGCCAGGGCCTGCTCGACCACGATCATGGGCACGTCGCGTTCGGGACGCAGGCCGATCCACTCGACACGCCCCGGACGGGGCAGATTGGCCATCAAAATTCCGAGCGTGGAATCGCTGGGCGGCAACGTCATGCAAGGCTCCGAAGTAGCGCCAATGCTACCATGCGCCCATGATTGCCGATTCGCCCGCCGACCCCGCCATTCACTCGTGGCCGCTGCCTTACGAAGAACGCCTGGACGAGCGCGCAGCCACGCAGATCGATCTGGCGATCATCCATTGCACTGAGCTGCCGGACATGGCGATGGCGCGCGCCTATGGCGAACGCAAGCTCTACGATTCGGGCACCGGCAACAGCGGCCATTACTACATCGATCGCGATGGCACCGTGCATCTGTTCGTCCGGCCCACGCGCACGGCCAATCACACGCGCGGTTTCAATCCGCGCTCGGTGGGCATCGAAATCGTCAACACCGGGCGCTATCCGGACTGGCTCGATTCCAATCACCAGGCGATGACCGAGCCCTACACGCCGGAACAGATCCACGCGTTGATCGCGTTGTTGCAACAGCTCAAGCGCGAGCTGCCGAACCTGATGTACATCGCCGGCCACGAGGATCTCGATACCACGTTGGTGTCGGCCAGTGACGATCCGGCCAAGCAGGTTTTTCGCAAGCGCGATCCCGGCCCGCGATTTCCCTGGGCCCCGGTGCTCAAGGCCAGCGGGCTGGAGCGGCTCACGCCTTGATGGCTGACTCGCATCGGCCATCACAAGCGCGGCCGGGTCGCCGGCACGCGCACTTATAATCGCCGCTCATTACCGCCGCCTTCCGTCCGGAGCTTCCATGACTGAACCCGTTGTTTCCGAACTCGTTGCCCTGCTCACGCTCGAACGCCTGGAAGACAATCTGTTTCGTGGCCAAAGCCGCGACATCGGCACCAAGTACGTATTCGGCGGACAAATCCTCGGTCAATCGCTGGCGGCCGCGCAGCAGACGGTGGAACCGGGCCGCAGTGTCCATTCGATCCACGCATATTTCCTGCGCGCCGGCGACATCGCCGCGCCGGTCATCTTCGATGTCGATCGCGCCCGCGATGGCCACAGTTTTTCGGTGCGCCGGGTCACCGCCATTCAGCATGGCCAGCCCATCCTGGTGTTCGCCTCGTCCTTCCAGAAGGCTGAACCGGGCGTCGAGCATCAATTCCACATGCCCGAAGTGCCGCAACCTGAAGATGTCGAACCGACGGTCGCGCCCTCGCCGGAGATCATGGCCAAGCTCCCGGCGAAAATGCAGCGCTGGCTCTCGCGCATGGGACCGTTCGAGATGCGTCCGATCTATCCGCGCGACGAGGTCAAGCCGCCCAAGCGACCGCCCTATCAACAAGTCTGGCTACGGCTGGTGGACAAGGTCGATGCGACGCCGGAACTGCACCAGTCCCTGCTCGCCTACGCCTCGGATTTCTACCTGCTCGGCACCACCACCTTCCCGCATGGGATCAGTTACTATCAGCCGAACGTACAGATGGCATCGCTCGATCATGCGATGTGGTTCCACCGGCCGTTCCGGGTCGATGACTGGTTGCTGTATTCGCTCGACAGCCCCACCGCCTGCAATGCCCGCGGCCTGGCGCGCGGCCAGTTCTTCACCCGCGATGGTGCCCTGGTGGCATCGGTTGCCCAGGAAGGTTTGATCCGCGTCCTGCCCGAAGAAGGTCCGAGTCCGTAATGCGCCAGCTATTTACTTCACCACGACTGGAAAATGTCGAGCAGGTCGCCCAGCTCCTGGACGAGGCCGGCATCGAGAACAAGATCAGCGAAGGCCGCAGCTACCGCAAATACAGCCGTCGCGATTTCAGCTACATCGAAAAACAGAACGACACCAGCACTCAACCTGCGGTCTGGGTGATCAAATCCGATGACTACAAGCGCGCCCGCGAATTGCTGCATGGGATGGGCTTGCTCGACAAGACCCAGGTGCCATCGTACGTGCCGCAAGCCTTGCAGTTTCGCCAGCCCAGCGCCGATCCGGCCAAGCGGCTGATGCGCATCAAAATGACTTTGCTGCTGGTCATCGGCGCACTGGCCGGGATGATGGCGCTGCGGATGTTCTTCTAAGCCAGCCCTGATTTATCCAACGCGATCATTTCACGCGATCATTTCACGCGATCATTCCACGCGTTCATTTCAGGCGCTCGTCCCGAGCCTTGCGTGAGCACGCCGGAACACATTGCCGCATCCACACGCGATTACATCGTGTGCGTGGGCTTTTCCGAATCCAGCGTTCCAGCCAACAAGGTTTCGATCTTGCCCTTCACCGTTTCGGCTTCGGCCGAATCGGAAAACTGCACGCCGATACCCGCCGCACGATTGCCCTGCGCTCCAGGCGGAGTGATCCAGATGACTTTGCCGGCCACCGGCAGGCGATCCTTGTCCTCGAGCAGCGAGAGCAGGATGAACACTTCATCGCCCAGCGTGTAGCGCTTGCTGGTGGGAATGAAAATCCCGCCGCCTTTCACGAACGGCATGTAGGCGCTGTACAACTGCGCCTTGTCCTTGATCGCGAGCGAGAGAATGCCCTGTCTTGCGCCTGCACCGCCCATAGTCACTCCCATCCCGTGAAATCAGCCGATCCGGTCATCGGCGTTGCTCGAACATGGTACGCCAATCGCGCAGCAAACCCGCCAACACCAGGTCGTTGCGCAGCGGCGCACGCAGTTGCTCCCGGGTCCGGTTGAGGGCGTCGAACCATTCCGAAAGCTTGTGGAAATCCGCCGGTGCGGTCAATCCGCCTGGCTTGGATACGGTGGCGCCCAACTGGTGCGAGGCGGCCTCCAGGGCCATGTCGCCGGCAAAGCGCAGCCGCAGTTCGCCTTGTTCATCGCCCAGCCAGCGCTGCGCCAGTTCCACCGGGCTGATGCGGCCCTTGCCGACCGCTTCCAGGTCCGCCTGCACGGCGCGGCGCAGTTGCATCCCGCCCTGGGCCAACCACTCGGCCGCCTGGCCTGGATGACCGCGCGCTGCGTCCAGCGCCGGATCGATCTCGGCCTCGGAAAAATCTTGCTCACGCAGCCACTGTTGCGCCTTGATCCGTGCCGGCAGCCGGAATTCCAGACGCTGGCAGCGACTGCGGATGGTGGCGGGCAAACGGCCGGGGCGCGAGCTGACGATCAGCAGGAAGCGGTTGGGCGCCGGTTCTTCCAGTGTCTTGAGCAAGGCATTGCTGGCCGAGACGTTCATCGCATCGGCGGGCGTCACGATCGCCACCTGCGCACCGCCAAGCCGCGAGGTCAGGGAGAACCATTGGCCCAGGCGGCGGATCTGGTCCACGGTGATTTCGCTGCGCAGCTTGTCGCCCTTGTCGTTGGGCTCCAGGCCCACGAGCATGAAATCGCCGTGGGTTTGCGCGGCGAACAACTGGCAACTGCGGCAATGGCCGCAGGCCAGTGCATCGGCACCGGGCGAGGAGCACAGCAAGCGTTTTGCCAGCGCCTCGGCGACCCGCTCCTTGCCCATGTGCGCCGGTCCTACCAGCAATAACGCATGCCCCAGACGGCCTTCGGCATGCGCGGCCAGCGCGTTGTCGATGACCTCTTGCTGCCAGGGCGCGAAATCGTTCACGTTTGCTCCAGCCATTCAGTCAATGCTGCCGTCACCGCCGCGAGCACCGCCTCGGGCGAGGCAGCGGCATCGATCACCCGGATGCGTTCAGGCTCGGCTGCGGCACGCGCCAGATAGGCACTTCGCACACGCTCGAAAAATTCCTCGCGCTCGTTCTCGATGCGATCGGCTTGGCCGCCGCGCGAACGAACCCGCGCCAGGCCTTGAGCCACGCCGACATCGAGCAGGAAAGTCAGATCGGGTTTGATTCCCGCCGCCCAGCGCTCGAGTTCGGCGATGCGGCCGGTGTCGATGCCGCGTCCACCACCTTGGTAGGCGAAGCTGGCGTCGGTGAAGCGATCGGCCACCACCATCGCGCCGCGCGCCAGCGCCGGACGAATCACCTCGCGCACCAATTGCGCACGCGAGGCGAACATCAGCAACAGCTCGGTTTCGGCAGCGAGCGTGCGCGCTGGGTCGAGCAGCAATTGGCGAATCGCTTCGCCCGAAGCTGTACCGCCGGGTTCGCGGGTGAGTACGATTTCATGGCCGCGCGTTGCCAGCACCTGACCAATGGCCGCGATCACGCTCGACTTGCCGGCGCCCTCGCCGCCTTCGATGGAAATGAACCGGCCATTCGCGATTGTGTCCGACATCAGCGCCTCAACTGGTATTTGCGCACCGCCGCATTGTGCTCGCTCAGGTCGGCGGAAAAATGATGCGCGCCGCCACCTCGCGCAACGAAATACAGCGCGTCGCCCTCGACCGGATGCGCCGCCGCCTGCAGCGCCGCCTTGCCCGGCAGTGCGATCGGTGTGGGTGGCAGACCAGCGCGGGTGTAGGTGTTGTAGGGCGTATCGGTTGCCAGGTCGGCCTTGCGGATATTGCCGGCGTAAGCGCTACCCATGCCATAGATCACGGTCGGGTCGGTCTGCAAACGCATGCCGATCTTCAAACGGCGCACGAACACACCGGCAATCTGCGGCCGTTCGTCGGCCTTGCCGGTTTCCTTTTCGACAATCGAAGCGAGCGTGAGCAATTGCTCGGGCGAGGTCAGCGGCAGGTCGGGCGCGCGCGACTCCCAGGCCTCGGCCAAGGCCTTGTCCATGGCCTTCCCGGCCCGGTCGAGAATGGCCAGGTCGCTGGTGCCGCGCGTGTATTTGTAAGTCTCGGGCAGAAACCGGCCCTCGGGAAACACATTGTCGCGATCGAGCCGCACCATGAGCTGGGCGTCGCTGAGCGAATCGATGTGATGCACCAGCAAGGGTTCGGCCGCCAGCGCCGCGCGCAATTCACGCAGGCTCCAGCCTTCGACGATGGTGAACTTGCGCTGGATCACCTCGCCTTTTTCCAGCCGCCTGAGCAATTCCCGCGGGCTCATGCCCGAAGTGATCGCGTATTCGCCGACTTGCAGATGCGCCGCCACATTCATGGTCGCGGCCAGCGCTTTCCACTCCAGATCCTGACCTTGGGCAACGCCGAGAGCACGGATTTTATTGAGCACATTGCTGAAACCATCGCCACGTTCGACGACCAGCACGCGCTCCTGGTCCGAGAGCACCAGCGGGCGCGCGGCGAACTGCTGCGTGCTTTGCCAGAACAGACCAAGACCTGCCGCTGCGATGACCAGCAGCAGTGCGAAAATCAGTTTGCTGCGTCCGTGTTTGAGATGGCGGGCCACTCTTATTGCTCCTGGAAATCGAATGCCGGCTGCGCTTGTGCCAACTGCCGGCGCAATCGGGCAATGCCTTCATGCGCTGGCCATTGCACAAGACCGAGCCTGCCAACCGGAAGGATACCGCGCACGCTGTTGCAGATAAAAAGCGCTTCGGCGGTTTCGACCTGATCCGGGCTCAATTCGACCTCGCCGGCATCGGCGATATTGTCCAGCAGCCAGGCGCGCAGGACACCGGCAATACCGCAGTGCTGCACCGGCGGCGTCAGCCAGCGCCCGCCGATCCGCGCAAAGATGTTGCCAGCGGTGGCGCACACGGCCCGGCCCTGGGTATCGCACATCAGACCTTCGGCAATTTCCGGGTCATTCCATTCGGCGCGGGCGAGCACCTGCTCCAGACGATTGAGGTGCTTGATGCCGGCCAGTGCCGGCTGGATGGCGAGCGCAGTCCGGCACCAGCGCACTGCGATCGGCGCGGGCGGCGGCTCAGGAGCCGGATGCAGCGAGAGCACGACGGTCGGCACAAGATCATCGGCCACGGCATAGCCGCGACCGCCGACGCCGCGCGTGAGGATGATCTTGAGCACCGCGCGTTGCGAATCGCCCAGCAACAACTGGCAGTGCTGGCGGATCGAGGCCTCATCCGGCAATGGCAATCCCAACACCCGCGCACCGCGCGCCAGACGCTGCCAATGCTCGCTCCACCACACCGGCTGGCCGCGATGCACCAGCAAAGTCTCGAACACGCCATCGCCGTACAGCAAGCCGCGATCGCTGGCATCGAGCGATGAACCCACCTGATCGCCACGCAACACCCGCACGTTCATGGCGTCTCCAATGCGCGGATCAGCCCGCGCGCCTTGGCTCGCGTCTCCTCCAGTTCGGACAACGCCTGCGAATCGACCACCAAGCCCGCGCCCGCGCGAAATTGCAATTGCGTGCCCGACAGCCAGGCACTGCGGATGAGGATGTTCAAATCCATGTCGCCATCGCCATTGAGATAGCCCAGCGCGCCGGTGTATGGCCCGCGTCCCTCGCCTTCGAGCTCGGCGATGATCTGCATACAGCGCACCTTCGGGCAACCAGTAATAGTGCCGCCGGGAAACACCGCGGCGATCATCTGCCCCGGCGTCACATCCTCGCGCAATGTGCCGCGCACATTGGAAACGATGTGGTGCACATGCGCATAGCTCTCCACCGTCATCAACTCATCCACCTGCACACTGCCGGGCGTGCAGACACGGCCGAGATCATTGCGCTCCAAGTCGATCAGCATCACGTGCTCGGCGCGTTCCTTGGGGTGCGCGACCAGCTCGCGAATGCGCGCATCGGCATCATCGCCGGCAATGCGCGGACGCGTTCCGGCGATCGGGCGGGTTTCCGCCAGCCGCCCACGCACTGAAACCAATCGCTCGGGCGAAGAACTGGCTAACGCCCAATCGTCGAATGCCAGCAAGCCCGCGAACGGCGCGGGATTGGCCTCACGCAACCGCGCATACAACGCCGCCGGCTCGGGCGCCTGGGCGAACTCAGCGCGCCAAGCGCGCGACAGATTGACCTGAAACACATCGCCATCGCGCAGATAGCGATGAACGGCCTCGACGCCTTCGATGAATTCCTGCGCGCTGTCCTCGGCGATCCGCATTGGCGATTGCCAATCGGGCAAGACCGAAAGCTCGGCGGCTGCACGCAGATGTGCATCGATCGCCGACAACAAATGTTCATGGCCGTGCTCGCAAACCGCCACGCAATGGCCGTTGCTGCGATCGCGCAGGATCGCCGCCGGACAACGCAAGGCCAAGGCCACCGGCAACGGTCCCGGCGCCTTGGGAAGCCGCAACACCGGCTCGATCTGTGCGGCCAGTTCATAGGCCAGAAACAAGGCCCAGCCGCCACGAAACGGCAACGAACACTCGCTGACGCCACGCCGTTGCGCGCGCCAATGGGCATCGAGCACATCGAGAAAATCGCCGCTCTCGGCCGTGCCATCGAGACGGCGGGTCAGGCCGTCGGTCTCCAGGCGCAAGCCGGTACCGTCAGCGATCAACAGCAAATCCCAGCGCGATTGCGCGTTACCGCCGGCGACGCTTTCCAGCAGCAAGGGATAACGGGCGCGATCGGTGCGATGCAAAGCCAACAGATCGATGCCCGCTGGCAGCGGGCGCTGGATGATCATCGCCGGTCACGCATCGGCAATCAGATTCGCCTGAACACCAAAGTGCCGTTGGTGCCGCCGAAACCGAAGCCATTGGACATCACCACGTCGATCTTCTTCTCGCGCGCCACATTCGGCACGTAATCCAGATCGCAGCCTTCGCTCGGATTATCGAGATTGATGGTCGGCGGAATGATGCCGGTATGCAGGGCCATGATCGAGAGCACCGCTTCCGCGCCGCCAGCAGCGCCGAGCAGGTGGCCGGTCATGGATTTGGTCGAGCTGACCATCGTCTTGTAGGCATGATCGCCGAGCGCGCGCTTCATCGCCTGGGTTTCGGCCAGATCGCCCAAGGGCGTCGAGGTGCCGTGCGCGTTGAGGTAATCGACCTGATCGGGATTGAGCTTGGCGTCGCGCAGCGCCATCGTCATGCAACGCGCCGGACCATCGCCGTTCTCGCTGGGCGCGGTCATGTGATAGGCGTCGGAACTGGCGCCGAAACCGACCAGCTCGCAATAGATGCGTGCGCCGCGCGCCTTGGCCGATTCGTATTCTTCGAGAATCACGATGCCGGCGCCATCGCCGAGCACGAAACCGTCGCGATCCTTGTCCCACGGGCGGCTGGCGCGAGTCGGGTCATCGTTGCGGACGGACAGCGCGCGCATCGAGCAGAAACCGGCCACCGAGGTCGGCGTGCAGCCGTGCTCGGCGCCGCCGGCGACCATGATGTCGGCATCGCCGTACTGGATCATGCGCATGGCCATGCCGATCGAATGATTGGACGAGGCGCAGGCCGAGACGGCGGAAAAATTCGGGCCTTTGAAACCCTTGATGATGCACAACTGGCCCGAGACCATGTTGATGATGGTGCTGGGCACATAGAACGGCGAGACCTTGCGCGGCCCGCCCTCGTGCAATTCGACTGCGGTATCTTCGATGCCGCGAATGCCGCCGATGCCCGAGCCGATCAACACACCGGCACGTTCGGCATTGGCTTCGGTGATTTCGAGATTCGCATCCTCGATGGCCATCATCGACGCGGCGAGGCCGTAGTGGATGAACGTCGCCATCTTCTTGACGTCTTTGCCGTTGATCCAGACCTTGGGATCGAAATCGCGAACCTCACCGGCGATTTTCGTGTTGTAGGCGCTGGCATCGAAATGCGTGATCGAACCGATGCCCGAGCGGCCGTGGGTGATGCTGTCCCAATTGGATTGAAGATTGTTGCCGACCGGGGAAACGATGCCCAGTCCGGTGACGACGACGCGACGTTGGCTCATGGTTTGCTCCGCTTGAAGGTTCGCGCGGCCAGGCCGCGCTCAGATGCATGCGTATCGGCATGGACACCGTATATCAAAAAACCGTATCTGCGCGTCGCGCGGGTAATTTCGAGCCAGGCCGAAGTCGAATGTGGTCTGGCTCTTTTCACCAAAAAAATAACGCGAAAGGCGCAAGAAAAAACAAAAACTCATGCTCAGCTGCCCGGTCCGGCGCTATGTATCGATCGGGCGAATCTGTTCAGCCTCGGCTGGAAAATTCCTTTCCCATCCGCGAACCGGAACTTTCGCGATCTTCGCGTCTTCTGCGTGCTTGGCGGACCAAAGCCAAAACGGCAAGTCCGGTTATCCGGCACGGACTCCGGAAATACACAGGGCCGCGCGTACGCGGCCCCGGCATGGCAGACAACCTGCCGCAGCGATCAGGCTTTGACGTGCGCCTTGATGTAGTCGATCGCCTGCTGGACCGAAGTGATTTTCTCGGCCTCTTCGTCCGGAATTTCGCACTCGAACTCTTCTTCGAGGGCCATCACCAGCTCGACGGTATCGAGCGAGTCTGCGCCCAGATCGTCCACGAACGAGGCATTGTTGGTGGCATCTTCTTCTTTCACGCCCAGCTGCTCAACGACGATCTTCTTGACGCGTTCTTCGATGGTGCTCATTGAAATGTCTCCTCCCGGAGGGATACTAACGGACGCATTGTAATCACATGCCGGCTCCGGCGGGCGCCCCTAAATCGCCGGAACCTTGGGATGATTCGGGCAGTTTACCCGAAATGGCATGTGCGCAAGTCTAGGGCATGTACATGCCGCCATTCACGTGCAGGGTATCGCCCGTGATGTAGGCGGCAGCCGGGCTGGCAAGGAAAGCCACGGCCTCGGCGATGTCGGCCGGCGCACCGAAGCGGCCCAGCGCGATCTGGCTTTGCATGGTGTTTTTTTGCTCCTCGCTCAGACCGCGCGTCATGTCGGTCTCGACGAAGCCCGGCGCCACCACATTGACGGTGATGCCGCGGCTGCCGACCTCCTTGGCCAGCGATTTGGAGAACGCGATGATGCCTGCCTTGGCGGCAGCGTAATTGGCTTGGCCGGCATTGCCGGTGAGCCCGATGACCGAAGCGATATTGACGATGCGGCCCTTGCGCGCCTTCATCATGCCGCGCAGTACGGCCTTGGAGGTGCGAAATACGGAACTGAGATTGGTATCGAGGATGGCGCTCCAATCCTCTTCCTTCATTCGAAGCAGCAACTGATCCCGGGTGATGCCGGCGTTGTTGACCAGAATGCTGACAGCGCCGAATTCATTGCCGATGGCATCGACCAGCGACTCGACCGCCGCGCTGTCGGTCACATCAAGCATCCGGCCCACGCCGCCGTGTGCGGCCAGGCGGTCGCCGATCGCCTGCGCACCGGCTTCGGTGGTCGCGGTGCCGACGACCTTCGCACCGCGCGCGGCGAGCAGATCGGCGATCGCCGCGCCGATACCGCGGCTGGCGCCGGTGACCAGGGCAATCTCACCTTCGAGAACTCCGCTCATGCTTGGCTTCCTTCTATATGTCCGTGTCGGTTTTTATCGTGGCCCGAAACTATCGGGCCGTCGCCGCGTGGCGATCAGCGCAATGAATCGATAGCCGCTTCGAAGTCCGCTGGTGTTCCGATGGCGCGCGCATCGAGCGATTTGTCGATTCGCTTGGCCAGACCCGACAACACTTTACCCGGGCCGCATTCGACGATGTGGGTTACGCCGTTGGCCGTCAGCGCCTGCACGCATTCAGTCCAGCGCACCGGCAGATAAAGCTGGCGCACCAATGCTTCGCGAATCGCGGCTACGTCATCATGACGCCGCGCATCGGCATTCTGGAACACCGGGCGATCGGGCATTTGCCACGGCATCTGCGCCATCACTTCGCCCAATTGCCGCGCGGCGTCACGCATCAACGGCGTGTGCGAAGGCACGCTCACGGCAAGCTTGACGACCTTGCGCACGCCGCGTGCATTCAACTCGGCAATGGCGCGTTCCACCGCCACGGCATGACCGCCGATCACGATCTGGCCCGGCGAATTGTAATTGGCCGGCACCACGCAATCGGCGCCGGAAACTTGTTCGCATACTTGCTCGACCAGGGCATCGTCGGCGCCGAGCACCGCCGCCATCGCGCCGACACCGGCCGGCACCGCCGCCTGCATCAAGCGGCCACGTTCGTGCACCAGCCTTGCGCCATCGGCGAGCGAAATCGCACCCGAGGCCACCAGCGCCGAATACTCGCCAAGACTGTGGCCGGCAAACCACGCCGGCTGCGCGCCACCTTGCTGTTGCCACACGCGCCACACCGCGATGCTGGCGGCGAGCAAGGCCGGCTGGGTGAATTGCGTCTGGTTGAGTTGTTCCTCGGGGCCTTGCTGCGACAAAGACCACAGATCGACACCGCACGCGCTCGAAGCTTCATCGAAAGTGTGCCGGACCTGCGGATGCGCCGCGGCCAGTTCCGACAGCATGCCCAGGCTCTGCGAGCCCTGGCCGGGAAAGACGAATGCGAGCGTTGGATTCATCGGTGACCTGGGCAATGAGGAGCGCGAATGATACGGGGCCGATGGCGGATTCGTCTGTACTGGGGCGTAGGGAATGATATCCGGGACTCCGGAAAGCTTTCAGCTGCCACCTCCCAGGCAAAGGCCGGAACCGGGTCTGGCTCTCGCGACGATCTTCTGGAGTCCTTGATTTATTTCGGTTGCAGGCAAGCTGATCGAAGCATCAACCAAGACCACTTAAGCGCGACTCAACGATCCGGACAAGCTCTTGGACGAATCCCGGGGCAGTCGATCAGTATGCCTCTGGCTCGTTCCACCCATTAGTCTCGGACTTGTCCGAATACATCATCCGAACACATCAACAAAACATCGAATAGTTTCGACTATTTTCCATTCGCGGTGCGATCCTTCGGCAGGATCAGGATCAGGGCGAACGGCGGGGAAAATCAGAGATATCTCAAATTAGACTTTCTTTCGCTTCCCTTCGCGTCTTTCGCGGACAAAAATCAAAGACCCCCAAATAATTTCGCAAGCTTTTGTCCCGAATCCCGAATCCCGAATCCCGAATCCCGAATCCCGAATCCCGAATCCCGAGTCCCGAGTCCCGAGTCCCGGCCAGATCAATACCTGATCAGTGCCGAGCCCCAGGTGAAGCCGCCGCCGAACGCCTCCAACAGCACCAACTGCCCGCGTTGCACGCGCCCCGAGCGCACTGCCACATCCAGCGCCAGCGGCACCGAGCCCGACGACGTATTGCCGGTGCGATCGACGGTGACGATCACCCGATCCATCGGCAATTGCAGACGTTTGGCGGTGGCTTCGATGATGCGCAAGTTGGCCTGGTGCGGAATCAGCCAATCCAGGTCGGACTTATCCAGGCCATTGGCCTCGAGTGTTTCATCGACCACCGAATCGAGCGCCTTGACCGCGTGCTTGAATACTTCGCTGCCGCTCATGGTGATCTTGACGCCGCAATTGGGCTGTTCGGCATCGAAGCCCACCGACACACCCACCGTGCTGCACAGCAACGACTTCTTGCCGCCATCGGCATGCAAGTGCGTGGACAAGATACCGGCTTCGTCGTCGGCCTTGAGCACCACCGCGCCGGCCGCGTCGCCAAACAGCACGCAGGTCGAGCGATCGGTCCAATCGACCATGCGGGTCAGCGTTTCCGCGCCGATCACCAGCGCATTCTTGACCGAACCCGTGCGAATGAATTTGTCGGCGACACTGAGGGCGAAAATGAATCCCGAACAGGCCGCGTTGACATCGAATGCCGCGCAACCGTCGGCGCCAAGGCGATGCTGCACCAGGCAGGCAGTGGAAGGAAAAATCAGATCGGGCGTGGTGGTGCCGACGATGATCAATTCGATATCGGCGGCGGCCAGGCCCGCGGCCTCCAATGCCCGGGTCGCGGCATGGAAGGCCATATCGCCGGTGGTTTCGCCATCGGCGGCGACGTGCCGCTCGCGGATGCCGCTGCGGCTGACAATCCACTCATCGCTGGTATCGACCAGTTTTTCGAGATCGGCGTTGGTAAGAACTTTTTCCGGCAAATAACTGCCGGTACCGGCGATTCTTGAATATATGCTCATGCTCACCCGTTCCAATTTCCTGAGTGAGTCCAATCGCTCCGATTCCGGGCTCGATCGGACTCATCGAATCTGGCTCATTTCACGCTCGATCGCTCCGAACCCGGGGCCAAAGCGCGCGTGATCGAAGACTTTCCGCTGTTCGATCCGAATTGCGTCCGGACTCGATCAGAACACGGATGCCGGTTCCAACGAACATCCGCGTGCAGCGCACCTTCCTTGGCAGCGCCGGCGACTGGTCGAAGTCTCTCACGGCCCGGCTCGACACGCCAAAAAACGACGGCGGGCCAAAGCCCGCCGCGTTCGGAATCATGACCAGCCCGCCGAAGCGGGCCGTCGCATCACTCTTCGACGTTGACCGCCGACTTCACGTCCACGACCTTGCGGCCGCGATAGAAACCGTCCTTGGTCACGTGATGGCGGACGTGGGTCTCGCCGGTGGTGACATCGGTCGCCAACTGCTTGGCCGACAGGGCGTCGTGGGAACGGCGCATGCCGCGGGTGGACGGGGTTCTACGGGATTTCTGGACGGCCATTTGGTTTCTCCAACTACTTCTTCAATTGATCTTTCAGCGCGGACAATGCGGCGAAAGGGTTCGGTTTGTCTTCGTCTTCTTCCGGCCAGGTGTTTTCCGGCAGGCTCGAATCGGGGTTGATCGCAATTACCGGCAACGCAAGAATCAATTCATCTTCAATCAGCTCGATCGGTCGCAGTTCCGCGTTGTCCTCCACCAGCAGCGGTTCCATCGCTTCCGGCAATGAATCCTCCTGCGCCAGGTCGGTGATCAGGCCCAGGCGTTGCAGCACACTCACCGGATGCAGGTAGCGCTCCAGGGTGCGCTGGCACTGCAAGGGCAGCTTGGCTTCGACGCGGACCTGCACGAACGGCAAGTCCATCGAGTCGCGACCGAACTCCAGTTCGAAGCGGCAATCGCCTTCGGTATCGGTCAGGCTGCTCCGAAGCCGGGAAAAACTGGCCAGGGAAAGCGTGCCCTCGAAATGCCGACGGGCCGTGACCATGCGCCAAGCATCGAGCACTGGAGGCAAGGTTGCGGACATAAGCGCGGGATTGTAGTGGCCTCTACCGCCATCTGTCAAACAAAAACCCTTGCGCGGCACGGGTTTGCGGGCACTCGGCGGCCTGGTGCAGACTGCCCGTTGACCACCCGATGCCCGATCATGTTCGCAATCCTTCTTTCCGGCCTGCTACTGCTGATCATCGCCCTGGCCGTATGGTGGCATGGTCGGAAGTCGAGGCGGCGGCAAAATACCCTCACGCGCATGCTCGACCTCGCCGACGACGTCGAGCGCCTGCTCGACCGCAGCCAGGAGCGTATGGCGTCGCTGCAATCGGTGGTTGGCCGCGTGCCTTCGGACATCGGCGCGGTGGCCCAGGCTTCACTGGAGAGCAGCCTGCCGATCCGGGAGGCCAAGCGCGACGTGCTCCAGCACCGGCTGTGGATCCAGAAACATGCCCAGAGCGCCTCCCAGCATGAACTCGATGAAGCCTGCGCCGCCCTGGACCGGGTTCGCCAGCGCCTGGGCAATCAACTCAATGAACTCGAACTGGCCGGCGCGGAACTGGCCAGCGCCACGGCTGCGGCCGCCGAGGCCGCACAACGCGAACCGGCCGCCTTGCGCCGCCATCCGGATAACTGAATGCTGGTCCTTGCCTCCACCTCGCCGTATCGCCGCCAGTTGCTGACCAGGCTGGGCCTGAACTTTGTCGTGGCCCGCCCGGACGTGGATGAGACGCCGCTGGCCAACGAGAGCCCGATGAACCAGGCGCAGCGCCTGGCCCAGGCCAAGGCTCGCGCCGTCGCGGTGCATCGCCGCGATTGCTGGGTGATCGGTTCGGACCAGGTGGCCGAACTCGACGGACAAAGCATCGGCAAGCCCGGCAGTTTCGAACGCGCCGCTGATCAACTGGCCGCCGCCTCCGGACAACGCGTGTTGTTTCATACCGCGGTGTGCCTGCACCGGCATTCCGACCAGCGCACGCTCCCTGTTTACGATCTGACCGTGGTGCAGTTTCGGGTGTTGTCGAACGCGGAAATCGAACGCTACCTGCACGCTGAGCAGCCTTATGACTGCGCCGGCAGTTTCAAATCCGAAGGAATGGGAATCAGCTTGTTCGAAGCCATTCAAACACAAGACCCCACCGCGCTGGTCGGCCTGCCGCTGATCGGTTTGAGCAGGGCGCTGCGCCAGGCGGGTTTCACGCTGCCCTGAGCTTGTCGATCGAAAACAAACCACGAGTTCGTTCCGTGTCGCGTCGGGTTACGAACTTTTCCTCGCGTCGATCCGCCACGATTCGCCATCGACTCGTCCAGACCATAAAGTCCCGCGTCGGGTTTCGCTTTCTTTGCGAACTTCGCACTCTTTGCGAACTTTGTTTCCTCAAATCGATCCATGTCCGACACGTGACAACCCGCCTGCCACCGAGTTATTCGAGAATGAGCGATTGCTCGACCAGCTTCACGCGCAAATAACCGCGATTCATGCCAGCATCGTGCCGAACGACAACCTCCGCCCCCGGAATCCTCATGTCCGCACAGGCCATCCACGCCGCTGTTTTACCCGACCCGCTCCGGCATTCGCTGGTAGCCGCCATCGACCAGATCAATTCACTGGTCCTGGGCAAATCCCGGGAAGTCGGATTGGCGTTCACCACCTTGCTGGCCGGCGGGCATTTGTTGATCGAGGATTTACCGGGACTGGGCAAGACCACTTTGGCGCGGGCGATGGCGGCGACGCTGGGGCTGGATTTCCAGCGCATGCAATTCACCTCCGACCTGCTGCCCACCGACATCCTGGGCGTGAGTATTTTCGACCCCGTCGCGCGCGAATTCCGCTTTCATCCCGGTCCGATCTTCGCGCAACTGTTGCTGGCCGATGAAATCAATCGCGCGCCGCCGCGCACGCAGAGCGCATTGCTCGAAGCGATGGCCGAACATCAGGTCACCGTCGATGGTATCTGCCATACCCTGCCGCAGCCGTTCTTTGTCATGGCCACGCAAAATCCGGTGGATCTGGCCGGTACGTTTCCGCTTCCCGATTCGCAACTGGACCGATTCCTGCTGCGCCTGCACCTGGGTTATCCGGATGCCGATGCCGAACGGGAAATGCTCGCCGGCAGCGATCGCCGCGAGATGATTGCGCAGGTCATGCCGAAACTCGCGAATTCTCAAGTGCTGGCGCTGCGCGAAGCGGTGACGCGCGTGCATAGCAGTCCGGCGCTGGTGGCCTACGTGCAGGCGCTGCTCGCCGAAAGCCGCCGGCATCGCGGCGTGCGCGTGGGCTTGTCGCCGCGCGCTGGTCTTGCGCTTTTGCAAGGCGCGCGAGCGCATGCATTGATCATGGGTCGCACACATGCGCTGCCAGAAGACGTGCAGGCCCTGTTCGTCGAAGTCGCCGCGCATCGTCTTGTGCCTGAAGCCGAGGCCGATGCGCGCAATGCGCTGGCCGCATCGATCCTCAAGTCCGTCGCTGTGGATTAGCCGATGGCCGCCACGCGCGATGGCGTCGAACGCTTTGGCGATCGCATGGCGGCGCTGGCGCTGGTGCGACCCAAGCAACCCGAAGCCTTGCCGGTGCGGATCACGCGCAAGCGCATCTACATCCTGCCCACGGGCTTTGGCTTGTTCATCGCCGCGATGCTCGTGACCATGCTGATCGGCGGACTGAACTACAACAACAATCCTGCGTTGCTGCTGGTGTTCTTGCTGGCCGGCGCCGCGCACAACAGCCTAGTGCATGCGCACTTGATCATCTCGGGTGTTCGCCTGCGCGCGCTGCATGCCGACCCGGTGTTTGCCGGCCAGACAATGCCAGTGAAACTACGACTGGACGCCGACGGTGCGCGCGAGCGGCCCGGTCTCGAATTGCTTTGCGGTCCGGCGCGCGGCCAATTCGAACTGGCCGCCAGCGAAGAATCGGAAATCGTGCTGGAACTGCCGACCCACAAACGCGGCTGGCTGGAACTGCCGCGCATGCGCCTGAGCACCTTGCGTCCATTCGGTTTGGCGCGCGCCTGGAGTTGGCTGCGTCCCGATACGCGATTGCTGGTTTATCCGGCGCTCGATCCGGAGGCGCCATCGCTGCCGGATGCCTTGGGCGATGGCGATTCGCCGCGCACGCGCGCGCATGGCGAGCAACCGCACCATCTGCGCGAATACCGCCCTGGCGACATGCCACGACAAATCGCCTGGAAAGCCTCGGCACGCGCCGACCGTCTGCTGGTTCGCGAATACGAATCGGCGATCGCACGCGAGATTGAACTGGATTGGCAGAAACTGCCGAGCGTGCCCCATGAAGCCAGAATCCGCCGGCTGGCGCGCTGGGTCGTGGAGGCCGAACGCAGCGGATGCCGGTATGGCTTGTGCCTGCCGGGCTGGCAGTTGCCGCCGGGACGCGGCCCGGAACATCGCCACGCCTGCCTGCGCGCGCTCGCGTTGATGCCCGATGGCTGATTCGCTGCCCCCCGCGACACGTCGCTGGTGCCTGATCGCCGCAGGCGCGGGCGCCATGCCCTTGCTGATTCAGGCTCCCGCGTGGCTGGCGCTCATGCTGCTGGTCACTGGCGTGCTGGGTGCGCTGTCGAAAAAACGCTGGCCGATGGCGCTGCGTTTTTTCATGACCGTGACGCTCTCGGGTTTGGTGCTGGCCGCCTACGGATTCCAGATCGGCCGCGATACCGCCAGCGCCGGCCTGCTGGCGATGCTCATGCTCAAGCCCAGCGAAACCTACAGCACGCGCGATGCGCGCAGCCTGCTCGGCTTCTCGCTGTTCGCGCCGTTCTCGGCATTTCTCCAGGACCAAGGTCCGCTGACGATGGGGCTATGTTTGCTGGCTTCACTGCTGTCGTTGGCCGCGTGGTCGGCCATGCTGCCGGGCAACCGGGAAAAATCGCCCGCCTTGTTGCTGCGCCGTGCGGGATTGGCCTTGTTGATGTCGCTGCCAGTGGCGTTGGCGGGATTCTGGTTGTTCCCGCGCCTGGCCTCGCCATTGTGGGGACTGCCGGACAAATCCACTGGCGCAATGGGTTTGGGCGACAGCATGCGGCCCAACGATTGGCTCGATGTGCTGGTCGATGACAGCCCGGCCTTGCGCGCGCATTTTTTCGGCCGCACACCGCCGCGCGAACAAATGTATTGGCGCGGTCCGGTCCTGACTCATTTCGATGGGCAAACCTGGACACGCCGGGAAACCATCCGTCCGATCGCCGCGCCTGCCTTGCGTGCGATTGGTCAAACGGTTCGCTACGAAGTGATGCTCGAGCCCACCGAACGCCGTGATTTGCTCTTGCTCGATTTGCCGCAGGGCGCGCCTTCGATCGCGACGCTCAACGGCGAATTGACCGCAGTGACCAGCGAACCGATCGACAACCTGATTCGCTATCGCGGCCAATCGGCGCCGCGCGCGCAATACATCACCGCCCTTGCCGATTGGGAACGATACGACACGCTGGCCCTGCCGGACAGGCACGACCCTCGCACCCGGAACCTCGCGCAACAATGGCGCGCGCAAACGTCCGATCCGCTGAAATTGACGCAGCGTTTCCTGCAATGGGTACGCAAGGATTTCCAATACACGCTGGCCGCGCCACCGCTCGGTTTCAACGCCACTGATGAATTCCTGTTCGATACCCGCCAGGGGTTTTGCCAGCATTTCAGTTCGGCCTTCGTGGTGTTCATGCGCGCGGCGGGCGTTCCGGCGCGCATCGTGACCGGCTATGTCGGCGGCCATTACAACCGGGTCGGCGATTACTGGCTGCTGTATCGCAAGGACGCGCATGCCTGGGCGGAAATCTGGATCGAGGGGCGCGGTTGGCTACGCGTGGATCCGACGGCGGCGGTGGCGCCGGAAAACATTCTCGACACCGTGGACGATTTGCAGACAGGCCGAGGTTTTGCCGGTGTGGCCAACGGCATGCTGCAGCCGGTGTTCGACAGCACCGACTTCCTGCGCCGGCAATGGAACGAGCTGGCCCTGGGCTTCAACGCCGCGCGCCAGAAAACCTTGCTGCGGCCGCTGGGCATCCGCGAAGCCGATGCCTGGCAATTGGTGCTGGCTTTCATGGTCGGTGCCGGCCTGGCCTTGGCGTTGACGCTCGGTTTCCTGCTGCGGCAACACCGCGACCGCAGCGATCCGCTGGTTCGTGCCTGGCGGGATTTCGTCCGGCGCCTGCAACGGGCGGGCTTCTCCAAAACCATCGACGAGCCGCCGCTTTCCTTCGCCCACCGGGTCGCCGAGCGCCTGCCCAACGATGCCCAAACCCTGCGTTCGGTCAGCCAACGTTATTGCGATTGGCGCTACGCTGGCTTGGTGTTGAGCGATGACGAGAAGCGATCCTTGATCCGCCGTCTGCGCCGTTTCCCGTTGAGCCGCCTCGTAACGAACGGAGAAAACCCATGAAAGCCGCTGTCCTTGTCGCCCTGAGTCTGACGCTGGCCGCCTGCGCCAGCACCCCAAAACCACTGCAAGGCCAATTCTCGACGCTGCAGCCCGACGCAGCAGTTCAGCGCGAAGCGACCGGCGAGCTGGTTCGCTGGGGCGGGCAGATCGTCAATGTCGTACCCAAATCCGATCGCAGTTGCTTTGAAATCGTCAGCACGCAATTGGGCTCCGATGGCCGGCCGCTGCGGCTCAACCACAGCGAAGGACGCTTCATCGCCTGCCGTACTGGCTTCTATGAACCCGAAGTGTTCAAGACCGGTCGCGAGATCACCATCACCGGCCATATCGATGGCTTCGAGACACGCAAGGTCGGCGAGTTCGATTACCGCTACCCGCACGTGAATGCCGACGTGGTGTACCTGTGGCCGGTACGCGATGACGTGCGCGTGATCGTCGAACGGCCCTACGGTTACTGGGGCTATTGGTGGTAAGACTCAGTCGAAATGCGGATTCATCGTGCGCCCGGCGAGCAGATGCAGATGCAGATGGAATACGGTTTGCCCGCCATCGCGATTGCAGTTGAGCACCACCCGGTAGCCGCTCTCGGCAAAGCCTTCGCGCTTGGCGTAGCTGGCCGCCGACAGCAATAGACGGCCAGCGAGCTCGGCTTCGTTCAAGGTCAGATCGTTGAGTGTGGCAATAGGCGTTTTCGGCACGAACAACACATGCACCGGCGCCTGAGGCGCAATGTCGCGGAAGGCGATGATGTTCTCGTCCTCGAAGACGATGTCGGCGGGAATTTCACGACGGATGATTTTGCTGAAGATGCTATCGCTCATGGTGTCGGTGCCGGTAGTTGTGCGGACAAAAGTGGAATTGCTGGAAATGGTGAAAGCCTTGGCGAACAAGACCACACTTCGAAAGTCGCCAGAGCCGGCTTGTATCAAGACATCGGCAACAAAGATTCTCGCAAGCTTTTAGTCCCGAGTCCCGAGTCCCGAGTCCCGAGTCCCGAGTCCCGAGTCCCGAGTCCCGAGTCCCGAGTCCCGAGTCCCGGTTTCTATTGCGCAATCTCGATCCGCGAACCGAACGCGAGTGCCAGCGTTCCGCGATCGACGTATTCCAGTTCGCCGCCCAAGGGTACGCCGTGCGCGAGGCGGCTGGGCTTGACCTCGAACTGCCGCGCCAACTGCGCCAGATAATGCGCTGTCGCCTCGCCCTCGACCGTGGGGTTGGTGGCGATGATCAATTCCTTCACCTCGCCCTGGGCCATGCGCGTGGCCAGCCGATCCAGACCCAACTCGCGCGGGCCGATGCCATCGAGCGGCGACAACCGACCCTGCAAAATGAAATACAGACCGCGATAACCCGTCGCCTGCTCGATCACCAGGCGATCGGCGGGACTTTCCACCGCGCACAGCAAGCTGCGCTCGCGCGAGGCGCTGGCGCAAATCGCGCAGACCGGATCTTCGCTGAAGTCCCGGCATTGCTCGCAATGGCCGATGCGTTCGATCGCCTCGGCAAGCGCCTTCGACAGACGCAAGCCGCCTTCGCGCTCACGTTCGAGCAAGTGGTAGGCCATGCGCTGCGCGCTTTTCTGGCCGACGCCGGGCAAACAGCGCAGGGCCTCGATGAGTTGTTCGAGCAAGATCGAACTCATGCGCGCGCTCGCGCCGGGATTCGGAAATCAAAACTCGGCGTTGGAATTAATCCAATGATCATGGCGAGGGTCGAATCGTGAATGAAAGTGGGAGCGATAGTTCAGGCGGTTATCGCGGATCCTTCGATCCTCCGACAGGATCAGGACGAACGAGTCGGTGAATTAAAAGCCCGAATAAACTTCGCAAGCTTTTAGTCCCGAGTCCCAATCAAAACGGCAGCTTCATTCCCGGCGGCAGCGGCATGCCGGCGGTCGCGGCCGACATGCGTTTGGCGCTCTCGGCATTGGCCTTGTTCACCGCGTCGTTGAAGGCGGCAGCGATCAAATCCTCTAGCATCTCGGCATCTGCCAGCAGCGACGGGTCGATATGCACTCGGCGCGTTTGCATCTTGCCGGTGATGGTCACGCTGACCATGCCGCCGCCGGATTGGCCGGTGACTTCGAGGACGGCCAACTCCTCTTCGGCGCGCTTGAGGTTGTCCTGCATACGCTGAGCCTGTTGCATCATTTGGGCGATGTTGCCACGCATAAATTAGTTCTCGCTGAGGGGTCGGATGGAATCGGGAACGACGTTGCCGCCCTGCCCGATCAATTGACTGACGATGGGGTCGGCCAGGAAGCTGGCTTCGGCGCCGGCCTGGCGTTCGTTGCGCTGGCGCTCGTTGCGTTGGTGCAAGGTGTTGCCGACTGCCTTCATTTTTTCCAATCGAAGCTGCGGTGTACCGCCGAGCGCGCCCGATACCGCCTGCACCAGTTGTCGCGACAGGTTCTCGCTATGCAGATGCTCCATCGAATCGGGCAATTGCAGTTTGAGAATGCCATTCTCGTAACTGCCGAACTCGCAGTGCGAGGCCAATTGCAGCACCGGACCTTTGAGCCCGGCCCGGTCGATCAGCGCATGCCAATCATCGCTGTGGCGCAACGGCATGATTTGCCGATCAAGCTCCGGCGCTGCCGACGTAATTTTTGCCGGCGGCGCGGCACGTATCGGTTCGGACACCGGGACAGCGGCATTGCTGGCTGCTTCATTCCTGGCGGCAGGAGTTGCCGCAGGCGCGGCGGCAGCACGCGGCGCCGAGACACTGGCTGCCGGAACTTCCGACGGCCGAAACGCCAGCATGCGCAGCAGTGTCATTTCGAAACCGGCGCGCGCGCTCGGCGCAAGACCAAGATCGCGGCGTCCGGTCACTGCCATCTGGTACCAAAGTTGCACCAGTTCGGCGGAAAGTTGTTGCGCCAGCGCCGCCGCATCGACACGCGACACTTCGCTTTCGAAATTGGGCACCAACTGGTGCAACTGGATGCGATGCAGCTCGTGCGCCAAGTCTTCGAGCACATGCGCGTAATCGGGCGAAAACTGCGCCATGGCCTCGACCTCGGCCATCAACCGGCCGCCATCGCCAACCGACAAGGCCTGCAGCAACTGGCCCACTTGCGCGCGCTCGACCGTGCCGAGCATCGTGTTGACCGAAGCCTCTTCGAGCTTGCCACCAGCGTAGGCGATGGCCTGGTCGAGCAAGGAAAGACCATCGCGCAAACTGCCGTCGGCCGCGCGCGCAAGCAACGCGATGGCTTCGGGCGCGGCTTCGATGTTTTCCGCCTGCAAGATGCGCGTCATCTGCCCGGCGATCTGCGCCTGCTCCAGACGGCGCAAGTTGAATTGCAGGCAGCGCGAAAGCACGGTCACCGGCAGCTTTTGCGGATCGGTGGTGGCAAGCAGGAACTTGACGTGGCCGGGCGGCTCTTCCAGCGTCTTGAGCAGCGCGTTGAACGCGCTCTTGGACAGCATGTGCACTTCGTCGATTAGATAGACCTTGGTGCGGCCGCGCGCGGGCATGTACTGCGCGTTGTCGATCAAGGCGCGAACATCATCGACGCCGGTATTGCTGGCAGCGTCGATTTCCAGCAGATCGACGAAACGGCCAGCATCGATATCCAAACACGCCGGGCATTCGCCACAAGGTTCGGCACCGACGCCGCGCTCGCAGTTCAGGCTCTTGGCGAAAATGCGGGCGATGGTGGTCTTGCCGACGCCGCGTGTGCCGGTGAACAGGAATGCGTGGTGCACGCGGCCGGTTTCCAGGGCATTGGTCAGCGCGCGGACAACGTGTTCTTGCCCGACCAGTTCGGAAAAACGCCTGGGGCGCCATTTGCGGGCAAGCACGAGATAGGACATGGGGGCGCTCGTCGGGAACTGCGCCATTGTGCCAACCATGGAGGCCGGGGCCAAGCCAAGTGATCGCCCGGCTTGTTCACCCTCCGGGCCTCGGGTACACTTTCGCTCTTGTTTCAGGCGTTTATGTTTGCGATGAAAGCCCGAGCGGCAATCGCAGCATGAATGGTTTGACGCAAAGATATGCAGGCTGCGGAGAGATGTCCGAGTGGTCGATCACGACGCTTAGGCATCTCCTCGGGAGATGCCTGGCGTGATCGGGCGAGGCAGGACGCCAAGCGGCGGAACACCATGGACGGTTGACGCAAGAAATATGCAGGCTGCGGAGAGATGTCCGAGTGGTTTAAGGAGCACGCCTGGAAAGTGTGTGTACGGCTTAACCCCGTACCGAGGGTTCGAATCCCTCTCTCTCCGCCATTTATGTGTGAAACGGGTTGATCCAGCGACTCGGGTTTTATGTGACTTGAAGCAAGAGAGGGTGAGAACCCTGGGGTTCGACAAATCGGCAGGATTGCCGATTTGAACGGCGCAGCCGCCCGAAGGGCGAGGGACAGGAAGTCCCGAGTTCATCCCTCTCTCTCCGCCATTTATGTGTAACGAATCAGTCCAACGATTCGGGTTTGATGTGACTAGAAGCAAGAGGAGGGTGAGAACCTGGTTCGACAAATCGGCAGGACTGCCGATTTGAACGGCGCAGCCGCCCGAAGGGCGAGGGACAGGAAGTCCCGAGTTCATCCCTCTCTCTCCGCCATTTATGTGTGAAACGGGTCGATTCAGTGACTCGGGTTTGATGTGATTCGGTTTAGTGTGATTCAAACAAGAGAAGGCAGTAATCCTTCCCTCTCTTTTCCCAGCGACACCAGCGCGTCAATGCGCGCTCGATTTCAATGGTGGCCCTTGTCGGCCCCTCGCGACGATAGGTTGAAAACTCCGCCAGGGCCGGAAGGCAGCAACGGTATTGACTGATTCGGGTGCCGAGGCCAGCCGGCAAGGGTTGCCACCCTCGATACTTTCCACGCCATCTATCGCTACCCGTAGGAGCGATGGCAATCGCGATTGCTTCAATCGCGGCAATCCATAATTCCGAGATATTCATTCCGGCAAGCTGCTGACTTTGAATTGTCGTCGTACAATCGATGGCAATCGCGACAGGTGATTGCGGTTGCCCAGGCTTGCGGCTTCTTTTTGGACGACCTGTCTCGGCAAGCAGGCAAGTGAAGGGTAGTCATTGCCAGGGCAAGCTTGATCGCTATTACCACCGCTCGTACCGATTAGAACCGCTCACGTCCAGTCGCGATTGCCATCGCTCCTACTCGTTGGAACGTTCCCGTGATGTCGGCGGTTCCGGATGCAGCCAGCCGGCATCGCCGTCGCTGTAGTGCTCGCGCTTCCAGATCGGCACGCGTGATTTGACCTCGTCGATGATCCAGCGGCAGGCAGCAAAAGCCGCGTCGCGATGGCCGGCGCTCACGCCCACCCATACCGCCAGTTCGCCCAGTTCCAATCGGCCGATGCGATGCACGCAGGTGGCTTCGACGATGGCAAAACGTTGCATGGCCTCGTCGAGAATTTTTTCTCCTTCGGTCTCGGCAAGCGCTCGGTAGCTTTCGTAAGTGAGCGCCGACACCGGCCGCCCCTGGTTGTTATTGCGTACCCAGCCTTCGAAGCTCGCGTAGGCACCGGCCTGCACGGCGAGCAGCCGCTCGCGCAAGGGCTCGATCTGGAACGGCGCATCGGCGATGGCGAATCGTTTCATCACTCAGCCACCTGAAACAGGAGGAATGAAAGCGATCTCGACGCCATCGGCCACCTGCGTTTGCCAATCGGAAAATGCGCCATCGATGGCCACACGCACGCGCTCGATCGGCAGCGAGAATCCATGACGCACCCGCAGGCTCTCATACAATTCAGCCAACGAACGCGGCATATCCAGGACTTCCGAATCCATTCCCGCCGCGTCGCGCAGACTGGCGAAATACAACACGGTCACGCTCATGCCTGGCCCACCCGATGCTTGCCACCGCTCTTGCCGAGCAATTTGGCCGGACCGATCACCAGCGCATGCGACAGCGCCTTGCACATGTCGTACACCGTCAGCGCCGCCACCGTCGCGCCGGTCAGCGCTTCCATCTCCACGCCGGTGCGATGGGTGGTGCGCACCGTGCATTCGATCCGCAGCGAAGTCTCGCCTGCCCAATCGATCTCGAATTTGCATCCGTCGATCGGTAGCGGATGACAGAACGGAATCAATTCGTGCGTGCGCTTGACCGCCATCGTCCCGGCGATGATAGCCGTGTCGATCACCGGACCTTTGCCAGTGCTCAATCCCGACTTTCGCAATTGCGCGGCCACCGCCGCCGGAAAGCGCACCCGGCATTCGGCGCGCGCCTGGCGGGCGGTCGCGGATTTCTCCGACACATCCACCATCGCCGGCCGGCCCTGCGTATCGATATGCGTCAATTGGGAACTACGCTTGGCCACACTGTCTCCTGCGAATAATCACGCTTCCGATCATGCCAAGCCAATGGATGGCCCGGACAATCGGCCCGCATGCAATGCCGTGAATGTCGTCCGGTGATGCAACCACTCACCCGCCGATAAAGAACATCTCGATTTTTTTCGCATCGCCGCTTTTCTTCGCATCCGATGCCCGTTCGCTGCGCTGCTCGCTGTAGCGGTCCGCGCGCTTGCCCCACAACGCCGAGACACGTTCGGCCAACGCTAGTTCGCCGGCCGTGATGTCCGCGCGCAAATCCCGTCCCTTGCTCGCGAACAGACAGGTGAACAGCTGTCCATCGGCCGAAAGCCGCGCGCGCTGACAGTCGCCGCAGAACGGCTCGCTGACTGAACTGACGAAACCCACCTCGCCCATGCCATCGGCGAATGCGTAACGCGAGGCCACCTCGCCACGATAAGTCGGCGCGAGCGCACGCAGCGGCCAGCGTGCATCGATGGCATCGCGCAATTCGCGCGAAGGAACCACCGCGCCGGACTGCCAACCGTTGCAGGTGCCGACATCCATGTATTCGATGAAGCGGACCACATGCCGCGTGCCGCGAAAACGCTCGACCAGCGGCAACACCTGGTCTTCGTTGATGCCGCGCTGCACGACGGTATTGAGCTTGATCGCGGCAAAACCCGCTGTCTGCGCCGCTTCAATACCCGCCAACACTTCGCTCACATTGCCGCGCCCACCCGACATGGCCTTGAACACCGCCGGATCGAGCGCATCCAGACTCACGGTGATGCGGTGCAGACCCGCTTCATGCAAGGCTTTGGCCTGCGCTGCGAGCAACGAACCGTTGGTGGTCAGGGCCAGGTCTTCGATACCTTCGATTGCCGCGAGCCGTGCCACGAGATCGGGCAGGTTCTTGCGCAGCAGCGGTTCACCGCCAGTCAGGCGGATCTTGCGCACGCCCAATCGGACGAAGCCGCGCACCGCGGTTTCAATTTCATCGAATGACAATCGCCGGGAGCGATCGAGCGCCGTTTCCTCCGGTGTCTGCCCTTCGGGCATGCAATACGGGCAGCGATAGTTGCAGGTCTCGATCACCGACACGCGCAGATCGCGCAAGCCGCGGCCGAGCGCATCGACCGGATGCGCGATGGTGGGCTCGATCGGTGAAACAGGTTGAATAAGAGCGTTCATCAAACAATGACCGGAGCGATCGGGCTTGCCAGCGTCAGGACGTCGCCGGCCGACGCGACTCGGTGCGATTGCGCGCGCAGCGCCTGGCCATCGGCCTCGCAGGCGTAATGATAGAGCACGCAGCGGGCCAGCAGGTCGGCCGGATATTCACGTTCGAGATCGGCGATGCCGCTGTGCGAAGGGCTGCCGTGCAATGCGCAATCGTGGGCGACCAATTCCTGCGCGTCGGCATGGCGCGCCAGCATTTCCGGGATCGGCCGGGTGTCGCCGGTCCAGACCAGCGACCCTCTCAGGCGCAGACCGAACGCGGTATCGGGCAAGTGATGGCGAACCGCAAACACGTCGAACCACAAGCCGTCGTGCCAGAACCCGCGCGACACCGGCACCAGTTGGAACGCATCCCACCAGTTCGCATTGCCCTCGGCGACCACGCCCGGATAATCGGCCAGCCGCGACTGCAAATGCGGCACCACCGTCGCCGGCACGTACAGCTTGACCTTGCCGCGCCGCGCCGGATCGAAATAAGTCTTGAAGAACAAGCGCTCCAGCCCGGCCACATGATCCATATGCACGTGGGTGATGAACAGCGCCATCGGCGCTTGCTGGTATTGGGCGAGATAGGCGGTCAACGCCTCCTGCCCGCAATCGATCAGCAGCAGCGGTTGTCCGTCGCGCTCGATCACCGCCGATGCCGAACCCAGCTCGACCGCCTGCGAGCTGCCCACCCCGAGAAAGCGCAATGTGTAGTTCATGCTTGCAACTCCGTCCGATGGGCCGCGCACAGGATTTTCATGCCGTCTGTGATGTCGTTTGCGGTCGAAACCTTGCAGGATTTGCGCAAGGACCGCTCCAGCCGATCGAGCACCCGTTCGCACCACGCACCGATGGCCGGCTCGATGCGGCCTTTGTCCCAGTCGATCAGATATGCCGACTGGTCGCGGCCAATCAGGATATTGTGCGCGTTCAAATCGGCATGGTGAGCGCGAAAACGATGGCAGGTGGCAATCGCCGCCCCGACCGCCGCCCAAGGCGCCTTCGCGCCATCGGCATCGACCAGCTCGGCGAAGGTGCGTGCGCCGACAATGCGCTCGACCACGATGGCCGCCCGATAATCCCAACCCCGGCGAACATAAACCGCAGCCAGTGGCGCCGGCACCGGCAACCCGGCGCGATGCATCTGTTGCAGCAGTGCGAATTCACTGAGGCTGCGCACCTGCCGTTCGCCCAGCCACAGGTAAGCGCTCTCGCTGAATCGAGCCATCCAGCCGCCGCGCCGGTAATGGCGCAACACGCCTTCGCCGAAGCCGCCGCGCACGAACCAGGCCGCCCCGCGCCCGCCCCGCCCATGCACCGGCTGAGCGTCCACGCCGTAGCTGTCCGGATCGAACAAGGCCGGCGTGACTTGCCCCAGCCGCATCGGGTCGAACACAATCACACCGTGCCCGCGTTTGTCGCGGAACGGCTGTCGGCGGTCGCTGGCGGTTTCAATCGCTTCCATAACGGTGAAGTCTAACAAGTGACCACGCCCGTCGCGCCGAGCTCGATCTGCCTGTTGCGCCTGTCGGCGCTCGGCGATGTCACCCACGCCGTACCGCTGGTACACAAACTACAACGCGCCTTCCCGCATGCCGGGCTGACCTGGATCATCGGCAAGGGCGAAGCCCGGCTGCTCGAAGGCATGGAAGACGTCGAATTCGTGGTCTTCGACAAACGCGCGGGACTGGCCGGTTATCGCCAGTTGCGCCAGCAACTGGCCGGCCGCCGTTTCGATGTGTTGCTGGATCTGCAATTGGCGCTGCGCGCCAGCCTGGTCTCGGCGCTGGTCAAGGCCGATCTGCGCATCGGTTACGACTGGACGCGCAGCAAGGAAGGTCATTGGCTATTCACCAACCGGCACATCCGCCCCGGCGGACACCATGTGCTCGACGTGATGGGCCGTTTTCTGGAACCGCTGGGCCTGCAGCAGGATTTGGTCGAATGGCACCTGCCGGTGCCGGAGGCCGCGCATCACTGGGCCGCCGAGCAACTGCCCGGCACACAGCCGACGCTGCTGATCTCGCCGTGTTCCAGCCACGTGCTGCGCAATTGGCGGCCCGAGCGCTACGCCGCCGTCGCCGATCATGCCGTTTCCAAAGGCTGGCGTGTGGTGATCTGCGGTGGGCGCAGCCAACTCGAACGCGAAACCGGCGATGCCATTCTCGCCGCGATGCAATCACCGGCAATCGATCTGATCGGCAAGGACACGCTCAAGCAATTACTGGCGCTGCTGCAACACGCCACCCTGGTGCTCTCGCCCGATTCCGGCCCGGTGCACATGGCCAACGCTTTGGGCACCAAAGTATTGGGCTTGTACGCCTGCACCGATCGCGACCGCTGCGGGCCTTATTCGGACATGCGCTACTCGGTCAATCGCTACGACGAGGCGGCGCGCAAATTCCTCGGCAAACCCGCGAGCGCATTACGCTGGGGCAAGCGCGTGGAATTCGCCGGTACGATGGATTTGATTCCGGTCGCGGAAGTCATCGAACGCTTCGAAGCGTTCCGCAGCGATTCGGGCATGGTCTGAGCAAGCACGCCGGCGGAAAGCTTCCACCGGCCGATCGATCCATCCATCGGAAATCGGAATATCCCGCCAATCACCCAGCCCGATAATCCTGGTACGACTTTTCCTCGACGTAGGCCGAACCCAGCGCCAGGTTGATGTCTTTCTTGATCCGCGCGCGCTCGTCATTTTCGAAATACACCGAGCGCGCCAGGCGAATGAACTCGGCATCGAACGCCTGCCGTTTTTCCTGGATGCGGATGTCGTCCTCGATCACCCAGAGCCGTTCGTTGACGGCCTTGAGCGCAACGCGCAATGCCGCGATATCCACCTGCGATGCCGGATGCGCGGCCCACAGCGCATTGAGCGCATCCAGCTCCTTGCGCACATTCGCCAGCTTGGCCGCATCGCTCATGCGTTCGGACTTGATTTCGAGGATGGCGATCTTGTCGAGCAACTCGCCGAAGGACACCGGAGCCAGAATTTCGGACATGGGACTCTCGAAAAAATATCAGGCGCGAAGTTTAACGCGCCCGGCCCGAATTGTTGCCTGTGCGATGCGATGCCGACCCTGAGCCGGCGATAGCCCAGGGCCGGCATGAATCCGATGCCGCGAAAGCCCGCTACGCCAGCAGCTTCGCCTGCGCGCGATCGACGATCCAGATCAGCAACACGCTCATGCCAAGCAGCGGCATGAACAGGCACAAACCAATCGCCGAGGCCTTGACCCAGCGCGGCCAGACGATCACCGGCCGCGGCGGAGCGCCCAACCCCTTGCCCGGGCGGCGGCGATACCAGCCGATCAATCCAGTGAAGATCAGCCAGAAGAACGCACTCACCGTCAGTGTGTTGAACACCTGGTTGGCACGGCCGAAGAACGTGCCTTCATGCAGGTCCACGCCAGTGGCAACGACTTTGGGAATGAACGGAAAGTTGTTCCAGCCCACGCGGGTGAGCACGGCGCCGCTGCTGCGATCGATCTGCAACACGCGCTCGTTTGCAGCGCGATTGCGCTTGCTGGTGAACACCAGCGGCCCATTGCCGGCCTTGATGGCGATTTCCAGATCGCCGTCCACACCTTCGGCGCGCGCGCTCTCGAACGCCGTTTGCAGCGACAGCGGCATGATCATGCCGTCATGGGCGTGGTTATGTCCCTCGTGACCAAAGCCCAGGCCTTTTGGCGCGGTTTGGCCGGTCACGCGCTGGAAGGGCTTGAGTACCTGATTGCCCCAGAAATCGGTCCAGGGCAAAGCAGTAAACAGGAACACCAGGAAAATCCCGGCGAACCACAAACCGACCACCGAATGCAGGTCGCGCCAAAAAATGCGCGAGCCCGCGCGAAGGCGCGGATACAGCACACCGGCAAGACCACGCGCCTGGCGCGGCCACCACAGATACACGCCCGTGAGCACCATCACGATGCACCAGCCCGCGCCGAGTTCCAGCAGCCACGAACCGGCCTTGCCCAACGGCCAACCGCCGTGCAATTTCCGGGTCAGACCCGGCAGCCAGGTGTCGGCCGAGACCGTACCCAACAAATGACCCGTATGCGGATCGACAAAACTCACGCTGCTCAGTTCGCTGCCTTCCTGCTTGAATACCCATTGCGTGCTGCGTCCGGGATCGGCACTGAGCTGCACGGTGGTCGGCAATGCACCGCCATGCGCCTGCGTGGCTGCCGCCAATTGCGTGTCCAGGCTGACCGTCTCGTTGGCCGGGGCGACATTCCGAAGCTGCGGCCACAGCGCATCGGCTATGTCTTCGTGCCAAAGATAGATCACGCCGGTCGTGCCTTGCCAAAGCACGAAAGGAATCACCAAAAACGCCGCATAAAAATGCCAACGCCAAAACCTGGCGTATTGGCGCGTTCCATTGGCTTGTTCGCGGCTCATTGCTTGTTCTCCTCATAGCGCAATTCAAGAAAAAAAGTACGTCGTGGCCAGGGATGGAACACGAACACGTTTTGATCGGTCAGGCTGTCCACGCCCCAGCGCGGCGGATTGAAATTGGCGCCGAGCAGATCGCTGATCAGCAATCCATCGATGTAAACCAATGAGCGCGAGCCCTGCACCGTCGAATTGCTGCGTCCACCGATCAATGCATTGCGGTCGCCGATGTAGCGCGAGCGCAGCGTGATGTTGGGCGCGTAGCGCAGCAAATCCTCGCTGCCGATCACATTGCTTTGCTCGATTCGCTCGCGGCCGATGGTGACGCTGGTGCCGCTGTGTTGCGCCCGGCGCAGACTCTGTTCGCGCCGCTCAACCTGGTCGGCACGCACTTCGACCGATTCCAGGGTGGTGGTACTGCGGGCCTTTTCCTCCGGTAGCGGTGTTTCGTCTGCCGCGAACGCAAACGCCGGAATGAAGGCCAGGGCAATCGTCGCGGCAAACGCCGGCGGACGCATTGCCACAGCCATTTCTGTGGACATGATGAAAACTCCTCGTAAGCACAACTAGCGCGCAGGCGAAGCCGCGCGTGGCTCAATGAGCCAACCCGATTGCGTGCGTATCAGAGGAAGACGGGCGGGCCGCGCGAGCCCAAGCCGCGCGGATATTCAAAACTGTATCGCGGCGCATCGCGGCGCGCCGGGACGATCATCGGCGCCAAGCGTAAGAGCGCACCGAGCAGCACCATCACGATAACCGTCATCGCCGTCAGCAACGGGCAGTACTGGCAATCGGGGCTCATGCCATCGGGCAGCGCGGGAACGCCAGGGTGCGCCCGTTCGGGCATTGCCATCGAACTCATGCCGGCATGCATCGGCATCAGCAATGCGATCTTTCCTGCCCCTGTCATGGCCGGCGCCTGCAAGCGGCCCAGGGTCGGCACCACCGTCAGCAACAGCATGGCAAACAGTGCCAATGCCGCCATGACTCGATGCAGGCGCACGCGCGTCATGTCATGAGCACGAGCGGGATTGCCCCGTCTCGCCTCACCACGACCGGTGACCGAAAATATCCGGCATCGATCCGGCTGATTACGCACTTGCCCTCGAACACGACAACTCTCCCCTGCCAACGGCCGATTGCTCATCGCGCGACAATGCCGTGGTGCGCCATCATCAAACACGACGCCAGAACGGCTTGTATGTAACCTTGGTTACAAATTGGCCTGTCAACCGCTTCGCATAGACCATCGTCGTAGCCATGCCGCGTTGAAGTATCGACATCTCGGGAAGAATCTTCAGCCAACGCACAAAAAATACAGCGTCGATCGAAATCCATATCCCGGACTGAACATGAGCGAACGATCTTGCGAACATTCGCGACCTGCGCAAAATCTGTTCAGGTCAAATCGATGGCCTATTCCTGCGGCCACCGCTTCGCGAGCCTCGGCGACGGCCAATAAAAAAGCCCCTCGCGGGGCTTTTCCATTCGTTCAATTGGCGGAGAGGGTGTCCGTCCTAATGCCGTTTCAGGCCATCCCCTGCCGTTCTGATCATATACGCTGAAACCCTTTATTACTGGGCTATTAGCCCGTTTACTGTCCTGCCGCGTCCCTTGTCGTTCATCTACAACCGGCGCACCATGTATGGGCCGATGTATGGGCCAAGTATGGGCAGAAAGCGAGCATGGCGACCAAGAGCAAGAAGCTAAGCGTTGTCGGTATCCGCAGTTTGAAAGAGCCGGGGCGCTATAACGACGGCGGCGGATTGTATTTGCACATTCGGAAAGACGGGCGGCGTAGCTGGGAGTTTCGTTACCGCGACCGAGTAACTAGCAAACTGCGCGAAAAAGGCTTAGGCCCGTTCCCAGACGTAGGCTTGGACGATGCAAGGGGCAAGGCCGCCGATCATCGCGCCAGCCTTCAGAAAGGCACCGATCCAATCGACGCAAGTAAGGCCGAACGTTTGGCCGAGCGGCTGGAACACGCTCGGCTCAAGACATTTGGCGATTGCTGTGATGCCTACATCGCAGCACATCGGGCAAGTTGGCGAAACAAGAAGCACGGCGATCAATGGCGCAACACATTAGACGCCTATTGTTCGGCTCTGCTGCCGTTGCCCGTGTCCGAGATAGATAACGGCCTCGTCCTGAAGGCACTTGAGCCGATCTGGGGTGACAAGACAGAAACGGCCACCCGAGTGCGTCAACGGATAGAAGCGGTTATTGACTACGCCACTGCACGCGGCTTCCGCGCCGGAGAAAATCCGGCTCGCTGGCGTGGACACCTTCAGAAGTTATTGCCAGCACCGGCCAAGCTGAAAGACGTTCAGCACCATGCCGCGTTGCCTTACGAAAAGATGGCGAAGTTCATGGCGAAGCTGTCTGCGTTGGATACGCTCGCAGCCAAGGCACTAACGCTTCAGATTTTAACGGCAACCCGGCCGGGCGAGGCCGTGGCCGCGCGCTGGGATGAGTTCGACCTGAAAGCTGGTGTCTGGACAATTCCCAAGGAGCGCATGAAGGCGAACCGGGAACATCGCGTGCCACTGGCACCGGGCTTGGTCAAACTGCTGAAGACTATGCCGCGCGACCTGAGCGGCTTTGTCTTTCCGGGCAAAGCTGGCAGGCATCTGACCATCGCGGCCCCATTGGCGCTGCTGAAAAGCATCTACCCGAACTTGACCTGTCACGGCTTCCGCTCCAGCTTCCGCGATTGGTGCGGCGACCAGACCGCATATCCGCGCGAAGTTGCCGAGGCCGCACTAGCGCATGCGCTGAAGGACAAGACCGAAGCCGCCTATCGCCGAACCGATCTAATCCAAAAACGCGCGCGCCTAATGGCCGACTGGGAGCGGTACTGCTATACCGTCAAACCTAAGGCGGACAACGTAACACCAATTAAGCGGAAACAGACCAGTTAACAGATACCGCCACGCCAATCACGATAGGTCGAATATCGGCCCTACCGGCTGGCAGGTGAACATTCACGGACGAAAGAGGTGCGCGGTGGCTATACCTACAGAAAACGAGTTCTTGGAATATATCGCACTCGCGAAAGACTACAACGCTTCAGAAATCAGAGGCGATTTTGCGAGTAGCGTTTTGTTAGAAAGGTTTGGTCCAAACTATGAAGCAGTAACACACTTTATTCAAAGTGCTCAGCAAGTAATGTGTCGCAAGGAATCGGTAATTAGCGCGTCACCCGTAACGAAGTGGATGAATGATCAGGCTGCTGCTAAAAAAGCCTACAAGGCTCTTTGGGGCGGAAGAGAACCAAAATGGCCCACAGACGCACCCGAAACAATTGCCGCCCGTCTCATTAGCAGGGCGTGCGTGATCAGAACGGAGGAGTACTTCACGGTCTATCGGAGTGAGGAATCGTTCATGAAACATTACCCCTCGGCTGAAGCGATAAAAGCGGAATTGGAGGATTGGAATTCCTTAGCGAAACAACTTTCTAGGATCAGGCGTGGCTGTGAATTCTGGGCAAGGTGGAACTGCCTCCAAACATCCTTGGGCATTGCCACTGCTTTTCATGCCTATTTTTATACCGACCGCTATAAGGATCTTGTAAACAACGCTAGGCGCCATCCCGAATTGACGTCAACACTTTCTCAGTCGATTGAATTCATTCTGACAAACCTTGCCGATGGCAACAATTTAGATATAACGCTGAGCTCCAACGTCCGCCGACAGTTGGAACGCATTGCCGAACAATTGAAGACGCATCAGGAAAATGGACTTGAACCCGTTGTCCCTATCCGCAGACTCGATAGTACGGCGCGCGAACGAGTGCTGGCCTACGACCTTTGGAAATGCTTTAGGACAAGCACTGGTGCCAACAAGACTAAAGCGATACACCTCTTCCTTGAATTGAAAGGGGAATCTCCAGACATTGATTTTCGGGGTTTGCAGCGCATGGTCTTGGAATGGAGGCAAGCGCATGCGAAAACCGGAAGAGCGGGACTTCTTTACAGCGATTAGCTGAATAACTACCGTGCAACTTGGCGGCGGATTTGAAGCGGATAAGTGCCACGTTAGAAAACACTGAAACTAAATTAACTAAGCACCGTTTTGTGCCAGCCGTCTTTTCGGAACACTGCACACAAGCCGCGCGACTCCGTGCGGATTGGAGGCAGTCATTGGACACGAATACGAATAACCCGGCCTACGGGCCAATGGTAGAAAGCTGCGCTAGTCACGGCATTAGCCGAACAGTCGCGTTTGAGTTGGCCCGAAAAGGGCTACTAGACACTTTCACGATAGGCACGAGGCGTTACGTCATGCTGGCGTCGTTACGTGACCTGCCAAAGCGTCTTGCTGAGCGTGCCGCTTGAGCGGGGCCAGAAAGACGAAACCCCAAGCTGGCAGGCTCGGGGCTTCGGAAAATGTCGGGACTGATCAAGGCTCCAACAGGACGGAGCATAGCCCAGCAAAGACGATGGCGCTATGCCTGTTGCTGCATACCACTGTGGGCGCCGCGCGCGGCCTTGTGTCGCGTCTGGCGCTGCTGACTGACACGCCACCCTTCGGCCTAGTCGATGCGGCGGACAGTCTCGACCAAGCGGGCGATCTGATAGCCGCGTTAGTGGCAACAGGGGGCGAACATGCGCCCGAATGACTGCCTGAAGTGGGAGCCCTGTAACGCGCCCGACTGCCCATTTGACCCTGACCGGCTCAAGTGTCGCCACCTGAAAGGCGAGGCGGTTTGTCTGTGGCTCCGGGAACGGGCCAAACACGGCGGGAAGGCATCCATCGCGACCGCGCTACCGTCCATGCAAGCCGAGGCTGTGGAAGTGGCTTACCGGCAACTGTCTGCCGCTAGCACCGTCCTTGCCGGCGAGCTTGAAAAGGCATTGCGTTACGGATCGAAGCTGACAGCCGCGCAAGCGTTACGCTCGCCATCCCTCGCCGGGGGTGCGCCATGAAGGACTGGCAGACGGATGATTCGGCCTTGAATGTCTGCGATGTTCGGGACTTTCTCAAGATGGAAATTCCCCCGCGAGATTTGCTTATGTCGCCGTGGCTGGAATCGGCATCGCTGGCGATGGTCTTTGCCGCGCGGGGCGTGGGCAAGACTTACTTTGCCTTGAATGTCGCCCATGCCTTGGCAACTGGCGGCAATTTCCTGAAGTGGACAACTGCGAAGCCAGTGCCGGTGCTTTACATAGATGGCGAAATGCCAGCGCCAGCAATGCAGGAGCGTCTAAACGGCGTGATCAAGGCGACAGGCATTGCACCGGAGCCGGGAATGTTTCGCATGGTATCGCGTGATCTGCAACGCTTTAGCGACATGCCAAACCTGGCCGGAAGCGACGGCCAAAAAGTGATTAGCGACAACCTGGGCGATGCCCGCGTGATCATTCTGGATAACCTAAGTTCCCTGATTCATGGCACGAAGGAAAACGAAGCCGAGGGCTGGGAGCCGGTCGCCCAGTGGGCTATCCGCGAACGCTCCAAGGGCAAGACTCTGATGTTTGTCCACCACGCCGGAAAGAGCGGCGACCAACGCGGATCATCCAAGCGCGAAGACTTGCTCGATGTTGTGATCAGGCTCCAGCGGCCCAGCGACTACCGGCCCCAAGACGGCGCGCGCTTTGAGGTTCATTTCAGCAAAGCCCGGTCACTTTTTGGGGAAGCAGTCGCACCGTTCGAGGCTCAGTTAGCCGAAGGCGAAGACGGTAAACCACGCTGGACAGTGACCGATGCCGAAGACCATAGCCAACTGCTTGCCCTTCACGAGCAAGGTTTGAGTCTTGCCCAGATTGGCAAGGCTATCGGCTGCGATAAATCCACTGTGAAAAGGCGGCTGGACAGGATCAGGGACGCCGCCTAAGAGAGGCGTTGCAATGGTGCAGGGATATAGGCACGCAACGGCGCAACGGTCGCCCGCTCCCGGCAAGAGACGGGCTGACCGGATCGATTGGCCCGGCGTTGCATCGTTGCGTTCCCTTGCACCCGCAACGGCGCAACGGCCACACCTACCAACGCGGCGCAGGAACAGTCTGCCCATTGAGAACAAGGACGAACATTGACCGACCGACACCCAACCGCCAACGCCAGCCAACGGCAACGGCGCGCGCGGTATCCGCGCATTGACTATTACCCGAGCAAGGAGGCGTTGGCGACCATTGCGGCCAAGCGTGGGCGCTGGTATCCGCTCAACACGAACAGCGGCATTCTGGATGCCATCGTTAGCGAGTGGGCCGAGTTGACCGAAATAAAGAGACGGAAAGTAGAAAGACCCAAGAGTTCGGCGAAACGGCCGGAATTAGCTGACAAGTATGCGCGCGCGAATGACTCCGGCGCGGGCGTCTTGCACGTAACACACGCTGCGTCCGGAATTTCTACGCGCTTCGCGCAGGCGCGCGCGCGGGACATGGCTTCGGCTGCGGCAAGGGCAACCCAGCGCGTAACCTGCGGGGCCAAGACCCGAACCGGGAAGCCCTGCCGAAGTAAGAGCTTGCCGGGCAAACGGCGTTGCAAGTGGCACGGCGGATGTTCTACCGGGCCCAAGACGACTGAGGGCAAGGCAAGGGCGCTGGCGAACCTACGGCAATACCGCAAGAGTGATGCTTTAGATTTATGCTCGGGTCCGGTTTAAGTGTCTTGAGTGAGCGTGGGATCGGCCAATCGGGCACAAAAAGTACAGCAAGATCGCTGCATGGTACGGGCTATCAGGGATGATAGCCGAACGAGATTCGGCACAACTTACACAACCCAATCAAAGGGCCAGAATCGGCAAGATTATTGGCCGGCACCAGCAGATATGGCGAGGAACACTGTAAGGTTGCCGTCAACCTGAATGACACGTCACTTTGCAGTCAGCTTTCAGATTGGCCGGAAATGCGAGCTTGATCCATTTCTCCGACCAACGGCACTTCCAATTAACCTATCATATTGATAGCCTAACTCTAAGGAGTGGTCGGTTGACAGTGACTAAGATGCGTGTTACCGCCGCCGCGCTCCAGTCTCGCGTTCGCGAGGCGGCCGCAACTTCCTCCAACATTGTGTTTATTCCTCCTCCAGACAAAAAAAGTATGGCCGGGATGATGACTTTCTTACAGGTTAAGTCTTGTTTGGAAACCGGGAAAATAGTCGGCAAACCTGTGCTGGATGAGCATGGAAACTGGAGTTTTACAATTGAGCGTTTTGCTGCAAATCGGTGGTATCAAGTCAATGTCGTTGCAGAGTGCAATGGCTCACATGTCACCCGTCTGATCGCCCTCCTATGAGAGAAATGACATGTATCAGTACCTAGGATGTGGATTGCCAGGCGTCTTTTTGGCCAACGGCTATGAGATTGTCGAAACACCATACGGGAATGGCGTAACCATACATAACTTGGAAGAGCTTCATGAGGTTCTTGCTGCGGCGATTGTTGCTAGTCCTGCACAGCTAATTGGCAGCGAGTTCCGCTTTTTGAGACAAAACCTTGAATTATCTCAGGCAGCGTTGGCTGAGCTTCTCGGATGTGAGGAACAATCGGTAGCCAGATGGGAAAAAGGGAAGAGTAAGAAGGTTGATCCTTCTGCCGAAAGATTGCTGCGCTTGATGTATCAGGAATCCAAGTCGAAACTCAAGCCAGTATTTGAAATGCTAAAGAAGCTTGAGTCCGTTCCTCCTCAGCCTCGTCGATTCGTTGCGAAAGAGACAGGAAAGAAGTGGGGCGCAAAGGTAGAAGCGATCGCAACTGCTAGCCGATAGGTACCCTAGCGCAAGTTGTGACGGGAATTCCGGTAATCATGCGCGCGGCCACGCGTAGCAACATCTAGTGATCGGAGTTTGTCATTTTTTGCAGAAGCAGTTAGTAGAAAATACTCAACATAGCTTCGACCTCGTTCAAGGCCATGCCCATCCTGAATCGTGAGCGGCAATTGCCGCGCACGGACTTTCGGAGTGGAAAATTCGTGTGTAACCGAACTGGCATCTGTAGGCACCTGCTCCGCTGCTGCTGTGTAAAAAAGAAGTCAGCGACCCAAGCATTGAGAACAGGGCCAATCCTTGCATGATGTATGGGCCAAAGTATGGGCGCAGATAATAGCGCGCACAAAAAAGCCGCAATATCAGCGGCTTAGATGTTCAATTGGCGGAGAGGGTGGGATTCGAACCCACGGTACGCTTACACGTACAACAGATTTCGAGTCTGTCGCATTCGACCACTCTGCCACCTCTCCGGGTCTGGTCTGGGCGGTGTCTTGCCCGGCAGGACGGGCATTATAAGCGTGCGCGAAGCGATTGGGCTAGCTCCCATTCATCGGTCCGGCCAAAAGACCACGGCGCAGGATGAATGCGTTCAGTGAATCCTGCCGGACTATGCATGCCCGTAGCGGGTTTACGAACACAATCCCAGCGAACAAGTCTTTTCCGACAGCGATACGATCCGCTGTCGGCCATGGCCGATCGATCCCGTTCGCTCCGTTCACCCCTTTCGACAGTTTGCGATGTGGCAAGAAGCGCAACGGCATCGGACATTCGGACAGTGATGGATATTTTCTCGGACACGCCCGCCCTCGATCGTGCAGTTGGACGCAAACCGCTTGCTGCGGCGCACCTGCCGCTATACTTGGGACTGGAATTTGCACGGGACAATATGGCGACCTCGATGCGTTTTTCCGTCGGCCTCCATTCCAGATCCTTCACAAAGGCACGATGCGGCCATGCCACGGCGCGTCACCGCAACCACGTCTGGCAAAGGCATCGAAGGTGTTGCGCATGATTGAATTCGGCCATCTGAGCCATGTCGGCCTGCGTCGCGAACTCAACGAGGACACTTACTACGGCGATGCCGAGCTGGGGCTTTGGCTGGTCGCCGATGGCATGGGCGGGCATGAGTTCGGCGAAGTCGCCAGTGCGCTCGCGCGCGATGCGGTCGTGCGTGAGGTCCGCGCCGGCCGCAGTTTGAGCGAAGCCATCCAAAGCGCCGACGAGGACATCATCGGGCAATCCAAGCGTCGCGCCGATTCGCTGCCGATGGGCACGACCGTGGTGGCGCTGCGTATCATCGATTACCGCTTCGAGCTGGCCTGGGTCGGCGATAGCCGGGCCTATTTGTGGAACGGACAATTGCGGCAGCTCTCTTCCGACCACAGTTATGTGCAGGAGTTGATCGATCAAGGCGCGATTTCCGCCGAACAGGCGCGCACGCATCCGCACCGCAATGTGGTTACCCAGGCGCTGGGTGTTACCGATCCCGAACACCTGAAAGTCGAAACCATCTCCGGCGAGTTGCGCCCGGGTTTCCAGATCCTGCTATGCAGCGACGGCCTGACCGAGGAAGTGAGCGATACGATGATCGCGTCCATTCTTTCGCACAGTGAGTTCTCCGCCCAGGAATGCGTCGATCACTTGGTATCGGCAGCGCTGGATGGTGGCGGCTCGGACAATGTGACCGTGATCTTGTTGCGGCGTGTGTAAAACGATATGCGAGGTGGGCCGTAGGGTGGGCTTTAGCCCACCACCGCGGCGAAATTTGTAAATGGTGGGCTTAAGCCCACCCTACGCCCACCCTACGCCCACCCTACGCCCACCCAATACCCATCACATTCCACCCTACGGCCAGAGAAGTTTCCCGCCGGATTTCTTCGCTATTTTTTCCAGCCGCGCGCGATGCGCTGCTTCTTCTTCGGCACTGGCCAACAGGCGGCGCGTCCGGATCGATGCGGCCGATCTGACCGAGGTTTCACTCGCTTCCACCTCCGGCGCCGACACTGCCAGACTCAAGCCAAGATCGCCTTGCCCTGCCGTTAGTGCCAGGTAAACCTCGGCCAGCAACTCGGCGTCGAGCAAGGCTCCGTGCAGTTTGCGATGACCATTGTCCACGCCCAGGCGCTTGCAAAGCGCATCGAGTGAATTGCGCTGGCCGGGAAAACGCTCGCGCGCCAATGCCAAGGTATCGAGCACGCTGGCATGGTCGTGGATGCGACCCAGATGCGCGCCGACCAGCGACAGTTCGTAATCGAGAAACCCGACGTCGAAATCGGCGTTGTGGATGATCAACTCGGCGCCGCGAATGAAATCGAGGAACTCTTCGGCGATGCTTTCGAAAAGCGGCTTATCGGAAAGAAAATCCAGGCTCAGGCCAGTGACTTCCTGCGCGCCCAACTCCATCTCGCGGCCGGGATTGAGATAGCGCTGGAATCGCCGTTCGGTCGGCCGGCGCTCGATCAATTCGATACAGCCGATTTCCACCACGCGATTGCCCTTTTCCCAGGACAGGCCGGTGGTTTCGGTATCCAGTACGACTTGCCGCATCAGACGTGTTCCTTGTTCCGGATTCTTTCCGCAGCGTTGCGGGCCAGCTTGTCCACACGCTCGTTGTCCTCATGCCCGGCATGGCCTTTCACCCAGCGCCACTGCACCTGATGCCCGGCACTGGCCGCTTGCAGGCGCTGCCACAAGTCCTTGTTCTTGACCGGCTCGCCGCCAGCGGTTTTCCAGCCGCGCCGAATCCAATTGGGCAGCCACTCGCCGATGCCTTTTTGCACGTATTGCGAATCGGTATGCAAGATCACCTCACAAGCGCCGCGCAAGGCTTCCAGGGCCATGATCGCGGCCATCAGCTCCATGCGGTTGTTGGTGGTATCGGGTTCGCCGCCGGACAATTCCTTTTCCCTGTCGCCATAGCGCAGCAATGCGCCCCAGCCGCCGGGGCCGGGGTTTCCCAGGCACGCGCCATCGGTATGGATCTCTACGTGTTTCAACACAACTCCCGCATCAACCGGCGCTCATGCCAGGGCGCAGACTGGCGGCAGGAGTCAGTTTTCGCAAGGGGGTCAGTGCCGATTCGCGACGGCGCACGACCAGCAAACTCGCCGCACGAAAAACATCCGACCATCGATCCTTGCCATCGCCTACCCGGCCTGGCGCTTTGGCACTGGCCCAGAACGGCCCAATGAAATGCCGCCGCACCACTTCCATGCCGGCATCACGAACCATCCGCTCGATCTCGCCCCGACCGAAACGCCGCGCTCCGCGCATCGATCCACGCAAGCGGGTGGGACTGCATGGATTGAGACTGATGATCAGCGCAATGCCTTCGGGTTTGAGCACGCGCGAGATTTCCTGCATCAATGCCTCCGGCTCCGGCGATGTCTCCAGCACCAGCAACGCATAAACCAACGACAGGCTCGCCGCCGAAAACGGCCATTGCTCATCCAGGCAACGGATGTGTCCATCGAACTGGCCGGCACGCCGATACAGGCTCACCACTTGCGCGAGCATGTTCCCGGAAAGGTCTCCCGGCATGTCACCGAGCGGGCGCAGATAGACGCCGGCATGGCCAAAAACCCGTGTCAGCTCCGGAATGGCCATGCTCTGTGCCTGCGCCAGCAACTGGCGTCCGGGGCCACGTTCGAGCCAATCGAGCGCATGGCCGTCCGGTTGACGAGGGGGGCGCTGGGAGGGCATGGTCGGGATTCTGCGGCAATCGGCCAGTCTGGTCACCCTCCGGCATGTTCATATTGCGTCCCCTGCCCGCCTTCGAAGACAACTACATCTGGACCTTGTCCATCCCCGATGGCCGGGCCCTGATCGTGGATCCGGGCGACGCGCGGCCGGTATTGCAGGCCATCGATGCGGGCCTGGTGCCGGTGGCGATCTTGCTCACGCACCATCACAACGACCATATCGGCGGTGTCGCGGAACTGTTGGCCCGTTATCCGACTCCTTGCTACGCGCCCAACGACCCGCGCATCGCCCATGCCAGCCAGCGCGTCGGTGACGGCGACCATGTGCGGATCGAGGAGCTGGATCTGGATCTGGAGGTACTTGCCGTGCCGGGACATACATCGAGCCATATCGCTTATTTCGGTGCGGGCCATCTGTTTTGTGGCGACACCTTGTTCAGCCTGGGCTGCGGACGATTGTTCGAGGGCACGCCCGCCCAGATGCTCACCTCGCTCGACCGGCTCGCCGCCCTGCCTGCGCAAACGCTGGTGTGTTGCGCGCACGAATACACCCAAAGCAACGGCCGCTTCGCCGAAGTCGCGGAACCCGGCAACACATTGCGTGATGTCCGCCTGGCGGAAGTCGCCCGATTGCGCCAGCAAGGGCAGCCCAGTCTGCCCAGCACGATCGCCAGCGAACGCGAGTGCAATCCATTTCTGCGCATCGACCAGCCTGCGCTCACACAGGTTTTGCAATCACGCGCGGCCCAACCGCTGGACCGAGTTGCGGCATTCGCAGCGCTGCGTGCTTGGAAGGACGGATTTCGCGCATGATCGCGCACTGCCGGACAGGCGCGTTGATCGCGTTGCTCACGCTGCTGGCGGCTTGCCAGCAGATCGCACGTCCAACGGCTCCGGCAGCCGATTTGCCTGCGAACAAACCCACGGCACCAAAGCAGGCACCCTCTGCGCCTGAAGCGAAAGTGCCGGCGCCCATTCAATCCGTGCCCGACATCGAACCGGTTCCAGTGCAAAGCACTGGTCAGGAAGTGTTCGCACGACTTCGCCAGCGACTCAATACGCCAGCCTGTACCACAGGCACCAATGCCGATCGCTGGCGAAAACACTACGCGGGCAAGCCCGAGCTCTTCACCCGACACCTGCAAGCCGTGCTGCCCATGCTCGATTTCGTCAGCCTGGAAGCCGAGCGAGCGCAACTGCCCGCGGAATTTGCCTTGATTCCACTGGTCGAGAGTTGGTACCGGCCCGACGCCATGGGCCGAGGCGGCCCGGCCGGCATGTGGCAAATGATCGCCAGCACCGCGCGACATCACGACATCCATATCCAGGACGGTTACGACGGCAGGCTTTCACCCGTGGAATCCACGCGTGCCGCGCTGGCCTATCTCGGCACCCTGCATTCGGATTTCGATGATTGGCAAGCGGCGGTACTTGCCTACAACATCGGTTCGTACCGGCTGCGCACGGCAATCAAGCGTGCTGGCACGGCCGAAATATCGGCGGAAAAACGCAGGCCGCCAGGCCTTCCGGCTCCTGCCTATGACTACATCGGCAAATTGCAGGCCTTGGCATGCCTGATCGCCGAACCGCAGCAGTACCAATTGCAATTGCCCGAGACCGCGACTTTCATTCCATTGACTGTCGTGTCGCTGGATGCCCGGATCGGATCGCTGGATCAATTTGCCGCCGAAACCGGACGCGACGCCGATCAACTCAAGCGTCTGAACCCGGACTACCGCAACGGCCGCATACCCGCCGATGCGCCGCGCCTGGTGTTGGCGCCTCCCGCTTCCGCACCTGTCCTGTCCATGACAACGATAACGGACCCCATCGTGCCCAGTACTGCGAACGATGCAGTGGCATCCGCACCCATCCAGAATCATCGCGTTCTTGCCGGCGATACCTTGTGGTCGATCGCCAAGCGATACGGCCTGTCGGTGAAGCAACTGCAACGCATCAACGGCCTGGGTGAGAAATCCAGCCTGCGGATCGGCCAGCAATTGAAACTATTGCCCTGACGGCAAGGCCGACCATGCTTGGCGGTATGGCCCACTGGAGTACAAACTACCGGCCTGCAACGGTTGCAAGGATGAAGGAGACGAACAGATGGGATTTTTGACCGGCAAACGCGCCCTGATCGTGGGCATCGCCAGCCAACGCTCGATCGCCACGGGCATCGCCGAAGCCATGCACCGCGAGGGTGCGGAGCTTGCCTTTACCTACCAGAACGAAAAACTCAAATCGCGCGTGCAAGATGCCGCCGATGAATACGGCGCAAAAATCATATTGCCCTGCGATGTCGCCGAAGACGCACAGATCGAAAACGTATTCGACGAACTCGGCAAGCATTGGGATGGTCTGGACATCCTGGTGCATTCGGTCGGCTACGCGCCGCGCGAAGCGCTCGACGGCGAATTTCTCGAAGGCATGACCCGCGAAAACTTCCGCATCGCGCACGACATTTCCAGCTACAGCCTGGCCGCTCTGGCCAAGGCCGCGCGACCGATGATGAAAGGACGCAACGCCAGCATCCTGACCTTGAGTTATCTGGGCGCCGAACGCGCCTTGGCCAACTACAACGTCATGGGTCTGGCCAAGGCCAGTTTGGAAGCGAACGTTCGCTACCTCGCGCTCAACCTCGGTCCCGAAGGAACCCGCGTCAACGCCATCTCCGCCGGACCGATCAAGACGCTCGCCGCCGCGGGCATCGCCAACTTCCGCAAGATGCTCGGACATGTCGAGCAATATGCGCCACTGCGGCGCAGCGTGACCATCGAGGATGTAGGCAACGTTGCGGCATTCTTGTGTTCGAACCTGGCTGCGGGCGTCACCGGAGAAATCACCTATGTCGATGCCGGCTACAACGTTCTCGGCATGACAGGAATCGAAGGCGTCTGAACCCCGGAGTTCACCGGCAAAGAAAAAGCCCGGCTATGCCGGGCTTTTTTTCAACTTAATCGAGAATGGAATCGATCGATTCGATCTCGAAATACAATCCAGGCATCGGCAAGGCCGCTTATAAAAACCAGCAGTTTCCCTAGTGCGCCGGGATTGCTTGCAACCTGCGCTTACAACCTGTCTTCGGCAACCGTGACGGTATATCTCTTGCGCAATGCCTGGGTGAATGCTTTCGCATCCACGGCGCCACGAGCAGCCGCCAATTGTTCCCTCAAGCGGGCGCGCGATGCCGGAGGCGTCAACTCGATATCGCCATCGACCACCGAAACCACGTTGAACAGTACGTAATGGTTCGATCCGACCTTGGCCATGCCGACGCCCGTCTTGCCAGCGGCAGGAGGCACTATCCGGAAAGCTTCATTGATCAATGGCGCAGTTTCCGGGTTGGAAGCGATGCGGGTAATTTTGTTCATTTCGGTGATCGTGCCGCCGACTTCCGTAGCCAGCGCATCGAGCGTTTCACCTTTTTCCGCACGCGCCAGCAAGGCATCGGCGCGAGTTTTACTGGCCTTGTTCATCCGCTCGCCCAGCACCTCGGCCATGACCCGATCACGAACTTGCGCGAAGGGCAGCGTCACGACCGGCTGATAGTCGAGCACATGCAATGCGACCAGATGACTGGGATCAATCTCGACCGGATCGCTGACCAGGCGTTCGATCTTTTGCGCATCGTTGAACGCGGCCTTGCGAACCGGCTCGAGCGCGGCGATACCCTCGCCTTGCGCATGGGTGAACAACCCGGTGCGCTGGATCGGAAGGTTCAATTCCTTGGCGACCGGCGCCAGCGTGCTTGGATCGGCATAAATCTTGTCGACCAATTGTCCGGAGATATCGTTGAAAACCCGCTCACGCTCGCTTTCCTGATACTGGGTTTCCAACTCGCCTCGCACCTGTTCGAAAGGCTTGATGGTACCCGGCTTCAGTTCACGATAGAGCAACACATGCCAACCATCGGGCAAGCGGACCGGATCGCTGACCTGGCCCGGTTGCAGCGCGAAAAATGCCTTGTCGAACGCATCGCCAAATACGCCCTTCTCGATCGGACCCAGATCGCCACCCATGTCCTTGGAACCGACGTCGTCGGAACTCTCGCGCGCCAGCGCCGCGAAATCGGCACCGGGCGCACGAGCCTTGGCAACCAGTTGCTTGGCTTTCGCCAAAGCCGCGTCGGAAACTCCCGCAGGAGCCTTTTCATCGACTTTGACCAGAATATGCGACGCGATGTGCTGCTCAGGCGTGCCAAAGCGCGACTTCTCGGTTTCGTAGCGCTGACGCAAGGTCTGCTCGTCGGGAGTGGCATTGACCTGCAAATTGGCGGCGTCGAGCTCGATGTATTCGATCGCGACTTTTTCCTCGCTGCGGTACCGGTCCGGATGCGCGTCGTACCAAGCCTTGAGTTCCGCCTCAGTGGGCGGTGCTTCGGTCATCGGCGGCGGCGGAATTTCCATATAACGGATGTCGCGCGTCTGCTGGCTCAGACGCAAAAATGCATTGACCTCCGCATCGCTTGCGAAGTTGGACGCGGCCAATTGACTGGGCAAAGCCCGCTGGATCAGATCGGCACGCATCAGCGCTTCGAATTGCTGCGGCGTCAGGTTTTCCGACTGCAATGCCAACAGGTATTGGTTCTTGTCGAACTTGCCGCCGACCTGGAAACTCGGAATCGCCAGAATCGATTTCTGCACCGCGGCGCTTGGCAGCACCAAGCCTTCACGATCGGACACCAGGGTCAACAACTCCGCGTCAATCATCTGCTCGAGCACACGGCGCTTGTTTTCGACCTTTTCGAAATCGGCGGCATTGAAGGCTTCGCCCATCGCTTGCCGCTGCCGCTGCCTGACTTCCTCAAAGCGTTTGCGAAATTCGTCCTGACTGATTTCCCGAACCTGTTTGCCGAAAACCAGGAATTTCGCCGGGCCCTCGATCTTCGCCGCGTAGGTTTCAACCTTGGGAACCAGGTATGACTCCATGCCGAAAAATGCCATCGTCAGAATGACGAGTCCCATGACGATGCTGGCGATCCAGCCGGAAGTTTTTTCGCGAATGCTCTGAAGCATGGTCGTATGCCGATGTTGGTGAGCTCGCTGTCAACGAGTTCGCAAAAAGCGAGGGCGCCTTGCAGGCGCCCTCAGGGGTTGGCGGAGTGGACGGGACTCGAACCCGCGACCCTCGGCGTGACAGGCCGATATTCTAACCGACTGAACTACCACTCCACATGGTATTGCTTGGGTGACTAACTGGTGGGTGCTGAGGGTTTCGAACCCCCGACCCTCTCCGTGTAAGGGAGACGCTCTACCGCTGAGCTAAGCACCCGAGCGAGACGATCAGTTTACTGCATCCTTGAGCGCTTTGCCAGCCTTGAACGCAGGATTTTTCGAAGCCTTGATCTTGATCGTTGCGCCGGTCTGCGGATTGCGACCCTGGCGAGCTGCGCGCTTGCGAACCGAGAAAGTACCAAACCCAACCAACGTGATGGTGTCCCCTTTCTTAAGAGCTTTCTTGATGACTTCGATCATCGCATCGACAGCGCGACCGGTATCAGCCTTGGAAAGTTCGGCGGCGTCGGAGATATTAGTAATAAACTCAGCTTTGTTCATTTTTGACTCCCTAAGCGAGAAAGTTCTCGCGGTTTGTATAACCGAGCCCGGTCTTGCCGCGCAGTGCAAGAGCTCGATCCTCTTTTGCCACTGCGATGGAATCCGCTCCACAGCTGAGGCTGGAGGGATTTATACCAGTGCAAAATTCCGCGCGCAATACGCGAAAGCCATATTTTTCGCGGCTTTCGCGTCCAACGTAATTGCAAGGTCAATGCGGACGAACCGACTCCAGTGAGTGATCAGCGGCTTCCTCACTCGACTCGCTTTTAGCCGACGATTCGCTCGTCGCCGGTTGGATCGGCCGTACCAAAGCAATGTCGAGCACCTGATCGATCCACTTCACCGGAATGATCTCAAGACCTTGCGTGACGTTCTTCGGAATATCGGCAAGATCCTTGCGGTTCTCCTCAGGAATGATCACGGTCTTGATTCCGCCACGCAACGCGGCCAGCAGCTTCTCCTTGAGACCGCCGATCGGCAGCACGCGACCGCGCAATGTGATCTCGCCGGTCATCGCCACGTCCGAGCGCACGGCAACGCCCGAGAGCACCGACACCAGCGCCGTTACCATCGCGATGCCCGCACTGGGTCCATCCTTGGGCGTGGCGCCTTCGGGAACATGGACGTGGGTGTCGAACTTCTGATGGAACTCCGAATCCAGTCCCAATCGCTCGCTGCGCGCACGCACCACGGTATGCGCTGCTTTCACCGATTCCTGCATCACTTCGCCCAACTGTCCGGTCAGGATCAACTGACCCTTGCCGGGCATCAACGATGCTTCGATCTGCAACAAATCGCCGCCCGCTTCGGTCCAGGCCAATCCGGTGACCAGGCCCACTTCGTTCTCGGCTTCGGCGCGGCCAAAATCGTAACGGCGCACGCCAAGGTACTTGTCGAGATTCTTCGATGTGACATGCACGAGGCCGCTGGATTTCTTCTTGCCCGCTGACCCGGCCAACGCGATTTCCTTGACCACTTTGCGCGCAATCTTGGCAATCTCGCGCTCGAGATTGCGCACACCCGATTCACGCGTGTAGTAACGCACGATATCGCGCAATGCCGATTCCTGGATCTTCAACTCACCCGCTTCCAGGCCATTGGCCTTGAACTGTTTGACCATCAGATAACGCTCGGCGATGTTGAGCTTTTCCTCCTCGGTGTAGCCGGGGATGCGGATGACTTCCATGCGATCGAGCAAGGGGCCTGGAATATTGAGCGAGTTGGCCGTGGCCACGAACATGATTTCCGACAGGTCGAGATCGACCTCCAGATAATGGTCGTTGAAGCTGTGGTTTTGCTCGGGGTCGAGAACCTCCAACAGCGCTGACGATGGGTCGCCGCGAAAATCCATGCTCATCTTGTCGATTTCATCGAGCATGAACAGCGCGTTCTTGCTACCGACCTTGCTCAGGTTCTGCACGATACGTCCTGGCATCGAACCGATGTAGGTACGCCGATGCCCGCGAATCTCCGCTTCGTCGCGCACGCCGCCAAGCGACATGCGCACGAACTTGCGATTGGTGGCCTTGGCGATGCTCTGTCCCAGCGATGTCTTGCCGACGCCGGGCGGCCCGACCAGACAAAGGATCGCGCCTTTCATCTGCTTGACTCGCGTCTGCACGGCGAGATATTCGAGGATGCGCTCCTTGACCTTTTCCAGTCCGTAGTGATCGGCGTCGAGAACCTGTTGCGCGGCCTTGAGATCCTTGCGCACCTTGGTGCGTTTTTTCCACGGCACACCGACCAGCCAATCGAGGTAATTGCGCACGACGGTGGCCTCGGCCGACATCGGCGACATCTGCTTGAGCTTGCCCAGCTCGGTCTTGGCCTTTGCTTCGACGGCCTTGGGCATGCCGGCTGCGGCGATTTTCTTGGCCAGCTCATCGAGCTCGTTAGGCGCTTCGTCCAGGTCGCCCAGCTCCTTCTGAATCGCCTTCATCTGCTCGTTGAGGTAATACTCACGCTGACTGCGCTCCATCTGCGACTTGACCCGGCCACGGATGCGCTTTTCGATCTGCTGCACATCGATTTCGCCATCGACCAGTCCAATCAACGTCTCCAACCGCTGACCCACTTCGAGTGACTCGAGCAAGCTTTGTTTATCGGCAAGACGCGCACTCAGATGCGCGGCGATGGTGTCGGCGATACGACCGGGGTCGTCGATGCCCGCCAAGGTGGTCAGCAACTCCGGCGGCAGCTTCCGGTTGGTCTTGACGTATTGCTCGAACAAACCCATCAGCGAACTGAGCGTCACCGCCATTTCGCGTTCGTCGCGCTCGAAGACCGAATCGAGCGTCGCGCCGACCGCGGTCAAAGCACCTTCCTTGTCGGCGTAGCCGTCGATGGACACGCGCGAGATGCCTTCGACCAACACCTTGATCGTGCCATCAGGCAGTTTCAGCAATTGCAGCACGGTCGCCAAGGTCCCGACCTGGTACAGATCGTCTTTTCCCGGATCGTCGATGTCCGGGCTACGTTGCGCGATCAGCAGGATTTGCTTGTCGGCATTCATCGCCAGATCGAGCGCCTTGATCGAGCGATCCCGACCGACAAACAGGGGAATGACCATGTGCGGATACACCACCACGTCGCGCAGAGGCAGAACGGGCAGGTCGATGCGGGTCGAGGGGTTGTTTTCCATGAATCACTCCGATGGACCAGAAGGCCTTTGACGATTCAGGTATGGGGGTGCCGGCCGGTACTTGCAAGCACGATACGATGAGTTCGGCCAAAACGAAACAGGCCGGTTTCCCGGCCTGTTACAGAGTTTCCCGGTGGGGAACTTATTCGCCCGAGGCCGCCCGAGGCGGCGGCGCTGCCGCCGGACTGTTGCTGTAGATCAGATAAGGCTCGGTGTGATGATTGATCACCGATTCATCGACCACGACCTTGCTGACGTTTTCCAGCGACGGCAATTCGTACATGGTGTCGAGCAGGACTGACTCCATGATCGTGCGCAGGCCGCGCGCACCGGTCTTGCGCTTGAGCGCCTTGCGGGCGATGGCCAGCAAGGCATCGGCACGCACTTCCAGTTCCACGCCTTCCATGTCGAACAGTTTCTTGAACTGCTTGGTGATGGCGTTCTTGGGCTCGGTGAGGATGCGCACCAGCGCGTCTTCGTTAAGCTCCTCGAGTGTGGCGACCACCGGCAGGCGTCCGACGAATTCGGGAATCAATCCGAACTTGATCAAATCCTCAGGCTCGACATCGAACAACAACTTGCTCATGTCGGCCTTGCGCTCGGAGCTTTTGACCTTGGCGCCGAAACCGATGCCGCCGGCTTCGGTGCTGCGCTGCTGGACGATCTTGTCCAGGCCGGAAAAAGCACCGCCGCAAATGAACAGCATGTTCCGGGTATCGACCTGCAGGAATTCCTGTTGCGGGTGCTTGCGCCCGCCCTGCGGCGGCACCGAAGCGACCGTGCCTTCGATCAGCTTGAGCAAGGCTTGCTGCACGCCTTCGCCGGAAACATCGCGAGTGATCGACGGGTTTTCGGACTTGCGCGAAATCTTGTCTATTTCATCGATATAAACGATGCCGCTTTGCGCTTTCTCGACATCGTAATCGCATTTCTGCAACAGCTTCTGGATGATGTTTTCCACATCCTCGCCCACGTAGCCGGCTTCGGTCAGCGTGGTGGCATCGGCGATGGTGAACGGCACATTGAGCAGACGAGCCAGTGTTTCGGCCAGCAAGGTCTTGCCCGAACCGGTTGGACCGATCAACAGGATGTTGGATTTTGACAGTTCGATGTCGTCGTTTTTCAGACGCGACTCGATGCGCTTGTAGTGGTTGTAAACCGCCACTGACAAGGTTTTCTTGGCGCGCGGCTGGCCGATCACATACTGATCGAGCACTTCGAGAATTTCTTTGGGCTTGGGCAGATGACTGCGCGCGGCGTGGGCTTTTTCTTCCAACTCCTCGCGGATGATGTCGTTGCACAGTTCCACGCATTCATCGCAGATGAACACGCTCGGGCCGGCAATAAGCTTGCGTACTTCATGCTGGCTCTTGCCACAGAAGGAGCAGTAAAGAATCTTGCTGCTGTCGCCGGAACGGCTTTGGCGGTCGTCAGTCATGTGTCATGGCCTGCCCGGACGGGCAAAAATCGGGGTTTGGTCTGAGGATATCACAGGCAGCCGCAAGTCCAATCCACCGCTTGCGAAAGCGGCAGTCAAGTGATGAGAGAGTGAAATCATTAGTGATTGAAACCGGAGCCGGTCAACCCGCCTGGATGGTTTCTTCCGGACGCCGCTCGATCACCGCATCCACGACGCCATAGGCTTTGGCCTGCTCGGCGTTCATGTGGTAGTCGCGCTCGACATCGAGGGCGATCTTTTCCACCGGCTGTCCGGTATTGGCTGCGAGTTCCGCGTTCAAGCGTTCGCGCAGGTACAGGATTTCCTTGGCCTGGATCGCGATATCGGTGGCCTGGCCCTGGGCGCCGCCCGAAGGCTGGTGAATCATCACGCGCGAATTGGGCAGGATATAGCGCTTACCCTTGGCGCCGGCCGCCAGCAGGAACGAACCCATGCTGGCTGCCTGGCCGACGCAGATGGTGCTCACGTCGGGCTTGATGAAACGCATGGTGTCGTAGATCGCCAAACCCGCGGTGACGATGCCACCGGGCGAGTTGATGTACAGGCTGATGTCCTTTTCCGGATTCTCGGCTTCGAGAAACAGCAACTGGGCGACGATCAGGTTCGCCACATAGTCATCGACCGGGCCAACCAGGAAAATCACCCGCTCCTTGAGCAGGCGCGAGTAGATATCGAACGCACGTTCGCCACGGCTGGTCTGCTCGACCACCATTGGCACCAAATTCAGGCTTTTGCTCGGTTCCATGCGTCTCTCCGTTGTTGGCTGCAGGTGCGGCTCAGGCAACTGGGCGCATCACTTCAGCAAAGCTAAGTACCTGCTCGGCGGCATTGGCGCGTTCGGCGACCCAATCGATCACTTGTTCTTCCATGACGCGGTTTTGCAGGTTACGCATAAGATTGGGGTCGTTCCGGTACAGTTCAATGACCTGCTGCGGATCTTCGTAGGTCGAAGCGATCAGCTGCAGCATTTCGCGTACCCGGGCGGCATTGAGCGACAGGCCATTCTGGCGGGCGATCTCACCGACCAGCAAGCCGGCGGCAACACGCTCGCGTGCGGCGACCATGAACGGCTCGATCGAGACGGATTCCGACGGCGCATGACCTTGTTCGCGGGCCTGAGCTGCGGTCGCTTGCGCCAAGGCATTGGCTTCCTGCTCGATCAGGCGCGGCGGCAGCTCGATGTGCGCGTAGGCGGCGACCAGCTTTTGTGCGACTTCGGTACGCAGGCGGTTCATCAGCGTGCCCTTGAGCTCGCGCTCCAGGTTGGCCCGGACTTCCTTGCGGAAAATCTCGATATCGCCGCCCTTGATACCGAAACTCCTGATGAACGCTTCGTCCATCTGCGGAACGACGGGTTCGGAAATCTGCAGCACTTCCACGGTGATCTTGGCCTTCTGGCCAGCCAACGCGGGTACCCGCCAGGTATCGGGGAACTCGATTTCGAACTCACGCTCCTCGCTGAGCTGCATGCCGACGAGCTTGGATTCCAATTCGGGAAGCAAGGTGTTCGAGCCAACCACCGTCGAGCCTTGCTCGGCGCCTTCGGCGGGAATCCTGTCGGCGGCGGTGCTGGCGAAGGTCTGGATGCGGACCATGTCGCCCATCTGCACGGGACGATCGGCCGGCTCCCAGGTTATCCGCTGCTGGCGCAGGGTTTCGAGCATCGCATCGACATCGGAATCTTCCACCGTGGCGGTGGCGCGCACGACTTGCAGGGTGCTGACATCGACCGGGCCGAATTCCGGCACGACTTCGAATGTAGCGGTGTAGCGGATTTCGCCGACATCGGCATTGGGCTCGGCCTGGATATCGGGGTTGCCGGCCGGTTTGAGTTTTTCCTGGCGAAGGGCCTCGTCGAAGGTTTCCTTGACCAGCTCGTTGAAGGCTTCGGCGCGAACCTGGGCACCGAAGCGCTGTTCGATCACTTTGGTCGGCACCTTGCCCGGGCGAAAGCCCTTGAGCCGGGTGGTTCGCGCGATTTCGCGCAGGCGGCTGCCGACTACGCCGTCAAGACGCTCGGCCGGCAGGCTGACGGTCATGCGACGCTCGAGGGAAGCGGTGTGCTCAAGGGAAACTTGCATCTGTGTAACTCCTGCCATGCGCTTTTTGGCGCCATAAAAATGAAAAAGCCCGCGAAGCCGGCTCATCCTGCGCACCAAGCAAGATGGTGCGAAAGGAGAGACTCGAACTCTCACGGGTTTCCCCACAGGAACCTAAATCCTGGGCGTCTACCAATTCCGCCACTTTCGCATTGTTGCGCAAACTTCGTTTCGACGGGAAAGATTGGTGGGCCGTGAAGGATTCGAACCTTCGACCTATTGATTAAGAGTCAACTGCTCTACCAACTGAGCTAACGGCCCCAAACCTTTCCTGCCGACGCGGCAGCCGACGCGGCATTATGCCGCATCCAGTGACTGGGGTGGAAGACGGGATTCGAACCCGCGACCCTCGGAATCACAATCCGATGCTCTAACCGACTGAGCTACATCCACCATTTGAAACTAAATCTTGAAACTGATCTGGCACGCCCGACAGGAATCGAACCTGTAACCGCCGGCTTAGAAGGCCGGTGCTCTATCCAGTTGAGCTACGGGCGCTCGCTTGGAATTGTGCACTGAACCCGCCCAAGACGACAGCGGGGAAGGCACATCTGGTCGGGGTAGAGGGATTCGAACCCCCGACATCCTGCTCCCAAAGCAGGCGCGCTACCAGACTGCGCTATACCCCGATGACAACTTGTCCTCTTCAACCGCGATGGCCTGCGCAAGACTGGCAAGTCTAAGCAATTTCGCGGTATTTATGCAACGCCGCCGCGGGCAAAACCCGCGATCGGACGCCAAAACACGCGCTGGAACGATTCGAAGCTCATGCGTGGCCCAGCGGCTTCGGCCCCAGGCCGATTTCGTACATGATGCCGTTGGTCCAATCCAGCGCTTCGATCCACGACTCCTGCAAGCTGAAAGTATTGAGGCCCGAGGCCTCCACGGCACTCCAGTCCCAGTTTTCGAGAGCGACCACCGCCGCCAGAAACGAACCGACGACGCCGTCGCGGCGCAATAGCGCGGCGCGAAGTTCGGCGGTGATGGGCAGGCTGTCGAGAATTTCTTCCAGTGGGCGATCGAGCAAAGCATCGAGCACCGAAAACAAACCGGCGGTGAACGCCAGCCGCGCCTGCCCCGGATGGCCTGCGCGGCCAGCCAGCAACTGGCAATGGCGCGCACGCATCAAGGCGGTCGTGGTGAGCACGCGCGGCTTGTCGGTGTAGGAACTGAGCAAGATCAGGCTGACCCAATCCTTGATCGTGTCCATGCCCAGGAAAACGATGACCTGGTGGATCGAATCGACCTGCTTTCGCAGCCCGTACATCGCCGAATTGGCCAGCCGCAGCAGTTTCAGGCTCAAGCCCGGATCGGTGACGATGATCTGCTCGATCAAATCGAACTCGGCGTCCGGGTCCTGCAATTTGGCGAGCGTCTGAATCAAGGCGAACCGATTGCTGGGAATCTTGCCGCCTTCGATGACCCGCGGACGCTCCAGGAAAAAGCCCTGGAACAGGCCAAAATCCAGGTCTTTGCAGACCTCGAACATTTCCCAGGTTTCGACCTTCTCGGCAACCAAAGTCACCGGATAAGCGCGCAGGCGTTTCACCAGTTCCGGCAAGGCATCCGACGGACAGGCCAGGACATCGACCTTGATGAATTCCATCAACGGCAGGAAGTCATCCAGGCGCGGGCGCCAATGGGAAATATCGTCCATCGCCAGCCGGTAGCCTTCCTCGCGCAAGGATTTCAAGGCCGCCAGCAACTCATCGTCGAGCTCGATGTTCTCGAGCACTTCGAGGATGAAATGCTGGGGCCCGAACGGCATCGGCAATTCCCGGCAAAGATATTCCCGGGTCATGTTGACGAAGGTCGGCTTGCCTTCGATCAGCCGCTCCAGACCGATATCGAAAATGCCATCGACCAGCACGCGCGCGGTGGCCTGGTGGCCCTCGGGGAAAGCGCCTGTGGCCTCGCCGGCCGGAGCGGAACGAAACAGCAATTCATACGCGACCGGCTCCATCCGCAAATCGAAGATCGGCTGCCGGCCGACATAGCTGGTCGCACTCATGAAATATCGCGCGCAAGCGCCCTGCTTGCGGCGTCCGCTTTTTTTGTGAGACCGGCCGCGGCAAATTCCCGGACAGGGGCGAGGACAGGATCAAGCGATGGCATGTCGTTCACAGCTCCTCCAAAACAGCGCATCAAGCGCAAGTGGATTCCATGCGCGCAGAAGATTCCTGGCGCGGCTGCCTGATCGGCAAGATGATGCGGAAACTCGAACCCTGCCCCGGCGTGCTGGCGACTTCGATGCGTCCATGATGCTTGGCGATGATGCCGTAGGAGATCGAAAGCCCGAGCCCGGTGCCGAGCCCGACGGGCTTGGTGGTGAAGAACGGATCGAAAATCCTCGGCAGCGCATCCTCGGCAATGCCGGCGCCGGTATCGCTGATGCTGATCCACGCCTCCGCATTGTCGACGCCGCTGCGCAGCGTGATGATGCCGCGCTCGCCGATGGCGTGCCCGGCGTTGAGCAGGATGTTCATGAACACCTGGTTGATTTCCGACGGCAGGCATTCCACCGGCGGCAGTGGGGTGTACTGTTTTTCCAACGTGGCCTTGTACTTGAGATCGTTCCAGACGATGTTGAGCGTCGAATCCAGACCCTTGAGCAAGTCCACTTCGCGCCACGGTTCGTTGCGCCCGGAATAGGAAAAATCCTTCAGGTCGCGCACGATCTTGCAGACGCGGTCGATGCCTTCACGAGATTCGGCGAGCAGTTGCGGCAAATCGCGGGTAATGAATTCCAGGTCGATGCGCGTGCGCATGCTGTCGATGGCCGCCAGTGCCGAACCGGATGCGCCGGCTTGCCCGGCTTCCGCGCGCAAGGCGCGATCGTAGGCTTCGATCAGCGCGAACAGATTGCCCACGTAGTCTTGCAAAGTGCCCAGGTTCGAATGCACGTAACCGATCGGGTTGTTGATCTCGTGCGCGACGCCGGCGGCGAGCTGGCCGATGGAAGCCATCTTCTCCGATTGCAGCAGTTGCTCCTGCGCGCCGGCCAGCCGGACGTAGGTTTGCCGCAATTCGGAGTGGCGGCGTTGCAATTCGTTTTCGCGCGCGTGCGCCTGGCTGATGTCGCGCAACACCACGAACAGGTGATCGCCGGTGGCGGAGGCATTCGACGGCCCGGGATGCACCGATGCGCGCAATGCCAATTTGCCGTCATCGGCGAGAATTTCGCCGGACCAGCGGCCATGTTCGCGCGCGCTGGCAATCGCCTCTTCCGGCAGCAGGGCCATCAAGCGTTGCCGATGCCCGGTGATCGGCGAAGCATTATCGGCGGGTTCGGCCAGGCCATCGAGCAAGCGGGTGGCCGCATCGTTGGCATAGCGGATCTGTCCATCGCCATCGAGCAACAGGACGGCCTCGTCGAGCGGGCCAGCCAACGCCATCAGATCCGCCCCGGGAATGGGCTCGTGGTCTGATTCGGTCGGCGCTTTCAGCATGTCCTGTCCAGCTCGTGTACCTGTGCTCAGCCCACGCCGAGGGCGCGTGCCTGGATAGTACCGCCGGTTCGTCCACGCGCATCGTAGGCGAGCGCGTTTTCGGTCCGTCCCAGTTGTCGAAGCGCCCATGTGACTTCGCGCCGGCGCCGTGCGAGCAAGGCACCATTGGCGCGATTGAGCTCGCTCAACTCGAACACGCGGCGATGCGATTCGGCCGAAGGCACTACCGCTTCCACTGCACGCAAGGCGCGCAGCTTGTCGGCGGTCGAACGCACCAGCGCGTCGATGTCGTGCTCGAGCAGCGCGCGGCGTTCGCCCTGCAGCGCCTGTTCGAGCAGATCGAGCCCGGACAGTTCACCGGAGGCATCGACGGAAACCTGCGCTTGCGCCTCGATCCCCGCCAGACCGATCGTGCCGCTCATTTGGTGAACTCTTGTTCCAGCGCCATCATCCGTGCGGCGATCTGTTGCGGGTCGATGCGAAGGGTTCCCGACGCCAGCGCCGAACGCACGGCATCGACCTTGGCCATGTCCATCACCGGAGTGCTGGTCATCTCGCGCTGCAATGTCTGCAGGCTCGATGCCTCGCCGGTCAACTGCACGCTATCGCCGGCCTGGCTGGCGGCGACCGCCTTGGCACGATCGAGACCGGCGCGATCGACGCCACCGGCGCCGGCCGCGCCAACGCGCGGTGCGGCCATCTGGCTGCCATCAATTTTCTGTGTCATTTCCGAATCCTCAGGCGGGTCACGAACCAGATAGCGGTCACACTTGGGAAAACTTTAATGTCCGGCCGTTACCGCCAATATCGATGATGCCAGCCCGGTTCAACGGGTCACCAGCACATCGCCATTGCTGCCCACCACGCCCTGGATAATACGACGGGAGCTGGCGTTTTCGACCGAGACCCGTTCATTTTCGCCAGCGTCGCCCAATGCGCGCCCGGCCATGCGTACTTCTATGGAACCGGCACGCGATACCAGGGTGACCGTATCGCCGCGTCGCACCAGACGCGCCGAAACCAGATCGCCCGGATCGAGCACGGAACCGGCCACCAGCGTGCGGCGCGCGCTACGCCCGACGGCATCGTTGGGATTGGATAAGGAAGCGCCGGCGACCCGGCTCAAATCGCGGGTTTCGCTGCTGAGCATGTCCGCGCTGAGCACGCTGCCGGCGGCCACGGTGCGGGTGAGCGTTAGCACGTTCTGCGCGCGGCGCAGCTTGACCGGGACGAACAATCGCCAACCAGAGGGATCGCTGCATGCCACTTCCACGGTCGCGGCGGCCGTGGCCTGCGCGCGCAAGCCGTTGACGCATCGCGGCAGGCGCAATGCCGGATCGAGCGTGACCTGGGCGCGGGAAGCATCGTCGGTTTCCGACAACACGGCGCCAAGGGCGGCCGCCCGGATCGATTCGACCGGCTCGAAATCCGCCGCCTGCGCCGGCAGGCAGGACAGCAACAACAAGAAGGCAGGCAGCGATCGCGTCAGCAAATTCGTGATCGACAAATTCATTCTGTGCATCCCGGCATCGAAGTTGCCGCCAACCATGCAAGCGATGTGCCGGGAGATCGCCCGATCATGCTCAAGATCCGCTCAAGATCCGCGCCGGCATGCCGATCTTGCGAACATGAGCCACGACCTGCTTGACCGCATCGATCAACGCACCCGACTCGCGGGCCACAACCGGCTGGCGCTGCTGCTGTTCCGCCTGGGCGGGCGTCAGCTTTTTGGCGTCAACGTCTTCAAGGTGCAGGAAGTCCTGCGCCGCCCGCCCCTGTTCCATCTGCCGCAATTGCCCGGGCAATTCGCCGGTGTGGCCGACGTGCGCGGACGCTCGGTGCCGGTGCTCGACCTGGGCCAGGCCATCGGCCATCCAGAGCGGTCAACCAGCGAGGAACCAGCCTATCTGGTAGTGACCGAGTTCAACCGCACGGTGCAGGGGTTTCTGGTCAGCGCCGTGGACCGCATCGTCAATATCGCCGTCGAGGATGTCAGCCCGCCGCCCGACTTGCCCAACGAAACCAGTCAGCTCACTGCCGTGACCCGGTACAAGGGCGAGTTGATCCAGATACTGGACGTGGAAAGCATACTTGCCGACATCATGCAGATGCGTGTGGGTGCGTCGCTTGCGCCGGAACTGCGCCTGCCTGAGCACGGCCCGCCGTTGCAGGTGATGGTGGTGGACGATTCGCGGGTGGCGCGCACGCAGATCCGCAGTGTGCTCGAACAGATCGGCGTGACCTCGACCGTACTGTCCGATGGCCGCCAGGCACTGGACCATCTGCAGCAGATGGTCGCTGCTGGCGACGACCCGGTGCAGCGCTATGCGATGGTGATCTCCGATATCGAGATGCCCTCGATGGATGGCTACACGCTGACGACAGAAATCCGTCGCGATCCGAACCTGGCCGGGCTGTACGTGCTCTTGCACACCTCGTTGTCGGGTGTGTTCAACAATGCGATGGTCGAGCGCGTGGGCGCCAATGCCTTTGTCGCCAAATACTCCGAACGCGAATTGGCCGAGCACGTCATGGCGCGGCTGAGCGCGGTATCGGCGGCGGCCTGCGCCGCCTGATCGAAACCGACAAGAACCTGCCCGCGCTGGCTTGCGGTGCACTCACGCAACGGCCGTAACGCCGGTCTGGCACATGCCTTGCACGTGACAGGCATCGGATCGCATTGGTCCAGTCGTGCCGGGAGTCGCCCATGTCGGAAACCACGAACTCGCTGTTTGGCATCCATGCTTCGGCCCTGGTGCTGCGCGAGCAGCGGCTGAAGCTGATTGCCGGCAATCTCGCCAACGCCGACACGCCCAACTACCACGCGCAGGACATCGACTTCAAAGCCGCGCTCAGCGCAGCCAGCGAAGCCGACAGCGGCCTGCGCGTCACCGACAGCCGCCATATCGGCGCCATCGCCGGCGATGTGGCGCGGATCGAGCGCCCTACCCAGCAACCCAGTCTGGACGGCAACACGGTCGATACCGACATCGAACATGCCGCGTTCGCCCGGGCCGCGCTCGAATACCGCGCCAGCCTGACTTTCCTCGAATCGCGCGTGCGCGGGTTGCTCACCGCCATCACCGGCCAATAGCTCGCGACCGATCAAAAAACTGAGGCGACACCATGAGTTCACTTCCGATTTTCGATATCGCCGGCGCGTCGCTCAACGCGCAATCGGTGCGCTTGAACAGCATCGCCAGCAATCTGGCCAACGCCGAGTCGGTGGCCTCCGATCCGGCCGATGCCTACCGGGCCAGACAGCCGGTATTCGCCGCGATGCCGCTGGCCGACGACCCCACGCTGCAATCGGTACGCGTGGCCGGCGTGCAGCAAAGCGATGCACCGGCGATCAAGCGCTACCAGCCCGGCCACCCGATGGCCGATGCCGAAGGCTATGTGTACGCGCCGGACATCGACCCGGTGGCGCAGATGGTCGATCTGATTTCTGCTTCGCGCGGCTACCAGGCCGGTGTCGAAGTTCTCAACACCGCCAAGGAACTGGCATTGGCCACCTTGACCATGGGCCGCTAGGAGAATCTTCATGAGTGCCATCACCAGTGCCAGCAATCCCTTCTCCGATCTGGGCCTGGCCCAGCCCAACGCCGCGCCGAAAAGCAAGGACCTCGGCCAGGCCGACTTCCTGCGGCTGATGACCGAACAACTCAAGAACCAGGATCCGCTCAAGCCACTCGAGAGCACGGCCTTCCTCGGCCAGCTCGCACAGTTCTCGACCGTGCAGGGCATTCAGGACATGCAAAAGTCGATGGGTCTGGTCGCCAACGTCATGGAATCGGATCAGGCATTGCGCGCCGCCGCCCTGGTCGGACACAACGCGCTGGTGCAGACCGAGACGGTCAATCTGACCGCCGGCACGCCCGTTGATGGCGTCATCACCACGCCCTCGGCCGGCAACGTCACCGTGGAAATCAGTGATGTCTCGGGCAAGTTGGTACGGCGCTTGAACATCGACGCCGCAAATTCCGGCGACCAGGCCTTTGCCTGGGACGGACGCGACGACACCGGCAATGTCATGGCGCCGGGCCAGTACCGGATCAAGGCCACATTGGGTGCGGGCAATACCGCGCAAGCGTTGCCGGCCATGGTCAACGCCAATATCGACAGTGTCTCGCTCGACCCGCAGGGCTTGACCGTGAATCTAAGCGGGCTCGGCTCCTGGCCGCTGTCGGCGATTCGCCGCATCGGCTGATTTCCTTTCTTCTCTCCCCGACTCTCAAGGAGTAACGCATGAGCTTTACCACCGCTTTGAGCGGCATGAACGCCGCCACCGCCAATCTCGGCGTGACCGCCAACAACATCGCCAACGCCAGCACCGTCGGTTTCAAGCAATCGCGTGCGGAATTCGGCGACCTGTACCCGGTTTCGTCATTCGGCCTGTCGAGAAACACCATCGGCGCGGGCGTGCAATTGAGCAACGTCGCGCAGCAATTCGGCCAGGGCAATGTGGATTTCAGCGGGCGCGCGCTGGATATCGCCATTTCCGGCTCGGGATTTTTCACTCTCTCCGACAACGGGGCGATGGTGTACACGCGGGCCGGCAATTTCTCCGCCGATCGCGAAGGCTATGTCGTCAATCCTTCCGGGCAACGCTTGCAGATCTATCCGCCGAACACCACCGGCTCCGGCTTCCAGACCGGCGCCTTGTCCGACCTGCGCCTGAGCTCCAATGACGCGCCGCCGCGCGCGACCCAGAATGTGTTCGTCGGCACCAACCTGCCGGCCAATGCCGCGCAGCCGTTGGTGGCGCCGTTCGATCCGGCCGATCCGCAAAGCTACAACCACACCACTTCGCTGACCGTGTACGACTCGCTGGGCTCGGCGCATTCGGCGACGCTTTTCTACGTCAAGACCGCCAATCCCAACGAGTGGGAAGTCAACACGCAACTCGATGGCGTCGCCGTTGGCGGCCCGAATACCTTGCAATACTCCAACAACGGCATCCTGACTTCGCCCGTGACCGGCAAGCTGGTCCTGCCCGCGGCCAACCCGGGCACTGGCGCATCGCCGCTCAACATGACCTTGGATCTCAATGGCTCGACCCAGTACGGCGACCGTTTCGCCGTCGCCGAACTGCGCCAGGACGGCAACACCACCGGCCGATTGACCGGCGTGGAAGTCTCGCCCGAAGGCGTGGTGTTCGCGCGCTACACCAACGGCGATTCCACACCGCTGGGCCAGATCGCGATGACCAACTTCACCAATCCGCAAGGCTTGCAGCCGTTGGGCAACACCGCCTGGGCGGAGACTTTCGAATCCGGGCAACCGCGCCGCGGCGAGGCTGGCAGTTCCGACATCGGCCTGCTGCAATCGGGCGCGCTGGAAGCCTCCAACGTCGATCTGACCGCGCAACTGGTGAACATGATCACCGCGCAGCGCAACTTCCAGGCCAACGCGCAAATGATCTCGACCGACGATCAAGTCACCCAGACCGTCATCAACATCCGCTAACGCGCACCGCCACCGGAGCTAGCCAATGGACAAGGGCCTGTACGTTGCAATGACCGGCGCCAGCAATACGTTGCGGGCGCAGGAAACCGTCGCGCACAACCTCGCCAACACCGATACCGCCGGTTTCAAGGCGGCCTTGATGGAAACCCGGGCCTTGCCGATTCCGGGCGAAGGACTGGCCACGCGCGTCAATGCGCTAGCCATCGACCCGGGCTTCGATGCCAGTCCCGGCAGCATCCACAGCACCGGCGGCGAACTCGATGTGGCCTTGCATGACGAGCGTTGGCTGGCCGTGCAAGATCGCAACGGCAACGAAGCCTATACCCGTGCCGGGAATCTGACACTCAACGCCAACGGCCAACTCACCACCGCTGGCGGTCAGCCGGTGTTGGGTGAGGACGGCGCGCCGTTGGCGATTCCGCCGCACCAGAGTTTGAGCATCGGTGGCGACGGCACGGTGTCGATCGTGCCGCAGGGCGAAAGCGCGGCGACCACGGCGATCGTCGGACGTCTGCGCATCGTCCAGGCCGCGCCCGCGCAACTGGCGCGCGGCGTCGATGGCCTGATGCGCGCGGCATCGCCGGATGAGGAACTCGCACCAGCGGCCGGCATCGCGCTCACCAACGGCGCGCTCGAAGGCAGCAATGTCGATTCAGCCGGCATGCTGGTATCGATGATCCAGTTGGCGCGGCAGTTCGAGATGCAGGTCAAGGTGCTCAAGAGCGGCGACGAAAACGCACGCAGCCTCAACACCCTGCTGCGCCTGAGCTGACGGTAATGAAATGACTGCGGGCCCGTGTCGAAACATCACGCCACAACACCAACCGCGATGATTCGACGCCCGCCCCCGCCCCTGCAAAAAACTCTCCGGCGCGGTTCTAGCACGCAAATTGCATCGCTCCGGCACACCCCAAGGAATCGCTTGTCATGAACCAGGCCCTGTGGATCGCCAAGACTGGACTCGACGCGCAGCAAACGCGCATGTCGGTGGTCTCGAACAATCTCGCCAACGCCAACACGGTCGGCTTCAAGCGCGACCGCGCCAGCTTCGAGGACCTGCTTTACCAGCAAGTGCGCCAGCCCGGCGGCTCCAGCTCGCAGGAAACGCAACTGCCCACCGGCTTGCAGACCGGCACCGGCGTGCGCGTGGTCGCCACCTCCAAGCAATTTGCCCAGGGCAATATGCAGCAGACCGGCAACGCGCTGGATATCGCCGTCAACGGCCGCGGTTTCTTTGAAGTGTTGTTGCCCGATGGTTCGCCCGCCTACACGCGCGACGGCAGCTTCCAGGTCAACGCGCAGGGCGAACTGGTGACCAACAGCGGCTACCCGCTACAACCGGGCATGCAGATTCCCGAAGGCGCGCAAAGCATCACCATCGGCAACGACGGCACCGTCACCGTGCAGATCGCCGGGCAGCCCGCGCCGCAACAAGTGGGCACCATCACCCTGACCGATTTCATCAACCCCGCCGGTCTGCAAGCCAAAGGCGAAAACCTGTATCTGGAAACCGCCGCCAGCGGCCCCGCGCAAAACGGCTCGCCCGGCCTGAGCGGTCTTGGCACCTTGCAGCAAGGCGCGCTGGAAAGCTCCAACGTCAATGTCGTCGAAGAGCTGGTGAGCATGATCGAAACCCAGCGCGCCTACGAGATGAACGCCAAGGCCATTTCCACCGCCGATGCGATGCTCGGCTTCCTCAACAACAATGTCTGAGGCTGCGCGCTGATGAAATCCGTCCTGCTGTCGATTGCGTTGTTGTCACTGCAAGGTTGCGCCTCGCTCTCGGGCGATATCCAGCCGTTCGCACCGATCGGCCCGGCAGCGTCGGCAAGCACCGAATACGCAATGCCCGCCGCCGATCCGGCCGTGGCCGCCGCGAACGGCGGCAGCATCTATCGCGGCAGTCCGGGCATGCGCTTGTTCCAGGACGCCAAGGCACACGATGTCGGCGATCTGCTCACCATCGTTCTGGAAGAAAACACGATCGCCAAAACCACCGCCACGACTTCGGTGACCAAGGATTCCAACGTCAAGATGTCCGCGCCGTCCGTGTTTGGCGCGCCGCTCACCCGCAACGGCCGCGCATTGCTCGATACCGAGGCAGGCGGCAAACGCGACTTCAACGGCAAGGGCGACAGCGCGCAGAGCAATCGCCTGCAAGGCAGCGTGACCGTCACCGTGATACAGCGCCAGGCCAACGGCAATCTGGTGGTGGAGGGACAAAAACAATTGCGACTGAACCAGGGCGATGAACTCGTGCAGATCCAGGGCGTCGTGCGCCCGGTCGATATCGGCCCCGACAACACCATCGCTTCCAGCCGTGTCGGCCAGGCGCGCATCGCCTATGGCGGTCGCGGCTCGGTCGCGCGATCGAACGCGATGGGCTGGCTGAGCCGTTTCTTCAATTCACCCATTTATCCGCAATGAAACAGACTTATCCGCAATGAGACAAACCGCGATGAAAACCGCAACGGGTCATGCGTCGAAGAATATTTTTGCCCGGAGTTTTCGGGCCATGGCTGCAAATGGATTTGCGGCCATTGCATTGACGTTGGCGGCGTTGTCGTTCGGCGCCAATCCCGCCCATGCCGAGCGCATCAAGGATCTGGCCCAGGTCGGCGGTGTGCGCAGCAACCCGCTGGTCGGCTATGGCCTCGTGGTCGGCCTGGACAGCAGCGGCGACCGTACCAGCCAGGCGCCATTCACCGTGCAGAGTCTGAAAACCATGCTCGCCGAACTGGGCGTGACCATTCCGCCCGGCGTCAACGCGCAACTCAAGAACGTCGCGGCGGTCGCCATCCATGCCGAACTGCCGCCGTATTCCAAACCCGGCCAGACCATCGACGTCACCGTTTCCTCGATCGCCAACGCATCCTCGCTGCGCGGCGGCAGTTTGCTGATGGCGCCCTTGCGTGGCATCGACGGACAAATCTACGCCATCGCCCAGGGTAGCTTGATCGTCGGCGGTTTTGGCGCGTCCGGCCGCGATGGTTCGCGCGTTTCGGTCAATGTGCCCAGCGTCGGCCGCATTCCCAATGGCGCGACGGTCGAGCGCGCGGTGCCGGAAGGGCCAGCCAATGGCGATGAATTGACGCTCAATCTGCACACCGCCGATTTCACCACCGCCGCGCACATGGTGAGCACGCTTGACGATGTCTTCGGCCCCGGCACCGCACGCGCCGTCGATGCGGTCACCATTGCCGTGCGCGCGCCTCGCGACGCCGGTGCGCGCATCGGTTTCATCGCGCAGTTGGAAAATCTCGAAGTCAGCCCGGGCGAGGCCTCGGCGAAAGTCATCGTCAACTCGCGCACCGGCACGGTGGTGATGGGCGCGCATGTTCGGGTCCTCCCCGCGGCGGTGGCGCACGGTTCATTGACGGTGACCATCGTCGAACGCTCCGACACCAGTCAGCCCGCGCCTTTCAGCGAAGGCCAGACGGTCGTCACGCCGCGCTCGAGTGTTGGCGCGACGCAGGAAGGCAGCCGCATGTTCGTCCTCACCGGCGGTGCAACGCTCGATGACATCGTGCGCGCGGTGAACGAAGTCGGCGCGGCGCCGGGCGATCTGGTGGCGATTTTGGAAGCGCTCAAACAAGCCGGCGCGCTGCGCGCCGAACTCGAGGTGATCTGAGCCTCGTGCTCGGAAACGATCATGCGTATCGCCAACTCGCCCATCGCGATCGATTCGACCACCGCTCCTGCCGCCGATCAGGCCAGGATCGAAAAAGTCGCGCGCGATTTCGAGGCGCAATTCGCGCAGATGCTGATCAAGAGCATGCGCGATGCCAGTTTCGGCGACTCGATGTTTCCCGGCGAGAACCAACTTTATCGACAGATGTACGACCAACAGATCGCCGGTCAATTGACCCAGGGCCGCGGCTTGGGATTGGCGCCGATGATCGCGCGCCAGCTCGGCGGCAAGACAGCGGCAAGCAGCGAAGCGGAACCGGCCAAGCCGACCGCATTTTCACTGGAACGCCGCGCTACCAGTTATTCGCTGACCGGAGCCGCCCGCGCGCCCACTCCGCCAGTGAGCGCACCCGATGCCGCGCCGTCGATGGAAAAACTCACCGCAACTTCGCAGCCCGAGCTTCGCCCGAGTAGTTTTTCCGCGTCCGCGCGCCTGGCGATGGCGCATTTGCGCGAACTGGAAGCGGCGGTCAGCGGAAACAATCCCTCGCTTTCGAGCACGATGCCGGCATTCGCATTCGACGACAACATTCGCGTGCCGCCGACCGATTTCCAATACGACCAGCCCGGCACAGTCGAAAACAAAAGTCCCGAGGATTTCGTCGCCTCGATCTGGCCGCAAGCCAAACGCGCCGCGGCCGAATTGGGCGTCGATCCGAAAGTGCTCATCGCCCAGGCGGCGCTGGAAACCGGCTGGGGCAAGCATCAGATTCAAACAACAGGTGCAAGCGGCAACAGCGCCAACAATCTGTTCGGCATCAAGGCCGGCGGCAGTTGGCGCGGCGATTCGGTACGCAGCCTCACCACCGAAAACATCAACGGCGCCGACCGCAGCGAGCTCGCCAATTTTCGCGCCTATGCCTCGCCCGCCGAGAGCTTTGCCGACTACGTGAAACTGCTCAAGACCCAGCCGCGCTATCGCGATGCGCTCGCTGCCGGCAACGATGGCCGGCGTTATGCCGCCGCCTTGCAAAAGGCCGGCTACGCCACCGATCCCGCCTACGCCGCCAAGATCACCGCGATTGCCGAAGGCCCGACCCTGGGCCGTGCAATAGCGGCCATTTCACGGCGCGAAAACACCGTCGCCGCGCTCACCATCGCCGACAACCCCCGGGGTTAAGCCATGCCCGACTTACTATCCACCGGAAGTACCGCCCTGCTCGCTTTCCAGCGCGCCCTGGCGACGGTCAGCCACAACGTCGCCAACGTCGCCACCGAAGGCTACAGCCGTCAACGGGTGAACCTGTCCGCGCAACCGGGACAGGATCTCGGCCGCGGCTATATCGGCGCGGGCGTGCGCGTCGATGGCGTGCAGCGGCTCAGCGATGACATCAACTTCGCCCGCCGTCTCGATAGCGATGGCGAACTCGGCCGACTGCAACAGATGTCGGGATTGTCCGGACGCATCGACAAGCTTTTTTCCGATTCGGCAACCAGTCTCGCCGGCCCCTGGTCGGGATTTTTCGATTCCGCACAGGGCGTGTCCGCAGAGCCGGCATCGAACGCCGCGCGCCAGAACATGCTGGCCGGCGGCCGTTCGCTGATCGCGCGTTTGTCCTTGCTCGATGGACAACTCGATTCACTCGGCAGCGATGTCAACGCCAAGTTGCGCGCCGGTGTCGATGATGCCAACCGGCTCGCCATCGAGATCGCCAAACTCAACGAAACCATTTCGCGTTCATCCGGCGAGCCCTCGCCGGACCTGCTCGATCAACGGGCGACGCGCGTATCGCAACTGGGCAGCCTGATCGGCGCGACCACCGTGGTGCAGGACGATGGCGCACTCAATGTCTTCACTCCCGGCGGGCAGCCACTGGTGCTGGGCAATCTCGCTTCGAGCCTGGCCACCGTCGCCAATCCATTTCGCGGCGACCGGCTGGAGGTCGCGCTGCAGGCCAATGGCGGCCCCGTGCCTCTCGGCAACGGCAATGTGTCGGGAACCCTCGGCGGCTTGCTGGAATTCCGCCAGAACGTGCTCGATCCGACCAGCGCGCAACTGGGCCGCATCGCTGTCGGCATGGCCGAGACCTTCAATCAGCAGCATCGCGCCGGCATGGATCTCAATGGGTTGATGGGCGGCGATTTCTTCACGCTGCCGGCGCCGGTCACCGCTACGCACATCGACAACACCGGCACCGCCACTTTGCAGGCACAGATCAGCGATGTCTCGGCGCTCGATGGCCATGATTTGTTGTTGAGCTTCAATGGCGCGGCCTGGAGCGCCAAGCGCTCCGATACCGGCGCGGCGGTCGCACTCACCGGCACCGGCACGGCGGTCGATCCATTCATCGCCAACGGCGTGAGCATCGTGGTCAGTGGCGGCGCGGCAGCGGGTGATCGATTCCTGGTGCAACCCACGACTGACGCCGCGGGCGGTCTGCAACTGGCGATCACCGACCCCAACCGGATCGCGGCGGCCTCGCCGGTGCGCGTCAGCGCCGATCTGAGCAATCTCGGCAGCGGCCAGGCGGCCGGGCTGAGCATCACCGATGCGACCGACCCGGCGCTGCTCAATCCGGTCGATATCCAATTCATCGATTCGTCCAACTACACGCTCAACGGCGTCGGCCCCTTCCCTTTCAGTCCTGGCGGCACGGTCGCTGGCAATGGCTGGAGCCTGCGTCTGGACGGCATTCCCGCGCCGGGCGACACCTTCCGCGTGGTGGCCAACAGCGCCGGATCGAGCGACAACGGCAATGCCCGGCAATTGGCGAACATCGACGATGCGCTCGCGCTCAATGGCGGCACCGGCACGTTCAACGGCGCGCTCGGACAACTCACGGTGAGCATCGGCTCGACCACGCGTCAGGCCAATTTCGCCATCGAAGGCCAGCAGGTCATCCACGATGAATTGCAGGCGCAGCGCGAATCGCTTTCCGGCGTCAACCTCGATGAGGAAGCGGCCAATCTGCTGCGCTTCCAGCAGGCCTATCAGGCCGCGGCGCAGGTCATCAGCACCGCCGACACCTTGTTCCAATCCTTGATCAATGCGGTGCGCCGATGATTTCCAGAATCTCCACTGCCGGTGTCTATGCAAAAGGCCTGGCCTCCTTGCTCGATCAGCAGGCGCAACTGACCCGCGCACAGCAACAACTCGGCACTGGATTGCGCTTGAACACCGCCGCCGACGATCCGGTCTCGGCTGGTACAGCAGTGGCGCTCGATCGCTCGTTCGCCGAACTGCAACGCTTCGGCGAAAACGCCAAAGTGCTTCAGCACCGCCTGTCGCAACAGGAAAACGTATTGCGCGATTTCGGCGACCAGATGGTGCGTGTGCGCGAACTGGCCGTGCAAGCCAACAGCACCACGCTCTCACCGGCCGACCGCAAGGCCATCGCCATCGAGCTCAAGCAAGTGCGCGAGACCATGATCGGCCTGGCCAACAGCAACGATGGCAACGGACGATTCCTGTTCGGCGGCACGCAAGACAGCAAGCCGCCGTTCGTGGTCACCGGAACGGGTGTGAATTATGTCGGCGATCAGAGCCAACGCCTGGTCGATGTCGCGCCGGGGCTGGCCGTTGCCGATGCCATGCCCGGCAGCGAGTTGTTCATGCGCACACGCACCGGCGATGGACAGATCGCGGCCACGGTTACGGCCGGCAACACCGGTACCGGCGTGCTCGGCAGCAGCGGCCTGACCGATGCCTCGCTCTGGGATGGCGGGCTTTACAAAGTGAATTTCATCAGCGCCAGCAACTATGAAGTCCGCGATGCCGGCGGCGTGCTGGTCAGCAGCGGCGCTTATGTTTCCGGCGAAGCCATCGGGTTTCGCGGCGTGCAAATCACGCTCACCGGCACACCTGCGGCCGGCGATTCCTATGGCGTGCAGCCGTCGCCGGCACGCGATATTTTCGCGACCGTGCAAGCGCTGGTCGATACATTGCAAAAGCCGATCACCACATCGACCGAACGCGCCTCGCTGCAAAACGCCATGTTCAACGCGATCCAGGATGTCACCACGGCGCAAGACCATGTGCTCGATTTGCGCGCCAGTGGCGGCGCGCAACTGACTTCCATCGACGGCGCGCAACCCACGCGCGATGCGCAGGCCGAAACCATCGCCACGACGCTCTCCGCGTTGCGCGACCTGGACTACGCGGAAGCCGCGACCCGGATGAACCAGCACCTCACCGCACTGGAAGCGGCGCAGAGTTCGTTCCTGCGCATCCAGTCGCTGTCGCTGTTCGACAAACTGCGCTGAGAAAATTTCGATTCGTTTTCGCGCGTGCGAATGCGTCGAAAACATGTAGGAGCGATGGCAATCGCGATGTGCGGCGGCAACGCGGAATTTTTGTTGTCGCCGGCGAGATTCATTTTGGCAAACAGGCGGGTGAAAGGTAGCCGTTGCCAAAACGAAAATTGGGCAACCATCAAGAGCGGAAGATAGTCATTGCCTTGGCACGCTCGATCGCGATTGCCATCGCTCCGACTGAACAAGGGCGAATCAGTGAAGTACGCCCGGCTTACTCGAATCTTCCCGATTTCCTTCGCGCCTTTCGCGTTCTTTGCGGGCAAGATTCCAAGAATCGCACCTTCCCGCGTGGGCTGACGGACCCGCATTCGCCGCTGTATCACGGTCGCCGCCCACGCAGATCGGAAAAATTTTCGCAAGTGCGGACTAAAGGTTACACGGCGCGAGCCGTTACTGGGGACAGCAGCGGCGAAGGCACATAACGCGCCACCTCTGCGCAATCCCGCAAGGCCTTCGCCAAGCGCCGGGATTGACCCAACCTCAGGAGAACGCACTCATGGCACAGGTAATCAACACCAACGTCGCTTCACTCAACGCTCAGCGCAACCTGAGCACTTCCAACTCGCAATTGGCCACTTCCTTGCAGCGCTTGTCCTCGGGTCTGCGCATCAACAGCGCCAAGGACGATGCCGCCGGTCTGGCCATTTCCGAACGCTTCACCGCACAGATCCGCGGCGTCGATCAGGCCGCCCGCAACGCCAACGATGGCATCTCGCTGGCGCAGACCGCCGAAGGCGCGCTGACGGAAGTCGGCAACAACCTGCAGCGTATTCGCGAGCTGGCAGTGCAGTCGTCCAACGGCACCAACTCCCAGAGCGACCGTGACGCGCTACAGGCCGAAGTCGGCCAGCTGCTCAGCGAAATCGACCGCGTCGCCAACCAGAGCAGCTTCAACGGCGTCAAATTGCTCGACGGCAGCGGCGGCAGCTTCGTGTTCCAGGTCGGCGCCAACGCCGGTGAGACGATCACCATCCCCAACCTGCTCGACACCAACATCGCCGTGCTCGGCGGCACCGTCTCCATCGATACCGCGCAGAGCGGTTCGATCGCCACCACGATCACCGACACGACGGCCGCTGTGGCCGGCTCGATGACCATCAACGGCATCGACATCGGCGCACTCAGCGCGGTCGGCACGTCCAGCCAGCGCGCCGCGCAAGTGGTCGAGGCGATCAACAACATTTCCGCGCAGACCACCGTCAGCGCCTCGCTCAACGCCACCACCGGCAAGATCGAATTGGTATCGGCTGGCGCGATCACCGTCGGCGGCACCGATGACGGCACCCAGACCGGATTCGATGGCGCGACCGGCGTTACCTCGACCGCCAACTCGCAGACGGGTTTGTCGGCACTGAGCGTGAGCGGCTTCTCCGGCGCGCAGTTGGCGATCGGCCAGATCGATGCGGCGCTGACGCAAGTCAACTCGGCCCGTGGCGGCTTGGGTGCGGTGCAGAACCGTTTCACTTCGGTGGTGTCGAGCTTGTCGAGCGCCTCGGAAAACCTGACCGCTTCGCGCAGCCGTATCCGCGACGCCGACTTCGCCAAGGAAACGGCCGAACTGAGCCGCAACCAGATCCTGCAGCAGGCCGGTACCGCGATGCTCGCCCAGGCCAACCAGTTGTCGCAGGGCGTGTTGCAGTTGCTGCGTTGATCGTTCAACGGGTGTTACCGGGCTGAATGGCTGGCCCGGCGATGTGGACTCCGGTCGCGGCACCTGCCGCGGCCGGCGTGTTATGGGACGCGATGGCTGTCGAATTTCCATCGCGTTCCGGCGAAAAAGCTTTTGGCGATTTCCGGTTTGTCTTTGCTTGCGGTTGTGTGGTTTCCCATTTCTGAAGCCAGCGCAAGCCGAGACAATCCGGAAGCCTCCAACCCAACCGTCACGTCGGTTTTCTGGCGTGAAAATTGCATCGAATTTCATGTAACAAGTTTCACGTAACGAAAGGTCAAATCCCGCCGCACGGCAAAACGCGCGGTATCGGTATCCGGAGCAGCACTCATGGCAGCCATCAGCGCAGGCGGTATCGGTTCGGGGTTGGATGTTCCCACCCTCGTGCAGCAGCTTGTCAGCGCCGAGCGCGGCCCTGCCGACACCCGGCTCAACACCGCGCAAACCCAGGCCAAGAACCAGCTCTCGGCCTTCGGACTGCTTCAGGGCTCCATCGACGCACTCAAGACGGCACTGGCCTCGCTGCGCGACGGCACGCCCTTCGATGCCTTCACCAGCACGTCCAGCGCCACCGATATCCTGACCGCGCAAGCCAGCAAAGGCGCCGTGGCCGGCACCTACCAGATCGAAGTCCTGACGTTGGCCAGCGCGCACAAACTGCGTTCGACCGGCTTCATCGCCGGCACCACTTTCGGCGCCGGGCAATTGAGCATCAGCGCGGGCGGCCAGACGATCACCGCGACCATCGCGGCCAACGCCGGCCTGCTCGATATCCGCGATGCGATCAACAGCGCCAGTGCCGGCAAGGGCGTGACCGCTTCGGTCGTCAATGCCGACGATGGCGCACATCTGGTACTCAGCGCCACGGCTTTGGGCAGCGCCGGTGCATTGCGCGTGACTCGAAGCGGCGATGCGTCACTGGATGCCTTCGTTTTCGATCCCGGCACCCAGACGGTGCTCAGCGAACAAACTCTCGCCACCGACGCCAGCGTGAAGATCGACGGACTGCCTGTCACATCCAGCAGCAATCGCATCAGCACCGCGCTGCCTGGCGTGAACATCGACCTCAAATCCGCCAAGCTCGGCCAGATCAACACACTCACCATCGCCCGCGATTCCAGCGCCGTCAGCAAAGCCGTGCAAGGCCTGGTGAACAGCTACAACGCAGCGATCTCGGTGATGCGATCGGTGACGCGTTTCGACCCCACCACCCGCCAGGCATCGGCACTCACCGGCGATGCGCTGGTGCGCGGCGCGGAAGGCCAATTGCGCGCGGCGGTCAGCAAAACCCTGGCCGACACGGGACTGGCGGGAATGAAAGCCGGCGCCCTCGGCATCAGCACCAAGATCGACGGCAGCCTGAATTTCGACGCGAGCAAACTCGAAGCCACACTGGCCACCGATCCGGTCGCGGTGCAGACCGCTCTTTCCGGTACCCAGGGATTGGCAGTGAGGATCAACGACGTCATCACCGCACTGACCGGCAGCAAGGGTCCATTGACCAGCCGCAACGCCAACCTCAACAAGAAACTCAAGGACATCGACGATCAGCGCGCCACGCTCGATCGCCGCATGGACTCACTCAAGGCGCGTTATCTCGCGCAGTTCACCGCACTCGATTCGCTGGTGGCGAAAATGCAGAACACCAGCAGTTTTCTCAGCCGGCAACTCACCCAGAATTCCAGCAACGCGTAAGGATCCAGATCATGGCAGCAGGCCAACATTTCGCCGCCCAATACCGGCAGACCGGCGTTTCCAGCGCCGTGCTCGAAGCCGACCCGCATCGCTTGATCGCGCTGCTCCTGGCCGGCGCCAACGAACGCATCCGCCTCGCCGACGCCTGTCTGAGCCGTGGCGATATCGCGCGCAAAGCCCGCGCGATCAGCGAAGCCTGCGCCATCATCGCCGGGCTCAACAGTTCGCTCGATCATGCGGCGGGCGGCGAGATCGCGAGCAATCTCGAAGCGTTGTACGACTATTCGCAGCGGCGTCTGGTCGAAGCCAACCTGCACAACGATCCCGAACGCCTGCACGAAGTCGCCGGCTTGCTCGGCGAGATAGAAAGCGCCTGGTCAGCGATCGCCCCCGCCGCGCGCAATACCGAGACGCGCTGAAATGACCGCGCCGGCGCAGCGACTGATCGAGGAGCTGGATCGCGTTCGCGATGCCATCGCGGCCGACGATTGGGAGCTTGCGCAAAAGCTGCTGGACGATCACGACGCGCAACTGCGCCAGATACTGCAAGGCCCATTCGACAACACGGGCCTGGATGAATTGCTCGATGCCCAGCGCATCCTGATGAGCGAGTTAGCCAGCGCCCGCGAGGAAATCGGCGCGCGGCTCAATGCGCTTCGGCATGGCAGCCATGCCGTCAATGCCTATAAAAACGACACGACCGAGTGATGCCTTGCGACCATGTCCTCGCCTGAACCTACCAAGCTCGCATCGATCACCGGCCACGAACGCGCGGCCACTCAGACGCAGACGCCCGAATCGCACCAGTTGATCGCCCTGTTGCTGGCCGGAACCATCGAACGCATCCGGCTGGCGCAGGATTGCCATCAACGCGGCGACCTGCCCGGCCGCGCACGCGCTCTGTTCGCCGCCGCCACTTCCGTCGAAGGTTTGCGCCTGTCGCTCGATCACGATGCCGGCGGCGAAATCGCCGCTGGCCTTGAAACTCTTTATCTGCACACTACCGCGCATCTGGTGACTGCGGGCCAGGGCGATGTCGGCGCGCTGGAACAAGCACAATCGCTGTTGCAAAACATCGCCAGCGCCTGGGCGGCGATCGCCCCCGGACAAACGAAAGCATTGCCGCCAACCAGGAATTTGCAAACACACGATCGATCGACCAATGTTTCGCACGTTTCCCGCTCCATTCGCGAGGATCCGCCATGAGCATCGATCCCTCCAGTAGCAACGACCCGGCCGTCAATTCCGCGCACTCGCAATTGTTCGGCGCGGCGCTGGCCTGCGAGGAGCAATTGGCCGCAACCTTCGTGCCCGGCGCGGTGGGCGAGCAACAAGCCGCGCGTGCTCTCGCACAAGCCGAAACCCTGTTGCGCGCTTTGGCCAATGCCGAAGAAGCGCGCGTGGAAGACAACGATGAACGCGGCAGCACTGATCTCGCGCTGCAACGCATGGAAGCCAAGCTCGATCTGCTCACCGGATTGATCAGCGCGCTATTACGCCGTGACACACAAGCAATGAGGGCCCGAACGATTTGCTGGTCGCGATTGGGCATTCGCCTCGAATCGGACATCGCATCGACGACGGGAGAACGCGGCTTGCTGCGACTGCAACCGGCCGATTGGTTGCCTGAATTCCTGGAAATTCCAGTGACGGTGATCGCCAGCGAATCCGGCGATACCGGCTCGCGTCTGTGGTTGCGCTTCGATCCCTTGCCCGCACCGCTGGAGTCGGCGCTGGATCGGCATTTGTTTCGCGCGCACAGGCGTCAAATTGCCGACGCGCGACGGCAACGCATTGTTCCGGCTAACTGAACGCCAACGCGGTCACAAGTATGAACGCGCGGTTTGGTCATCGCGTGCGCACTGCGCTATGGTTGCCGCCATGAATCCAAAGCGGCCCCGAGTGCATGCGCGCACTGATCGTTGACGACCACACGCTGGTCCGCGCCGGCATCCGGCGCCTGATCGAATCCTTCGCCGGTATCGAAGTCGTCGCCGAGGCCAGCAATGCCGACCAGGCGCTCGCCGCCGCGCAATTGCATCGGCCCGATCTGGTGTTGCTGGATTTGTCGATGCCCGGCCGCAGCGGTTTCGAAGTCATCGGCGAGCTGCGCCAAACCTGTCCGGAAACAGCGATCGTGATCATGTCCATGCACGATGACCCGGTGCATGTGCGCGAAGCGCTCGATCGCGGCGCCACCAGTTTCGTCGTGAAAGAAGCCGCGCCCGCCGAATTGGAACTAGCATTGCGCGCATCCGCTGCCGGTCAAACTTTTCTCAGCCCGCAAGTGTCCGCGCGCATGCTCGGACCGATCCTGCGCCGCGAACGCGCGGCAGGCGTCGAATCACTCCCTCCACGCCAACGCGAAATCCTGCGCGCCCTCGGCCGCGGCCAATCAACCAAGGAAATCGCCGCCGACCTCGGCATCAGCATCAAGACCGTGGAAACCCACCGCGCCAGAATCATGGAATCGCTGGGCTGCCGCCGCGCGAGCGATTTGCTGCGCATTGCGATGCGGTTTCATGGGGAGTTTGGGTGAGTTGCGTTGGGCGGATCGGGAATCCGCCAAAGACGCGAAAAGCGCGAAGAAAAGCGAAGATTGCCTTGCTGTAATTCCTATCGATACAAAGCCATTGACTTCGCGATGACTCTCGTCTGATTTCTCGCTTTTTTGTATGAGTGGATATGTTGATCGCCTGCCTCGATAGGTCTTGATCGACGTGTTGATGTTGCCTGCATTCAACAATGGGATTGACCGGCTTCGGCCAATTGCGATGTTCGGCTCACCTCCGCCCAGCGTCCATGCCAAACATTCGGCCATTCGAAACCAATCTCCCGAAAGCAGGTAACCGGGGTTGCGATTGATGCAGCACCGGGACTGGACGCCCGCGTTGCGAGGAATGACGAGCCTCGAGACCACTCCATTCCCGGCAATTGTCGTTAGAAGGTCGTCGAGCGACTATCTCAAGCAAAATATCGTTTAACAATAAATATGTTGTTGTTTTACGATAATTATGATATCGTCCTGCAACAAATAGGCAGGAGAACCAACATGCTCCGACCCCACTCCAGCGCGCTCAGCGCTTCACGAATCCTCCTTGGGATCCTGCGCGTCCTCAACCTCGGCATGGGCGTGGGACTGGTCCTCTTCTTCGCGGCCACCTTCGTCTTCGAACCACAGGTTTTCGAGTTTTTCAGCAAGAAGCCCCCGCGCATCGATCCATCGTGGCTCGTCCCAATCCTTCGGCTCTGGATAGTGCTGGCGCTGCCGCTGATCGCCTCGGTCCATATCCTGCTTTCGCGCCTGTTGGACGTAGTCGAGACGGTTCGTTCCGGCGACCCCTTCGTGCCGGAGAACGCCGTGCGGCTGAAGACGATCGCCTGGTGCGTGCTCGCCAATCAGCTGCTCGAACTGACATTCGGAATCCTGGCGGCAGCGCTGAACGCCGCAGGCTCGAATATCGATTGGAAATTCTCACTGACCGGATGGCTGGCGGTAGCTCTGCTGTTCGTACTCGCGCGCGTCTTTGAAGAGGGCACACAAATGCGCGAAGACTTGGAAAAGATGATCTGACATGGCCATCATCGTGAAACTCGACGACGTGCTCCATGATCGACGCATGACCCTCACCGAATTGTCCGGGAAGGTCGGGATCACTCTCGCCAATTTATCCATCCTCAAGACCGGCAAAGCCCGCGGCGTCCGCTTCGAAACGCTCGAAGCGATCTGCGATGCACTCGACTGCCAGCCCGGCGACCTGCTCCAGTTTCACCGAGAGGAGCAGAAGGATTAAGCGCGCTGCCCTACATCAAGATGAGTCAGGTAGAGGCGCAAATCGAACTCCAACCGGTGGTAGTCCGGCTCCATGTGCGTGCACAGCTGGTAGAAAGACTTGTTGTGCTCGGCTTCCTTCAGGTGCGCCAATTCATGCACCACGATCATCTTCAGGAACTCAGCGGGCGCATCGCGGAACACGGTGGCGATGCGAATCTCGCGACTGGCCTTGAGCCTATTGCCCTGCACCCGGGAAATGGCGGTGTGGGTGCCGAGCGCGTGCTTCATTACCTGTAGCTTGCTGTCGTAGATCACCTTGCCCAGCGGCACCGATTTGCGCAGGTAGCGGTCTTTGAGCGCCTGGACGTAGTCGTACAACTGGCTGTCGCTGCGCACGGTGTGAAACTGGCCGTACTTATCGACAAGCATCGTGCCCAGCCGGCCCTGCTCGATCAGCTCGTGCACCCGCGTCTGCATGTGTTGTGGGTAGCCGGCGAGGTATTTCAAAGGTTCCATCGGCAGAAGGGAACGAAGGCAGGTGGGGACGGCAGGTATGATGGGCCGGAAATTCTCAACAAGAAACTGCGACATGGCGAAGGCGAATCCGCTCCAGGAACAGTTGCTCAAGGCGGGCCTGGTCAAGAAGTCCAAGGTGGCCGAGGTGGCGCGCGAGCAGAACAAGGCCCGGCATGCCAAAGGGCCGTCCGAGCTCAGCGAAATCCAGTTGGAAGCCGAGCGGGCGCGGGCTGAAAAAGCCGAGCGAGACCGCGCGCTTGCCGCCGAGCGCAAAGCCCAGGCGCGCATCACTGAACTTCGTGCCCAGGCGCGGCAGATCGTCGAAGACAAGAAAGTGCCGCGCTCGGGGGAGAGCGAGTACCGCTTCACCGCCGACGGCGCCATCCGCACCCTGCTCGTCAACGACGACCTGCGCAAGAAGCTGTCCTCCGGCGCGTTGGTGATAGCCCGTCTGGGCGACCGCTACGAGCTGTTGCCGCGTGCGGCCGGCGACAAGGTGCGCGAACGCGACGCCAGCATGATCGTGCTCGATCACGGCCAGGACCCGGGCACCGAGCCCTCCGCCGGAACCTCCGAAGACGATGCGTATTACGCGCAGTTCCAGGTGCCCGACGACTTGGTTTGGTAACCGCGCGGGTCAGGCACGGCCCTCTAGCCCGGATTCGGTTGAAAACTCCATGGCTCCAAAACCAAAGCGATTTTCAGCTTCACGACGCTCGTGACAGTACGATTCCGAGTCTCGCGGAAACTATCAAACAGCCAAAAAAGCGACTGTCGCGAGCGATGAGAGTTCGGCCGTTTCAGCACGCCGAGTTTTTCAACAGAATCGGCCAGAAGCAGCCGTTCGCCAAAGCCTGATTCGACAGGTCAAGGTGTCCACTAAACCGTAGCAACTCTCGTTTTCCCCGGTGGTTGTTCGGCAGTCATCCCGAACTGGCGATCGTCAGGCACTCCGCATGAAAACTCTCGCCGGGCGTATGCTTGAGCGGCCTTACCTGTGCAAACGTCACAGGGTCCACATGAAGAAGGGAAAAACAAAATGCACTATCGCACGCTGGGCGTGATCGCCCTGACATTGGCAGCGCATGCTGCAGCGGTTTCGAGCAAGACGGTCGATGCACCAGCCTTGCGTCCGGATCAAGTCGAGTTCCGTGCCTTGTACAAAGAGCTCGTTGAAACCAACACCACCCTGTCGGCTGGTAGCTGCACGCTGGCCGCCGAGCGGATGGCGGCGCATCTGAAAGCCGCAGGCTTCGCCGATCAGGACCTGACCCTGTTCGCGACCGCTGAGCATCCCAAAGATGGCGGCCTGGTGGCGATCATGCAGGGCACGTCGAAGACCTTGAAGCCGATGCTGCTGCTCGCCCATATCGATGTTGTCGAAGCGAAGCGGGAGGACTGGACCCGCGATCCCTTCACCCTGATCGAGGAGAATGGAAATTTCTATGGCCGCGGCACGGCAGACGACAAATCGATGGCGGCGATCTGGACGGACATGCTGGTGCGATTCAAAAAAAGCGGGTACGCGCCCGGCCGCACCATCAAGATGGCGCTCACTTGTGGCGAGGAAACGACATTCGCCTTCAATGGCGCGCAGTGGCTGACACAAAACAAGCCGGAACTGATCGCTGCCGAGTTTGCCATCAATGAAGGCGGCGGCGGCGATACCGACGGCCATGGAAAAATCGTCAGCCAGTCGATGCAGGTTGGCGAGAAGGCGGTGCAAAACTTCCGCCTCGAAACCGTCAATCCGGGCGGCCATAGCTCGATCCCCGTACGCGATAACGCGATCTATCAACTGGCCGATGCGCTCATCAAGATTCGCAATTACGAGTTTCCACTGAAAATGACCGATACCACCCGAGCCTTCTTCACAGGAGTCGGTGCCGGCCGCAAAGACGCGCTGGGCAATGCGCTGGTGGCATTGTCCAAGAATCCCGATGATCGCGCAGCGGAAGCGCTCGCCAACACGGATCGCACGTATCACAGCATGTTGCGAACAACCTGTGTCGCGACACTTCTCGATGGTGGCCACGCCAACAACGCCCTGCCGCAACGGGCTGGTGCCAACATCAATTGCCGAATTTTCCCAGGCGAATCGGTGGCGACGACCCAAGCCGCTCTGGAAACCGTGATCGCTGACGCAGGCGTCAAAATCACCCCGGTGCCCCCGGTCCGTCCGTTGGCGTCACCGCCGCCGCTCGATCCAAAAATCATGGGGCCTGCGGAAAAACTGTCGGCCAAGTATTTTCCGGGTGTACCCGTGATCCCGGCCATGTCGACGGGAGCGACCGACGGTATCTTCCTCGAAGCCATCGGTATTCCTACCTATGGTGTGCCGGGAATCTGGGGAGACCCCGACGGCAATGGCGTGCATGGCCTCAATGAACGACTGGAAGCCCGCTCGCTCTATGTTGGACGCGACTATCTGACTGACTTGGTCAAGGCTTACGCTGCTGGTAAGTAAAATGGGCAATCGTCGCCGCATCTGATGCAAGCTACTGAGATAGGTCGCTGCTTCGCCACGCCTTGGAAATAGGTGATGCCGGACGCGCCCAAAATTAGATGCTTTGGTCAGTTGAATCCGCAGTCAAATGCGGACGTTGGAAAAGCTCAATCTGCCCCCTATTCTTGCATCTTGACGCGCCCGAAACCTGCGCTAGCCACAAATTAACGGATTCCAATTCATGGCATATGCGTCCACTACTACCCGCCGATCAACCGCGCAAACCAATTGTCCTGTTCAGATAGCCACGGACGCATTGGCTACCGATGGCGGGCTTGAAGTTCGGGGAGCCATTTTTACGCGCTCCGAGGTGGTTGATTTCATCCTCGATCTGGTTGGCTACACAGACGATCAACCTCTCCATGAAAGGCGGCTCTTGGAACCGTCATTTGGTGGCGGCGATTTCCTGCTCCCGATCATTAAACGGCTGTTAGCTGCATGGCGGGCAGCTAGACCAAGCGGCTCCGCGCTGAGCGATCTAAGCACCGCGATTCGAGCGGTCGAACTGCACCACGATACCTTTCGCAGCACATACGCAGCCGTCGTTGCACTTCTCAAGCAAGAGGGAATGGCCGCTAATACCGCGTCGGCCCTAGCTAGTCGTTGGCTGTCGCAGGGAGATTTCCTTCTGGCATCGTTGGAGGGTGAGTTTGACTTCGTGGTGGGCAACCCGCCCTATGTCCGTCAGGAGCTGATACCGGCCGCTTTGCTGGCCGAGTACCGCAGCCGCTACCAAACGATCTACGACCGAGCCGACATCTACATTCCCTTTATCGAGCGGTCGCTTTCGGCTCTGTTAGATGGTGGCAGCCTGGGATTCATCTGCGCGGATCGGTGGATGAAGAATCGCTATGGGGGGCCTCTTCGGAATCTTGTGGCGGAGCGGTTCCACTTGAAAGTCTACGTCGATATGGTGGATACGCCCGCCTTCCACTCTGACGTGATTGCCTATCCCGCGATCACCGTCATCAGCCGCGAAACGCCAGGGGCAACACGCATTGCACATCGTCCAACCATTGACCGGGCAACGCTTACCACACTAGCGGATTTGCTTCGCATCCCGGCGTTGCCGAAAGAAGTAGGAGCGGTGCGCGAACTCGCGCGAGTCACAAATGGTGCTGAGCCGTGGCTGCTGGAATCTGCCGATCAAATGGCCCTCATTCGCCGTCTGGAGCGCGACTTTCCCTCGCTTGAAGAAGTGAGATGCAAGGTCGGAATCGGTGTCGCTACAGGGGCGGACAAAGTGTTCATCGGCAACTTTGATGCACTTGATGTCGAGCCAGACAGGAAGCTGCCGCTGGTAACGACGAAGGACATCATGTCAGGCGAGGTGAAGTGGCATGGGCAAGGCGTCATCAATCCGTTTGCCGAGTCGGGAGGGTTGGTCAGTCTCGCTAAATATCCTCGTCTGCGACGTTACCTTGAGACACGACGAGAGGCGATTGCAGACCGTCACTGTGCTCAGAAGACTCCAGCCAACTGGTATCGCACGATTGATCGCATCACTCCGGCGCTGGCCGCGAAATCGAAGCTCCTAATCCCTGACATCAAGGGAGAGGCGCATATCGTCTTTGAAGGTGGTGAGCTGTACCCGCACCACAACCTCTACTACGTCACGTCCGACGACTGGGACTTGCGGGCCTTGCAGGCCGTGCTGCTGTCTGCTGTTACTCGTCTGTTCGTAGCGACCTACTCAACAAAGATGCGTGGTGGATTTCTCCGGTTCCAGGCGCAGTACCTGCGTCGAATCCGCATCCCTAGCTGGACACACGTACCGGAGCCTCTGCGCCGAGAGCTGGCCCAGGCCGCTACTAAGCGAGACCTGCAAGCCTGCAACCGCGCCGTTTTCAAGCTCTACGGCCTAAGTCACGAAGAACGATCTGCCCTTGGGGGCAATGGAGAATAAATGGCGCTCGATCTTGTCGATTACGAACAGAAAGCATGCGAAGCCGTCAAGGCATTTTGGGGCAACCGCGAAGCAGCAAGGCAGAAGCAAATTGAGTCGGGTAAAGCCGACCAAGGGGAGCGCGCAGGCGTGACTGCTGGCAAGAACATGGACGGATTTTTGGCCTTGATGCTCGACATCATCAAGGCCAATGGGCTGGCCCATGCCGAGATTCACCAGAAACGCACGATGCTGACCCTGCCCGGTTATTTTCGCCCTACGAAGTTGTGGGATCTCTTGGTGATCTACAAGGGGGAACTGATCGCCGCTATTGAGCTGAAGAGCCATGTCGGCCCTTCGTTCAGTAACAACTTCAATAACCGAACCGAAGAAGCCATCGGGACGGCCCACGATCTTTGGACCGCCTTCCGCGAAGAGGCTTTCGGCAAGCAGCCGCGTCCCTTTGTCGGTTGGCTGATGATGGTCGAGGATGCGCCGAAGTCGCGCAAACCTGTCCGAACTCCGTCCCCACACTTCCCCGTATTCGCAGAGCTCAAGGGCGCGCCCTATCTCAAGCGGTACGATTTGCTGTGTCAGCGACTAGTGCAGGAGCAGCTCTACACCACGGCTGCTGTCCTCGCTGCAGAGCGCAACGCAGTAAATACTGGAGAATTTACTGAGCTGTCATCAATGACCAGCTTGAGAACTTTCGTCGCTGCGCTAGCTGGACATATAGCAGCGGAGGCCGCCCGACTGGGCTAATAAATTACGGCCGGAGGAGAAGTCGAGTGAAAAAGAACGGAATAAAAACTTCAAACTTCCCGGTGGGATCTCAGTGGAGGCGATGGGATTTGCATATTCACACGCCAGAAAGCAAATTGGGCGCGTCGTTTGTTGGAAACTCTTGGGATAACTACCTAGACAGTCTTGAAAAATTCGCCAAGCAAGAAGAAATATCCGCTATTGGCATAACAGACTATATGTCAATAGACGGGTATGAAAAAATCCACGCAGCAAGGCGCAACACTGAAAAGCCGCGGCTATCTTCCGTCCAGTTGGTTCTTCCAAATATTGAGTTGCGAGCGATGCCTATCACAAAAGATGGGAAAGCTCTCAACATCCACATATTGGTAGATCCGTCAGATCCTGATCACATAACGAAAATCAAGCGCGCCCTCAGGAGCCTCAAAGTTACTTACACATCGTCGGAAGGACAACACACCTACGGATGTATAAGAGAAGATTTGATTAATTTTGCCAAGGCACAAGACCCGAGCATTCAGGACGAAGAGCAAGCGTATAGATTCGGCATCCAACAGTTCAAGCCATCCTATGAGAAAATCATAGAGTGGTTGCAAAAAGAAGGCTGGCTAAAAAGCAACTGCCTCGTGGGTATCGCCAATGGCAAAGACGGCATAAGTGGCCTACCCGCTGATGGCTTTTCCGCTACCCGAGATCAACTCTTGAAACATGCAGATTTCGTCTTTTCTGCCAACCCCAACGATAGAGTTTATTACCTGGGACAAAAGCCTGGGGTGCCAGCAGAAGAAATCATTCGGATGTACAAGAGCCTGAAGCCATGTCTTCACGGCTCTGACGCGCACGAGGTTGCAAAACTATTCAAGCCTGATGACGACAGATACTGCTGGATAAAATCAGATCCCACATTCGAGGGACTACGACAAGTCTTATGGGAACCAGACTGCCGAGTAAATATCGGCTCCGCGCGGCCACAGCAATCAGACTCCAGCCGTATTATTGAAGAAATTAGAATAACGAAAGACAACGGATGGTTTTCAGAAGGCTCTCTTAAACTCAACTCAGGACTGGTCGCTGTTATCGGCGAAAAGGGAGCTGGCAAAACAGCAATTGCCGATCTAATCGCCTTTGCTTCTGGTGTGCCCGTAGATACGAAGTCTCAGTCATCTTTTATCTCGAAGGGCCGACTACATCTTTCGGGCGTAAACGTAGAGCTACTTTGGGGATCTGGAACCAAGAGTGAAGGCATCCTCACAGATAAGCCATATAGCTCCCCTAAACCCTTAGTGCGGTATCTGTCCCAAGACTTCGTAGAGCGCCTCTGCTCAGTCGATCATCAAGGGAGCGAACTGCAAGAAGCAATTGAAGAAGTAGTCTTTTCCCATCTGGATGAGGTTCACAAAGAAGATTACTCGTCCTTTGAGGAGCTTAGGGCTGCACGTGAATCAGCGTCTCAATCCCGTCAAGATTATTTTCGTGGGCAAATATACTCCCTTCATCGCGAGATAGAACGACTGCATGCGAGCATTGAGCAAAGGCCAACAAAGGTTGCCACTCGAGATCAGACGAATCGGCAGATTGAGGATATAAAAAGACAACTGCCGTCAGTTGTTCAAGCTGCTGATGGCGAGACTTTGACGCGGCTGGAGGAGGAACAAAACAGGCTTAAATCAGTCGAGCTTGAACTATCAAAGAAGAACAGAAGCAAACGTAATATTGATGAGTTCCTCAGATCATATGCAGAGCTAAAAGAAAAGACAGACCGTCAAGTTCAAGACCTGATTGATTCCTCCCAGGTGAGCGCACTTATATCAAAGGAACAAGCCGCAGAGCTTAAACCCATTTGGAATGCAGCCGTTGAGGCTGGAATTCTTCTCCTATCAGAAAAGATTGGGAAAGAGATTTCCGCAATGCGAGGTGGCGAGGAATCCCACAAAACAGACGGCACCAGCATATTTGATATCACCAAACGCATTAAGGTACTGCAAGAATCCCTCAGCAAAGACGAAACCAACAAAAAAAGACTGCTGGATTTGCAGAAGCAAATTAATACGCATGAAGCAGCAGCCAAACGGTTGTCGCGGGAGATCGAGGAAATTGATGGCAAGACGAAGAATTTGCTCGCGCAGCGCACTCAAGAAAGAAATCAACTCTACCTGAAATACTTTGAGGCTCTAGCTGAAGACGAACAAGGCCTCCAGGATTTGTACGTCCCTATGAAGCAACAACTCGACAGTCTCGGTGCAGACATGAAATTCGAGCTTTCAGCTGGCTATAGGATTGATCACAACAATTGGCTTGAAAAAGCTAGTCGCTTCTTCGATGGGCGACGCCCACCTACGTCCGCAAAGAAAGATGCCATTGAAAAATTCGTTGTCGACACACTCTCTCCTGCTTGGGGGAGCGGCGATCAAGGAAAGCTTAAGGCGGCTATGGATCAGTTTTCCGAGCTGGTTGATCCCGTGGAATTCATGGAGAAATACGCATCGCCCAGCCTGAAGCTTATAGACCTTCTTGACTGGATGTACTCCACAGATCATGTTGGAACCACATACAAAATCAAGTACGGCGGGACATCTTTGGAGCATCTATCTCCTGGCACAAGGGGAATTGCACTTCTTGTTCTATATCTACTGATGGATGAAGATGACAGACGCCCTCTGATAATTGATCAGCCGGAAGGGAACCTCGATAACTCCTCAATCTACCTGCAACTTGTTCCATATATCCGCAAAGCCAAGGAAAAGAGGCAGATAATTCTGGTTACGCATAATCCCAATTTAGTTGTGGCAACAGACGCGGAACAAATAATCGTCGCTCTAGCTGATAGGTCTGCCACACAGGCATATCCACGCATTAGCTACATATCAGGATCATTGGAGCACAACGAAACAGACACGAGCGTCCGAGGAATACGTCAAGCCGTATGCACGTTACTCGAAGGCGGAGACCGAGCCTTCAAAGAGCGCGAAGGAAGATATTCAATTCGCCAATTAAGCTAGCCGTTTCGCCAAATATCACGCATGAGGATGGTAGTACCGCATCAGCATGCGCAGGTCATCGTGGCCGATTATCTTGATCAACTCATGCATGGGGAAGATTACCGCGAGGCGGGAAGTTGCCTCATGGCGCAGATCGTGAAAGCGCAAATCGGCCAGATACTTGCGTCTGGCCGAATCTTAGCCTCCCCCACCACAACAATTTCCCGCCACCCCCACACTCCCTCGCACGCAACGCGCGAAGCGATAACCACCACGCCGCGACAATTCTCCGGCACAAGTAAGGATTTTCCCTACACGCTGTCGGGTTTTTTTCTACGCAGCTAGGGCTCTTCCCGATTCAAAAGCCGTCGCGCAGCGCAGACGATGAGTCATCGGACATTGCATGCGAGCGATCCAATCGATCGCCGGGGGACAGGCAAACAGGATGAAGACTGTGCTCAAGGCCCAAATGGGCCAAAACATCAATCTCACTCCGCAACTATTGCAGTCGATCCGCCTGTTGCAGCTCGACGGCATGCAGCTTGAGCTGGAAATCGCCAGCATGCTGGAAAAAAACCCCTTGCTCGAACGCGAACCCGAGGACGATGACGGCCCCGGCGACGAAGCCGTCGCGGACATCGCCGCGGTCGAAGCCGCCGCCTGGGACGAACTGCCCGAAGCCGCGGCCTGGACGGCCAGCCCGGCCGCAGCCAGTTATGGCGGCGATGAAGACCCGATCCTGCGCCTTCCCGATGGCGGGTCGAGCGATTTGCGCCTGCGTGTGCTCGAACAACTGTCGCTGGAGCTGGATGCGGACGATATGCAGATCGCCGCTTTCATCCTCGATTACACCGACGACAACGGCTATCTGGAACACAACCTCCCGCAATTGGCGCAGGCCGCGGCGAAATCGCTCGGTTGCCAGCCGGAGCGCTTCGAGGAAATCCGCCAACGCTTGTTGCACGGCGAACCGGCCGGTTACGCAGCCTGCACTCTGAGCGAATGTCTGCTGGCGCAACTGGCGGCCTTGCCGACACCCGCGCCCGGCCGTTGGCTGGCCGAGTGCATCGTGCGCGAGCATCTCGAACTGCTGGCAACGCACGATTACGCCGAGCTCGCGCGGCGTCTGCGGGTGGGCGTCGAACACGTTCAAACCTCGATGGCGCTGATCCTGTCGCTGCAACCCCGGCCCGGCCAGGATCCGCGCCTGCCGCCAGGCACGCATGTGGTCCCTGACGTATTGATATGGAAGGCCGGCGGCGAGTGGCGGGTCGCGCTCAATGCCGCCAGCACGCCACGGCTGCGCATCGACCCGGTCTGCGAGCGGATGCTCGCGCAATGCAGTGATGGCGACGACACCCGCAGAATGCGCGAATTGCTGCAGGAAGCGCGCTGGATGACCCACGGCCTGTCGATGCGCAACGACACCTTGCTGCGCACGGCGATGGCGATCGTCGAACGGCAACGGGCGTTCCTCGATCATGGCGACGAAGCGATCGCGCCGCTGACCCTGAAGGAAATCGCCGAAACCATCGGCATGCACGAATCCACCATCTCGCGCATCACCAGCGGCAAATTCATCCAGACGCCGCGCGGCACGTTCGAGTTCAAGCGCTTTTTCGCGGTGCGTCTGGAAGGCGCGAGCGTATCGGGCGCGGCCGTGCGTGCGATGGTCAAGCGCCTGATCGCCGGCGAATCGCAAAGCGCGCCGCTGGCCGACGACACCATCGCCCGGCTGCTCGCGCGCAACGGCATCCACATCGCCCGCCGCACCGTCGCCAAATATCGCGAGCAACTCAACATCGCCCCCGCCCGGCAACGCCGGCAACCCACGACCCCGGCGCTCGCCTGTGCCGGCTGACTCTCGCTTCTTCGTCCCAGGAACCTTGCCATGACTCGCCTGACCGTGTTGATCGTCGATGACCATGAGGGTTTCATCAATGCCGCCATGCGGCATTTGCGCGGCCTGCACTGGATGCAGGTGGTCGGCACTGCCGCCAATGGCCTGGAGGCGATCGAGCGTTGCGAACGATTGCGCCCCGATGCGGTGCTGATGGATTTGTCCATGCCGGAAATGGGCGGACTGCAAGCCACGCGCCTGATCAAAACGCAGGACGCGCCGCCGTTCGTGGTGATCGCCAGTCATTTCGATGACGGCGAACACCGCGAGCACGCGCTGCGTGCCGGCGCCGATGCGTTCGTCACCAAACTCGCCTATCTGCATGAGGTCGTACCTTTGTTGCAAAAACTCGCCGAACAACGCGGTATCGGTCTGGACAGTCTGGATGGCCTGGCCCGGGAGGCGGGGCTATGAGTGAGTCGCGAATACTGGTGGTCGATTCCGATATCTCACGCGGCGAGCACATCGCCGCCTTGCTCGATTTCATGGACTTCAATCCCCGCCTGGTCGGCGACGCCGGCGAAGTGGCGCTGGCCCGGCACCGTCCCACCGATTGGGTCGCGATCGTGGTCGGCAACGTCGATCCCGACGATGCGGCCTGCCGGGAGTTTTTCACCTGGCTCGGACGCGAGCCGCTGCATCCGCCGCTGTTGGTGCTGCCCGATCTGCGCGATGACGCGGCGGCGAAGTTCGGCCTGCACGAAGCCTCGGTGTGGTCGCTGGACTATCCGATCAAACATCATCAACTCAACGAACGCCTGCGCCGGGCCAGCATCAAGCGACTCGACCAGGATCAGAAAATCCTGGCGCCGCCCGACACCGGCCCGACCGGCAGCAGCGCCGCAGTGCGGCATCTGCGCAAGATGATCGAACAAGTCGCCAGCTTCGATACCACCGTGCTGGTGCTCGGCGAATCGGGCACCGGCAAGGAAGTGGTCGCGCGCGCCATCCACCAGCGTTCGCCGCGCCGCAACGGCCCGTTCGTGGCGATCAACTGCGGCGCGATCCCGCCGGATCTTCTGGAAAGCGAATTGTTCGGCCACGAGAAAGGCGCGTTCACCGGCGCACTGACCACGCGCAAGGGCCGCTTCGAGATGGCCGATGGCGGCACCTTGTTGCTCGATGAAATCGGCGACATGAGCCTGCCGATGCAGGTCAAGCTGCTTCGCGTGCTGCAAGAGCGCAGTTTCGAGCGGGTCGGCGGCAGCCAGACCCTGCGCTGCAACGTGCGCGTGATTGCCGCTACCCATCGCAACCTGGAAGCGGCGATCGGTAGCGGCAATTTCCGCGAGGATTTGTTTTATCGCATCAATGTGTTTCCCATCGAGATGCCGGCCCTGCGCGATCGCTGCGAAGACCTGCCGGAGCTGGTCGCGGCGATCACTGCCGGGCTGGCCCGCAGCGGTCGCGGCGATGTCACCTTCGCGGCCGAAGCAGTCGCGGCGCTGAAAAGTTATTCCTGGCCGGGCAATGTCCGCGAGCTGACCAATCTGGTCGAGCGCCTGGCCGTGCTGCATCCGGGCGGCATCGTGCGCCTGCGCGACCTGCCGGTGCGTTACGGTTTGAACGCGGCCCATCCGGACGACGAATCCGCGCCAGCGGTGGCGCCGATACTGGCCGCCGCTTCGGGCCAGGCGGCCACGCCGCTGGATGTGCTGCCGGCCGAAGGGATCGACCTTCGCGAACACATCGCACAAATCGAATTGAACCTGATCCAGGCCGCGCTGCAACGCGCCGGCGGCGTGGTCGCACACGCCGCGACCTTGCTGGGCCTGCGCCGCACGACGCTGGTGGAGAAGCTGCGCAAGCACGGAATCAACCGCGACAGCGGCGAAATGGCGGAGACGGCGGGGCACTGATCCATTTGCGGCACGAGTCTTGCCTGTAGGAGGTAGCAGAGTCATTCGCACCTTCCCGGAGCCGGCCGCGCCATGTCAGACGCCATCGCATCGATCCTTTCGCAGATTCGTTCCTACGAATCCCAGGCCAGTGGCGCGGCGGCCGCGCGCGCTCCGGCCGCCGCCAATCCCACGGGTTTCAGCGAAACGCTGCAACGCGCCATCGGCAGCGTCAACAGTGCCCAGAAAGAAGCCGGCGCGCTGACCCGCGCCTTCGAGCTGGGCGATCCGAACGCGGACCTCGCGCGGGTGATGGTGGCCACACAGCAATCGCAAGTGGCCTTTCGCGCCACCGTCGAGGTGCGCAACCGCTTGGTACAGGCCTACCAGGACGTAATGAACATGCCGATCTGATCTGGCCTGCGGCCAGACCCCTCCTTGCCTTTGAATCCCACGAGCCTTCCGACCCGAACCGACCCCTGACCCCATGAGCCTGCTTCCCCTGAGCAAAGATTCCCCAGCCGCCAATACATTGGCGCGCCTGCAAGACATCCCGGCGCTGCGTCAGTTGCTCATGCTGCTGATGCTGGCCGGCGCGGTCGCGCTCGGGCTGTGGATTTTCTTCTGGTCGCAGCGGCCGGACTTCGTGCCGCTGTCGGCCAACATGGACGCCAAGAGCACGGCGGAGGCTTCCGAGGTTTTGCGCTCGGCGGAAATTCCATTCCGCCTGGACCCCAACACCGGTGCGCTGACAGTGCCAGGCGACCAAATCCAACAGGCGCGAATGAAACTCGCCTCGGCCGGTTTGTCGGACAACGCGCCGGTCGGTTTTGAAATCATGGAGCGCGATCCAGGTTTCGGCGTCAGCCAATTCGTCGAGAACGCGCGCTATCAGCACGCGCTGGAAATCGAGCTGGCCCGCACCATCAAGACTCTGCGCCCGGTGCGCGAGGCCCGCGTGCATCTGGCGATTCCCAAGCCCAGCGCGTTCAGCCGCCAGCGCGATCCGGCCGGCGCGTCGGTGGTGCTCGATCTGCATCCCGGACGCCGGCTCGATCCCAACCAGATCGATGCCATGGTGCATCTGATCGCCTCCAGCGTGCCCGATCTCGCGCCGGAACGGGTAACCGTGGTCGATCAGCAAGGACGCATGCTCAGCACGCCCGATCCCAACAGCGAAGCGGCGCTGAGCGCGGCGCAATTCGAACAAGTGCAGCGCCAGGAAAGCGCGCTCACCCAGCGTATCCAGACCTTGCTCGAACCACTGGCCGGCGCTGGCCGCATCAGCGCGCAGGTATCGGTGGACATGGATTTCTCGGTCACCGAACAAGCACGCGAAACCTTCACCCCCGACCCGGCCAAGCTGCGCAGCGAACAAACCGCCGAGAGCAGCAATTCCACGCCGCCGGTGCAAGGTGTTCCCGGTTCGGCCAGCAACACGCCGACCGCACCCGCCGCTGCGGGCAAGGCCGCCACGCCAGCCACGGCGACTCAAACCGCCGCCGCGACGCCCACGCAAACCAGCCGCACTGCCACGCGCAATTTCGAGATGGACCGCACGCTCAGCCACATGCGTCAACCGGCTGGCAGCATCCGCCGGGTTACTGCCGCCGTGCTGGTCGATTACGTTCCGCGCGCGGGCAAGGACGGCAAGTGGGTACCGCAACCGCTCGATGCCGACACGCTCAAGCGGGTCGAGGCGTTGGTCAAGGAAGCGGTCGGCTTCGATGGCAATCGCGGCGATTCGGTCTCGGTGATGAACGCGCCGTTCGTGCGCATGCCCACCGAACCTGTCGATACCTCCGTGCCGCTTTGGGAAAACCCCTTGCTGCGCGACATCGGCCGCGCACTGCTCGGCGCGCTGGCGGTGTTGGCGTTGCTGTTTGGCGTGTTGCGCCCGACCCTCAAGCAATTGCTCGGCCCGAAACAACATCTGGTGCCGAGCCCGGGCAATGCGCCCGTGGTCTATGCCGACATCGACCACGATGCCGAGCCGGCGCAGGCGCCGATCGCGCTGTCATCGAGCCATTACGAGGACCGTCTGCGCGCGGCGCGCACCGCCGCCAGCAACGACTCCAAGCGCGTCGCGCAAGTAGTCAAGGATTGGGTGGGCGCCGATGTCTGAGCTCACTCTCACCGGCGTGCAGCGCGCCGCCGTCTTGTTGTTGTCGCTCGGCGAGCAGGAGGCCGCCGAAGTGCTCAAGCACATGAGCGCCAAGGAAGTGCAGAAGCTGGGTATCGCCATGACCTCGGTGGCGAGCGTGACTCAGGAACAAGTCGGCTTGGTCATCGATTCGTTCGTCGATGAACTCGACAAGCGCACCTCGCTCGGTGTGGGTGCCGACGATTACGTGCGCAATGTGCTGGTCGGCGCGCTCGGCGCGGACAAGGCCAACAGCCTGATCGATCGCATTTTGTTCGGCCGCAATACCACCGGCCTGGATTCGCTCAAGTGGATGGAGCCGCGCGCGGTCGCCGAACTGGTGCGCAACGAACATCCGCAGATCATCGCCATCGTCCTATCCCACCTCGATGGCGACCAGGCCGCCGATGTTCTCAAGTGCCTGCCCGAGCGAACCCGCTCCGATGTGCTGGTGCGCATCGCCACGCTCGATGGCATCCCGCCGAACGCACTGAACGAACTCAACGACATCATGGAGCGACAGTTTTCCGGCAGCCAGAACATCAAGTCCTCCAGCATCGGCGGAGTGAAGGTGGTCGCCAACATCCTCAACTTCATGGATTCGGGCCAGGATCAGGTGCTGCTCGGCGACATCGGCAAGGTCGATCCGGAGTTGAGTTCGCGCATCCAGGATTTGATGTTCGTGTTCGACAACCTGGCCGAGCTCGACGACCGCACCATCCAGGCGATCCTGCGCGATGTGCCCGGCGACAAGCTCGGCCTGGCGCTGCGCGGCGCCGACATCAAGGTGCGCGAGAAGATCACCGGCAACATGTCGCAGCGCGCCGCCGAAATCCTGCTCGAAGACATGGAAGTGCGCGGGCCAGTGCGCCTGGCCGAAGTCGAGGCCGCGCAGAAGGAAATCCTGGCGATGGTCCGCCGGCTGGCCGATGAAGGCAGCATCCAGTTGGCGGCCAAGAACGAGGAGTTCATATGAACCCCAACGCACCCGCATCGGCGACTGCCGATGTCGCCTCGACCACGATCTTCGCTCCCGCTTCGGCCGCCGCTGCGGTGCGCTGGAACGCGCCCGGCCTGGAAACACCCAAACCCGGAGCGGCACCGGCGCCTCCCAGCGTGGAGGAATTGCTGGCGCTCGAACAAGCCGCGCATCAGGAAGGTTTCGCGCGCGGCCACGCCGAAGGCTTCGCCCAGGGCCAGGCGGAATTGCGCCGATTGCTCGCGCAGTTCGAGGGCATTCTCGATAGTTTTTCGCGACCGCTGGCGCGGCTGGAAGATGAAGTCGTCTCCGCCTTGTCCACGCTGGCCGTGCAAGTGGCCGGCGCCCTGATCGGCCGCGCCTACGCCGCCGATCCGATCCTGCTTTCGGAATTGATCGGCGAAGCACTCGATGCCGTCGGCGGCGGTGCGCGCGAAGTCGAAGTGCGCCTGCATCCGGACGACATCGCCGCGCTCGCTCCTCTGTTGCCGATGCTGCCGAGCGGCCGCCTGGTCGCCGATCAGGGACTGGCCCGTGGCGATCTTCGCGTGCATGCCGAAAGCGTGCGCATCGACGGCACCCTCGCCGCCCGCTTGCAAAGCGCGCTGGCGATGATCGACACCGGAGCCAAGCCATGAACGAAACCATGAATCTTGCCGCCGACAACGCTCATCGCTCCAATCCGGTGCAGGCCTCGTCCGCGCCGCCGGACTGGGTGAGCGCACGCAATCTGCGCCTGGCCGCGCGCCTGGGCCGGCTCGACCCGGCATTGCCGGGCCTGGGCTTGGCACGCGAGGGCGTGTTGCGGCGCGCGGTCGGTTTGACCCTGGAAGCCTCCGGCTGCGAAGCGCCGCTGGGCGCCTGCTGCCGGGTCGAAGTCGCGGGCGGCAATTGGGTCGATGCGGAAGTCGTCGGATTTTCCGGCGACCGTACCTTCCTGATGCCCACCGCACAATTGAACGGCCTGCTGCCCAATGCCCGCGTCGTGCCACAAACCCGTCGCGGCCGGGTCGAGGTTGGCGAAGGATTACTCGGCCGCGTGGTCGATAGCGACGGCGCGCCGCTCGATGGCCGTGGGCCGATCCGTTTCCAATCCGCGGTCGGCCTGACCGGCGTGGAGATCAACCCGCTGATGCGCGAGCCGATCACCCAGCCGCTGGATGTCGGCGTGCGCGCGATCAATGCCTTGCTACCGATCGGCCGTGGTCAGCGTGTCGGTTTGTTCGCCGGTTCCGGCGTCGGAAAATCGACACTGCTGGGAATGATGACCCGCTACACCGCCGCCGATGTGATCGTGGTCGGTCTGATCGGCGAACGCGGCCGCGAAGTGCGCGATTTTGTCGAAACCACACTCGGCGAAGTCGGCCTGCGCCGCGCCGTGGTCGTCGCCACGCCCGCCGACCGGCCGCCGCTGGCGCGTTTGCATGGCGCCTATCGCGCCACCGCGATCGCCGAATGGTTTCGCGATCAGGGCCTGCATGTGTTGTTGCTGATGGACTCGCTTACCCGTTTCGCCCAGGCCCAGCGCGAGATCGGCCTGTCGGTCGGCGAGCCGCCGACCACGCGCGGTTATCCGCCGTCAGTATTCGCGCGCCTGCCGCAACTGGTCGAACGCGCCGGCAACGGCGCGGCCGGGCGCGGCTCGATCACCGCCTTCTACACCGTACTCACCGAAGGCGACGACCAGCAGGAACCCATCGCCGATGCCGCCCGCGCCATTCTCGACGGCCACATCGTGCTCTCGCGCCGGGTCGCCGACAGCGGTTTGTATCCGGCCATCGATGTCGAGTCCTCAGTCAGCCGCGTAGTCACCGAAATCGCCGACCTGCCCTGGCGCGAACGCATCCGCAAGCTGCGGCGGCTGGTCTCGGCGTATTCCGAACACCGTGACCTGATCGCCATCGGCGCCTACCAGCGCGGTGGCAATGCGGTCGTGGACGAGGCGCTGGATCGCTGGCCGGCGATCCTGGATTTTCTCGGACAGGACGTGGCCGAAGCCGCCGATCTCGGCACCAGCCGCAACGCCCTGACCCAATTGCTGCAACCGCTAGCCCCTTCCTCCCACGCCAATCCCCAGCAAGGCTGACCCATGAACTCCCAACGCATCGATCCGCTGCTTCGCCGCGCCCAGGAGCGCGAAGACGTATCCGCACGCGAACTGGCCGAACGCCGTCAGGCCTTGGCCGCGCAGGAGTCGCGCTTGAACGAATTGCGCCGCTACGCCGAGGAATACTCGCGGCCTTCCGGCAGCACCATCTCGCCGGCGCTGCTGCACAACCAGTTGGCGTTTCGCGAGAAGGTCGATCAGGCCGTCTCGCAACAAAGCCAGGTGGTCGATCGCAGCCGCGAGCAATGCGAACTCGAACGCGCGCGCTTGCTGCTGGCCAGCCGCGACAAGCAAGTGCTCGACAAGCTCGCCGCCAGCTATCGCGCGCAGGAACACCGCGTCATCGAACAAAACGCGCAACGCGAACTCGACGATCTCGGCGCCCGCAGCCATCGCGCAGCCCTGGGCGCCAACGAATCCGCTACCGGAGAAGACCCCGCATGAACGCCATCGCCCCGATGCCCATCCCCGCCGCGCCACCAGCGCGCGAGCCGCGAGCCGACGCGCCGGATGCCGCACCGGCCGATCCCGCCGACAAGCGTTTTTCCGATCTGCTCGGCGACGCACCCGGTGCGGCCAAGACGGCCGAGTCCAGCACTTCCAAGGTTTCCCGCAAGCAAGACAACAAGGACGAACCGGCCGAATCGGAAAACAGCGATGCCGCCCCGCTGCTTTGGCTCAATGGCATCGAGCCCGCCATCGCTCCTGTGTTGACCGGCGTCGCCGGCAACGCATCGAGCCTGTTGCCCGATGACGGAAAATCCAGTGGCGATCAGGCTCCCACACCCGACAACACCGCGAACGCGGGATTGACGCCGCCGCCTGCGACGTTGCCAACGCCGCTGATGGCACTGCTGGCGGCGGTCGATGCCGCCAATCCTGCCGCGCCGCCGATGACGCCTGACACCAGCGGCATCAGCAAAGCCTCGCCCGCCCCCGTATCGCCGGCAGCGAACAATCCCGCCATCCTCGCCGCGCTCGCGCCCGATGCCTCGGCAACGACCGCACTGACGGACAAGCCATTGCCGTTGCAAATCGCGCAAGTGTCGCCGGCCGCGAGCGCAACGAATTTCGCCGATGAAATAAAACTCGCCACGCGCCTGCTGCAAGATCTCGCACCCACCGGCGATGTTGCCGCCACGCCGCCTTCGCACTTGCCGGCCGCCAATGAATTGCGTCCGACCACAGCACCCGTCCTCGTGCCCGGCCCGCCTGCGGACCTGCGCGGCGGCAATTTCGATCAGCAGATCGGCAAGCACCTGTTGTGGATGAGCGAGCAACGCATCGACCAGGCCACCATCCAGGTTTCGCCCGAACACCTCGGTCCGCTGGAAGTGCGGCTGCGCATGGATGGCGACAAGGTATTCGCGCAATTCAGCAGCGCGCACAGCGAGGTGAGGCAAGTACTGGAAACGACGATACCGCGCCTGCGCGACATGCTCGGTACGCAGGGCCTGACCCTGGCCCAGGCCGATGTCGGCCAACAAGGCCAATGGCAGCAACCGGCGCAAGACAACAGCGCTCCGGGCAATGGAGCCTTGGCGACCGATGCCATCGGCGACAGCGACAGCGACATCGGCAGAAGCCCGCAGCAAACGCCCAGAAGCCTGTCCGCGCGCATCCTGCGCCTGCTCGACGAGTATGCGTGAGCCTGGATTCATCGAAGGATCGCAGCACGCATCGAAAACCGGCGCTTGCACACAGGATCTTGTCCGCAAAGGACGCTAAGGGCGCGAAGAACAGAACGCGGCGTGAGGCCCAGCGGCAAATTACCGCGCTTCACGCTAATTGAAATTGCGATGGCATCAATCGCTGTTCCTTTGCGTCTCGCGCTCTTCGCGGACCAAAGCTCCAAAAAGCCCGAATGAAAAACTTCGCAAGCTTTTAGTCCCGAGTCCCGAGTCCCGAGTCCCGAGTCCCGAGTCCCGAGTCCCGAGTCCCGAGTCCCGAGTCCCGAGTCCCGAGTCCCGACAAACAACCCGTCAAATTCCCGGCGTCAATTTCCGCAAACATCGCCGCAATCGATGGCACGCCACTTGCACGGCTAGGCAGACTCTCTTGGAGATTGCCCGTGCCTGCCGCCCCGATCAAAACCGCGCCACCGAAAAATCCGCCAGCGCCCGAAGCCAAATACGAAGCCTCCGTGTGGCCGATACGAAACATCCTGATCGGCATCATCATGCTGGCCATCGTCATCGGTGGCCTGGCCATTTACCAAGCCAAACGAAATCCCGCGACCAAGGCCCAGACGAACAACAAGACCGCGCAAGTGCCGGCGCGCGAAGCCCAATACTTCGCGCTTGCGCCCGCCTTCGTGGTCAATCTGGCCAGCGACGGCGAACAACCGCACTACCTGCAAGCGGAAGTGCAGTTGATGACGCGCGATCCCGACCTGTCCAAAGTCATCGAGCACCACGCCCCCGTCATCCGCAACCGTCTGCTGTTGCTGTTTTCCGAACAACGCGCCGACCAATTGGTCGAACGCAAGGGCAAGGAGCGGCTACAAGCGCTGGCACTCAACGAAGCGCGCCGCGTCCTGAAGGCCGAAACCGGCAAGACCGGCATCGAAGCGCTGTACTTCACGAGCTTCGTCGTGCAATGAGTTCCTCGGATCTTCTCTCGCAGGACGAAATCGACGCCCTGTTGCACGGCGTCGATAGCGGCCAGGTCGAAACCGAAGCGCCGCCCGCGCCCGGTGAAGTGCGTTCTTTCGACTTCGCCAGCCAGGACCGCATCGTACGCGGCCGCTTGCCGACGCTGGAGATGATCAACGAGCGCTTCGTCCGTCTGTGGCGGATCGGCCTGTTCAACCTGTTGCGCCGCTCGGCCGATCTGTCGGTGCGCGGCATCGAGCTGCTCAAGTTCGGCGAATACCTGCACTCGCTGTACGTGCCGACCAACCTCAACCTGGTGCGCCTGAAACCGCTGCGCGGCATCGCGCTGATCGTGTTCGAGCCCAAGCTCGTGTTCACGGTGGTCGATAATTTCTTCGGCGGCGATGGCCGCTTCCCGGCCAAGATCGAGGGCCGCGAATTTACGCCCACCGAAATGCGCGTGATCCAGTTGCTGCTCAAGCAGACCTTCGCCGATCTGGTCGAAGCCTGGGCGCCGGTGATGCCGGTGGAATTCGAGTACCTGAACTCCGAGGTCAATCCGCATTTCGCCAACATCGTCAGCCCGCGCGATTACGTGGTGGTCAGCAAATTCCATGTCGAGCTCGACGGCGGCGCCGGCGAGATCCACATCACCCTGCCCTACAGCATGCTCGAACCGATCCGCGAACTGCTCGATGCCGGCGTGCAGAGCGACCGCGTCGAACACGACGAGGGCTGGATCCTGTCGCTGCGCCAGCAATTGCAGGACGCGGAACTCACGCTCTCGAGCGTGCTGGCGGAAAAGCGCATCAGCCTGCGTGAACTGTCGCATCTGAAAATCGGCGACATCCTGCCGATCGACCTGCCCAAGCAAGTTTCGCTATGCGTCGAGCAAGTGCCGGTGTTCACCGGCGTGTTCGGCGTCTCCAACGGAAAAAACGCCGTGAAGATCACCGTCGTCCATCCCCCCAGCACCAATCCCCGCGCCGACAGGATTCATCCCCAGCCATGAACAACACCGATTCCGCCAGCGCCAATCCGGCGCAGTTTGGCGCGCTGCAATCCGACGATGCGGCCGGCGCCACCGATCTGAATCTCGATGTCATCCTCGATGTGCCGGTGACCTTGTCGCTGGAAGTCGGACGCTCCCGCATCCCGATCCGCAACCTGTTGCAACTCAACCAGGGCTCGGTGGTCGAACTCGAACGCGGCGCCGGCGAGCCTTTCGATGTTTACGTCAACGGCACCTTGATCGCACACGGTGAAGTGGTGGTGGTCAATGATCGTTTCGGCGTGCGCCTGACCGATGTGATCAGCCCCGCCGAACGCATCCGGAGGCTGAGATGAGTGCGATCGTTGCCATGCTCGGCAGCGCCAGTCACGCCATCGCCGCGCATCCGGTGATCGCGCATTCAGCCACGCATGCGGCCACGAGAACCGCACCAGCCACGCCCGGCTTGGCCGGTGCATTCTTCGCGCTATTGCTGGTGGTGACCTTGATCGTCGCCCTGGCCTGGCTGTTGAAAAAGATGCCCGGACTGGGCCTGCGCACGGCGCCGGGCCTGCAACTGGTCGCCAGTCTCGCGGTCGGCGCCAAGGAACGATTGGTGGTGGTAAGCGTCGGCCGCGAACAATTGCTGATCGGTGTCGGCAGCAACGGCATCCACAATCTGTATCACCTGTCCGAACCCTTGCCGATGCCGGTGCCGACCACCGCACCGACTTTCGCCGACCTGCTGGCCGGCCTGCGCATCAAGGGACGCTGACATGCTGGCGCGTTTCGCCCTCTTGCTGTTGATGCTGGCGCTGTGCGCGCCGATGGCATCGGCGGCGACAAAAAATTCGCCTGTCAGTGCACGCAGCGCAAGCACCGCGCAACAGGAAAAATCCGTCAGCCTGCCCGAAGTGACTGTGGGCAAGGTCGGCGACAAGAGCGTCAGCCTGCCGCTGCAAGTGCTGTTGCTGATGACCTCGATCACCCTGCTGCCGGCGGCACTGCTGGGACTGACCGCGTTCACCCGCATCATCATCGTGCTCGGTTTGCTGCGTCAGGCACTCGGCACCGGGCAAACACCATCCAATCAAGTGTTGACCGGCTTGGCCTTGTTCCTGACGGTACTGGTGATGATGCCGATCGGCCAACATGCCTGGGCCGATGGCATCGCGCCGTATCTGCAGGGCCAGACCGATTTCATGACCGCCTGGCAAGGCACCACCGGGCCATTTCGAACTTTCATGCTGGCGCAGATTCGCGATACCGATCTTGCGACGTTCGCGCGGCTCGCCGGCAGTCCCGGCTACGCCACGCCCGACGATGTTCCGTTCGGCGTGCTGGCCGCGTCGTTTCTCACCAGCGAACTCAAGACCGCGTTCGAGATCGGTTTTCTGGTGTACATCCCGTTCGTGGTGATCGATCTGGTGGTCGCCAGCGTGCTGATGTCGATGGGCATGATGATGCTCTCGCCGATGATCGTGTCGGCGCCGTTCAAAATCCTTTTGTTCGTGCTGGTCGATGGCTGGGTGCTGATCGTGGGCTCGCTCGCGGCCAGCTTCAATGTGACTTGACCGATGACTCCCGAACTCGCTCTCACCGAATTGCGCATGGGCCTGGAAGTGGCGCTGTGGGTCGCCGGCCCTCTGTTATTGGCGGTGCTGGTGGTCGGCGTGCTGGTCGGCGTGTTGCAGGCCGCCACGCAGATCAACGAGCCCACCGTCGCCTTCGTGATCAAGGCCATCGCGCTCACCGCCGTGCTCGCCATCACCGGCAATTCGTTGCTCGGGCATTTGGTGGAATACACCATCGCGCTGTACCGGCGCATCCCGCACATCATCGGCTAACGCATGGACGCGGCCACGGCGATGACCCTCGACGGCCAGCGCCTGTTCGGCGTGCTCGGCGATGTGTTGTGGACGCTGTTGCGCGTGGGTGGATTGATGATGGCCGCGCCCTTGATCGGCACCCGCGCGGTACCGGTGCGTGTGCGCCTGATCTTCTCGGCATCGCTGGCATTGGCGCTCACGCCCTTGTTGCCAGCCATGCCCGATACCGGCATCGATGCCGCGATGGTGCTCAACGCCACGCGCGAGATGGCGCTGGGCGTGGCGATGGGATTCCTGCTCAAGCTCGCCTTCGAGGCCGGAGCGATGGCCGGTGAATTGATCTCGCAAGGCACCGGCCTGTCGTTCGCGACCTTGGCCGACCCGTTGCGCGGGCAGAACACCGCCGTGCTCGGGCAATGGTTTTATCTGGCCTTCGGCTTGTTGTTCTTCACAATGGACGGCCATCTGGCCTTGATCGAGATGCTGGTGGACAGCTATCGCGCATTGCCCATCGGCACGCCGTTGCCGGACCCGGTCGCGACCTTGCAATTGGTGCCGGAATTTTTCGGCCAGGTCTTGCGTGCCGGTGTGTTGCTGGCGCTGCCGGTGATGATGGCGTTGCTCGCGGTCAATCTGGTGTTCGGTGTGCTCGGCCGCGCCGCCGCCGCGCTCAATCCCATCGCCCTGGGCCTGCCCGCCGCCTTGCTGCTGGGCCTGGTGCTGCTGATTCCATTGATAAGCCAGATCGCCGAACCCGTGCAGGGCTTGTTCAACGCCGCCTTCGATACGGCAGCGACATTGACCGGCGGCTGAGCGGCCGCGCCGATCCAATCATCGTAGGAGCGACGGAAGTCGCGACCCCAGACCGGACCGGACCGGAAATTGCATAGACCAGAGTGTCTCGTTGAATGCCGCGTCATCGCGCATCGACGCCCTACTCTTTTGGAACCTCTGCGATGGCCGAGAACGAAAACGGCGAAGAACGCACAGAACCGGCCAGTGAAAAACGCCTGCGCGAAGCGCGCGAACGCGGCCAGGTGCCGCGCTCGAAGGAACTGGCGACCGCCGCGATTTTCGCCGCTGCCGCCATCGCCCTGCTCACGCTCGGCGGCGGCGTGGCGAGAGGCGCCATGCAATGGATGCGCAACGCGCTCGTGATCGATCCGGCCTTGCTCGATGGCAGCCGCTCGCTGCCGGCGCACGCGGGAATGCAACTGCTCGGTTTGACGGTCGTTGTGGCGCCGCTGTTGTTGATTTGCCTGGCCGCGGGTTTCATCGCACCGATCGCGATGAGCGGATTGCGCTGGAGCAACAAAGCGCTGGCGCCAGATTTCAAACGACTCAATCCAATGAGCGGACTCAAACGCATGTACGGGCAGGAAGGTCTGGTCGAACTGCTCAAGTCCTTGCTGCGCGTGGGCCTGATCTGCATGGCGGCGATGCTGTGTTTGTCCATCGGCCTGCAACGTCTTCTGGGCTTACTGCAACTGCCGCTCGAAAGCGCCGCCAGCGAAGGCTTGTCGATGGCCGGCTGGACCTTGCTCACGATGGCCGGTGCGCTGAGCTTGCTGGCCGCGGTCGACGTGCCCTACCAGTTGTGGAACCACCACAAGCAATTGCGCATGACCCGCCAGGAATTGCGCGAGGAGATGAAGGAAAGCGAAGGCCGGCCCGAGGTGAAATCGCGCATCCGGCAAATACAGCAGCAAATGTCGCAGCGTCGGATGATGGAAGCGGTGCCGACCGCCGATGTGATCCTGGTCAATCCCACGCACTACGCCGTGGCGCTTTCCTACGATCCCAAGCGCATGCGCTCGCCCAAAGTCGTTGCCAAGGGCGTGGACGAAATCGCCCTGACCATTCGCGAAGTGGCGCAACGCCATCACGTGGCGATCGTGTCGGCGCCGCCTTTGGCACGCGCCTTGTATAGGGATGTGGACATCGGTCGGGAGATCCCCGTGAAACTGTACGCCGCCGTCGCGCAAATCCTGTCCTACGTTTTCCAATTGCGCAGTTGGCGCAATGGCGCGGGCCCCGAGCCTACATTGCCGGTGCTGCCCGACTTGCCCGATGCGCCTGAGCCGACGGCGCCCTGAGCATGGCGACAGTGTTGACCAATGCTCGCCTCGGTAGCGCGCTCCGCCAAGGGCTCGGCGCGCCGCTGATCGTGATGGCGATGCTGGCGATGGTGGTGATCCCGCTGGCGCCGCCGGTGCTCGATGCGCTTTTCAGTTTCAACATCGCGCTGTCGCTGGTCGTGTTGCTGGGCGTGATCTACGTCAAGCGTCCGCTGGAGTTCTCGGTCTTCCCCAGCGTGTTGTTGATGGTGACTTTGCTGCGGCTGGCGTTGAACGTCGCCTCGACACGCGTGGTGTTGTTGCATGGTCATCAAGGCCCGGGCGCTGCGGGCAAAGTGATCGAATCCTTCGGCGAATTCGTGATCGGCGGCAACTATGCGGTCGGCCTGGTGGTGTTCGTCATTCTCACCATCATCAACTTCGTGGTGGTGACCAAGGGCGCCGGACGCATTTCGGAAGTGTCGGCGCGCTTCATCCTCGATGCCATGCCCGGCAAGCAGATGGCCATCGACGCCGACCTCAACGCCGGATTGCTCACGCGCGAAGAAGCCAAGCAACGCCGCGAGGAAGTGCGCGAGGAAGCCGACTTCTACGGTTCGATGGACGGCGCCAGCAAGTTTATCCGCGGCGATGCCATCGCCGGCATCCTGGTGTTGTTCGTCAATATTTTCGGCGGCCTGGCGATCGGCATGCTGCAACATGACATGGCGTTCGCCGATGCGACCACCACTTATGTGTTGCTGGCGATCGGCGACGGTCTGGTGGCGCAGTTGCCGGCCTTGCTGATCTCCACCGCCGTCGCGATGCTGGTCACTCGCGCCACCCGTTCGCAGGACATGGGCGGCGCGGTGATGGGCCAGTTGTTCGGCCAGCATCGCGCCCTGACCATCACCGCCGTGTTGATGGGCGCGATCGGCCTGGTGCCGGGCATGCCCAATGTCGTTTTCTTGACGCTTTCGGCACTCATCGGCTACGCCGCGTGGCGCTTGGCCAAACGCATCGAGAATGGCGCCAAGATCGATCCGAAACAGGCCGCCGCCGCGCCAAGCCCGGCGCAGACCGAACTGTCCTGGGATGAAGTGCGCCCGGTCGATGCGCTCGGCCTGGAAGTGGGCTACAAACTCATCACGCTGGTGGACAAGACGCATGGCGGCGAATTGCTGGCGCGGATCAAGGCGATCCGCCGCAAGCTGACCCAGGAGATCGGTTTCCTGGTGCCGCCGGTGCACATCCGCGACAACCTCGAACTGCCTCCCGGCAGCTATCGCGTGCTCGTGCATGGCGTGCCGGTGGCGACCGGCGAGATCCATCCCGACCGCGAACTCGCGCTCGATCCCGGCCGCGTGTACGGCGTCATCGAAGGTATTCCCGGCAAGGACCCGGCATTCGGGCTGGATGCGGTGTGGATTCATCCCGCGCAGCGCGCGCAGGCCGAATCGCTGGGCTATACCGTGGTCGATGCGTCCACGGTGATCGCCACCCACGTTTCGCATCTGGTGCGCGAACACGCCCGCGAAGTGCTCGGCCACGAGGAAGTGCAGCAACTGCTGGCGACGCTCGCACGCAGCGCGCCCAAGCTGGTCGAAGACCTCACGCCAAAACTATTGCCGCTGTCGGTGGTGGTGCGCGTGCTGCAAAACCTGCTGACCGAACGCGTGCCGATCCGGCAGATGCGGCGCATCGCCGAGACGCTGATCGAGCACGCGCCGCAAACCCAGGATCCGGTCGCGCTCACCGCCGCGGTGCGCGTCGCGCTGGGCCGTTTCATCGTGCAGGAAATCAACGGCATGACGCCGGAGCTGCCGGTGTACACGCTGGCCCCGGCGTTGGAACGGGTATTGCAGGATTCAGTCAACGGTGCCGGCGCCGCGTTGGAGCCGGGATTGGCCGAGCGTTTGCACAACAACCTCAGCGAGTGCGTCAACCGCCAGGAAGCGCGCGGCGAACCTGCGGTGTTGTTGGTTCCCGGCAGCGTGCGCAATGTGCTCGCGCGGCTGGTGCGGCACAGCGTACCGACGCTGTCGGTGCTGGCCTACGGCGAAGTGCCGGAGGACAAGCGCTTGAAGATGGTTGGTTCGATCGGTTGACGGCAAGTGACCGGATGCACAAAACGAGCGATGAATTGAATCGATGAATCGAAACACTGGCGATGAAGGGATTGGCAATGAGCGCACCGACCAAGAGAGGCCCGCAATGAGGATCAAACGCTTTGTCGCGCCCGATATGCGCACCGCGTTCCGGCTGGTGCGCGAGGAACAAGGACCGGAAGCGGTCATCCTGTCCAACCGCCAGATCAATGGCGGCGTGGAAGTCGTCGCCGCCACCGATTACGACGAGGCTCTGGTGCAACAGGCGCTGCGCGCCGCCCTGCCCTCGGCTCCGCCCGGCGATGGCAGCGCCACGAATCCGACGCCATCGGCGGCGACCGCCACGGCCACTGCCAGCGCCCCGGCCAACAAACTGCGTCCAGTCAGCGCACCCGCCCCGAACCTGCAATCGCTATGGACGGATGACCCCATCCTCAACCAGATGCGCCAGGAACTGGCGGCCATGCGCGAAACCATCGAACGCGAAATGGGCCGCTTCACCGAAGAGCGCCTGCGCGGCGCACCGGCACGTTCGGCCGCGCTCGACATCCTTCAAAGCTACGGCTGCGACGAAACACTGGCGCGCGAAGTGGTCCAGCGCATTCCCGCCGATACGGATTTGACCCGGGGCCGCGGCATGATGCTGGCGCAGCTCGGCAAGATGCTGCCGCTGACGCCCGCCGAACCACTCGATGCCGGAGGCGTGATCGCGCTGATCGGCCCGACTGGCGCCGGCAAGACCACCACCCTGGCCAAGCTCGCCGCCCGTTACGCGAGCCGCCACAGCGCCCGCGATGTCGCGTTGATCAGCACCGACTCGCATCGCATCGGCGCGCGCGAACAACTCAATACTTATGGCCGCCTACTCGGCATGGCGGTATTCGAGGCCGATGGACAGGCCTCGCTCGCGCAAATGCTCGACCGTTTGGCCGACTACCGATTGATATTGATCGACACCGCCGGCTACGGCCCGCGCGACCGCGCCCTGGCCGGCCAGATCAATTGGCTGCGTGCCGCGCAGCGAGTGCGCAGTTTGCTGGTGATGCCGGCCAACTCGCAGGCCGGCGATCTGGACGAAGTCGTGCGCCGTTATCACGGCGCCGCCCCGGAAGCCGCCATCCTGACCAAGCTCGACGAGACCGGACAAATGGGCGGCGTGCTCTCGGTCATCGTGCGCCACCACCTGCCGCTGGCCTATCTCACCGATGGACAGCGCGTTCCCGAAGACCTGCATCGCGCCCTTGCACCGCAATTGGTACTTCGTTGTGAAGAAATCCGCCGCGCTGCCGATAAATCCCTCATTCCGGAGGAAAACCATGCTGCCGCCTGATCCTGCCAACCCCGGCTCGGCCCACCACGACCAAGCCAATCCCGAGCAAATCGGCATCGATCAAGCCCAAGGATTACGCCAGCACTCCCCACCCACCGCGCCCGTGCGAGTGATCGCCGTCGCCAGCGGCAAGGGCGGCGTCGGCAAGACCAATGTCTCGGTCAATCTGGCGCTGGCTTTCGTCGATGCCGGCCGGCGCACGCTCTTGCTCGACACCGACCTCGGGCTAGCCAACGTCGATGTGCTGCTCGGCCTGTCGCCGCGCTTCACCCTGGCCGATGTCATGGCCGGACGCTGCAGCCTGGAGGACACCATCCTCAACGGCCCGCGCGGATTGATGGTGGTGCCGGCCGCTTCCGGCAAACGGCACATGACTGAATTGCAGCCGTCCGAACACATCGGCCTGGTGCATGCGTTTTCCGAACTCGACCGCAGCCTGGACGTGATGATCGTCGATACCGCCGCAGGCATCGCCGATGGTGTGCTGACCTTCTGCCAGGCCGCGCAGGACATTATCGTGGTTGTCTGCGACGAACCGGCCTCGATCACCGACGCTTATGCATTGATCAAAGTGCTGTCCAACGAGCGCGGCGTGACCCGCCTGCAAGTGTTGGCGAACATGGTGCGCAATCCAGTCGAAGGCCGGCAGCTTTTCGACAAGCTCTCGCGCGTCACTGGCCGCTTCCTCGATGTCACGCTCAATTATTTGGGCTGCATCCCGCACGACGATTGGCTGCGCCGCGCCGTGCAGCGCCAGCAGGGCGTGGTCGAAGCATTTCCGTCCAGTCCCTCGGCGCTGGCGTTCCGCGATATCGCCCGCTGCGCCGATCAATGGCACGCGCCGATCGGCCCGCGCGGTCATGTGGAATTTTTCGTCGAACGCATGGTCGCCCATCCGGCCGATTCGCCGCTCGGGATATCGGCATGAACTCCGCCGCCGCCGAATATCGCGCGGTGCAACGAACCGCCGAGCACGACACGGTCACTCGGCATGCGGAACTGGTGCGCCGCATCGCCCATCACCTGGCCGCCAAGCTGCCGGCCAGCGTCGAGATCGATGACCTGATCCAGGCCGGCATGCTCGGTTTGCTCGATGCCTCGCGCAATTACGACGCCGAACAAGGCGCCTCGTTCGAAACCTATGCCTCGATCCGCATTCGCGGCGCGATGATCGACGAAATCCGCCGCGGCGATTGGGTGCCGCGTTCGGTGCATCGGCGTTTTCGCGATGCGACCGCGGCCATTCGCGACATCGAGCAACGCACCGGCCGCGCTGCCACTTCGCCGGAAGTGGCCGCCGCCTTGTCCATGCCTCTGCCTGAATACCACCGGCTGCTCGAAGACGCCGCGCGCGGCCAGGTGATGAGCCTCGACAGCCACGTCGAAGACCACAACGGCGAAGCGAAACTGGAGAACGTCGGCAACGACACGCCCGAGCGTCTGCTGGTGCAAGAGCAATTCCGGCAAGCGCTCGGCGGCGCCATCGGCGCCCTGCCCGAACGCGAACAACTGGTGCTCTCGCTCTACTACGAACAGGAATTGAACCTGCGTGAAATCGGCGCCGCGCTTGGCGTCAGCGAATCCCGTGTCTGCCAGATCCACGGCCAGGCGATGTTGCGCCTGCGCGGCCGTCTCGGCGGCTGGGACAGCGAAGCGGCCGAACACTAATGCAATCTATCCGGAGTGAGCAATGAACAAGAACATGCGCATCCTGATCGTTGACGATTTCTCGACGATGCGCCGCATCATCAAGAATCTGTTCAACGAACTGGGCTTCACCAACACCTCAGAAGCCGACGACGGCTCCACCGGCCTGATAGCATTGCGCCAGGCGCCGTTCGATTTCGTGGTGACCGACTGGAACATGCCCGGCATGCCCGGCATCGACTTGCTGCGCGCGATCCGCGCCGACGCATCGCTAAAACATTTGCCGGTGCTGATGGTCACCGCCGAAGCCAAGCGCGAACAGATCATCGAAGCGGCGCAAGCGGGCGTGAACGGCTACATCATCAAGCCGTTCACCGCCGCGACGCTGGAAGAAAAACTCGGCAAGATTTTCGAACGCATAGGAGCGACGGCGTGATTTTCCAGGTCGAGCCGGCAGAGCGCGCGGCGCTGGTGGCGCACCTCCAGGCGGCGCTGGCCGCCATCGAGAACGACGACTACAACGCCTGGCGGCAACAGATCGACGCGCTGGTGCAATGGCGCTCGCGTCCGCTGGTGCAAGGGCTGGCGCAACTGGCACGCGAACTGGGCCAGGCGCTCGGCGAGATTCCCGCCGGCGAACTCGCCGTGGCCGACCTGCCCGATGCCTGCGCGCGTTTGGACCATGTGGTGGCAATGACCGAACGCGCGAGCCTGCGCACGCTCGATCTGGTCGAACACAGCCGCACGCTGGTGGATCAATTGGTAGTGACCGAGGAGACCGCGAACATGCTCAAGCAATTGCGTTCCGACCTGTCGGAAATTTCCCTCGCGCAGACTTACCAAGACCTCACCGGACAGATCATCCGCCGCGTCGCCGGCATCGTCCGACGCATGCACGACAGCCTGGTCTCGCTGGGCTTTCAGGTCGAATCCGACAAGACATCGGACTCGACTTTGTCCGGGCCGGCCATTGCCGGACTCGATGCCCACGCCGTCTCCCAGGACGACGCCGATCACCTGCTTTCGGGCCTGGGTCTGTAAACGGCCATGGACGAGGATATCGCCGCCGACTTCCTGATCGAGGCGCAGGACATCCTCGACCGCCTCGGCGAGCAATTGGTCGCGCTGGAACGCCAGCCGACCGATTCCGCCTTGCTCAATGCCGCCTTTCGCGGTTTCCACACCATCAAGGGCGGCGCCGGATTTTTGCGGTTCACGCCGATGGTCGATGTCTGCCACGCGGTCGAAGAATGCCTGAGTGCTGCGCGCAGCGGCCAGTTGCGTTTGTCGGCCGAACAATTCGACGGCACTCAGCAAGCACTCGATCTGGTGCAATCGATGCTCGCCGCAGTCACCGCCGGCCAGCCGATGCCGGCCGCGCCACGGGAACTGATACTCAAGCTGCAAGTGTCCGCCGATGCTGCGCCGGCCGCGCCTCAAGCCGCGCCACAACCCACACCCGCAGCCAAGGTTGAAATAAAAACCGAAGCTCCATACGCGATGCCCGAGAGCGATATCGACGATCTGGATTTCGAGGCGCTGCTCGATCAACTGCACGGCGCGGGCGGTGCGCCGGGACTGGCGCCGGCCGACGAGCCTCCACCTGTTGTCAGCGCTCCGGCAAGCCCGGCGCCGAAGGCAAAGGCAAAAGCGGTTGCGGCGGAACCCGCGCACGCGGCGGCGGCACCAGCGGAACCCGCAGAACAAACCGTGCGCGTCGATACCCGTCGCCTGGATGCCATCGTCGATCTGGTCGGCGAACTGGTGCTGGCGCGCAATCGCCTCAAGACGTTGCGCATGCGTCTTCGCGACGAAGAACTCGACCGCGCCGTCACTGGCCTCGACATCGCCACCTCGCGCCTGCAATCGGCGGTGATGAAAACCCGCATGCAGCCGGTCGGTCGCGTCTTCGCAAGATTTCCCAAACTCGCACGCGATGTCGCGCGCGGCCTGGGCAAGCAAGTCAATCTCGAAGTAGTCGGCGCGGAGACGGAACTCGATCGCAACCTGGTCGAAGCACTGGCCGATCCGCTGGTGCATCTGGTGCGCAACGCGATCGACCACGGCATCGAATCGCCGGAAAAACGCACGGCCACCGGCAAGCCCGCCGCCGGCCGCGTGGTGATGTCGGCCAAGCAGGAAGGCGATCACGTCGCCATCGAAGTCAGCGACGACGGCGCCGGCATGGACGCCGACCGACTGCGCGCGAAAGCACGCGAGCGCAACTTGCTCGATGCCGAAACCGCCGCGCGGCTCAGCCCCGACGAATGCCTGCAACTGATTTTCCTGCCCGGCTTCTCGACCAAGACCGAAGTCACCGATGTGTCCGGCCGGGGCGTGGGCATGGACGTGGTGCAATCGCGCATCCGCGAACTCAGCGGACATATCCAGATCTATTCCAAGCCCGGTTCCGGCAGCCGCTTCCTGATCCGCGTGCCGTTGACCCTGGCGATCCTGCCGACCTTGCTCGTGCAATCGAGCCAGACCATCTACGCATTGCCTCTGGCGCGAGTGCTCGAAGTGTTGTCGTACCCGCCCGGCGGGCCGATGTGGATCGATGGCCGCGCGGTGCTCGATCTGCGCCAAGGCACCTTGCCGTTGCTGTATCTGCGGCAATGGCTGGGCAACGGCTCAAGCGCCGCGATGGCGGCCACGCACACCATCGTGGTGGTGCAATCGGGCGAGCAGCGTTTCGGTCTGGTGGTGGACTTGGTGCGCGGCCGCGAGGAAGTGGTGATCAAGCCCTTGCCGCGCCTGGTGCGCGGCCTGGCCGGATACGCCGGCGCCAGCCTGATCGGCGATGGCCGGATGGCGTTGATTCTGGATATCGATGGACTGCTGCGCGACGGCGTCTGGCAGCGCGGCAATGGCGAAATGGACTTGGCCGACTCAAGTCAACTCGCCGTCAGCCGATAGTTCAATGGTATGGACCTACTCAGCATATTCGGCCTGCTCCTGGCGTTGGCCTCGATCACTATCGGTAGCGTTCTCAAGGGCGCCGGCCTGGCCGGTCTGTGGTCCCCGGCCGCTTTCACCATCGTCATCGTCGGCACGCTGGCCGCGATCATGCTGCAAACGCCCAAGGTCACCTTCAAGCACGCGCTGAGCATCGTCAAATGGGTGTTCCGGCCGCCCAGCGCCGATCGCCCGGCCTTGATCGCGCAGATCGTGCAATGGAGCGACATCGCGCGCAAACAAGGTTTGCTCGGACTGGAAGGCCAGCTCGCTTTGCAGACTGACCCCTTTTTGCAAAAAGGCATGCAGATGCTGGTCGATGGGCTCGAACCCGAAGCGATCCGGCACATGCTGGAAATCGAATTGTCCGGACAGGAACATCGCGATCTCGCCGCCGCCAAGGTTTTCGAAGGCATGGGCATCTACGCGCCGACGCTGGGCATCATCGGCGCCGTGCTCGGCTTGATGGCGGTGATGAAAAATCTCGCCGACCCCAGCCAGCTCGGCCACGGCATCGCCGCGGCCTTCACCGCGACCATCTACGGCATCGCCTCGGCCAACCTGGTGTTCCTGCCGATCGCCAGCAAACTCAAAAGCATCATCACCCGCCGCAGCGGCGATCGCGATTTGACCATCGAAGGTTTGATCGCCATCGCGCACGGCGAGAACCCCCGCAATATCGAAGCCAAGCTCAATGGTTTTCTGCATTAGGCAAACGCTGAACGATCGTCTCCGACACAAACAAATTCATCGCCACAACACTCGACATCGACAAGGCACGCCACAGGCAATCGCAATCGGGAACTCCGGCAACACATTGAACATCCACACCCACCGCATCGGCATCGGCATCGGCAATGGCGCGAAAGAAATCCCACGAGGACCATACCAATCATGAGGCCTGGGCCATTCCCTATGCCGACCTGATGACCTTGCTGCTCGCCTTTTTCGTAGTGATGTACGCCATTTCCTCGATCAACGAAGGCAAATACCGGATCGCCTCCAACTCGCTGGCCGCCGCCTTCGGCGGCACGCCACGCACCATCACTCCCTTGCAATTGGGCCAGGCGCAATTGCAGGGCGCGTTGACCAATCCGCCCTCGGCGCCCGAATCGGCGGCACGGCGCATCACGATCATGAGCTCTCCGCTTTCCGACCCCTCCCAGGTGCCGTCGATCGCCGCCGGTTTGCGCACGAGCCTGCCCGTGTCCGCGCAAGCCAAGGACCGCGCCGATTACGCGCGCGCGCAGCAACGGCTGCAATCGATCGGCACGCAGATCGAGAAAGCCCTGGACAAACTGGTGCAGAAGAAGCTGGTCATCGTGCGCCGTGGCGATCTGTTTCTGGAGATCGAGATCAACAGCGACATTCTGTTCGCCAGCGGCTCGGCCACTCCCAGCGCGACCGCCGTCGATACCGTGCAACGCCTGGCCGGCGTGCTGCGCGATGTGCCCAACGCGATACGCATCGAAGGCTATACCGACGACCGGCCGATCAACACGATGATGTTTCGTTCCAACTGGGAACTCTCGGCCGGACGCGCGGCCAGCGTCGTGCATGTGTTCGCCAGCAACGGCGTGGCCCAGGACCGGATGGCGGTGGTCGGCTATGGCGAACAACGCCCGCGCAAGCCCAACACCAGCGAGGCCGGCCGCAACGCCAATCGCCGCGTCGTGCTGATCATCCTCGCGCAACCCGAGTCCGACGAAACCCTGCCCCCGGCATCGCAATTGGCGATGCCCCAGCCCCCAGCGCCCGATTCGGCGCCTTCCCATCCGGAGGCCAGTTGACATGCAAATTTGGACCATCGCCAATCAAAAAGGCGGCGTCGGCAAAACCACCACGACCGTGGCATTGGGACGCGAACTGGCGCGGCGCGGCAAGCGCGTACTGCTGGTGGATCTGGACCCGCACGCTTCGCTCACGCGGGCATTCGCCATCGCCGAAGAACCGCCACCGGCCGGCACGATGGAGTTGTTCGCCTCGCCACCGATCGAGCTCTCGCGTCTGGCGCGTGAGAGTCCGATGGCTGGTCTTTCAGTGGTCGCCGCGCAACCGGCCTTGGCCACGCTCGAACGCCGCAGCGCGACCCAGCCGGGCCTGGGCCTGGCGCTGTCGCAAGCTCTGGCGCGCGGCAGGAACGATTTCGATTACGCCTTGCTCGACTGCCCGCCGACCCTGGGCCTGTTGATGGTCAACGCACTCGCGGCGGCTGACCGCCTGATCATTCCCACACAGACCGACCCCTTGGCCTTGCACGGACTCGACAGCATGCGCCGCACCGCGGCGATGATCGAACGCTCGCGCCGGCAACCCTTGCCGGTGTCCATCCTGCCCACGCTCTACGACCGGCGTACCCGCTCGGGCGTGGACAGTCTGGCGCGCATGCGCGAAACGCACGATGCCTTGGTCTGGGGCGAACAGATTCCGGTCGATACGCGCCTGCGCGATGCCCTGCACCTCGCCACCGGACCGGCCAACGACGCCGGCGGCCGTGGCATCGACGCCTACTCGCGCGCGCTGGATTGGTTGCTTGCCACCCACAAAGCACTGGAGCGTGCCGCATGAACTCGACCCAGACTCTCGATGACTACCTGAGCAATCTGCTCGAAGAAGCCTCGACCACACCGGCAGTCCCTGCGCCTGTGGTCAATGTCGTCGCCGCCGCACCGGTGATCGAACCCGAACCGATGCACAAACCACCGGCCGCCATCCCAGCGCCCATCCCAGTACAGGAGAACAAGCCGCTCGAACGGCGCGCGCCGGAACCATCCGACCCACCCGAACGCCGCCGCCGCGCCACCGACCGGCACACCCGCTGGCTGCAGATGCGCATCGGCCATCAGGACTACGGCGTCGAATTGCTCAAGGTCCAGGAAGTCGTGCGCCTGCCGGCCCTGCTGCCCTTGCGCGGCGCGGCACCGGCGATGCTCGGTGTGATGAATCTGCGCGGGCAAATCGTTCCCGTGCTCGATCTGGGCATGTGGCTGGGCAACGCTCCGATCGCCTGCGACAGCCGCAGTCGCATCGTGGTGCTGGAATCGACCGGCGAAACGCTCGGCCTGCTGGTCTCGGCGGTCGAGAACGTGGTCAACGTCAGCGATTCGACCATCGAGACGCCGGTCGGCGCGGGCCAGCACGGTGGCGCGTTCCGAGGCGTGGCGCGCCTGGCGGCGACGCCCATCGTGTTGCTCGATGCCGCCGCGTTGATGCACTGAGATTCGATGATGCGACGCTGCGCCTCAAGTTGATCCATCGATTGCCGATAGAGGTCGTGTCGGGTGCAAATCGATCGAGTCCCGGCGCCTGGCCTCCAGGTGAATTTTCGATCGCAAACGCTTCGGGAGTCTTCATGAGTTCTGTGCAACTGGGTCTGGATCTGGGCATAGAAGCCGCCGCCGCTCTCAAGGAGCAGTTGGCGCCGCATCTGTCCAGCGATCACGTGGTCAAGATCGAGGCGCAACAAGTCGAGCGCGTGCACACCGCCAGCGTGCAGGTTCTGTGCGCGTTCGTTCGCGACCGCTCCGGCGCCGGCCACGGCACACACATCGAACCCTGCGCCGAGCCGCTGCGCGATGCCGCGCGCGTACTCGGCGTCGCCGACCACCTGGGCCTGACCGGCCCGACCGATGCCAACGGAGACAAAGCATGAGCGCGCGTATTTTGATCGTCGATGATTCTGCCTCGATGCGGCAGATGATCGCCTTCGCACTCGACACCGGCGGCTACGAAGTCGTGCAGGCCGAAGATGGACAAGTGGGCTTGGACCGCGCCCGCGCCGAACGCTTCGCCGCGGTGGTCACCGACGTCAACATGCCCAACATGGACGGCATCTCGCTGATTCGCGCGCTGCGCCAGTTGCCCGACTACCGCTTCACGCCCTTGTTGATGCTCACCACCGAATCGGGCGCCGACAAGAAACAGGAAGGCAAGGCGGCCGGCGCGACCGGCTGGCTGGTCAAACCGTTCAATCCCGAGCAGTTGCTGTCCACCGTGCGCAAAGTCTTGAGCTGATCCGACGCCACCTTTTCATGAGTCCGTCCCGATGAGTAATGACCTACAACGCTTCCACGCGACCTTCTTCGAGGAAAGCCGTGAAGGACTCGATGCCATGGAAGCGGGCCTGCTGGCCCTGGAATCAGGTAGCGGCGGCAGCGACACCATCCACACGGTCTTTCGCGCCGCGCATTCGATCAAGGGCGGCGCGGCGACGTTCGGATTCCAGTCGGTCACCGCGCTCACGCATCTGCTGGAAACCTTGCTCGACGAACTGCGCGATGGCCGGCGCACGCTGACACCGGCGATCATCGAGGCCCTGCTCAACGCCAACGATGTGCTGCGTCATCTGCTGCACGCCGCCGAAACCGGCGAGGCCAGCGATGCCAATGCCTTGCAGAGCATGCAACAACGCTTGCAGGCCCTGCTCGATGAAGATGCATCCGCGCATCCGTCATCGGCGCATGCCGCCACTGACAACTCCACGAAAGTGCCCGCCGAAACCGATGCCGATTGGAAAATCGATTTCCGTCCGCATCCGACGATGTTCATGGGCGGCAACGACCCGCTGCGCATCCTGCGCGAACTCGACCGCCACGGCACGCTCAGCGCGCAATGCGACGTGAGCGGCCTGCCATCGTTCGCCAATCTCGATCCGCTGCAATCGTATTTCGCCTGGCACCTGGCCTTGCCCGGCGCTACAACGCGCAGCGACATCGACGAAGCCTTCGCCTGGGTCACCGACGAATGCGCGCTGGATGTGCAACGCCAAGCGCAGCAAGCCGCCATCGTTTCAATCCCGGCAAAACCGCCTTCGACCGAACACGGCGCCGAAGCCGCGGCCATGCCGGCCGCAGGCGGCGACAACGCGCACGATAGTTCGATCCGCGTCGCAGTAGGCAAGGTCGATGCTCTGATCAATCTGGTCGGCGAGTTGGTCATCACCCAGGCCATGCTCAAGCAGCAGGCCAACGTGCTCGATCCGACCGGCAATGCAAAACTGCTCGCCGGGCTCGAACAGCTCGACCGCAACACCCGGCAGTTGCAGGAAACCGTCATCAGCGTGCGCATGCTGCCGGTGGAATCGGCATTCCGGCGCATGCCGCGATTGGTTCGTGACCTGGCCACGCGCTTGGACAAGCAAGTGCGGCTGCGCACTTCCGGTGAAGCGACCGAACTCGACAAGGGCTTGATCGAACTCGTGGTCGATCCGCTGGTGCATCTGGTGCGCAACGCGGTCGATCACGGCCTGGAAACGCCCGAGATGCGCCTGGCCGCAGGCAAGGAAGCCACCGGCACGATTACTCTTGCCGCCGCGCATCAAGGCAGCCACATCGTCATCGAAGTCGCCGACGATGGCCGTGGCCTGGATCGCGAACGCATCGTGCAAAAAGCCATCGAGCGCGGTATCGCCCTGCCCGAATCGCCCACCGATGCGCAAGTGTGGGACTTGATCTTCCACCCGGGTTTCAGCACCGCGCAGCAAGTCACCGATGTCTCCGGCCGTGGTGTCGGCATGGATGTGGTCAAGAAAAACATCGGCGCGCTCGGTGGCGAAGTCGAAATTCAAAGCCGCGCCGGCCTCGGCACGCGCGTCATCGTGCGTCTGCCGCTGACATTGGCGATCATCGACGGCATGTCGATCGGCGTCGGCGAGGAGACTTTCATCCTGCCGCTCAACTGCGTGATCGAATCCTTGCAACTGCAACCGCAGGACGTGCGCAGCGTCAGCGGCAAGGAATGCATGCTGCGGGTGCGCGAGGAATACATGCCGCTGTTGTCGGTGCACGAGTTGTTCAACGTGCAGCACTCCCTGGCCGACGACGACCTGGGCCTGGCCGTGGTGATCGAAGCTGATGGCCGCAAACTCGCCTTGCGCGTGGACCGGCTGATCGGCCAGCAACAAGTCGTCGTCAAGAGTCTGGAATCGAACTACCGCCGGGTTCAGGGCATTTCCGGCGCCACCATTCTCGGCGATGGCAGCGTCGCCCTGATCATCGATGCCGGCGCACTGCTTCGCGCACTGGCCCAACCACAAGCCGCCTGAGGAACTCCCATGCAATCCGCCAACGCAATGCAGCCCCACTCCAGCAGCAGACAAGACACCAGTCATGCCCGCGGCCAGGAATTTCTGACCTTCTCCCTGGGCGCCGAAGACTACGGCGTGGACATCCTCAAAGTGCAGGAAATCTGCGGCTACGACGCCGTCACCCGCATCCCCGACGCGCCCGATTACATCAAGGGCGTCATCAACCTGCGCGGCACCGTGGTGCCGGTGGTGGACCTGCGCCTGAAGTTCCAACTCGACACCGCGATGTACGACGAGCTGACTGTCATGATCGTGCTCAACATCGGCCACCGCGTAGTCGGCATGGTTGTCGACAGCGTCTCCGACGTCATCGCCCTGGCCCCGGAACAAATCCGCCCCGCCCCCGAACTCGGCACCAAGGTCAACACCAACTACCTGACCGGCATCGGCACCGTCAACGAACAATTGCTGCTGCTGGTGGACATCGAAAAACTCATGATGGGCTGCGAGTTGATTCCGACGGATGTTACCAACTGAGCGAGCCTCGATCTGGCAAAGGCACGCATGAATATTCGCGTGCCCTGCACTTCACAAGCCGGCGTATCTGGCAAGTTACCGACAAGCTTTAACGACAACAACGCCCGACGAAATATCGTCGGGCGTTTGTCATTCATCGCTTGGCGAAAGTCTCTGATCGCGCGCCACAAGCGACCAGCGAACATTTTTAGGTCGCCACCTATGTGGCTTTACCTCTAGTGGAACAGATATTTCTAAAGTTGCTTCGGTCGAATTTTCCCGGTGTATTCAATATGTGACCGATTTCGTCGTACTGCACACAAGAGCGCATTGCCTTGTCTCTCCAGAAAAACCAACAAGACATATGTATATCGCAAAAATTTACTCTTGACCGATCGCAGCAGGCCATAGACCATGCAACGCAATGCCGCGTATTTGCGGTCTGTTTAGCGTTAGAGCGCACGGAGAGCACTCATGCCGGTTCGGAATCAGGACCTTGAGGAAATACGACCACAATGGCAAGCACGCCTTGAAGATGGACTAGGCCCATCAACACGCGGCAAGAGGAAGCTGCTTCTCGTAGCGAGCACAATTTCTCTTGTCGTCGTGATTATGGGGATCATGCCAACGCGTATTGAAGCATTGGGCGTCACACTTGAGAGTAAAGACCAGAGGGATCTGCTACTACTTCTCATACTCGTTAATTTGTATGCCTTAGTCGGCTTCATTATCTACGCCTGGGCTGATTTCCACTTACATTTGCGAATCAATAAGAACGCAAGGTCTGGCTACATCACCTCTTTCATGACAGGCCGTGCAACTTGGTTAGAGAGCATTAATTACTTCTTCCGTTTGCTCTTCGATTTCTTCATCCCTCCGACGTATGGGATTTATGCGATCCATCGCATTTACACCTTTATTCATCCCAATTTTTCGGGCGCACTTAGCAATATTCTCTAATGCTTTATTCAAGCCGAAGCCGCTTTGCGGCTCGGCTTATTTCAGGCGTTATGTCCCATTGGAGACTTCATGACATTATGGCGAATGCAGCTTCATCCATCGGATAGCGCACAGTCGGTTTCACACACCGTGAAATCTCTTGGCCTTGGTTACATCGGCCTTGACTTCGCTGACCCACCTGGTGATCTGACGGATGTGGATCGCGAGGATATTCCAACGACTCAACGCGACTACTGGGAGTTCGCTCACACGATGATGGAAGGGGACTTGGTGCTAGTGATTGCACACCACTACCCATGTGCACTCGTTCGCGTGAATGGCAAGTACAACTACATCCGCTCGCCGCATCAAGAGCTTGGCGTTTGGTTTCGCCACTTCCGGCGAGTGGAGGTGCTGAGCTATTACGCAGATTTCGTTACCAATCCAGCAAAGTGGGAACAAACAAAAATGACAGACACAATTTCGGTGCTTCACGCACCAACCAGCAAGTCATTCATGCTAATCAAGCGCTGGGCGGCGGCAGTTGAAGCATAACAATTCACTCAAACCGATGCGCCGCTTCGCGGCGCGTCTTAATCCAGAAAACAGGGGTCAGAGTACAAAAACACTGAGGCGCTTCTTTGTGTCTCACTACAGAATCAGCCAAGAAACTGATCTTGTGCGGGGACTCTCCCTTGACCGATCACGGCAAGCCATAGATCATTCGGCGCAATGCCGCATATATGCGGTCTAGTTAGTGTTAGGCGGTCTTGAAATGCCACAGCCTGCCCTGTTGGTCTTGTTAGCTCTAGCGACCCTAATTCTCTGGGGCATCATCTTTGGTGGGAAAAGACGCATTAGGACAATTGAGGTAATCGCCAAGAGCGTGGGTTGGGTTTGGGCGGCTATCGCTGGCGTCGGCGGTTTAGTCCTTCTCATACACCAAGGGCCGTTACCAATCACAAACGGTTGGTTCGCCTTTTTTTCGGGCGTGGCCTCGTGTCCACTGACAGGGTCATTCGTAAAGCGGCACACTCGTTTTGCTGTGTCCATCTACGCACAACTGGCGGTGGCCTTGCTTATTTTCATCGCGGGGCGCGTGGCGGTCGTGGTGCTGCTACATCGCCCCTTCTTGCCACAATGTTCCGCCAACTGCTGGTAGGTACTGCAGGTACGGAATCCGCTTCGTTCGACAAGGGCTAGGTAGGCATAACACAGTGCGGTGCCTAGCTATTCACTCGAGCGGACTGCCGCTACGGGGTGTGGCATTATCATGCCTTGTGCGGCAGTAGCCGCTTAGCTCAAGCGTTAGGCGGCGCACGTGACTTTTTCGATTCGTCGGGCAGTTGTTTCAGATGCTCCGGTACTTTCCAGCTTGATGCACGGCTCCGCTGCATATCAAGGGGAGTACGCTCGCATTTTGGAGGGCTACGCAGTTAGTGCGGAGCAAGTTCAACGCGATCTGATTTTCTTGGCTACGGATGGCGAAACAGTCCTCGGATTCTATTCTCTAGCCAATGTGGACTCAGCGCCTGAGTTGGATCTGATGTTCGTTGGGGACAAGGCACAAGGTGCTGGCGTCGGAGCAGCCCTGTTCGAGCACATGCGCAACACCGCCCACAGCCTTGGCATTACCAAGATCAAGATCGTCTCCCACCCACCTGCGGAGCGCTTCTATACTCGTATGGGCGCAGAGCGGATTGGCCTTAAACCACCTTCCGGCCGGGTAAGCTGGCCGCGTCCAATTCTCTTCCTGGAGATCGGGGCGCCGCCTAATAATTCCGCAAGGAGCTTCCCGTCAACTCCGGGTGCATGACGCTCTTGTCTTAGCTTTAGAAACAGGAGTCGCAGTACAAAAACACTGAGGCGCTGCTTCGTGTCTCACTACAGAATCAGCCAAGAAGCTTATCTTGTGCGGGAATTCTCCCTTGACCGATCACGGCAAGCCATAGACCATAAGGCGCAACGCCGCGTATTTGCGGCGTACTTAGCATTAGGTACTACACACGGGGCGATGCCCATGACTGGATTCATCATTGGTGCCATCTTCCTAATCGCCATTATCGCTGCCAGCCTTTCCAATAGAGGCGACCTCGACCGCTATCAGCAATTAAAGAACAAGCGCCGATTTAGTGGAAAGCGGCTGACTCCTGACGAACAGGAAGAAATAAATCACCTTGCTCATAAATATTGGTGGTGGTAGTAGTGTCTAGCAATTCATTGAAGCCGAAGCCGCTTCGCGGCTCGGCTTAATTCAGGCGTTAGGCCATGATGGAAACATTCATACAAATTGTCTTGATCCTTTCCGCGCTGGCTGTCATCCCTGCGTTCGCCGCGTCGATTTACAGCTCTTACGTGCTAAATCGGTACCTCCGGCAGACTCACCCAGGCGTCTGGGCAAAAATCTCGCCAGCCCCACAGGCTGAGCCATCGCTCTCTTCGCCCAACACACGCTTCGTAACGCAACGCACATACAGGGCCCTGAAGGATGGCCAACTCAATCGTCTCGGCGACCGTTGTTTCAACCTTCTTTACCTTGCAGTGTCGATGTTCCTGGCGCTCGTCCTCTCCGGACTGATATCCAGTGCACTGTCTTAGCCAGCAGGCCGGCTCATGGCCTAACAATCCACTCAAGCCGAAGTCGCTTCGCGGCTCCACTTAATTCAAGCGTTAGCCCCTTTGGGAAAGAAACTCGTCAAGCCAGAAGCCGGTGATGTTTTCGCCATCCCTCTGTCGGATGGCGAACAAGCTATTGGCCAGGTTGTTGCCGTAGTTCCGGAGCTTGGCGCCATTGGGTGCGCCCTCTTCTTGCTCAAAATCCCTCCGCAAGGACTTATTCCCTCTCTCGGCAGGCCAGTCTCGGTTTTACTTGTCACTCCAGATTTGTTGCAGCGCAGATATTGGCCCGTGCTAGAGAGACGCTCAATCAATGTTTCTGCAATGCACTTTCACTGGGAGGACTATCGCGATCTTCTGTGGGTAGGGGCCAATATCTACGGCTCTGCGATCATTCGGGAGTTCATGGAGGCTTATCACGGCCTAGCCCCTTGGGACACAATGGCCGATCCAGAATATTTCACAAGTTTGCTGGTTAAGGGCACAGCCAAGCCCCACTGCGCCTATTCGGCAAAGGACTAACAATCCATCAAGCCGAAGCTGCTTCGCCGCTCGGCTTGATTCAGGCGTTAGGCAAACAAACGCGCGTCACTACTCATATCGATGCCCCGTGTTGCCCATGGACTATAGCCCATCACTACAAACCCAAGGAGGAACACCATGGTCGTTGAAGCACAGGTAACCATCAACGCATCCAAGGCGGCGATCTGGGCCGTAATCACCGACATCGAACACGCCTCGGAAATCATCAGCGGAATCGAAAAAATCGAGGTTCTCGGAAAACCGGCAAGCGGACTCGTAGGACTAAAGTGGCGAGAGACCCGAATGCTATTCGGCAAATCAGCTACCGCGGAAAAGTGGATCACTGATGCTGTTGAGAACGAGTTCTACAAAACCAGAGCAGAAGAGCAAGGGTTTGTTTACTTATCCACCATGAGCATTTCAGAGGGCCATGGCGGCATGACGTTGACTAGCACTCATGATTCCAAGCCTCAAGGCATCGTCGCAAAATTGCTGTCGATCCCGATGGGGATTCTGTTCAAGGGCGTGGCGAAAAAGGCCCTTCTGCAAGACTTGAACAACATCAAGTCCGCAGTTGAACAAGAGCGATCGATGGCGGCCTGACAACGGCATGCAGTGGACTCATGGCTGGTACCGCCTGGTCAGTCAGGCCCTCTCCGGGGTAGCTCTGTCTGACTACCGTTCTTTTGCTCCCTTGACCGTTCACGGCAAGCCATAGACCATGCGGTGCAACACCGCGTATTTGCGGTCTACTTTGCATTAGGCACTCATGAACAACGTTGCCATCAACCTGCGGGACAAACTCGCCAAGTTCTCGGAACATTGGTCACCCCGCGTCATCGCCGAAATGAACAACTACCAATTCAAGCTTGCCAAGCTCCAAGGTGAGTTCGTCTGGCATTCCCATGTGGACACGGATGAAGTGTTCATTGTCCTGGACGGTGAAATGACCTTGGAGTTCCGTGACAAGGTGGTTCCTCTCACTTCCGGGGAAATGTATGTCGTACCAAAGGGCGTGGAACACCGCCCGGTTGCTCCGCAGGAATGCTGCGTAATGCTTGTGGAGCCTCGTGGCGTGGTCAACACGGGAGACGCAGGCGGCACCTATACCGCACAGAATGATGTATGGGTGTAGCGCGCCTACCAATTCGTTCAAGCCGAAGCGGCTTTGCGGCTCGGCTTATTTCAGCATTTCGCGTCAAGCCCCTCTTATCGGTGCGAGACGAGTCCTCGCGCAACTGTTCAGGCGTTGGACATTAGCCCCGGCGTGTAGTCCCGGCTGAATTACGGTGGTGATGCATCGAGGCGTTATCGGGCGCGCACACCGGACTCTCGTCTTCTAGACTACGAAAAGTTCAAGACACAAGACATTAGGCATCAAGGCGGCACCCATCCCGTGAGGCACACGCATGCGAACTCTTTCTATCATCGCGGTGCACGGAACCTTTGCTACCGACGCGCCATGGACGAAACCAAACTCCCTTCTTGCCCAACTATTGCAGCGAGAAATGCGCGAACACCGTATTGACTGGCACTACTGCAACTGGTCGGGCGCTAACAGCCATACAGCACGCGAAGTCGCAGCAAGAGATTTGCAGAGCAAAATCAGTGAGATCGCCAGTACTGGCGAAACCAATATCCACCTTATCTGCCACAGTCACGGCGGAAATGTCGCCTTAATGACTCTGTGTGCGCATCTTCGGCATGCGGATGCCGTTCGGAGTGTGACATGCCTTTCAACACCGTTCTTCATCGCCGAGCCAAACGACATTGAACACTTTCTTGAGTCCGCCCACAGTTCGCTTACGCTCAAGCCATTGTTCCTTCTTTCTCTACTGTACTTTGCAACGTTGGAGTTCTTGAGCAATCTAATTCCTGGAATAACTACCATCGGAATGATTCTATATGCGGCCCTGTTAGTTGTAGCGGCCAGCACTTCGGCAGCAGTCAATATGATGCGCGACAAACTTTCGCAGCAGGAGTTGCTGCAGCGATATGACTACTCAAAGGTCTCTCAGCCAATACTTTCATTGCGCGCGAGCTTCGACGAGGCCTTCCATCTACTCAACATAAACGCACTATTGGCAGGCGCTCCCACCGTCCTCTATTGGATTGTCACTGTCATATTTCTTGTCGCAATCCCGTTCACCCTATTTATTGGATGGGCTTTTGTGATACCTCTCGTTATCCTGGCTCCTCTCATATATGTCGCTGCTCAGGGTGTCAGATTCCTAGTGCGTGCCACTCCATGGGCCATGGGCGAGAGCCTGCTGCACAGCGTCCTTTTGAGGCTCACCACCAAAAATGTCTTGAGTCTTCCAAACGCCAGAAATATGGAAATCGCGGTCACTCCATCCGAAACCCATCGGCGACTTAAGCTCCGCCATTCAGCGCTATATTCGTCCGAGGCTGCGGCGAAGGAAATTGCAAGATTTATTGGAGAGGCTAGCGCCAAATCTGATGCCTAACCCTTCCCGCAAGGAGCTCCCCGTCAATGAACGCCGCTACATGCTTTCATTGCCACCACGTTCCTGCGGTTGCTGTGACTACCACACCGAAATACCTTCACTCCGCAGTCCTTGTGTTGCACGATCTGGCCGCTGGCATCGACTAAGCAGATGGGAAGACGTTCTTTGCCAGATCCACGCCGATGGTTATAGTGCGCGGGGGTGACTTCTTCTTTTCTTATTGTGTCGCAACACAACCATGGCACTCGATGCCGACGCGGCCTGGCCGCGGAAGTGAAAAGTTCCTTTTTACTCGTTCAAGCGGAGCGCGGGCCACACACTCCGCCCGCCCGATTGCCACGGACCCGCAGCCCCTTACTCAAGCGTTAGCCGAGAAGAGTCTTATGCACGATCTCATGCTCAACGTTCTCACTCCATCACACGCACCATGTCGTCACTTCGGTGGTAACTGTCGCGAAATGCGTTGGGCGCCTGTGGAGGGGCACGTCCCTCGCGGCTTTTGCGGTGCTACCGGAGATTTATCGGAGGTGCGGCTTGTGCTGGTAACCGCTGAACCGGGCGACCCATTTCTCGGGGAAAGCCATCTCCATAATAGTTTGGAGTCCGCAGTAGCCTTTTCAATCAGCCGTTTGCGCGATCTCGCCACTCCTTTTCATCGAAACGTCCGCCTTATCATGGATCTCTGCTTCCCTGGCAATGCCCTCGATGAGCAACTCCGTAAGGTATGGAGAACCAATGCAGTTTTGTGCTCAGCTCGCATTGAGTGCGGGAGCGTTCCTAACTTAGTCGAACGTACCTGCGTTTCGGAATACCTCACCCATCAACTTGCATTGGTTCCAACCGCGGTGGTCGCAGCACTAGGAGGCAAAGCTCAACGGCGTCTCAAGCAAGCAGGTATTCATGCGTTCCCGGCACTCCACCCATCATGCCGCGAGTCCAACACGTCAAAAGAGGCTTCGTGGGCAGCTCTCGCAGCACACGTGCAGCAGTCAACTATCAATTCGTTCAAGACGGGCGGCTACGCCGCCCCTTAACTCAAGCGCCAGGCCTCCCAGGAGAATCACCCATGCCAAACCTACTGAGAAACGTACTCGCCCTCCTCGCCGGAATCGTCATAGGCGGAGCCGTCAACATGGCGCTCATCACTCTCAGTCCGTCGCTTATTCCTCCGCCTGCGGGCGTGGATGTCACCAACGCCGAAAGCTTGGCCAAGGCAATACATCTGTTCGAGCCGCGGCATTTCATAATGCCGTTCCTGGCGCACGCAGTTGGAACTCTCACTGGCGCGCTCGCTGCTTACCTGATCGCAGCGAGTTACAAGGCGCAAATTGCTTACGCGATTGGCGCGGTTTTTCTTTGCGGCGGTGTGGCGGCAAGTTTCATGATTCCCGCCCCAGCCTGGTTCATCGCGCTCGATCTGTTGGCCGCTTACTTGCCAATGGCCTGGTTAGGAATTCGGATTGGTAGCCGCATGAAGCAAGGGGATAGTGGTGCACGGAAACGAGAAGCCTAATCTCTCGTTCAAGAGGACACGCTCCGGCAGGCCTGGCCGTGTCGCTCATATCAACCGTTACGTGGAGCGTCTTCGTGCCCGATCTACAAGAACATATTTCCGCAAGCTTCGCTGCCCAAGGGCTCATGGCCACTTTGGGCGCAAAACTTATCCGGGTCGCACCAGGCGAGGTACAGATTGCTCTGTTTCCACGTCCGGAACTGTCCCAGCAACATGGCTACACTCATGCCGGCGCCCTTACCAGTGTGCTCGATAGTGCATGCGGTTACGCCGCCTTGACCGTCGCGCCGACCGGGCTCAACGTCCTTACCGTCGAGTTCAAGATCAACTTTTTGCGGCCTGCCGTTGCAGACCGGTTTGTGGCCATCGGCAAGGTTACCAAGGCCGGCAAAACCCTGACGGTGTGCCAGGGCGAGGTAATCGGCGAGCAAGGCTCGCGCCGAGAGACCATTGCGGTCATGCAGGCCACGATCATCAATATCTCGGACAACACTTAAGCAAGTACCGATCACAGGGGCTGGAGTACAGGAAAACCAATCCGATTTCGATATTCTCACGCGCTGTACTTCACAGAAATCGTTCTTCAGAAAATATACTCTGGCATTCGTTTTGCTTGATGGTCATCGAGCGCCGCCACGGTCCGGGGGATTCAGCGACCGCTTTCAACCATCGGTAACTGCGTCGTAGCCGGCGCGCACAGGGATCACGAGCAAGGGAAAGTTCATTCGTCATACATTCCACATGTCCAAAGGGGAGGACAGCCATGAGCGAAGAAGGCAAGCCGGTCACACGCCGGCAATTTCTGGAAATGGTCGGCGCCGCGGGTGGTGCTGCGGCGGTGTACGAAACGATGGTCGTACTGGGCATGCTCTCTGTGCCCGATGCGTTCGCCGGCCCACCCGATACTTCGGGCAGTCCCGGCAATGGCAAGACAGTGATCGTGCTCGGCGCCGGCATCGCGGGCCTCACGGCCGCGTTGCGCTTGAGACAGGCCGGCTATTCGGTGGTCGTGTGCGAGGCGAGCAACCGCGTCGGCGGCCGCAATTTCACGGTCAGCACCGCGAGGACCGATGCGCGCAACGTGATTCACCAGAATGGCCGTGTCGAGCAGGTATGCAAGTTCGACGGCAATCCAGAAACCCAGTATTTCGAGGCCGGTTGCGGCCGAATTCCGTATCACCACGTCGCACTGCTCGAACTGTGCCGTGAACTCAAAGTCGCGTTGCAGCCCTACATCATGGAAACGCGTGCGAACCGCTTCCAGACGAAGGATGCATTCGGCGGCGCGGCGGTCGCCAATCGCCAGGTTGCGAACGATACGCGCGGCTATATCGCGGAATTGCTCGCCAAGGCGGTCAACAAGAACTGCCTCGACGACAGGTTGAACGCGGCCGATCGCGCAGCGCTGCTGAGCCTGCTCGAAACCTTCGGCAACGTCAGCGAGAAAAACGGATACGCGTACAAAGGCTCGACGCGCAGCGGCTACATCGAAGATCCGGGCGTCACCAACCCCGGCAAGGAAACGCCACCACTCAAGCTCGACGAATTGCTGAAGTCGAAATTCTGGAAACACCGCTTCTATCAACCTGAAGACTATCTGTGGCAGACGACGCTGTTCCACCCGGTCGGCGGTATGCGCAAGATCGTCGATGCGCTGCGCGCGAGCCTCGGCTCCATCGTGAGAACGAATCAGGCGGCGACGCGCATCATCAATAGCGAGCGCGGCGTCAGCGTGACGTTTTCGAACGGCCAGCCGATCACCGCGGACTACTGCATCTCGACCATTCCGCTGCCGATCCTCAAAACCTTGCTCGATGCGGCGACCTTCAGCAAGGAGTATCGCGATGCCGTCGGCGTCGTCGAGTTCGCCAAGACCTGCAAGATCGGCTGGCAGGCCAAATCGCGGTTCTGGGAAGAAATGCGCGCTCCGGACAGAACCAACGGCCCGCAGATCTTCGGCGGCATCAGCTGGATCGATCATCCGATCACGCAGATGTGGTATCCGTCGGCGGACTATTTCGCGCCGGGCCCGGCGATTCTGACCGGCGCGTACAACTATGACTCGAAAGACAATCCGGTCGCGACGAAATTCGGCGAGCTGGATCTTTCGAAACGGCTCGCCGTGGGAATGGAAGGCGGCACGCTGCTGCATCCGGAGTTCAGCGAGTTCGTACCAATCGACAAGGGTCTGTCGATCGCGTGGCAGCAAGTGCCGTTCATCGGCGGCGGCTGGGCCGAATGGGATCACAACGATCCCAGACACGGCGCGGCATACAAGCGTTTGCTGTCGCCCGACAAGCGCTTCATCGTTGCCGGCGACCAAGTGTCGTATCTGCCAGGCTGGATGGAAGGCGCGGTGCTATCGGCGTATCACGTTGTCGAGCAAGTGATGGGCCGCGCGAAATTACGCGCGCTTGAAGGTGTCGAAGAGTTCGGCGCACCGGATTCGGCGTCGGTCACGGGTGCTGGGTAGTTTCTTGCTCGTTCCTTCGCTCGTCATTCCGGTGGAAGTTGAAATGGCGGGCGGAGGGAGACGTTCGCATCGTCACTATCTGCGGCGACATCAATCTCCGACACGATTCGGCAAAGGTGGGCTGAAGCCCACCCTACGGGCTTGAAGGTGTCGAAGAATTCGGAGCACCGGATTCGGCGTCGGTTACGGGTGCTGGGTAGTTTATTGCTCGTTCCTTCGCTCGTCATTCCGGTGGAAGTTGAAATGGCGGGCGGAGGAAGACGTTCGCATCGTCACTATCTACGGCGACATCAATCCCCGACACGATTCGGCAAAGGTGGGCTGAAGCCCACCCTACGGGCTACGGGCTAAGACCAGGGTGAACCACATCCATTGCCGCCTCTTGAAGACACGTCTTCGCAAGGCATCAAGCCGCTCGAACCCTGAAAATAGAAGCCCGTAGGGTGGGCTTCAGCCCACCCAGCCAAACCTGCAATTACATAACCGATACCGCCGCAACGCACCCCAAGGACATCAAATTACAAAACCACCCCATCCCGCCCCATAATTCCCACGGGGCAAACTCACCAGCATCACTCTTTGAAAACACACTCCAAAGCCTGTTTTCGATGCCTGTTCCAGGGGACGTTACAACTTATTTCTGCCCTTGCTGCGTTCGATACTGATCGCGGCCTGCGAGTGATGTTGACGTGCGGAACAGGAAAATCAAAAACACAAATCAACCATCGTTTTGAAAAACAAAAAGGGAGCAACAATGACTGCTATTTCATTATCGAGGGCTGTCGTCCGCCCCGTGATGTTCACTGCCTTGCTGACCATGGCCTCTGTGACGCAGGCCGCCGCCAAGCCCGCAAAACCCGCCAGCACCGCACCGACGTGTCCGACCGGCGATATCTGCATGACCGTCGTGGTTGATAACCAGAACACTGGCATACCTGCCACCGGCAATACGCTCTACCTCACCCTCGTCGGCGCGGCCGGGCCGACCACTTTGGTCAAGCCTGATGGCAGCACGTTCTCTCTCAACCAGAGCGTTCCCTTCAGCGACCTCATCCCTACCGGCGGTAGCACGGCGCAATTCACTCTCCAGACTGCGCAGCAAACTCCGTTCTCCGCTGGGCGTCTGTACTTCTCCGAATCCGATCTCGGCGGCAACCAGCCCGCGCCGAACGCTTCCTTCCGCTACGACTACGTCGAGTTCAGTCTCGTTGCCAACGCAACGGTCAACGCCGATGTCAGCGGTATCGACCAGGTCGGCATGCCGTCGATGCTCGAGCTCCAGGATGCCAACGGCAAAACACTCAACAACGCAGGCACGAGCAAGCCGGCCGTGCGCAAAATGGGCTGCTGGAATGACATCTACAACGCCATCACGACCGCAGCTTCGGCGCTGAGCAACCCGACATGGGATGCCTCGTCCGTTTCCGTTACGGTCGCTGGCACCGGCACGAAACTGCGATTGGCCGGCCCGACCGCGATGCCGACCGGGCTCGCCGGATATCCGTCGATGCAAAGCTACATCTTGGGGATGAGCGGAAAGACTGTGACGATTTCCGGTTACTTCGCCGGCAATACCGCGCTCAACATTCCGTCCACTTATTACCAGTACACCGGCACCTTCGACAGCGCGGGCAACCTGGCGCTCAGCGGCACGCTCACCTCCGACAAGCCCGGCGGCACGACGCCGAATCCGAACTATCCCAATCCGCAAACGATCTACCTGCCCGGCCAAGGCTTCTACGACACGCTGGGCGGCACTTCCTGGTATCAGCCCCAGGGCTCGGTGAATGCCTATGGCACGGGCTTCGGCGTCTATGCGCAGAACGGGCCCTACCAACTCGGCGGCACGCAACCGACCGCGGGCGCCAATGGTTCCTGGGACTACACGCAGGGCCAGGGTACGTTCTTCCTGAGCATCGGCAATGACGTTTACGGTTGGATCTATGGCGACCTGGTCGCCAGCATGGCCGATGGATTCCTTGGCCCGCTGGGATACGACACGAGCAAGTGGAACACCAACACTGATGGCAACGGAACGCCGTACGCCACACCGCAGAAAGCCTTCGCCGCGCTGTACACATCGACGACACCCTTGCCGCAATATGCCGCGTGGGATTTGTGGCAGCAGGCGGTTTCGACGACCTCGGATTCCTACGGCGTCTCGCTCGGCGACCGCTTCAGTTTCCAGGGTGCCAAATCGTCGAGCCCCGACATGTCCACCAGCAAGACCACCGGCATCATCAAGGTGACGCTGCTGCCGAACGACGGCTGCAAAGTCAGCAAGCCGAAATAATCGCGCACTCGGAAAACACGGGACCGGAGTGCATCGATGGCAAATCCTGTTCGATATTCTCTCGAACAGGATTTCGCCGGTGTCGCTTTTTTGGAAGATGTATTCTGGTTCCTGATCTACTCTTATCAACCGCTATCGATTTCCGGCAGGAAAACATCCATGCGCTTGGTCGCCTTGCTGCTTCTCTCGCTTCTGCTGGTTGCGTGTGGCCCGAGCAAGAAAGAACAACTCCTTGACCGCACATTCCAGAACGCCCAGGCTCAGGCAGTTGGCCAACTTCATGCCATAGAACAGCTCACTCGCTTCCCCGACTTCAAGAGCCTTCCCAAGCCGAAGATCAAACCTGCGCAGATTCCCGACTACCTACCCATCATTGCCGACCAACCGCCTCAATCGTGGTCGGTACTGATGCGTTACGGGCCGGGTGAGAATCAGATTACCGTTGAGGCATTTGGCGATTCCACGAACCAACCGTTAAAAAGCAAGATAGTTGGACCGGCCACCCCCACGCAATGAAGCGCAATCACACTATGAAAGACTCACTGTCGATACCGGGTAGTTGATGCTCTGGTTTTGATCAGCCCGGCCACCCTGTGACCCTGTTTGAATCTGATGCAGGAGCCTCCATGAAAACCGCCCTCTTTCTTGTCTTGCTCGCCATTTTTTCAACCAGTGCCAATGCCGGCGCATCGCGCACCTGCGAGGAACGGACACTCGAAGCATTCCCCCGCTACGAGCAAACCTCGGGCTCCGCCGAGCGTGGCCCCGCCGTTGACGATCCCAACAAACCATATTCCCGGGCACGCGGCGACTATGACGGCGATGGGCAGACAGATACCGCGTTACTTCTCCGACCGCTTTCGGAAAACGGAAAATATGCGATCTCCGTATGCCTTTCCAGCAGACCGACTCAGCCACCGGAGCTGATTCAAAACGCCTACACTGCCGGCCCGATATCGACGACCCCCAAGGGCCAAAAGTATTACGACTTCGACACTAACGAGGAGAGCCACTACGAACTGGATGGGATAGGTTCGTACTGCTGCGATTGTTGTGGTGCAACTTATATCTTCCGCAACGGTCGATTCGTCGAGGTCATTGACAGCGATTAGCCACTGCATAGCGGTCTGATTTTCCGCCCTCCACCTGGAAGAACGAATGAAAAATGGAAAGGCAAAGACTTTTCAGCAAAGTGCCGGAGGTAACGTTCCTTTTCTGGGTCATCAAGGTTTTGGCGACAACGCTCGGCGAGACCGGTGGCGACGCGCTTTCGATGTCGATGAATCTTGGGTACCTGATGAGCACCGGGGTATTTTCCATTTTGTTCATCGCCGCCGTTCTCGTGCAGATTGCCGCCAGGAAATTCCATCCTGTGGTGTACTGGACAACGATCATCGCCACGACCACCGTCGGAACCACGCTTGCCGATTTCGCCACTCGCTCGCTCGGCGTCGGCTACTCCGGCGGCACCCTCATATTGCTTACAGCGCTTATGGCATCGCTTTTCATTTGGTTCCGCACTCTGGGTTCGATTGCCGTTGAAACCGTAAGCTCGACGAAATCCGAGTTGTTTTATTGGATAACCATCATGTTTTCGCAAACGCTCGGCACGGCCCTCGGCGATTGGACGGCAGACACCGCAGGCCTGGGCTACGGCGGTGGCGCGATGGTGTTCGGTGTAATGCTCGCGGCTATCGCTGCGGCGTACTACTGGACCAGAATTTCGCACACGCTGTTGTTCTGGGCCGCGTTCATTCTTACGCGACCGCTTGGCGCCGTCGTCGGCGATTTCCTGGACAAGCCCATAAGCAGCGGCGGCCTGGCACTGAGCCGCTTCTCGGCGTCTTTCGCGTTGTTCGGCTTGATCATGTTCTGCATTTTCTTCTTTTCTCACCGGCCGGCATGGCAGGCCAGCCAGAATTGACGACGGCTTCGAGTCGGTCTGACCGGTTTCGATTCCTGCATGACAAGGCAAGAAGCCGCAACACTCCACGGTAGGCACGCAAATGCCCAGACTCTCCTTCCATCACGTCGCAGCAGTCATCTTCGCCATCATCGCGCTGGCACACCTGATTCGCCTGGCACTGGCGTTGCCCATCCAGGTCGGCACGATGTCCGTGCCACTTTGGGTTTCCTGGGCCGCTCTGATCGTGGCCGGCGCACTCAGTGTTTGGGGATTTCGCTCGCGGCCCTAGGCATTGCCATGCCCTTGCTGGCTCGTCATGCTTTGCAGTCAGGCATTGGTTCTCGGTACGTCCACTTGACGATGCTTGATTCGAAGACCAACCATCGAAGACCATCCATGAGTACCAGTGAAATGAAGCGGTTCAAAACTCGAGCCAGCAGCAACATGCGCGCTTTGCTCAAGGAAAAAGAACAATTCGGGTATTTCAACGATGGCTCGGGGAAGCGCTATCGCATTGGCGTTTTGTTTTTGCTTGCGGGCGAAACGCAACGGGCGTTGGAATATTACTCGTGGTTCGAACGAGAGTTCCACGACGATGTGGGCGAACCGGTATTCCATTTATTCTGGGCCTTGTCGGAATACCGGAACGGGAATTTTGCGCAGGCATCGTATCGCTTGCAATTGGCCATGCTGTCAAACTTGTACATGCTGCCCTATTTGATTGGACAGCCCATCGAGGAAATGGATATTTGGCATGGCTCCAACTGGCAGCAAGCCAGTTATCTGGCGGACGTAAGCGATTACTTGGTGGCGCCCAACGAGGGCGAGCGCGAGTGGATCGCCACCCAACTGCAAAGCAAGCCATTTTCCGAACTGATGTCCAAGTACGTCGATATTTTCCGACAACTCAATCACGAGCGTGATGTTGGCAAGCGGCGCGCACTTTTGCGCGAATGGGATACATACGAATCAACGCATCTTGCAATCAAGCGCTAGCCCGCCAAGGCGATTGCCTTGGAACCGACTCCCGCAAACTGTAATAGAGGAACACCGCCATGAGCCATCGCATCGCCTGGGTCGATATACCTGTCGTGGATCTCGATCGGGCCATCACCTTTTATTCGGCGGTCATCGGTAGCCCCGTCAGCAAGGAAGGCGGGCCGGGTTTCGTCTTTGGCTTGTTGCCGCATTCCGAATCCGACGTCGGCGGCTGCCTGTACACGCCGGGTGAGGACAATGCTCCATCCAAGGTCGGCCCGCTGGTTTATCTCAACGCCGACGGCCGGCTCGAACAAGCGGTTGAGGCGGTAACACAGCATGGCGGACAAGTGCTGCAACCGATCCATCCGATCGGCCCGCATGGTTGGCGGGCGATCGTCATCGACAGCGAAGGCAACAGGATCGCGTTGCATTCTCCGACCAACTGACCTTCACTGACTCAAGCGCAAACGCCGCGCACATTGCGCTTGCCAGCCACCAACACATATTCGACAGGAAGCATTCCATGGGAACCGCATTCTGGATTCGCCGATTCGCGCAAGTCTTCATCGCGGCGTATGTCGTCATTGCCTGTGCGCAATGGCTGAAAGGCCACACGCTATCGTATTCAATCACGCAAGGCCTGATCTGGGCCACCATCTCCGCATCGGTGTTCACCGCGGCACGTATCTACCAGTCACGCCAAGGCCAGCATTGTGCCCTCTGCCGCGATACGCCGGAGATGCAGGAAAAGCATGCCGATCACTCGCACTGACTGAATTGATGCGTACAACCAAATCACCGTGCCAAGCCGAAAATTCAATCCACAAGCGATGACGACGCCTGTTGAGTTGATCATCTTCGATTGCGACGGCGTACTGGTCGATAGCGAGCCGATCAGCAATCGCGTATTCGCCACGATGCTCAACGAACTTGGTATCCCGGTCACGCTCGATGAGATGTTCGAGTCCTTCGTCGGCAAACCCATGGCCGAATGTCTTGAGCTTGCGGCACATCGGTTCGGGCGTGATATCCCGGACGGATTCGAGAGAGAGTTCCGGATTCGCAGCAAGGTCGCGCTAGAGGCTGAACTCAAAGCGGTACCCGGAATTGAATTGGCGCTGGGTGCGATCGACCTGCCCTATTGCGCCGCCTCCAACGGCAGCATCGGAAAAATGCGGATGACCCTGGGGATGACCGGCCTGTTTGCCCGATTCCAGGGCCGATTGTTCAGCGCATCGGACGTTGCAAGGGCAAAGCCTGCGCCGGACGTATTCCTGCACGCCGCCGAAAAATCGGGAGCCACGCCTTCGGCCTGCCTCGTCATCGAGGACACGCCGATCGGTGTCCGCGCCGGCATCGCCGCCGGCATGCGGGTGTTCGGATATTGCGCGCGGATTCCGGCACAACGCTTGATCGAAGCGGGAGCTCACCGCACTTTCAGCGATATGGCCGCCTTGCCCGCGTTGCTGTCTGGAGGCGAATACGCTATAGAGCTTTCCGACTCACCCGGCCTGCCAACGCAGGCCGATGACTCCAACCATCTGCACAGGAAAATTCGACAATGAGCCAATGCCGCTACTGCAATTCTTCCAGCTACGGGGTCGGTTGCAGCAACAGCCCACACGGCAAGCACGAACACTTCGGCGATCAATCCAAATGCGAATTCTGCGGGTCGTCGAGTTACGGAGTCGGCTGTTCGAACAGCCCAAGCAAGAAGCATCGTCACGGCAGCGGCGGCAACAAATGCGTTTGGTGCGGTTCGACGTCGGTCGGCGTCGGCTGTGCCAACAGCCCGGGCCGGACTCATCAGAAATAACATCGCGCAAAAAAATCGCGCCCGGCAGGGGCGCGATTTGGCGGTGAAACCTGCCGGGCTAATGCCTTACGAGTTACAGGCTAAACGTAATCTTCTGGTGCATGATGCTCGACACGGGCTGACCGTCTTTGGTCGCCGGCGTGAACGTCCATTTCTTGATCGCCTTCACCGCCTCCGCCTCGAACATGCGTGCTGGCTTGGCCTTCATTACCGATACGCCGCTGACCTTGCCGTCGGCACCGACGGTGAATTCGATATCGACCCAGCCTTCGACTCCGCTGCGCGCGGCCTCGGCCGGATAACTTGGCGCGACTTGGGTGACGACCTTGGCCTCGCTGTCGGCGGCATGCGCAGTCAACGGCGCGCTTACGATCAACAACAACGCGCTTGCGTGTACGAAATGACGCAGAACAAGAAGCTGCCTGAAATTTGCTTGCATAGATTCCTCCTCTGGACGAATACGCGGCACCCTCACCTTGCACAGAATTCGGGATGCCTGACTGTATTTCGGCATGACAGACGCGGGCTTTAGCCGAATAGGCGGTCTCGTTCGCAAATCGTGCTTTCGATCACAGACGGAAAACTGGCGAGCCGAAAATTTTACCGTCAAGTTTTCCCCGCGATGGCCGATCTAGAGTTGTCCAGTCCAGGCAATGGATGGCTAACCGGAGGATCTCGATGAACTCACTGAACTTGCAATCGCTGCTTGAGAAAGTGCTCGCGCCTTCGAGCGCGGTAATGGCGCGCATGCGCTTTTCACAAAAACTGCTGCTCATCGGTGCTGCGTTCGGTCTCACCTGTATTGTTTTCGGCGCCATGTTGGTGGCGCGCATGAACACTGAAATCACTGAAGCCCGCCGGGAAGTCCATACCGGCGCCATGTTGATAACGCTGCGGCAATCCTTGCAGGAAATGCAACAGCATCGATTGCATCGGCAGCGTGCGCAGGCTGGCGACACCAGCGTTTCCGGCTCGCTCCAGGAGCGCGTGCAAAACGTCAACAGCCGCCTGGATGAATTCGCGCAGTGGCGTGCGAGCGCTTGGCAAGGCGAAAAATACGATGCGCCGCTCAAGTCCCTGCGTGACAGTTGGGCCATCGCCGCGGCCGCCGATACACCGATCGAGAAAGCCGTCGCGGCCAACAACCAGGCGATCGAAAAAAACCTGGAACTGATCGAACAGGTCGCCTCGGTATCGGGACTGGTGCTCGACCCTGAATTGGGCACCTACTACCTGGGTCAGGCGGTGGCTTTTCACCTGCCCCGAATCGCCGAACAGGCCGCCAAGCAGAACGAACTGGGCGTGCAGGTGATCGGCAATGGCGCGGTCTGGGTGGACGACCGTATCGCCATCATGACCTCGCAAAGCATGCTCGCCGAAGCGCAGCGTGCCTTGCAGGCGGACTTTTCCCATGTCGCCGAACTCGACGCCAAGCTCAGCAAAAAACTGGACCCGCAAATCAAGGCCACCGCTGCCGCCATGGCGGGGCTCAACGCCATCGTTCGTGGAAAGATCGTTGATTCCGACGACATTTCCGCCGACGTGCCGACCATCGTCGCCAAGGGCAACGAGGCCGACGATGCCGTGTACGCGCTCTACGATGCCAGCGAAGCCGAGTTGCAACGATTGATCGAAGCACGCTTGACACGCTTGCAGGCACAGCGCGCGCTGACCCTCAGCGCACTGTTTGGCGCGTTGCTGTTGTCGATTTATCTGTTCCTGGGCTTCACCCGTTCGACGCGGCAGGCGCTCAAAGCCGTTTCCGATGCGGCTGCCGGACTGGCACAAGGCCGATTCCCCGATTCCATCCGGGTCACCAGCCGCGATGAGCTTCGCGATATCGCCAACAAGATGGAAGGTGTGTGCACCACGCTTCGCGTGTTCGCCGCCGAGCAGGCGGAAATGTTCCATCAGCACGAAGCCGGCGAGATCGACCATTGCATCGATGCCGACCAGTTCCCCGGCGACTACGGCCAGATGGCCAGCAACATCAATCATCTGGTCCATTCGCACATCGAGGTCAAGCAAAAGGTCGTGCGGATTGTTTCCCGCTACGCCAAGGGCGATCTGTCGGTGGACATGGAGCGTCTGCCCGGCAAGAAGGGCGAGATTTCCGATGCCGTGCATGGCGTCAAGACCGCCATGGTCGAGGTCAACACCGAGATCCAGCGTCTGGTCGAAGCAGCAGTGGCCGGGGACTTCCATCAACGCGGCAACTCCGAGCACTTCGACTTCGCCTATCGCGAGATGATCGAATCCCTCAACCAGTTGATGGAAACCGCCGACGTCGGCCTGACCGAGATCGGCCGCCTGCTCTCCGCTGTCGCCATGGGCGATCTCACCCAGCGCATCACCACCCAGTTCGCCGGTCAGTTCGGCCAGCTCAGCGACGATGCCAACCGCACCGTGGTCAAGCTCACCGAGATCGTCGGCCAGATTCGCCAGGGCACCGACACCATCAACACCGCCTCCCGCGAAATCGCCGCCGGCAACGCCGACCTGTCCGAACGCACCGAGCAACAAGCGGCCAATCTCGAAGAAACCGCCGCCTCGATGGAAGAACTCACCTCCACCGTCAAGCAAAACGCCGAGAACGCCCGCCAGGCCAACCAGCTCGCCATCAGCGCCACCGATGTCGCGGTGCAAGGCGGCGAAGTGGTCGGCCAGGTCGTCTCGACCATGAGTGCCATCAACGCCTCGTCCAAGAAGATCGTCGATATCATCGGCGTCATCGACGGCATCGCGTTCCAGACCAACATCCTCGCGCTCAACGCGGCGGTCGAAGCGGCGCGGGCCGGCGAACAAGGCCGTGGCTTCGCGGTGGTCGCCTCGGAAGTGCGCTCGCTGGCGCAGCGTTCGGCGGCGGCAGCCAAGGAGATCAAGGGTCTGATAGGCGACTCGGTCGAGCGCGTCACCGAAGGCTCGACCCTGGTCACCCAGGCCGGCAAGACCATGGGCGAGATCGTCACCAGCGTCAAACGCGTCACCGACATCATGGCCGAAATTACGGCTGCTTCGCAGGAACAAAGCACCGGTATCGAGCAGGTCAACCAGACCATCGTGCAGATGGATGAGGTGACCCAGCAAAACGCCGCGCTGGTCGAAGAAGCCTCCGCCGCTGCGCGCAGCCTGGAAGAACAGGCCAACTCGCTGGCGCAAACGGTCGCCGCGTTCCACATCGATGGCAGCGCGTCCGCGACTGCCCACGGCAACCCGCACGAAAACGCAACACCGTCGGCCAATCGACCCATGCCGGACAAGGTTGCAAAGCTGGTGAAAAAAACCGCGCCCGTCGTGCGCAACATCGCCAGCCATGCAGGCAAAGTCGAGACCAGCAGCAATGCCGCGGCGGAAGTTCAATGGCAGGAATATTGAGCAAAAGCTGACCTGATTGCCGATATTTCGACCGCAACAGTACCGGCCAATCACATGAAATAGGACGGAAATCATCGTCACAACCCGGTAACAGCGAACAGGCACGCCCACACAGGCGTGCCTGTTTTGTTCCCGCCATGTGCATTTCCATACCGCGATCCGTGCGTGTGGTCACGCATTGGCCGGCAAAACGTACTCAAGTTCATCCAGGGTTCGCCGATCTATCGTCTGACGGCACTCATCCGGGGCCGTGTGGATTCGAGGGAAATGGCAATGAAATCACTGAACACGCACTGGCTGCTGCAAATACCGCTCGCGCCATCGAGCCTACCGACTGTCCCGCGAACCTGCGGCGAAAGGATGACCCCATGAAATCTTTACTCGGCCGCCTGCTGCTTTGGCAGAAATTGGCGATTCTCGGCGTGTTCGGCCTGATGCAAGTCGCAGTGCCGTTGTACCTGTTCATCGGCCAGGTCAACGACGATGTCGCCGCCGCCGAACGCGAAGCCGCAGGCATGCGGCCCACGCAGGTTTTGCTCGAATCCATCAAGACGATGCAGCAGCACCGCGCACTGTCCGCACTTGTGCTCGGCGGCGACAACGATGTCCGTTCCACAAGGGAAGCCAAAGCCGCCGAAGTCAGCAAGACACTGGCCGATGTGGACGCTTTGCGCAGCGCCTTTCCAGGCGGTGGTATCGACTCGCGCTGGACCGATATCACTCAGCGCTGGAACGCTTTGCAAAAGAATGTGGCCAGCAAAGCCATCGATGTCAGCCAAAGCACTGCCGAACACACGGCCCTCGTGCGCGACGTCCTGATGGCGCTTGATGTCAACGCCGACGACTCCGGCTTGTCGCGCGACCCCGATCCTAAAGCCGATCACCTGGCCACCGCCATGGTGTTGCGGATGCCGCGCATTCTCGAATCGATCGGCCAGGCTCGCGCGGCCGGCATCCAGGCGCTGCAACGCAAACACGCCACGCCCGATGAAAATGCCCTGCTCTCGCAGACGGTAGGCCAGATTGCCTTCGTGATGGAAGGCATTTCCTTAGAGATGAACAAGGCCTTCGCTCTCGATGATTCGATCCGGTCGCAATTGGAATCGAAATATCGCCAGAGCGAAGCCACTGCCAAGCAAGCGCAGGACTTGCTGCGATCCAAGTTGCTCGACCAAACCACGCTCGACTATCCGCCCAGCAACTACAACCAGGCCATGACCGACGCGATCAATAGTCTGATCGCCATGAACGGTGACAGCCTGCAGGTGCTCGGCACGGTACTGGACAAGCGCATCAGCGAGCAGAAAGCAGTTCGCGCCAGCCTGATCGGAGCCATCGTCTTTTTGGTGTTGCTGATCGGCGTGATCGGTGTATTCATCGCCCGAAGCATCACCGGGCCGCTCAATCAGGCCGACCAGGTCGCCGATGCCGTCCGGCGCGGCAAGTTCAACAACGTGATCAAGGTCGTTGGCCGCGATGAGACGGCAAAGCTGCTCACCTCGCTCAACGCCATGCAAGACACCTTGCGTTCTTTCGCCGAGGCGCAGACCGAGATGTTCCACCAGCATGAGGCCGGCGCGATCGACCAGCAGATGGACGCGCAACGGTTCCCCGGCGATTACGGCCAGATGGCCAGCAACGTCAACCAATTGGTCGGCTCGCACATCGCGGTCAACAACAAAGTCGTGCAGATCGTTTCCCGTTACGCCAAAGGCGATCTGTCGGTGGACATGGAGCGTCTGCCCGGCAAGAAGGGCGAGATCACCGATGCCGTGGACGGCGTCAAGATCGCCATGGTCGAAGTCAATGCCGAACTCAAGCGTCTGGTGGAAGCGGCCGTCGCGGGTGATTTCTCGCAACGTGGTCAGTCGCAACGCTTCGACTTCGCCTATCGCGAGATGATCGAATCGCTCAACCAGTTGATGGAAACCGCCGACGTCGGCCTGACCGAGATCGGCCGCCTGCTCTCCGCTGTCGCCATGGGCGATCTCACCCAGCGCATCACCACCCAGTTCGCCGGTCAGTTCGGCCAGCTCAGCGACGATGCCAACCGCACCGTGGTCAAGCTCACCGAGATCGTCGGCCAGATTCGCCAGGGCACCGACACCATCAACACCGCCTCCCGCGAAATCGCCGCCGGCAACGCCGACCTGTCCGAACGCACCGAGCAACAAGCGGCCAATCTCGAAGAAACCGCCGCCTCGATGGAAGAACTCACCTCCACCGTCAAGCAAAACGCCGAGAACGCCCGCCAGGCCAACCAGCTCGCCATCAGCGCCACCGATGTCGCGGTGCAAGGCGGCGAAGTGGTCGGCCAGGTCGTCTCGACCATGAGTGCCATCAACGCCTCGTCCAAGAAGATCGTCGATATCATCGGCGTCATCGACGGCATCGCGTTCCAGACCAACATCCTCGCGCTCAACGCGGCGGTCGAAGCGGCGCGAGCCGGCGAACAAGGCCGCGGCTTCGCGGTGGTCGCCTCGGAAGTGCGCTCGCTGGCGCAGCGTTCGGCGGCGGCAGCCAAGGAGATCAAGGGTCTGATAGGCGACTCGGTCGAGCGCGTCACCGAAGGCTCGACCCTGGTCACCCAGGCCGGCAAGACCATGGGCGAGATCGTCACCAGCGTCAAACGCGTCACCGACATCATGGCCGAAATTACGGCTGCTTCGCAGGAACAAAGCACCGGTATCGAGCAGGTCAACCAGACCATCGTGCAGATGGATGAGGTGACCCAGCAAAACGCCGCGCTGGTCGAAGAAGCCTCCGCCGCTGCGCGCAGCCTGGAAGAACAGGCCAACTCGCTGGCGCAAACGGTCGCCGCGTTCCGGCTCGATGCCAACGCATCTGTTGCCCGGTCCGAGACCAGACACGAGGAAGCGGCTTCGACTTTGGCCAGCGCCAAGCCCTCAGGCAAACCGACGCCCGGCAAGGTGGCCAAGCAGATGCACAAACCCACGCCGGCCGCCGCACGCAGTCATACCAACCACCACAACCACGGCCATCACGAGACCAATGGCAGCGGTAAATCCGAACAGCATTGGCAAGAGTTCTAAGTTAGTGCCCAAGGCGGCTGCCGAAAGGCAGTCGCCAGCCAATGTGAATTTCGACAGCGCCGTGCGGATAGGCAGATCGTTTTTGGTTGTTCCTGCCGCGGGGCGCCGCTAATCGCGAGTATGACCGGCAAGAGATATAACCCGTACCGGTCATGATTCCAGCGTCCTTCTCCGCACCGTTTTGTCAATGCCGTGCGCCATCCAGGCCATGCCGTCCGACCCATAGGAACGGTATCGCTTTTTGGCCACGGCATTTTTTTATTCAAGCCCGCTTTCCGCAGGCTCGCACCTGAATGTGCGTACTCACTCGACACCCGGCCTCGCCATACGCATCAAGAAACCGCGCTACCGGCCGACATCATGGATAGACCACCCCCGCTGGAAAGCCAGCATCGACAACGGGATGTCATTTCTCACATGCAAGCGCTTTGTGCTTACCCCACCACCTCCCCGCCGCCATGCCGGAGAGGGATCCGATGAGCGCCCGGTCGGCGGAATCGGCCGAAGCGTCCGATCGCCGTGAGTTTTTATTCACCGATCGCGATTTCCGCCGTGTCTGCGCGTTGATCCATGCGCGGGCCGGCATCGCTTTGGCGCCGAGCAAGCGCGACATGGTTTACAGCCGCCTGGCGCGCCGCCTGCGCGCGCTGGGGCTGACCTCGTTCGAGCATTACCTGGACCAGCTCGAAAGCGGCGCTTTCGCCGCGCGCGAGCAGGATGAATGGCAGTGCTTCACCAACGCGCTGACCACCAACCTCACCGCATTCTTTCGCGAGGCGCATCATTTCGACACGCTGACCACGCACCTGCGCGCGCAGCGGCCCAATCCCAAACTGCGGCTATGGTGCAGCGCCGCTTCGACCGGCGAGGAGCCGTGGTCGATGGCGATCGCTGCGTGCGAGGCATTCGATTCCCTGCAGCCTCCGGTGGAAATCCTCGCCACCGATATCGATACCAACGTGCTGGCAGTCGGCGAGCGCGGCGTTTATCCCATCGAGCGCATCGAAGGCCTGGATGCCGAACGCAAGCGCAAATTCTTCCAGCGCGGCGCCGGCCCGCAGGCCGGGTTGTGCCGCGTGGTGCCGGCGCTGCGCACGCTGGTCCAGTTTCGCCCACTCAACCTGCTGTTGGCCGACTATGGCCTGCGCGGGCCGTACGACGCGATCTTCTGCCGCAATGTGATGATCTATTTCGACAAGCCCACGCAGCGCCGTGTGCTCGAACGCCTGGCGCCGCTGCTGGCGCCTGAGGGGTTGTTGTTCGCCGGCCATTCGGAAAGCTTTCTGCACGCGGCCGATCTGATTCGTTCCTGCGGACGCACCATCTACCAGCGCGCCGGGAAGCACTCGTGAAGTTGCGCCGCGCCCGCGTGCTCGATACGGCCAACGCCGTCAACGCGCCCTGCACGCCCTTGTTGTATTTCGATGCAGCGATGAACAGCGATGCCGCGCGCTTGCTGCCGGCGGAATATTTCGCCACCGACCGCAAACTGGTGCTGGTGACGGTGCTCGGTTCCTGCGTCGCCGCCTGCCTGCGCGATCCGATACTGGGCGTGGGCGGCATGAACCATTTCATGCTGCCCGACGGCGATCCGGGCGTCGGCGAATCGGCGCGCTACGGTAACCACGCGATGGAATTGCTGATCAACGAACTGCTCAAGGCCGGCGCGCATCGCGACCGGCTGGAGGCCAAAGTTTTCGGCGGCGCGAATGTGCTCAAGAGTTTCACCAGCAATCCGATCGGCACACGCAACGCCGAATTCATCCGCGATTACCTGGCTACCGAACACATACCGGTCCTGGCCGAGGATTTGCTCGGCATCCATCCACGCAAGGTCGGTTTTTTTCCGGTGACCGGACGCGCCTTCGTCAAGCGCCTGCCGCATGCGCACGATGCCGAGGTCAGCGCCGAAGAGCGCGCCTATGTCGAGCGCCTGCGCCGCACGCCGATCGCTGGCAGCGTGGAGCTGTTCTGAGATGGCTATTCGCGTGCTGATCGTCGATGACTCGGCGTTGATCCGGCAATTGCTGACTGAATTGCTCGGCGCCGACCCCGACATCCTCGTGGTCGGCATCGCCGCCGATCCGTTCATCGCCCGCGAAAAAATCAAGGCGCTGCGGCCGGACGTGATCACCCTCGATGTCGAAATGCCGCGCATGGACGGGCTGACCTTCCTGGAAAACCTGATGCGCCTGCACCCGCTGCCGGTGGTGATGGTTTCCACGCTGACTGAACGCGGCGCCGAAGTCACCTTGAACGCGCTCGCGCTGGGCGCGGTGGATTTCATCGCCAAGCCCAAGCTCGATGTCGTGGCCGGACTGAACGAATACGCGCCGCTGCTGATCGAAAAAGTCAAAGCCGCCGCGCAGGCCCGCGTCACGCATCTTCCCGCGCGAACGGACGCAGCGCGCACGCCGCGTCCGCCGCCGCGCGCCTTGGGTTTTCGTACCAGCGACCGGCTGATCGCCATCGGCGCCTCGGCCGGTGGTACCGAAGCGATTCGCGAAGTGATGATGCAAATGCCGGCCGATGCACCGGCGGTGGTCATCGCCCAGCACATTCCCGCGGAATTCAGCGCGCCGTTCGCGGCGCGGCTCGATCGCAGCTCGCAGATGTCGGTCAGCCAGGCGCAGGACGGCGCCCTGATCGTGCCCGGCCACGCCTACGTCGCACCCGGCGGCCGGCACCTGACCGTCATCGGCGATGGCGCGCGCTGGCGCTGCCGGTTGACCGATACCGCGCCGGTGAACCGGCATCGTCCCAGTATCGATGTGTTGTTCGATTCGGTGGCGCAATGCGCGGCCGGCAACGCCGTCGGCGCGATCCTCACCGGCATGGGCAGCGACGGCGCGCAAGGCTTGCTGCAAATGCGCAAGGCCGGTGCGCCGACGCTGGCCCAGGACGAAGCCAGCAGCGTGGTCTGGGGCATGCCAGGCGCCGCGGTACGCCTGGGTGCGGCCGAGGAAGTGCTCACGCTTTCGCGCATCGCCGATCGTTTGCTCACCCTCGCCACGCAACGCTAGGACAACGCTGCGAATCGGCGGGCGACGGGATTCCCTAAAGCTTATCCACCCGGCCGCCGATAAAGCTTTCGCAACCAGATGGAACTAACTATGTACACACGCATCCTCATTCGCATGGCTTCGCCGCTGGTATTGACCTTGATGCTGCCGGCCGCTGATTTGTTGGGCTGGCCGTCATCGGTACGCTGGGCCATCCTGACCACCTTGACGCTGGGCTGGCTGATGTTCGCCGCCTGGGTGGTGTTCGCCATGAACCGGCGCACACCCGAGCAATTGCGTGTGATGCGTGAGCAGGACGAACTGCTGACCGAGCTGCGCAATTTCGTCAACACCGAGGTCGAAGGCTCGCGCAGCGAAATCGGCCGCAGCCGCGACCTGGTCCGCGACGGCGTCTCCAAGCTCGCCAGCAGTTTCGAGTCGATGTCGCGTAAATCGCGCGAGCAAAGCCAAACCGTGGCCCGCATCATCGACCGCACCGGCGAATCCGATCGCGGCGGCGTCGATGTGCATCGCTTCGCCTTGCAGGCGAGCCGGCAGATGGAGCAACTGGTCGAGGCGCTCGAATCGGTCAGCGGACAAAACACCATCACCGTGCAGCACATCGATTTGATGGCGCAGCACCTGGATGGCATCTTCGCCTTGCTCGAGGACGTCAAATCCATCGCCGACCAGACCAACCTGCTCGCGCTCAACGCCGCGATCGAAGCCGCGCGCGCCGGTGAAGCCGGCCGTGGATTCGCGGTGGTCGCCGATGAGGTGCGCAACCTGTCCGAACGCTCGACCGCTTTCAACGAACAAATCCGCAAACTCGCGCACAGCTCCAAGGACGCCATCGCCAAAGTCCGCGAAACAGTGACGCAGATGGCCTCGCGCGATCTGGACCGCTCGCGCGAAGCGCGCGGTGAGGCCGCGGCGATGCTGCATCAGGTCGAGGCGATCAACAACAGTCTGGCCGGCGGCATGCGCGAGATCGCCGGCTGCGGTTCGGCGATCGATGAGTCCGTCGCCGAAGCCGTGCGTTCGCTGCAATTCGAGGACATTGCCCACCAGTCGCTCGGCGCCGCGCTCACCCACCTGGACCGCTTGGCCGAGATCAATCGCGAAGCCACCGTTTTGCAAGACCTGCTCCACCGCAGCGCCGACGGCCACGATGCCGAGATCATGGCCGCGCTTTCGCGATTGGGCCAACGCCTGCGCGAGATGCACGGGCAATGGAAACAACCGCCGCACAAGCCCGTCGCGCAACAAAGCATGGACGCCGGAACAGTCGAGCTGTTTTGAGAAGCGTGGGCATCGCGCCCATGCAATGGCGAAGGCTCGGCCTAGCCGCGAAAAAGATGTGAAGCATCGGTGATTGGCCGGATGGACCGTTGTTCGTGCCGGCCCGAGTTTTCCGAGCATCGAAGGTCCGATCAGGAACCTCCACAGCCTGGCTGATTCAATGATTTAGCACAGCTCGCGACGCGTTCCGGCAGACCCGGAATCCGCCTTGAACACTGGCGACCCGTCAGTAAATTGGCGCTCGAAAATCGCTTCCAGCCCTCACCGCCAAGACACCGGCCTCGGGCTAGAATGTCCGCTCGTTCAGGTCTGGGACAGCGTAGCGCCACGCGATGAACTTCGAGCAACGATTCCGAGACCACCACGCCGCGACGGTCGGTGCGCGCCAACTCGAACAACGCATGTTGGCCAAGGCCGGGCGCCTGAGCCTGCTCTACCTGATACTCGGCACGGCATGGATCCTGGGCAGCGACACGCTGCTGGAAGTGTTGATCCGCGACCCGAATCTGCTTGCCCTCATGCAAACGGTCAAAGGCGGCTTCTTTGTCGTCATCACCGCCGTCTTGCTGTATCTGCTGCTCAAGCCGCTGGTGCGCAACGCCGTCTATGCCAACGGGCTGTTGGGAAGATCGGAAGCGACTTATCGCGCGATGTTCGAGTCCAACCCCAACCCCATGTGCATCCACAACCCGGCCACTCGGGAGATTCTCGAAGTCAACGCCGCCGCGATTGAGTTCTATGGTTGGACGCGCGAGGAGTTCCTGGTTCTTTCCCTGTACGACCTGTGGCCGCCGGGCGACCGCGCGGCGCTGGAAGAAGTGTTTCGCACCCTGCCCCCCAACGGCCTGCATCGCAGCAAGTACGTGCATTGCCGCAAGAACGGCGAGCAGGTGGACGTCGAAGTGCATGGCCACCCGATCAGCTTCCAGGGCCGCACTGCCCGGCTGGCGATGATCTATGACTACAGCGCCAAGTCGCGTGCGCAGAAATTGATCGAACAGACACTGGCGCGCATGCAGGAAGCGCAGGAAATCGCGCATCTGGGTTCCTGGAGCGCCGATCCGGAAACCGGCCGGATGCAGGGCTCGGTGCAAACCTATCATCTGCTTGGACTGGAACCCGCCTCCACGTCCGAAAGCCTTTCGTTCATCGATCTGTTCGCCTACGCGCCGGAAAACGAGCAACCCAAACTGCGCCGCCTCTACGATGCCCTGATCACGCAGCGTCAGGCCCTGGATGTGGTGCACAACCTGCGCCGTGCCGACGGCGAAATCCGTCTGGTGCAAACGCGCGGCGAAGCGCACGTCCAGCCCGATGGCAGCGTACTGGTCCAGGGCACCGTGCAGGACATCACCGAGGCGCAGCGCCTTCGGCAATTGCTGGAGGAGCGCGAGCAGCAATTCCACCAACTGGTCGCCGCGCTGCCCGATGGCGTGCTGATCCTGTTCGGCGTTGGATTCCGCTACGCCAACCTGGCCTGCGCGGAATTGTTCGGCATCGACAACCTCGCCGACTTCCAGAAACATTTCCAATCGCATCCGCTCAAGACCTGGATCGCGCCCGGCGATCTGCCGCCGCTGCGCAAATACGCCAACGCCGTGCGCCGGCAGCAACGCCAGGGTGAAAAACTGGTGTGCACACTGCACAAAATCGATGGCACGGCATTTCGTGCTGAACTGACTGCCAAACCCGTGAGTTACGACGGACGCGACTGCCTGTTGTTCGTGATCCGCGACCTGACCGAAGCCGAATGCATGCGCGACCGCCTCGCGGCCGGCAATACCGAACTCCAGGCGATGACCAAACGCCTGTTCTCGTTGCAGGAAGACGAACGGCGCACGCTCTCGCGCGAGTTGCACGACGACATCGGCCAGGTGATCACCGCGATCAAGCTCGCCACCCAATCGCTGCGTCATGAATCGCGCGAGGAGCGCCGCCAGGCCGGCATCGGCGAAATTTCCGACATGGCCGATCACGCCATCGGCAAACTGCGCGATCTGGCCATGATGCTGCGGCCGCCGCAACTCGATTCGCTGGGTCTGGAGGCGGCCTTGCGCTGGCAGGTCGGCGCCTTGTTCCGCGACCCGAACACCAGCGTCGATCTGCAGATCGACACACTGCCGCGGCACCCCGGCAGCGAGGTCGAGCTGGCTTGTTTCCGCATCGTCCAGGAGTGCATGACCAACATCCTGCGCCACGCACAGGCGCGCAAGGTCAGCCTTCACCTGCATTACGACTGCATCAGCCTGCAGCTCGAGATTTGCGACGACGGACGCGGCTTCGCCACCGGCGCAGCCGCGGGCCTGGGCCTGATCACCATGCGCGAGCGCGCGCAACTGGTGGGCGGACGCTTGCAGGTCGAAAGCACCGTCGGCAAAGGCACCTGCATCCGTGCGGAACTGCCATTCGCGATGACCGAGCCGGACCCGGAAGACGCCGACAGCGAAGCCGATCGCGAAGCCGAGGAGGCCATCGCCAAGCGCGAGAACCTCATCGAACAAAAACGCCGGGATCGCGACCTGCGCCGCTTCCGCGCGGCGATGGACGCCACCAACGACGCGATCTACCTGATCGATCGCGCCGACATGCGCATCGTCGATGTCAACGAGGCCGCCTGCCGCCTGCACAGCAGTACCCGCGAAGAACTGTTCGCCACGCGGCCCGAAGCCTTGCTGCTGACCGAACGCGATGAACTGGAAAGCACCTACGACGCCATCATCGCCAGCGGCAGGGAAACCGCGCCGCAACAGATGCTGCTGCAAAGCAAGGACGGCGCGCAGATCTGGCTGGAACTCAAGCACCGGCCGCAACGCTCGGGCGATGGCTGGATGATCGTCACAGTGGTGCGCGACATCACCGGCCGCAAAGTCGCCGAGCAGGCCAACGACAATTATGCGTGGCGGCAAAGCCTGATCGTCGCCTTCAGCCAGAAAGCGCTCGCCGACACCGAACTCGATGAGCTGTACGCGCAGGCGATGGCGGTCATCGCCGAAGGACTCGACGTCGAGTTCTGCTACATCCTGCAACTGTCGGCCGACAACGATTGGGTCACGCTCAAGGCCGGCGCCGGCTGGGAGCAGCACTGGATCGGCCGCCGGATCGCCGACGACAGCGACAACTCGCAGGTGCGCTATGTGCTGTCTTCGCGTATGCCGGTAGTCATCGACGATTGCCGGCGGGAAACACGCTTTGCAGCGTCGGAAATCCTGCTCGCCCACGGCATCGCCAGCGGCGTGGAAATACTCATTCCCGGCGCCGACGGCCCGTACGGCATCGTCGGTGCCTACTCGCGCGAACCGGGCGCATTCCCCAGCGATTGCGTCAGCTTTCTGCAAAGCATCGCCAACTCGCTGGAGATGGCGGTACGGCGGAAAAACTCCGAGGAAAAAGTCGCCTACCTCGCGCAGTTCGACGCGCTGACCAACCTGCCCAACTGGAACCTGTTCCACGACCGCATCTCGCAGGCCTTGATGCAGGCGCGGCGCAGCGCCCGGCAAGCGGGCATCCTGCTGATCGATCTGGACCGGTTCAAGGACATCAACGACAGCTACGGCCACGGCGCCGGCGACAATCTGCTCCGACTGGTGGCGCAGCGGCTGCAGGAAACCGTCCGTACCGGCGACACCGTTGGCCGCCTGGATGGCGACAAATTCGGCGTTGTCTTGTCGAACCTCGCCAAGACCGACGATGCCAACCTGGTCGCCAGGAAAGTGATCACCGCGCTGGCGAGCCCGTTCAACCTGGCCGGACAACCGACCTCGATCACCGCGAGCCTCGGCATTTCATTGTTCCCCAACGACGGCGTCGGCGCCGACATCCTGCTCAAGAACGCCGACACCGCCATGCGCCAGGCCAAGGAACAGGGCCGGAACAATTTCCAGTTCTACACCGAGGAACTCAACACCCGCGTCATGCGCCGCATCGTCATCGAGCGCGAACTGCGCCAGGCCATCGAGCGTCAGGAATTCGAGTTGCATTACCAGCCGCAGGTGTCGCTGGATTCGGGACGGATCGTCGGCGCCGAAGCATTGATTCGCTGGCGGCATCCGCAACGCGGACTGCTGGCGCCCGCCGATTTCCTGCCGGTCGCCGAGCAGACCGGATTGATCGTGCCGATCGGCCGCTGGGTGCTGGAAACCGCCTGCGCGCAGGCCGCGCAATGGCATCTGCACCATCACGATGAAATCGTATTCAGCGTCAACGTCTCCCCCGCCGAATTCCGGCATGGCCGCGTGCCGGAAAACGTCCGCGCGGCCTTGGCGAGATCGGGACTGGACCCGCGTTTTCTCGAAATCGAATTGACCGAAACCCTGGTGATGGACGGCGCCGAACAATTCAAGGGCGCCCTGGCCGCATTGAAGGCGGTCGGCGTCACCATCGCCATCGACAATTTCGGCACGGGCTATTCGAGCCTGAGCTACCTCAAGCGTTTCCCGATCGACAAGGTGAAGATCGACCGCTCGTTCATCCGCGACATCGTCACCGACACCGACGATGCCGCGATCGTGCGCGCGGTCATCGCGATGTCGCACCAGCTTAAGCTCAAGGTTCTCGCGCAAGGCGTGGAAACCGTGCAACAGGCCGGGTTCCTGCATCGCAGCCAATGCGATCTGGCGCAAGGCGCGCTGCTCGGACAGCCGACCAATGCCGAGCATTTCCGCGAACTGCTCGACAGCCACATCGGGCAATCGCGACGCTGGAAAATGAATAGCTCGCCACGCTCCTTGCTGATTGTCGATGACGAGGAAAACATCCAGCGCGCGCTCAAGCGGGAGCTACGCGGCGAGGGTTACGAAATTTTCTCGGCGGCCTCCGCGCACGAGGCGCTGGAGTTGATGGCGCAAACGCAGATCTCGGTCATCATGTCCGACCAACGCATGCCCGGCATGACCGGCACCGAACTGCTCGATCGGGTCAAGGTGCTCTATCCGGACACGGTGCGCATCGTGCTGTCGGGCTACACGGATCTTGCGACCGTCTCGGCCCTGATCAACGAGGGCGCCATCTACAAATTCCTGACCAAGCCCTGGGAAGACAACGCCCTGCGCGAGGACATCCGGCAGGCATTCCGCCTGTACGAGCAGCAAACGGCGGGACGTTCGGCGGCGGCTTCGTAGCATCGATCGCGCACCGCAACCGCGCAGCCGCGGCTGAACGATTTCGATCGAGCTGTTTCGATCGAACAATCTCCATCGAATGGTTTCAGCCGAGCGATCTCCGTCGAACAATCTCCATCGAATGGTTTCGGTGAACAGTTCCGGTCGAACGATCTCGATCGAATTCGCGCACGAAAAAAACCAGTGAGCTAAGCTCACTGGTTTTTTCTTTTTCTAGTGGCGCGCCCGGAGAGATTCGAACTCCCGACCACCAAGTTCGTAGCCTGGTGCTCTATCCAGCTGAGCTACGGGCGCGCAGAACGCGAATTATGAGGGACACCAATAACTTCGTCAACGGGGCAGGTTCCAACCGCCGTTTGCGCCACGCCTCAAACCCCGCGAGCCGCATCTCACGATGGAAACCGCGATCGGCCCTAGCCCAAACGTAGGAGCGATGGCAATCGCGACCAAGCCTACCCTGGGCAGCTACCTTTCACTTACCCGCTTGCCGGAATAAAACCCTCAAAAGAAAGCGACAAACCGTCGAGACTGCAATAGATTGTCCGAACTGCCATCGTTCTTACCGACGATCACCGGCCACATGAATCCATTCATGTATCCGCAAGCTTTGAATCACTCGATATTCCGCCGCCGACCCCACAGCATAGGAAGCCCATCATGCGCGCGCTCCTCCGCTTGTCGTTGCTGCTCGCTGCCACGCTGATCCCCCTCCCGCAAGCCGCTCATGCGGCCGACAACGGCATCGCCGTCGATCAGTCCCAGTACGCCAACCGCACCACGTTGCCGGATTTCACCGGTGGCGATTGCCCCAACACCCCACGCGGCCTGGAACAAGTGAAGGACAACCTGTACCGCCACACCAGTGGACCGGGCCTGGCCGTACACAGCGGCCTGGTGCTCATCACCAAGGAAGGCGCGCTGGTGATCGACCCCGCGGCGACTTGCACGGCCGGCTGGCTGCGTGACGAGATCAAGCGCCGGTTCAACGTACCGGTGAAGTACGTCGTCTATACCCACGGCCATGCCGACCATATCAGCGGCGGACAGGTATTCCAGAAGGAAGGCGCCATCGTGGTCGCTAATCAGCGCGCCGTCGAGCCGATCGTCGGCGAAAAAATTCCCACCGCCGTGCCCGACCGCGTGTTCGACAAGGACATGACCATCACCCTCGGCGGTGAAACGGTGCTGCTGCATCGTGTCGCGCCCAGTCACTCCGACAGCATGATCATGGTGCTGTTTCCGAAGTACAAGGCATTGCAATGCACCGACGTTTGCGAAAGCAAGTCGATGCCCTACAACGACTTTCTCGACTTCTACTACGACGGCTGGATCGAGACGCTGGATTGGGTCGCACAGCAGGACGTGGACATCATCGATGTCGGTCACTACAGCCCGGCGACCAAGGCCGACGAGGCCGCACTGCGCCGCTACATGATCGACCTGCACCAACAGGTGCTGGACCTGGTACGCAACGGACAATCGTGGGACCAGTTGTACCGCAATGTGAAGTTCAGCGACGAAACCAAAAAGTGGATCGGCTACGACACCATGCACACCTTGAATGTCATGGGTATGTACCGTTGGGTCGGCAACCACCGGCGTGGCGAATGGTGAGGGTAATGTGGCTAACGCGATGCGCGAAGGCCGGGATTCACTCGGGCCATCCATGGCCCTCGCCCTTCGGGCGGCTTCGCCGTGCTGATCGGCAATCCTGCCGATCAGTCACTCGGGCCGTCCATGCACTCGCCCTTCGGGCGGCTTCGCCGGGCTGATCGGCAATCCTGCCGATCAGTCGCTCGGGCCATCCATGCACTCGCCCTTCGGGCGGCTTCGCCGTGCTGATCGGCAATCCTGCCGATCAGTCGCTCGGGCCATCCATGCACTCGCCCTTCGGGCGGCTTCGCCGTGCTGATCGGCAATCCTGCCGATCAGTCACTCGGGCTATTGATGCACTCGCCCTTCGGGCGGCTTCGCCGTGCTGATCGGCAATCCTGCCGATCAGTCGAACCAAAGGGTTCTCATCAAGTCCACGTCTCTCCACCAAATAACAAAAAGAGCCCGCTAGGGATATTTTGCATTCGAGTCGGAGAGCGAGAGAGGGATTCACTCGGGCCATCCATGGCCCTCACCCTTCGGGCGGCTGCGCCGTGCTGATCGGCGCGTCATCTCAACGTAGGAGCGATGGCAATCGCGACAAACCCGCGACTATCGCCATTCCACCCATCTGTTTCAATTCGCTGCAACAAACCTGCCTTTGCCTCGCCGTAATGAATGCGCTCCGCCCTAGTCGCGATTGCCATCGCTCCTACCGATGAAAACGAACATGAATGACCTCGCGCGATGCGCGGGGGCCGGCAATCACTCGGGCCATCCATGGCCCTCGCCCTTCGGGCGGCTGCGCCGTGCTGATCGGCAATCCTGCCGATCAGTCGCTCGAACGTAGCCAGCAATAAAAAAGCCCCTCTCGGGGCTTTTTTATTGCTGGCGGAGAGAGAGGGATTCGAACCCTCGATAAGGCTATAAACCCTATACTCCCTTAGCAGGGGAGCCCCTTCGGCCACTCGGGCATCTCTCCGGATTCTTGCCGCCTTGCAGTCAATGACTGCCCAGGCAGGCCGCATAGGATAGCCGCTTAGCCACTCTTGGGCAAACCAGAATCGTCCGAATCATCCTCCGCCGCCTGTCCGGCAGCGTCTTTTCCGATCTTCTGGAAAATCTCCTCACGGTGCACCGCCACATCCTTCGGCGCGGTGATGCCAATGCGAACTTGATTGCCTTTGACTCCGAGCACCGTCACGGTGACCGAGTCGCCGATCATCAAAGTCTCTCCAACACGCCGCGTCAATATCAACATTTCACTTCCTCTCGATACATCCGTGCACCGGCCCGCAGGCGTTTGGTTCACAGCTCCTGGCCGCACCATTCGCGGCCAGGGCCGATGGTAGAGCGCACCGCGCCGAGGCGCAATGCAACACTGTAATCGCAAAAACGCTCATCGGCTCAATTCAGCCTTTGGGCAACCCATCCGTGAACGCCGTTCAGGGCCGCGACCAGCGCAGCGCCGTCCTGACCGCCGCCTTGGGCCATGTCCGCACGGCCGCCGCCCTTGCCGCCGATCTGACTGGCGACGTGCGACAAGAGCTCGCCGGCCTTGACCCGGCCCAGTGCCGAGCCCTGCACGCCCGCCACCAACGCCGCCTTGCCGCCCTCGGCCGAGGCCAGCACGATGACCGCATCGCCCAGCCGGCTCTTGAGCGTATCCACCGCATCGCGCAGGGCCTTGGCATCGAGCCCTTCCACGCGCGCAGCGACCAGCTTGATGCCGTTGACATCCACCGCTGCAGCCGCCAGGTCGGCAGTCACACCGGCCGCGGCCTTGGCCTTGAACGATTCGAGTTCGCGCTCGAGTTTTTTCTGACGATCGAGCAATTGGTGCAATTTTTCCACTACATCCTCGCCACGGCCGCCAAGCAACTGCGCCGCTTCGTGCAGGCGCTGTTCCTGCTCGGCGAAATAGGCGAGCGCGCCCACGCCGGTCACCGCTTCGATACGGCGCACGCCCGCAGCAACACCGCTTTCGGAAATGATCTTGAACACACCGATATCGCCGGTGTGCTGCACATGAGTGCCGCCGCACAATTCGGTCGAGAAATCGCCCATCTTCAACACGCGCACGCGCTCGCCGTATTTCTCGCCGAACAGCGCCATCGCGCCGAACTCCATGGCCTCGGCCATGCCCATGTGGTGCACTTCGGCTTCCGGATTGCGCCGGATCTGTGCGTTGACCATCGCTTCGATCTTCACAAGATCCGCATCGCTGATCGGCTGGAAATGCGAGAAGTCGAAACGCAGGCGATCGGGCGCGACCAGCGAACCCTTCTGCGTGACATGCTCGCCCAACACACTGCGCAACGCGGCGTGCAGCAAATGCGTGGCCGAGTGATTGAGCACGATGGCCTGACGGCGCGCGCCATCTACTCGCGCCGATAGCTTGTCGCCCACTTTCAATTCGCCGCGATCGAGCCGGCCCACATGGCCGTGGAAAATGCCCGAGAGCTTGATCGTATCGCGCACCTCGAAACGGCCGCCGCGCGAATCGATCAGCACGCCGGTATCGCCGACCTGGCCGCCGGATTCGGCATAGAACGGCGTGCGATCGACGATCAATACCACTTCCTCGCCCGCCGCGACGGCCGATACCGGCTTGCCGTCACGAACCATGGCGACGATCTTGCAGCCGTCGGCATCGAGGGTTTCGTAACCGAGAAATTCGGTCGCGCGCAAGGACGCCACCAACTCTGCCGGCAGGCCGGCGCTTCCGGCGAATTTGCTGGCGGCGCGGGCCAGCTCGCGCTGTTGTTCCATCGCTGTTTCAAAGCCGGCCATATCGACCGTCATGCCGCGTTCGCGCGCGACATCGGCGGTCAAATCCACCGGAAATCCGAACGTATCGTAGAGCCGGAACGCATCGGCGCCGGCGATCACGCTGCCGCCCTTGGCGGCCAGATCCTCGAATACCGCCATGCCCTGGATCAGCGTCTCGCCAAAGCGCTGTTCCTCGGCGAGCAATACTTGTTCGATGTGTTCGCGCTTGGCGGATAGTTCTGGATACGCATCGCCCATCGCCTCGATCAGCAGCCGCACCATCTGGTGGAAGAACGGCGTGCGCTTGCCGAGCATGTAGCCATAGCGAAGCGCGCGGCGGATGATCCGGCGCAGCACATAGCCGCGGCCTTCGTTGGATGGCAGCACGCCATCGACGATCAGGAACGAGCAAGCACGGATGTGATCGGCGATCACGCGCAGCGATTTGTTTTCCAGATCGGGCGTGTCGGTCAGCTTCGCCGCTGCCTTGATCAGATGCTGGAACAAATCGATCTCGTAATTGGAATGCACGTGCTGCAACACCGCCGCGATGCGCTCCAGACCCATGCCGGTATCCACGCAGGGCGCCGGCAACGGCAGCAGCGTGCCATCGGGTTGACGGTCGAACTGCATGAACACGTTGTTCCAGATTTCGATGAAGCGATCGCCGTCTTCGTCCGGCGAGCCAGGCGGGCCGCCGGGAATGTGCGCGCCGTGGTCGTAGAAAATTTCCGTGCATGGGCCGCAGGGGCCGGTATCGGCCATCTGCCAGAAATTGTCGGAGGCATACGGCGCGCCCTTGTTGTCGCCGATGCGGATGATGCGCTCGGCCGGCAGGCCGATGTGCTTGTGCCAGATATCGAAAGCCTCGTCATCGCTTTGATAGATCGTGACCAGCAGTTTGTCCACCGGCAGCTTCCACACGCCGGTCAGCAATTCCCAGGCAAAGGCGATGGCGTCTTTCTTGAAGTAATCGCCGAAGCTGAAATTGCCCAGCATCTCGAAGAACGTGTGGTGGCGAGCGGTGTAGCCAACTTGATCGAGATCGTTGTGCTTGCCGCCGGCGCGCACGCAGCGCTGCGAGCTGGCCGCGCGCGTGTAGCTGCGCTTTTCCGCGCCGAGGAAAACATCCTTGAATTGCACCATGCCGGCATTGGTGAACAACAGGGTCGGATCGTTGCCCGGAACGAGCGGGCTGGAGGGCACCACGGTGTGGCCCTTGGAAGCGAAAAAATCGAGGAAATCCTTGCGGATCTCGGCAGTGGTTTTCATAGGTTTGGCATCGGCAAATGAGTAGGGGCGGCGAAACGAACGTAGGACGCCCGGAAAATACCGGCGGGCGCTGGCGTTCTCAATCCAATCCGCAGACGCCTAGATTATCAGGCCGGGCCGGGTATCCGGGTAACCGGATGCGCTCAGTCCTCGAAGTCCCCGCCCGAGCCATGGCCGCGAACCGCCGCATAGGCTGATTTTTGCTCGAAACCACGCCGCAGCAAGAAATCCACTGCCTTACGCCGCACCGCGGGATCGGACAGGTTTTTATTGAGAAAGCGCCGGGCGATCAGATCGCGGGCGGTGGCATCCCAATCGCGCTCGCACGCTTCCAGCGCCGCTTCGATGTTGTCGCGATCCAGGCCATGCGTGCCCAGTTCGGCCCGGATGCGCGAAGGGCCGTAGCCGGAGGCGGCCCGGGTACGGGCCAGGGCCTGCGCGAAGCGTTCGTCGTTCTGGAAATCCTGACGATTGAGCGTATCGAGGGCGAGCTCCATCTCGCCGGATTCGATGCCCTTGGCCTTGAGCTTGCGCGTCAACTCCTTGCGCGAGTGCTCTCGCCGCACCAGCAAGCCCAATGCGCGCTGGTAGGCGGTCGGTTCGGCGGCGTCCTTGTTGCGTCGCCCAGCCATCAGCGAGCGGCAACGCCAACGATCGGCGCAGGTCGCGGCGATCGTCGGGCGATGCAAAACATGAAATATTTCTTGCCGGGCATTACGCCTCGACGTCTTCGATCACAGCCGGCTTGACGATCTTGACCGGCGCCAGCTTCTCGCGAATCTTGGCCTCCAGCTCGACCGCCATCTTCGGATTTTCCCGCAGATACTGGCGGGCGTTTTCCTTGCCCTGCCCGATCCGCTCGCCCATGCAGCTGTACCAGGCGCCGGATTTTTCCACCAGTTTGGCGTCCACGCCCATGTCGATCAGTTCGCCCTCGCGGGAGATGCCCTCGCCGTAGAGGATCTCGGTGATGATCTGCTTGAACGGCGGCGCCATCTTGTTCTTGACCACCTTGATCTTGGTCTCGTTACCGATGATCTCATCGCCCTTCTTGACCGAGCCGATGCGGCGGATGTCCAGGCGCACCGAGGCGTAGAACTTGAGCGCGTTGCCGCCGGTGGTGGTTTCCGGATTCTGGCCCGGCATCATGTTGCCGATCTTCATGCGCAACTGGTTGATGAAGATCACCATGCAATTGCTGCGCTTGATATTACCGGTCAGCTTGCGCAGCGCCTGGCTCATCAGGCGGGCCTGCAAGCCCACTTGCATGTCGCCCATCTCGCCTTCGATTTCGGCGCGCGGCGTGAGCGCGGCCACGGAGTCGACCACAACCACGTCGACCGCGTTCGAGCGCACCAGCATGTCCACGATTTCCAGTGCCTGCTCGCCGGTGTCGGGCTGCGAGATCAACAGATCGTCCAGGTTCACGCCGAGTTTCTGCGCGTAGCCCGGATCGAGCGCGTGCTCGGCATCGACGAAGGCGGCGGTGCCGCCGGCCTTCTGGCACTGGGCGATCACCTGCAAGGTCAAGGTGGTCTTGCCCGAGGATTCCGGACCATAGATCTCGATCACCCGGCCCTTGGGCAAGCCGCCGATGCCCAGCGCGATGTCGAGCATCAGCGAACCGGTGCCGATGACCTCGTGCGCTTCGACCGATTTATCGCCCATCAGCATCACGGTGCCTTTGCCGAATTGCTTGTCGATCTGGGCCAGCGCGGCGGTCAGAGCGCGTTTTTTGTTCTCGTCCATGGTCTTCCTCGATTCTTTTGCGGATGGGTTGCGTGCGGGGCACTCTAGGCGGCCCGGGTCTCACAACCTGAGAGTCCGGACGGGGGATGCCTGACCGGCAAAGTATCCCACAGGGGGTGGCGGGGATGTCCGATCCGGGCTCGGCCGCGGGTCAGAAAACGCCCCGATGATCTGAAAGCATTATCGGAAGACGCATGAATGAACGGGCGATGGCAAGAACCAACGATGGCCTCGTGACGCCCTCGATCGCGACAAATCACAACGTCAAGCGGCGGGGCCACGAGTCCCGTTCAGCTATCCAGCAATTTCAATATTCCCAGCAGCGCCACCGCCACGGTTTGCCGCCGCACGGCTTCACGATCGCCATCGAAATGGAAAACCTCGGCGATGGGATAGCGGCCGCGGCGCTTCCAGCCGATCCAGACCGTCCCGACCGGCTTGCCGGGCAAGCCACCGGTGGGGCCGGCGATGCCGGTGACCGCGACCGACACGCTCGCGCCGGAGGCGATCAACGCGCCGGAAACCATCTCCAGCACGGTTTCGCGGCTGACCGCGCCAAACTGCGTCAAGGTCTCCGGCCGCACGCCGAGCAAGGCCTGCTTGGCTTCGTAGCTGTAAGCGGCTAGGCCGCACTCGAACCAGTCCGAGCAACCGGGAATGTCGGTGATCATCTTGGCGATCCAGCCGCCGGTGCAGCTTTCGGCGGTGCACACCGTATGCCGCTGTGCGCGTAGCGCATTGCCTACCCGCTCGGCCAGCCGGTGCAAGGCGGCATCGTCGTAATCGGCCACGTGTTGCGAGATGGTGTCGTTCATGGCGGCAGACTATAAGCCGATCTTGCGCCTGTCACGAGAGCCGCCCTGTTCATGCCGCTCCCCACTCCAGCCGGATCGCGCGAACGGCAGCGCAATCGATTCAAGTCAACGACGAGGTGCGGCGGTTTACCGCATCCCGAAAACGGCCCTCGGCTCGCTAATCTTGCAACGCACGGCTCATCTCCAGCGACGTGCATTGCACGTTCACCGCCGCCACTGGCTGATGTTCGCAATCGACGAGTTCAGCGCGGGAAGTAGGCTTCGGCGTCGTGCGTGGCACCGAAGCTTTCTTTCCGCGCTTTTATTGCCTTGCATCGCAGCTCGAACCAGGGTTTCGAGACGGCTTCTACATAACCTCCTCGATTCGATTCGAGAAAGTCCTCCACGTAGGAGCGATGGCAATCGCGACCAGACGTGCCTCAGCCGTGGCTACCCTTCGCTCGCCTGCTTGCCGAAACAGACCTCTCGAACAGAGACGAAAGGCTTGGACAAGCACGCCCCTCCGTCGCGATTGCCATCGCTCCTACGGAAAGATGCGGATTGAACCAATCGTTTCGGAAATTCTTAAGAGTGTTCCCGCACCGGGCGCTTGGCCAATCGTCGCTGCAACGTCCGCCGATCCAGACCGAGCGCACGGGCCGCGGCGGAAATATTGCCGCCACACTCGGCGAGCACGCGTTGTTCATGCTCCCAGTTCAGGCGGCGCAATGAATGCGGCATCGCCGGAGGCTCGGACAACTCCTCCTCGGGAGCCTGTTCGAAAGCATGGATCAGGCTTTCGACATCAAAAGGTTTGGGCAAATAATTCCAGGCCCCGCGCCGGATCGCATCGACCGCCGTGGCGATGCTGGCGAACCCAGTTGCCAGGACGATGCGCGCCTGCGCGCAGGTTTGCCGCAATTGTCCGATCAGACGCAGCCCGTTGTCCTGCCCGAGCTTGAGATCGAGAAGTATCGCGGTGGGCTTGAACTCGGCCGCCTCGCGCAGCGCGCTTTGCGCATCATGCACCGCGCGCACCTGCACGCCGCGCCGATGCAAATGCCGTGTGACGATCTGGCAGAAAGCGACATCGTCATCGACCACCAACATGCGTTCGATGCAATTCATGCGTCCTCCATGACCGGCAGTTCCACCTGTGTCACGCAGCCGCCGCCCTCGCGCGGAAACTGGCGCACCATGCCGCCGGAGCGTTCGATGCTGGCGTTGGTGATCAACAATCCGATACCCAGGCCTGGGCCGTAGGTTTCCTCTTGCATGGCCTCGCGATTCACGCTCAAGCCCGGCCCACGATCGAGAATGCTCACCAGCACCCATGTATCGCGTGACTCGATCGTGATTTCAATGCCGGCGTCACCCGTCTTCGCACCGGCGTCGGCGGCATTGTTGAACAGGTTGATCAAAGCCTGCGGCAGCGTGGGATCGACGCGCAGCTTGACCTCGGCGGTATTGCTCTCGACCTGCACCTCGACGGCCGGACGCAGCAACTGCCAGCGTTCGATGCAACTGCACACGAAACCCTCGGCCGACTCGACCGAAGGCTCTCCCATGGCGCCGCGCCGCGCGAGCGCCGCGAGCGAACGGACATGGTCGCGGCAATGCGCCAGTTGTTCGCGCATCATCGCGATGTCGTTGCGGCTCGGACGCTCTCTCGATGTTTCCCAATCGTCGATCAGCAAGCCCAACGTAGTCAGCGGGGTATTGAGCTGGTGCGCCGTGCCTGCCGCCAGCGAACCGAAGGCCAGCAGCGATTCATCGCGCATGGCGCGTTCGCGCGCCTGGGTCAGGCGCCGGCGCTGATCGCGGACGATGGACATGAAGCGCCCCAGCACCACGACCATGATCACCGCGCTGAGCAGAAAGTTCATCCACATGCCGGTGACGTGCGATTCGAAATCCCCTCCATGCACATGCGGCAATTGCAGATGGTGGGTCAACAGCCAGGTGTACAGCGAGGCGCTGAGCACGGTGATTCCGGCCATCGGCAAAATCTCCAGCGAGATCGCCGCCACCGCCACCGGCACCAGATAAAGCGAGACGAAGGGATTGGCCGGGCCGCCCGAGAAAAACAACAGGCCGGTCAACGCCGCGACATCGACGCAGAGCTGGAACACCAGCGCGCGCGAGCCCGCGTCCTTGCGCCGCGAAAACCAGAACTGGCTGGCGATGTTGAAAACCAGCAGCCCCGCGAAAATCACCAGCAAAGGCAATACCGGAATTCCCCATTCCGGCCGCCGGCTGACGAAAAACACCATCAGCAACTGTCCGGCCACTGCCAGATAGCGCAGGTAGATTAGAAGATGAATCATGGAACCTCCCCCGGCTCTGGGAGAAGTATCTCACTGCTTGCGGCAACATGCAGAAGTTTCCCGGCACCCGGCAAAACCCGTGCGACCTGCGAATTTCAATACAAGGAATGAATCAACATGAGTGAACTGCAATTACAGAGCACCCTGACCTGCCCGCACTGCGGACACCAGACGACCGAAACCATGCCCACGGATGCCTGCTGGTTTTTCTACGACTGCCAAGGCTGCGGCGAACTGCTACGTCCCAAGCCGGGCGATTGCTGCGTTTTTTGTTCGTATGGCTCGGTGCCGTGTCCACCCATCCAACAGCAGAAGCATTGCTGCGGGTGAATGCCGATTCGTGCCCCGCGCAATTCGTTTAGGGATGCGGCACGGCGGACATCGGCAAGAAACATCCCTCAGCCATTCCGCGCAGCCAACCAGCGATACGCCAGCCCGCCGACGATCATCGCCGGCACGAAATAAAACGCTTCGTGGAATCCGGCCGCCAGGTTCACCAGTACCGGACCCGGGCAATAGCCGGCCAAGCCCCAGCCGATACCGAAAATCCCGGCACCGATCACCAATTTGCGATCGACCTGCTTGTTCGTGGGCAATTGGAATTTGCTATCGAACAATGGTCCCGGCCGTCGCAGCACGAAACGGAACGCAACCGTCGTTACGACAACCGCGCCGCCCATGACGAAGATCAAGGTCGGGTCGAACTTGCCGGAAATATCCAGAAAACCCTGTACGACTCGTGGGTCGGTCATGCCGGAAATCGCCAGGCCCAATCCGAAGATCGCGCCGGAAGCCAGGGCCGCGAACCAACGCTTGTCCATCACACCGCTCCCAAAAGATGACGCGCCACGAACACCGTAACCATCGCCGTGAACATGAAAACCAACACCGCCACCAACGAGCGCATCGACAATCGGCCCAACCCGCACACGCCATGACCGCTGGTGCAACCACTGCCCATGCTGGTGCCAAACCCGACCAGCAAACCGGCCACGATCAGCAGCGCCACTGAAAATCCTTCGCGCGGCGGCGCTATCGGCAAACCGTGCAGCATCAAGCCGCCCACCAGCATCAACCCGATCAGGAACGCCACACGCCAGCCGCGATCGGCAGCGGGTGCGCCGGTCAATCCGTTCACCATGCCGCTGATGCCGGCGATACGGCCATTGAGCCAAAGCAACAAGCTGGCCGATATGCCGATCAGCACACCGCCAAACAATCCATTCATCCACGCGCTCATGGTTTTGCTCCGAGTTGGTTGAGCGGCAACTTCAAGTACGCGATGCCATTGGCATCGGACAATGGCAGCCGTCCGCCGCGAATGTTGACTTGCAAGGATGGCAGCAACAATCGCGGAGCCGCCAAGCCGGCGTCACGCGTGTTGCGCAAGGATACGAACTGCGCCTGCGTCGCGCCGTTGCCGATGTGCACATTGTTTTGCACCTGCGCGACGATGGAGGTTTCCGCCATCGGCTCGCGTCCGGCGGGCGGATAGTCGTGGCAAAGAAAGATGCGCGTCTCGGCCGGCAGCGACAATATTTTCTGGATCGAGCCATACAAGCGCGCCGCATCCCCGCCGGGAAAATCGCAGCGCGCGGTGCCGTTGTCGGGAGCGAACATCGTATCGCCGACGAAGGCCGCATCGCCGATGAGATAGGTCAGGCTGTCTTCGGTATGTCCCGGCGTGGCGATGACTCGTGCCTCCAGCTTGCCCACTCGAAAAGTGTCGCCATCCACGAACAATCGATCGAACTGCCGGCCATCGGCAATGAATTCCTCGCCCAGCCCGAACAAAGTCTTGAATCGTGCCTGCACCTGCGTGATGCCGCGGCCGATCGCCAAGGGCGCGCCGAGCACGTCATGCAGATAACCGCCCGCGCTCAAATGATCGGCATGCGCATGGGTTTCGAGAATCCACTCGACCGTCAGGCGCTGCTTGCGTACGAATGAAAGCACGAGATCGGCAGAGGCCGTCGATGTACGCGCCGACGCGGCCTCGTAATCGAGCACCGGATCGATGATGGCGGCGCTGCCGCCCTCGCCCTCGTGGACCACGTAGCTGAAAGTGTTGGTGTCCTTGTGGAAGAACGTTTCCACCTGCGGAGCTCGCGCGATGTTGTCGGGCATGAGAATCTCCTTGCACATAATTTTAGATAATGCTAAATTAGATTATCCTAATTTACAAGTCAAGACCGATGACTCCCAACAAACATGCAGTTTCCGCCCCGCCCGACCTGAATGCCATGACCCGGCACGCATCGGAAGCCGCCGACCTGCTCAAATCCCTGGCCCATCCCGGCCGCCTGCGTGTGATGTGCCGCCTGGTCGAGGGCGAGGCTTCGGTTACCGAATTGCAGGCATTGGCCGGGTTGTCGATGTCGGCGCTTTCCCAACATCTGGCCGTGCTGCGCGAGGCGCAATTGGTGCAAACCCGGCGGCAAGCCCAGACGATTTTCTATTCGCTGCTTCCGGGGCCTGCGCTGGGCGTGATGCAAGCCCTCTACGCCGCTTACTGCGGCCCACGCAAGAAATAGGAGACGCACATGCCCTGGATCGTTCTTGGCGCGATCGCCATCGGCCTGAGCCTGGGAATGCTCGGCTCGGGCGGCTCGATCCTGACCGTGCCGGTACTGACATACCTGGTCGGACAACCGGAAAAGGTCGCCATCGCCGGATCGCTGGCCATCGTCGGCGGCATCAGCGTGCTTGGCATGATTCCCTATGCGTGGAAACGCGAAATCGATTGGCGCAGCGTCCTGTGGTTCGGCCTGCCTGGCATGCTCGGCACCTGGCTGGGCGCGGTCGCCGCGCAAGGTTTGCCCGGTGTCGCTCAACTGCTGATATTCGCGATCATCATGTTGCTGGCCGCATGGCGAATGATCGCCAGCGGCAAGACTTCCACTGCAACGCTCGCCGATGAATCGGCAACTTCCGCATCGAAAACAAAAATGGCGCGCACGGGTCTGCTGGTCGGACTGATCACCGGCATCGTCGGTATCGGCGGCGGCTTTCTCATCGTGCCGGCGCTGATCCTGCTGGTTGGACTGACTTTGCGCCGCGCGGTCGGCACCAGCCTCGTAGTCATCTCGGCCAATGCCTTGAGCGGCTTTATCAAATACGCCGGCACATTGAAGGCCCTGCATCTCGCACTCGATTGGCATGTGATCGGTCTGTTCATTCTGATCGGCGGTGGCGGCACAGCCATCGGCAATGTCCTGGGTGCGCGATTGCCACAGCACCGGCTCAAGCAAGCCTTCGGTGTTCTGCTGATCGGCATGGCGCTTTACATGATCGTCCGCGAAACCCCCAAACTCATTCATTGAACAGGAGTCTGCATGAACATCATTAACTGGCGGCAAGTCGAACCGGGCCTGTACAGCGCGGGACAACCACAATCCGACGAATGGGCCGAGATCGCACGCAATGGCATCGCTACTGTCGTCAATCTGCGTCCCGATTCCGAACAGCCTGGCCTCGACGAACGAGCGCTGGCAACGGCACAGGGCTTGAATTACATCGCACTCCCGATCGCTTCCGCGCAAGACCTGACACCGGCGAATGTGTCCTTGTTCAAATCGTTGCTTCGACAACACAAGGCGAACGGATTGTTGATCCACTGCGGCACCGGCAACCGTGTTGGCGCGATGTTCGCCCTGAGCCGTGCGCTGGACCCTGGATGCAGCATCGATGAGGCCATCGACTACGGCCGCAAGGCCGGCCTCTCCGGCTTGCAGGCGCAAGTAACCGATATTCTGACTGCTTGCAAGGCATAACCTGTCAGGCTGGCGCTTTACGGCACAATATCGGCCGGTGTGGGATTCTTGCGATTTGCGGTTTGCTTCAAGCCCGAATCGAGCTTCCGCCACCTCCGAACCAAACCGCAATGCGCCAGCGCCATGGTTGCCACCGATGTCATCGGTGCATCCGCCTACCGCTCAGCGGCACAAACCATCGCCTCACATTCGATTCCACGATTCTCACCGATGACTCCAGACGACAAGAAAACGCCCGAACACTCGCCCGCCATGAAGCGCAATAGGTGTTTGCTATAAAACGAACATTTTGTTCGTTTAGGCTCGATCGGTTAGAAGTTTCGGCTTTTCCTGTTTGAAAACGTGGATGCAAATTGATACCACGGACACAATCGGACGAAAGCCCGAGTGTATTGACAAACTCGAAACCGAATTGGACGTGTTGTGGAATGCGATCGCTTCGTGCTGGGGCAGGTGGCCGAAGCGCTGAGCACGCCGAGTGCTGCCGGGCACGCTACAGACGGGGCATAAATCGGGCAACTAGTCCTTGGAAAACACAACTCGAACACCGCGCCGGCCGAGCGCTTGAGCCAATTCGCTAAGGTCCCACTTGCTGATCGAATAGACGCTGCGGTTGAGAGATAGCCGTAACGCCCGACCACGGAGGACATGATGATGATCGAGGCGCCTTCGACTGCATGAGGCCGGGGATCGCCAGACAGGTGACGTAGAAGGTGCCGGTGAGGTTGATCTGCATGACCTTGTCCCAAGCCTCCGGATCGAAGCCGGCCACCGACGATGTCGGGTCAGAGATGCCGGTGTTGTTGACCCGCACGTCCAAGCCGCCCAGTTCGGCCACTGCCTCAGGCATCATGCGTTCGATGCCTGCTCGGCGGGAGATGTCGCAGGTGCCGACCCGGATATTCGGCGATTCATTAGCCAGCGCCGCCAGCCCATCGGCGTCGATATCGGCAACGAATACCCGCGCCCCAGAGGCTGCGAACGCGCGAGCGATCGCCAAACCAATCCCCGATATCCCTACGGTGACCAAAACGCGCTGATTCGTCCTGCTTCTCCTGCTCCAGTGAGAAAGAGGATGGGTTGCGCCAGTTCGTCCTGACGCCGACAAGGCGTACAGGTACCTGCAGAACAACAACATCTGCTGGCATCCTCTGCATGTGCGTTGATGATTCTCGGAACTGCAAACAAAGGCGTGAAGGGTCGCTTCGCGCGGGGGTGGTTTGATCTGACCCGCTGTGCGCGTGCGGATCAGGCGTGCCACGACGGCGTGGCGAAGGCTGCGACCAGGAAATCGACCATGCGCCGGGTCTTGATCGGCAGGTACTTGCGCGAGGGATATACCGCGTGGATGCCGATGGTCAGCGATGCGTAATCGGGTAGCAGTTCGACCAGCGTGCCTTGGCGCAGGTCGTCACCGACGAGGAAATCCGGCTGCAGGATGATGCCCTGGTGGTCGAGCGCGGCGGCGCGGCAGGTGTCGCCGTTGTTGGCGTGGATGCGCGGCTGGGTGCGCACCTGCACCACCCCGTCCGGCCCGGTGAAACGCCACTCGTCGCGCGTGGACCAATAGCTGTACGAGATCACGCGATGCGTGGCGAGGTCGCGCGGATGCGCGGGGACGCCGTGCCTTGCGAGGTAGTCCGGCGAGGCGCACAGCACCATCCGCGACGACGCCAGTTGTCGGCTGACCAGTTGCGAGCTCGGCAGGTTGGTGATGCGCACGGCGAGATCGTAGCCCTCCTCGACCAAGTCAACGATGCGATCGCTGAGATCGATCTCCAGCGACACCTTCGGATGCGCGTCGGCGAAGCGGCCCCACAGCGGCGCCAGGTGCAGCACGCCAAAGGTCAGCGGCGCATTGATCCGCAACAGCCCCGACGGCTCGCCGCTGCGCGAGGTGATTTCCGATTCGGCTTCGTCGATCGCTGCCAGAAGCTCTTTTGCGCGCGCATAGAACAGTTGGCCGTCGTCGGTCAGCGACAGGCGCCGGGTCGTACGGTGCAGCAGGCGCGCGCCGAGGCGCTGCTCGAGCTCGCCGACTTGCCGCGAGACAGCGGCCTTGGACAGGCCGAGCACGTCGGCGGCGGCGACGAAACTGCCGGCCTCGACCACCGCGATGAAGCTGGCCATTTCCTGGGTCTTGTCCATTGCGGACCTCATTTGTCTCGCCATGCGAGACAGTTGGTCAAGCGGAGCCCAGTTTATCGCCACTCTGCGGGCCAATACAGTGGTCTCGTCCCCGGCTGGTCCGGGTTCCCACTCCAAGGATTCCACCATGAACATCACCCTCCTCGGCGCCGGCAACATGGGTTCCGCGCTCGCCAGCCAACTGACTCGCGTCGGCCATATCGTTCGCATCGTCAGCCGCACTCCCGACAAGGCCCAGGCCATTGCCGCAGCCAATCCCGGCGTGTTTGTCGTCCCGGCCGCCGCCGCGATGGACAGCGCCGATGTCGTGATCGTCGCCACCGGCTTCGCCGACGCGGTGCCTGCCTTGAAATCGCTCGGCTCACTCGCGGGCAAGGTCATCGTCGACGTCACCAACCCGCTGACCGACGACTACATGGGCCTGACCGTCGGCCACGACACCTCCGCCGCCGAGGAAATCGCCAAGGCGTTCCCCGAGGCTGAAGTGGTCAAGGCGTTCAACACGCTGTTCGCGCAGGTGCTGGCCAAGGGCCCGGCGCTCGACGACGGCCAGGCCGCCACCGCGTTCTATGCCGGCGACAGCGAGCGTGCGAAGCAGACGGCGCGCGCATTGATCGACAGCATCGGCTTCAAGGCTGTCGATGCCGGCGGCCTGAAGAACGCGCGTTACCTCGAACCGCTGGCCGGTTTGAACATCTATTTCGGTTATGGCGCCGGCCGCGGCACCGCGATCGCCCCGACCTGGATTGGCCAGGCGGCCTGAATCTCCGAAACCAGACCCGAACCTGCTTGCGCATTGGAGACCCACCATGAAATCCAACAACACCTTCGACTACGCCACCTTGCTACTGCGGTTGATGCTCGGCGGCATGTTCCTCGCCCACGGCTTGATGAAGTTCGTGACCTTCACCCTCGCCGGTACCGCGGGATTCTTCGAGCCGCTGGGCTTCCCCGCCTAGACCGCCTATGTCGTCTCGCCGGCTGAAGTGCTGGCCGGTGTCGCCTTGTTGGCCGGCTTCCAGAGCCGTTGGGTTGCCGTCGCCAGCGTGCCGATCCTGCTCGGCGCGATGAGCGTGCACCTGGGCAATGGCTGGCTGTTCTCCAACGCCAACGGCGGCTGGGAATATCCGCTGTACCTGGTCGCCACCGCGATGGTCGTCGCCCTGCTCGGCGGCGGTCGCTTCGCCATCACCAAGCCCACGGTCTGATCGCAATCTGCTACCCCGCGCCTTGGCGCACCATTCACCGGAGCCGCCCATGAATTCCGCCCCTGCCCTGTTTGTTTCCCACGGTTCGCCGATGTTCGCGGTCGAACCTGGCCTGCTCGGCCCAAACCTGCAGCAGATCGGTCGCGCCTTGTCCGGCGTCCGCGCCGTGCTGGTGGTGTCGCCGCACTGGCAGACCCGTGGCGTGCGCGTGATGTCGACCGCGGCGCCACCGACGATCCACGACTTCGGCGGCTTCCCGCAGGCGCTGTACCAGTTGCAGTACACGCCGCCGGGCGCGCCGGAACTGGCGGCCGACGCGGCACGCTTGCTTGCCGACGCCGGCTTCGAGGTGACGCTCGACGCCACCCGCGGCCTCGACCACGGCGCGTGGGTGCCATTGCGCTATCTGTTCGCGCAGGCCGACGTGCCGGTGTTCCAGGTGTCGCTGCCGGTGGACACGGATGCGGCGTCGGCGTTGCGCCTGGGCCAGGCATTGGCACCGCTGCGGGAACGCGGCGTGCTGGTGATCGGTTCGGGCAGCCTGACCCATAACCTGTACGAGTTCCGCCAACATGTGCGCGATCCGGAATACGCGCAGGCGTTCGCCGATTGGGTGCGCGATGCGGTGCTGCGGCGCGATGTCGAGGCGCTGGTCGATTACCGGCGTCGCGCGCCGCAGGCGGTGCGCGCGCATCCGAGCGAGGAGCACTTCCTGCCGCTGCTGGTCGCTTTCGGTGCCAGCAACGACAGTGATCGCGCGCAACTGGTGGCCGGCGGCATGACCTACGACGTGCTGTCGATGGATTCGTTCGGGTTCGGTCTGCCGGATGCGGCGAACGACATCACCGGAGTAGCGGCATGAAGTCGCCAGGTGACTTGATCGGCGCGCCCGCGTACGCGCTGGCGTTCCGCACGTTGGAGCCGGTGCCCGCCACGCCGCGTCGTCTGCTGGTGTTGTTGCATGGCGTCGGCGGACAGGAGTTGCAACTGGCGGCACTCGGCGCATGTGTCGATGACGACACGCTGGTGGTGTTGCCGCGTGCGCCGCGTTCGATCGGTGAGGGCATGTACGGCTGGTTCCGCGTCAGCTTCACATCGAACGGGCCGCAGATCGTGTCGGAGGAAGCCGAAGACAGCCGGCTCCAGCTGATCGAGTTCATCGGCCAGTTGCAGCAGCACCACGGCATCGCACCGTCGCATACGGTGATCGCCGGCTTCAGCCAGGGCGGCATCCTCAGTGCAAGCGTTGCGTTGAGCGCGCCGCGGGCCGTCGCCGGATTCGGATTGTTGTGCGGACGGATCCTGCCGGAACTCGAATCCGCCCTGGCATCGCGCGATGCATTGGCAACGCTCGATGGATTGATCATCCACGGCCGCGCCGACAACAAGCTGCCGGTGGCGTGGGCCGAACGCGCCGACGCGTGGCTACAACGCCTCGGCGTGCCGCATCGTTTGCAATTGCATGTCGCCGGACACGAGTTCACCCCGGCGATGCAGACGGATTTTCTCGACTGGTTCGGCGCTGCACGTCAGCGCTGGAACCAGTGAACCCCGGGCACTTGCCCATCCCACCACGGAGTCAGCGGGATCTCGCTGACCGACTATGCCGTGGCGATGATCGACGGCATATTTTTTCCGGCTTTCCGAACCGCTCTCCCCTACACTTACCCATGGCGAGGCTGTGTCAGCCCCGCCATGTTTTTTATTGCTTATCAATTATTTACTGCTTCCACCAGGCCGTTTGGAAGCATGCGCCGCTTCATATGCAGCCATCTAACCAGCGCACCACGGAAATCCATTTTTATTTGTTTTTCAAACACATATGAGCGCCGAAAAAACTCCCGAACATTCTCCGCTCATGAAGCAGTTCCTCGCCGCCAAGGCCGAGCATCCGGACATCTTGCTGTTGTTTCGGATGGGCGATTTCTATGAATTGTTTTTCGACGATGCGCGCAAGGCCGCGCGCCTGCTCGATATCACCCTGACTCAGCGCGGTGTGTCTGCCGGCCAACCGATTCCGATGGCGGGCGTGCCGGTGCATTCGGTGGAAGGTTATCTGGCGCGATTGGTGGCGCTGGGCGAATCGGTGGCGATCTGCGAACAGATCGGCGACCCGGCGTTGTCCAAAGGCTTGGTCGAACGCAAAGTAGTGCGCATCGTCACGCCGGGTACGGTGACCGACGAAGCCCTGCTCGAAGAACGCCGCGATACATTGTTGCTGACCATCGCGCGCGGCAAGCACGGCTATGGTTTGGCCTGGGCAGACTTGGCCGGTGGACGTTTCCTGGTCAACGAGGTTGCCAACGAAGATGCCCTGACCGCCGAACTGGCACGCTTGTCGCCTGCGGAAGTTTTGATCGCCGACGAAGACGGCTGGCCGGTTTCGATCACTGCGATGACCGGCCTGCGCCGACGTGCGCCCTGGTATTTCGATAGCGAGGCGTGCCGCAGGCAATTGCTGAAATTTTTTTCTCTGCACGATCTCAGCGGCTTTGGTCTAGAGGATCGGCATTTGGCGGTAGCCGCAGCCGGCGCGCTGCTCGGTTACGTCGAGGAAACACAGAAACAACGCTTGCCGCACCTGACCGCGATCGCCATCGAATCGGCTGACGAGGCCATCGCCATGAACGCCGCCACGCGCCGTCATCTTGAATTGGATGTGCACACTGATGGCCGCATCGAACACACTTTGCTTGGCGTGCTCGATGCCACGGTCAGCCCGATGGGCGGACGCCTGCTGCGCCGCTGGCTGCATCGGCCACTGCGCGACCGGCGCACGGTCAGCGAGCGGCACCATGCGGTGCAATCGTTCATCGATACGGGCAGTGAGGTTTCGCTGCGCGAAATTTTTCGCGGCGTCGGCGATCTCGAACGCATCCTCACCCGTATCGCGCTGCGCTCGGCGCGCCCACGCGATTTGAGCACACTGCGCGACGGCCTGGCCGCGTTGCCGGCCATTGGCGCGCAACTGGCGCCGCTGGATTCACCGCGCCTGATTGCGCTCGCCAAGGAGCTCGGCGAACACGGCGACACCGCCGCCTTGCTGGCGCGAGCGATCATCGAACAACCGCCGGTACTGTTGCGCGATGGCGGCGTCATCAATGATGGCTTCGACGACGAACTCGACGAACTGCGCCGACTCTCGACTCATGCCGACCAATTCCTCATCGATCTGGAAGCCCGCGAAAAAGCCGCGACCGGCATCGCCACGCTGAAGGTCGGTTACAACCGCGTGCACGGCTATTACATCGAGATCAGCAAGGGCCAGTCCGAGCGTGCGCCGACCCACTACACACGCCGGCAGACGCTGACCGGCGCCGAGCGCTACATCACCGAGGAACTGAAAACCTTCGAGGACAAAGTGCTGTCGGCGCGCGAGCGTTCACTATCGCGCGAGCGGCTGCTTTACGAAACTTTGCTCGATGCACTCAACGAAAAACTTGAACCTTTGAAGCGTTGCGCGTTGGCCTTGTCCGAACTCGATGTGCTGGCCGCCTTCGCCGAGCGCGCGCAGACACTGGATTGGTCATGCCCGCAATTGACCGAAGCGCCCGGCCTTTGCATCGAGCGCGGCCGGCATCCGGTGGTGGAAGCGGTGCGCAATGAGCCGTTCGAGCCCAATGACCTGTCGCTCGACGAAGACCGCCGCATGCTGGTGATCACCGGCCCGAACATGGGCGGCAAATCCACCTACATGCGGCAGAACGCGCTGATCGTGCTGCTCGCCTACATCGGCAGTTTCGTGCCGGCGGCACGCGCGCAACTGGGCCCGATCGATCGCATCCTGACCCGCATCGGCGCGGGCGACGATCTTGCACGCGGGCAATCCACCTTCATGGTCGAGATGGCCGAGACCAGCTACATCCTGCATCACGCCAGCGCCAATTCGCTGGTGCTGATGGACGAGATCGGCCGCGGCACGTCCACCTACGATGGCCTCTCGCTTGCCGAAGCCTGCGCGCGCCACCTGGCCGAACACAATCGCGCCTACACCTTGTTCGCGACTCACTACTTCGAACTCACCGCGCTGGCCGAGCCCGGCAGCGGCATCGCCAACGTGCACCTGGATGCCATCGAACACGGCGACAAACTGGTGTTCATGCACGCGGTGAAAGACGGCCCGGCTAATCGCAGCTTTGGCCTGCAAGTCGCGGCGCTGGCTGGTTTGCCGCGCAATGTGATTGCGCAGGCCAAACGCACGCTCGCGGAGCTGGAAAGCAAATCCATGCACGCGGCCGAACTCTCGCCGGCCGCACTCGATCAGCCGCAGCAATTCGCCTTGTTCGCGCAACCCTCGCCCGTCATCGATGCCCTGGCGCAGATCGACCCGGACGAACTCACACCCAAGCAGGCACTGGAAGCACTGTATCGGCTCAAGCAATTGACTTGAGTGGCACACGCCTTCGCATGAGTTGTTGCCACTGGTTCAAATCGCTGTCCATACGAACAGGAACAAGGTGTCGTTGTCCCCGGCGTTGCGGCCAAATCCATCGTAATCGTTGCGGCTGCCGTTGAACTTGTCATAACGGGTGTACTGCACACCGATGCGGAGATTCGCCCAGGGTTGCGCATACGAATCGGGCCGGCCGAACGGGGTCCAATCGGCCTGCAGGATTTCGCCGCGTGAGGCCGGACTGTGATTGAGACTTCCGGCATCGGGGTCGGGAGCGAACAACAACTCATCGCGCGAGCCGGAAACATTGAACCATCCGACGGTGAGGCCATAGTTGTTCAAGTAATAGGAAGCGTTGAAGTTCGCCGAATTGAGCGCGTGCCGTATCCGGTCGGCGTCGCCGTTGGCGAATGCGGCTTCGAGGCGCTGTCTTTCGTGCGTGACATTGGCGGTCACGCTCAACATACCGCCATCGCCGAAATATTTTTCGTACTCGGCATCCACGCCGTAATCGTCATAACGATTGACCAGCGACGATCCATTGTCGGGCGCGATGCGTGCCTGCAAGCCCGACAGGCCAAACGCCAATCCACCGCCGCCCCAGCCCGGTTGCCACGACAATCGCCAATAGGGCGCGGCACCCACGATCCGCCCGCCGAAATCGACATTGAGACGCTCGAGAAAGGCCTCCGACATCGTGCGATAAAGCCCGAACGAGGCGTACCACTTCGAATCGAGCCACACATAGGCGTCGGCGCCGATGACCTGCTGGGCCAATCCGCCATCGCTCAACACCGCTGCGGCCGGAGCCGGTGCCAGTTCCGAAGCGATGAACGGAAAGCGCCACGCGGCCTGTGAGTGACGAGGGTCGGACAAGCCGGGATTGTTGTTGACCGCCACGCCGAACACTCCGGAGTGTTCGCCACGCGTGAAGGCCTGGGCGTAGCGGATATCGTAGTTGTCCATCGCCACATGTTTGTCGATGTCCGAATAGGTCACCTGGCCGAACACACCCACGTGATCGCTCAGACGCCCGGCGACGAAGGCCGACAACTGCTGCAAGGAGGTGTTGTCGTTCGGGCCATCATTGGGCCCGGCATCACCGGATTGATCTTCGCTGGTGTGCGTGTAGCTGAGCACCATCATTGCCGACAAGGGCACCGCGCCGTCGTTACCGCCAGTCATGGTGTAGCCGCGAATCTTGAACTCGCGGCCGAAGGTATTGAGCTGCGGCCCGAAATTACCGACATGGCAACCCGAACACGCTTGCCCGGTTTGCCGGGCATACGAAGGCACCGCGGCGGCGGGAAGCGCCCAGACAAGGGCAAGACCGAACAGCGTCGGCGATACCCAGGCGCCAGTGCGACACATCGAAACGAGATTGCGCAAAGACCATGACATGCGACTCTCCTCATCACGTACCCATGAACTAAGCACAGGCCCGGCGCCGGATGCAGTCTTGAATCGGATCAGTTGGCCTCGGGACGATGAGCAACCTGCGAGTACAGATTGGCCACTACCTAAAACGAAAACGGCCGCTAAAGCGGCCGTTCGTTCATGCCACGTGGGCCAGAGGTCGTTTGACTGATGCATCCAGCGCCGATTTGAGGTCGGCCCACAAATCCTCGACGTGTTCGATGCCGACCGACAGCCGCAGCATGCCCGGCGTGATGCCGCTGGCGAGCTTGGCCTCATCGCTGACCACGCGATGAGTCAAACCGGCCGGATGCTGGATCAGCGTATCGACCGAGCCCAGGCTCACGGCCGGTGTCATCAAACGCACATGCGACATCACTGTCGATGCAGCGGCATGGCCGCCGCGCAGATCGATCGCCATCAATGCACCGGGACCGCGCATCTGGGTGGCGAGCAGATGCGCGTTGCGCACCGTGCCCAAGCCCGGATAGTGCACTTTCGCCACCGCCGCATGCCCGGCCAAGCGCTGCGCCAGTTCGCTGGCATTGGCCTGTGCCCGCTCCACGCGCAACGTCAACGTCGGCAGGCCGCGATGCAGCAAGAACGCCGCGAGCGGATGCAGCAACGCGCCGGTCGCTGCGCGCACTTGGCGCAAGGGCTTGGCATGGTCTTCGCTGCAACAAACGACGCCGGCGATGACATCGCCATGACCGCCGAGGAATTTCGTGGCGCTGTGCAGGACATAGCTCGCGCCCAATTCCGCGGGCTTTTGCAGCACCGGCGTGGCGAAGCTCGAATCGACCAGCACCGGCACCGGACCTGCCGCCGCGACGACCGCACGAATATCGACCAGATCCAGCGTCGGATTGGCCGGTGTTTCGATGATCACCAGCGCGGTATCGGGCCGTCGCTTCGCAGCGATCTCCTGCGCGCCGACAAATTCCGCTTCAAGCCCGGTGAGCCCGCTGGCGAGCAGATGATCGGCCGTGCCATACAACGGCCGCACCACCAGCACATGATTGCCGCGTGCCCTTGCTGCCAACAACACTGCGGTCAGCGCGGCCATTCCCGAACCGTAGGCCACGCAGGCCTCGGTGCCTTCGAGCTGCGCCAGCGCCCGTTCGACACGAGCCACGGTCGGATTGTGCAGACGTGCATAAATGGAATTGGCGGCCGTGGCTTCGCCGCCAACCAAGGCATCGAAACTGGCGGTGCCGATGTCCAGATCACGCACCGGATAGGTCGTGGACAAATCCAGCGGCGGTGCGTGCACACCGATCTCGGCAAAGTCCTCGCGTCCGGCATGGACGGCCAGTGTGTCGAATCGATGCATGGCGCACCTCGTTCTATTTAGGTGCCTGCATTCTGGTGCATCGTGCGCGTGATAGGCTTGAGACCGAATTTAATTTCGCGAATGGGCCAATCCATGCGTCTGGACCGAATCGACATCGCCTTGTTGCGGCTGTTGCGGAAGAATGCGCGGCTATCGAACAAGGACCTCGCCGACAAGGTCGGCATCGCGCCATCGACCGCACTCGAACGCATCCGCCGGTTGCATGAGCAGCGGGCGATCCTGGGTTATCACGCGGAAGTCGCGCCCGAGGCGATCGGCATCGGTCTGCAGGCAATGGTCGTGGTGCGTCTGACCCGTCATTCGCGCGAGATGCTCGACAGTTTCCGCAAGCACTTGTTGTCTTTGCCGGAAGTGCTGAGTTTCTACCACGTGGGCGGCGCCGATGATTTCCTGGCGCATGTCGGGGTCCGCAACAGCGACCATCTGCGCGACTTCGCACTGAGCGCGTTCACCGAACGCCCGGAAGTGGCGCACATCGAGACCCGGCTGATTTTCGAGTTCCGGCGCAATCCGGAATTGCCGGTGTACCTCCGCGCGGAAAACTGAGCCTGCTCAAACCGCTTTCGCGCAGCCACCGTCATGCGCATGACCGCGTGTGAGCTTGAGGTTGATCAGATGAGCGGTGGCGATCAGCGTGCCGCCGGTCGCCATTGCGATCGCGTGTCCGGCTGGCGATTCGTGTAACAGCGGCATATATACACCGGCCCACACTGCCAACAAACCCGGAACCAGCCAGGCCAATGCGGTCGCGATGTGGTGCCGGCGATAGCCCTGCGACAGGCTACTCACGCCCAGCAAGGTGGCAAACAACACAAACCCCTGTTCGAAGCCGGCCGAAGCCAGCACACCCAAACCCAACACAGGCAACATCGCGATCGCCAAAGGCAACAACGCGCAATGGATCGCGCAGAGCGTGGCGCTCGCGCTGCCAAGCGAATCGATCCAGATGAAAAGCATCCAGCGGCGGGCTTGCATCGGATTCGTCCTGGTTCGAGGGCTTGCATTTGATTTGAAACATTATAACATCCTCACTTCTCCCTCTGCCTGCGCCCCCCACTTTTCATGTCCATTTCGACGCATCCCCGTTTGAGTGCACTGGCCTTGACCATCGCATTGGTTCTACCCGGCCTCGCGTTTGCGCAAGCGCAGTCCACCCCGCCCACACCGGACGGCAGCGACGATTCGCAAAAACCCAAAAGTCTGGAAGCCGTCACCGTGACCGGCGTGCCATTGGGCCAAAGCGCCGACGAAATCATTGCTCCGGTAGCGGTGCTCTCGGGCGAGGAACTCGATATCCGCAAGGCCAACACCCTGGGCGAAACCGTGTCCTCGATTCCCGGCGTAAGCACCACCTACTTCGGGCCGGGTGTCGGTCGGCCGGTCATTCGCGGCCTGGATGGTTCGCGTGTCGCGATCCTGAGCGATGGCCTGGGCAGCGACGATGTCTCCAACGTCAGCCAGGATCACGCGGTCGCCATCGAGCCCTTCCTCGCCGATCAGATCGAAGTGCTCAAGGGCCCGGCCACCTTGCTGTACGGATCGGGTGCGATCGGCGGCGTGGTCAACACCGTCGATGGGCGCATCCGTGAAACGGCACTGGACGAGCCGCTCAGTGGCCGCGCGGAATTGCGCTACGACGCCGGCGCGCATGGTTTCACCGGTATGAGCCGCGTCGATGCCGGCACCGACCATTACGCAGTGCATGCCGATGCCGTGTATCGCAGCAACAACGATTACGACCTGCCCGACGGCCGAATGGCCAACAGCGCGGTCGATACGCGCACCGGGGCCGTGGGCGGTTCGCTGTTCGGCGATTGGGGTTTTGCCGGCATTGCGATTTCGCGCTATCTCAACGAGTACGGCAATCCTGCCGAACCGGGCGATGCCACGAGTCCGCCGGTGACTTTGCATATGGCGCAGACCCGTTACGACCTCAAAGCCGGCCTGACCGCCCCGGTCTCGGGCATCGATAGCGTGAAGCTCGCTTTCGGCCACACCGATTACCAGCACACCGAATTCGAAGGCCAACAAGTCGGCACCCAATTCCTGAGCACCGGCGATCAACTGCGCATCGAAGCCACGCACAGCAAATTCGGCGCCTGGCAAGGCGAGTTCGGCCTGCAAAACGGCGACAAGAACTTCCAGGCGATCGGCGAAGAAGCGTTCGTGCCGACGACCAAGACCAAGAGCCTGGGCGTGTTCCTGGTGGAGCAAGGCGAGTGGGACCGCCTCAAGGTCGAACTCGGCGCACGTCAGGACCATCAATCGAGCACACCCGAAGACGATGCCAAGCGTTCGTTTTCGTTGAGCAGTCTGTCCGCAGGCGCGCGCTGGAAATTCTCCGACGCCTGGCATCTGTCCTTGAACGCCGATCGCGCGCAACGTGCGCCGGCCGAGGAAGAATTGTTCGCCAACGGGCCGCATGCGGCGACCGCAACGTTTGAGGTCGGCAATCCGAATCTGGACAAGGAAACGTCTCGCCAGATCGAGCTGGGCCTGCATTACCACGGGCAGAAGCTCGAGGCCTCGCTCTCGGCCTACCGCAATCGTTTCGACAATTTCATCTATCTCGCCGATACCGGACTGATAAACGCCGAACACGATTTACCGATCCGGCAATGGACGCAGACCGACGCCAATTTCCACGGCTTCGAGGGCGAGGCCACGCTGCATCTGGCCGACAACGACGCCGGTAAATTCGACCTGCGCGTATTCGGCGATCGCGTGCGCGCCACTCGCAGCGGCGGCGGCAATCTGCCGCGCATCCCGGCCGCCCGCTTCGGCGCGCAATTGCAGTGGAACAACAACGCCTGGCACGGTGGTCTTGGCGTGGTACGCACGGCCATGCAAGACGACATCGATACGTTCGAGAGCAAAACCCGCGGCTACACGCTGGTCAATGCCAATCTCAACTACACCTTTCTCGACAATGCGAACGGCAGTTGGGAGGCGTTCGTACAAGGCAACAATCTGACCGATCAAAATGCCCGTCTGGCAACCTCGGTCGTCAAAGATCTGGTACCGTTACCTGGCCGGAACATCAGCATCGGCGTTCGCGTGTTCTTTTGACCAGACACTCTCGCTGGCGCGCCGGCCATGCCGCCATGGCATGAATCGATGAATGCGACCTTGGCCACCGATTTCCCCGATCGGTGGTTTTTTTTGGTTCGCGCCGGCAACCCGCGCACGAGCAATATCGAAAGCGTCGCGATAATTCTTACGAAAATTCGAACCGCACCTGTGGCATGCCGCGAAGCCTGATTCGCAGGACAGGATTCAAGTGGCGTCGATATCGCCGAGCGCACGGATCAAGCGCCGCGCGCGTTTGTCGGGCTTGTGCTCGGGTGCGCGATAGCCATCGCGTTCCATTTTTCTTTTTTCGCGCTCGGCTTCGCGCCGTGCGATCGACTCGGCGGATTCGCGATACAGCGTTTGCGCCACGCTCGCCGAGCCGCGCTTGTCGCTCAACGCCAACACCTGAATCTCGAATACTTCATCGCCGCGCCGCACCTGCAATTGCTCGCCGACACGCAACGCGCGCGATGGCTTGGCATTCTGCCCGGCGATTTCGACTTTCCCCGATTCGATCGCGTGCTTGGCCAGCGAACGCGTCTTGAAAAAACGCGCCGCCCAGAGCCACAGATCGAGACGAAGACTGGCGATGGATTCGGGTTCGTTCATGGTCTGGAAACGATTTTCAACAAGAAGGCTCTAGGAGAAAGACGAATCGAATCCAACACCCGCGACACGAAACGCCGGACAACCTGATTTCCAATACCCATAAAGCAAAACGGCCGCAGAAGCGGCCGTTTTGTTGAATGCATCCAAAGGATCAATCGGCCGAACGAGCTGCCAGATCTTCTTTGATGCGTGCTTTCTTGCCCTGCAGGTCGCGCAGGTAATACAGCTTGCCGGCGCGGACTTTGCCGCGGCGCTTGACCGTCACCGAGTCGATGATCGGGCTGTGCGACTGGAACACGCGCTCGACGCCGAAACCGTGGGAAATCTTGCGCACGGTGAAAGCCGAATTCAGGCCGGCGTTCTTCTTGGCGATGACCACGCCTTCATAGGCCTGGACGCGTTCGCGATTGCCTTCTTTGACCTTCACATTGACGACGACCGTGTCGCCCGGGCCAAAATCGGGCAGCACGCGCTGCGACTGTTCGGCTTCGAATTGCTGGAGGAGCTTGTTCATGGTTGCACCGGTTGTGATCGTTTTGATCTGTAGTTCTTGGGCCGCCGGGCGGCATCTGAGCTGCGCATTATAGCCAGCGAAGCGTCTGATTGGCTAGGGCTTTTTGGTTTTGTCCGGCAAAGCCTGCCATTGCACCTGGAAGGCCGACAGCAAAGCGGTGTCTTCCGGGCTCAAATCCAGCAAGGCCAACAGGTCGGGGCGACGCAGCCAGGTTCGGCCCAAGCTCTGCTGGCGGCGCCAGCGGCGGATCGCCGCGTGATCGCCGGACAACAGCACGGCGGGTACGCCTTCGGTGCCCAGCGTGTCGGAACGGGTGTAATGCGGACAGTCGAGCAAGCCGTCCTCGAAACTGTCCTGCGCGGCGGACTCGGCATCGTTGAGCGCGCCTTCCTGGAGTCGGCCGACCGCATCGATCACCACCGCGGCGGCCAATTCGCCGCCGGACAGAACGTAATCGCCGATGGACAACTCCTCATCGACCTCGCGCTCGACGAAACGCTCGTCCAGGCCCTCATAGCGCCCGCACAGTAAAATCAGTCGCGGTGTCGCGGCCAATTCGCGGGCTTTTTTCTGCGTGAAGCGCTCGCCCTGCGGGCTGAGGTAGATCACTTTCGCAGGAATCGGCGATGCGGCGCGCGCGGCATTCAGACAAGCGGTGAGCGGTTCGGACAGCATCACCATGCCCGGGCCACCGCCGAACGGGCGATCGTCCACACGGCGGTAATTGTCGGTCGCGTAGTCGCGCGGATTCCAAGCCTCCACCGACAGCAGACCACGCTCGAAAGCGCGCCCGACCACGCCGACCTGGGTGCATTGCCGGATGAAATCGGGAAACAGTGTGAGTACGTCGATGCGCATCAAAAATCGGCGTCCCAATCGACGGTGATCTTGTGCGCGTCGAAATCGACATCGAGGATGAACTGATCGGTGACGAAGGGAATCAGCCGTTCGCGTTCGCCCGCCACCACCAGCACATCGTTGGCGCCGGTGTCAAACAGATAGGACACGGAGCCCAGCTCGATACCTTCGAGATTGACCACGCTCAGGCCTTCCAGATCGACCCAGTAATACTCGCCGGGCTTGGGCTTGGGCAACCGGCTGCGCGGCACCCAGACTTCCGCGCCGGCCAGCGCCTGCGCGGCATCGCGGTCTTCGATACCGGCGATGCTGATGACCATGCCTTTGCCGGTTTCCCGGCCGCGCACGCCGCCGATCTCACGTTCGACGCCGTCCTGGCGCAGAAACCACGGCTGGTACTTGAGCACCATCGCCGGGGGATCGGAAAAAGAATGCAGCTTTATTTCGCCCCGAACGCCAAAAGCGCCGAGGACCCTGCCCAGCAGGATTCGGCGCTCTGGTGTCATCGTGCGATCCCCGCGTCCTGACGCGAGGTTCGAGCTCAGGCCGTGGCCTGGCTCGAGACTTCCTTGACCAGCATGCGGACCTTGTCGGTCAGCTGCGCGCCCTGGGAAATCCAGTGGTTGACGCGTTCGGTGTTGAGCTCGACGCGCTTTTCGTTGCCCTGCGCCACCGGGTTGTAATAACCCAGACGCTCCAGGGACCGGCCATCGCGCTTGTTGCGGTGGTCGGTAGCGATGATGTGATAGAAGGGACGCTTCTTGGCGCCACCACGGGTCAGGCGAATCTTGACCATTTCAGTTTGCTCTGTAGTTCTGGGCGGAGACCGGCGCCAAAGGCCACCGGGGAGCCGGCAATTCTAACTGCTTGTGCCGACAAAGAAAACCCTGGGCTGAATTAAGCGCGCTTATCGTTCGGAATAAGTGAACTTGCATCCAACAAAACCGGCTTAACGCCGGAAGCCGCCGGGAAACCCGCCCGCCCCGCCCATCAAGCCTTTCATGCCGCGCATCATGCCCTTCATGCCGCCGGCGCTGAGCTTGGACATCATCTTTTCCATCTGCTGGAACTGTTTGAGCAGGCGGTTCACGTCGGCCGGCGTGGTGCCCGAGCCCTTGGCGACGCGCGCGCGGCGCGAGCCATTGAGCAGGGCCGGATTGCGCCGCTCCTTCTTGGTCATCGAACCGATGATCGCCACCATGCGCGGCACTTCCTTGCCGCTGACCTGGTTTTTCACGTGGTCGGGAATCTGGCCCATGCCCGGCAGCTTGTCCATCAGACCGGCGATGCCGCCCATGTTCTGCATCTGTTCGAGCTGCTCGCGCATGTCATTGAGGTCGAACTTCTTGCCCTTGGCAACCTTCTCGGCGAATTTGGCGGCCTTGTCCTTATCGACCTGCTGCTCGACCTGCTCGACCAGCGAGAGCACGTCGCCCATGTCCAGGATGCGGCTGGCCGCGCGGTCGGGATGGAACACGTCCAGGCCATCGGGTTTTTCGCCGACGCCGACGAACTTGATCGGCTGCCCGGTGATGTAGCGCACCGACAGCGCCGCGCCGCCACGTGCATCGCCATCGGTCTTGGTCAGCACGACACCGGTCAGCGGCAACGCTTCGGCGAAGGCCTTGGCGGTATTGGCCGCGTCCTGGCCGGTCATCGCATCGACCACGAACAAGGTCTCGACCGGATTGATCGCCGCATGCAGGGCCTTGATCTCGGCCATCATCGCTTCGTCGATGGCGAGGCGGCCGGCGGTATCGACCAGCAGCACATCGACGAAACTCTTGCGCGCATCGGCGATCGCGGCGCGGACGATCTCGACCGGGTCCTGCCCGGTCTGGCTCGCGAAAAACAACACGTCAACCTGTTTTGCCAACGTTTCGAGCTGTGCGATGGCGGCCGGACGATAAACGTCGCAACTGACCACCATCACTTTTTTCTTGCGCCGCTCTTTGAGGTGCTTGGCGAGCTTGCCGACCGTGGTGGTCTTGCCCGCGCCCTGCAAACCGGCCATCAGGACGATGGCGGGCGCCGGCACGTTGAAGTTCAGGTCGCTCGCCTGCGAGCCCATCACCACGGCCATTTCGTCGTGGACGATCTTGATCAACGCCTGGCCTGGAGTAAGGCTGGTCAGCACTTCCTGGCCGATCGCGCGCACCTTGATGCGCTCGATCAGGGCCACCACCACCGGCAGTGCCACGTCGGCCTCGAGCAGGGCGACACGAACTTCGCGCAGGGATTCACGGATGTTGTCCTCGCTCAGGCGGCCACGGCCGCGCAGGCGTTGCAAGGTGCCGGACAGGCGCTGGGTCAGCGACTCGAACATGATTTTTCTGAAGTCAAAGCAAGGGGCGGCAAGTATAACGCGGCCCGGATAGCCGGCCGACGGCCCCGGCTCGGTTCGCGCCGAAGAGACGATATGCCACACTTGCGCGATGCACTCCGCCCTCATTCCATCGCTGGCCGCCCTGGCCTATTTCCTGGCTGCCGCGGCGTTGGCGCTGTCGCTGCGCGAAAACCAGCCGCGAATGCTGCGCACCGCACTGTGGTTGGCGCTGCCGGCATTGGTATTGCACGGCCTCACCCACGGCCTGGCCTGGGATCCCCTGAACGGCCCGAACCTGCACTTTTTCGCCGCGCTGTCCCTGGTTGGCCTGGGCATGGCAGGCTTCACTTTACTTGCGGGAAGCACCGAGCGGATGGAAGCGCTCGGCGTGCTGGTCTATCCGCTCGCGGCCTGCTTGTTGCTGCTGTATCACTTCGCCGGCCACGGTCAGGCCGTGCCTCTGGGCTGGCGCTTGCTGATGCACGCCTGGCTGGCGCTACTGGCCTATGCCGCGCTCGCGGTGGCGGCATTGATCGCGTTGATGCTCTGGTTCCAGGAGCGCGCCTTGCGTCAGCGGCAGATTCACGGCTGGCTGCGCGCGCTGCCGCCATTGACGCAACTGGAAGCGTTGCTGTTCCGCTCGCTCGGCGCGAGCTTTGCGCTGCTGACGCTGGCGCTGATCACCGGTGTGTTGTTCGTGGAAAACATGCTGGCGCAACATCTGTGGCACAAAACGGTGTTCTCGGTGCTGAGCTGGATCGTGCTGGCGACTTTGTTGTTCGGCCGCTGGCGTTGGGGCTGGCGCGGACCGCGTGCGGTCAAGCTCACGCTGACCTCGATGGCGCTGCTGGCACTGGCATTTTTCGGCAGCAAGTTCGTGCTGGAGATGGTGCTGCAACGGGCTTGATGCCCATAGGAGCGACGGAAGTCGCGAGGCTTTTTTCAAAAATCCCGTCGCGACTTCCGTCGCTCCTACAAAGCGTACTCAGCAAAACTCAATTGGCCGCGGCGATCGCCTCGGCCAGCCGCTCCACGCCGACCACTTCCATCTCGCCGAATTTGCCGCGTTTGGGCGCATTGGCCTTGGGCACGATCGCGCGCTTGAATCCGTGCGTGGCCGCTTCCTTCAGACGCTCCTCACCATTCGGCACGGGGCGGATTTCTCCGGACAAACCCACTTCGCCGAAAGCCACGGTCTTGTCGGCCAGCGGTTTGTCGCGCAGCGATGACAACACGGCCAGCAACACCGGCAGATCGGCGGCGGTTTCCTGCACGCGAATGCCGCCGACGACGTTGACGAAAACATCCTGATCGAACACGCCCACGCCGCCATGTCGATGCAGCACGGCAAGCAACATCGCAAGACGATTTTGTTCCAGACCCAGCGTGACCCGGCGCGGATTGGCCAGCGGACTTTGATCGACCAGCGCCTGCACCTCGACCAGCAACGGCCGCGTGCCTTCGCGCGTGACCATCACTACGCTGCCGGACGTCGGGCCACTCGCACCGGAGAGAAAAATCGCCGAAGGATTGGGCACCTCGCGCAGGCCCTTGTCGGACATCGCGAAAACGCCGAGTTCGTTGACCGCGCCGAAGCGGTTCTTGAACGCGCGCAATACCCGGAAGCGGCTGCCGCTGTCGCCTTCGAAATACAGCACGGCATCGACCATGTGTTCGAGCACGCGTGGACCGGCGATGCCGCCATCCTTGGTGACGTGGCCGACCAGGAACACGCTGGTGCCGGTTTCCTTGGCATAGCGCACCAATCGCGCCGCACATTCACGCACCTGGCTGACCGAACCGGGCGCGGCGCTCAATTGCTCCGACCACAATGTCTGGATGGAATCAGCAACGATCAGCCGGGGTTTGGATTGCGCGGCGAGCGCGAGGATTTTTTCGATGCCGGTTTCGGCCAACGCATCGAGTCCCTCCAGCGGCAAGCCAAGACGCACGGCGCGGCTGGCGACTTGCGACAGGCTTTCCTCGCCGGTGACATACAAGGCCGGAACACGCCCGCCCAACGCCGCCAGCGCCTGCAACAGCAAGGTGGATTTGCCGATGCCTGGATCGCCGCCGACCAGCACCACCGAGCCTTCGACCAGGCCGCCGCCGAGCACACGATCGAATTCGCCGATGCCAGTGGACACGCGTACCGGCGCGATTTGGCTGACTTGTTCGAGCGGCGTGATTTTTGCGGCATCCACAGCGCCCGCATAGCCGGTGTTGCGTATCGCGCCCTTGCCGTTGCCGTTGTTGCTGGCCGGCTCGACGACGAATTCCGAAAGCGTGTTCCAGGCTCCGCAATCACCGCACTGCCCTTGCCATCGATTGAAATTGGCGCCGCAGTCGGCACAGACATAGGCGGTTCTGGCTTTGGCCATTTGCAACTTTCTCCGGAAAAATACTGACAGGCCAGAAGCCGAACGAGCCGCAACCCTAGCCGCTGCAAGTACCTTGCCGCAAGCCGGTCTCATCAGCGGCGACGGAAAAGCGCGGACATGCGAGCACAACAATACCGATAGCCGCGCTCGCGCGGCATCGGAAAATGCCGGCGCCATCAAGCCAGCGGCAATTCCAGGGTGAATACCGAGCCGCCGCCGCTGCGCGGCTCGAACCACAGATCACCGCCCATCGCCCGCGCCTGCTGCTTGGCCAGCGCCAAACCCAGACCGGTGGACGATTCGTTGCCGGTCGGTTGCGAGGATAGGCGGACGAAACGCTGGAACAATTTCGTCTGATCGTCGGCACTGATACCGGGGCCGCGATCGACGACCTGCATCCGTCCGCAACCGCCATGTCGCGACACGGCCACCGCGACACGGCTGTCGGGCGGCGAGTATTTGATCGCGTTGGACATCAGGTTCTGCAGGACATGAATCACGCCGCTACGTTGCCCGGCAACGATGATGGATTCGTCCGCCGACACATCGAGCTCGATGCCTTTGGCCTTCGCGCTCGGGAGCATCAACTCGACCACTTCGGAAACGACCGCTCGGCAAGCCAGCGGTTCCGCCACTGCGTTGCGGGCTTGCCCGGTGTGTTGCTCGAGGAAAGCCTGCAGGAACAACATTCCCGAATCGGCCGAATCGCGAATGGAATCGATCAGCGGTGGATAGCGCTCGATGGGCTGCTTGGGATCACGCAACATATCCACCACGAAAATGATGTTGCCGAAATAATTGCGCAAATCATGCGCAACCAGTTCGGCGACCGCCTGTTTTTCCTGCGCGACACGCCGGAGCGCATCGCGCGAGCGCTTGAGGTCGATGTGCGTGCGCACCCTGGCCAGCAATTCCTCGGTCACGAAAGGTTTGGTGACGTAGTCGATGGCACCGGCGGCAAACGCACGGACAAGATTGTCGCGCTCGTTGTCGGCGGTGAGGAAGATCACCGGGATATCCGCGGTTTCCGTATCCTCGCGTAATCGCGCCAACACCTCGAAACCATCCATCTGCGGCATCTTCATGTCCAGCAAGACCACGTCCGGCCGATTGGTGCGGGCCAACTGCAAGCCATCGGCGCCGCTGAATGCCGGAACGACTTCGTAGCCTGCGCGCGTCAACATCGCTCCGAGTATCCGGACATTGGCCTGCTGATCGTCGATGACCAGCACGACGCGCTCGTCGCTGGGAACGCATTGGCCGGTCGTGTTCATCGTTGAGGGCATTGTTGGCCTTTGTGCGGAGATGACGGATCGGAGGCTTGCGAAGAATCGAAGAATCAGCGTATTCACTTCACGGCCATGCGATGAACCATGATGCGAACCGCCGATGCCGCATCGTCGAATGCGCTGGCGACAAGCATACGCCGCGCGCCGATCAGTGAATCGACAATGGCGGACTGCTGCGCAACAGATGCCGAATGTCATCGACATCGAAGCGCCCTGCCGCCGCTACCAGCCGCTGCGCGTAGTGCTGCAACGTTGGATATTCCAGCGCCTGCGCCAGCCCCTGGATTTCCCTGGCGACGCTTTCGATCTCACGCATGCGCATGCTTGCCAGCAGGCGCGGCAGCGTTTGCTCGCGCAATTGCAGGTAGCGTTCGGCGAGCTGCGCATCGTATCGACCGACTACAGATTCGGAAGCCGGAATCGCCGGCGCGGGCACAGACGGCCGATCTCGTTCGGCACTATCGTCCCGATGCTCCGCATCGCCGAACATCGCGTGCAATTGCTGGTATAGATCGCGCTTGCTGAAAGGCTTGCGCAGATAGCCGTCGAAACCTCCGTGCTGTTGCCGTTCATCGGCCGACAGACTTACTGCAGTGACAGCGACGATCCGCGTCGATTCCAGTGCCGGGTCGGCGCGGATCCGGTCACTCGCCTGCATGCCGTCCATGCCGGGCATGCGGATATCCATGAGCACCACATCGGGCCTGAATTCGGCCGCCGATGCCAGACCACCGGCTCCATCAGCGGCCTCGCGAACTTCGTGCCGGCTGCCTTTGAGATAAGCCGCGAGCAAGGAGCGATTCCAGTCCACGTCGTCCACAATCAGTATCTTCAACGGCGGCAGCCGGTCGAAATCCACTTTTTGCGTTTCGCCGGGGCTGTCGTCGCCATGAAGCTCGGCCAAAGGCAAATCGAGGATGGCTATCGAAAACGTCGTGCCTTTGCCGACTTTGCTGGCCAGCCATATTTTTCCGTTCATCACATCCAGCAAGCGGCGCGTGATGCTCAGGCCCAGTCCGGTTCCCTGGCGCATTTTTCCATCCACGCTCTGGCCTTGGTGGAATGGCTCGAAGATCAGTTTCTGCTGTTCGGGCGGGATGCCCACGCCGCTGTCTTGCACGTCAATTCGCAGATCGCGGCGGCCGGGTTCCTGGGCCGGATCGCTACGCACCCGGACCAGGACGAATCCCTTCTCGGTGTACTTGACCGCATTGCTGATGAGGTTGATCAACACCTGGCGAACACGCAAGGCATCCATCATCACCGGCGCGAGTTCGGTGCCGATGATCTCCGAGCGCAGCTCGATGCCTTTGGTTCTGGCCGTTTCGGCGAACAACGCCATCGGCTCGTCGAGCAACTCGTCCAGGTTCGTCGCCACCGGATGCAGTTGTATTTTCCCCGACTCGATCCGCGACAAATCGAGCAAGTCGTTGAGCAATCCCAGCAACGCTTCGCCGCTTCGCTTGATCGAATCGACGTAATGGCGCCGGGTTTCCTCGTGCCCGGTTTCCGCCAATAGCTGGCTGAATCCGAAAATTGCGTTCATCGGCGTGCGGATTTCGTGGCTCATATTGGCCAGGAACACGCTTTTCTCGCGACTGGCGCGCTTGGCCTGTTCGGCCTCCAGATCGGCGCGCAACGACAGGTTGGCCTGGCGGCGGGAATTGCGGACGACGAACAAGCCCAACAATGCGGCGATCAATCCCCAGCCGAAGGCGATCAGCATGATCGCATTGACCTTGTCGAGCATCCGGTCGCGCCGATCGGAGCGCTCGGCAAGAACGCGGTTCTGTTCGCCGATCATATTGCCCAGCAACCAGCGAATCCGATAGTTGTAATCGGCGCGCGAGGGCCGCCGCAGCATCGCGGCGACCACGTCATGGCTGGAAATGCTGGCCGGATCGAAACTGTTGCGAATCATGGCCAGCTCCTGCGCGGAAATCACGCCCTGCAGCTGCAAGGCGCGATCCCGGTGAAGCTCGCGCAGCTTGTCGATCATTTTCTTCTGTTCGGGATTGTCGGTGACCAGCTTTCCCAATTGGTCGATCGCCTGGCCCATGATGTTGGTCTGCTGGTAATAAGCCATCAGCATCTCCTTGCGACCGGTCATCAGATAGCGCAGGCCGTAGGATTCGGTATCGCCGAATATCGTGCCGATCCGCAGCATTTTTTCCATGACCACGCGAGCCTGTCCGACGCTCGCTGCCGCCTCCTGCCACTGGCGCAGCGCGGACACGGAAAAGATCGCGGTGACGAAAATCAGGACCAGCACCAAGGCCATGGCGCCATAGTCTTTCTTGTCGCGGAAAATATCGATCGGACTCATGGCAAATAATCCTGCAAGCGACCGCGCGGAAAATCAGATGCGAAATGCCTTGCGCTTTCGATACAGCGTCGAACAGTCGATGCCCAATGTCCTGGCCGCCGATTCGAGCGTCTCGCTGGTGGCCAGCACGCTTTGTATGTGTCGCCGTTCCAATTCCTCCAGAGACATCGGCGCACCTGGAATCGCGACCTGTTCCTCCGGACACGGCCGATCGATGGACAGGTAGTCCGCGCCGATCAGCGAATCCGGACACAGGATGACCGCGCGCTCGATCACATTCTGCAATTCGCGCACATTGCCCGGCCATCGATAAGCCTGGATCGCGGCAAGCGCCGCTCGCGAAAGTTCGCGCGCGGGCAATCCATAACGCCGCGCGAAATGCTGCACGAAATGACCGGCCATGCCCTCGATGTCCTCGGCCCGTTCGCGCAAGGGCGGCAAGGTGATGGTGATGACGTTGATGCGATACAAAAGATCCATCCGGAACGCGCCATCGCGAACCATGGCATCGAGATCGCGATTGGTCGCGGCGATGATGCGGGTATCGGCCTTGCGTGTGTTGGGATCGCCCAGGCGCTCGTATTCCTTGTCCTGGATGAAGCGCAGCAATTTGGGTTGCAGCGAAAGCGGAAAATCGCCGAGCTCATCGAGAAAGATCGTTCCGCCATCGGCGTGGGCAATTCGCCCGACAGTGCTCTGGGTCGCTCCGGTGAAGGATCCTTTGATGTGCCCGAACAACTCGCTCTCGAGCAATTCCGCCGACAGCGAAGGACAACTGACTGTCGCCATCGGCGCATTCGCGCGCGAACTGGCGGCATGGATAGCCGCGGCCATCAGGCCCTTGCCGGTTCCGCTCTCGCCCAGCAGCAATACATTGGCGTCGGTTTTGGCCACCCGGTTGGCAATCTGGATGGCCTGGTTCATCGCCGGACTTTTGCTGTTGAACTCGAAATTAGAATCGAGCGATTCGCGTTCGAGCAGATCCAGGCGATCGAGCATTCGCCGCGTTTCCATCTGCCGCGCCACGGCGATGCGCAACTGTTCGGGCAGGCAGGGCTTGACCAAGTAATCGCAGGCGCCCTGCGACATCGCCGCGACCGCATCGGCAACGCCCGAATGCGCCGTCACCACGATCACGCGCATCTGCGGGGCGAGCTCGCGGAATTTCGGTAACGCTTCCAGACCCGACTCGAAACCGACATTGCGATCGAGCAGGCAGACATGGAACGGCTGGGTCGCCGCCAGGCGCAAGCCTTCCTGAAGATTGTCCACCGCAACCACGCAGTAGCCATCGGCTTCCAGGCACAAGGAAAAATTCTTCAGCAGTTGCCGATCATCGTCTATCGCGAGGATGCGGCCCGCCGGCACCTGGATATCGTTATCCATTTATTCCCTCTCCCTGCGTCCAGGATACCCGTCAGGCAACACCCGACGGGGAACACGAACCATGAGCCGGTACTTGCCTATCGTAACGGACAAACTCAGCGACCTCATCGAACAACGCCTTTGATTGGATATCGTCATCGCCGAACATCGGCGGAAAGATTTCCGGGGCGACATCGATTCTTGCGCCAATGACATCGCAAAAATTATTTTCACCTGAACGGCAGCGACTCGGGTAAATCACAAGCAGGCGGGTGGCTGCCGTTAATATGCTCCGCATCGACGATGACAGGTTAAAAAAATGTTGCTTCGCGCACCATGCAATGCAAAGCGCACGCCGCAGCGGGCAAATTCCCCGGCTTCACATTCCGGCCCGCCAATAACTTGTTGATTTGCTGTAGCGCAGCCGCTGGCACGCATCTTGGAAACACCGAGGTGGGCATTCGATACCGCCCCACTCAAATTCATACAGGACATTCCCATGCGCAACAAAACTCTTGCCAACTCGCTGCTGACCCACGCCGTGCTCGCCGGCCTGGCCTTGGGCATTTCCGGCGCGTCGATCGCACAAACCGAGGAATACACCGAGAACGCGTCCATGACACACGAAAAGTCCGACGCGCCGGTATCCGATACCTGGATCACCACCAAAGTGAAAGCCGACCTGCTGGCTGCCAAGGAAGTGAAGGGCATGGACATCAATGTCAGCACCACCAACGGCGTCGTGACCTTGGCCGGTGTTCTCGATACCCAGGCACAAGTGGACAAGGCCATCGCCCTGACCAAGAACATCAAGGGCGTGAAGGGCGTCGAGACCAAGGCGTTGAAGGTCAAATCGTCGGGCATGTGATCGGCCACCGACTTCGGATCTCGTAAAACCAGGCTTCTGGTCATCGGCGATCGGCTGCCGGAATTATCTTCGGTGCCGCGAAGCCTTGACCGCCTGTCGAAATGCAACCCGCGCGTTCAGGCATATCGCCTGAACGCGCGCGCAAACCAAGGCCATTGCTTGCGTCGATGCGCACGGCAACATGCGGTTCGACGTGACTTGCCGCTTCGACAGTGTGGAGTTTTCGTTTCGATGCGATCAGCTCGGCGATCCAGCCACGGGTGAGCCTTCATCGTCTCCACAAAGCGCAAGGCAAATTGCACGATCGATCGAATCCACCTTGCATCGTGCATGGCGTTCCCGGCCATGCCGATTCCCGAACGCTCAACCGGCTGGTCCGAGGCGGGTGTCGACGGCTCAGCCAAAGCCGCGACAGATCAAGCTGAAAACGATTTCGCCCCGGCTGGCCAGCCGCCTCGATGCCGCCTTTACCGGCGAGCATCGGGTGTCATCGCCATTGGCACAGAACTTGAGTACCCACTTTCAAGTTCCGAGCCAACACATCCCAATCCTTCTCGGAATTCTCAGGAGCCCTTATGAACACCCCGACCCGCGTTTTACTCGTCCTGTCCTGCGCATTGGCCTTGTCCGCTTGCAAAAAGCAGGCTGCCCCCGAAACCACTCCAGCCCCCGCCGAAACCCCAAGCCAGACCAGCGAAGCGCAACCTGGCGCCGAGACCATGCCTCCGGCGAGCACCCCGGAAGCCGCCACCAGCAAAGATACCGCCGATATGCAGTACGACACGGACATGGCCAAGGCCGATAGCGAATTGAAAGCGGCCAAAGACAAGTGCGTCGCGATGCCCGCAGCCGAGCAGGATGCATGCAACCAGACTGCGCAATCAGCGTATGACATGGCCAAGACCGCCGCGGAAAATGCCCGGTCCGCTGCCAAGAGCGCCACGGATGCGATGAAGAAATAAGCCTTCGATATGCCAGTCGGGCGTGCGGGGCGGCAATTCTCTCCCCCCGTTCTCCGCACCGCACGCCCGACTCCGGCAAACAGGCGATGAGACGATCATGTCGCAAACTTCCGTCTCGCTTTCCAGCCTAGTCTGCAAACTCAACGACGGAATCGACTTGTTCGACCATGCCACCCGACACACCGCCAAAAACGGCGGCCAGGAAATTCTTTCGTACCTTCGCCACCGCAAGAACGCCATCGCCGCCAATCTCAACGTCGAGATCAGCCGCGAAGGCGCGCCGCCGCGCACCGCCGGCACCTGGCTGGGCACGCTGCGCCTGGGCCTATGCGATATCGAAGCGAAACTGGCGGCCGACTCGGCACGGCCCTACCTGCATCATCTCAAGGCCCAGCAAAGCCGCGTCCTGAAAGCCTTCACGCAAGCCAGCCAATCGGACCCCTCGCCGCGCGTGCGCGAACTGGCGCAACGGTATCTGCCCGACATCCAGTACATCCATGATGAGATCGATGCGCTGGGGTCGCGCGCGAGCTAGCTCCGGGTATATTGGGCCGATTCATCCAACTGGCCGCATGCACTCGCGATGCCGTCTATCCACCGGCAATTGTCCGGAAGCATTTGGACATGTCATGCGGCGTCGAATGCATTGCCTGCAACCGGAAAAACCCGGACGCGAAAACAAAAAAGGCAGCCTGGTGGCTGCCTTTTTTGTTCATGGTGCCGGAAATAGGAATCGAACCTACGACCTCATCATTACGAATGACGCGCTCTACCAACTGAGCTATTCCGGCGGGTCGCGAATTTTAGGCTCTGGCGGGGGCTGCGGTCAATTTGCGGCTGCTCTCGCGCACGCAAAACATGGTCCAGAACTAGCAGAAGCCGCATTTCCCGGCTTCATCGCCGGCTTGCCTACCCTGCTCCCTGAACCGATCGATGCATCGAACGCGCGACCGAGGATAGGAATGGCGGGCTCGACACAACGGCTCGCATCATCCTCTGCGTCCCGGTATTCCCCGACCCGAGCATTCCAGATGCCCTGGCGACGGCCAACGATCATCAATGCCACCGATGAACGATGCTCAAGACATCATCGAGCAGGGCGGCGGCCGTAACCTGCGCGCCGGCTCCCGGCCCCTGGATCAACAAGGGCTGATGGCAATAGCGATCGCTGAAGATGGCGACGCGGTTATCGGTCCCGCTGCCGCCGCATAGCGGATGATCGACAGGAAGAGTTCGCAGGCCGACGCTGGCGCCGTCGGCATCGAACCGGCCGAGAAAGCACAGCTTCCCTGCCCTGTCGCGCGCCTGTCTGAAACGGGCGCTGAGCGGCGCATCCAATTGGCCCAGGGCGCCATCCAGCGCATCAGCGGGTATGGCTGCCAACTCCGGCGGCACCAGCGATTCCACTCGCACATCCTCGGCCTGCAACGGCAAGCCAGCCGCGCGCGCCAGGATCAACAGTTTGCGCCGCACATCCTCGCCGGACAGATCGATGCGCGGGTCCGGCTCGGTAAATCCGGCCTGCCGCGCCTCGCGCACCAGTTGCGAGAATGGACACGTGCCGTCGAATCGATCGAAAAGCCAAGCCAGCGACCCCGACAACACGCCCTCGACACGGTGAATGCGGTCGCTGCCGGCAACCAAGGCGCGCAAAGTGCGCAACAACGGCAGGCCAGCACCCACCGTGGCGCTGTCTCCGTACTGCGCGCCCGATTGCACGCGCGAGCAGGCAATCGATTGCGCCCGCGCCAATGCACTGCCGCCGCCGAGCTTGTTCGCGGTGACCACATGCACGCCGCGCGACAACCATCGTGCATGCCAGTCGGCCACCGATTCGCTGGCGGTCGCGTCCACCACGATATCGCCGTGGCGCAAACCTTCGGCTTCCGCCCATGGCGACGAAGACGCAGAATGCGATGGCGCGGCATTGGCCTGCTCGAGTGCGCGCATCGGCGACTCATCGCACGAACACAGCACGCGTGAATTGGCCAGCCAGGAAAACCCGGGAACGGCCAGCGTCTGCTTTTCCTGCAAGCGCTGATAACGCGACACGAAGGCGCTGCCCACCACGCCCGTGCCCAACAGCGCCAGACGTGGCGGCGATACGGCGCGCTTTGTCGAAACTGATCGCAGCGACGTACTCATGCGTCGGCCAGTTTTCGTTCGGGCACATCCGCAACCGCTTCGGCGCGAGCCAATGCCGAAGCCAGATCGGTCAGCAAATCCTCCGCCGCTTCGATGCCCACCGAAAGACGCAGCAGCCCATCGGAAATTCCCGCCTTGGCACGCGCCTCCGGTGTCATCGCCGCATGGGTCATCGTGGTCGGATGCGCGATCAGGCTTTCCACGCCGCCCAGCGATTCGGCCAAAGTAAAATAACGCAAGCCATCGAGGAAGGCGCGCACTGCGACTTCACCGCCATGCAATTCAACGCTCAACATCGCGCCGAAACCCTTTTGCTGGCGCGCGGCGATGGCATGGCCCGGGTGCGATTCCAGACCGGGAAAATAAACCTTCGACACCACCGGATGCGCATCCAGCAACGCGGCGATGACGTTGGCGTTTTCCTGGTGAACGCGCAAACGCGCATCCAGCGTGCGCAGGCCGCGCAGGGTCAGGAAACTGTCGAACGGCGAGCCAGTCAGACCCAGCGCATTGGCCCACCAGATCAATTGCTGATGGATTTGCGAATCGCGCGCGATCACGGCGCCGCCAACGACATCGCTATGGCCGTTGATGTATTTGGTGGTCGAGTGCAGCACCAGATCGGCACCGAATTCGATGGGCCTTTGCACTGCGGGCGACAGGAAAGTGTTATCAACCACCGTGATCGCACCGGCCTTGTGCGCGGCGTCGATGACAAAGCGCAGATCGGTAATGCGCAGCAAAGGATTGGATGGGGTTTCGATCAGCACCAGACGCGGCGATTGCGCCAGTGCATCAGCCAGTGAACGCGGATCGGTCAGATCCGCCGTGATCAGATCGAAATGACCCTTCTTCGACAGCGCATTGAACAAGCGCCAGCTACCGCCGTAGGCGTCGTGCGGCACCACCAGGCGATCGCCCGGTTGCAGCAATGCATTGAGCACCAAGGTGATCGCGCTCATGCCGGTGGAAGTAACGACCGCGCCCGCGCCGCCCTCCAATTCGGCCAATGCCTCGGCCAGCAAGTCGCGCGTAGGATTGCCGCTGCGCGTGTAATCGTATTGGCGCTTGTTGCCGAAACCATCGAAGCTGAAATTCGACGACAGCACGATGGGCGGCGTCACCGCGCCGAAAGCGCTATCGCGATCGATACCGGCGCGGACGGCGGCGGTGGCCGGACAACACGAAACCTCCGTGTCAGTTGCGAATGTGTTCATGCGTTTTCTCCCTTGGCGAGCAGGACCGAAGTCAGGATCGCGTCGATGCGATCGGTTTCTTTTAAAAATGCGTCGTGGCCGTAGCTCGAACGCAGCACGCGCAACCGGCCGTACGTGCCCAAACCTTCGAGCAGACCGACCGAATCGGACAACGGCACCAGCCGATCGCCCTGCGCTGCCACAACAGTTGTCGGCACGCGGATATCGGCTGGATCGACGCGATGCAGATCGATGGATTCGGACAATCGCACGTAGGCGGTGAGCGGCGTGCGCGTCACGTATTGCGCACCGGCGGCGTCCAGATAATCCTCGGCGGCGCAACGTACCCGACCGTTGACGATTTCTGGATTGGCGTTGAAGCGCTCTTCGAATTCTTCCGGCGTGCGATAACTGAGCATCGCGAACTGCCGCGCCAGCGACAGTCCCTGCGCATCGGCGCACTGCAACTGCCCCAGCAACACCGCCTTGCGCTGCAACGCTCGCCAGGCGGCGGCATACGGATGCGCACGATGCGTACCGCTGACGGCAATCAAGTGCTGCAGGTACGAAGGATGCCGCGCCGCCAATTGCAGACCGACCAACGCGCCATAGGAATAACCGACGAAGGCCCGCAATCGCCCGATACCGAGTACCGTGAGTAACTGCGCGATGGCATCGGCCTGGTCGGCCGAATCGATGGGCACATCCAAATTGCCATCGGCACCGATGAAATCGATGGCGAGCAGGCGGTAATGGTTCGGATCGAGCGCGCGACCGGCACCGACCAGTGAATTCAACCAGCCCGGTTCGGGAAAGGCATCACTGGCGGAGAGATGGCGGTGCGCCGAAATGCCTCCAGCCACGAACACCGCCGGTGCATGCGCGGGGCCTTGCGACTCGTAACGCAACGTGATCTGGCGCGTTCCGGCGTGACGCATCGCCAGTGGCAGCACGATTTCGCCGCGCAAGGCGTCGGGGCACTCGTCGTGATACGCGGGCGAATCGCCGATGACTAAAACCGGCGCGGAGTTGGATTGCAGTGAAGGGGTCGCGAAGTTCATGGCAGGCATCCGGAAAAAAGCTGGATAACAACCATCGAGCTTCGCGGAGCTCGCGTTCGCCGTGCGTTGGCACGGTACGAACCATCTTTCGGCGGACACGGGGTCCCCGCAGGATTTGGCACCTACTACGACGCTTTCGCGTCGCTGGCTGCCCCGGCTTCTTCGGGCCTGTCCCTCTGCCGGTCTCGATGGTGAGGCCAGCTTGCCAGCGGGATTTCAGCTTGTCAATCGCTTAATGCGGATGAAGCGATAAATATAGGAAACCGCTATCTTCAGCTGTCTCCGGCCGGCATCTGAGTCATTGCTGACCTTGTGCGGACGCCATTCGATACACCTGATTCCGATCACCGTGATTTGCCCAGGCGTTCGGACAAATCATCGCACTGCCGCGATGGTGCTTTCGTGGCATGGCTAGCTCACGACCAACGAACAATCAGAAATCTCGCCGATCACATCCTTGGTAGCCCCGCGCAAACCGGCCAGGGCCACCTTGAAGATGTGTTTCACAGTCTGTGAGTTGCCATTCCGGATGAATGGCTAGCTGTCATGGATCGAGCTTGCCACTGCCATCGATGGTGCTGCCCGATAGATTGGTCAAATAGCCCTTGGGATCACGCAGCAGATTCATGACTTTCACCGGCGCGGTGGCGGTCACGGTCAATGCCCATTTGCCCGCGCCATCACCCAATTTGCCATTGAGTGCCAGCGCAGCATTGCCTTGCTCCAAATCGGCAGCACTCAACTCGATTGCAGTGCTTGCCGCCATTGTCAGCGTCACATCGCCTCCCGATCCCGCATGGCCGGCATCATCGACGCCGTGAATCGTCACACCAACGGCAGTCGCATTCGGATTCACCAAGCGCAACAGGCTGACCTGGTTGGCATTCTCAGCCGGATTGAACATGGGAATGTGCAAGTTCAAACCATCTCCCGCCACCGTGTCATGCATCGATGTCAGGAAACCATCGGGTGTGCGAACCAACGCCATCGGCGCAACATCCAAATCACTCAGCACAACCAGCCGCCAACTGCCGACTCCCGCACCCAAATGTCCCGTCAAACCCTTCGCCGGATTCCCCGCTTCCAGATCCTGCGCATTGAATTGTCTTGATTCGTTCGCATTCAAGGTGAACGTGATCGTGCCGGATGAACGGTTGCCCGCATCGTCGATGCCCCACAACGCGACATCGCCGGCACGGTTCTCACGATTGGTCACGCGCACGAATCCCTGCTGCTGCAAATTGGAAGCCGGCGGCACCAACCATAGCGTTCTCTCTCCCGGCACCGACTCCGACAAATCCGGAAGCGTCGAAAGATTGGTCAGATAACCCTTGGGGTCGAACAGCAAACTCTGCACCGTCACGCGATCAGTTGCTGAAACCTTCAACTGCCATTTGCCTTGCCCATCCCCAAGCTGTCCAATCAAACCCTTGCCAGGATTACCGCGCTCGAGATCTTCCGAATTCAAGTCCGCCGATGCAAGCGCCGCAAGAGTCAGAGTGACCATCCCCGTCGAGAGATTGCCAGCATCATCCACACCGCGAATCTGCAAGCTCACGGGTACGGGGCTGGTATTGATGATCCGAAGATGACTGGATTGGTTTGGGTTGTCCGCCGGATTGAACATCGGCACAAGCCAGTCCACACCATCTCCCGCCACACGGTCGTGTACCGAGGTCAGGAAACCATCGGGCGTGCGAATGTAAGCAAGGGGCTCCAGATCCAGATCGGAATGGACCACGACCGTCCAATCGCCAGCACCATCGCCGAGATTTCCGACAAGCTCTTTGGCCGCGTTGCCAAACTCCAGATCCTGGGAGTTGATCTGCCGGGACTCGTGAGGAGAAAGAGTCAGCGTGATGGTTCCGGATGAACGATTGCCGGATGCATCCAGTCCCTGGAGCGTCACCTCGCCTGCGCGATTCTCCCGATTCACCAAACGCAGAACGCCTTGTTGCAACGTGTTCGATGCCGGCGGAACCAGCCACAGATATCGATCGCTCTTTGCAAGCGAAATATCCTCGACGATCAACGTCGCTTTGGCATCGGCACAAGCGTTGACGAGATTGCAGGCGCGATAAGTGAAGCTGTCGGTACCCGAAAAATCCTGATTGGGGGCATAGCTAAATGCTCCATCGGGTTGCAATGCAATCGTGCCTTGCATGGGAGCCGTCAATAGAACCGCGCGGAGTTTCGTATGGCTTGGGTCGCTATCATTGCTCAACACGCCAGCGGAAGCGCCTATGTCAAGCGACTGGTTGCTTGCCGCCCGATAGGTATCGGCTTTTGCGATTGGCGGCGCCAAGGCAATGTCGTCGTTGCGTATCGTGCCAATCGCCTGAAGGTCCGCGCCGGCCGCGTTTAGCACATTGGAGATATTCACCGCGAATGTCTCGTTCAACTCGACTTGTGTGTCGCCGAATATCGGCACTGTCAGCGTCATGCTCGATTGGCCTTCGGGAATCGTCTCCGTGCTCAATCGATGCTCGCCGTAATCCACGCCAGCATTCGCACTTTGATCTGCGGTGCTGATGTCGAAAGTAACGCCCCCTGCCGGCGCCGGTTTGGAGAGGCTGATGGTGAAGATCACCTGTGTTTGACCGCTACTGCCTTCATCGACGGTGACATCGTCGATCGTAAGCACCACCGAACGCGGCGTGACCGCCGAGGTGGCATCCGATACCGGCCCGGTTCCCGCAGCATTGGTCGCTCTGGCCGTGAATGTGTAGGCCGTGTCATTGGCCAAGCCGGTAATCACATGGACTAAACCGGTGCTGCCGGCATTACTGTCAATGCCTCCAGCGGGATTGGAAGTCACCGTATAGCCGGTAATGGTGCTGCCACCATCGCTGAGTGGAGGAATGATCGTTACCGTTGCTTGAGTGTCACCGGGCACAGAAGCTATGAGGAATGGTGCGCCAGGAGCGATTGTCGTTACCTTGCGAATGCGTTGGTCATAGTTGGAAAAGTAGATTTCCCCGCGAGTGTCTATCGCTATGGATTTGAGCGTTCCTATATTAGTGTTGACGGCACGTGCACCATCACCACCAAACCCCCCTCCCGGACCGCTACCGGCAACAGTACTGATTGTTCCATCCGGTGCAATCATGCGAATACAGTAGTTACCGCTATCTGCGATAAACAACCGACCATTACTACCGATGGCTACATCACTTGGCCAAAGTAAGCGGGCCTTGGTGGCAACGCCACCATCACCACTGAACCCCTCACTTCCTGTGCCCGCAATGGTATAGATGATTCCATTCGGATCGATCTTGCGAATCCGATTACCATAGGTTTCTGCAATATAAAGCGCACCATCGGCATCCACCGCGATACCTTCTGGATTAGAAATACCCGCATCAATCGCCGGACCACCATCACCGCTGGATGTATCCGTGCCATTGCCCGCCACTGTCCTGATTATTCCATCGGATGAGATTTTACGAATGCGATTAAAACCGTCGGCGACATAAATATTTCCATCGACATCAATCGCCATGTCCCGTGCACCTATGACAGCCGAAGGCGAGCTTATCTCGTCGGACCCGATAATTTCTTTGGTTTCAACAGTGCTGATTATTCCTGCCCGATCTATTTTCCGAATATTTCCATTGCCACTATCCAAAGCATAGATGTTTCCCTCAGCATCAAACACAATGCTATTAATGGAGAAGAAACTAGCACTCGTGGCGGGGCCTCCATCGCCACTGCGACCAAAAGCGCCAGGGCCAGCTATTGCTCTAATCACGCCATTGGCACCGACTGCCCGGATTATGCCGCCATTGGTGCTGTATCCAGCATAGGCCTGGTCTGAGATGTATACGGTGCCATCCGCACCAAACGCAATAGCCTCCGTCCTATTAAGACTCGCCTCCGTGGCAGGACCACCATCACCAATCGACCGCAGATTTTTATTTCCAGCCACTCTCAACATCAACCCATCAGGAGAAAGTTTCCATACCTGATTGTCAACGTTCTCTGTAATGTAGATGTTGCCTTGACTATCTATGGTCAAGCCGCCAGGGAGGTCGAGTGCAACATCCGTGGCAACATTACCGCCGCGGTCGAAAGCATCACCAGTTCCCGCCACTCGACTGATCATCCCTGTTGGCGTCACCTTGCGAACAGTCAAATGAAAACTATCGGCGATATACACATTGCCACTGGCGTCGCTTGCAATGCCATTTGGGTTATTGAGACTCGCATTGATCGCCAAACCGCCGTCACCGTTTAAGCCGGTAGTTCCGCCTCCGGCCAAAGTGCTGATGATTCCACCGGGCGTAACTTTGCGGACTCGATCGTTACGTCGATCGGCAAAATACAGGACGCCACCAACACCCAGTGCTACGCCTGCAGGACTACTGATGCGCGCATTGACCGCCAGGCCGCCATCGCCGCTGAATCCGGCGGTACCATTTCCTGCCACGGTACTGATGATTCCATTGGGCGCTATTTTGCGAACTCGATTATTTCCTTGGTCGGTAAAATAGACAGTACCGTTTCCATCGACCACAATCCCAGAGGGTCTATTGAGTTTCGCTGTCTCTGAACTACCGCCATCACCGCTGAAGCCCGCCACGCCAGTACCAGCAATTACGTAAATTTTCCCATCTGGAGTGACTTTTCGAATTCGATGATGGAATTGATCGGCAATATAAAATGTGCCGGCAGCATCGACAGCCACTCCGCTAGGACTCGCCAGGCTTGTCCGCACGGCCGTGCCAGTATTGCCAATCTTGCTATCGTCCAGTCCTGGCGCGCCATTTCCGGCAACCGTGCGGATCACCCCATCGGGTCCCACTTCACGGATACGTCCGTTTCCCGCATCAGCGATATATATATTTCCGGAGGAATCGACAGCAACGCCGGAAGGACTACTTAATATCGCATCGGTGGCCGCATGCCCGTCACGCAGGCCGCCGCCAGCCACCGTCATGATGACCTGTGCCTGGCTGGCATTGACTTGCACCAGACCGACAACGAATGCGATCAGGGCCAGACGGCCAAGTCGAGAATGCATGGCCGAGGCCATAGCCATGCGTGTTTTGATCAATGCTTCGATGGGCCTACTCAATCTGGATTGCTTGTCCAGAATCCACGTCGAAACATTGGAAAATGAGAATTGCCATTTGAGAATGTTCATCAACGTCCTTGCTGACTGAAGATCGTCCGAGCAATGCCGGACGCAAATTCCCACGGCCGCGTCTGCTCATGTCGGCAGGGGCTCAGGGATGCGATTGCGCGCCTTCTCCCCAAGGCGCCCGTCGAATCCTACCCGAACCCCGATTGGCAATGCCAGTACACGACCAAAGTCGAGGCATCGCCGGAAATTGCATATCCAAAAAAAATCCCCGCGAGCTGCGGGGACTTCGATATACCAATCGGGCCGATGCACGGCCAACTCTCAACTCACTGCACCAACACCAACCGCAACTCCTTGGGCAGCGCGAACACCATGTCCTCGGGCTCGCCGTGCAATTCGCGCACGTTGCTACCGCCCAATGTCTGCAAGCGCGCGATTACACCCTGGACCAGCACTTCCGGCGCGGAGGCGCCGGCGGTCACGCCGATGCAGGATTTGCCATGCAACCAAGCGGGATCGATATGCTCGGCGCCGTCGATCAGATACGCGGTCGCGCCCTGCTTTTCCGCCAATTCACGCAGGCGATTGGAATTGGAGCTGTTGATTGAACCGACCACCAGCACCAGATCGCACTCGGCGGCGAGTTCGCGCACCGCGTCCTGGCGATTTTGCGTGGCGTAGCAGATGTCGTCGTGCTTGGGCCCTTGCAAGGTGGGATATTTCGCGCGCAACGCGGCGACGACATCGGTCGTCTCGTCCACCGACAGTGTGGTCTGTGTGGTGTAGGCGACGTTGTCTGGCTGCGCGACCTGAAGTTTTTCCACGTCGTGTACGTCTTCGACCAGATAGATATGGCCCACGCCCGCCTCGGCCTGCCACTGCCCCATCGTGCCTTCGACTTCGGGATGGCCTTCGTGGCCGATCAGGATGACATCACGGCCGGCGCGGCAATGGCGGACGACTTCGATATGCACCTTGGTGACCAGCGGACAGGTCGCGTCGAAGATTTTCAGGCCGCGGCCCGCCGCCTCGGCGCGGACCGCCTGCGACACGCCATGCGCGCTGAATATCACCGTCGCACCGGCCGGCACTTCATCGAGTTCTTCGACGAACACCGCGCCGCGCTGACGCAAGTCATCGACGACGAAGCGGTTGTGCACGACCTCATGGCGAACGTAGATCGGCGCACCAAAGGTTTCGATCGCGCGCTTGACGATCTCGATCGCGCGATCGACACCGGCGCAGAATCCACGGGGGTTGGCGAGAATGATGTCCATCAGTACGGCGTGCCGTCTTTGTGGCTGAACAGGAAACGGCCATCGGCATCCTGGGAACAGGCCAGGTCCACGTCAGGATACGCCGCGGCATCGCTCCTGTCGCGATTGCTGATTTCTAGGTACACCACCGCGCGATCGCTGCGATTGATCAACTGATGCGCGTTGCGATCGCCCGCGGCGAATCCCACCGTCATGCCCGGCGTGAGCGTTTGTTCGCCGGCATCGGTGCGCAGCACCACTTCGCCTTCGAGCAGGTAGATCAGTTCGTCCTCATGGCTGTGCCAATGGCGCATCGCCGACTCCACACCCGGCGGCAGCACGGTGTAATTGACACCGATCTTGTTCAAGCCGAAGGCATCGCCGAGCGCGCGTTTTTCACGCGGCAATACGCGCGAGCGGAACGGTTCGGGATAGCCCGATGCATTGCGCGCCGGAATCTCCATCACATGCTTTGCGGTCATGCGCGTTTGTCCTTGCTGGAAAAACTCCACAACACCATCATCACCGCGCCAACCACGATGCAACTGTCGGCGACATTGAATACCGGCCAATAAAAATCCTTCCAGTACCACTGGATGAAATCGACCACGTAGCCAAAACGCATCCGATCGATGACATTGCCCAGCGCACCGGCGACGATCAACGCGAACGGCAACGCCGTCCGCCATTCGTCGCGTGCGGTGCGGCGCAATCCCACCGTCAACGCCGTGCTGATGGCCACCGCCAGCACGATGAAAAACGCGTGTTGCCAGCCACCCGCATCGGCCAGAAAACTAAACGCCGCGCCGGTATTGTGGGTGAGCGTCCAGTTCCAGAATCCGTCAACGAACGGTACCGGCTGTCGATAAACCAGATGTTCGACCGCCAGCCATTTGCTCCATTGATCCAGGCCGATCAATGTCAGCGAAAGCAACAGCCAAACCAGAGCGTTGGGACGGGGAATGGATTTGTTCACTGAAGTCCTGTGCCGTTGCCAAGTTGAAATCGAACCCAACGCTTACCGAACCCGCCAGCAAGCACCAGAACTGCCGTGTGCCGTGGCGCAATCAAAAATATTTGCGCACTTCGCCCGCACCGTTGACATTCTCCACGCAGCGCCCGCAAAGCTCGGGATCGCCGGCATGACTGCCGACATCAGCGCGATAGTGCCAGCAACGCACGCACTTGGAATGACCCGAAGGCGTCGCGAGAACCCATGCCTGGCTGCCATCGGCCTTGACCGCATCGGCGGGCTTCTCGGCGACCGGCCGCAGATTGAGCGATGAGGTGATGAATAAAAAGCGCAACTCCTCGGTGAGGCCCGGATACTTGGCCATCGCCGATGTATCGAAATCATCGTAGGCCGTGACTTCCGCTTGCAGCGAAGCGCCGATCCGGCCTTCGGCGCGCATCGGTTCGAGCACCTTGCTCACCGATTCGCGCAACGCCAGCAAGCTATCCATCAACGCACCATCGGCTTGCAGGTAGTCACCTTCGGCCGGCAACAAGCGATCGATATCGGCGATCGTGGCAAACAACACATGGCCTTCGCGTTCGCCCGGCAGATGCTGCCAGATTTCCTCGGCGGTGAAACTGAGCACCGGCGCGATCCAGCGCGCGAACGCCTCAGCGATGCGATACATCGCACTCTGCGCCGAGCGGCGGCCGTGACTGTCGGCCGGCATGGTGTACAGGCGATCCTTGGTGATATCCAGATAGAGCGCGCCAAGATCGTTGGTGCAGAAGTTTTGCACCAGCGACACCACGCGCGCGAAGTCGTACTCGTGATACGCCGCCCAGATGCTGTCGTGCAGCCGGCGCGCACGCGCCATCGCCCACTGATCGAGCAGCAAACAATCCTGCACCGGAACCAGATGTTGGGCCGGGTCGAAGCCATGCAAATTGCCCAGCAAGAAGCGCGCGGTGTTGCGAATGCGGCGATAGGCGTCGGCGCTGCGCTTGAGAATGTCGTCGGACACCGACATCTCGTTGCGGTAGTCGGCCGAGGCGATCCACAGGCGCAACACATCGGCGCCCAATTGGTCGATCACCTTCTGCGGCTCGATCACGTTGCCGATCGATTTGGACATCTTGCGGCCCTGCGCATCGACGGTGAAACCATGCGTGAGCACTTGCTTGTAGGGCGCGGCGCCATCCATCGCGATCGCGGTCAGCAACGAGCTCTGGAACCAGCCGCGATGCTGGTCGGAACCTTCCAGATACATGTCAGCAGGTTTGCGCAGGCCATCCTCATGACGTGCGGCCAACACCGCTTCATGGGTGACACCGGAATCGAACCAAACATCGAGAATATCGCCGACCTTGTCGTACTCGGCCGCTTCCGCGCCAATCAGTTCGGCCGCATCGAGTGCGTACCAGGCATCGGCGCCGTCTTTTTCCACGCGGTCGGCGACTGCGCGCATCAACTCGACACTGCGCGGATGCGGTTCGCCACTGATCTTGTGCACGAACAGCGCGATCGGCACGCCCCAGGTGCGCTGACGCGAGATGCACCAGTCCGGGCGATTTTCGATCATCGCCTTGATGCGCGCCTCGCCCCAATCGGGGAACCAACCGCCTTGCGTGCCGATTTCGGCAATCGCAACGAGCGCATCACGGCGCAGCCCGGCCTGTTCCATCGAGATGAACCATTGCGGCGTGGCGCGAAATGCCACCGGCGTTTTGTGCCGCCAGCAATGCGGATAGCTATGCAGCAATTTCGCCTCGGCGAGCAAACTGCCGTTGTCGCGCAGCAACGCGACCACCGATTCGTTCGCCTTCCAGATGTGCTGGCCTTCGAACAACGGCGTGCCGGGCAGATACACGCCCTTGCCATCGACCGGGTTGAGTTCGTTGGCTGGATACTTCGCGACCAGACCGTATTGCTGGCCGACCACGAAGTCCTCCTGACCGTGACCGGGCGCGGTATGCACGGCGCCGGTACCGGCGTCGGTGGTGACGTGTTCGCCGAGCAGGATCGGAATCACGCGCTCGTAAAACGGATGCGCCAGCACATCGCCTTCCAGCGCGGCGCCTTTGACGCGGCCGAGAACATTCAATGCCGTGATGCTGTAACGCTGCAGCGCAACTTCGGCTAGAGCTTCGGCGAGTACCAGCAATTGCCGCCGTCCGCCGCGTGCAGGACCTTCAACGAGAACATAATCGAGTTCGGCGCCCAGCGTCACCGCCAGCGAAGCCGGCAACGTCCACGGCGTGGTCGTCCAGATCGGCACCGCAACGAAGGCATCGCCGGCATCGACGCTGAACTTCGCCGCCAGTTTGTGCGGATCGCGCGCCTCGTAGGCCACATCAACGGCCGGCGAAGTCTTGTCGGCGTATTCGATTTCCGCCTCGGCCAATGCCGAGCCGCAATCGAAGCACCAGTGCACCGGCTTGACGCCGCGCGCGAGATGCCCGCGCTCGACAATCTTGGCCAATGAACGCAGCGTATCCGCCTCGAAGCGGAAGTCCATCGTGCGGTAAGGCTTGTCCCAATCGCCGAGTACACCCAGACGCTGGAAGTCCTTGCTCTGCCCGGCGATTTGTTCACCGGCGTAGGCGCGACATTGCTTTCGGAATGCGGCGGCGTCGAGCTTGTCGCCGACCTTGCCGAATTTTTTCTCCACCACCAGTTCGATCGGCAAACCGTGGCAATCCCAACCTGGCACATACGGCGCATCGAAGCCGGCAACGAGTTTGGATTTGACCACCATGTCCTTGAGCGTCTTGTTGACCGCGTGACCGATGTGGATCGAACCGTTCGCATAGGGCGGGCCATCATGCAGCACGAAGCTCGGCCGGCCTTTGGATTTTTCCCGCACCTGCGCGTAAAGCCCTTGCTGTTGCCACTGCGCCAGCATGCCCGGCTCGCGCTTGGGCAGATCGCCGCGCATCGGAAACGCCGTATCGGGCAGGCAGATGGTGTGTTTGTAATCTTTCTTGTTATCGCCTTGCATTACGCACTGACTCCAATGTCTTGCGGTTCATGCCGCAACAGGTTTCGGGCCTGCTCGGCGTCCAGGTCCATTTGCGCCATCAGCGCCGGCAGACCGTCGAATTTCTTTTCCTCGCGCAGCTTGGCGATGAACTCGATGCGGATGCGCTTGCCATACAAGTCGCCATCGAAGTCGAACAGATGCGCTTCGAGCAAAGGCTCGATACCCAGCACGGTCGGCCGGGTGCCGAGGCTCGACACGCTGGCCATTGGCGCCGGGCCAACGCCATGCACTCGCGTGGCATAAATGCCGGTCAACGCCGGGCGCTTGCCGGCCAGGCGCAAATTCGCGGTCGGATAACCGAGCTTGCGGCCGAGCTGCTTGCCGCGCACTACTTTGCCGGCGATGGCATAGCGCCGGCCTAGCGCCTGCGTCACGGCATCGAGTTCACCCGCCGCCAGGTGTTGGCGTACACGCGAGCTGGAAACACGTTCGCCATTCACATGCACCGATGCGATCTGCCCCACCGAGAAACCGCGTGCTGCGCCCGCGCGTTTCAACAACGCGGCATCGCCCGCACGATTGTTGCCGAAACGAAATCCCGGGCCGACCCAGACCTCGCGCACGGCCAAACGCCGCATCAGGATTCTTTCGATGAAATCCTCGGCCGACATCGAAGCCAGCCGCGCATCGAAGCGCAGCAGGCCGACCATATCCATCCCGAGATCGCGCAGTCCTTCGAATTTGGCGCGCGGCAGCAACAGTCGCGGCGGTCGTTCAGCCTTGGCGAAGAATTCCCGCGGCAGCGGCTCGAAACTCAACGCCACCGCCGGCAATCCCAGTTCCTGCGCACGGGCACGCGCGTGGCCGACCAGCGCCTGATGCCCGCGGTGCAGGCCGTCGAAAGCTCCGATGCATACCACGCTGCCCTGCGGGCAAAGTGTTTTGCCCTCAACGTCCCGGAACAGCTTGCTCATGCGTGAAAGTATAGCGTTTGCGCCGCGCCGGGATGCGCTGGCGGAAGACAGGGTGCCGGAAGCGAACCACGCCCTAGGCAGCGCGCAGGTCCTTGATCCGCAGACCCAATCCGAACAGGACCGCGACGTAAGTCAGCGCCCCGCCACCGACCAGCGCGCCCAGGCGCCAGATCCGCACCCAGAACGGCGCACTCCAGTCCTGCCACAGCCACAATCCGGCCAGCAGCAATGCCGCCATCGCCGCGCAGGCCAACCCCACTCGCAGCCAGTGCCGTGCCCAGCCCGGTTCACGCTGATAAACGCCATCGCGGCGCAATGCGCGCCAGAGCATCCACAGGTTCAGGTAACTGGCCAGCGCACTGGCCATGCCCAGGGCCATGTGCAGGCCGGGAACTTTCGACAGCCCCTTGAGCCAGCCCTGGTCCAGATCGCCGGGCTGATGCCAGAGCGTGAACAAAATGGCGAGAAAGATGCCGTTCAAGATCATGTTCGCCACCATCGATGCGATGCCGGCGCGCACGGGCGTCTTGGTGTCTTGCCGGGAATAGAACGCCGGTGCGAGAACCTTCACCAGGGCAAAGGCCGGCAGCCCGAGACTCAATGCCGCCAGGGCCAGCGAGGCCATATGCGAATCATGGGCGGTGTACTTGCCGTATTGCAGCAGGGTCGAGATCAAGGGTTCGGCCAACAGCACCAGGCCGATCATCGCCGGTATCGAGATCAGCACGGTCACGCGCAAGCCCCAGTCGAGCGCCTTGGAAAACCCCGCACGATCGGTATTGACGTGATGCCGCGACAACGAGGGCAAGATCACCGTACCGAGAGCGACACCGAACATGCCCAGCGGCAATTCGAGCAAGCGATCGCTTTGCGCCAGCCAGGTTTGCGAGCCAGTGATCAGGAACGTCGCTATCACCGTATCGAGCAGCAGATTGACCTGTGCCACCGACGAGCCAAACAAGGTCGGCACCATCAGCCGCAAGGTTTTTTGCACCTCCGCCGCACGCCAGCCCCAGCGCGGCCAGGACAGCAGACCGAGCTTGGCGATCACCGGCAATTGCACCAGCAATTGCAGCACGCCCGAGATCAGGATCGCCCAGGCCAATGAAGTGATCGGCACCTGGAAATGCGGCGCCCACCACAGCGCCGCGGCGATCATGCACAAGTTCATGATGACCGGCGTGACCGCGGGAATGGCGAAGCGATGGAAGGTGTTGAGCACACCGCCAGCCATCGCGGTAAGCGAGATGAACAGCAGGAAGGGGAAAGTGATTCGCAACAGATCGCTGGTCAGCTGGAACTTGTCCGGTTCGTCCAGCGCGCCCATCGCAAACAAGCTGGTCACCTGCGGGGAAAACAGCATGCCCAGCGCGGTGATCACCAGCAGCACCGCGCCCAGGGTTCCGGCAATCCGCGCGATCATCAAGCGCAGATCTTCGGGGGTGCCTTTTTCCTTCACCTCGGTCAGCACCGGTACGAACGCGACCGAGAACGACCCCTCGGCAAACAGCCGGCGCATGAAGTTGGGAATGCGGAAGGCGACCCAGAACGCATCGGTCGCCATGCTGGCGCCGAACGTGGCGGAAACGACATTTTCCCGAACCAGCCCCAGCACCCGGGAAACGAAGGTTCCACCGCTGAAGCTGAGCATGGACCTGAGCATGCTGGGCCGGCTCATGCAGCCACCCCCGCCCGATCACGTGCCTGCTCAAGCGGGAAGCTTCCAGGCAATTGACTCAAGTCCATGAATCGACCATACTTTTCAGTCTTCCGTCCCGCATTTACGATTCTCAGGAGTTCCACGTGGCCAACATCAAGTCCGCCAAAAAGCGCGCCAAGCAGACCCTGGTCCGCAATGCCCGCAACACCAGCCAGCGTTCCATGCTGCGCACCGCCGTCAAGCGCGTGCTCAAGGCTCTCGAAGCCAATGACGCCACCGCCGCTGAAGCAGCATACAAGACCGCCGTGCCGATTCTCGACCGTTATTCCGCGCGTGGCCTGATCCACAAGAACAAGGCCGCCCGCCACAAGAGCCGCATCAACGCCCGCATCAAGGCGCTCAAGTCCGCCTGATCGCCGCGTTTGGCGCTCGATAAAAAAGTCGGCCTCGGCCGACTTTTTTGTTGGTTGCGATTTACTCGCAAATCCCATCGACTCAAACATCGCGAGCCATCTTCTCGCGTGCGGCCAGATCCGTGGCGGCTTCCAGCGCAGCATGCTTTTGATCGTCGAAGAACTGCTGGATCTTGAGCATGATCGGCCAAGTGCCTTCGCGACTCAGCGCCGAGACGACGAACCAGGGCTCCTTCCAATCCAGCGCATTGACGATCTCCTGCGCGCGTTGCTGGCGTTCTTCCTCGCTGAGCAGATCGCCCTTGTTCAACACCAGCCAGCGCGGCTTAGCCAGCATGCCCGGATCGTAGGTGCGCAATTCGTTCTCGATTGCACGCACCTGATGCACCGGATCGACGCCTTCGTCGAACGGCGCCATGTCCACCAGATGCAAAAGCACACGGGTGCGCTGCACGTGGCGCAGGAACAGGCTGCCGAGACCCGCGCCTTCGGCCGCGCCTTCGATGATGCCGGGGATGTCGGCGATCACAAAGCTGCGATAAGCCTCGACGCTGACCACGCCGAGATTGGGATACAAAGTCGTGAACGGATAATCGGCCACCTTCGGCGTCGCCGCGGAAACCGCGCGCACGAACGTGGATTTGCCGGCATTGGGAAAGCCCAACAGGCCGACATCGGCGAGCAGTTTGAGCTCCAGCCGGATATCGCGCTCTTCGCCCGGCGTGCCGCTGGTGGCTTTACGCGGCGCGCGGTTGATCGAACTCTTGAAATGCACGTTGCCCTTGCCGCCCTCGCCACCGCGCGCGACCAACAGGCGCTGACCATGTTCGGTGAGATCGCCGATGATTTCATCGGTCGCCACATTGATGATCTCGGTGCCGATCGGCACGCGGATGGTCACATCCTCGCCGGCCTTGCCGAACATCTGCCGGCCCATGCCGTTTTCGCCGCGACGGGCGCGGAACTGGCGCATATGGCGGAAGTCGATCAGCGTGTTGAGGTTTTCATCAGCCTCGACCCAAACACTGCCGCCGTCGCCGCCGTCGCCACCATCGGGGCCGCCGAGTGGAATGAATTTTTCGCGGCGAAAGCCGACGCAGCCGTTGCCACCGGCTCCGGCGAATACTGTGATGACGGCTTCATCGACGAATTTCATGATCTTGAATAATTGGCTTTTGCTGGAGCGGCATGAGCCGCGAAACACAGGGCGGTTTCCATTCTAGCTTCGATAGCCGGGAAACCGTGGCAAGGCGGCCCAAGTCGCGCCTGTGGACACCTTGTATAAAAACAGAAACGAAAAGCCCCGCCGAAGCGGGGCCCTTCCGGTCTGCGTGCGGGCGATTACTCGGCCGCGATCACGCTGACAGTGCGACGCTTCTTCGGACCCTTGACCGAGAAATCCACCTTGCCGTCCACGAGGGCGTACAAAGTGTGGTCGCGGCCGATGCCGACGTTGGCGCCGCGATGGAACTGCGTGCCGCGCTGGCGGACGATGATGTTGCCTGCGTCGATGGCCTGGCCGCCGTAGATCTTGACGCCCAGGTATTTCGGGTTGGAATCGCGGCCGTTACGGGATGAACCTACGCCCTTTTTCGATGCCATGAGGTTTTCTCCTTTCGCTTAGGCAGTGATGCCGGTGATTTCGATTTCGGTGAAGTGCTGGCGGTGGCCCATCTGCTTGCGATGGTGCTTGCGGCGGCGAAACTTCACAATGCGGATCTTGTCCAGACGACCGTGGGATTTTACGGTGGCCGTGACTTTGGCGCCATTGATGTTGGGGGTGCCGATGGTGATCTTCTCGCCGTCGCCGAGCAGCAGCACGTTGTCGATTTCAACGCTGTTGCCGGCTTCGACATCGAGCTTCTCGACGCGGAGCACTTCGCCCTTCATCACGCGGTACTGCTTACCGCCGGTGACAATTACTGCATACATGACCGGAATTCCTCTGTAGTTATTTTGCAAAAATGCCCGCCCGCGGTCACGGGACAGAAGCGGAATTATCCGGGAAAACCCCTTTCCGGTCAAACCCTTTGAGCTATTTTGCCCGGGCCCTCGGGGCAAGCCCTGCCACTCCGGCTTTCGGGCCTCCCGACCCGGTGCCGTTCAGCGTCACAGCTTGGCCGCCCAGCCCTGCTAAACTGCCCGGTTTCCCCCTCCGGAGCTGGTTTCGCGCATGGACATGATCCGCATCCGCGGCGCCCGCACACATAATCTCAAGAACATCGACATCGACCTGCCGCGCAACCGGCTGATCGTCATCACCGGCCTGTCCGGGTCCGGAAAAAGCTCGCTGGCCTTCGACACCATCTATGCCGAGGGCCAGCGCCGCTACGTCGAGTCGCTGTCGGCCTATGCCCGGCAATTCCTGTCGGTCATGGAAAAGCCCGATGTCGATCACATCGAAGGCCTGTCGCCGGCGATCGCGATCGAGCAGAAATCGACCTCGCACAACCCGCGCTCAACCGTGGGCACGATCACCGAGATCTACGATTACCTACGCCTGCTGTACGCCCGCGTCGGCACGCCACGCTGCCCCGACCACCACTTCCCGCTGGAGGCGCAGACGGTCAGCCAGATGGTCGATCAGGTGTTGGCGCAGCCGGAAGACACCCGCCTGATGCTGCTGGCGCCGGTGGTGCGCGAGCGCAAGGGCGAGCACGTTCAGGTGTTCGAGCAACTGCGCGCCCAGGGTTTTGTGCGCGTGCGGGTCGATGGAAATCTGTTCGAACTCGACCAGGTGCCGGCGCTGGCGCTGCGCCAGAAGCACACCATCGAAGCGGTGATCGACCGCTTCAAGCCGCGCGCGGACATGAAGCAGCGCCTGGCCGAAAGCTTCGAGACCGCGCTCAAGCTCGGCGATGGCCTGGCTTCAGTGATGGCGATCGACGATGACGGCGCCGCGCCGATACTTTTCTCGTCGAAATTCAGTTGCCCGGTGTGCGACTACTCGCTGCCCGAACTGGAACCGCGCTTGTTTTCCTTCAATTCGCCGATGGGCGCCTGCCCGTCCTGCGATGGCCTGGGCGTGTCGGAATTCTTCGACCCGGCGCGTGTGGTCGTGCATCCGGAATTGAGCCTGGCAGCCGGCGCGGTGCGCGGCTGGGACCGACGCAATGCCTATTATTTCCAGTTGATCGCCTCGCTTTCCAAGCACTACGGCTTCGATGTCGATGCCTCGTGGGGCACGCTCAGCGAGAAAGTCCGGCAGGCGGTGCTGTACGGCAGCGGCGAGGAGGCCATCAGCTTCACCTACCTCACCGAATCGGGTGGGCGCACCCAACGCAAGCACAAGTTCGAGGGCATCGTGCCCAACCTCGAACGCCGCTACCGCGAGACTGAATCGCAGGCGGTCAAAGAAGAATTGGCCAAGTTCATCAGCATCCGCGCCTGCCCCGAGTGCGGCGGCGCGCGGCTGAACAAATCGGCGCGCAATGTGTTCGTTGCCGATCGCACGCTGCCGCAAATCGCCCAATTGCCGGTCGATGAATCGCTGGGCTTTTTCTCGCAGCTCACCTTGCTCGGCTGGCGCGGCGAGATCGCGGCGAAGATCGTCAAGGAAATCCGCGAGCGTTTGCGCTTCCTGGTCGATGTCGGTCTCGATTACCTGACACTCGAACGCAAGGCCGACTCGCTCTCGGGCGGCGAAGCACAGCGCATCCGCCTGGCGTCGCAGATCGGTGCAGGACTGGTCGGTGTGATGTACGTACTCGATGAACCCTCGATCGGCCTGCACCAGCGCGACAACGAACGCCTGCTCGGTACGCTGACGCGATTGCGCGACATGGGCAACACAGTGATCGTGGTCGAGCATGACGAGGATGCGATCCGCATCGCCGATTACATCGTCGATATCGGTCCCGGTGCCGGTGTGCATGGCGGCGAAATCATCGCCGAGGGCCAGCTCCAGGACATCCTGAAATCATCGCGTTCGCTGACCGGCGCCTATCTTTCCGGCAAGCGCCGCATCGACGTGCCCAAGCAGCGGCACGCGCCGAATCCGAAAATGACCCTGCGCCTGCTCGGCGCCAGCGGCAACAATCTCAAGAATGTGGATCTGTCGATCGCCGCCGGATTGTTCACCTGCATCACCGGAGTTTCCGGTTCCGGCAAGTCCACGCTGATCAACGACACGCTGTTCCCTATCGCCGCGAATGAATTGAATGGCGCCGCACACACCGTCGCGCCCTATCGCGAGGTGCAGGGCATCGAGTTGTTCGACAAGGTCGTGGATATCGACCAGTCGCCGATCGGGCGCACGCCGCGTTCCAATCCGGCCACCTATACCGGCCTGTTCACGCCGCTGCGCGAGTTGTTCGCGCAGGTGCCGGAAGCGCGCGCGCGCGGCTATTCGCCGGGGCGTTTCAGTTTCAACGTGCGCGGCGGTCGCTGCGAGGCCTGCCAGGGCGATGGCTTGATCAAGGTTGAGATGCACTTCTTGCCCGACGTGTACGTGCCCTGCGATGTCTGCCACGGCAAGCGCTACAACCGCGAAACATTGGAAATTCTCTACAAAGGCCACAGCATCCACGACATCCTGGAGATGACCGTCGAGGATGCGCTCAAGCTGTTCGAGCCGGTGCCGACCTTGGCGCGCAAGCTGGAAACGCTGATGGATGTCGGTCTGTCGTACATCAAGCTCGGCCAGTCGGCGACCACGCTTTCCGGCGGCGAGGCGCAGCGGGTCAAGTTGTCGAAGGAGCTCAGCCGCCGCGATACCGGACGCACGCTGTACATCCTCGACGAGCCGACCACCGGCCTGCATTTCCACGACATCGAACACCTGCTCGCGGTGCTGCATAAACTACGCGATGACGGCAACACGATCGTGGTGATCGAACACAACCTCGATGTGATCAAGACCGCCGACTGGGTGATCGATCTCGGTCCGGAAGGCGGCCATCGCGGCGGACAGATCATCGCCGAGGGCACGCCGGAAGAACTGGCCAAGATCGAAACCTCGCACACCGGCCAGTTCCTGGCCCGATTGCTGGATGCGCCCAAACCTTCCAGAAAAAAGAGCGCCGCATGAGCCGCATCGTTTTCTCTCTCGATATCCCGGTGCGTTGGCGCGATCTGGATGCCTTCAACCACGTCAACAACGCCAGTTACCTGGGCTACATAGAAGAAGCGCGTGTGCAATGGTTCAAATCGCTGAGCGAGGATTGGGCCAATCAAACCGTCGCGCCGATCTTGGCGGCGGTCAACGTCAACTATCGCCGCCCGATCACCTGGCCCGAAGCATTGCGAATCGAATTGCTCGCCGAACGCGTGGGCACCAAGAGCGTGACGTTGGGGCACCGGATTTTTTCCGCATCCGAACCGGACGTTCTGTACGCCGACGGCAATACGGTGTTGGTCTGGGTCAACGGCCAAGGGCAATCCGTGGTTTTGCCCGATGGCGTGCGTGTGGCTTGTGTTTGATGGGTGTGGATGTGGGGAAGTGGATGGTGAAGTGATGGGAATGGTGGGAATGGTGGAAATGGTGGGCTGAAGCCCACCCTACGCCCACCCTACGCCCACCCTACGCCCACCCTACGCCCGCCCTACGCTCGTCTACATCTGCCCTGTGTTTAGTCTTTGCCGCTGTTGCGCGGCATTGTCTTGCATCGCTTATGGCTGATGCTTCGGCGCTTGTTTCCGAACAATGAAATCGGCGGTGACCTTTCTGCCATCGTCGAGTCGAATCGTCAGCCGGGTCCGGTCGCCTTCCTTGAGTTCGCGCCGGGGCTGCATCAGCATCAAGTGCAGACTGCCGGGTTCGAGCTTCGCTGTGGCTCCGGCCGGAATCTCCAACGCATCCCTGTGTTGCATCTTGCTGATCCCGTTCTCGATGCGGGTTTCGTGGATCATCGCCATACCGAAATCGATGCCGCTGACCGCGGCAAGAACCACCTGCTTGCTGCAAGGATTTCGCACGCTCGCGTAACCGGCCAAGGTCATCGCGCCGGGCGGCGCGGCGCGCACCCAGGCATTGGCGATTTGCGGCCGGCAATCGGGCGCAGCCGCAACCGCGGCTGAAGCGCACGATAGCAGCATCGACCCCAGAAGCATCGATCTTGCGTTCATGACCCTATGATACCCCCGCCCCCTTGGAGACCTACATGACCCGCACCCTGCTCGCCTCCACTCTCACCACGGTCCTCGCCGCCATGACCCATCCCGCGCACGCTGCCGATAACACGCTCACTGTCTATAGCGGCGATTTCGATGCCGTCGCCCAATCCGAAGGCCAGCCCGGCGGTCCCGGATTCGCATTGATCGAGCGGAGCATCGGCTTCGATCTGAAAGCCGGCGACAACGATGTCAGTCTCGGCGGCCTGCCGTACGCGCTCGATTCGAGCTCGGTCATGCTCAAGCCCGCCGGCCCCGCCTCGGTGCGCGGCCAGCGCTTCGATTTCGCCATCGCCGGGCAGGACGAATTGTTGCGCCGCGCGATCGGACAAACCGTCAGCGTCGAACAATCGGTCGGCAACGAACGCCAGAACTACACGGGCACCTTGATGTCGGCCGGCAATGGATTGACGCTTCGCTTGAACGATGGCCGCATCAAAGTGCTGTCGAACTATTCGAGCTTCGAGCTGGCGCGCTTGCCCGCCGGCGTCGTCAACGAGCCCACCATGAATTGGTCGATCGCCGCGAAAAATGCCGGTCGGCAGGATTTCGGGCTCAGCTACGCCACCGCCGGATTGGCCTGGCGCGCGGAATACAACGTCAACGTGCAAAACATCGACAAAGAGTGCCGCATGTCGCTGGAAGGCGCGGCGATGCTGGTCAATCGATCCGGTGCCGACTTCAATGACGTGATGCTGACACTGGTGGCGGGCGAACCGCATCGCACTCCGTCGGCGGGGCCGCAGACGATGGCGATGGCTGCCGCGCCGCGCGCGAAAATGATGGTGGCCGACAGTGCGCCGCAGGCGCAGGCATCGGGCGAATACCAAGCCTACAAATTGCCCAATGCCGGCTCGTTGCCGCAAGGCAGCGTGCAGCGATTGCCGTTGGTCGATTCCAGCAACGATATTGTCTGCAAGCGTCGTTACCAGACCAGCGCACAGGTCGGCGAGTGGATACCGCCCTATCCGATCGTCGATGAGAATTTCGGCGCTAGCCAGGAGCAGGAACAGCCGGTGACGGCGACACTGCGTTTCAGCAACAACAAAGCCAGCGGCCTCGGTATGCCATTGCCCGCTGGTCGCGTGCGCATGTTCGAAGGCAAGGATTTCCTCGGTGAAGCCGCCCTCGGCCATACCGCCGCCAATCGTGATGTGTCGCTGCTGATCGGCAATGTGTTCGATCTTTCCGCGCTGCGCACGCGCGAGGATTTCCAGGTCGATCGCGATGGCCGCACCATGGTCGAACGGATTTCGGTGGTCTTGAAGAACGCCAAGAAAAACGCCGTCACCGTACGCGTGGACGAAAACCTGCCGCGCTGGAGCGCATGGGAAATAGAGTCGAGCACGGTGCCGTTCGAGAAACGCAGTGCGCAATCGGTGAGCTTCGATGTGACGGTGTCCGCAATGGGCGAAACCAAGCTCACCTATACTGTGCGCTACCGTTGGGCACCCGACGTGAAACTTCCCTGAGGACCTATGATCGAGATCATTCACCACGGCCACATCCATGAAATCCGGCTCAACCGTCCGCCGGTCAATGCGCTCAATTTCGATTTGTTGAGCGCGTTGGCAGCGGCCGTCGAAGCAGCGCCGGGCAATGGCGCGCGCGGCCTGATTCTCTCCGGCGGACAAAAGGTTTTTTCCGGCGGTCTGGATGTGCCCTACCTGATGATGCTCGATCACGCGGGACTGACAAAGTGCTGGTCGCAGTTCTTCACCACGACGCGCACGCTGGCCAATTCGCCGATTCCGATGGTGGCCGCGATCGCCGGCCACAACCCAGCCGGCGGTTGCGTGCTGTCGCTGTGCTGCGACTACCGCATCATGGCGCGCGGTCCGTTCCGGATCGGCCTCAACGAAACCCAGGTCGGCCTGTCAGTGCCCGAAGGCATCCAGTACCTGATGCGCCGGGTCGTGGGCACGCACAAAGCCGAGCGGCTGATGGTGGCCGGCGCGATGATCGAATCCGAACACGCCCATGCGCTCGGTCTGGTGGATGAGCTGACCGACGCAGAGGAAGTCGTGACGCGCGCGCGAATCTGGCTCGAAGAATTGCTCGCCCTGCCCTCGGCACCCATGCTGCGTACCCGTAAGATGGCGCGCGCCGATATCGTGCAAGCGCTGGAAACCACTGGCACGAGCGATCTGCAAATGCTGCTGGACATCTGGAATAGCGAAGACTCGCAGGCAGCGCTCAAGGCCCTGTTGGCGAGACTGAAAAAATAGGCCGCACCGACTGCCTCAGCGCAGCCAGACTTCGACGCGAAGATTTCGGCCCTGCCCAGGGCCGGCATCGCTGATCGGCAGGACATGGCCGAAACCGCGCACCCGGGCAGGATGCATGCCCAATTCACTGAGCGCTTGCGCGGCCAGGTCAGCGCGCTCGTTGCTGAGCGAGATCGCCTGATAGGGTGATGATTGCTTCCCGCTCAACCCGACCAGCAGGATCTTGCGCTTGCGGTTTTCCGGGCGTGCCATGAATGATTGCAGGCGATTGACGTCTTGCGTCGAACGGCTGTCGAACAGAAAAAAGGCATCGCCGAAACGGATGCTCAAGGACATGCGCTCGGCGCCATCGACCAAAGCCGCGTAGTCCTTCGGCAGGTTCGGATCGAGCGTTTCCCGGTAACCCGATGGTGCCAGGGCTAGGAACCCCTGGCTGGCGAGCGCGCGTTGGCCTTCGTCGGAAACGGCGTAGTTCACGAAGCCACGACCGAGCGCGGTGACCAACTGGCCGGTACGAAAATACAATCGTCGCACCAGCGGGTAATCCTCGGTCATGACGTGCAAGCGATTGGCGGGAATATCGCGGCCGGCGACGCGCAGCGCCAAGGTCGGCAACCCGCGCAGATCGTTGCCGAATTCGACCAGACCGATCGACTCGGGATCGGAAGCGACCGCAGCGATGATGGCCGGGCCGTTTTTTCGGTAATGCACATCGGTCGCCGACACGGGAGTCTTGAGCAACTGCGCCTGCATTTCGCCCAAACCGCTATCGGCGGATGCAAGCTGGAGACGAATCGCTCCCGGCTTGCCGCCGAGTTCGCGCCAGTCGCGAATGCGTCCGGACAGGATCGCCGACAATTGAGCCTGGGAAATCGCACGCACCCGATTGCCCGGATGAACCACAACACTCAGTGCCTGCAAAGCGACCACGAACTCCTGGTCCGGAGAATCCAGTCGGCCCAATTGCCAGCCATCGTCGATCTCCCTGGCCGTCAGTGGCCTCGCCATCAAGGCCAGTTCGGCATCGCCATTGACCAGATCCTGAAAGCCCACCGTTCCACCATTGCCGATGATCTCGACATCCAGACTCTCGCCATCGCGCGTGGCGCTGATGCGGATACCGCTCTTGCCCATCGGCTGCGTGCGCAGACCGGTATATCCGATCTTCCTCATCCAGCCGGTTACCAGGATGGGCGCGATGCGTTGACCGAGCACGTTGGAGCCGTGAAGACGCAGCACATCCTGCGCAAATACCGCGGATGGCAGCAGGACGAGAAGAAAAACAAGCAGCGAGGAAAAACCGAAGAGGCGCGAATGCATGTCGGGAAAGGAGCCTGCAGGGGATCCTTTCCAGTGTGTGCAATTCGCGTTTCGGCAATATGACATTGGCCGCATCGACGCAACAGGCGTCGATGGGCGCGGCTACGGTCCTGTCGCGACCGGATTATCCGGATCGCTGATCCAGCCACTCCACGAACCAGCGTAAATGCGGGCGCCATGCAGGCCGGCGTGCTCCATCGCCAGAAGATTGTGGCAGGCAGTCACGCCCGAGCCGCAATTGAGCACGACTTCGGTGGGTGCATGCGCGCCGAGCAAGGTGGAAAACTCGCCACGCAAAACATCCGGCATACGAAAACGGCCCGTTTCCATATTCGTCGAGAACGGGCGATTGAGCGCGCCGGGAATATGGCCGGCGACGCGGTCGATCGGTTCGACTTCGCCGCGAAAGCGCTCGGCCGCGCGTGCATCGAGCAGCCATCCGGGCGATTCGTCGAGACGTCGCTGGACTTCTTCGACACGCACTATTTTCGATTCGTCAAAACTCGCTTCATAGCGGCCAGGCGAGATCGCAGGCGGCGTGGTTTCCACCGGCAATCCCAATGCCGTCCAGCGTGCGAATCCGCCGTCGAGCACGGCGACACGTTGATGGCCGAGCAATTTCATCAGCCACCAAAAGCGCGCGGCGGCCATCGCTCCATCGCTGCCGTCATAAACCACGACCTGCGTTTCGGGCGTGATGCCGAGGCGTTCGAGCGTAGTGCAAAACGCGGAAGCTTCTGGCAGAGGATGCCGGCCTTCGCTGGCGGGCTTGCCGTGATCGGACAGGTCGCGATCCAGATGCACGTACCCGGCGCCGGGTAGATGCGACTGCCGCCAGGCATTCTCGCCGGCATCGGCATCGCCGAGTGCAAACCGCGCATCGACCAGACGCAAATCTTTTTCGCCGATCCGTGCGGCCAGATCTTCGGCGCCAACCAGGATGCTCCAATTCATAGGGCACGCTCCAGACGTTCGCGAAAATTCACCAGCATCGCCGCCGTCGCGCCCCAGACCCGGTAATCGTGATAGCGAAACTCGATCAGCGTGCGTTTGCCGCCACGATAGTCCACTTCGAAACGATGCGCATTGGCCGGGTCCATGAGAAAGGAGAACGGCACCTCGAACACCTCATCCACTTCCGATGGATCGCGCTGCGCGGCGAACTCGGTCGCGATGCGTGCAACGACCGGATACACATGGAATCCGGTGATGGTGACGAACGAATCCAGATAGCCCAAGGCCTGCGTGTGCTCGGGTTGCAACCCGACTTCCTCGCGCGCCTCGCGCAACGCGGCGGCGATCGGGTCGCAATCGCAAGTCTCGATCCGGCCGCCGGGAAAACTGATCTGCCCGGCGTGATGACGCAGTGCCTGGGTACGCCGCGTCAGGACCACTTGCGGGCCCTGTCCGCGATCGACCAATCCGATCAATACCGCAGCCGGATGCAGATCGCGCCCGAGATCGGGCAGCAGATCCAGCAGCTCGGCCTGGTTCCAGCCGGGCCCAGACGGAGGCGAAGCGAGCGGATGCAGTGCGCGGTGAAGACGTTCGAGCGGGTCGAACGGAAGACTCACGTCCGTTGCGCCTCGCGCAAGGGCAACACCGTTTCCATCAGATGCAAACGCTGGTCATCGTTCATCTGCGACCAGTGCGCGATCTCGGCACTGCTGCGATGGCAGCCCTCGCACAAGCCTTGTTCATCGAGTGAACAAATACCCACGCAAGGACTGAGGACGGCACGGTAGGTTGTTGAAGTTATCAAGGTGATGCAATCGCGCCGGAGTGACCGGCGCGATTGTTGGCAGTTACTTGACGCTGACAAGCTTGATATCGAAGATCACCGCCTGGCCCGGGCCGATCGGCGAACGCGGATCGTTGCCGTAGGCTTTTTCCGGCGGCAGGTAGATTTCCCAACGCGACCCGGTCGGCATCAGCAGCAAGGCTTCCTTGACGCCGGCAAGCGGGAAATCGCCGAGCTTGAAGCTGGCCGGCTGGGCATTGGGCGTGGAATAGGTATTGGCAAATTCCTGGCCAGTGGTGACCGAACCGCGCAGATGCACATCGACGGTGCTGGCAGCGGTCGGCTTGGCGCCGGTTCCGGCTTCGATGATGCGGTACTGCAAGCCGCTCGGCAGCACGGTCACGCCAGCCTTGGCGCGATTGGCGGCGAGGAAGGCATCGGCCTTGGTTTTGTTTTCCTTGGCGATGCGCTCGAAATTGGCACGCTCTTGCTCGGCCATTTTCTTCTGGAACTGCTGCAATTCGGCCGCCAGTTTTTCACCCGGCATGGCCGGCGCACGCTTGGCGTAACCGTCTTGAACCGCGCGGATGAGAGTGTTGATGTCCAGATCGACCTTGCGCTCGGCCAGATCGCGGGCCATGTCATAGCCGATGGCATAACTGAGCGTAGCCTTGTCGGAAGCCGCGGGTGCAGCGGCCGGAGCGCCCGCTTTGGCAGGAGCAGCCGGAGTAGCAGGAGCGGGAGTCTGCGCCAGGGCGGCGCCGGAGCTCAGTGCAAAGGCCGCCACGGCGGCAGCCAGCAAACGCAACTTCATTACGCGATCTCCAAGTGGGAAGCGGGGCAGTTCAGGTCCCGTAGGACGCGCTAGGATACCGGCCTTATGGCTTAACCGCCACTGAGGGCCGAGCACTTTGCCTGCCTCAGACTATCGACCTGTCTTGAAGTTCCCGGAGTTCCCATGACCTTTGCCAACCTGCTCGTGCAAGACCGCGGCGCCGTGCGCCTGATTACGATAAATCGTCCGGACAAGCTCAATGCGCTCAACCAGCAAACCATCGCCGAGTTGCATCAAGCCTTCGATGAAGCCGCCGATGCCGATAGCGTACGTGTGGTCGTACTGACCGGCGCCGGCCCCAAGGCCTTCGTCGCCGGCGCCGACATTGCCGAAATGAACAGCTTGAGCACGATACAGGCGCGCGACTTCTCGCGGCACGGACAAAAACTGATGCTCAGGATCGAGCAACTGGGCAAACCGGTCATCGCCATGATCAACGGTTTCGCGCTCGGCGGTGGTCTGGAACTGGCGATGGCTTGCCATCTGCGCATCGCTGCCGACACTGCCAAGGTGGGCCAACCGGAAGTGAACCTGGGCTTGATCCCCGGCTTCGGCGGCACGCAGCGCTTGCTGCGACTGGCCGGACGCGGCCCGGCACTGGAGCTGTGCCTGCTCGGACACAACATCGATGCCGCGCGCGCATTGGCATTGAATGTGCTTACTCGCGTCGTGCCAGCCGAGCAACTGGAAGCCGAGACCATGAAACTTGCCGACCAATTGGCCGCCTCCGCACCGCAGGCGTTGCGCGGTGTACTCGATGCCGTGATTGTTGCTGGTGAAGCAAGCCTGGAAGCGGGTCTGGATTACGAAACCCAGGCATTCGCCGTGGCGTTTTCGACCGATGACGCCAAGGAAGGCACGGGTGCATTCCTGGCACGGCGCAAAGCGCAATTCACCGGCCGCTGAAAAGCCAACGGAATCCAGCGACAAAGTGACTGCATCGACGCCCCTGCGATTGCATCGTTTCCACGGCGGCCTGCGAGTGGATGAACACAAACTCGCGGCCGAAGCGATTCGCCGTTGCCCACTGCCGGAACAATTGTCGATTCCACTGTTGCAACACGCAGGCCAAGCCGCCGAACCATGCGTGAAACCCGGCGATCGCGTCAGAAAAGGCCAACGGATCGGCAACGCGCACGGCCTCGGCGCGCATGTGCATGCCAGCGCCGATGGCGAAGTCATCGCGATACAGTCCCGCCCGTTGCCGCGTCGCGGCGATGGCGCGGCCTGGCATGTGCAGATCGCGGTCGCGCCGGTGCAAGGACCGGCCCTGACCTTGCCAATACTCGATGCCGATACTTGCGACACCGCCTTGCTGCTCGACAGGATTCGCGAGTGCGGTATCGCCGGACTCGGCGGCGCCGGGTTTCCGATGGCGGAAAAACTTAGTGCTGCGCGCGATACGCTGATCCTCAATGGCATCGAGTGCGAACCCTACATCACCTGTGATGACGCCTTGCTGCGCGAGCGCACCGAGCAGGTGGTTCGCGGCGGACTGTTGCTGGGTCGCATCGTTGGCGCGAAAACCATTTTGCTCGCCATCACCAGCGCAATGACTCAAGCGCTGGCCGCCGCTGCCCAGGCGATCGCGCAATGGGGCCAGGGCAAGATCGAACTGGTGCCGGTGCCGGTGCGATATCCCTCGGGCGGCGAGCGTCAGTTGATCGAGATATTGACCGGCTTGCAGGTGCCACGCGGCGGCATGCCTCACGATATCGGCGTGTTGGTACAAAACGTCGCCACCGCCGCTGCCGCATGGCGGGCAGTCGTACATGGCGAGCCGCTCACTTCACGCATCGTCACCGTGGCTGGCCCCGGCGTGACGCATCCGGGGAATTTCGAAGTGGCGCTGGGCACTTCGGTCGCGCACCTGATCGAACAGGCCGGCGGTTACACAGCCCGTGCTGCGCGATTGCTGCTGGGCGGACCAATGACCGGGGTAGCGCTGCCGCACGATGATTTTCCGCTCGGCAAAACGCACAACTGCGTACTCGTACTGACCGATGACCAATTGCACGACACGCAACCGGAAATGCCCTGCATCCGCTGCGGCAACTGCGCCAGTGTTTGTCCCGCGCAATTGCAACCGCAGCGATTGCTCGCCGACCTTCGCGCCGGAAATCTTGCGCGCGCGCAAAGCGATGGTGTCATCGACTGCATCGAATGCGGCGGCTGCGATCTGGTCTGCCCCAGCCATATTCCGCTGCTGCAACAATTTCTCGATGCCAAGGCGAGTCTCGCCGAACAGGCATCGGCACGCCAACAGGCCGATGCCGCGCGTGAGCGTTATCTGACGCGCAGGCAACGGCTCGAACGCGAAGCGGCCGAACGCGCCGAACGCGATGCCGCGCGCAAGGCAAGCTCCGCCTCCGCCGATGCCGTGGCCGCCGCCATCGAGCGCGCCAAGGCACGCAAGCAACGCCCCAAGGATTCGGACTCTTGAAAACCTTCGCCACCGATCATGCGCCGCATCTCAAACCGCAGCGGAATGTCGCGCGAGTGATGGGGCTGGTGTTGCTGGCCTTGTTGCCGGGCGTGCTCGCGCATGTTTTCTTCTTCGGGCCGGGCATCGTGTTGCAGATCCTGATCGCCACCGCTTTCGCGATGGCTTTCGAAGCGCTCATGCTCAGACTGCGCGACCGGCCACTGCGGCCTTTTCTCACCGACCTGAGCGCGCCGCTGACCGCCGTATTGTTCGCGCTGTGCCTGCCGCCGCTGACACCGTGGTGGATCAGCGCGATCGGCATGGCCGCGGCGATCGTTTTCGCAAAACACATCTACGGCGGACTCGGCTACAACCTGTTCAATCCGGCGATGGTCGGCTACGTCGTGGTGCTGATCGGCTTTCCGTTGCACCTCACGCACTGGCTGCCACCCATGGGCTTGGAGGCATCGTTGCCGAGGCCGGATTTTTTCCAGAGCGCCTCGGCCATCTTCACCGGCCATCTGCCGCCGCCCTGGAACTGGGACACGCTGGCGCAGGCGACGCCGCTCGATACCTTGCGCTCGCTGTCCGCACGCGGCCAGACACTCGGTGAAATTCGCAGCAATCCGATGTTCGGCGATTTCGGCGGCAAGGGCTGGGAGTGGATCGCCAATTTCTATGCGCTCGGCGGATTGTTCCTGCTCTGGAAAAAAATCATTCCCTGGCAAACGCCTGTCGCCACGCTCGGCAGCGTGATCGCCATCAGCCTGCCGTTCTGGCTCAGCGATCCAGATCTGCATCCGTTCGCCTTGCAGCATGTCTTTTCCGGCGCGCTGGTGTTGGCCGCATTCTTCATCGTCACCGACCCGGTCACCGGCTGCAGCACGCCGCGCGGACGATTGATCTTCGGTGCGGGCGTCGGTTTGCTCACGCTGATCATCCGCCGCTGGGGCGCATTCCCCGATGGCGTGGCATTCGCCGTGTTGCTGATGAACTGCGCCGCGCCCTGGATCGATCTGCACACCCGGCCAAAGATTTACGGCGAGGCCAAGCGCACATGAAACCCATATTGCGCGAAACGTTGAAAGCCGGAGTGCTGCTTGGCGCGGTAGCGGCGCTGGCGGTGATGGTGTTGGCTGGTGTGCAATGGCTGACACACGAGCAAATTGCCGCGACCTCCTGGCAGACCCAGACGCAACAGCAGGCGCTGGATCTGGTACTGCCGGCCGACCGCTACGACAACCGCCCGCTCACCGATGTCATCACCGTGCGGGCGCCGCGTTGGCTGGGCGATGACAAGCCGCATCCGGTCCAGCGTGCGCGACGCAAAGGCCAGGACGCGGCGCTGATTCTGGAAACCATCGCACCCGATGGCTATCGCGGGCCGATCCAATTGCTGGTTGCCGTCAATCGCGATGGCAGCGTCAGCGGCGTGCGTGTGACCGCGCATGATGAAACGCCGGATCTGGGCGGCAACATCGATGCGGACAAGAGCGACTGGATCACCCGCTTCTCCGGCCGTTCGCTCGGCAACACGCCGCTGGAACGCTGGGCGGTGCGCCGCGATGGCGGCGACTTCGATCAATTCGCTGGAGCCACCGTGACACCGCGCGCGGTGATCGAAGCGGTCAGCCGCACGTTGCAATTGGTCGGGACTCACGGCAAGCAAATGTATGCGGCACCGGCAGGTACGCGGTTAATATTCGACGACGCCCCCGAGCGCACGATCCGCAAGCGATGAACGCTGCCTCGCCAAAATCCATCCTCGAATACGGCCTGTCCAGCGGCAACACCGGCCTGGTGCAATTGCTCGGCCTGTGCCCGCTGCTGGCGGTCAGCCACACGGCGGTGAACGCGCTGGGACTGGGACTGGCGACCTTGCTCGCGCTGACGCTGACCAGCACGGCGGTATCGGCGATCCGCAAATTCACTCGGCGCGATGTGCGAATTCCGGTATTCGTCATACTGATCGCCACGGTAGTCACCAGCATCGAATTGGCGATCCATGCCTGGCTGCCGGAACTGCATGCGGCGCTTGGTATCTTCATTCCCTTGATCGTCAGCAATTGCGCGTTGATGGGCCGGGCCGAGGCCTTCGCTTCGCGAAACTCACCCGCACGCGCAGCGCTCGATGGCTTCGCGACGGGATTGGGTTTCCTGTGGGTGTTGCTGTTGATCGGCGCGGCGCGCGAGCTGATTGGCGCCGGCACTTTGTTCGCGGGCGCGGGCCGGATGCTGCATGCGTCCTGGCTGGAAACCGGCGCCCTGCCGGTCTATCCGGGATTTTCACTGGCGGCATTGCCGATCGGCGCCTTTGTGATCCTGGCGTTGCTGATCGCCGCGCGCCAAGCCTGGCAGGCGCGATCGCACACGCAATCACAGACACAATCGGATACGCGCTCACACAAGGGTTCGGACGCATGAAATTGCAAGCTCGCCAGGAATTGTTTTCGCGTCTGGCCGAACTCAACCCCAAGCCCACCACCGAACTGGAATACCACACCCCCTTCCAATTGCTGATCGCGGTCATTCTCTCCGCGCAAGCGACCGACGTGGGCGTGAACAAGGCCACGCGCAAGTTGTTTCCCGTCGCAAGCACCGCGGAGGAAATTCTCGCGCTGGGCGAGGATGGGCTGAAAAAATTCATCAGCAGCATCGGCTTATTCAACGCCAAGGCCAGCAACGTCATCGCGACCTGCAAGATTCTGGTCGAACGATACCAAGGCCAGGTGCCGCAAGACCGCGACGCGCTCGAAGCCCTGCCCGGCGTCGGACGGAAAACCGCGAACGTGGTGCTGAACACCGCGTTCGGGCATGCGACCATCGCCGTGGACACGCATATTTTCCGGGTCGCCAACCGCACCGGCCTGGCGCCGGGAAAAACCGTACGCGCGATCGAAGACAAATTGATGAAAGCCGTCCCTGAACAATACCGGCTCGACGCGCATCACTGGCTGATCCTGCATGGCCGCTATGTGTGCAAGGCACGCAAGCCCGATTGCCCGCAATGCGTGATTCGTGATCTGTGCCGGTTCAAGGACAAGACGCTGGCCTGATTTTCGAGGAAGTGCCAGACAGCCATCGCCCTCGCCTGGCGATTTGTCGTAACAAAAATTTTCCGTCATCGCCTGCCATCGCTCCTGCAGAAAAATTCGCAAGCTTTAGTCCCGAGTCCCGAGTCCCGAGTCCCGAGTCCCGAGTCCCGAGTCCCGAGTCCCGCACCTCCCGTCACATCTCCGACTTCCCGCCGTCATCTGCCCGCCTTGTCACAACAACGAAACATTTACGAACTAACCTGCGCCGGCCTGATCTCCATCCACGTCGAGGACTGTCATGAAACCGCTGCCCCAACTTCTCGCCGCCGCCATTCTCGCGGCCCTGTCTGCACCCGCCTTCGCCGAGACCAGTTTCGATGTCATCGGCGGCTCGGAAATTTCCTTCGAAGGGCTGATCCAGTCCGACTACAACAAGTACAACGATGATGTCGCCCGCCTGAGCGCTTCGGCTGCCGACGGCCGGGACAGCGACTCGGACATGCGCCGCGCCGAACTGGTGTTCAAAGGCAAAGGACCGGGTCAATGGAACTGGGTGCTCGGCTATGACGCCAAGGCCAACAAGTTCCTCGATGCCAATGTCGCCTACAAGTTCGATGGCTACACCACCTTGACGGTCGGCCAATCCAAGCAGCCCAACAGCCTGGAAGAACTCAGCAGCACCAAGAACAACGACTTCATCTCCAAAGCCCTGGTCACCAATCTGTACAGCGTGGCCCGCCGCACGGGCGTTTCGCTGGGCACGGGCGGCGAAAGCTGGACACTGACCGGCAGCGTGTTCGGCCGCGAACTGACCCGCAACCTGGCCAACGGCAACGGTTACGGCGCACGTTTCACCTGGCGCCCGATCGGCGAGGAAGGCAATTTCCTGCACCTGGGTGTGTCGGCCGTGGACTTCGCCGCCAAGGACGCCACCGGCGATGACCGCGCCCGCCTGCGTGCCCGTCCGGGCGCGGATCTGGCCGGTGTGCGCCTGATCGATTCGGGGCAATTCACCGATGCCGACCGCCTGCGTACCCTGGGCTTCGAGGCGGCATGGGTGCATGGTCCGTTCAAGCTGCAATCGGAATACATGACCAACACCGTCAGCCGCAACCTGCATTCGGATTTCAGCGGCAATAGCTGGTATGTCTCCGGCCTTTGGAACCTCACCGGCGAGACCTGGGGCTACAAGAACGGCGTGATCACCACCGGCCTTCCGAACGAGCCGGCCTCGGGCATGTGGCAGTTGGGCGTGCGCTTCGACCGCGCCGACCTGAACGACGGCCTCGTGCGCGGCGGCACCGAACGCAACCTGACAGTGGGCGTGAACTGGTACTGGCGCTCCAACTTCAAGTTCGCGCTCAACTACGTCGATGTGCAAAGCAAACGCGGCGTGATCCAGGACGATCCGAGCATCGTCGAGCTGCGTGCCCAGATCTACTGGTGATCCGCACCCGCCCGATGGCAGCGAACTGTCATCGGGCTGTCATGTTCATGACAAATCATAGGCACATGCGCTTCGCCGATTGCCCCATCCCCCTTTCTCTTCAAGGAGTTTGACCGTGTTTAGCTCGATCAAAACCCGAATCGCCATTGCCGGCCTCGCTGCCGCGCTGGCCTTCAACGTCCAGGCCGCCGACATCACCGGCGCTGGCGCGACATTCGTCTTCCCGGCCATTTCCAAGTGGTCGGCCGATTACAACAAAGCCACCAAGAACCAGGTCAACTACCAGTCGATCGGTTCCGGCGGCGGCATCGCCCAGATCAAGGCGGGCACGGTGGACTTCGGTTCCTCCGACGCGCCGATGAAGCCCGAGGAACTGGCCAAGTTCGGCCTGGGCCAATTCCCCTCGGTGGTGGGCGGCGTGGTGCCGGTGGTCAACTTGCCGGGTATCGCCCAGGGCAAGCTGCGCTTCACCGGCCCGCTGCTGGCCGATATCTTCCTGGGCAAGATCAAGACCTGGAACGATCCGGCGATCGCCGCGATCAATCCCGACCTGAAGCTGCCGGCCACGCGCATCAACGTCGTACATCGCTCGGATGGTTCGGGCACGACGTTCAACTGGGTCAACTATCTTTCCAAGGTGAGCCCGGAGTGGAAGAGCAAAGTCGGTGAAGGCACCTCGGTCAAATGGCCGGCCGGCATCGGCGGCAAGGGCAACGAAGGCGTGGCCGCGTACACCAAGCAGATCAAGGGCGCGATCGGTTACGTCGAACTGTCCTACGCGCTGGTCAACAAGATGACCTACGCCTCGGTCCGCAACAAAGCCGGCAACTACATCGTCCCGAGCATCGAGAGCTTCGCCGCCGCGGCCGCCAGCGCCGAATGGAGCACCGCCAAGGATTTCTCGCTGGTGATCACCGATGCGCCGGGCAAGGACTCCTACCCGATCACCGCCACCAACTTCATCCTGATGTACAAGCAGCCCAAGGATGCGGCGCGTTCCAAGCAGGCGCTGGCTTTCTTCAAGTGGGTCTACGCCAACGGTGATGCCGCCGCGACCAACCTGGGTTATGTGCCGTTGCCCGATGCGCTGGTGACACAGATCGAAGCCTACTGGGCCGCCAACTTCAAATTCTGATTCCCGCTAAACTCCGCACGCGCGCGCCACTCGGGCGCGCGTGCGCGTTTTCGGGCCAACGTCTGTCAGGGGATTCAACAAGATGCCGCCATCGGCCGCCCTTTCTTCCAGCGTGTTGTCGGATGACGATGTTCGTGTCCGGCAAGACGCCCGCAATGACCGCCTGTTCCGCTGGTCGGTGGCCGCGGCCGGCATCTTCGTACTGGTGACTTTGTTCGCCGCCGCGTTCTCGATGTTTTGGGGCGGACGCGAGGCTTTTCATACCTTCGGCTGGGGTTTTCTGACCTCGACCGAATGGGATCCGGTTCAACACAAGTTCGGCGCGCTGGTCGCCATCTACGGCACGGTGGTGACGGCATTGATCGCGATGATCATCGCCATTCCCGTGAGCTTCGGCATCGCCTTGTTCCTGACCGAAGTCGCGCCGCCCTGGCTGCGCACGCCGGTGGGTGCGGCGATCGAATTGCTCGCCGGCATTCCCTCGATCATCTACGGCATGTGGGGTTTGTTCGTGCTGGTGCCGTATCTCGGCGAACATGTTTTCCCGTGGCTGGACGAAACACTCGGCCAATGGCCGCTCATCGGTTCGCTGTTCCAGGGCCCGCCGCTCGGCATCGGCATGCTCACCGCCGGCCTGGTGCTGGCGATCATGGTCATTCCGTTCATTTCCTCGGTGATGCGCGAGGTGTTTCTGACCGTGCCCTCGCGCCTGAAGGAATCGGCCTATGCGCTCGGCTCCACGACCACCGAAGTCGTCTGGAACATCATCCTGCCCTACACCCGCTCAGCGGTGATCGGCGGCATCTTCCTGGGCCTGGGCCGCGCGCTGGGCGAGACGATGGCGGTGACTTTCGTGCTCGGCAACGCACATATACTGACCGCTTCGTTGCTTGAACCCGGCAATTCGATCGCCGCCACCATCGCCAACGAATTCACCGAAGCCGATTCACCCATTTATCTGTCCTCGCTGATCGCGCTGGGCTTCTTGCTGTTCGTGGTCACCTTCATCGTGCTGGCCATCGCCAAGCTGATGCTGCGCAGCATGCAACAACGGGAGGGCAAATAATGTCGCGTACCTCCGACCGTTTGTATCTGCGCCGCCGGTTGTCCAACGCCATCGTGTTGTCGTTATCGACGCTTGCGACGTTGTTCGGCTTGTTCTGGCTGGTCTGGATTCTCTGGGTGACGATTTCCAAAGGCGTCGATGCCTTCGGGTTGCACTTGTTCACACAGATGACGCCGCCTCCCGGCGAAACCAGCGGCGGCCTTGCCAATGCCTTGTTCGGCAGCGTGATGATGAGCCTGCTCGCGGTGCTAATGGCAACGCCGGTCGGCATCGCCGCCGGTACCTATATCGCCGAATACGCCAACCATCGTGCGATCGGCGAGACGATCCGCTTCGTCAACGACATCCTGCTCTCGGCGCCGTCGATCGTGCTCGGCTTGTTCGTCTATACGCTGGTGGTCGAGCCGCTGGGCGGCTTCTCGGGATTTTCCGGCGCGATCGCGCTGGGCTTCATTGTGTTGCCGGTGGTGGTCCGCACTACCGACGAAATGCTGCGCCTGGTGCCTTCGACCATGCGCGAGGCGGCGCTCTCGCTGGGCGTTCCGCAGTGGAAGGTGAACATGCAGGTGCTCTATCGCGCCGCGCTGCCGGGCATCACCACCGGCGTACTGCTGGCCTTGGCGCGCATCAGCGGCGAGACCGCGCCATTGCTGTTCACCGCGCTCAACAACCAGTACTGGAACGCCGATCTGACCCAGCCGATGGCCAGCGTGCCGGTGGTGATTTTCCAGTTCGCCATGAGCCCCTATGAATACTGGAACACGCTGGCCTGGGCCGGTGCCTTCATCATTACCCTCTTCGTGCTGCTGGTCAGTCTCACGGCCCGCGCCATCCTTTTGCGGAACAAGATGAGCCATGACTAACGCCACCTTCGCCATCAACACGGCCATTCCCGGCGCCAGCGCCAATGCCCCTCAGGCAGCCGCGCCGGCCAAGCTCGCCACGCGCAATCTGTCTTTCTACTACGGCGGTTTCCAGGCGCTGCACAACATCAACCTGGATGTTCCGGAAAAACAGGTCACCGCATTGATCGGGCCTTCGGGCTGCGGCAAATCCACCTTGCTGCGCATCTATAACCGCATCTACTCGATCTACCCCAAGCAACGCGCCGAGGGCGAGGTATTGCTCGATGGCGAGAACGTGCTCGATCCGAAGTATTCACTCAACAAACTGCGCAGCAAGGTCGGCATGGTGTTCCAGAAGCCCGTGCCGTTTCCGATGACCATCTACGACAACATCGCCTACGGCATCGGCCATTACGAAAAACTCTCGCGCGCGGAAATGAATTTCCGCGTCGAGGCGGCGTTGCGCCAGGCCGCGCTCTGGGACGAGGTCAAGGACAAGCTCAAGCAAAGCGCACTGGGCCTGTCCGGCGGCCAGCAGCAACGGCTTTGCATCGCCCGCGCCATCGCCCTGAATCCGCAGGTGATACTGTTCGACGAACCGACCTCGGCGCTCGATCCGATCGCCACCGGCAAGATCGAACAATTGATCTCCGAGCTCAAGCAGCATTTCACGATTCTGATCGTCACCCACAACATGCAGCAGGCCGCGCGCGTGTCCGACTTCACCGCCTTCATGTATCTGGGCGAGCTGGTCGAGCACGGCAGCACCGAAACCATTTTCACCAAGCCCACCAAGCAGCAGACTGAAGACTACATCACCGGGCGATTCGGTTGACGCGCGGTTTTTGTCCGTAAAGTACGTAGAAGGCGCGAAGGAATTCCCATGCCCACCAACAGCGATCACATCGTCAAGAGTTTCGATTCCGAACTCAGCCGCCTCAATGGCGAAATCAAGCGCATGGGCGAGATCGCCACCGCGCAATTGGATGCGGCCATCGACGTGATGGTCCGCCGCGACACCAAGGCCGCCGCGCGCGTGGTCGCCAACGACGATGCCATCGATGTGCTCGAACACGAAGTCGGCACCGATGTACTTCGCCTGCTGGCACTGCGCCAGCCGATGGCGCGCGATTTGCGCGAGGTTTACGCGGCGCTGCGCATCTCCTCGGACATCGAACGCATCGGCGACTACGCCGCCAACGTCGCCAAGCGTTCGATGGTGCTCAACCAGGCTGCGGCCGTGGCGCCGGCGCGCGGGCTGCCGGCCTTGGCGAAGCTCGCCAACGAACTGGTCCGCGAGGCCCTGGATGCCTACCACGCGCGCGATGCCGAGCGCGCCGCGATCGTGCGCAACCGCGATGCGGAACTGGATATGCAATACACCGGCCTGTTCCGCGAACTGCTCACCTACATGATGGAAGACCCGCGCAGCATCACCTCGTGCGCGCATCTGCTGTTCATGGCCAAGAACATCGAGCGCATCGGCGACCACGCCACCAACATCGCCGAGAACACCTGGTTCCTGGTCCACGGTGAGCCGCCGACCGAAGCACGCGACAAGCGCGATACCAGCGCGCAGTAATTCCGGCTTCAGCTCGCACACAGCGCGCTTGCCCGCGAGCGCGGCCTCGCTCGTCGCACCGTTATGTGCCGCAGCAGCACTGCTTCGGGCCCGAATGTCGGGTTAACTGCTATTCTTCGCGGATGGAAATTCCCGTCTCCCCACCCCGCATGGCCGATCGTTTTCGCGGATTCCTGCCGGTGGTGGTCGATGTCGAAACCGGCGGCTTCGAGTGCCAGCGGCATGCTCTGCTGGAAATCGCCGCCGTGCCGATCGTGATGGATGAAGAAGGGTTTCTGTCGCTCGGCGAAACATTGCATGCGCACGTCGAACCATTTCCCGGGGCCGAACTCGATCCCAAGTCGATGCAGGTCACAGGCATCGATGTCACCCATCCGTTTCGCGACGCCAAACCCGAACGCGAAGCGCTCGACCATATCTTTCGCGGCGTGCGTCTTGCCACACGCCAGGCCGATTGCCAGCGGGCGATCCTGGTCGGGCACAACGCCCACTTCGATCTGGGTTTTCTCAACGCCGCCGTCGCGCGCGTGGGACACAAGCGCAATCCGTTCCATCCCTTCAGCACCTTCGACACCGTGACCCTGGCGGGACTGGCCTACGGGCAAACCGTGCTCAGCCGGGCGGTGCAGGCGGCGGGCCTGACTTGGGACGACAGCCAGGCGCATTCGGCGGTGTACGATACCGAACGCACCGCTCAACTGTTTTGCCTGGTCATGAATCGCTGGCGGCAACTGTCGGACACGATGTCGCCCTGCCACGAAAAATAAATCCAGTACAGGTATTGTTCGCTGCACAACGATTGACCCATTCGCCCCAGCCCCAAGGAGTCCGCCATGCTTTACGACAGCATCCTCGACACCGTTGGTCGCACCCCGATCGTCCGCATCAATCGATTGGCGCCCGCAGGCATCACCCTGTACGCCAAGCTCGAAGCCTTCAACCCGATGTCCTCGGTCAAGGATCGGCTGGCCTTGGGAATCATCCTCGATGCCGAAGCACGCGGCGAGCTCAAGCCCGGACAAATGGTGGTCGAAGCCACTTCCGGCAATACCGGCGTGGCGCTGGCGATGGTCTGCGCCGCGCGCGGCTATCCCTTCGTGGCGTTCATGACCGAAACCTTCTCGATCGAGCGGCGCAAACTGATGCGCGCACTCGGCGCGAAAGTGCTGCTCACCGCCGCGGCCGAACGCGCCACCGGCATGGTCAAGCGCGCCGAGGAATTCGCCAAGCGTCACGGCGCCTTCCTCACCCGGCAATTCGACAATCCCGCCAATCCCGCCTATCACCGCAACACGACCGGCTCGGAGATATTGCTCGATTTCGCCGGCAAACGACTCGATTGGTTCGTCACCGGCTACGGTACCGGCGGCACCCTGACCGGCGCGGGCGAAATGATCAAGCTCGCCCGGCCCGAGACGCAGATTGCAGTGACCGAACCGGCCGGCGCCGCGCTGCTGTCGGGCAACGAATGGAAACCGCACAAAATCCAGGGCTGGACGCCGGACTTCATCCCATCCATCGTCAATCGCGACATCTATGACCGCATCGTGCCCGTGGACGAAGTCCAGGCGCGCGACATCGCCCGCGATCTGGCAACGAAGGAAGGCATCTTCTGTGGCATATCCGGCGGCGGCACTTTCGCCGCCGCGCTGGAGGTCGCCAAGACCTGCAAGCCCGGTAGCGTGTTGCTGGCGATGATTCCCGACACCGGTGAACGCTATCTAAGTACGTTCCTGTTCGAAGGCATCGACGAAGGCTCCGACGATGCCTGGCTGGCCGAGTTCGAGGCCGGCAAGGCTTGATGCAGAGCGCGCATCGAGCACGCGCATTGCCAATCAATCGCCTCTCGCGAATGCGCCTTGCGCGCATTCTCGTCGTGCCTCAGGCAGGCTTGCGGAACTTGCTCAGCGCGAACTGGTAAATGCCGTACACGCTGATCAGCACCCAGGCGCCTTCGATGAGCAGAACGGAATAATTCATCTTCTCGGCATACACCACCGAAACGAGAATGCCGATCGCGCCGATCATGTTGAGGAACGAATACATGAAACCGTCGCCGCGCATGCACCGGACCTGCAAACCGAGATAGGCCAGCAGCACCAACAGCACGCCGAGAAATCCGACGAAATCGAACCATTGCAAATTCAGCATTTCACCGGCTCCAATCGTTGCCGCACCGCTTCAAACAAGGCCACGCCAGTCGCCACCGAGACATTGAGGCTTTCCATCGTCCCGGGCATCGGAATCTTCACCAGCGCATCGCAATTCTCGCGGGTCAACCGACGCATGCCCTCGCCTTCACTCCCGAGCACCAGCGCAACATTGCCGGTGAGTTCGAGGCTGTGAATCGTGGCCGGTGCTTCGCCGTCGAGCCCGTACACCCACACGCCGGCTTCCTTGATCATGCGCAGCGTGCGCGCCAGGTTGGTCACGCTGATCACCGGAATGCGATCGGCCGCACCTGCTGAAGTCTTGCGGACTGTCGCATTGATCGGCGCTGCCTTGTCCTTGGGAATGATCACCGCCGTTACCGCCGCTGCCGCCGCGCTACGCAGGCAAGCGCCGAGATTGTGCGGATCCTGCACGCCGTCGAGCACCAGCAAAAGCGCCTTGCCTTCGGCCGCACCGATCAAGGCAGGCAATTCATTTTCCTCGACGCGCTTTGGCGCGAGGTAACGTGCGATCACGCCCTGGTGACGCAAACCGCCGGCCACGCCATCGAGTGCTTGCAATGCCACGCGGCGAACGGAAATCTCATGCCGGCGCGCGGTTTCCTCGATCTCGGTCAGGCGCGGATTCTTGCCGCTGGCCTCGATCAATACCTCGCTCACATGCTCGATGTCGTGTTCGAGCGCCGCCGCCACGGCATTGATGCCGGCGATCCAGCTTCCTTGCTTGCTCATCGGTCCGCTCTCATGCGTGCACCATTCATTGCGCCCAGGCCTTTTTGCTTTTTTGTTTGGTTTCCGGCAACACCAGTTTGAAATCGATGCGGCGATCCTCGACGCTGGCGCGCAACACCAGCACGCGCACCGGATCGCCAAGCCGGAAGGCCAGTCCCGTGCGCTCGCCTTGCAAGGACTTGCGCAGCGGATCGAAGTGATAAAAATCGTGCGGCAATTGCGTCACATGCACCAGGCCATTGACCTTGGAGCCGGTCAGCTCGACGAACAGGCCGAACGAAGTCACGCCGCTGATCACGCCATCGAACTGACTGCCGACATGCTGTTCCATCCAGGCACTGCGATAACGCTCGTCCACCTCGCGCTCGGCTTCGTCGGCGCGGCGTTCTTTTTCCGAGCATTGCAGGCACAGCGCGTCCATCTCGGCTGGCGAATAGCGAAAACCATCGGCACTGCCCTTGATCAGCGCCTGCTTGATCGAGCGATGCAACAACAGATCCGGATAGCGGCGAATCGGCGAGGTGAAATGCCCATACGCTTCCAGCGCCAAGCCGAAATGTCCTTTGTTCTCGGTCGCGTACACGGCAAGACTTTGTGAGCGCAGCAACACCGTTTCCAGCAATGCCGCATCGGGCCGCGCGCGGATTTTCTTCAGCAGCGCGGTGAAATCCCTCGGCTGTACCGCGCTCCAGGCCGGCAACCGCAGGCCGAATTCGGCCAGGTATTCGAGCAAGTCGGCGTACTTTGATTCCGGTGGCCGGTCATGCACGCGAAACGGCGCCGGGATTTGCTTTTCGAGAATGAAATGCGCGGCCTGCACATTGGCCGCGATCATGCATTCCTCGATCAGCTTGTGCGCGTCGTTGCGTTCGAGCATGCCGCCCTGGATCACCTCGCCCTTGGTGTCGAGCATGAAGCGCACTTCGCTCGATTCGAACTCGATGGCGCCACGCTGCGCGCGGGCCTTGGCGAGAATCCGGTAGAGCTGGTGCAAGCGCTCGACCTGCGGCAGCAGCGAGCCGATCTGTTCCAACGCTTCGGCATCGTTCTCGCCGACCGCTTTCCAGACCGTCGTGTAAGTCAGCCGCGCATGCGAGCGCATGACCGCTTCATAGAATTTCGATTGCGTGACGTTGCCGGCGAAATCCACGTGCATGTCGCAGACAAAGCACAGGCGATCGACGTTCGGCTTCAGCGAGCAGATGCCGTTGGACAAAGTCTCGGGCAGCATCGGTACGACGAAGCCGGGGAAATACACGGAAGTGCCGCGCAACACCGCTTCGTCATCGAGCGCGGTGCCGGGGCGGACATAGTGCGAAACATCGGCGATAGCCACCACCAGCCGGAAGCCCTTGGCATCGCTCTCGCAATAAACGGCGTCGTCGAAATCCTTGGCGTCCTCGCCATCGATGGTCACCAACGGCAGCTTGCGCAGATCCACGCGCCCGGCCGCGGTCTTGGTATCGACATCCAGCGGCACCGCGGCTGCTTCCGCGAGTGCTTCGCGCGGGAATTCATGCGGCAGGTTGTGCCCGTGGATCGCCATCTCCACCACGCGCGAGGGCGTGAGTTTGTCGCCGAGCACCACCAGCACCTTGCCGATCGGCGGACGGCCGCGCTCGGGCGGCGAAGTAATCTCGCACACCACCAACTGGCCTTCGAGCGCGCCATTGCGCGCGTCCGGTGGAATCAGCAGTTCGGTCTGCACGCGGCGATCGTCCGGCGTGACCGTGCCGATGCCGGCGCGCTCGCCATAACGGCCGGTGATGCGGGTCATGCGCCGCTCCAGCACCTCCACGATCGCACCCTGTCGCCGGCCGCGCTGATCGACGCCGGTGACGCTGGCCAACACGCGATCGCCGTGCAGCGCCTTGCGCAACTCGTTGGGTGGCAGGAACAGATCCTCGCCGCCGCTCTCAGGCTTGAGGAAGCCGAAGCCATCGGGATTGGCGATCACCACGCCGGGAATCAAATCCAGTTGCGCGACCACAGCGAAGCCGCCGCGACGATTCATCAACAACTGCCCATCGCGCAGCATGGCGTTGAGCCGGCGCGACAAGGCCTCCAGACGATCGGGCTGGGTGAGCTTGAGGGCGTGGGCGATTTCCTCGACGGTCTGCGGGCCGGGCGCGTCGGAAAGAAACTCCATCAGCGCTTCACGGCTGATGATCGGCTGCGCGTAGCGGCTAGCCTCGCGCTCGGCATGCGGATCGACCCGGCGCGGTCCGCGCGCTGTCGGCTTGCCGACAGCCGATTTTGCGCCGGGTTTTCCACCCGGTTTCCCACCCGATTTTCCGCCCGGCTTGGGTCTGGAACCGCCAGGGCCGGAGGGTTTTGCGGATTTCTCCGTTGGCTCGGATCGCGCAGGCTTGGCCGATTCGGCGGAGCGGGCGCTTTCCGGCATCCAGGGCGGCAGGCGCTTGGCACCCGAAGCGGGCTTGCGAGGAGGTTTTGTCATCCGCGAATGGTACACCGTGGCCGATTGGCGACGGCCCGAAACGGCCATTTCCGCGCCATTAATTGACAATCGGGCATGCGACGACTAACTTATGCGGCTCTCTCGTCATGTACGAGAGCAGGCCCTGGTGGCGGAATTGGTAGACGCACTAGTTTCAGGTACTAGCGGGTAAAACCGTGGAGGTTCGAGTCCTCTCCTGGGCACCACATCAAAAAAACCCCTGAGCGATCAGGGGTTTTTTGTTGTCAGCACGAATCTGCTCGCCAAACTCCCAGCACATATTTTTCGCGTCATTTGTACCGATACGGCGCGTCACCTGCTGCTCTAACGATCTTATCCCCATCCGTATCGATGAAACTTCGAACCTCTCGGCAGTACCTTCTAAGTGTTGACCCTTATCTCGACCTCGTACGAATATTCGAGTGCCTTAGTTGTTATCCCAAATGCTTAGCGCACCATAAGCCTCAGCGTCAGGATCACTTTCAAATGCGGTCTTACCGTCGCGGGACCTAGCTCGGATTGGCAAACCCGCTATTATCAATTAGCCGATCCCACTCATAGAGAGGCGGGACCGCATCAGGGGAATACAGATGACTAGTGAATCCATATCGACTCTGGATGGTTTCGATCCGCTTGCAGCAGCAGGTGGACAAGAAGGCGATGTACTCACCGAAGTCCTTGAGCAAGCCAGCAAAAGAATTGTCCATAACATCCTGAAGAGCTACACGGGTTACTTCGATCTGTTTTCGGAGATGCTTCAAAACGCTCTTGATGCGGTTCAGCAGAGAACCCGAATCGAAGACGGCACGTACATCCCACAAATTTGGGTTTCGATAGACATTCTTTCGGGTAATGTGAAAGTTGTAGACAATGGCATTGGCATGGACGAGCAGCAGTTTCGCTACTGTTTGCGGCCCAACGTAAGTTTCAAAAAGCAGGCGGACCTTCGGGGTCATAAGGGAGTGGGTGCCACTTTCCTTGCCTACGGCTTCTCTTTCATGCGCCTTCAAAGTAGAAAGAATGGTAGCCAACTAGCCGCAGTACTACGTCAAGGAAGGCAATGGGCAGAAGATACCAGCGGCACTGTTCCTAGGCCCAAGTTTGAAGTCGTAGCCTTTGACGCCCCCGAACTCGCTGGCGAGTCCAGCGGCACAGCCGTTGAAGTGCTCGTCGGCCAGGCTGCTGGAGAACGACCCAAAAACCTCGGATGGATAGGTGCGACCACAGCCAAGCAATGGTATGACGTACTACGGATTAAGACGCCCATCGGCGGCGTGTACCTGAGCGGTTCACCTTGCAAAGTGAAAATCCACATCTCTGTTGTGTCATCTGATAAGAGCCGCACGCACCTTGAAGTTGACCGTGCTGAGTATTACTACCCGCACGAAATTCCAAATCTAAAGACGCAGTCGGTTACAGCCATAACGGCAGCGATGGACAAAATATCTGGCGACTCGCTAATTAAGTTCAGCAAACTTGAAGCGGAATACAAAAGACTCGATTGCATGTGGGACATTTGGGATAAAGATGCGCTGCTGGCCGAAAACTCTTATTTTGCTTCGGCTCTAGACGATGAAGCTAGACTTCTCATCGAAAAACACTCAGTCATCGTATACGGAGCCTTCCTGAGATCCGCCAAAATATGGACTGAATTTAACGATGAGCATCTCTTCCTGAGGAAAAACCAGAGAGTTATCCATGGCGGCTTGCAACTCGCGTCCGATTTCATGACTCAGGGAGATCTCTCGATAATCCCGCTAACGAGCGCAATTGGCTATCAAGCGAACTCCCATGTAATCGTTCATTTTACTGACGGCAATCCCGACATGGGTCGAAAAGTATTTCAGCCTGAATTAAAAGATCTAGGGGATCGTCTTTCCGTAAGAGCGGTTACTACATTTAAGAAGTTCATGCAGCATCTGAAACCCGACACAGGCGCACAAACACTTACGCCCGACAAGGAGCTGCACGACTGGAAAAAAGCTCAGGAAGAATACAGGAACCGTTCTCCAATGAGTTTCTCAAAAGCGGGAACTAATATCGCTCTCGTTTCCAAACCTCAACAAGAGCAGGATGTCATCGCATTGTTCCATGAGCTCATTGGCGCAGGAATTCTGAAAGGATTCCGTATCTTTGCAACGTCGCAGAACGACCGATATGACTCACTTATTTTTATGGACTATGAAAAAGACCAGGATGTCCTGTTTGACAAGAACGCCCAGCGGCTTGGAGTAACGCGCGAGTATGCCTTGCCATATTCGACAGAACCCAAGGTGCTTGAATACAAGTATTCGTTCGATAGTCTGGTCTCAGATTTTGACAAGGAAGAGAAATTCGCGAAGCAAATAGACTTTGTTGTTTGCTGGAAAGCCGGCGCTCATTTCAGGGAGAAATTTTTCTTCCAGCCACTACTTGTTGGAGAGGAAGGATCATCGCGCCAAATATTCGGGTCGACGCATCAGGCCTTTACGCAGGGATCACACGACCGGCCCGCATTCGAGGTTCTGATCCTCGAAGACCTACTAAGTTGGCTTCAAGACCCTGCAGAGGAAGAAGCTCGACAAAAGCGCGCCTACAGGGACTGACAACATTGGCATGAACTCCCTACTCCACCCCTCGCTGAAACCGATAAATCAACGCGCCGATCACCAGCGCGATCGCGCCCGCGACAAGATTCTGCCAAGTGGCGGTGGCCAATAGTCCCAACGAGAGCGCCATCGCGGCGAGGGGAATCAATGGGCCGCCGGGCAAGTGCAAGGCATCCGGTCGGCCGGCGAAGCGTTTTTGCAGCACCAGCACGGCGGCGGTGGTCGCAAGATAAGTGAACAGTCGCGCCACCACCGACAGCAACGCGAGTTGTACGAATGAGCCCGACAATGCCAAGGCCAAGGCCAGCGCGCCTTGCACGAGGACGGCGATTGCCGGGGTGCGATAACGCGGATGGATTCGTGCGAACACGCGCGGGCCGAAGCCATCGGCGGCGAGAGCATAGAGATAGCGCGGGCCGAACAACATCGTGTTGCTGTTGGTGCCAAGAATCGAGACGATGGCGCCGACAGTCAACAGCAATACAGCCAGCGGACCAGCGAATTGTCCGGCGGCTTCGGCCAATGGCGAATCGGAGGCCGCCAAACCCGGCAGCGTGCCCTGCGCAACCACTTGCACCGCGGCGTAAGTCAACGTCACCAACAAAATCATGGTCAACATCGCGAACGGCACATCGCGTTTTGGGTTCTTGTATTCGCCGGCCGCTGCCGGTGTGTTCTCGAAGCCCGCGTAGGCAAACAGCAATAACAACGCACCCTCGCCCAGGTTTTTCAATGGCGGCGCTTCGAGCACGAGCGCCTGTGACCAATCGACGAAGAACACGCCGACCACGATGAAAAATACTAAAGGGAGCATTTTCCCGATCACCAATGCGACCGCTGCGCGGGCGGCCACTTTGACGCCGATGACATTGATCCAGGTCAGCAGCGCGAGCGAGCCGACGATGACCGCCGCGCGTCCACCGGAGTTCGCCGCCGCCGGCCAGACATGCGCCACCGCTTGCGCCAAACCGACGCTGATCGCCGCGGCTGAAGACACGCGCGTGAGCCAGGTCATCCAACCGATCTCGAATCCCACGAAACGCCCGAACGCCTCGCGCGCATACAGGTAACTGCCGCCGGCCTGATCGAAATAACTCGATGCCTGCGCGTAACACAGCACCAGCAACGCCACCGCGAACCCGGCCAACACAATGGCCAGCACACCGCTTCCGCCCAATAGCCCTGCCACTGCCGCTGGCAGCAGATAGATGCCGCTGCCTACGACATCGTTGATGGACAGGCCGACGATCTGCCAGCGCGAAACCGCGCGAACCAATGTGGCTTGGGAAGAAATCGGTGCTGGCTCGGTGTTATTCATTGTTGTTGACTCTTGCTTGGCGCATCCGGAAAAAACAATAACCGATCGGCGAACTGGAATTGCTTTCGCGGCTTCGCAGCGAATCCAACTTGCGCCTCGGCGCACTCATGCCGATGGAACGACTCGCACTCGAAAGATCAAGATGCTTCCGAGCATATCGGGCAGCCATTGCCATATTCGTATCCGCATTTGTGCTTTACCGCACAAATCTATCATCACGCTGTCCGCCTTGTAGTTGAATCCGCGTTTGGCATGGGTGGCTGACTTCGCCTCTGGCTTTGCGCCGCGAAGGCCGGTCCACACTTTTCAAGGGGAATACCATGACCGAAGGTCCATTCATTCCGTCGCATTCGCGCCGGAGCTTCATCGTTTCGGCCGCGGCGATCGCCGGCGTTTCGGCACTGCCGCTACGCATGGCCGATGCCGGCCCGGTGGCGCGCTGGCATCGATTGAATCTTTCCGATCCGAAATTTCCGAAAAAACGGCTCGACAGCTACAAGAAAGCGATTTCGGCCATGCTGAAATTGCCGCCGACCGATCCGCGCAACTGGTATCGCAACGCCTTCGTGCACACGCTCGATTGCCCGCACGGCAATTGGTGGTTCGTGGTCTGGCATCGCGGCTACATCGGCTGGTTCGAGCGGACCTGCCGCGAATTGAGCGGCGACCCCGATTTCGCGCTGCCTTACTGGGATTGGACAGCGCAGCCATACATCCCCGCGGATTTCTTCAACGATGTGCTCAATCCGGCCAACCCCGCCTACATCAACAGCCTGGCGGTCTTCCAGAAAGAGCTCTCGAACCCGATGAGCGCCTTCTGGAAATCGTTGACGCCCGCGCAACTGGCGCAACTCAAACTGCGCGGCTACAACTCGATGGCCGATGTCTGGGCAGGCGTGGTGGGCGACCCGATGTTCTTCCCGCCCGCACAAGCGCGAACCTTGACCCAGGCCAATCCGAACTTCGATACCGCGACCAAGAACGCCGTCTCGATCTCGACCATCAAGGCTGCATTGGCGCCGAAGAATTTCATCGACTTCGGCAGCAAGAAAGCGCCCTATCACAGTGCCATGGCCGGCTTCGGCATTCTCGAAGGCCAGCCGCACAACTTGGTGCACAACTGCATCGGCGGCTTCATGAGCGATTTCCTCTCGCCGGTCGATCCGCTGTTTTTCATGCACCACGCCAACATCGACCGGCTGTGGCAGGTATGGACGCTCAAGCAGCAAGGCCTCGGCCTGCCGACGCTGCCGCAGGGCGCCGATCTTGCCGAATGGTCGCGCGAGCCGTTCCTGTTCTACATCGATGCCGCAGGCAAGCCGGTGGCGAAAAACCGCGCAGGCGATTACGCGACGATCGGCGATTTCGACTACGACTACCAGCCCGGCTCCGGCGAGGCTGTGCTTACCGCCCGCGCTGCATTGGGCAGCATGGCTCCGGCCAAGCTCTACAAGGGCAGCGTCAAGCACGCGGCACTGGCAACCGCCGCTCCGGCGATCAGCGAAATCAATGTCCCGAAGGAAACCCTGACGCGAGTCAGCGAAGCGACCGATCCTTCGACGATGTATGCCGAAATTTCATTGGTTCCTCCGGCGCAGACGCTGGGCGTGCGTTTCAATGTCACGCTCGACGGTACTACGGGTAAGGCTGGAATGGTGTCAGCCGAAAATCCGCATTACGTTGCCGCATTGGAATTCTTCGGCGCGCATCATCACACCGACAAACCGGTTACGTTCATGGTGCCCTTGTCGAACTCGCTCAAATCCCTGCGCCTGACCAAGGCGTTGAATACGGCGGCGCCATTGGTCCTGCAGGTGGCCGCCGAGAGCAAGACGCCCGGCACACCCGTGGAAGCGGCCATCTCCGCAGTCACCGTCGGCACGTTTTGATGGGCATGTGTTCTGACATCGCCGCATCTCCTTCACGGCGCCATCGCCGTGGAGGAACGGGGCGTATGATGCGGCGCAACTGGATGTTGCCGTCTCATTCGCCGGCAAAGGGACAAAGCTGGCAGGCCACTTTCGGGTGGCTCGCCTGCATCTGTTTTCTCGCAATCACTCTTGCCGCCTGCACCGCGCCTTCTGTTCCCACCGAACCGTCGAAAATGATCAAGTTTCTGACGCTGCAGCGGCCGATGGCGACAGATGAAGTGCTACAAGCACGCATCGAGGTCGGACCGCTGGCGCCCAACGCACGCATCATCGTGCGGCTCGAGGACGGCAGTATCGCCGGCACCGTGTCGCCGTTCGGCGCCGAGGCACGACAAAAAGGTGGGGTGTATTTCATTCCCGTGCCTGCCCAGGCAGTCAAATCGGGCAAGGTCTCCCTGCATCTCGAACTGGAAACATCGGGCACCGCTCCGACACGCGCACCAAACACCGACGAGGTGCGTTCGATCGAATTGGTCATGGTTCCGGCGACACGTTAGGGCTGCGACGATGGGGCAGTGATATGGACTGCCCCATCGCTTCGCAAACTGCAATGCCAACTTCCGCGAAGATGAGCCGGCTGCAGACGAACCGGCATTTCCTGAACGCGAAAGACAATTCGCTGACCTGAGTTTTTCCTGTCTCCAATGCTGAGACGCCGTCTTCGGAAACTTCCGATCCGAACTACATCGGATTAACGCCGGGCAGCGTAAAATCGACTGCCCGCGTCGGAGATGGCATTGTGACGCTGCGCAGCCTGTACGTGGATTTCAACTCCTATTTCGCCTCGGTCGAGCAGCAGGTCAACCCTGCCCTGCGCGGGCGTCCGGTGGGCGTGGCGCCAGTCGATGCCGAGAGCACTTGCTGCATCGCCGCCAGTTACGAAGCCAAGCGGTTTGGCGTGCGCACGGGAACGATCGTGCGCGAAGCGCGCCAGCTTTGTCCGGACATCGTCATTGTCGCGGCGCGGCCACGGCTATATGTGCAATTCCATCACAAGCTGATCGATGCCATCAAAACCTGCATTCCGATCAGCAAGGTCGGCTCGATCGACGAAGTGGCCTGCACCTTGATCGGCCGCGAACGCCAACGCGAAAACGCCGTCGCCATTGCGATGGACATCAAGGCGGCGGTGGCCGGAGTGGCCGAGGCAATTCACTGTTCGATCGGTATTGCGCCGAACGAATTCCTGGCCAAGACCGCCACCGACATGCAAAAGCCCGATGGCCTGGTGGTGTTGGAGCAAAGCGATCTTCCGCAGGCGCTGTATCGTCTGGATCTGCGCGATCTGTGTGGCATCGGTGCGTCGATGGAGCGGCGGTTGGCGGCGCATGGCATCCACACGGTCGAGCAACTGTGCATGGCCTCGGCGGCGCGCCTGCACGCGGTCTGGGGCAGCATCGAGGGCGAGCGTTTTTACGACAAGCTGTGTGGCCGGGTGTGGGAGGAGATGCCGACCCAGCGCCGCTCGATCGGACACTCGCACGTGCTCGCGCCCGAATTCCGCAATCGCGCCGCTGCCGACGCGGTGCTCAAGAAACTACTGCAAAAGGCCGCCATGCGCCTGCGTGATGCCGGCATGGTCGCGGGTCTGCTGCACGTCAAGGTCAAATACCTCGGTGCCGATTCCTGGGAAACGAGCTGCCGGCTCGACAACACCGATGATTCCCGTGCGTTGCTGCGCGCGCTGATGCCTTTGCTGGCCGAGCGCCACGACAGGAAACCGCCGCTGGCGGTAGGCGTGACGCTGACTCAGTTAATCGAACGCGCCGGCAGCAGCGGTTCGCTGTTCCCGGACGACAACGAAAACCCCGCGCTCACGCGGTTGATCGACCGCATCAACGGCCGCTACGGCAACAACAAGATATTTTTCGGCGGATCACACGAGGCTATGGCATCGGCGCCGATGCGAATCGCGTTCAACCGTATTCCCGACGCCGCGCATGAGGACGAAGACGAAAGCAACGAGCACTGGCTCAAGCGCCTGCGCCAGGCCAAGGTGCTGGCGGAAGCCGAACATCGCAAGGCCGAGAACAAACGCTCGCGACCTTAGTGCGTGTTTTGGCGTTGCATGAATTTTCCTTGTCCGCGAAGGGCGCGAAGGAAAGCGAAAGAAAAAACATATGGGCTATGCCAGACCGATTTCTTCCGTAGGAGCGATGGCAATCGCGACAAGCGATGGCGGCGGCCCGGTAATTTCCTATCTGCTGAAAATTTGTTTCGGCAAACGAATGTGTGAAGACCGGCAGCCGGCGCGGCAAACCAAGTCGCGATTGCCATCGCTCCTACCGTGGAGCTTTTCTCGAATCTAACCAAAGGCAACGGAAGTTCTGATTTATTCCACCCCTTCACCCTGGCCCTGAGCTTGGCGAAGGTTCGAAGGGCATCGATGGATCATCGAATTGTCTCGGCATTTTCCATTCGAGGTTCGACAGACTCACCTCGAACGGAAATAAATCAGATCTTCCCGAGGAAGCTTTCGCGTCCTTCGCGGACAACGAGGCCGCTCAAAATATCCGTGCAATCACGCGAACGGATCGTGCAGGACGATATTGGCGTCGCGATCCGGGCCGGTGGAAACCATCGCCAGCGGGCAGCCAACCAATTCTTCGAGCGAGCGCAAATAAGCGCGCGCGGCCGGCGGCAGCTTGGCGAATTCGGTGATGCCGTGGGTGGATTCGCTCCAGCCTGGGAACTCCAGATAAACCGGCTCGCATTCATCCCAACCGGCCGAATCCAAAGGCGCGTATTCGGTTTCCTTGCCGCGATAGCGGTAGGCGATGCACATCTTCAGCGAGGACATGCCATCGAGGATGTCGAGCTTGGTAATGCAAAGGCCGGTGATGCCGTTGATCGCCACCGCGCGCTTGAGCGCTACCAGATCGATCCAGCCGCAGCGGCGCGGCCGGCCGGTGGTGGCGCCGAATTCGGCGCCGCGCTTGCGGATGCCTTCGCCGATGTCGTCATGCAGCTCGGTCGGAAACGGTCCGCCGCCGACGCGCGTGGCATAAGCCTTGGCGATGCCGAGCACGTAATCGATGGCATCGGCGCCGACGCCGGTGCCGGCCAGCGCGCCACCGATCGTGGTGTTGCTCGATGTCACGTACGGGTACGTACCGTGGTCGATGTCCAGCAACGAGCCTTGCGCGCCCTCGAACAACACGCGCTTGCCCTGCTTGCGCAAATCGTGCAGCAGGCCGGCGACATCGCTGACCATCGGCTTGACGTAGGTTCCGAATTCCAGCGCTTCATCGAGCGTCTGCTGGAAATCGACCGCATCGACGCCGAGATATTGGGTCAAAACGAAGTTGTGATAATCGAGCACCGCGCGGAGTTTTTCCGCGAGCTCCGCCGGGTACTGCAAATCGGCGATGCGCACGCCGCGCCGGGCGACTTTGTCTTCATAGGCCGGGCCGATGCCGCGCCCCGTGGTGCCGATGGCCTTGCCGCCGGCGGCCTTTTCCCGGGCCTGATCGAGCGCGATGTGATAAGGCATGATCAACGGCGTCGCCGGGCTGATCTTCAGGCGCGAGCGCACATCGATGCCGGTGCTTTCCAGCTCGCCGATTTCCTTTTTCAAGGCCGCCGGCGAGAGCACCACGCCGTTGCCGATCAGGCACAGCGCACCATCGCGCAGGATGCCCGAGGGAATCAGGTGCAACACCGTCTTCTTGCCGCCGATCACCAGCGTGTGACCGGCGTTGTGGCCGCCCTGGAAGCGCACCACGGCGCCGATTTGCTCGGTCAGAAGATCGACGATCTTGCCCTTGCCTTCGTCGCCCCACTGGGCACCCAGAACCACGACCGACTGACCCATTGCGCTCACTCCGAAAGATTAGGTGGGGCGGATTTCAGACCCGCGACTGCTCGGCTATCAAAATCACACCCGCAGACGCAGAAAAAGCCGGAGGACACCCCCCGGCTTTGGCAAATTATACCCAGCAATCGGGTTGGGTTCCTTACCCGCCGCGAACCAAATACAGCGCGACCAATCCGGCGATCACCATACTCCCGCCAATGGCCCGGAGCCTGCCGGACGGCTGGCCGAGAAGCTCGGCCACCGTTCGTTTCCAGGCCTCGGGGGCGGCAAACAACAGCAGACCCTCGATCAGCACGACCAGGCACAGCGCCGCGAGCAGGTCCGCCGACATGAACGAATCAGCGTTTTTCGTTGCGGAAATAGCGCAGGAATTCCGAATTCGGATCGAGCACCATCACCGTCTTGCCATCGGACATCGTGCTCCGGTAAGCCTCGAGACTGCGATAGAACCCGTAGAACTCGGCGTCCTGGCCATAGGCGGCGGCGGCGATTTCAGCGGCGCGGCCATCGCCTTCACCGCGCAGTTTCTGCGCGTCGCGTTCGGTGTCGGCCAGCAAGATCTGACGCTGGCGTTCGGCATCGGCGCGGATCGCTTCCGCGGCCTGCGTGCCTTCGGCGCGCAAGGCGTTGGCGACCTGCAAGCGCTCGGTGCGCATGCGGTCGTACACGGAGTCGAGAATCTGGCTGTCCTGCGGCAGGTTGATGCGCTTGATGCGCACATCGAGCACTTCGATACCCAGCGTTGCCGCGCCGGCGTTGATGTTGGTGAGCAGACGCCCGGTCAGGTCGGAACGCCCGCTGGAGACGACCGCCTGCAAGGCGAGCTGGTTGATTTCGTTGCGCAGCGCGTTCTTGATGATCGGAATCAGGCGCTGTTTGGCCGCCGCCTCGTCGCCACCGCTGGCGGCACGATAGAACGTGGTGACGTTCTTGATCTGCCATTTGACGAAGAAATCGACCTCGACGTCCTTTTTCTCCGCGGTCAAGTAACGCTCGGGCGCATCGTCGAGCGCGAGAATGCGGCGATCGAACTTGCGCACGCTCTCAACCATCGGCCATTTGAAATGCAAACCGGGCTTGAGGTCGCTGCGCACGATCTTGCCCAGATTGAGCACGATGGCGGTCTGGCTTTCGTTGATCACGAACATCGAGCCCGACGCGAGAATCAGGGCGAATACCGCGGCAACAACGATACTGGTCATATTGCGCATATCAGCGTCCTCCCTCACGGCCTTCGGCGCGCGCCGGGCGCTCATCGTTACCGGCCGAATCGGCAGGCGCCGTGGATTTCATCATCGGCAATTGTTGCGGCGGCAACGGACTCGGCGCCTGCGCCCCGTTGAGCGGCAGATAGAGAATGTTGTTGTCGCGGCCGGTAATCACTTTCTGGTTGTTGCCCAGCACCTGCTGCATGGTTTCCAGATACAGGCGCTTGCGCGTGACTTCCGGCGCCTTGCGGTACTGGCCGACCAGCAAGGTGAAGCGCTGCGCGTCGCCTTCCGCCTTGGCGATGGTCGCCGCGCGATAGCCTTCGGACTCGGCCGTGATGCGGGCAGCCGCGCCTCGCGCCTCGGGAACGATCTTGCTGGCGTAGGCCTTGGCTTCGTTGATGATGCTGTTTTTCTTTTCGCGGGCGCTGATGGCCTCGTCGAAGGCGCTCTTGACCTCTTCCGGCGGCCTGGCATCGGGCAGGTTGAACTGGGTCACCGTCAAGCCGGTCTTGTAGCGCTCGAGCGATTCCTGCAAATGCTGTTTGGCGGAAACGACCAGTTTGTCGCGCTCGAACAACACCGTGTCCATGGTGTTGTTGCCCACGGCCTCGCGGACGGCGCTCTCGGCGGCGTTTTGCAGTGTCTCCCGGCCCTGGATGCGGTTGGCATCGGTGGTTTGGTCATCGCGAAAGCCGAACAAGTACGAACGCGGATCGCTCACCACGTATTGCGCGTTGAGCTTGATGTCGACGATGTTCTCGTCCTTGGTCAGCACGCGCACGGTGTCTTCGAGCGTCTCGACCTTGGTGGCGTTGACCAGGGTTACGGTTTCGATCGGCCAGGGCCATTTGAAATTCGCGCCGGGCGTCATGATGCGGTCGAAGGCGCCAAATCGCAGCACCACGCCGCGCTGGCGTTCATCCATCAGCTTGAAGCTGTTGAATACCAGCAACAATGCCAACGCCGGCAACAGCCAACCCAGCGGATTGCCGCCGCCACCGAACAGTCCACGAAATTTCTGGATCAGTCCATCGAGACCATTGCTCGAATTTCTGCCGCGCCAGGGGTCTTGATTGCCTTTGCCAGGCTGATTCCAGGCCATGCTTGCTCCGAAACGGGGCGGACGGCCGCCCGCGCGTTAGTGGTTGTTTGGATTGTAAGTAGGGGCGGTAGGAGCCACAAGCAAGAGCTCGTGAAGCAAATGACCGCCGGGCTCGGCCGCGAGACGCTCGACAGTCGCCAGCGGCAAGTCGATTTGCAGACGCCAGCCGTGTTCATCGGCCAGTTCCTCGCGCACGCCATCGAGCGCATGCAGGCGTGCCCGCAATCGCCCCTGATCGGGCTTGAGCTGCAATTGGCCGGTGCAGCGGCGGTCGCTGAAACGCTTGCCCAGCGCCTGCCGCAGCAGATCCAGGCCCGCTCCGGTCTGCGCCGACAGCCAGACCCGCTCGCGTGTGCGCGTATCGGGTTGGTCGGCGAATTCGGTGGGGCGATCGTAACGGGGAGCGCCCTCGTCCAGGCGATCGATCTTGTTGAACACCAGAATCTGCGGAATATCGCCCGCGTCGATCTCGTTCAGGACGGCATCGACCTGTTCGATGCGTTCATCGCGCAAGGGATCGGCCGCATCCACGACGTGCAGCAACAAATCGGCATCGCGCGCTTCCGACAAGGTGGAGCGGAAGGCCGCGACCAATTCGTGCGGCAAATCGCGCACGAATCCGACCGTGTCCGACAACGCCAGCGAACCGCCCGCCCCCGCCATGCGGCGCACGGTGGGATCGAGCGTGGCGAACAATTTGTCGGCCGCATACACCTCCGACCCGGTCAGCGCATTGAACAAGGTGGATTTGCCGGCATTGGTGTAACCCACCAGCGCCACCCGTACCACGGCATTGCGCAGCCGCGCGCGGCGCATCTGCGTGCGTTGTATTTCGACTTTGTCCAGGCGTGCCTGCAGTTGCTCGCGGCGTTTTTGCAGCAAGCGGCGATCGGTTTCCAGCCGCGTTTCACCCGGGCCACGCAAGCCGATCGCGCCGCCGCGCTGGCTGTCGAGTCCGCTCCGGCCACGCACCAGCCGCGCGGACAAATGTTCGAGCTGGGCCAGTTCCACTTGCAGCTTGCCTTCGTGCGAGGCCGCACGCTGGGCGAAGATGTCCAGGATCAATCCGGTGCGATCGACCACGCGCCGGTTCAAGGCTTTTTCCAGATTGCGTTCCTGCACAGGCGTCAGCGTGTGATTGACCAGCACCAGATCGGCGTCGGTCGCATCGCAGGCGGCCAGCACTTCCTCGACCTTGCCGCTGCCGAGGTAATGCGAGGCGCTGGGCCGGTCGATGCGCGCGGCGACACTGCCGACCACGGCGGCGCCGGCCGAGCGGGCCAATTCGGTGAATTCCTCGAGCAAGGATGCATCCTGCCGTCCGAGCGGATGCGGCTGGATCAGCAGAGCGTTCTCTGCCTTGCGGGTTCGGTCAAGCACGGTGGCAGGTCAGAAATTACTCGTCATGCGTATGACCAGTATCGTCTTCGCCGCTGATGGCCGACTGAACCTGGCCGCCACTGCCCCCCACACGCACATTGCGCGCCGGCACGACGGTCGAGATGGCATGTTTGTAAACCATCTGGCTGACGGTATTGCGCAACAAGACGACGAATTGATCGAAACTTTCGATGGTTCCCTGGAGTTTGATGCCATTGACCAGATAGACGGCGACGGGAATGCGTTCGCGGCGAAGGGCATTCAGGAAAGGGTCTTGCAAGGATTGACCTTTAGTCATAATGGACTCCGGTATTTCATTATGGCGCGTAAGGTGACGCGATTCGCGGCCAACGGGGCCAGGCCGCCAAGACAGCATTCACACTCTACACGTACGCGCTCTCAGCGGCGAGTCAGAAAAAGTCGTAGAGCAATGTCCAGTTCCGCCGCTTGCGTTTGCGGGTCGAACCACCGGGCATCGTGCTCGCTGCGCAACCAGGTGAACTGACGCTTGGCCAGTTGCCGGGTCGCGGCCAAGCCGCGTTCGCGGAATTCGTTGAAATCCATCCGAGCGTTCAGATACGCCCATGCCTGGCGATAACCGACCGCGCGAATCGCCGGAAGATCCTCATGCACGCGCGGGTCGGCCTGGAGCCGGCGGACTTCGTCCAGGAATCCGTTTTCGATCATGGCATCGAAGCGTGTGGTAATGCGCTGGTGCAACTCGGCGCGGGAAGCCGGCGCCAAGGCCAGCTTCAATACCCGAAACTCGAATCGCCGCCGCGACGAGGATTGTTGCCACTGGCTGATCGGAATGCCGCTGAGCCGGTACACCTCCAGCGCGCGGACAATGCGCTGCGGATCGTTGGTGTGGATGCGCGCGGCGGCGAGCGGATCCACGCGAGCCAATTCGGCATGCAACGCCGGCCAGCCGATGGCGGCGGCATCGCGTTCGATCTGCGCGCGCGTATCGGCATCGGCCTCGGGCATTTTCGACAGGCCATCGAGCAGCGCGCGGAAATACAGGCCAGTGCCACCCACCAACAAGGGAATGCGGCCTTGCGCGGACAAACGTTGCATCGTCGCCAGGGCATCGCTGGCGAACTCGGCCGCGCTATAGACTTCATGCGGATCGCGGATATCGATCAGATGATGCGGGGCGCGTGCCAGCGTCGCGGCATCGGGTTTGGCCGCACCGATATCGAGACCGCGATAGACCAGCGCGGAATCGACGCTGATGATCTGCGTGTCCAGGCGCTCGGCCCATTGCACTGCCAGCGCTGTCTTGCCGGAAGCGGTGGGCCCCATGAGTGCGATGGCGAGCGAACGTTGGTCGTGCATGGTGGTCTTGGGTCGTGGAAAGAATCTGCGGCATCGGCGGACAGTCGCGGACGCACCAGCAAAACCTGTCTTGCTCCGATTCCGGAATTCCCTGTTGCCTGGTCTTTTTGTGCTGCGCTTTTCCGGTAGCCAATAAACGACAGACGCTGCAACCTCAATCGTCATCGGGCCATTTCGGCGTCGCCGGTTTGGCGGGCTTGCCGGCCGCTGCCGGTTGCGCGGCGACAGCGTTCCAGATTTTCAGCGCGTCGAGCGTGGCGGCGACATCATGCACGCGCACGATGGCGGCGCCGTTTTGCACGGCGATCAATGCCGCGGCCACCGACCCCACCAGACGCTGCTCCATCGACCGGTCGGTGATCTGGCCGATCATCGATTTGCGCGACAAGCCTGCCAATACCGGAACGCCCAGCTCGCTAAAGCGCGAGAGCTGGCGAAGCAGACGCAGATTGTGTTCGAGCTTCTTGCCGAAGCCGAAGCCCGGATCGATCAGCAACTTCTTTTTGGAAATGCCCGCCATCTCGCAGGCGAACAAACGTTGCGTGAAAAAACCATGCACCTCGGCGACCACGTCTTCGTAGTGCGGATCGGACTGCATGCTGCGCGGCTCGCCTTGCATATGCATCAGGCAAACCGGCACGCCGAGTGCAGCGGCAGCATCAATCGCGCCTTCGCGACGCAGGGCATAGACATCGTTGATCATGCCGGCGCCAACTGCGACGGCGGCGCGCATGACTTCGGGTTTCGAGGTGTCGATGGAAATCGGCAACGCGGTTTGCTTGACCAGTTGTTCGATCACCGGGATGACACGCCGCAATTCTTCATCGAGGGAAACCTCGTCCGCGCCCGGGCGCGTGGACTCGCCACCGACATCGAGGATGTCCGCGCCCTCCTCCGCCAGTTTCAACCCCAACGCTACCGCTGCTTCGGTAGTGGCATGCAGGCCGCCATCGGAAAACGAATCGGGCGTGACATTGATGATGCCCATGATCCGTGCGCGGTCGAGCAAGAGTTTGCGGCCGGCGCAATCGAGGCTGGGCGTGGTGTCGAACATGTCAGTCCTTGGATTGGAGCGGGTCTTGCCGGAGCATGCGCGAAGCCGCAGGGCCGAAAGATTCGCGGATATTACCCTGCCAACGAATTCCATACCCAATCGATGCGCCAGCTTTGGCGGCGCTAGATTCGGTTTTCCGCGCACTGGTTTTCAGCGCGCTATCGATTCGCGCTGCAAGTCCGGTAATCGCGTGATTTCTCGCAGGAAAAATGAAACTCCGCGTCGAAACGGTTTTTTTCGATTCTTCGACAAGCGCAGGCCAGAATCAGGACGAATGGAGATAAATCGGAACTCCACTAAAACGCAGTCTCACCCCCGAGCCTTCGGCGAGTTCCGGGCGAACGGGCTGGGCAAATCAAAACTCCAAAAAACTCAGGAGAAAAACTTCGCAAGCTTTTGGTCCCGAGTCCCGAGTCCCGAGTCCCGAGTCCCGAGTCCCGAGTTTAGGTCTGCGGTGCCGCTCCACCCAGCGTGCCGGCGGCAGGTCCGATATCGTCCTTGCTCGTACGGCCTGATTTGGCCCAATCGGCCGGCGGCCCCGGGCGACGGCCTTCCATGATCGCGTCGATCTGCGTGGCGTCGATGGTTTCGTACAGAAGCAAGGCTTCGGCCATCAAGTGCAGCTTGTCGAGATTGTCCTGCAGGATCTGCTTGGTCCGCTTGTAGGCGCGATCGAGGATGCTGCGCACGACTTCGTCGATCCGCCGCGCGGTGTCATCGGAAACGTTCTTGGTCTGGGTGACCGAGCGGCCCAGGAACACTTCCTCGTCCTGCTCGCCGTAGGCGATCGGGCCCATTTCATCGGACAAGCCCCATTTGGTGACCATGTTGCGGGCCATCTTGGTGGCGCGTTCGATATCGTTGGACGCGCCGGTGGTGACCTTGTCGTTGCCGAAAATGAGCTCCTCGGCGACACGCCCGCCGTACAGCGAGCACAACTGGCTCTCGATCGCGACGCGATTGAGACTGTATTTGTCGCCTTCGGGCAGGTACATGGTCACGCCCAGCGCACGGCCGCGCGGAATGATCGTTACCTTGTACACCGGGTCATGTTCGGGCACGACGCGGCCGACGATGGCGTGGCCTGCTTCGTGATAGGCGGTGTTGCGCTTTTCGTCCTCGCTCATCGCCATCGAACGGCGCTCGGCGCCCATCAGGATCTTGTCGCGCGCCTTGTCGAAGTGCTCCATGCGCACGTCCTTGGCGTTCTCGCGCGCGGCGAACAACGCCGCCTCGTTGACCAGATTGGCCAGGTCGGCGCCGGAGAATCCCGGTGTGCCGCGGGCGATGGTCATCGGCTCGACATCCTTGTCCAGCGGCACTTTGCGCATGTGCACGCGCAGGATTTGTTCGCGGCCCTTCACGTCAGGCAGGTTGACCACCACCTGGCGATCGAAGCGGCCAGGACGCAGCAGTGCCGGATCGAGCACGTCCGGGCGGTTGGTCGCGGCGATCACGATCACGCCTTCGCCGCCTTCGAAACCATCCATCTCGACCAGCAATTGGTTCAACGTTTGCTCGCGCTCGTCATGACCGCCGCCCAGGCCGGCACCACGATGGCGGCCGACAGCGTCGATTTCGTCGATGAAGATGATGCAGGGCGCGTGTTTCTTGCCCTGGTCGAACATGTCGCGGACGCGGCTGGCGCCGACACCGACGAACATCTCGACGAAGTCCGAACCGGAGATCGAGAAGAACGGCACCTTGGCTTCGCCAGCGATGGCGCGCGCCAGCAGCGTCTTGCCGGTACCGGGCGAGCCGACCATCAGCACGCCGCGCGGAATGCGCCCGCCGAGTTTCTGGAACTTGCCCGGATCGCGCAGGAATTCGACCAGTTCGCCGACTTCCTCCTTGGCCTCATCGCAACCGGCGACATCGGCGAAGGTGACCTTGACCTCGTTCTCGCCCTGCAATTTGGCGCGCGAGCGGCCGAAGGTCATGGCGCCGCGGCTGCCGCCCTGCTGCATCTGGCGAATGAAGTAGATGAAGATGCCGACGAACAGCACGTACGGCAGGATGTTGAGCGCGATCGCCCACAGGGGCGGACCGGAAGCGGGTTTTTCCTGCACGATGTCGATCTTGTGCCGCACCAGCACGTTGACCAGATCACGGTCATAAGGGCCGAACACCGAGCCCTTGGTGCCGTCGCCGCGCTCGAAATTCAGCGCGGTCGTGCCGCCGGTACTGCCATCGGTGAATTCGACTTTCTTGATCTTGCCGGCATCGACTTCGCTGAGGAAGTTCGAATACGTCATTTCCGGCGACGAAGAGGACAAGGAAGGCGAAAAGGTCTGGAACACGGTCATCAGGACCAATGCCACAGCCAGCGTCACCAACAGATTTTTGACCAGATCGTTCATTACTTCCTTCCTCGGCACCGGCCGGCGGCCGATGGGTTCCTGAGCAGTTTGTCGGCATTTGCCGGTAACACGTGCATTGCTTGTCTCGTTTGTCAGCGCTTGCCGGTGGCAAGTGCATACACTTCGTTCGAACGGCGCCGCGAGGCCGCCGGTTTGCGGATCACCAACTTGGTGTAACGGCGCCTGAGATCGGCCACATAGGCATCGAATCCTTCGCCCTGGAACAATTTGATCAAGAAATTGCCGCCTGGCTTGAGATGGGTATCGGCGAAATCGCGGGCAAGTTCGGACAAATACATCGCACGAGCCTGATCCACGGTATCTACACCGGTCATATTGGGGGCCATGTCGGAAAGCACAAGGTCCACAACAGCGCCGTCCAGAAGGGCTTCCAGCCTCGACAATGCCTCTGCCTCTCTGAAATCACCGTGAATGAATTCGACGCCGGCGATCGGCGGCATGTCCAGGATGTCCAGCGCCAGCACCCGGCCCTGATCGTTGCCGCGCTTGTCGCGCAGGCAGCGGCGCAGAACCTGCGACCAGCCACCCGGGGCCGCACCCAGATCGACCACCACCATGCCCGGCGCAAGCAGGTGCCCGCGCTCGATCAACTCCTCCAGCTTGTATGCCGCCCGCGAACGCATCCCCTCGGCCTGGGCCTTTTTCACGAACGGGTCTGCGAAATGCTCCTTGAGCCAGCGATGACTGCTTTTGCTACGGGCCATGGAGAATGCGGAAAGCCAGCGATACGGGCGCCCATGATACCCTTTCGGCCCATCGAAACCCGGCCCGAACGTCATGCCCACCGCTTTGTCCAACGCCCAAAAGCGCTACCTGCGCGGCCTCGCCCACGATCTCAAGCCGGTCATCCTGGTCGGCGCGAAGGGGGTCACGGCGGCGCTGGTGGCCGAATTGGACCTGGCGCTGGAACAGCACGAGCTGATCAAGATCAAGGTCGCCGCCGAAGACCGCGAAACCCGCGACGCCTGGATCGCCGAGCTGGTCGAAAAATCGGACGCCGTGCACGTCAGCCGGATCGGCCACACGGCGGTGCTGTACCGTCGCAGCAAGAATAAACCGCTGGTCATCCTGCCCAAGGGTTGAGACCGATGCAGTTGAATCTGGAAAATCCCGATTTCAACTACTTCCTGCGTGGAGTGAACGCCGAGGGCGTGCTGGTCAATGATCGCCGGCTGAGCCGCAGCTTCATCCTCTCGCCATCGACACTGATCGAAGACTGGCGGCCGGTCGATGTTGCCGAGCTGACGCCGGAAGATCTGCAACCGCTGCTGGCTCTGAAGCCATCGGTGGTGCTGCTCGGCAGCGGCGCGACGCTGCGCTTTCCCTCGCAGGCGGTGCTGGCGGCCTGCCTGACCCAGGGCGTCGGTATCGAGGTGATGGACAACGCCGCCGCTGCCCGCACTTTCAATGTGCTGGCGGCCGAAGGGCGCCCGGTGGTGGCGGGGTTTTTGCTCTAGTCGCAATTTTCATCGTTCCAACACCTGGGGTGGATACCATGGCCGCTGACTCGAGGAGCCGCCATGCCCATCGTCCGTATTCCGCACGACACCGCCATCGAAGAACTCCTGCAGGTTCCCGAGGAAAAACTGCTCGCCGGTGATCCGAGCCAGGGCATCAGCAATCTGTATTCGGACCCGAGCGCGCAATTCCACAGCGGCATCTGGGAAGCAGAGCCCGCCACCTGGCGCGTGAACTACACCGAGCACGAGTTCTGCCACATCCTGCAAGGCCGCATCCGCATGACCGACGACCAGGGCACGGTGACTGAAGTCAGCGCGGGCGACAGCTTCGTGGTCCCGGCCGGTTATCGCGGCACCTGGCAGGTGCTGGAGAAAGCGCGGAAGGTGTATGTGATGTTCGAGCCGGCGATCGCAAACGGCAACATTTGAGTCACGCGATTATCGGCTGAGTAGCCGCATCGGCTAGAATCACACGGTTTGCCCACGCTGGAGCCGTTATGACTGACCCGTCCCTGAAGTATCGCCGTGTCCTGCTCAAACTTTCCGGCGAGGCCCTGATGGGCCGTGTGGATTACGGCATCGATCCGGATGTGATCAGCGAATTGGCCAGGGAAATCAGGGAAGCGCAGCGAGCCGGCGCGCAGATCGGCCTGGTGATCGGCGGCGGCAACATCTTTCGCGGCGCGGGGCTGGCCGCGGCCGGCATGGACCGGGTCACCGGCGACCACATGGGCATGCTGGCAACGGTCATCAATGCATTGGCGATGCAGGATGCCCTGGAAAAACAGGGCGCCTACGCGCGAGTGATGAGCGCGATCAAGATCAACGAAGTCTGCGAGGACTACATCCGCCGCCGCGCGATACGCCATCTGGAAAAAGGCCGCATCGCGATCTTCGCCGCCGGCACCGGCAATCCGTTCTTCACCACCGATTCGGCCGCGGCGCTGCGCGCTACGGAGATCGGCGCCGAATTGCTGCTCAAGGCCACCAAGGTCGATGGCGTTTACGATTCCGATCCGATGAAGAATCCGACCGCCAAGCGCTACGACGAACTGACCTACGATGATGTGATTTCCCGCAATCTGCAGGTGATGGACACCTCGGCCTTCGCCTTGTGCCGCGACAACGACATTCCGCTGCGCATCTACGACATCATGCAGCCGGGTGCGTTCATGCGCATCCTGCGCGGCGAGCCGCTCGGCACGCTGGTGCGCGGACGATCCTGAGATCGCGTTGCATACGCACGATCATCCGCATCGCTCGGCGACCAACGCCTTTGCCTTGGCGTTGGCGGTCAACCTGGCCTACACGGTGCTGGAGGCGGCGTTCGGTTTTCATGCCGACTCGCTGGCCTTGCTGTCGGATGCGCTGCACAACTTCGGCGACTCGCTCGGCCTGGCGCTGGCTTGGGGCGCGGCGCGTCTGGCCCAGCGCCGACCCACCACCCGGCACACCTATGGCTGGCGGCGCGCGACGCAGCTTTCGCCGCTCGCCAATGCCTTGTTGCTGGTGGGCTTCGCCGGTGCGCTGATGGGCGAATCGATCCGCCGTCTGGTCGTGGCACCGCCCGAGGTTTCCGGTGGCGTGGTGATGTCCGTGGCGGCGCTCGGCATCGTGGTCAACCTCGGAACCGCGGCGCTTTTTCATCGCGATCAAGCCACCGATCTCAATCGCCGTGGCGCCTATTTGCATCTGCTGGCCGATGCCGGTGTCTCGCTGGCGGCGGTGCTCGCTGGTCTTGGCATGGCGACGCTGGGTTGGCGCTGGCTCGATCCGGCACTGGCTACGGGCGTGGCGCTGGTGGTGGCGATCGCCAGTTGGGGACTGCTGCGCGAAAGCTTTCGCCAGTCCATGGATGCGGTGCCCGCGCACATCGATCTCGATGAGGTCGTGCGTTTTCTCGAACAATGGCCCGGTGTCGAAGCCGTTCATCACCTGCACATCTGGTCGATCGGCGCGAACGAGATCGCCCTAACCGCGCATGTGCTGCGCTCGCAGGAAGATGGCCACGACGATTTCCTGGACCAGGTCGCGCATGCGCTCGATGAGCGTTTTGCCATCAACCACGCCACTTTGCAGATCGAACGCGGCCCCGGTTGCGCGCACGACCACGACGATCATGCACCCCATCATTGACGGGTGGCGCGAGGTCCCGAGCGCGATCCCGGGCGACTCTGGAACGCCCCGATGACTATAATCGGGGTCATGCTGACCTTTTGCGGAGCCCGCGATGATCAATGACATCAAGAAAGACACCCAGATCCGAATGACCAAGTGCGTGGACACCTTCAGGCACAACATGACCTTGCTTCGGACCGGGCGTGCCACCACCGCGATCGTCGATCATCTGAAGGTCAACTACTACGGTTCGGACGTGCCGCTGTCGCAGGTGGCGACGGTAACCGTCACCGATGCGCGCACGCTTTCGATCACGCCCTGGGAAAAGCCCATGGTTTCGGCCGTCGAGAAGGCCATTCTCGCCTCCGACCTGGGCCTGACGCCCAACACCTCGGGCCAGGTGATCCGCATCAATCTGCCGCCGCTCACCGAGGAGCGCCGCAAGGAATTGTCCAAGCACGTCCACCACGAGGGCGAGGATGCCAAGGTCGCCATTCGCGGTGTTCGGCGCGATGCCATCCAGCAGGTCAAGGAATTACTCAAGGAAAAGAAAGTCACCGAAGACGACGCGCGCCGCGGTGAAGAAGAAATCCAGAAACTCACCGACAAGTTCGTCAAGGACACCGACGAGGTGGTCAAGGCCAAGGAACAGGAGTTGATGGCGGTCTGAGACCGATCACGACATGAGCTCTCCGCCACGCAAGCCGCGCCACCTGGCCATCATCATGGACGGCAACGGCCGCTGGGCCGAACGCCGGCACCGCCCGCGTAGTCTGGGCCATCGTGCCGGCGTACGCGCGGTGCAGGTGTGCCTGGAGTTCTGCATCAAGGAAGGCATCGGCTCGCTGACTTTGTTCGCCTTTTCCAGCGAGAACTGGAATCGCCCGGCTGAGGAAGTCGGCGCGTTGATGAAACTTTTCCTGCGCCTGCTCGATCATGAAGTCGATGAACTGCATCGACGCGGTGCGCGGATCGTTTTCATCGGCGAGCGCGAGGATTTTTCACCGGCGATCCAGGAAAAAATGGTACGCGCCGAAGCACTGACTGCCGGCAACCGCGCCATCACCGTCAACATCGCCGCCGGATACGGCGGTCGCTGGGACATCGCCCGCGCGGCGCGACGCCTGGCCGAATCGGCGGTCGCCGGCAAGATCGACCCGGCGCAAATCGACGAAGCGGCGCTGGCCCAGCACCTGTCCCTGGCCGATCAGCCCGAGCCCGATTTGTTCATCCGCACCGGCGGCGATATGCGCGTGAGCAATTTCCTGCTCTGGCAATTGGCCTACACCGAATTGTGGTTCACCCAGACGCTGTGGCCGGATCTGGACGAAACGACGCTGTACCAGGCGCTCGACGATTTCGCCACGCGCGAACGCCGGTTCGGCCTGACCGGCGCGCAAATTCTCATGGAGACCAAGTGATCCGACACCTTGCCCGTCCCAATCTGCCCCACCGCTCGCGCGCATCCGGATCGCGCGTCTTCGCTCGCTTTCTTGCCAACGCAACGCGAACCGCTTTTGCCGCGCGCCGCCGCGGAGACGCGACATGAGCCGCCGCACCCGGGTCATCGCCGCCGCCATCATGGCCCCGGCCGCGATCGCCGCGGTGTTGTGGTTGCCCGCACCGATCCTGGCGGGCCTTCTGGCCGCATTGATGATGATCGGCCTGTGGGAATGGACCCTGCTGGCGAGCCTGCACGATCGCCTGCCGCGTGTGGGCTATTTGGCCGCCAATGCCTTCCTGATGGCTGCGCTGGTCTGGGGCGCGGGACGGGGTTTGTTCACGCTCAAGCTGGTCAGCGTGCTCGGCGCGGTGTGGTGGCTGCTGGCGCTGGTGTGGCTGGCGAAATTCGATTTCGCATTCAAGGACAGCTCGCTTTCGCGCGCGGTCAAACTCATCGCCGGCAGCTTGAGCGTCATTCCGGCCTGGGCGGCGATCTGCTGGTTGCAGGCGTCGCAACCGATGGGGCCGCGCTGGGCCTTGTTTGCCCTGATCATTGTCTGGATCGCCGACTCCGGCGCGTATTTCATCGGCGTGCGTTTCGGCAAGCGCAAGCTGGCCTCGCGCATCAGCCCGGGCAAGAGCTGGGAAGGCATGTGGGGCGGCCTGTTTTTCGCGCTGCTGCTGGCGATGCCGGCGATCCCGTTGCTCGGCCTAGGCTGGGCCTCGCTGCCGAGCATGTTGCTGCTGACCTTGCTCACCGCTCTGTTTTCGGTGGTCGGCGATCTGTTCGAGAGCTTGTTCAAGCGCCATGCCGGCATCAAGGATTCGAGCGATCTGATCCCCGGCCACGGCGGCATCCTGGATCGGCTCGACAGTATTTTCGCCGCGTTGCCGGTATTCGTCGCCGCCAAGATCTGGCTAAGCCTTTGAACGTTCCGCGCCGCCGCATTGCCTTGCTCGGCGCCACCGGCTCGATCGGAGCCTCGGCGCTGGATGTGATCGCCCGGCATCCGGAGCGTTTCGAGGTCGTGGCGCTATCGGCCAATTCCCGCGTGCGCGAATTGCTCGATCTTTGCGAGCGCTTCCGTCCGCAAGTCGCGGTCATTGCCGATGAAGCCAACTACGACACATTGCGCGATGGTCTCAAGGCGCGCGGTCTGAACACCCGGGCGCTGGCGGGAACCGCCGCGCTCGATGACATCGCTGCCAGTCCCGACAGCGACACCGTCATTGCCGCCATCGTCGGCGCGGTCGGCGTGTCCTCGACACTGGCTGCGGCGCGTGCAGGCAAGCGTCTGCTGCTGGCCAACAAGGAATCGGTGGTGCTGGCCGGGCAAATCCTGATGCGCGAGGCTGCCGCGCACGGCGCGCAGATTCTGCCCATCGACAGCGAACACAACGCCATTTTCCAATGCCTGCCGTCCGACGGTAGCCGTGGCGGCGTGCGCCGGTTGCTGCTGACCGCCTCCGGCGGGCCGTTCCGTGGCCGCGCGCGCGAATCCTTGCAAAACGTCACGCCCGATGAAGCTTGCGCGCATCCGAACTGGATCATGGGCCGGAAGATCTCGGTGGATTCGGCCACGCTGATGAACAAAGGGCTGGAGGTGATCGAGGCGCATCACCTGTTCGGCCTGCCGTCCGAGCGCATCGAAGTCGTGGTGCATCGGCAAAGCGTGATCCATTCGCTGGTGGATTTCCTCGATGGCTCGATGCTGGCGCAATTGGGCAATCCGGACATGCGCACCGCCCTGGCCTGCGGGCTGAGCTGGCCCGAGCGCATCGACTCGGGCGTGACGCCGCTGGATCTGGTCGCCATGGCCCGGTTCGATTTCGAAAAACCCGACCTGCAGGCCTTTCCCTGCCTGGGTCTGGCTTACGCTGCATTGCAGGCCGGCGGCACTGCGCCGGCCATTCTCAATGCCGCCAATGAAGTGGCGGTGGCGGCTTTCCTGGCCGGGCGCTTGCCGTTTCTGGGCATTCCCGCATTGATCGAGCGCACACTGGACGCCCTGCCGGTGGAACCTGTCGGCTCGATGGATGTCCTAATGGCCTGTGATGACCGGGCGCGCCGCAAGGCCGAGGAACTTTTGATGGAGATGGGCCGTTCATGAGCGATTTTTTCGGCGCCATCTGGTGGTTCATCGTGACCTTGGGCGTACTGGTCACCTTCCACGAATTCGGACATTTCTGGGTGGCGCGGCGCTGCGGGGTCAAGGTGCTGCGTTTTTCGGTCGGGTTCGGACGCGCGCTGTGGTCACGGCTGGCCAAGGACGGAACCCAATACCAGGTCGCGATGATTCCGCTGGGCGGCTATGTGCTGATGCTCGACGAGCGCACCGGCGAAGTCGCTCCCGACGAGCGCGCATCGGCCTTCAACCGCCAGCCGGTGCTCAAGCGCATCGCGATCGTCATCGCCGGGCCTCTGGCCAATCTGCTGCTGTGTCTTGCCTTTCTCTGGGCCACCTACCTGATCGGCTGGCCCGACCTCGCTCCCTTGATCGGCCAACCGGCCGGCCTTGCCGCCGAAGCCGGACTGCACGAAGGTGACCGCATCGTCAGCGTCGGCGAACAAACCACGCCGACCTGGACCCAGGCGATCACGCCGCTGGCTCTCGCCGCCATCGATCGCCGGCCGGTCATGCTGACTGTCACCGACGCCGCGGGCCGGACCTCGCAGCACAACCTGCCGCTCGATCGCCTGCCTGCCGATTTCGATCAAAGCAATCCTCTGGCCGCCATCGGTCTCAATACCTCGATCGCTCAGGATCGCCCGGTGATCGGCATCGTCGCCGACGATGCAGCGGCGCGCGGCATCCTGCAGCCCGGCGATGAAATCCTGAGAATCGGCCAACAATCGATCACGCGCTTTTCCGAAATTCCCATGGCGCTGCAAAGCCAGGCGCGCGACGGGCAAGCGATTGCCATCGAACTGCACCGCGATGGCCGGCTGGTTCGGGTCAGCGTTACGCCAAGACAAGTGCAAAGCCAGGGCAAGACGGTCTGGCAGCTCGGCATCGGTGCCAAGCGCGAGTTGACCGTGCTTCGCTATGGACCGGTGGATGCGCTGGGCGCGGCGTTCACCGAAACGGGCAAACAAACCCGCGAAATCCTCGGTTTCATCGCGCGACTGGTGAAAGGCGAGGCCTCTTCGAAAAACCTTTCGGGCGTGATCGGCATCGCCCAGGCGGCCCAGGCCGAGGCCAATCTGGGCGTTTCCCGGCTGCTTTTCTTCATGGCCAGCCTGTCGCTGACCTTGTGCATCATGAATCTGCTGCCGATCCCGGTCTTGGATGGCGGGCACCTGCTGTATTACCTTATCGAACTTGTTTCTGGTCGCCCGGTCGGCGAAAAGGTGCTGGTCGCAGGCCAATATATCGGCTTGGCCTTGTTGGCCGGGCTGATTTCCCTGGCCATCTACAACGATCTTGTCCGAACGATTCTCTGACCCTACCCCACCGGCGCCACGCGCCACCACTTTGGACTGATGATGACGCGCCCTACCGCACGCCGCCGCCTCTTGAGCTTTGCCCTCGCCGCCGCTTTGTCTGGACAAGCCCTGGCCCAGAACTACGAACCGTTCACAGTGGCCGATATCCGTATCGATGGCCTGCAACGCATTTCCGCCGGCACCGTGTTCACCTATCTTCCGGTGGAAAAAGGCGACCTGCTCGATCGCAATCGCTCCACCGAAGGCATCCGCGCGCTGTTCCACACCGGATTTTTCAGTGACATCAAGTTCGAGCGCCAGGGCGACATCCTGGTGATCACGGTGGTCGAGCGTCCGGCGATCAACACGATCAAGCTCGAAGGCAACAAGGAACTCAAGTCCGACGACTTGCTCAAGGGCCTCAAGGGCATCGGCCTGAGCGAGGGTGAAACCTACAATCCGCTCAACCTCGACCGGGTCACCCAGGAATTGACGCGCCAGTACAACAACCGCGGCAAGTACGGCGTGACCATCAGCCCCACCATCACCCAGCTCGACCGCAACCGTGTCGATGTGAAAATCACCATCGCCGAGGGCAAGGCGGCCAAGATCCGCGACATCAACATCGTCGGCAACACGGTTTTCCCGGACGCGCTGATCCGCGAAGGCTGGGAATCGGGCACCAGCAACTGGCTGTCGTGGTATCGCCGCGACGACCAGTATTCGCGCGAAAAGATTTCCGGCGACCTGGAAAAACTTTCCAATTACTACCTCGATCGCGGCTACGTCGATTTCAATGTCGAGTCCACGCAGATCTCGATGAGCCCGACCAAGCAGGACATGTTCGTCACCGCGAACGTGACCGAGGGCGACATCTACAAGATTTCCGAGGTCAAGGTTTCCGGCGAAACCATCCTGCCGCAGGAACAGATCGAGGCGATGGTGCTGATCAAGCCCGGGCAAACCTTCTCCCGCGCACTGCTGGAACTGACCACCGATTCGATCACCACCATCTTGTCCAACATCGGCTACGCATCGGCCGAAGTCACGCCGGTTCCCGACATCAATCGCGAAGACCACACGGTTGGCATCAATTTCGTGGTCAAACCCGGGCCGCGCATGACCGTCCGGCGCATCATCTTCAAGGGCAACGAACACACCGCCGATGAAGTGCTGCGGCGCGAGATGCGCCAGTTCGAAAGCGCCTGGTACTCGCAGGCGGCGATCGACCGCTCGAAGGTCCGTCTGCAACGCACCGGCTTTTTCGAATCGGTCGATATCGAAACGCCTCCGGTCGGCGGCAGCAAGGACCAGCTCGATGTCGTGGTCACGGTCAAGGAACGCAATGCCGGCAGCTTCACCTTCGGCATCGGCTACTCGCAAAACGGCGGCCTGATCACCAGCATCCAGCTCCAGCAAAACAACTTCCTCGGCACCGGCAACCGCTTCACCGTGGGTGTGCAGAACAACCAGTTCTCGCGCAGCGTGAACTTCTCCTGGCTCGACCCGTACTTCACCGACGATGGCGTCTCGGTCGGTTACAACCTCAACTACAGCACCTTCGACCAGGCCGCTTCCAACACTTCGCGATTCACCTCCTCCAATGCCGCGGGCGAAGCCACGTTCGGTATCCCGCTGTCGGAAAGCACCAGCGTCAACGCGTCGCTGGGGCTCTCGCGCAACCAGATCACCACCAGCGACGGCAGCACGCCGCCGTCGGTGATCGACTATCTCGTGCAGACGCTGGGCGATCGCGCGCGCTTCCCGGTGGTCATCATTCCGACCGATACCGACAACGATCCGACCACACCGCCGGTACCGGTCACCTTCACCGGCGGCGCCCGGCGCTGGACCATCAACTCGGCGACCTCGCGCTTTGGCTGGGCGCGCGATACCCGCAACGATTTCCTGCTGCCCACCCGCGGCGTGCTCAATCGTCTCCAGGCCGAAGTCGCACTGCCCGGCAGCGATCTGGAGTACTACCGGATCAACTACGATTTCGAATACTACTGGCCGGTGGCCCGTTGGCTGATCATGAAGTCCGCGGTGAGCCTGGGTTATGGCGACAGCTACGGCAAGACCGGCAATGCCGGTCTGCCGTTCTTCAAGTTCTTCTTCGCCGGTGGCCCGGGCTCGGTGCGCGGTTTCACCGCCAATACGCTGGGTCCATCCACCGACTTCGGCGGATTCCGGTTCCCGCAGCCGTTGGGCGGTTCGGTCAAGACCATCGGCACCTTCGAATTCTTCCTGCCGCAGTTGTTGGGCAAAGGTGGCGGCGGCACCCGCATCTCCACCTTCATCGATTACGGCAACGTGTACGCGAGCACCAGCGATTTCTCGGTCAAGCAATTCCGTGCCGCAGGTGGTCTCGCATTGCAGTGGCAGTCGCCGGTCGGTCCGATCTCGATCAGCTACGCCGTTCCGATTCGCTCGGAGAAGACCGATCAGGTCGAGCGTCTGCAATTCACCTTCGGCAATCAGTTCTGAATGCGGGCCTGATCGCCATGGCGGCCCCGCGTTTTGAACTATCGGAACTGGCCCGGCGTTTCGGACTCGTGTTGCAGGGTGTGGGAAGCGGTGACATCGAGGGTGTCGGCACCCTCGATCGGGCATCGCCGGGGCAGATCACATTCTTGGCGAACCGGCTCTATCGCAAGTACCTGGCCGACACGCGCGCGAGTGCCGTGATCTTGCGCGAACAAGACGCAGCCGATTGCCCCGTGCCTTGTTTGATCGCGAGCGACCCTTACGTCGCGTTCGCGAAAATCGCCGCGTTGTTCGAGCCTCGCGTCGATGTGTCCCCAGGCATCCATCCCAGCGCCATCGTCGCCGACAGCGCGCGCGTGGACGCCAGCGCCTGCATCGGCCCGTTCGTGAGCATCGGCGCGCGCTCGGTCATCGAAGCCGGCGCGAACATCGGACCCGGCTGCGTGATCGGCGAGGATTGTGTCATCGGCGCCGGTTGCGAGTTGATCGCACGCGTCACCCTGGTTGCCCGCGTTCGCATCGGGCAACGAGTGCGAATCCATCCAGGCGCGGTGCTCGGTGCCGAAGGTTTCGGCCTGGCGATGGATCAAGGCCGCTGGATCAAGGTGCCGCAATTGGGTGGCGTGCTGGTGGGCGACGATTGCGAGATCGGCGCCAACACCACCATCGATCGCGGCGCGATCGAAGATACCGTGCTCGAACAGGACGTGCGGCTCGACAACCAGATCCAGATCGGACACAACGTACTCATTGGCGCGCACACCGCCATGGCCGGCTGCGTGGCCGTGGCCGGGTCGGCGAAGATCGGCCGCTATTGCCTGATCGGCGGTGCCGCCGGCATCGTCGGGCATGTGGAGATATGCGATCGCGTGCTGGTCACTGCCATGAGTCTGGTCACCCATTCCATCCAGACGCCGGGCGAATATTCTTCCGGCACCCCCATCCAGCCCAGCCGCGACTGGCGGCGCAACGCCGCCCGTTTCAAGCATCTGGACGAGCTGGCGCGTAAGATCGGCGAAGCAAAAAATCCAAAGGGTTGAGCCAATGACAACTTCCGCCGTATCCATGCCCGTGGACATCAATTGCATCCAGGCACTATTGCCGCACCGCTATCCATTCCTGCTGGTCGATCGCGTAGTGGAACTGGAGCCCGGCGTGCGCATTCGGGCGATCAAGAACGTCACGATCAACGAACCGTTCTTCCAGGGCCATTTCCCGGGCCATCCGGTCATGCCCGGTGTGCTGGTCATCGAGGCTCTTGCGCAGGCGGGCGGCTTGCTCACCCATCTTTCCAACGCCGCCGAAGCCGATGCCTGCCAAGCGAACAGCGAGCGGGTTTTCTATCTGGTCAAGATCGACAATGCCCGTTTCTCCAAACTGGTGATTCCGGGCGACCAACTCGATCTCAACGTTAGTCTCAAACGGGTGATTCGCAATATGGCGTTGTACGAATGCGTCGCGCGCGTGAATGGCGCAACTGTGGCCAGCGCCGAAATCCTTTGTGCAGAGAGCAGGCACTGAACATGATCCATCCCGCGGCCCAGATCGATCCTTCCGCCCAGATCGACGCCAATGTCAGCGTCGGCGCTTTCACCCTGATCGGCCCCGAGGTCGAGATCGGTGAAGGAACCACTATCGGTCCGCATTGCGTGATCACCGGCCCGACCCGCATCGGCCGCGACAACCGCATCTATTCGCACGCGGTACTGGGTTGCGATCCCCAGGACAAGAAGTTCCACGACGAGCGTGCGGAGCTGGTCATCGGCGATCGCAACACGATCCGCGAGTTCACCACCTTCAGCCGCGGCACCGCCGATGGCGGCGGCGTGACCCGGATCGGCGACGACAACTGGATCATGGCCTACGTGCACATCGCGCACGACTGCCAGGTCGGCAACCACACCATCTTCGCCAACAACGCGACCCTGGCCGGACATGCGGTCATCGAAGACTGGGTGATCCTCGGCGGCTTCGCCGGCGTGCACCAGTTCTGCGTGGTCGGCGCGCATGCCTTCATCGGCATGGGCAGCCTGGTCAATGCCGATGTGCCGCCCTACGTCCTGGTCGCCGACGAATACGCCAAGCCGCGCGGCATCAATGCCGAGGGACTCAAGCGCCGCGGCTTCGATGCCACCCAGATCGCCGCGATCAAGCGCGCCTATCGCACCGTGTATATGTCGGGCAAGCCGTTGGCCGAGATCAAACAGGAATTGTCCGAGAGCGCGAACACCTCGGGCGAAGTGCGCTTGATGCTCGATTTCATCGAGCGCAGCACGCGCGGCTTGTTGCGCTGAGTCAGGGACTCGGGACTCGGGACTCGGGACTCGGGACTCGGAAAGCATTTCAAATGCCGTCTTCTGAGTAAAGGCCGAGACCGGCTCCGATTTTTCGCCGTGGTCGCCAGTGGCTTCGATCTATTTCCGTTCGTGGTAATCCTGAGCTTATCGAAGGTTCGCACCACGAATGGATGTTGCCGGACATTCGAATATCTTCAATGTCCTTCGACAAACCAGAGCTAATGGGTGAAGCAACCCGAGTATCCTAAAATCAAATCTTCTTTCGCTATTCTTCGCGTCCTTCGCGGACCAAACCAAAGGCTCCTAAATAATTTCGCAAGCTCTTGTCCCGAGTCCCGAACTCCCACACCTACCGCCTCTCCTATATTCTCAGCGTTTTCTTCCTCGCCGCCCGAAACAACTACCATGCCAAGTCCCGATTCCCGACCCGATCGCGCACCGCGCATCGCCCTGGTCGCCGGTGAAGCCTCGGGCGATTTGCTCGGCGCCGGCCTGATCGAACAATTGCGATTGCGTTTTCCCGATGCCGAAATCGTCGGCATCGGCGGGCCGCGAATGCGCGCCGCCGGCATGGACACCTGGCACGATTGCAACGAACTGGCGGTCATGGGTCTGGCCGAAGTGTTGCGGCATTTGCCACGGCTGCTCAGATTGCGGCGTGAAATGCGCGAGCGGCTGCTGGCATGGAAGCCGGATGTGTTCATCGGCATCGATGCACCCGATTTCAACCTGGGGCTGGAGCGGCAATTGAAAAATGCCGGCATCCGCACCGTGCATTACGTCAGCCCCTCGGTGTGGGCATGGCGAGAAGGCCGCGCTGCGAAGATCGGACGCAGCGCCGATCTGGTGTTGTGCCTGTTTCCGATGGAGCCGCCGATCTACGCCCGCTACGGCATCGAGGCCCAATTCGTCGGCCATCCGCTGGCCGACAGCTTCGCGCTGCATCCCGATTGCCATGCGGCCCGTACCGCGCTGAGGATGCCATCGGATGCGCCGATTCTGGCGGTTCTGCCAGGCAGCCGGCTTGGCGAGATCCGCCGTCTGCTTCCGGATTTCATCGTCACAGCGAATTTGCTCGCGCAAAAGATTCCCGGCTTGCGCGTCGTCATCCCTGCCGCCAACGAAAACTGCCGCCGATTGATCGATGAGATTCTCGCGACGACCGTGACTCACGGCGCAGACTCTCCATTGCCCGTGCTCGTTGTCGATGGCCACGCGCACGAAGCATTGATCGCCGCCGATGTCGTACTGCTCGCCTCCGGCACCGCGGCGCTGGAAGCGATGCTGGCCAAGCGGCCAATGGTGGTCGGCTATCGCATTTCGGCGCTGACCTATCGCATCGTCATGGCACTGGGCCTGATGAAGGTCAATCGCTACAGCCTGCCCAATGTCCTAGCCAACGAACCCATCGTTCCCGAACTGATGCAAGGCCAATGCACGCCGGAAAATCTGTTCGAAGCGCTGATGAACTGGTTCGGCAATCGTCAGGCGCGCGACAACCTGCAACCGCGTTTTCTCGCCATCCACGAACGCCTGCGCCGCAATGCTTCGGCCTCCGCCGCCATGGCGATCGCGCAATTGCTGCAGCGGCCGCGTTGATGCAAGGCGAGCGCATTGCCGGCGTCGATGAAGCCGGGCGTGGTCCCTTGGCCGGGCCGGTGGTATGCGCTGCGGTCATACTCGATCCTCTCAAGCCCATCGCCGGACTCGGCGATTCGAAAAAACTCAGCCTCGCCAACCGCGAGCGATTGTTTCCACTCATCCAGCGCAATGCCCTGGCCTGGCATATTCAATTCGTCGGATGCGATGACATCGATCGACTGAATATTTTTCATGCCACGATGCATGGCATGAGTCTTGCGATAAACGCATTAGCCACGCCAGCCACGCAGGCGCTGATCGATGGCAACAAGATTCCTCCCGGACTGCCTTGCCCGGCGCAGGCATTGGTCAAGGGCGATGCGCGCGAGCCGGCCATCATGGCCGCATCGATCCTCGCCAAAGTCAGTCGCGACCATTACATGAACGCACTTCACGAACGTTATCCGCAATACCGCTTCGATCAGCACAAAGGTTATCCGACGCCAGAGCACTTGGCTCACCTGCAACGATTCGGCCCCTGCCCCGAGCATCGGCGCAGCTTCGCGCCGGTGCGTGAATTTTTGCAGGCGAATTTTTTTCCCGGCTAGTACTTTCGATAGATTGACAGTCCGTAACGGTCGGCGTAGTTACTTCATTGGCATCCCCGAAAGATGCGGCTGCGGACGGCAACATGCCGACCAGCCGACGCAGCCTCCAGCACCCGGCCGGCCGTGAGACTGCCATGCGCCTCCCTGCTCCCACACCTACAGGCTCACCGTTACCCTTGCCGCCCCCGCGCGCAAGTCATCGACGGCAGAAAGCCGGCTCGATCGAACTTTCCGGTGCAGCCATCGAACAATTCAACCAACTCCTGCACGAACTGCATCCCGATGCACCGCATATCGATGCCGATGCGATCGCAAGCGTTGCCCGCTGGCTCGAATCGCAACCACCCGAGCAAAGCGAAATGATCTTGCAGATTCGACTGCAAAGGCTCGCCGAACTCCAGGCCCTGCACGATGATCCCGACTGGACACTGAAACCACCGCAGGAACAACGGATCAGGAAAATTCTCGATTACGCCGCCAACGATGGCGGTCTGATTCCAAACGGCACGCCCGCCTTGGGACGGCTCGACGATGCCTTGCTGATCGAATTGGTCTGGCCAATGCTCGTGGAGGACATCGAGGACTATCGCGACTTCTGCCGTTTCCGCGAGGCCAACGCCGACCCGAACCGACGCCCGATACGACAGCAGGATTGGCTGCTGGCCCGTATCGAGGAGGGGGCTCTTTGGGAGCAGTTGCATCGCGTACGCGACCGGCACTATGTCGATTACTCGCCACCGACATCGGTTTTCCGGGTGATCTGATCGCGACCCACCAAACGAACGGCCAGACAATCCGGCCCGGCGAACCGGAAATAAAACAATTTCTCCAGCGATTTGCTGATCAAGCATGCAGCGCCAGAATTATTGGCGCTGCAAAGGTATGCGTGTTTTCGCAAACAAACCGTTGGTTTCGATCTATGCGCGCGATTAGCCCGAAGGTCATACCCACCAACGGGCCGCGACGTGTCGGTTGCAACCGTCCACACTGCAATGGCATCCATTACAAAGTGCGGGCATCGAGCCCGACGTGAGGGTTCTTATGAACATCGAAAACTTCCCCTTCCAACAACCTCTGCCTCTGGTCTTGCCGCTGCCGTACCTGTATTCGCGTCGCCACCGGGTCGAAGATATCGATCTGAACGAGTCGGCCGTTCATGCGTTCAATGAAGAACTGCAATCGATGTATGAACGGGCTCCCGCCGTGCAGATCGACCAAATTGTCAGTCTGGCACGGTGGTTGCGGACACTTTCGGCGGAAACCGCCGAAGCCACCATCCATTTGCGTCTATCGCGAGCCGAGCTGCTGCGCTGCATGTTGCAAGATTCCGACTGGGACGCGCCGACATCATTGCTGCGACGCGTTGAGCGCTTGCTGCAGTATGTCACCCGCGTCGATGATCTGATTCCCGATGACATGCCGGTACTCGGTCATCTTGACGACGCCTTGCTGGTCGAGATGAGCTGGCCGGAATTCGCCGGAGAAGCCCAGGATTACCGCGACTTCTGCCAATTCCGCGCGACCACCGATTTTCCACGCGGCTCGCCTAGCGAACTTCGCACCGCGTGGGAAAGCCACTGCCTGGCCGAGGCCAATGCCCTGTTGCATCGGCAATTGATTCGCGACCGGGGCTATGCCCGCGTCGCGCCTCTCAGCGGCACGGTGCGAGTGTATTGAAACAGCGTCTGGACGTCCGGGGCGAACAGGATTCAGGGCCTGTCCGCCCCGGCGTTTTTTTCTCGCCGGGCCGCTGCCTCGATGCCCGTTAGCGCGCGCGCCGCGCCAGCGGCCAAGCGAGTCTGTCAAGCCTTGTTCGGCCTCCGTGGCCGGCCTAAGCTGGAGGCTTGCTTCCGGCGCCCGGCATGTCCCCGACGTTCGTTCATCTGCACCTGCACAGCGAGTACTCGCTGACCGATTCGACGTTGCGCATCGCGCAACTGGTACAACGCTGCGCCGAACTCGGGCTGCCCGCGGTGGCGATCACCGACACCAGCAATCTGTTCGCACTGGTGAAGTTCTTCAAGGCCGCCGAAAACGCCGGGCTCAAACCTGTCGCCGGTTGCGACCTGTGGCTGGCCGAGGAAGGACAAACTCCCTCGCGGCTGACCTTGCTGTGCCAGAACCGCGCCGGCTTCCTGAGCCTGTCCCGCCTGATCACGCGCGCGTTCCTCGAAGGCCATCAAGGCGATTTCGTGGCGATCAGGAATCATTGGCTGGCAAAGGACAATGAAGGCCTGATTGCGATTGCCGGACGCGAGAGTCTAGTCGGACAATCGCTCGCGTCCGGACGCCGCGACCAGGCTGCATCCGTCTTGCGCGATTGGCAGATCGTGTTCGGCGATCGGCTGTACCTGGAATTGACGCGCACGCAGCGTGATGGCGAGGAAGCGTTCAACAACGCCGCGCTGGAACTGGCCGCGCAACACGATCTTCCGGTCATCGCCAGCAATGATGTGCGTTTTCTCGAACGCGGCGATTTCGAAGCGCACGAAGCGCGCGTGTGCATCTCCACCGGCCGCGTGCTCGACGATCCCAAACGTCCGCGCGATTACAGCGCCGAGCAGTACCTCAAATCTCCCGAGGAAATGGCCGAGCTGTTCGCCGATATCCCCGAGGCGCTGCAGAACACCGTCGAACTGGCCAAGCGCTGCAATCTCGAATTGTCGCTGGGCACTTACTACCTGCCCGACTTTCCGGTGCCCGAGGGCGACACACTCGATTCCTGGATCGGCAAATGCGCGCATGAAGGCCTGATCCGGCGATTGGAAAAACATCCGCTCGCGTCCGGCTTCACTCGCGCCGATTACGATGCGCGCCTGGACACCGAGCTCAAAGTCATCGTCTCGATGGGCTTCCCCGGCTACTTCCTGATCGTGGCCGACTTCATCAACTGGGGAAAACGCAACGACATTCCAGTCGGTCCCGGCCGTGGTTCCGGCGCCGGCTCGCTGGTGGCCTGGGCGTTGGGTATCACCGACCTGGATCCGATGCGCTACGACCTGCTGTTCGAGCGCTTCCTCAATCCCGAGCGGGTGTCGATGCCCGACTTCGACATCGACTTCTGCATGGACCGCCGCGACGAGGTCATCGACTACGTCGCGCACAAATACGGCCGCGACAAAGTCAGCCAGATCATCACCTACGGCACCATGGCGGCCAAGGCGGTCGTGCGCGATTGCGGCCGCGTGCTCGGTTATCCGTACGGCTTCGTCGATTCCATCGCCAAGCTCATTCCGATGACCTTGGGCATCACGCTCGACGATGCCCTGGGCGAATCCGATGCCGCGAAGAAAGACAGCAACCTGGCATCGAGCGAGTTGATCGCCCGCTACAACAGCGAAGACGATGTGCGCGATCTGCTCGATCTGGCGCGCAAGCTCGAAGACCTCACCCGCAATGCAGGCAAGCACGCCGGCGGCGTGGTGATCGCGCCGACCGCGCTGACCGATTTTTCGCCGCTATTCGCCGAACACGTCGGCAAGGGCGAGACCGCCAAGAGCATCGTCACGCAATTCGACAAAGACGACGTCGAGGCGATCGGCCTGGTCAAGTTCGACTTCCTCGGCCTGCGCACGCTGACCATCATCGATTGGGCCGTCAAGGCGATCAACGCGCGCCGTAGAGCAAGCAATGAAGCGCCGCTGGAAATCCTCGCCATCCCGCTGGACGACAAGCCCACGTATCAACTGCTTTCACGCGGATTGACCACCGCGGTATTCCAGTTCGAATCGCGCGGCATGAAGGACTACATCCGCAAGCTCGAACCGGACTGCTTCGAGGATCTGATCGCGCTGGCAGCGTTGTTCCGCCCCGGCCCGCTCGGCGCAGGCATGGTCGATGACTTCATCGATCGCCGGCATGGCCGTGCTCCGGTCAGTTACCCGCACGATCGTCTGGAACCGATCCTCAAGCCTACCTACGGCGTGATCGTGTACCAGGAACAAGTGATGCAGATCGCCCAGGTCCTGGCCGGCTATTCGCTCGGCGGCGCTGACTTACTGCGCCGTGCGATGGGCAAGAAAAAACCCGAGGAGATGGCCAAGGAGCGCGTCAAGTTCGAAGCCGGTGCTGAAAAAAGCGGCATCAAGGCGGAAGTGGCCACGGCCATTTTCGATTTGATGGAAAAATTCGCCGACTACGGTTTCAACAAATCGCACTCGGCCGCCTATGCGCTGGTCGCCTATCAGACCGCGTGGCTCAAGACGCATTATCCGGCCGAGTTCATGGCGGCCACGATGTCCTCGGACATGGACAACACCGACAAGGTGGTCAATTTTCTCGAGGATGCGCGGGCGATCGGATTGAAGATCCTGCCGCCGGATGTGAATGCCTCCGACTACATGTTCATGGCGCTCGATGCCAAGACCATCCGTTATGGACTCGGCGCGGTGAAAGGCGCCGGACGCGGCGCCTGCGAAGCCATCGCCGATTCGCGCCGCCGCGACGGCGCGTTCCGCGACCTGCTTGATTTCGTGCAGCGCGTGGATTCGGGCAAGCTCAACCGGCGCGTGCTCGAAGCATTGGTACAGGCCGGCGCACTCGATGCGCTCGGCGCCAATCGCGCTTCGTTGATGGTGCAGTTGCCCGAGGCGCTCAAGGCCACCGAGCAGTTGCAGCGCGAACGCGAGGCCGGACAGGTATCGCTGTTTGGCGGCGGCGGCGCGCTGCCGGAAATCCGGATCGAGCTTCCGACTGTCAGCGACTGGCCGCTGGAACAAAAACTCATCGGCGAGCGCGAAACTCTCGGACATTTTCTCAGCGGCCATCCGCTCGACCCGTGGCAGAACGAACTGGCGTCGCTGGTGGGCGTCACGCTCGGCGATATCGAGCGATTGCACAGCGAGAAAAAGAACAATCGCGGCGAGGCGCAGGTCGTGCTCGCCGGCCTGGTCACCGCAGTGCGCCGGCGCGGCGACAGCCAGGCCTTCGTGCAAATCGAAGATACCCACGGCCGGCTCGAATGCGCGTTCTTCAGCGACAGCTTCAACGAGTACGCGCCGCTGCTCTCGCGCGACCGCATCATCATCGTCGAAGGCGGGCTGCGCGAGGACGCCTTCAATGGCGGATTCTCGCTGCGCGCGCGGCAATGCTGGGATTTCCTGGCACTGTGCGCGCAACAAGGGCGAAGGCTCTCGCTCACCGTCGATCTGCGCCAGATGGGAACCTGGGACAAGCTGCAGCAGGCCTTGAGCGGTTTCCGCCCCGGCGGTACCCCACTGCGCCTGGACCTGCTGACCCCATCCGCGCGCGGCAGCATCGACCTGAACGGCCCCAATTCGATACGCAGCGATGCCGGCTTGATCACCACCTTGCGCGCCCTGCCCGGCGTCAGCCAAGTCAGCCTGTCGCTGCATCGGCCGTGGAATGGATGAACGAGGTAAGCAAAGCCATGAACAATGATTTGTCGAAGCCCTTCAACAGGCTCAGGGCGAACGGGTGAGGTAAATCAAAGCCCCTCCCCCAAAAGCCCGAATCAAAAACCTCGCAAGTTTTTAGTCCCGAGTCCCGAGTCCCGAGTCCCGAGTCCCGAGTCCCGAGTCCCGAGTCCCGAGTCCCGAGTCCCGAGTCCCGAGTCCCGAGTCCCGCTCACCCACCCGACCCCGCCTGTTAGTATCTCCCCACCCCTGCCACCGACCTGCCCATGAATTCCAATTTCCTCGACTTTGAACAACCGATCGCCGATCTGGAAGCCAAGATCCAGGAACTGCGCCGCGCCAGTTCCGGCCCGGCGGTCAACATCGAAACCGAAGTCCACGGCCTGCAGGAAAAACTCCGTGCCCGCACTGCGGAAATCTTCAAGGCACTCACGCCCTGGCAGATCTCGCAATTGGCCCGGCACCCGCAGCGGCCGTACACGCTCGATTACCTGGGCCTGATCTGCGATGAATTCCATGAATTGGCCGGCGACCGCGCCTATGCCGATGACGCCGCCATCGTCGGCGGATTGGCACGCATCGACGGCCGCGCCTGCATGGTGATCGGCCACCAGAAAGGCCGCGACACCAAGAGCAAGATCAAGCGCAATTTCGGCATGCCGCGCCCGGAGGGCTACCGCAAGGCATTGCGGCTGATGAAGATGGCCGAGCGCTTCAAGCTGCCGCTGTTGACCTTCATCGACACGCCGGGCGCGTATCCGGGCGTGGGCGCGGAAGAACGCGGCCAGTCCGAGGCGATCGCGCGCAATCTGCTGGAAATGGCCGAGCTGAAAATTCCGGTGATCTGCACAGTCATCGGCGAAGGCGGCTCCGGCGGCGCGCTGGCGATCGGCGTGGGCGATCGCACCTTGATGCTGCAATACGGCACCTACTCGGTGATTTCGCCCGAAGGCTGCGCCTCGATCCTCTGGAAAAGCGCGGACAAGGCGCGCGATGCCGCCGAAGCACTCGGCCTGACCGCGGCGCGCCTGTTCGAACACGGCCTGGTCGACAAGATCATCGCCGAACCGCTCGGCGGCGCGCACCGCGACCCGGCGGCGATGGCGGCGACACTCAAGCAAGTGTTGCTCGACGAATTGGCCGAACTGGAAAAACACAGCATCGGTGACTTGCTGGAAATGCGTTACCAGCGGCTTCGCGGCTATGGCGCTTATCAGGCGGCGTAGATCGATATTTCCAGCGAGTTTCATATTTCGCTCGGCGGCGGAGCGGGAAACCTATTCGCCGCAAGTTGCGTGCAGACGCCATACAATTTTTCGCTGAGGCAACACGCGTGCCCGGAATGTCCTTGCCCGCAATCAGTGACGCACCCGCCCGGCCGATCCTGGTCGGTTTCAGCGGCGGGCTCGACTCGACCGTGCTGCTGCACTGGCTGTGCACGCAAAGCGAGACCCGCAAACATGGCCTGCGCGCGATTCACGTCCATCACGGCCTGCATCGCGATGCCGATGCCTGGGCCGAACACTGCCGCAATGTTTGCCGTGCGCTCGATATCGAATTGACTGTCGTCGAAGTCAGCGTCCCCCGCGACAGCGGGTTGGGTTTGGAAGCAGCAGCAAGACAAGCAAGACACCGCGCCTTCGCCGCGCACCTGCACGAAGACGAAACACTCGCGCTCGGCCATCACCAGGACGATCAAGCGGAAACCGTATTGCTGCGCCTGCTGCGCGCCTCCGGTAGCGAAGGATTGGCAGCGATACGGCCCGTGCGCAAATTCGGCCAAGGATCGCTGTGGCGGCCGTTGTTGGAGATTCCGCGCTCGACGTTGTTGCACTACGCGCAATCGCAAAACCTGCACTGGATCGAAGACCCCTCGAACGCCGAGGAACACATCGACCGCAATTTCCTGCGCCATCGCGTGTTGCCGCTGTTGGCCGAACGCTGGCCGGCCGCCAATGCCGCGTTGTCGCGCAGTGCGGCGCTGCTGGCCGAGGACGCCGAACTGCTACGCGCCGAGGCGAGCGTTCGCTTGGCGCAAGTGCAAGGGCTGGATGAATCGACGCTCTCTGTCGCGGCATTACTCGCTCTGGATAAACCTTGGCGCTCGCGCGTGCTGCGTTTGTGGCTGACGGAGCTTGGACTTCCGCCATTACCCGGCCAGGCGTTCGAGATCATCGAATCGCAATTGCTGCTCGCCCGTCCGGATGCACAACCCCAATACCAATGGGCGGACACCACGCTGCAGCGATGGCGCGATCTGTTGCATGTCGAAATTACACAGCCCGGTCTGCCATCGGATTGGCACTGCCGCTGGGACGGAACCCACACGCTGACGCTGCCTACCGGCGACACACTCGACTTCGCACCTGCCGTAGGAGCGATGGCAATCGCGACAGGAGATGGCGATTGTCCAAATCCGTTGTTTCCTTTCGAGAGGCCATTTTGGCAAGCAGATAAGCGAAAGGTAGCCACTGTAGAGGTAGGCTTAGTCGCGACTCCCATCGCTCCTACAGCGGTGAATTCCATCGCTCCGACGACAGCATTTGTCGTACGCGCGCGCCAGGGTGGCGAACGCATCACCTTGCCCGGCCGCGATCATTCGCATTCGCTCAAGCACGTATTGCAAACGCTTGCCGTGCCGCCCTGGGAGCGCGAACGGCTGCCGTTATTGTTCGCCGAAGACGGGCAACTGCTCGCAGCGGGAGATCTGGTGCTGTCGGCGCGTCTGGATGAAATGTGTCGCCAGTACAAAACAAGATTGCTGTGGCAACGAAAATGACCACGCCAGCGCCTGCAAAACAAAAACGAAACCAAGCCCAGGCCACCCCGAATCGCAATTGACCGGCCGCCGCCCAGCCCGCACACTTTCGCCATGGCCAAGACCCCTGAACCCACCGCTTCCGCCGTCGCCAGCTTCGAGCGCTCGCTCGACGAGCTCGAACAACTCGTGCAGAAAATGGAAAAAGGCGAGCAAAGCCTGGACGAATCCCTGGCAGCCTACGAACGGGGCGTGGCGCTATATCGCGAATGCCAGAAAGCGCTGGAGCAAGCCGAATTGCGCGTGCGCCTGCTCAGCGATCCAGCCCGGCCCGACTCGGCCGAAGATTTCTCCTCCGATGTCAGCTGAAGCGCTTGCCGCGCGTTGGGCATTGCGAATCGAACAAGCCCTGGAACAGCACCTTCCTCCCGAACACCAAGCTCCCGCACGATTGCACGCCGCGATGCGTTACGCCGTACTCGGTGGCGGCAAACGGATTCGTCCGCAACTGGTCCATGCCGCCGGTTTTGTTTTCGATGCGAGCGAGCCAGCACTCGATGCCGCCGCTGTCTCCATCGAATTGATCCATGCCTATTCTCTGGTGCATGACGATTTGCCGGCGATGGACGATGACAGCTTGCGTCGTGGCCGCCCGACCGTGCACATCGCCTTCGATGAGGCCACGGCGATTTTGGCCGGCGATGCGTTGCAGACGCTGGCCTTCGATACCTTGTGCCAGGCCGCGACGACGCCGGAGATCCGCGTCGGCCTAATCGCCACGCTCGCCAATGCTTGCGGGTCGCAGGGCATGTGCGGCGGGCAACAACTGGACATGGACGCCACGGGAAAAACCCTCGCCATCGCCGAGCTCGAACGCGTGCATGCCATGAAGACCGGCGCATTGATCCGCGCCAGCGTGCGCATGGGTGCGCTGATCGGCAGCGCCGATGAAGCCGCGCTGACACGGCTTGACGAATTCGCCGCCGATCTCGGTCTGGCTTTCCAGATTCGCGACGACATCCTCGATGTCGAATCCGACGATGCTTCGCTCGGCAAGACCGCCGGCAAGGACAGTGCTCAAGGCAAATCCACTTATCCGGCGCTGCTCGGCATGGCGGCGTCCAAGGATTTGTTGTCGAGCCTGTCGGAAAAAATGCACGCCGCACTCGCGCCCTTCGACGCACGCGCCGATGCGCTGCGCACTATCGCCGAGTTCGCGGTCGCGCGAATCAGTTGACCGGCGCGACCCGAAATTCGGCTTACTTGATCAGCCTGATGATGAACGGATAGCGATACGCCTGGCCTTCATTGGCCTTGATGCCCGCGATCACCACCAACACCAGCGCCGCGATCGCCACCGCTCCGGCCGCCAGGTAGAACAGGAATCCGATCAATATCAACAGCAGCAAGGTTCCAACGGCAATCAGGCACATGATTGCGACGGCGACGTTGATATTGAAATTCAGCGCTTCCTTGCCCTGGTCATCCACGAACGGCAAGGTGTCTTTCTTGATCAGCCAGACGATCAACGGCCCGATCACGTTTCCGAACGGAATCAAAAAACCTGCCAGTGCCGACAAATGGGCCACCATGCCCCAGGTTTTTTCATCTTGAGAGACTTCAGCCATGGTCCTTCTCCTTAGGTAACCAGCTCACTGCCCCCATCGTTGAAGCACGTCCGTCTCACACCCGCTGCCAAACGCGCGCTATGCGCCGGCGACGGTCATCCTCCCTACCAGCACCGAACCGATCAACACATGCGAGCGGCGGTCCACGTCGGCACCAACCGCTTCGATATTCTGGAACATTTCGCGCAGATTGCCGGCGATGGTGATTTCGTCCACCGGATGCTGGATCTGGCCGTTTTCGATCCAGAATCCGGCCGCGCCGCGCGAGTAATCGCCAGTAACCATGTTCACGCCCTGGCCCATCAATTCGGTCACCAGCAGGCCGCGGCCCATGCCGCGAATGAGTTCATCGCTGTCGGCGGCATTGCTGGAAATTTCCAGATTGTGGATACCGCCGGCATTGGCCGTGGTCGCAAGACCGAGCTTGCGCGCCGAATAACTGCCGAGCACATAGCGCGTGAGCACGCCGTCGCGCAGCAAGTCCTGCTCGCGCGTGGCCACGCCTTCGGCATCGAAAGCGGACGAACGGAATCCTCTCGGAGTGAAGGGTTTTTCGATGGCGCAAAACCATTCGGGAAAAATTCGCGTATCGACCGAATCGAGCAGGAAACTCGCGCGCCGGTACAGCGCCCCGCCCGACACTGCGCCAAGCAGATGGCCGATCAGGCTGCGCGCCATTTCCGGAGCGAACAACACCGGATACTGACCGGTCTTGATCGGCCGTGGATCGAGCCGTGCGACCGTGCGTTCGGCGGCGCGGCGGCCGATGCTCGCGGCCGATTCCAGGTCGTCGGCGCTGAGCGCGCTCGAATACCAGTAATCGCGCTGCATGCCATCGTCCTTGCCGGCGATCAGCGAACAACTGATGGAGTGATGCGTGCTGCGCTCGAAACCGAGGAAGCCATGGCTGTTGGCGTACACCGCCATGCTGTCTCCGGTGTTGACGGCCGCGCCATCGGAATTGCTGATGCGCGCATCGGTTTCCATGCCTTTGTTTTCCGCACTCAAGGCCAAGGCAATCGCATGGTCAGCCTCGATATTCCAGGGATGCCACTGATCGAAATCGGGAAACTCATTGGCCATCAATTCCGCTTCGGCCAGGCCCGCCGCCGGGTCTTGTTCAGTGAACTTGGCGATGGCGCAAGCTTGCTCGACCGTCGAGATCAAACTGGCCGGTTGCAGATCGGCGGTGCTGGCATTGGCCTTGCTCTTGCCGAAATAAACGGTCACCGCGACGCCGCGATCGCGGGTGCGCTCCACGGTTTCGACCTCGCCCATGCGCACATTGACCGCCAGGCCGCTGTCCTGGTTGATCGAAACTTCGGCTTGGCTGGCGCCGCGTGCGGCAGCCAGCCGCAACACTTCACGAGCCAGTTCGGACAGGCGCTCGGCTTCCTGGGAGAGTTCGGATTTGGTGATGAGGGTTGTCATGCCCATACTATGCGCGATTGCTGAGGATTGATGAACCACCATGCACGGCACCGACGAAGAAACCGACGAATTTTACGGTCCCAGCCGCAGCGAGCAGCGCCGCGACGCGTTGGCCGTGCTGGAGCTGGCCCAGCGTCTGGTCGAGCAGCCGGCCGCGCGCCTGATGCAGTTGCCGCTCAACGACGATCTGCTGGCGCTGGCGATCCAGGCGCAGCGCATCACCGCGCAGATCGCGCACAAGCGGCAAGTCGGCTTTCTGGCCAAGAAACTGCGCCGCGAAGATGAACAGACCCTGGATGCACTGCGCGCGGCGATTTCCCACGAAAAAGCCGAATCACGGCGCGAGAGCGCGGCCTTGCATCGCATCGAAGCGCTGCGCGACCGTTTGATTGCCGAGGGTGATACGGCGCTGGGCGAAATGCTCGCCGAATTCCCGCACGCCGACCGCCAGCATCTGCGCCAGCTCGCGCGCAACGCCAAGGAAGAAAAACTGCACAACAAAGCGCCGCACGCCTATCGCGAATTGTTTCGCGCGCTGCGGGAGCTGCTGACGGGAGAACAAGGAGCGGATGGAGCAGGCGCGGAACCGGAAGATCCCTCACCGTAGAAGCGCTGGCGTGCGATCGAACCGGTGCGTCGAAGGAATGCCGTCCGCGAAGGACGCGAAAGGCGCAGGGGAATACAAAGAGGAAATGCGCGAGCGAAGGCGGAGCGTTTTCCCGTAGGAGCGATGGTAATCGCGACGGGCGGTGGTGGTAACCCGGATATTTCGTCACCCATTGCACGAGTTTGTTTCGGCAAGCAAGCGAGTGCGAATCAACGATCACCGCGGCAAGCCAAGTCGCGATTACCATCGCTCCTACGGAGAGAGCCCTTCGACGGGCTCAGGGCGAACGGGTGAGGTGGATCAGAGTTTCAATCTTCTTCCGTTTTCCTTTGCGCCTTTCGCGTCCTTCGCGGATAAAAATCAAAGGCCCGTAAAAACTTGGCAACCTCCTGTCGCGATTGCCATCGCTCCTACAGAAAGCAATAGGTCGCACGAGTGCGGTAAGCCGACCTTCCTCCAATCCCCTTCCGCTCATCTTTGCGTTTTTTGCATCCTTCGCGGACTCAATGCTTTTCGTTCGAAAAACTTCGCAAGCTTTTAGTCCCGAGTCCCGAGTCCCGAGTCCCGAGTCCCGAGTCCCGAGTCCCGAGTCCCGAGTCCCGAGCTTCTCATGACTTCGTGCCACCCACCGTCATCGCATCGATCTTGAGCGAAGGCTGGCCCACACCGACCGGCACGCTTTGTCCGTCCTTGCCGCAGACGCCGACGCCGGCATCGAGTTGCAGGTCGTTGCCGATCATGCTCACCCGCGTCATCGTTTCCGGGCCGTTGCCGATCAGCGTGGCGCCTTTCACCGGCCGGGTGATCTTGCCGTTCTCGATCAAGTAGGCCTCGCTCGCCGAGAACACGAACTTGCCGCTGGTGATGTCCACCTGGCCGCCGCCGAAATTGGGCGCATACAAACCGCGCGATACCGAAGCGATCATCTCGGCCGGATCGTGCTGCCCGGCCAGCATGTAGGTGTTGGTCATGCGCGGCATCGGCAGGTGCGCGAAACTCTCGCGCCGGCCGTTGCCGGTGGGCGCCATGCCCATCAATCGCGCGTTCAAACTGTCTTGCATGTAGCCGCGCAGGATGCCGTCTTCGATCAGCGTGGTGCATTGGGTGATCGTGCCCTCGTCATCGACATTGAGCGAACCGCGCCTTCCATCGAGCGTGCCGTCATCGACGATGGTGACGCCCGGTGCGGCCACGCGCTCGCCGATGCGTCCTGCGTAAACAGAGGTGCCCTTGCGGTTGAAATCGCCTTCCAGGCCGTGGCCCACCGCCTCATGCAACAACACACCGGGCCAGCCCGGACCAAGCACCACCGGCATGACACCGGCCGGCGCATCGACCGCTTCGAGATTCACCAATGCCTGGCGCAGCGCCTCGCGCGCGGTGTCGCGCGGTTTGCCGCCGGCGAACAATTCCTCGTAGGAATAACGGCCGCCGCATCCGGCATAACCGGATTCGCGGCGGTCCTTGTCTTCGACGTACACCTGCACGTTGAAGCGCACCAGCGGCCGCACATCGGCGGCCAGCACGCCATCGCTGCGGGCGATGAGCACGGTATCCACGCCACCGGACAAACTGACGATGACCTGCTTGACGCGCGGGTCGGCCGCACGCAGGAATACATCGATCTCGCGCAACGCCGCCACCTTGGCCTCCGCCGCCATGCCATCGATCGGATCGGCGGCCGGATACAGCTCGCGTCCGGCCACGGTGATGCGCTGTCCCGTTGGGCGATTGGTGCCGTCATGGCTGATCGCACGCGCCGCCGCCGCCGATTCGATCAAGGCCTCGGTGCGAATGTCGTCGGAATAAGCGAACCCGGTTTTCTCGCCGCTGATCGCGCGCACGCCGACGCCTTGTTCGATCGAGTGCGATCCGTCCTTGACGATGCCGTCCTCGACCGTCCAGCTTTCCCGGCGACTGTGCTGGAAATACAGATCGCCAAAATCCACGCCCGGACCCATCAATCTCGAAAAAGCGTGGTCAATCTCCGACAGTCCCATGCCCGTGGGCATCAGCAAACGGGACTGGGCAAGGGCAAGCGTCTGGCTCATGGCGATCTCGGTAACGAAACGATGGAAGATTTATGCGAACGATTTTCGGCGGATCAATGGGCTTGGCCGGCGATACGACGAAATGTGAACGATACCGGTATCCACGCACAGCTTCTGTTCAAGAAAACAGCGGGCTCATGAGCAATACCGGGAGCACAGGGTAATCTACCGCCAATCGCCGCGCGCGGCGGGTTCAGGGAAAAGAATTTCCGGCGCATTTCCAGCTCAATATCAGTGCATGCATCGAATCCAGGCCTGCAGCGATCCGTCTCGTCTTTCTTCACGTGCTTCGCGGACCCGAAAACCGATACCGGCATCACGGCCCGTCATGCGCAGAGCTATCGGCATCGATGGCGTTACCACGCGATGGGCCTTTCTCGATCACCACCACCTGCGGTTTCTGCCACGGCCCGGTGACGCGGTAAACCACGCGCGTGCTCTGCTTAAGCGGTTTGCGCAACACGATCTGCGCCACCGCGCCCACCGCAACGCCCGCTGGGCCGCCAGCCAGCATGCCGATAGCCGGAAAGACGCCACTGGCTTTGGGCAGCACTTCCACGCGCTGATCGTAAGCCTGACCACGCATGTCGGTAGTGCCGCTGATGCGGATTTCCGCCGCCGGGCCATCGATGCGCAGGTTGTCGGTGCGCGCCTTGCCATCGTTGAACACGAAATTGCCATGCGCGGAATTGAAGGCAAAGCCCTTGGCGAAGACATCGCTGAAATCCAGCGACAGCCGGCGCGGAACTTCGGTGAGGCTGATCAACCCGAGCACGCGTCCTGAACCGCCCGGCTCCACATCCAGCAAACGCCCTTCGCCCAAATCGGCCTTGAGCGTTCCGCTCATCATCGACAAGCTGAACGCACCCGGCGAACCGGGCCAACTGCCGGACAAAGTGGCCTGGGTCTTCGCACCCTGCACCATCCCGGCAAAGCCCAATGTGTCGAGCATCTGGCCGAGACTGTTGGCATTGAAATCGAGCCGGAAATTGGATCGTGTCCCGCCCGCCACCCGCAACCACTCGCCTGAGGCGTTGAGATTCAAGGCCTTGGCCCGCGATTGGAATTTGTCCACACGCATGCCATTGGCGATCGGTGTGGTCACCAGTTCCGCCTGGCCCAATTGCGCCTGGCCCAGTCGCAGATCGGCGATACTGAATCGAAGCGCCGGCAAACTCGCCGGGTTATCGACCTCGACACTGGGCGGCTGCGGCGAAGAACCGGCCGATGCGGTCGTCGAGGAAGTCAGATACAACTTGGCAAACCGCGCCTGCACACCGCGCGCAATCTCGTTTGGAATATCGACACTGCCATCGATGCCGGTGCCCTTGAGCCGAATCTGGGTGATGGCATTGCTGCGTGCGAGCTGCAGATGCGTGTCCGGAAACGGGTGATCGACCAGATCCAACCGCGCGGCCTGGACATCGATATCGTGCACGGCGGAGGTGGAGCCGGAATCGCCCTTGCCTGCAAAGGCGATCCAGCCAGCGGCATCGAGCATGGAAACATTGCCGCGCACCGACAAGCCCGTGCCCGGCGTCGCGGGCAGGGTGCCTTCTCCGAACTGGATGACGCCGTTCATCGGCGCGTTCTTGCGAATCTGTCCGCGCAATCGCATCAAATCGCCCAAGCGCAGATTGACCTCGCCTTGCTCCACCGGCAGGGCAACGGCAAGTTCCATCGGCAAGCGCGATGGCGCGACTTTGTTCAGCGGTGCCGGCAAGGTGATCACCGTTCCCACCAGATCCGTGCTCAGGCGCAGTCCGGCCGGTGCGGCCGGCGCGCCCTTGGTCGCGGCCGGAATATTCACTGCCAGTTTCCAATCGCTGGTGCCGGTGATCCAAGGCTTGAGCCAGGCCAGGTCCGGGTAGCGTTTGAGCAGCACCGGCGCGCCGAAGCGGCCATCGAGTGTGGCCGTGGCCGCGAGGTTTTTCTGCCCGGTGAAATCGCCCACGCGCAGATTGAACACGCCCGGCTGGCCCTCGAATCGAACCTTCAAATCCTGCGTGGCGAACCCCTTGTCGGTGAACCGCGTCCGGCCATTGACCTCGGTGAACGAAACATCCCAGCGCGAATCGGCAAGCCGCGCGCGGCGCAAATCCAATGTGCCGTCGATACTCTTTTGTCCCAACTCGTGTTCCAGCGGCAATATCAACGCCAATGCCACATCGGCATCGCCAGTGACGGTCGCCGCTTTCAGGTGCTCGCCGTATTCGGCGTTGAGGGGACTGGCGACCATCAGTTTGCGCAATTTCTCACCCGAACCATTGGCGTCGATCGCCAACTTCAACCAAGGCGTGTGGAAATCCTCGATGCCGCCGCTCACGTGCGTAATGTGGTTGCCTTCGAGCGTGCCGTTGCCATCGAGCGAAAATCCCGGTCCATCGAACGCCACATCGAGATTCAAATGCTCGCCGGCCGGCCAATGCTCGTCGAACTTGAGCGTGGCATCGCTGACCGTCGCGCGCGCATCGAAGCTGCCGTTGTGTTCGCGGAACGGCCAATCATCGAGATCGCCGCCGATGGCGATCCGGCCGTTTTGCACCTGCCCGCTCACAAGCGCCGCATCAAGCCATTTCACCGCCGAGGCCGGCATCTTGTGCATGATCCAGAATTTCTTGGCGGTGATGACACTGGCTGGATCGAGACTGGCCGCCAGGTCCAAAGTCGGTGCGCTGTGATCGCCCTGGAAACCGAGTTGCGTGCGGACATCGACGCCGAAATCCTCGCCCTGCAGATGCAGCCAATTGCTGCCCAGTGTCCAGCCCGGTTCGGACTTCCAGAGCCCGATCGTTCCGTCCAGACGAATGTCCTCGGGCTTGCGCAATCCGGCCGGCCAATCGAAGTGGATCGGATTGTTCGTCAATCGCATCACTGCGCCGCGTTCATCGAATTGCACCCGGCCGGACAATCCGGAAAAACCCGGATAGTTTCCGTGCGCCTTGAAACCAGCATCCGAAACGATCAGCGCCCCTTGCCAATGCCCATCGCGGCTACCATGCACCGCCACTTCACGCATCACCGCCAGCGGTTGCGTTTGCTGCAGGAAAACGCGCAACGAAGACGGCAGGCGATCGCTCAACGACAAGATCGCCGCCAGCGGCGACAGATCCAGATTCTTGCCGATCACCGCCAAGCGCTCGCCACCGGCCAGCCGTAACCCGCCGAGACTTGCGACTTTTTCGTCGCTGATGAAATTCAGGCGCGGCGCATCCAGTTGCCAACCGTTGGTGGTGTGAGTCCAGCGCGCCAGCGATTCGATGCGTTCGAAGCGCGCATGCGCCGGAGCCAGCGTGCCATCGGCGAAATGCAGCGCATCGGCCGAATCGAGCTGGATCTGCTGCAGATTGCCCGACAACGTGACTTGCACCGGACGCCGGTCGCGCAGCTTGGCCCATAACGCAAGATCGGCGCGTCCCGCACGCGGGACGATACCCACGCTCGCCAGCATCGACGTCCAATGCGTGAGCACCAATTGCTTGCCGCCGATCCAGAGCACGCCGTCGCGCGTGGGACGATGAAAATCCAGTACCGCCGACACCGGCAGATCGCTCTTGTCGATCCACGCCGAAGCACCCACACGCAGGCGCGGCCCATCCACGCGCATGCGCACATCCACGCGCGGAATCTGCACATCGAGCTTGAGCTTGGGCGCATGCACGAGCAGTTGCGCTTTTTCGATCTGCAACTCGCCAAATCCTTCCAGCCGATCCAGCGGGTCGCCGCCGTGGCTTTGACCCGGCAAACCGACCACACGCCAGCGGCCGTCGTCTTCCTGGACCAGCGTCAGGGACAAATCGCGTACGCGCAGTTCGGTCAGCGGATAACCGGGCAACAAGCCCGAATACATCGCCACCTGCAGTTGGGCGCGGCCGATGTCGATGCTCGTCTCGCCGTGGCCGACATGCAAACCATCGAGCGTGAAGCGCGGTCCGCGCCGAGTCCATTCGGCGCTGGCGCGGGTGAAAGTCACCGGCTCGCCGACGCGCGCGCTGAGCCAGGCGCTGATTTTTTCCGGATGCCGTTCGACCAGCGGCAGCACCTGGTTGGCCACACCTACCAGCACTGCCACGAAAATCAATACGATCAGCACGCCGTAACCCAATGCACGGCGGGTATGGCGAAGTCGTCGGCGCAAAGCAGTCGTCATTGCAGGTTAGAGCAACACCACATCGAATTGTTCCTGCGAATACTGCTCATCGATCTGGAAACGGATGCTCTTGCCGAGAAATTCCTCCAGCTCCGCCACGGCCGCCGATTCCTCCTCGGTGATCTTGTTGACAACCTTGGCCGAGGCGATGACCAACGGCTGCAAGGCCTCGAACTGGCGCACGGCACGGGTGATCTCGCGGAATATTTCGTAGATGACCGTTTCGCTGGTCTTGAGGCTGCCGCGTCCGCTGCATTCCGGGCATGGCTCGCACAATTGCCGCTCCAGGCTTTCGGTGGTGCGCTTGCGCGTCATCTCGACCAATCCCAGCGGCGAAAAATCATAGACCGTGGTCTTGGCGTGATCGCGCGCCAGGCCTTTTTCCAATGTACGCAGTACTTGGCGCTTGTGTTCCTCGTCGGTCATGTCGATGAAATCGATGATGATGATTCCGCCCAGGTTGCGCAGGCGCAATTGCCGGGCCACCGATTGCGCTGCTTCGAGGTTGGTGCGATACACCGTTTCCTCGAGATTGCGCTGGCCGAGAAATGACCCGGTGTTGACATCGATGGTAGTCATCGCCTCGGTTTGATCCACGATCAGATAGCCGCCGGATTTCAGCGGCACTTCCTTGAGCATCGCGCGCTGGATTTCATCCTCGACGCCATACAGGTCGAACACCGGCCGCTCGCCGCAGTAATGCTCCACCCGCTCGGCCAAATCGGGCATGAACTGGCGCGCGAATCCGACCAGCCGATCGAAGGTCTCACGCGAATCCACGCGCACCTTGTCCACTTCCTTGCGCATCAAATCGCGCACCGCGCGCAGCGGCAGCGCCAGATCATCGTAGATGCGCTGGCCGACCTTGGCCTGGACGCTGGCCTGGGCGATGACTTCCCAGGCGCGATGCAGGTAATCGACATCCTCGGCCAGGGCTTCGGCGCTTTGGCCCTCGGCATTGGTGCGCACGATGTAGCCCGAACCCGAACCATCGATCAATTCGGTCAAGATCGATTTCAGCCGCGCGCGCTCGGCTTCTTCTTCGATTCGCGCCGATACGCCGACCGTGCGCGAATGCGGCAACAGCACCAGATAGCGCGAAGGGATCGAGATTTGCGTGGTCAGCCGGGCGCCCTTGCTGCCGATCGGGTCCTTGACCACCTGCACGACGATTTCCTGGCCCTCGTGCACCAGTGAAGTAATCGGTGTGGGTGGAGCGACGATCGATGCTTCCTCGGTCTCGCACGGCGGCGCCTGCGGCACGCGCAGGATGTCGGAAGCATGCAGGAATGCCGCGCGGCCCAGACCGATTTCGACGAAGGCCGCCTGCATCCCCGGCATCACCCGCTGCACCCGGCCTTTGTAGATGTTGCCGACCACGCCGCGGCGCGAGGCGCGTTCGATCTGCAATTCCTGCAACATGCCGTTCTCGACCAGAGCCACACGGGTTTCACGCGGAGTGACATTGATCAGGATTTCTTCGGACATTGATTTTTGGGCCGGGGCTCGAGGGGGGAAGCCGCCTGAGGCGACATTGTGGTGGTGCCGGAACGGGGTTTTGTGAATGGCGCGGTTATGGAGCGTGTGTGTGGTGAAGTTCGGAACTCGGGACTCGGAAATGAGGATTACCAATCAGGATTTGGCGATCAAGCTTCGATACCTCGTTCCTGTGCCGACTGAAATTGCATCATCAAAAAAACAATGCCGGATTTCATTCCCTGGTTTCCATCGCCGAAGGCCGGTATCCGAACTTGCGCAACAACTGCGACGTTTCAAACAAGGGCAAACCCATCACGCTCCAATAACTGCCGGAAAGATGTTCGATGAAAGCCGCTGCGCGGCCCTGAATCGCATACGCACCGGCCTTGCCGAAACACTCGCCACTGGCGATGTAAGCGGCTATCTGCGCTTCATCGAGCTTGGCGAAGCGGACTTCCGATATTTGCATCGCGTGATCCTCGCGCGCCGCACTGACCAGCCACACCACCGTGACGACACGATGCACGCGACCGGACAGCCTGCGCAACATGGCCGCGGCGTCCTCGGCATCGGCGGGTTTGCCGAACACTTCGTCATCGAGCACCACCTCGGTATCGGCGCCGAGCACAATCGCCTCGGGAATGGATTGCACCTGGAGCAAACCGGCTCCGGCCTTTTCGCGGGCCACACGGCTGACATAGTCCTCGGCAGGCTCGCCTGGCTGGCGCTGCTCGGGAACATCGACCTCCAGCAATTCAAAATCCAGACCCAACTGCGTTAGCAGTTGCTGACGGCGCGGCGATTGGGAGGCGAGATAGAGCACCCGCCAAGCATAGCCGTTGCCGTGGGTCCGGGGCAGCTTGACATCGCGCTGTCATCGAATGGGCAATAATGGGCCGATATTCAGGAGCTTTTATGCGCGTGCGTTGTGTTTCGATCCTGTCCGTGCTTGCCGTGTTATTGCCCGCCGCCTGCGCAAGTGTTCCGGCCTCGCCGCCTGCCACCTCGACGGCATCACTGACCGTTCCCGCGATCGTCCGTCCCGATGGCGAAACGCCGGCCTGGTGGTTTCGCGCCGGCGCCATCGATGCCCACGACAAAAATGCCGGTGTGACCCCGGCCAAGAACATCATCTTGTTCATCGGCGATGGCATGAGCCTGCCCACGGTTGCCGCCGCGCGCATCTATGAAGGTCAGCAACAAGGCCACCCGGGCGAGGAAAACCGGCTCAGCTTCGAGACCCTGCCCTATACCGCGCTGTCCAAGACCTACAACACCGACAGCCAGACTCCGGATTCGGCGGGCACGATGACCGCCATGATCACCGGCGTGAAAACACGCATGGGTGTGCTCAGCGTTGGTCAGGACGCCGCGCGCGGCGACTGCGCCGCGAGCCTGAAAACGCCGCTTGCCACGGCCTTGGAATTGGCCGAAGCCGCAGGGCTTTCCACCGGCGTGGTCACCACCACGCGCCTGACCCATGCCACGCCCGCGGCAACTTACGCGCATACGCCCGAGCGCGGCTGGGAAAACGACACTGAACTTTCTCCCGAAGCCGTGGCAGCGGGTTGTCGCGATATCGCGCGGCAGTTCGTGGAGTTTTCCATCGGTGATGGCATCGATGTCGCGATGGGCGGCGGCCGCAGCAACTTCCGCGTCGCGGGCGATGCCGATCCCGAATATCCGCAGACCACCGGCGCGCGTTTGGACGGCCGCGACCTGATCGGGCAGTGGCAGAAAAAACATCCCGAAGGCGCCTATGTCTGGAACGCCAAACAACTTGCCGCGCTGGATTTGACACACACCACGCGATTGCTTGGATTGTTCGAGCCCGAGCACATGCAATTCGAGCACGACCGCGCGCACGATGGCGCCGGCGAGCCGAGCCTGGCCGAAATGACGCGCGCGGCCATCACGGTGCTGTCGAAAAATCCCAAGGGGTTTTTCCTGATGGTCGAAGGTGGCCGGATCGACCACGCGCACCACGGCGGCAACGCTTTTCGCGCGCTCACCGACACGGTCGCATTTTCCGATGCGGTGCGCGCCGCGATGCAGATGACCTCGACCAGCGACACACTGATTTTCACCACAGCCGATCACTCGCACACACTCACCTTCGCTGGCTATCCCGTTCGCGGTAACCCAATCCTCGGCAAAGTAGTCGGCTCCAGCGATGAGGGCGAAGGCACTCACTACGCCATGGATGCCACGGGGCTGCCGTTCACCACGCTCAGCTACAACAACGGTCCGGGCTATCCGGGTGCAACCGACCAGCAGCCCGAAGGCCCGAAGCGGTTCGAGCATCGCGTTTCCGGCGCGCAACAGGCGCACGGCCGTCCCGACCTCACGAACATCGATACGCAAGATCCCGATTATCTGCAGGAAGCGATGTTCCCCACTCGTTCGGAAACCCACGGCGGCGAGGATGTCGGACTCTGGGCCAGCGGGCCGGGATCGCAAGCGGTGCATGGCACGATCGAACAGAACACGATCTTCCATCTGCTCATTCAATCGCAACCTTCCATCGTGCAACTGCTGTGCCGATTGGGCGATTGCGAACAGGGCGTGCCGGTGCGCTTGCCTGATCCGGCCTCACTTCAATCCGGAAAATAAAACCCGATCTCGTAAAACTCGATCGCGCGAATAAGAAACGCCGCGCGAAGAGAAAAACAAAGCGCGCTGAATTTCGTCTCAGCCGCGACTCAGCCACGGTGGTAAGGATGGTTGGCGAGCAAGCTGCAGGCGCGATACAACTGCTCGGCCAGCACCAGCCGCACCAGCATGTGCGGCAAGGTCAGCGGGCCGAGTGACCAGCTTTCGGCGGCTGATGCGATCACTTGCGGAGAGTGCCCCTCCGGCCCGCCGATGAGAAAGGCCAGATCGCTGCCTTGCTGTCGCCAGGCTTCCAGGCGTTGTGCCAATTGTTCGGATGAATAAGGTTTGCCACGGCCATCGAGCGTGACGATGTGCGCGTGCTTGGGCAAAGCCGCCAGCACACGCGTGCCTTCATCGCTGATCGCCCGAACTTCGTCGCGGCCTTTGCCGCGCAGCCCCGGCGCCACTTCGACCAATTCAAGCGGCAACCAATGCGATAGACGTTTTTGGTATTCGGCAAAACCCGAGGCCACCCACTCCGGAGCGCGTTCGCCCACGGCGATCAATCGAGCTTTCATCGGCGACTGCTCTTTGTCCGAAACGAATCACGCGCCCAGGCCAGGAAATCCAGGCCAAGGCCATCACGCAGAAACGATGTGTCTTTTCTTGTGTCCGCAACAATTCGCACGGCGCGCATCCGAGCCGTGCCTGCGCTCAGACAGCGATGTCTTCCGGCGGCTGATCGCCGACCGTCCACAGACGTTCGAGTGCATAGAACTCGCGCACGCGCGGCAACATGACATGGACGATGACATCGCCCAAATCCACCAGCACCCACTCGGCCTCGCGCTCGCCTTCCACGCCCAGCGGCATCACGCCGCATTTCTTGGCAAACTGCACAACTTCATCGGCCACGGATTTGACGTGCCGGGTCGAAGTGCCCGACGCCACCACCAGGTAATCGGCGATGCTGGTCTTGCCACGGACATCGATCTCGATCACGTCCTTGGCTTTCATGTTTTCCAATGCGGCATGCACCTGCTCGAGCAGCGCACCCGGCGACGGCGCCGGTTCGGGCATCTTGGTCTTAATTACTTGTGCTTTGCTGGTCAAAACTTTACCCCGGTGAACGGCTTGGAATCGCGGCCCGATTATAGCCCGGCAGCCCGGCAGCGACTGATAATTCGAACTCGCGGGACCGCCATTTATTCGGCCCATTTATCCTGCCAGACCGCCCGACCCGCCCCCTCGATCCACTCAAGCCGGAAGGTACAGCTTGCTTTCCCGGATATACCGAGCCACGGGCGCACAAACCAGATCCTCCCAGGACTCGTTGGCGGCGATGCGCTGGCGTACCTTGCTGGCCGACTCCCAGCGCAACGGATGAATCGGAAACGGCGCGAACAGTCCGGACGGTTGTAGCGGCAACTGCCGGGGCTCACGCCAGCGCGGCGCGATCTCGGCATGGACCTCGGGAGCCCGGACACGCAGCCATTGCGCATCCAGCTCCAATTCCGGGCGCTCGACCGCCAGTACGTGCGCGAAAGCAAACAGGTCACGCCAGTTTTTCCAGGTATGCAATTGCACGATGGAATCGGCGCCCAGCACCCATATCAGGGGGGCCTGCGCGCCGATTTCCGCGCGCACCTGGCGCAAGGTGTCCACCGTGTAGGAGCGCCCATCGCGCAACAGCTCGCGGCGATCGATGCCCAGACGCGAATCGCCAGCCACCGCCAACTCCAGCATGGCCGCGCGTTGCTCGGCGCTGGCGCCGGGTTCGGAGCGATGCGGCGGGTCGGCGGAAGGAACCAGATCGACGGTTTGCCCGAACGCCTCGGCCACCGCGCGCGCGACCGCCAGATGGCCGTTGTGCACCGGGTCGAAGGTGCCGCCGTAAAGGATGCGCAAGCTCACGAGGCCAGCAGTTGCCGGGCCCGGGCTTCGGCGATGGCGACCAGCAAGCGCTCCAACGCCAGCCAGGCATCGCCGGTCAAACGGCCCTTGGCCATCAGGTCGATGCGTCCGGCCTGCCCGACGAAGGCCTCCCAACGGGACGCCGGATGGCGTTCGATGGCGCGGCGGTACAAGGCCTGCCTGCTGTCCCAGATGCGCGCCTCGCGCATAGCATTGGCGAGATTGCCGCCGTCGCCGGCCACGCGCGCGAGCGTGGCGAGCTTGAGCAGTTCGCTGGCGATCATCGGCAAAAGCCCCGGCACCTGCTCGCCCTCGGCACGCAATGCCGGAAGCATGCGGCAGACTCGCTGGGCATCGCCGGCCAACGCCGATTCGATCAGCTTGAACACGTCATAGCGCGAGGAATCGGCGACCAGGCGGGCCATGGTGGTTTCATCGATCATCGCGCCGGCGGATTTCGGGCCCGCCGCTTCACGCGAGGCGCCCATCAGCAAGGACAATTTCTCGACTTCCTGCGCTGCCGCGAGCAGATTGCCCTCGACTCGCTCGGCCAGCATGTCCACGGCGGCCGGAGTGGCAGACAGGCCACGGCTGCGCAGGCGTTTTTCCAGCCAGTCATGCAACTCGTTGGGCTTGACCGGCCAGACCGGCACGATATGGCCGGCGCGGGCGATGGCTTCGCTCCATTTGCCCGCGTGCGACTTGCTCCACTCCTGCGCGGTGATCATCAACACCGTGTCGGGCGGCGGGTTGAGACAAAACTCCTGGATCGCCTCGCTGCCATCTCGGCCGGGCTTGCCGGTGGGCAGGCGCAGATCGAACAAACGCCGGGTCGCGAACAAACTCAGCGACGCCAGGCCCATCGCCAGGGTGTTCCAGTCGAAGTCCTTGTCGGCATCGAGCACTTCGCGCTCGCTGTAGCCTTCGGCCCGGGCCTTGGCGCGCACGGCGTCGGCGCATTCGAGCACGATCAAGGGCTCGCTGCCGGCGATCAGATACACCGGCCGCAACGGCTCGCTGGCGAGCTGACGCTCGAAGCGGTCGGCCCGCAGTTCCATCAGGACTTCGAGCGCAGGACCAGATCGAGCCGGCGCAGGATCGCCGCTTCCATGTCGCGGCGCAGCTCGCGCTGGATCAATTCCTGCTCGGCCGGGCTACCTGCCGAGGCGTTGACGTCGAAGGTGTATTCGCGCGAGAGCTCGATGCTCTGCGGTTCCATCAGCGGCTTGCCATCGGCCGAGCGCAACACGAAATCCACGCGATAGCGGGTGACGTATTCGCGGACCTGAGCGAACTGGTCCACCGACAAGGGCGCGGTTTTCCAATCCTCGCCGATGATCTTCAGCGCCGCCGAAGGCTCGCCCTTGGCTGGCGCCGCCGCGCCCGCGCGAGTGAGCGCGGTGGACAGCTCCAGCCCGAGCGGGCTGTACGCATCGGCCGTCTCCACGGTCATCGGGCCCAGCGATGCGGGCAACTCGAGCTGCGCGCGCGGATGGAAGCCGCAGGCCGACAACACCATGGCCGCAGAAAAAGCGATCAACACAGCACGCATGATTTACCCCGCCACGATATTGACGATCTTGCCCGGCACGACAATGATTTTCTTCACTGTCTGGCCGTCAAGGAATTTGACGACATTGTGTTCGGCCAGGGCGAGTCTTTCGATCTCGTCCCGCGCCTCGTTCACCGCCACCTCGATGGTACCGCGAAGCTTGCCGTTCACCTGAACGGCCAGCGTCACCGCATCGCGCACCAGCGCCGCCGGATCGGCTTTGGGAAACGGCACATCCTCGAGCGTGGCCTCGGCATGTCCAAGCAATTGCCACAACGCATGCGAGGTGTGCGGGGTGATCGGATTGAGCAGCAGCGTGACCGACTCGAACGCTTCCTGGCGCAACGCGCGGGCGTTGTCGCCGGCCTCGTCGAACTTCGCCAGCGCATTGAGCAATTCCATCACTGCGGCAATCGCCGTGTTGAAGGTGTAGCGACGGCCATAGTCATCGGCGACCTTCTGGATGGTTTCGTGCAATTGCCGGCGCAGCAGTTTCGCCGCTGGCGACAAAGCCTGCGCCTGCAAGGGCGCGGCGCGGCCTTCGGCCACATGCTTTTGCACCTGCGCCCACAGGCGCCGCAGGAAACGCGACATGCCCTCCACGCCCGACTCGTTCCAGTCCAGCGACTGCTCGGGCGGCGCGGCGAACATCGAGAACAAACGCACGGTGTCGGCACCGTACTTATCGACCATGATCTGCGGATCGACACCGTTGTTCTTCGACTTGGACATCTTCTCGGTGCCGCCGATCGACACCGGCTGACCATCGGATTTGGCAATCGCGCCGGTCAAACGGCCGCGCTCGTCGCGCTGGGTTTCGACATCGGCCGGATTGATCCACTCCAGATGGCCGTGGCCCGAATCGCGGTAGAAGGTATCGGCGATCACCATGCCCTGGCACAGCAAATTGGTGGCCGGTTCGTCGCTCCTGACCAGCCCGGCGTCGCGCATGAGCTTGTGATAGAAGCGGAAATACATCAGATGCATGATCGCGTGCTCGATGCCGCCGACGTACTGGTCCACTGGCAGCCAGTAATTGGCACGCTCGTCGATCAAGTCGTTGGCGCCCGGCGAGGTGTAACGCGCGTAGTACCAGCTCGATTCCATGAAGGTATCGAAAGTGTCGGTCTCGCGTTCGGCCGGGCCGGCGCAATTCGGGCAAGTGGTCTTGCGCCATTCAGGGTCGGCCTTGATCGGCGATTTGACTCCGGTGAACTCCACGTTTTCCGGCAACACGACCGGCAATTGGTCTTCGGGGACCGGCACCGCTCCGCACGTGGCGCAGTAGATGATCGGAATCGGACAGCCCCAATAGCGTTGCCGGCTGACACCCCAGTCGCGCAGTCGGAAATTGACCCGGCGCGCGCCACGGCCCTCGCGCTCGAAACGCTCGGCCAGCGCCTCGAACACCTGCGCGTAATCCATGCCGTCGTACTCGCCGGAATTGACCAGCCAGCCGCGCTCGGTATAAGGGCCTTCTTCGAGAATCTTGCGTTCGAAATCCTCCACCACCTGCACGGCGGCGGAAGGTTCGTACACATCCGACGTACCGCCATCGAGCGCAGCCCGCATCGGATCCACGTTGCCGTCGCCATCACCGGCGACACGCTGCATCTCGCTGATCGCATCGGCCACTTCGCGGCCGACGATCACCATCTTGATCGGCAAACCGTACTGGGCGGCGAATGCTCCATCGCGCTCGTCATGCCCCGGTACCGCCATCACCGCGCCGGTGCCGTAGCCCATCAACACGAAATTGGCCACCCATATCGGCAGAAGCTCGCCAGTGATCGGATGCACGGCATACATGCCGGTGGCGAAGCCTTTTCTTTCCTGCGTTTCCAGATCGGCCTCGGACACGCTGCCGTGACGGCATTGTTCGATGAACGTCGCCAGCGGCGGATTGTTCGCCGCGGCCTTTTGCGCCAGCGGATGTTCGGCGGCGAGCGCCAGATAGGTCACACCCATCAAGGTATCGGGCCGGGTGGTGAACACCCGCACCGGCGCGGCCTCGCCTTCCACCGCAAAATCGATCTCCAGCCCTTCACTGCGGCCGATCCAATTGCGCTGCATCGTCTTGACCGCATCGGGCCAGCCCGACAGCGTGTCCAGGCCATCGAGCAATTCCTGCGCATAGGCGGTGATCTTCAGGAACCACTGCGGGATCTCGCGTTTCTCGACGATCGCACCACTGCGCCAGCCGCGGCCATCGACGACCTGCTCGTTGGCCAGCACGGTCTGATCGACCGGGTCCCAGTTCACCACCGAATTCTTGCGATAGACGATGCCCTGCCTGAACAACCGGGTGAACATCAACTGTTCCCAGCGGTAGTAGTCGGGCCGGCAAGTGGTCACCTCGCGGCTCCAGTCGATCGCATAACCGAGCGCCTGCAATTGCTCGCGCATATGCTCGATGTTGGCGTAGGTCCACATGGCCGGCGCGGTGTGGTTCTTGATCGCGGCATTCTCGGCCGGCAGGCCGAAGGCATCCCAGCCCATCGGCTGCAACACGTTGAAGCCGCACATGCGCCGATAACGGCTGATCACATCGCCGATCGTGTAATTGCGCACATGGCCCATATGCAGCGCCCCCGAGGGATACGGCAGCATCGACAGGCAGTAGTACTTGGGCTTGGCGCTGTCCTCGGTCACCTCAAAGGCACGAGTGGCGCGCCAATGGGCTTGCGCAGCGGTTTCCACCGCGCGCGGGACGTAGGCGCCGGAATCTTGGGGGTCTTGCGTGGACATGGAGGGGTCGGGTCGAGGGGCAAAAAATCAGGTGTTCAGGTTAACCCAGCGGGCCTTCCAGAAAAACCTGCATGTGTGGTTTTTGCTGAATTTCCGTGCATCGGCGCCACTTGATTTCGCCGGGAGGATGTTATTCCCGGTTTTATCCCGCTGACCCGCCCAAAAAGCGGAAACCCGGAAAAAACCGGGAATCGCCTGTCCGGTGTCGCCAAACCGATACGTTGCTTGGGTCGGGATGGGGAATCTATTCACTGGCCTTCCGCTCCAGAGCGTCAGGCGCTTGCCCGTCCCTGACCGGAATGGACTCGCCGCGATTCGGGATTCCGTCCCTGTCTTTTCATATTCGATGTTTTCTTGTGTCCGAATGCCTTGTGTCATTGCCCCCGCGCTCGAAGGCTGTCGATCCCCACTCCACAACAGTTAGGGAGAAACACATGAAAAAAACATTCCTGATATTGACTGCCACTGCTGTTGCCGCTGGCGCGCTGACAGTTTCGCCACGTTTGTCGGCGCACGCCTCGGTAGGCGGCGATCGTGAAAGCAACCTGAGGATGTATGTCGAGCAATCCAATCTTGTCCTGATCGGTGATGTGGCCGATGTGAGCTATCGCAATGCCCGCATCGAAGGTGGCGGCGGCGTGCTGCCGCATACGATCGTGACCTATCGGATTCGCAATGTCCTGCGCGGCAAGGCGCCGGGCGAAACATTCGTCATGCGTTTTGTCGGCGGCTCCGACGGACAGGGACATTTCACTTCGGTCAGCGGCGTGCCGATGTTCCAACCCGGCGAACAGGACCTGTTGTTCATCGCCAACAACGGCAAGAACGGCTGTGCCCTGGTGGAATGCGAATGGGGGCGGTATCGCATCGTCAAGAACGCCATCTACAACACCCACGGCGCGCCCGTGCTGTCGCTGATCAAGGAGCACGCACTCGCACGCGGCATACCGCCCGAAGAACTGCGCACTTTCAGCTATCCCGCGCCGAAGTTCGATGAACTGATGAAAAACCCCGAGGCTCAGCAACAACTCAAAGCCCAGGGACTGAGCCTGGATCAAGCGCGCAAGCGCTACGAGGCCGAGGCACCCAAGGCCATCCAGGTGCAGATGCAGTTTCCGGCCATGACCAACGAAAAAAGCGATGGACGCAGCAGGACCGATGCGACGACAGCATCGGCCAGCACCGAACCGGCCTCCGCGGCCGAGTCAACGATGTCCCGGCAACCCATCTCGGTCGATGCGTTCGTCGCCGCGATCAAGCGCATCAACAGCACAGCCAAGCGTGCGCCAGTCGCCATCGACAGCATCGACCCGAAAGAAGACATCGTCCTGAAAGCCTTCCAGCCGCGAGTGCCTCCACGCCTGCCGGTGAAGGCCGCCAGCACGATCTCGCGCAGCGCGAAGGTATCGGCGCAGGAACAGTCCGAACTCGAAGCGCTCGCCGCGCAGGACTACAACCCGGTCATCAAACGCTAGGCCAAACGACGCTTCGTCTCGTGCCGCACTTGCGTTGCTTGCCAAAGCATCGAAGGGCCGCAAAACCTGCCGACAACCGTAGCGCTGCCCATGCGCTCCACGGTTATCAGCCGACTCGTCGGCAAGCTCGCGCAAACGAAGACGAACCGAATATTTCCGGCATTCAATGCCGTCAAAAACAAGGGAGATTCGTGCGATGAAAAAAATACTCGCCGCCATCATTCTCACCGGCGTGTTCATCAGTGGTTCCGCCGCTGCATTCAGCTACAAGGAGTGCCTTGGCGAGAAGCTGAAATTCGACTCGGACACCAAGACCATCCGCCCCAACACCACCAGTTTTCCCGCCGGTTATTGGGAAAACGGCATTCGCGATACGGTCAACAAATTCAATTCCAATCCAAGCAAGTTCCGCTACTCGGTATCCATGGACTCGGGCGGTGTCGGCATCGGCGGCGAATCGGAAATTTGGGGAGATACCGGCTCCATCCTCAACGGCGCTCCCGCCATCGCCTACCAGAACTGGACCTGCTACTGGCTCTTCGGCAATCACGTGCACACCGACTCCGTGGATGTGATCTTCGACTACTCCAGTCCGTTCCAGTGGACGGCCGACACGGTCAAGTCCTCGCTGATCCGCTACACCGGAAACAAGCGCGCCATCCAGACCACCGGCGCGCATGAACTCGGGCACGGGCTGATCCTCAATCACGTCAACACCGAGTACAACATCATGGGTTCGGACTTCGAACACATCCACGTCAATGGCGCCAACGCGCGAGCCTACATCGGCGAGGATGCCTCGGACGGCGCGGTGTTCCTCTATGGCACACGCTCGCCAGCCCTGCAGGACGTCGGCGTCGTGCACTGGAAATACAGCGGGCCGTCGGGCGAATACAGCGATCACACCAAGACCGTGCTCTACAACACCTCCGGCGTCGTGCTGCCTACCGTGGATGTGGCCGGCGAAACCGGTTACCGGGTCAGTCGCGGCCAGACGATACGCGCCGAGTTCACCTACGAAAACAACGGCGCGAGCTTCCAATCCAACATAGCCACCGGCTATTACATTTCCACCAACGACCTGATCAGCACCGGCGACCGGCGCATCGGCGGCGCCAGTTGGAACCTTGCGCGCGACAACGTACTCACCACCACCGTCAATCTCACCATTCCGAGCAATCTCACACCCAACACCAACTACTGGCTGGGCGTGGTGATCGACGAAAACAACGCGATTGGCGAATCGGTGGAATCCAACAACGCCACCTACATCCCGATCCGCGTGCAATAAACTTCGTTGAACTGGCCTGCCCCGCAGCGCTTGCGGGGCGGCTGCACAGGAAAAGACTTCATGTCAGATATTTCTTGCTTTTGAAACTCTGATTTACTTCAGTCCTTCGCCATGAATTTTTCGACGGATCGAGCCATTCACGGAGATTGCCACGATGATTCGGTGATGCACGACAGTCCTTCAATAGATCATTTTCAACCAGGATTTTTCTTGCCCTCTCTGGACACGAACGCCTTTTGGTTTTTGTTAATCGCAAGTCCGCTCATGCGAGATGCCGGAGTCTATCTTCGGGCAAATGCGACCTGGTTTCTCCGAAACCGATGACGCGAGGGCACCATGGCAACCGTCGATGATTGCATCGACGCAAGCAACATCATCCGATGTGGCGGCAAGAGAATGCGTCGGCGGGAAACCGGTCGTGCAGTTTCATTTTTTCGCTGATCCCCAGGATATCGAAAGCTTCTTCTCTTGGCTTGTTCCAACGCTCGGCAATCAGGTATGCCATCGCCGTCTGGAACCAGTCGTTTCGGGTGATCGAGCCAATCTCCACGACCAGATCGAACACCTCCTCCGTCTGGTCTACATCGCACAGGAGATTAAGCAGCGCCAAGACTCTGGCATAGGATGTTTCGGGAAATCCGTTGATCCTGGATTTTTCCACATCGAAAAAGAGCTGACCTTGCTGCACCGTCCTGTTTATCGGAATGATGTTGAAACTCATCGAATAGGAAGCCGGCGGTCTTTGGATGTGCACATCCTTGAACTCTTCGAACCACATCACCGATCCGGTCGAAAGCTGGAATCTGCCTTGATAGGTCAGATCCACGTCTTCCTCGTATGCACCGACCGTTTTCCCGATGTCACAACGGAAAACATCGGTTTGATATCCAGGCCCCCAAATCCCTTTGGTCAAGAGTTGGAAATCATGATTGTGCGGCAGGTCATAAGTCAGGCCCACATCCGTTTGAACATCGATCGGCCGGGAGCCGCGCGGCTTCCACAGATTCAATCTGATTCGATAGCCTTCCACCCCGCTTAAAACGAGGCTGGTGTCCCTGTAACCGTCCTTGATGTCGAAGTGTGATCGGCTGGCGAATATTCCCTTTATGAATTCCTCCACAAAGCGAACTTCTCCGTTCATCCTGCTCATCAACTGCGCAATGTAGAACCACTTCTCGTCGCCCTTGTACCTGTCCGCCTCGGCAAGCAGGCCAAGCACTTCGGCCACATCCAGGGAGTCGCCGTGGGGATCGTCAGGTTTGCTCAGATACAAGGCCATCTATTTGATCCTGCCCTGCTTGAGAACTCTTTTCGCCGCGTTGGCTATGAAAAGAGTTTCGTCATCACAAAATTTTTCGAGTATGGACGTCACTGCGGGATGGGAGATCCTGTTCAGCGACGACAATGACCGCCAGCGCACGATCGGCGATCTGTGTCCGGTCAATTCGACCGCCGCTTCACCGAGAAAATCCGATCCCAACTCCTCGAGAATCTCCAGAAGAGTGATGGATTTCGATGCCGTCACGTCCGCCATGCTCGTGCCCAGGAACTGCAGATTCTTCTTGTCGAAAGCCAATTGATAACTCGATTCGTTCGAGTGATCGATATACACCAGGGCACGAAAGTCCTGACTGGCTCTGATGACGAACACATCCGACGGATCCCGCCTGACCAGTGGCATCCTTGCGGGCACGGTGACCGTTTCCACGAAATGAAGGCACAACGACCTGTCCGGCGACGAGTAGGCCTGCTCCGGGTTATTGCCGGCAATCCTGAACTTGTCGACGACCATGTCCGCGAAAGGAATCGTGACTCGTTGCTCCGGCGCCGCCTGATGAATGGAAGATTCCGATTGGCCGTTTTGCAGGCTCAACGTCCGCCGCTTGCCACGGCCCGTTTCGTGGCCATGCAACGCTACGAACTTGCCGTTGTTGACCGGACTGGTGACATAAATCTTGTTCCGGAAACTGTCCAGGATATCCCGGCCCATCGACAGGAGATGGTTGTAGATCCAGTCGCTATCCAGAAAGTCCCTGATCGAATCGCTCGATCCGCTGGATGGGGCCGGCCCATCCAGGAGAGCGTCCAGATGTTCGATCAGATTGGATATGGTCACCGGCTTGTCCCCCCTCGACAAAGTGGGCGGCCATAGCGATTGACGCTACGGCCACCCACGACCACGTTTGAACTACTTGTGCTCAATAAAAAATGAATTCGATGACACCGGCCAGAAGCTCGAGCGGGCCTTCCAGGCTGTTGTGCGTGTGATCGAATTCGTAATCGTTGATTGCGTACATGGCTGGTCCTTATTCATTCTGCAGAAAATGCCCGCAGACAGCGGGCAACCCGTGACGGTTTCGCACTTCGAACATAGCGGATGACCCCAAGGCAATCGCCTGCCGCTCGTCGCACATCTATTCGACGTCGACCATGAAAATGGAATATCGCCCCCGGGCCGAATGAATCGCCCACGATCCGTGGTTCTCCCCAGAACCATAGGCCCGCGTCCCTATTTCGCATTATTTGCCCAACCGTTGCAAGCCGCACCATAAGAGCCGATGCCCGAGGCATTTCACCTCGAACTTTGCTGCATGTGCGATGCACTGTGTCCGCATGTCTGTTTGCACGGGAAAACGCTTGTCCGGCCATTGCCGATCGATTGGATTTGCTTCCAACGAACCTTTCTCGCATCGCCACTTGCACCAGGCATCGATTCAAGTGCATATGCCGGGCACCAACCACGCCTCCGCCACGAATCGGATAAGATCGAAAACCCTTATCCCCGGAGGCGGCCATGCGACTGAGCGTTCTTGCCCTTTGTGCCCTAGCGGTTTTCCCGGCGACTGCTGCCGAACTCACCGCGATTCATTGCGGCCATCTTTTCGACCCCGTCGCCGGCAAACGCTTGGGCGAAACCACGGTGCTGATCGAAGGCGATCGCATCAAGGAAGTTCGCGCCGGCGCGCCCAACGCCTCCGATGGCAATCGCGTGATCGAACTCGGCCAGGCGACTTGCCTGCCCGGCTTGATCGACACGCACGTGCATCTGACCGATCAGTTCAGCGCCACCAGCTATTCCGACAAGTTCCGTCTCAATCCCGCCGACTACGCCATTCGCGGCACCGCCTATGCGCGGCGCACGCTGCTCGCCGGTTTCACCACCGTGCGCAATCTCGGCGATGGCGACAACGAATCCATCGCGCTGCGCAATGCCATCAACGCCGGCATCACCGATGGCCCGCGCATCCTCAGCGCCGGCAAGCCCATCGGCAGTACCGGTGGCCATGCCGATCACAGCAACGGTTATCGCGCCGATCTGGCCGACGATCCGGGCAGCAAGGAAGGCATCATCAACAGTCCCGAGGATGCCTGGAAAGCCGTGCGCCAGCATTACAAGGACGGCGTCGATCTGATCAAGATCATGCCGTCGGGCGGTGTGCTCGATGAAAGCCGCAGCGCCGACAATCCGCAGATGACTCAAGCCGAATTGAGCGCCGTGATCGCCGCCGCGCACGACTACGGTTTTCCGGTGGCCGCGCATGCACACGGCGCCGAGGCGATCCGGCGCGCGGTCGAGGCCGGCGTCGATTCGATCGAGCACGGCACCTACATGGACGATGCCGACATGAAGCTGCTCAAGCAGCACGGCACCTGGTACGTACCCACGCTGATGGCCGGGCATTTCGTCGGCGAGAAGGCCAAGACGCCCGGCTACTATCCGGCGCAAGTGGCGGTCAAGGCGGCCGCAGTGAGCGCGCAGATCGCACAGACGGCGGGCAAAGCCTATCGCGCCGGCGTGCCGATCGCCTTCGGCACCGATGCCGGCGTGTATCCGCATGGCGAAAATGCCGGTGAATTCGGATTGATGGTCGATGCCGGCATGCCCGCGCCGTTCGTGCTGCAAACGGCAACCACGCACGCGGCCAAGTTGCTGCGCATGGACAAGGACATCGGCAGTATCACCGCAGGCAAATATGCCGACATCGTCGCTGTACCCGGCGATCCGCTCGCAGACATCAAGCAGATGACACAGGTGGAATTCGTGATGAAAGGCGGCGTGGTTTATCGCAAGCCATAACCTCGATCTATATCGGCCACGCCCTGCGGACAGGGCGTGGCCTTCGATCCAAGCCAGAACCCCAATCTCCGCGCGGACGCGCACATGAAGGGTCGATGCGGCAAGACGCAAGGCGACCATGCGGATTTGCACCAAACAACCCCTGATTCATTTCCATTCGTGATGACCCCGAGCTTGTTGAAGGGTCGAACAAATAATGGAAATTTCCTAGGTTATTCAACGATCTATCGATGCCCTTCGACAAGTTCAGAGCGAACGGGCGCAATGAACCGGGATTCCCAAAAACATCACATTCGCTTGGAATTGCGCCCAACTGGCATCATCTGCACCTGATGATCTTTCTTTTCTGGAACCGAACATGACCGCCGCTACCCACGTATTCGACGCCAGCCTGCCCAATTTCGAGCAAGCGGTGATTCTCAAATCCACCGAAACGCCAGTGCTGGTGGATTTCTGGGCGACCTGGTGCGGACCATGCAAAACGCTGAGCCCGATCCTGGAAAAACTCGCCGACGAATTCAATGGCGGATTCCTGTTGGCCAAAGTCGATGTTGACAAGGAACGCGAGCTCGCCGGCTATTTCCAGATCAAGTCGGTGCCGACAGTGATCCTGATCAAGGACGGACAGATCGTCGATGGCTTCCCCGGCGCCTTGACCGAAGGGCAGGTCCGCGAATTCCTCAAGCACCACGGCGTCGAAGCCAAGACTGCCGAGGCCGAAGGCGGCGACGCCGCCTCCGCGCCGGTCGATCCGCACGAACAAGTCGCGCGCCTGCGCGAAGCCTTGCAGGCCGAGCCGGAAAAGAACGAGATCAAGCTCGATTTGGCCCTGGCCTTGCTGGACATCGGCGAATTCGACGAAGCCGGAAAACTGATCGAAGGCCTGCCCGCCAATCTCGAGATCGACGAACGTACCGTCAAGGCGCGCACCCGTCTGAATTTCGCCGCGCTGTTGCAAGACGCGCCACCACAACAGCAACTCGAAGCGACCATCGCCGCGGCGCCCGACGACCTGCACGCACGCCACATGCTCGGCGCACGCCTGATTACTCAAGGCGATGCGGAAAAGGGTTTGGAGCAATTCCTGGAAATGCTCCGTCGCGATCGCGACTTCGACAACGGCCTGCCGAAGAAAGCCCTGCTCAATGCCTTCCGCGTCATCACCGACGAGGATCTGGTTGGCAGCTACCGGCGCAAGATGGCCTCACTGCTGTTTTGATTTTCAACGCTGCATGAGTCTGGACCGGCGCGCGTTTGCGCGGCGGTCTTCGGTTTGGGCGCGGTTCTGTCCGCGAAAGGCAAATCGATTCTTCCGGATTCCCCGATACACCGAAGCGCATCGACCGCTTAAGATGCCATGCTTCAAGCCGCCCCGATATCGCGGCGGCCGAAACTCACTCACTCGACTCCGCCAAGAAAAAAACATGAAAGCCTCACGCTTGCGTCCGTTGATGAATCTCTGGCCGCCGTTCCTGTTCACCGGCATCCATGTCATGGAAATTTCCGATGATTTCCGCCGAGTCCGCGTCCAGTTGCGGCAGCGCTGGTACAACCGCAATTGGGTCGGCACGCATTTCGGCGGTTCGCTGTTCGCCATGACCGATCCGTGGTGGGTGCTGATGGTCATGCGCAACATCGGCAACGGGCATTTGATCTGGGACAAGGCCGGCGAAATCGAATTCGTCAAACCCGGGCGCGGCATTGTCAGCGGCGAGTTCGTACTCGATCCATCGGTACTCGATGAAATCCGCACAGCCACCGAAACCGGCCAGAAATACCTGCGCTGGTTCGACATGGAGATTCGCGACAGCGAAGGCGACCTGGTCGCCCGCGTGCGCAAGCAGCTCTATGCCCGGCGCAAACGCGACAAAACAGTTTCGCCGCCTTTGGTGGCTGAACCGGAAATGTGACGCACTGCTGATTTTTCCTTCCTGTTCCCGCCCGCGACCGGCTGGCTTATGCTGTTCGGCCAGCCCCTCGCGCTCCGGTTCCCATGCAATCTGAAGAGCTTTCCCCGGACGAACTTTCGGCATTGCTGACCAGCTACATGCCCGATATCCCCGGCTACCGGGTCATGCGCCGGATTGGCAAGGGCGGCATGTCCTATGTGTATCTGGGCGTGCAGGAGTCGCTCGATCGCCAGGTGGCGATCAAAGTCATGTCGCCCGAGGCGCTGACCGACGAAAAGAGCAAACAGCGCTTCGAGCAGGAAGCGCGCACCATCGCCAAACTCGAACATCCTTGCATCGTCGGCATCCACGAGGTCGGCCGTACCGCGCAAGGGCTGCTTTACTACGTACTGCCCTACCTGGCCAAAGGCCATCTGGGCCAGCGCGATTTCAGCGGCGATGAACACCGCACCATCGAAGTGTTGCGCTCGCTGTTGTCAGCGCTGGAATACGCGCACGCACGCGGCATCGTGCATCGCGACGTCAAAGCCGAAAACGTATTGTTCGACAATGCCGACCGGCCGTTGCTCACCGACTTCGGCATCGCCTTGTCCCGGCGCGACCACGCGCGCATCACCACGGCGGGGCTCGCGGTGGGCAGTGGCGGCTACATGGCGCCCGAACAGGCGCGCGGCGAAGCGGTCGATGGCCGCGCCGATCTATACAGCGTCGGCGTGCTGGCCTACGAGCTGCTCAGCGGTCGCCTGCCCTATCTGGCCAGCGATCCACTCGCGCTGGCCTTGATGCACGCGCAGGACCCGATCCCGCGGCTTCCACCCGAGCGCAGGCACTGGCAGCCCTTCCTCGATCGGGCGATGGCAAAATCTCCGGAGAATCGCTTTCGCAACGCGCAGCAGATGCTGGCCGCGCTCAACCAGTTGGCAAGCAAGGAACGTCCCGCTGTCAACGAAAGCACTCCAACCGGACTGAGCCTGGCCGCCATTCCTCGCCACTGGCTCAAGCCTGCGCTGTTCAGCCTGACCGGCCTGGTGCTGTTGATCATGGTGATTTTGATCATGCGGCCCGAAACGCCTCCGGCGCCGGAGCCCGTGGATTTTTTCACCTCGCAGGACGCACTCGCCAGCAAGCCCGCACCGGCAGCGCCCGCCATCGCCGCCGCAGCCAATCCTGCGCCGTCTGCGCCAACCGCTGCCGCCGCCTCGACCACTCCGTCGAACGGCTCACCGGTCTTCGCCAATGTGCAGACATCGGTCGCAGTCACCCAACTCGACTACGACCCCACCCTCGCCGGTGCACGCGAGATTTCCGCCGCGCGCGCCCAGATCAAGCAAAACCGCCTGAGCACGCCGGCCGGCGACAATGCCATCGAATCCTTGCTGGCCGCGCACAAGATCGTTCCGGCCAATGCCGAGGTGGCCAAACTCAGCGATGCGGCTATCTCCGGCCTTGAAACCGCGCTGGCCAGCGCGATCAAAACCGGCAACGACGACACCGCCAAAAGCACTTACCAGCGCGCGCAAAAATTCGCCCAGCAAAACGAACGGCTCGACGGCGCGGCGTGGAAATCCCTGCGATCGACGTTGCCGCCCTTGTTGATCGCGCGTCTGGAAAAATCAAGCAAGAGTTACGACACCGTCGCTATCGGCAAGATCAAGTCGCTGGCCCAGACATTGGCCGTGGATTCGGCGTCCCTGGAACCCGCCTGGTCCAAGGCCAATGCCTTGCCCAGGATCGGCGAGACAGTCCGCGGCAAAGGCCCGGCCGTGGTGCTGGTGCAACCCGGCAATGCCACTGCGCCGGGCATCGCCTTCATGCGCACGGAAGTCACCCACGGCGATTTCGCCGACTTCGTCAACAGCACCCAGCGCGGCAGCGCGCGTTGCCGCAACCGGCTGGCTCCGATCACCATCAAGAAACGCACCTGGGCCGATCCGGGCTTCGCGCAATCGGGCTCGCATCCGGTGGTCTGCGTCAGTTACGACGACGCCCAGGCTTACGCGCAATGGCTCAGCCGCCGCACCGGCGAAATCTATCGCCTGCCCACCGCAGCGGAATGGCGGAAAATCGCCAGCTACCGCGGCAACGGCGATCCTTGCCAGGATGGCCGCCTGCATTGTGGCCAGAACGGCACCGCGCCCGCGAGCCAAGGCCCGCTCAGTCCGTTGGGCATCAGCGGCGCGCACGGCAATGTGCGTGAGTGGCTCACCGATTGCGACGGCGGTTGCCAACGCCGGCTGACCGCAGGGCTGGGTTGGCGCGACAGCGCCGAGCGCGCCGATCCGACACGCACGAGCGGCTTCGATGCCAGCGTCGGATTCGACGATGTCGGTTTTCGCCTGGTGCGGGAAATCAACAATCGCCCCTGAGGCCGAAGCACGCCGCAAAACTTTCGTCGCGAAGCGGCCTGATTTCATGTTTCCCGGCGACCATCGACTGCATGGCCGCGAACGCTCGCAAGTGTTCGATTCCCACCATCACTTGGTCGCCGCGAGTCATATCGGATCGGCGAAAACTCCGATGCTGCGCTGCAAACACTCACTGTGACATGCGCCATGACGATTTTCGATGGACGAGTGCCGCGCCATTGAAGATAGAATGGCCGGATGCTCAGACTACAAAAGTATTTTCTTACCGGACTGCTGACGTTGCTGCCGATCTGGCTGGTCTGGGTCGTATTCAAGTTCGTCTTTGGATTGCTCTCGGACATCAGCCGGCCGGTGGTCGGTCTGGTCACCGCCAGAATGGCCGAGCGCGATCCGGCCATGCTCAGTTGGCTGGGTTCGGCCTGGGTGCAGACCGCCATCGCTTTGCTGGCCACGGTCTTGTTCGTGATTGTCGTGGGCGCACTGGCCCGGCGCGTGGTCGGGCAAAAGTTGCTGGCTTGGTTCGAGGCGCTGATCGCGCGCATCCCGCTGGCCAAGACCATCTACGGCAGCGTGCGGCAGTTGCTCGACTTGCTGCAGACCAAACCCGACGGCACCCAGCGCGTGGTGCTGATCGATTTCCCGCACAAGGAAATGAAATCGGTCGGCTTCGTGACCCGCATCCTGCACGATGAACTCACCGGCCAGGAACTGGCCGCGGTCTATGTGCCGACCACACCCAATCCGACCTCCGGATACCTGGAAGTGGTGCCGGTCACCCTGCTCACGCCGACCGACTGGACGGTGGACCAGGCCATGTCCTTCGTCATCTCCGGCGGCGCGGTGAGCCCCGATCGCATTCCCTTCGGCAGACAGGGCGGCTGATGACCGGCGAGTTTCGCGCGCAAAAATTGTTCGTCGTCCTGACGGCCTTCTTTGTCATCAATGCCGTGCTCGCCGAGTTCATCGGCGTGAAGATCTTCGCGTTGGAAGACACGCTGCGCCTGCAACCGCTGGAATGGAATCTGTTCGGGCAAACCGGCTCGCTCAATTTCACCGCCGGCACTTTGCTCTGGCCGATCGTGTTCATCATGACCGACACGATCAACGAGTATTACGGCCAGCGCGGCGTGCGTTTCATCAGTTGGCTGGCGGTAGGCTTGATCCTGTACGGATTCACCTTCGCCTTCGCCGCCATTCACCTGGCGCCAGCGAGCTGGTGGGTCGGCGCGGCGCAGTCGCAGGGCGTACCCGACCAGCAGGCCGCGTTCTCGGCCATCTTCGGACAAGGCCTGTGGACCATCTGGGGTTCGGTGATCGCCTTCCTGCTCGGCCAGTTGATCGATGTCTCGGTGTTCCATCGCATCCGCCGCAGCACCGGCGAGCGCCACGTCTGGCTGCGCGCCACCGGATCGACTGCGATCTCGCAATTGATCGACAGTTTCGTCGTGCTCTACATCGCCTTCGTCATCGGCCCGCAGCATTGGTCGCTGAACTTGTTCTTCGCCATCGGCACACTCAACTACATCTACAAGATGCTCGCCGCGATCGCACTCATTCCATTACTCTATCTCGCGCGCCTGGCCATCCACCGCTACCTGGGCCACAGCCAGGCCGAAAAGATGATGCGTACAGCGGCACAAGCCTGACCCGACAGGCGGCAATCGTATCCATTCGCGCCCAAGACCATCGGACGCGTTGCAACCATCGATTTTTCGCGGAGCCATCGCCATGCGATCGATACCCCTCGCTCTACTGCTCGCCACCGCATTGAACGCAAGCACGGTCGCGGCTGCCACGCCGGAAGCGGCCAGTGTTCCAGGCGCCGATCAGGTCGTGGTCAAGACCTTGTCCAACGGTTTGAAGATCGTGGTCTGGCCCGATCACGACATTCCCAATGTCGCCTTGTACAACTGGTATCGCGTGGGCAGCCGCAACGAGCACGCCGGCATCACCGGCATCTCGCATTTCTTCGAGCACATGATGTTCAACGGCACCAGCACGCGGCAGCCGGGCGAGTTCGACCGCGTCATGGAAGGCAATGGCGGCGCCAACAACGCCTACACCAGTAGCGATGTCACCGTTTACCAGGACTGGTTTCCGCGCAGCGCCACCGAGGTCGTGCTCGATCTGGAAGGCGACCGCATGGCGCATCTGTCCTTCGATCCGAAAGTGGTCGAGAGCGAGCGCGGCGTGGTCTATTCCGAGCGGCGCTCGTCGGTGGACAACGACAATCTCGGCGCACTGGTCGAACAGATCGACGCCACCGCGTTCATCGCCCATCCCTACCAGATTCCGACCATCGGCTGGCCGTCGGACATCGAGGGCTGGAAGATCGACGACCTCAAGAATTACTACCGCACCTATTACGCGCCCAACAATGCGGTGATGTTCGTGACCGGCGACGTGGAGCCGAGCGAGATTTTCGCATTGGCCGACAAATACATCGGCAAGATTCCCGCGCAGCCGGCGCCGACGCCGATCACCACGAAAGAACCCGAGCAACAAGGCGCGCGCCGCGTTGAACTGGTGCGGCCGGCGCAAGCGCCGCTGCTGGTGTTCGCCCATCACGCCATGAGCGGTGGCGATGCCGATGCCCCAGCGATGGAGTTGCTGCTCTCGATCCTGACCAATGGCGACTCCTCGCGTCTGCATCAACTATTGGTCGAACAACTGCAATTGGCCGTGGACATCGACAGCCAGCAAAGCGCCGGCTTCGATCCGGGACTGGTCTATCTGTTCGCTGTGCTGCCACCCGGCGGCGATCTGGCCAAGACCGAACAAGCGCTCGATGGCGCGCTGGCGAAGGTCGCCAAGGAAGGCGTGACCCAGGCGGAACTCGACAAGGCGCGCACGCAAAAACTCGCCGCGTTCTGGCGCAGCATGGCGACCATTTCCGGCAAGGCGCAGGCACTGGGCACTTACGAAATCTTCCACGGCGACTATCGCAAATTGTTCGATGCGCCCGCTGCCTACAATCGCGTGACCTTGGCCGATATCCAGCGTGTTGCCGGCAAAGTCTTTCGCCGTGACAACCGCACCGTCGGCACGATTGCCCAGTCGCCCGCACCGTAAGGAAGCCAACCCATGATCGGTATTCGACATATTGCCCTGGGCATCGCCCTCGCCACCTTGCCAGCCTTGTCCAGCGCCGCGAACTTCACCCTGCCCGCGTTCGAGCAGGTCACGCTCGATAACGGCGCGCAATTGCTGCTGATGGAAAAACACGACGTGCCGCTGGTTGCGCTCAGCGCACGGCTGCGCGGCGGTTCGCTGATCGACCCGCCCGGCAAGGAAGGCAGCGCCGCGCTGCTGGCCGAGATGTTGCAAAAAGGCGCCGGCACGCGCGACGCCAAGCAATTCGCCGAAGCGGTGGACAGCGCCGGCGGCGAATTGCAGATCGCCAGTGGCCTCGAATCGCTGCAACTGGATGCGCAATTCCTCGCCCGCGACGCGCAACTGATGATCGATTTGAGCAGCGATGCCTTGCTGCGTCCCACGTTGAGCCCCGACGAATTCACCAAGGTCAAGGATCGCGCCATTCATTCGCTGGCCGCCGCCAAGGATGAAGACCCGCGGCAACTGACCGGCACCTACGGCAATGCCTGGCTGTTTCGCGGCCAGGCTTACGGGCGCCCGGTGAGCGGCGACGAGACGAGCCTGGCCAAGGTCACGCTCGATGATTTGCGCGCCTACCGGCAGCAACTCGGCGGCGATCGCCTGATCATCGCGGTGGTCGGCGATTTCAAGAGCGCGCAGATGAAGCAATCGCTGCAAGCGGCCTTCGGCGCCTGGCCCAAAGCGGCAGGCGCATTACCCGAGGTGAGCGCGAAATCGCCCGAGAAAGGCCGGCGCGTGCTGTTGGTGGACAAGCCCGGCGCGACGCAAAGTTATTTCTGGCTGGGCAATGTCGGCGTGGATCGCCGCGATCCCGAGCTGCCTGCGCAAACGCTGGTCAACACCGTGTTCGGCGGCCGTTTCACTTCGATGATCAACACCGAGCTGCGCATCAAGTCAGGTTTGAGTTATGGCGCGCGCTCCTCGCTGGAACGTTTCGACAAGCCCGGCGCGGCTGCAATCAGTTCCTTCACGCGTACCGAAACCACCGGGCAGGCATTGGATCTGGCACTGACCACGCTCGATCGTCTGCACAAGGAAGGTGTCGCCACACCGATGCGCGACTCGGCCAAGAACTACGTGCTGGGTCAATTCCCGCCCAAGCTGGAAACCGCGCCGGACCTGGCCGACAAACTGGCCGAGCTAGCGTTCTACGGCCTGGACCACAACGATGTCGATACTTACGCCAGCCGCATTTCCGCCGTGACACCCGAGCAACTGACGAAAGCGATCACCGTCTATCCAGACAGCCGGAATCTCGCCATCGTCATCATCGGCGATGCCGGCAAGTTGCGCGACACCGCCAAGCGTTATGGGCCGGTGACCGAAATCAAGATTACCGATCCGCATTTCGTTCCGCGTTGAATGGCAATCGCAGGTGACTCGATCGCAATGCGGTCGAGTCGCCAAAACAAACGATGGAAATCCGATCCTGGCGATTCGGCGCCGCGACGATATCGGAACAAATTTCTTTCTTACGGCCTTCGCTTCGCGCCCTTTGCGGAGCCAACAGTTCCACCAAAGAAACTGCCGCTAAACCTCGCGAACCACTCCAGCACGCGCCAACTCGACACGGCTGCCAAAGCGTTCATGCAGCGCCTCCGACAATGCCGTGCGCGATGCGTCCTCGCCATGCACCAAGACCACGGGCGGGCGGTTGCCGATCCGTCCGTACCATTCCATCAATCCGGCCTGATCGGCATGCGCAGACAAACCGCCGATGGTGTGGCGCTGCAACTTGACCGGCACGTCCTCGCCGAAAATACGCACATATTTGGCGCCATCGACCAAACGCCGTCCGAGCGTGCCATTGGCCTGGTAGCCGACGATCACCAGATGGTTGCGCGCACTGCCCAGGTTGTGGCGCAGATGGTGGCGAATGCGGCCGCCATTGCACATGCCCGAGCCGGCGATGATGATCGCCCCGCCCTTGATGCGGTTGATACCCTGTGACTGCGCCACGTCCACGGTGAAGTGCAGATTCGGCAAGCGGAACGGATGCGGTTTTTCACGCCAGACGCGACGCGCCTCGGCATCGAACAAATCCTCATGGCGGTCGTAAACCTCGACCACCTTGATGGCCATCGGGCTGTCGAGAAAAATCCGCCAACGCGCCAATTGCCACTCATCCCAATGCTGGGCCAGCCAGTACAACAATTCCTGGCTGCGACCCACGGCGAATGCCGGTATCAACACATTGCCACCGTCATGCCAGGCTTTTTCGAATATACCGCCTAGTTCGGCCACGGTTTCGTCACGATCGCGATGCAGGCGGTCGCCATAGGTCGATTCCAGCAACAGCAAATCAGCAGCGGGAACATCCACCGGATCGCACAGGATGGGCTTGCCGCGCGGCCCCACATCGCCGGAAAAAACCAGCGTGCGTACGCTGCCGTTTTCCTCGGCGCGAATCTCCACACTGGCCGAACCGAGAATATGCCCGGCATCGCGCAAGGTGATGGTGATGCCGGGCAGAATGACTTGTGGATTGCCGTAGGCCAAGGTGCGCACCTGCCGCAATACCCGATGCACATCGTCCACATCGAACAAGGGCGCATGGTCGGCGCGGCCATCACGGCGATGCCGGTTGTCGCGATCGGCATCCATCTGGGCCAGTGAAGCCGCATCCTCGAGCATGATGCGCAGCAAATCGGCCGTGGCCGCCTGCGTGTAGATCGGCCCGCGATAGCCGCGTTGCACCAGCAACGGCAAACGCCCGCAATGATCGATGTGCGCGTGACTGAGCACGACGGCGTCGATGCCGGCGACATCGAACGCGAAAGGCTCGGCATTGCGTGCCTCGTCCTGTTCGCTGCCCTGGATCATGCCGCAATCGAGCAAGAGGCGATGGCCTGCGGCTTCGACCTCGTGGCAGGAGCCGGTCACCTCGCCGGCCGCACCGTGGAACGTGACTTTCATTGCCAGTCTCCGGTTTCGATTCGCGGTCGAACTTAACACGATCGTCAATGCCCACGTCAGACACTGTCGCAAACCAGGCTTGCACACGCGCATGAAAACGTCGGCCCGGACACACTTTCCGCCTTGGCCGGCTGCAAGTGTCCGTGAGTGTTTGCCACCCGCCGTATAATTGGAATCCCTCTTCCAAAGCCCAAGGATTCACCCATGGCCGCGATGATGAAAGCACTGGTCAAGCGTCACCCCGAGAAGGGCATCTGGATGGAACAGGTGCCGGTGCCATCGCCCGGGCCCAACGAGGTGCTGATCAAGCTGGAAAAAACCGCGATCTGCGGCACCGATTTGCACATCTACAAATGGGACGAGTGGAGCCAGCGCGTCATTACTCCGGGGCTGGTGATCGGCCATGAATTCGTCGGCCGCATCGTCGATCTCGGGCCGGGCGTCACCGGCTATCGCGTCGGCGATCGCGTCTCCGCCGAAGGCCATATCGTCTGCGGCCATTGCCGCAATTGCCGCGCCGGCCGCCAGCATTTGTGCCCCAACACCGTGGGCATCGGCGTCAATCGCGCCGGCGCATTCGCCGAATACATCGCCATGCCGGCCTCGAACCTGTGGCCGATTCCCGACCAGATTCCAAGCGAACTGGCCGCGTTCTTCGACCCCTACGGCAACGCCGCGCATTGCGCGCTGGAATTCGACGTGATCGGCGAGGACGTGCTGATCACCGGCGCCGGCCCCATCGGCATCATCGCCGCCGGTATCTGCAAGCATGTCGGCGCGCGCAATGTAGTGGTCACCGATGTCAACGATTACCGGCTCAAACTCGCCGCCGACATGGGCGCGACCCGCGTAGTGAACGTGTCCAAGCAATCGCTCAAGGACGTGATGAAAGATCTGCACATGGAAGGCTTCGACGTGGGCCTGGAGATGAGTGGCAACCCTGCGGCGTTCAACGACATGCTCGATTGCATGTACCACGGCGGCAAGATCGCCTTGCTTGGAATCCTGCCGAAAGGCGCCGGCATCGACTGGGACAAGGTGATCTTCAAGGGCCTCACGCTGCAAGGCATCTACGGCCGGCGCATGTACGAGACCTGGTACAAGATGACCCAGATGGTGCTGACCGGATTCCCGCTGCAAAAAGTGTTGACCCACCAGGTGCACATCGACGATTTCCAGAAAGGTTTCGACCTGATGGAAGCGGGCAATTGCGGCAAGGTGGTCTGCAGTTGGTCTTGATCGCAGCCGATGCGATGGTCGGGCAGCCGTGGAATACAAACACGTAGATCATTGGTTCGCGAAGAGCGCGAAAAACACCAGGAAGTAACCGAAAAGACTCGATTCGCCGCGCCAATACAGCGCAGCATCGAAGCGCGTTTTATCGAAGTGGCTGTCGCGGTTTTTCTTTCGCTGCGATCTTCGCACTCACCGCCTCGCCTCATCCGCCCATGACGCTCGCTTGTGCGTCGAGCTCTTGGTCAATCCATTCGATTATTTTTCGCGCAAAAAAAACGGGACGCCATGCGTCCCGTTTTTTCATCGAAGGCGATGGATCAGCCGCCGATGCTCAAGCTCAGTACCACCGCATCGGACAAGCGCGGGCCATCGGCGTCGGTATCGTAGTAGTTGAGCGCGGCATTGACCGGACCGAAGCTGCGGCTCACGCCGATGTTCCAGTCGGTGAGGCCATCGGTGTTGTCGATATCGGTGTAACCGACACCGGCGTTGAGGCTGAAGCCGTGGCCAAGTTCCCAGTTGCCGCCAACATGGTAATAGAACTCGGTATCGCCGGTGTTGACGTAATCGTTACTGTAAGCAAGCGTGAAGGTCAGCCACTTATCGTAGGTAAGCTTGCCGATCAACTCGTTGTAGTCGATGTTGCCGTACCCGGAATTTTCGCCGATGTAGTTGTAGCGAAACAGGCCGGCATCGAAATTCCAGCTATCGTTCAAGTCGGTGTTGTAACCGACGTAGGTATCGACCTCGAGATCGGGGCCGATCGGATCGTTGAAATCCACGTTCGAACCCCAGACGCCGACATACCAGCCGCTGCTTCCGAACTTGTAATCGGCGCCGCCTTGCAATGCCGGATCACGGTTGGTTTGGCTGACGCCACGAAACACGTAATCGGAAGTCAGCGACAGATTCCAGCTCAGGTTCGATTCCGGCTCTTCCGCTGCCGGAGCTTCCTCTGCCGGTGCTTGTTCGGCAGCAGGCGCCGCCTGCTCTTCCATCGCCGGCTCTTGTGCCGCCTCAGGAGCTTGTTGCGCATCCATCTCTTCCATCGGCTGCGCGGTAGCGGGCTGATCTTCGGTCGTTGCGGCCTCTTGCGCCATCACCGCCATCGGCAACGCAAACAGAGCCAAGCTCAGGGCAAGAGTAAGTTTGTTCAATTTCATGGTTTTTCTCCGAATTGATTTTCTGGCGCAACGTAAGGTGTTGGAAACTCGTGGCAATCCTGCCGACTGTACCGCTGGGTTTGTCTTCCTCTGCTGCCCGCTGCGTTTTTTAACACGTTTTTAGCCAATCTGTTGAATTTTTGACACGGGTTCACCATAAATTTCAATACTTGGCAGTACGGAAAAGGTCGGGGCCGTTTCGACCGATTCAACAGGATTTGGCCTATACCCCACAGCCCCCGGATAATGGTCGTTTTCCCAACGGCTTCCAAACCATGTCTTCGACTGCCTTAGACCGCTATGCCTCCGAACTCGATGCGATTCGTGATCAAGGCCTGTTCAAGGCCGAACGCATCATCACCAGCCCTCAATCGGCGGAAATCGAGCTGGCCGACGGCCGCCGCGTGCTCAATTTCTGCGCCAACAATTATCTCGGGCTGGCCGACCATCCGGAGGTGATCCAGGCCGCCAAGGACGCGCTCGACAGCCACGGTTTCGGCATGGCCTCGGTGCGCTTCATCTGCGGAACGCAAGACCTGCACAAGCAACTCGAACGAAAGATCGCCAACTTCTTCGGCACCGAGGACAGCCTGCTTTACGCCGCGTGTTTCGATGCCAACGGCGGCCTGTTCGAACCGTTGCTGGGCGAAGAAGACGCCATCATTTCCGATGCGCTCAACCACGCTTCGATCATCGATGGCGTGCGTCTGTGCAAGGCGCGGCGCTACCGCTATGCCAACAGCGACATGGCCGACCTCGAAGCCCAGCTCAAGCAGGCGCGCAGCGACGGCGCGCGCGACATCCTGATCACCAGCGATGGCGTGTTCTCGATGGACGGCTTCATCGCGCCGCTGGATCAAATCACCGCGTTGGCGAAAAAATACGACGCATTGGTGCACATCGACGAATGCCATGCGACCGGATTTCTCGGCACCACCGGCCGTGGTTCGGCCGAAGTCCGCGGCGTCATGGACAAGATCGACATCTTCACCGGCACCCTTGGCAAAGCGCTCGGTGGCGCGCTCGGCGGCTTCACCACCGGTAAGCGCGAGGTGATCGAACTACTGCGCCAACGCTCGCGCCCTTACCTGTTTTCCAACTCACTGCCGCCGCATGTGGTCGCCGCAGCGATCAAGGTGTTCGACATGCTCGCTTCGGCCACCGCGCTTCGTGAAAAACTCACCGACAACACCCGGTACTTCCGCGAAAAAATGGGCGCCGCCGGCTTCGATCTCAAACCCGGTGTGCATCCGATCGTGCCGGTGATGCTTTACGACGCACCACTCGCACAACAGTTCGCCGCGCAATTGCTGGAAGAAGGCATCTACGCGATCGGATTTTTCTTTCCGGTCGTGCCCAAGGGCCAGGCGCGCATCCGCACGCAGATCAGCGCGGCGCACACGCGCGAGCAACTCGATCGCGCGATCGCCGCATTCACCAAGATCGGAAAAAAACTCGGCGTCGTGTAACGACACTCGCACACGCGGCGGAAATTGCGTGAATGCAATTTCCCCAGGTCGCACTCGTGAAAGCTGCTATCGCAGCGACGTGTTTGGTGACTGCACCAACGAAAGCATTTGCTCCTCGCTCAGTCGCTGCCACTGTCCCTTGGGCAAATCGCCCAAGACCAGCGAACCGATGGCCACGCGGATCAGCCGCAGCACACCAACACCGAAAACCGAAAGCAGCCGGCGAATCTGCCGGTTCTTTCCCTCGTCCAGAACGATTTCCAGCCAGGCGTTCCTGGTTCCGGTGCGCAGCAATAACACCGATTTCGCCGACAGCCATTGGCCGTCGTCGCGCACGCCCTGCTCCAGCTTTGCCAACAAGGCAGCATCGGGAATGCAATCGATCTGCACTCGATAAGTTTTGTCCGGCCCGTTGGCGGGATCGGTGATGCGCGCGGCCCATTCGGGATCGTTGCACATCAGCAACAAACCTTCGCTGGCTTTGTCTAGACGCCCGACCGGCGCCAGCCACGGAAGACCCGCGTCCTCCAGACAGCGATAGATCGTGTCCCGCCCTTGCTCATCACGGACACTGGTCACCAGACCGCGCGGTTTGTTGAGCATCAACACCACGCGTTCGGCCGCCACCAACTCGCTGCCCTCGATGCGGATGCGATCCACGCCGATCCGCACCGGAAATTCCGGATCGTTCACCACGCGACCATTCACGCTGACCCGGCCCGAGCGCACCCATTCGGCGGCCTGAGTCCGCGAGCCTTGTCCGGATTTTGAAATCGCGCGCGCGACGCCATGCCGCGCGGGCTTGGAAGTACGTCCGGAAGGTCCAGAATGCATCGGCATAGCATGACCGATGCGCGCAATGCTTGGCTATTATCGTGATCGGCCTTGCACGTGGTCTTGCTCGATGCTGCCAGACAACCGAGCAATCACCTTTGCAAACTACTCGACCTGTCGCACCGGTTTATTCGCGATCGTTGGCCAGCGCTTTTTCATCCAGCGCCGCAGCCGCCGGCTTGCCCGTGGCGATACGAATGCCTTTGGCTTTCATCCAGGCATCGAATTCCTCGGCGGTCATACGCTTGCCGTTCTGATTCATGTCGAAACGCCAAGGCGTGTTGTCGAACTTGGTCTTGGGAACGTAACCGGAAGCGGACGATTTGGAAGCCGAGGCCGATTCCGCCGAGGGCTTTTTACTGCGCGAAGCGCGAGCGATTGCTTCTTGAGCGGTAACGCACGAGGTGTTGCTTGAAGTGTCCCGACGCATTTCCTGCGTGGCCACCGACAAATCCTGTGCGGTGGTGGCGCGGGAAGAGTTGCAGGTAGCGGCCATTGCCGGCGCGCTGAATAAAAATGCCATGACGGCAAGTGCGAGGTGAGACTGGTTCATGAGCGCGACTCACGCAGGGGGGCGTCCGCCGGAGCATAGTCGCCGTTTCCACCCTTGGCAACAAAAAAACAAAACCCGGCACAAGGCCGGGTTTTGTTCATTCGATGAACGAAAAAATCAGTTCTGAACGTTCAGCTCGGTACGACGATTGCGGGCACGACCTTCCTTGGTGTGATTGTCGTCGATCGGCTTGGATTCACCGTAGCCTACCGGTCCGACCATGCGGCTGGCATCGACACCGTGACCGGCCAGATAGTCGTACACGGCGCGGGCGCGACGCTCGGACAGACCCTGGTTGTACTTCTCGGTACCGATCGAATCGGTATGGCCGGCGACTTCCACGCGCAACTGCGGGTACTTGTTGAGGATGCTCACGGCTTCGTCGAGGATCGCCACTGCGTCAGGACGCAGCGTGGATTTGTCGAAGTCGAAGTTCACGCCCTTGAGATCGATGGTGAGCGGAACCGGGCAACCATCCGGACCCACGGCTTGACCTGCCACGGAGTTCGGGCACTTGTCGTCGCAGTTGTTGACGCCATCGCCATCGTCATCGAGATCGGCGCAGGTTTTTTCCGGTGCCGGCGCGGCGACGGGAGCCGGCGCAGGAGCCGGAGCGGCTTCAGTGCGGACGCCGAGCGGGAAGATCGCCGTCACCGTGGCATAGGCATCGGTGAAACGATCGCTCGACGGAGAAACGATGCTGTCATTGTCGAAATCGGCGCGGAAACCGAACTCGGCGCGTGCTGCGATATGACGGCCCAGTTCGGTCTGAATGCCGCCGCCGACCTTGAATGCCAGATTGGTGCCGGAACGCTCACCATTGACGCCAAAGTCTTCCTCATGACGCTGGGCGCCGATGCCGCCAACAAAGTAGGGGGCCCAGGTACGGCCTTCGTGCCAGAAGAAGCGGCGTGCGTCGAGCGAAACCCCATACTGGGTGAATTCGAGATCGGAATTGCTACGATTCGGATTGAGGTAGTTCAGTTCGAGATCGACCGACCAGTTGGGATTCAGGAAGCGGCCAAAACCGATATTTCCCGTGAATGCATTTTCGGTCAAACGATCATTGTCTTGAAAGTTGAATCCAGCGCCTGCGGTGAGATACCAACGATCGTCATAGTCTTGGGCCGATGCAGTCTGGGCCAAACCCATGGCGCCAAAAAGCGCGCAGCACAGAAGTTTCTTCTTCATGTTCAACTCCATATGAAATGGTAAGAAAGGTCACGTCGGTAGTCGACCTTGGGGGGCGACGTATCTGACCACAAATTACGCCCGCACACCCCGGGCGTTAACTCAAATATAACAAATTCAGCCTAACCTGCCAAGTAAAGCCTCAAACCACGAACAAGTCCAGCAACTTGTGAATGGGGGTGGACTCGAGTTTCGAGGTGTCCCGGGGCAATGCCAACAACTGCTCGACCCGCCGTGCCGGCAGATGCCCAGCCAGCGCTGCCTGGAACTTCGACAACAGCACAGGAATACCCTCGCTGCGACGATGGCGATGTCCGATCGGGTAGTCGATCGAGACCTTCCCGGTCGATGAGCCATCGCTGAACAGAACCTCAACCGAATTACCGATGTAGCGCTTTTCAGGGTCGAAGTAGTCCTTGGTGAATTGCGGGTTCTCGCGGACTTCCATTTTGTCGCGCAACGCATCGATACGCGGATCGGCGGCGACAACATCGGTGTAATCATCGGCGGTGAGCCGTCCGAAGATCAACGGCACCGCCACCATGTACTGAATGCAATGGTCGCGGTCGGCGTAGTTGGCCAGCGGGCCGGTCTTGTCGATGATCCGGGCACCCGCCTCTTGCGTTTCGATCAGGATTTTCTCGACCTGATCTAGCCTGCCCGCCACTTGCGGGTGCAATTGCATCGCGCATTCCACCGCCGTCTGGGCGTGGAACTCGGCGGGGAAGCTGATCTTGAACAACACGTTTTCCATCACGTAGCTGCCGAACGGACGCTCGAATTCGAACGCCTTGCCCTTGAAGGCCACGTCATAGAAGCCCCAGGTCTTGGCGGTCAGCGCGCTCGGATAGCCAACGCAGCCTTTCACCGCATTCAGCGCGTGAGTCACGGCGCGACGGCAGGCATCGCCGGCGGCCCAGCTCTTGCGCGGGCCGGCATTGGGCGCATGGCGGTAAGTGCGCAACGCGCCGCCGTCGATCCAACTGTGCGAGATGGCGTTGACGACTTCTTCCTTGCCGCCGCCCAGCATCGCCGTGGCGACTGCGGTGGAAGCCAGCCGAACCAAGATGACGTGATCGAGGCCGACCCGGTTGAAGCTGTTTTTCAATGCGTAACCGCCCTGGATTTCATGTGCCTTGATCGCCGCGCTGAGTACATCACGCACCAGTACCGGCTTGCCGCCCTCGCGCTCGGCCTTTCGGCTCAGATAATCGGCCACCGCCAGGATCGCGCCGAGGTTATCGGAAGGATGGCCCCACTCGGCGGCAAGCCAGGTGTCGTTGAAATCCAGCCAGCGGACCTGCACGCCGATGTTATAGGCGGCCTGCACCGGATCGAGTTCGAACGAGGTTCCCGGCACCCGCGCGCCGCCGGCCAAGGTCGCCCCGGGCACCAGCGGGCCCAGATGTTTGACGCATTCGGGATGCTTCATGGCGAGCATCGCGCAGCCGAGCGAATCCAGCAGCATGTAGCGCGCGGTGGTGAATGCCTCGGCCGATTCGATCTTGTAATCGATCACGTAATTGGCGATGTCCACCATCACCTTGTCGGGTTCGGGGCGGACGGCGGAACGGATATCGTGATGGCTCATGGCAATTCCCGGTGACGTGCGGTAGAAAGCCCGTCATTTTGCCAGAAGCGCGAAGCACATGGACGTGCGAGTGTCGCGGGAGGCAGGATGCCGAGAGCGACCGCCGCACATGGACGTGCAAGTGTCGCGGAAGGCAGGATGCCGAGAGCGACCGCCGCATATTGATATGCGAGTGCCGCAGCAAGCGAACGCCCACGCGAACAACAGCTTGTTTGCACCACGCTTTCCGGGCATCGTTCGCGCTCGCCTCGCAATCGCGCATCCGCATGACTTCACTCTATCCCCACTTGTTCGCCCCGCTCGACCTGGGCTTTTGCACCTTGCCCAATCGCGTCCTGATGGGCTCCATGCATACCGGTCTGGAAGACCGCAGCCGGGACTACCCGAAACTGGCTGCGTACTTCGCCGAGCGTGCCGCCGGCGGCGTCGGATTGATGGTCACCGGGGGCGTTTCGCCGAATGTGGTCGGCTGGCTCAAACCCTTTGCCGCCAAGCTCAGTTGGCCGTGGGAGATCCACAAACACCGCATCGTCACCCAGGCAGTGCATAACGCCGGTAGCCGCATCTGCCTGCAAATCCTGCACGCCGGCCGCTATGGCTATCATCCGTTGACGGTTTCAGCCTCGGCCATCCAGGCGCCGATCAATCCGTTCAAGCCGCGCGGCTTGAGTGCCTGGGGCGTCGAGCGGCAGATCAAGGCGTTCGTCAATTGCGCCCGGCTAGCCCGCGAGGCCGGCTACGACGGCGTCGAGGTGATGGGTTCGGAAGGCTATTTGATCAACCAGTTCCTGTCCGGGCGCACCAACAAGCGCAACGACGCCTGGGGCGGCAGCGCGGAAAAACGCATGCGTTTCGCGGTCGAGATCGTCCGCCGCATTCGCGAAGCGGTCGGTGCGGATTTCATCATCATCTACCGGCTGTCGATGGTGGAACTGGTCGAAGGCGGATCGGATTGGGACGAGATCGTGCTGCAGGCCAAGGCGATCGAAGCCGCCGGCGCAACCCTCATCAACACCGGCATCGGCTGGCATGAAGCGCGGGTGCCGACCATCGCCACCTCCGTACCACGCGCGGCCTTCGCCGGGGTCACCGGAAAACTCCGGCCGCACGTCAAGCTGCCGCTGATCGCCACCAACCGCATCAACATGCCCGAAGTCGCCGAGCGCGTGCTCGCCTCCGGCCAGGCCGACATGGTTTCGATGGCCCGGCCGCTGCTGGCCGATCCGAATTGGGTGAACAAGGCCAAGGCCGGGCAACGCGACCGGATCAATACCTGCATCGCCTGCAACCAGGCCTGTCTGGATCATGCCTTCGAGAACAAGAACGCCAGTTGCCTGGTCAACCCTCGCGCCTGCGCCGAGACCGAACTGACCTACCGCAAGACCTTTTCGCCCAAGAAGATCGCCGTGGTCGGCGCCGGACCGGCCGGGCTGGCCTGCGCCACCGTCGCCGCCGAGCGCGGCCACCGCGTTACCTTGTTCGATGCCGCGCAGGAGATCGGCGGGCAATTCAATCTGGCCAAGAAAATTCCCGGCAAGGAGGAGTTCCACGAAACCCTGCGCTATTTCGGCCACATGCTGGACACACACGGCGTCGAACAACGATTGAACACGAGGGTTTCTGCCGAAGCATTGGTCGCAGGAGGTTTCGATGAGATCGTCCTGGCGACCGGCATCACACCGCGCAAGGTGAGTTTCCCCGGTTCCGATCACGCCAAGGTTTGCAGCTACATCGACGTGATCACCGGCAAGGTGAAGGTCGGGCCGCGAGCGGCTTTGATCGGCGCGGGCGGCATCGGTTTCGATGTCGCCGAATTTCTGGTTCAGCAAGCTCCCTCGCCCACGCTCGATCTGCCCAGGTGGTTGGCCGAATGGGGTGTGCAACCCGAATTCGAAGGCCCGGGCGCACTCGCCAAGCCTCAGCCGGAAGCGCCGGAACGGCAGTTGTGGTTGCTGCAACGCAGCCCCGGCAAGCCCGGCGCCAAACTGGGCAAGACCACCGGCTGGATTCATCGCGCCACACTCAAGGCCAAGGGCGTCAAGGCCTTGGGCGGCGTGGAATACCTGGGAGTCGACGATAAGGGGCTACGGATTCGTGTTGGAGATCAGGAACAACTGCTGGCCGTGGATACAGTCGTCATTTGCGCCGGGCAAGAGCCCTTGCGCACTTTGGTCGCGCCCTTGCAGGCCGCTGGCAAAACCCCGCATCTGATCGGCGGCGCCGACTTCGCGGCCGAGCTCGATGCCAAGCGGGCCATCAACCAAGGCAGCCGATTGGCGGCGGGTTTTTAGGGTTCGCCCGCCGGCAGAACGATCGCACGACACACTTCCCCCGCGTGTCGGGACCGATGTGTCCGGCACACCAAAGCCTTGCCAGGCAAGGTTTGCTCGACATTTTCCGAGCAAACACTTCAAACAAAATCAAGGCTTTAGGTTTCCACGTTCAGCTCATGTTCGGTTTTTCCGAGTAGCATGCGCCCCCGAACTGACCCGAAACGGGTCAGGTACACGGCTCTGCGACATGGCTTCGCGGGGTTTCCAAGGCAGCCTTTTTTGAACGCTGCTGCCTGGAAAGCGAGTTCGCCTCGTCCATCCCCAACACGTTTCGTCCGTCCCTGCCTGCCCGTTCGGGGAATACAGGCCGCGCCTCGGCGCAAGGATCCGGACCCACGGAGCAAGGAAACTGCCATGAAACTATCGTTTCTCCTTTGGCTGGCAAGCCTCCTACCCCAGTCGGCCGCCGACCCGATATGCCTGGCGACCACGGTTTATCTCGAAGCCCGGGACCAGTCCGCACTCGGTCAGCAGGCCGTCGCCGAGGTCGCTCTACGCCGTCAGGAAGACGGCCGCTGGGGCAAATCGGTCTGCGAGGTGGTAACCGCCCCCAAGCAATTCGCCCCGACCCTGGTCAATCCCAATCTGCGCCTGGGCAATATCGAGGCCTGGCAACGCGCGGTGGACGTCGCCTTCACATCCCAGAAAAATTGGCAGCGACCCGCGGGCGATCGTACGGAAGTCGTCCCCGGTGCCAGCCACTTTGCCGCGCTCGACTTGGCCCAACCCAATTGGGTCAGCTACCCGACCATCGCCAAGATCGGCTCGCATACCTTCTACAAAGTGGAGCGGCTGTCGCGATAACTCGCAAAAAGAAAGCCGCCCGAAGGCGGCTTTTTCATGAGCGAGCAAAATTAAGAACTAGCGCTTGGCGAGCGGCACGTAAGCCCGATCCTCCGGGCCGATGTAACTCGCACTCGGGCGGATGATCTTGCCATCGATGCGCTGTTCGATCACGTGCGCGCTCCAGCCGCTGGTGCGCGCGATCACGAACAAGGGCGTGAACATCGCGGTCGGGATGCCCATCATGTGGTAGGCCGACGCGCTGTACCAATCGAGGTTGGGGAACATTTTTTTCAGATCCCACATCAATGTCTCGATGCGTTCGCTGACATCGAACAAAGTCTGGTTGCCGCCATCCTTGCAAAGCGCGCGCGAAATTTCCTTGATGATCGGATTGCGCGGATCACCGATGGTATAGACCGGATGTCCGAAGCCAATCACGATTTCCTTGCGTTCGACGCGCGCGCGAATATCGGCTTCGGCTTCATCGGCACTCGCATAGCGCGAGATGATGTCCATCGCTACTTCGTTGGCGCCGCCATGCTTGGGTCCGCGCAGCGCACCGATCGCGCCGGTGATGCAACTGTGGATGTCCGAGCCGGTGCCGGCGATGACTCGCGCGGTGAACGTACTGGCGTTGAATTCGTGCTCGGCATAAAGAATCAACGAGCGATCCAGCGAACGCGCATGCAGCTCACTCGGCGGCTGTCCATGCAGCAGATGCAGGAAATGCGCGGCGATGGTTTCGTCGTCGGTTTCGCATTCGATCCGGCGGCCGTTGCGGGTGAAATGCCACCAGTACAACAGCATCGAACCGAAGCTCGCCATCAACCGGTCGGCGATGTCGCGTGCTTCGGCATGCGCATGCGCTTCACGCTCGGGCAGCACGGTGCCGAGCACGGAACAACCTGTGCGCAATACATCCATCGGATGCGCATTGGCCGGCACCAGTTCCAGCGCATCGGTCACGATCGCGGGTAGGCCACGCAACCGCTTGAGCTTGTTGCGATAAGCGTTGAGCTGCGAGCTGGTCGGAAGCGCGCCATGCACCAGCAAATGCGCCACTTCCTCGAAGCTCGACTGCGTGGCCAGATCGTGGATGTCGTAACCGCGATAGTGCAGATCGTTGCCACTGCGACCAACCGTGCACAACGCTGTATTGCCAGCGGACGTGCCGCTGAGCGCGACGGATTTCTTGGGTTTGGGGAGAATGGGTTCGCTCATCGTTGTTTTCTCACTTTTTCTTTGCGAATAGATCGTCGAGCTTGTTTTCGAATGCGTGGTAGCCGATGCGGTCGTACAGCTCTTCGCGCGTTTGCATCGAATCGAGCACGGCCTTCTGGTGGCCATCGCGGCGGATTGCCGTGTACACCGTTTCGGCGGCCTTGTTCATCGCGCGGAACGCCGACAGCGGATAGAGCTGTATCGCGACGCCGACCGAAGCCAGTTCGTCGCGGGTGAACAGCGGTGTCTTGCCGAACTCGGTGATGTTGGCCAGCACAGGCACTTTCACTGCATCCACGAAACGCCGGTACGTGGGCAGATCGTAGGCGGCCTCGGCGAAGATGCCGTCAGCGCCGGCCTCGACACAGGCGATGGCACGCTCGATGGCCGCGTCCACGCCATCCACGGCGATGGCATCGGTACGCGCAATCAGAAAGAATTCCGGATCGGTCTTGGCATCCGCTGCCGCTTTCACGCGATCGGCCATTTCACCGGCGCTAACGATTTCCTTGCCCGGGCGATGGCCGCAGCGTTTGGCGCCTACTTGATCTTCGATGTGGCAAGCGGCGGCGCCGGCCTTGATCAAGGATTTCACGGTGCGCTCGATGTTGAATGCGCTCGGACCGAATCCCGTGTCGATATCGACCAGCAAGGGCAGATCGCAAACATCAGTGATGCGACGCACATCGATCAGCACATCTTCGAGAGTGTTGATGCCAAGGTCCGGCAAGCCCAGCGAGCCGGCCGCGACGCCGCCACCGGACAAATAGATCGCCTTGTAGCCAGCGCGCTTGGCCAACAGCGCATGGTTGGCGTTGATCGCGCCGATGACTTGCAACGGTTTCTCGGCAGCTAGCGCAGCGCGGAATTTCGCGCCCGGAGAATGATGTGTCATGACCACCTCGTAGGGTGGGCTTCAGCCCACCATTGCTCATTCGCTGGTGGGCTGAAGCCCACCCTACATGGACGAAGGCGGCCTACAGGCCGCCTTCGATGTTTCCTTGAATCAGCCCAACAGACTCGCCACGCCGGCACGCTCTTCCTCGAGCTCGGCCAGCGTGTGGTTGATTCGCTCGCGGCTGAACTCGTCGATCGCCAGCCCTTGCACGATCTCGTATTTGCCATCCTTGCAGATGACCGGGAAACCGAACATCACATCCTTCGGAATACCGTAGCTGCCATCGGAAGCGATGCCCATGGTGATCCACTTGCCATTCGTGCCCAACACCCAATCATGGATATGGTCGATGGCGGCGTTGGCCGCTGAAGCCGCTGAAGACAAGCCTCGCGCTTCGATGATCGCCGCGCCGCGTTTGCCCACTTTCGGGATGAAGGTTTCGCGGTTCCAGGCTTCGTCGCCGATCTTGTCCTTGAGCGATGCACCGCCGACGGTGGCGAAGCGGTAGTCGGGATACATAGTCGGGCTGTGGTTGCCCCACACGATCAACTTCTCGATGTCGGCAACGGCGACACCGGCCTTGATCGCCAATTGCGACAGCGCGCGATTGTGATCCAGACGCAGCATGGCGGTGAAATTTTTCGGATCCAGATCCGGCGCCGACTTCATCGCGATATAGGCATTGGTGTTGGCCGGATTACCGACCACCAGCACTTTGACATTGCGGCTGGCAACCGCATTGAGCGCAGCGCCTTGAACCGTGAAAATCTTGGCGTTTTCGAGCAGCAAATCCTTGCGCTCCATGCCCGGTCCACGCGGACGCGCGCCGACCAGCATCGCGATGTCGGCGTCCTTGAACGCAACCTTCGGATCATCGGTGCCGACCATGCCAGCGAGCAGCGGAAACGCGCAGTCTTCCAACTCCATCATCACGCCCTTGAGCGCGGCCTGGGCTTTTTCCAGCGGCAGTTCGAGCATCTGCAAGATGACCGGCTGGTCCTTGCCGAGCATTTCGCCGGAGGCGATGCGAAACAACAACGAATAGCCTATCTGGCCGGCAGCGCCGGTAACGGCAACGCGGATGGGGGATTTCATGCTCACTCCTGAGGATAACGCGGGCCTTGGCCCAGCTTGTTCAAAATCGGCGGGCCTGGACCCGCCGAAGATTTATTTCAATTCCGCGAAAAATTCCTGGAACCGGCGCATGCCTTCGGGCAACTGCGCCATCGGGCAGGTGTAGGAAATGCGCAACGCGCGCGGCTCGCCGAACGCCGAACCGGGCACGCAGGCCACGCCTTTGGCTTCGAGCAGCAGACTGCAAAAATCGACATCGTTCTCGATCTTCTTGCCGTCGTGCGACTTGCCGAACGCGCAGGAAATATCCGGAAACACATAGAACGCGCCTTGCGGCACCGGGCAGATCACACCGGGGATGGCATTCATCGCCGCGACTACTTGATCGCGCCGGGATTGGAACTCGGCGCATTTTTGCGCCGGCACATCCTGCGGACCGGTGAGCGCGGCAATCGCCGCCACCGTGACCATCTCGGGGATGTTGGTGATGTGGTTGGAATTGAGCGTGGTCAACGCCTTGGCCACGACTTCCGGGCCGACCATGAAACCCACACGCCAACCGGGCATGCCATAGGTCTTGGAAAGCGAATCGACGAAGATCACGCGATCGCGCAACTCGGGTTTGAAGTGCAGGAAATTGTGATAACCCACGCCATCGAACACCATACGATTGTAGATGTCGTCGGTGATGACCCAGGTATCGGGATATTTCACCAACACTTCAGCCAACGCGGCAATTTCATCCTTCGAATAGACCATGCCGGTCGGATTGTTGGGATTGTTGAACAAGAACACCTTCGGCTTGGTCGCCAGTGCCGCGTCGAGTTGGGCGGGCGTGAGCTTGTAGTTCTGTTCGGCCGGGCAAGGCAGTTCAAGAATTTTGGCGTGACAGATTTCGGCGATGTCGGCGTAGCTGGTCCAGTACGGCACCGCGTAGGCGATGGTGTCGCCTTCATCGAGCAGTGCTTCGGCCAGGTTGTAGAGCACTTGCTTGGCGCCGATGCCGGTACAGCAATTGGCGCGGGTGTAGCCGGTCAGGCCGGTCGCCTGGATATGCTTGAGGAACGCATCGAGCAAGGCATCGCTGCCACGATTGGAGCCGTATTGCCCCGAATCATGACCGAGCCAATCACGAGCGGCGGCATAGACATGATCGCCAGGAAGAAAATTCGGCACGCCAATCGAAAAACTGACGATGTCGCGACCGGCTGCCTTGAGCGACTTGGCTTTGTCGGCAATGGCCATGATGGCGCTGGGCTTGGCGCGAGCCATGCGCTGGGCGAGCTTGAGCATCGCAAAACCTCGGCTGGAAAGTGAGTGGGGACATGGGTGAAACAGCCCCAAAATGATATCACAGCCCCTCTTCGCGACTGAGCGGTGCACCGGCAATCGCCGCATCGCATCGCCCTGTTTACAACTTTGCCGATTGCAATGGTGATTTGAAGATGGCGTTATCGAATTGCCGCAATCTCATTCGCGCGCGAGCGAGTACGCAGACAACCGAACAATAAGGCGACGCGCTTGGTGCGCGCAGGCATCCTGGCAATCGTCAACGCAATTGCCGGCGCAAGACACATTGCGAAAGTTGCCGATTACTGACGGTCGATCAAACCAGACAGTGGGCTTTCGCAGGCCGCCGATGGCGGCCTGCGCGAATTCCGTCACAAAAACTCCCGCTCATTCGTCGTGCGGGTCTGGCAACGATGCACACGGAACGGGCGTTGCGCCTGGTCCGATCAATTGACGTCGAGCACTGCATTCCATTGCGCGACACGCTCGGCCTGCGCGGCGAGCACAGCATCGCTGTCGCCGGTGATGGTCAGGCTCTCGATTTTGTCACCCCCGCGAATGGCATCGACTACCGCCTGGTCTTCCGAACCCAGCACTTCGCCGAACACGGTGTGCTTGCCATCGAGCCAGGACGTGGCGGTATGGGTGATGAAGAACTGGCTGCCGTTGGTACCGGGACCGGCATTGGCCATCGACAACACGCCGGGTTTGTCATGGCGCAGGTCCGGCCGGCACTCGTCTTCGAAACGGTAGCCCGGCCCGCCGGTACCCGTCCCCTGCGGGCAGCCACCCTGGATCATGAAGTCAGGGATGACCCGGTGGAAAACCAGCCCATCGTAAAAACCGCGTTTGGCCAGATTGACGAAGCTGGCGACCGTCACTGGGGCCTTGTCGCCGTGCAGGCGAACGCGGATCGGGCCACGGGCGGTGTTGAAGGTGGCAATAAGCTCGGACATAGGGATTTCCTGCATGGGCGAAACACCTATGATGCCACGAGCGCGCCAGCCTGACTTCGGGCTATAATGCTCGGCTTACCTTCAGAAAGCGCGCCAAATCGGCGTTGCGCCCTCGCATGTCCATCCAAAAACTCCGCAACATCGCCATTGTCGCGCACGTCGACCACGGCAAGACGACCCTGGTCGATCAACTGCTCAAGCAGTCCGGTACATTCAGCGACCGGGCGGTCGTACCCGAACGCATGATGGATAGCGGCGACATCGAAAAAGAACGCGGCATCACCATTCTCTCCAAGAACACCGCGATCCGCTGGAAGGACTACCGCGTCAACATCGTCGATACCCCAGGCCACGCCGACTTCGGCGGCGAGGTCGAGCGCGTGCTGTCGATGGTCGATTCGGTACTGATCCTGGTCGATGCGATGGACGGCCCGATGCCGCAGACCCGCTTCGTCACCCAGAAGGCCTTCGCGATGGGCTTCAAGCCGATCGTGGTGGTCAACAAGGTCGATCGCCCGGGTGCGCGGCCGGACTGGGTGGTCAACCAGACTTTCGACCTGTTCGACCGCCTCGGCGCCACCGAAGAACAACTCGACTTCCCGATCATCTACGCCTCGGCACTGCACGGCTACGCCGGCCTGACCCCCGACGTGCGCCAGGGCAACATGGACCCGCTGTTCGATGCCATCGTCCAGCATGTCTCGCCGCCGCCGGTGGACGTGGACGGTCCGTTCCAGATGCGCGTGACCTCGCTCAGCTACAGCAACTACGTCGGCATCATCGGCATCGGCCGCGTTCAGCGCGGCACAGTACGCACCAATATGCCGGTATCGATCGTCAGCCGCGAGGGTAAGGTCCGCCAGGGCAAAGTGCTCCAGGTCATGGGCTTCCTGGGCCTGGAACGCCTGGAAGTACCCGAGGCCAAGGCCGGCGACATCATCGCCATTTCCGGCATCGATGCGTTGAGCATTTCCGAAACCGTGTGCGCTGTCGATGCTCCCGAGCAACTGCCGGTGCTGACCGTCGATGAACCGACCATCAGCATGACCTTCCAGGTGAACAACTCCCCGTTCGCCGGCAACAAGGACCGCAGCGGCGGCAAATTCCTGACCTCGCGCCAACTGCGCGATCGGCTGTTTCGCGAGACTCAGCACAACGTCGCCTTGAAGGTGGAAGAAACCGACGACGCCGACAAATTCAAAGTCAGCGGCCGTGGCGAGCTGCACCTGTCGATCCTGATCGAGACCATGCGCCGCGAAGGCTATGAGCTGGCCGTGTCGCGACCGGAAGTGATCATCAAGATCATCGACGGCCAAAAGATGGAACCGTTCGAGAGCCTGGTGGTGGATCTGGAAGAGCAGTACCAGGGCGGCGTGATGCAGCGCCTGGGCGAACGCCGCGCGCAGCTGACCAACATGGAACCGGATGGCAAGGGCCGGGTACGTATCGACTTCCTGATTCCTGCACGCGGACTGATCGGCTTCCAGACCGAGTTCCGCACCATCACCGCCGGCACCGGCCTGCTGTTCCACGTGTTCGATCATTACGGTCCGCGTTCGGAAGGCGCCATCGCCGAGCGCCAGAACGGCGTGATGATCTCCAACGGCACCGGTCAGTCGCCCGCCTACGCGCAAGCTTTCATGCAAGAGCGCGGCCGGTTGATGATCGAGCCGGGCGAGGAAATCTACGAAGGCCAGATCGTCGGCGTTCATTCCAAGGACAACGATCTCACCGTCAACGCCCTGCGCGCCAAACAGTTGACCAACTTCCGCGCCTCCGGCAAGGACGACGCCGAAGCGTTGATCCCGCCGCTGAAGCTGTCACTCGAGCAGGCGTTGGAGTTCATCGACGAGGACGAACTGGTGGAAGTGACACCAGCCGCCATTCGCCTGCGCAAGAAAGAACGCACCGAGAGCGACCGCAGGAAAGCCGCGCGCGGCTGATTCAAGGCGGCGACGCCTGCCGCGTTGCACAACAGCCCGGCTTGCCGCACGACAGACGGCAAGGCAAACTCGAAGCGCCACGGCCAACCGCCGTGGCGTTTTCAATTGTGCCCGGAGAATGCCCATGCTTCGTCTTGCCGCTGCCTTGTTCGTGCTCGTGTTGATTTCCGGATGCGCCAAAACCACACCACCCGAAACGACAGCGCCATCGACAACGGCTGTGGATGTGGTCGAACTCAGTGCGACCGATGCTTCGCAAAAGCTCGCCTCCGGCGAATTGACATCACATGCCCTGACCCAGGCCTATCTCGATCGCATCGCCAGGATCGACAAGTCCGGTCCCGCGCTCAATTCGGTGATCGAACTCAATCCTGAGGCGCTCAAGGAAGCCGATGCGCTCGATGCCGAACGCAAGGCCGGCAAAATCCGCGGCCCATTGCATGGCTTGGTCGTGTTGCTCAAGGACAATATCGATGCGCGCGGCATGGTCAATTCGGCCGGCTCGCTGGCATTGGCCGACAACCGGCCCCAACAAGATGCGTTCATCGTCGCGCGCTTGCGTGCGGCGGGCGTGGTGATCCTGGGCAAGACCAATCTCAGCGAATGGGCCAATTTCCGCTCGACACGCTCGACTTCCGGCTGGAGTTCGCGCGGCGGACAGACCAGGAACCCCTACGCGCTCGATCGCAATCCCTGCGGCTCCAGCGCCGGTACTGGCGCGGCGATCGCGGCGAGTCTGGCCACGATCGGCGTCGGCACCGAAACTGACGGCAGTATCATCTGCCCCTCGGCCGTGAACGGCTTGGTCGGTCTGAAGCCGACCGTGGGGCTGGTCAGCCGCAACGGCATCATCCCGATTTCGATTTCCCAGGACACCGCAGGTCCAATGGGCCGGACGGTTTCCGATGTGGCGCTGCTGTTGAACGGCCTCGCAGGCGTGGACGAGAACGATCCCGCCGGACATGCAGCGGCCGGCAATATTCCCGATGACTACCGCACTTACCTCAAGACCGATGCGCTCAAGGGCAAGCGCTTTGGTGTATTGCGCCAGGCCATGGGCTATCACCCGGATGTGGATGCGGCGACCGAGAAATCCATCGCGGCATTGAAAGCGGCCGGCGCGGAAGTGGTCGATGTGAAGCTAGACACCTACAGCAAGTGGGATGCGCCAGAACTCGAAGTGCTGCTTTACGAATTCAAGGACGGCCTCAACGCCTATCTGAAAAACAGCGGCTCACCGCACGCCTCGCTACAAGCGCTGATCGATTGGAACAACAGCAACGCCAGCAAGGTGATGCCGATTTTCGGCCAGGAACTTTTCCTGAAGGCGCAGGCCAAGGGCCCGCTCACCGATGCCGCATACCTCAAGGCCCGCGATGAAGCACGGCGCCTGGCCCGGGAAGACGGCCTGCTTGCTGCGCTCGAAAAAAACAATCTCGACGCGGTGCTCGCTCCGAGCATGTCTCCTGCATGGTTGACTGACCCAGTTCTGGGCGATCATTTCGTCGGCGCCGGTTACGGTGTCGCCGCAGTCGCCGGCACACCCAGCATCAGCGTACCGATGGCCGATATCCACGGGTTGCCCATCGGCCTGGTGTTCATGGGCCGCCCCTACAGCGAACCGGAGCTGTTGGGTTTCGCCTACGCATTTGAACAAATCACTCACGCCCGCAAACCGCCGCGATATCTGGCGACGCTGGCGCCCTGATCGATTCGACAAGGCACGGGCGTGATGTACGCCCGCGCCGGATGTAATCAGCTCGCGGCAGGCTGCGCGATTTGCGCCTGCTTGCGCACGATCAGCATCGCGATCTCCAACGATTGCTCGTAGTTCAAGCGCGGATCGACGGTCGAGCGGTAGGCGCGTTCGAGATCCACTTCGCTCAGATCGCGTGCACCGCCGAGACACTCGGTGACGTTCTCGCCGGTCAGCTCCAGATGCACGCCGCCCAGGCGCGACCCCAAGGCCGCATGGATGTCGAAACTGCGGTCGAGTTCGCTGCGGATATTGTCGAAGTGGCGGGTCTTGTAACCGTTGGACGTACTTTCGGTATTGCCGTGCATCGGATCGCAGATCCACAACACGCGCTTGCCCTCGCGCTGCATGGCCTGCACCAGCGGTGGCAGCTTCGCTTCAATCTTGGCCACGCCCATGCGCTGGATGAAAGTCAGCCGCCCCGGTTCGTTGTCGGGGTTGAGTTTCTCGGCAAGCTTGAGCAGTTGCTCCGGCGTTACCGATGGTCCGATCTTCACCGCTACCGGATTACGCAGTCCGCGGAAATATTCGACGTGCGCGCCATCGAGATCGGCCGTGCGCATGCCGATCCAGGGAAAATGCGTACTGAGGTTGAACCAACCCCATTGCCGCGGAACCTGGCGGGTGAATGCTTCCTCGTAAGGCAGCAACAGCGCTTCGTGCGAGGTGTAGAAATCGGCACGGTTGAGGTTATGCAGGGACTCGCCGGAAATGGTTTCCATGAACCGCACCGCATCGCCAACGGCCGCCACCATGCGGTGGTAATCCTCCGAAAGCGGCGAATGACTGACCCAGCCCAGATCCCAGTATTCGGGATGATGCAAATCGGCGAAGCCGCCATCGATCAAGGCACGAACGAAATTCATCGTCATCGCCGAACGCGCATGGCCTTTGACCATGCGACGAGGATTGGGTATGCGGGCCTCGGCGGTGAACTCGGGCTGGTTGATGAAATCGCCGCGATAACTGGGCAAGGTCACACCATCTTTTGTTTCGGTATCGGCCGAACGCGGCTTGGCGTATTGCCCTGCGAACCGGCCAACACGCACTACCGGCAGATGCAGCCCGTGCACCAGCACCAGGCTCATCTGCAACAACACCTTCAACCGGTTGGAAATGAGCCCCGACTCGCAATCGGTGAAACTCTCGGCACAGTCGCCACCTTGCAGCACGAAACGTTTTCCTTCCTGCGCTTCGGCAATCTGTCGTTTCAGGGCAAGAATCTCCCAGGAGGTCACCAGAGGCGGCAACTGCGCCAGCTCCGCCTGGACTTGCAGCAGCGCCGCATCATCGGGATAGGTCGGTTGCTGTGTGGCCTTGTGCGCGCGCCAGCTCGTTGGTGTCCAGCCGAAAGGAACGCAAACCGATTGAAGCGGCCGATCGGAAGCGCCCATGGCAAAGTTGTCGGAAATCAGGTTCTTATTCATCTCACAAGCCCGGTTCAAGTAATGGGTGCGCGGTTATGGCTTTGGAATCAACGCTTGCGAAATCCCGCGACGAGCGCACCAGCGGCCAACAGCACGAAACATAGCAAGGTCCACTCCGGCATGGAGTGGCCTAAAAAAGTCCAATTGACTTCGGCGCATTCGCCCGAGCCCTGAAGCACCTTCTTGACCACATCCAGGCTGCTGGGCGTGGACTCGAGCATGAAGCGCAAACCCGGGCCACAGGCCGGGACGGACTCTGGTGGCAGGTGCTGCAACCAGACATGACGCGCCGCGATACCCGCGCCGACAGCAGCCGATGCAAACGCCAGCAATCCGAAAATTCCCCGCCCCAATGCGCCCTTCGGTGCGAACAACGCACCCAGCAGCCCGACCAGCCCGGTAGCGGCCATGGCCACACGCTGGAAAATACACAGTGGGCAAGGCTCGAAAAGCTGGCCGTACTGCGCGAACACCGCATACGCCAGCAACCCGGCACAACAGAGAAACCCAAACAGGAATTGGAGTCGAAAAGACCAGGCGAAAGGATTGATGTTCATAAATGAAAATAGGCGAGAAGATCGGCAATGACTCTACCGCAGCATGAACTGTTTCGATATGGCGTTCGCGAAATTAGCGGTTCGATTCTCTGCTCGCAGCCCAATCCCCTGCGCTACCGGCGTTCACGAAAACTCAAAAAGCATGACCAAAGATCAATGAAGCTCTCGCTACAAGCCAGACGATACGGCCTGTGCACTCCCGCCATCGCGACTTCCTGTTGCGAAGCAGCATAGTCCCTAAAACAAAAACCCCGGCACCAGGCCGGGGTTTGAGCAATTCGAGAGACTTGGCTTATTCAGCCGTCGCCACTGTCGCTTGCGGACGATCGACGAGTTCGACATACGCCATCGGGGCATTGTCACCCGGACGGAAGCCGCACTTGAGGATACGCAGGTAGCCACCCGGGCGCGCCTTGTAACGCGGGCCCAGCTCGACGAACAGCTTGCCAACGGCTTGCTGATCGCGAAGACGCGACATGGCCAAGCGGCGATTGGCGACGCCATCGACCTTGCCGATGGTGATCAGCGGCTCGGCAACGCGGCGAAGTTCCTTCGCCTTGGGCAAGGTGGTGCGGATCAACTCATGCTTGATCAGCGAAGCAGCCATGTTGACGAACATCGCGTCGCGATGGGCGCTGGTGCGGCTGAATTTGCGGCCGGATTTTCTGTGACGCATGGTCTTGCTTCCTTAAAAATGTCTCGGTGCTTTCGGCTCTTACGACGCCTGTGCGCCGTCGCCAAGGCGCCGAACGCTCGTGGCGGCAAACTTCGGACCAATTACCTTCGAGTCCGTTTGCGCACAAGACCGAAACAGTCCGGTCCTGCGCCAGTTACAACAATTTAGCCCATCATGCCCTGCTGGAGGCCGGCCGGCGGCCAGTTTTCCAGTTTCATGCCCAGCGACAAACCGCGCTGAGCCAGGACTTCCTTGATTTCGGTCAGCGACTTCTTGCCCAGGTTCGGGGTCTTGAGCAGCTCGACCTCGGTACGCTGGATCAAATCGCCGATGTAATAGATGTTCTCGGCCTTGAGGCAGTTGGCCGAACGAACGGTCAATTCCAGATCGTCGATCGGACGCAACAACACCGGATCCACACCAGCCACGGACGGCTTGGCCGCACCGCGCTCGCGTTGGGTGAAATCGCCAAAGACCGACAACTGGTCGGTAAGGATGTCGGCCGCCGTGCGGATTGCATCCTCGGCATCGATCGTGCCGTTGGTTTCGATGTCGAGCACCAGCTTATCGAGGTCGGTACGCTGTTCGACACGCGCGGCTTCCACCGCATAGGCGACACGGCGCACGGGCGAGAAACTCGCGTCGAGCATCAAGCGGCCGATCGTACGGGTCTCTTCCTCAGGCCGGCGACGAGCGGTAGCCGGCTGATAGCCGAAACCACGCTCGATCTTCAGGCGCATGTTCAACGCCGTATCCTTGGTCAAGGTGCAAATCACGTGCGCGGGATTGAGGATCTCGACGTTGTGATCGACTTTGATGTCGGCTGCGGTGACCACGCCCGGACCCTTCTTTTGCAAGGTCAACGTGGTTTGTTCGGTGGTGTGCATGCGAATGGCGACATCCTTGAGATTCAACAGAACCTCGAGCACATCTTCCTGCAAGCCTTCCACAGTCGTGTATTCGTGAAGCACGCCATCGATCTCGACTTCCGTGATGGCGTAACCGGGAATCGAGGACAACAGCACACGCCGCAGGGCGTTGCCCAGCGTGTGGCCATAGCCACGCTCCAGCGGTTCAATCACGACCTTGGCGCGATTGGCGCCGAGACGTTCGATATTCGGGCCGCGGGGACGCAGCACCTGGTGGGCGGAAACCGTCATGGACAGTGACACTCCTGAAGAATTACTTCGAGTACAACTCGACGATCAGCGCTTCGTTGATATCTGAAGGCAGGTCGGCGCGATCCGGAATCGACTTGAACACACCGGAGAACTTCTTGGCATCGACTTCGCACCAGCCAGGAACCAGGTCCATCTGCTGGGCGAGATTGAGCGCTTCGCTCACGCTCAGATGCTTTTGCGCACGCTCGGAGAGCTGAATATTGTCGCCAGCCTTGACCTGGTAGGACGGCAGGTTCACCGACTTGCCATTGACCAGCACGCCCTTGTGCGACACCAATTGGCGCGCCTGCGGACGGGTGACGGCAAAGCCCATGCGATAAACGACATTGTCCAGACGCTGTTCGAGCATCTGAAGCAGAGTCTCGCCGGTATTACCCTTGCGGCGGGCCGCTTCGGTGTAATAACCGCGGAACTGGCGCTCGAGCAGACCGTAGATGCGCTTGACCTTCTGCTTCTCGCGCAACTGGGTGGCGTAGTCGGACAGCTTGCCCTTGCGAGCCACGGGACCGTGCTGCCCGGGCTTTTGCTCGAGCTTGCATTTGGAATCAATCGCGCGCGCCGGGCTCTTGAGGCTCAGGTCAGCCCCTTCACGACGGGCGAGTTTGCAGGTAGGACCGATATAACGTGCCATGGTATGTGCTCCTAGCCCTTAGACGCGGCGCTTTTTCGGCGGCCGGCACCCGTTGTGCGGGATCGGGGTCACGTCGATGATGTTCATGATCTTGTAACCGACGGCGTTCAGCGAACGCACGGCGGACTCGCGGCCCGGACCCGGACCCTTGATGCGCACTTCCAGCGTCTTCAACCCATAATCGAGCGCTGCCTTGCCGGCTTTTTCAGCGGCGACCTGAGCGGCGAACGGGGTGGATTTCCGGGAGCCGCGAAAACCCGCGCCTCCTGAAGTCGCCCAGGAAAGAGCGTTGCCCTGACGATCGGTGATCGTCACGATGGTGTTGTTGAAAGAAGCATGCACGTGTGCGATGCCGTCAGTGACGACACGCTTGATCTTCTTCTTGACTTTAGCAGCCGGCTTGTTCATTTGGCGCTATATCCCTTACTTCTTGATGGCTTTGCGCGGGCCCTTGCGGGTACGGGCGTTGGTGCGGGTGCGCTGTCCGCGCAGCGGCAGGCCGCGGCGGTGACGCAGACCGCGATAGCAGCCCAGGTCCATGAGACGCTTGATGGAAATACCCACCTCGCGACGCAGGTCACCCTCGACCACGTACTTGGCCACTTCCGCGCGCAGGCTATCAACCTGGGCCTCGGTGAGGTCGCGGATCTTGGTGGATGGAACAACCCCGACCGCTTCGCACAGAAGCTTGGACCGGGTACGGCCGATGCCGTAGATACTTTGTAGGCCAACCCAGACATGTTTCTGGACAGGCAGGTTGACACCCGCAATGCGCGCCATCAGGCGTTCTCCAACTAAATTTGAGCGCAATGAATCGGAAATTGTAGCAAGGCTTCGTATAGTTTAGAAGCCCCCACGGCCGAAGCCGCAGGAACCCGGCATGGGGAGTGTGCCCATGCTCCGGCAAAAAGCCGGCGTTTGCCTGGTAACCCAGACAACCCGCGCTACTCCAGCGCAGGACAGACGCCAGCTTACCCGCGCGCGAAGCCGCCGCGCGAGCCGCCCTTCAAATTGGCCTTCTTCATCAGGCTCTCGTACTGATGAGACATCAGGTGAGCCTGAATCTGGGCGGTAAAGTCCATTACCACCACGACCACGATCAATAGTGACGTACCACCGAAATAAAACGGTACTTTCATTCCTGCACGGAGAAATTCCGGCAACAAGCACACCAGCACCAGGTACAACGAACCCACCAAAGTCAGCCGGGTCAAGACAGCATCGATGTACTCGCCTGTCGCCTTGCCTGGACGGATGCCCGGAATAAGGGCGCCCGACTTCTTGAGGTTCTCCGCAGTTTCCTGCGAGTTGAAGACCAGTGCCGTGTAGAAGAACGCGAAACCCATGATCATCGCGCCATAAAGCAGCATGTGCAGGGGCTCGGCCGGAGCCAAAGCTTGTGCGACCGCCTGCAGCGTACGGTAAATGGTGCCTTGCCAGCCTTCAGCACTGGCATTGGCACTGCTGACCCAGGTTGACATGGTTGACGGGAACAGGATCAGGCTGGACGCGAAGATCGGCGGAATCACGCCCGACATGTTCAGCTTCAACGGCAAGTGCGAACTTTGGTTCATGTAACCCTGACGACCGCCCTGGCGACGGGCGTAGTTCACGGTGATCTTGCGCAAGCCGCGCTCCATGAACACCACGAAATAGGTCACGCCAAGAACCAGTGCAATGATCAGCACAATGGCAAATACACTGATATCACCGGTGCTGACCTGAGTCAGAGTGCCGATCACTGCGCTGGGCAGGCCGGAGACGATGCCGGCAAAGATAATCAGTGAGACGCCGTTGCCAATACCTCGCTCCGTGATTTGCTCACCGAGCCACATCAAGAAGGTGGTGCCGGTCGTCAACGCGACCACTGCCGTGAAAATGAATCCGATGCCGGGGTTGTAAGCGACACCCTGGGTCTGCAGTGCACTGGCGATACCGAAGGACTGCATCACGGCGAGAACGACAGCGAATACGCGCGAATACTGCGTCAACGTGCGTCGTCCGCTCTCGCCTTCATTCTTCATCGCCTTCCAGGGCCCGTAAATCTGCCCCATCAACTGCACGATGATCGACGCCGAGATGTAGGGAATCACATTGAGCGCCAACAAACTGAAGCGGCTCAACGCGCCACCGGAGAACATGTTGAACATGTCCACGATGGTGCCCTTTTGCTGGTTCATGATCTCCGCAAGCCTGCCAGGATTGATGCCCGGAACAGGAATGTAGCTGCCGACGCGGTAGACCACCAACGCCAGCAGGACAAACATCAGACGCTGTCGCAGCTCGGTGTACTTACCGAGCCCGCCCAGGACTTTCGCTGCGGAATTATCCTGCGCCAAGGTCTACTCCACGCTTCCGCCGGCGGCTTCGATTGCCGCCTTGGCACCGGCGGTGATGAGCACACCCTTGAGGATCAGCTTGCGGGTGATTTCACCCTTCTTGACGATCTTGGCCTGCTTGGCAGTCGCCGGAACCAGCTTCGCCGCGCGCAGTGCCGCGAAATCGATTTCGGTCAGGCTGAGCTTTTCCAATTGGTACAGCAAGACTTCTGCCGTATCCATCTTCAACTTCGAGCGGAAGCCGACTTTCGGCAAGCGCTTTTTCATTGGCATCTGGCCGCCTTCGAAGCCCGGCTTGATCTTGCCCTTACCGGCGCGAGCGAAGGAACCTTTATGACCACGGCCGGCAGTCTTGCCGAGCCCGGAGCCGATGCCGCGACCGACGCGAACGCGCTCTTTGCGGGCGCCATCGGCAGGTTTGAGTGTATTCAGACGCATGGGTGTTCTCCTCGGCGCGCTCAGGGTTCGACGCGAACCAGGTAATGCAATTGATTGATCAAGCCGCGAACCTGAGGGGAATCCTTCAACTCGCGCACATCGTTGGTCTTGTTCAGGCCGAGCGCCTTCACCGACAGGCGGTGACGTGCCTGGCAACCACGCAGGCCCTTGACCAAGCGAACCTTGATGGTTCCTTTGTTATCCGTCGCCTTAGCCTTAGCCATGCTGAATCTCCTCGACTTTCTTGCCGCGCTTGGCCGCGATATGGGCCGGCGACTGCATCGTGGCCAGGCCTTTGACCGTTGCGCGCACCAAATTGATTGGATTGCGCGAACCGACCGCCTTGGCCAACACGTTCTTCACGCCAACCGCTTCCAGCACGGCGCGCATCGCGCCACCGGCGATGACACCGGTACCTTCGGAAGCCGGCATCATGAACACGCGGGCGGCACCATGACCGGCCTTGACCGGATGCCAGAGCGTGCCTTCGTTCAAATCGACATTGACCATCGCCTTGCGGGCATATTCCATCGACTTCTGGATGGCTACCGGCACTTCGCGTGCCTTGCCATAACCGAAACCGATTTTGCCGGCGCCATCACCCACTACCGTCAGGGCAGTGAAGGTGAACTGGCGACCGCCTTTGACGGTCTTGGATACGCGGTTCACGGCAACGAGCTTCTCGATGAAGCCATCGTCGCTTTCACCTCGATTGCGTTCGCGTTCGTTACTGCTCATATGACTCTATTCCTGAGGTTTACTTACGGCCAATGCCGCTTATGGTTGTGTGCGTCGAATGGGTCCACAAAGGCACCAATTCAAGCGATGAACATTAGAACTGCAACCCACCCTCGCGGGCGGCTTCGGCCAAAGCCTTGATGCGTCCGTGATAGCGGTAGCCCGAACGATCGAAAGCGACCTTTTCGATACCGGCGGCACGGGCTCGCTCGGCAATCATCAGGCCCACCTTGGCGGCGGCATCCTTGTTCTTGCCGTTCTTGAGGCCATCCTTGACGACGGTCTGCAGGGTGGAGGCAGAGGCCAGCACCTTGGAACCGTCGGCAGTGAAAACCTGTGCATAAATGTGCTGGCCGGAGCGCAGTACGGACAGACGGGCCACACCCAGATCGCGGATGTGCGAACGGGTGGTTTTGGCGCGGCGCAGACGGGCGATATTTTTATCCATTGCTCTCTACCTCGAGGAAGCTGAAGCGCCTGATTAGGCCTTCTTGGCTTCCTTCATGATGATCTTCTCGCCGGCATACCGGATACCCTTGCCCTTGTAGGGCTCTGGTTTGCGATAGGCGCGGATCTTGGCTGCGACTTCACCAACTTGCTGCTTGTCGGCACCGGAAATGAGGATTTCCGTCTGGGTCGGGGTCGTCAGAGTGATGCCCTCCGGAGCGTGAAACACCACCGGATGGGAAAAGCCCAGGCTCAGGCTCAAATCCTTGCCCTGCATGGCAGCGCGATAACCCACGCCAACCAATTCGAGCTTGCGGGTGAACCCCTCGGACACGCCAGTCATCATGTTGGCGAGAATGGCGCGGATGGTTCCGGCCATTTTCATGTCATCAATGTTGGCGGCGCCCAATTGGACCACGCCGTTGTCGATGGACAGACTCACACCGACCGGTTTGGTCAAACGCAGCGTACCTTTGGGACCTTTCACCGACAGAACGCCGTCAGCGTCCTTGAGCTCGACGCCCTTGGGAAGGTTGATTGCTTTCTTGGCAACGCGGGACATGGGTGCGTGCTCCTATCAGGCCACAAGGCAGATGACTTCGCCGCCCACGCCCGCAGCGCGGGCCTGGCGATCGGTCATCAGACCCTGGGAGGTAGAAATGATGGCCACACCGAGACCGGCGAGGATCTTGGGCAGTTCGTCCTTGCCGCGATACTGGCGAAGGCCCGAGCGCGAAACGCGCTCGAGGCGCTCGATGACCGGACGGCCCTCGTAATACTTGAGTGCGATTTCCAGACGTGCCTTGGCGCCTTCGCCGGACGTGCGCACATCGCCGATATAGCCTTCGCTACGCAGCACGTTGGCGATCGCCAGTTTCATCTTCGAGGCAGGCATGGAAACCTGCGGTTTGCCGACGGCGAGCGCATTTTTGATGCGCACCAGCATGTCGGCGATTGGATCAGTCATGCTCATGATTGCTTACCTGTAATTAAAGGTTTGGCAGCACCGATATCCGCGAGAATTCGATCGAAACAACCGATCGAATCGCGCGATTACCAGCTGGCCTTGCGCAGGCCGGGCACGTCGCCACGCATCGTGGCTTCGCGCAACTTGTTACGGCCGAGGCCGAACTTCTGATACACACCGCGCGAACGGCCGGTCAATTCGCAACGATTGCGAACACGCGCCGGCGAGGAATCGCGCGGCAGCTTCTGCAACTTGGTAACTGCCGCCATCTTGTCGTCGTACGAAGCGGTCGTGCTCGAGATGATGCCCTTGAGCTCGGCGCGCTTGGCAGCGTGTTTCTTGACCAACTTCTTCCGCTTGATATCGCGGTTCACCATTGACGTCTTAGCCATGATCGATTCCTGGATATCAGTTGCGGAAGGGGAAGTTGAAAGCTTCGAGAAGAGCCTTGGCTTCTTCGTTGGTTTTCGCCGTCGTGGTGATGGCGATATCCATACCGCGCATGGCATCAACCTGGTCGAAATCGATCTCCGGGAAGATGATCTGTTCCTTGATGCCCATGTTGAAATTGCCGCGGCCGTCGAACGAACGCCCCGAGACACCGCGGAAGTCGCGCACGCGCGGCAACGAGATGCTAATCAGGCGATCGAGAAATTCGTACATGTGTGCACGGCGCAGCGTGACTTTGCAGCCGATCGGCCAGCCGTCACGAATCTTGAAGCTGGCAACGGAAACGCGAGCCTTGGTCGTCACCGGCTTCTGGCCGCTGATCTTGGCCATGTCGGCCACCGCATTCTCGAGGATCTTCTTGTTGCCCACCGCCTCGCCCACGCCCATGTTGAGCGAGATCTTGGTGATGCGCGGGACTTGCATGACGTTGTCGTAGCCGAATTTTTCCATCAGCTTGGGGACAACGGTTTCTTTGTAGATTTTTTCCAGTCGTGTCGTCATGGCGTCATTCCTCAGGCGTCTAGCGCCTCACCGCTCGAGCGGAACACACGCACTTTGCGTCCATCCTCGAGCACCTTGAAACCAACGCGATCACCCTTGCCGGAAGCAGAGTTGAACAACATAACGTTGGAGATGTGAATCGGCGCCTCACGCTCAATGATCCCGCCAGCCTGGCCGGCCTGGGGATTGGGCTTGGTGTGGCGCTTGACGATGTTGATGTTCTGGACGATGACCTTGTCACCGGCCACGCGAACAACCTCACCTTTCTTGCCTTTGTCGGCGCCCGTGATCACGATCACCTGGTCGCCCTTGCGGATACGGTTCATATTCTTTTCCTTCGCTCAGAGCACTTCAGGTGCGAGCGAGACGATCTTCATGAACTTCTCGGAACGCAACTCGCGGGTAACGGGTCCGAAGATGCGGGTGCCGATCGGCTCTTGCTTGTTGTTGAGCAACACGGCCGCGTTGCCGTCGAAACGGATCAACGAGCCGTCAGCACGACGCACGCCCGAGCGGGTGCGAACCACGACCGCGTCGTAGACCTCGCCCTTCTTGACCTTGCCGCGCGGAATGGCGTCCTTGACGGTCACCTTGATGACGTCACCAATCCGTGCATAGCGGCGCTTGGAGCCACCGAGCACCTTGATGCACATCATTTCCTTGGCGCCAGAGTTGTCTGCGGCGTCGAGGTAGCTTTGTACCTGGATCATGGTCCGATCTCCTGCTTACTTGCCAGAACGCGCGATGATTTCCACGACGCGCCAGTTCTTGGTCTTGGACAACGGACGGCATTCGCTTACACGAACCACATCACCTTCATTGCAGGTGTTGTCTTCGTCGTGCGCATGCAGCTTGGTCGAACGGCGAATGTACTTGCCGTACAACGCGTGCTTGACCTGGCGCTCGACAAGGACCGTCACGGTCTTGTTCATCTTGTTGCTCACGACACGGCCTTCGACCGTGCGCAGCGGAGTGGCGATTTCGCTCATGACTGGGCCTTACTTCTTTTCGGTCAGCAGCATGTTGACGCGAGCAATTTCGCGACGAACAAGCCGGATGTCGTGGGTCTTGGTCAACTGGCCGCTGGCCTTCTGCATGCGGAGCGAGAATTGCTCCTTGTGCAGGTCCAGCAGATGGGCTTTAAGGTCAGCCGACGACTTCTGACGCAGTTCCTTGAGTTCCATTAGCGCACCGTCCGGGCCACAAACGTGGTCTTCACAGAAAGCTTGGCGGCAGCCAGACGGAACGCTTCACGTGCGGTCTCTTCCGGAATGCCTTCGATTTCATAGAGCACGCGACCCGGCTGAATCGGTGCCACCCAATATTCGACGTTACCCTTACCGGCGCCCATTCGGACTTCGATCGGCTTCTTGGTGATCGGCTTGTCCGGGAACACGCGGATCCACAATTTGCCACCGCGCTTGACGTAGCGGCTGATCGAACGGCGGGCGGACTCGATCTGACGCGCGGTCAGTTGTCCGTGCTGAGTCGCCTTCAGGCCGTACTCGCCAAAGCTGACGGCAGCGCCACTCCAGCTCAGGCCGTCATTGCGGCCTTTCATGACCTTGCGATATTTAGTGCGTTTTGGTTGCAGCATGTCGGCTTACCTTGGTTCGCGGGCCGGGCGGGCCGGACGCTCGTTGCGTTCTTCGACCTTTTCCTGGCCAACCTGAGAGAAATCAAAGATTTCGCCCTTGAATATCCAGACTTTGACGCCGATGATGCCGTAGGTCGTGAGCGCCTCGGCGAAACCGTAGTCGATGTCCGCACGCAGCGTATGCAACGGCACTCGGCCTTCGCGGTACCACTCGGAACGGGCGATTTCCGCACCGTTGAGGCGACCAGCGACATTGACCTTGATGCCCAGCGCGCCCAAGCGCATCGAATTGCCGACGGCGCGCTTCATCGCGCGACGGAACATGATGCGGCGTTCGAGCTGCTGAGCGATCGACTCAGCCACCAATTGCGCATCGAGCTCCGGCTTGCGGACTTCGGCGACATTGATGTGAACCGGCACGCCCATCAGATCGGACACGTCCTTCTTGAGCTTCTCGATATCCTCGCCGCGCTTGCCGATCACCACACCCGGACGGGCGGAATGAATGGTGACGCGAGCGGTGTTGGACGGACGCTCGATCAGGATTTTGGAGATACCCGCCTGGGCGAGTTTCTTGCGCAGCATCTCGCGGACTTTTAGATCGGCAGCGAGGTACTGGCCGTACTGACGCTTATCGGCGAACCATTTGGAGTTCCAGTCCTTGGAGATACCAAGGCGAATACCCGTCGGATGAACTTTGTGACCCATAGTTCCAGTCCTTAGCCTTTCTTGCCTGAGCCCACAACCACGGTGATGTGGCTGGTGCGCTTGAAGATTTGGGTTCCGCGACCCTTTGCGCGGGCCATGAAACGTTTCAGAATCGGGCCTTCGTCAACGGTGATGCCGGCCACTTTGAGCTCATCCACATCGGCGCCATTGTTGTTTTCGGCGTTCGACGTGGCCGAGTAGACCACTTTGTAGATGATCTGGGCGGCTTTCTTGTCGCTGAACTTGAGCAGATTGAGTGCGCGGGCAACCGGCAGACCGCGTACCTGGTCAGCGACCAGGCGGGCTTTCTGCGGCGAAATGCGCACCGTGCGGAGAATGGCTTTAGCTTCCATGACCCGACCCCTTACTTGGCACCGGCTTTTTTGTCGCCACCGTGACCTTTGAAGGTCCGGGTGACGGCAAATTCGCCGAGCTTGTGGCCGACCATATTCTCATTCACGAGAACGGGAATATGGACCTTGCCGTTATGGATGGCGATGGTGAAACCCACCATTTCCGGAAGAATCATGGAGCGGCGCGACCAGGTCTTGATCGGCTTCTTGCTGCCCTGAGCGGTCTCCACCTTCTTGATGAGGTGGTGATCAACAAACGGGCCTTTCTTGAGTGAACGTGCCATGGCCTATCAACCCCTACGATCGCGCACGATGAATTTCTGAGTGCGCTTGTTCTTGCGCGTCTTGTAACCTTTCGCCGGCGTACCCCACGGGGAAACCGGGTGCGGATTACCCTGACCGGCCTTGGCTTCACCACCACCGTGCGGGTGATCCACCGGGTTCATGGCAGCACCGCGAACGGTCGGCTTGATACCACGCCAGCGCTTGGCGCCAGCCTTGCCGAGTTTTTCCAGATTGTGTTCGACATTGCCGACTTCACCGATGGTGGCATGGCAATCGGTCGGCACTTTGCGCATCTCGCCGGAGCGGAGTCGCAAGGTGGCGTAACCCGCGTCGCGAGCGATCAACTGCGCGCCGGCACCGGCTGCACGGGCGAGTTGCGCGCCTTTGCCGGGCTTCATTTCGATGCAATGCACGGTCGAACCGATCGGCATATTGCGCAACGGCAAGGCGTTACCAACCTTGATCGGCGCATCCTTGCCAGCAATCACTTGATCGCCTTGGGACAAGCCCTTGGGAGCGATGATGTAACGACGCTCGCCATCGGCATAGCACAGCAGTGCGATGTGCGCGGTGCGGTTGGGATCGTATTCGATTCGCTCAACGCGAGCGGGAATGCCTTCCTTGTCGCGCTTGAAGTCGATCAGGCGATACGCCTGCTTGTGACCACCACCAATATGACGGGTGGTGATGCGGCCATTATTGTTGCGGCCGCCAGTCTTGCTCTTTTTTTCGACCAGCGAATCCAGCGGGCCGCCCTTGTGCAGGCCGGCGGTGGACACGCGCACCATGGCACGACGGCCAGGTGAAGTCGGTTTGAATGTCATCAGTGCCATGGGTCGTACCTTAGGCCTTGGCCATCACGTCGATCGTCTGGCCTTCGGCCAAGCGAACGTATGCTTTACGCCAGTCGCCACGGCGGCCGGCACGGAAACGGAAGGTCTTGTTCTTGCCCTTCACATTCAACACATTCACTGCTTCGACCTTGACGTTGAACAGCGATTCCACGGCGGACTTGACGTCGGCCTTGGTCGCAGTCGTCGCCACTTCGAAGACGTACTGGTTGATTTCCTGAAGCCGTGCGGTCTTTTCGGACACGCGCGGAGCGCGAATAACGCTGAGAAGCTTGATATTGCTCATGCCAGCCACTCCTCGACTCTCTTGACTGCATCAGCAGTCATGATCACTTGATCGGCGCCAACCAGGGCCGCCGGATCCAGACCTTGAACATCACGGATCTGCACGTACGGGATATTGCGCGAAGCCAGATAGAGGGCATCGGAACCGTTCTCGGTGACGATGAGCGGACGCTTGGACAGACCCAGCGCGTCCAACTTCGCAACCATCAGCTTGGTCTTCGGCTCAGCCACATCGAACTCACTCACTACGGTCAAACGACCCTGGCGATTGAGTTCCGACAAAATCGCGCACATGGCACCGCGATACATCTTGCGGTTGACCTTTTGCTCGTAGCTGCGCGGCTTGGCGGCGAAGGTTACGCCACCGCCGATGAAGATCGGGGCGCGATAGTCGCCGTGACGCGCACCGCCGCCCTTCTGCTTCTTGAATTTCTTCGTCGTACCCCGGACTTCCGAACGCGTCAGCTGCGCCTTGGTACCCGCACGGCCGGCATTGCGAAACGCAACGACAACCTGGTGCACCAAGTCTTGACTGAAATCGCGACCGAAGACGGTATCGGATACCGACAGTCTTTGTTCGCTATCTTTGACAGCAAGTTCCATTTCCTGACTCCTCAACCCTTACTGCCGGGGCGGACAACGACATCGCCACCCGGAGCACCCGGAACGGCACCCTTGATAGCAATCAGGCCGCGCTCAACATCGACCTTGACCACTTCAAGGTTTTGCGTGCTTTGGTTCACCGCGCCCATGTGGCCGGACATCTTCTTGCCCGGAAAAACGCGACCCGGGGTCTGACGCTGACCGATAGAACCCGGTGAACGATGCGACAACGAGTTACCGTGCGTCGCGTCGCCCATCTTGAAATTGTGGCGCTTGATCGTGCCCTGGAAGCCTTTGCCCTTGGTCACGCCCTGAACATCGACGATCTGGCCGACGGTGAAAATATCGGCCTTGATCTCGCCACCGACCTGGAAGTTACCCAGATCCTTGGCATCAACGCGAAACTCCCACAGACCACGTCCAGCTTCGACCTTGGCTTTGGCGTAATGCCCGGCCAGCGGCTTGCTGATCAACGCCGCGCGCTTGTTGCCGGCAGTGACCTGCACCGCGCTGTAGCCGTCGATTTCAGTGGTTTTGATTTGGGTGATGCGATTGGCGGACGCTTCGATCAAGGTAACCGGAACGGAACGACCGTCCTCGGTGAACAAGCGACTCATGCCGGCCTTGCGGCCAATGATTCCGATAGTCATGTCCGCCACCTCAACTGAGCTTGATCTGGACATCGACGCCGGCCGCCAACTCGAGCTTCATGAGGGCGTCAACGGTCTTGTCGTTGGGATTGACGATATCGAGCACGCGCTTGTGCGTACGCGTCTCGTACTGGTCACGGGCGTCCTTGTCGACGTGCGGCGAAACCAGGATGGTGTAACGTTCGATTCTGGTCGGCAGCGGAATCGGTCCACGCACTTGCGCACCGGTTCGCTTCGCTGTCTCGACGATTTCGCTGGCCGAACGATCGATCAAACGATGATCGTAAGCCTTCAGCCGAATTCGGATTTTCTGATCCGCCATGGCGAATATCCTTTCGTTAAAGAGCGCCGGAAACAGGAACTTTGGTCCTGCTTCCCGTTGAAAAAGATGATGGACCGAAGCCGGTCCACCAAGACGGAGGAGTATAGAGCACATTGTTCAGCCCTGTCAATTGACTGGACTGATCTTTTCGCTCTAATCCCATCCTGGGAAACGAACACGAGGCGCGTTCCTGCTCCTCTTTTCGTATTTTGGCCACCCAAGGGGGTCGCCTTTGTTCAACCATCAATCAATGCACAGAAAAATACTTGTCATGCATTGACGCCGAATTTCATCGGCATGAAGCTGGGAGAGCGCCATGGCTCTCCCAATGATGCAACTCTTACTTGATCACCTTGGCCACCACGCCGGCGCCGACTGTGCGGCCACCTTCGCGGATCGCAAAACGCAGACCTTCGTCCATCGCGATCGGCGCAATCAGGTTCACCACCATCTTCACGTTGTCGCCCGGCATCACCATCTCCACACCTTCCGGCAACTGGCAAGCGCCGGTCACGTCGGTCGTGCGGAAGTAAAACTGCGGACGGTAACCCTTGAAGAACGGCGTATGACGGCCACCCTCGTCCTTCGACAGCACATACACCTCGGCCTCGAATTCCGTGTGCGGGGTGATCGAACCGGGCTTGGCCAACACCTGGCCACGCTCCACGTCGTCACGCTTGGTGCCACGCAACAGCAGACCGGCGTTGTCGCCCGCCTGGCCCTGGTCGAGCAGCTTGCGGAACATTTCCACGCCCGTCACCGTCGTCTTGACCGTCGGACGAATGCCCACGATCTCGATTTCGTCGCCAACCTTGATGATGCCGCGCTCGATACGGCCGGTCACCACCGTGCCGCGACCCGAGATCGAGAACACGTCCTCGACCGGCATCAGGAACGCCTTGTCGATATCGCGCACCGGCTCCGGAATCCAGGTATCCAACGCCTCGACCAGCTTCAGGATCGACGGCACGCCGATCGGGCTCTGGTCACCTTCCAGCGCCGAACGCGCCGAGCCGGTGACGATCGGAGTGTCGTCGCCCGGGAAATCGTACTTGCTCAGCAACTCGCGCACTTCCATCTCGACCAGCTCGAGCAACTCGGCGTCGTCGACCAGGTCGGCTTTGTTCAGGTACACCACGATGTACGGCACGCCGACCTGACGGGCCAACAGGATGTGTTCACGCGTCTGCGGCATCGGACCGTCCGCGGCCGAGCACACCAGGATCGCGCCGTCCATCTGCGCCGCACCGGTGATCATGTTCTTCACGTAGTCGGCGTGGCCCGGGCAATCGACGTGCGCGTAATGGCGCGTCGGCGACTCGTATTCCACGTGCGCCGTCGAGATCGTGATGCCGCGCGCCTTCTCTTCCGGCGCCGCGTCGATCTGGTCATACGCCTTGAACTCGCCGCCAAACCGCTCCGCGCCAATCTTCGTCAGCGCTGCGGTCAGCGTCGTCTTGCCATGGTCCACGTGACCAATCGTTCCCACATTGACGTGCGGCTTCTTGCGCTCGAACTTTTCTTTAGACATGACTCGTTACCTTGAATGAATTGCGTCGAATGAACCTTGCAGTCACCGTCCCTGAATCAGGACTTCTTGATGACCTGCTCGGCAATGCTGTTGGGGGCTTCGGCGTAATGATCGAACTCCATCGTGAACGTTGCCCGGCCCTGCGACATCGAGCGCATCGATGTGGCGTAACCGAACATTTCACCGAGCGGCACCAGAGCATTGATGACCTTGCCCGAAGGTGTTTCGTCCGAACCTTGCAACAAGCCGCGACGACGGGAAAGATCGCCCATCACATCGCCCATGTAGTCTTCCGGCGTTACCACTTCGACCTTCATGATCGGCTCGAGCAAAGCCGGATTGGCCTTCTGGAAGCCTTCCTTGAAAGCCATGGAACCTGCGATCTTGAACGCCATTTCGTTGGAGTCCACGTCATGGAAGGAGCCATCGACTGCGCGGATCTTGATATCGACTACCGGGAAGCCGGCCAACACGCCGTTCTTCATCGCTTCCTGGATGCCCTTGTCGGCAGCAGTCACATATTCCTTCGGAACGACACCACCAACGATGGCGTTTTCGAACGAATATCCGGCGCCGCGCTCTTGCGGCTCCATCTCGATGACGATATGACCGTACTGACCGCGACCGCCGGACTGGCGCACGAACTTGCCTTCCTGCTTGATTGCCTTGCGGATGGCTTCGCGATAAGCGACCTGCGGTTTGCCGACGTTGGCCTCGACGTTGAACTCGCGCTTCATGCGATCAACGAGGATTTCCAAGTGCAGCTCGCCCATGCCGGCGATGATGGTCTGGCCCGATTCTTCGTCGGAACGCACGCGGAACGACGGATCTTCCTGTGCCAGACGGCCCAGGGCGATACCCATTTTTTCCTGGTCGGCCTTGGTCTTGGGTTCGACGGCCATGGCAATGACCGGCTCCGGAAAGACCATGCGCTCGAGCGTGATGATGTGATCTTGCGAGCACAGCGTATCGCCAGTCGTGACATCCTTCAGGCCGACCGCAGCGGCGATATCGCCGCACAGGACTTCCTTGATTTCTTCGCGCTGGTTGGCATGCATCTGCAGAATACGGCCAATGCGCTCTTTCTTGCTCTTGACCGGGTTGTACACCTGGTCGCCGGCATTGAGCGTGCCCGAATAAACGCGGAAGAAGGTCAACGAGCCCACGAACGGGTCGGTCATGATCTTGAACGCAAGCGCCGAGAACGGCTCGGTATCGCCCGCGGCGCGGGTGTCTTCCTTCTCGTTGTCGTCAACGCCCTTGACCGGCGGACGATCGGCCGGCGACGGCAGGAAGCGGATGACCGCATCGAGCATCGCCTGCACGCCTTTGTTTTTGAAGGCGGTACCGCAAAACACCGGGATGATGCTTGTCGCCAAGGTACCGGCACGAATGCCGGCCATGATCTCGCTCTCGGACAGGCTGCCCTGTTCGAGGTACTTGTTCATCAGCTCTTCGGATGTTTCGGCCGCGGACTCGACGATGAACTCGTGCGCCTTCTTGGCCTGCTCGAGCATGTGTTCCGGGATGTCGGCATACGTGAAGGTCGTGCCCTGATTGGTCATGTCCCACACGATCGACTTCATCTTGACCAGATCGACCACGCCTTCGAAGTTGTCCTCGGCGCCAATCGGCATCTGCATCGGCACCGGATAGGCGCCCAGGCGCGAACGAAGCTGCTCGACAACCTTGTTGAAGTTGGCGCCGGTGCGATCCATCTTGTTGACGAACGCAAGACGCGGCACGCCGTACTTGTTGGCCTGGCGCCACACGGTTTCCGATTGCGGCTGCACGCCACCGACGGCACACAACACGAACACCGCACCGTCGAGCACGCGCAAGGAACGCTCGACTTCAATGGTGAAGTCCACGTGCCCGGGGGTGTCGATGATGTTGAAGCGATGCTGCGGGAACGACTTGTCCATGCCCGACCAGAAGCAGGTCGTCGCGGCCGAGGTAATGGTGATACCGCGCTCTTGTTCCTGCTCCATCCAGTCCATGGTCGCAGCGCCATCATGCACTTCGCCCAGCTTGTGGTTGACGCCGGTGTAGAACAGGATGCGTTCGGTCGTAGTGGTCTTGCCGGCATCGATGTGGGCCATGATGCCGAAGTTGCGATATTTATCGATTGGAGTGGTGCGTGCCACGGGGAAAATCCTTCTCGTGAATTACCAACGATAGTGCGAGAAGGCCTTGTTGGCTTCTGCCATACGATGCGTTTCTTCGCGCTTTTTGACAGCGCCACCACGGTTCTCCGACGCTTCCAGGAGCTCGGCCGCCAGCTTGCGGGGCATGGTGTTCTCACCGCGCTTGCGCGCGAACTCGATCACCCAGCGCATGGCCAAAGCGGTACGGCGCGACGAGCGCACTTCCACCGGCACCTGATAGGTGGCACCGCCGACGCGGCGGGATTTGACTTCGACGGCCGGCGCGACATTGGCGAGCGCCTTCTCGACCAGGGACAGAGTGTCGGCATTTTTTTCGCCGATCACATCCATCGCGCCATAGACGATTTTTTCAGCGATCGACTTCTTGCCGCTCTTCATCACCATATTGATGAAGCGAGCGACGACTTCGCTGCCGTGCTTGGGGTCGGGCAGGATCGAACGGGTGCCAGGTGAGCCTTTACGGGACATGATGCGTGCCTAAATTAATTTGGTCGGGTGCTGCGCTGATTGCTAAACGGTTGCGAGCCTTGATCACTTCTTCGGGCGCTTGGCGCCGTACTTGGAGCGACTCTGGCGACGCTTGACGACACCGGAGGCGTCGAGCGAACCGCGCACGGTGTGGTAGCGGACACCCGGCAGGTCCTTGACGCGGCCGCCGCGAATCAGCACCACCGAGTGTTCCTGCAAGTTGTGGCCTTCGCCACCGATGTAGGAAATGATCTCGAAGCCGTTGGTGAGACGAACCTTGGCAACCTTGCGGAGCGCGGAGTTCGGCTTTTTCGGCGTGGTGGTGTAAACACGGGTGCAAACGCCGCGACGCTGCGGGCAGTTGGCCAGTGCGGGAGAGGTGCTCTTGTAGGTGTGCGGCTGGCGCGGTTTGCGAACCAGCTGATTGATCGTCGCCATTCGTCGAGAAGCCTTGCGAGGAAATAGGGCAAGCCGAGGGACTCGGCCCACTGAGACAGAAAAGTATAGAGGGCGTTAAAACAACCTGTCAACCTGACCGTTGATTTTGCCGCCCCTCCTGGGGCCGAACACGAGGCGCATCCTGCGCCTCATTTCGTTGGTAGCCCGTCTTTCGGGTGCTGAAAAATCGTTCACAAATCGACACCTGAGGCGCCGCCGGCAACCGGGCGCTCCAGGCACCCGACTGACCGCATCCAATCAGTCCGCTGAAAACGGACCGACTGGCGTTTTTCAACAACCCGCCAGGACGGCCGGTTTTGTCATTCTTCCGTGTTGGTTTCCGCCGTGACGTTCCCGGTCGAGATCGGGGCCGCACGCAAAGTCTCCATATCCAGATCGGTCAGCACCATCTCGGCCTGACGCCGTTTGGTGTGATAAGCCAAGCCAGTACCGGCGGGAATCAACCGGCCGACGATGACGTTTTCCTTCAGGCCACGCAGCGAGTCGCGGGTGCCGCGCACAGCGGCCTCGGTGAGCACGCGGGTGGTTTCCTGGAACGAAGCGGCCGAGATGAACGATTCGGTCGCCAGCGAGGCCTTGGTGATGCCCAGCAGCACCGGCTCGAACTTCGCAGGCAGACCGTTCTTGGCCAGCACTTTGGCGTTCTCCTCGAGCACACGGACGCGCTCGGCCTGTTCGCCGGACATGAACCGGGTGTCACCGGCATCGGTGATCTCGACCTTGCGCAACATCTGACGAGTGATCGTCTCGATGTGCTTGTCGTTGATCTTCACGCCTTGCAGGCGATACACGTCCTGGATTTCCTTGACCAAGTACGCGGCCAGCGGCTCGACACCCAGCAGGCGCAGGATGTCCTGCGGATTGGGCTCGCCGTCCACGATGGTCTCGCCCTTCTCAACGTGCTCGCCTTCGAACACGATGATCTGGCGGTACTTCGGAATCAGCTCCTCGTGCTCGTTGCCGTCGGTGTCCTTGATGATCAGGCGCTGCTTGCCCTTGGTGTCCTTGCCGAAGCTGACGATGCCCGAACGCTCGGCGAGGATCGCCGGGTCCTTGGGTTTGCGCGCTTCGAACAAGTCGGCCACGCGCGGCAGACCGCCGGTGATGTCACGGGTCTTGGAAGCTTCCTGTGGCACCTTGGTAACCACGTCGCCGACGCCCACGGGCGCGCCATCTTGCAGGTTGACGATCGAGCGCGGCGGCAGCAGATACTGCGCCGGCAAGTCGGTACCCGGGATGTTGAGGTCGTTGCCGTTGGCATCGAGGATGCGCACGATCGGGCGCAGATCCTTGCCCATCGAGCCGCGACGCTTGGGATCGGTGATCTCGCGCGAGGCAAGGCCGGTGAGTTCGTCGGTCTTCTCGATGACGGTGATGCCATCGACGAAATCGATGAAGCGCACGAAGCCGGCCACTTCCGAGACGATCGGGTGGTTATGCGGATCCCAGTTGGCGACGGTCTGGCCAGTCTTGACCGCGGCGCCGTCCTTGACGTTGATCACCGAGCCGTACGGCAGCTTGTAGCGCTCGCGCTCACGGCCGGTCTGATCGAGCACCGACAATTCGCCCGAACGCGACACCGCGACCAGGTGGCCGTTGGCGTGCTGGACGTGTTTGAGGTTGTTGAACTTGACCGTACCGGTGGTCTTCACCGTGATGTTGTCGATGGCGGCGGCACGCGAAGCGGCACCGCCGATGTGGAAGGTACGCATGGTGAGCTGGGTACCCGGCTCGCCGATCGATTGCGCGGCGACCACGCCGACCGCTTCGCCGTGATTGACCATGTGACCACGGCCCAAATCGCGGCCATAGCAATGGGCGCAAACGCCGAAGCTGCTTTCGCAGGTGATCGAGGAACGGACCAGGATCGATTGCACGCCGGCCGCTTCGAGCTTGTCCACCCACTTTTCGTTGAGCAAGGTGTTGCGGGTGACGATCGGGTCGGCATCGTTGCCGGGCAGATACACGTCCTCGGCAACCATACGGCCGAGCACACGATCGCGCAGCGGCTCGACCACGTCACCGCCTTCCACGATCGGGGCCATGGTCAGGCCGTTGAGCGTGCCGCAATCGGTTTCGGTGACCACCACGTCCTGCGCCACGTCTACCAGGCGGCGCGTGAGGTAACCGGAGTTGGCGGTCTTGAGCGCGGTATCGGCCAAACCCTTACGTGCACCGTGGGTCGAGATGAAGTACTGCAGGACGTTCAGGCCTTCGCGGAAGTTCGCGGTGATCGGCGTCTCGATGATCGAGCCGTCCGGCTTGGCCATCAAGCCACGCATACCGGCGAGCTGACGAATCTGCGCCTGCGAACCACGGGCGCCGGAGTCGGCCATGATGTAAATCGAATTCATGGATTTCTGGGCAATGGACTCGCCCTTCGCGTTCGCCACCTTCTCGGTGCCGATCGCATCCATCATCGCCTTGGCCACGCGCTCGTTGGTACGCGACCAGATATCGACGACCTTGTTGTAGCGCTCGCCGGCGGTGACCAGGCCCGACTGGTATTGAACCTGGATTTCCATCACTTCTTTTTCGGCCTCGCCGAGGATTCCCTTCTTTTCATCCGGGATGATCATGTCGTCGATGCCGATCGACACGCCGCTGCGGGTCGCGTAGGCAAAGCCGGTGTACATCAGCTTGTCGGCAAACACGACAGTCGGCTTCAGACCGAGCATGCGATAGCTGGTGTTGATCAGGCGGCTGATGTTCTTCTTGGTCAACTCGGTGTTGACGAACGAGAACGGCAGGCCTTCGGGCAGGATTTCCGCCAACAGCGCGCGGCCTACCGTGGTATCGACGATGAACCTGCGCTCGACTTTCTCGCCGGCTTCGTTCAACTCGATCAACTGCAGGCGCACCTTGACCTTGGCGTGCAGCTCGACCACACGGTTGTCATAGGCACGCTTGACTTCGGAAACGTTGGCGAAGGCCATGCCCTCGCCTTTCTTGTTTTCCAGCGCGCGGGTCATGTAGTACAGGCCCAGCACGACGTCCTGGGTTGGCACGATGATCGGCTCGCCGTTGGCGGGCGAGAGGATGTTGTTGGACGACATCATCAGCGCGCGCGCTTCCAACTGCGCTTCCAGCGACAGCGGCACGTGCACGGCCATCTGGTCACCGTCGAAGTCGGCGTTGAACGCGGTGCAGACCAGCGGATGCAACTGGATGGCCTTGCCTTCGATCAGCACCGGCTCGAACGCCTGGATACCGAGGCGGTGCAAGGTCGGCGCGCGGTTGAGCAACACCGGATGTTCGCGAATGACTTCTTCGAGGATGTCCCAGACTTGCGATTCTTCGCGTTCGACCAGTTTCTTGGCGGCCTTGATCGTCGTGGCCAGACCACGGCGCTGCAGCTTGGCGAAGATGAAGGGCTTGAACAATTCCAGCGCCATCTTCTTGGGCAGACCGCACTCGTGCAAACGCAGGGTCGGACCAACCACGATGACCGAACGGCCGGAGTAGTCCACGCGCTTGCCGAGCAGGTTCTGGCGGAAGCGGCCCTGCTTGCCCTTGATCATGTCAGCCAGGGATTTCAGCGGGCGCTTGTTGGTGCCGGTGATGGCACGGCCGCGACGGCCGTTGTCCATCAGCGCATCCACCGACTCCTGCAGCATGCGCTTTTCGTTACGCACGATGATGTCGGGCGCATTCAACTCGAGCAAACGCTTGAGGCGGTTGTTGCGGTTGATGACGCGGCGGTACAGATCGTTGAGATCGGAGGTCGCGAAGCGGCCGCCATCCAGCGGAACCAGCGGACGCAGGTCCGGCGGCAGCACCGGCAGCACGGTCATGACCATCCACTCGGGGCGATTGCCCGATTCCATGAAGGCTTCGGCCAGCTTGATGCGCTTGGTCAAACGCTTGAGCTTGGTTTCGGAATTGGTCGAGGCGATCTCTTCCTTCAAGCGCGCGACTTCGGCGTGCAGGTCGAGCGAGCGCAGCAAGTGGTGCACGGCCTCGGCGCCCATCATCGCGTCGAAATCGTCGCCATGTTCCTGGCGCGCGGTCATGTACTGCTCTTCGGTCAGCAACTGACCGCGCTCGAGCGTGGTCAGGCCCGGCTCGATCACCACGAAGGCTTCGAAGTACAGGATGCGTTCGATGTCACGCAAGGTCATGTCCAGCATCAAGCCGATGCGCGAAGGCAGGGACTTGAGGAACCAGATGTGCGCGGTCGGGCTGGCCAGGTCGATGTGGCCCATGCGCTCGCGGCGAACTTTCGCCAGCGTCACTTCGGTGCCGCACTTCTCGCAGACCACGCCACGATGCTTCATGCGCTTGTACTTGCCGCACAGGCACTCGTAGTCCTTGATCGGCCCGAAGATGGCGGCGCAGAACAGGCCGTCGCGCTCGGGCTTGAAGGTGCGGTAGTTGATGGTTTCGGGCTTCTTCACTTCGCCGAACGACCACGAGCGGATCAGGTCCGGCGACGCCAGGCCGATCTTGATGCCATCGAAGTCCAGCGTCTGACGCTGCTGGTTGAACAGATTAAGTAGGTCTTTCATTTTCGTGACTCCATTTATTCGAAAAATCGTGGGAACGATTTTTCAGCCTGTTCTCAGCGTCCGATTACTTCTCGTCCAGCTCGATGTTGATGGCGAGCGAACGAATTTCCTTGACCAGCACGTTGAACGACTCGGGCATGCCCGCGACCATTTCGTGCTCGCCATCGACGATGTTCTTGTACATCTGGTTGCGGCCTTGCACGTCGTCGGACTTCACCGTCAGCATTTCCTGCAGGGTGTAGGCCGCGCCGTAGGCTTCCAGCGCCCAGACTTCCATTTCGCCAAAGCGCTGGCCGCCGAACTGCGCCTTGCCACCCAACGGCTGCTGGGTCACCAGCGAGTACGGGCCGGTGGAACGGGCGTGCATCTTGTCGTCGACCAGGTGGTTGAGCTTGAGCATGTGCATGTAACCGACCGTGACCGGGCGATCGAACGCTTCGCCGGTGCGGCCGTCGTGCAGGATGGTCTGACCGCTTTCCGGCAGGTCCGCCAGCTTGAGCATCGCCTTGATCTCGGCCTCGTCGGCGCCGTCGAACACCGGGGTCGCCATCGGCACGCCGTCGGTGAGGTTCCCGGCCAGACGCAGCAATTCCTTGTCGGTGAACTTGTCCAGATCCACGCGCACGCCGTGCAGTTTCTTGTCGTGGTTGTAGATCTGGTCGAGGAAGGCGCGCAGTTCGGAAACCTTCTGCTGCTCGTTGAGCATGCGCTGGATCTTCCGACCCAAGCCCTTGGCGGCCCAGCCCAGATGGGTTTCCAGCACCTGACCGATGTTCATACGACTCGGCACGCCGAGCGGATTGAGCACGATGTCGGCAGTGATGCCGTTGGCCATGTACGGCATGTCCTCGACCGGAACGATGGTCGAAACCACGCCCTTGTTACCGTGGCGTCCGGCCATCTTGTCGCCCGGCTGGATGCGGCGCTTCACGGCCAGATAAACCTTGACCATCTTCAGCACGCCGGGGGCGAGATCGTCGCCCGCGGTGATCTTGGCGCGCTTGTCGGTGAAACGCTTGTCGAATTCGGCCTTGTGCGCCTCGATCTGCTTTTGCGCATTCTCGATGAACTCGCCAGCGTCCTCGTCCTTCATGCGGATCGCGAACCAGTCGTCCTTCTTCAGGCTGTCCAGGTATTCGCCGGTGATCTCGCTGCCTTTCTTGAGGCCGTTCGGACCGCCGTTGGCGACCTTGCCGAGCAACTGACCGCGCAGACGAGAATAGATCGCGCCTTCGAGGATGCGGAACTGATCGTCGAAGTCCTTCTTGACGCGCTTGATCTCGGTTTCCTCGATCTGGCGCGCGCGCTTGTCCTTCTCGATACCGTCGCGGGTGAACACCTGCACGTCGATGACCGTGCCGTCCATGCCCGGCGGCACGCGCAGCGAGCTGTCCTTCACGTCGGATGCCTTCTCGCCGAAGATCGCGCGCAGCAGTTTTTCTTCCGGCGTGAGCTGGCTCTCGCCCTTGGGCGTGACCTTGCCGACCATGATGTCGCCGGCACGCACTTCAGCGCCGATGTAAACCACGCCGGACTCGTCGAGGCGGCCGAGCGCCATTTCCGAAACGTTCGGGATGTCGGCGGTGATTTCCTCCGGTCCCAGCTTGGTGTCGCGGGCGACGGCGGTCAGCTCTTCGATGTGGATGGTGGTGTAACGATCTTCTTCGACCACACGCTCGGACAACAGGATCGAGTCTTCGAAGTTGTAGCCGTTCCACGGCATGAACGCGATCAGCATGTTCTGGCCGAGCGCCAATTCGCCGATGTCGGTGGACGGGCCGTCGGCGAGCACATCGCCGCGTTCGATCTTGTCTCCGACGCGCACCAGCGGGGTCTGATTGATGCAGGTGTTCTGGTTGGAGCGGGTGTACTTGACCAGCGTGTAGATATCCACGCCAGCGTCGTTGGCGCCAACTTCCTTCTCGTGCACGCGGACCACGATGCGGCCGGCGTCGACCTGATCGACGATACCGCCACGCAGCGCATTCACGGTCACACCCGAGTCGCGCGCCACGGCGCGCTCGATGCCGGTACCGACCAGCGGCTTTTGCGAACGCAGCGTCGGCACGGCCTGGCGCTGCATGTTCGCGCCCATCAATGCGCGGTTGGCGTCATCGTGCTCGATGAACGGCACCAGCGCCGCGGCCACGGACACCGACTGCATGGGCGAGACGTCCATGTAGTGGATTTCCGACGGCGGCTTGAGCAGGGTTTCAGCCTGGAAGCGGCACGGCACGAACGGCGCCTGGAAGCTGCCGTCCTTGTTGAGCTCGGCGTTGGCCTGGGCGATGGCGAACTCGTGTTCTTCGATCGCCGAAAGGAACTCGACGGTGTCGGTGACCTTGCCATTGATCACTTTCCGATACGGCGTTTCGAGGAAGCCGTACTTGTTGGAGCGGGCATACACCGCCAACGAGTTGATCAGGCCGATGTTCGGACCTTCCGGCGTCTCGATGGTGCAGACGCGACCGTAGTGAGTCGGGTGCACGTCACGCACTTCGAAGCCGGCGCGTTCGCGGGTCAGGCCGCCCGGACCGAGGGCCGAGACGCGACGCTTGTGCGTGACTTCCGAAAGCGGGTTGTTCTGGTCCATGAACTGCGAGAGCTGCGAGGAACCGAAGAACTCCTTGATCGCGGCGGCCACCGGCTTGGCGTTGATCAATTCCTGCGGAGTCAGGCCTTCGGATTCGGCCAGCGACAAGCGCTCCTTGACCGCGCGCTCGACGCGAACCAGGCCCACGCGGAATACGTTCTCGGCCATTTCGCCGACCGAACGCACGCGACGGTTGCCCAAGTGATCGATGTCGTCCACGGTGCCGCGACCATTGCGGATTTCGCAAAGGGTCTTGATGACTTCCAGAATGTCCGAGGTCTCGCCTTGCGCCTTGACCAGGTTCTTGGAATTGTCGTCGTTGCGATCCTTGAAATACTGGTGGTCGTAGAGCACCGAGGCGCCGGTGACTTCCTTGCGGCCGACGCGGCGGTTGAACTTCATGCGACCAACGCCCGACAAGTCGTAGCGCTCGAAGGTGAAGAACAGGTTGTAGAACAAATTCAATGCCGCGTCCTTGGTCGGCGGCTCGCCCGGACGCATCATCCGGTAGATCTCGACCAGCGCTTCGAGCTGGGTCTTGCTCGGATCGATGCGCAAGGTGTTGGAAATGTACGGACCGCGATCGAGGTCATTGACCCAGATGGTGCCGATCGACTCGATGCCGCCCTTGCGCAATTTCGCCAGTGCGGTTTCGTTGAGTTCTTCGTTGGCCACGGCCAGCACTTCGCCGGTCTTGGTGTCGATGACGTCATGGGCCAGGATGCGGCCGACCAGATAATCGTCGGGCACTTCCAGGGTCTTGATCTTGGCTTGTTCGAGTTGCTTGACGTGACGCGCGGTGATGCGCTTGCCAGCCTCGACGATGACCTTGCCGCCGACCACCAGGTCGAAGTTCAGGGTTTCGCCGCGCAGACGCTCGGGCACCAGCTCGAGTTCCACGCCGTCCTTGTTGGCGATGTGGAAGGTGTTGATGTCGAAGAACTGGTTGAGCATCTGCTCGTTGTTGTAGCCCAACGCGCGCAGCAGGATCGTCACCGGCAACTTGCGACGGCGATCGATACGGGTGAACACGGCATCCTTGGGATCGAACTCGAAGTCCAGCCACGAGCCACGATAAGGAATGATGCGCGCCGAATACAGCAGCTTGCCCGAGCTATGGGTCTTGCCGCGGTCGTGATCGAAGAACACACCCGGCGAACGGTGCAACTGGGAAACGATGACACGCTCGGTGCCGTTGACGATGAAGGTGCCGTTGCCGGTCATGAGCGGCAATTCGCCCATGTAGACTTCCTGCTCCTTGACGTACTTGATCGCCTTGGTCGAAGACTCGCGATCGTAGATGACCAGACGCACGGTCACGCGCAGCGGCGCGCCGTAGGTCAGGCCGCGATTGCGGCACTCGCGCTCATCGAACGGCGGCTCGCCCAGCTTGTAGCTGACGTATTCCAGACCGGCATTACCGGAATAGCTGGAGATGGGGAACACCGACTTGAGCGCGGCATGCAGGCCACGATCCTCGCGCTTACCCCCGGCGGTATTCTCCTGCAGGAACTCGCGATACGAGTCCATCTGGATGGCCAAAAGATAAGGCACTTCGAGCACGGCATGACGCTTGCCGAAGTCCTTGCGGATGCGCTTTTTTTCGGTGAAGGAATAGGTCATGTCAGCTACCACCTATGTCGAGGGCCCGGAGGCCTGGGTTTACAACGAAAGACGTCGTGAATAGGAAATGGGAACTACGGTTTAGTTCCAATTTCCAATTGACGCCGTGCCTGTGAAGTGCAAATGTCGCAGCAGGCCAGATACCGTGAGCGATCGCCTGGCGTTAATGCGCAAACGGCGCGACAAGCTGGAACCATCGCCGGTTATGCACCGAAGCAAGGAGAGGCCGGGAGCTTGCGCTCCCAGCCTTCCTGTGCCGATACAAGACGGCGACGCAATGCGTCGCTTACTTGACTTCGACCGCAGCGCCAGCGGCCTCGAGTTCTTTCTTGAACTTGTCGGCGTCGGCCTTGCTGACCGCTTCCTTGACATTCTGGGGAGCGCCTTCGACCAGGTCTTTGGCTTCCTTCAGGCCCAGGCCGGTGATGGCCCGGACAGCTTTGATGACTTCGACCTTCTTCTCACCGGCGGCCTTGAGGACGATGGTGAATTCGGTCTGCTCTTCAACCGGAGCAGCGGCAGCGGCCGGACCGGCGGCCATCATGACCGGGGCAGCGGCGGTGACGCCGAACTTCTCTTCGATGGCCTTGACCAGCTCCATCACTTCCATCAGGGTCTTGCCGGCAACGGCTTCGACGATCTGTTCGTTGGAAAGGGACATGTTGTTTACCTCTGGAATTTTCTGAATGGGTTTCGGTAATTCGAATCAGCGACGAACTTAGGCTGTTTCGGCTTCGGCTGGGGCAGCGGTCTCGCCACCGCCCTGCTTGTCGGCCACAGCCTTGATGGCGCGAGCCAGCATGGTCGCCGGTTCGGCCAGAACACGGGCCAGCATGGCCAGAGCCTGATCGCGGGTCGGCAAGGACGCGAGCACTTCCGCATGCGAACCGGGATACAGCTTGCCGCCGATCGAGACGACCTTCGCTTGCAGCTTGTCGTTACCTTTGGCGAATTCCTTGATCAGACGGCCGGCAGCGCCGGGATCTTCCTGCGAGAACGCATACAGCAGCGGACCGACCAATGCGTCCTTGACGCACTCGTATTCGGTTCCGGCAACGGCACGCGAGACCAGGGTGTTCTTGACGACTTTCAAGAACACACCGGATTCACGAGCCTTCTTGCGCATCGCGGTCATTTGACTGACCGTGGTGCCAGCGTACTCGGCAGCAACCAAGGAGTGCGCCTTGGCGGCAACGCCTGCCAGTTCGGCGACTACTTCTTGCTTCTGAGACAGATTGAGAGCCATTTCACTCCTCCAATTGAACTCCGCTCGCGGCTCCAGCCACTTGCGGTCCTGGGGCGGCACCCTTCCATCGGTGCCGGGGACGCGAAAACGTCCCGGGGTGGTGGCCTTTCCAGAAAATTCCAGATCGGCGGCACCATCTACGCAGGCCCTGCTTCCATAAGAAGCGTCAATTAAGCGATCCCGCTTGTGGCGACGGCGATTCCTTGCCTTTCGTGCATCCTTGCCCGACGTCGTCACGCGCTGACCGCACCTGCGGTCTTTGATGGCTCCCGCTTCGCCATACAGACTTGGCGGGCGCCTTCAAAATCGACCGGCCGGGGCGACACTCCCGGTCGGACTGAAACGATTACTTGGCCAGACTCAGCGAACCTTGGTCGATGGTCACGCCAACGCCCATGGTCGAGCTCAGCGAAATCTTCTGCAGGTACTGGCCCTTGGCCGCGGACGGCTTGGCCTTGATCAGGTCGGCCAACAGCGCATGCAGGTTGCTGCTGAGTGCGGCGGCTTCAAAGCTGGCCTTGCCGATGGTGCAATGGATGATGCCGGCCTTGTCGGTGCGATAACGCACCTGACCGGCCTTGGCATTGCGCACGGCGCCGGCGGCGTCCGGCGACACGGTACCGACTTTCGGATTGGGCATCAGGCCGCGCGGGCCGAGCACTTGGCCGAGCTTGCCGACCACACGCATCGCATCCGGCGTGGCAATGACCACGTCGTAATTCAAATCGCCAGCGAGCATCTTGTCGGCCAGATCGTCCATGCCCACGGCTTCGGCGCCTGCGGCCAGAGCTTCGTCAGCCTTGGCACCAGCCGGGCAAAACACGGCCACTCGGACTTTCTTGCCAGTGCCTGCCGGCAGCACGGTGGAACCGCGTACCTGCTGATCGGACTTCTTGGCATCCACGCCGAGACGAACCGCGACATCGACCGATTCGACGAACTTGGTCTTGCTGCTGGATTGGATGATCTTCAGCGCATCATCCAGGGAATAGGACTTGCCAGGAACCACGAGGGTCTGCAGAGCCTTGTAACGCTTGGAAATCTTTGCCATGTCTTAGCCCTCCACCACGAGGCCCATACTGCGGGCGCTACCGGCAATGGTGCGCACCGCGGCATCGAGCGTAGCCGCTGTCAGATCGGGTTCTTTCGCCTTGGCGATGCCCTCAAGCTGCTGACGGGTGACCTTGCCGACCTTTTCAGTGTTCGGACGCTTGGAGCCCGACGTGATGCCGACGGCTTTCTTCAACAGGATCGTTGCAGGCGCCGTCTTGGTGATGAAGGTGAAGGTACGGTCGGAATAAGCAGTGATGATCACCGGCGTCGGCAGACCGGGTTCGAGTTTCGCGGTCGCGGCGTTGAACGCCTTGCAAAACTCCATGATGTTCAGGCCACGCTGACCGAGCGCGGGACCGACCGGCGGCGAGGGGTTGGCCTGACCGGCCTTCACCTGCAGCTTGATATAGCCGACTACTTTCTTTGCCATTTCAATTTCTCCTCGGGTTCAAACGTCTGCACGTCTTGCTGACTGCGGGACTCCCCGTCTGCTTTGATTCGGGATTTGAACCTCGGGAATCGGGACTTGGATCAGCGTTTGCTTTCCCAATTCCGAGTCACGAAATGCATATCCCGGCCTTTAGGCCTTCTCTACCTGGCCGAACTCGAGTTCGACCGGCGTGGAACGCCCGAAAATCAGAACCGCCACACGCAAGCGGCTCTTTTCGTAATTGACTTCCTCGACGGTGCCGTTGAAATCGTTGAACGGACCGTCGCAAACACGAACCAACTGCCCCGGCTCGAACAAAATCTTGGGCTTGGGCTTGTCCACGCCGTCTTGCACGCGCCGCAAAATGACATCGGCCTCGGAATCCTTGATCGGCAACGGGCGCTCGGCAGTACCGCCAATGAAGCCCATCACCTTCGGTGTTTCCTTGATCAGATGCCAGCTTTCGTCGTCGATGCGCGGAATACCGCCCTCCTCGCTCGTTTCGATCTGCACCAGCACATAGCCCGGGAAGAACTTGCGCTCAGACCTGCGCTTCTGTCCTGCCCGTATTTCCACCACTTCTTCGGTCGGCACCAATACTTGGCCGAACTTGTCCTGCATCTGGGCGCGCGCAATGCGCGTATCGAGCGCGCGCTGCACCTGATGCTCAAAGCCCGAGTAGGCGTGAACCACATACCAGCGCTTGGCCACGTCGTGACTCCTTAAGTATTCAACAACCACTGGATCAACAGCGAGATGATCCAGTCGAACAAGGCCAGGATCAGACTGATGATCAGCACCACCATCAAAACCACACCGGTGATACGCGTGGCTTCAGGCCGAGTCGGCCATACCACCTTGCGCAACTCGAACATGGATTCGGACAGGAAATCCCGGCCTCTGTGACCCAATGCGGTCAAGGCAACAATGCCCAGTGCCGCGACGAACCCCAGGAACACCAACAACCCGCGCACTGGCGCCGGCCATTGCGGGAACAGATAGAACACCACGACGCCAGCGATGGCGACCAGCCCCGCGAGCACGTACTTGACGATGTCGCCCGTGCTGGTACCTGTTCCGACATTTTCTGCTTTGGTATTCATTCCAACTCTTGCCAGCTTTCGCCAGAGTGAGCCGCATGCCGAAGCAAACAGCCTGGTTTGTGGCACGCCAGGAGGGACTCGAACCCCCAACCTGCGGTTTTGGAGACCGCTGCTCTGCCAATTGAGCTACTGGCGTAATCTTTAATATCCTGAAAATGGCAGAGGCGGCCTGCGCCGCCTTTCCATTTTCCGGAGCCAAGAATGGCTAAGCGGAAAGCGGACCTGCGGTTCCCCGCCGTCCGCTCATCCATCAACCGTTCTTACTTGATCACCTTGGCCACCACGCCGGCGCCGACCGTGCGGCCACCTTCGCGGATCGCAAAACGCAGACCTTCGTCCATCGCGATCGGCGCAATCAGGTTCACCACCATCTTCACGTTGTCGCCCGGCATCACCATCTCCACACCCTCCGGCAACTGGCAAGCGCCGGTCACGTCGGTCGTGCGGAAGTAAAACTGCGGACGGTAACCCTTGAAGAACGGCGTATGACGGCCACCCTCGTCCTTCGACAGCACATACACCTCGGCCTCGAATTCCGTGTGCGGGGTGATCGAACCGGGCTTGGCCAACACCTGGCCACGCTCCACGTCGTCACGCTTGGTGCCACGCAACAGCAGACCGGCGTTGTCGCCCGCCTGGCCCTGGTCGAGCAGCTTGCGGAACATTTCCACGCCCGTCACCGTCGTCTTGACCGTCGGACGAATGCCCACGATCTCGATTTCGTCGCCGACCTTGATGATGCCGCGCTCGATACGGCCGGTCACCACCGTGCCGCGACCCGAGATCGAGAACACGTCTTCGACCGGCATCAGGAACGCCTTGTCGATATCGCGCACCGGCTCCGGAATCCAGGTATCCAACGCCTCGACCAGCTTCAGGATCGACGGCACGCCGATCGGGCTCTGGTCACCTTCCAGCGCCGAACGCGCCGAGCCGGTGACGATCGGAGTGTCGTCGCCCGGGAAATCGTACTTGCTCAGCAACTCGCGCACTTCCATCTCGACCAGCTCGAGCAACTCGGCGTCGTCGACCAGGTCGGCTTTGTTCAGGTACACCACGATGTACGGCACGCCGACCTGACGGGCCAACAGGATGTGTTCGCGCGTCTGCGGCATCGGACCGTCCGCGGCCGAGCACACCAGAATCGCGCCGTCCATCTGCGCCGCACCGGTGATCATGTTCTTCACGTAGTCGGCGTGGCCCGGGCAATCGACGTGCGCGTAATGGCGCGTCGGCGACTCGTATTCCACGTGCGCCGTCGAGATCGTGATGCCGCGCGCCTTCTCTTCCGGCGCCGCGTCGATCTGGTCATAGGCCTTGAACTCGCCGCCAAACCGCTCTGCACCAATCTTCGTCAGCGCTGCGGTCAGCGTCGTCTTGCCATGGTCCACGTGACCAATCGTTCCCACATTGACGTGCGGCTTCTTGCGCTCGAACTTTTCCTTGGACATTGCGATTACCCGGTGAATTCAAGTTGGTCGGATCCGGCCCGCCGAGGCAAAACCGGGGAATGGTGCTCATGACTGGAATCGAACCAGCGACCTCTTCCTTACCAAGGAAGTGCTCTACCGACTGAGCTACATGAGCGTTATTGCCTTGCCTGCAAAAGACCGGACATCCTGCCCGATTTTTGCGTTACGCGCCCAGGACGACCGGGCCCGCCTCCGCGCCACACCTTCGTGCGTCGCGCCGGCGCATCCCGGCGCCGGACTTTCTAATCTCGAATTGTAGTGCCGCCAATCAATCCAATGGAGCGGGAGACGGGGATCGAACCCGCATGATCAGCTTGGAAGGCTGAGGTTCTACCATTGAACTACTCCCGCGCTTTTCATCGAAACACTGACGCAAAACTGGTGGAGGGAGGTGGATTCGAACCACCGAAGGCGTGAGCCAGCAGATTTACAGTCTGCCCCCGTTGGCCGCTTGGGTATCCCTCCAAAGGGAGCCCGCAATTTTCACGGTCACGGTCAGATTTGTCAACGGGTGCGTGATATTACTCTCTTGCCGCCGAATCAGCATCCGGGATCACGTCCAGCCATCACACATTGAAGCGAAAATGCAGAACATCTCCTTCCTGGACCAGGTATTCCTTGCCTTCCAGGCGCAAACGGCCCGCTTCGCGCGAACCAGTCTCGCCCCGGTACTTGAGGAAATCATCGAAAGCGATCGTTTCGGCGCGGATGAAGCCTTTTTCGAAATCGGTATGGATAACCGCCGCCGCCTGCGGCGCGGTGGCGCCTTTGTGAACTTGCCAGGCGCGAACTTCCTTCACGCCTGCGGTGAAGTAGGTTTGCAGGCCAAGCAACTGGTAGGCAGCACGGATGACGCGATTCAAACCAGGCTCGTCCAATCCCAGATCGGCCAGAAAAGCGCCTTGATCCTCGGGCTCCAGGTGGGACAGCTCTTCTTCGATGGCCGCGCAGACCGACACCACCTGGGCACCTTCGGCGGCGGCACGGGCGCGCACTTTGTCCAGATACGGATTGTTCTCGAAGCCGTCTTCGAGCACGTTGGCGACATACATCACCGGCTTGAGCGTGAGCAGGAACAAGTCACGGACGGCCGCCTTGTCGTCATCGGACAAGCCCAGCGCACGAGCCGGCGTTCCCTGATCGAGCCCTGCGCGCAGGCGAGTCAGCACGTCTTTTTTCACGATGGCGTCTTTATCGCCGGCTTTGGCCGATTTTTCGGCGCGATTCAGCGCTTTTTCGACCGAATCCAGATCGGCCAAGGCCAATTCGGTATCGATGGTCTCGATATCGGAAATCGGGTCGATCCGGCCGGCGACGTGGACGATATCGGTGTTCTCGAAACAGCGGACCACATGGGCGATGGCATCCACTTCACGGATATGGGCCAGGAATTTGTTGCCCAGCCCCTCGCCTTTCGAGGCGCCCGCCACCAGACCGGCGATGTCCACGAACTCGACCGAGGTCGGGATGACCCGTTGTGGCTTGACGATTTCGGCCAATTGCGCCAAACGCAAATCCGGCACTGGCACCACGCCAGTATTGGGCTCGATGGTGCAGAACGGGAAGTTGGCCGCCGCGATGCCCGCCTTGGTCAGCGCGTTGAAGAGAGTGGATTTGCCGACGTTCGGCAAACCGACGATGCCGCATTTAATGCCCATGAATAACTCCGGGACTCGGGACTCGGGACTCGGGACTCGAAAAAATCAATCGCATCTGGGGTATCGCCTCGAAAATCGTTGTTGGAAGATAAGAAAAATCCGAAAAACGCAGGCTCTTACGAGTCCCGGGGCGTGTGCAAACGCTTCATCGCTTCGTTGAAATCCCCCGCCACTGCCAGCGGCAACACCGCCAGGGCATCGTCGATGGCACGCAGGATACTTGCCTCATCGTCCCGGCCCGGCCGGCCCAGAACCCAGGGCGTGACCCTGTCCTTGTGTCCAGGATGGCCAATGCCCAGGCGCAGGCGATGAAACTGGCCATGCCCGAGATGCTGCACCGTGTCGCGCAATCCATTCTGGCCGCCGTGGCCGCCATCGAATTTCAGGCGCGCCGTGCCGGGCGGCAAATCGAGATCGTCATGCGCGATAAGGCATTGGCTCGGTTCGATCTTCCAGTAATGCAGGGCCGCTGCCACGGAGCGACCGCTCAAATTCATGTAGGTGGCCGGCTTGAGCAGGTAAACAGTCTGCCCGCCGACCTGGATCTTGGCTGTTTCGCCATGCAGCTTGGATTCCAAGCCAAAACGCGCGCCAGCCTGATGAGCGAGCACGTCAATAAACCAGAACCCGGCGTTGTGCCGGGTTCTGGCGTGTTCGGGACCGGGGTTGCCCAGTCCGACAATGAGGCGCACTCCTGTCATCGAAGCCAATCAACGACGGTACGCAAACTGCGTACCGCCGAGGATCATCACTTCTTCTTCGGAGCGGCCGGCGCGGCGGCCGGAGCAGCGGCGGCCTTGGTCGCCTTGGTCGAAGGCACTTCGGCCACGGCAGCGGCCGGTGCTTCATCTTCGGCTTCGACGCGGGCATGACGGGCGATGACCACCGCCAGATCGTGCTCTTTACCGAGCTTCAGCGAAGGCAGGGAAACGCCCGCCGGCAAGGCCAGTTGCGAGAGGTGGATGATGTCGCCCAGATTGAGCGCCGACAGATCGACCGTGATGAATTCCGGCAAATCGCGCGGCAAGCAGCTGACTTCGACTTCGTTGAGTTCGCGCAGGATCACCACGCCCGCCGTCTTGCCGGCCGGCGAAACTTCCTGGTTCTTGAAGTGCAGCGGCACGTTGAAGCGGATCGCGGCGTTTTCATCGATGCGCTGGAAGTCCAGATGCAGGATCTGCTGCTTGAACGGGTGACGCTGCATGTCGCGCAAGAGCACCTTCTGCGCCTTGCCGTCGATCGACAGCTCCAGGATGGACGAGTAGAACCACTCGTTCTGGCTGGCCAACCACAGATGGTTGTGCTCGATCTGGATGTTTTCCGGCGCAGCCTTGGCGCCGTAGAGGATAGCCGGGACCTGACCGCTGCGACGCAGGCGGCGGCTCGCACCTTTGCCCTCGTCCTTGCGGCTTGCCGCCGTGATGTTGTGAATTGCCATGGTGGTATTGCCTCTTGTTTGTTGCGCCTGTTGACGCGTTCCACGCCGCCCGCGACCAGGCGGCGTGCCGTTCCCGGGAGTCGGGAATCGGGAATCGGCAGTCTTGGGTTGCGTGCTGCAACCTCGATTGCCGATTCCCTATTTCCGTCTCCCGCCTTTCAATCCACGTACAAGGTACTGACCGACTCTCCCATGGCAATGCGCCGGATGGTTTCGGCCAGCAGCTCGGCTACGGTCAACTGACGAATCCGGTTGCAGGCGCGGGCGGCTTCGGTCAGCGGAATCGTGTCGGTGACCACCAGCTCGTCCAAAGCCGAACCGGTGATGTTGTCGATCGCCGCGCCCGACAGCACCGGATGGGTGCAGTAGGCCACGACTTTCCTCGCGCCGTTCTGCTTGAGAGCAGCAGCGGCGGCGCACAAGGTTCCGGCGGTATCGACGATGTCATCGACCAGCACGCAGGTCTTGCCGGAGACATCGCCGATGATGTTCATCACCGTCGCCACATTTGCTTTCGGGCGGCGTTTGTCGATGATGGCCAGTTCCGCATCGTCCAGCCGCTTGGCGATCGCGCGGGCACGCACCACGCCACCGACGTCCGGAGACACCACGATCAGGTTGTCGGTACCCTGGTTGCGCCAGATGTCGGCCAGCAACAGCGGCGAGGCATAGACGTTATCCACCGGCATGTCGAAAAAGCCCTGAATCTGGTCGGCATGCAAATCCACCGTCAACACCCGGTCGGTCTTGACCGCGTCGAACATCTTCGCCGCGACCTTGGCCGTGATCGGCACGCGCGCCGAGCGCGGGCGGCGATCCTGGCGGGCATAACCGAAGTACGGCACCACCGCGGTGACACTGGAAGCCGATGCGCGCTTGAGCGCGTCGATCAGCACCAGCAATTCCATGAATGTTTCGGCGGTCGGCGCGCAGGTGGACTGGATGATGAAGACCTCCTGGCCGCGCACATTTTCCTCGATTTCGACCTGTACCTCGCCATCGGAGAACTTGCCGACCAGGGCCTTGCCCATCGGCACACCCAACTGGCGGCATACCGACTGCGCCAGCGGACGATTGGCATTGCCGGTGAAAACCAGAAGGTTTTGCTTGGTCATGTCCTGCTTCTTGCCGTGTCGGTGACTCAGATCGAATGGCTGGGGCGGTAGGATTCGAACCTACGAAATGCCGGGATCAAAACCCGGTGCCTTAGGCCACTTGGCGACGCCCCAATCGATAACTCAATTCGTTTTCGCAACCGCATCCAACGCTTCGAGCAACGGCGAGCGCGGCGCCGATGCCACTACCCAGGCCCGCAGGCTCTTGGGTAATTGCAATTGCGCTGCGATGGCTTGTTCCCGCGTTGCAAAACGCACGAAACAACCGCCGCCGGTACCCGTCAGGCAAGCCTGGCCGTGTTGCGAGAGCGTCGTCAGCACGGCATCCACAGCCTGGTGGCGACGTCGCAACACCGCCTCGAAGGCATTACCGAGTGCGACACCCGAAACGAAGCCCGTTATTGTCGCCGGGGCGGCATCCCGGGTCAAATCCTCGGACTGAAACAACTCCGCGGTCGGCACCGACACTCCGGAATCGACCAGCAGATACCAGCTCGGGGCCAATTCGATCGGAGTCAACTGCTCGCCGATGCCCTCGGCCCAGGCATTGCGCCCGCGCACGAACACCGGCACGTCCGCGCCCAGGCGCAGACCCAATTCGGCCAGCGCGTCCTCATCCAGGCCCGCGCCCCACAGCCGGTTCAAGGCCCGCAATACCGTCGCCGCATCGGACGAGCCACCACCGAAACCACCGCCGAGCGGAATGCGCTTTTCGACGATGATGCCTGCGCCTTCATTGATTTTGGCTTCCAATTTCAGCAATTTCGCCGCACGTACCGCCAGATCATCCGATTCGGGCACGGCATAAGCTGGCGTACCGGCGCGGACAATCTCGCCGTCCTCGCGCACTCGAAGATGCACGGTGTCGCCCCAGTCGAGCAGTTGGAAAACCGTCTGCAGGCGGTGGTAACCATCGCTGCGCCGACCGAGGATGCGCAGGAACAGATTGAGCTTGGCCGGGGCCGGCCAGGTGCTCCAGCCTGCGTGGGTAGCTGGCTCGTTCACGGCTTGTCCCAGGCTTCGATCACCAGACGTACGCTGGCCTGACCCTGCTTGGCGAACACCTTCATCGGCAACGGCGGCGAGGCGCGATCCCAACTCCGATATTCGACCGCCCAGCCTTGTTGTTCGATGCTGGCAGGCAATCCTTCAGGTCCAAAATTCATCTCGCTCGGCCCGTCGGCGCGCACGCCGCGCACCCAGGCGGTCATCGCCGCCACGGGAATCCGCCAGCCGGTTGCTTCGGTGAGCAAGGCTTCGGCGTCTTCGCCTTGGCGAATACCACCTTCGAGCCCGGCTAGGTTCACCAGGCCGTCCTGCCGCCACAAGTGCCAGCTCTGCCGGGTGATCGGAGCCGAGAGTTTGATGTCGAAATCCGCGCCGCTTTGCCGCCATTCGATCCGCCCGCTGCCGCCATTGTTGCCTTGGCTGACCGCGACCCGGCCGGCGAACGACCAAACCGGCTGCTGCGCCAGCGCCGTCTCGCGCACTTGTTGGGCGGCATCGTTTTCCGCATTGCCGGGTCGTACCGGCAAGGGCGCGCAGGCTTGCAGCAATATCGCCAAGCCCAGCGACAACGTCACGCTGGCAGCGCGCGCGATGCGGATGTTCGGTTTGGGATTTACCTGGACGGGCAAATGCTTTCGGTAAATTTTGCTCAAAATCATGGGTGTCGATGCCAGAGCGGCTAAAATGCGGGCCATGTCTTCGAGCGAGCCCATTGCCGCGAGAGCTTAACCCATCGCCGCCCTGACCCCATGCCCCTGATCGCTCTTGGCCTCAATCACCAGACCGCTCCGCTCGCTTTGCGCGAGAAGGTGGCGTTGGATGCTGGCCAATTGCCGGAAGCCTTGCAGTCGCTGGGTACGCTCGATGGGGTCGAAGAAGCCGTGCTGCTATCGACCTGCAATCGCACCGAAATTTATGCGCACGTGGCCGAAGGCCGCGAACCCGCCGTTGCCGACTGGTTGGCAAGCCATCACAACCTCGGTGGCGAGGCATTGGCCAGTTACCTTTATCAGCATCAGGATGGCGATGCGGTGCGGCATCTGTTTCGCGTCGCGACCGGACTGGACTCGCTGATTCTCGGCGAGCCGCAAATCCTCGGCCAGGTGAAGGACGCCTGGCAAGCCGCGCGCGATGCGCACAGCCTGCGCAATCCGCTCGACCGTTTGTTCCAGCAGACTTTCGCCGTGGCAAAACGCGTGCGCACCGATACCCGCATCGGCGCGCATCCGGTGTCGGTGGCGTTCGCGGCCGTGCGCCTGGCCCGGCAAGTGTTCGCCGAACTCGATCGCGCCAGCGTGCTGCTGATCGGCGCCGGCGACACCATCGAGTTGGCCGCGCGGCATCTGGCCGACGCGAAAGTCCAGCGCCTGCTGGTCGCCAACCGCACGCTCGAACACGCGCAAACCCTGGCTGGCCGGCACGGCGGCGTGGCGTTGCCGTTGTCGGAACTCACGCGCCATCTGCCCGAGGCCGACATCATCATCACCGCCACCGCCAGCCGCGAACCGATCCTGCACCGCGACCAGGTGGCCGCCGCCCTCAAGGCGCGCAAGCACCGGCCGATGTTCCTGCTCGATCTGGCCGTGCCGCGCGACATCGCCGCCGATGTCGCCGAGCTCGCCGACGTGTACCTGTACACCGTCGATGACCTGGAACAAGTCATCGAGGAAAACCGCGCTTCGCGCCGTGAAGCGGCGGAACAGGCCGAAGCGATCATCGATCTGCAAGTCGAGCACTACATCGCCTGGTGGCAGGCGCAGGGCCGGCAGGATGCGCTCAAACGCCTGCGCGCCAGCGGCGTGGCGGCGCGCGAGCAGATGCTGGCCAAGGCGCGCGAACAACTGGCGCAAGGCGAAGACGCCCAACACGTGCTCGAACGCCTCGCGCACCAACTCACCAACCGCCTGTTGCACGCGCCCACCACCGCGCTGCGCCAGGCCGCGCTCGATGGCGATGCCGACCTGCTGCGCGCTGCCGAGCGACTATTTGCGAGCCCCGATGACTCCGAGCCTCCGTCGCAAACTTGAAGCCTTGGCCGAGCGTCACGAGGAAGTCGGCCGACTGCTGGCCGACTCGGGCGTGATTGCCGACAACGCGCGTTTTCGCGCCTTGTCCAAGGAATACTCGCAGCTCGATCCCGTGGTCGTCTCGCTGGCCGAACACGAACAAGCCCAGCGCGATCTGGCGGCAGCGCAGGCACTGCGCGACGATCCGGAAATGCGCGAGCTCGCCGAGCAGGAAATCCCCATCGCCCAGGCGCGTATCGCCGAACTCGAGGCCGAACTCGGCTTGCTGCTGATTCCCAAGGATCCGCGCGACGAAGGCAATTTGTTTCTGGAAGTTCGCGCCGGCACCGGCGGCGATGAAGCGGCGATCTTCGCCGGCGATCTATTCCGCATGTACGCCCGTTATGCCGAACGCAACCGCTGGCAAATGGAAATTCTTTCCTCCAATCCCGGCGAGCATGGCGGCTATAAGGAAGTCATCGCCCGCATCGAAGGGCGCGGCGCTTATTCCAAGCTCAAGTTCGAATCGGGCACGCATCGAGTGCAGCGCGTTCCCGATACCGAGGCGCAAGGCCGCATCCACACCTCGGCGGCGACGGTGGCGATTCTTCCCGACTACGAGGCGGTGGATGAGGTCGAGATCAATCCCGCCGATCTGCGCATAGACACCTATCGTTCTTCCGGCGCCGGTGGCCAGCACGTCAACAAGACCGAATCGGCCATCCGCATCACGCATTTGCCGAGCGGCATCGTGGTGGAAAACCAGACCGAGCGTTCGCAGCACGCCAACCGCGACAAGGCGATGCAGCGGCTCAAGGCCGAATTGCTCGAACAACAACGCGCCAAAGCCGAAGCCGCCACGGCGGCATCACGCCGGTTGCAAGTCGGCAGCGGCGATCGCAGTCAACGCATTCGCACCTACAATTTTCCGCAGGGCCGCATCACCGATCATCGCGTCGAAGGTCTGACTTTGTATCGCCTGCCCGAAATCATCGCCGGCGATCTCGACGAGCTGGTCGATCGCCTCACCCGCGAACACCAAGCCGACGAACTGAAACTTCTGACGGAGCCCGCATGAGCGCGAGCAATGATTTCATCGCCCTGAACCTGTGCGTGCTCACCGTCTCCGACACGCGCACGCAGGCCAACGACAGTTCCGGCGATTACCTGGCCGGCGCGCTGGCCGAAGCCGGTCATCGCTTGCATGAGCGTGCGATCTTGCCCGATCACAAATACTTGCTGCGCGCGCTGGTTTCCAAGTGGATCGCCGATGAACAAGTCGATGGCATCCTGATCACCGGCGGCACCGGATTCACCGGCCGCGATTCCACGCCCGAAGCCGTGTTGCCGCTGCTCGACAAACAGATGCCGGGCTTTGGCGAAATGTTTCGTGTGCTCAGCTTCGAGGATATCGGCACCTCCACGCTGCAATCGCGCGCCTTCGCCGGACTCGCCAATGGCACCTTCGTATTCTGTTTGCCCGGCTCGACCTCGGCCTGCCAAACCGGCTGGGAAAAGTTGATCCGCGCGCAACTCGATGCACGCACGAAGCCCTGCAACCTCGCTAATCTGCGCCCGCGTTTGCGCGAAAAATAAATCAGGCGAGGATTGGTTCATTCCCCGGCAGCCACGCAAATCCTGCCTGCCGAAAAACGCAGGAATCACTGCCGACCCACCCTTGCGGCCGATTGCCTCGATGGCCGGTCCATGTATCGTTTGCACGTTGCTTGCAAGCAAACCGTTCCGGAGACGACCCGCATGGCCAAGCTTGGAAAAAAGCAGTACCACCTGGAACTTGCCGATCTCCAGATCGAGCTCAACCACATGGCGCGCTGGTTGCAGCACAGCGGCAAGCGGCTGCTGGTGCTGGTCGAAGGCCGCGATACCGCCGGCAAGGGCGGCGCGATCGCGGCGATCGCCGGTTGCCTCAATCCGCGCCTATGCAAAGTGGTCGCGCTATCCAAGCCCAGCGAACGCGAGAGCACGCAGTGGTATTTCCAGCGTTACATCGAACACCTGCCGGCCGCGGGCGAAATTGTCTTGTTCGATCGCAGTTGGTACAACCGCGCCGGCGTGGAAAAAGTAATGGGGTTTTGCACGCCAGCGCAGACCGAAGCGTTCTTGAAGCAGGCGCCGATCTTCGAAAAGCAATTGGTCGATGACGGCATCCTGCTGTTCAAGTATTGGCTGTCGGTCGATCAGGAAGAACAGGAACAGCGTTTTCTCGAACGCCAGCAAGACCCGCTCAAGCGCTGGAAATTGTCGCCCATCGACCTGAAAGCGCGCGAGAAATATGCCGAATACGGCAAGGCGCGCGACGAAATGTTCGCCGCCACGCACACCCCATATGCGCCCTGGGTCGTGGTGGATTTCAACAGCCAAAAACGCGGCCGGCTCAATCTGATCCGGCATCTGCTCGACCATCTACCGGATCGGAATGTGCCGGAAACGAAATTCGAACTGCCACCACTCAAGCACAAACCGGGTGTCGAACGCTTTACCGGGCCAGTGCAGCCGATCAAGGGCAAATACTGAGCGCAAGACAAGCGCGCGAAACAAGCAACGATCGTGCGCTATGCAACGTCGAATCCTTGCGGTGAAGGCGCGGGTTCGATGTCCTCGCGCGACACATTTTCGACCTTGGCCAGCGGCGGACCTTGCCAGAGCCAACGCTCGATCGCTTCCACTTGCGCGGGCTCACCAACGGCCAGAACCTCGACCCGGCCATCGGCGAGATTGCGGGCATGGCCACGCAAACCCAGACGCAACGCCTGCTCGCGCGCGGACCCGCGAAACCACACGCCCTGCACTTTTCCCGAAACCAGAAAGCGCGCGGCGATCATGGTCAGGCGGCCGGCGCCTGGCCGTGCTGGTTCATGGCCTTGAGCAAATCCTCGGAAGTGATCGGCCCGACGAAATGCTTGGCCACTTTACCATCGGGCGCGATCAGGTAGGTCGTCGGCAGGCCGCGCGGCGTCTCGAAATCAGCCGGTGGCTTATACACATCGAGCACGGCGATCGGATAGGACATCGGATGATCCTTGAGAAAGGCTTCCATGTCCGCGCGTTCAATTTCCTCGTAGGCAAGGCCGACCACGTCCACGTCCTCGCGCGATTTGTCGAAGGCATCCAGATCGGGAATTTCCTTCAGGCACGGGCCGCACCAGGTCGCCCAGTAATTGATCACCACCCAGCGGCCTCGATGCTGTGACAGGTCGAAGGTCTTGCCGTCGAAAGTCGGTACGACCAGCGCCGGGAACTCGGGCTTGGCTGCATCGACCGTTGCGTTCGAGGCAACGGTGGGCGCGGCAACGGCTGGTGCCGGTTGCAGTTGCGCTTGTGTTTGCGGCTCGGTCCGATGGCAGGCAACCAAAGCCAGCATCGATAGCAGAAAGAAAATCCGGGAGTGCAATATCATTTTTCTGGAGCCTGTTTGGAATTCAGGAAACTGGAGTTCAGGAAACTGCCCACGCTTTGCCGCAGTGGAGCATGCAAGGGTTGACGCAGATGGTTGAGCGCCAGGGCCGCGGCACGGCCCAGATCGTCGTGACTCAAAGGTAGCGGCGACTCGGTGAAGGATATGCGCAGACACATTCCTTCGTAGATTTCACCCAAGGACACGGCGTCCAGATCGCGCGCCAGCAGCCAGCCTCCATCCTCGCCGAGCCGGACGATGTTCAATGCCGACAGCGCCGTCAACATCCGTTGCAGCAGGTCATCGGTCAGACTCGGTTCGAGTTCCTGCATTTGCTCCAGATACAAGGAGGCGCCATGTTCGCGGGCCTGCTCGAAGCGGCCGAGTAGTCGAAGCACGCCATACAACTCCATGCCCGGGCCGAGTCGCAGCATTCGGGGTTGATAGCGGAACGCCGACATGGATGCGGCGACCGAGGCGCCCAGCAGGACTACCAGCCAACTGGTGTAAACCCAGACCAACAGGATCGGCAACGCCGCCAGCGCGCCATACAGTTGTTCGAACGAGGCATTGCGAAGATAAATCGCCAGGCCCCATTTGAGCCACTCGAACAAGATCGCCGCCAGTGCGCCACCCACTAGGGCGAATCGTAGCGGCACACGCCGGTGCGGAATCAGGATATAGGCGAGAGTGAAGAAAACGAATTGCAGAACCAATGGCAAAAAGCGGAGCAGTGAACCCGCCCAGCCATGTGATTTGACGCCAGAAAGCGCAGGTATCGAGAACAAGGCCGACGCCGTCGCCAATGCGGCCACCATCGCCAGCGAGCCGAGTGTGAGCAAGGTCCAATACAACAGGAACCGGGTCAGCCGCGGCCGAGGCGACGCCACCCGCCAGATGCGATTGAAGGCTTGCTCGATGCTCCACATGGTCAACAACACCGAAGCCAGCAAAGCCATGACGCCCGGTCCGGTCAATTGCCGGGCATTGGCGGCGAAGCTGCGCAAGTAATGCTCGACATCGCGCGCCGAGGACGGCACGAATCGTGAAAACAGAAAGTCGGTCAATGTCCCCGTCCAGGCATCGAACGCCGGAAATGCCGAAAGCACGGCAAACACCACCGCCGAAAACGGCACGAGTGCGAACAAGGTGGTGTAGGCCAAGGCGCTCGCCGATTCAAAGCAGCGATCGTCGATGAACCGCTTCAGCAAGAACCGGGAGAACGACGCGGCGCGCTCGCGATCGATGCGTGCGATCCATCGCCGCAAGGCCTCGAGCATGGACAAGAACAGGGATGACGGCATGGGCGAAGGTTAGCGCAACCCGATGAAGGATGCCGGGGTGGTTCACATCGGCTACGCTGTGCCGGCAAGGAGATGCCATGCTCGAAATATTGGTTCTTTACTACAGCCGCGGCGGTTCGGTGGCCCAGCTGGCGCGGCACGTCGCCCGCGGCGTGGAGGAAGCCGGCCTGCAGGCGCGGCTGCGCACGGTGCCCGCGGTTGCGCCGGTCACCCAGACCGCCGCGCCCGCGGTGCCTGACGATGGCGCCCCTTATGTCGAACACAAAGATCTTGCCGAATGCGCCGGGCTCATCCTCGGCAGCCCGACCCGCTTCGGCAACATGGCCGCGCCACTGAAATATTTTCTCGACAGCACCGGCGCACAATGGGTCAGCGGAACATTGGCCGGGAAACCGGCGGCATGTTTCACCTCGACCGCCACGATGCACGGCGGCCAGGAGAGCACACTGTTGTCGATGATGTTGCCGTTGCTGCATCACGGCGCGTTGATCGTCGGTATTCCCTACACCGAACCGCTGTTGACCTCGACCACCTCCGGCGGCACGCCCTATGGCGCCAGCCACGTCGCCGGCAGTGCCGACAAGACACCGATCAGCGAGGACGAAAAACAATTGGCACGCGCCCTCGGCCGGCGCGTGGCGGAAATTGCCGGGAAACTCGGCGCATGAGCCTCGCCCGGCGCTACGCCGCACTCGGCATTTTCGCGTTGCTGGCTTTGCAAATTCTCTGGCATGGCATCTTGTTGCCGTCCGATACGATTCCCCGATGGCTTGGCACGGCGTTGTTGTCGCTGCCGGTGCTGCCCAGTGCGGTCTTGCTGGTCATGCGCCGGCCAAGCGCGGTTTTCTGGGGCGGCGTGGCGGCGTTGTTTTACTTCAGTCACGGCATTGCCGAAGCCTGGGTCGATCCACAGGCGTTGCCGTTGGCACTGCTGGAATCGGGCCTGGCCGTGTGGGTCGTGGTCACCAGCAGTTGGCAAGGCCTGCGCGCGCGCCTGGCCAAACGAAAGAAATCCACGCCGGACGTATAATCGCCGCTGATTTCACGAGGGCGTGCGATGAACGAGCTTTTGATCGTCACCACCGGCGGCACGATCGACAAGGTGTACTTCGACGACAAATCCGACTTCCAGGTGGGCGAGCCGCAGATCGGCCGTATCCTGCAGGAACTCGGCGTCGCCTTCCGGTTCACCGTGATCCCGATCCTGCGCAAGGACAGCCTGCACATCAACAACGCCGACCGCGAGTTGTTGCGCGACACCATCGCCGCGCAACCGATGCGCCATGTGCTGGTCACGCACGGCACCGACACGATGGTCGATACCGCGAAAGTCCTGTCCGGCCTCACCGACAAAACCATCGTCCTCACCGGCGCGCTCAATCCCGCGCGCTTTCGCGGCTCGGATGCCGAATTCAACGTCGGCACCGCCGTAGGTGCCGTGCAGGCTTTGCCACCGGGGGTTTACATCGCGATGAACGGCCGCATCTGGGATCCGGCGAAAGTACGCAAGAATGTTTCGGCCAATCGTTTCGAAGCCGCGAACTGACGGCTTCGCCGAACACTGAAAAACCGGAATCGATTTCGAGCGGGCGTTGATGCGCCCGTCTCATTCGCCTTGCTCTGAAACTTGTCCAACCGCTTGCGCGCTGAACGACCATGGGCAGCGGCAAGTCCTGCACTCGCCATAATTGCCGTCATTCGATTTCTCCCGGAACGGTCATCCAGGCAACACTCGCCGTTGTCCAACGACGAATAACCGCTGCAATCCTTGCGTCTCTCCCGCAAAAAAAGAACCCCGGCAAATGCCGGGGTTCCAGGGGGTTACCGCAAACAACACTGACTCAGAAAATCAAGCTCCAGGTGTTGAGCTTGCCGGTGTCGCCGGCAAACGCATCTTTCACTCGCAGGTTCCAGGTGCCGTTCATCACTTCCGAAGACAGATTGACCGTGTAGGTGGCAATCACGTTGTCGGCGCTGTCGGAGCCATTGGTGGCCTTGAGCGGATAGATGCTGCCATCCGGAGCGACCAGGTCGATCTGGATGTCACCGCGGTAGGTGTGCGTGATGTTGACGCTGACCTGGCTGGTGCTGGAAGCATTGCCGCTACGACCGGAAACCGTGACCGGGCTGTTGATCGTGCCGCCGTCGGGGATGTTGATCACGGTCGAGTTAGTGTAGGTCGTCGCACCACCGAGGGTGTAGCTGCCGGTCAGACTGACGCCGGAGAAGGTGGAGAACGCCTTCAACCGGACGAAGTATGTGCCGACTTGAGCGGTGGTGATGTTGCAGGTCTCGTTGTTGCCGGTCAGGAACGGACGGCAATCGAACACCGTGTCGGTCGGCGCGCTGCCGAACTTCACGTACAAGTCCGCATCACCCGTACCGCCGGACATCACGAACTTCAGGTTCGAAGCGCCGGACGGAACGGCCATCGTGTAGTTGAGCGAATTGCCGGTGGTCGCGGTCAACCCGGTGACCGGCACGCCATTGCTCAAAGTTCCCGGGGGCGGCGGCGGCGGCAGGCCGTTGACGGCGGCGGTGATCGCAGCCGAGGCGTCGATGATGCCCGCGCCGCAACCTGGCGTGCAGGTGATCGGCAGCGGACGCGCGGTGCTCTTGAGCAGGCTTTCCACCGTGGCCGGTGTGTTGACCTTGGCGCTCTGCATCAAAGCCACGGTGCCAGCGACGTGCGGGGTCGCCATCGAAGTGCCCTGGTAACCGGTGTAACCTTCGGCACCCTGCGTGGTGGCACCCAGGTTGATGGTCGAGAGGATGCTGTTGGAACCATCGCCACCCGGAGCCGACACGTCGATCAGGCTACCGAAGTTGGAGAAGCTCGAACGTGCACCGGTACGGCCCACGGAAGCAACCGCGATGACGTTGTTGCAGTTGGCCGGCGAGGCATTGGAGACATTGGTGTTGTCATTGCCCGCCGCCACAACCACGACCACGCCCGCTGCAACAGCGGAGTTGATCGCCGATTGTTCGGTCGCGCTGCAAGCACCGCTACCGCCCAACGACATGTTGATGACTTCAACCGGATTGGGGTTGTTCGGCACGCCCGGGACCGAACCACCACCCGCCCATTTGATGGCGTCGGAGATGTCGGAATCGAAACCACCGCAACGGCCGAGCACGCGCAGCGGCATTACCTTGGCGTTGAACGCCACGCCAGCCACGCCTTTGGCGTTGTTGGTGAGCGCAGCAACCGTACCGGCGACGTGCGTGCCGTGCCAGCTGGAGTTCGATGCCGGCGAGCCAGCGCCGCAAGCGCCGGCCGGAGTGAAGTCGCCCGGATCGTTCGGATCCGAATCGCGGCCGTTACCATCCTGGGAAACAGTGGTATCGGTAATGAAGTCGTAGCCCGGAACGATGTTGGCGGTCAGGTCCGAGTGCGGAGTGATGCCGGTATCGATGACGGCAACCACCACACCGGAGCCCGTGGCCTTGTCCCATGCGGGAGGCAAATTGATACCCGCGGCAGTCTCAAAGTAATGCCACTGGCTGGTGTAGTTGGTGTCGTTGGGCGTGAGCAACGGCTTGTTGAGTTTGTCGATTTCGACGTACTCGACGTCCGGGTTCGCGGCCAACTCATTCATGAGGATGTCGGCATCGGCCTTGGTCAGGCGCTGCGAGGTGTGGATCACGTCGGCACCGACGCCGAGGCGGTGGCCGTAACTCACCGACATCGGATTGGCAGAGGCCGGCAGATGGGCCTTGATCTGCGGCGCGGCGCGGCCGTTGGCTTCGTTCAAGAGCCGCTGGATCATGCCCGGATTGGCCGCCTGCGCGGTGCCTTCACGGTACTTGATGATGAAGCGGTCGTATTGGGCAACGTCTTGTTGCGCGGTCGCGTTGACATTGGCATTCGTGCCGATGGCGAATGCGCTGGGCGCGGCAAAGGCCAACGCCGTGGCCAAAGCCAGCGAATGCAGGCAGAGGGATCGTTTGCTTGAGTGGATCACTGTGTGTTTCCCCGGGTGAAGTGGATTGTCGGCCGCGAGTGCGGCGGTATTGCATCCTTGCTTCCGGGAACCAGGCTCCGCCATCCCTTGAGAACCGTGACACGATTTCTGGCAGGGTATGCAGGAAGGCTGCGCCGCCCGGAGTTGCGACCTGATTTGCATCAGCACCACAAGCGGCGAACCTAACGCGACTCCGCACCAAGGTCACGCTGCAATGCAGCAGGCGACGAAACCAGTCCGCGCGTGTTGAAAATGATTGACGGCCCGGCAGTGAAACCGCCTGAGAATCAACGCCCGAAGCTGCGAATCTGCCGGGGTCGCTGTGTCTGTTGCACAAGACTCAACAGCAACAGCAACGGCGCACCGTAATAGGCGAAGGTACCCATCGCCGTCTGCGCATCAAGCAGACGGTCTAGTGCCGTGTGACGATCGTTTTCGAGTCTGGGATAAATCGTATTGAACCGTGCTTCGGCAAACGCGCTGGCAGCTGCGCCCTGTCCGGCCAAGTCAATCGTCTTGCGTCCGAAGTAGAGATAAGTCGCAGCGATCGGACTTTGCAGCGAGGCCTGCTCGCGCAACCTGTCGCCGATTTTCGGAGTCAGCGCCAAGCCGCCCCAAAGCCACAGGTCATAGGCAAACAGCAATCCAGTCAGCAGCCAGCACAGCGTTCCGAGCTTCTTGCGCATTGCTCTTTCTCCCGGTGACCGAACCATCGGCAACACCTGCGATCGTGTGCAACGCTATCGATGTCAGGCGTTCCGCCAAACCTCATGAAGCGATTGTTTTTTCGTCTTCGCAGCCACGGATCAAAGCATTGGTTCAAAGCATCCCGGTTTCCAGACGCGCTGCTTCCGACATCATGCTCCGATTCCACGGTGGATCGAACACCAGCTCGACATCGGCCTCGATCACCGTCGGCACGCACTCGAGCTTCGTGCGTACGTCCTCGACCAGGATATCGCCCATGCCGCAACCGGGAGCAGTCAGCGTCATCTTGATGCTGATCTTGCGTTGGCCGTCCTCGACGTGTTCCAGATCACAGGAATACACCAGGCCCAGATCGACGACATTGATCGGGATTTCCGGATCGAAGCAGGTGCGCAATTGTTTCCACACCAATTGCTCCACCGCCTCGTCGCCGGCATCTTCATCGAGTTGCAACGGTTCCGGCGGCGGCTTGCCGATCGCATCGGCATCGGTGCCTGCAATGCGGAACAGATTGCCGTCCACGAATACGGTGAACGATCCGCCCAAGGCCTGGGTGATATAGCCTGCCGTACCCGCCGGCAGCGTGACCTCCTCACCCTGCGGCACCAGTACGGCAGCGCAATCGCGTTCGAACTTTACCGGCTCGCTGGTGCGGGAATACGACATGGTTTTCCTATCGGAAATCGGCAAACAAGGCTATTTTAACCCTTGGTCGAGTGAGGATGCCGTTTTGCCGAAAAATTCCGTCGCGCGCTGGCTATGGGTCAGCCTGGCATTGATCGTTGGCATCCTGGGTATGAGCGCGGTGTGGGTCGCGGTGGCGGTGATCTCGAACCGGCCCAGTGGTTGGCTGGCGTTTCTGGCCGCCGTGGACATGGCCTTGCTGTTGCGCCTCACCCGCGCGCCCAAAGGCCTCTTTCGTATTCTGGCCGGAGTGCTTGCTACGGCATTGACCGTGGTTTTGAGTCAATGGCTGGTGGTGGCAACGCACCTGGGAGTCTTGTTCGGCCTGGATCCGTTGACCTCGGCGCAACGACTCGGGCCGGTCCTGGCCTGGGAATTGAGCAAGCTCAATTTGCAGCGCGTCGATTGGATCTTCGTCCTGCTGGCCTTGTTTTTCGCTGCCTGGCTGGCACGCGGCGGCAAGAATTCGAACGGCTGAAGCGGCGCGGCCCAACTCTCCGTTGACCTCGATTCTTCGATCGAGCGAAGAATCGAAGCGTTGCCGAGCCGCCTCAAGCCACAGTCATTCACGCGGGGATTTTTCCGCGCGTCAATGTCCGCCATCGAGCGATTTGAGCTCGGATATCAACTGGCCGATCGCCGCTGCACCGTCGCCGTAAAGCATGCGGGTGTTGTCGGCGTAGAACAGCGCGTTCTCGATACCGGCAAAACCCGTACCCTTGCCGCGCTTGATCACGACCGTGTTCCGTGACAACGAGACATCGAGGATCGGCATGCCATAGATCGGCGAACCGGGATCGGTTTTCGCCACCGGATTGACCACGTCGTTGGCGCCGATCACCAGCGAGACATCGGTGTTGGGGAATTCCGGATTGATGTCGTCCATGTCGGCGATCAAATCGTATGGCACGCCCGCTTCGGCCAACAGTACATTCATGTGGCCGGGCATGCGGCCCGCGACCGGATGAATGGCGAACTTCACCTTGACGCCGCGCTTGATCAATTGCTGCGTCAGCTCCCAAACCTTGTGCTGCGCCTGGGCGACCGCAAGACCATAACCGGGCACGATCACCACGCGCTCGGCATAAGCCATCATCGCCGCCACATCGCCTGCTTCGATCGGTTTTTGCGCGCCGGAAATTTCCTGCGTCTGGCCACTCGGGCCGAAGCTGCCGAACAACACGCCGCTGATCGGCCGGTTCATCGCCTTGGCCATCAATTGGGTCAGCATGGTACCGGCCGCGCCCACCACCATGCCTGCGATGATCAATGCCTCGATGCCGAGCACATAGCCTTCAAACGCGACGGCCAAGCCAGTCAGTGCGTTGTACAGCGAAATCACCACCGGCATGTCGGCACCGCCGATCGGCAATGTCATCAGTACGCCAACCGTCAGCGCGGCGACGAACAATCCGATGATCGCCGGCTGGTGCAACCACACGACCGTCGCGACCGCGAGAGCTATCGCAACCAGAAACACCAGGCCGTTGAACCATTGCTGCCCGGGAAAAGTGAAGCGCCGATCCATCCGGCCATCGAGTTTGGCCCAGGCGATGATCGAGCCGGTCAACGACACCGAACCGATCAGCGCACCGACCACACCCAGCACCAATACGGTTTTCGAGGGCGCGCTGCCGGCCGCGGAAAACTTCAACAATTCCACCGCACCGATCGCCGCCGCCGAACCGCCGCCCATGCCGTTGTAGAGCGCGACCATCTGCGGCATGTCGGTCATCGCGACCTTTTTGCCGGACACCCAGGCCGCGGCGGTACCGATGCTGACGGCCAGAACGATCAGGCCGAGGTTGTGCATTCCGGGCAGGAAGAATGTGGCGAAGGTCGCCAGCAACATGCCGATACCGGCCCACTGGATGCCGCTGCGCGCGGTCACCGGTGAAGCCATGCGTTTGATACCGAGGATGAACAGCAGCGCTGCGGCGAAATAGCTGGCCTTGACCAGCAGCGAAAGCGCGTCGGCCATCATTTCGCCCCTTCCTGGATTGCCTTGGCCGGCGCTTTGCTGGACTTGAACATCTCCAGCATGCGCTCGGTCACCACGTAACCGCCGGCGGCGTTGCCCGCACCCAGCAGCACGGCGATGAAACCGATGATTTTTTCGAAGGTGCCATCGGCATGGCCGAGCACCACCATCGCGCCGACCAGGACGATGCCATGGACGAAATTGGAACCGGACATCAGCGGCGTATGCAAAATAACCGGCACCCGACCAATGATTTCGTAGCCGGTAAATGCGGCGAGCATGAAAACGTACAGTGCGAGAAACCCATCCATCGGCGCGTGGCCTCCCCGGTTATGGCGCGGTCCATCATAACCGCTGTCTGAACCGGCCGCGCCACCGGTCAACGGATTGCATCCCGAGGCGTTTTCCTGATTGCCACCCACACCAAGAGACCGCACGATGAAACCCATGTTCTGGCTGACCCTGCCCTTGCTGCTCAGCGCCCAACTGGCCCAGGCCCACGGCGATGCGAACCGCATCGAACACCGCTGGGACCGGCGCGGCGACCGCATCGAGAACCGTTTCGAGCATCGTGCCGACCGTCAGTACGCGCTCGGCCATGAGCGTCGCGCCCATCGGCTCGAACGCAAGGGGCACCGGATCGACGCCCGTTTCGACCGCATCGGCAAACGCCGGCAGGCCCGCTTTGACCGGCGCCACGGCTAGCGCGTCAGTGCCACCCGATCTGCCCGCGCCGGCCACGGAGCTTGCGTTTGCCGCATCGTCGGCGACGATGACGCTGGATGCGTTCCTGTCCAGCGTCGAGCGCCGCGCCTTCCGCATCGCCGAGCTCGGCCTCGGTCATCGCGAAGATGCGCTCGATGCAGTGCAGGAGGCGATGATCCAGTTGGTGCGATATCGCGATCGCCCCTCAGCCGAATGGACGCCGCTGTTCTGGAGCATCCTGCGCCGGCAATTGACCGACCGGCATCGCCGCAATGCGGTCAAGCGGCGAGTCATGGTTTTTTTCGGCCGCGGCCAAAACGAGCAGGACGATCCGCTGGAAATGCTGCCCGATCCACTCCAGAACCCTGCCGGCAAATATATCGATGTAGCCGCCTGGCAAGCCCTGGGCCAGGCCTTGCGCGCCCTGCCGCGGCGCCAGCGCGAATGCTTTTTGTTGCGCGAACTGCAGGGCCTGAGTGTCGCCGAAACCGCCGCGGCCATGGGTTGCTCGGACGGTTCGGTGAAAACCCATCTGTCGCGGGCAATGAGTGCGCTGCGAATCCATCTGGAGGGCTGGCAATGAACGACCACGATCCCAACGATACCGGCCGGGATTGCCCTTCGAGTCCGGAAAGGCTGCGCAAGAATTTCGAGCAGCACGCTCAACATCTGGATGCCACCACCGCCAATCGTTTGCGCCTGATGCGCCGCGACGCCTTGTTGCCGGCACATCGCGTCAGCCGCAATCACTGGCGCCCCGTGGGCGTTGTGAGCCTGACGGTTCTGGCTGTCGGCCTTGCCTGGTGGACGCCGCGTTCTTCCCCGCCGCCTGCCGAACCAGTGTCGGTCAGCGTCGATGTCAGCGATGCGGCCATGCTCGAGGAAGACAGCGACCTTTATGCCTGGCTGGGCGATGCGCCCATTGCTACCGCATCACGCGAGGAACATTCGCCATGAAACGATCATGCAATCGACTGATATTGCCGACGCTATTGTTGGGCCTGCTTTGCGCCACCGCCCAGGCCCGACCCGCCGCGCAGATACCCGAAGGCGTCCATGTCCCTGCCTGGAACGAATTGAGCACACAGCAGCAAACCGATCTTGCCGTGTTTTCCAAACGTTGGAACAGCATGCCGGCCTGGCGCCGCGTGCGAATACTCGAGCGTTACGATCGTTGGCAGGCGATGCCTGAAAACAAACGCGAGACACTACGCGAAGGCCTGCAGAATTTTCGCCAGATGTCGCCCGACCAGCGCTGGAAAATGCGTCGCAGCCTGCAAACCCTGCGCGCACTGCCACCGGAGCGACAACGCGAACTGCGTCAACAGTGGCAAACGATGACACCCGAGCAGCGCCGCGATTGGCTCGATGCCGGCGGACCCGGAGTGGTGCCGCCGCCGAAGCGGTAACGTGGGAATCGAAAATCGACAGACGCGGGAAGACGCAGGAAATAGCCATGGGTTCGCAAAGGACGCGAAAAAACGCAAAAGAAAGCGGAAGGCCAAATTTATTTTTGGCTGCGGTGAATTCGCCGAGCCATGAATGGAGGAACGCGCAGTTCGAAATATCTGAAAGGCAGATCGCCCCTTCATCAAGCGCAGGACATTACAAAAAATCGCGGGCCCATTTCTTGCCTCGCCCATTCGCCCTGAGTTCGCCGAAGGGCATTGCATAGCTTTTGAACTCGTACAGCAATCTCCATACGTGGTTCAACCCTTCGACAGGATCGATCACGAACGAAAATGAATTGGATATTCAAATCGAATCTTTCTTTTGCTTTCCATCGCGCCTTTCGCGTCCTTTGCGGACAAAAAAATCAACGATTTTTTTCTACGCGCGCTTCTCGCCGGCATGGGTCAGACAGGTTTTGGCGATCAACTCATCGTCCCAATCGAGTTTGAGCTGGCCTTCCTTGTCCACCATCAGCGCAAGAAAATTGAACACATTGCGCGCATACATCTCGCTGGCGTGCAGCGCTCCCTGGCTGGCGAGATTGAGTGGGCCGGCAATGGTCACGCCATTGCTTTCGATGTTTTCGCCAGGCTGGGTCAGTTCGCAATTGCCGCCGGTCTCGGCGGCCAAATCGACGATCACGCTGCCGGGCTTCATCCCCGCCACCATCGCGGCGCTGATGATCTTCGGCGCCGGACGTCCCGGCACGGCAGCGGTGGTGACGATGACATCGATGTTCTTCAAATGCTCGGCAAGACGGCGCTGCTGTTCGGCGCGCTCTTCCGCCGTCAGCTCACGGGCATAGCCGCCCTCGCCTTTGGCCGAGACGCCCAGATCGAGAAACTTGCCGCCCAGGGATTCGATCTGCTCGCGCGTCTCCGGACGCACGTCAAAGCCCTCGACCTGCGCTCCCAATCGGCGCGCGGTGGCGATCGCCTGCAAACCGGCCACACCGGCGCCAATGATCAACACCTTCGACGGACGGATCGTGCCAGCGGCGGTGGTCAACATCGGGAAAAAACGCGGCGCCAGCCAGGCGGCGATCAACACTGCCTTGTAGCCGGCCATGCCGGCCTGCGAGCTGAGTACGTCCATCGCCTGAGCGCGCGTCGTACGCGGCAAGCGTTCCAATGAGAAGGCGGTGATTTTATTGCTGGCCAATGTGTCCACGCGCGCGGCGTCGGCATGAGCGGCCAGCAGACCAACCAATAACGCGCCGGGTTTGATCGCCGATAATTCGCCATTGGCCAACGGCTGCACGCACACCAGGATATCGGCACTGGCGATGACCTTGGCGCGATCCTCCAGGACCTGAGCACCGACATAACTTTCGTCAGGGAAATTCGCCGGCACACCCGCGCCGCTTTCGATCACGACGTTCGCTTTAAGCGCAAGCAGCTTCTTGCAAGTTTCCGGCGTCAATGCCGCCCGGCGTTCGCCAGACGCCGACTCACGAATGAAAGCGACGGTCACCGACATAAGCCAATCCTCCCCAACCAGAAGCGTCCGATGCTACCGGATGCGAAGGCATTCGCCGAGCCCCTGCGATTGATCAAGACGCCGCTGGATCAGGCGATATCGCCCTGCAAGCGTCCCATCACGCGATGCAGGGCCTGGTCGAAGACCTGCGCCTGTTCGCGCAGAACCAGCTTGCCCTGTTTTTTCATGGCGGCCAGCTCTTCGGCCGAAGCCACCAGAATGCGCACGCCACGGCGATTGACGAACATCAGCCGCGAGGAAATCGGGCTGACCCAGGACATCTTGGCCGGATGCAGCTTGCCGTCATCGCCTGCCAGATCGACCCAGGAACCGACTCTCAGGCCGCGCAATACCGGCAGGTCTTCCTCGTTGTAGTCGAAGCGATCCTTGTCCGACACCACGCTCAATCCCGGCCGCGCTTCGTTTATGGAGACCACCGCAGCCACCGGCGGTTTATCGACCTTGGACTGAACCACGACCTGTTGAATGGCGTCGATATTGGCAGCCAAGCCCCGAATCGTCTCGTAGGCCGCCTCGCCGGTAATACCGGAACTGGCCAATACGTTCTCGATCGGTTCGCGCAGATTGTGCAGAGCCGGACCCGCCGGCCGCGCAGGCCGGCCTGCCTGCGGCAACAGGTCTATCAGACTGTCGGCCACACCCAGCGCAGCATTCCAGGTCGCGCTGTCGGGACCTTCGCGCAAGGAAATCATCGACAGATGGTGCGACCAGCTACGTGTGAGGAAATCCTCCAGCGCCGGCGGCATCACCCGGTTTTCGATTCGGCGATTGAGTTCGGCGGCAGCCAGTGTGCGTGCCTGTTCCAGGCGCTCTTGTCCGCGCTGGGCTTCAGTCGCGCGGCGCTCGGCCAGCTCGATCCGCCGATGGTGCTGCTCGAGGAAGGCGCGAAGTTCTTGTTCGAGCGTTTCGAAGATGGCGATGTCTTCGTTGAATTCGGCCACCAGCCGATCCACCGTCGTCTCGGCCTTCTGGAGCAGTTCGCGCTCCTGCGGACCTTCGCCCTTGTTGCCCTCGACCGCTTCCGACAACGAGTTGAGCAAGCGGCGAGCCGGATGGGTCTTGTATTGGAACAAACGGCGGTCCATGACCGCGGCCTTGACGTAAGGCACGACCAATCGGGAAATCAGGGTGCGTGCCTGCATCTCGAAGTCGCGCTCGTCGAAGAGCACGTCGAACAACATTCCCACCAGATCGACCGCATCCTCGTCATCGCGGCTCATCTTGATCTTTTCCGGCGGCAGGCCAATCTGTCCGGCACTGCGGAGCATTTCCTGCTTCAACAATCCCGCGAGCGAAGCTTCCGGATGATTCAGCGCTTCGGTCACCGTCGAGGGTACCGATTGTTGCAGCAACGAGAGTACGGAAATCATCTCGCCGATAGCCAAGGGACGGCGGCTCTGGTCCTGTCCGGCATCGGCATGGCCATCCCCGCCGCGCGCGCCTTCACCGGCCTGTGGCCGCCAGCTATGGAGCATGCTGCACAACGCATCGAACAGGGCCTTGTCATCGCCCTCGCTGAGCGGTCCAGCGCCAGCGGGTGCCGTATGTACCTGATCGCCAGCGTAAGTCGCCGGATTGGTGAATTCCGACGGTGTCGGTGGTGGGCGTTGTGCCTGCACGGTGGCCGCAACACGCGGTTTGCCCAGTTCCGGCAAAATGCCTGCGGCCGCAAGCATCGCATTGATCTCATCGATCAACGGACCCAGTTGCGCAATGACTTCGCGCTCGTAATTCTTGAACAACAGCACGCGGATATTCGGCGTCAGCGCCAGGTCGTTCAAAGCCACCCGCACGGCATTGGAAATGACCGCCGCGGAGATGGGGTTATCGGCCGGAGACAAACTCTCGACACCAACCAGATTGGCGAGACGGTTCTCGATGATTTCCAGATTCGCGCCGTGCACGCGGCCGATGGCTTCGGCGATCAATTCCGATGCGACCAGATCCTCCATCGCATCGATCTCGACCAGGCTCAGTTCTTCCGTCCGTCCGGCATTGACCTGGAGTTTCCGCTGCAGCGTGTCGAACCGCGACTCCAGGTGCCGGACGAAAGCCTGCTCCAATGGCGTGGCGCTTTGCCGCAGCGCCCTGAGTGCCTCGAGATTTTTCGAGCCGAAGGAAACCTCGTCCTGCTGGGCCAGTTCGTACAGGGTGTCATCGGCCTTGGCCAGCACCGCAACCAGCACCGCGCGCAGCCGCGATACGCTCAGCGTGCGCAGCTTGGTGAATAGGCCGGGGTCACCCCGTCTATCGCGCTGGCTTGTGGACTGGAATTGCTCGGAGTTCATGAGACCACTGGCGCAGGGGTGGAGTTTTGCTTGTGCCGACCATAGACCATCGTTACCGCACAAACCGTGAATCAGCCAACAAATCGCATACGCCGGGCCGATCCGCGCCAATGGTAGAGTTCAACCATGACTTCACTCAATGCCCTCGAACACCGTCGTTCGGTACCGTCCCGGCTGCTCGGCGAACCCGGTCCCAACCCGGAACAGCTCCGGCGATTGCTCACATGCGCCGTCCGCGTTCCCGATCACGGCAAGCTGACGCCCTGGCGTTTCCTGAGCATACAAGGTCGGGAGCGGCAGCATCTGGGCGAACTCCTGGCGGCACGCTCTATCGAACGCGACCCCAACACCAGCCCGGCCATGCTCGAAAAGGACAGGCAGCGTTTTACCCACGCCCCGCTGGTCATTGCGGTCATCGCCCGGCTGACGCCCGGCCACAAGATACCCGAACAAGAACAACTGCTCTCCGGCGGGGCGCTTTGTTTTTCCCTCCTGCAATGCGCCCAGGCCCTGGGTTTCGGGGCGCAGTGGCTGACCGGCTGGGCCGCCTACGATCCTGTCATCTGCGCCAGACTGGGATTGAGTGAAAACGAAAAAATACTCGGCTTCGTCCACATCGGAACGCCGAGCGAACCGGTACCCGAACGCGCCCGGCCCGATGTCGGTGATTTGCTGAGCGATCTGCGACTGTGACCGACCAGGTACTGCTGGTCGATTCGAGTCTCTATATTTTTCGAGCCTGGCACTCGCTGCCCGACCAATTCCAGGATCGCGACGGCCAGCCGGTCAACGCCGTGCATGGCTTTACCCGATTCGTATTGGAATTGATCGAGCGACACCAGCCGGCGCGCATCGCATTCGCGTTCGATCAATCGCTGGATTCGAATTTCCGCAATACGCTCTACCCCGCCTACAAGGCCAACCGCGATCCAGCGCCGGAAGAACTCAAGCGCCAGTTCGGTTATTGCCAGCAGGTTTGCCGTGCCTTGGGCTTGAACGTGCTCGTCGATGGCCGCTACGAAGCTGACGATCTAATCGGCACGGCACTTACTCATGTCCGCCGCCTGGGCCACACCGGACTGATCGTGTCGGCCGACAAGGACTTGGCGCAGCTGCTCGGCGAGGGCGATATCCAGTGGGATTACGCACGCAACGAGCGCTGGGATGTGGATGGAGTCAAGCCGCGCTACGGCGTGCATGCGCACCAGATCGCCGATTACCTGGGATTGACCGGCGACGCGGTCGATAACATTCCCGGCGTGCCCGGCATCGGGCCCAAGACCGCCGCCACGTTGCTCGGCCATTTCGGGTCGCTCGACGGTTTGCTCGAACGCCTGGCCGAAGTCCCGTTCCTGCGGCTGCGCGGCAGCGCGCAGCATGCCGAACGCCTGAAGCAGCATCGCGAACTGGCGCTGTTGTCGCGGCAATTGGCCACCATCGTCTGCGACGCGCCACTGCCGGACGGTTTCGGCACCGCCGAACGCCGCGCCGTCGATACCGAAGCGCTCGAAGCGCTGAGCGATCAGTTGCGCTTTGGGCCGATGACTCGCCGTCGATTGCAGAGCGTTGCAATCTCGTAAGCGCGATAGCCGCCGCGTTGAAGATTCATGAATTTTTCGAGGCGATGACCATTGCGAAAAAGTTGCCAATCCCTGATACGGCAACCCTGCGTGGGTTCGCGCTCGATGGCCGGTGCCGCGGCAAGCGATGTCGCGATAACCATCGTCTCTGCCGATCGGACTGGCATCGCAAGCGCAGCCGCAGTTTCCATCGCTCCTGCGGCCGGGTTAGCATCACGCCATGAACGATGAAACCAAGATCCTGTGCGAAGGCAAATACTTGCGCTTGAAGCAGCGTGGCCATTGGGAATACACCGAACGCACCAACGCCGGCTCCGCCGTGATCGTGATCGCGCTCACTCCCGAGGACAAGCTGCTGTTCGTCGAACAATTTCGCATACCGATGAACGCCATGACCATCGAGATGCCGGCCGGACTGGTCGGCGATCTGGATGCGAACGACACCATGGAAGCGGCCGCCCGGCGCGAATTGCTCGAAGAAACCGGCTGGCACGCCGAAGAAGTGAAAGTGCTGATGGTCGGCCCGACCAGTTCAGGCATGAGCAACGAATTGATCGCTTTCGTTCGCGCTCGCGGCCTCAGCAAAATCCACGACGGTGGCGGTGACGAGAGCGAGGACATTACCGTCCACGAAGTCCCCTTGGCCGAAGCGCCACGATGGCTCGCGCAAAAAATGGCCGAAGGTTATTCGATGGACCCGAAACTGTGGGCGGGTCTTTGGCTGCTCGACCGCAATCCGGACGGCACGCCCGCATAAAACCGGCCGATTCGCTGGCACACATGCGTTGCCGAAAACGGCTGGCTTTGAGTCTGCCGAATTCGTTTACCTGAATCCGTCCGTTACATTTATCAGCGCGTCGGTATTTTCCGCCTCGAACGCCGAATGCCCGGAACTCGGAGAAATCACCAATTCGGCTTCCGGCCACGCCTTGTGCAGATCCCAGGCGTTTTGCACCGGACAAACCACATCGTAACGGCCATGCACGATGACACCGGGAATGCCGCGCAGCCGGTGGGTATCGCGCAACAACTGGTTTTCGACATCGAAAAATCCGCCATGCACGAAATAATGATTTTCGATGCGGGAGAAACTCAACGCGAAATGCGCATCCTCGTGAGTGCTGATCATTTCCTCGTCCGGCACCAGCAAACTGGCCGAGGCCTCCCAGGTGGCCCAGGCGCGCGCGGCAGCGAGTCGAGTGGCTTCGTTCGTGGATGTCAGGCGGCGGTGATAAGCCGATATCAAATCGCCTCGTTCCACCTCGGGAATGGGATCGAGATATTTCTCCCAGGCCTCGGGAAACAATCGATGCGCGCCGCCCTGGTAGAACCATTCCAACTCCCAGCGGCGCAGCATGAAAATGCCGCGAAGCACCAGCTCGGTCACCGAACTTGGGTGCGCTTGGGCGTAGGCCAATGCCAGAGTCGAACCCCAGCTACCGCCGAAGACCTGCCAGCGATCGATGTCCAGGTATTCGCGCAATTTCTCGATGTCGGCGATCAAATCCCATGTCGTGTTATCGACCAGATCGGCGTGCGGCGTTGACCGGCCTGAACCGCGCTGGTCGAACAGGATGATCCGGTAATGGGCCGGATCGTGGAATCGACGCATCTTCGCACCGCACCCCGCCCCTGGTCCGCCGTGCAGCATCACTACTGGCTTGCCCCGAGGATTGCCGCACTGTTCGAAATAGAGCTTGTGGCGTGCATCCACCGCCAGAAAACCGCTGTCGAACGGCTCGATTTCGGGATATAGGGTGCGCATCGATCGACCTCCGGCTGGGACGCGACGATTCTACCTGCCGTGCTGCTTGCACTGTAACGTGCTTGAGTTATGCTCGGACTTGTGATTTCGCCCACGCCGCATCTGGCCCTGGTGGGCGCCGGGAGTGACAGCCCCCCGGCCGGGCAGGCACAGCCCAACGAAAACACCTTCCCTCGTGTTCTATCCCTCGATGCCCACGGCCGTATCCTCGACTGGATGCACTGGCAGGACGCGGTCTGCCTGTATGTCCGAGGCGCCGTGGCCTGGACCTTGGGTGAGCCGTGCCTGACCGTGCATGGCGGGACGAATCGTTTCAGCGGCCAGCAAAGCATCATCGAACTGCACCCGATCGTGGCCGCGCGCAGCCATGCGCATCCCAAGGCACTGGACCCTTCACCGGCGCTGACCAATGCCGCGCTGTTCGCCCGTGACCGCTCGCTGTGCCTTTATTGCGGCAAGGAACACCACCGTCACTCGCTCACCCGCGACCACGTCGTGCCGATCTCCAAAGGCGGCAAGGATGTCTGGGAAAATGTGGTTTGCGCCTGTTTCAGCTGCAATTCGCGCAAAGGCGGCCGCACCCCGCAGCAAGCCGGAATGCCCTTGCTGGCCGTGCCTTTCCGGCCCAGTTGGGTGGAGCACCTGATTCTTTCGAACCGGCACATCCTCGCCGATCAGATGGCGTTCCTGAAACATCATCTGCCCAAGCGCACGCGGCTGCATGCCTGAGCCGGGCCGGCCGGGTGGCGATATTCGCTCGAATCTCCGGGACGTGTTCACGAAGGTTGCTTTGACTTCGCATTGAACAAATCCGCCGAATCTTTGGCCCAATCGCCGTCATCGCGTTGACGCGCCTGACGCCCGCCAGCACACTGGCGGCTTTTACGCGCCTGCAACACGCATGCTAGGGGAACTTTCAGGATGACCAACGCAACTGTGTGTTTCGCCGGCTTCCCCCGCGAGGAAGCCGCCGCCGTCGAGGATCTGTTTGAACAGGCCAACGCCCTGCTCGAACATCGATGGCAGATCGCGGATGAAACCCAGGCACAGGTGCTGATCATCGACATGGATTCGATGTACGGCCACATGACCTGGCTCAAGGCGCAAGGTAGCGGCAAGACCACCGTGGGCCTGACCACAGGCAGCCGCGCGGAAACCGACCTGCTGCTCAACCGCCCCCTGAAAGCCGATGCCCTGGCGGCGTTGCTGGGCCAACTCAGCGGCCAGACGCCCAGCGCCAGTCCCAGCCCCCGTCCCGCGCCTGTGAAAGAAGTCGTTGAACCCGTTGCACCGGAACCGGCGCGCACGACCGGCCAGCAAACTGCATTGCCAGCCGCCGCGGCACGCACCACCGGACAGACACCGGCAATGCCGGCCGTCGCCCCACCCCGCGATCCGCGAATCTGGGATTACCTGGCGCCAGGCGCCCTCGAAGGCCCGGTCAAGCTACAACTGGCCGACGCGCCAATACTCGCGCTCGATCCGGCAACCCAGACCTATGCCGGCAGCGCGACCTTGAAAGCCTTGCTGCCTTACGTGGAAGCGGTATTGCACAAATCGGACCTGATCGGCATCGAACCGGCCGAATTCGAAGCGATCAAGGCCCAGCACGGTGGCGCGCACCCCTACACTCGCCTGCTCTGGCTGTGCGGCCTATCCACCGGCAACGGCCAATTGCTGCCCGGCTTCGATCCAAACCAGAAATTCCATCTGGCCAAGTGGCCGCAGATCGAACGCGAATTCCCCAAGCACTTTCGCGTGGCGACGGTGATGATGAAAGGCCCCGCGCGCCTGGCCGAGATCGCCGAACAATCGACCGGCGGCTTGACGGAAGTCACCGACTTCGTGAACGCCAACCTGCTCACCGGCATGGCGGTGGCTGAAGGCGGCACGCCCGCAGAGCTCGATCTGGCGCGCGCCTGCACCTTGCTGGCAGGCGTTCGCGACGCCTGATCCGGATATTCGCCGCCGGGCTCGGCTTGCCCTGTCGCGCGTGGTGCCGGACACTACGCGCTTGGTTCTCAGATTCTAAATAATGGACGCCCAGCGCTACCCGCGCCTCTCCCGTATTGCCATCCCAGCCGATTTGCGCCAGTTCGCCGAATCCGAACTGCCCGATGTCGCCGAGGAACTGCGTAGCTATCTGATCGAAACCGTCGGCCAGGTCGGCGGACATTTCGGCGCCGGTTTGGGCGTGATCGAACTGACGGTCGCGCTGCACTATCTCTACGACACGCCCAACGACCGCCTGGTCTGGGATGTCGGCCACCAGTGCTACCCGCACAAGATCCTGACCGGCCGCCGCGACACCATCCACACCGTCAAGAAAAAGAACGGCGTCGCGCCATTCCCCAAGCGCGAGGAAAGCGAATACGACACTTTCGGCGTCGGCCATTCCTCGACCTCGATCTCCGCCGCGCTGGGCATGGCGGTCGCGCTACAACGCAACAACGATGAGCGCCGCGTGGTCGCGGTGATCGGCGATGGCGCGATGACCGCGGGCATGGCCTACGAAGCGCTCAACCACGCCGGCGGCATGGATCCCGAACCGAACCTGCTGGTGATCCTCAACGACAACCGCATGTCGATCTCGGAAAACGTCGGCGGCCTGACCAAGATGCTGGGCAAGCTGATGTCCAGCCGTTCAATGAACGCTGTTCGCGAAGGCGGCAAGAAATTGCTCGGCGACAAGCGCAACCCGACCGCACGCTTCGTCAAGCGTTGGGAAGAACACTGGAAAGGCATGCTGGTGCCCTCGACCCTGTTCGAGGAAATGGGCTTCCACTACAGCGGCCCGATCGACGGTCACGACATCCCCGCGCTGCTCAATGCGCTCAAGACCCTGCGCGGCCTCAAGGGTCCGCAACTGCTGCACATCATCACCACCAAGGGCAAGGGCTTCGAGCTGGCGGAAGACGACCAGATCGAATACCACGCGGTCTCGCCGTTCGACCCGAGCGTGGGCGTGGTGAAAAAAACCGGACCGGTCAAGCCGACCTACACGCAAGTATTCGGCGACTGGCTGTGCGACATGGCCGCGGCCGACGACAAATTGCTCGGCATCACTCCGGCGATGCGCGAAGGCTCGGGACTGGTGCGTTTTTCCAAGGAATATCCATCGCGTTATTTCGACACCGCCATCGCCGAACAACACGCGGTGACGCTGGCCGCGGGCATGGCTTGCGAAGGCGCCAAGCCGGTGGTGGCGATCTACTCGACTTTCCTGCAACGCGCGTATGACCAGTTGATCCACGATGTCGCCCTGCAGAATCTCGATGTCCTGTTCGCCATCGATCGCGGCGGTGTGGTCGGCCCCGATGGCGCCACGCACGCCGGCAGCTTCGATCTGAGCTACTTGCGCTGCATCCCGAACATGGTGGTGATGGCGCCGAGCGATGAAAACGAATGCCGGCAGATGCTCAGCACGGGTTTTCGCTTCAAGGGCCCGGCGGCGGTGCGTTATCCGCGCGGCACCGGCCCGGGCGTCGCATTGCAGGCCAATCTCGACACCCTGCCGATCGGCAAGGCCGAACTGCGCCAACGCGGTGGCAAGCTGGCACTGCTGGCGTTCGGCGCGGTATTGCCGGCGGCGCAGAATATCGCATCCGAGTTGGGTCTGACCTGCGTCAACATGCGCTTCGTCAAGCCGCTCGATCGCGCGTTGATTCTTGAATTGGCGAAGTCGCACGAAGGCTTTGTCACCATCGAAGACAATGTGGTGATGGGCGGCGCGGGCAGCGGCGTGGCCGAGTTGTTGGCTTCGGAAAACATCGCGTTGCCGATGCTGCATCTGGGCTTGCCAGACGCTTACCAGGAACACGCCAGCCGCGAGGAATTGCTCGCCGAAGCGGGGCTCGATGCCGCGGGTATCCGCGCAGCCATCATTCACCGCTGGCCAACGTTGGCGGCCGTCGAGTCCAGCATCAAGTCGGTCGCTATTTGAGAAACGATGTTGGTCGTAGGGTGGGCTTAAGCTGTAGGGTGGGCTTTAGCCCACCATCGAATTAATTAAACAAATGCGCGGGGTGGGCTTAAGCCCACCCTACAGCCCACCCACGGTTCTTACACGAATCTCGCCAAGGTGACTCGATCGCGACCTTCCAGATCGGTCGCGGTCTGAACATCGGCCCATCTCGCACCGGCCAACAGCGCACGAATCGCCGGCCCCTGTTGCCAGCCATGCTCGATCAACAGCCAGCCGCCGGGCATCAAGTGCGCCGGAGCACCAGCGATGATGATTCGTATCGCATCCAGACCATCCGCGCCCGAGGCCAAGGCTGAACGCGGCTCGAAACGCAGATCGCCTTCGACCAGGTGCGGATCGTCCTGGGCGATGTAGGGCGGATTGCTGACAATCAGATCGAATTTCTCGCCAGCCAGCGCTGAATACCAATCGCTATGCAGAAACTGCACTTGCGATAAGCCCAATTTCGCCGCGTTTTTTTTCGCGACCGACAACGCCGCTGCGCTGGCATCGACCGCGTGGATTTGCGCCATCGGCCGCTCGCTGGCGAGTGCCAAGGCAATCGCCCCCGTACCCGTACCCAGATCGAGCACATGCGCTGCACGATCGACAGGTAAGCGCTGTAGCGCCAACTCGACCAGCAACTCGGTTTCCGGCCGGGGAATCAGGGTGTCGGCGCTGACGGCAAGTTCCAACGACCAGAACTCGCGCCGTCCAAGCAAATAAGCCAAGGGCTGGCCTTGGCGCCGGCTGGCGATCAATTCGGAAAAACGCCGCTGCTGCTGGTCATCGAGCGCATCGCCGGCGTGTGCGTACAGCCAGGCGCGTGGTTTGCCCAAAGCATGAGCCAGCAGCGCTTCGGCTTCCAGCCGCGACGACTCGCCCGGCAAGGCCTTGGCAGCTTCCAGTAGTGCTTGGGCGAGTGTCATCGAAATCATCCGGCGCCATGGTAATCCGGCGCGAGTGATTGCGACGTGCGCCAGCCCAGCGGCCGGCGCACGAGATCACCGGCCGATGACCGGCCTTGCGTTGGCTGCCTCGGGAAGAGCGAGGCCGTTTTGGCTCTGCTTTTGCTTGAGCGAGGCGCACAGCCGGATGTTCTCCACCGATTGCGCCAATGTTCGCGGCCCGCCTTCGACATTACTCATGCGCTTGGCGAATTTCGGAGCGACCGAATCGGCTTCCTCGATGCTGCACATGCCTGCGGTATAGCCGTAAACCAAACCCGCGGCATTGGGCGCGACTTTGCTTTCGATCGCGCTGAAGTTCGCATCGAGCCACTCTCTTGCGGCCTGGCGCAACCTGGAATCTTCGCTGCGGTCGGAAATCAGGATGCGGATCTCGTTGCGCCGCACCGCGCCCGAGGTCAACGCCAACGCGCGGGCGCGCGCCGACAACGCCGGATCCTTCGCGCGGGCGACCGCGAACAGCAATTGGCTGCGCAAGATCGGATCCTGACTGGCCGCGACATGCTTGAGCAAGGCGTCGAATACCGTCGCATCGCCTTCTTCCATCGCCATGCGCAAGGCCAGGCCGCGCTGATCGGCGGGCACGGCATTCAGATGCAGCACGCCATCGCCGCCGAGCCCAAGCACGGCGCGTCCCTTGGCAGCGAGATCGGCGCGAATGGCTGGAACCTTCGCGGTCTCGGCCAGCACGCCAAGCACTGAGGTACGCAGCAGACGATCGTCATCGCTCTCGCCCGGCTTGGGCTCGTTGCCCAATTGCGTCAGGCGCGGGCCGTAGATTTTGGCCGTGTAATCGCGCAGCGACTGCTTTTGCGCATCGGCGCCGGCCAGATGCTCGATCATCCAGTCGATCTTTTCCGAAGCGGCCATCGCGGTCTGGCGCATCGGCGCGTTGGCCAGCCGTGCGGCGGCACTGAGGAAGGCACGCGAGTCGATTACGCCTGCTTCATAGGCGGCATCGATCGAATCGGCGAAGGCGCGTTGCTCGCGTTCGTTGAGCGAATCGAAGTTGGCTTCGAGCTTGCTCTGGTCATCACCCGACATCGCGAAGCGGTAGTAGCCCGCGCCGTTGGCATTGGGCATGACCCAAGCTGGGCAGGCATCGGTCCGAAGATCGAAGGTGGCTTGCTTGTCACCGACCAGGCCGCACTGTTCGTGTACGCCCTTTTCATCACCGTAGCGCACGCACAGTGGCAGAACCCAGCGGCCTTCGGTTGGTGCGCTCGACCCGATCGGCAGATAGCGCTCCTGTTCGACCAGCAATGCTGGCTTGGGTCCTCTGCACTGCGCCGTGACATGCACGATCGGCACGCCCGGCTGGTCGATGAAACTGTTGAAGGCCTGGCGCACTCGTTCGGGATCGTCGCTGACGGCGGCAATGGCATCAATCAGATCGGCGCTGGTGGCATTGCCGCGCGAGTGCTGGTGCAAATAATTGCGGATTGCCGTGCGGAATTTTTCCTCGCCGACATAACGCTCGAACATCGCCAGCACCGCACCGCCTTTGGAATAGGTGATGCCGTCGAACGCGGACTGGATATCGGTGAACTCCTTGATCGGCTCGCGCACACGGCGCGTCGCGGCGAGGCTGTCCTCACTCATCGCGCCCAGAGCCGATTCCATCAGCCCGCGATCGGTGTGAAAGCCCGGCTGCAGCTGCCCGACGATCTTGTTGCCGAACCACGTGGCGAAGGCTTCATTGAGCCACAGGTCGTTCCACCAGGGCATGGTCACCAGATCGCCGAACCACTGATGCGCCAATTCATGCGAATGCGTGCCCCAGTAGCCCTGGCGCAAACGGACTTCGGAAGTCTCGTTGGCGAACATCAAGCTGTCGCGATAGACGATCAGGCCCGCGTTCTCCATCGCACCGGCCCAGAAATCCGGAGCCGCGACCAAATCGAGCTTGTCGAAGGGATAGGCGATATCGAAATAGGTTTCCTGCGCGGCGACAATTTCGCCGGTGTGTTCGAGCGCGTATTTCATTCGCGCGCCCTGGCCCTTGGCAGCGATACCGCGCAGTTTGACCGGCGTCTTGCGCACTGCGTTCGGGGCCATATCCGGACCATCGACGATGTCCCAGGGGCCGACCGCGAAGGCGATCAGATAGCTGGGCAGATTCTCGGTAGTGGCGAAGACCAATTTTTTCCAGCCTTTGCCTGCCGCTTCCTCGCGCAACAGGCGACTGTTGGCCACGCCTTGCTGGCTGGCGGGGATGGTCAAGGTAATGTCCCAAGGCTGCTTAAAGCTGGGCTCGTCGAAGCCGGGGAAAGTCTTGCGCGCGCCCAGCGGCTCCATCTGCGTGACCACGTAGTCGTTGCCATCGGGCTTGACCCGGTAGGCGCCTTCGAGCTCGCCGAACGGCGCGCTGTACTGGATGTCGATGGTGGCCTTGCCGGCCGGAATAACGCTTGGCGCGGCGAGTTTCAACACGCCGGAAACATCCACTTGTGAGGCAGTCAGATCGAGCGTCTTGCCGTTTTCCGGTATGAGCCGGGCGCGAGTTATCTTCAAATCGCGGCCATGCATCCAGACGGTGGAAGTGGCTTCGGCGACATCCACTTTCATCACGACATGTCCCGAAAAACTTGTCTGCGCAGGATCGATTTTCAAGTCCAACGCGACATGGCTTGGCACAATCGTGCGCGGAAGACGTCCGGTCGGAACACTGTCATCGGCATGCGCGGCAAACGCCGGGAACAGAAAAACGGCCGCGATTACGGCAGTAATGGCCTTGAACATCGGATGGCTCCCCCGTGGAATACCGGGAGCATAGCCGAGCGCCGGAACGCTCAGCCCATGACTAAAGTCATGCTTACGCCGCCTTTTCCAGCGTAATTTGTGCGCTCTGTTCCAAAGTCACCGCCACCGCATGCAGCACCGCGGCGATGCGAACCGCGCTCTGCACACCCTGCGCGGAGATGCCGTGCTCGCGGATCGTCTTCTCGTGCGAATCCATGCACTTGCTGCAGCCGTTGATCGCCGAAACGGCCAGCGACGCCAGCTCGAACGCGGCTTTTTCGATGCCCGGACTGGCCATGACGTTCATGCGCAGGCTGGCGCGCAGCGTTTCGTATTCCTTGTTGGCGACCGTATGCGTGAAGCGGTAATACACATTGGTCATCGCCATGATCGCGGCAGCGGCTTTGACGCCGGCAATTTCGCTGGCGCTGAGTTTTTCAGTGGCAAAAGTTTCGACTGCGGTGGTCAGTACCGGATTGCGCGATGCGATCGCCGAAGCCAGCGCGACTGCGCGAACTTGCAGATCGGTCAAACCGGGCGCTCCGGCTTCGGTCAGAACGCTGTCGAGATTCAGGCGCAGATCCTTGGCGACATCGGGCAAGGCGGATTTGATATCGGTGATGTTCATGAGAGCTCCTTGGAGAGTCGAGAATGGTGTGTGTCAGATTCGCGATAGAAAGAGCAAGGATGTCTGCAAAGGACGCGAAAAACGCGAAGGAAAGCGAAGGAGGGTGGACGTAAGGTGGGCTTAAGCCCACCCCGCGTCATCTATAAATGAGGTGGGCTAAAGCCCACCCTACATCTCATTCGTAACATCCCATTCGTGGTTCGATCCTCGCGCAACGCTCGTTCGAAACCGCCAGTTACGCGGCTTTCAACGTTTCCTCGCCCTGCTTCCAGTTGCATGGGCACAGCTCATCGGTCTGCAAGGCATCGAGCACGCGCAGCACTTCGGCGGGATTGCGGCCGACCGACAAGTCAGTCACGTAAACGAATCGGATGATGCCTTGCGGATCGACCAGGAACGTGGCGCGCTGGGCCACGCCTTCGTTCTTGTCCAGGATGCCGAGCTCGGAAATCAGCTCGCGACGGATGTCGGAGAGCATCGGGAACGGCAGGTGGTTGAGGTCCTTGTGATGCGTGCGCCAGGCGTGGTGCACGAATTCCGAATCGACGCTGCCGGTAAGAATCTGGCAATCGCGATCGAGGAACTGCTGGTTCAACTGCGCGAAGCCGGTGATCTCGGTCGGGCAGACGAAGGTGAAATCCTTCGGGTAGAAGAACACGCACAGCCACTTGCCTGGATAGGTGTCGTTGTCGATATCGACAAAGGCATGGTCGAGGTCATTGGCGACGGTGGCCTTGAGTTTGAACTGGGGGAATTTTTCGCCGACGGTCAACATGGTGCTGGACTCCTGAGGGGGTAAGGTAGTTGGGATAGCCGCCGGGGCGGCGACTCGGGGGCAAGTCTGTTGCCCCGCTATACATTTGTAAAATCGATTGTTTTGATCAAATCAATAGATTTTTGCTATCATTCACCCATGAACCTGCGCGACCTCCAATACCTGATCGCCCTCGCCGACCTGTGCCACTTCGGCCGTGCCGCCGAGGCATGCCACGTCAGCCAGCCGACGCTTTCGACGCAGATCAAGAAGCTCGAGGACGAACTCGGCGTGGCATTGGTCGAGCGCGCCCCTCGGCAGGTGATGCTCACTCCGGTAGGCATCGATATCGCCGAACGGGCACGGCGCGTGCTGGCCGATGTCGAGCAGCTTCGCGAAACCGCGCGGCGCACCGCCGATCCGGAAGCCGGCAGTGTCCGGCTCGGGATATTCCCCACGCTCGGGCCGTATCTGCTGCCGCATGTGGTACCGAAGATCCGCAAGCGATTCCCGCGGTTGGAATTGCTGCTGGTCGAGGAAAAAACCGAAGTGTTGCTAAGTCTGTTGCGCGCGGGCCGGCTCGATGCGGCTGTGTTGGCCCTGCCCCGGCATGAGGACTGGCTGGAAACCGAGCTCCTGTTCGAGGAGCCTTTCCTGCTCGCCGTTCCCAGTGCGCACCGCCTGGCCAGTCACAACAAGCTAAAGCTGTCGGAGCTGACCGATCAACACCTGCTTTTGCTCGAAGACGGCCATTGTCTGCGCGACCAGGCCCTGGAGGTATGCCATCTGGCGGGCGCCGGCGAGCGCGAGGGTTTTCGCGCTACCAGCCTGGAAACATTGCGGCAGATGGTGGCGGCCGGTGTCGGAATCACCTTGCTACCGATGCTGTCAGTAAAACCGCCGGTTCCGCATTCGGAAAGCATCGAACTGTTGTCGTTCAAGAACCCGCCGCCCACACGCCGATTGGCCTTGGTCTGGCGGCGTAGTTCGGCGATGGGCGCGTTTTTGCACCAATTGGCAGCGCTGTTGCGTGATCTGCCGCCGGGCTTGCTGCAGATGCCGCAGGCGCCGGCCGCAGCAACGCCAGCGAGCAAGAAAACTCGTGCCAGACGGACTTGATCGGGCAATTTCTGCCGTTTCCAGCGATTCATGAATCCTATCGAAGCAATAAAAACAATTAATTTCTTATTGCTATCACCCCCGGTTATGCTCGGCCTGTTCCGGACAGACCGGAGCCCTGTCCATAATCCAATCGGGAGGTTTCACCATGTCACTCAAAGGCAGCAAGACCGAAGACAACCTCAAAGCCGCATTCGCCGGCGAATCGCAGGCCAATCGCCGCTATCTCTACTTTGCCCAGAAGGCTGACGTGGAAGGCTACAACGACATCGCCGCGGTGTTTCGTTCCACTGCCGAAGGCGAAACCGGCCACGCCCACGGCCACCTCGAATACCTCGAAGCGGTCGGCGATCCGGCGACCGGCCTGCCGTTCGGCGAAACCGCGCTGAATCTGAAAAGCGCCATCGCCGGCGAAACCCACGAATACACCGACATGTATCCGGGCATGGCCAAATCGGCGCGCGAAGAAGGCTTCGACGAAATCGCCGACTGGTTCGAAACCCTGGCCAAGGCCGAGCGCTCGCACGCCAACCGCTTCACCAAAGCCTTGGCCGAAATGGGCTGATCTTTTACGGCTTCATGCTTGTTACTTGCGCATCGGCCCTGTGCAATCGACAGGGCCGATGATTCGCAATCTTTCCCCCGACCCGCGAGAGTGAATCGTATGCGCGAAGGCAGCCTCGAAGCCCCGACCCGCCATCCGCTGGACTGGAAAAGCGAGGAATTCTGGAACGCGCAAGCGCTCGAACGCGAACTCGAGCGCGTCTATGACATCTGCCACGGCTGCCGCCGCTGCGTCAGTCTGTGCCAGGCTTTTCCGACCCTGTTCGATCTCATCGACAACTCATCGACGATGGAAGTGGACGGCGTTGCCAAGTCCGATTACGGCAAGGTGGTCGATCAGTGCTATCTGTGCGATCTGTGCTATCAGACCAAATGTCCGTACGTGCCGCCGCATCCGTGGAACGTCGATTTTCCGCACCTGATGTTGCGCGCCAAAGCAGCTCGACATCGCAATGGTGAAACCAAGGCGTCGGCGAAACTGATCTCCAACACCCGCCTGGTCGGCAAGCTCGCTTCGATTCCCGTAGTGGTCGAGGCAGTGAACTGGGGCAATCGCAATGCCGCCGCACGCGGCTTGATCGAGAAGACGCTCGGCGTACATCGCCAAGCGCAGTTGCCGAGCTATCACGCACCGTCCGCGCGCACGCGCTTGCGCAAGCAGCAAGACAGCGGCGCCAATGCGGTCGCCGCCGGCCCGACCAGCGGCAAGGTGGCGATCTTCATCACCTGCTACGGCGACTACAACCATCCGAAGATGGTGGAAGACCTGGTCGCCGTGCTGCGCCACAACAACATCGCGGTGAAGCTGCTGGCCCGCGAGTCCTGTTGTGGCATGCCCAAGCTGGAACTGGGCGATCTGGACACCGTCGAGAAATACAAGAACGCCAACCTGCCGCTGATGATCGAAGCGGTCAATGACGGCTGGGATTTGATCGCGCCCATTCCGTCCTGCGTGTTGATGTTCAAGCAGGAAATTCCGCTGATGTTCCCGAACGATGCCGACGTGCAGAAGGTCAAGCGCGCGTTTTTCGATCCTTTCGAATACCTCATGCATCGCCACGCAGCGGGATTGTTCAACACCGCATTCAACAACGAGCTGGGCAAGATCGCCTGGCAGGCCGCCTGCCACCAGCGCGTGCAGAACATCGGCCCGAAAACGCGCGATGTTCTCAATCTCGTGCCCGGCACCGAGGTCGTCACCATCGAGCGCTGCTCGGGCCACGATGGCACCTACGGCGTCAAGAAAGACACCTACGCCTTCGCGCGCAAGATCGCCAAACCAGTCGAAACTCGTGTCACCCAAGCCAAGCCGCAGCACTTCACTTCCGATTGCGTCATGGCCGGCGCGCATATCGCGCATGGACTGAACGACGGCACTGAGGCTGAACACCCGATTTCCCTGATCCGCCACGCCTACGGCATCTGACACCATGAACGCCACCGCCTCCACGACCAACCTCACCCGCGCCGATCTGCTCTCGCTCGAACGCTATGCGGCCGAGCGTGCGCAGTTTCGCGCCCGTGTCATCGCGCACAAGAAGGCCCGCAACATCGCGCTCGGGCCGCACATTCGCCTGTTGTTCGAGGACCGGCTGACCGTGCAGTACCAGATCCAGGAAATGCTGCGCATCGAACGCATCTTCGAGCCCGAAAGTATCCAGGACGAACTCGATGCCTATAACCCGCTGATTCCCGATGGCCGCAATCTCAAGGCGACGATGCTGCTGGAGTTTCCCGACGCCAACGTGCGCGCCGAGCGACTGGCGCAGTTGGGTGGCATCGAACATCGAATATATGCCGAGGTCGCAGGCCAGTCGCGCGTGTTCGCGCATGCCGACGAGGATCTGGATCGCAGCACTGACAACAAGACTTCCGCCGTGCATTTTGTCCGCTTCGAATTTTCACCCGAGGTCATCGCCGCGTTGCGCGATGGTGCGGAGCTGAGCTTCGGCATCGAGGACCCGCGCCTGCCCGAGCACGCCACCGTGACCGGCCCGTCGCGCGCAGCGCTGCTTGCCGATTTCCAATCCTGACTCATGTCGCGCTGGATCTGGATCGCGCTGATCGGCTTGTCGACAGCCCTTTGGTGGAAAGGCCAGCGCCACGCCACGCCGATGGCGGCAAGCGGGCTTTCCGACGGCGCCAGTGTCGAGTGCGTTCCGCCGCGTCCATTCACCGATCCCGACCAGCCACTGCAAAGTCCGCTCGATGATCGGATGCCGGCGTTCCGGCTCGGCGCGGCCAAGGTCACGCCGTTAGCCGGTTTCAGCCTGCAGGCGCGAGTGCTCGCGCGCGAGGATTATTCGCTGGGCGCGGAGGCTGAATACTCGCCTACCGATCTTGCGCTGGGCTGGGGTCCGATGACCGATCCGGACATCGCCGACAAACTCGATATTTCGCAAGGCGGCCGCTGGTATCACTACCGCTGGGGCGAGGCCGGCCCGCCGATACCGCTCGGTCAGATAGTCACGCACAGCGCCAACATGCACATGGTGCCCGCCGATCGCCTGGTTGCGCGGTCACTGAAACAAGTGCGCGATGGCGATATCGTGCGCATCGATGGCTGGCTGATCCGGATCGACCGCGACGATGGCTGGCATTGGCAAAGTTCGCTCACGCGCGATGACAGCGGTAGTGGGGCTTGCGAGTTGTTTTATGTTTGTTCGATTGAGAGGCGGTGAGGGGATGATGATGTGGTGGTGAGTGGTAATGACGGCGATGGTGGGCTTAAGCCCACCCTACGCCCACCCTACGCCCACCCTACGCCCACCCTACGCCCACCCTACGCCCACCCTACGCCCACCCTACGCCCACCCACACCGCCCTGCAGTTCATCGAATGTCTGCGTTGCCTCCACGCCTTGTGCCGCAATACGAAAGGCGGGCCAAGGCCCGCCTTTCGATATCGATTGCGCTGTGTGTCACGCGGGGTGGCTGATGCAGTCGTCTCGATGATGGAACATATACCGCCAAAGACTCAAACCTGGTGCGATTCGACGCGTGCGGGCTCGGCTTCGGCCGCTGCTTGCCACTCGCGCATCGCCGGCAAGGCGAAGATCGTCTGCATGTAGGCCTTGGCGTTGTCATCCACTTCCGCGCCATAACCCCGGAAACGGATGCACACCGGCGCGTACATGGCATCGACGATGCTGAATTCGCCGCACAGGAACGGACCAGCGGCGCCGAATTGACTGCGCAGATCGCGCCAAAGCTGTTGTACGCGGGCGATGTCCTTGTCGGCATCCTTGTCCCAATGCTTCCCATTGGGCTGGCGGATGCAGTTCATCGGCAATTGGGTGCGCAGCCCGGTGAAGCCCGAATGCATTTCCGCCGAAGCGCTGCGCGCAGCCGCACGTGCTTGCGGGTTGGAAGGCCAGCCGCGGCCGTCGAGCCAACGTTCGTTGATCGTTTCGCAGATGGCCAGCGAATCCCAGATCACTTCATCGCCCACCCGCAACGCCGGCACGCGCGCGCTCGGCGAATACTTGCCGATGTCGTTCTTGAATTGCGGCGTGTCCAACGCCAGCATGACTTCATCGAATGCGATGCCGAAATGACGCAGCAACAGCCAGGGACGCAGCGACCAGGACGAATAGTTCTTGTTGGCGATGATCAGCGTGTTCATGAATCCTCTTTCTTGATGTTGTGTTTCAAAGATTGGTGCTGGCGATCGCCTGCACCTGATTGCCACCGTACTGCCGGGCCTTGCCCAACGCGCGCGCCACGCGCGCGAGCATGAGTTGCGGCGAACGCTCACCGGGCTGCATTTGCGAGACGCCGAGACTGACCGACAACGCGCAACCGGAGGGATGCGCCAGTGTTTGCCTGCGTGCCTGCGCGCAGATGCGCTCGCCCAATTCGCAGGCCTGGGCGATTGTCCGGCCGGGTGCCAGCACCAGGAACTCGCTCGGCGTCAGCCGGCCGATGATTTCGCCGTAATCGACCTCATCGCGGATCACATCGACCAGACTGCGCACCGCGTCGCTCGTCGCATCCGGCACGATCGCCTCGTAGTTGTCGATGCCGATGCTGAGCACTGACAACAGTGTGTGCTTGAGGAAAGCCGTTTCGTGCATGCGCTGCAAAGTCTGTTCGATCAACTCACGTTTGTACACTCCCGATTCGCCATCGAAATCGGCTTGATGACGGGCTTGCATCATTTCGGCCGCCTCGTCGCCCGCGGTGGTGGCTAGCGCGGCAAGCTCGGTGCAAAGGTCCAGCTCGTCCTCGCTGTAGTTGACGTCGGCGCTGCGCTCGACCAACAACGCGCCCCAGCCGGGCTTGTCGATCGGCAGCGGAATCACGGCCAGTTGCGCCTTCTGCATCGGGCCATCCGCATCGGCGAAGCTGATGCCGATCTGCTGCGGCGCATGGCAGCGGCTGAGATTTTTCAACAGCCCGCTACGTTGCGCCAGTAATGCCTGATAGCGGACATCGGCGGATTTTGGCTCGACCAAAAGCAAATCCTCGCCGTGGAAATTCATCGCCACCACTGCCGCGGCCTGTTGCGGCAAGACGGGCTTGAGACCCTCCAGCAACCGGCGATAAGCGATCCATTGCAAATCGCCCTCGGCGGCGTTCTCCAATGCCGCCGACAAGCTGACGAGCATCTTCTCGCGCGCCTGGGCGATTTTTTCCTCGGCGCTCAACTCGGGTACGACCACTCGCTTGAGCTTGGCGCGGTTTTGCATCGAGCGGCGAATCCACGGCAGACCCAGATACAGCGCCAGTTGCAATGCCAGCAGCAGCTCGAAGCCGCGCCGGACCAGGAACGTGGCAGGAATCAATTGCAGCATCGACAACACCATGGCCGCCAGCGCCGCGATCAATCCCAGCCATACGGCAATGGGCGCCCATCGCCATTGCCGGGGGTCGAACATCATGGCGACGATGCACACCACCGACGCCGACGCCAGCAGCAGCAATCCGGCCACCTGCAACTGACCCAAGTACTCGACCGGCACCAGCAAGACCACAAAACCCAGGATCAGTGCGGCCAATCCCAGGCGATCGAGAGCACGGCCCAAGGCCGGAAAGTTCTTGTCGTGTCCCGCGTATTGCTGCGTGGCCACCAGCAATGGCGCACAGGCCAGTATCCACAACGCCGTCGGCAGTGCGGGATTCTCGGTAATCGAGGCTCCACCCAAGGTCAATTGCAGGTGGTAGTTGCCGACCACGCTGGCAAGCACACAAACGAACGCCGCCAGGGCCACGCCCAAGGCATGGCCGTCGCCACGCCGATGTCTGATGAACGCCAACAACACGATCAACGCCATCATGCCGTAAAGCAGACTGTGAACCGCCGAGCTGAGCTGGTCGCGGGATTGCAGCTCGTCGCCGGTCAACAGTGCCGGCTGAAGATTCAAATATCCTTGCCCTTCGAGCTCGAGATACAACGCCACCTTGCCCTGCGTCTGCGCGGGAATGGGCAGGGCAAAGGCATCGGGCCAGCGCGGAAGACTCGGAGAGGATTGACGCAGACCGGTCTCGGCCTGCAATGCCACTGGCGGGCCGGGCTGGTATAGCCGCAAGTGTTCGATCGCCTGCCGGTCCAGCCGGATGAAGCGCGCTCTGCCATCGGTCGGAATGTCCATGCGCAAGCGAAGCCAATAAGACTTCCCGGGTATCGCCAGAACCGTCAGGCCGCGCTCGATCACTGGTGTGAAGCCAGGTTGGGCGCGACCGCTGATGATGTCCTCGAGCAAGGTGCCGGTCGGGGTTTCCATCACCGCGATCTGTATCGCGCCCGGATCGCTGTCCAACGGCTGCGCCCTGCCAGTGCCCGGCAAGACCGCGATCAGCATGATCACGCAAACGCAAACCGTCTTCGCCACCCAACCACAGCTCACCTCGGAATCCCCAAGGAACCGCCGGGCCGGCGAATGCATGAGTAACGCCCATGCCGCGGCTTCATGCGAGAAGCCCATCGTTCGGCCAATCCGCGGACTCGTGTACGGCTTGGTCCTGCTGCATTTCAGCCAGGCAATCGCGGGCATCGGCCAAGGCAGCATCGGGGACGCAGACCTGGATCAAGCCCTGCATCGGCAACTCGCCCATCGCGCCGGTCAGGTATTCGCCCAGCACGAACACCGGAATGCCGGCCGCTTCCAGCGCATGCTTGACCAAATGGGCATCGACCAGATTTTCCGCGTGGTAAACGACCTGCACGACCGACTCCTTGCTTTGCCCCAGCTTACCCCGAGACCGTGACAGCCGCGCAGCGGCGGCGAACGGCTAAACTAGGCGACTTTCCGACCTGCCCCGAACCCATGAGCCCTTCCGCCGCCCCCGACGAATCCCCCGCCGAAAAGAACGACTTCATCCGGCAGATCGTCCGCGATGATCTTGCCAGTGGCAAGCATGCCCGCGTGCGTACCCGGTTTCCGCCCGAGCCCAACGGCTACCTGCACATCGGCCATGCCAAGAGCATCTGCCTGAATTTCGGCATCGGCCGCGAGTTCGGCGGTCCGTGCAATTTGCGTTTCGATGACACCAATCCGAGCAAGGAAGACATCGAATACGTCGAGGCGATCAAGGACGACGTGCGCTGGCTGGGCTTCGAGTGGGACGAGTTGCGCCACGCCTCTGATTATTTCGAAGTGTTTTATCGCAGCGCGCTCAAGCTCATCGCCGACGGCAAAGCCTATGTGTGCGATCTCAATGCCGAGCAGGTGCGCGAGTACCGCGGCACGCTGACCGAGCCGGGCCGCCCCTCGCCCTATCGCGAACGTTCGGTTGAGGAAAACCTCGACTTGTTCCGGCGCATGCGCGCGGGCGAGTTCGACGACGGCGCACGCACACTGCGTGCCAAGATCGACATGGCCAGCGGCAACATCAATATGCGCGACCCGGCGATCTATCGCATCCGCAAGATCACCCACCAGAACACCGGCGATGCCTGGCCGATCTATCCGATGTACGACTACGCGCACTGTCTGTCGGACGCGCTCGAAGGCATCACGCATTCGCTGTGCACGCTGGAGTTCGAGGACCACCGGCCGTTGTACGACTGGTACGTGGACAACGTCGATCTGCCCAATCATCCGCAACTGTGGCAACCGCTGGTGGACGCCGGCTTCACGACGCCGGTCGCCAAGCCGCGGCAAATCGAATTCTCGCGCCTGAACATCAACTACACCGTGATGAGCAAGCGCAAGCTGATGGCGCTGGTGCAGGAAGGTCTGGTCGATGGCTGGGACGATCCGCGCATGCCGACGTTGCAGGGCCTGCGCCGGCGCGGCTACACGCCCGCCTCGCTGCGCCTGCTGGCCGATCGGGTCGGCATTTCCAAACAGAATTCGCTGACCGATTTTTCCGTGCTCGAAGGCTGCGTGCGTGAAGACCTCGACAGCAAGGCCGCGCGGCGCATGGCGGTGATCGATCCGATCAAGCTGGTGATCGACAACCTGCCGCCGGACCACGAGGAAACCCTGGACTTCGCCAACCATCCGAAAGACGAAAGTTTCGGCCGGCGTCCGGTGCCGTTTTCCTCGCAATTGTGGATCGAGCGCGAGGATTTCATGGAAGTGCCGCCGAAAGGCTTCCATCGCCTGGTCCCCGGCGGCGAAGTGCGACTGCGCGGTGTCGGTATCGTCAAATGCGAGCAGGTCATCAAGGACGGCGATCGCGTGGTCGAACTGCACGGCACGCTCGATCTGCAATCGCGCGCAGGCATGCCCGGCGCCGAGCGCAAGATCAAGGGCACTATCCACTGGGTCAGTGCCAAGCATGCCGTCGAAGCGCAAGTACGACTGTATGACCGCCTGTTCGCCGTGCCCGATCCGGACAACGAGGAAAGCGGCAAGACCTATCGCGACTACCTCAATCCTGAATCAGTGAGAACGGTGCGCGGTTTCATCGAGCCTTCCGCGGCCACGGTCGAACCGGAAACCATTTTCCAATTCGAGCGCCTGGGTTACTTCGTCGCCGACCGCCGCGATCATGCCGTTGATGCGCCGGTGTTCAATCGCGTGGTCACCTTGCGCGATGTCTGGGCCAAGCCGACCGGGACATGAACGCGCCCAGTCACAGCGGCGGTTGTCTGTGCGGTGGCGTGCGCTACCTGATTGCGGCGCCGTTACAGGACATCGCGCACTGTCATTGTTCGATGTGCCGAAGGCACGGTGGTATCGTCACGACTTGGGTCACCGTGCCGCGCGACTCGTTCGTCTGGACCTCGGGACAGGCCAAACCTTATCGGTCCAGCGCCAGCACAACGCGGTATTTTTGTCCCGACTGCGGCGCGTTGCTGGCATTGTTCACCGATCGCGCACCGACGACGATGGATGTCACCGTTGCCACGCTCGACCACCCCGAGCAACATCCGGCCAATCGGCATATCTGGTTCGACGACCGGCTGCCCTGGTTGACCCTCGACGAGGAGTTGCCCCATGAACACACGGAAAATTATTGAGCTGTGTGCTGGCTTGCTGGCTTTCGCGGTATTCGCGACCGCCTGCGCAAGTTCTCCGAGCGATCCAGCCGCGCCGATGCGCAAGGAGCGCGTCCCGGTCGAGCAAATGCCGGTCGATCCGTATCCGCCGCCTCCGGTGATCGATGAAACCCAGGCCAAGGCCGCCAATCCAGTGTTGGCAGCGCCGGGCAATGTCGATGCCAGTTGCAAGACCGACGCCGATTGCGCCATCAAGGATGTCGGCAGTTGCTGCGGCTACAACCCGCGCTGCGTCAACAGCAACAGCCCGACCTTCCCCGAGCAGGTCAAGGCGCAATGCGCCGAGCAAGGACGCCAGAGCATCTGCGGATTCCCCGCGATCAGCGGCTGCCAATGCGTGAAAGGCCAATGCGCCGGGATCAACAAAAACAACAACGATATACAGGTGCAATGATGCTCTACGCCCAACTCCACCTCACGCTGCCGGCCTGGGTTCACGATGAAGTCGATGCCACGCGCATTTATCCCGATGCCGACAGCCGCATTGCACTCGCCATCGATCTGTCGCGCCGCAACGTCGCCCATCGCAGTGGCGGGCCGTTCGGCGCGGCGATTTTCGATCAGGCCGGACGCCTGATCGGCGTCGGCGTCAATCGCGTCGTGCCTTCGCAATGTTCGGCCGCGCATGCCGAAGTGATGGCGATGGCCACCAGCCAGCAACGCATGCAGCGCTACCGTTTGAACGAGAACGGTGAGCGCATCACTCTCGCCACTTCGTCGCAGCCTTGCGCGATGTGCTACGGCGCGCTGATCTGGGCCGGCATCGATGAATTGTTGATCGCCGCGCGCAGCGACGATGTGCAAAGCCTCGCCGGTTTCGATGAAGGCCCGCTGCCGGCGGACTGGTCGGGCGAGTTGCAAAAGCGTGGCATCGATGTACGCCGCGACCTGATGCGCGATCACGCCCGCGATGTGTTGCGCGAGTATGGGGAGAACGGCGTTGTCTATTGAAACGCGCCAAGGCCGCGGCTCGTGAGCGTCGATGGGCTGTTGTGCTATTGCCGTCCTGGATTCGAGCCTGAACTCGCCGCCGAACTCAGCGAACGCGCCGCCGACGCGGGCTTTGCCGGCTATGCGCGCACCGAGCGCGACAGTGGCCTGGTCGAGTTTCTCGGCGAGGATGGCATCGCGCTTTCCAAGGCACTGCCGTTTACGGATTTGATTTTCGCGCGGCAAAAACTGCGCCTGCTCGCCGAGTTGAAGGATCTCGATCCTAAAGACCGCATCGCGCCGATGTTCGATGCCCTGGCTGGCCGTGGCCGCTACGGCGAGTTGTGGGTCGAGCATCCCGACTCGGACAAGGCCAAACCGCTGGCCGGATTGGCGCGCGCGTTCGGCAATGCCCTGCGTCCGGCCTTGCGCCAGCGCGGTCTGCTGACCGAGAAGGACGATCCGCGCCTGCCGCGTTTGCATGTGTGTTTTCTCGCCGGCAATCACGCGCTGCTCGCGGCCAGCGATACCCGCGACAGCTCACCCTGGCCGCTCGGCGTGCCACGCCTGCGCCAGCTCGGCGAAGCGCCCAGCCGCTCTGCGCTCAAACTCGAAGAAGCATTGCTGACCTTGCTCAGTACCGCCGAGCGGGAGAAGTTGATCAAGCCCGGCATGTGCGCCGCCGATCTCGGTGCCGCCCCCGGCGGCTGGAGTTGGGTGATGGCGCGCCAGCACATCCGCGTGCTGTCCATCGACAACGGCCCGATGGCCGAATCGGCATTGGCGACCGGCATCGTCGAACACATCCGCGCCGACGGCTTCACCTGGAAACCGCCGAAGCCGCAGGACTGGCTGGTCTGCGACATGGTCGAATCGCCCCGCCGGGTCGCCGCGCGCATGGCCGAATGGTTCGCCAACGGTTGGTGCGAACACGCCATCTTCAACCTCAAGCTGCCGATGAAAAAACGCTGGGACGAAACCCGGCTTTGCCTGCGAAACTTCGCCGAACACGCAGGCAAACCGCTGACCATCCGCGCCCGCCAGCTTTACCACGACCGCGAAGAGATCACCGTGTTCGCCAGCAATCCCGAGGCCCGTGGCCGCGCGCTTTGAGGTTGCCGCAAAGCCCAAGCTCTCGCATTGACGAAACCACCACGAGTTCAAACAAGCGGCTATCGCAGTGTTTGAAACGCACAAGGCCATTCATTCCAGTCGGGCGACGCGAGGCCTCGGCATGCTCGGTCCGAAGGAAGTTGAGAACTTTTTCACGCTCAATCCAGGCGGCGATACACGGCGCGGCCGTGCCCGTTTGTAGCCCAAGTCACCCTCGCGACAAACACCGTCACACTTGGCGTAACAAAAGCTTCACAAGCTCGAAATAATTTGCCAAGATCAATTCGCCTTCCAAGTCAACAGGGAATGTCGGGGCCATGCCTCGGCCGTATCGGCTTGGATCGCGCGAGGGGATGCGATTCATCGACTAAAGGACCTGCCATCTGGCAGTCGGTCCATCCTCCGATCGCTTGTCCATTAAACCTTTGGGGAGTTCACCATGAGCAAAGCAGCCCGGCACGGATACAGCGCGCCATCATCGACACCCGCACTACGCTTGAGCGCGCTCGCCATCGGTCTGGCTTTTGCGCTATCGGCGCAAGCACAGACGGCCACCGACGCGCCGGCTTCTTCCAAGCAAGCCAAGGAACTCGAAACGGTGGTGGTCACCGGCTCGCGCGCCAAGGGCCACACCGTCGCCGACTCGCCCGCACCGATCGATGTCATCGACAGCGCCGCCATCGCTTCCACCGGCGCGCTGGAAATGGGCCAACTGCTGCAAAAGCTCGAACCGTCCTTCAACTTCTCCCGTACTTTCATCAGCGACGGCACCGACATCATCCGTCCGGCCACGCTGCGTGGCCTGGGCCCGGATCAGGTGCTGATCCTGGTCAACGGCAAGCGCCGCCACCAGCAGGCGCTGGTGAACGTGCAGCAAACCATCGGCCGCGGCTCGGCCGGTACCGACATCAATGCCATTCCGGTCTCGGCGATCGAGCGCATCGAAGTGTTGCGCGACGGCGCCGCCGCGCAATACGGCTCCGATGCCATCTCAGGCGTGATCAACATCATCCTGAAGAAAAACACCGATGAAACCCGCGTGTCGCTGGAAACGGGCAAAACCTACCAAGGCGACGGCGAAGTGGTGCATGGCGGCCTCAACACCGGCTTCAAGCTCGGCGGCGAGGGCTACCTCAACCTCACCGCCGAATACCGCAACCGCCAGGAAACCAACCGCGCCGGTCCCGACGTTTTGCGCGTCGATCCGCCGCGCGTGACCCAGCGCATCGGCGATTCCGATGCCGAAGATAAATATCTGTGGTTCAACAGCGCGCTGCCGCTCAGCACCGGCGAGCTGTATGCCTTCGGCGGCTTCTCGCGCCGCGAGGGCGACTCCTCGGGCTTCTTCCGCTCGGCCGGCGATGGCCGCACCGTGCCCGCGCTGTATCCCAACGGCTTCCTGCCCAACATCATCACCACCGTCAAGGATGGCTCGGTGGCGGTCGGCTATCGCGCGCCGATCAACGGCCATTGGGATTTCGACGTTTCGATCAACCAGGGCCGCAGCGAGTTCGATTTCCACGAGCGTAACAGCGTCAACGTGAGCTGGTGGTACGAGCCCAAGCCCGGCGGCGGCATCTTCGCCGAATCGCCGACCGCCGCCGACACCGGCACGCTCAAGTACGAGCAGACCACCTTCAACGCCGACCTTCGCGGCGACGTGGATTGGGGCGTCGGCGCGGGTCCGCTGTACATCGGCACCGGTGTGGAATGGCGTCGCGACAATTATGAAATCGAAGCTGGCGATCCGGTGTCCTACACCTACGGCCGCACCAACAATCCCGCGATTCCGATCTTCGACCAGAACGGCGGCTTCGCCGCGCCCGGCATGCAGGGTTTCCCGGGCTTCACGCCGGGTACCGAAGTCGATCGCGGCCGGCATAACGTGTCGATCTACGGCGATGCCGAATCACAGTTGACCGACAAGCTCCTGCTCGGCGCGGCACTGCGTTACGAGGATTACTCCGACTTCGGCAGCACCGTGACCGGTAAATTCTCGGGACGCTTCCAGTTCACCGAGACCGTGGCCTTGCGCGGCGCGATCGCGACCGGATTCCGCGCGCCGGGTGTGCAGCAGGCGTTCTACAGCCAGGTTTCCACCAACCTCAATGGCGCCGGCGTGCTCACCGATACCCTGACCGCGCGGCAAGACAGCGATGTGACGCGCGCGTTCGGCATCAAACCGCTGAAGGAAGAAAACTCCAACAGCGGCAGCCTGGGCCTGACCTTCACGCCCAGCGACCGCACCTCGCTGACGGTGGACCTGTTCCGCATCACCATCCGCGATCGCATCGTGTTCTCGAGCAATATCGCGCCCGAGGATGCCAGCACCTGCGGCGTCAACAACGCCGGTTGCCCGATCCGCGCCATCCTCGATCCGTTCAAGGTCGGCCAGGCGCAGTTCTTCACCAACGCCATCAACACCCGCACCACGGGCCTGGACATCGTGTTCGACCAGGGCTTCGACTTGAGCAGCGGCGGCACGTTCGACTTCTCGGCCGCGGTCAATTTCAACAAGACCGAAGTGACCAAGCGCAAGTCGCAGTCGGCGCTGCTGTCGCCGGAGATGCTGTTCGACGACACCCAGATCACTTTGATCGAACGCGGTCAGCCGCGCCAGCATGCGTCCTTGACCGGCACCTGGAACAAGAGCGCATGGACCACCATCCTGCGCGGCAATTACTACGGCGCCGTGGAAGGCCAGGGCTTCACTCCGGGCTTCATCCAGCGTTGGGGCGGCAAGTGGTTGGGCGATGTCAGTGTGAAGTACGCCTTCAGCAGCGCACTCGACTTGACCGTCGGCGTGGACAATATTTTCGACACCAAGCCTGACAAGTGGGATCCGGTCAACGCGTTCCCGTTCCCGCAACTGGGCTTCACCCATTGCTGGGAAACCTGCCCGTTCGGCATCAACGGCGGCTTCTACTACGCTCGCCTGAACTACGTCTTCAAGAACTAAGCCGGTACGGTGATCGACAAGAAGCGGATGCGGCGACGCATCCGCTTTTTTTTTTGCCTGCGTGAAATCGACTATCGCCGCATGAACTTTCGATGCGACACGCAGGGCCGTTTTGCACGATGCCGGCGTAACCTCCACGCGCGAGCCTGAATGCAAGCGGCGAAAGGCCAGCCAACGCTCCGCGACGGCCCTCACCAGTGCCGCTAAACTATCGGTGGCCCGCGTCTTGCGCGGCGACATCCGTCAACGAAGGCTTCAACGAATGCGAATACGCTGGCCGTTGTATTGCCTGATCTGCCTGCCGCTGCTGGCCTGGGCGCAAAGCGCGGGCGGTTATTTCGCGTCCATCGACAGCGATCACGACGGCCGCATTTCATCGGCGGAATTCCAGACAAAAATGAGTTGGGCGTTTCATCAGATGGATCGCAATCACGACAATGTGCTCGAACCGCAAGAACAACTGGTGCCGAACGCCCCACGCCTGACCCTGGCCCAACATCACGCGCGACTGGCCGCGCAATTCAAGCGGCAGGACAAGAATCACGACGGCTGGCTGAGTCAGGAAGAATTGCTGGCGCCGCCGCGTTGAGAGTCAACGCACGAGGCTGAGTACGAGCTCTTACCAGTTTGGCCGTCAATGATCGGATGACTCCAGTGACCAGCGTCATCGAAACAGAAACAAAACGAATCAATTGTCAGCCGCCAACGATGTCACCTGGAATCAGTGAATAGACCACGGCCGCGGCTGGGTGGCCCTGAAACAACAAACGATTGCGGGCCTCAGCCTCGCGAATCGCCCCGAGCTTTTCGGCCACGCGACGGCTGGCAGTGTTGTGTGGCAAGACCACGATCTCGAGCCGGGTCAGGCCAAGCACGTTGAACCCCAAAAGCGCCGAGGCTCGCGCTGCCGTGGTTGCAACACCACGGTTCCTGGAGGAGTCGCAAACCCAGTACCCGATATTGCCCATGTTGTCAGCGCGGTTGATGTGGCTTAACCCCGCTCCGCCAATGACCTCGCCAGCGGAATTGAAAACGCCAAGAGGAAATCCGGACCGGGATTCCCAACTCGAGATACTGTGCTCGACCCAATGGCTCGCATCTGAAATCGAGTAGTCACTGTGGCACCAGGGAAGCCAATACGACAAGGAATCCATCGAACTGCGAACGGCCCGATACAAAGGCTCTATGTCATCCATCGTCAAAGGACGTACGAGAATGTCGCCTTGTTGATGCAGATACGTCATTGCGGCTAACGACTGAATATACGGACAACGCTGTCCGGTCATACATCGGGCAAGATCACCGGCAATTACGCCGCAATCCCTTGGTTTGCAAGCAGTCTATTGGCGCTGTGTCGGTGAAACAACCCGCAGCTTCAGTACGCTCGCTGAGAAGTTTAGTGCGGCTGTTGCATCGACCAGCTGAGCTCGCCGCCGATAGCGGCCAATCAATGCCTGCATCGTGATCACAACCCGCCGGGGCTGTGATCAATCATCCCAACACACGCAACCGCGTCACACGCCCGCCGCGCGCTTCCAGAAAAACTGCACGGCCGGTGGCAGCTTGCCGACCAAGCCGAGCAAAGGGCCGCGTAGTAATGTCGGCACCAGCGCATCGTTGGAAAAAATTCGGTTGATCGCCTCGAACGAATAAGCCGCGAGCGCATTTTCACTCACGCGCGCACGTGCCCAACGTTCCAGGCGATGCGGTGCGCTGAAATCCCGATCGTTCGCCAATGCTTCGTGCACCTGTTCGCGCAGCGCCGCCACATCGCGCAGGCCGAGGTTGACGCCCTGCCCGGCCAAGGGATGCACGGCATGGGCGGCATCGCCGATCAAGGCAACGCGACCGCTCAACATCTGACCGGCCAATTGCCGGCGCAACGGAAATGCCGCGCGTGCGGAGACCTCCAGCACATCGCCCAACCGCGCATCGAAAGCGCGCGTGAGTTCCCGGCAGAAATCGGCCGCATCGATGGCGAGCAGCCGCTCGGCCTCGGCTTGCGGCAGTGTCCAGACAATCGAACTGCGGCCATCGGCGCAAGGCAGGAAAGCCAGCGGCCCGGTCGGCAGGAAACGTTGCCAGGCGGTGTCTTCGTGCGGTTTCTCGGTGCGCACATACGCGACCAGTCCGCGCTGGCCGTAATCGTGCTCGCTGACGGTGAGCCCGACCAGGTCACGAACGCGCGAAGCCGCGCCATCGGCGCCCAGCACCAGGCGCGCGCGCAAATGCTGGCCGCTGGCAAGCTCCAAGGTTGCGCCGTCTTGTTCCTGCGTCAGCCCGCGTAGTTTGTCCGGGCAATGGCGCGTGATCGCCGGCTCGCGGCCAATCCGCTGCCACAGGCGATCCACCAGCAAGGCGTTCTCGATGATGTGGCCCAGGCATTCGCGACCCAGCGCATCGGCATTGAAACGCAGCTCATTGCCGCCGGCCGCATCCCACACACGCATGCATCGATAGGCCGGCGCGCGCGCGCTGGCGATATCGGCCCACACACCGAGTGATTGCATGAGCCTTTGCGCATCGGAAGCGAATGCGTAAACGCGAAGGTCCGGATCATCCGCGCGCCACGGCTTGGGCTCGTGCGCTTCGACGATGGCCACGCGCAATCCTTCGCCGGCAAGACTCAACGCGGCGGCGCTGCCGACCACGCCCGCGCCGACCACGGCGACATCGAAGATATCGCGCCGGCTCATGGCCGCTGCCTGCCGTTCGGGCGCGTTGCGCTTTCAGCATCGAAGAACGCAGGGTTCATCGTATGCCTCGCGCCGCGCGCATCGGTTCGCACACGAACGAAGCAACCAACATTTCGTTTCATGGCACACCCCGCGCGAGTTTCGGAACGCGGCCGCGAAAACCCATCGCACCCGACACCAAAGACGCCGACAAGCCCCGCACATGGCCCAGCGCCAGCAGTCCGAGCGAGCGCAGCATCGGCATGGGGAATTCGTCGTTCGCCGTCAGTCGCGCCAGACCATCGCTGAAAGCGAGCGTGCGCTCGCGATCTTCCTGGCGCGCATCGACATAAGCATCGAGCACAGCGCGATCGCCTGGATCGCCGCCGGTCAGCAACTCCGCCAAGGTCAGCGCATCGCGCAGTCCGAGATTGAAACCCTGCGCGCCGATCGGATGAATCGTCTGCGCGGCATTGCCCATCAACACCGCGCGCGGCGAGGTCAGGCGCTCGGCCAGCACGCGCACGATCGGGTAAGCACTGCGCTTGCCGACGCGGGTGATGCGACCGACGCGCCAGCCGAAGCGTTGCTGGAAGTATTCGCGGTAATCGTCATCGCCGAGCGCCAGCACGCGCTGGGCATCGTCACGCGCCACGCCGCAGATCGCGCCGTACATTTTGTCCATCGGCAACAGCGCCACTGGGCCTTGATCGCTCATGCGTTCGTAGGCAGTGCCGTCGGCGGCGTGTTCGGCGGCGAGGCTGCAAACGATCAGCGTCTGCCGATAGTCGTGTTCGAGTGTTCCGATGCCCAATGCATTGCGGGCGAAGGAACGGGCGCCATCGGCGGCCACCAACAATCGCGTCTTGAGCGTTTGTGCATGGCCCTCGCGCTGGATCTCGACGGCATAGCCATCATCACGTAATTGCAAACCGACCACCGTGGTCGGCCGCAGCAATTCCACCGAGGTCAACGCCGCCAGCCGCGCTTCCAGCGCCAGACCCAGCTCGCGCGCCAGCACCACGCCACCGAAAGCCTCGCGGCCGAACTCGTCCGCGCGCAGGCGCACCGCGCCGAAATCGCCGGCCCGGCTGACATGAATCCTGCGAATCGGGCTCGGAGCCGTCGCCAGCCCGGCGAGTACGCCGACCGCCGTCAACGCATTCAAGCTCGCCGCCGAAAGCGCCAGTTTGCGTTCGTCGAATCCCGGCGGGTTGACTCGTGGCGCGCTCGCCTCGATCAGGCCGATGCGATAGCCGCGTCCCTCCAACGCGCAGGCCAGGCTATTGCCGACCAGACCGCCGCCGAGGATGAGAATGTCGTAATCGGTATTCACTGCCTGTCCAGAACGCCGGCGGGTCGGTTGCGGTATCCTAACGATCCGGCTGGCCGATGCCCAATGGCTCGTCCAAGGATAGTCCGTCGGACGATTCACGAAGGCATCGTCCGAACATGACGGATGCAGACGTTGCACGTCCGGCGAATCGGCGAACGCTTGTGCTGCAATCGCTCGATCCTGTGTTTATCGATAGTCTTTCTCACGGAATATTGGCATGTCCACGAAATCCCCCGCACCGTACGTTTCCGGCCCGCTGATCCTGATCGGCATGATCGTCTTGGCTGCGCTGTCGCGCCTGTTGCCGCATCCGCCGAATTTTTCGCCGCTCGAAGCCGTGGCTCTGTTCGGCGGCGCCTATTTCATCAAGCGTTGGATGGCCTTCATCGTGCCGATGGCCGCGCTGCTGGTTTCCGACTTAGCGCTGGGCCTGATCAATGGCGGCATCTATGTCGAATATTATTTCAGCGTCTCGTTCGTGCTGGTTTACGCCTGCATCGCGCTGCTGACGGCGATGGGTCTGGGGCTGCGCGGCAAGGTCGGCGTGGGTCGCGTCGCGGGATACTCGGTGGCCGGTTCGCTGCTGTTTTTCCTGGTCACCAATTTCGCTTCCTGGCTGGGTTCGCCGATGTATCCGCAAACCGCCGCGGGCCTGGGCGCCGCCTACATCGCCGGTATTCCCTTCCTGCAAAATACGGTGCTGGGAACTTTGTTCTATTCGAGCGTGTTGTTCGGCGGCTTTGCCTATTTGCGCCGCCAGCATCCGGTCCTGCGCCTGCAAACGGCCTGAACGACAACGCGCCCGCCGCGAATCCGTTCACTCCCGCACGCAGGTCAGACTCATGGGCAATCGCCTTTCCAAGATCTACACCCGAACCGGTGACGATGGCAGCACTGGCCTGGGCGATGGTTCGCGCGTCTCGAAAGACTCCGCGCGCGTGACTGCCTACGGCACGGTCGATGAAGCCAACTCGGCGATCGGCATGATTCTCGCCAACAACATTCCCGAGCCGGTGCGCCAGGTGCTGGTGACGGTGCAGCATCAGTTGTTCGATCTCGGCGGCGAGTTGTGTATTCCCGGCCATGCCGCGATCACTCAGACCGACATCACCAAACTGGAACAGCAACTGGACGGTTTCAACGCCGACCTGCCGCCGCTCAAGGATTTCATCCTGCCCGGTGGCGGCATGGCCGCGGCGCACTGCCATCTGGCGCGAACCATCTGCCGCCGCGCCGAACGCGAAACGGTCACGCTATCGCGCCTGGACGCGGTGCGTCCCGAGGCGATCGGTTATCTCAATCGCCTTTCCGATTTGCTGTTCGTGATCGCCCGCGTGCTCGCGCGCGCCAGCGGCCACGGCGAGGTGCTGTGGAACCACGACCGCCGCAAGGCTTGAGGCGATGCGGGTTTACACCCACAACGACTGCCTGTTGCACGATCCCGGTAGCGGTCATCCCGAATGTCCGGCACGGCTGGAAGCGGTCATCAGTGCGCTGCATCAAGCGTTCCCACAATTGCAGTGGCACGCGGCGCCGCTCGCCACGCGCGAACAACTGGCGCGCGTGCATGCTCGCGACCTGATCGCCAATATCCTCGATACGCCGGTCACCGATTCCTTGCGCTTGGACCCGGACACCGTGCTTTCGCCCGATTCGGCGCACGCGGCCTTGCGCGCCTGTGGCGCGGGCATCGCGGCGGTGGATGCACTGCTCAACGGTGAGGCCAAGCGCGCGTTCTGCGCGGTGCGCCCGCCCGGCCATCACGCCACTGGCGATACCGCGATGGGCTTTTGCTTGTTCAACAGCATCGCTGTCGCCGCCGCGCATGCATTGGCCGTGCATCGATTGCAGCGCGTGGCGATCGTCGATTTCGATGTCCATCACGGCAACGGCACCGAGGCGATTTTCCAGGGCCGGCCGCAGGTCTTGTACCTGAGCTCGCACCAATCGCCGCTCTACCCCGGCACCGGCCTTGCCAACGAACACGGCAACATCATCAACGCGACGTTGCCGCCGGGTAGTGGCAGCACCGCGTTTCGCGCGGCGTGGTCCACGAATTTATTGCCGGCGCTGGAAAATTTCGCGCCGCAATTGCTATTGATCTCCGCCGGCTTCGACGCGCACCGGCTCGATCCATTGGCCGACTTGAACCTTGACGCGGCCGACTATCAATGGCTCAGCGGCGAACTGTCCGCCATCGCCGAACGCCATGCACAAGGCCGGATCGTCTCGATGCTCGAGGGCGGCTACAGCCTGAGCGCGCTGCGCGAATGCAGCGTGGCGCATCTACGCGGACTGGGCGCGTAGCATCACCCGCTATTTCCTGGGCGTGAAATCCAGCGCCGCCGAATTGATGCAGTAACGAAGTCCAGTCGGTCTCGGGCCATCAGCGAACAGATGGCCCAGGTGCGAGCCGCAACCCGCGCAACGCACTTCGATGCGCTGCATGCCGTGGCTGTCGTCCAGATGCTCGGACACCGCCGCCTTCTGCGCAGGCTGAAAATAACTGGGCCAACCACTGCCGGAATCGAACTTCGCATCCGAGTCGAACAGCGCCGACTGGCAGGCCACGCAATGGTAGGTGCCGGGTTCGTGGTGGTCCCAGTATTTGCCGGTGAAGGCGCGCTCGGTCGCCGAACAACGGCATACCGCGTATTGCTCGGGACTGAGCCGGGCCTGCCAGTCCTGTTCGGAGAGTTCGTTTTTCCCGCTCATCGCATCACTCCTTGGCCGTTACAGCGGCGGCTCGGGCTAGAATGTGCCCCATTCTGCACCTTCAGGACCCGCCCAGTGCGCCAGACCAGCCTGCGTTTGTTACCGCTCTGCCTTGCCATCGCTGGCGTCGTGCATGCCCAAGAGCCCGGCAAACCTTCCTGGATTCTTTGCCGCAGTACCAGCACTTTGCCGCTGTTCACCCAGCCACTGGAAAACGTCGGCGACCGCAGCAAGATGCCGACCGATATCAGCGCCAACGACCTGGACGTCAAAAAAGACGATGTCACCGTTTTCCAGGGCGACGTCAAGCTGTTGCACGGCGACCAGTGGTTGAACACCGACCAGATCACCTACACACACCAGGACGAACGCTTCGTCACGCACGGGCCAGTTCGCTACCAGGACCAATCGGTGCGTTTGACCGCCGACCAAGCCGCCGGCGATCAAAAAGCCGACACCATGCAATTGGATCAGGTGCAGTACCAGTTCAATCAGGAACTGGGCAATGGCCAAGCCGACAAGGCCGTGGTCAAGGGCGAAGTCGGCACGCTGACCAATGCCACCTACTCCACCTGCCCGCCCGGCCAGCGGCAGTGGGAATTTTCCGCCAGCCAGATCACGGTCAATCAGGAAACCGCCACCGGCGTGGCAACCAATGTCTCGCTGCGCCTGGGCCCGATTCCGGTGATCTGGTTGCCGGTGATCAGCTTCCCGACCGATGACCGGCGCCGCACCGGTGTGCTGATGCCGACCATCGGCCGCGACGATGTCAACGGACTGGATTTCAAATTGCCGGTGTACTTGAACCTGGCGCCCAACTACGACGCCACGCTCACGCCGCGTTGGCTGTCCAAGCGCGGCGTGATGCTGGAAGGCGAATTCCGTTATCTGGACGAGCATTCGCACGGCATCTTCGAGGGCACGTATCTCCCCAGCGACGACATCACCGGACACGACCGCAGCTCGCTGAGCCTGGTGCACGTGACCTCGTTCAACCAGCACTGGTCGGCCAGCGCCAACCTCAACCGGGTCAGCGACAAGAATTACCTCAGCGATTTCGGCAACTCCATCTACAACACTTCGATCTCGCTGCTTTCCAGCGAAGCCGGGTTCTATGGCCGCGGCCGCTACTGGAGCGCGAGCATCTCGACCCAGATCTGGCAGATCGCCAATCCGTTGCTGCTCGAAGGCAACGAGCCGTACCGTCGCTTGCCGCGCCTGCAAGCGAGTTTCCTCAAGCCGCTCAATCATTGGCTCGATGCCGGCATCGATTCCGAAGCAGTGAATTTCAGCCACGAGACACTCGATGGCGGCCAACGCGTCGATCTGGAACCTTTCGTACGCATGTCCTTCGGCAACGGCTCGTGGTTCGTCAATCCCAAGTTGGCCTGGCGCTACACCGCCTATTCGCTCGATGACGGCCTAGTCAAACCCGGTCAGAGCAGCACGCCCACGCGCAGCCTGCCCATCACCAGTCTCGATGCCGGCGCGTATTTCGAGCGCAACCTGAACTGGGGCGAGCAATCCTTCATCCAGACCCTCGAGCCGCGCCTGTACTACCTGCGCGTGCCGTTTCGCAATCAGGACGACTTGCCGGTGTTCGATACCCGCGAGTTGACCTTCGGCTGGACGTCGCTGTTTCGTAACAATCGTTTCGGCGGCGCCGACCGCCAGTCCGATGCCAACCAGGTGACCATGGCGCTGACCAGCCGCCTGCTGCGCGCCAAGGATGGGCAGGAACGCCTGAGCGTCAGCGTCGGTCGCATCACCTATTTCGATCCGCCTCGCGTCACCCTGCTGCCCGGCACGCCATTGCCCTCGGGCAACGGCAGCGACTGGGTGGCCCAGATGGACCTGGCCCTGACCGACTGGTGGAGTGTGGGCGCGACCCAGCAGTGGGACCCGGACAACAGCAAGACCCAGTTGTCCTCGCTCCACAGCCAGATCCGCCTGCGCAACGGCGCCGTCATCAATGCCGCCTACCGCTACCGGCGCAGCTCGCTGGAACAAACCGACCTGAGCATGGTCATACCGGTCAGCGCCAACTGGAACCTGTACGGCCGATGGAATTACTCGCTGCGCGACAACCAGACTCTCGAGGCGCTGGGCGGATTCGAGTGGAAAAGCTGCTGCGTCGCGGTCCGCTTGCTCGGACGCCAGTTCATCCGCAGCTTCGCCAGCCGCCAGAACCTGGGTCTGTATCTTGAAATCGAACTCAACGGACTGGGCAGTTTCGGCCGCAGCACGTCCCGTTTGCTTGATAATGCCATCCCCGGCTATGACCGCTGATCGCCGCGCCCAACCCGCGCACCGGAGTGTCTGAATCCATGAAGCCCCTACTCGCCGCCCTGTTCCTCGCCACCCTCGCCTGCACCACCGCAGGCACCCGCGCCCAGGCGCAAGCCGCGCCCGCGCAGCCGATCGACAGCATCGTCGCGGTGGTCGATGAGGATGTGATCTTGCGCAGCGAACTCGACCGCGCCGTGGCCAACATCAGCGCGCAGTTCGCCAGCAAGCCCGGGCAACTGCCGCCGCAGGACATCCTCGAGAAACAGGTGCTCGAGCGCTTGATCATGATGCGTTTGCAAGTCACCCGGGCCAACGAGTCGGGCGTGCGCATCTCCGATGCCGAACTGCAACAAGCGGTGGCTGCGGTGGCCAACCAGAACAAGATGACGCCCGAGCAACTGCGCCAGCGCCTGGCGGCCGACAACCTGAGCTTCGAGGAGTTTCGCGCCAACCTCAAGGACGAAGTCACTGTCCAGCGCCTGCGCCAGCGCTACGTGCAAAGCCAGGTGCAGATCAGCGAAGCCGAGATCGATCAGTTGCTTGCCACCAAGCAAGTCGGCGGCCCGGAAATGCGTCTGGCCAATATCCAGATCAGCCTCGGCGAGGGCGCCACACCCGCCGATATCGCCACCGCCAAGACCAAGATCGACGAGATCAAGGCGATGATCGAGCGTGGCGAAATCGATTTCCGCTCGGCCGCGATCCGCTATTCGCAGGCGCAAAACGCGCTCGATGGCGGCGAGATCGGCTGGCGCACGTCCGATGCCGTTCCGCCGATCTTCGTCAACGCGCTGCGCACCATGCAGCCCGGACAGATCACCGACGCCATCCGCGGCCCGAGCGGTTTCCAGATCGTGCAGCTCGAGGAAATCCGCCAACCGGAAGCGCAAAAAGTCACCCAGTACAAAGCCCTGGACATCCTGGTGCGCACTTCCGATGTGGTCAGCGTCGAGTCGGCGCGGCAGAAGATCCAGGCTCTGCGCGAGCGGATCGCCGCTGGCGAGGACTTCGGCAAGGTCGCCAAGGAAGCCTCCGATGACACCCTGACCCGCAACCAGGGCGGCGACATGGGCTGGTTCCAGGCCGACCAGTGGGGTACAGCGATTGGCAACCAGGTCAAGCAACTGGCTGACGGCGAGCTTTCGCCGGTGTTCCAGAGCGATGTCGGCTTCCACCTGATCAAGCGCGTGGCCATGCGCGATCAGGACGTGACCGAAGAGAACCGGCGCAACCAGGCGCGCGAGATCATCGGCCAACGCAAGTCCGACGAAGTGTTCGAGCGCTTCCTGCGGCAGTTGCATGCCGATGCCTACATCGAGAGCCGCCTCGGCGGCGCCTGAGAAAGAATGCGACCGCGGCTGGCCCTGATTCCGGGCGAGCCGGCCGGCGTCGGTCCGGAGTTGTGCGTTCGCCTGGCGCAAATGGCGGGCGCCGATCAGGTTCCCGCCTGTGAACTCATCGCCATCGCCGACCCCGATACGCTCCTGTCCGCCGCCCGCGCCATCGGGCTGCCACTGACATTGCGCGAACCCGGCGCGGTGTGCGGCCCGGGCGAATTGGCGGTCATCGCCCATCCGCAAGCGCGGCCGGTTCGATTCGGCCAGGCCGATCCGGACAACGCAGGGGCCGTGATCGATGCCCTGCTGCTCGGTGGACGCGGCTGCCTCGATGGGCGATTCCACGGTCTGGTCACCGGTCCGGTGCACAAGGCCAGCATCAATGCCGGCGGCATCGCCTATACCGGCACCACCGAACTACTCGCCGGGCAAGCTGGCGTGGATGTAGTAATGATGTTGGCCAACCCAACCCTGCGTGTGGCGCTGGCGACCACGCATCTGGCGCTGCGCGCGGTGCCGGATGCGATTTCCCGCAATTCGCTGACCGCCACGCTGCATATCCTCGATGCCGCCTTGCGCCGCGATTTTTCCATCGCCGCGCCGCGCATCGCCGTGCTCGGGCTCAATCCGCACGCGGGCGAAGATGGCGTGCTCGGCCATGAGGAAATCGAGATCATCAAACCGGTGCTGGCCGCGCTGCGCGAACAAGGCATGGACCTGATCGGCCCGTTGCCGGCCGATACCGCATTCCTGCCGCAGCAGTTGTCGCGCGTGGATGCGGTGCTGGCGATGTACCACGACCAGGGTTTGCCGGTGCTCAAGCACGCCGGGTTCGAGCAAGCGGTGAACATCACCCTCGGCCTGCCCTATCCGCGAGTCGCCGTCGATCACGGCACCGCGCTCGATCTTGCCGGCAAGGGCATCGCCGACCCTTCCAGCCTATTTGCCGCAGTAACGATGTGTGCCCGATTGGCCCAGGCGCGAATGGGTTGAGGCTGCAACAAATTGCGATGGTTCCGAAGCGGGCGATAGTGAATTCATGGGCCCGCGAAGGACAAAACCGACAAAACCGCACCAGCCAACGCGCCAGCCCCTACAATCACCCACCCAGCACGGCGCGCGTTTTCGAGATGACCATGAGCCACTTCAAGGATCCGCCGAAAAAGCAGCTCGGGCAGCACTTCCTGCACGATCGCGGCGTCATCGAAAAAATCCTGCTCGCGGTCGATCCCAAGCCGGGCGAGGCGCTGGTCGAAATCGGCCCCGGCCAGGGCGCCATCACCTTCCCCTTGCTGAAAAAACACGGTGCGCTGACGGTCATCGAATTCGACCGCGACCTGATCACACCGTTGTCCGAAGCCGCGCACGGCCTGGGCGATCTCACCGTGGTGCACAAGGACGTACTGAAAGTGGATTTCGGCAAACTCGCCGGCGAAGGAAAAATCCGGCTGGTCGGCAACCTGCCCTACAACATTTCCACGCCGATCCTGTTCCATGTGCTCGAACATGCAACGTCGATCATCGATATGCATTTCATGCTGCAAAAAGAAGTAGTCGATCGCATGGCTGCCGCACCCGGCAGCAAGACCTACGGACGCCTGAGCGTGATGCTGCAAGCCATTTGCCGCGTCGAGCCCTTGTTCGTTATTGGCCCCGGCGCCTTCCGGCCGCCACCGAAAGTCGATTCGGCCGTGGTCCGACTGCTGCCCAAGCCCGCCAACGAAATCGGCATCGATGACCCGGCCTTGTTCGAGCGCGTGGTCCGCGATGCCTTCGGGCAGCGGCGCAAAACCTTGCGCAATGCGGTCGCGCAAATTTGCGACAGCGAACAAATCCAGGCCGCGGGCCTGCGCCCGGAGGCGCGCGCCGAGCAATTGCCGGTCGGCGATTTCATCGCGCTTGCCAATTACCTGGCCAACAGCGCAGCGGCGCCGGCAATTTCGTAAAATGACGCCATGACTTCCCCGATCCACGCCATCGACATCAATGTCGCCACTCGTTTCCTGGACGAACAATCGATCCCGGAAGAAGGCCGCTACGTCTTCGCCTACACCATCCGCATCCACAACGGCGGGCAACAGCCGGCGCGGCTGATCAGCCGGCACTGGATCATCACCGACGACAACGGCAAGGTGCAGGAAGTGCGCGGTGAGGGCGTGGTCGGCGAGCAGCCCCTGCTGCGCCCCGGCGAGGATTTCGTGTACACCTCCGGCGCCGTGCTCGAAACCAGCCTCGGCACCATGCAGGGCAGCTACCAGATGCTGGCCGACGACGGCACCCGCTTCGACGCCCCGATCGCCGCCTTCACCCTGAGCGTTCCAAGGACATTGCACTGATGGCCACCTACGCCATCGGCGACATCCAGGGTTGCTACGACGCACTGCAACACCTGCTGGAAAAAATCAGGTTCGACCCAGCGCAAGACCGCCTCTGGTTTTGCGGCGATCTGGTCAATCGTGGCGGGCAGTCGCTGGAAACCTTGCGCCTGGTGCATTCGCTGGCCATCCACAGCACCGTGGTGCTGGGCAATCACGACATGTCGCTGCTGGCGATCGCCCAACGCAGCGAGGCCGATCAGCACAAGGTCAATCCCGATCTCAAGCGTGTGCTGTTTGCCGATGACCGCGACACGCTGATCGAATGGCTGCGCCAGCAAAAACTGCTGCACGTCGATCGCAGCCTCGGCTTTGCCATGGTCCACGCCGGCTTCGCGCCGAAGTGGACCATCAAGATCGCCGAAGCGCGCGCCCGCGAGGTGGAAGAACAACTGCGCCACCAGAATTTGCGCAAGCTGCTACGCAACATGTACGGCGACAAGCCGGCATGGAACCCGAAGCTCACCGGCCCGGATCGCTTTCGCGCCATCATCAATGTGTTCACGCGGATGCGTTATTGCACGCCGAGCGGGCGCATCGGCTTCGAGGAAAAAGGCCGTCCAGGCACGCAAAAGCCCGGGCACTATCCGTGGTTCGAAGTCCCCGGCCACGCGCCGCGCGAATTGCCCGTGGTCTGCGGACACTGGTCCACGCTGGGCTTGTTCATGGGCCTTGGCATCTACGCCATCGACACCGGCGCGGTCTGGGGCGGAAAACTCACGGCCTTGGAACTCGGCCCGGAACTGCGTTTGCACCAGGTGCCGGGGCGTATCGTTCCGGCCAATGAGGTTCGCCGCGACGGTTAGGGGTCCACGAAAGACGCAAAAGGTACGGTGGAAAAACAGCTTTGTGCCATCGCGATCCAGGCAACGCGAGTTGCCGATGACATGACATCAAGATTGCACTCTTTTTTGGCTGTGCCGTATTCAGGGTTGGCCGAGAAGCCAGAAAACGGGAGTAGTCTCTTCCTATCGGAGTCTGGATGGCATGACGGATAACCTCACCCCAGAGCAGCGCCAGAGGGCTATGCGGGCGGTTCATAGCCGCGACACCGCCCCAGAAGTCCGATTGAGAAAGGCACTACACGCGCTTGGGCTGCGCTACCGCATTCATCGACGCGACCTGCCTGGCTCGCCCGACATCGTATTCCCCAGACATAGAGCAGTAGTGTTCGTTCACGGCTGCTTTTGGCATGGTCATACGGGATGCCAACGAGCGCTGCTACCCAGAACCAGGCTCGAATACTGGCAAGCAAAGCGTCTGCGGAATAAGCAGCGTGACGCGGCGGCGGCCAAACAATTGCGATTAATGGGATGGCGGGTGCGCGTGGTATGGACCTGCCGGCTGGTCAATCCGAGCCGCACTGCGTCTGTTATTGCCCGTTGGCTCACTAACAGTCGATGACACCAACGACATTGCGCTATTGGGTCTACACGCCGTCAAGTAGGATTACTTTCCAGACGTCATCTCGATTTTGAGGCTGGGGTCAGCTTCATGCTTGCCTACAATAGTGTTATAGGCATTGATGATGTCTTGAAAAGTTTTCTTGCGTCCGTCATTGCTGAATCGACCAATTTCAAACACGTTCGTAGCAATGAACTGCTCAAACTCGATTAGGTCAACGCGGTCCGAAATGCTCGCGTTCTCCAACAGCCCTTCCGCTGTGAGCATTCCTTTTGCGGTAGTAATGATGATCGGGCGCTTTCCTTTACCCAGGTTTTCCACGCATTTGCGGACTAGGGCCTCGGATGGGGCGGTACTGACATGAATCGCTACGTCCTCCAGATCGAAGTCCCCGTGCCTATCAGGCCTCTGGTCACTTTGATTAGCGTTATGGTGCTGAATTAGACCGGGTTGAAGGGCCACATCCAGTTTTGCACCGACTAGGTGTTGCATCATCGTTCCAAGGAACTTCGTTCCATTGGCTTCTTTCTGCCTGGCAATCGCTTGGACCGTTAGGAATCGCACCGACGCACGAATGCCCCATGACGGGTCAAGTTTCATCACGAAGGGCTTACCTGCGAAAAAAGCCTGGATTTTGGCGATCCAGAACTTCTCGGCCGCCTCCAAGTCAATCGCCTCGCCATTCGCCGTTCGCAAGCGATGTTGTTCATTAAGGAACTCAACATACGTGCGCATATTCGCTATGCTGCCACGGCTTGTTCTGCCACCTTCCTCTGCCAGCACCCTGTTGATTTTGTGTTTCTTCAAGATGGCTTGGACGGACGACTTTCCAAGCCCAAGAACTTGGCCGCCTTGTTCTGTAAGCAACTTGTTTGCGTCCAACGGCAGTTTGTTCTTGATGCCGTGATCATTCACGACCAAGACCACGGCCAATGGCCCCTTGCCTCTAATCTTGTGCTTCTGGGCATACGCTTCAAGCTCTGCCTCCAGCGTAGTCGCCGGTGGCGTGATGTTGGATTGCGAATTCACTACGCGACCTTCTTTTGGATGGGCATAGCATTGCCCTGCATGGCCAGAATAGGCTCAAAAATGGACTTGGCAAGATGGTGAACCGCCGGCACAGCCACCCCATCGCCAGCAACGTGGTAGGCATCGTTGTAGTTGCTCGGCAACTTGTAAGTGTCTGGCAACCCCATCAAGCGCGCTGCTTCCCGTGGCGAAATCAGGCGCGAACGCACCTCCTTTCCCTCTACCAGCAAAATGTGTTGGCGGCTGGAACCACCAGCAGGCGTGCGCAAACAGCCCGCCACATCATCGAAACGAACTTCGGCGCGCTGGACCTTGTTGCCGTTCTCATCAATGCGTGTGCGCTTGTAGACGCCACCGACTATGCGCTTGCCAGATTTCTGAGCCTGGTGCACCTTTGCCATGTTCACTTCACTCATCATGCTCAGAAGTCTCTTCGTCTGGGCGTCTGTATCCCATTTAACGCCTACAGGATTTTCCTCAATGAGGTCAGCGAAGTTCTTCTGACGAGCTGCGGGCTGCGGCAGACTCCACCAAATCCACCCCTTCTTGGCCTCTTTGGTCAATCCTTTGTGTGCCTCCAACATGCCTTCCGGGTGCCACGGAGCAACAGGTTTGCTGGACAGCATATGGGCCGGAATGGAAACGTCGCGTCGAACGCTAACAACAAACACGCGCGGACGCGATTGTGGAACGAAATGGCGAGCGTCAATCACCATCGCCCCGAAGCGGTAGCCAGCACCGGAGAACGCTGAGCCGATAGCGGCAAAATCCTTCCCCTCGTTTGAGGTAAGCGCGCCGTAGACGTTCTCCAAGACGATCAGTTTGGGTGCACGTCCTTCATCCATGAGTCCACGCATAAGGCGCCAAAATGGCCAAAATGTGCCGGATCGGGTTTGTTCCTTGTCCTGCCAATGTCCAATGCCGTTGTAGTTGCCGGCCAGCGACAGGTCCTGACAAGGGAACGAGGCCCAGACCAAATCGGCTTGCGCAGGAAGATGCGCGGGTTCCACCTTGTTGATGTCTTCCACGAGCAAGTCCTTGCCTCCGTCCCAGTTATCGCGGTAAACGCGCGCCTTCATGGGGTCGAAATCGTTGGCGAACAGACAATCCCATCCATCACCTAACCCGGCTCGGGCCATGCCTCCACCAGCGAAGAACTCGTAGAATCGGTGGCAAGTGCTGTCGTCGTGCTTTGGAAGCGCTGCCAGCCGATCATTGTCGCGGGCGATCTTTTCTGCGATCGCTTGATCAATCCAGGCACTCATCGGAACCTTCCCGCCATCCTGTCGGCAAAGCAGATCGATGCTGTTATAGGTCTCGGCGGTCAACCGCAGGCTTGTGCGGTGCTCTGTGAGGGTGGTCTTCATTGCGGGTCTCGAATTTGGCGCCAAATTTTGGCTCCCTCATTCGAACTTTACGGCATATCCGTCTCGCGTCAAGAGACTGGAACCCAACTCAGATCGTTTAGTTTCCCAACACCTCAGTCAGAACTTGCGCGGCGTGGGTTTAGCTGATGGAACATCGAGGAAATAGTACCAGCCTAGGTAGTTTGGCAGGTTCTTGGTCGCCACGCCCCGGAATGGCAGGAAGGATTTTTCAACCTTGAACTTCTTCATACTCCACACCCCAGCCCATACTTCAGACAGACTGAAAGTGTATTAATCCATCATGCAACCAACACTAAATACGGACAGAGCTTTCTTATGCACCCTTGGTGTCCTTCGCGGACAAAATTCTTCGAGCTGCCCTTGCACCAGCACCGGCCATGGCGAACTCAACGCCGGCGATACTCCACGAACTCGAACGCATACGCATGACGCGCATCGGCCGGATGCGCTTGGTGCGAAACGATCTCCCACTGCGCTAAATCGAAGGCCGGAAAAAACGCGTCCGCGCCTTCGATGACAGTATCGACCTCGGTCAGAAACATCTGACTCGCGAGGGGCAATGCCAGCGCATAAATCTCGCCGCCACCGATCACCATCAACTCGCCGCCGTCGATCAACTCATGTGCTTGATCGAGCGAACCTACTGGTTCCATGCCGGCAAAGGGAACATTCCCCGAGCGCGTGAGAACCAGATTGCGCCGACCCGGCAACGCGCGGCCGAGCGATTGCGCGGTCTTGCGGCCCATCAGAACCGGCTTGCCCAAGGTCAATGCCTTGAAGTGCTTGAAATCGTCCGGCAAGTGCCAAGCCATTGCGTTGCCGCGACCGATCGCGCGCTGTCTGTCGATGGCGGCGACCAATATCAGCGTCATGCCAAACCACCGATGCCGCTCACACCGCCACCGGCGCCTTGATCGCCGCATGCGGCGCGTAGCCTTCGATGGCGATGTCTTCAAAGCGGAACGCGAATAGATCGTCGATGGCCGGATTGAGCACGAGCTTCGGCAACGCACGCGGCGTGCGGCTCAATTGCTCGCGCGCCTGTTCGAAGTGATTGGAATAAAGATGCGCATCGCCCAGCGTGTGCACGAAATCGCCCACGCCCAGCCCGCACACCTGCGCCACCATATGCGTGAGCAGCGCGTAGCTGGCGATATTGAACGGCACGCCGAGAAAAATATCGGCCGAGCGCTGGTAAAGCTGGCAGCTCAATTTGCCGTTGGCGACGTAGAACTGGAACAACGTGTGGCAGGGCATCAACGCCATCTTCGGCAGATCGGCGACATTCCAGGCACTGACGATCAATCGGCGCGAATCGGGATTGCGCTTGATCTCCTCGACCACCCAGCGCATCTGGTCGATCTCCACGCCATTGGTGCCAGTCCAGCGCCGCCACTGCTTGCCGTACACCGGGCCCAGCTCGCCATCGGCATCGGCCCACTCGTCCCAGATGCTGACCTTGTTTTCCTTCAGGTAGGCGATGTTGGTCTGCCCCTGCAGGAACCACAGCAGCTCGTGGATGATCGAGCGCAGATGCAGTTTCTTGGTAGTGACTAGCGGAAAGCCTTCGTCAAGATCGAAGCGCAACTGCCAGCCGAATACCGAGCGCGTGCCGGTGCCGGTGCGGTCGGCTTTTTCGGCGCCGTGTTCGAGCACATGCTGGAGCAGGTCGAGATACTGGCGCATGGTTATTTGTCGGTCGCGACGCGTGCGGCGGCCGCAGCGGCAACCGGTGCGGGAGCAAGAATGGGTGAGCGCCGCGACAGCCACAACAAGAAAATGCCGAACGCGATCAATGGCAATTCCAGCAACTGGCCCATGGTCAACCAGCCGAACGCCAAATAGCCGAGCTGCGCATCGGGCACGCGGATGAACTCGACGGCAAAGCGGAACACACCATACAGCACCGCGAACAGGCCACCGACCGCGTAACGATGGCGCGGCTTGCGCGAGAACCAGAACAGCGCCGTGAACATCACCAGGCCTTCGAGCCCGGCCTGGTACAACTGCGAAGGATGCCGCGCATAAACATCGAGTGCGCCGCTGGCGTAGGCCGCGCGCAGTTGTTCCATGCTTTGGCCGGTGTACGGGCCGAGATCGCTGTGTGGAAAGATCACGCCCCAATGCCCGCCAGTGAGCTTGCCCCACAACTCGCCGCCGATGTAATTGCCGATCCGCCCGAAGAACAAGCCCGGCGGCACCAGCGGCGCGATGAAATCGAGCGTGTCGAACACATGCAGTTTCTTCGACCACGACCACCAGGCCACGGCTGTCATCACGCCAAGCAAGCCGCCGTGAAAACTCATGCCGCCTTCGTTGATGCGCAGCAGGAACAGCGGATCGGCGATGAAATCGGGGAACGCATAAAACAGCACGTAGCCGACGCGTCCACCGAGCACCACGCCGAGCATGCTGTAGAACAACAAATCGCCGAAGCCATTCTCGTCCACGCCCGGCAGGCGGCCAGCGCGCACGCGGCGCATGCCGAGCCACCAGGCGGCGGCGAAACCGAGCAAGTACATCAGGCCATACCAGTGGATGCCATGCGGCCAGAACGGCAGCGAGATGGCGATGGGGTCGATATCGTGCAGGATGGGCATGGTTCGGGCCGGGGAGAAGCTGGGCTTATTTTGCCTGAGCGGACGAGCGTTTGCGCCCGGCCGCGCGGACTGTTTTTCGTCCCGGCAAGGCACGCCGAGACCGGCGCAAAGCAGATGAACCGGTGCCGTTACTTATTCTCGTCTCTCACCGGGAGCGCATAATCGCCGCTCCAGACACAAGATCGGCCAGCATGGTGCGCGGCCGCAATCACGGACGCCGCCATGACCAACCTGCTCGCCGCCGAATCCAGCCTGTATCTGCGCCAGCACGCCGACAATCCTGTGCACTGGCACGCATGGAACTCCTCGGCGCTGGAGCAAGCGCGCAGCGCGGGCAAACCCATCCTGCTGTCGATCGGCTATTCGGCTTGCCACTGGTGCCATGTGATGGCGCACGAGAGTTTCGAGGACGCCGACAGCGCCGCGTTGATGAACTCGCTGTTCGTCAACATCAAGGTCGATCGCGAGGAGCGCCCCGATCTCGACCGCATTTACCAGCTCGCGCACCAGGCGCTGACCCGGCGCGGCGGCGGCTGGCCGCTGACGGTGTTCCTCGATCCGAACACGCTGCTGCCGTTTTTCGCCGGCACTTATTTTCCGAAAGCACCGCGCTACGGCATGCCCGGCTTCGCCGAAGTGCTGCGCGGCGTGCGCCATTGGTGGGACGACCAGCAAGACCAGGTGCAAAAACAAAATTCCGCGCTGCAAGGATTCCTGAGCAACTACGGCAGCGAACAAGGTCATGCCGGCGAACTGTCGGATGCGCCGCTGCGTGCGGCCCTGGCCAATTCGCTGGCCGCTTTCGATACGGTCAACGGCGGCCATCGCGGCGGACCGAAATTCCCGCATGCCGGCGATGTGCAATCGCTGATGGCCTTCGCCCGGCAAGGGCACACCAACGCCGGACAAGCGGCGATGACAACCTTGTCGCGCATGGCCAGTCGCGGCTTGGCCGATCACCTGGCTGGCGGATTTTTCCGTTACTGCGTGGACGAACGCTGGGACATTCCGCATTTCGAGAAAATGCTTTACGACAATGCGCAACTACTGCCGGTGTACGCCGAGGCGGCGGTGCAATTCGATGCGCCGCAATTTCGTGAAGCGGCCGAAGGCGTGGTTGCCTGGCTGCAGGCCGAGATGCGTGCCGACGGCGGTGGATTCTGTTCGGCGCTGGATGCCGATTCCGAAGGCGTCGAGGGCAAGTTCTATCTGTGGACACGCGAACAATTCCGCGAGGTGCTCGATGGCGAAACACTGGCCGTGGCCGAGCTCGCTTTCGGACTGGATCGCAAAGCCAATTTCGAGGACCACGCCTGGCATTTGCATGCGGTCAAGACGCCCGAGGAAATCGCCAGTGCGTTATCGATGACACCTGAGCATGCGCACACGCTGCTCGAACAGGCGCGCGAAAAACTCGTCCGGTATCGTGCCCGGCGCGTTCGTCCGGCGCGCGACGGCAAGCGACTGACTGCCTGGAACGCCCTGCTGTGCACGGGCCTTGCTCGCGCGGGAAACGCACTGCAGCGCGAAGACTGGATCGATGAAGCGGCGGACATCTTCGCCGTGCTGATGCAATCGATGGACACGCGCGGCCGGTTGCCGGCGGTGCTGGGAACGCAGGGCCCGGGCTTTCTCGACGATCATGCCTTTGCATTGCAAGCCGCGCTGACGCTGTTGCAAGTGCGCTGGTCGGCGCCGGTGTTGCAAGCCGCCACCACGCTCGCCGACACCCTGCTCCGCGATTTTTCCGATGCCGGACAGGGCGGATTTTTCTTCACTGCTCACGACCATGAAACGCTGCCGCAACGACCCAAACCCTGGCTCGACGATTCCACGCCTTCGGGCAATGCCATCGCCGCGCAGGCCTTGTTGAACCTGGGCTTCCTGCTGGCTGAGCCGCGTTATCTGGATGCGGCGGAAACGATCTTGCGCACCGCTTGGTCGCCGATCAACGAATTGCCGCAAGCCGCCTCGGCGATGCTGGCGGCGCTCGCCGAATTCCGGCAGCCGACGCCGCTGGTGGTGATTCGCGGCGAAGCCAATGCGCTGCTGAATTGGCGAAAGCAATTGCGCGCTACATGGCGGCAACCATTGCATGTCTATGCCATCGCCGACGATCAAGTGCCATTGCCCGCCGCACTCGTGGACAAACCCAGTGCGCCCGACGGCCGCGCCACGCTATGCCAGGGCATGACTTGTCTTGCCAGTTGCGAGTCCGTTGAGTCGCTGATCGATCAGCTTGGTTCTTTGGATAAACGGGCGTAGGGTGGGCTTAAGCCCACCACCGCCGGCCCATATAAGGTGGGCTTAAGCCCACCCTACAACCCACCACACCCACGTCCACCACGTTCAACAAACGCAACGATCGATCAAAGCACCACCGGCTCGTCCGACAACTCGCGCGGATTGTCCGGGCCTGCCGGGAAATGCGTGGTCAACAGCGCATTGATCTTGGCGATGCACGCGAGCACCGCGTCATCGGCCGGGCCGTGGCTGATGTCGTCGGCAAAGCGGTCGCACAGCGATTGCCAATCCGCCGCACTCACGCGCGCAGCGATGCCGCGGTCGGCAACCAGCTCGACCCGGCGTTCGGCCAATTGCAGATACACCAGCACGCCGCTGTTGTCATGCGTATCCCACACGCGCAGCAAGGCAAACACCTGATGCGCTCGATCGCGCGGTTCCAGGCCTTTCAATACCGCCCAAAACGGATAACGCGCTTCCACCACGAAACAGATTTCGCCCGCGTGGCTTCGCTCGCCCTGGCTGATGGCCAGACGAATGCGCCGCAGAGTCGGCGCGGGGAACCAGCGCGACAGCCGGAACCAGCCGGCGAATAGATTCAGCGCGAGACGCCGCAACATCACCATCGCCCCGATGCGCCGCCGCCGCCGAACGTGCCACCGCCGCCCGACCAGCCGCCACCACCACTGCCCCACCCTCCGCCGCCGCCGGGAAACGAGCCCCAGCCGCCGCGTCCGGAGCCGAACCGTCCCGATCCCGAACTGGCCGACAAGAAGGCGATGAAGCCGGCGATCAACATGGAAATTCCCGCGCCAAAGATCAACCAGGCCAATCCCGCCGCCAGACCGCCAGCACCGACACGCCGAAACACGGCTGGCCGCAAGCCGGTCGCACCAGCGAACATGCCGATGAAGATGCCGATGAAGATCGCCAGCATCGAAGGCGATCCGCCCAGGTTTCGTTCGGCCGCCATCGGCGCCGGCAGCGACTCGCCATCGATGAGCTTGGTCAATATCGTGATCGACTCCTTGATGCCGCCGAAATAATCGCCCTCACGAAAATGCGGCGCGAGATATTCGCGTATCACCCGGCTGGCGACGACATCGGGCACCGCGCCTTCCAGGCCGTAGCCTACTTCGATGCGCGCCTGGCGATCGTCCTTGGCGATCAACAGCAACAGGCCATCATCGACCTTGCCGCGGCCGATCTTGTTTTTCTCGGCCACCGCCAAAGAGTATTCCTCCAGCGCCCGTCCTCCGGTGCTGGGCACCATCAGCACGACCAACTGGCTGCCTTTGCGTTGCTCGAGCGCGGCAAGCTGCGCTTCGAGTTCGGATGTTTGCGCGGCATCGAGTGTATGCGTGAGATCGGTGACACGCGCATGCAATGCCGGCACATCCTGCGCGAGCGCCGACATCACCGGCAGCACCAGCAACAATACCAGCGCCGCGATCCGGCGCCACAACGGCATCGCACCGATAAAGCCGTTTCCTGCCTGTGTTCGCATGGCCTTGCCGCTTGCGCGATTTGCCGACACGCCGTGAGCGATCAATTACTTGGCGGCGTCTGCGGCGCGGCCGGAGGCGGTGGGGCTACCGGCGCGAATTCCACCGTCGGCGGCTTGGAAATCGCCGCTTCGTTCTCGACGCTGAAATTGGGCTTGGTCGCGTAGCCGAACATTTTCGCGGTCAGGTTGACCGGGAACTGCCGGATCTGCGTGTTGTAGTCCTGCACGCTCTGGATGTAGCGGTTGCGTGCGACGGTGATGCGGTTCTCGGTGCCTTCGAGCTGCGCTTGCAGGTCGCGGAAATTCTCGTTGGATTTGAGGTTGGGGTAATTTTCCGAAACCACCAGCAACCGCGACAAGGCCCCGGACAACTCGCCCTGGGCTTGCTGGAATTGCGCCAGCTTCGCTGGATCGGCCGCTTGCTCGGCGGTGATGTTGACGCGCCCGACGCTGGCGCGGGCATTGGTGACTTCGGTCAGCACGCGCTCTTCCTGCGCGGCATAGCCCTTGACTGTGTTGACCAGGTTCGGCACCAGGTCGGCGCGGCGCTGGTATTGGTTGAGCACTTCCGACCACTGCGCCTTGACCGCTTCGTCCTGCTGCTGGATGCGGTTGTAGCCGCAGCCGGCAAGCATGGGCAGCAACAAGGCCAGGACAATCCAACGAATCGTACGCATGACAGACCTCCGCGGGAACCGACGCCATTGGAGCACCGCGCCGGTCGGCACGCAATGTGCCGCAAGCTTACTTGCCGTGGAGCCGCCGCCGCGCTCGCTGCTTCGCCAGGATGTTCAACGACTCCACCGCCGCCGAGAACGCCATCGCGAAATACAGCAGCTTGCGATCGATGTGGATGTCGATGCCATCGGCGACCAGCGCGACGCCGACCAGGATGATGAAGGCCAGCGCCAGCATCTTCACGGTCGGATGGCGGTCGATGAAATCGCCCATCGGATTGGAGGCGAAGATCATCACCGCCACGGCAACGATGATGGCGGCGACCATCACCGGCACGTTGTTGACCATGCCCACGGCGGTGATCACCGAGTCGAGCGAGAACACGATGTCGATGACGGCAATCTGCGCGATGACATACCCGAACACCGCCGATGGCTTGGTGTCAATGTCCTCGTCCTCGCCATTGCCTTCCACGCTGTCGTGGATTTCCATGGTGCCCTTGACCAACAGGAACAAGCCGCCGCCAATCAGCACCAGATCACGGACGGAAAAATCCTGGCCGAACAGCGAGAACACATTCACCTGCATTCGCGCCAGGAAGGCCAGCGACAGCAACAGCATGATTCGGGTAACACAGGCGAGCATCAGCCCGAACTTGCGCGCGGCCGGACGGCGCTCGGGCGGCAATTTGCTCACGGCGATGGAAATGAAAACCAGATTGTCCACGCCCAGCACGATCTCCAACGCGGCCAGAGTGAACAGCGCCGCCCAGATTTCGGTGCTAAATAACCATTCCATGATTGTTCTCAGTTGATCAGCCGCGGCCCGAGGATCAAACCCCAGCACAGCAGCACATTGATATCGGACAGGAAAACCGCCGCTGCGCCCATGTCCTTGGCACGCGCGGCAAGATCGTGATGTTCCATTCCCCAGCGATCGACCACCGCTTCGACGGCCGAATTGAGTACCTCGATGATCAGCACCAGCATCAGCGAGCCGACCAGCATCGCGCGTTCGAGACCGTTTTCACCCAGCCACAGCGCCAGCGGGCCGAGGAATACGATCAGGTAAACCTCCAGCCGGAACGACGACTCCAGTTGCCAGGTCGAGCGCAGGCCCTTCAAGGACCAGATGAACGCCTTCCAGACCCGGAACGGGCTGCGCGGTGCGTGGCTGCCGTGACTGTCGGCCATCAGGCTTTGGGGCGATAAGACAGGTCGAGGTCCTTGGCGGCCTTGACGTCATCGAGGCGGCGCACCGGCGTGGTGTACGGCGCGGCCTTCATCCATTCCGGCTGGCTGCGCGATTTTTCCAGCAGCTCGGCCATCACCTCGACGAAGGTATCGAGCACTTCCTTGCTCTCGGTCTCGGTCGGCTCGATCAACAGGCACTCGGGCACCAGCAGCGGAAAATAATTGGTGGGCGCGTGAATGCCGTAATCGAGCAGGGACTTGGAAAAATCCAGCGCGGTGATGCCGTTTTCCTTTTTCTGCCGTTGCACGGTGACGATGAACTCGTGCGAGGCGCGACGCTGCGGATAGGCCAGGTCGAAACCTTTTTCCTTCAAGCGCGCGGCCAGGTAATTGGCATTGAGCGTGGCGTACTCGCCGACGCGGGTCATGCCCTCGCGGCCGAGCATGCGTGCATAAACGTAGGCGCGAATCAGCACGCCGGCATTGCCGCCGAAGGCCGAGAGCTGGCCGATGGTCTGCGGGCATTCGGCATAGCTGGCCTGCGTGTAGGTGTCGCCGTTCTTGACCACCAGCGGCACCGGCAGGAACGGCTTGAGCCGCTCGCTCACGCCGACCGCGCCCGCACCCGGACCACCACCGCCGTGCGGCGTGGAGAAGGTCTTGTGCAAGTTCATGTGGATGGCGTCAAAACCCATATCGCCCGGGCGTACCTTGCCGAGGATCGCATTGAGGTTGGCGCCGTCGTAATACAGCAGTCCGCCGGCCTCGTGCACGAGCTTGGCGATCTCGACGATGCGCCGCTCGAAAACGCCGATGGTGCTGGGATTGGTGAGCATGATGCCGGCGGTCTTCGGGCCGAGCACGGCCTTGAGCGCTTCGACGTCGATATCGCCTTCGTCGTTGGTCGGGATCTCGCGCACCGTGCAACCGCACATCACCGCCGTCGCCGGATTGGTGCCGTGCGCAGCATCGGGGACGATGATTTCGGTACGTTCGCTATCGCCGCGCGAGCGGTGGTAGGCCATGATCATCGCCACGCCGGCGAATTCGCCCTGCGCGCCGGCCATCGGCGCCAGCGACACGCCGCCTTTCATGCCGGTGACGTCGGCGAGGATTTCCTGCAATTCGTACATGCAGGCCAGAAAACCCTGGCTCAGCGATTCGGGCGCGTACGGATGGCGGCCGGCGAAGCCTTCGAGCAATGCGATCGAGTGGCAGGCGCGCGGGTTGTATTTCATCGTGCACGAACCGAGCGGATAGAAGTTCGTGTCGATCGAGAAATTCTTCCGGCTCAACTGCGTGTAGTGACGCACCGCCTGAAGTTCGGAGACTTCAGGCAGGCCGATGGGCGTATCGCGCAGGAAGCGTTCGGGAAGCGTCGGGGCAGTGACGGCGTCGGGAAGTTGCGCCGACGCGGTACGGCCGGGTTGGGACTGCTCGAATATCAGCATGGACGAGACTCGAAGGGCTGAAAGCAACCGCCATTTTGCCACAGTGCCGGCCCCCGGCGGCATGACCACCTGCACACCCATTCCCCGGCGGCATCGGGCAACATGGCCGCTCGCACCGGAGACCATTCATGTTCGACGCACAAACGTTGCTGGGCCATGTTCTACGCGATGCGCTGGGCGGCGGCCTCGGCGGTGGACGGCGCCGCAGCCGGCGCGGCTCGCTCACCGGCCTGCCGCGCGGCCTGGAAGGAAAAATCGGCATGGGCCTGATCGGCCTGGCGGTAGCCGCGTTCGAGCATTTCCGCGAGCAGCAATCCGCTCCAGCGGCCAGCGGTTCGGCCACTCCGCCGATGCCGCCACCACCGCCGCCTCCGGCCGCCGACGACACCGGCAATGCGCAATCGCTGCACGTACTGCGCGCGATGATCGCAGCCGCCAACGCCGATGGCCTGATCGATGCGCAGGAGCGGGAAGGCATTGTCGGCCGCGCCCGCGATGCCGGTTTGACGCCGGATCAGGTGGCCGCGCTCGATGCGGAATTTCGCGCGCCGCTGACTCTCGACCGACTGATTGCGCAAACGCCCGATGAACTACGCGAAGAGGTTTACGTCGCCGCATTGATCGGCATGAACGCCGACACCGACGCCGAGCATCGCTTCCTGGAGCAACTGACAGCGGGCTTGCGGCTGGATGCCACCGCGCAGCGACGTATCCGCGAACAGCTTGGTATGGCGGAAAAGTCCTAGGAAGCTCTGACTCATCCCGATCTTTCGCGCCAGCAATTTTGTCCGCGAAGGATGCGAAAGAAACGGAAGTAGATTTTATTTCCGGGAATTTCCAGTTGCAGTCCCCCATTCATTCACAAAAGTACCGCCGTTCGTATTCATCGAATACAGCGGCCGACGTAACGATCCACCCATTCAAACCCTGACAAGGAAACGACCATGCACCAGTGGTTTTTCAGCTACAACGGCCACCAGATCGGCCCGCTCGACACCCCCGCCGCGATCGCGCAGGCCAAGCAAAACCCCAACGGTCATTGCTGGCGTCAGGGCTTTGCCGAATGGATGCCGATCGCCAGTTGCGCCGAGCTTCGCGGCGAGTCCGCGCCTGGGCAGATTTCCGCACCGCCGCTGCCGATTGGCGCGGGTCAACGCAGCGATGTGATCGATTACAAAATCTTCGGCGAGGACATGCAGTTTGTCGAAGTCGAACTCGACCCCGGCGAGAGCGCGGTCGCCGAAGCCGGCACGCTGATGTACAAGGACTCCGTGGTGCGCATGGAAACCGTGTTCGGCGATGGCTCCAAGAGCGGCGGCACCGGCGGTTTTCTGGACAAATTGGTCGGCGCGGGCAAGCGCCTGATCACCGGCGAGAGTTTGTTCACCACAGTGTTTTCGCACGGCGGCAACAGCGGCAAGGCGCGCGTGGCTTTCGCCGCGCCCTATCCCGGCACTATCGTGCCGATGACGCTGTCCAACTACGGCGGAAGAATCATCTGCCAGAAGGACAGCTTCCTGTGCGCCGCACGCGGCGTGTCGATCGGATTGTTCTTCCAGAAAAAAATCATGACTGCGCTGTTCGGCGGTGAAGGCTTCATCATGCAAAAGCTCGAAGGCGATGGATTGGTGTTCATCCACGCGGGCGGCACCATCATCGAACGCGAACTCGCGCCCGGCGAGCGCCTGGATGTCGATACTGGCTGCGTGGTGGCGATGACCGACACGGTCAACTTCGATCTGCAAAGCGTGGGCAGCGTGAAGTCAGCGCTGTTCGGCGGCGAAGGCGTGTTTCTCGCCACACTCACCGGCCCGGGCAAAGTGTGGATACAGTCGCTGCCGTTCTCGCGCCTGGCCGGACGCATGCTCAGTGCAGCGCCGCAACGCGGCGGTTCGCGCGATGAAGGCTCTGTACTCGGCGGACTGGGCGGGTTGATCTCGGGCGATCGGGGTTTCTGATCGCTTCAGACGACACGAAGGCATCGATGAACATCCTTCGATATGCCAAGGCAACGGCGGCCAACGCGCAAGCGATGGCCGCCCTGTTGCAATCGGTCGCCGAGCAGTTCGTCACCGCGGAATTCGCGCCGGAGGCGGCCGCGCGTTTTCTCGCCAATGAAGATGCGAGCAACATCATCGAGACGATGCGTGCCGGCGGCTTTTATTTCACCGCACATCTGGGTGAAGAACTGGTCGGGCTGATCGGCATCCGCGATCGCACCCACATCAAACATCTGTTCGTTACCGAGGCCTGCCACGGCCGCGGTATCGCCAGGCAACTGCTCGCATTGGCGATCGAGGAAATGCGCCGCAACGGCCCGGTCGAAATCGTGACCGTCAATTCCTCCAATTACGCTATCGCCATCTATCAGCGGCTGGGCTTTCGAGCGACCGCCGCGATGCAAAATCGCGATGGGGTGTTGTTCACGCCGATGGAGTTGGTATTGAGCGAGTCCTGATTCAGCCCGCCTGTTCGCTTGTCGAAGGGCCTTCTCTTGGCTTTGAATTACTGCGCCAATCTCTTGCCTCTTTCCGCAAGGATGATGGCAATCGCGACAGAAGCGCGGTTACTTCCTTTCGATCGGTTTGTTTCGGCAAGCGGGTGAACGAAGGGTAGCTCCGATTGAGGTAGGCATAGTCGCGCTTGGAGAGCTTTGGTTTCTTCTATTTCGTGTCGCGGAAAATCGCCGTGCCGCGCGAGCCGTCGGGCTTGATCCAGCCGCGATACATGCCGGAAGTATTGAACGGCATCGCGATATTGCCCGCCTTGTCCAATGCGATGGCGCCACCGTCGCCGCCGAGTTTCGTCACGACATGGTTGACCACTTCTTCCGCAGCCGTTGCCAGCGAATCGCCGCGATAGGCCACGCGTGCGCAGACATCATGTGCGACCACGGCGCGGATGTAGAACTCGCCCCAGCCGGTACCGGAAAATCCGCAAGCATCGTTGGCGTAGGTTCCCGCGCCGATGATCGGCGAGTCGCCGATGCGGCTCCAGCGTTTGTTGGTCATACCGCCGGTCGAGGTGCCCGCGGCGATGTGTCCCGCGCGATCGAGCGCCACCGCGCCAACGGTGCCGAAATACGTGCCCGGCGTCCAGCGCTGGGCATTGGCCGTTTCCTTGGCCTTGGCGTCCTGCAATTGCTGCCAGCGCTTGTCGGTATCGAAATACTTGGGATCCACGCGCGTGATTTCCGGGCGGGTGTCGGCGAATTTTTCCGCGCCGGCACCGGCCAACATCACGTGCGGTGAATGTTCCATCACCGCGCGCGCGAGGTTGATCGGATTCTTGATCGTGGTCACGCCGGCGACCGCACCGGCACGCAGCGTGTGACCTTCCATGATCGAGGCGTCGAGTTCATGGCCGCCTTCGGCATTGAACACCGCGCCCTTGCCGGCATTGAACCAGGGCGAATCTTCCATCACGTTGATGCTGGCATTGACCGCATCGAGCGCACTGCCGCCGGCCTTCAACACGGCATAACCGGCATCGAGCGCGCGGTCGAGTTCGCCGCGTATTTTCGCCTCGTCCCCGGCCGAGAGTGCGCTGCGATCCATCACACCCGCACCGCCATGAATGACCAGGGCGACCGGGGGCAAATTAGACGTGGTAGCGGCCATAACGGCGGGGCTCATCGACAGACACAGGGCGAGGACGGCAAGGATTCGGGTCATGGCAAATTCCAGTCGTAAGCGGCAAGCATAGCCGCTCACGCATGCGCCTGGAGCACTTTCGGGAACTCGATGGTGGCGGTGGTGCCCTGGCCGACTTCGCTTTCGAGCTTGACCGGCCAACCGTAGCGCTCGGCCAGCCGATGGACGATGGAAAGCCCGATGCCCTGGCCTTCGGTCTTGCGGTCTCCGGCGCGGAAAAACGGCTCGAAAATCTTCTCCAGTTCTTCCTTGCTGATGCCTACGCCAGTATCGCTGATGCTGATCCGCCCCGGCTCCACCCTGACCGTGATGCTGCCGGTCTCGGTGTAATAGCAGGCGTTGCGCAAAATATTTCCCAGCAACACCGACAACACCGGCGAAGGTGCGTGCAACTGGAAATCGGCCACTTGCTGCAAGCGCAGTTCGATCGGCTTGCAGCCCAGGAACGGCCGGGCTTTTTCGATTTCATCGCGGACTACCCGACTGACCGGAAAATCCTCGTCCGGCAAACCGGTGTCGCCTTCGCGCGCCAGAATCAAAAAGCTCTCGACCAGTGCTTCCATGTCGCGCCCGGCGGCGCGGATGCGATTCAAGGAGCGTTGCGACAAGGGCGAGAGACTGCCTTCGTCGGCCATCATGTCGCTGGCCATGCGAATCACCGTCAGCGGCGTGCGCAACTCGTGCGAAAGGTCGCGGGTGAAATTGCGTTCGCGCTCGACGAACTTGCCGATGCGCGAGGCGAATTCATGCAGCGATGAGGCCAGCGCCAGCGTTTCGCCTTCGACATCGGCGGAAAGATTTTCCGGTTTGATTGCTTCGACATTGGGATGATCCGGGTCCCAATGCTCTACTTGCTGGGCCAGCCAGATCACCGGCGACACCGCGCGCTTGGAGCGCCGATAGGCGGTCCAGGCAATGATATAGACCACCGCAAGAACCAGCGCCAGCGGCGCGATGCCAAGCCAGAACGCCAACAGATCGATCTGCTTTTTCTCGACCACCAGCCACAGGCGCTGGCCTTGGTGATCATCGACCCATACCAGCGCACCCGGATCGGCATGAGGCAAGGTGTGAAAACCCGGCGTCAGCCTTTGCAAATCCTGCGGCAAGGCATTGTCGACACCGGCCCGGCCCAGATAGCCACTCATGATCAGGGTGTCTGGAACCTGCGCCTGCGGGTCGGTCTGACGGCGTTCCCAGAAATGCACCGCCTCGTTTTGCAAGACGCGCTGGATCAACACATGCCGCATGAATGCCGATGTGCCGTAAATGCCCAGGATGGCGGCAAGGCTGATCGTGGTCACCTGCCAGACGAAGGCGACCCAGATTTTTCGGCGCAGACTACTGCGCCCCATCAAGTGGGCGCCTGCCCCAGATCCGCGAGCCGGTATCCCGACGTTTGCACCGTGTGGATCAACTGCTTGTCGTAAGGCCGGTCAACGGCCTTGCGCAGGTTGTACAGATGACTGCGCAAGGTGTCCGAATCAGGCAGGCCATCGCCCCATATCTCGCGCTCGATATCCCGGCGGCTGACCACGCGCGGCGATTCGCGCATCAGGATGGTCAACAGGCGAAAGCCAATCGGCGAGAGCTGCAATTCGTTGCCGGCGCGGGTGACGCGCAAGCTGGCCGCATCCAGCACCAGGTCGGCGACTTTCAGGACCTCCGCACTCACCTGCCGTCGGTCGCGGCGGATCAACGCGCGCACGCGTGCTTCGAGTTCCTGGATGGCGAAGGGCTTGACCAGATAATCATCGGCACCGGCGTCCAAGCCGGTCACTTTGTCCGAAAGCCGGTCACGCGCGGTCAACATCAGCACCGGTGTGGATTTTTTGGCCTCGTTGCGCAGGCGGCGGCAAACCTCGATGCCGTCCATGCGCGGCAGCATCAGATCGAGCACGATCACGTCATAGCTGTTGTCGGTGGCCAGCCGCAAACCATCGATACCGTCGCCGGCAAAATCGACACCAAATCCCTTGGATTCGAGGTACTCGCCGACCATTTCGGAGAGGAGCCGGTTGTCTTCGAGCAGCAAGATCAAGCCGGAAGGGTCATCGCGTCGCATGGTCTACCTCGAAAGTGAAGAAGCTCCCTTCAGTTTTTTGAAGTCTACACATCCGCTTGCGTGAAGCCAACGTGAAAAAACGCCTACGGGCCGTTACCGCCAGGGAAACCTCCGATTACCCCACCTGTTCGCCCTGACCCTGAGTTTGTCGAAGGGTCGGAGGGCTTCATAAGACATTCAATTGCGCTGGCACCTCCGTTCATGGTCCGACCCTTCGCCAGGCACAGGCTCACCACGAACGGAAATGGATCAAAGCTTCCTAGAATATCGGCTACCGAACCGCCCGGACGCGCCATGCCCACTTCCCTGAACGCCTATCTGCTGCCGATCGTCCTGCTGCTCGGCTCCAATATCTTCATGACCATGGCCTGGTACGGGCATCTGAAATTCACTGACCGCCCGCTCTGGGGCGTCGTGGTCGCGAGCTGGGGCATCGCCTTGTTCGAGTATTGCCTGCAAGTGCCAGCCAACCGGCTCGGCCACACGGTTTACAGCGCGCCGCAACTCAAGGGCATGCAGGAGGTGATCACGCTGGTGACCTTCGCCGGATTTTCGATCTGGTACCTGGGCGAGCCGCTGAAATGGAACCACCTGGCCGGCTTCGTGCTGATCGTGGCGGCGGCGTGGCTGATTTTTTTGGAGTGATGGTGGGTTTGGCGGATGCGATCGCAAAAACGCCGTTTGCCGACTGATGCTGCGTCCGCGACAAAAATCAAAAACGAATCTTGCCGGTCAACATATCCTTGTACATCACCCAATCGCCAGCCAGCGAATAGAACGGGTACTTGAACGTGGCCGGCTTGTTCTTCTCGAAAAAGAAATGGCCGACCCAGGCAAACCCATAACCGCACAGCAGCGCATACAGCAACCAAATCAAATTGCCGCTACTGACCAGCCCCACCAAACAGCCAAGCACCAGCGAACTGCCAACGAAATGCAGCCGCCGGCACGTACGATCGCTATGCTCGGACAGGTAGTAAGGATAGAAATCACGAAAGCTGGCAAATCGGCTCATGACAGGGCTCAGTGGCAGTGCTTTGGCTGACTATACTGCGGCGTCGAACCGCCGGGAAGGATTGGCAAGTCGGAGATTCGTGTAGAAGCGATGGGAATCGCGACAGAACGTCGTCGATAGTGCCGACGCACGAAATCATGTCCGGCCGTTGCATGCCCGCTCAACGACAGGGTTAGGCACTGAGCACAGAGTCAAAGGGCGCCATAGGCCTAGACAATCTTGCATAGTTATACGCCTTCGAGATAGTTGAGATCAGCGTGATGCTTTGACACCGCCTCACCCAAGGATTGCACAACGAGACGCTTGAGCGTGATCAAGCCATCGCGACCAACAATATGCACGAGAATCCCATTCATTACGGCGGGCTGTGCATGCGTGCACAATCCTTCAAAAGTGACACTGACAGGCGGTGTTAGAACGTCCAAATAGAACTCACGCTTCAGCGGGATCTGCACTCCAGGCCGAGCGAGAGCTGACGCGGCTGCAGGAGCGTTAATTCCTGCAGATTCTAAGGCTGACAAAAACCGTTTTATATTTCCGATCGTGGGGCGCAACATCAGATCCAAATCATCAACCTCGAATGGGTCTCTACACCCATAAAAGACGCACGCCAAGCCGCCCACGACCAAGTACTCAACCCCGTGCGAGTTCAGTATTCGCGTAAAGGCCGCGTTGCTACCGCTCGTTGTCAGCTCTATCTTTGTCAAGGAAGTTCAATCAGTGAATGACGCTTGAGATAAGAGAACGATAGTCGTGTAGCTAACATTGTTCCCTTTGAATGAATGGCCTGAGCCGTTGCCGCCTAGCGAACCTTTGTTGCGCACTGTGACTCATCTGTAACCGTGCAGCACACATAGGTCCAATCATCAAAGTGTCTGGCCGACGCAGCAGTCGCTGCCAGTGCGGCACAGGAGGCAAGCCCCTCGTGGCGGGAGTTGTAACTGGCCTCGCTGTACCCAGCCAAAAATGAAGTTTCGCCATCTGCTTCGTACACCCATGAATTGAATCCTTTCATCTTGTATGGAAAGAACTCATCGTCCTGGTCAGCGCAAGAGCCGAGAAGGCCAATCAAAAATGTTAGCGCGAATACAGATTTTAGACAGCGTGGAAAGCTGGTCATGGCAAACCTACGAGAGTGAGGACCTAGAGTTGACCCCGGAAGTCAGAACAGCCCGACAAGTAGAAATGCAGAGCTGGCCCGCGAAATAACTGATTCGGATTTGTTGTTTGTATCATCTTGATTGAATTAGGCATCTGCACGGGAAAATCTATTTCTCTGGCTCAGCAAGTTTCCATAGCTTGTCGTACGCGGTTACAGATTTGTTGCAACGTTCTGCAAGCTCCTGCGTAGTCAGGCCCAGCCGAGCCGCTTCAACAGACCAGAATCGAACAACAAACTCGTCTCCACCCTGTAATTTTGTGCTCTCTTGAAACTGCATCATGGAATGAAGTATTCCACACGCGCCCGTCATCTTTGCTATGGCGAGTGTACCTTGAACAGTAAGGCCATCCTCCGCACGCGCAGGCATGAGTAACAAAGAAAAAACTAAGGCGCCGATTACGGATGCTCTTGTAAAAGACATTTCATTCTCCTTATGAACCAGAATGGGTGCCAGAGTACATTCTCCGAAGAACGGTATCGGTAAAATCTGACCCGCGAGAATGACGAAGTCGGATTTGTTGTTTTTCCACGAACGGAAACAAATCAACGCTCCCTTAGCCATAGCCATCACTGCTACAGCTTCGCCTTCTCCTCAGCCTTCGCCCGATCCCAATAAGCATCCTGCTGTTCGAGCGACAGAGTCGAGAGCTCGACGCCCTCCTCGGCTGCGAACGCTTCCATGCGCCGGAATCGGCGTTCGAACTTGTGATTGGCGCGGCGCAGACTGGAGCCGACATCGACTTTGCAATGTCTCGCCAAATTGGCGCAGACGAATAGCACGTCGCCGATTTCATCTTCGAGCGCATCGTGGCCTACGCCGGCTTTCAGTTCCTCGCGGACTTCGTCGAGTTCTTCGTGCAGTTTGTCGAACACGGGTGTGATGTTCGGCCAATCGAATCCGACTCGCGCGGCGCGTTTTTGCAATTTCACCGCGCGCTGCCATTCGGGCAAGCCGCGGGCGATGCCGGCCAAGGCGCTACGATCGATATCGCCGGACTTGGCTTCGCGTTCGCCGCGTTTGCCTTCTTCCCAGGCCAGGGTTTGCGCTTCGATGTTTTCAACGCTGGCGCCAGCGAATACGTGTGGATGCCGGCGCACCATCTTGTCGCAGATTGCCGCCACCACATCGTCGAAGCTGAAATGCCCGGCCTCTTCGGCCATGCGCGAGTGGAATACCACTTGCAGTAGCAAGTCGCCCAACTCGTCCTTCAGGTCGTGCATGTCGCCGCGATCGATGGCGTCGGCGACTTCGTAGGCTTCTTCGATGGTGTAGGGCGCGATGGTGGAAAAATTCTGCTGCACATCCCAAGGGCAGCCGCCATCCGGGTCGCGCAGACGGGCCATGATGGACAGCAAGTCATCCATCGATGAAGTTTTTGGTTCAGTCATGCAGCCATTCGCTCCAGGCCAGGGACGCATCGCCGAGCGCGATGAAATCGGGATTGAGCAAGGAGTCCTTGCGGTTGTAGGTCAGTGGAGAGCCGTCGAGTTCGAGCACCGCGCCGCCCGCGGCTTCGAGCACGCATTGACCAGCGGCGGTGTCCCACTCGCTGGTCGGGCCGAAGCGCGGATAGACATCGAGACAACCTTCGGCGAGCCGACAGAATTTCAGCGAAGAACCCAACCCGATCGTTTCCACTTCGCCCATGCGACCGATGGCGGCGGCGGTGCGCGCGTCCAGATGCGAACGGCTCGCGGCGACCCGCAGTGGTGCGAACGCGGGGCGGCGTGCGATCACCGGCACGTCCTCGCCCTCATCGCGCAGGTACGCGCCGACGCCACGAATGCCGTAATACAACTCATCGAGCGCGGGCGCATACACGACGCCGAATACCGGCGCATCTTGTTCGATCAGCGCGATGTTGACGGTGAACTCGCCATTTTTTTTCACGAACTCGCGGGTGCCATCGAGCGGATCGACCAGCCAATAACGCCGCCATTGCTGGCGCTCGCTCCAGGGAACGTCCGACGACTCCTCCGACAGCACCGGAATGTCGGGCGTCAACGCCGTCAGCCCGGCCACGATCAATCTGTGCGCCGCCATATCCGCCGCCGTCAAGGGCGAGAGGTCTTCTTTTTGTTCGACCGAAAACCCTTCGACATAAATGCGCATGATCGCCGCGCCGGCATCGCGGGCAAGTTGCAGCACTGGCTCGCGCCAGGAATTCACCCGCGGCCTCGAAGCACTTCGCGCACGATGAACAAACCGGCCAGCGAGCGGCCTTCCGAGCAGTCTTCGCGCAACACCAACTCGTGCAGCGCATCAAGTTTCCAGGGCACGACTTCGAGTTCTTCGGGCTCGTCACCGGGCAGGCGCTCGGCATACAAATCCTCGGCGAGCACCAGTTGGATTTCGTGGGTCATGTAGCCGGGCGCCAGGGTGATCGAACGCAGATGGGTGAGCTTGTTCGCGCCGAAGCCGGTTTCTTCCTTCAATTCGCGATTGGCGGCGTCCAGGATGCTCTCACCGGCATCCATGCGGCCCTTGGGCAAGCCGAGCTCGTAGCGATGCACGCCGGCGGCGTATTCGCGCACCAGCAAGATGGTGCCGGGCTCGGGGATCGCCGCGATCATGACTGAACCGTGCCCGCGGCTGGAAACGCGCTCGTATTTGCGGCGCTCGCCGTTGGAAAATTCCAGGTCGATGAACTCGCGGCGGTAGCCGCCGGACTCGACCTCTTCACGCGCATGAATGATGGGCAGCGTCGGCATTACCCGGCCCTCCGCAGGCAAGCCCTGCTCCCGATGCCCTGTCTTTCGCGGCGCATGCACTTGAATATGCGGCGATATCCATCGAACGCATGGACAGATGGGCGGCAGGTCGGGATCATGGGCGCATGCAAAAAGACAAAATCGATCCTGCGATGCTAGCAGAGGCGGACGCTTGGCGGACACGCGACCTGGCGGTGCTCTGGCACCCGTGCACACAGATGGCTGAACACCCCGACACGCTGCCGATGGTGCCGATCCGGCGCGGTCGCGGCGCCTGGCTGGAAGGCGTGGACGGCATGCGTTATCTGGATGCGGTCAGCTCGTGGTGGACCAATCTGTTCGGCCACGGCGAGCCGCGCATCGCCGAGGCGATCGGCCGGCAGGCGCGCGAACTCGAACACGTGATTTATGCCGGTTTTTCACACGAGCCCGGCCTGCTGCTGGCCGAATCGCTGCTGCGCATCGCCCCGCCGGGACTGGCCCGCGTGTTCTATGCCGACAACGGCTCGGCGGCAGTGGAAGTCGCGTTGAAGATGAGCTTTCACTACTTCCTCAACAGCGGCCAGGGCCGGCGGCAGAAGTTCGTGGCGCTGACCAATGGCTACCACGGCGAAACACTCGGTGCGTTGTCGATGGGCGATATCCCGCTGTACCGGCGCACTTACGCGCCGCTGTTGCTCTCGCCGATCGTCGCGCCCTCGCCCGATGCCTACGATGCGGAGCCGGGAGAATCGCCCGAAGCTTGCGCGCTTCGGCAAGCCGAAAAACTGGAGGCGATATTCGCCGAACACGAGGGCGAAATCTGCGCATTGATTCTCGAACCGCTGGTGCAATGCGCTGGCGGCATGCGTATGTACCATCCGGTGTACCTCAAGCGCGCGCGGCAGATTTGCGATGCACACGGCGTGCATTTGATCGCCGATGAAATCGCCGTGGGCTTCGGTCGTACCGGCACGTTGTTTGCTTGCGAGCAGGCCGGCATCACGCCGGATTTCATGTGCCTGTCGAAAGGCTTGACCGGCGGCTTCATGCCGATGTCGGCAGTGCTGACCACGGCGCAAATTTACGAAGCGTTTCTCGACGAAAGCCGCGAACGTGCATTTCTGCATTCGCACAGCTACACCGGTAATCCGCTTGGCTGCGCGGCGGCGTTGGCAACACTGTCCATTTTCGACAGCGAGCCGGTGCTCGAACGCAACCGCGTCACCGCGCAACGCATGGCGGAATTGGCCGCGCCACTGGCGGAACATCCTCACGTCGCGCAAGTGCGGCAGACCGGCATGATCCTGGCGATCGAGATGGTCGCCGATGCCAAGACTCGACGGCCTTTCCCCGCCGAGGAACGCCGAGGACTGCGCGCGTATCGCCATGCGCTGGCCGAAGGCGCACTGCTGCGCCCGCTCGGCGACATCTTGTACTGGATGCCACCGTACTGCGTGGGCGAGCCGGAATTGCAGCACTTGGCCAGCGTCACTCGTTCGGCACTGGAACAGGCCACTCGCTGATGCGCACCGTTCGTCATCATGTCGATCTCCCTTTGGCGGTGGACGCGCTGTTGCCGCTGCCGGAAGCGGCGGTGGCGCATCTGGTCCGCGTGCTGCGGCTCAAGGCCGGCGATGAGTGCGTGTTGTTCAACGGCGATGGTTTCGATTACGCCGCGCGCATGGTTTCCATCGAGAAAAAAAACGCGCAGGTGCAAATCGTCACGCGTAGTGCGGTGAACAACGAATCGCCGCTGCGCATCACGCTCGCGCAAGGCATCGCGCGCGGCGAGAAGATGGATTTGATCCTGCAAAAAGCGACCGAACTCGGCGTCGCCTGTATCGCGCCCATCGTCACCGAGCGCACCGAAGTCAAACTCGATGGCGAACGCTCGGACAAGAAAATGGCGCATTGGCGTGGCGTGCTGGCATCGGCCTGCGAACAAAGCGGCCGGGCGATGTTGCCGAAGATTCTGGAGCCGCAATCGCTGGCGAGTTTCGTTGTAGGCGATGGCAACGACCGTCGCTTTGTGCTCGACCCCGACGCCGAACAATCTTTGAGCACGGCCAATATTCCGCGCGATTCATCGCTGACTTTGGTGATCGGCCCGGAAGGCGGATTGTCCGAACGCGATTTGGCCGCGTTGCGCGCCGGCAAATTCGAAGGCCTACGACTCGGCCCGCGCATCCTGCGCACCGAAACCGCCGGACTGGCGGCGATGGCGGGATTGCAGGCGCTTTATGGTGATTGGCGTTGAGCGATGTGGGATTGATCGTTGTTTAAGAATTTTTGCCCGCGAAGGACGCGAAAAGCGCGAATCTTTGCTTCATTCCGCCCGTTCGCCCTGGACTCGGTAGGGTGGGCTTAAGCCCACCCTACGGACTTGTCGTAGGATCGATGGCGATCGCGACATGAGATTGCGTGTGCTGATGAATCCGATCTTGCCTGGACCGATAAATTTTCTCGATGGCAAGCGCACTCGTGGAGAAAGGAACGCTCACGCCGCCTGCGTCAGCGCCTTGTCGATCAGCAATTCGAGGCTGAGCAGATCCGGCACTACGGCGGGGTCGTCGTTGAGCACGACTTTGGAATGGATGCCCAGCGGCAGTTCCTTCATGTCGTGAAGTTCGGACAACATCGATTCGGTCACCGTCACCAGACGCGGGAAGCCCTGCGAGAGCACCGCGAAAAACGGCAGTTTGGGATTTCCGCCCAAGGCTTTGAGCACGGCTACTTTGGCGCCGAGCTGGCCTTCTTCCTGTGACCAACCGGCAAAGCGCGAGAACGACAACAAGGGCAAGCGCCAACCGCGCCAGCGGATTCGTCCGAGCAGCCAATCGGGCGCGTTTTCGACTGGCTCCGGATCGGAGAAGGTGATCACCTCGGCGACGCTGGCGTTGGGCAACAACAAGCGCCCCTGGTTGACGGTGATCAACACACCTCGGATATCGGTTTGCGTGCCGCTCATGGGTTTGCTCCAAAATTAAAACGACCAGCTAAAGCGACCAGCGCGCCGCGATCTGCCGGGCCAGGCCCAGTGCTGGATAAACCGCCGCGCCTTGGCTGGACATCGCCTGGGCTGCGACCGGGTCGAAACAAAGTTCGGGATCTTGTGCCAGGGCCAAGCCGCCGTTGTCGCGCAAGGCCAGCGCCGAAGGAACCAGATCGGGGTCCGCACCGCTGAGCATGACCACGACACTTTCGGCAGCTAACGCATCGATCATCTGTCGCAGCGGACCGGCAGCGAAGCGCCAGAGAATGCCATCGCACGAAGCAGTCAGGCCGGCGGGCAATACGTTGACCTTGCCCGGCTGCGCCAACACGCCATCCTCGGCCAGTATCACCGGCAGACGGCTGATCTTGCCCAATTGATCGACCAGTCGCTCGTGTTTTCCCACTTCCAGATGCTGGTACAGCAACACGGGCACCGGCAATTTTTCCGGCAGGCTGGAAACGAGTTGACGCACCGCATCGGGCCCGCCCAGGCCGGCAAAAATCGCCACGACACCCGCGATGGGTTCCTGTGCGGCGGCGGGTTCTTGAACCGTCGGCGCGAACGCGATCGACTCATGAGCGGCGGATTCGTGATGACCGGTTTCCGTTTCTCCATCAATCGGTGCCAGCGTGAGCGTGCTCGAGCTGAACAAACTGGTGGTTGGCGCCCCGCTGCTGCGAGTCGTGGCGATCACCTCATCCATGCCCACCAACGACAGATTGCTGAAATCCGAACCACCCGAGCTCGCCACGATGGCCGGAGCCTGCGCGCTTTCTTCCAAGGCAGGCGCAGACGCCGCTGCAGTCACCGATGCTGGCGCATCATCCAGCACCAAGGCAAAATCCGGATCGCGCACTTGTTCCTTGGGTTGCGCGTTCTCGAACGCATCCAATTGCGCCGCCAATGCGGCGACATCCGCATCCAGCTCATCGAAATCGTGAGCAGGCTGTTGTTCGTCGAAACTCGAAAAGCGCACCGGCTCGGCGGAAAAATCCACATCGGCAAGCAATGGCTCGCTATCGGCTTCCGGCAACGAATCATCGAATTCGGATTTGGATTCAGGTTTGAAATCGATGCCGGCGCTTGTGTCTTGTTGCTGATCCAGCGAGCTCAGATCGACCTCGATATCGAAGTCGGCATCGGCGCTGAATTCGGTGTCGGGTTCAACGCTTGTTTCGTTCTGCGCCGGATCGCTTGCGGAAGCGGCAGCATCCATTTCCTTCAAGGCCTGGTCGAGATCGCCCAGATCGAAATCGAAACTGATCTCTTCCTCCGTCGAACCCGGTTCGACGATCTCCGACGAGTTCTCGCCAGCTTGCGTCAACGAAGGATTGACCGGTACCCAATCGGCCAAATCGACGGCGTCTTGCGCGTAGTCTTCCAGTTTTTCGCCGTCCATCAGCTCGGCCGGCGTTGGCGGCAGCCCCGGCACTGGCGCGATATTGTGGTCGGGCACCGGATCGGCATCGCCCGGCGTCGGCGGCAGCGGATCGTGTCCGAGCAATTTGGTAGCCAGGTGTCGCGCCCAACGATTGAGATCCCAACCTTCCAGTTGCCGGGTCACTTCGGCATCGTCGTACATCACCTCGATACCGGGCGTAGCCAGCAACTCATCGAAGTGTTCCAGCGCGGCTTCGATCGCAGGCTCGAGACTGACCAGGATCAGGTTCGGTGATTGGCCGGCGACCTGCGCCGGATCGAGCTCGGCCGGATCGCCTTCGGCAACCAGCGTCGCACCCAGCTCGCTGAGGGCGCGATGCAGGTGATCGCGCGCGCTGCCTGCGCGGGCAAGCAGTACGACGCGAACGCCTGCGTCAGCCATTGACCGGCTCCATCCCGAGCATCTCGAATACGTTGCGCATCAATTCGAACTCCTGGTAGGGCTTGCCCAAGTAGCGATTGACGCCGATATCCATGGCGCGCTGGCGATGCTTATCGCCGGTGCGCGAGGTGATCATGATGATCGGCACGTCCTTGAGATGCGGGTCCGAGCGCATGTTCTGCGCGACTTCGTAACCATCCATGCGCGGCATTTCGATGTCCAGCAGCACCAGGTCGGGAACCCGCTCGGCCATCTTCTCGATGGCATCGACGCCGTCTTTGGCGGTGAGCACTTCCATGTTGTTGCGTTCGAGCACGCGGCCGGTGACCTTGCGCATGGTGATCGAGTCATCGACCACCATGACCACCGGCACGCGATGCGCCACGACGGCCGGCGCGGCCACGACCGGCGTGGTTTCGCGAACCAGTGCGCGATGTCGGCGAACCAGCGGCGCCACGTCGAGAATCACCACCACGCGGCCATCGCCCATGATGGTCGCGCCGAAAATACCCGGCACTGAATTGACTTGCGGGCCGACCGGCTTGACCACGATTTCCTTGCTGCCGAGCACCTGATCGATCGAGATCGCCGCGCGCAAGTCGCCCGATCGCGCCAGCAGCAAAGGCATCTGCAAACTGTCCTGCGCCTTGGCCGGCGAGTGTCCGATCAAATGGCCCAAGTCATGAATGGCGTAGTCCTCGCCCGCGTAGTTGAACACCGGGTGTTCGCTGGCGAGTTGTTTTTCCAATTCGCCGCGGGAAATGCGGCCCACACCTTGTACCGATGCGATCGGCACCGCGAAGCTGGTATCGCCGATGGCCACGAACACCGCTTGGGTGACCGCCAAAGTAAACGGCAAGCGGATGACGAACTCGCTGCCCTTGCCTTCAGTGGAATGAATGGTCAACGAGCCGCCGAGCTGGCGGATTTCGCTGTACACCACGTCCATGCCCACGCCACGGCCGGCCAGACGGCTGACCGTTTCGGCGGTGGAGAATCCCGGTTCCAGGATCAATGCGTACAAGGCCTGATCGGACAACTCGGCATCGGCGGTGATCAACTCACGTTCGATGGCTTTGCGGCGAATCGCGTCCTTGTTCAAGCCACGTCCGTCGTCACTGATCCGGAGCACGACTTCCGATCCTTCGCGCTGCACGGCGATACGGACGGTGCCTTCCTCGGCTTTCTTCGCCTTGCGTCGTTCCTCGGGAAGCTCCAGGCCATGCGCCATCGCGTTGCGCAGCATGTGTTCGAGCGGCGCGGTCATGCGATCGAGCACGTTGCGATCCATTTCGCCGGACGCACCATCGACTTTCAGTTGCACCTGTTTGCCGGTATCGCTGGCGGCCTGGCGCAGCACGCGGCGCAGACGCGGCACCAACGCATCGAAAGGCACCATGCGGGTACGCATGAGGCCTTCCTGCAAGTCCGAACTGACGCGCGACTGTTGCAACAACAGTGTTTCGTACTGGCGGGTCAGCTCATCGAGAATGCCTTGCAAGTTGACCAAGTCGTTGGCCGACTCGGACAAGGCGCGCGAAAGTTGCTGTTGGTTGGTGAAGCGGTCCAGCTCCAGCGGATCGAACGTCTCGTTGGCGGTTTCGCCCTCGCGCTGGTAGCGGGCGATGATCTGCGCTTCGGTTTCGATTTCCAGGCGGCGCAATTGTTCACGCAGTCGGGTGGTGGTCTGGTTGAGTTCGCCGAGGTTGGATCGGAACGCGCCCAACTGCTGTTCCAGTCGTGCGCGATAGATCGCCACTTCACCGGCGTAGTTGACCAGCCGGTCGAGCAAGTCGGCGCGGATGCGCACTTGTTCTTGCGGCGCGCGGGTGCCGGTAGGTTCGTCTTCTTCGCCCAACACATCGATGGGCGCGGACAAGGGCTTGAGCGGTACCGGCGCAACGGCGGGCGTCGCCGCCGGTGCCGGCGCGTGCTCGGATTCGGTTTTTCCCGCCGCGAGCGCATCGAGCGATTGGCCTTTCGACAGCGCCTCCACTTGCGCAATCAAGCCGGCCGGCAAGGCGATCGCCTTGCGCTGACCGATGCGCGTGACCATGCCCTGCAAGCGGTCGAATCCGCGTTCGAGAACGATGACGCCGGTATCGCTGAGCCGTTGCCGGCCTTCGGCGACGGCTTCGAGCAAGGATTCCATCGCGTGGCCGAGATCGCCGACGGCATAAATGCCGGACATGCGCGCGCCGCCCTTGAGCGTATGCAAATCGCGCTGCAGCCCGACGATCAATTCGCGGTCGTCGGAATGATCGCGCAACCGGGCCAGCAGTCCGTCGGAGTGGTCGAGGATGTCGCTGGATTCTTCGAGGAAGATATCGAGCAGATCGGTATCGAGGTCGCTGATGTCGAGATCGGCATCGGGATCGTCCGGATCGGCGGCCAGCGGCACGGTCGGCCGGATGGCGTGCACCGGCTCGTCGATCGACTCGCTGGTCGAATCGAGAGTCGCTTCGAACCTCGGCACGGCGATAGCCTCGCTGTCCGATTCATCGTCTGCTTCGATGGCTTGGGAATATTCGGCTTCGGTGTCCGCTGCTTCGTCCGGCAGGAGTTCCTCCGCCTCCGCCTCGGCTTCGATGACAGTGTCGATTTCGGACTCAGCGGACACCGCTGCTTCGTCTTCGCTGGCGATCAGGCCTTCGATTTCGCTCTCGGCCGAAACGTCCTGCTCCTCGTCGATCGGCGCGGCCTGTGTCTCGGCCACCGCCGGCACGTCTTCGAAAGCCGGCATATCGGCAGGCACGGCGACTTCCACGGTGGGTTCGGATTCGAAATCCTCAGCCGCAGGGAACTCGCTCGATTGCGCATCGGCATCGGCCGAGGCCGGCTCCAATTCCGCAAGCGACTCCAGCGCCACTTCCGGTTCGGAATCCGGTTCTGGTTCCGGCTCCACTTCCGGCGCGGCGGGAACTCCCGAAACCGCCTGATCCGGCGCGGTCATCGCTTCGAGCTCTTCCAGGCTCAAGCCGTAATACGTTTCTTCCGAAACCTCGGCGGCAGGCGCCTGGATTTCGGTTGTCGCTTGCACGTCGAGCCCGATCGTTTCGGGTTCCGGCAATAGTTCGTCAGCGGTTTCCAAAACCGGCGTATCGACTTCTTCGCCGACAGCTTCGGATTCGACGAGCGAATCCTCATGTTCGGATGCTTCGGGCATCCACGCTTCCGGTTCTGGTTCGGCAAGCGCCGATTCTTCCAGCGCCACCGTTTCGGGAATCGTGTCTTCGAGCAGTGAGTCGTCGAGAGCAGCCTCGTCGAGCACCGCTTCCTCGAGTGCCGGATCTTCGAGAACGAAATCCTCGGCAATCGCATCCTCATGCGCCGAAAATTCGACCACCTGCTCCGGAGCTGCTGCGTTCTCGAACGCCGCGACTTCCGGTTCCGCGTCTTGAGTCGCGACATCATCAACAAGCGATGGCTCGGCGATGGGGGTTTGCAACAACGAAACCGGCGGCACAGGTTCGACGACTTCCTGCGCGGCATAAGCGGCGATCATCGCCGCCAGCGCATCGTCGGCATCGAGCGCGGTCAATGTGTGCGTCGGTTCGACCGTCGCTTCGGCAACGACTTCGATAACCGCCGGCGGTTCGCTGTCGGCAATGACCTGTTCGGCCTCTTGCTCTTGGGCAGCATCGACATCGACATCGTCGGATGCGACCTCGACGTGCGCGAACGATTCGTTTTCTTCTGCTGCGCTTGCTTCTGGTTCGAGCGAAAGCAATGCACTGTCATGATCGGCCAACGCCGGTTCGATCTCTTCCGTCACCGAAGGCGTGAGCGCCTCGGTTTCGGGCTGCACGGGCAGCGCATCGATTGAAGTTCCGAAATCCGCGAATTCGCCAATCGCCAAGTCGCTCGAAACCAATTCGATTGGCGCAGGCTCGTCGCCGATGAACTCGCTTGTCGCGGTTTCAGTTTGCGTCGCTTCGATGTGTGCAAACTCATCGGCTGCCGATTCTTCGGAAGCCGAATCGGCGTCCTGGGCAAGCTCGTCCAGCGCTGGCTCGGCGACCAGCCGGACATGGGTGATTTCCTCGGCCGGCGCATGAGTGAATTCCGGAATGTGGGAAACATCCGGCGTTTCGAGCATCACCGCTTGCGGCATGACGCTGGTGGTTTCGGCCTCGTAATGGGCCAGTCCACCTGCGGGCAACATCGTGTCGGGGAGCGCGTCGCGCAAGGCGCGGATATGCGCTGCCAATCGTTCGAAATTCGGCAGTTCCGGGCGTGGGCGTTCGAGCGCGGAAATCGTTCGCCGGATGGCCTGCGCCGCATCGGCGACCGCAGCGACACCCTCGGCCGTGGGGGTCGATTGATGCGCCAACGAGCGCTTGATGAAGCCTTCCAGCGGCGCGGTGACTTCGGTGATCACCGCGACATCGGTCATCGCGAAAGCGCCGTTCATCGTGTGGATGGCGCGCAGCAAGGGATCGGTGACCGGCTGCGGCGCGCGTGCGCAAGTCGCCAGCCACGCGTCCACGGTTTCCAGGTGTCCTTCGACTTCCGGCTTGAGGATTTCAAACAGTACCGGGTCGATGGCGAACATCTCGCCATCGTTCTCCTCGTCCACACTCTGGAGCGGCTCGAACTCGACCTGCAACGCGGTGGCTTCCACCACGTCGGGAATTTCGATCGTTTCGTCGAGTGTCTCGATCGCCGCGCCGCTCGGAATATCAGCCGCCAATGTCACCGGCCGATACTGGAATTCCTCGCCGGCCGCGAGACGTTCGGCGGCGGACTGGATGCCTTCGAGATCGGCGTAAACGCTCTCGCCCTGCAAAGCCGCGCGCAGCAACGGCAGTTCGTTGAAGGCATGTTCGATCAGCAACACCACGGCCGGACTGGCCGGACGGCTGCCATCGAGCACGCGGTTGAGCAGGTTCTCGACCTTCCAGCTGAACTCGCCGAGCGTCTTGGCGCCAACCAGCCGGCCACTGCCTTTGAGTGTGTGGAATACGCGACGGATCGGGCGCAGCAATTCGCCATTGCCCGGTTGGGCGCGCCACGGCGGCAGCAAGTGGTCGAGGTTGGCAATTTCCTCCTCGAACTCCTCCAGGAATACGTCGCGGATTTCGTCGTCGATTTCGTCGTTGTGCACACCATCGAAACCGGGAATGCGTTGCTTGCCCGTGTTCGACTGTACTGCGGTGGCGGAAACCGGAGACTCGGCGGGAGCGGTTTCGACCATCGGCGGAAGTTCGGCCAACGCTTCAGGAACCTGCACGTCAGCGGCTTCCGGCGCCTCGATCGCGGGCGGCGCGGCGACAACTTCAGCTGCCACTGGCACATCAGTGGGAGCTTCGATGGCGATGACAGGTTCCGCAACCGGGCTTGTCGCCACAGGAACTTCCGGAACACGCACAGGTTCGGCCATGGCGGGCGCGGCAGGTTCGGGTTCGAGCGCGCGCGGCGCGGCGGCAGACTTGCTCGCCACGGCGGCCAACGGCGCCACCGGAAGGTCCTCAGTCGGCAAGGGCCAATAGCCGAGCGACTCCAGACTTTGTTTCGCCAAATCCAGAATCTGGCTCCGGTTCGGACGGCGATCGCGCAAGGCTTCCAGGAAATATTCGAGACTGGCGAGCGCATCGGCCAGACGGTCCATCTGCTGGCCGTTGGGCACGCGGCGGCGGCGCAGCAATTCGTTCTCGGTGAAGCGGCGAATGGCGGTCAGGTATTCGGCCGGCAAGGGAATATCGAGAATGCGCAGCGCGCCCGAAACTTCTTCGAGCAGGCGCGGCACATCGCTCAGTTGCGCATGATCCCAGTGGGTTTCGACGAAGGCCACGAAACACTGCCGGGCCTGGGCGAAATTGCTGATCGCTTCCTTGGCCAGCACTTCGAGCAGCTTGCGCGACTCGTTGGAAGGCAGCGTCGCCGCCGTTTCTTCTTGTGAAGCCTCGTCCTGGCCCAGACGATCGACCTGATCGTCCAGCGCCGCTTCGACATAGAGCAACGCGCCGGCGATATCGAGCAGTGTCGCCTCATCGTCCCGGCGCTCGCCGGACACCACATCGTGGATGGCGTTGCGTTGGTCCTGAACGACCCGGCGCGGAACGCCCAGTCCGAGCATGCCCAGGGTATCGGCGACACGATCGAGCGCCTCGACCTGGACGCCGAGCGCGGCCGGCGATGCGCCGGGCGTGCGCAGATGGATATCCAGCGCGTCCTTGACCCGCAGCAAGTCTTCCTTGATGGCGAAGGCCACCGTTTCCAGCAGCGCGCGGTTATGGCCGCTCAGGCTGCCGCGCGCATGCGCGAGTTCGGCCTCGCTGGGCTGGTTGCCGGTGAGCCCGAATATTTCGCGGATCTCGCCAACGCGTCCGGCATCGGAGCCTTCATGCGCGACGAAATAAAGCAATTGTTTGGTCAGCTCGATCGGCGGATCGCTGCGGAACGCGGCGTCACCACCATCGGCGAGTCGCTTGATCTCGCGCTCGACCTTGGCCAGCGCCTGCTTGAGCGCCTTGCTGACCGGAAACGCATTCTTGCCGAGCGCATCGAGCGTGCCGGCGGCGACCCAGAACAAGCGGCGCGCGGCTTCGGTCGAAGTGATCGGCACCAGTTGTTCACAGACGTCGGTCAGGTCGCGCAAGGTGGCCGGACTGTTGTCGTCCTTCAACCAGCGCAGCAGCGCGCTCTGGAACAAACCGTGCAGCATCTCGGCGCGGCGGCGCAGTTCCGGCTGTGCCAGCGGAGCCTCCGGCCCGCGCGCGGAATGGGGCAAGGGGCGCGCCAGATCGGGCGAAAACAACACGCTTTCGCTCAGGCCTTTTTCGCCACGCGACTCACGCAATTGATTGAGCAGCGGCAACAGGACGATCGGAATATCGCGATGCCCGCTCTGCAAGCGCTCCAGGTAATCGGGCAATTGCACGATGCCCTGCATCAGCACGGCATAGGCATTGTCGCGATCCTGCACCTTGGCCTCGATCAAGGCGCGAGCGAGCTGCTCCATTTCCTCGGCAACCATCGCCGCGCCGTACAGCTCGACCATGCGCAAGGTGCCCTGCACTTGATGCAGCAGGCTGCTGCACGCGTGCAACTGGCCGGCGTCCTCTCCATCCTCGACGAACGATTGCAGGGCATGCCGCGCCTGCTTGAGCGTTTCGTCGAGCTCAGGCTTGACCCAGGTCAGCGTGGTGAAATCGATGTTTTCGTGCAGCCTCATTCCCGGATCCTGTCAGTACACGCACGCATGTCGGCTCGCCTGTGCTGTGCCAAGCCATCGCGAAATCTGCTTAGGTCATCAGACCGCCGGCAGTTTGAAGTCGGCCACCGAGCGGCGCAGGTCGGCCGCCAACTGGGCGAGGTTTCCGATCGACTCCGCGGTTTGGTGGGCGCCCAACGATGTCTGGCTGGTGATTTCCTGAATCACCGACATCGTCGTCGTGATGTTGGTCGCGGCGACCGACTGCTGGCGCGCGGCGGTGGAGATGTTTTGAATCAGGTTGGAAAGATCGTTGGACACCGTTTCGATCTCGCCCAGCGCCAAACCCGCGTCTTCGGCGAGCCTGGCACCGGCCACCACTTCGGCGGTGGTCTGTTCCATCGAGCTGACCGCTTCGTTGGTATCGGATTGAATGGTCTGCACCAGCGCTTCGATTCGCTTGGTCGCGTTGGAAGCGCGTTCGGCCAGTCGCTGCACTTCGTCGGCCACCACCGCGAAGCCGCGGCCAGCCTCACCGGCGGACGCGGCCTGAATGGCGGCGTTCAAGGCCAGAATGTTGGTCTGCTCGGCGATGTCGTTGATCAGTTCCACGATCGAGCCGATTTCCTGTGAGCTTTCGCCAAGTCGCTTGATTCGCTTGGAAGTCTCCTGAATCTGGTCGCGGATGTTGTCCATGCCCTGAATCGTCTGGCGCACCACATCGGCGCCCTTGGCGGCGATCTGCACCGAGCGCTGGGCCACGTCGGCGGACTCGGCGGAGTTTCGCGACACCTGGTCGATACTCGAGGCAATGTCGTGAATCTGCGCCGAGGCCGAGGTGATCTGCTGCGCCTGATGCTCGGCCGCTTCCGCCAGATGCATCGCGGTGGCTTGGGTTTCTTGTGCGGCGGCGGCGACTTGCACCGCGGTTTCGTTAATGGTCGATACCAGTGATCGCAAGGCTTCGACGGCGAAGTTGATCGAGTCCGCGATCGCGCCGGTGATGTCCTCGGTGACCGTCGCCTTTACCGTCAGATCGCCTTCAGCGAGCGAACCCATTTCATCGAGCAGTCGCAAAATGGCTTCCTGGTTGCGCTGGTTGAGCTCCTGCGTGCTGCTCAGGCGTTTGCGCTGTTCGCGGTTGACCGTGTACAGCAAGCCGAGGATCGAGAAGATCGCCAGCGCACCGGAAATGATCGCCCACAGATTGTTCGGGAAAAAACGCTTGAGGCTCGAGCCGAACGTGCTGAACAAGGCCTGGCTGTCTTCGAGCAGCACATTGGAATCGCCCGAAATCGCCGAGGAGGCCTGCTGCACTTCGAACAGGTCGGTGGACGCTTGCAGGATGCTCTCCATTTCCTTTTGCGAATCGGCGTAGAGCTTTTCGACCTGATTCACCGAATTGAGCGCGGCGGGACTGGTGACGCGGTTGACGCCCAGTTCCGGATTGCCTTCGCGCAGGCCGTTCAATACCTGTCCGAACACGGCCGAGTCGCGAGAGAGCGCGTCGGCGGCGGTGACGGCGCGATCGCCACCGGCCAGGATTTCCGTGACTCGGCGTGACATGCGGTCGGCCAGCACGATTTGCCGGTTGGCGATGTTGATCTGCGAGGCCGCCGCGCCGCTGTCGGACATGGCGCGCACCACTTCGTCCAGACGCGCCGACAATTGCGGAATGCGGCCGGTGAAACTATTGGCGGTGTCGCTGAGGTTGACGATCTGGTCCTGGCTCTTGGAAATACGATCCGCGTCCTGCGACATCTTGGTCCAGATTTCCGTGACCTTCTTGAGCGCACTGCTCACGCCCGGTTCGCGCGGGTTGCTCTCGTAACCGGGTACGCCTTCGGTCAGGCTGCCGTTGCGCAAGGCCTTGACGATGCCGTCGATGCGCGTCTTGGTGGCGGTGAACTCACCGAAGGAATCGGCGTTGCCCTCCACCGCTTCCTTGGAGTATTTGGCGAGCTGCTGCGAAAGCACCTGCAATTCGGCGGTGAGGCTTCGCGCCTTGTTTTCCTGCCCGGACAAGATACTGGCGTAAACGAAGTTGGCCAGGAAGATGAGCACCGAAATGGCCAGAATGAACAGCCAGACCTTGATGCCGAAGTTGCTGACTTTTTCGGTTAACGAGCTTGAATTCGCGCTCATGACTAGACCTCACCCCAAAAAAATAACTTGATGGACCGCACTACAGCGCGGCCTGCCTGAATTCGGGCGTGCGCGTCAGCGTCGTCATGCTGAACACACCCCAGGAAACATCCGCCAGACGATAGCCCTGGCTGACAAAATGGCCGTACCGGCCTTCGTTTTCGCCGGACAGTTCGGCCCGGTGGGAATCGTTGAAAGTACGCTGCCCGAACAGCTCATCGATGACCACGGCGACATTGCCGCCGCTTTGCCGCACGACCAACACCCGATGGCCTTCATGGACGACGGTACGTTCGCCTTCCAGGAACTGCTTGAGATCGACCACGGGCAACAGCGAGCCGCGCACATTGGCCACGCCCAGCATCCATGCCTGCGCGCCCGGCACCGGAGTCACCGGCGGCAACGAGAGGATTTCGACGATTTCATCGAACGAGGACACGAAACGCCGCGGCCCCAGGCGGAAGCCGACACCGCGCCAGTGCCCGGGCGCCTCGATCATTTCCGGACGGCCGGCGACATGCGCCAGCGAGCGCTGCTCGTAATCGAGCAATGTCTCGAAGGAACTGGCGCGTTTGTTGGCGGAGGGCTTGGCCATGGCGGGCTCAGTCCCCGGCGACGTATTTGCGGATGGCCGAGAGCAGCTCATCGCGGGTGAAAGGTTTGGTCAGGTATTGATCGGAGCCGACAATGCGGCCACGCGCCTTGTCGAACAATCCGTCCTTGGAGGAAAGCATGATGACCGGGGTGTTCTTGAACATCTGGTTGTTCTTGATCAACGCGCAAGTTTGATACCCGTCCAGGCGCGGCATCATGATGTCCACGAAGATGATCTGCGGCTGATGATCGGCGATCTTGGCCAGGGCCTCGAATCCATCCGTGGCGGTGACTACTTCGCAACCCTCTTTCTTGAGCAGGGTTTCGGCCGTGCGCCGGATGGTTTTCGAATCGTCGATGACCATCACGCGCAGGCTGTTGAGATTGCTTTCTTCCATCTGTCTCCCCAATACAATAGCCACCTGGCTCACCATCGGCGACCATTCGGCCACCAAGCTTATATCCCAGCGTAGCGCAAAAGTGTCAAGCGCAGGCCATCGTCGCGCGGGTTTTCCCCGGTTCGGTGCATTCCGCCCCCGCGCGCCTGCTAGGCTAACGCATCAACCCTACGAATGACCGGAAGCAACATGCCTTTGCACGTGGCCGTGGTAATGGACCCGATCGGAGCCATCAAAATCGCCAAGGACAGCAGTTTCGCGATGCTGCTCGAAGCCCAGCGGCGCGGCCATCACCTGCACTATGTAGTGCCCGGCGGCTTGGGCATCCGCGACGGCCGTGCGATCGCGCGGTCGGCGGCGCTGACGGTGCGCGACGATCCGGCCGGCTGGCACACACTGGGCGACGTCCGGACCCACCCGCTGGCGGAAATGGACGCGGTGCTGATCCGCACCGATCCGCCGGTGGACGCCAATTACCTGCATGACACGCACATCCTGTCGATGGCCCAGGCCGAAGGCGTGTTGATGGTCAACGATCCGCAAGGCCTGCGCGATCACAACGAGAAACTGGCCGCCTTGATGTTTCCGCAGTGCTGCCCGCCGACGCTGGTCAGCCGCAACGCCAAGGCGCTACGCGATTTCGTGACTGAACAAGGCCATTGCGTGCTCAAGCCGCTCGACGGCATGGGCGGACGCTCGATTTTCCAGGTCCGCGCCGGCGACCCCAACACCAACGTGATTCTGGAAACCCTGACCCAGCACGGCCACGAGCTGGCGCTGGCGCAGCGCTACCTGCCCGAGATCCGCGACGGCGACAAGCGCATCCTGATCGTCGATGGCGAGCCGGTGCCTTACTGCCTGGCGCGGATTCCGCAAGGCAACGAATTTCGCGGCAACCTGGCGGCTGGCGGGCGCGGCGAAGGCCGTCCCTTGTCCGAGCGCGACCGCTGGATCGCCGCCCAGGTCGGCCCGGAACTCAAGCGGCGCGGCATGCTGTTCGTCGGTCTGGATGTGATCGGCGACTATCTGACCGAGGTCAATGTCACCAGCCCCACCTGCATACGCGAGCTCGACCAGCAATTCGGGCTCAACATCGCCGGGGATTTGTTCGATGCCATCGAGGCCCGGCGCGCGAAGCCGAGGTGAGCCGTTGTCCAGCTCCGTTTTCCGATCCAGCGTTCCCGCCCCAGGTCCGAAGACCGGTCCGACCGAGCGTCTGAGCGCGACGCTGGCGCTGTCGATGATCTTTTTCGGCGTGCTGATCCTCGGCGTCGGTTTCAGCCGGGAAGACGCCGCCCCCGTGGTGCCGACGCTCGATGTCATCCTGACCCAGACCTCCACGCCCGAGCCGCCGCGCCAGGCCGATTTCATCGCTCAGGCCAACAATCAGGGCGGTGGCGACCGCGATGAAGCCCAACGGCCGCGCGAAGCCCAGATTGCCCAGGTGCCCAAGCCACAGCCCGGCATCGCCCCGCAGCCGATGACCGCGCAGGCGCCGCCGCCGACGCCCGATTCGAGCCAACGCTTGCTGACCACGGTCTCCGCCAGCGATCGCCGCGTGCCCTTGCCCGAGGATCAACCCAACCACGACCCGACGCCGCTGCCCACCGGCCGGGAGCTGATGCAGCAGAGTCTGGAAATGGCACGGTTGGCGGCGGAGATCGACCGGCAACAAGAGTTGTATGCCAAGCGGCCCCGGCGTATGCGCATCACCGCCAGCACTCAGCAATACGAATATGCCGCCTACATGCGCGCCTGGGTGGAAAAGGTCGAGCGCATCGGCAACCTCAACTATCCCGAGCAGGTGCGCCGGCGCGGCCTGAGCGGACGCCTGGTGATGACCGTGGTGGTGCGCCGCGACGGCAGCGTGGGCGACATCATCCTCAACACCCCAAGCAAGGAAAAACTGCTTGACGAGGCCGCGATGCGCACCGTGCGGCTGGCCGAACCCTTCGCGCCGCTGCCCGAATCGAAAGATGACATCGACGAATTGCTGATCACCCGCACCTGGGATTTCCAGAACGGCAACGTAGACAGCATGTAGGCGCGTTCACACGTCGTCGAAAGGCAAAGGCATCCGGCCCGCGAAGAACGCGAAAAGCGCGAAGGAAAGCGGAAGCAGAATGAAATTCCGACCCCGCCCGTAGGAGCGATGGCAATCGCGATCATGCCTACCCCGGCAGTAACTGCCTTTCGCTCGCCTGCTTGCCAAACTCCTGCCTCAGCAGTAGCTACCTTTCGCTCACCTGCTTGCCGGAAAGGCTCTCTCAAACGGAGAGAAAGATTCTCTCTAACGGAAAGGAAAACCCGGACAGCCACAACCTTCAGTCGCGATTGCCATCGCTTCTACGGAGACTGTCATCGCTCCTGTGGATAGAAAATCGAAACTTGCCTGGCTCAAGTCGCCAGCGCCGCCCGCAATACCGCCATGCGCACTGCTACGCCGTTGCTGACCTGATCGACGATCACCGATTGCGGGCCGTCGGCGACGGCATCGTCGATTTCCACGCCGCGATTCATCGGGCCGGGGTGCATGACGATCGCATCAGGCCGGGCGCGGCGGAGCCGCTCGGCGCTCAGGCCATATTCGCGGACATATTGTTCGATCGATGGCACCAGGCCGTCTTCCATGCGCTCGCGCTGCAGGCGCAGCATCATCACCACGTCCACGCCATCGAGTGCGGCATCGAAATCCTGGGTGACCTGGCAGCCGCTGGACACCTCTTCATCGGGCAGCAGCGGTTGCGGCGCGCAAATGCGGATTTCACCGGCGCCCAACGCATGCAAGGCCTGCAAATCGGAGCGGGCCACGCGCGAATGTTTCACATCGCCGACGATCAACACCTTGAGCCGGGAAAAATCCGCGCCCTTGCGCTGGCGGATGGTCAGCATGTCGAGCAGGCCCTGAGTGGGATGCGCGTTGCGGCCGTCGCCGGCATTGATGAAGCGGGTCTTGATCCGCGCGCCGGCCGCCAGCTTGGCCACCGCGCCGTCCTCGGCGTGGCGCACGACAAAGCAATCCACGCCCATCGCTTCGAGCGTTCGCATGGTATCGAGCGCGGTCTCGCCTTTTTTTGCCGACGACACTGTCACATCGAACGACAAAGTATCGGCGCCCAGGCGCGTGGCCGCCAACTGGAACGAACAACGCGTGCGCGTGGAAGGCTCGAAGAAAAGCGTGCATACCGTCTTGCCGGCCAGGACGTTGCGCAGCGAAGTACCGCCGAGTGCTTTGCCGCGCAGCGCATCGGCATCGTCTAGCAGATAAGTGATGGTCGCCGCCGGCATGCCATCGAGGGTGAGCAGGTGGCGAAGCCTGCCATCGGCGGTCAGTTGCGAAACAGGCAAAAGGCTCATGCGTTATCTCACACGTTTTCTTGTTGGTTGCTCAGGGCAATACGGGAATCGGGGTCGGTCAGCCAACGCTCGAGAATGACCACCGCGGCCAGGGCATCGAGTTGCGCGGCCTGGCCACGTTTGCGTGTACCGCTGGCGCGGCCGGCGGCGAACCGCTGTGCGGCTTCGATCGAGCTGGTGCGCTCGTCCACCTGCTCCACCGGCAAACGGTAGCGCTGGGCCAGGGTGCGAGCGAACGCACGGGCGCGCTTGCGGATCGGCTGGTCGCCGCCCTCGAGCGTGGCCGGGTCGCCGACCACCAGCCGGTCCGGCTGCCATTGTTTGATCCAGCGGTCGAGTACCTGCCAATCGGGGCCGGTATCGCGCACGTCCAGCACGCCGACCTCGCGTGCGCTGGCGGAAACGGTATTGCCCACCGCCACACCGATGCGCCGGGTACCGACATCGAAGGCGAGCAAAGTCGCCGCCACTGGCGACGATTCGACCACTACGCGTGGCCCACGGAATTGCTGAGCCGGGAAATATCCACGCCGATCGATTGCGCCGCCGCCTGCCAACGGGCTTCCAGCGGAGTGTTGAAGAAAATGGCGCGGTCGGCCGGCACCGTGAGCCAGGTGTTTTCGCTCAGCTCGCTTTCCAACTGGCCCGCAGTCCAGCCGGCATAGCCCAGCGCAACCAGCGCGCGCTCGGGGCCTTCGCCACGGGCCATCGCCACCAGGATCTCACGTGAAGTGGACACCGCCAGACCCTTGCCGAAGCGCAAGGTCGAGCCCCACTCGCGCGGGTCATCATGCAGCACGAAGCCGCGATCGGGCTGTACCGGCCCGCCGATCAACACCGGCTGGCCGTTGAGCGAGGGAACATCGCTCTGGATTTCCATCTGCCGCAGCACTTCGCCCAATTTGTACTCGGACAGGCGATTGACCATCAGGCCCATCGCGCCGCCCTCGTCATGCTGGCAAATCAGCGTGACTCCGCGCGCGAAATTGGGATCGGCCAGCGACGGCATGGCGATGAGGAAATGGTCGGCCAGGGACTGCGGGACATTCATGGCGGCATTGTAGCGCTCCTGCGGCCGGACTCATCGCGTTAACATCGCGCATCCCACAAACTGCGGAGCACCTCTCATGCACCCTCGCCTGCTGTCCTTTCTCGGCCCCTGCCTGATCGCCAGCGTGGCGGCCGGCTGCCATCCGGCTTCCGAGTCGGCCAAAGCCCCAGCGACGGCAGCAAGCCAGCCCGCAGCGACCGCAACCTCCTACGCCGCCGCGCACCTGAACGATTACGTCAGCGTGCCGCTCAAGGCCGATCTTTCGCATTTCGATGCACAGGACAAGCAGATGATCGCGCTGCTAGTGCAGGCCAGCCAAACGATGGACGCGCTGTACTGGCAGCAAAGCTGGGGCGACAAGGCCGCGCTGATGGCCAAGATCACCGACGCCGACACGCGCAAGCTCGCCGAAATCAACTTCGGCCCCTGGGACCGGCTGAACGCCGACACGCCGTTCGTCGAGGGCATCGGCGCACGCCCGGCCGGCGCGCTGTTTTATCCGGCCGACATGAGCAAGCAGGAATTCGAGGCGGCCGACCTCAAGGACAAGACCAGTTGGTACACCCTGCTGCGCCGCGATGCCGCCGGCAAATTGATCACCGTGCCGTTTCACGAAGCCTACAAGGCCGATCTGGAAAAAACCGCCGCATTGCTGCGCCAGGCTTCGGCCTTAAGCAAGGATGCCGGGTTCAAGAATTATCTGACGATGCGCGCCGATGCATTGTTGTCCGACGACTTCCAGCCCAGCGACCTGGCCTGGATGGACATGAAGACCAATCCCATCGATATCGTCATCGGCCCGATCGAAACCTACGAAGATCAATTGTTCGGCTACAAGGCCAGCTACGAAGGCCTGGTGTTGATCAAGGACATGGCCTGGAGCGAGCGTCTGGCCCGCTTCGCGAAATTCTTGCCGGCGCTGCAACGCGAGTTGCCGGTGCCCGACAAATACAAGGCGGAAAAACCCGGCTCGGCCGCCGACCTCAATGCCTACAACGTGGTGTATTACGCGGGCAACGCCAACGTCGGCGCCAAGACCATCGCCATCAACCTGCCCAATGACGAGCAGGTGCAATTGAAAAAAGGCACGCGCCGCCTGCAGCTGGAAAACGTCATCCAGGCCAAGTTCGACAACATCCTGTTGCCGATCGCAAAGGTATTGATCGCCGAGGACCAGCAGAAGAACCTCACCTTCGATGCCTTCTTCGAGGACACCATGTTCCATGAAGTCGCGCATGGCCTCGGCATCAAGAACACGCTCGACGGCAAGGGCACGGTGACGCAGGCGTTGAAGGAATACGCATCGAGCTTCGAGGAAGGCAAGGCCGACATCCTCGGTCTGTACCTGATCACCAAGCTCAGTGAAAAAGGCGAATTGGACAAGGCCAAGCTGATGGATGGTTACGTCACTTTCCTGGCCGGCATCCTGCGCTCGGTGCGCTTTGGCGCCGCCGACGCGCACGCCAAGGCGAACATGCTGCGTTTCAATTTCTTCGAGCAGCAAGGCGCGTTCACGCGCGATGCCAACACCGGCCGCTACCGCGTCGAATTCGACAAGATGCAGGCGGCGATGAACGCACTCTCGGCCAAGCTGCTCACCGTGCAAGGCGACGGCGATTACGCCACCGCCAAGCAGATGACCGATACGATGGGCGTGATCGGTCCGGAACTCGCAGCCGATCTCAAACGGCTGGATGCGGCGAAGATTCCGGTGGATGTGACCTTCGAGCAGGGGCTCGATGTGTTGGGACTACAGGCACCGGTGGCGACGCCCTGAGCCTGCTCTTAGTTTTCCTTGCGCTGCTTGGGGGCTTTGGTCATGGCTAACGAATTTCCTGGCGACGATCTGTACCGAATCGTTGGATTTGTGAACGTTCAATGGTCGTTCGTGGAGGACGCCATGAGCTTCACTTGCAACACGATAGCGACGAACTTCCCGCACTTCGTTACAAACAACCAAGTACCCAAGCTGACCAAGCACAAGCGCACTTTCATCGAAACGGCTTTCCGCGTAGTCCCTGAGCTGAAGGACTTCGCCAAGGAAGGAAACCGGTTAGCAGGTCAAACCGTTCACTGGAAGAAGATACGCGAGGACTTCATACACAGCTCGCCGGAGGCTCTAGACCCTGTGGACGGGGCGTACCGCTTCCACCGCGTGGAGACCACTGGGGCAGAGTTGGAAGCGGTCTACTGGGACTTCAAAATAACCGCTTTCCCGGCTCTTGCAGAAGAACTTGGGGCTCTGGCAACGGACTGGCAGGGATTCGTGACAAGTCTCCAAGCAAAATATGGCACACCTCAGAAGCGATGACGTGCGCCTGCACCCCTGAATCCTGAGACAACGGGAAAGCCAATCCTCTACTGCATCTGGATGTCGGCATTGGGAACGTCATCTAGATGATTCCATAAAAAAAGCCGGGCGATGCCCGGCTTTTTTGTTGTGTGTCGCGAGAGGACTTACTTGACCTCGGACAACTCCACGCCGTCCATGCCCTGTGACAGCGAGCGTGCGTCGCCGCCTTGGGCGAGCTTGATCTTCAGGCGCACTTCGTTTTGCGAATCGGCAAAGCGCAGCGCGTCCTCGTAGCTGATCTCGCCGGCCTGGTACAGCTCGAACAAGGCCATGTCGAAGGTCTTCATGCCCAGGTTGACCGATTCCTTCATCACTTCCTTGAGCTTGTGGATCTCGCCGTCGCGGATGTAGTCCTGCACCAGCGGCGTACCGAGCAGGATTTCCATCGCCACGCGGCGCGCCTTGCCGTCGGGCGTGGGAATCAGTTGCTGGGCGATGATGCCCTTGAGGTTCATGGACAGATCCATCAGCAACTGGCTGCGCCGGTCTTCCGGGAAGAAGTTGATGATGCGGTCCAGCGCCTGGTTGGCATTGTTGGCGTGCAGGGTGCATAGCACCAGATGGCCGGTTTCAGCGAAGGCGATGGCGTGGTCCATGCCCTCGCGCGTGCGCACCTCGCCGATCATGATCACATCGGGCGCCTGGCGCAGGGTGTTCTTGAGCGCCGCTTCCCAGCTATCGGTGTCGATGCCGACCTCGCGCTGAGTGATGATGCAGCCTTCGTGCTTGTGCACGAATTCGATCGGGTCCTCGATGGTGATGATGTGCCCGGAGGAATTCATGTTGCGGTAGCCGATCATCGCCGCCAGCGAAGTGGATTTGCCGGTGCCGGTGGCGCCGACGAAGATGATGATGCCGCGCTTGGTCATCGCCAGGGTCTTGATGACCGGCGGCAGGTTCAGCTCCTCGACGGTGGGAATGCGCGTCTCGATGCGGCGCAGCACCATGCCCACCTGATTGCGTTGGTAGAAGCAACTGATGCGGAAACGACCGACGCCGGACACGCCGATGGCGAAGTTGCACTCGTGGGTTTTCTCGAATTCCTCTCGCTGCGCCGGGCTCATCACATTGAGCACCAGGTCGCGGCTTTGCTGCGGCGTCAGCGGGCTCTGGGTGATCGGCGAGAGCTTGCCGTTGACCTTCATCGATGGCGGCACTCCGGCCGTGACGAACAGATCGGAAGCTTTCTTGTGCGCCATCAGCTTCAGGAACGAAGTGAAGTCGATGCTACTCATGGGCTGACTCCTGGGGGGAGGGGGAATCGTTGACGCTGAAATTCGGAGCGGGTGTCTTGCCTGACGGTTAGGGGACTCGGAATCGACACTCGCCATGTGGGAAAAGACAGATCGCCGTGACCTCGACAAAGACCGACGCTATCGGATTTTGCGCGAAACCGAAACCCGTCGCCGGGGCATCGCGGCATGCCATCGCCGTGCGATACCCGCTTGGCCGCAGGCCGGTTCGGATCAATCGAACAAGCGTTTGTCCTTGGCGTATTCACGTGCCTGTTGCTTGGTGACCAGGCCGCGCTTGACCAGGTCCTGCAGGTTCTGGTCGAGCGTTTGCATGCCGTATTGCTGTCCGGTCTGGATGGAGGAATACATCTGCGCGACCTTGTCCTCGCGGATCAGGTTACGGATGGCCGGGATGCCGATCATGATCTCGTGCGAAGCGATACGGCCGCCGCCAACCTTCTTGAGCAGCGATTGCGAGATCACCGCGCGCAGGGACTCGGACAACATCGAGCGCACCATTGGTTTTTCGCCGGCCGGGAACACGTCGATGATGCGGTCGATGGTCTTGGCCGCCGAACTGGTATGCACCGTGGCGAAGACCAAGTGGCCGGTTTCCGCCGCCGTCAGCGCCAGGCGGATGGTTTCCAGATCGCGCAGCTCGCCGACCAGGATGTAGTCGGGGTCTTCGCGCAACGCCGAGCGCAGCGCCTCGTTGAAGCCGTGCGTATCGCGATGCACTTCGCGCTGGTTGATCAGGCATTTCTGCGAGGTATGCACGAACTCGATCGGATCCTCGACCGACAGGATGTGCCCGAACTCGCTCTTGTTGATGTGATCGATCATCGCCGCCAGCGTCGTGGACTTGCCCGAGCCGGTCGGGCCGGTCACCAGGATCAAGCCCTGCGGCTGTTCGATGATCTCGGAAAACACCTTCGGGCAGCCGAGCTCCTCGAGCGTGAGAATCTGACTGGGAATGGTACGGAACACCGCGCCCGCGCCACGGTTTTGATTGAACGCATTCACCCGGAAGCGGGCCAGGCCGGGAATCTCGAAGGAAAAATCGACCTCGAGGAATTCCTCATAATCGCGCCGCTGCTTGTCCGACATGATGTCGTAAACCAGCGAGTGCACCTGCTTGTGGTCCAGCGCCGGGATATTGATGCGGCGGACATCGCCATCGACCCGGATCATCGGCGGCAAGCCGGCGGAAAGGTGCAGGTCGGAAGCCTTGTTCTTGACCGAGAATGCCAGCAGTTCCGCTATGTCCATTTCAGTTCCCTGTGGCCCGAGATAAGTTAGGCGCCAATTGTTTTTCCAACTTGGCTTGTCGTGAAGGGCGGACTGCCCTTTTTGACTGGTCCGCCCCAGTATAGCGCTCCGATCGAGGTCAACAATCCCGGCCATGAACCCGCACGATCAGGCTCTGCAACAGGTTCTGCAGACCATAAACAACGCCGCCAGCGCCGCCGAACGGCCACCGGCACGGCTTCTTGCCGTCTCCAAGACCCAGTCCGTGCAGGCGGTGGCCGCACTGGCCGACCAGGGTCAACGCGCTTTCGGCGAAAACTATGTTCAGGAGGCGCTGGGCAAGATCCAGACCTTGCAGGCGCTCGGGCTGGAGTGGCATCTGATCGGCCCGTTGCAATCGAACAAATGCCGCGAGACGGCCGAGCATTTCGATTGGCTGCAATCGCTCGACCGCGCCAAGCTGATCGAACCGCTCAATCGTTATCGCCCTATCGATCGCGCGCCCTTGAATGTGCTGGTCCAGGTCAATGTCGATGCCGAGGCCAGCAAGTCCGGCTGCGCGCCCGATGAGGTCCTACCGCTGGCCCGCGCAGTGGCCGCCGCGCCCCGGCTGCGCTTGCGCGGACTGATGAGCATCGGCGCGCCTTATCCGGATTTCGCGCAGCGTCGCGCCAGTTTTCGACGGCTGCGCGAGATGTTCGATGCATTGCGCCAGGAATTTCCCGATCTCGATACCTTGTCGATGGGAATGAGCGAGGACTATCCGCTGGCCATCGAGGAAGGCGCGACGATGGTGCGGGTTGGTTCGGCGTTGTTTGGCGCTCGTAGCCGGGACTCGGGACTGGGGACTCGGGACTCGGAATAAGTTCACGCCAGCCTACGGACGCCGCGGTTTCGGACAAGATCGTGCGTGCCGCTCTACACTGAATGACTTTCGATCCGAATATTTCCACGAGACCTCATCCGCATGCCTTCCAACTCCGTATCTCCAGCGCCAGGTTCCCAATCCATTGCCTTCATCGGCGGCGGCAATATGGCGCGCAGCCTGATCGGCGGCCTGATCGCCCGTGGACAGGCGGCGGCATCGATCCACGTCAGCGAGCCGCATGCCGAGCTGCGCGATGCGCTGGCCCTCGATTTCGCGGTGAATACCTATTCCGACAATTCCCAGGCGGTCGAACACGCGGCAGTGTGGGTATTCGCGGTCAAGCCGCAGGTGATGAAAGCGGTTGGCAAAGGTCTGATGGATGCGGCGCAGCGGCAGCATCCTCTGGTCATTTCCATCGCCGCCGGCATCACCAGCCAGCAACTGGAACGCTGGCTCGGCGGTGGTCTGGCGGTGGTGCGGACCATGCCGAACACACCCGCCCTGCTCGGCGCCGGCGCGACCGGACTGTTTGCCAACGAAAAGGTTTCGGCCGATCAGCGCCGCATCGCCGAAGGCCTGCTCCAGGCCGCGGGCCTGACCGTGTGGATCGACGACGAGGCGCGCATGGACGCGGTCACGGCACTGTCGGGCAGCGGTCCGGCTTATGTATTTTTGCTGGCCGAGGCGATGCAGGCGGCCGGCCAGGCGCAGGGCTTGCCACCCGAGGCCGCGCGTGCGCTGACCTTGCAGACGATTTTCGGCGCGGCGCGCATGCTCAATGAATCCGGCGAACCGGCCGCGCTGCTGCGCCAGCGCGTCACCTCGCCCGGCGGTACCACGCAAGCGGCGCTGGAAACCTTCGAAGCCGGCGGTTTCCGTTCACTGGTCGAACAGGCCATTGCCGCCGCCACCCGGCGCGGCGGGGAGTTATCGGCCGCCATCGATTGAGCGCATCGGAGGAAACCCCGATTGGCCGGTTCCGTGTGATGGCCTGGACCCTCGGCATCCCGGCGTCCGTGACAGCCGATGTTCCCGGCGCGATGATGCACTCACGCTGTCCCACCTTCCCACTCAGGAGACAGGTCATGTACTCGATCCGCCTTTTGTTGTCTGGTGTGATTTTGTTTGCGCTTTCCTGCGGCCTGGCACAGGCGCAATCGGTCAGTTCGGGCGACATCACCGTGCACTACAGCGCCATCCCCACCACCACGCTGACCCCGGAAGTGGCAAAGCAATACGGCATCACCCGTTCGGCCAATCGCGCCCTGCTCAATGTTTCCGTGCGCAAGGGCAAGCCCGGTGCCGACACCGCGGTGCCGTCGGTGGTCACTGCCGCGGCCAGCAATCTCAACGGGCAAAGGCAAAGCATCAGCCTGCGCGAAGTCAAGGACGGCGAGGCTGTGTATTACCTGGGCGAGGCGCGGGTGAGCGGCAATGAAACGCTGAACTTTGAAATCGAAGTCACGCCCGCCGAACGCCATACCCCCATTCAAGTCAGTTTCCGTCAGGAGTTTTTCGTCAATTGAGCCTTTTTCTAGTACGTCACGGACAAGCCAGCGCCGGTACCGACGATTACGACCGTCTCTCCGAGCGCGGCCAACTGCAATCGCGCCGGCTCGGACAATGGTTGGCCGGCAATTGCCATCGTTTCGACGCGGTACTGGTCGGACGTATGTTGCGGCATCGGCAAACTTTCGATGCCATCGCCGATGCCTATGCCGAACGCGGCCTGACACTGCCCGCCCCGGCGGTCGATGCGGGCCTGGACGAGTTCGACCATCACGCGGTGTTCGATGGTTTCGCGCAGAACCATCCGGAGCATCCGGCGGTCATCGCCAGTCATGGCGGAGGATTGCTGGCGCTCGGCGCGATGATTCACGCTGCGCTCGGCGCCTGGGCGCAAGGCCAGATACAGGGCGTGCCCGAATCCTGGCAGGAGTTCGGCGCGCGAGTCGGTCAGGCCGGCGAGCGCCTGGCCCGGCAAGCGCAAAGCGGCGATGTATTGGTGCTGACTTCCGGCGGCGTGATCTCGCGATTGGCGCAGCACGCGCTCGGCGCTTCCGACCGCAGCGCGATCGATCTGAATCTGTCGCTGCGCAACAGCGGCCTGTGCGAATTTCATGCGCGGCCCTACGGCCTGGCCCTGGGCAGTTGGAACACGCTGTCGCATCTGCACGATGCTCGCGAGTTGTGGACTTATTACTGACCGGCACGGGCGATGGCGACCGTGGCCCGTGGTCGCGATTACCATCGCTCTTATGGGTTTGTATTTCATATTTTCCGGGATCGCGATTGCCATCGGTCCTACTTCTCCAAGGTGATCGATGACCGCTCTGTTTCCGATTTCCGAACGCGCCCGCGCCATCGACCACGAACTGGCGCAGTTCATGGCCGCCCATGTCTATCCGGCCGAGGTCGAATTCGCGGCCTGGGATCGCGACCCGGCCAAGCGCTGGAACATTCCGCCATTGCTCGAATCGCTCAAGGCCAAGGCGCGCGCGGCAGGTTTGTGGAATCTGTTCCTGCCCCATTCCGAACAAGGCGCCGGGCTGAGCAATCTCGATTACGCGCCGTTGGCCGAGCGCATGGGCCGCTCATTGATCGCGCCGGAGATTTTCAACTGCTCCGCGCCCGACACCGGCAATATGGAGGTGCTCCACCAGTTCGGTACAGCAGAGCAAAAGGCGCGATGGCTCGTGCCGCTGCTGGCCGGCGAAATCCGCTCGGCATTCGCGATGACCGAGCCGGACGTGGCCTCATCGGATGCCACCAACATCGCCCTGCCCATCGTCCGCGACGGCGATGAATTCGTCGTCAACGGCCGCAAATGGTGGACCACCGGCGCCAGTGATCCGCGCTGCGAAGTGTTGATCGTGATGGGCGTGACCGATGCGCAAGCACCCGTGCATCGCCGCCAGTCGATGCTGCTGGTGCCGATGGACACACCGGGCGTGCGTGTGCTGCGGCCTTTGCAGGTGTTCGGCTACGACGATGCGCCGCATGGCCATGCCGAAGTGATTTTCGAGAAGGTACGCGTACCCGTCACCAACCTGTTGCACGAAGCAGGCAGCGGCTTCGAGATCGCCCAGGCGCGTCTTGGTCCGGGCCGCATCCATCACTGCATGCGCTTGATCGGTCTGGCCCAGCGCGCACTGGAAACGATGCTCGAACGCGCGCGCACCCGCGTGGCCTTCGGCGCGCCACTCGGCCATCACGGCATGGCTCAGGAAGCGATCGCGCGTTCGCGCTGCGAGATCGAGCAGGCGCGTTTGTTGACGCTGCAAGCCGCCGCCAGTCTCGATACGCTCGGCAACAAGGGCGCCAAGGATCTGATCGGCATGATAAAGATCGTCGCGCCGAACATGGCTTGCCAGGTGATCGATCGCGCCATGCAGATGCACGGTGGCGGCGGCCTGTCGCAGGACCATTTCCTCGCGCAAGCCTATGCCGGTGCGCGCGCGTTGCGCCTGGCCGATGGCCCGGACCAGGTGCATATCGCAGCGTTGGCGAGATCGATGCTGAAAACGCAAAGCGCAAAACCGTAGGAGCGATGGCGTGCGATCCGGATGAACAACAAAAAATAAAATTCCGCGATGGTTTTCAGTATCGCTCTTCCGTCCCGACGGGTAGTCCACACTCTTCTTCCGCCGCAAAACCACTCATGACCTCATCCGCCGCGCTGACTTTTTCCGATGTCGAACTCGCCGCTTACCTGCAAGCGCATATCCCGGGATTTCGCGGCCCCGCGACTTCGACCAAATTCAAGGGCGGGCAATCCAATCCGACCTACCTCATCGATGCGGCGAGCGGAAAGTACGTGCTCCGGCGTAAACCGCCAGGCCAGTTGTTGGCCTCGGCACACGCGGTCGATCGCGAATTTCGCGTGCTTACCGCCTTGCACGGCAGCGCGGTGCCGGTCGCCGAACCTCTGCATCTTTGCCGTGATGAGTCGATCATCGGTTCGATGTTCTATGTCATGGGATTTGTCGAAGGCCGGATCTTCTGGGATCCCGCACTACCCGACATCGCCGTCGCCGAACGCGGCGCGTATTACGAGAACATCATCGACACGCTGGCCGCCTTGCACCGCGTCGATGCCAAAGCCGTGGGCCTGGGCGATTACGGCAAACCCGGCGATTACTTCGCGCGGCAGATCGCACGCTGGTCGGAACAATATCGCGCCAGCCAGACGCATCCGATCGCCGCGATGGACCGGCTGATCGAACTGTTGCCCGCACGCTGCCCGCCCGATACCGGCATGACCGCGCTCACCCACGGCGACTACCGCATCGACAACCTGATGTTCCATCCGACCGAGCCGCGCGTGGTGGCGGTGGTGGATTGGGAGTTGTCCACACTGGGCCATCCGCTCGCGGACCTGGGTTACTTCTGCATGGCCTTGCGCTTGCCGCGCAATCCGGTGTTGCCGGGCCTGGCCGGATTGGATCGCGCGGAGTTGGGCATTCCCGACGAGACTGAAATACTGCGCCGCTACGCCCAGCTCAGCGGCCGCGACGAACCCGCCGATTGGCCGTTCGTGCTGGCGTTTTGTTTTTTCCGGCTCGCCGCCATCGCGCAAGGCGTGGCCAAGCGCGCGCAGCAAGGCAACGCCTCCAGCGAACAAGCAAAACAGGCCGGCCAGATGACCCAGACTCTGGCCGAACTCGGGTTGCAGGCGCTGGGTTAAACGCTTTGCTCGATGAGCACCACGCGATGGCGTCCGCCGCGCTTGGCTTCGTAGCAAGCATGATCGGCGCGTCTGAGCATGGCATCGACATCGTCATCGTCAGCCACTGCCACCATGCCGATACTGGCGCCCACCCCCGCATACGCCGCATCGATCTGGCCTAGTTCGGCCACGCCCCTGAGCACATCCTCGCCTACGCGTTCGGCAATTTGTCGCGAAGCATCGGCCAGCAATATGCAAAACTCGTCTCCGCCCAAACGCGCCACAGTATCCTCACTACGCACGCATTTACGCAGCAACACGGCGATATCGCGCAACAGCCTGTCTCCGGCCTCGTGACCGAAATTGTCGTTGACTTGCTTGAAGTGATCCAGGTCGATGCACACCAACCAACCACGTCCGCTGGTATGCAGGTGATGGGAAAGAATGTCGCTGAATGCACGGCGATTGGCCAGGTCGGTCAATGGATCCGAATGCGCCAGCCGGCGCAGTTCGTCGGTCAGGCAAAAGGTTTCGCTGGCATCGACGACCACCCCGCGGTAGCCGAGGAAACGACCGTCGGCATCATGCACCGGGCGGCCGCTGTTGAGCAGAACAATACGCTCGCCATTGCTGCCGGTGGCGAACAGTTTCTGTTCCTGGAAAGGCAACCTCTCGAGCAAGGGGTTGGGAATATTCCGCGCCCGGCGATCGCCGGTCCCAATCGTCTGGGCGACTTCCACCGGCTCGCGCCCGAGCATGTCCTGGGCGTGCATGCCGAAGAGTTCGGCAAATCCCGGAGAAACGTAGATAAGCCGACCGCTGGCGTCGGTTTCCCAGAACCAGTCGGCCGCGATTTCGGCGAAATCGGAAAATCGCTCCTTCTGGGAGAGAACTTCCTTCAACAGTCGGGATTCGTTGTCGCGACTGGCGTTCAGGTGGCGCAGGATCCGCTCGTAATTGCGGATGAAAAACAATCCAAACCCGGCGCCGAGGACGCACGCCACCGCCGATACCCGATAAACCGCAGTCGATGCCCAGGCCGCATCCGGTGCGAGCAAAGGTTCGACGCCGACACGCTTGAGGTTGTAGCCAACGACGATGCCAACGATGGAAAACACCGCCCAGAACACGCCATGCCATCGCTGTAGCACCAACATGCCAAGTAATACGAACAAGGGCAGCACGATCGCGCCGCCCGGAGCCTGCCCGGCGGAAAGCAGCAGGACACTGACCACGCCGCAGACCAGCGTACCGACGACAAGATTGGAAAAAATCCTGGCGTGCCCCAAATGTCGGAACATCCAGCTTTCCAAAATGATCAACGTCGCTATGAAAAACAACAATGGTGCGAAGACACCGCCAAACCGCAATTCGATGAACGCGAAACTGGTAACGACAACGGTCGAGCTGTAGGCAAGCAGCAACAGGCTCGCCGCGCGGGAATACGCTTGCGCGTCATCCCGGGGGAAACGCGCTGACGGCAACAGCCACTCGGACAAGCGATTCAATCGCAAGGCGCGCATGTGTGCTATTCCTGATATTGGCCCCGGCGTGGGTAATCCATGGTGGACAACCCGCGCCGCCCCCGACCGTGATGCCGATCCTAATCCCGGGAATGGGCCCAAGTCGAGATGATTTTCGCCATCTCCTCCACCCCCTCGGTCAGCGCCGCCGGCCCTGGCTGCAGGATGATCGGCGACTTGATCTCGAACAACTGGCGTTCGCGTACGGCGGGAATGGCTTGCCAGCCGGGGCGTGCGATGACTTTTTCGGGCTGGAATTTCTTGCCGCACCAGGAACCGAGAATGATGTCCGGCGCGCGCGCGATCACTTCGCTGCCATCGGCGAGAATGCGATCCTTGGCCAGGGATTTCTCCGCGCGCTCGGGAAAGATATCGTCGCCACCGGCGATGCGCACCAACTCGGCGACCCATTGGATGCCGCTGATCATCGGCTCGTCCCATTCCTCGAAATACACCTTGGGCCGTCTCGGCAAACGCGCTGCCTGCTGCGCGATGGCATCGAGTCCGCGCCGCAGTTCATCGGCATAGGCGTTGGCCTTGTCGGGCACGCCGACCAGTGCGCCGAGGCGGCGGACATAATCGATGATGCCTTCCACGCTGCGATGATTGCTGATCCAGACCTCGACACCGCTGCGGATCAATTCGGCGGCGATGTCGGCCTGGATATCGGAAAAGCCGATGACCATATCCGGCTTCAGTTGCAGTATCTGGCCGATCTTGGCGCTGGTGAAGGCGCTGACTTTCGGCTTCTCGCGACGCGCCTGCGCCGGCCGCACGGTAAAGCCGGAAATGCCGACGATGCGATCGGATTCATCGAGCGCGTAAAGCGTCTCGGTCGGTTCCTCGGTGAGACAGACGATGCGGCGCGGCCCGGTCATTTTTCAGTTCCGCCCGCTCATGGATACAGCATCCGCTGTGTCCACTGGCCATCCACCCGCTCGTAGCGCTGCCGCTCGTGCAGGCGGAACGAAGCGCCGTACCAGAACTCGATCATTTCCGGCACCACGCGAAAACCCGACCAGTGCGGCGGGCGCGGCACCGCAACGCCCTCGAATTGTTTTTCATATTCGGCGATACGCCGCTCGAAGGTCTCGCGCGAGTCCAGCGTCTGCGATTGCTTCGAGGCCCAGGCGCCGATCTGGCTGGCGCGCGGACGGCGCGCGAAATACTCGTCGGCCTCGGCGGCGCTGACCGGCTCGACCGTGCCCTCGATCTTCACCTGCACGCCATCGGCGATGGTCTTCCAATGAAACAACAACGCCGCCTGCGGATTGATCGCCAGTTGCTGGCCCTTGCGGCTGTTGAAGTTGGTGTAGAACACGAAGCCACGCTCATCGACATTCTTGAGCAGCACCGTCCGCGCCGACGGCCGGCCGTTGTTGCCGACGGTGGCGACGGTCATCGCCGTGGGTTCGGGATCGCCGGAGTGCTTGGCCTTGTCCAAGAGCGCGGCGAAGGTTTTCAATGCCTGGGCGTAGAGATCGCTCATCGGTATCTTGTCCTGGTTTTTAGTATTGTCGCGCGATGGACAGGGATACGCACCTGACTTCGATCAAGACATTCGCTCCCGGACTCATCGAACGCACGCTCGATGCGGCATTCGCGATCAAGGCCAAACCGCCGGTGTTCGGCATTGCCGGCCTGCCCGGCAGCGGAAAATCCACGCTGGCCGCGCAATTGGCGCATGCGGCCAAGGCGCGCGGGAAGTTCGCGGTGGCCTTGTCGATCGATGACTTCTATTTGACCCGGCGCGAACGCCAGGCACTCGGCCGCCGCGTGCATCCACTGCTGGCCACACGCGGCCCACCGGGCACGCACGATGTAGCGTTGGCCTGCGCGAGCATCGACCGGCTCAAGCAAATGCACGATGGCGAGTGCGTGCGCCTGCCCCGCTTCGACAAGCTCAGCGACCAGCGCCTGCCGCCATCGCGATGGCGAAAAATCGATCGGCGGCCCGACCTGATCGTGTTCGAGGGCTGGTTCCTGAAAGTGTCTCCCGAGCGCGAAGCCGCACTGCGCTCCCCGATCAACAGCCTGGAACAGGACGAGGATGCCGATGGCCGATGGCGGCACTTTTGCAATGACGCGCTGGCTGCTTACGCGCCGCTATGGCAACGCATAGATCGCCTGTTGCTGTTGCACGCCCCTGGTTTCGGCATCGCCCGGCACTGGCGCTGGCAGCAGGAACAAGCGCTGCAAGCAGCAAGGCCAAAATGCCGCACGATGAACCAGGCGCAAGTCGAACACTTCGTGATGTTGTTCGAGCGCGTCAGTCGCCACGCGCTCGAAACCTTGCCGGCCATCGCCGACATCAATATCCGCCTGGACGCGCATCGCCAGGAAATGGATTGACCGGGCGAACTGGCGGGCTGCAAGAACAGGCCCGCCAGAACATCAGTTGACGACGAAGGTCACCTTCATCTCGACACGCCATTCGGTGATCGTGCCATCGTCGGAGGTGATCACTTTTATATCCTTGACCCACGCGCCCTTGATGTCCTTGACGCTCTTGGCCACTTTCTTCAAGCCAAGCTGCACAGCATCTTCAAACCCTTTCTTGGACGCGGAATTGACTTCGATGACTTTAGCTATCGTGGTCATGGCGATCTCCTGGAGAAGGTGGCCCGCAACGGGCCAGCCGACTATACGCCCGGCTCGGCGAGCATCGGCAGGTAGCCGGATCGGAAGTCCGGGTAATGTGGCTGCCAACCGCTAGCGCGCAGGCCGGTATTGCGAACGCGGCGGCCGCTCGGTGCCGCCGACAACGCTGGCACAGGGTCCAGGCCCTCGTGCTCGCGCATCCAGTTCATGACATCGCATTCCATCGCCGGCACGTCATCACTGCCCAGGTATAAAGGTTGCGGTGCCGGCAGGCTCAACAGATGCGACAGCGCCGCCGCCGCATCATCGACATGGATGCGATTGCTCCAGTGTGGTCGGTTGGCCTCGCCGTTGCGCGCGCGGCGCAACATGAACTCGCGTCCCGGCCCGTAAATTCCCGACAAGCGCAACACGGTGCCTTGCGGATGCGCGGCAAGCTCGCTCTCGGCTTCGAGCAGCACGCGGCCATTGAACGCGGTCGCGAGCGCGGGTGATTGTTCGTCCACCCACTCGCCCGCATCTTGCGCATACACGGCGGTCGAAGAAACGAATACGACGCGCGGCACCTGCAAGACATCGAGCAAGCGGCGCAGGCCATCGACGAACAGCCGGCGATACGCCGGCTCGCTACGCTCGTTCGGCGCGGCGCAAAACACCAGTGCGTCGGGGCGGCGCGGCAGGCGATCGAAACCCTCGCCGCTGGCAAGATCGACACGCAGGCAGCGGATGCCATCGCCCAGGGAAACATCGCGCCGGCGCAATGCGACCACCTCCTCGCCGAGCGCCGCGCGCAATGCCGCCAGACGCCCACCGACATCGCCGGCACCGGCGATAAGCAAGTTGCGAGAGGATTTCACGAGGACGCCCGACTTAGTTTGCGCATGCCGGGATGCTAGCATCTGCGTCATGAATCCCGCGCCCAATCTCGTGCTCATCGGCCCCATGGGTGCCGGCAAGACGTCCATCGGAAAACAATTGGCCGCAAGGCTCGGACTCCTGTTCGTGGACGCCGACCAGCGTCTGGAACAAATCACCGGCGCCACCGTGCCGATGATCTTCGAGCACGAAGGCGAGGCGGGCTTTCGCCTTCGCGAAGCGCAGCTCATCGCCGAGCTCATGCAAGGCAAGAATCAACTGGTCGCCACCGGCGGCGGCGCGATACTTTCCGCCGACAATCGCCGGCAGTTGCATCGGCACGGCTATGTGGTCTATCTCAAGGTCAGCGTTGCACAGCAGATCCAGCGACTGGCGCGCGACAGCAGCCGGCCGCTGTTGGCCAGCGGCGACCGGGAGGAAAAATTGACCACGCTCGCCAACGCGCGCGGCCATTTTTACGAGCAGATCGCTGATCTGGTTTTCGATTCCGACCACCTGACGATCACCGATGCGACCGATCAGGTCTGCGCGAAAATCCAGGCGCAATGGCAACGCGAGGATGTCGCCTGATGCAAACCATCGATGTCGAACTGGGCACGCGGCGCTACCCGATCCGTATCGGCGCCGGATTGCTCAGTACACCGCAAGCTCTCGCCGATGCGATACCCGGACGCCAGGCGCTGATCGTGACCGACAGCAACGTCGCGCCCTTGTATTTGTCGCAAGTGCAGGCCGCGCTGACCGGCAAGAACACGCAAGCCGTGGTATTGCCTGCGGGCGAACAGGAAAAAACACTCGCGCGCTTTGCCGAGTTGATCGATGCGCTCGCCGCGCACGGCGCCAGCCGCGATGTCACGGTGCTCGCGCTGGGCGGCGGCGTGATCGGCGATCTGGCCGGCTTCGCGGCGGCCTGCTGGATGCGCGGCGTGCGCCTGGTGCAATTGCCGACCACGTTGTTGGCGATGGTCGATTCCTCGGTCGGTGGCAAAACCGCGGTCGATCTGCCCGCGGGAAAAAACCTGGTCGGCGCCTTTCATCAACCGTCGCTGGTGATCGCCGATACCGGCACCTTGAAAACCCTGCCCGCCCGCGAATTGCGCGCAGGCCTGGCCGAGGTGGTGAAATACGGCGCCATTGCCGACGCCGGATTTTTCGACTGGATCGAAGCCAACGCCGAGGCCTTGCTGGCTGGCGATGCCGCCGCGCTGGCGCACGCCATCGCCGTGAGTTGCCGGCACAAGGCCGGCATCGTCGCGCGCGATGAAACCGAGCAAGGCGAGCGCATGCTGCTCAACTTCGGTCATACCTTCGGCCACGCGATCGAAACCGCGCAAGGCTACGGTGGTTTGTTGCATGGCGAAGCGGTAGCCGTGGGCATGGTCCTGGCGGCGGACTTGTCGGCCCGGCTCGGGATGGCAACGCCCGCCGATACCCAGCGGCTGCGCGCACTGCTCGAACAACTGGGTTTGCCCACCACGATTCCTGCGGGCCTGAACGGCGATGTCCTGCTCGACCGCATGCGCCTGGACAAGAAAGCAGTATCGGGCGCACTGCGCCTGATTCTCTGGCGCGGATTGGGCCGGGCCGAAGTCGTGCGCGATGTGGCCGATGCGGAGATTTTGGCGGTATTGGCTTGAGCGAGCGCCGGTGAATTTCGCCCATCGCACGCCTGATTCCAACTCCAACGGCGGCGAACCATGAACAAAACTCAGAGATAGACAGGTTTTTCGATTTTTTCGCCTGGTTCAGAATCAAGGCGAACAGGCGACCTGGGTCGAAATCCCCTATTCCATCTCCCGCTTCCCTTTGCGCTTTTCGCGTGCGTCGTGGACTTCGCGGACAAAAACAAAAGAGCCCTAAATAATTTCGCAAGCTCTTGTCCCGAGTCCCGAGTCCCGAGTCCCGAGTCCCGAGTCCCGAGTCCCGAGTCCCGAGTCCCGAGTCCCGAGTCCCGTCTCCGGCTACAATACCGGCCCTATGCGCCTACTGCTCCAGCAACAACCCGCCGCCGGCGAGTCCCCCAAATACGTCAAATTGATCATCGAGCAGGATTTGTTCGGGGGTTGGTCGCTGTTGCGCGAATCGGGCCAGATCGGCGGCAAGACCCAGCTCCGGCGCGAACAGTTTCTCGATAGAGACACGGCCATGCTGGCCTTCGAGAAAGCGCGCGACGCGCAGATCAAACGTGGTTTTCAGGTGATGTTCGCCCAGGGCGCGCAAGCGCCGCGATGAGGAATTTTTCGTGACCGTCAAAAACGACCGCTTCCTGCGAGCCCTGCGCCGTCAACCGGTTGATGCCACGCCCGTTTGGCTGATGCGCCAGGCTGGACGCTACCTGCCCGAATATCGCGCCACCCGCGCCAAGGCCGGCAGTTTCATGGGTCTTGCCAGCCATCCGGATTTGGCCTGCGAAGTGACGCTGCAACCACTGCGCCGTTTCGAGCTCGATGCCGCCATTCTGTTTTCCGACATCCTCACCATTCCCGATGCCATGGGCCTGGGCCTGTCCTTTGCCGAAGGCGAAGGGCCGCGCTTTGCCCATCCGGTGCGCACGGCGGCCGATGTGGACAAGCTCGCGGTGCCCGACATGGAGGACGAGCTCGGCTATGTGATGGATGCGCTGCGGGTGATCCGGCGCGAGTTGAACGATCGCGTGCCGCTGATCGGTTTTTCCGGCAGCCCCTGGACGCTGGCCTGCTACATGATCGAGGGCGGCAGCAGCGACAATTTCTCCAAGATCAAGGCCATGGCTTTCAGCGAGCCGGCCCTGCTGCATCGCCTACTGGCCGTGGTCACTGATTCGGTCATCGCTTACCTGAGCGCGCAGCGCGCGGCGGGCGCCCAGGCATTGATGGTGTTCGATACCTGGGGCGGCGTGTTGGCGCCGCATCATTACCGCGAATTCTCGCTGCACTATCTGACCCGCATCGCCCAGGAATTTTCCCGTGGCGAGGGCGAAGAACGCACGCCGTTGATCCTGTTCGGCAAGGGCAACGCGCCCTATCTGGAAGAGCTGGCCGCCAGCGGTGCCGAAGGCGTCGGCGTGGATTGGCTGATCTCGCTCGATCAAGCACGGCAACGCATCGGCGACAAGGTCGCGTTGCAGGGCAATCTCGATCCGGCCACGCTGTACGCCTCGCCCGAAGCGATTCGGCGCGAGGTCAAACGCACGCTCGACAGCTACGGCTCCGGCCCGGGGCATGTGTTCAATCTCGGTCACGGACTGTCCCCGGACATGAATCCCGAGCATGTGAAAGTGCTGGTCGATGCCGTGCACGAGTTCAGCCGCGCGTAACGACATCCTCGCCGTGGCCGGCGAGGATGAATATCTCAGTCGATCAAGACACCGCTGGCTTCGTTCACCGGAATCGGTTTGCGCGCCTGCGCGATGGCCGCCGTCAGCAACTGGCCTGTCACGGGTTTACGCAGGAATCCGCGCATGCCCGCCGCCAACGCTTGCGGCTGCGCCTGGGCGTCGGCTCGCGCGGTAAGCGCCACCAAGGGCAAATCATGGCCTTGCGCCTGGATGATCTGCGCCAACTCGAAGCCATCCAATCCCGGCAGATCCAAATCGAGGAATGCCAAGTCGAAATGCGCATCGGCCAAGGCCGTCAATGCCGCCAACCCTTGCGCGGCATGAACCACGTCATGGCCCAATGACTCCAGCAAGCCGGTCACGACTTCGGCCACCGTCAGATCATCCTCCACCACCAGGATGCGCAAGCGTTCCATCATCTGCGCGGGAGCCGGCAAGTCCGGCGCGACCGTCAACGTTTCGGTCGGCGCGAGTGGCAGCGGCAAGGTCACGCGAAAATTCGCGCCCTGCCCCGGTTGGCTTTGCACATCGATACGGCCGCCCATCGCCGCCGCCAATTCCTGGCATATCGCCAATCCCAGCCCGCTGCCGCCGTAACGTTGCGCTGTACGCACGCCCTCGGCCTGCTCGAAGCGCTGGAACAAGCGCGCCTGCTGTTCGGCATTCATGCCCGGCCCGGTATCGCTGAGTTCAAGCAACAAGCCTTGCTCGGAATGGGTGCTACGCACGATCACCTCGCCGTGGTCGGTGAATTTGATCGCGTTGCTGCCAAGGTTCAACAATATCTGCCGAACCCTGACCACATCGCCACGCAGCGCCCGCGGCGTTTCCGGCGCGCGTTGCAGTGAAAACGCCAAGCCCTTGGCCAGGGCAAGCGGCCGGAGCAAGTCCGCCACTTCGTCGAGCAGCGCATGCAGGTCGAACGGCGCGGCATCGAGCACCAGCTTGCCCGCCTCGATGCGCGCCAGATCCAGCGCATCGTTGACCAGCCGCAGCAAATGCTGACCAGCACGCTGGATCGAACCGACTTGCGATTTTTGTTTCGGATCGAGCGCACTGTGCTGCAACAACTCGGCCATGCCCAACACGCCGGTCATCGGCGTGCGAATCTCGTGGCCGAGCGTGGCCAGGAAGCGGGTCTTGGCCTGCGAGCCCTGTTCGCTGAGCAGGCGTTGCTGCTCGCGCAACTGTTCGGCGTGACGCAGGCGCAAATGCGCGCGGTATCGCCAGGCTACCAACAACACCAGCATCAGCGCGATCAATACCCAAAGCGTCCTCGCCCAGATCGTCTGCCACCACGGTGGTATGACGGTGAGTGCGAAACCGCGCGATTGCGACCACAGGCCATCAGCGTTGGCCGCGCGCACCTCCAGCCGGTAATCGCCCGGCTCCAGGCGCGAGAACACACGCTCGCCAGTCGCGCCCACATCCACCCAGTCCGAATCGTAGCCATGCAGCCAATAACGATAGCGATGCGCGGTCGGATCCACGAAGGAAAGCAGTCGCGCACTCACGCGCAAGTCGCGATCCTCCGGACCAAGCGTCAAGGCGCTTGTCTCCGGCGCGAACACCAGCACATCCTCGCCACGGCGCAGACTCAGCGAATCGATCACCAACGGCGATGACTTGCCCTTGTCGCGAATGCGTGCGGGGTCGAACAATACGATGCCCCGATTCGTCGTGGCTGCGCCAAAACCTTGCGAGGTCAGAATCGGCGGTCGCGGATCGAACTCCTGGCTGGGCAAGCCGTCACGAACACCGAAAATGCGCAGTCGATTGTTTACCGGATCGTATCGAATCAGTCCGCGCCCGCTTGACAACCACAGCGCGCCATTGCGATCGGCCATGACCCCGCCGGAAGCGACCGATGGCAAGCCATCAGCGGCACCGACGCTGCGATACAGCGACAAGCGCCGGCCATCCCAGCGGTAGGCTTCAAGCACGTCCTGGCGATGCAACCAGACTGTATCAGGCGGGACGAACGCAAAACCGAAGATGGTTTCATTCGGCGTGCCAGGAATATTCTGCAATCGTTTGAGATCATTGCTCCAGGACTGCAAGCCGAAGGGTCCGGATATCCACAGAGCACCATCCGGCCCAGTCGCCATCTGCAAAGGGTCGGGCGACTTCAGGCCCTGTCCATCATTGGGTTTTAGTTCGTAAACGATGCGGCCTTCGTTGTCGCGAGCCTGCAATCCTCCGCCGTAGCAAGACACCCACAGCAGGCCATCATCGGTTTCCAGCATTCGCAACACCGGGCCCACCAACAAGCGTTGCTCGCCTTCGTCGTCATACCAGCGACGCAAGGCACCCGTTCTGAGGTCGTAACGAATCAACCCCTGCGGCTGCCCAAGCCAGATACTGCCATCCCGCCGCTGGACCACGGAGATGATTGATTCGTCGAGCTTGGAATAATCCCATTGGCGCACGGCTTGCCCGTTGGCCGGATTGAGCAGATCAAGCTGCTTGGAACTCCTGAGCAACCAGATACCGCCATCTTGGCCGGACGCCGCAGCGATTATTTTCTGATTTCCGAGTTGACCCGAAGAATCCTCCGCACCAAAAACCGAAAAATCCCTCCAATCCACCGATAGCCGAAGCAGGCCCTGTTTGGATGTGGCAAACCACAAGCCACCCTCCCTGTCCTCCAGTCCGAGAGTTACATTCGAATATGTAGCCCCGCTGCCAGCGAGCAAGCTGAACTTTCCGCCAGTTTCAATGGCCAAACCACTGCTGGTGGTGAACCATCGCGTACCTTCACGATCGCGAAATACCGACGAGACAAACTTGCCGGACAACTGATCGTTCCATCGCGCCTTTTCTATCCGGCCATCGGCCAGACGGTGATCGAGTCCGTGATCGGTACCTATCCACAGGCTGCCGTCAGCCTCGGCCGACAAGTTGAGCACGTTTTGGCCGCTGATCGCGTCTTTGGGCAAGGTCTCGAAACCCTTGGCCGTCCACCGAGCCAACCCCCCAGTGGTGCCGACCCAAAGCACGCCGTGTGCATCCACGCCCAGCGAAACGATATTTTCGCTCGGCAAACTGTGTTGGTTGCCGGCCACGGGCAGGAAACGCGTGAGCCGCTCCTTGCCGCCGCGTTTTCGATCCAGCCGATACAAGCCGCCGCCGAACGTGCCGAACCACAGCGCGCCATCCGGAGTGGCGGTTATGGCGAAGACATCGTCGTTCTGGATCAGCGGCTGGGTTTTCGTGTTGTATTGCCGGATGGTCTTGCGTTGCGCATCCATGACATTGAGGCCATGGCCTTCGATGCTGAACCACAGACGGTTATCGGTATCGACGAATAGCGTCTCGATGTAATTGCCCGGCAGCGAATTGGGATCGCCCGCGATATGGCGAAACACCTGATAGCCGACACCGTCGTAACGGGCCAGGCCATCGCCGGTGGCGATCCACAAATATCCGTCCCGATCGAGCGCCAGCGAACTGGTTCTGCTCGATGGCAAGCCATCGGCGACCCCGACCTGACGGAACTGCGGTGTCGGCGGGATCGCCAGCGCCACTGCGGAAAAACACAAAAGAAAAAACGCGGCCAACAACCTGCCCATGCCAACCCCCCAAAGTCGGATAGCCGGCATTCTCGCAACAACCGAGCCACCCTGGGTATCAGAAAATTCCTAGGGTTGGCATTGGCTCGGTCGTGCCCATCGACACCGCATGCCCGAGAATCGATAACGAGCTATCCCCGCCGGTGCCCCATCATGCAACGATGCGTTTTGCCGGCAAGCACCTCCTGTTCATGTTCTGCGTCTAGAATTTCCGGCCATGACTTCAACGCCCGTCCCTGGTTCGCCACTCTTCCGGATGCTGCCGACGCTGTGCTTGCTCGGCATGATCTGGACGGGTCCTGCCGCTGCCAAACCCGAAACCTATTCGCTCGACCCGGTACATACCCGCATCGCCTTCCAGGTCAGCCATGCCGGCTTTTCCAATCCGATCGGCACCTTCTCCGGCAGCAGCGGTACGCTGATCTTCGATGAAGACGACTGGAGCAGCACACGGCTGGAGGTGCATATTCCGATCGACTCGCTCAATCTGGGCGATGCGAAGTGGCAGGGAAAAATCCTCGATGCGACGTTCTTCAACAGCAAGAAATTTCCCGAAGCACATTTCGTTTCGACCGCAGTCGAAAAAACCGGCGAGAACCAAGCGCGGTTGACCGGCGACCTGACTTTGCATGGCGTGACTCGCCCGGTGACACTGGAAGTCACCCTCAATGCACTCAAGCGGCATCCGCTGACTTTCAGGAAAACCGCCGGCTTCTCGGCCACCGCCACGCTCAGCCGCAAGGACTTCGGCATGAGCGCCTGGGAGAAAGTGGTCGGCGATCAGGTGCGATTGATCATCGAGGCCGAAGCCGCACGCAGTCACGACAAGGCCGACACTCAAACGCCCGCACAGGAATCGCAAGATGCCCCTCCGCAATAAACCCGAGCAATGGGGCACGATCAGCATCGCCTTGCACTGGCTGACATTCGTGCTGATCCTGAGCCAGGCCATGATCGGCCTGTTGATGACCGAAATGCCCAATGGCGTATTCAAGATCCAGGTGTATTCCCTGCACAAAAGTTTCGGCTTGACGGTACTGGCACTGACCATCCTGCGCCTGTTGTGGCGATGGCTGGATCGCGCGCCGACAGCGATCGGCAACATGGCCGCTTGGCAGGAAAAACTGGCCAGGTTCGTGCAAGCGGGCCTGTACACCTTGCTGCTGGCGGTTCCGCTGACTGGCTGGTGGTTCAATTCGGCGTCCGGATTTCCGTTGCGCTGGTTCGGCCTGTTCAAGCTACCCAAGCTGACCGGCTACGATCCGGACATCAAGGCGCTCGCCCGCGAAAGCCATGAGACACTGTTCTACCTCATGGCCGGATTGCTGCTGATCCATGCCATGGCCGCGTTGTGGCACCACTTCAAACTGCATGACCGCACCTTGTTGCGCATGCTTCCGCCATCCAGAACCCCCTCGGACAATTCCTGACCATGCGCCTGATTGCCTTGCTTTTGTTGTTGATCGCCGTGCCCGCGTCGGCCGCGGACTGGACCATGCAGCCCGGTTCGACCCTGGGCTTCACCGCCGCTTACCAGGGCGAGAATTTCGACGGCCGGTTCGGCAAGTTCTTGGCGCAAATTCGTTTCGACCCGGCCAAGTTGAACGACAGCCGCTTCGATGTGCGTATCGTCCTGACCAGCGCCGACACGCAAAACAGCGAACGCGACGAAGCCTTGGGCAGCGCGGATTTTTTCAACACGAAAAAATCCCCCGAAGCACGCTATGTCGCCAGCAAGTTCCGCGCACTGGGCGGCAATCGTTATGCGGCCGATGGCGTGCTGACGCTTCGCGACATCAGCAAGCCGGTGAGTTTGAACTTCACCTGGACGCCCGGCGCAAAACCCGTGCTGGTGGGCCAGGCGCTGGTCAAGCGTCTGGACTTCTCGGTGGGTACCGGCGAGTGGGCCGATACCGATTTGCTGCCCAACGAGGTGACAGTGAAGACGCGGCTGGTGCTGTCGGCTGCCGCCAATGCCGCTCCGGTCAAGCCCGCCGTGAAAGCCGCCACCAAGCCATAAACCAAGTCATCGGAAAACCCTGCAACCCCGGCGTTATTTCCTGTCCGGATTATTCGACAAGGACAAAACGCCGAACCGCATCGGCATCGAACGGCCAGCCGATTTCCTCGCCGGAATCCTCGCGGCGGAGCACCGGAACACGTTCACCGTATATCCCTTCCAACCCGGCATCGCCATCGATCCAGATCGGGTCGAAATCGGCCACGCCGGCATAAGCCAGCACCTCGTAGGCCAGGTCGCACAACGGACAGTCGTCTCGCTGGAACAAAGTCAATCGCATGAATCGTCGGCAGTGGCCGCGAAGGCACGGCACATCGGGAACAAGGGCATAGAATAAAGGCTCCCGTCCCGGGCTTGCGAGCGGTTTTTGGCGAGGCTCGGCAAGCTATTGTTCCCCTCGCATTCATCCGTTGCGCAATCGGTCGGCACCCTTCACTCTAGCGCCCGCCACACCCGCCCCCAGGAATCGCAATCATGGCCGTCAGCGTTTTCGACCTGTTCAAGATCGGCATCGGGCCGTCGTCCTCGCATACCGTCGGTCCGATGCGCGCGGCCGTGCGTTTTGTCGACAAGTGGCTTGACGAGGCCGACCTGCTTTCGCAGTGCGTGCGCATTCGCGTCGAACTGTTCGGCTCGCTGGCCCTGACCGGCCGCGGCCACGGCACCGACAAGGCGCTGCTGATGGGCCTGGAAGGCCAATGGCCGAACAGCATCGACCCGGACATGATTCCCGATGCCTTGGCGCGGATTCGCAGCGAGAAAAAAATCTCCCTGCTGGGCAAGCACGCGATCGGCTTCGACGAAAAAACCGATTTGATTTTCAACAAGCGCCAGAAGCTGCCGTTCCACAGCAATGGCATGCGCTTCACGGCATTTGCCGAGGGCGAGAAAGTCCTGGCCACGCGCGAGTACTACTCGGTGGGCGGAGGCTTCGTGGTCAATCAGGACGAGGCCGCGCAAGACCGCATCGTCGCCGACACCACCGCACTGCCCTACCCGTTCCACAGCGGCGACGAATTGCTGCGCCAATGCGAAGCCAACCAGTTGAGCATCGCGCAATTGATGCTGGCCAATGAAAAAGTCTGGCGCAGCGAAACGGAAATCCGCGCCGGTTTGCTGGAAATATGGAAAGCGATGCAGGACTGCGTCGCGCGCGGCACCCGGATGGAAGGCACATTGCCCGGCGGACTGCACGTGGCCCGCCGCGCGCCGGCGATGTACAACGATCTGTCGGGCCGTCCGGAAGCGGCTATGAAGGATCCGCTCACCGTGCTCGACTGGGTGAATCTGTACGCGCTGGCGGTCAACGAGGAAAACGCCGCGGGCGGCCGTGTGGTCACCGCGCCGACCAATGGCGCGGCCGGCATCATTCCTTCGGTGCTGCACTACTTCGACCGCTTCTGCGCGGGTGCCAGCGAACAACGCGTGTTCGACTTCCTGCTCACCGCGGGCGCCATCGGTATTTTGTACAAGGAAAACGCATCGATCTCCGGCGCCGAAGTCGGTTGCCAGGGCGAGGTCGGCGTCGCCTGTTCGATGGCCGCCGGCGGCCTGACCGCCGCGTTGGGCGGTACGCTGGGGCAAGTGGAAAACGCCGCCGAAATCGGCATGGAACACAACCTGGGTCTGACTTGCGATCCGATCGGCGGCCTGGTGCAGATTCCCTGCATCGAACGCAACGCGATGGGCGCGGTGAAGGCGATCAATGCCTCGCGCATGGCGTTGCGCGGCGACGGCAAGCACCAGGTTTCGCTCGACAAGGTCATCAAGACCATGCGCGAGACCGGCCGCGACATGGCCGAAAAATACAAGGAAACCTCACGCGGCGGATTGGCGGTGAACGTCATCGAATGCTGATGGAGAAAATCACTCGATCGTCCAATAACCAATGGTGAATTCCGCAGCGCCGCTAATGCAATCGGATTAAAAGCAAACGCCGAAAGCACATCGCACCGGACGCTCGATACAACGCTTGCCAATTCAATTGTCTCCCGGCATAAAGACCGCAAGGCAAAGGGGACACACCATGTTGCGGTTCATCTGGTTGACCGGCCTGTATCTGCTCGGTGCCTGGTATGCCGATGTATTCATCCGCGGCGCGGGCGATGTGACCTTGTTCTGGCCTGCATCGGGTATCGCTTACGCCGCCATCGTGCGTTACGGCTGGCGCTGGTCGGCATTCATCCCTGTGGCGGTATTGCTTTTCCACTTCCTGTTCAGCCCCGTCACTCCGGGCTTTTTGTTGTTCTCGATGCTGAGCAATCTACTCGGCGCGCTGGCCGGTGGATTCGTGGTGCGACTGACGCCGATGCCGCCGCGAATCGGTGTCGGCAGCGGCTTGAATCTGTTGCGTGGCGCATTGGCGATGTCGGCCGTATCGGCCTTGCTCGGCTGCGCGGGCCTGGTCTGGTCGGGGATGATCGACACCAGCGAATTCTGGCCGGCGCTGACCAAATGGAGCCTGGGCGACATGCTCGGCATCCTTTGCGTGGCGCCGAGCCTGCTGCAACTCACTGCACCGGCTACCAGCGGCCCGGACGTTCCGCGCGCGATCGATTACGCCGGGATACGGGAGAAAGCCTTCTGGCTTTTGTTGCTGCTGTTTTCCTACGCCGTGGTTTACTGGGGCGGCATTTCCAACAGCCGCTATCCGCTGGCGATGATGTCGCTGTCGCTGTCATTGCTGCTGTGGAGCGCGATCCGATTCCAGCCGCCGTGGACGCTGCTGGCTACCTCGGTCACTTTGTTGTACTTGATCACTTTGGTCGGCCTGGGAATGGCCGGCTTCAAGCCGCCCGAGCGCCTGCTCGACTCGGTCTCGCTGCTGGCGATCATGAGCCTGTTCGCCACCATGCCGCTGGTGTTGGTGGCATCGATCTACGAACAGCGCATCACCGCGCTGAAAGTCCTGCGCCGCGCCACCACCGACGCCGACACCAATCTGCCCAACCGGTTGGCGTTCGAGGAGGCCACGCAGAAGGCGCTGCTCGCCACCGACGGAGCCAAGGCGCTGGCCTACCTGGACCTGGATCACTTCACCCTGATCAACGACACCGCCAGCCATGCCGCCGGCGATGCGCTCATCCACGGAATCGGTTCGCTGCTCAAATCGAAATTGCAGGCCGGTGATGAAATTTTCCGCATCGGCGGCGATGAATTCGCGTTGCTGCTCAGCGGCGAGGCAGGCAGCATCCGGCAACGTGTGCAGGAGTTGCTGCAAGCCATCGAAAGCTACCGGCTCGGCTGGCAAGACAATGTGCTCAACATCACCGGCAGCGTGGGCCTGGTGATGTTCAAACGCGGGCAGCTCGAATATGCACGATTGCTGTCCCTGGCCGATGCCGCGTGCTTCACCGCCAAGGAACTGGGCGGGAATCGCGTATGCCTGGCCAGCCAGGAACCGGGCGAGATGCTCGAACGTACCCAGGCCATGCATTGGGCGGTGCGCATTCGCGAAGCGATCGATCGCGATTTGTTCGAGCTCGACTGCCAGTCGATCACGCCCTTGCGCAAACAGCCCAGTACCGGCCGCCACTTCGAAGTACTGCTGCGCATGCGCGACCCGCAGACCGGGCAACGCCTGGAACCGGGACAATTCATTCCCGCCGCCGAACGCTTCCGCCTCGGCATGGTCGTGGACCGTCACGTGGTCAACCTGGCGCTGGGCTGGCTGGAAGCGCATCCGGAGGCGGCCGCGCAGGTAAATACTTGCGCCATCAATCTGACCGCCGCCTCGCTGGTGGACGAGGGTTTCCGCGCGTTTCTCTACGATCGCGTGCGGCACAGCCGGTTGCCGGCACACAAGCTGTGCTTCGAGATCACCGAGACCAGCGCGGTACGTGACCTGGCGCGTGCGCAGGGCATGATCACGCAGATGCGCGCGCTCGGTTGCTCGTTCGCGCTCGATGATTTCGGCACCGGATTTTGTTCGTTCAATTATCTGCGCACACTGGATGTGAACTATTTCAAGATCGACGGAAGTTTCGTGCGCGACATGGAAAGCTCGTCACTGTCGATGGCGGTCATTCGCTCGATCACCGATATCGCCCACGTCCTCAAGAAACAGACCATTGCCGAGAACACGCCGAGCGAAGCCGTCTGCGTGGCCTTGCGCGCGCTCGGCGTGGATTTCGCCCAGGGCTTCGCGATTCATGCACCTGAACCGATCGAGCAATATTTCCGTTCAGTTCAGTCGCCGCGATTGGTCAAATAGAAAAAACACGGTTTCCCGTCTCGCGGCTTTCACCGGCAATGCGCATACTTTGCGCCTATGCCGATTCGCCCCCCCTTGCTGTTGCTGCTCGTTGCTGCCTGGTTTTCGATCCTACTGCCCAACAACGCCATTCTTCTCAGCCCACTGGTTCAGCGCCGGGCCGATGGCCAAGGCAGTACGTACTACCAGGAACGCGCCGCGCCTGATGCGCACAAAGCACGAGCGCGAATCGCCGTGCCCGATCCCGTCACCGTCGCCGATTTACAGATCGAGCGCACTGGCCAAAGCGCGAATGTCTATGTCATCAATCGCCTGAGCGGCCCGGTGGAAGTCGAGGTTCGATTCACCGAGCAGGCCAACGCGCAATCGCAACCGGCCCTGCCATTGCGTCAGGTGCTTCCGGCCAACCAGCGTGTCCTGGTCAGCCGCATCCACGCCAGCGAGCCCGAGCGGCCCAGCAGTTTCGGCATCGGCATGACCGCCGTGCCGGGCGATCCGCATGCCATCGTGCGCGATAGCGTTTACAGCTTGCCGGTCGATGAAACCGGCGACTGGCGGCTGGGCCAGGCATTCAACGGCCGCATCTCGCACAACGACGAGCAAAACCGCTACGCGGCCGATCTCATCGTCGATGTCGGCACGCCGGTTTTCGCCGCGCGCGGCGGCGTGGTGATGCAGGCCCAGTCGGGTTTCGATGGCGCCGGCCAGAACCGGGAAGAATTCGCCGGCCGCGCCAATTTCATTCGCATCCTGCACGATGACGGCAGCATGGCGCTGTATGCGCACTTGCAGGAGAACGGCGTGCTGGTCCAGCCCGGGCAGCCAGTCGCACTCGGCCAGGTGATCGGCTACAGCGGCAATACCGGATTCTCCAATGGCCCGCATCTGCACTTCAGCGTGCAGGTCAATCAAGGCATGCGTCTGGTATCGGTGCCGTTTCGCATGGTCGGGCCGGAGGGATTCCTGCCCTTGCAGACCCAGGGTGAATGAAACGCGGATACGCGATGGCAAAGACTTTGTCCGCCAAGAACGCCATGGACCTGAAGCAGGACGAATGAAGAACGGACAAGGCGTTTTCCGGGTTGTCTTGCCGTGCGTGCCCTCCGAAGGACCGCAAGCCCCGGATACCGGCACGTTCTGGCGTTTCCCGGCGCCGCGGCCCGCCCTGTTATAATTCCGCCCCTTCCGTCCAAGCCCCCGCCGCGTCGCTCGCGGCGCATCGCCATGTCCGAGCACCTGACCCAAACCCAGCGCCGGCGCACCTTCGCCATCATCTCGCATCCCGACGCGGGCAAGACCACGCTCACCGAGAAGCTGCTGCTGTTCGGCGGAGCGATCCAGATGGCCGGTTCGGTCAAGTCGCGCAAGACCTCGCGCCATGCCACTTCCGACTGGATGGCGATGGAAAAGGAACGCGGCATCTCGGTCACCTCCTCGGTGATGCAGTTCCCTTACGAGAACCGCATCGTCAATTTGCTCGACACCCCCGGCCACGCCGACTTCTCCGAAGACACCTACCGCGTACTCACCGCCGTGGACTCGGCGCTGATGGTGATCGACTGCGCCAAGGGCGTGGAAGAACGCACGATCAAGTTGATGGAAGTGTGCCGCCTGCGCGACACGCCGATCATGACCTTCATCAACAAGCTCGATCGCGAAGGCCGCTCGCCGATCGATCTGCTCGATGAAGTCGAATCCGTGCTCGGCATCCAGTGTGCACCGATCCTGTGGCCGGTCGGCATGGGCTCGCGCCTGAAGGGCGTGGTGCATCTGTTGACCGGCGAGGTGCACCTGTTCGAGGCGGGACGCAATTTCACCCGCCAGGACTCCACCATCTTCGCCTCGCTAGACGACCCGCAACTGCAAGAACGCATCGGCGCCGAGGTCCTTGCTGAACTGCGCGACGAGCTGGAATTGGTCAAGGGCGCATCGCATCCGTTCGATATCGACAAATACCTGGCCGGCCGGCAAACGCCGGTGTTCTTCGGCTCGGCGGTGAACAATTTCGGCGTGCAGCTTTTGCTGGATTTCTTCGTCGAACACGCGCCCTCGCCGAAGCCGCGCGCGACCACCTCCCGCGACATCTCGCCCGAGGAAGAAACCTTCTCCGGCTTCGTGTTCAAGATTCAGGCCAACATGGACCCGATGCACCGCGACCGCGTCGCCTTCCTGCGCGTGTGCTCGGGTCGCTTCGACGCCGGCATGAAAGCCTTCCACGTGCGTACTGGCAAGGAAACCAAACTCGCCAACGCGCTCACCTTCATGGCCTCCGACCGCGAGATCGTCACCACCGCCTATCCGGGCGATGTCATCGGCCTGCACAACCACGGCACCATTTCCATCGGCGATACCTTCACCGCCGGCGAGAATCTGAGCTTCACCGGCATTCCCAATTTCGCGCCGGAATTGTTCCGCCGCGCCCGCCTGCGCGATCCGCTCAAACTCAAGCAATTGCAAAAAGGCCTGGCGCAACTTTCCGAGGAAGGCGCGACACAATTCTTCCGCCCGATGATGAGTAACGATCTGATCCTCGGCGCGGTCGGCACCTTGCAATTCGATGTGGTGGCCTATCGCCTGAAGGACGAATACGGCGTCGATGCGCTGTTCGAGCCCGTGGGCGTGAGCACCGCTCGCTGGGTGCGCGGTGGCACCGCAAAGAAAATGGAAGAGTTCCGCGAGAAAGCCGCGCTCAACCTGTCCATCGACGCCGCCGGGCAATTGGTTTACCTCGCTCCGACACGCGTCAACCTGCAGCTCACCGAAGAACGCTGGCCCGACCTCACCTTCGCCGCGACCCGCGAACACGCTCATGCGGTGGCGGTGGATTGATTGCTGCCGCGGCGGGTCAAGGAACGACATCAGGCCCATGCAACTCATCGCGCAAAAACTAGGCAAAGCCGATAAATACGACCGGCTGACATTCGTCCGTGCTGACGACAGCAAAGCGGAAATATCGATGCCCCGGCAAGGCATCCTGCCTCACGATCTCGTCCATTTCGTTGTCGAATCGCGCCTTCCGTTCCGGCACGGTTTCCTGAGTCTGGTCGCGCGTGGTGCCGAGCCCACGTTCGCGATGCAGCAAGCGCACGAGCCCAGCAACCCGAGCGTTGGCATCGAAACCGTGCAGGTCGAAGCAATCGTCGAAGCCCTGCAAACGCAACTTTGGAGCGGGCAGTTTGTCTCCGAGGACTTCATCGATGGCGTGCGAACTGCGTGTGCGGCACGCGGCTGTCCAGACCTTGATTTTTCCTTGTACGCGATTGAAAACCATTGGTATGCCCCGGCGCTCGCACTTCAGAAGGATTGGGCGGCATTGCCGTATTTTTCCAGCCTCTCCCTGAAATTTGCCGTCGATGGCAACTTGCCCCTGCCCGCTTCAGTGCATTCCGGCGTCGGCTGATCGAAAAACAGCCCCGCCCTTGTCAATTGCGAATTGCGCAAACAAACTACGGCTCACCGCATCGTTCCAACCATCGATGAGTTTCACCCGTAATCCGATCCGCCACTTGCACAGCACTGATACCAGGGAAGGTAGCCGATGAATTCATTCGATCCGCTCACTGTTTTTACGCGAATTGCCTGCGCGTTTTTTCTCATGATGCAGTTGGCGTCTTGTGCGCATGAGGCAGTCGAGACCTCGCCGCCATCGAGCCAGGTCGGCTACAACGTCATCACTGCGCCTGACGCGAAGCCGTTGGAGCTTGCGGCCAATGAAATCTTCGTCCTCGGCGATCAGATTCCGCCGATCGCGATGCCGCAATATCCCGAGGCGTTGTTGCCGATGAATCTGGCGGACCAGCCGGTCTGCGTCCAAATCGTCATCGAAGCCGACGGCACCGTTTCCAAGGTGACGCCCGTTTACCAAACCCCCGCGTGCCCGGTCGCTGCTGGCGATGTCGATGAGCGCTTCGTCAATGCGGTCGTCGATGCCGTTTCGACCTGGGAGTTTTTCTCATCCACCCTCTGCCGTTATCCGCCGGGAACGCCGGAGGAGAAAAAATGCAGTGGCAAGGATGTGACCGTCACGCAGATTCCGATCACGCAGGCGTTTGGCTTCGTGTTCTCGGTCAAATCCGGTGTCGCCACGGTGAGCAAAAGCCGCGTCGAAAAATAAACCGGCCGGCTCCTGCCGGGACCGTTTCTTGCTTATCGATGGGCGTCTTGCCCGGTTTTTCCGTGGCAAGGCCAGCAACCAACCCGGACATTCGCCACAGCCGTTTTTCGCGCATAGACTGGCCGGCGAGTACCTGCCTGGGAGCTTGCCATGGATACGCTCGACAAAAACAGCGCGATTGCCACCTTGAACCATATCCTGGAACTGGAGTTGGCCGGTGTGGTGCGTTATACGCATTACTCGTTGATGGTTTACGGCTACAACCGCATTCCGATCGTCTCCTGGCTCAAGAGCAACGCCGAGGAAGGATTGGCGCATGCGCACAAAGCCGGAGAATTGGTGACGCTGCTCGGCGGCCATCCGTCGCTGAAAATCGGCACGCTGCTGGAAACGGCCAATCACGACATTGGTGACATCCTGCGCGAGTCGCTTGAGCACGAAAAAGTCGTGCTGGCCGTTTACTACGACTTGCTCAAGATCGCCACGGGCAGGTCGGTGCTGCTGGAAGAATACGCTCGCGAAATGATCACGCTCGAAGAACTGCATCTGGACGAGGTCAACAAGATGTTGCGGCGACCGGGAGCGATCGAGCCGTTTATCGGCTGAGCCAATATCGCCACAGCACGCCTCGACAAGCTTGTCGGATTGTGCGCGCCGATGATCGAGACATTCTGGTTTCATCGGCGAGCGGCTTGCCTGCCGGCGTGGCATCGGCGAGCCGTTCGATGATAGTCGGCCGCCGCCGGAAATCCTGAAAGAAAAAACCCTGAAAGAAAAAGCCCGATTACGCTTTATTTTTTCAATCACGGAGGATGTATGGAAAAAAGCGAATCAGCCTTCATCATCGGCATTCCCGTTTACCAGGGCGTCGATCTGCTCGATGTCACCGCGCCCTATGAAGTATTCAACTGGATGGCGCAAAAGCTGAAAGGCACGCGGGATGTGCGCGTCTATCTCATCGCCGAATCCAACGGAATCATCATCACCCGTGATGGGCTGCAACTGGTTCCGCACAAGACCTTCGACCAAGTCGCCCGTCTGGATGTGCTTTGGGTTCCAGGCGCCGATCCGGCCGCGCTGAAGGAACGCATGGGCGATGCCATCTTCCTGCGCCAGCTACGCACCTGGAGCGAGCATGCCACCTATGTCACGTCCGTGTGCGAGGGAGCCTTGCTGCTGGCCAGCGCCGGTTTGCTCGACGGTTACCGCGCGACGACACATTGGGCCTTCCTCGCTTGCCTGAGGCAATTCCCGAAAATCGAAGTCGTCGGCGGCAATCCCGACTACCCGAGGTTTGTCATCGACCCCGAGCTGGGACAAGCGCCGCAACGCGGCGTACGAGTCACCGGGGCGGGCATATCCTCGGGCCTGGATGAAGCGCTCAAGCTGGTCGAGATGATCGGCGGACGCGCCTTGGCCGAAGATGTCCAGGTAACGACCCAATACTTTCCCGAGCCGCCGGTGCAGGGAAAGATTCCGGGATCGACGCAGTGTCCGCTGGATGGGCTTGGCTGACTTCGACCTTCGCGTGCGGGTTTCGCACGCCGGGTCTGGGCATCTGGATCACGAAGGCATCAAGCACAACAAGCACAAAAGGCTGTTTCAAATTTCGACCGGCAAAAATCCAGCATTTTCGTTCACCGCAACGGAGGCGCCATGAACACGAAATCAACCGGGAATGACAAGAGCTCTGCCCCTGAACGCACAGGGAAAAAACAGTTGGACGAGATCAACGAAAAGCTCAAGCTATTCGATGAGCGGCAGAAGCTGATCCTCGAAAAGATCGAGCGGATCGATGAGCAGTTCGATGCCATCAAGGATTTTTTCGAGTCTTCAAGACACTAGCGATGCTTGAGCTTCCACTGGACCGTGCTGGAAACCCGGCGCGGCGAAAAACTGTCCCCCCAAGTCAGCTTCGCGAACTTAGCGTATCTGGCCCCTAGTGAGCGCGACTTACATATCCATGAAATCCCTCAGCGCCATCGAAGCCCGCCGCTTCGCCGAATCCTGGCTCCCGGCCTGGAGCGGCAACGATCCCGAACTGCTCGCCAGTTTTTATTCGGACGATGCGTTTTATCTCGATCCAGGCATTCCGCAAGGCGTGCATGGAAAGGAGCCGTTGCTGGCGTATTTCCGCAAGCTGCTGGCGCGCAATCCCGATTGGGTCTGGTCGCAGATCGAAGGCATCCCGATGCAGGACGGGTTCTTGAACAAATGGCGCGCGCGCATTCCGATCGGCTCGATGACACTGGAAGTCGTCGGCGTGTGCCTTGTTCAATTGGATGACGCGGGAAAGATCCGGCGCAACGAAGTGTATTTCGACCGAAGCCAACTGCTGATGGAAATAGGAAAGGAGAGAAATCGTACCCCGGCCTGAGCGGCAGCATGGCGTTTAGCGCGCCTGCAAATTGATGATGCACACCGGATTGCCATCGACCTGCGTCTGCTCGATGGATTGCACCAGGAACGAAGTGCCGGGCGCGAAGGTGTATTCGATTTTCGCCGGATCGTCCGACAACGTCGTGATGTAACTGACTGTGTTCCAAACCCAGGAGCCCTCGGGCGGGTTGGCGACAAGCACAATACCGTTTTGATATTGCATGGCCTCGTCCATCGAATCGCCGAAACTCCAGACCATCTTCGTGGTGATGATGCTGCCGACGCTAACGAATGTGGCAAGCGCTTCCTCCAGCGGCATCTGCAACGGCTCGGTGACCGGCCCTGCATTCAAGGGGCATTGCAGGAATTCGATGCCGAAATGCTCGGTACCCAATTGCTGGATATCGACCTGGCCGCTGAATAATTGCGGCATGGCGATGAGGCTGGTGCGTGGCATGGCCTGGAATGCGGCGGCCAGCAAGCGGTTCTCGACATCGCTGAATTGTTGTAGCTGCGGCGCGACTTCCGCCAATTGCGCTTGTACGTTTTGCAACGAATCCGCGGGTACCATCATGAAGGAATTCATGTAGTCGGCATTGCCCGGGTTATAGGTCATCCAATCCGATTCCCAGATCGCCGAGGCGATACTGTCTTGATCCAGCGGCAGCGGAACCTGGCCGCTGGCGGTGTACTGGAAAATCTTCATCAGCACCATCCGCGTGAACGAGGCGCTGGTCCAGTCGTAGACCGACATCGCCAGCTCGAAGCTGTATGGCGTGAACGGAAAATACTGCAGGCCGAGCTGCTTGATCTGCTCGGTCGTCTTGCCCGGTGCATCGGGGATGTTTTGGTACGGGACGTATTTTTCCACCATCATTTTGTCGAGGAATGCGGCGTCATCGACTGAAACCACCGGCAGCGGCTTCTGCTGGCCCGATGCCGTGTAACCGGTATCCAACGCAGTGGCCGAAAAGCTGCCGTCGCCAGGCAAGCGCAAGTTGAAATAGGCGACGCCATCGAGTGAGTAGTTGAAGTTCAAGCCGTTGAAATCGACACAGCCAGTGGCCGGATCATTGGGAGTAGCGATCTGCGCATCGGTGATATCGACAAATCCTTGTCCATCGACGATCAACCGGCTGGACACACCATTGCCGCCGCGCGGCATGTCCACGGGCATCCCGTCGCTGAACCACAAGGAAGCTCCCATTGGATTATCTATATTCTTCAATTGCCACATAACCGCTCTCCTTGGTCTTTGTTTTATCGAATGGTTCAATGCCGCCAAATGCGCGATGGCTACCACGCGCCTTCTCCGCGAATCCTCCCCGCAAACACGCGCCGCACACGGCATCGCAAACATGCCGTGCGCCCGCGTTGATTTCCCCGTATTGCGTTCGTTGCCGATCGAATCGAGCCGAATGGAACGCTGCGTCGATCGCCGGCTTCGCCGCCTGAAAACACAAAACGCCGTTATCGATACGATCCGGCCACGCTATATTTTCGCTGGCTTTAAAGCTGTGATTGTCGTCGCTCTATCAGACGTTGCTTGCAACGAAATATTTTTCTGATCGCGCAGTGCATCGAAAAAATACGCGCAGCCAAGCACACTTGATAAACTGCGCGCTTTCGGACTTTCGGAGGACGACAAATGGATTTGCAATTGACGGGGAAGGTCGCCATCGTCACTGGCGCCAGTCGCGGCATTGGACGTTCGATCGCCCTGGCCTTGGCCAAGGAAGGCATGCGGCTGGTGTTGGTGGCACGCTCGCAAGCGTTGTTGGAAGACACCGCCGCAACGGCCAATACCGAGTGCCTGGTGCATGCGGCCGATCTTCGGGAAACCGGAGCTGCCCAAGCCGTCATCGACGCCGCAATCGCCAAATTCGGCAACATCGATGTACTGGTCAACAACGCCGGCGCGACCAAGCGCGGCGATTTTCTCGAACTCGGCGATTCGGATTGGAGCGATGGCTTCGCGCTCAAATTCTTCGGCGCGATGCGGCTATGCCGCGCCGCCTGGCCTTACCTGAAAGCCAGACAAGGCTCCATCGTCAACATCGTTGGAGTCGGCGGTCGCACCGGCAGCGCCGAGTTCACCATCGGCGGGTCGGTCAATTCGGCGCTGTTGAACCTCACCAAAGCACTGGCGCATCGCGGCATCAAGGAAGGCATCCGCGTCAACGCCATCAATCCCGGTTCCATCGCGACCGAACGTCTGCAGGTTCGCATCGATGCCGTGGCCAACGAAGAAAAACTCACGCGCGACGCGGCCGCCGGGAAGATGGCCCAGGCATTGGGCGTGGCGCGATTCGGCGGCCCGGAAGAGATCGCGCGGGCGGTTGCGTTTCTCGCCTCGCCCGCCGCAGGTTATTGCCAAGGCGCCATCGTCGATATCGACGGCGGACAGACGCGCACCCTGTAAGCCGGAAACAAGCGGCAGGCGCCGGGCATACCGCCCGGATATTTTTCGCCAAGCCTCCCGGTAAAGGCCAGCCATTCAGTCTTGAGCGAGGCGGCCCGTTGTTGGCCGATTTGCGCCGGGCATGGCGTTGCCAATAGTGGGCTGGCAATCCCGTTCGGTTTCATCGCTTTGCCTTTCGATTTCATGACAGCCGCCGTTCTGAACGACGACTCGATTCCAACGTTGGCCTTTCGCATCAGGGAGACGTTTATGAAAGAGCAGGACATTCGCGCGGGAATCCGGGAGCAGATCGAACGATGGTCGCACTTTCGCGAGCGGCTGGGACGGCGCTATGTATTCACCGACGGCGCGGTCGAGGCGCTCGCGTTGTTGATCAGGAACGTCGCGGAGGATCCCTCGCCGCAGTGGAGCGATTTCGATCGCGAGGATGCCCAGCGCTACGGCATCGCCCTGCTGCCCAACGTGCTCAACGAACTGACCATGGGTGTGGCCTCGCCGATGCGGCGCGAACAGATCATCAGCTCCTGGGAACTATGGCATGGCCTGTCGCGCGCGCTCGACCGGTGGTGCTTCATTCCCAAGGACGTTTAGGCCATGAACGCGAACATGGACACGAGCCACACCGAAGCATGGAAAGCGGTCACCGAATTTTCCAAGACCGTGCTGTCCTTGAGCGCGACGGTGCTTGCCGCCATCGCCTCGTATCTCGTTCTCCAAGGCGCTGTCATTACACCCTGGACAGCCATCGCGCCGGCATTGCTGACCTTGGCGATCATTCTTTCGCTGTATGGTTTCGGCCATGCGATCAAGGCGCTCAAGACCGGAACCTCGCAGGCATTCGCGCTGATCGGCTGCAATCTCGGCGCGGTCGCTCTGCTGCTGTCGATCCTGTCCCTGCCCTTCACTCTCCGATCAGAACCGGCAACGATCGACAGCATGCTGAACGCCATCGAGAGCAGCACCCATTCTTTCCCGGTTCCGCTCAGAGCAAGCAACTGCAAGACGATCTCCAGGCAAGGCGATGAGTACGTCCTCACTTACGTTGCCGCCAACGCCACCATGCAAGTGACGTACTCGACCGCGAAGAACGAAATCCTGTCCATCAAATAGGTATGGCCCGATAGCTTGCGCAGCCTGTCTTTCGATGTGCTGCCAGATTCGGATTTCCGGAACACTCGATCTCGACAATCAGCGACGCTGTCGAGTCAGGGGGTCGCAAGGTCGCAGCATCGATCCCAAGGAGAATGAAATGGCGATTTTCGATTCGTTCAAAGGGCAGATTTCCGACGCGCTGTCCAAATTCGGCAACAACGGCAATGCCGGCATGATGGAAACGGTCGCCGGGCTGATCAACAATCCGGAAACCGGCGGCATCCAGGGCCTGATCGACAACTTCAAAACGAAAGGGCTTGGCGATTCGGTCACCTCGTGGATCGGCACGGGACAGAACCTGCCGATCTCCGGCGATCAGATCCGCACCGTATTGGGCAGCGGAAAAGTACAAGCCATCGCGCAAAAGCTCGGTCTTTCCGAATCCGATGCCGCCAATCATCTGGCGAGCCTTATGCCGCAGGTGATCGACAAGCTCACGCCCAACGGTGAAGTGCCCGACAACAACATACTCGAGCAGGGCCTGGCGATGCTCAAAGGCTTTGGCAAGTAGTCCAAACAGGTTGGCTTTGGCGGCGCGCCGGTGAAGCTATGATGTGCGCGCCGCCCCGTGCGAATCCCGGCCTGAGAAAACATGCTGCTGGATTTCAGTGTTGTCTTCCATGCCGTTTTGATGGTGCTGGGCATCCTCTGGTGCCGCGAGATGTTCGGCCGATGGCGCAGCGATCTCGACGAATTCCGCTCATCGAACGATAGATCGGATCGGGCGATCATCGTTTTCTTCTGGGCGGTGACCGTGGTGATCGTCGTGTCGATGGGCCGGTTTGTCGCCGGGCTTCTGATAGGCATGCGTCTGTTGTAGTTCGCATGCCATGCCCAGCCGATACGCTGGACAGCTTCGCTTTCGGCGCTACTCTATCGGAGTAAAGATCAACGCCGAGCTACTCGATGTCACCTCATCCTCTCGACAATCCCGTATGGCACTCGCTCACCAGCGTCCATGCTGGCTTCGCGATCCGCAATGGCAACGCGGCCCGCTATCTCCGGGCATTGGCTCCCTTCATCGCTGTCGGTGTCGCCGATGAGCACGCCGGCCAGCAACTGGTGCCATTGGTCGAGGAGGACGAAACCGCTTTCCTCGTCGGCCTCGCGCCGCCCCTGCCGCCGGGCTTGAAGATCAAGCATCAAGCCTCGATCGTGCAGATGGTTTGCGATTCGCGGCTGGATACGATGTCCGGCCCTGAAATCACCACGCTTTCGACCGCGCACCGCGACGACATGCTGGCATTGATCGCGCTGGTCTATCCCGGCTACTTCCGCGCCAGGACGCCGGAGTTGGGCAACTACCTGGGCATTTATTGCGATGGCATGCTGGCCGCCATGGCTGGCGAACGGATGCACCTGGAGGGTTATCAGGAAATCAGCGCGGTCTGCACGCATCCTGATTTCCAGGGTCGCGGTTTGGCCCGGCAACTGGTCGTGGCCCTGGTCAATCAGATCCACGATCGCGGCGATATTCCATTCCTGCATACCGAGCACGACAATCTTCGCGCGCGATCGCTGTACGAACGAATGGGCTTCACGTTGAGAAGTTCCATATCGATCTGGGGCATCCAATCCCGTGGCAATCATCCGAGCCCATCGACATGAGCGTTCTTGAAACCGATCGATTGCTGTTGCGGCCGCTTGCACCCGAGGACGCGCCATTCATGTTGCGTCTGCTCAACGAGCCCTCGTTCATCGAAAACATCGGCGACCGTGGTGTAAGAACGCTCGAACAAGCCACGCGTTATATCCACGAAGGCTCGATAAAAAGTTTCCAGATGCGCGGGCACGGCCTGTATCTGGTGCAACTCAAATCCTCGCGCGAGGCCGCCGGGATTTGCAGCCTGCTCAAGCGCGAGCAATTCCAGGAGGTCGATATCGGCTACGCCTTCCTGCCCGAATTCTGGTCGCAAGGGTTCGCGCGCGAATCGACCGCAGCGGTGCTCGATCACGCCAGAAATTCGCTGGCGCTGGGCAAGATCATCGCACTGGTGTCGCCGGGCAATGCGGCGTCGATCAAGCTGCTGGAAAAACTCGGGCTCGCATTTTCCGAATCCGTGCTGATTCCACCCAACACCGCGCAGACGAGTATTTATCGGATGTGTCATTTGGAGTCTGATGATGGTCGCCCGTGCTAGCGGAATCGATTGCCGATATCAACCAACTTGACCCAGTTTTGGCGTTTTTTATCAGATGCCGATCCACTTACAGCTCAAGCAGGTATTTGAGAGAAGTTCCATCATCGTCGGTACGACAACAGTTATGAGCCTGGACTCACGTAAGCAAGGATCAGTCGATCGGCTGACAAAGCCTCTTTGGCAAGACAGGAAAAGTTGGCCACTGTAACGATTGTCAAGCAACCCGTCACAGTGGCGACATTGGAACAAGGCCACTACTGATTTACCGATACTGACATCGCAAGCTATTGCAATTTGTAACTACAGAAAAGCTGTTTGGCGTGCGCTGAAGACAGTCGATCATTGCCATTTTAGCAATAGTCTGGTACAGAGAATGTTGGCCGACTGCAGCCTATAATATGACCTATGAACGTCACCCATGCCACCATGGCTCCTTTGTCGGAAAGGGAAATCAAGCAAGCAGTAGTTGATCACCTTTTCCGTAAGAACACCCTAAAGTGCGGTGTAATTATTAATGAACTGCCGGTAGCAAATTGGAGTAGACGAGCGGACTTGGCCGTTGCTAATGGGAAGCTTCAGGCCTTTGAAATAAAAAGTGATCTGGATTCGCTACGCCGCCTTGATGGCCAAATCGCTCTCTTTGCAACCCGCTTCGATAAGGTTGTTCTAGTCACAACCTCTCGCTTTTTAACGCGCGCGTTAAATCGACTTCCTCCGTACGTCGAGATTTGGGAAGCCTCTCGCGGCCGCGATGGCATTGACCTCCGCATAGCCCGTAGAGGTCACATGCGTGAAATCAAGAGTCATCACATTCTGGCTTCGTACTTGCAAAAGAGTGAGTTGCGTTCGCTAGTGAAATCAGCAGGAATTGACACAGCTCCTGACATCAGTCGCGACGAACTTGAAACCATTGTTAATAGATTGCCATTAAATAGGCTGCGCAAGTTTGTCCTCGACAGACTTAAACAACGGTACAAACGAGAACAGCAAGCCCCTCTACTGACACGCTCCGAGCGCGCTGGCCTTTTGGCTCAGGGAGTAATTGGTGTAATCCAATCAAGCGATGTTCGTTTGACTAGACCATCGGGCGCACATCACAGCGAAAGGAACGCGCGGTTGGTTGCATTCGAACTTAGGCATGGCCCATTGCCAGACGACATGCCAAAAGCCATAAGAGTTAGACGTAAGCCATCTATCACTCGAAATCGTCGTCTAGATCAGCTTCGTCAAGAACACTGAGCTCGCCAGCAAGGTCATATTGCCGTGAAATATGCATATTGACCCTCGCCGCAATCCATCGAGCAGGGGTCCGCATCTTATCGATGTCGCCTGAGGCAGCGTTTCTTATCTTCTCTGCCCCCCACGTATCTTCTTCCGCAATACTTGGAAAGCGGTCCAACAATGCTTTGGCTGCATCGATGTAGCCCAAGGAGTCCTTGCCTGGGCGACGTTCAAACTCCCAAGCGTCACTCAACGGATAGTCAATGCGCGGCATGAACCGTCCACCAGTTGTCAGGTAGACTTTTGAATGAATCGATCCATGATCACCGTAAATAGCGGCATCCGCGCCGATAGCGTAATGCAACTCCCGCTCCAAAATTGCAAGCGTCCCCCGTGTTCCGGCACTTTCCTGAGCTAAGTGGCTGGTAACAGTTGCTGGAAAACTGGTGGAAATCACAGAAACAATAGCCTCAGGAATTTCCTCTCGGATATCATTAATCGCGCTCACGCACGCCGAGAGGCTCGCAGACATGGAATCTCGAATATAACCGGCATCGACAATTACAAGTGCTTCGCTCGGCTTATCCAAGGATGAGAGTGCAGCAACAACACGAGAAATATCCGCTGCAAAATCCGTAATTCGAAATGCCACGCGGTTCGTTCCCATTTCCTCAAGCGCGCGGGCCTGTTTTATTATTTGCGACAGCTTTACAGTCGATGGCGTCTGCACAACAGGCACTACATTATCCATGGCGAGAATGAATTTTCTCCAGGCAGAAAAATCATCGGCTGGATTAATCAAGTCCAGAATAGCGGGTTGCTGATAGACGCTCTCCTGCGTTAGGTCAAGTATTAATGGACGCGCGCCCACAGCATTCTTTGCCTGTTCAAGCGATTGCTCAATTCCCTCAACGCGCGGCCAAGCGCCAAGAGTAATTATGGGGATGATGCCGTCTTTCACCCCATCTCGAAGCTGAGCATAGCCCTCCATCTCTGCGGGGCGTGTCCGTAGAGCGGGGAAATAAGATTTTTTATCAAATTTGATCGGCATTCTCGTTCTCCGCCTGATTGTATTCGGTCTGTACAGGCACGGCACGCCTTGTCGCGCGGCGCACAGTTTTGCTAACCAAGTAATCACTAATGATCAACAGACGGTCAAACTCACTTCGCAGTTTTTCCGTCTCAAGTTTTGCTTGCAGCAAGTCTTGTTCACAGGATTTGGTATGACGAAGAAGCTTGACTGTCGTGATCCACCCACCAAAGCCAACCATCAAGGCCGCTAACCAACCAGAGCCCGCTATCAACAGTGCGTTAATATCTTTCGCGAACATGGCATAGATCGTCAAAGCAATGCCCACAAGACCGATCACGAAGCTAACTAATCCTAACCAATAGCCCGCGATTGTTGCGGACTCAGTGTCAACTGGGCTTTTTGACATTTCGCCTCCCACGAATGCCATGCAGTTAGCCTTCTTATCGTCTCTAGAAGGAAAGATCAATCAGGAGATTGCCGACATGGGGCGGACAGGCTCAGCGGGCCGTAAGTTAGGGCAGCGTTCGCGCCCACCAATCCATCGCTGGCTTCAAGTAAGTCGAACGAAAGAGATTCTGTCGTTAGCAGCCATTCCCCCAATCCAAACACTTCATCGAAATACTACCCACCTTGCCGACTGCACCGCCTCCCCCATTCACTCCCCGCCGCCATACAAGGCTTTTCTTGGCGCGCCGCTCAACTCGGCCGCGAGCTTCGCGGCCTGTGACGGCTTGAGGTATTCGGACAGCTTCAGATACAGTCGCTGCCCTTCAGCGAGGATGGCCGCCGTGTCGTCCGCGCAACCGCCGACAATCAACACGAATTCGCCCTTGCGCTGATTCTCATCGTTCTGCACGCGCTGGGCGATTGCCGCCAAGGTGTCGCCGAGCACGGTCTCGAACAGCTTGGTCAACTCGCGTGCCAGCACCGCTTCGCGTTCGGCGCCGAAGATGGTGACCAGATCGGCTAACGATTCGCCGATGCGATGCGCGCTTTCGTAAAACACCAGCGTCCGCGTTTCCCGAACCAAAGCATGCAATCGCTCGCGCCGGGCCGCGGCCTTGGCCGGCAGGAATCCTTCAAAGCAGAAACGGTCGCTGGCAATGCCGGCCACCGACAATGCGGCAATCGCCGCGCAGGCGCCGGGAATCGGGCTGACCTTCAACCCGGCGGCGCGCACTTCGCGCACCAGGCGATAACCGGGATCGGAAACCAGCGGCGTGCCGGCATCGCAAACCAGCGCCAGCGTCTGTCCCGCGCGCAAACGCTCGACCAGACGCGCGGCCATCTCGCCTTCGTTGTGTTCGTGCAGGGCGATCAACGGCTTTTCCATGCCGAAGGCCGAGAGCAGTTGCCGCGTATGCCGCGTGTCCTCGGCGCAGATGGCGTCCACCGCGGCCAGCACCTGATTGGCGCGCGGGGTCATATCGGCGAGGTTGCCGATGGGCGTAGCCACCACGTAAAGCGTGCCCGGGTCGATCGTGGCCATGCCTGTCTTCTGTTAATCGAACGGGTATCATCATAGGCAGACACCGATCAACCCGTCACCCCCGCGGTTCGAGCCAAGCACGATGACGACGCCGTTGACCCGATCGATGCACCGAACGCTCGCACGAATCCGGCATCGGTCATCCAATCAAGCGAACGATCCGCTTTCGCCGCCACGGTACGTCTGTGTCATGGCCGGGCGGTCCCTTGAACCTGCCTTGCGAAAATGACGATGCGACTTTTCTCCCGCCGCGCGACGGCCATATCACGGAATTCCCTCATGCCGATCGTCCAGCGGTTGCAATCCGCGTTTTCGATGTTGCCGGTTCGCCGCTGGCCGCAACTGATGGTTCTCGCGCTGGTGATATCGATTCCGATCCTGATGCCCGGCTGCGCCAGCGTGAAGGTCGCACCGGCCGAGTCGCCGCAGGAGCAAGCCGCCAATGCGCTGCTTTCGGCCGGCAAGTACCGGCAAGCGGCGCAGGCGTATCTGGAATTCGCCGCGACAGCGAGCAGTCCGGCGCGCGATCGCGCCTTGGTCCGGGCCGCAGAATCCTGGCAACGCGCCGGCGACGCAGGCGCGGCGCGCGGCGCATTGGCGCAAGCCAACCGGCGCAAGCTCGCGGGCGAGGACGTGCTGCTGCACGATCTGCTCAGCGCGCAATTCCTGTTGCTCGATCGCAAAGGCCGCGAAGCGCTGGCGCTGTTGAACCAGAATCGTGACAACATTCCTCCGGCATTGCGCACGCGCTGGCACAACCTGCGGGCACGGGCCTTCGAGGCCAATAGCCAGTTCTTCGAAGTCGCCGCCGAATACGCCTGGCTGATCGGCGATCAGACGCCACGTGAGCTCACCGCCACCGCGCGCAACATCGCGCGCCTGCTCGGCGGAGTTCCGAGCAACAATCTCGCCTCGAAAACCGCCGCGTTGGCGACCGGCGATCCTTTGTATCCCTATGCCGCGCGCGAGCTGGCCAAACGCAACCTGCCGCTGCCGCATCCGCTCGCTTCCAATGCCTCCACGCTCACGCAAAATTTCCCGCCCGCCGATCGGGACGGCTATCGGCCACCGAACAAGCTCGCCGTCGTGCTGCCGATGACCGGCCCGGTCGCCGCCGCATCGGCAGGCGTACGCGATGGCCTGCTTGCCGCCTACTACGCCGAGCAACGCCGCCGCCCGGTCATCAAGTTCTACGACAGCGCCGGCACCGCGGCCGGTGCGCAAAAGGCCGTCACGCAAGCGGTAGCCGATGGCGCGCAGATGATCATTGGCCCGTTGACGCGCGATGCGGTCAACGCGGTGTTCAATCGCGGCGATCTCGGTGTACCGATCATCGCGCTCAATCGCGGACAGAATCCGCCGCCGCCCGGCAGCGTCAGCTTCGCGCTGCTGCCCGACGATGAAGGCCTGGCCGCGGCCGATCGCCTGGCCGACCGCAAACAAATGAAAATCCTGGTGTTCAGCCATTCCGACGACAATGCCAAACGCACGCTCGCGGCCTTTCGCGAACAACTGCGCGTGCGCGGCGGCGAGGTCATCGGCGAAGTTCCGGTCAGCGACGAGGTCGGCGACCTCAACAAGAAAATCGCCGTCGAACTCACTCGCGCCAAGGTGCAGGTCGCGGCGATTTTCATGACGCTCAAAGCGCCGCAAGCACGGTTGGTCGCCGCGCAACTCAATGCCTCGACGCTGGCGACACTGCCACGCCTGTCCAGCTCGCTGATCCTGACCGGCAGCGGCAATCCCCGGCTCGATGGCGAACTTGATGGCATCGAATTTCCCGAACTGCCCTGGTTGCTCGACCAGCGCCCGGACTTGCCCGATGCCGATGCGCTCGAAAAATCCTTGCCGAGCGTGCATGGTCAGGCGCTGCGCCTGTTCGGTTTCGGCTATGACGCCTGGAAACTCGCGGCCTATCTCGACCAGATGAACAGCAATCCGGCGTTCACGATCAACGGCGCCACCGGTGTGTTGCAACTAGACAATTTCGGTCTGGTGCAACGGGAACCCGCCTGGGCGGTGTTCAGCGGCGGCCGCATCCGTACCGCGGCCGATGGCGCGCTGGTACCTGATGGCATGCTGATGCCCGATGACGCGAGCGCTCGCTGATCGAAAACTACTCGGCACACAGGCCGAGGACGCGGCCTGCGTGCTGTTGCAACGCAGCGGTTTGCAACTGCTGGCACGCAACGCGCGTTATCCATTCGGCGAGATCGATTTGATTTTCCGGGATGACGCGACGATTGTTTTCGTCGAGGTGCGGTTTCGCCGGAGCATGCAATTTGGCGGCGCCGCCGTTTCCATCGACGCCGGCAAACGTCGCAAGATCGCACTGGCCGCGCAGGCGTGGCTGTCGGCGCATCCGCAATGGCGCAAGGCCGCGTGCCGGTTCGATGTGGTCGCGGTAAGCGCACAAGCGCAAACACTGCATTGCGACTGGATGCGCGCGGCGTTCACGCTCGATGACGCGGGCGCTTGATCGCGAGACAACACTCAACACGAGTGCATGCAAGAATCCACGCATCGATGCCGGACAAGAATTTCTCATGAGCACTGCGCTGACCGCCGATTTGCTTGCCGAACTGGGCCACTTGCTCGGCCCCGGCGCATTGCTGCTCGATGCCGCCGAACGGCTGGCCTACAGCTACGACAATTCGCGCCGGCAATCGCTGCCCGACGCGGTCGCACTGCCGACCACCCGCGAGCAAGTGCAACGCATCGTGCAGCTTTGCCGCACGCACGCCATCGCCATCACCGCGCGCGGCCGAGGCACCAACACCACCGGTGCCAGCGTGCCGGTGGCAGGTGGACTGGTGCTGAGTTTCGAGCGCATGAACCGCATTCTCGCCATTCGCCCTGGCGACCGCGTGGCGGTGGTCGAACCGGGCGTGCTCAATGGCGATCTGCAACAAGCCCTGCGCGAGCACGGCTTGTTCTGGCCGCCCGACCCGACCAGCGCGCCTTATTGCAGCATCGGCGGCAATCTGGCCTGCAATGCCGGCGGCCCGCGCGCGGTGAAATACGGCACAGCCCGCGACAACGTATTGGCGCTGACCGCGATCACCGGCTCGGGCGATCTGCTGCACTTCGGCGCAGCCACCAGCAAGAGCGCGAGCGGTTACGATCTGTCGCGCCTGTTGATCGGTTCCGAAGGCACGTTGGCGTTGATCGTCGAGGCCACGCTCAAACTCACGCCGATCGCGCCGCAACGGCGTGCGTTGCGTGCGCTGTATCGCGATGTGGATAGCGCTGCGGCGGCGGTGGCGCGCGTGATGGCGCAACCGGTGACGCCCTCGATGCTCGAATTCATGGACAGCGAATGCGTGCGTCTGGCACGCGATGTCGGCGGCGCCGAATTGCCCGAGGCCGGTGCGCTGTTGATGATCGAGGCCGATGGCGATAGCGCGACACTGCCGTTTTCCATCGCGGCGCTAGAACAGGCCGCACGCGGCGAAGGCTGTCTCGACGTGGAAGCGGCCGAAGACGAAAATGCGCGCGAACGGCTCTGGGCCGCGCGCAAAGCGCTATCGCCCTCGCTGCGCACGATCGCGGCGGGCAAGATCAACGAGGACGTGGTGGTGCCGGTGTCGATGATTCCCGCGCTGGTCAAACGTGTGAACGAGATCGCCGCGAATCACTCGCTGAAGATCGTCTGCTTCGGCCATGCCGGCAACGGCAATCTGCACGTGAACATTCTCTACGACCCCAGCGATGCCGCCGAATCGGCGCGCAGCAACGAGGCGCTGTCGCAGGTATTCGAGGCAACGCTCGCGCTGGGCGGACAATTGTCCGGCGAACACGGGATCGGCCTGGCCAAGCGCGATTTCATGCCGGCCGCGCTCGGCGCCGCGACCTTGGCGTACATGCGTGCGATCAAACAGGTTTTCGACCCCGACGGTATTCTCAATCCCGGCAAAGTGCTGCCGCCGTGAGAAAATCGCTGCGCACCCGATTCATTTTCAGCCGTGCGCGCTGACACGCACTTCATTCTCATCCGACCAAGACTGCTTGATCCATGACTCAATTCGATTCTCTGCTCAAGGAAATCCGCGCCTGCCGTCTGTGCGATGCGCATCTGCCGCTGGGCCCGCGCCCGGTGCTGCGCGCCGCGCCATCGTCGCGTTTGCTGATCGTCGGCCAGGCGCCGGGCAGTCTGGTGCATGGCAGCGGCATTCCCTGGAACGATGCCAGCGGCATGCGTTTGCGCGAATGGCTGGGGCTCGATCGCGAGACGTTCTACGATGAGAGCAAGGTCGCCATTGTGCCGATCGGTTTTTGCTATCCGGGCCGCAGCCATTCCGGCGACCTGCCGCCGCGTCCGGAATGCGCCAAGACCTGGCATCCGAAACTGCTGCCGATGCTGACCAACGTCCGCCTGGTCTTGTCGATCGGCCAATACGCGCAGCATTACCTGCTGGGCGATGCGCGCAAGAAAACATTGACAGACACCGTGCGCGCCTGGCGCGAGTTCAGTCCGGCGCAATTCCCGCTGCCGCATCCGAGCCCGCGCAATGTCGGCTGGTTCAAGCACAACCCGTGGTTCGCCGAGGAAGTATTGCCGGCCTTGCGCAAAAGCGTCGCCGAATCACTGCGCGACTGAATCAAACCACCCAATGCGCCAGGGCCTGCAACACGGCCAAGGCGTACACGCCGGCCAGGACATCGTCGAACATCGCGCCGAAACCGCCATGCAGTTGCGAGTCGGCCCAGCTCACCGGCCAGGGCTTGCCGATGTCGAATGCGCGAAACAGCAAGAACCCGCCAAGCACCCAACCCCATCCGGCCGGCACCATCAACAAAGCGATCCACTGGCCGATGAATTCATCCCAGACCACCACGCCGGGGTCTTCGATTTTTGTCTTGCCGATCACCCACTGCGCGGCCCAGACACCGATGGCGAAGGCCAGCAGCAGCGCGCCGAGGTAATACGCCAGCGGCAAGTGCCGCAGCCACAGCCACCAAGGAATCAGCGCCGCCAGCGAACCGAACGTTCCGGCCGCGCGCGGTATCAGTCCCACGCCGAAACCGCTGGCGATCCAACCGGCCGGATGAGTCAGGACGATGCGGGCAGGCGGCGGTGAATTCATTTCAGGTTCCCGATGAAACAGATCGAACAATCCAGGTTCGCACTGTGCCTCATGCCGAAGCGCACGTCATCGCGAGAACAATCGATCGACACATACCATCATCGCTACCGATCGACGAAATGCCGGTAGCCGCTATCGGCAAGCTCGAAGCCCTCGCCTTCGGGCGTGCGCAAAAACAATCGCTTATCGGCTGTGATGTTGCCGATCACCGTCGCTGGTGTATCACAGGCCGCCAGCGCCTGTTCGATAGCGAAAGCATGGGCCGAAGGCGCGGTGAAGCACAACTCGTAATCGTCGCCGCCGCTCAGCTGCATCGCCCAGCGCTGCCTCTCGTCGGGGAAATGTTCGGCCAGCGTGCGCGAGGTCGGCAAACGGCCCAGATCGATTTCCGCACCGACGCCGCTGCGGCGCAGGACATGACCCAAATCCGCCGCCAAGCCATCGCTGATGTCGATGGCGGCATGCGCCAGATCGCGCAACGCAAGCCCGGCGGCGATGCGCGGCGTTGGGTGATCGAGCCGGTAGCGCAGTTTGGCCGAAGCGAATTTTTTGCCGCGCCATTGCTCCAATGCACCGGCCGCATCACCCAGGGTTCCGGTCACCCAGATGTCGTCGTTGGCCTTGGCGCCGTCGCGACGCAAAGCCTTGCCTGCAGGAACCAACCCATGAACGGTAACGGTGATCGACAGCGGCCCGCGCGTGGTGTCGCCGCCGATCAACGCGACATTGTGCTGCGCGGCCAACTCGCAAAAGCCATCGAGAAAACTCTCCAGCCAATCGGTATCCGGCTCGGGCAAGGTCAAGGCCAAACTCGTCCAGGCCGGTGTCGCGCCCATCGCCGCCAGATCGCTGAGATTGACGGCGAGCGACTTCCAGCCGATGTCGTAGGGCGTGGTGTCATCGGGAAAATGCACGCCGGCAATCAGCGTGTCGGTGCTGATGGCCAGCTCCTGGCCTTGCGCAACCTGCACCAGCGCGGCATCGTCACCGATGCCCAGAATCACATCCGAACGCGCCTGAGAACGTGCGCGAATGCGCTCGATCAGGTCGAATTCCGACATCTCAGCGGCGCGCGCCCTGGATTTCCGGTTCGCGCCACTGCGTGGCGGCGCGGTCGAGCACACCGTTGACGTAGGTGTGGCCGTGATCGGCGCCGAAGCGCTTGGTGGTTTCGATCGCCTCGTTGATCACCACGCGATACGGCACGTCCAGCCGGAAACGCAACTCGAACGCGGCGATGCGCAGCACCGCACGCTCGATCGGATCGACCTGGGCCATGCCGCGATCGATGAATTTGCCGAGGACTTCGTCGAGTTCGTCGGCGTATTTTTCCACGCCGCGCACCAGCGCCTCGAAATATTCCAGATCCGCCACTTCCATGTCCTGCTCGTTGCGGAACTGCTCGATGACCCGCTCGATCGGCGAGTGCGACATCTGCCAGGCGTAAACGGCCTGCAGGGCGCGGCGGCGGGCGCGCGAACGCGCGGCGGGATCGATGCCGTCGGTGCGGTGGGGTTTCATGCCTTCGACTCGCTCAGTTGATACAGCAAATGCGCCATTTCCAATGCCGCCAATGCGGCCTCCTCGCCTTTGTTTCCGTGGTTGCCGCCGGCGCGCGCTTCGGCGTCGGCATACATCTCGACCGCGAGCACGCCGTTGGATACCGGCACGCCATGATCGAGCGTGACGCGCATCAGGCCAGTCGCGCAACCATCGGCGACGTGCTCGTAGTGCCGGGTATCGCCGCGCACCACGCAACCGAGCGCGATCAGCGCCGAATAACGCTTGCCGCCGGCCAGCGCCGCCGCCACCGTGGGCAATTCCCAGGCGCCGGGCACGCGCACGACATCGACGCTTTCGGCCGGCACGCCATGATCGAGCAAGGCGCGCTGCGCACCTTCGATCAGCGCCTCGGTGATGCGCGGACTCCAGCGGCTGGCAAGGATGGCGTAGCGGGCGCCGGGCAACGGGCGCGGATCGCCTTCGATTCGGGGCATGGTCGGGTCAGCGGATATGGGCACACAGTTTAACAGGCTGCCGCCGGACGGCCCGTTCAGGCGCTGCGGCTCGGAACCTGCCGATCAATGCGCGCCCGGCGGCGCGACATATTCCACGACCTCCAGCCCGTATCCGGCCAAGCCCACTTGCCGGCGCGGCGCGCCGAGCACGCGCAGTTTCTTCAGGCCAAGATCGGCCAGGATCTGCGCGCCGGCGCCGTTGCGCCGCCATTCGGCCGCCTTCGGGGCTTCGCGTTCGGGCTGTTCGGTGATGCGCGCGAGCAAATCTTCGGGGCGCAGGTTTTCCGACAGCACCACGACCACGCCGCAGCCTTCGGCGGTGACCGCCGCCATTGCCTGCGCGGCGCTGACGCCGAAATCGGCGCGCTGCCAATGCAGCACATCCGAGAGCGGGTTTTTCACATGCACGCGCACCAAGGTCGCGACTTCAGGTTCAGGCTTACCGCAGACCAGGGCGAAATGCAGCTCGCGCGTGAGCCGGTCGCGATAGGTGACCATGCGGAACGCGCCTTGCGCAGTCGTGATGTCGCGCTCATCGAGGCGCTCGACGGTGTGCTCGGTTTCCAGGCGATAACGGATCAGGTCTTCGATCGAACCGATCTTCAGGCCGTGTTCTTTCGCGAACGCTTCCAACTGCGGACGACGCGCCATGCTGCCGTCGGCGTTGAGTATCTCGACCAGCACGCCGGCCGGTTCCAATCCTGCGAGCAAGGCCAGATCGCTGGCCGCCTCCGTGTGGCCGGTACGGGTGAGCACGCCGCCGGGCTGCACCATCAACGGAAAAATATGGCCTGGCTGGGTGAGATCCTCGGCCTTGGCATCGGGTCGCACGGCGGTACGCACGGTATGCGCGCGGTCGTAGGCGGAGATGCCAGTGGTGACGCCTTCGGCCGCCTCGATGCTGGCGGTGAAGTTGGTTTGGAACGGCGAACGGTTATCGGCAACCATCAGCGGCAAATTCAACTGTCGGCAACGCTCGCGGGTGAGCGCGAGGCAGACCAGTCCGCGTGCGTGCGTGACCATGAAGTTGATGTCCGACGGCCGTACCAGTTCGGCGGCCATGATCAGGTCGCCTTCGTTTTCGCGGTCTTCGTCATCGACGATCACGACCATGCGGCCGGCGCGGATGTCTTCGAGGATGTCGGGGATGCTGGCAAAACTCATGGCTTGACCGCTCACAGTTCGGCAGGCTCATCGCGAAGGCCTTCCGGCCGCCGCCATGATTGAAAATCGATTCGTCCCGAGCCTGTCGAAGGACGAACCAACGTGCTTATGCGCTACGTGCCACCAACAACCGCTCGACGTAACGCGCGACCAGATCCACTTCCAGATTCACCGTCGCGCCGATGCCGGTCTGCGCAAACGCGGTATGTGCCACGGTATGCGGCACCAGATTGACCTCGAAGCCGCGATCATCAGCGGCGTTGACGGTGAGACTGACGCCATCGACCGCGACCGAGCCTTTGACCGCGATGTAGCGCAACAGGTTTTCCGGCGCGGAAAAACGCCAGCGTTGCGAGCGGCCGTCGTCCCAGATTTTCTCGACGCGGCCCAAGCCATCCACGTGGCCGGCGACCAAATGCCCGCCCATGCGCGTAGTCGGCAATAGCGAGCGTTCCAGATTGACCGCCGCGCCCACATCGAGATGGTCGAGCGTGGTCAGCGATAGCGTCTCGGTTGAAACATCCGCGGCGAATCCTTCGGCATCGAATTCGACCACCGTCAAACACACGCCGGACACAGCGATGCTCTCACCCAGTTGCACATCGCTCATCGGCAACGCGCCGGTCGCCACGCGCAGGCGCAGATCGCCGCCACGCGCTTGCCGACTGTCGATGCGGCCGACGGCCTGGATCAATCCGGTGAACATGGGTTCGGATACGTCGATGGAGAACATGAATACACGCCACGAAGTTGTGACCCGAAGCAATCGTGCCTATTCGGTTGAAATGGATCCGAGTGAAATAGATCCGGGCGCAATCGAATTGCCGGAATCATGATGCGGGCCGAAGCAGCAAACGAATGTCGGCGCCCACCTGCCGCTGATCGACCACGCGCAGGCCCAGCCGCGCTTGCATGGTGTCGATGCCCAGGCCCGCGAACAACGGCCGGCCGCGATCGCCCAGCAGCACCGGCGCGATGTACAGCAGCAGCTCGTCCATCAGACCGGCCTTGAGCAAGGCGCCGCACAGCGTCGGCCCGGCTTCGACCTGCACTTCGTTGATATGCCGCTGCGCCAATTGCGCCAGCACTGCGTGCAGATCCAGATGCTGTCCATCGCGCGGCACCGAGAACGCGGAAATTTCGTCGCCATAGTCGGGCACCATGTCCACCGCGTGCACTGCCAGTGTCTTTGCCGAGGCATCGAACACCCGCGTGCGCGTGGAAAGCCGGCCGCGCGTATCGAGCACGACACGCAATGGCGCAACGACCGCGATGTCATCGGGAAGCCGTGCCAGCAGTTGCGGATCGTCCGCCAGCACCGTGCCGCTGCCGGTGAGGATCGCACCGCTACGCGCGCGCCAGCGTTGCACATCGGCGCGCGCCGCCTCGCCGCTGATCCATTTCGATTCGCCGCTGGCGAGCGCGGTGCGGCCATCCAGGCTCATCGCCAATTTGATGCGAAGCCAGGGCCGGCCGCGTTCGAGGCGTGAAAAAAATCCGCGATTGAGTTCGCGCGCGGCGCTCTCCATCAATCCGGTTTCGACCAGCACGCCGGAAGCGGTCAGTTTGCGAAAGCCCTCGCCATCCACCGAGGCGAACGGGTCGCGGCAGGCGGCGACGACGCGGGTGATTCCTGCGGCCACCAGCGCGTCGGCACAAGGCGGTGTGCGGCCGTGGTGTGCGCAAGGTTCCAAGGTCACGTAGGCGGTGGCGCCGCGCGCGCGTTCGCCAGCCATGCGCAAGGCGTGGACTTCCGCATGCGGCTCGCCGGCACGCGCATGAAAACCTTCGCCGACGATCTGACCATTACGCGCAATCACGCAACCGACCATCGGGTTAGGTTTGCTGGTGTACGCGCCACCCTCGGCCAAGCGCAGCGCACGCGCCATCAATGCATGATCGGCGGAAGAAAACGTGGTCGCGCTCATGCGGCATGCCCGGCGAGATGAAATTCGCAAGTCCCATCCTGCATCGCGTCGATGCCGGCAATTTGCAGTGGCGTGATTTCCATCAAGTCCACGGATACTCCTTGCAACATCGTGCGCATCACATGGTTCCAACCCAGACGGTGATAGAACGCGGCATGTTCGGGCGTGAACAAGAACATCTGCGGCACTCGCTGGCTGGCCGCCAACGCGACCGCCGCCTGTGCGAGCCTTGCGCCGAGCCCGCGACCGCGCGCCTCGGCCACGACATAAAGACTCGCCAGCCAGGGACTGCCTGCGCCGCTCAATTCGGGTGCATCTTCGAGCACCACACTCACCGAGCCGAGCGGTCGCTGCCCGTCCATCAACACCAGAGTCGTCGGCAACGTGCGCCGCGTGGCGTGATCGGCCAGTTCGGCGGTCGCCACTTCCAGCGTCCAGTGCGAATACAGATGACCCCACTCGGCGTGATGCCAGGCCGCGAAGGTGGCAATCTGGTCGCGGTGTTCGTCGATGAAATCGATGCGCATGTCAACGCTTGCCGCTACGAATCGGGTCCAGCAATGGCAATTGTTCGGTGGCGATGCCGGGCAATTCGCGTTCGAGGCGCTCGATCTCCTCGCGAAAATCCGCCACGTCCTCGAACCGGCGATAGACCGAGGCAAAGCGCACATAAGCCACCTGATCGAGTTTGCGCAGTTCGGCCATCACGAACTCTCCCAGCCGGCGCGAGGGCAATTCGCGCTCGCCGGTCATGCGCAAGGACTGGATCACCGCGCGCATCGCGCCATCGACCTGCTCGCCCGAGACCGGGCGTTTTTGCAGTGCCCGCTCGAAACTCACGCGCAGCTTGCGCTCATCGAAACTCTCGCGCCGGCCGTCGCTCTTGACGATGGTCGGCAGCTTGAGCTCGGCTGTCTCGAACGTGTTGAAACGCTCGCCGCAGGCCTCGCACTCGCGCCGTCGCCGAATCGTCGCGCCGTCCTCGGAGACGCGCGAATCGATGACGCGGGTGTCCTGATGCTGGCAGAAAGGGCAATGCATGCGTGGGCCTTACGGGACCCGGGACTCGGGACTCGGGACTCGGGAAAAGCAAAAAGCAGATACGGCACTCGGTGAAATCGCACGACACCAGGAACTCGGCACTCCGCCGAGTCCCGAGTCCCGAGTCCCGGGTCCCGTTCTCTTAGCCATACACCGGAAACCTGCGGCACTGCGCCGTTACCTTGTCGCGCACGCCGGCGATTACGTTCTCATCGGTGGGCGCATCGAGCACATCGCACAACCAGTTGGCCAGATCCACGCAGTCCGCTTCGAGATAGCCGCGCGTGGTCACCGCCGGCGTGCCGATGCGCAAGCCGCTGGTGACGAAGGGCGAACGCGGGTCGTTGGGCACGGCGTTCTTGTTGACAGTGATGTAGGCGCGGCCAAGCGCGGCCTCGGCATCCTTGCCGGTGACTTCGAGGCCGATCAAATCGATCAACATCAGGTGATTTTCGGTGCCGCCGGAAACGATTTTGTAGCCGCGCTGTTTGATCGTGGCGGCCATCGCCTTGGCATTTTTGACGATTTGTTTCTGGTACTCGACGAAGGCCGGTTCCAGCGCTTCCTTGAACGCCACCGCCTTGGCCGCGATCACGTGCATCAGCGGACCGCCCTGAGTCCCGGGGAACACCATCGATTGCAATTTCTTCTCGATCGCCTCGTTGGCGCGCGCCATGATGATGCCGCCGCGCGGGCCGCGCAGAGTCTTGTGCGTGGTCGAAGTCACCACATCGGCATGCGGCACCGGATTGGGATATTGGCCGGCCGCGATCAGGCCGGCGACGTGCGCGATATCGACCACGAAATACGCACCGACCGATTTGGCGATTTCCGCCATCCGCGCCCAGTCGATGACCTGCGAGTAGGCGCTGAAACCACCGATCAGCATTTTCGGCTTGTGTTCCTGCGCCAGCCGGTCGATTTCGTCGTAATCAATCTTGCCGGTGTTGGGGTCGATGCCGTATTGCACGGCATTGAAAATCTTGCCGCTGAAATTGACCTTGGCGCCGTGGGTCAGATGGCCGCCGTGGGCCAGGCTCATGCCCAAGATGGTGTCACCGGGATTGATCAGCGCCAGGTACACCGCCGCGTTGGCCTGCGAGCCCGAATGCGGCTGCACGTTGGCGTAGTCGGCGCCGAACAATTGCTTCAAGCGATCGATCGCCAGCTTCTCGGCCACATCGACATATTCGCAGCCACCGTAATAACGCTTGCCCGGATAACCCTCGGCGTATTTGTTGGTCAGCACGCTGCCCTGGGCTTCGAGCACGCGCGGGCTGGCGTAGTTTTCCGAAGCGATCAACTCGACGTGGTCTTCCTGGCGTTGGCGCTCGGACTCGATGGCCAGGGCCAGAGTGTCGTCGTAACCGGCAATGCGCATATCGCGAGCAAACATCGGAACCTCGGAAAGGGGGCGGGAAGACCCGAAATTGTAGCCCCGGCGGGGATTTAGGGCCAATCGACAACCACATGCCACGAGGTTTGGATGTACCGGCGGCAACGGCCGTTCATCCTTGCGCCGGCATTTTCTGGCATGAACGGGACGCTTCCGGGATAATTACCGGTTCTCGCCACTTCATTGCGCCGGCACCCGCACGGTGCCCGCCTAAAGCGCGCGAATTCCTGCCTGTCGTGCCAATTCCTACTCAGGGCTGCCCATGCAATACATCTACACCATGATCGGCGTCAGCAAGACCGTGCCGCCCAAGCGCCAGATCATCAAGGACATCTCGCTCAGCTTCTTCCCGGGCGCCAAGATCGGCCTGCTCGGACTCAACGGCGCGGGCAAATCCACCGTGCTGCGGATCATGGCCGGCGTCGATACCGATTTTCAGGGCGAGTCGCGGCCGCAGCCGGGAATCAAGATCGGCTACCTGGAACAAGAGCCCAAGCTCGATCCGGAAATGACCGTGCGCGAAGCGGTCGAGCAAGGCGTCGGCGAGATCCTGCATGCCCAAGCCGAGCTCGACAAAGTTTATGAAGCCTACGGCGAGGAAGGCGCGGACTTCGACAAGCTGGCCGCCCAGCAGCAGCGCCTGGAGGCGATCCTCGCCAGCGGCGATGCGCACACCTTGGAACAGCAATTGGAAGTGGCCGCCGATGCACTGCGCATTCCGCCCTGGGAAGCGGTGATCGGCAAATTGTCCGGCGGCGAAAAGCGCCGCGTCGCGCTGTGCCGGCTATTGCTGAGCAAACCCGACATGCTGCTGCTCGACGAACCGACCAACCATCTCGACGCCGAATCGGTGGAATGGCTGGAGCAATTTCTCGCGCGCTTCCCCGGCACCGTGGTCGCGGTCACCCACGATCGCTACTTCCTCGATAACGCCGCCGAGTGGATTCTCGAACTCGACCGCGGCCGCGGCATTCCGTGGAAAGGCAACTACAGCAACTGGCTGGAGCAAAAAGAAGAACGGCTCAAGCAGGAAGAATCCTCCGAGAAGGCGCGGCAGAAGGCCATTGCTCGCGAACTGCAATGGGTGCGGCAGAACGCGCGCGGCGGCCAATCCAAGGGCAAGGCGCGTCTGGCGCGTTTCGAGGAACTGAACTCGGTCGAATATCAAAAACGCAACGAAACCAATGAAATCTTCATCCCGCCGGGCGAGCGCCTGGGCGATCGGGTGATCGAGTTCAAGGGTGTGAGCAAATCCTTCGGCGATCGACTGCTGATCGACGATTTGAGCTTCACCGTGCCGCCGGGCGCGATCGTCGGCATCATCGGCCCGAACGGCGCCGGTAAATCGACGTTCTTCAAGATGATCACTGGCTCGGAAAAACCCGACAAGGGCGAAGTAACGATCGGCCAAACGGTACAGATCGCCTATGTCGACCAGAGCCGCGAAAAGCTCGATGGCGGCAAGAACGTCTGGCAGGAAGTCTCCGGCGGCTCGGACATCCTCACCATCGGCAAGGTCGAGATCCAGTCGCGCGCCTACATCGGCCGCTTCAACTTCAAGGGCTCGGACCAGCAGAAACTGGTCGGTACGCTTTCCGGCGGTGAACGCGGCCGTTTGCATCTGGCCAAGACGCTGCTGCAAGGCGGCAATGTGCTGCTGCTCGACGAGCCATCCAACGACCTGGACATCGAAACCCTGCGCGCGCTCGAAGACGCCCTGCTCGAATTCCCCGGCTGCGTGATGGTGATTTCGCACGATCGCTGGTTCCTCGACCGCATCGCCACGCACATCCTCGCTTTCGAAGGCGACTCGCATGTGGAATTCTTCCCGGGAAACTACCGCGAGTACGAAGAAGACAAGCGCCGCCGCCTCGGCGAGGAAGGCTCCAAACCGCATCGTTTGCGTTACAAGGCATTGAAGTAAGTCCGTCGCCCCCGCCCGGCGGGAGGCGGAACCTGAGCCACCCCTTTCCCCGCACGCGGGGAAAGGCGCAATGCAAACACTCAATTTCGCTCGCGCCGCATACCGTGGGAGACCTGCATGCGATTCGTCGATAGCCTCACCCAGGCACAGCAACGCAACCATTCCTTGGTTTGCGTCGGTCTCGATCCGGAACCGGCGAAATTTCCGGCGCATCTGCGCGACAACCCCGACGCCGTCTTCGCGTTCAATCGCGCCATCATCGATGCCACCGCCGACCTGGTGTGCTGCTACAAACCACAGATCGCGCATTTCGCCGCGCTCAGCGCCGAGGATGCGCTGGAGCGCTGCATCGCCTACATCCACGCGCAGCACCCGGGCATTCCGGTCATTCTCGATGCCAAGCGCGGCGACATCGGCAGTACCGCCGAGCGTTACGCAGCCGAGGCGTTCGATCGCTATCGCGCCGACGCGGTGACGGTCAATCCGTATCTGGGCCGCGATTCGGTACAGCCGTTCCTCGATCGCGCCGACAAGGGCGTGGTGCTGCTTTGCCGGACTTCCAATCCCGGCGCCAAGGATTTTCAGGATCTCGATTGCGGCGGCCGGCCGCTGTATCAGCGCGTGGCCGAGACCGTGGCGCGCGATTGGAACCATCATGGCAACTGCCTGCTGGTCGTCGGTGCGACCTGGCCGCAGGAACTTGCGAAAGTACGCACGCTGGTCGGCGACATGCCGTTTCTCGTGCCCGGCGTCGGCGCGCAGGGCGGCGATGTCCAAGCCATCCTCAAGCACGGCCAGGCCAGCAACGGCAGCGGACTGGTGATCAGCTCCTCGCGCGCCATTCTCTATGCCGGCAGCGGTGGCGATTTTGCCGATGCCGCGCGGCGCGCGGCGTTGGAACTTCGCGAGCGGATCAATCAGAACCGCTAGGCATCGCGCCCGATAATCAGTGCGAAACCGGCGGCGGCAAGCCGCGCGCGAGCATGACTCGCACGGCCGAGAGCGCGAAGTGGCTCCACAAGCCCAGCCACAGCACGGCGCGCAAAGACGCCGGTGTCTGCGCAGCCTCGAACTTCAAGAAGTAACGCCACAGGCTGCGATGCTTTTGCCATTCCACCCACATCGGGCGCGAGCGGCTGGATACGCCGCGCAGATGGGTCACTGTCACATCGTTGGCGATCAGCACTTCGTAACCGGCCGCACGAACACGCCGGCACAGATCCAGGTCTTCCACGTGCAGGCGGTAGTCCTCATCGAAGCCGCCGATTTTCAGGAACAATCCCAACGGCATCAGCATCAATGCGCCGGAAATGGCTTCGACCGATTGCAGGTCGAGTTTCGGGTCGCGGCCGACATACCAGGCATCGCGCTGCCCGCCCCGGAAAAACAATTCGCGCAGCGACGGATCGCAACGCCGAACCGCCGGATCGTGCAGGCCCTGCTCGCCAACCATGTCCACGCCGAGCACGCCCGCACCGGGGCGGGTCCGCGCATGCGTGACCAGACGCAGCAGACTGTCGCGCTCGATATAGATGTCCGGATTCACAAAGGCGACCCAGGGCGTGTCCAGGGCGCTGGCGCCTTGATTGCAGGCGGCGCCGAAGCCGCGGTTTTCACTATTGCGCACCAAGCGGACGCGTGGATGCTGCTTGGCGATCGCTTCGACGCAGGCCGGCGTGCCATCGTCTGATGCGTTGTCGATGACGATGAGTTTGGCCACGGTCGGACAAGCCAGCAGCAGCATCAAGCAGCGTTCGATGGTGCTCATCGATTGGTAAGTCACCACCACCACGCCGATATCGGTCGCCGAACTCATATGCAGGATGGCTCCTGAGTTTGTGGCATGCGCCTGAGCGCGCGCCAGGCTGGATCAGGGACAGGATCGAAAGGCGACACTGCCGCTGCTGCTGGCAATGGCTCCCATGCATCGGAGGGCAAAATGCTCGCCAATGAACGATCATGCCGGGTTGCCCGGTATCGTATCAGTTGAAACCATCGATGGCGCCTGGGCGCGAAACGAAGTTTTTTGTTCGTTGGCGGATTCACTCAAGAACGAATTCGCTCAAGCAAACAGATCGCGTTGCGGCCCGCTGTGTTCGAGCCGTTCGATGCGTTCGGCCAACTGCTGCCGCAGCGGCGCAAGCGGATCGGACAGGATGAATCTCGCCATCGCCTCCTGATAGTCCGGCCACCGGGCCAGCAGGGACTGCATCTTCCCGCCTTCGGGCTCCTGCGCCCGTGAATCGGAACCAGCCTCGATGTTGCGCACGACGTATGCGTTCGGACACAGCACATTGCGCCAGCCCATCGCGGCGGCGCGCCGGCAGAAATCGTTTTGTCCGGCGCGGCTGCGGGCGAAGGTGCCTGCATCGAAATCGCCGACCTGCCGCAACGCCTGACGCCGGACAAACAGGCAAAATCCGGCGGTCCCAGGCAATTCGGGAAAATCCACCGAGGCCAGGCCGACCGCTGCCTCGGCGATGCTGTCGGGAAAATCAGGCGCCCGATTGCTCTGGCAAAACTGCGGATACGAACAAAGATCGCCGTGGTTGGACCATGGCGTGATGGTCGCGATACGCGCATCGCTGGCCGCGCAGCGCGCCAACTGCTGCAACCAGCCGGACGTGGCGAGGGTATCGGCATCGAGCAGCACGACATCGGCATCGCCGGTTTCCTCGAAAGCGGCGTTGCAATTGGCCAGCAATCCGAGATTGTCGGTACGCCGGCAGTAGCGGGTGGCCAATCGGCTGCGCTGACACCAGCCGCGCGCAAGCAGTTCGACGTTGGGATTGCTGGAGGCGTCGTCGGCGATCAGCACCCGGCTGGCTTCGGGCAAGGTGCGTTCCAGTGAGGCCAGGCAGGCATCCAACGCCCGAACGGCGTTGAAGACCGGAACGATGACCGTCGGCAACGCCAGCGTCATCCGCCGTTACCCGCGCCGGGCCAAGGCCGTGATCGATGGCGATGTGGGGCTTGGCGTCGGACGGTCATGCGCGATGGATCAATTCTCCGGCTCTTGGACTTTTCTGTTCTCGGGCGACTGTAGCCCCGACCCTTCCGGTTTGATCGGCGGCGGTTGGGGTGTTTGTTCCTGGGGCGGAGCCTGGTTGACCTGCGGCGGAACTTGCGGCTTGCCCGCTGCCTGCTCCTCGGGAGGCGATTTCTGCTCGCCCTGCCCGTAGATTTCAGGCTGCACTTTTTGCAAAGACGCATCCTTGGATTCGACGGGAGCGGTTTGCGCGGGCACGGCCTGCGGCGGTTCGGCGGGCGCGCCTGGTTCCGATTGTTCTCGCTGAGCCTTGGCTTGCGCTTTTTTCTCGATCTTGCGCAGCGGTTCGAGCGCCTTGAAACGTTTGCCGTACTCGTCGGTGAGCTTGCGCGCATCGCCCGGGTCGCGAACGACGGTGGGCGTGATCAGCACCAGCACTTCAACCCGGTTGGTGCTGGTGTTCTGACTACCGAACAAACCACCGATCAACGGAATCCGGCTCAGTCCCGGAAATCCCGACGAACCTTTGCTGTCCTCGGTCTTGATCAGTCCGGCGAGCACGACGGTTTCGCCGTTCTGCACCGCCACTTCGGTATGCAACTTGCGGTTGTCGACGCTGACGTTGCCACCGACGGTCGGCGAACTCGGCGCATCGGGCGAAGGCGAGCTGACTTCCTGGGTGATCTCCATGAACACCAGGCCGTTGCCGCTCACACGCGGCTTCACCTTGAGGCTGACGCCGGTCTGCCGGAACTGCACCTGGCTGAAGGTGTTATCTACATTGGTGTTGCCGCCGCTGTTGATGATCGTGCTGGCGACGGGAATCTGTGTACCGGAATTGAAATCGGCCTCGACATTGTTGCGCACCAGCACGGACGGCGCCGAAAGCACGCGCAGATCGGAAACCGAATCGAGCGTGTTGAGGATGACCTGCGCGCTGGGGCCGAGGAAGGTGAAGCTGGCGCCATTGGGCGCCGGGCGGATACTCGTACCGGGATTCTTGAAGTTGTTCAGTGTCTGGCTTCCCGCCAGCGCCGCCGCATCAGTGATGGCGTTGCCGAAGAACCAACTCACGCCGTAGCTCAGCGCGCCGGTGAGTTTGACCTCGACCACCTGCGCTTCGATATGCACTTGCGCCGGCATGCTGTCCAAACGCTCGATCGCACGCCGGATCGAATCCCATTGGGTCGGACTGGCGCGAACGAGCAGCGAATTGCTGCCTTCCGCGGCGCTGATACCCACTTCGCCGCCGGGAATGCCCGAAGTGCCTGCACCGCCACCCGAGGATGGTGCGGAAACCGGAGTCGGCGTCGCCGCGGCCGGCGGCATATCCGTGGTCCGCACTTCCACCGGCTCCAGACCGGGCATCAGCGAGGGTGCGCTAGACCTGCGCGCCGTGCTGCCCTGGCCATAAACACTGTTGAGCTGGTCGGCAAGATCGGTAGCTTTCATGTACTGCACGTCGTAAACGTACAGGCGCGTCCCTTCGCCACCGGCGTCGATCTGCTGGATCCAGGCCTCGACATCCTTGAGGTATTTGGGCTGCGCGGTGATCACCATCACCGCGTTCTGTCCTTCCAGCGGCATGAACCGGAACATCCCGCTGATCGGTGTCTTGCTGCCCTCGCCGAAGGCCTTTTCCAGCGCCGCCACAACCTTGAGGGCTTGCGCCGATTGCAGCGGATACACGCCCACCGACATGCCGGCCAGCCAATCGACGTCGAAAATCTCCACCGTGCGCAGGTAATTTTGCAGCTCGGCGCGGGTACCGGCGAACACGATCAGGTTGCGCCCCTCGTCCTTCTGCACGATCGCGCCTTCGCGCGCATAGGGCTTGAGCAGCTTTTCCATTTCGCTGGCGGCGATGTACTTCAACGGCACTGCGCGGACTTCATAACCGCGCGAATTGCTCAGCGAGTCGGTACGCGGAGCGAGATTGCCCGCCAAGGCCTTGTCCGAGGGCACGACGTTGTAGCGGCCATCGCTCCAGATCAAACGTGCGTTGTTCCAGCCAAGCACCATTTCCAGCAAGGACATGGCCTGCTCGGCGCTGACCGGGCGCGGCGTGGCCAAGGTCACCGTGCCCTGCACGGTAGGCGCGATCACGTAGTTCTGCTGCAACAAGTCGCCCAGGATGGCCTTGACCACCGCATGCACCGATTCGCCTTCGAAATTGAAGGTCGCCTCGCCAGCCGCGCCCAGATCCGGCGGCGGCGCGGACGCGGCCTGCATATCGATCATCTGACCGGTACCGGGCGTGATGCGGGCGCGGCTGACCGGCGCGGCTGCGGAAGTCTCGGATGCCACGGCTTCCGATGGCTTTTCGGCCTTGCCGGCCGCCGACGGCAGCGGCTCGGCACTGCGCTGCATCCGCGGAATCGTTGGCGTGGCGCAGCCTGCCAACAGGACAAGCAGCGCCATGGGGGCGATCAACGCAATGCGGGGCGAAAACTTCATGGACTCACTCTACCTTTTGTTGGCCGCGTCCTTGGCATCGGCGCGCAGTTTTGCGCGACGGGCCTCGATACGAGCGCGGATGGCTTCAATCTGCTTGTCTTGAACGGGCACGGATTCGCGAGTGGGTTCGAGCTTGGGCGTACCAGCCTCCGGCTCCTCCTCATCCTTGGGCTGGCCTGGCGCTGTGTTTGCCACCGTTGCGGCGGCGGCTGGAGCCGCTGCGGCCGGACCGGGATTGGCCGACGCGGCAGCCGCGACAGCGGTCGGCGCGGCTGCGCCCTTGCCGTCGAATACCCGGAGATCCAGCACTTGTTGTCCGCCCGGCCCTTCGAGGGTGGCGCGGCGCGGCTCCAGTTGCAGCAGTTTCCATCCGCCGCTGCCTTCGACCATGTCGCCGACTCGTACGCGGCGCGAGGTGCCGGTTTTGTTGTCGGTGAGGATGGCCAGCTTGAGCGTCGGCGTGATCAGGACGCTGGTGAGGATGGCATCGAGCACCGCCGCGGCCTGTTCGCCATCGGTCTTGACCACGGGCGCCGGCCGGCGATCGGCGGTGAACAGGGGCCGTGCGCCGACTTCCAGGAAATCGGTGATCGGACCCAAGCGGGAATTACTGCGGGTCAGGCTCAACGCGGCCAGTGGCGCGGCCTTGCCGGCTGTGGTCGGGGCCGTTGCGATCCGGCCGCCCATTCCCGTCAGGGCCAGCAGCAACACCGAGATCGCCCACAAACTGACGACACCCAGCAACAAGGTCAACGGGCGAAGCGTATCAGTCACGCCGGCCTCCGGGCGTTGCCTTCAGGTAACCATACAGATCGAAGCTGACATCGAGGATACCGGCCGACTCGATGTTGTTCATCAAATAACTGCGTCGCGAGAGCAGATCGAGATTGTCGATGAACAACTGCGGACTGCCGCTCTCCAGCGAATGCAGCACCGCGGCCAGTTCATCGGTGCCGCAGCGCAGGCGCACTTGCACCGCGACGCGGGCGAACGGCTCCTTGGACGGCATTTCGGCCGGAGTGCGCGCGGTGATCTGGCAAGTCTTGTTGTCGGCGCTGGTGCTGCCGACGACCTGTTCGAGCCGCTGCACCAGGCCGGCGCTGGCCAGCTCGCGGTTGGCTTCAGGTAGAAATCCGGGGTTGGCGGCCTCGAACTGACGCACTTGCGCCAATTGCTTGGTGATTTGCGCACGCTGTCCCGCCTCCAGGCGCAGCGCCGTCTCCTCCTCGCCGAGCGCATGGATTTGCTCGCCCATCGCCAGCATCGGCGCGGTGAACCACCAGTGCACCAGCGCCAGGTAGGCGATCAGCAACGCGAGCATCGCGCCGCCAAGAGCGCGCCAACGCTCAGGGATTGCGGCGAGCCGGGACATCGGGAGCCTCCTGCGACGAACGGGCGATGTTGGCGGTCAAGGTGAAACGATCCTTGCCGCTGCGCGGATCGGTTTGCACGGCACCTGCCAACGCGGGGGTTTTCATGAGCTTGGAACTTTGCAGCAAACCGACCAAGGCCGGTGCCTGCTGGCTTTGTCCGATCAATACGATTTTGCCGTCGTTGATGGAGAGCTTGTCGAGCGAGGTGTTGTCGGGAATGCGCCGGGTCAGGTCGGCGATCAACTCGAGCATCGTCGGCTGTTGCGCGCGCTGCTTGGCCAGGAAGTTGGCGGCCTGGACGGATTTGTCGAGCGAGCTGCGCAATTTGCGCACTTGCCGCACCTCGGTATTGGCCGCCTCCACTCGCGCTGTCAGGTCGGCCAAGGCCTGGGCGCGGTTGTCGAGCATCACCCACATCGCCAGGAACAAGGCGATCACCGTGGCCGCGACCAGACCCATGTTCAGCATTCGCGCACGATCGACTTGAGCGCCGCGACGCGTGCTGGGCAACAAGTTCACGCCCAGCCGCTTGCCATCGGAATCGAGCGCATCCGCGCCTGCCAAGCCCTGCGCCAGCGGCCCCAATGCCGATAACGCTGCCTCCAGCCGTACTTTCGGCAACACCACCAGCTCCACGCGCAGCTGCCGATTGGCGGCATCGCGGGAAAGAATCCGCCACTCGAAACTGACCTGATCGGTGCCGAATGGCGTCTGCCGGTCGATCTCGTGCACGAGCAGTTCGCGCAGGCGCGGTTCGGCCGCCGCCGGCAAGGTCAACACCGGACGCAGCACCGAGTGGGCATCGAGCAACAGCCAGCGCGGTACGGTCGCGGCGTTTTCGTCCAGGTGCGCGCGCAGTTGTTCGAGCAGATCCGCATTGTCGGTAGGGACTGCGCCAATCAGTGTGGACTGATCGTCCACCAGCGCGTGCAGCCACAGCTCGTCATCGTGGACAGTCAATTGCAGGCGGCGCTGCTGCGCTCCCAGCAGATGCCGCAACCTGACCGGCAACAATGCCAGCACGGCCTCACCGGACGCGCGCAGCCAACCTGGCAGCGGGCTGTCCAGGTAGCGCAAGCGCAGGGGCTCCAGCGCTCGGAAAACGGCGTCAGTTGCGAGCATCAGTCGGGTTCTCCCACCCGCCACGAAAGCGGCGTATAAAGCAAGCCGAAACTCCCGCCGGTCCCCAGGCGAAGTGTGGCGTTGATTTCGGCCTGCGTCCCGTCGGGACGGGTCGCGCGGCTGCGAATACTATACGTGCCTGTCCCTTGTGCTGCGAGTGTGTTGTTGCCGGTTTGCGAAGCCGCACCGGATTGTCCGGGTTGCTGGCTCTCGCGATCGACAAGGATCTGGGCGATCTGATCTTCGGTCAGCCCCAGACCCCGCAAGACCGGTTCGGCGGCGAATCTCGTATCCGGCCTCGCCATGTTGGTGAACACCGTCAGGTAAGGCACCAGCACGCGATAGATCGCCTCATCCATGCCCAGGACCTGGCGCAATTCCGAAACCGCCTGGAATGGCCGATCCTTGGCGCCATAAGGCAGGCCGGCAGCGGCATATTCGGGATCTTCGGCGCCACCTTCGGGACTGAGCAGATTATCGGCATCGCGCCAATCCATGATCGCACCCGACAATTGCCGCGCCCGGGGTTCTTCCACCCCCAAGGCACGCATCACGCCAACGAGCACATCGGCATCGGCGGCATTGAGATCGACCTTGCCCGACTCGTCCACCACACGCACTTGCAATTTCATTCCCTCGAATTCGAATTCGTTGACCCGCCCATCGGGCGCCCAGCGCGTGGCATCGTCGTTGCCTTGCAGGCGCATGACCGCGACCTCGATTCCGGCTTCGGCGATGTAGCGTGCCGATACGCTGCGGCCGAGAAACCGGCCTTGCAGGGCTTCGGTACGCGCGCTCAAGGCAAATACCGAGATCACGCCGGTCAACAAGACCAGCAACCACAGCACCAGCAACAAGGCTGCACCGCGAGCGCGCATCATTCGGTCGCCTGCCCATGCTCGTCGGTGGCCAGCACCGGCACGCCCGCGCTGGCGCCAGGCGCCGCGCCCAGATGCAGGGCCACGATGAAGTCCGGCCAATGCCGGTTCTCGTCACGGAAACGCACATTCATGCGCAGCAACGGCGGCAATTCCGCGCGTGTTTCCCACTCGGATTGCCACGGCGCGGGTCCACCGCTTTCCTCGAGCGTGCGGAATTCGAAACTGCCCTCGGCGATGCCATCGAGCAAGACCGCCGGCTCGCGCTCGGAATCGAGCGGCGCATCGGGCGTGATCATCTGGTATTTGAACAACAACTTCTGGCCCTTCTCGCCATCGACCAGTTCCAGTGTCTGCAAATACGGGCCTCCACGCGCGAGATAGCCGGGCATCGTGGCGACGAATTCCAATTTGCGCTCGCTGCCGCGCAGGAAGATCGCCCGGCCGTTTTCCACGTCGAAGGCGAACGCGATCGGCAAGGCCGCGCTCAATTGCGTACGCAAGAATCCCTGCACCGCGCGCAAGCGCTCGCCGCGCTGAGCCGTTGCTTCCGCGTTTTCGGTGGCTTTGCTTGCGCCGCGCAAAGTGCCGAAGACCAGGGCCAAGCCGAACGCGAGCAGGCTCAAGGCCACGATCATCTCGATCAGGGTGAAGCCCCGCGCTCGCCGTTTCATCGGGCCGTTCATGGCGCAGCCTTCGCCACGTCTTCCGTTGCACGCGCGCGCAACGTGGTAAAGCGCATCTGCTGCCCAGCCTGTCCGTTCCCCCAACTCACCACCAACGTGATGCGATACAGCCTGGGGGCATTGGTGAGAGGTTCGCGCACGATCGTGTCGGCATTGTCGGCACGCGGGGCGGGATCCTTGGTTTCTTCGATATCGAGCTGGTACTTGTAGCGACCATCGTCGAACTCGCCCGTGCTCTGATCGGGAGTGATCGGTCCCAGCACACCCAAGGGATCGAGCAACGATTGCGCGTAAAGCGAGGCTTCGGTTTCGCGTTGGGCCTGCTGCACTTGGCGCAACCCGTTGGAGAGCATGGCGATCAACAGCCCGGTCGCCGATGCCAGCAGCACAAACGCCAGCATGACTTCGAGCAACGTGAAGCCTTGTTCTGCGCGCTTCATCGCGGCAATGCGCGCAAGCGCTTCCTGACGATACCGCCGGTCACGGCGATGCCTCGGCGCGGGCCAGAGTCACTTCGCCGGTCAGCCAATCGACATCCAGCTGCCAACCGGCACGCTCGTGTTGGAGCATGATCCGCCCGCCAGTCGAGGCGCCTTCGGGAAAGAACCGGACACCGGCCACGCCCTGCTTGGGTTGCTCGCTGCGCGCCACCGTGGCGACGATCTTGACCACCTTGGGCAAAACACCATGACGGCGATTGGGCGCCTGCCATTCGCGAGTCTGGGCATCGATGGTGAACATCTGCGCTTTGCCGGTGACGATGGCCTGGGCACGCGTGTAACGCAATTGCGCGGCGACTTCCCGCGCCGCGCCGCGCAGTTGCTGACCAGGCAAGCCCGCCGTTACCACCGAGGCCGCCAATGCCGTGGCGGCCGCGATCAGCCCGATCACCAACAACAGCTCAATCAGCGTGACGCCTCGGGCCCTGCGCATGGATTCAATGCTCTAGCGCCTTACGGCGCGCTGAAGTCCTTGTCCACGCCCTCACCGCCTGGCTTGCCGTCAGCACCCAGACTGGTGACCTGGAACGGCGCGTCATTGTCACCGGGGTGACGGTATTGGATGGAGTTGTGCCAGGGGTCCTTGAACTCCTCGACACGCGCATACGGTCCAAGCCAGCCGGTGGCATCGTTGGGCGCGGTGATGAGTTGATCGAGCGAATCGGGATAGCTGCCGACATCGGACTGGTATTGCTCGATTTTTCCGGCGATGGTCTGCAACTGGGTTTGCGCGAGCTTGTATTCGCCACGCGCTTTATTGCCCATTACACGGCTGCCGACCACGGCCAGCACGGTGCCGATCAGCACGATCACCACCACCAATTCGAGCAAGCTCATGCCGCGCATCCGGCGCGGGCTCGGGGAACGGTTCATACGTAATTTCATCAGCCAAGATTTCCAGTCAGGTCATAGATCGGGAGCAGTACCGAGAGGATGATCGCGCCGACCACGAAAGTCATCAGCAAGGTCAACGCCGGCACCAGCAAGGCCAGCAAACGGTCCAGCGCATTGCGCGTTTCGATGTCGAAGGTGTCGGCGACCTTGAGCAACAGCTCGTGCAGCTCGCCCGACTCCTCGCCCACCTGGATCATCTGCACCGCCAGCCGGGGAAAACACTTTTGCCGGCCCAGCGCATAACCCAGGCCCGCACCGGACTTGACCTCGTCGGAGGCCGCGTCCAGGGCGTTGGCAAGCACGCGATTGGACAATACGTTGCGACCGAGGTTCAACGCCGTCAGCAAGGGTACCCCGTTGCCGACCAGCGTGCCGAGCGTGCGGGCCAGGCGCGCGGTGTCCAGCCGCGCCACCAGCGAACCGACGATGCGCATGTTCAGCAGGCGCTCGTCCAGGCGCAACCGCCAGGCCGGGTCACGCATCCGGCCATTGAACCACCAGGTCGCCAGCAATCCGCCAGCCAGGAAGGCCGGCCAGGCCTCGCGCATGGCGCGGCTGAACCAGAGCACGGCTTTCGTGTACCACGCCAGCTCGGCGTTCAGACTGGTGAAAAGCGCCTCGAACTGCGGCACCACCACCACCATCAAAAACGCCACGGACCCGAACACCAGCGTAACCAGGATGATCGGATAGATGAGTGCGTTGATCACCCGGCTGCGCAGTTCGCGGCTGCGTTCGAGGTAATCGGCCAACCGGCGCAAAGCATCGTCGAGGCCGCCGCCGGATTCGCCGGCGCGCACCAAGTTCACATACAAACGCGAGAACAAACCGTGTTGCTGCTCCAGCGCCACCGACAACGGCGCGCCGCCGCGCACGGTCTCGCGCACCCGCTCGAACACTTTCCTGGCTTCGCCGGTTTCCGGCAGTTCCAGCATGATGCCCAGCGCGCGATCGAGCGGTTGCCCGGCGCCTAGCAAGGTCGCCAGTTGTTGGGTGAATTGCAGAATCTGATCGGCGCTGAGTTCGCGTTTTTTTCCAAACGCCGAAAGACTCAGGCCCTCGACTCGCTCATCGGCGCGGCGCGCTTCCACCGGCAAATAGCCTTGGTCTTGCAGGCGCGAGATCACCTCGGCGGCATTGCCGGCCTCCATCTGGCCGTCGAGTGCTTCGCCAGTGCTCGACAGGGCTTTGTAGCGGAACAAAGGCATCTTAGTTGCCGGAAATCAAAAAACAGGAATCGGAAATTGCACGGATATGGCTGACCGCGCTCTGTGCCAGGGTTTTCATTGGCGATGCGGCCTTTGCATTTCAGCCTTCACGTCAGCCTTCCTGGGTGACACGCAGCACTTCCTCGATCGTGGTCGCGCCTTGCAGTGCCTTGATCAATCCGTCTTCGTACATCGTGCGCATGCCGCTGGCGCGAGCGGCTTCTTCCAGCTCGCCCATGCCCGCGTGCTGCATGATCAGCTTGCGCAGGCTGTCGTTCATCACCAGGAATTCCATGATCGTGCCGCGACCCAGATAGCCGGTCGGCGAGAGCGCGGAAGGTTTCGGGCGATACAGATAGATCGTGCCTTCGGGCTGGAAACGGCGCAGTCCGAATTGCTCGATCACTTCCGGCAAGGCTTCGTAGCGCTCGGCATGCGTGGGTTCGAGCCGGCGCACCAGGCGCTGGGCGAGAATGCCGTTAACGGTGGAAGTGAGCAGGTAATCCTCCACGCCCATGTCCAGCAAACGCGTGATGCCGCCGGCGGCGTTGTTGGTGTGCAGCGTCGATAGCACCAGGTGGCCGGTGAGCGCGGACTGGATGGCGATGCGCGAAGTTTCCAGGTCGCGCATTTCGCCGATCATGATGATGTCCGGGTCCTGGCGCACGATGCTGCGCAGCGCATGGGAAAAATCCAGTCCGATCTGCGGCTTGACCTGGATCTGGTTGATGCCCTCGATCTGGTATTCGACCGGGTCCTCGACGGTGATGATCTTCACGTCCGCCGTGTTCAACTGCGACAGCGCCGCATACAGCGTGGTGGTCTTGCCCGAACCGGTCGGGCCGGTGACCAGCAAGATGCCGTGCGGTTGTTCGAGCACCTTGATGAAGCTGGTCAGGAATTCGTCGGTGAATCCCAGCGTCTTGAAATCGAGCACGACCGATTCGCGATCGAGCAGACGCATCACCACCGATTCGCCATGCGCGGTCGGCACGGAGCTGACACGCAAATCCAGTTCCTTGCCCTGCACCCGCACCATGATGCGGCCGTCCTGCGGCAAGCGGCGCTCGGCGATGTTGAGCTTGGCCATGATCTTGATGCGCGAGATCACCGCCGCGGTCAGGTTGGCCGGCGGCGATTCGGCCTCTTCGAGCACGCCATCGACGCGGTAGCGCACCTTCAGGCGATTCTCGAACGGCTCGATGTGGATATCGGAAGCGCGCATCTCGACCGCGCGCTGGATGATCAGGTTGACCAGCCGGATCACCGGCGCCTCGGACGCCAGGTCGCGCAGGTGCTCGACATCGTCCTCGTCGCGCGTGGAGTCGTCGCCGATGTTCTCGACGATCGTGCCCATCGCGCTGCGGCCCTGACCGTAATAGCGTTCGATCAGATCGGTGATTTCCGAACGCAAGCCGACCTTGACCCGCACCTGCCGGCCGCAAGCCAGCGCCACCGCATCGGCGGCATAGTGTTCCTGCGGATCGGCGACCAGCAGATCGACCGTGCCTTCGCCTTCGCCGACCGGGCACACCGCCGACTGCTTGAGAAAACGCAGCGAGAGCACGATGTTTTCCGGCGGCGAATCCGGACAATCCTTGGACAGCAGCAAGGGCAAACCCAGCACTTCGCTGGCGGCTTCGGCCATGTCGCGCTCGGAGACCAATCCCAACCGAACCAGCAATCCCGACAGCGAGCCGCCGGCCTCGGCCTGCAAGCGTTGCGCGCGCGCCACATCGACATCCTTGAGCCGGCCTTTGGCCAACAATGCGTTGGCGATCAGCACGTCGGGAGATTCGGTGACCAGCTCAGCGGTTTCGTCGTTCATATCGTTCATTGCACGCCCCAGAGCGGAACTTTACCAGTTAAGCCCTGGCTTTCCACGAGCATTTTGCTCTCTCGAAGTTACGCCCGCGTGCAGGAATTTTCCATGCCGGCCTCAGCCCACCCACACCCGCGCATTGCCGAACATCCGCAACCACGGCGAGGCCTCGCCCCAGCCGGCTGGGTGCCAGCTCATCTGCACGCTGCGATGCACCCGTTCGGGATGCGGCATCAGCAAGGTGCTGCGGCCGTCCAGGCTGGTCAGGCCGGTGATGCCGTCAGGCGAGCCGTTGGGATTGGTTGGATAAAGCGCGGCGACTTGCCCATGCCCATCGACAAAACGCAATGCGACCTTCGCCTGAGCATGGTGTTCGGGTGCGTCGAACTCGGCGCGACCCTCGCCATGCGAAACCACGATGGGAATGCGCGATCCGGCCATGCCGTTAAAAAATAGCGAAGGCGATTCGAGCACTTCGACCAGGCCCAGGCGCGCCTCGAACTGTTCGCTACGATTGCGCAGGAATCGCGGCCAATGTTCGGCACCCGGAATCAATCCCTTGAGTTGCGCCAGCATCTGGCAGCCATTGCAAACGCCGAGACTGAAGCTGTCCGAGCGCGCGAAGAAAGCGGCGAACTGCTCGCGCAACGCGGGACGTTCGAGAATCGATGTCGCCCAGCCGCGGCCGGCGCCAAGCACATCGCCATAACTGAAACCGCCGCAAGCAGCCAATCCCTTGAAGGTATCCAGACGCACGCGGCCGGCGATCAAATCGGACATGTGCACGTCCACCGCCGTGAAGCCGGCCTTGTCGAACGCCGCCGCCATTTCCACCTGGCTGTTGACGCCCTGCTCGCGCAGGATCGCCACGCGCGGACGGGCGCCGGTGTTGATCATCGGTCGCCGCTCCTGCGCATCCTGCGCTCGCGGCACTCGTACATCCATGTACTTCGCAGCGATATTCTCGCCCGGATCGAAACTCAGCTTCGGCTTCAGTCCCGGCGCGGTGAAGTCGCGGCGCAAGACGCGCTCTTGTTCGGCGCATTCGGGATTGTCGCGCAGGCTTTGCATGGCATGGGTCACCGACCACCAGGCATCGAACAATTCCGTCCAGCTCCACTCGGCCAAGGTTTCGCGATCTTCGATGATGCGGATCATCGGCGCGGTAGTCGGCTTGCCGATGCGCTGCGCGCAATGAGTCAGATCGTATCGGTTGACCAAGTCCGCAAACGCGGCGCGATCTTCGGTGGCGATCTGCACGATCGCGCCGAGCTCTTCGGCGAACAATGCGGAAAAAGGATTCTCGCCCCAGCTATCGAGCGACAATTCCAGGCCCAAATGCGAGGCGAATGCCATCTCGCACAAGGCAGCGAAGGCACCGCCATCGGACCGATCGTGATAAGCGAGCAACAGTTGGTCGGCGCGCGCTTGCTGGATCAATTCGAAGAAGGATTTCAGCCGTTCCGGTTCGTCGAGATCCGGACAGACGCTGCCAAAAGCGTTGTAGCACTGCGCCAGCACGCTGCCGCCCAGGCGTTTCGAACCCGCGCCCAAGCCGATCAGCCACAACTCCGAATCGATGTCGCGCTGCAGCACCGGCGTCAGTTGCGTACGCACATCGGCTACGCGGGCGAAGGCGCTGACCACCAGCGACACCGGCGAAACCGATTTGTGCGCGACACCATCGCTTTCCCATTGCGCCTGCATCGACAAGGAATCCTTGCCGACCGGAATGCCGATCTCCAGCTCCGGGCAAAGTTCCAGACCAACAGCTCGCACCGCATCGAACAAACGCGCGTCCTCGCCCGAATGGGAAGCGGCGGCCATCCAGTTGGCCGAGAGTTTTATTTCCGACAACGCCGCCACCGGCGCCGCCGCGAGGTTGGTGAGGGCCTCGCCCACGGCCATGCGCGCGGATGCGGCGGCATCGATCAAGGCCAACGGCGTACGCTCACCAATGGCCATCGCCTCGCCGCTGTAGCCGATGAAATCACTCAGCGTGATCGCACAATCGGACAGCGGCAGTTGCCACGGCCCGACCATCTGATCGCGCGCCGACAAGCCACCAACACTGCGATCGCCGATGGTGACCAGAAAGTTCTTCGCCGCCACGCTCGGATGCGCCAACACGCGCAATCCCGCTTCATGCAGATCGATAGCGTTGGTGTTGAGTTTGGGCCAACGCGTTGCCGGCATGCGCTGGGCATCGCGATGCATCCGCGGCGTTTTGCCGAACAACACACTCATCGGCATGTCGATGGCAAAGTCCTGCGATCCGGCATCGACGCCATAGCCAACTCGCAGATGCGGTTCGGCCGTGGCATGGCCGACCACCGCATACGGGCAGCGTTCACGCCGGCAGATCGCCTCGAACTCGGCCAGATGCTCGGCGGCGATGCCGAGCACGTAACGCTCCTGCGCTTCGTTGCACCAAAGCTGCATCGGCGAGAGCGAAGGATCGTCACTGGGAATCTTGCCCAGATCGATCGTGCCGCCGACGCCGGAGTCGTGCAGCAATTCGGGAATCGCATTGGACAATCCGCCGGCACCGACGTCGTGCATGAAACGGATCGGATTGTGTTCGCCGCGCGCGGCGCAGCGATCGATCACTTCCTGGCAGCGCCGTTCCATTTCCGGGTTGTCGCGTTGCACCGAAGCAAAATCCAGATCCTCGGAACTTTGCCCCGACGCCACCGACGAGGCCGCGCCGCCGCCCAGGCCAATCAACATCGCCGGACCGCCGAGCACGATCACCGCATCGCCTTCGCGCAACGGCAATTTTTTTACCTGCCCCGGATCCATCGCACCCAGCCCGCCTGCCAACATGATCGGCTTGTCGTAGGCGTGGGTCAGGCCGGGTTCGTTGGTTGGAATTTCGAAACTTCGAAAATAGCCGGTGAGATTGGGTCGGCCGAATTCATTGTTGAACGCGGCGCTGCCGATCGGACCTTCGAGCATGATCTCCAGTGCCGAAGCCATGCGCGGATTCAACTCGCGCGGCAACTCCCAAGGCTGCGGCAAGGTCGGAATGCGCAGATGCGACACGGAAAATCCTGCCAACCCCGCTTTCGGCCGGCCACCGCGGCCGGTCGCGCCCTCGTCGCGGATTTCGCCGCCGGCGCCGGTGCTGGCTCCGGGAAACGGCGAGATCGCGGTCGGATGATTGTGCGTTTCGACCTTGATGCAGAACGCGCTATCGAGCGGCGGTTCGGTGCGGTACTCGCCGGTCTCCTGATCGGGACGAAACCGCCGTGCCAGAAAACCTTCCACCACCGCCGCGTTGTCCTTGTAGGCGCTGAGTGTGAGTTGCGGCGCGCGCGCCTGGGTGTTGCGAATCATCTCGAACAGCGAGTGCGGCATGTCCTCGCCATCGATGCTGTAGCGGGCATTGAAAATCTTGTGCCGGCAATGCTCGGAATTGGCCTGCGCGAACATCATCAATTCGGCATCGGAAGGGTCGCGGCCGAGCGCGGCAAAACTCGTCGCCAGATACTCGATTTCCTCCGCTGACAAGGCCAGACCCAGGCGCAGGTTCGCCTCGCCCAACTGCGAAAGCACGATGCGCTCGAGCGGGCCTGCGGGCAAGTGCGCGAACAGCTTCGCGGCCTCGTCGCGGCTGGACAACAACGATTGCGTCATCGGGTCGATCAACACGCGGACCAGTTTCGGCCAGCGCGGATCGTTCGCTTCCGGCAAGCCGGTGAAGTCCAGGCGTTGGCCGCGCTCGACCCGTCTTACCGCATGTCCCGCGCCGCGCAGGATGTCGCCGGCCTTGCTGGCCCACGGCGACAGCGTGCCAAGGCGCGGCGTGACGAAGCGGCTTTGTGCGTTGGCGGCCAAGGCGGTGCTGGCCGGGCAAGCCTGCAGAATGCTGCCCAAGGCCCGCACATCCGGTGCGGCGCCCGCTTCGGGTTCGATGAAATAAACATGCCAGGCACCGACGACGCAAAGCTCGGGAACGATCTGGCGAAGATTCGCTTGAAGACGGTCGCTCCGGAAAGGCGACAGGGCCGGCAGGCCCTCGAGGACGATCATGTCCAGGGATTTCCGTGGGAAACGAACTGTCTATTCTAAACCAAAGGCCCGTCGGCTTTGCCTCGCGGGCCCGGAATACCCGGGCCCGGCGATCATTTTGGCAATCATTTGGGCGATTATTTGCTGGCCACGGCCTTGCTGGCCTGGCGATCGAGCCGCGACAGCAATTCCGACGGAGAAAGGTATCCGCCCAATTGGGTGCCATCGGCCGCGTAAACCGCCGGAGTGCCGTCCACGCCAACACGCAGTCCCAGGTTGTATTCCATGGTGACCGGATTGGGGCAGGTTCTCTTGGGCACGTCCTTGTCGGCCTTGGAATCGGTCAAGGCTTTGAGGCGATCGCTGGCGCACCAGACGCTGACCGCCTTGTCATAAGACTCGGACTTGAGGCCGGCGCGCGGGAAGAACATGTATTCCACGGCGATGCCGGCCTTGTTGTAGTCGGCAATCTGCGAATGCAGCTTGCGGCAGTAGCCGCAATCGATATCGGTGAATACCGTCACCCGGTACTTGGGATTGGGCGGCGAGAAAACGATGCGGTTATCGCGGCCCACCGCATCCAGCAATCCGCGGCGCAACACCGCCTCGCTGGCATGAGTGAGGTTGTCGCGGTTGTTGAGGTCGATCAGCGCGCCTTGCAGCAAATACTTGCCATCGGTACTGACGTAAACCACCCGGCCACTGACAGCCACCTCGCGATAACCGGGAATGACCGACGGCTTGATGCTGTCGATGACGGTCCCGGGAATGGCCTTGGCCAAGGCTGTGCGGATGGCGGCATCGCCTGCGGCCGCCGGGGCCGCGGCGGGCTTGGTTTGTGCCACGGCGACGGTCGATCCGAGCGCGGCGCAGAGAATGAGTGCGAGAGTGCGGGTCATCAAGGGTTCCTGCGAATGTTCATGGCGTTCCGACCTTGGGTGGGCCGGAAAGTTCGGCCATTCTGACATGACCGGCCCGATCCGGGCCGCCGTTCGTCCCCGATACAAGGCGTCCTGTCTGCCATTCGGTGGCGAACGGCAACACCGGCCTGTGGTTGCCGGGTTTGCGTTCAGCTGCTGCGACATTCGATCGGCCGCTCCACCCGCCAATTAAGGGATTTGTGTCACAGTCTGGCCGCGTCAAAAATCATCGAATTACCCATCCGCTGAGATGGTCATGTGCGGTGGGCAACCATATTCGGGAGCGGCCATGCTTTTTCATTTCGAGTCTCGCCACCATCCCTTGATCGACCGCGCCGCTTTCGTCCGCCGGATGTCGCACAGCGCATTGGCCGGTCTCGTGCTGGTTCTGGTTTCATTGGCGATCGGCATGCTGGGCTATTACGCCTTCGAGCACCTGGGCTGGCTCGACAGTTTCCTCAACGCCTCGATGATTCTTTCCGGCATGGGCCCGTTGTGGTCGCCGCAGACCGTGGCCGGAAAATTGTTCGCCGGCTTCTACGCGCTCTATTCGGGAATCACGGTATTGGTGTTTGCCGCCATTACCTTCGCACCGCTGTTCCACCGGATGCTGCATGCCTTCCACGCCGACGACAGCGACGAACCCGGCGAGCACCCAGCCGGCGCACGCAAAAAAAGATAAGGCCATGCGCTTGCCGGACGGCGAGCGCTAACTGGCGATGTATTGATGCAGTTGCGCGATTTCCTGCTGCTGGTCCTCGATGACCGCCTTCACGAGGTCGCCGATCGAAACCAGGCCTACCACGCGATTGCCTTCGAGCACCGGTAAGTGCCGGAAACGCCGCTCGGTCATGATCGCCATGCAGGTATTGGCCGAATCGGCCGGCGACACGCACAACACCGGATGGCTCATGATCACACTGACCGGTGTATCGGCCGAGGAGCGGCCCTGAAGGATGACTTTGCGTGCGTAATCGCGTTCGCTGACGATACCGACCAATTCCTCGCCCTGCATCACCAGCACCGCGCCGATGTGGTTTTCAGCCATCAGGCGAATGGCTTCGAGCACGGGAGTTTGCCGGGTGACGGCGATGACGTGATGACCTTTGCCATCGAGAATCTGACTGACGTTGCGCATACGCTTCTCCAGTGACAGATGTCGTGCGCTTATCTTAGCTCTCTTGCCGAGGTGTCGCGTCAACCGCATCGCCGGGCCGCCAATCCTGCACCAGATACAACGGCCGCCGCTTGGCTTCCAGATACAGCCGGCCCAGGTACTCGCCGAGAACACCCAAGGCCATCAATTGCATGCCGCCGAAAAAAAGCACGACCGTCATCATGGTCGGCCAGCCTTGCACCGCGTCGCCCCAGATCAGTGTCTTGCAGACGATCCAGGCGCCATAGGCAAACGCCAGCATCGCCGTGATCAAGCCAAAATAAGTCGCCACCCGCAGCGGCGCGGTGGAAAACCCGGTGATGCCTTCGAGCGCGAAATTCCACAGACGCCAGTAATTGAACTTGGTCCGGCCGGCCACCCGCGACTGGCGCTGGTAGGCGATCGACACCTGCGGATAACCCACCCAGGCGAACAGGCCCTTCATGAACCGCTGACTCTCGCGCAACTGCTGCAACGCCGCGACCACGCGGCGCGACATCAAGCGAAAATCGCCGGTATCGGCGGGAATCGAGGTATGGGACAGGCTATTGATCACCCGATAAAAAGCGGCAGCGGTCGAACGCTTGACCCAGCTTTCGCCCTCACGTGCCGAGCGCGTGCCATAAACCACATCGAACCCTTCGCGCCATTTGTCCACGAAGGCCGGAATCAATTCCGGCGGATCCTGGCCATCGGCATCGAGCACCATCACCGCGTCGGCATCGGCCAGATCCAGGCCGGCGGTCAGCGCCAGTTCCTTGCCGAAATTGCGTGACAGCCGCAGCAGCGACACCCGCCGGTCCTGTTCGGCGATCCGCTGCAGGGCAAGCCAGGTTCCGTCGCGGCTGCCGTCGTCCACATACAAGACCCGGGTCTGCAATGGCAGGGCATCGAATACCGCCGAAAGCCGTCGGTGCATCAGCGGGAGCGCGGCCTCCTCATTGAAGGCGGCAACCACGACAGTCAGCGAGTTATAGGCATTCATGAATCAGATGGTAGTGGGTAGCCGGTAGATGTTGACATATTTCCATATTTCCGGAAATATAGAATCATGATAACCGAACACGCCCTCGACGCCTTGCGCGCACTCAGTCACGAGTCGCGACTGGCCGCTTTCCGCGCGTTGGTCCAGGCGGGTCCGGCCGGTTTGTCGGTCGGCCAATTGCGCGAGAGCTTGCAATTGCCGCCCGCGACATTGAGCGCCCATCTGAATGTGCTGCGTGCCGCCGAGCTGGTCAGCGACCAGCGCCAGGGCCGGGTAATCCGCATCCGCGCCAACTTTGCCCGGATGAACCAACTGCTCGCCTACCTCACCGAAAACTGCTGCGCCGGCAGCGAATGCACACCGTCCTCCGAATGCGCAGCGCCTTATTGCCAGGAGTCCACGCCATGAAACGCTTCCACGTCCATCTCAACGTCGCCGACCTGAGCCGGAGCATCGATTTCTATTCACAGCTGTTCGCCAGCCCGCCGAGCGTCATCAAATCCGATTACGCCAAATGGATGATCGACGATCCTCGGCTGAATTTCGCCATCTCGAATACCGGACGCGCACCCGGCATCGACCACCTGGGACTGCAAGCCGACGATGCAGTCGAACTTGCCGAACTCGGCCAACGTCTGGCCTCGGCTGGCGGAAGCGTGATCGCCGAGCCCAACGCAGTGTGCTGCTACGCCCAGACCGACAAAGCCTGGACCGAAGACCCGCAAGGCACGCGCTGGGAAACCTTCCACAGCCACGGCGAGGCCGCGACCTTTCATGGCATCGAACAATCCGACAGAGAAATGTCCGGATCCAAAATCGCAGCATCCGCATCGTGCTGCGCATCCGGCTCCAGCTGCTGCTGAAGATCGCAAGGTGTTTTTGCAATGACCGAAAAAAAGCGTGTGCTGTTTGTTTGCATCGAAAACTCCAACCGCAGCCAGATGGCCGAGGCGTTCGCGCACATCCACGGCGGCGAGCGAATCGAGGCGCTCAGCGCCGGCTCGAAGCCTTCCGGGCAGATCAATCCCAAAGCGGTGCGCTTCATGGCCGAGCTGGGCTATGACCTTGCCAGTCAACGCAGCAAATCGCTCGATGAGATCGACGGCGAATTCGATGCGGTCGTCACAATGGGCTGCGGCGACAGTTGTCCGTGGATTGCGGCCAAGCGGCGCGAGGACTGGGCGCTGCCCGATCCCAAGCATCTGGATGATGCCGGTTATCGCGCCGTGCGCGACGAAATTTCAGCACGCGTGAAAGCCTTGCTGGAAAAATTGTGAGACAGGCGCTGCTGGCCGAGTTCCTCGGCACCTTGCTGCTGTTGGCGACGGTGGTCGGATCGGGTGTGATGGCGGTGAACCTCACGCCCGGCAATGCCGCTCTGGCCTTGCTGGCCAATGCCGCCGCGACGGCGGGCATGCTGTATGTCCTGATCGCCTTGTTTGCGCCAGTGTCCGGCGCGCATTTCAATCCCGCCGTCACCTTGGCGATGCGTTTGCGTGGTGAGCTCGATACGCGTACTGCGATCGGCTTCGTGATCGTGCAAATTTTCGGCGCGATCGCCGGCGCCCTGCTGGCTCACGCGATGTTCGCGCTGCCGCTGATCCAACCCGGCATCCATGCGCGCACGGGAGCGGCGCAATGGCTCTCCGAAGCCGTGGCGACTTTCGGCTTGCTGCTGACCATCCTGCTCGGCATGCGTCATCGCGCCAAGGCACTGCCCGCATTGGTGGCGAGCTATATCTTCGCCGCGTACTGGTTCACCGCCAGCACCTCGTTCGCCAACCCGGCGGTGACGCTGGCGCGTTCGCTGACGCAAACTTTTTCCGGTATCCGGCTAATCGATGTCGCCGGTTTTGCATTGGCGCAGATTCTCGGCGCTTTGCTGGCCTTGCCGGCAGCGCGGTTATTGGCTGCTCAACGCGATGAAGCCAGATAGGACGACCCGCCCAGACGCCGCACCTGGCGCTCGATCCAGCGCGCACGACGTCGCACATAGGCGCCAGGTTTCTTGACACTGTAGCGTTTGGGATTGGGCAACACCGAAGCCAATAAAGCGCTTTCGGAAATGCTCAAGCGCGCCGCCGGCTTGTGGAAAAACACCTGCGCTGCCGCTTCCGCGCCGTAAACACCATCGCCGAATTCGGCGATGTTGGAATAAACCTCGAGAATGCGCTGCTTGGACCAGAACAGTTCGATCAGCACCGTGTACCAGGCCTCCAGCCCTTTGCGCAGATAACTGCGCCCGCTCCAGAGAAACAGGTTTTTCGCCACCTGCTGGCTGATCGTGCTGGCGCCGCGCACATGCCGCCCGCGTTTGTTGTGCCGCATGGCCTTGTCGATGGCCTGGAAATCGAAACCGTGATGCACCGGAAATTTCTGGTCCTCCGCGGCAACCAGGGAAATGGGCAAATACGGCGATATCTGAGCGCCATCGCGCCAGCGGTAATGCAATTGGAAACTCCAATCACGCTCGAGCACCGCATCGATGCGCCGGCCCATCATGAACGCGCTGGTGGGAGGCGATATCCAGCGCAACAACAGCACCTGTCCGGTGGTGATCAATACGAACCACAACGGCAGCCAAAGAAATATCCAGCGCAACAAGCGCCAAGCGCGGCGGGGTTTGGCAGCTTCGTCGGCCATTTGTTATCTGTTCGGCAACCGGGACGCGGCCTGACTCGGTCTGCCGCAAGCGGACATCCTAAACCAAGCCCGGCATCGGCCGAAGCTCGCCTGGCTCGTCCGCCAATCCGCATGACCGGTCACATCGCGCAATCGCGACATGGACCCGCGCCTTGAGGAACCCCTATCGCATCACCATACTGAGGCTCTCCCACATCCAAACGCCGCCAGGCCCAGTGCCGGCCCTGACGGCCGTTCCGAGACACCATGTCCAATTCCGACCCCGCCGATCGCGACACGCTGACCCGCTTCATGCTCGAACATTCCGGCGTGCGCGGCGTGCTGGTGCATCTGGACGCGACCTGGCAGACCATCCGCGAACGCACGCCCTATCCCGAGCCGGTTGCCGAACGCCTTGGCGAAACCTGCGCGGCAGCGGCCCTGTTTACCGGACATACCAAGCTCGATGGCCGATTGAGCGTGCAACTACGCGGCACCGGCGCCTTGCGCACCCTGTTCGCCGAATGCACGGCAGCCGGCACGATGCGCGGCATCGCCCATTTCACCGAGCCGTTGCCGCAGCCGTTGACGCCGCGCGCGTTCGGCGAAGGCTCGGTCATGGCCATTACCATCGAAACCCGGCCGCCGGGCGGCCAGGGCCTGATGCGCTACCAAGGCATGGTCAGCCTCGATGCCGACCATCTGGCGCAGGCGTTCGAGGACTATTTCGCGCAATCGGAACAATTGCCCACCCGCGTGCTGCTCGCGGCCAACGGCGATCGGGCCGCCGCCGTCATGTTGCAACAGCTCCCCGAAGGCCACCGCGACGAGGATGGCTGGAACCGCAACAGCGCGCTGTTTGCCACCCTCAAGACCGAAGAATTGCTGGCCCTGCCGGCCGAGACCTTGCTGTTTCGCCTCTTCCATGAGGAAAACGTCAGGGTTTTGGGGCAGCGTTCGCTGTCTTTCGCCTGCTCCTGCTCGCGGGCGCGGGTCGAGGACATGCTGCGCACCCTAGGACCGGACGAGGCCCAGGCGGCGGTCGAGGACGGACAAACCCAGGTGTTCTGCGACTTCTGTGGCAAGGCCTACCAGTTCAGCGCCGAACAGGTTTCCGGGCTGTTCCACGCGATCGGCCCCAATGCGCCGAGCTCCGATCGGCTCCAATAAGAGGCGATACGCGGAATTTCTCGTCCCGATTGGTTAAATTAGCGTAAAGAGGTATAGTGGCTCCCGGGAACTTTCTAACACGCTGAAACTCCATAACCCGAGCTTCGCCAAGGAATGTAGCCATGAGATTTCGATCGACCGTTTGCCTCGTCCTCGCCCTGATGGCGACTGCGGCATTCGGCCAGACGAGCCAGCTCGCACCGATCTCGGGCCAAAGCAGCAACACCACCGTCCTGCCGGTCTGGAACAACGAGAACGGTCAGGTCGAAGCGCTCTTGCTGATCGAACCGTCCACGATGCCGCAGTTGCCGTCGCAGCGCATCATCCGGCCGGCCAATAATCCAACCAATGGTTTGTTGCTCAACAACGGCCTGCAACTGCGCGCCGGGCTTTCGCTCGAAGCCAATCCCGGCATGGGCGTGCTGTGCAACAGCCGTGGCGTGATCAGCACCGTCGGTTCGCTCGCGGGCAATTGTCTGCTGACCGACTTCGGCAATCAAAGCAATAACCTGTTTCCGGGACGCGCAGCCATCAAGGGCCTGGCCCGGGTGCAGCGTTCCAATACCCAGCTCACCGGCAGCCTCGGATTCGAGCGCGAAGTACTGGGTGGCGCCAGCAATCTGATCGGCAACACTGCCGCCGATCGCCGCCTGCTCAATGTCCTGCTCGGCCCCAACACCGCCACTCTTGATCAACGCAACGCCAGTCTGGTTGGCCAGGTTTCGGTCGGCACTCAAGGCTGGGTCAGCATCGGCGGCACGCTCGCCCACGCCCGGCTGATCACCACCGATCAACTCCCCGGCGGCCTGCCTCCCGAATGGAGCACCGGCAGCCTGAGCCTGGGTGGTGGCGTCGGCAAATTCAGCGGCGAGATCACCGGCCAGATGATCGATATCCCAGGCCAGACCAATCGCTACAGCAGCGTCGGCGCAGGCGTGACCTGGCATACGCCTTGGCGAGCCAAATTGTCGATCGGCGCCGAGAACCTGATCTCGCACGGCAAGAACCCCTTCGGCCTGCCCGACGCCAATGGCGAGCGCAACAACGACGAAGGCCGCGTGCCCTACGTGCGTTACCAGCAAGACCTGTAATCGGCCAGCGCATCAATCGCACTGCGCGAGATCATGATTGGCATGCACGCACGATAAACCCTAGCGTGCCAATCCATTCCTACCGATATTGCGATGGTTTCCCGGCTTTTTCGGGTAAGGTTTCCACCTGCCCTACGCCAAGCCTTGCATGAATTCCCCACTGATCGACCTGCGCCATCTGCGCTTTGTCACCGACGAACTCTGGCCGCTATCGAACTTGCTGGCCTATCCGCGATTTTCCGAACACAGTCTCGACACGTTCGAGACGATCATCGATCTGTCGCACAAGTTGGCGTTGGAAAAATTCGCGCCGCACAATCGCGCTTCCGATGCACACGAACCACACTTGATCGATGGCCACGTGCGCATCATCCCCGAGGTCAAAGCCGCGCTCGAAAGCTACGCCGACGCCGGATTCATGAAGCTGCTCGCCGATGAAGCCGATGGCGGTCTGCAATTGCCCTACACCGTGGCCTTGCTCAGCGATGCGATGTTCCTCGCAGCGAACATGGCCACCACCGGATACGCATTGCTCGCTCGCGGTGTCGCCAATTTGCTGCAAGTCCATGGAACGCCCGAGCAGCAGCGCTTGTATCGAACGCCCATTCTCGAAGGCCGCTATTTCGGCACCATGTGCCTGAGTGAACCGCAGGCAGGATCATCGCTGGGCGACATCGCCACGCGCGCCGAAGCGATCGAAGATGCCGATCCGGCACCGGCTGGCCGAAGCTATCGCCTGACCGGCCAGAAAATGTGGATTTCCGGCGGCGATCACGACCTGTCGGAAAACATCATCCATCTGGTGCTGGCGAAAATTCCCGGCAGCCCGCCCGGCGTGAAAGGCATCAGCCTGTTCATCGTGCCGAAATTCCTGGTCAACGCGGACGGCTCGCTGGGCGCACGCAACGATGTGCAACTGGCCGGACTCAACCACAAGCTGGGCCAGCGCGGGCTGGTCAACACTTTCTTGAAATTCGGCGAAAGCGGGCAATGCATCGGCTATCTGGTCGGCCAACCGCACCAGGGCCTGGCGCAGATGTTCCACATGATGAACGAGGCACGCATCAGCGTCGGCATGAGCGCGGTGATGCAGGGCACGGCCGGTTATTTGTACTCGCTGCAATATGCAAAAGAGCGCAGCCAGGGCCGGCACCCCGAACAAAAAGACCCGGCATCCAAGCCCGTGCCGCTGATCGAACACGCCGACGTCAAACGCATGTTGCTGCAACAAAAATGCTACAGCGAAGGCGCGTTCGCCCTGGCCGTTTACGCCGGCACGCGCGTCGATGCGCAAACGCAAAGCGCGGATGCGGAAACCAGGCGATTGGCGGCCCTCGAACTGGATTTGCTCACGCCCATCGTCAAGGCATGGTCCGCGCAATGGTGCACCCAGGCCAACGACCTCGCCATCCAGGTACTTGGCGGCTACGGTTACACCCGCGACTATCCGGTCGAACAGTACTACCGCGACAATCGCCTCAATCCTATCCACGAGGGCAGCAACGGCATTCAGGCCATCGACTTGCTCGGTCGCAAAGCGATGGCCGGCAACGGCGCGGCGCTGAAGATATTGCTCGCGCAATTGCGAACCACCGCCGCCGAAGCAGGTGCGATACCCGAACTTTCGCAATACGCAATCGCACTGGAAAACGCCGCGCGTTCCATCGACGAGACCACGCAAATCCTCGCTGCCTGCCTGGGCTCCGGCCGGGTGAGCCTGGGCCTGGCCAATGCCTCGTATTATCTGACGTTGGTGGGCCACAGCCTGATCGCCTGGGTCTGGCTCAAACAAGCGCTGGTCGCCGAACGTGCACTGACTACGTCCGCGCCTCACGATCTGGATTTTTACCGGGGCAAGCTCGCCGCGTGCCGATTTTTCTTTCGCCACGAATTGCCCGCGATCGAGCATTGCGCGGCGTTGTTGCAAAGTCTCGACGACACCACGATGGCGATGCGCCCGGAATATTTCTAGAGACACATGCACTCTTAGATTACGCGGGGATCGGCATGTTCATGAACGCAGCACTTCGACCTCCTGATCTTCCGGCGCGTCGCGAAATCGTTCATGTTTTTCCCGAACCACACACCATCGCCTCACCCAACCCGCGCGGCAAAACCATCAGCGCGTTTGCCTTTCACGATTCACTTCATTACCCGCAAACACCTTCACGACGAAGCGACAATGGGTGTTCGAGAGTGGCCGAATGCGGGTAATGCCTGAACCGATGGATGAACGCCTCACACCGCTGAGCGGACTGGATGCCGTCTTCCTGTACCTGGAATCGGCGGGCACGCCGATGCATGTGGGCAGTGTGATGTTGCTCGAACTTCCCGGCAGCGCATCGAGAACCCGGCGCAATTACGATTTTCATCAGGTGTTGATGGCGCACATCGAACAACGCCTGCCGCACGCACCCGCGCTGCGCCGCGTGTTGCGCGAAGCGCCGCTCGATCTCGGCCATCCGATGTGGAGCGAGGCCGAATCGGTGGATCTGAAAAAGCACATCCGCAGACGCAAGCTGCCGGGCACGGGCGGGCATGCGCGGTTGATGACGCTGGTCGGCAAACTGCATTCGCAAATGCTGTCGCGCGAACTGCCGATGTGGCAATTGGTGGTCATCGAAAATGTCGAACCGGGCATCGTCGCGTTGTATTGCAAAGTCCATCATGCCCTGCTCGATGGCCAAGGCGGTGTCGCACTCGCGCGCGCCCTGCTCGACACCGAAGCCAAACCGCGAAGATTCGGCAAGGCGCCTTCAACGACAAAAAACCTCGGCGCCCGCTTGCGCAAACGCGACCTGGCCCGTTCAGCCACGCGATCGAGCATCCGGCAATTGGGCAAACTCCTGCGCACTTTGCCGGCCGCATTGAAACTGGCCGGCAACACTATCGAGGCCCTTGGCCTGCTGCGCGAGAACCTGTCGCTCGCGCCGCGCACGATCTTCAACCGGCAGATCGGACCAGGACGCAGTTTCGCTGCGATCTCCCTGCCGATCGCACAGATCAAGCAAGTCGCCCAAGGATTCAAGGTCAGCGTCAACGATGTGGTGATGGCGATTTGTTCGGGCGCATTACGCGCGTTGCTGGAAAAGGTGAACGAACTGCCTGACAAGCCGCTGATCGCCGCCATGCCGGTATCGCTGCGCGAGGCCGGCGATCAGGCGGCCAACAACCAGGTGTCGATGGTGCAATGCTCGCTGGCTACCGATATCGCCGATCCGGTGCAGCGGCTACGCGCCATTCATGCCGCCACTGGCCGGATCAAACGGCGGCTGGCGACGCACAAAAACCTGATTCCGACCGATTTCCCGGGATTCGCGGCGCCGCTGTGGGCCTCGGGCCTGATTCGACTTTGGTCCAGTGGCCGCGTTGCTGAACGCCTGCCTCCCTTGGCCAATGTGGTCATTTCTAACGTCCCGGGACCGCCGGTTGCCTTGTATATGGCCGGCGCACGGGTTCGGCATTATTATCCAGTCTCCATCGTCACTCACGGTTTGGCGTTCAACATCACGGTGCAAAGCTACGCTGGCCATCTCGAATTCGGATTGACCGCCTGCAAAGACGTCGTGGCGCGGCCCGATATCATCGCCAAGGCCATGGCCGCGGCTCTTGAAGAACTACACCAGTCAATTGCACATGAAGCCTAATCCGTCCCGCTCCCGTCGTCCCCTTACCCACGAACCGCTGAAATCGCCCTCGGCCTTGCTATTGGCAATGGAAGGCCGCGCCATGATCGAGTGGGCGTCGTTCGCACTTACTTGGCCCTGGCTGAAAAATGCCGCGCGCGGCGATGGCCATCCGGTACTGGTATTGCCTGGCCTTGCCGCCGGCGATCGCAGCACTTACCCGTTGCGCCGCTTCCTCTCGCACCTGGGTTACGAGGTCTATCCGTGGGAACTGGGCCTGAATCTCGGCCCGCGCGATCACGTCATCAAGGGACTGGTCGACAAGGTGCGCGTCATTCAAAAAGAACACGGCCAGAAAGTCAGCCTGGTCGGCTGGTCGTTGGGCGGCGCGATGGCCAACGCAATGGCGCTGCGCATGCCTGAACGTATCCGCCAGGTGGTCACGCTGGGCTCGCCGCTGACCGGGCATCCGAAAGGCACCAATGCCTGGCGGATCTTCGAGATGGTCAGCGGCTTTCGCGCCGACGATGAACGCCTGATGGAACTGGTCAACGGCAAACCGGCCGTGCCGACCACCTCGATCATGAGCAAGACCGACGGCATCGTGAACTGGCGCATGAGCCTGACCGCGGAATCGAAGATCGCCGAGAACATCGAAGTCAGCGCCACGCATCTTGGCATGGGCGCCAACCCGATGGTGCTGTGGGTCATCGCCGACCGGCTGGCGCAGGCCGCAGGGCAATGGAAGCCGTTCGAGCAGCGCAACACCTGGCACTCATTGCTGTATCGCGACCCGCACAATTTCCGCTTGGCGAACCTGCTCGCACCGTGACCTGAGCAACGAGAGCGGCATGACCGCTCTCGTCTGGAAAATCACTCCGCCAGCGTCAACAACGAAGCATTGCCGCCACTGGCCGTGGTGTTGATGGTGAGTGTGCGTTCGCTGGCGAACTTGAGCAGATAGTGCGGGCCGCCGGCTTTTGGGCCGGTACCCGACAGACCTTCTCCGCCAAACGGCTGCACGCCGACCACCGCGCCGATCTGGTTGCGGTTCACATAGCAATTGCCGACATGGACGCGGCGAACGATGTGCTCGATGGTGGCATCGATCCGCGAATGGATGCCCAGCGTGAGCCCGTAGCCGGTGGCGTTGATGGCATCGAGCACCTTGTCCAGATCGCTGGCCTGATAGCGGATCACGTGCAGCACCGGGCCGAAGATTTCGCGGTTCAGTTGCGTCAGCGATTCGAGTTCATAGGCACGCGGCGCGAAGAAACTACCGTGCTCGCAGGCGGCCGGAAGCGTCACCGCCTTGATCAGCTTGGCCTGCGCGTCCATGCGTTCGGCGTGGACGATGAGAATGGCCTTGGCGTCTTCATCGATCACCGGACCAATATCGGTGGAAAGCAAACCGGGATCGCCGACCACCAGTTCATCCATCGCGCCCGAGAGCATCGAAATCACCTTGTCGGCGATGTCGGCCTGCACGAACAACACGCGCGCCGCCGAGCAACGCTGTCCTGCGGAATCGAACGCGGCGGTCATGGCGTCCTTGACCAATTGTTCGGGCAGCGCCGAGGAATCAGCGATCAGCGCATTCTGTCCGCCGGTCTCGGCGATGAGCGTGGCCAGCGGCGCATTGCGCGCGGCCAGCGCGCGATTGATCGCCCACGCCGTTTCGGTCGAGCCGGTGAACACCACGCCGGTCACGCGCGGATCGCGGGTGAGCGCCGCGCCGATACTGGCACCATCGCCGGGCAGCAATTGCAGCACGTCTTCCGGCACGCCGGCCTCGTGCAGCAGCTTCACCGCCACATGCGCGATCAACGTGGTCTGCTCGGCCGGCTTGGCGATCACGGTATTGCCGGCGGCCAACGCGGCGCTGATCTGGCCCATGAAAATCGCCAGCGGAAAATTCCACGGACTGATGCACACGAACACACCGCGGCCGTGCAATTGCAATTCGTTGGATTCGCCGGTCGGACCGGGCAGTTTTTCCGGATGGCCGAACAACTTGCGCGACTGCGCTGCGTAATAGCGGCAAAAATCCACCGCCTCGCGCACTTCGGCGACCGAGGCGGAAATCGACTTGCCGGCTTCCTTCACGCATAGCGCAATCAGCTCGGGCAATCGCTGCTGCATCAGGTCGGCGGCGTATTCGAGAATCTTGGCGCGCGATGCCGCCGGAAGATTGTCCCAACCGTCGAAAGCCGCGCGCGCATTGATCAGCGCCCGATCCACCTGCGCGGCATCGCTTGCTTGCCATTGGCCGATCACTTCACGGCGATCGGCCGGATTGCTGACGGTATTGATGACGCCCGTGCTCTGGCTGCCGGGCACCAGCGGCGCGGCCTGCCAAGGCTTGATCGCTGCGTTGATTTTCCCGGCGAGTACGGCGAGTTCCTGATCGTTGGCGAGATTGACGCCCATGGAGTTTTTCCTGTCGATGCCGTAGAGATTCAGCGGCTGCGGAATGTGGGGATGCGATTTGTCGGCGAAGGCGGCGACGGTGGCGATCGGATCGGCGACCAGATCGACCGGCGGCACGGTTTCATCGGTAATGCGGTTGACGAAACTGGAATTGGCGCCGTTTTCCAACAGACGGCGCACCAGATAGGGCAACAGGTCTTCGTGCGAGCCGACCGGCGCGTATACACGGCACGGCACATCGAGATGATTCTTGCCGATGGTTTCGGCGTACAAGTGATCGCCCATGCCGTGCAGGCGCTGGAACTCGAACGGCCGGCCGCAGGCCATGCGATGGACCGCGGCGATGGTCTGTGCGTTGTGCGTGGCGAACATCGGATACAGCGCATCGCCGGCGGCGAGCATTTTTTTCGCACAGGCAAGGTAGCTCACATCGGTGTTGGCCTTGCGGGTAAACACCGGATAGCCGGGCAAGCCTTCCATCTGCGCTTTCTTGATTTCCGAATCCCAGTACGCGCCCTTGACCAGGCGCATCGGCATGCGCCGGCCGGTACGGCGGGCCAGATCGATCAGGTAATCGATCACGAACGGCGCGCGTTTTTGGTAGGCCTGCACGGCCAGGCCGTAGCCTTCCCAGCCATCGAGCGAGGAATCGGCGAACACGCCGCCGATCACATCGAGCGAGAGATCCAGGCGGTCGCATTCCTCGGCGTCGATGGTGAAACCGATGCCGCGCGCTTTGGCCAATTGCGCCAGTTCGAGCACACGCGGGCTCAGCTCGGCCAGCACACGTTCGCGTTTGGCCACTTCGTAGCGCGGATGCAGCGCCGAGAGCTTGACCGAAATGGAGGGCGCGGCGAAGACATCGGCATACGGGCCGCCCGAACCGATCGCGGCGATGGCCTTGCGGTAGGCGTCGAGATAGCGCACGGCGTCCTTGGCGGTACAGGCGCCTTCGCCGAGCATGTCGAAGCTGTAGCGATAGTTGGCATTGTCGCCCTTGCGCGAGCGTTCGAGCGCCTCGTCGATGGTCCGGCCCATGACGAACTGGTGGCCCATGATCCGCATCGCCTGGCGCACGGCCAGGCGGATCGCCGGCTCACCCATGCGTCCGACCAGGCGCTTGAATGCGCCGAAGGCGTTGCGTTGGGTTTCCTCGGCCAGGCCGACCATGCGCCCGGTGAGCATTAGGCCCCAGGTCGAGGCATTGACCAGCACCGATTTGGATTGACCCAGGTGCGAATCCCAGTCGGCGTCACCGAGCTTGTCGCGAATGAGCTTGTTGGCCGTGTCCTGGTCGGGAATGCGCAATAGCGCCTCGGCCACGCACATCAGCAGCACACCCTCTTCGGAACTGAGGTCGTACTCGCGCATGAACGCCTCGACCATCGCCGGGTCGGCCGCGCGCGTGCGGGTGCGTTCGACCAGGGCCACGGCGGTTGCCTGAATGGCCGACTGCTCGGCTTGCGACAGACGCGCCTGGTCCAGAAGTTCGGCCAGATGTTCATTTTCATCGCGCAAATGCGCACCGATGATGCGCTGGCGCAGCACCGAGGCGGTGCTGGGCAGTTCGGGGCTGAGGATGGGCGTCACAGGTCTTCCGTCGAAGGCGGCACGAATCGTGCGCAAACACAGGATTCTAGTCGTCGCGACACGGCACGGCAAAGCCGATTGGGCGCCGTCGCCAGCGATTGCCGCGGATTCACCGGCAGCCCCATTGTTCACAGCGGCACTTGGCTTGCCCCTGCCGCCTGCGGGGGCGTAAAATCTGCGCGATTTATCGCCTTGTCCTGCGTGTTGTCGCACGAGACGACAGATCGGGTGGAATGGGTTGCACCCAGGTGTGCCCGATCCCAAACGCGGCTCCGGTTGCGAACGGTGTGCATTCACGGCTTGGCAACTGGCCAAAGTGGAAGCGGCGTTGGCCGCATGGATTCGCGCAACGTCACATTGTTGCGCGGGAGCTGCGCGCCGTTGCCGATGCCTCAAGGCTCGCGAAGGCGCCGGTCGAGGTCGAATCGCCGCTCGGCAACGAATGGCGAAGGTGGTTGAAGTTGTTGGAAAAGGTTTGCTTGCCCTTTTTCAATCCACCGTCCAGGCACTGACATGCCTGGTCGGCGAGTGATGCAGTACGGCAACGCATGGCGGACGGTCGCCCGATCGCCGGTCATGATTGGGTTGCGAAAATTTCTGGCGGCGGCCTTAGGGCAGCCATCGGGTTCAGATCACAGTTTGAGGTAGGTTCCGATGAATTTAGCGATGAAAGCCCCACGCTTCTTGCGACACGCCGCCGGTCTGCTGACGTTTACGGCTCCCGCCGCGTTCGCTGCGACCGATCCTCGACATTGGCAGCTGAACATGACCCCCGGCGTCACGGTCACCGCGCAGAACGCCTACGACGCACACATGATCATGTTCTGGATCTGCGTGGTGATCGGCGTGATCGTTTTCGGCGCGATGACCTACGCCATGTTCAAGTTCCGCCATTCCAAGGGCGCGGTGCCGGACACGGGATTCACCCACAGCACCAAGCTGGAGCTGATCTGGACCTCGATTCCGATCATCATCCTGATCAGCTCGGCCATTCCCGCCACCAAGATGGTGATGGAGCAATACAACGCCGACCACACGCCGGTTCCGGCCGAGATGACCGTCAAGGTCACCGGCTATCAGTGGATGTGGCAGTACGAATACGTCGGCGAGGACGTGAGCTTCATCAGCCGTCTCGACCGCGAATCCGACCGCCTGCGCCAGGACCCGAACACCACGCAAGCCCAGCTCGCCGCCAAGGCGCACTACCTGCGCGATGTCGATCGCGAATTGGTGCTGCCCACCAACACCCGCATCCGCTTCGTGATCACCGCCGACGACGTCATCCACTCCTGGTGGGTGCCGGCGCTGGGCTGGAAGCAGGATGCCATCCCCGGCGTCATCAATGAAGCCTGGACCGACATCAAGCGGCCCGGCGTGTATCGCGGCGTCTGTGCGGAGTTGTGCGGCAAGGACCATGGCTTCATGCCGATCGTGGTCAAGGCCGTGCCCAAGGCCGAATACCAGGCCTGGCTGTCGGCGCAGAAAGCCGGTGGCGACACCGACGCACGCACCGCCATCGCGGCTCCGGCGCAAGCCGACGACGCGGGCTGATCGGAAAACGGCAAGACCGCGTTTTTCGACAACACATCATTCGCAGCAAAACTTATAGAGGCAAGCGACATGGCTAACCACAGCGCCGCCCACGACGATCACCACGATCACGGGCACCAGCAGAGCTTTTTCCAGCGCTGGTTCCATTCCACCAACCACAAAGACATCGGCACGCTGTATTTGCTGTTCTCGCTGCTGATGTTCTTCGTCGGCGGCAGCATGGCCATGATGATCCGCCTTGAGCTGTTCCAGCCGGGTCTGCAATTCCTGGCACCGGAATTCTTCAACCAGATGACCAGCACGCACGCGCTGGTGATGATCTTCGGTGCGGTCATGCCGGCCTTCGTGGGTCTTGGCAACTGGATGATCCCGATGCAGATCGGCGCACCGGACATGGCGCTGCCGCGCATGAACAACTGGTCGTTCTGGATTCTGCCGTTCGCCTTCGCCCTGTTGCTGACGCCCTTGATGCTGCAGGCGTTCGGCATCGGCGGCGGCGGCCCCGCCGGCGGTTGGACCATGTACCCGCCGCTCTCGCTGCAAGGCGGCAACAACACCGCGTTCCTGGTCTTCGCCGTGCACTTGATGGGCGTGAGCTCGATCATGGGCGCCATCAACATCATCGCCACCATCCTCAACATGCGCGCCCCGGGCGTGGACCTGTTGAAGATGCCGATCTTCGTCTGGACCTGGCTGATCACCGCATTCTTGCTGATCGCGGTGATGCCGGTGCTGGCCGGTGCGGTGACCATGTTGCTGACCGACAAGTTCTTCGGTACCAGCTTCTTCAATGCCGCCGGCGGCGGCGATCCGGTGATGTTCCAGCACATCTTCTGGTTCTTCGGCCACCCTGAGGTTTACATCATGGTGCTGCCGGCCTTCGGCATCGTCTCGGAAATCATCCCCACCTTCTCGCGCAAACCCCTGTTCGGTTACCAGGCGATGGTCTATGCGACCGCTTCGATCGCCTTCCTGAGCTTCATCGTCTGGGCGCACCACATGTTCACGGTCGGCATGCCGCTCGGCGGCGAGCTGTACTTCATGTACGCGACCATGCTCATCGCCATTCCCACCGGTGTGAAGGTATTCAACTGGACGACCACGATGTGGCGCGGCTCGATCAGCTTCGAGACGCCGATGCTGTTCGCGCTGGGCTTCGTGATCATGTTCACCATCGGCGGCTTCTCGGGCCTGATGCTGGCCATCGTTCCGGCCGACTTCCAGTACCAGGACACCTACTTCGTGGTGGCGCACTTCCACTACGTGCTGGTGACCGGCGCGGTGTTCGGCATCATGGCCGGCGTCTATTACTGGCTGCCCAAGTGGACCGGCCACATGTACAACGAGACGCTGGGCAAGTGGCACTTCTGGCTGAGCACGATCTTCGGCAACCTGCTGTTCTTCCCGCAGCACTTCCTGGGTCTGGCCGGCATGCAGCGCCGCGTTCCGGACTACAACCCGGCCTTCGCCGATTTCAATATGTGGTCTTCGATCGGCGGCTTCGGCTTCGGGCTGTCGCAACTGCTGTTCGCCTACATCATCTGGCAGACGATCCGCGGTGGCGTGAAGGCGCCGGCACGTGTCTGGGAAAGCGCTCGCGGCCTGGAATGGACCGTGGCCTCTCCCGCCCCGCACCACACCTTCACCACGCCGCCGGTCATCCGTGATGGCGACCTGGCGCATGGCGACGTGACGCATTGATTTACCCCAGCCTCTCCGGTTCGCCGGAGAGGCTGATTCGAGACCGACATGAAACCAGTCACCCCGCCCGATAGCCTCGCCTCCCGCCGCACCGGTATTCGCCGTGTGGCATGGACGCTGGCCGCTGTCGCGCTGGCCTCGTATGCGTTGTTCCTGTTCACGATGATGGGTGGCAAATGACTCCGCAATTGGCCAGCACGCTCAAGCGCATCGCGCTGATCTCGGCGGGCTCGTTCGTGTTCGCGTTTTCGCTGGTGCCGCTGTACAACGCGGCCTGCGAGAAAGTGTTCGGAATCAAGCTCGAGCGCGGCGCGCTCAGCGAAGCCGATCAGGCGCGCAGCAAGATCGACGAGAAAAGAACGATTCACCTGCAGTTCGACGGCACGGTCAATTCCAAATTGCCGTGGAGTTTCCGTCCGTTGCAAGCAACCATGGATGTGCACCCTGGAAAGCAGTACGAAGCGCTGTTCGTGGCGCGCAATCAGTCCGACCAGGCCATGGTCGGCAATGCCGCACCGTCGATCGCGCCCACCCAGGCCTCGGGTTTCTTCAACAAGACCGAATGCTTCTGCTTCACCCAGCAAACACTGCAGGCCGGCGAAGAACGCGTGATGCCGGTACGGTTCATCGTCAATCCGGATCTGCCGGCTGACGTTCCGATCATCACCCTTTCTTATACTTTCTACCTCAACGATTCGGCAACCGCGTCGCTGACCACCGCCAATCCATCGGCGACGGCCATTCGCTCGGCACCGTAATCGACCTGACACCAGCAATCCGGGGAACCCGCATGGCACACGCCCACGACGAAACCAACCACTACTACGTTCCGCACCACAGCCGTTGGCCGTTTCTCGGTTCGATCGCCTTGTTTACGCTGATGATCGGCGTGGCCAACTGGATGAACGGCCATGCCTGGGGCCAGACTGTTTTCTTCGTCGGCATCGCGATGGTGCTGCTGGTGCTGGGCAACTGGTTCGGCGATGTCATCGCCGAATCGCTGCAAGGCAAGTACAGCGCACAGGTCGATTCCTCCTTCCGCATGGGAATGATGTGGTTCATCTTCTCGGAAGTGATGTTCTTCGGAGCGTTTTTCGGCGCCCTGTTCTACGCGCGGCAATTCTCATTGCAGTGGCTCTCGGGTGAAGGCCACGGCGCTTTGACCAACCAGTTCCTCTACAACGGCTTCAGCGCCGGCTGGCCGAGCAATGGCCCGGGCCAGATCGGTGGTGCGTTCGAAACCATCCCGGCCTGGGGCTTGCCGCTCATCAATACCCTGCTCCTGCTCAGCTCGGGCTTGACCATCACGCTGGCCCACCACGCCTTGCGGGCAGCCCATCGCGGCAAGCTGATGTTCTGGCTGGGCGCGACGATCGCCCTGGGCGCGCTGTTCCTGTTCTTCCAGGCCGAGGAATACCACCACGCCTACACCGAGCTGAACCTGACGTTGGGTTCGGGCATCTACGGTTCGACCTTCTTCATGCTCACCGGTTTCCACGGCATGCACGTGACCTTGGGCGCGATCATGCTGTCGGTGATCTGGCTGCGTTGCGCCAAGGGACACTTCAGCAAGGACCACCATTTCGCGTTCGAAGCCGTAGCTTGGTACTGGCACTTCGTGGACGTGGTGTGGCTGGGCCTGTTCCTGTTCGTTTACGTGCTCTGATCGAACGTCCAGGCAACACACGATAGTTCCGCAGGATTGCACCGGGCTATGGCCCGGAACTCCACCGGAAAATGGAAAGGCCGGCATTGCCGGCCTTTTCTTCATCGGAATGCGTTTGCTACGCCCTGGATTCAAGACTCATCGAATCGCTGGAGCGAACCGTCACAAAAGTATTGGGGAAATCGGCAGTTGTCCTTGTTCCATTCGTGCTCTGCCATTGTGGTATTCGTGCAATGGCCTGCTCGATGAACGTCCGAACAATATCAGTGATAGATTCCATGCGGCTTGATGACGCCGGTATAGATGCCCAGACAAATCAGCAAGATCAATGCAATGGATAGACCGATGCGCCAGCTCAAGGATTTGACCGTGCGATTGGTCGTGCCCTTGTCCACCATCATGTAGTACAGGCCGGCGCCCAGATTCCACAGGATCACGATCAGGAAGGCGATGATTAACAGCTTCTGCATGTCGATAGCCTCGCCAAAGATGGTGCGCGCATTATCGGCGATCGCCGGTGGTTTGTCGTGAAACCCTGGGTCACCTTGTGGCTGCTTGCAGCGATGGCGATCGCGGGCTTCGTGTCGCTCGGCCGCTGGCAACTGGACCGCGCGATCGAAAAACAACAGATGCTCGATGCGGTCGCCACCGCACTGCGCGATCGCCAACCGCAGCCGCTTGCCCTGGTATCGGAGCAAGCAGGAACCGGCTATGCCTGGGTGTCGAGCCTGGGAACCTTCGCCCCGAGTCCGGCACTATTGCTGGACAACCAGCGTCGCGGCGATGCCGTCGGCGTGGAAGTATTCGGCGTGTTCCAACCGCTGGAAGGCTCGGCATTGCTGGTCGATCTGGGTTGGCTGGCACTACCTGGTAATCGTGCCTTGCCGAACATCGATCTGCCGTCCAGCCAACAGCGGCTCACCGGCATGCTGTCGCCTCCACCGGCATCGGGTATCGCCCTTGGCCCGGCCTACGTGGCCTCGGATGCCAAGCGTTGGTTGCTGACCCGGATCGACATCGATGCGCTATCGGGCGGATTGAATACCCATCTTGCGCATCGCGTGCTTCGCTTGGATCCAAAACTTCCGCTGGGCTATGCCCGCGACCTGAACATCCTGCCCAACACACTGCCACCCGAACGCCATCGCGGCTATGCCGTGCAGTGGTTCGGATTGGCGGCGGTGACTTTCGTATTCGCCCTCTACCTGAGCTTGCGCCGACGCCCCTCATGAACTCATCACCCCCACCCTCGCAACTGCGCTCGCGACTGACTTTGCTGTTGGTCGCGGCGATATTCTTCGGCTCCTTCGGCATCGCCGCTATTTTGCGTTTTTCCGGCTGGACGCCAGCACATTCGAAAAACTTCGGCGAGCTGTTGCAACCGCCGAAAGACCTCAGTGCGCTGCAACCCCTGCGCGCCGACGGCCTGCCTTATGCCTGGGCACCGGAAAAAAATCTCTGGCGGATCGTGGTCGCTCCATCACCCGATTGCCAAAGCGCTTGTGCGAAAACGCTCGATAACCTGCATCGCATCTGGTTGGCCGAAGGCCGCAAGGCCGATCGCATCGACGTGCTCTGGTTCGGTGCGCTGCCTGAAGGCCCGCGTTTCCGCAAACTCATCGCCATGCGCCCCAGTGCCGAATTGGCCGCAGCCTTGCCCGAGGCCGCGAGAGCCGACGCCGTGCCGGTCTATCTGATCGACCCGAGCGGGTTCCTGATCATGCACTATCATGCAGACTTCAATCCGGCCGACCTGAAGAAGGATCTGGACAAGCTTCTCAAGTAAGGCGCGGGAAACTGCGCAATTGCGGCAATCGGCAAACTCTGAAAGCCGTTGGGGTCCGCAAATGGCGCAAGAATGCAAAGGGAAAATGGTTTTTTTCATGCTTTTTTTTGCGCCTTTCGCGTCCTTTGCGGACAAAAAAAACCAACACAACCAAGCAAGCGCGAAACCTTGAAATAATGACAACTTCCCACGCAGCCTCCATCGCATGATCAGTCCGCACCGACATTTCCACCGGCTGGCCTGGATTGCCGTTGTTCTGGCGTTCGCCATCGTCGTATTCGGCGCCTTCGTGCGCCTGTCCAATGCCGGCCTGAGCTGTCCGGATTGGCCCACCTGCTACGGCCGCGCCGCATGGCCCGTGCACGAGCACGAGATCGCCCAGGCCAACGCGACCTTCGAGCGTGCGGTCGAGTCGAGCAAGACCTGGCGCGAGCAGTTCCATCGCCATCTGGCCGCGAGTCTGGGCCTGCTGATTTTGCTGCTGAGTCTGATCGCCGCGCGCCGCCATCGTTTCGGCATTACCAGCATCGTCAGCGCCGCGGCATTGGTCGCGGCATCGATCCCACTGTATATCGGACAGCAATACACCCTGGCTGCCACCCTGGCCGTGATCGGCGAACTCATCCTGCTGATCAGCGCGATACGTTGGACGAACACGGATTTCTCGCGGTTATCGACGATCACGCTAATGGTCGTGGTATTCCAGGCCGTGCTCGGCATGTGGACCGTGACCTGGCTGTTGAAGCCGCTGGTGGTCACCTCGCATCTGCTCGGCGGGCTGACCACTTTTGCATTGCTGGCCTGGCTGGCATGGAGCAGTACGCCGGATGCGGGTCTGGTCCAGGCGATTGCACCGAAGTTGCGACGATTGCTCTGGATCGGGCTGTTCCTGCTGGTGCTGCAAATTGCCCTGGGTGGTTGGACCAGCAGCAATTACGCGGCACTCGCCTGCGGCAGCGATTTTCCCAAATGCCTCGGTCAATGGTGGCCCGCGCATGATTTCCGCGAAGGCTTCGTACTTTGGCGCGGCATCGGTGTGGACTATGAAGGCGGCGTACTCGACGGCCCGGCGCGTGTTGCGATCCAGTTGGCGCATCGCCTGACCGCAGTAGCGGTATTCGGGCACTTGCTGATGGTGGCCGTGCGCATGATTCGCACGCCAGGCCTGGCCTTCTGGGGCATTGCACTTGGAGTCCTGGTGACGGCGCAGGTTGCGCTCGGCATCGGCAATGTCCTGCATGGCCTGCCGCTATGGGTGGCCACCGCGCACACGGCGGGAGCGGCGCTGCTGTTGTTCGTGATCGTCGGGCTGCTGGCGCGACTGCGGGCGCCGGAGTAGATCCGATGGCCATCGCAACATCGTCAGAGAAACATCGATCGGCCCTGCGATATCTCGATCAATGCAATCGCGCGCGTTCAAGAGTAGCTGCTTGCGGCGTTGATTCGATCGCGATCGTCATCGCTCCCACCCGCCTGTACCGCACCAGATTTCGCCCATGAGTTTTCCTTTCAACCAATACTGGCAACTGACCAAACCCCGGGTCGTGGCGTTGATCGTGTTCACCGCGATCATCGGCATGTTCCTGGCCGTGCCTGGCCTGCCGCCGTGGCGAGCGCTGGTGTTCGGCAATCTGGGGATATGGCTGGCGGCCGCTTCCGCCGCGGCCATCAATCACCTGCTCGACCAACGCATCGACTCGGTGATGGCGCGCACTGCGCGTCGGCCGCTACCGACCGGCTCGCTCAATCCGACCCAGGTGCTGTTGTTCGCAGTGATGCTGGGCGTAGCCTCGATGACGGTGCTGACGGTCTTCGTCAACACTTTGTGCGCGATACTCACCTTCGCCTCGTTGATCGGTTACGCGATCATCTACACCGGTTTTCTCAAGCGCGCCACGCCGCAAAACATCGTCATCGGCGGAGCCGCCGGCGCCGCGCCGCCGATGCTGGGCTGGGTCGCCGCGACCGGCGAAGTGCATGCATTCGCTTTGCTGTTGTTCCTGATCATTTTCATCTGGACGCCACCGCACTTCTGGGCACTGGCGATTTTCCGCCGCGAGGATTATTCGCGCGCCCAGGTGCCGATGCTGCCGGTCACGCACGGCGTGGTGTACACGCGCTGGCAGATTTTGTTCTACACCATCTTGCTGGTGCTGGTGACGCTGCTGCCCTGGATCGCCGGCATGAGCGGTGTGTTCTATCTCGGTGGCGCGCTGGTGCTCAACGCGGGATTCCTGTACTACGCGATCCGCATGATCAAACCGCCCTCGGAAGCCTTCGCCATGCAGATGTTCGGCTATTCGGTGTGGTACCTGATGGCCCTGTTCGCGTTCTTGCTGATCGACCATTGGCTGATGCCGGTCGCAGTCTAGGGCTTCGCATTTGTCGCTCGCGATGCGGCGGAATCTGTAATTGGTCTAGCGTGTCCGTGACATCAACAGTTCGCGCAATTCGGTTTTTTCCGCGTCGCTGAGCCGGTCTTTTTGTTGCAATTCATCCACCCGTTGCTGCCGGGTCTGCTTGTCGAGTTGCCGGAGCGTGTCGAGGAATTCCTCGCGCGAGGTGGACTCATCGCCCGGAAAGTTTTGCATCGCCAGTTTTTGCAGCGCCACGCCTTCCTCGCGCTCGGCGAAATATTCGAGGATCGTGCCGGTGCCGATGCCCGGACGTTCACGCGCCAACTTGATGATCTCCAGCAACAGCGCAACGCCCGGCTGGTGCAACTCGGCGAACAGGTACGGCGGTTCGATCGCTTCGGCCAGTTGCGGCTGCTGCAACAAGAAGGCGATCGCCGTGCGCACCAGGCTGCGTCGGGGCGCGGGCGCGCCGCGCGCGGGACGCATCGATGGCGTATTCGGCACGCTGACCGGTGCTTGCGCGCGCGCGCCGACGCCAGTCATCTCGGTCAAGCGCTGCTGCATCAAATCGCGGAAAGCACCATCGGGAATCTGCGCCAAATACGGTTTGCTACGTTCGGCCAGGCGCGCCTTGCCTTCGAGCGTTCCGAGGTTGACGTCCTTGGACAACTCGGCGAAAAAGAATTCGCTCAGCGATGTCGCCGATGCGAGCCGCGCATCGAATCCGGCCGCACCTTCGAGACGAACGATGCTGTCTGGGTCCTCGCCTTCTGGCAGGAACAGGAAGAACGCCTGTCGCCCATCGCGCATGCGCGGCAGGATCGACTCCACCGCCTTCCATGCCGCACCGCGACCGGCGCGGTCGCCATCGAAGCAGAAGAACACATCGGCAGCATTGCGAAACAACAGCTCGGCATGATCGGGCGTGGTCGCAGTACCGAGCGTCGCCACCGCCTGTGTCACGCCGTATTGGAACAACGCGACCACATCCATATAGCCTTCGACCACGATCAGGCGCGCGATCTTCGCGTGCGCCTGGCGCACTTGCCACAGCCCGTAGAGTTCACGGCCCTTGTGGAACAGCGCGGTTTCGGGCGAGTTGAGGTATTTCGGGCCGTCGTCCTTGTCCAGCACGCGGCCGCCGAAGGCAATCACGCGGCCGCGCCGGTCGTGGATCGGAAACATCACGCGATCGCGGAATTTGTCGTAGACGCGGCCGCTGTCGCTTTTGGAAAGCATGCCGGTTTTTTCGAGCAGCTTGAGCCGGCGCTCGTCGTTACCCAACGCATCCTTCAAGGCACTGAAACCATCGGGGGCGTAACCGATAGCAAAGCGCGCGCGGTTTTCCGCATCGACACCGCGCTTGTCCAAATAGGATTGCGCCTTCGGGCTTTGCGCGAGCTGGTTCTGGAAGAACTTCGCTGAAGCCTCGAGCGCGGCATAGAGCTCGCGCGATTCGCCGTCCTCGTTGCGTACCCGCGTGTCCTTGGGAACCTCGACACCGACGCGCTTGGCCAGCTCTTCCACGGCATCGAGAAACTCGAGCCGGTCGTAGTTCATCAGGAAGGAAATGGCGGTGCCGTGCGCGCCGCAACCGAAGCAATGGTAGAACTGCTTGGTCGGGCTGACCGTGAAGCTGGGCGAGCGCTCATCGTGAAACGGACAACGCGCGGAATACTCGCGGCCCTGGCGCTTGAGCGGCACGCGCGAGCCGATGATCTCGACCAGATCGGAGCGCGCGAGCAAGTCATCGATGAAAGCGTCGGGGATGCGGGCCATGACGACTAGGATGCCACCGATTCGGTTTGCGCTCGCATTGGCGGAGAAACCTCAAGACGCGGGGGAACCGACGTCAAACGATGCCGCGTCCTCATCCCCGTTTTCCCCGCAGACGCGGGATGCCTTTCAACCGCCAGCCAGTTTTTTCTTCACCAATCCCGACAAAGCGCCCATATCGGCGCGGCCGGCGATTTTTGGCTTGAGCACGGCCATGACCTTGCCCATGTCCTGCGGACCGGCGGCACCGGACTCGGCGATGGAAGCGAGCACGGCGGCTTCGACTTCGGCCTCGCTCAGCGGCGCGGGCATGTAGGTCTGGATGACGACGATCTCGGCGCGCTCGATGGCGGCCAGATCCTCACGATTGGCCGCCTCGAATTGCGAGACCGAATCGCGGCGCTGCTTGATCATTTTTTCCAGCACCGCCAGCACCTGCGCGTCATCGAGCACGATGCGTTCGTCCACTTCGCGCTGCTTGATGGCGGAGTTCACCAGGCGAATGACCGCGAGCCTGTCCTTCTCGCCGGCCTTCATGGCCGTTTTCATGTCTTCGGTGAGCCGGGCTTTGAGTGACATGGGATTTCTCCGTGCTTTATGAAAGACCGCGCGAAAAGCGGCGGGCGCTATGTAGATGAACTTACCGACAATGGAACATTCACTTGGCAGTCATCGGGAATTTCAGGCGGAACATCGAAACTCCCAGAAACGCAGAAAGCCGGCGACGCTTGCGCGCGGCCGGCTTTCGATCGATCGCCTTCGCTCAATACAGGCGCTGGCGCTTGGTGACGTCGCGCGAGCTGCGACGCACTTGACGCTTGACCGCAGCGGCAGCTTTGCGCTTGCGCTCCTGGGTCGGCTTCTCATAGAACTCGCGCTTGCGGGTTTCGGCCAGAACACCGGCCTTTTCGCAGGTGCGCTTGAAGCGGCGCAGGGCAAACTCAAATGGCTCGTTTTCGCGGACTTTGACAGAAGGCATGAGGGCTCCAAAACGGGATTTCCGCTCTCGGCGTGGATAGTTCGCCGGGCGAGCCGCGTATGATACGCGCCATCGGCGGGGCGGTGCAAGCCAGAACCGCACCCTATTTCCGAGGCTCGCATGCGCGTTCTGGGTATCGAAACCAGTTGTGACGAAACCGGGGTGGCTGTCTATGACACCGCCACTGGGTTGCGCGCGCATGCCCTGTACAGCCAGATCGCCCTGCACGCCGAATACGGCGGGGTCGTGCCGGAGCTAGCCAGCCGCGACCACGTGCGCAAATTGCTGCCGTTGATCCGGCAAACGCTGGACGAGGCCGGGTTGTCGATCGCCGATCTCGATGGCGTGGCCTATACCGCCGGCCCGGGGCTGGTCGGCGCCTTGCTGGTGGGTGCAGCGACCGGCCGCGCGCTGGCCTGGGCGCTGGATCTGCCGGCGATCGGCGTGCATCACATGGAAGGCCACTTGCTGGCACCGCTGCTGGAACCGGACCCGCCCGCGCCGCCGTTCGTCGCTTTGCTGGTATCGGGAGGCCATACCCAACTGGTCGCGGTCGAGGCCATCGGCCACTACCGGCTGCTCGGCGAGACTTTGGATGATGCCGCAGGCGAGGCCTTCGACAAGACCGCCAAGATGATGGGCCTGCCCTACCCCGGCGGCCCGGAACTGGCCCGCTTGGCGCAATCCGGCCGCCCCGGCGCCTACAAGTTTTCCCGGCCGATGACCGATCGCCCTGGTCTGGATTTCAGTTTTTCCGGACTCAAGACCCAGGTGTTGCTGGCCTGGCAGGCCTCGGACCAGTCCGAGACCACCCGCGCCGATATCGCCCGGGGTTTCGAGGACGCGGTGATCGAAACCCTGGTCATCAAATGCGAGCGCGCGCTGAAACAATCGGGCATCTCGACCCTGGTGGTCGCTGGTGGCGTTGGCGCGAACGTGCAGCTGCGCGCGCGCTTGCAGGCACTGGCCGGAAAACTGCGCGGGAGAGTGTGTTTTCCGCGTCCGGCGTTTTGCACCGACAATGGCGCGATGGTCGCCTTCGCCGGTGCACTGCGGCTGCAGGCAGGCCAACGCGAAAGCCGAGCGGTCGCCGTGTTTCCCCGTTGGGACATGGCGGGCTTGTCGGCCGTTGTCTGAGTTGGCAATTCGACCCTGGCGTCTGGCTGTTTTTCATTTCCCGAATCGCATACAAAAAAACGATGCCGCCCGCACCCCACCATTCCTTTCTTTTTTCTTTCCGGCTCCCGACCCATGGATAAAGTTTTCATCGAAGCGCTCGAAATCGAATGCGTCATCGGCATCTACGACTGGGAGCGCAAGATCAAGCAGCCGATCGTGCTCGACATCGAGATGGCCTTCGACAACCGCAAGCCCGCCGCCAGCGACGACATCGCCGACACGCTCGACTACAAGGCAGTGAGCAAGCGTCTGATCCAGTTCGTGAGCGAATCGAGTTTCGGCCTGGTGGAAACGCTCGCCGAGCGTTGCTGCGCGATCATCCTGGACGAATTCGGCGTCAGCCAAGTCAATCTCAAGCTGAGCAAGGTCGGCGCGGTGCGCGGGTCCAAGGCCGTTGGCGTGATGTTGCAACGTAGCAAGGCGCAATGAGCAAGGCCTACCTGAGCCTGGGTTCCAACCAGGATCCCGAGCAACATCTGCGCCGTGCATTGGACGAGTTGCGCGAGCGCTTCGGCGCGCTGTCGGTATCGGCGCTGTATCGCACGCCGGCCGTGGGTTTTTCCGGCCCGGACTTTCTCAACTGCGCGGCCATTGTCGATACCGATCTCGACCCGGTCGCGCTCGACGCCTGGCTGCATGCGCTGGAAGACGCGCACGGACGCCGTCGCGACGTGCCGCGTTTTTCCAGCCGCCCGCTCGATATCGATATCGTTTTTTTCGATACGCTGATCTTCAAGGGCCCGGGGAATCTCGAAATTCCGCGTCCGGAACTGCAGCACGCATTCGTGCTCAAACCACTGGCCGACATCGCGCCGCAATTCATCGATCCGCGTTCGGGAAAAACCCTCGCCCAGCTTTGGACCGAACACCCCGAATACGCGACACCGCCGGCCGCCGAGCCGTTCGCGCCGCCCCACTGATGGCACATTGCATTGTTGCGAGACGCTGGCACCATGGACGCGACATGCGGTAACCCACCCTGAGGGAGAGCGTCCATGTTCGAAAGATTTTCGCGTAGCTGGAACCTGGTCAAGGCCAGCGCCACCGTGCTTGGCAGCGACAAGGAATTGCTGGTGTTTCCGGTCATGTCGGCAGCGGCGGCATTGCTGGTCGCCGCGACATTCCTGTTGCCGATTCTCGGCCTGCGCCTGTTCGAGGGTGCGTTCATGGGGCCCATGGGTTTGCTGATCGGTTTCGCCTTTTACCTTTGCCAGTACTTCGTGATTTTCTTTTTCAATTCGGCGCTGGTCGGCGCGGCGATGATCCGGCTCGAAGGCGGTGATCCGACCGTGGCCGACGGCATGCGCATCGCACGCAGCAAGGTCGGCGTGATTCTGGGCTATGCCGCCATCGCCGCGACCGTGGGAATCTTGCTCAAGGCGATCGAGGAGCGTGTGGGCTTTCTTGGCCGGATCGTCACCGGACTGGTCGGTGCCGCCTGGACATTCGCGACCTTCCTGGTCGTGCCCGTGCTGGTGGCACAGAACATCGGCCCGGTGGAAGCGGTCAAGGAAAGCGCGAGCCTGCTCAAGCGCACCTGGGGCGAGAATTTGATCGGCAATGTCGGCATTGGCCTGGCGTTCGGCTTGCTGACCATGATCACGGTCGTGCTCGCTGTGGCTTTGGTGGTCGTGGCAAGCACGCTTTCGGTGACCCTGGCCATCGCGGTCGCGGTGCTGGCCGTGCTCGCGGTGCTGATGATGGCGGTGATCCAGGCGGCTTTGTCCGGCATCTATGCCGCGGCCTTGTACCGTTATGCGGTCGATGGCCAGGCGCCGGCGGCGTTTTCCGGCGGCATGCTGCAGACCGCTTTCCAGCCCAAGTGATGATTGCTCCGAACCGGGCGTGCCACGCACGTCCGGTTCGGCATCGCGCTGTCCACGCAGTCGATTACAGATTCAAGGCGCGTCCGCCATCGACGCGGATGATCTGCCCGGTGGTGTAGTGCGCGTCGGCCAATAACCAGCGCACTGCTTCGGCGACATCTTCCGGCGCGCCGGTGCGTTGCAAGGCGGTGTTGTCGATCAACGCCTGCTGATCGGTATAGGACTTGCCCGATTCGGGCCAGAGCACGGCGCCCGGCGCCACGCCGTTGACCCGCACTTCCGGCCCCGATTCCTGCGCCAGCGACAGGGTCATCATCACCAGTGCGGCCTTGGCCATGCAGTAGATCGTGTGTTTTTTCAGCGGACGCTCGGCATAGATATCGACCAGATTGACGATGGCCCCGCGTGAATTCTTCAAATGCGGCAACGCCGCCTGCGCGAGAAAAAACGGCGCGCGCGCATTGGCGGCGAACAAATCGTCCCACATGCCGGGTGTGGCGGTGCCGATGGGCGTCGGATAAAAAGCGCTGGCGTTGTTGACCAGGGCATCGAGCCGCCCGAAGCGGCCGATGGTTTTCGCGACCAGTTCCGGCAAACGATCGAATTCCGATAAATCCGCCTGCAATATCAAGGTGCTGCCCGGACGGGCTCGTTCCAATTCAGCTTGCAGTTCGCTGGCCTGTGTGGCGCTGTTGCGATGGTGCAGTGCGACATCGTAGCCGGCTGAATGCAATGTGCGGACGATCACCGCGCCCACGCGCTTGGCGGCTCCGGTGATCAAGACGACAGGCCTGGAATCGGTCATGCATTTTCCTTGTGATATCGAGTAGCGCACTGGCGTTGAAAAATCCGGTCTCGCGATTGCCTGACCTACAGCGCATTCGAGCGACAGAGCCGGACCGCAGGCGAACCACAGCCGCTTTCAATTCCGTTATCCTGCACGCAGCAACCTTGGCATGTCATCCATGAATTTCAATTACCTGCCCGAGCCCGGGCCCGAAGCCCGCGAACACAGCGAACGCCTTAGCACACTGATTCGCACACAGATCGAGACCGCCGGCGGCGCGATTCCGTTTTCTCGTTACATGGAGCTGGCGCTTTACGCACCGGAGCTGGGCTACTACAACGCCGGCACGCGCAAGTTCGGCCCGAATGGCGATTTCGTCACTTCGCCCGAGCTCGGCCCGACCTTCGCCGAATGCGTGGCTCAATCATTCGTGCCGGTGCTGCGCCAACTCGGTGACGGAGCGGTGTTTTTCGAACTCGGTGGTGGCAGCGGCGCATTCGCCGAAGCCGCACTCAAGCACCTGGCGGCGCTCGATGCCCTGCCGACGCATTACTGGATGCTTGAACCCAGCGCCGACCTGCGTCAGCGCCAACAGGAACGATTGCGCGGCGCGCTCGCGCCGGAACTGTTCGATCGTTGCCAATGGCTGGATGGACCGCCCGAAAAGGAATGGCGCGGCGTGTTGTTCGCCAACGAAGTACTCGATGCGCTGCCGACGCCGCGATTCGTCATCCGCCACGGTGAGGTGTTCGAGGAATACGTGGTGCTCGATGCCCAAGGGCAATTTCTGACTGTGACGCAACCCGCCGACGCCTTGTTGCGCGCGGCGGTCCGCCATGTAGAACGTGGCCTCGAGGCGCCGCTGGCCGAAGGCTACCGCTCGGAAATCCTGCCGCAACTGCCTTACTGGATCCAGGCCGTCGGCGGCCTGCTCACCGAGGGCGCGATGTTGTTCGTCGATTACGGCTATCCACGCAGTGAGTATTACCTGCCGGAACGAAACGACGGCACGCTGGTTTGCCATTACCGGCATCGCGCCCACGACGATCCATTTTTCCAGCCGGGCTTGCAGGATTTGACCGCTTTTGTCGATTTCACTGCGTTGGCCGAGGCCGGCGTCAACGCCGGGTTCGATCTGGCCGGTTACGCTTCGCAATCGAGCTTCCTGCTCGGCAATGGTTTGCAGGATCGGTTTGAAGCGATCCAGAACATCGACGACCAGACCGTGCGTTATCGCCGGCATATGGAAATCAAAAAGCTCACCCTGCCCGGCCAGATGGGCGAGCGGTTTCAGGTGATGGGTTTCGAACGCGGTGTGGATTTTCGCGCCAGCTTCGCCATGGGTGATTTGAGCCGGCGACTGTAATGCGCGAGTTCCGCTGGCCCGCACTCTGGCTCGGTGCCTGGATTGCCGGCTGGCTGCTTTGCATCGTGCTGTCGTTGATCCATCCGCCGCAGATCGATGTCGCACTGCCCGAGGGCGACAAGATCGGACACTTGCTTGCCTATGCCGCGCTGTCGGCCTGGGCCGTGCTGATCTTCGACACCCGCCGCGCCCGTACTCGCGCGGCGCTGTCATTGGTGGCGCTGGGTATTGCATTGGAGTTGGCGCAAGGCGCCTTCACCAGTGATCGGATGATGGATGTGCTGGACGCACTCGCCGATGCGCTGGGTGTGTTGGCCGGTCAATGCCTGGTTCTGGTTCCGGCGAGAACCTGGCTACAACGCTGGGAGCGGCGCTTGTCCCGATGATTACGCACCGCGTTGAAATCAGGCCAGTTCCCAGGATTTCTTGACTTGCCCGATCGCGGCGATGCGCGCCTTGCGCAAGGCCTCACCAATCTGCGGCCCGGTAAGGCCGGTCAAATCCAACTGCGCCGTACTCACCGCCAAGGCCGCACGATGCAGTTCAAGCAAACGATGCGCCTGCGGATAATCGCAATCCTGGCAACCCAATCGTCCGCGCTTGTCGGCCTCGCAGACCTGCGCCAATTCGGCGATGCGCTCGGGCTGGCGAAAACCATCGCAGCGCGCAAGCAGATCGTGCACGGTCTCAGCACGCAGCTCATCGAGACGATGGATATTGAGATGCTCGCGGCAGGCGATCAGCGCGAGCTCGCGAAAATCGTTGGGCACTTTGTAACGCTCGCAAACCGCGCGCACCGCCGGCAGACCGGCGCGTTCGTGATCGATGTGCCTGGGCAATATTTCCTTGGGCGTGAGCGCCTTGCCCAGATCGTGCGTAAGCGCGGCAAAACCGATGCGGGCGTTGCCCGGCGCCAGTTGCGCGGCCATGTCGCAGACCATCTGCGTGTGCAGGCCGGCGTCGATTTCCGGGTGGAACTCCGGCCGCTGCGGCACGCCGAACAAGGCATCCACTTCGGGCAACAATCGCGCCAATGCGCCACAGTCACGCAACAGGCCAAGACAGGCTGAAGGCCGCGCCTGCTCCAGCGCGCGACGCAATTCCTGCCACACACGCTCGGGCACCAGATGATCGACCTCGCCGTTGACGACCATCTCGCGCATCAACGCCAGAGTCTGCGGCGCCACGGTGAAACCCAGAGGCGCGAAACGCGCGAGAAAGCGCGCACCGCGCAAAATCCGCACCGGATCCTCGGCAAACGATGGCGAGACATGGCGCAGCACGCGCGCCTCGAGATCGCCCGCGCCATCGAACGGATCGATCAGCGCGCCGCCTTCATCCATGGCAATGGCATTGATGGTGAAATCACGCCGTTGCAGGTCTTGTTCCAGCGTGACTGAAGGGTCGGCATGGAACACGAAACCCCGGTAGCCAGGAGCGGTCTTGCGTTCGGTACGTGCCAGCGCGTATTCCTCCCCGGTCTGCGGATGCAGAAACACCGGAAAATCCTTGCCCACCGGCTTGTAGCCGGCCGCGCGCATTTGCTCGGGCGTGGCGCCTACCACCACATGATCGCGATCGCCTTCGGCTAGCCCAAGCAAGCGGTCACGCACCGCTCCACCGACCAGATAGATCTTCATGCTCAACGCATCGCCCGATAACGGTCCAGCCGCGACGGCAAGTCGTCCGGAGCGCCGAGAATGTCGGGCAACACTTGCGCCACGCGCGTCGGGACAATCCCCAGGCGGTGCAAGCCATCGATGCCGCCAACCGAATCGATCAGCAAGGACCGGTAATTGTCGGAAGAAAACGGCTTGCCGGGTACGAAGTCGAAAACCCATCCCTGAAGCCGGCCCAACAGGTCGGGCAAGGGAATCACCCATCGTTTCAGGCCGAGTTGGCGAGCGCTCATCTGCACGATCTGCTTGAGCGAAAACACCTCCGGCCCATACAGCTCGTACACCTCGCCGATGGTTCGCCTCTCATCCAGGCTGCGGCAAAAGGCTTCGACCACATCACCCACGAAAACCGGCGCGAATTTGGCCTGGGCACGCGCCAGCGGCAACACCGGCGCCATTCGGAGCAAATGCCCGAAACGCGCGAACAAACCATCGCCGACACCAAAAATCACCGAAGGCTCGAAAATCGTCCAGGCAAGGCCCGATGCTTTCACCAAAGCTTCGGCCTCGCCGCGCGATTTGAGGTAATGGCTGGAGCCTCGACCGGCGTTGAGCGAACTCATCTGCAACAAGCGCCGGACTCCGGCCTGCCGACAAGCGGCAACGACCTGGGCGCTCAATTGCACATGGGCGCGTTGAAACCCCCGGCCATTGTCGCCGGACTCATTGAGAATACCGACGAGGTTGATCGCCACGTCGTGGCCGGCAATATTTCTTTTCAGCGCCTCGAAGTCGTACACATCCAGTTCGCGCAGCTCCAGATCCGGCGGCAACAATCGGTCGAAATGCCGGCCGAGGTTGCGGCTGAGCAAGGTCACCCGATGGCCATCGGCCACCAGTCTTCTGACCAGCGCGCGGCCGACGAATCCGGTGCCGCCGAGAACAACAATTCGTTGTGAGGTCATGGAGTGGCGATCTTATCCGTGGGACAGGCAAAAGGGCGGCGCTGCTGCGGGTCGTCGATGTAATGGCCGATCAATCGATCGCTCAGCGGTGCGGCATTGCCGCGCATGCGCCAATCGTAAACCACGCTGAAGGCCAGCACCCGCGCCACGTATTCGCGCGTCTCTTTATAAGGAATGCTCTCGATGAAGAAATCCGGCTCCAGTTGCCGGCGCGCCCGGCTCCAACGTTCGACCGGCGAGGGTCCGCTGTTGTAGGCAGCGATGGCCAGATAGGCAAATCCGCCGAAGCGATCGAGCATCAACCGCAGGTACGCGGTACTGAGGCGAAGATTGGTGCCCGGGTCATACAGGCTTTCGCCGCCCTGCCATTCCTGGCCCAGGCGGCGCGCCATCAGTGCGCCAGTGCTGGGCTGCAACTGCATCAGGCCGCGCGCGTCCGCCACCGATCGGGCCTTGGGCATGAAGGCGCTTTCGGCACGGGTTTGCGCGGCCACCCAGGCCGGGTCCAACCCATTGGCCTTTGCCTGCACGCGGATATCGGCTTCGTAGGGCATCGGAAAACGCAGGGAATAATGGCGCAAATCCTCCGCTGTATTGGCCAGTGCGAATACACCTCGGTCGTACCAACCGGACTGGTTGGCAAGCTCGACGGCGACGAGGCGATCCGAATCGCTCATCGTCTTGATCGCTTCGTTCCACTCACGGGCCGCCCATTCCGGCCGATCGATCGCCAGCAACTCGAATGCCCGCACCAAGCCGGGCATCGCAGCGATCCGATCCTTCCTCGCCTGGTCGCCTGTCGGCTCCAATGCGCACAAGGCGTAAGGCTGGTGAAGACGGTCGGCGGCCAGCCAGCCGTGAAACGTCGCGCTCGCTGCGGCTTGCCGATACAGGGCGCGTGCGGCCTCGGCCTGGCCCAGGCGTTCGCGCAGCCTTGCCTCGAAGTATCGCCAGCGCGAATCCTGGCGTTGCGTCGCGCCCATCTTCTCGATCGCCGACAGCGCCGCCGCGTCGTCGCCACGACTGATCGCTTCGCGCACGCGCCACTCATGCAACCGTTCGTCATAAGCCGATGCCGGTACCGCATCAAATCGCGCAGCCGCATCAGGCAGGGACGAGGCCGCCGTCCACACCGCCACTTCATACAACACGCGATTTTGTTGCGCCTGATCGAGTTTGAGCGTCGGCATCAATTTTTCGAGCAAAACATTGGCGCGCTCGGGATTCGTCTTGGCAAGTCCGGCCAATGCGGTGGTAGCGACGTTTCGGCTGCGCGCGGTGTTCGGCCAGGCCAGATTCGTTTCGCTTGGCGCATCGATGAAGGCGGCGTAGGACTGCGCCAACATCCGATCCTCGGACGTGAGGTCCTTGGCCAGGAAGCGGATCAAATCGGTTTGGCCCGCCGCCGCAGCCAGATCGATGCGCTGCCAACGCAAACCGTCATCGAGCTTGCCCAATTCCACCAATTTGGCGAATGGTCCATCGCAAACGTCAGACAAAGGCGCGCCGGTCAACCACAAGGCCTGCGCATCGGCAATCCAGCCGGCATCGATGCCGACATCGGTACGCTTGTCATCGAGCCGGGCCGCCAAATCGGCGCAACGCAAGGTTTTGTCCTCGCTTCCCCGATAGGCGATACGAAAACTTGGCCAGTCACGACGTTTGACTCGCGAAGCGAGCCAAACCGATCGCAACCATCGTCCGGCCGGTTGGTCGCCCAAGCGATCAATCACCGGTTGGATCGAAGACGGCTCGACCGTGTCGATCTGCTTGGCGAGGATGCTCGCCTGCAACCATGGATAAAGCAGATGATCGGCAAACCGGTCCGCCTGGGCCAGAGCAAGCTGACCACTATCGGCCGCCTGGAATGCCGCCCTCAAGGACTCGCGGCGATCGGCCAGCGAAACTTTGGCGCCGGCATCGGCCCAAAGAACCATTAGAATCAGCAACAAGGCGATTCGCATCGGGCAGTCTAGCCGATGCCATACAGAACCCAGGATGACTGCGGTTCGTTTTGTCTTTTCGTCAGGCATGCAACTTGTCAAAACGCGGACATTTCCCGAGTCGCATATCAGCTGGCGGTGTCCACGCAAGGCCGGCTTTTTGAAACATAAGATATAAATGCCGAGAGATATAAATGCCGTGATCGACGGCAAGACCCCATGAGCGAAAACACCTGCCAAGCCATCCACGCCATGTCGACGAGGACGCATGATGCCGCTTGAATGGCTCTTGTATCCGCTCCTTGGCGTAGCCGCGGGTCTTTTGGCTGGATTGCTCGGTGTCGGCGGAGGTTTGGTGCTTGTCGCGGCATTGGCATGGCTACTGCCTTTGCAAGGTGTGCCGCCAAGTGCGGCGATGCACGCGGCATTGGCGACCTCATTGGCCAGCATTGTGATCACCGCCGCGGCCTCCACGCGCGCCCATCACTATCGCGGCAGTGTTTCCTGGCCGACCGTTGCCTGGCTGTTGCCGGGCCTGTTGATTGGTGGCTGGCTCGGCAGTGGTTTGGCGACTCGATTGAGCGGTGATTTCCTTCGTCACTTGGTCATCGCCTATTGCCTGATCGCCGCAGCCCAACTGCTGCTGGAATGGCCGCGGCCTCGCGTCAACGGCAGTAACGCCAGCCCGCGCGGCCTGCGCCTGAGCCTGGCGGGAACGGTCATCGGCGGCATGTCGGCACTGGTAGGCATCGGCGGAGGCAGCATGACCGTGCCGGTATTGATCTGGAGCGGCGCCCCTCCGGTGCGGGCCGTTGGCACTTCCAGCGCCTGCGGTATCGGAATCGGCCTTGCCAGCGCCAGCGGCTATGCCACGATTGCCAACGTTAGCGGCATGCCGGTCGGCAGCTTCGGCTATGTGTTCCTGCCAGCGGCGATCGGCATCGCCATCACGTCACTACTGATGGCGCCTTACGGGACACGGCTGGCGCATTGGTTCAGCGGCCGAACCCTGAAAGGCATCTTCGCCACCTTCCTTATCGCGATGGCCGGGCTGTTGGCAATACTGGGGTGATGTCCTCTCAACCTGACCTGTACAGCCGGGCCGGCATCCCAGGTGCGGGTTCGTCCCGTCCCTAGTGTCGGATGAATCTTTCAACCCCTTCGATTTGCCCGTCCATAAAGATGAGCGAGCGGCTTCTGCCCGCTGAAAAACGCCTGCCATGAACAGTCACTGTACCTGGCCCCCAGCCGCATTGCGTTCCGGCCGAATGGAAAATCGAGATACCGGCCCGCCACTACTCAGAAAAGACCTCTCCCATACCCCGGCGAACCTGAACAGAACGGATATTAACGGGACTTTAATTTATCCACGGAGGGGGGTAGTATCCGGACGGCTCTACTGAATTCGGCCTGACCGGTCAGAGTAGGGTTGCCCTTTTTTCCAAAGATACCGACTTGGAGTGAGTAATCATGAATTTGAAACGAACCAAGCTACGCGACGCGATCAATCTCGCGCTCTGCGTCGGCGCAAGCAGCCTGCTCTATACCGGTCTTGCCATGGCGCAAGAGCCGGCTCCCGCTCCCGCCCCCGCCGCAAAGAAAGACGTAAGCACTCTTGAGCGCGTCGAGGTTACCGGTTCGCGCATCAAACGCGCCGACATCGAAACTTCGCAGCCGATCTTCTCGCTCACCCGTGATGAAATCCAGGCTCAGGGCCTGACTTCGATCGGCGACGTGATCCAGAACCTCAGCGCCAACGGTTCCACGCTCAACACCACCTTCAACAACGGTGGTAACGGCGAAACCCGCGTCAGCCTGCGCAACCTCGGCTCCAACCGCACCCTGGTGCTGGTCAATGGCCGTCGCTGGGTCGGTGGCACGGGCCTCGGCGGTGCGGTCGATTTGAACACCATCCCGACCGCTGCGGTCGAGCGCATCGAAGTCCTCAAGGACGGTGCCTCGGTCATTTACGGATCGGACGCCATCTCCGGCGTGGTCAACGTCATCCTTCGCACCGATTACGAAGGCGCGGAAGCCAACGCCTATTACGGTCAGTTCGAGAAGGGCGACGGCGCCCGTCAGTCCTATGACTTCACCGTCGGTTCGGTGGGCGATCGCTGGTCGGCCATGATGGGCATCAGCTACGTCAAGGAAGAGCCGGTCATGGCCGGCGATCGTTCGATCTCCAAGGAACCGGTGTTCGGCACCGGCACTGCGTTCGGCAGCACCACCTCGCCGTTCGGTCGTTTCGCTGTTTGCGCCGGCGGCTTCAATGCCAGCACCGGTGTTTGCACCGGTCCCCAGACTCGCCCCGATGGCAGCGCTGGTCAGTTCACCTACGATCCGGGTGCGAGCGGCACCAACTGGCGTCCGTTCGCAATTCCGGCCGACGTGTACAACTTCGCTCCCGACAACTTCCTGCTGACCCCGCAGGAGCGTGTGTCGTTCTTCGGCAGCGGTTCGCTCAACATCACCGACCATATCCGCTTCAAGAACACGATCACCTACAACGAGCGCAAGTCCGAGCAGTTGTTGGCAGCCATGCCGATCGTACTCGGCACCGGCCCTGGCGCTGGCGTGCAGTCGCGCACCGTTTTCATCAGCAAGGACAGCATCTACAACCCGTTCGGCGTCGATGTCAGCCGCATCCAGCGGCGTGCGGTTGAGACCGGTGGTCGCAGCTTCGTCCAGGACGTGGATACCTTCGTGTATAGCGGCGGCCTTGAAGGCGACTTCCAGATCGGTGATCGTTACTTCACTTGGGAAGCCGGTTACATGTACGGCAAGAACGAGCGCAACGACACCACCGAAGGCCTGTTCAACGTCCCGGCTTTGCGCCAGGCGTTGGGTCCGTCGATGCTGGTCAATGGCGTTCCGACCTGCGTCACCACCCCGGGCAATGCCAGCACGGCAATCGCCGGTTGCGTCCCGCTCAACCTGCTTGGCGCTCCGGGCACGATCACCCAGGACATGCTGGATTTCACCAGCTTCGTCGCGCATGACGAGTTCGGCTACAAGCAAAAGACCTACTACGCCAACTTGACTGGCGATCTGTTCGAGTTGCCGGCTGGTCCGCTGTCGTTCGCGTTCGGTCTGGAACACCGTACCGAGTTCGGCTTCGACCAACCCGATGCGCTGATCAACTCCGGCAACACCACCGGCAACGCCCGTACCGCTACTCGCGGTGGTTACAACCTGGATGAGGCTTACCTGGAATTGGCAGTGCCGATCCTGAAGGATCTGCCCTTCGCCAAACTGCTCGATGCCAGCATCGCGACCCGCCATTCGGACTACAGCAACTTCGGTTCGACCGACAACAGCAAGATCGGCCTGCGTTGGAAGCCGATCGAAGACTTGCTGGTGCGCTACAACTACACCGAAGGTTTCCGCGCTCCGTCGGTTTCCGAGCTGTTCACCGGCGTGTCCGATTCCTTCCCGACCATCGCAGATCCTTGCAACCTGGCTCGTTTCCCCACTCTCACACCCGCACAGCAAGCCCGTTGCGTCGCACAAGGTGTGCCGGCCAATGGTTACGATCAGGGTAACGCGCAGATCCGCATCAGCGTGGGCGGCAACGTCAACCTGCAGCCGGAATCCTCGAAGACCCGCACCTTCGGCTTCGTGTACAGCCCGAGCTACGTCGAAGGCCTGGACGTTTCGTTGGACTGGTGGAAGATCGACCTGAGCAACACGATCACCGTGTTCACGGGCCGTACCATTCTCGACAACTGCATCCTGGACAACAACCCGCAGTTCTGCAATCTGTATAACCGCTTCCCGGGCGGTGCGATCGATACGCTGCTGTCCACCACCACCAACGTCGGCAACGCACGGGTGGAAGGTTATGACATGACCATCGGCTATCGCATGCCGGAAACGGCGTGGGGCAAGTTCAGCCTGGTGATGGATACCACCTATCTGCAGCACAACTACACCGACGTGAACGGCGATGGCCGCTTCGACAACCAGTTGAAGGTTCCGAAGATCGGCGACCCGTTCTTCGCCAACGAAGGTGGCGATGCCACGGGCCGTTACTCGCAGAACAACAACAACTGGCGCATTCGTTCCAATCTCGCGCTTCGTTGGGAATTGGGCGACTTCGGTGCGACCTGGAACGCGCGCTACTACTCGCACCAGAACGAGGACTGCCAGTCGTTCGTCGATTACGGCTACGACTTCCTGTGCTCGGATCCGAATCGTTCGGTGGGTATCCCGACCGACCTCAACGGCAATGGCGTTTGGGACGGCCCGACCATCGACGCGATCGTCGATACGCCGGCTGCTCGCAATCGCATCGGTTCGACCACCTACCACGACGTCAGCGCTTACTGGAAGGCTCCGTGGAATGCCCAGATCACCTTGGGCATCAACAATCTGTTCGAAAAAGAGCCGCCGCGCTCGGTCGATGCGTTCGCCAACAGCTTCGATCCGCAGTACGAAGTGCCGGGCCGCTTCTTCTACGTCCGTTACAGCCAGAAGTTCTGATCCACTGTGTCATGTTTCAATCAAGCGGCCCCGAAAGGGGCCGCTTTTTTATGCGTGCAACAATAGCTGCCGATGCAGGATTCGATGCGATCCAAGCGGTATCCGCCGGTTGATGGCCTTCAATTACGGGAGCGCTTCATCGATCCGGCATAACAGGATTGACGGCGCGCGAATGCTCGCACCGAGCGACTTCATTGCTAGCAGTACTCAATGATGCGGCAGTGACGCGCCTACGGATTTAGTGTCGCAACGTCGAGATCAATGCGCGTCGTCGAGGACCGCGAGCCGCGTGCGAAGGGGCGTGAGATAACGCTCGTAGTGATTCCAGACCGAGAATCCGGACTTCTTGATACCTTGCCTGACCTGCGCGGTGCTGGCGGTTGCGACCGCACCCGTTTTTTGTTCGATGGACAGGGTCTGCGGTTCGAACGGCAATCCGCAAAAATCCATCACCCTCCGCACCGTCGCTTCGGGATCACTCACAAGGTCCGAATAAGCAATATCGAGCACACGTCCCGGCAATACTTTGTGCCAATGCGCCATCAACCGCCGATAGGCGATGAAGAAATCGGCCAGCTCATCTTGATCGTAGGAAAACCCGCAGGCCTCGGAGAACTGCACACGCAAATTGGAAAAACACGTGTCCATGGGATCCCGCACCATGTGCAGGATCTTCGCCTGCGGCAAGGCCTTGGCGATGAAGCCGACGTTGAGGAAATTGGACGGCAGCTTGTCGGTCAAGAATGGCTTGCCTTTGGCTCGCCAGGCGTTGGCGGCGAGATAACCCGCGCCGATCGCTTGATAATCGGCGGTGCCCGCCAGCGCCACGGTCTCGTTATCGAGCACGCCCTTGCAGGCATGGCCGGTGGCGAGCTTCATCTGCGCGGTGAATGCATAGGTCTCGCCGCCGTCGGCGATTTGCGAGTGGCCGCCCAATATCTGTTCGAGCAAGGTCGTGCCGGAACGATGCATGCCGACCACGAAGATCGGTGTGGTGGTTCCCTGCGCCAGTACTGGCGGCGCTTGATAAAACTCCGGCGTACACAGTTTTTCCAGTTGCTCGAACACCGCCTGCGATTGCGCGTGATCGTATTGGATCAACCGGCGCTTGGTTCTGCAGCCGCGCTCGAGCGCCGCCCAGGCAACATCGTAGCGCTTGAGATCGTGCAATTCGTTGTGCAGGGCGAACGCCAGAAATACCTCGCCCTGTGTGCCGGGACCGGTTTGCGCGAGCTGTTTCTCGATGCGTGCGACGTGATTGTTCTCGGCGGTATTGCGGCGCAATCGCGACAGCACCCAATGCGCCTGCGCATAATGCGGCGCCAGTTCGATGCACTTCTCCAGCCTCTGTTCAGCCAATTCGACTTCGCCGAAAAACATGTGCAGGTTGCCGCGCAGGTAATGGGCGGAAGGATTTCGCGGATCGCGTGCCAGGGATAGATCCAGCAGCTCGACCGCCTGCTCATGGGCGCCGACTGCGGTGAGCATCGCGGCCATCTCGGCCAGCGTCTGCGCAGAGCAGCGCGGACGCACTTGTGGCCGGCCCAGACACTGGATGAGCGCCTCGGATTCGTTGAAGTTACGCAATCGCGCGCCCAGGTCCAACACCATCATCGGATCGGTTGGCGCGCAGGCGTTCGCCGCCAGCGCCGTATCGCGCGCCTGCCGGTAGAGTCCGAGCCGGGACTGCACGAGGGAAAGCCGCAGCAGCGAGGGAACATCCTTGGGCTGTAATTCAATGATGCCTTGGTAGCAGGCGCGCGCGGCATCCCAGTTTTTTTGCTTGAAATGCGCTTCGCCCTGATTCCACAGGCTCATCAGATACTGACTCATCGCTGCCAAGAACCGCCGGGGGATTGGAATAGTGGTTGCAATAATGCCACAGGGCTCTTGTCGAACCACGGCCTGGCACCTCCCATTGGACGAGTGCATTGCATCCCATCGGCCAACGCGCCCGCCGCTGTAGAATCGGCGCATTGCGGCTTAACGCCGATGGCGCGACCCGGCAAGCATTCATGGAACTTACCGCGACACTCGATGACCTTTGGCCGAAGGCCCAGGCATTTTTCAGCGGCCGGAACTTCGATGCCGCCAAAGCCGTGTGCGAAACCATCCTGATCCACGCGCCACTGGATTCGCGTGCGCACCTGATGCTGGCCAACATCGCCAGTCAGCAAGGCAGACAACGGCTCGCCAGCGAACATAGCCTTGCCGCGGCCGCGAAAATGGGCCGACAATCGCTCCAGCACGTGGCGGCCGTTGCGCTCAAATTGATTTCGGTGGGCGAATACCAGGCCTCGGTCAATCTGATCCGGAAAATCAACCCCGCCACCATTCCCGCACCATCGTCCCTGGCCGAGTTTTCACAACAACTGAGTCTGCTCGAACAACACCAGGATGCTCTCCGATATCTGGATGCAGCGATCGCTGCCGGGCTTGAAACAGATTGGGCGCGATACCTGCGAGGAAACACGCTCAAGTTTCTCGGCCGCCTGAACGAAGCGGCCGATGAATACGAAAAGAGCCTGGCCATCAACCCCGCTTATTGCTACGCGCATCATGCGCTTGCCTACCTTGGTGTGGACGGCCACTTCGAACGCAGGATCGATCGGCTGAACAAAGCGCTGGATGACACCCGCACCAACTCCCAAGACCGGGTCTATCTTCACTATGCGCTGTTCAAGGAACTCGATAGCGTCGGAGACACCATACGCGCCTGGCAGGCGCTGGAGGCCGGATATCGCGAGAAACGGCGATCGATCGACTTCGACCCTCGCGAGGAAACTGCCTTGTTCGATCTGATGATCGACACCTGCGGACCATCGCCAACCCGCTCGACATCAACGGATGATGGACAGAAAACCCCGATCTTCATCGTCGGCATGCCTCGCACCGGCACGACCTTGCTGGAGCGGGTTCTCGGTGGACACCCGGAAGTGACGCTCTGCGGCGAGCTCAATGATTTTCCGATGCAGTACAAGTGGCAGATCGATCACGCTTATCCCGGCTTCCTCGATCGCACCGCGATAGCGCGACAGGCTTCAGCGGACTTTGCACAAATCGGTCGCCGTTACCTCGAACATATCGCTTGGCGAGTGCCGCGCACGGCATTTTTCACCGACAAGAATCCCGGCAATTTCATGCTGCTCGGGCCGATCATGCAGGCCTTGCCGAATGCGCGGATCCTCCATTTGCGCCGGAATCCGATGGACAGTTGCTTTTCCAACCTCAAGGAATTGTTCGCGGCCAACGCCCATGCCTACAGCTACGATCTCTCCGATCTGGCCAACCACTATCGCAACTACTCGAGACTGATGCGGCATTGGCATGCGATCGCGCCTGGGCGAATCCTGGATGTGGATTACGAGCATTTAGTGCTCGCCCCCGAGGCCACCACACGCCGCGTGATGGAATACTGCGGCCTGCCGTATCAAGCCCAACAAACCCGGATCGAATCCAATCCGGCTCCGGTCTCCACCGCCAGCAGCGCACAGGTCAGGCAGCCCATTCACGCAAACAATATCGGCAACTGGAAACGCTACGCGCCCCAACTGGCGCCCTTGCAAGCCATGCTCGAGGATGCGATCAGCGGCTAGGCCGACACTGATTCAGTTCAAGCATCGGCGCGCGTGTTTCCAAAACCACAAAGCTGCATTTCGATACATCCAGTCACGGCATCAAGAGCAAGACCGGGCCTGCGTCCCGCAACGCGCTACCTCAACTGCAGACGGATGTCGCCGCTGAAGGATTTCATTTTTATCTGCGCCTGGCCTGTTCCGAACCGCGTATCGAGCGAGCTGCCGGGGCCGAATTCTTCCTTCCTGACCTGTCCGGCCGGGCTAGTGATATCGCCGCTGAAGGACTCAGCATGCAAATTGGCGCCGACCGTTTTCGGCAGCGAAAGATCGATATCGCCACTCACCGAATCCGTATTGATGCTGCCTTTCGGCGCGAGATCCATCTGCAGCGACGCGTCGCCGGAAACCGTATTCAACTCCAGGCTGGTCAGTGTCTGCGCAATCATTTTCATGTTGCCCGAGACGCTCTCCAGATGCATCTCGCCGGTCAGTCCGCCTTGCACGTTCAAATCGCCGCTCACGGTTTCCGCCTTGACCTTGCTGCTGGTCAGGCGCAGCGCGATATCGCCGCTGACCGTGCTCACATTCACCTCGCCCGGCGACGAGGCGGTAACCTGGATCTGGCCGCTGACACTATCGACCGTCAGCCTGCGGCCAGCGGTTCCTTGCACATCGACATCGGCGCTGACCGAATCGAGATCGAGCGAGGCACGTTGCGGAACCGTCACCTCGATGACACTCGGTTCGGCACGATTGCTGCCCTTGCTCCAAAGATTCCAGCCGCCGCTTTGGTTGGGGTATTTGACCTTGATGCGCAGGGCATGCGCATCACCATCGACGATGAGTTTTTCCACCCCATCGCCCAACGTGCCGGCGATCCGCACCTGTGGCTGGTTCCAGACGCGCACGACGATGCGGCCCTTGAGGTTGTCGATGCTCACCTGCCCGTCGACATCGAGCGGGCGGGATTGATCGATCGGCGTTGCGGCGAATGCAGGCACGACCGCCAGCAGGCCGAGCAAACCAAGAGTGCGGATGGACATGGAATTCTCCTTGAATGGATCAGCCGACGATCGCGCGCTGAGTCAGCGCCAATCGACGGGAACAGGTTTTGCGAAGTTGTTGCAGCAAGAACACCGAATCGGGATCGGCGGCGATGGCCTGGCGAATCTGCAATACGCTGCGATCGAGCGCCTGCAAACCGGGATTGGCTTGATCGGCGATGGGCGCTCCATCGAATTGCCGCAAGGTGGCCTGGTATTCGTCGGTGATCGCCTGCGCCTCGCGGGTAACGATCAGTGCGGTCGGGTCGTTGGGCGCCGGAGGCATCGACAACGGCAAGGTTTTCCAAAGCAGACCAGCCGTCAGCAGCAATGAAGCGGCCATGGCCACATTCATCGGCCACCGCCGATGAACCGATGCGGGACGGGGCGCGATACCTTCGGCGATATCCGGCCACAAATCGCGCGGTGGGTCGATATCACGCGGCAATTGCCGCAGCCGCCAACGCAGATCAATCTCGCTCATGGTCTTCTCCCAATCGTGCGCGCAGCAAATTCCGCGCACGATGCAATTGCGCTTTCGAACTACCTACCGCCATGCCGAGTTCGGCGGCGATTTCCTCATGCTTCCAGCCTTCGATGTCGTAGAGCACCAGCACGGCGCGGGCACGTTCGGGCAGGCTTGCCACTGCCCGCTCCAGATCCATCTGCTCGCACATGCGCTGGCCGGCAGTATCCTGGCTGGCGACATGCTCCAACGCGGCATCATCGGTTTCCCGATCTTCCGCGCCTGAGCGGCTACGAATTTCCATCAAGGCCGTATTGACGGCCAAACGATGCAGCCAGGTCGAGAACGAACTCTCGAAACGAAACTTCGGCAACGCTTGCCAGGCCCGGATGAAAGCGTCCTGGACCAGATCCTCGGCGCGCGCGACCTGGCCACCGGACAAGCGCCAAACGATGCCGAAAACCCGGCGCGCATGCCGCCGATACAAAGCCTCGAAAGCCCGTGCATCGCCCGATACGGCAGCACGAACCAGCACAAGATCGTCATCGGGCGCCGGCGGGGGCGAAACGACGGAGGCGGCAGGTTCCAAAGTCATGGCAGGGCTGAGCATACGGCTTTGGATGCCGGCACAGGGGGTGATGGTTTAATCCGATGTCGCTTTATCCGGACACGTGCCGATGGCATATCGGCAAGCCGTGTTGCGGGCAAGTTCCACGGACCTTGCCGGGCGGGCCGCTGGTCATCGGCAGGATGATAAAGTGCCGATCCAAGCTCACTGGACCAGCTCATGAGGGCCGATTTTTCCGCCACGCTCACCGAAGATGCCGGATGGTTCCTGCACCAGATCGACCCGGCGCGACAACGTGCGCTGATCGTTCGCGTCACCCAGGACGAACTGGCGAAAGCCGCTTTTCTCGACGAACGCCTGCTGCAAACAAAACGTGACGGTGCCTGGTTGCCGCTCGATGCCCTGCCGCGTTTTCACGTGGGCGATGCGCCCAAACATTACATCTTCCACATCGGCCACTGCGGCTCGACACTGCTGAGCCGCCTGCTCGATCAATGGCCTGACACACTCGGTCTGCGTGAACCTCTACCACTGCGCACCCTGGCGCTTTTGCAGGAACAATCGCTATCTTCGTCACCGCCGCTGATGCAGCCGCAGCCGCATGATTTGCAAATCGATGTGTTGGGCATGCTGGGCCGGCGTTTTTCACCATCGCAGCGCATCGTGATCAAGGCGACCAGCAGTTGCAATGCGCTGATTTCTCCATTGCTGCAAACACTTCCGGACGCACGGATGTTGCTGCTGTGGATACCGCTGGAAACCTACCTGGCCACCATTCTCAAATCGGCCCAAGCGCGCCACGACGCCTTGACCTTCGCACCAGCGCGATTGGCTTGGTTGTACCAGCACCTGGGCTCGGATCAATTGAAACATCAGGCATCGAACGAAGCTGAAACGATCGCACTGGGCTGGCTTGCCGAACTCGCCCGTTTTTCCGAGCTGGCCCGCTCGCCCCGCGTGCTGATACTGAACTTCGATGATTTTCTTTCCGAGCCTGCCCGATATTTGCAACAAGTCACCGAATTCTTCGAATTGCCCGATGATGCGGCAAGCATCGAGCGCGCACTGTCCTCGCCGGCGAACCAGCGTTACGCCAAAGCCACGGAGCATGCCTACGGCGCCAGCGATCGCAAGCACGACCTCGATCTTTCACGCAGCCGCTTCGCCGCGCAGATCGCGCAAGGCCTGCGCATTGCCAATACCTTGGTCGATCGACATCTGGCGCTGTCGGGATTGAGCGATCGACTCATCTGATGCAAACCAGCGGCTAATTGTCCGACCACATCCGGAACAAATTGGTGCGCAGCGATTCCAGCAGCACTTGCATGCGCGGATCGGGGCTGCGTGCATGCTCGATCGCGCGCGCTTCGTCGAGTTGGTGCAACAGTTCCCGGCGTTGAGCATCGTAGATGTAACTTTGAATCCAGGTGATGCCGACCATGCGTTCGCCACGGGTGACGGGTGTGACCTGATGGATCGTGGTCGATGGGTAAACGATGGCATCGCCGGCCGGCAGTTTGTAGCTCAATTGCTCCTGTCCTAACTGGATGACCAGTTCGCCGCCTTCGTAGGTGTCGGGATCGGACAGGAAAACCGTGCATGACAAATCCGAACGCATCGGCGGCTGCGATGGGAACAACGCCTCATCGACATGCCAGCCATAGGCCATGCCCGGCCGATAGACCGACACCGTCGGGCGCGCCATGTTCTTGGGATAGGCGAAGTGCCTAAGTTCCGGATGCTGGAACAAGGCATCGCGCAAAATCATTCCAGGCTCGGCGGCGGTCGGGTCGTTCTGCGAGACCTGCAGATTGTTCTTGACCGATGAACCGACATTGGTCAAGCGGCCATCGACAAAACCGATGCGCTCGGAAACGCGGCGGACATAACTGACTTGCTCGGGACTGAGCACTTTCCGGATTTTCAGGATCATCGCCTGGTTTGCCTCCACCGCCTGAATCGTTCGCGTGATTATATCCACGACACCGGCCAGGTTCGCCGTTCATCGCGCGTGTGAATTCTGGCCCCCCGCTTGCTCCGGCCGCTACGTGCCGAGTTCTGTTTGCAGTTTGCCCAGATAGGCCGAATAGCGTCTCCAGGCATCCACGCCGCGACGGTGAATGGGCTCGCGAACCTGCGCGCTGCTGGCCGAATTGACCGCTTTGGCAATTACTACAAATTAGTTGGCGTCAACAAAGTGAAATTTCTTCGTAACCTGACCTTGTGAGGTTCCGGCAAATCGCGGGTGATTCAATAGTCGCTTGTCATTGGCCTGGGCAGAACAGGAGAAAATTCGCATCAAGCACATCCAACAGACGGGCCACAGCAGAACCCTATGTTGAACGTTGCAACCGGACCGTACGCTACGCTTGGTCCGCCCGAACTTTGTTCGATTCGATCGAGCAGGTGCGGGACAAAGCAATCCGCTGGCAATAGTAATTCATAGGTTCCCTATCAGGATCATTGTGAAATTTAAGTCAACTTAAAAAATCAGAATGCAAGTGGCATTTGTCCTGGATTGCCGATACTTTGCGTTTAATGAGCAAAAGGCGTGCTGGGCGGATAGGGCTAGAGGTATGCGTCCAGTTCGAGCGAGCCTCTAGGGAAAGGCGAGTTCCGGTTGTCTTCGTTGTAGTGGTCATTGATTTGACCAAACATTGGATTGCCGTCGATGGTAATCGTGGCAAATGATTGTTAGGGATTTCAATCACTAGACGAATTCGGGATCAGGGCGAGCAAGGAAGTCAGAACGAGAGTTTGCTTGCGGCGCGTGAAAGCATCGCGGAAAAAGCTCGCTTTCTATGGTTTCAATTGGGGATGAATATGCGTATTGCGTTGCGTTGGGGATTGGCGTGTCTTTGGATGATCGCAATTTCGTTTCCGGCATCGGCAGTGGATATCGGAGGTGAATACGAGAAAAAAATCAAAGCCGCGCAAGATATTGGTGTGCTGGGTAGTGACTTGGCCGGAGATAGAATCAATTTCTACACCGGCAGCACACAGTTCACTGCTACTGATGTGAGCGTGCCTGGCAATAACGGACTCAGCGTCGCAATTGGTCGCCGCTTTGAAGTCGAGGCTGACCACAACTTGGCTGAGGTCCAAAATGGCTTGGATGATCCCATCACATCCGCGGTTCAACGCGCATTTGGTGACTGGGACTTGGACATCCCCTATCTGACTGGCGTGTTCTCACAGCAAGACGGCTGGAATATCGACACAACCAGCCCGCAATCACGCTGCAGTGTGATTGGCCAAACCAAGGCCGATGGCTCCCAAGCGACAGGAGCACCGAAAGTACTTGATGGAATACAAAAGGGTGGAATGCAGAACTATACCTTTTTGCCCGACGAGTATTGGCATGGCAATACACTTCACTTGCCGGGAGGTGATCAATCGATGCTTGTTGCATCGATTCCAAATACGAATCGCCCTTCAAGTGGAGGTCCTTATCACTGGGTAACCAACCAGAACTGGTGGTTTTCCTGCTTGCCATCAACGGCCAATGCCGATGGCGGGGAAGGTTTCCTGGCTACTGCCCCGGATGGAACGCAGTACTACTTCGACTGGATGTCGAAGCGCAATATCGCCAAAGTTTCACTTGATGAGGATCTTTGGCCGGCGTCAATCCGGATCCTCAAATTCTTCGGTTTCCGGGCTGAATATTTTCTTCTGCCTAGCAAGATTGTCGACCGCTTTGGAAATTGGGTGCAATACAATTGGTCGGCCGATGCTTTCGCTAGGCTGTTGAGCATTACATCGAGCGATGGTCGAACAATCAACCTGAGTTACAACGCGTCGGGATTCGTCAGCAGCATAACCGACGGTGTCCGCACCTGGCAGTACACCTATTCCAACGGAAGTCTCGTCCAAGTCACCTTGCCCGATTCAAGTACTTGGCAATACAGCTTCGCCAACCTTGACACACTGACCATAAATCCACATCACACGACGGATCCGCCCTGCGATCCGACCACTTCGCCGCCGGCAGCTTGCTATGGTTTGCCGACCATGGATCTTGGTGGAACCCCAACGGCTTACGTAATTCATCCTTCTGGGGCCCGAGTGGATTTTACATTTGGGCTCCATCACCAAGCTGCCGAGCTTGAGCCTATATACCCATTAGGCCTTATCCAGAAAACTATTTCGGGTCCGGGTCTTTCCAATGCGACATGGCGTTATGGTTTTGCGCCCTCTTTCACGGAGGCCAAGGATGCTTGTGCGGCAGGTAATTGCCCGGACATGGTGTGGACCGACGAGATTGGCCCTGACGATAGTGTCACGCGTCGCCTCTATGGTATCAATGGCATCGATGCCAGCCAGATACAGGGAGAGTTACGCGGGCAGATGAACACCACTACCACTGGTGGCGAAGAAAGCCCGTGCAATTCGATGCACGCAATCATCAATGATTTGTGTGGAATTCCGTCGCCTATTGTCACATCAACGGTTCCGGTGTTTTTACAGCAGATCGATTATGTTCATGCAACCGTGGTCGATGCCAGCAATTTCATATTTAAACTCGGCGCAAATCCACTCAACTCTAATGCTGTATTAAACGCTCAAACAGCCGTTTCCGAGCGTGCCATCCCACAGAAACAAAGAAAAACCACAGTCCAGGGAACAACATTTACCTGGCAGGTGAATGTTTTCGATAACTTCGGTAATGTCGCCAACGTCACACGTTCAAGCTCATTGGGGTTTAGCCGTTGCGAGGCGACCACTTATCATTACAACACTGCTCGGTGGGTGATTGGGCAGGTGGCGTTGGTAAACGACTGTGGTACTGGCAAGGCGATTAGCCAAACTACATACGATGCTACAACCGCGCTTCCAATCGCTACCTATTCCTTTGGCCTGTTGCAGCAGTCGTTGACTTACAACCCAGACGGCACGCTGGCGACCGTGACGGATGCACTCAACCACACCATTGGCCTGAGTAATTGGAAACGCGGCATTCCGCAATTGATCAGCTATCCAAACGGCACGACCGAAAGCGCCACAGTGAACACCGTCGGTTGGCTTACTGAGGTCAAAGACGAACTAGGTAACAGCACCGGGTATGACTACGATGCCATGGGTCGGCTGGCCCAAATCACACCGCCTGGTGGTGATCCCATAACGTGGAATCCAACTGTACGCAGCTTCGTGTCGGTGGGAGCGTCGGAGTACGGCCTTCCTGCTGGCCACTGGAAGCAAAGTGTCAGCACGGGCAATGGTCGAACCACGACGTTCTACGACGCGCAGTGGCGGCCTGTACTGATGTTGACCGAAGATATGGCTGATGCCTCCACACGTAGCTTCGTTGTCCATCGCTACGACACGTTGGGCCGAGGGATATTCACTTCCTATCCTGTTTCCACATTGAGTACGGTCAACGACGCGCTGCAAGGCAACCGTACTTCGTACGATGCGCTTGGCCGGGTCGTTCGGACTGAACAGGATGCCGAGAATGGCGTGCTGGCAACGACCACCGAGTATTTGTCTGGCTACCAGATGCGGGTCACCAATCCGCGCGGCTTTCAGACCACGACCAGCTATCAGGTCTTTGATGCCCCGAATTACGACGCGCCTGTCAATATCGCCGCCCCAGAAGGTGTAACGACAGCAATTTCGCGCGACGTATTCGGCAAGCCCTTGCAAATCACCCGTTCGGGACCGAGCGGTTAGGTGATTTTGGATCGGGCGATAACGGCCGCATAGATAGCAGCCGATTCTCATGTGATCAATGAGCCCATGTGCGGGCTATGGGCCTTCACTGGCCTGAAATTCGGGGGAATACAACATGCGGTCAACGACAATGCAACAGCATGAGCCAATGCGAGCTGCTTGGTTGAGAAAAGGTTGTGCGAAGGTTTGGGTATTGGCTTGTCTGCTGCTTGGCTTCTGGCCGATGTTGGTGCAAGCGGCCTGTTCGCCCCAGCCGGATTGCGAGGCGTACTACGTTGCAACGTTCATCAGCCAGTCTGTGCCCACCACCATGGTGGCCGGGCAGTCTTATGCAGTCAGCATACAAATGGAGAACGATGGAAGTAGGACTTGGTCGGCAGCCAATGGCGATAGCTTGAACTCGCAAAACCCCATGGACAACATGACTTGGGGCATGAATCGGGTGGACGTACCAGGCAGCGTCGCTGAATTGGATATCGCTATATTCAATTTCACTGTTCAAGCACCAAGCACCCCTGGCACGTATAATTTTCAATGGCGCATGCACCACGGCGCAGTTTGGTTCGGAGATTGGACACCAAACGTCGTCGTCACTGTCACGGGAGGTACCAACAACCCACCGACGGTCACGCTCACCGCCCCGGCCAATGGCGCCAGCGCCGTCGCACCGGCCAGTTTCACGCTCACTGCCAATGCGTCCGATAGCGATGGCACGATCAGCAAGGTCGAGTTCAAGTCGAACGGAGTCCTGCTCGGCACCGATACCAGCGCGCCATACTCATGGACCTACTCCAACGTCGCCGCCGGTACGTACGCGATCACGGCAGTCGCCACCGACAACAGTGGTACCGCCGCCACGTCCAACACCGCCACGGTCACGGTCACCAGCACTCCGCCCACGGTCACGCTCACCGCCCCGGCCAATGGCGCCAGCGCCGTCGCACCGGCCAGTTTCACGCTCACTGCCAATGCGTCCGATAGCGATGGCACGATCAGCAAGGTCGAGTTCAAGTCGAACGGAGTCCTGCTCGGCACCGATACCAGCGCGCCATACTCATGGACCTACTCCAACGTCGCCGCCGGTACGTACGCGATCACGGCAGTCGCCACCGACAACAGTGGTACCGCCGCCACGTCCAACACCGCCACGGTCACGGTCACCAGCACTCCGCCCACGGTCACGCTCACCGCCCCGGCCAATGGCGCCAGCGCCGTCGCACCGGCCAGTTTCACGCTCACTGCCAATGCGTCCGATAGCGATGGCACGATCAGCAAGGTCGAGTTCAAGTCGAACGGAGTCCTGCTCGGCACCGATACCAGCGCGCCATACTCATGGACCTACTCCAACGTCGCCGCCGGTACGTACGCGATCACGGCAGTCGCCACCGACAACAGTGGTACCGCCGCCACGTCCAACACCGCCACGGTCACGGTCACCAGCACTCCGCCCACGGTCACGCTCACCGCCCCGGCCAATGGCGCCAGCGCCGTCGCACCGGCCAGTTTCACGCTCACTGCCAATGCGTCCGATAGCGATGGCACGATCAGCAAGGTCGAGTTCAAGTCGAACGGAGTCCTGCTCGGCACCGATACCAGCGCGCCATACTCATGGACCTACTCCAACGTCGCCGCCGGTACGTACGCGATCACGGCAGTCGCCACCGACAACAGTGGTACCGCCGCCACGTCCGGCACGGCCACCGTCACTGTCACCCCGGGGACGGTGTCACTAACCCGCAGCTACAAGTACGACGCCAATGAACGTCTGTGCAAGAGCATCGACCCCGAGGTCGGGGCCACGATCATCGACTACGATCTGGCGAGCAACGTGGCCTGGACTGCGCCGAGTGCCACGCTGATCGATCCCAACCAGTGCAGCCGCATGTCGGTGCCGTCCGCCGACAAAACACTGCGCAGCTACGATGCAATGAACCGCGTGACCGCAGTGGCTACCCCCGGTGGAACGGCCGATCTAACCTACACGTATGCTCCGGACGGCCTGGTGACCCAGGTGACCGCCAACAACCCCGGCAACGCCACGGTCACCACGACCTACGCTTATTACAAGCGCCGCTTGCTCCAGCAGGAAATCGTGTCCCAGCCCAGCGCCAGCTTCACGCTGGGCTACAGCTACACCGGCAATGGCCACCTGAGTACGCTGACTTATCCAGATAACCAAATCGTGGCCTACGCTCCGAACGCGCTGGGCCAACCGACCCAGGTCGGCAGCTACGCCAAGAGTGTCACCTATTACCCGAACGGTGCGATCAAGCAGTTCAGCTATGGTAATGACGTGGTGCACACGATGACCCAGAACACCCGACTCTTGCCGGCACGCAGCCGGGACGCGGGCGCCACAGTCGTCCTGGACGACAGTTACGATTTTGATGCCAACGGCAACGTCACCGACATCACTGATCAAGCGCAGGCCGGACTGACCACTCGCGGCATGGCTTATGACGGCCTGGATCGGTTGACCATCGCGGTGGCGCCGAATCTGTGGGGTAACGCCACCTATGGTTACGATGCGCTCGACAACCTGCGCAGCGCCGATCAAGGCACGCGTCAATATCGTTATGTCTACGATGCCCAACTGCGCCTAAGTCAGATCAACAATCCGGCCGGCACGCCGCAGATCACCTTGAGCTACGATGCGCGCGGCAACATCACCAGCAAGAACAGCCAAGCGTTCGTGTTCGACACCAGCAATCGCCTCAATCAAGTGACGGGACAGGAAACCTACCGTTACGACGGCCAGGGTCGGCGCGTGCAGGCGACGATGCCCGATACCAAGAGCATGTTCTGGCAGTACAGTCAGGCCGGGCAAGTGATGTATGTCTCGGACACGCGGCGCAGCCGCAACACGGCCTATCTGTACTTGGGCAATACGATGGTGGCGATGCGCCACGAGGCTTGGGGCACGGGCACGGTGACGGTGAGCTATCAGCACACCGATGCGCTGGGCAGCCCGGTGGCGGAGACTGATGCCGGGGGCTTGGTGACGAAACGCAACACCTACGCGCCCTACGGTGAAGCATACAATTCCAGCATCGACGGCCCCGGCTATACCGGCCACGTGATGGATCAGGCGACCGGGCTGACTTACATGCAGCAGCGATATTATGATCCGCAGGTTGGAAGGTTCTTAAGCGTGGATCCGGCTGTGTCTGATCTGAATAGCGGAGCAAATTTCAACCGCTATTGGTACGCCAACAACAACCCATACAAGTTCACGGATCCGGATGGACGGTATGCGGCAATCGATGACGCTATTTTCGCTGGTACTGGTGCGGTTGTTGGACTTATAGGCCAAGGTGTTTCAGATGTAATTTCCGGGTCAGCTTCGCCATGGCAAGACTACGTAGCTGCAGCTGTAGGTGGAGCAGTTGGTGGCGAAGCTGCGCTTTACACGATAGCGTCCGGTCCTGGAGCCATTATCGCTGCGGGTGCTGCATCTGGAGCTGCAACGAATTTAACCAAGCAAGCTCTACACAAAGCGACAGATACTCCAAATGCAACTCTGGATCTGAATTCGCTAGTGAGCGACGCAGCGATTGGGGCAGCCGTTGCGCGAGTTCCTGGCGCAAAAATTGCGGGTGTGAATGCTGGAAAAGGTTCTATGTTGAGTGTTACCAAGCAGTTGGTTACAAAGCTTCGTGGCGGGCAAATAGACTCTGTGTCAGCCAAATCCGCGGTAAAAATGACAAAAGCTATAACTGCGGAAGCATCTGGGGCTACAACTGCTGCTGCTGTTATAGGGGGCGTTCGCGCTAGGTTGCCACCCCCACCACCCCCACCGCCACCGCCAGACCCGAAATGTGTGGTCTCACGTAATTGCTAGGTGTAATGGGAGGTTTGTAAATTTTTTTTATGAACGATTTAGGAGCAGCTACGCGGTGGAAAAGTTAGGTTCAATTCGATTAAGCGCGGCGCCGCATGCCTATCTATCTTTGGTTGGAGTTTCTGGGTTGCCTTTTTTACTGATCGTATTCAGCGCAGTGATTAAAAACGGTTTTGATCAATCGCTAGTCGAATACATTCTAGTTTCTGCCTTACTCCCAGCATTCTGGACAATATGGCTCTGGTTCTTTCGACTTGAGTTAAATGAAAAATCGCTGTCCTATCGCCAACCATTCTTTCGTCTGACTCGCATTGAGATCAAGGACATTGAATCAGTAACTATCAGGTCTAAATCGATGACTAAATCATATAGAGCGGCTGATGTATCTTCGCCGTTGGCTGTTGTAGTAATTGATACTGCTGGAACGAAGAACGCGATGCTCATTAACGCACGAGTGTTCTCAGGAAAAGAGTTGGATGCCTGCATCGTACGCCTGCAGCAACAGAGGAACGGTGCCGCCGTTTAGCAGTCGATCAAAAAGAGGGGTCAGAGCCTGAGGTTTCCCCACAAATTATCATGTGATGCACCGCGTCGCCGCCAGATCCGGCGGTGGCCTGCGGAGCATGGCTCGTAGCACGGGACCATAGCCGTGTAGCCAGTTATATCGCAGCGCTCCCCGCCCAGACGAAGCATGGAGTAGCTTTGTCGATGCTGCGCGGTGCCGTTGGGCACCAGGCGCGCCCTCTGGCCTACGGCTGCCGTCGTCAGCCCAATCAGCCACGCAGCGAAGCCGGCCAGGGCATGGATCAACAACAAGATTTCCAGTCAGTTGCCCTTGCGCGTCAAGCTGCCTTCAAACGCGCAGCGATACCGATGCGATTTCATATCCCGGAAGGCCAGTTCGATCTGCATGCGCTTGGCATAGATCGTGGTGATCTGATGGGCACTGAGACTGTGCAATGCGTGAGACACCGCCAGCAGCCAGGGCTCGCGTTCGCGCGACGTCCCCCCGGCAGGTCCGATGCTTGCGGCCGCGTAGCGGCTTGCGCTACACCACCAAACGACAAGACAACGGCTGGCTGCGCACGATGGCGAATGTGCCCAGATCACGCGCTGTGGTAGTGGTGTCTCCGGTCAGGTTCGCCGTTCATCGCGTGTGTGAATTTTGGCTCCCCACTTGCTCTGACCGCTACGCACCAAGTTCTGCTTGCAGCCTGCCCAGACAGGACGAGTAGCGTTTCCAGGCATCCACGCCGCGACGGTGAATGGGCTCGCGGACCTGCGCGCTGCTGGCCGAATTGACCGCTTTGGAACTACCCTCCGAATCTAGGCAACCCGCCTGAAAATCCAGGCCGCAAAAATCGAGGACACGCCGGATTTCCCGTTCCGGGTCCTCGGTCAATTTCTCGTAGGAAACATCGAGCACGAAGCCGGGAAATGTCGCCTGCCAATGCGCCATCAGTTGTCGGTGCAAGCGATAGTAACGGGCCAATTCACCTTGGTCGTAGCTGTAGACGCAGGCGTTGGAAAACAGTTCCTTGAGATTGGAAAAACACGTATCCATCGGATTGCGGCCGATATGAATCACTTTGGCATTCGGCAATGCTCGTTGGATGTAACCGATGTTGATGAAATTGGAAGGTAGTTTGTCGATCAGCAATGGCCGTCCGCCCGCTCGCCAGGCAACTCGTTCCAGATAGCGGGTGCCCACGCTGGCGAAGTCCAGGCTGGACAGATTTTCGAGAACGGCGATATCCGACGGACCATTGAAATGCCGTCCGATCGCATGCCTCAGCTGTGCCGGGAAATCGTAAAGCTCACCGCCTCCGGCAATCGCCGTATGCCTGCAAAGCAGACTTTCGAGCAAGGTCGTGCCGGTTCGATGCATGCCAACGATGAAAATCGGCGCCAAGGAGCTTTCTTTGTATTCCTGCGATGGCAACGCGGGCTGCGATCTTCCGAAATTTTTCATCAACGATTGAAAGTAAACCTGGGTCTTGCCTTCATCGTAATTGAGCAACTTGCGCTTGACCTCGCAGCCGCGCGCCAACGCCTGCCAAGCCTCATCGATTTGGCCGAGCCGATCGAAGAAATTGAATAGCGCGTATTGCAGGAAAACTTCGTCCTCGCTGTTGTTGTATTTCAACGAAAGCCGTTTCATCCGGCCCAACTCGGCCTCGGAAATTGAAGTCCCTGGCAGCTTGCTCAGCGCCCAATAAGCCTTGGCCATCCCGGGTTCACGCGCGAGGCAAATCCGGAGATCGCGCTCGGCCTCGGCAAAGCGCCCCAGATACATCCGCATCTGGCTGCGGTTGTAGTGCCAGGCAGGCACAGTCTGCGAGGTGCCGATGACGCGTTCTAGCAACTTGAGTGCGACTTCCTGCTCGCCGGCCATGCTGAGCATCGCTGCCAGGTCCGCCTGCCAGCCGGCAGGCGGGAGTTTTTCCGCCAGCACGCATTCGACCAAACCCAGCAGCGCGCGGCTTTCGTTGAAATACATGAGCCGCTTGGCCAGCTCTATCCATTCGCCGGAGTTCTCGGGCTTAAGTCGGGCCGACTCCACAGTCAGCCGAGAGGCCTCCCGATACTTGAGTTGTTTGAGATAGATGGACACCAAACGCAAGTGCAATGCCAGGCTTGTCGATCCAGCGCGTATCGCTCGCTCGGCCAGTTCCGCGGCGCGCGGCAGATCACCGTGGGCAAGGAGCTGGTCGATCATCTGTATATCCGTCTTGGTCATCTCAGCCATCGTGCAATCGGGCCATTCCCATTGTCCAGTGGAGGATCGTTCCTATGCGAAACCATCGGCGATCGTCACGACAACCAACAATCGCATCGGAACGAATGCGAAACGGCCGCCCGAAGGCGGCCGTTTCGTGCAACGTGGTACCTAAACAACAATCAATAATCGTATTGCACCAGGAAGCGAATAGCACGTGCATCCTGGAAGGTCAATGGCACTTTGTATGTGGTGCTGAACAACGGAATACCCGCACCGTCCTCGCCTGCCTCGCTCACGGACGTCACCGAATGACGGTTGAACACATTGAACACATCCATTTTCAAGGTCAGATGACCATCCGCAGCACTGGGCCGGTACGTCACGTTGAGGTCCAAGGTGTGGTTCCATGGCGTCCGTCCACGCGAACCGCGCGGAACGATCGTACTGCCGTTGTCGCCAAAATCGTCTGGAGCGCCGGTATCACAAGAGAAGTAACTGGCGCCGTAATGCACCGGATCATCGCCAAAAATACCGATGCAATTGATTGGCCGGCCCGATTGCAGCAACACATTGCCGCCCATCGACCACTCATCGTTGAACTGATAATTGCCGAACAGCTTGAAGCTGTGGCGGCGATCGTTCGGCAGTGGACCATCCGCGCCGATCATGAGTTGGGGATAGTCGAAGTCCTGCGTTGTTCCAGTGTCATCCTGACCGATGTCCGACTTCACACCGCCCTCGGTATTGCCCTCGCTCTTGGACCAGGTATAGGAGCCTTGCAGGAAGAACTTGTCCCAATGCCCTTCGGCGAAGAATTCGACCGCCTTGTAGGTACGCTTGGCCTTGGGGCCGAGCACATCGGCATCGACATGAACGTGTTCGAGCACGCCATCGCCATCGATATCGACATTGAACTCTCCATCGCTGCCTGGGTTGTACAGGTGGCAATAGGCAAAGCCGGGATTCTGCGGGTTTTCATCAATACCATTGGCTCTGGCGAACTCGAAAATCGGGCCTGAATCACACTGATCGTCGATGGCCCGCTTGAGGTCGCGATAGATACCGCGGACACCGCCGGAGAGGTTGTCGGTCAACTGGGCCTGGAAACCCAGGATGTATTCGTCCTGGTACATTGGTTCCAGATTGTCGGACGCGATGCTCTTGGCGTTCTTGGCCAGACCGAACTCATTGTTGAGAAATGCCACCTCATCAATCTTTACCAGACCGGCAGGCAAGGGTGCTCCAGTGACCGGGTCGATATCGGTGTAGGTGAAGAACTGCTGGGTGAACAACGAGGCGCTGGCGCCGCGAACGGCCACGGTCGCGGTGAGCGGCAGTGCATAGCGGCCCGCGTTACCGAACACCTTGAACTTCTGGTCGCCATTCACGTCCCAGGAAAAGCCCAGGCGCGGTCCGAACTGATTGTCGATCTTGACGAAGGTTTCGCCGACACCGTTCTTGTTCTCGAAGCTGTCCCAGCGCAGACCGCCGTAGGCCATGAAGTTGTCGGTGACCTGCCAGCGGTCTTCGATGTAGAACGCCTCGGAATCGACTTCCACGCCTGCGCCTGTCTTGAACACACGCTTGCGCACGATCTTTTCGTCTTTTTCCGGATCACCCTGATACCGCCATGAGACACCGCCTTCGAGGCTTTCGGCATCGAAACTCTCGAACTGATCGATATCGATCCCGCCGCGCAACAAGTGGTCACCCAATTGCCATTCCAGATCAATGCGGAACTGGTCGCGCTGGTCTTCGGCCTTGGTGCTGCCTATGAGACCGGTCGGGAAGAAATTGCAACCGGAAATTGCAGGAACATCTCCAACGTCCACTCCGACGCGAATGTCAGTAATCACTGGGCAACCACTGACTGTGCCATTGACATTGCCATCGTATTGCTCGCGAATGCCATTGGCTGCAATACCAAAATTGCTGCGGCTGGATTCGCCGTGACCGGCCAGCGCGGTAAGGGTGAAATTATCGGTCAGGTAACCGGTGTATTTGAGGGCGTAGCTTTGTCCACCTTCCTTATCGAAGACGGTGCCTTTCAAAGGACCGCGACCGATACCCTCGCTATCGTCAAGTGTCGTGAAGACATCGGTGGTGGTGCGGGTGATGTCCGAAAAACTGGTGAATTCCAGCAAGTGATTGTCGTTGATGTTCCAGTCCAACTTCACCAGCCACGTCGGCGATTTGTCGTGGCCACTTCGGTTGAAAGCTGAGCTGATGCTTCCGTAGTTCTGGAAACTGGTCGTATGCGAATACTGAAACAGTGCATAGGCAAACAACCGATCCGGAATCAGCGCGCCGCTGGCCCAGACCGCACTCGTGGTATTGCTGCCGTCGAAGGTGTCCTTGGAGTTGTTGGACAATAGCGCGCCATTGTTGGCGTACACATTCGGGTTCGTGCCACGCAAGCTGTCGGGAGTGACATAGATGCTGCCGCCGGCATGGAATTCATTGCTGCCGCGCTTGGTGACAATGTTGATCACGCCACCGGTGGAACGTCCGAACTCCGCGCCATAGCCACCGGTCTTGACCTGCTGCTCGGCGATGGCCTCGAACGGAATCTGTCCGAAATTGAGGTTCTTGAACGCGTTGGTGATATTGAAGCCGTTGACGAAGTAGGCATTTTCCGCCACGGAAGAACCACCGAACGACGCCAGATCACCAAATGCGGCATCGCCACGCACTGTGCCTGGAGCCAACAGCGCAACCGCCGTGATATCGCGGGGAACAGGAATCTTGGCGATCTGTTCACTGGTCAACACTGTGGTTGATTCGACCGATGACACATCGATGGTGTTGATCCTCGACCCACCGATGACACTGACCGCATCGAGAACCGTGGCATTCGACGTACCGCCGATGCTGACAGTGACCGTGCGTGCCGGACTCATTGTGCCATCGGCATTTTTGACGGTGACTGTGTAGGTTCCGGTCTGAAGTGCGGAGACGCGGTAGTTACCATCGGCGCCCACCGGAACTTCGCGATGGAAGCCCGTGGCGGCGCTTTCGATGATGACCGTCGAACCTGCCACGGCCTGGCCGGCGATGGCGCCGGAATTGTTTGACTGGGCGTACGCGGTGCCGGCGAAACACATTCCGAGTGCGACACTCAACGCGGTTCGCTTCAAACCCTTTCTAAGATTGCTGGAAGCCATTCGTAACCCCCTAAGTGAACGGAAAAGGAAAAGCCACGCAATGGCGTGGCTAACCGATCCTATCGGATGAACAGCTCATTAACAAATTTATGCAACCTATAACTGTTTTTAGTGTTCGAACTGTGCCATTTATTTTTATATTTATTTTTATAAATCAATCAGTTATCAAATTTTTCGTGCTCACCGCCGCCAATCTGACCGTCTGAAGATGAATATCGACAATATCCGCCACGTCCGGCGCATAGCCTCCGGCCATGCTGATGGCCAGGGGCAGGGATAGACGCCGGCAAGCGTTTATCACCTGCCGGTCGCGCTCGGCCAGACCGGCTTTGCTCAGGGCCAGATAACCCAGCCGGTCTTTCAAATAAGGGTCGGCGCCGGCCAGGAAAATCGCCGCATCAGGCCGGGCGCGTTCGATGGCTTCGGGCAAATATCGGGCCAGGGCATCGAGATAATCGGCATCGTCGCTGCCATTGGGCAAGGCAACATCCAGATCGGACGCCGGCTTCACTGCCGGATAATTTTTTGCCGCATGAATCGAGAAAGTGAAGATGGAATCATCGCCCGCACACAGCTCAGCGGTGCCATTGCCCTGATGCACATCCAGATCGATGATCAACAATCTTTTCGCCAAGCCAAGATGCTGGACATATCGGGCGGCGATGACCGAATCATTGAATACGCAATAGCCGCCACCGCGATCGAACGCGGCGTGATGAGTACCGCCGGCCAGGTTCACCGCCACACCCTCGCCTTCAAGCGCTGAACGCAGCGCCATCATCGTGCCGCCGGAGGATCGCCGCGAACGCTCAACCATTTGCGGCGACCACGGAAAGCCGATCTTGCGCAAGACATGCGCACTCACCGAGCCATCGCTCATGCTTCGCACATAGTCCGCGCAATGAACGCGGGTCAGATCCTCATCGGTCGCGGCGGGCGGTTCGTGCAACACGATGCCCCACGCCTGAGCATGGGCGGAGATGCGCTCATGCAACAGACGATACTTTTCCATCGGAAAGCGGTGGCCTTCCGGCAGCGGCAATGTGAAGTGATGGCAGTAATAAGCTCGCACCGCCACCCGCCTTTATCAGGGCAATGCCGATGCCGGCAATACAGGCGCCGATCGCATGGCCGGATACAGGCACCGTTCCGCCCAGGCCAGTGCGGAGCGGATAGGTGCGTCGAACTTCTCGCGTAGCATCGCCACCTCGCGTGCACGCTGGCTGGCATCGAAAACGCGCTCACTGGCCTTGGCATGGCGTTGCCCGATCACGGCTACGTGCTCACGCAAGGCTTCCTCGGGCGCCGGCCATTGCAACCATTGGGCACAACGCAACACGCTCGACTCCAGATCCGCGAGCAACTCGCGCTCTTGCACGACACGCAACCGGAACGGGCCGAGCCTGTCGATGATCTCGCCGATCGCTTCTTGCTGGGCGCACCACTGCAAAGCCACCGCCGAAAGAAAATCCGGTGGCGAGAAAGCCTCGGTATCCAGCCGCTTGTGATACTCGGTGAAAGCCAATGCCCGCTCCGCCAAGGTTGGCACCTTGGATTGGGTCTCGGTGGATTTCTTGATATTGCTGACCAGGAAGTCTTCCAGTGTGGAAGTGACCACGACGCCTCGCGCCGATGGCAATGCATTGGCCAGATCCACGGCGATATTGAGCGCGACATGAGTGGGCTTGAGCAGTACCGCGCCTCGATCGTGCCAAGGGCGGGCGAGCAATCGCGCAGTGACCGGCAAAAGATCGGAAACATCCCAACCCGAATAGCGCGCATCGGCCAGCCGCCGCAGCAACAGCGGCTCCTTCAGTGCAACGCCGTACGGCGGCAAGTGCAACGCACGCGCGAGCAGGGTCGAGCAGCAAAACGAGGTATGGAACAAGAACGCCGCATTGGGTATCGGCAACGAACCGTCCGAAATCTCATCGGCGGCCATCGGCCGCGCCTGCTCCCACGGTGCATCGATGCGGTTGTCGAGAAAGGACGACGATTCGAGCACCGTCTCGTCCAAATGCAGGAAACCGAATTCCCTGCGTGGCACATGAAGATCGACCGCGAACCAGCGTGCTTCGCGCAATCCCTCCGACGGCGGTGTGAACCAATCGGGCGAAGTCGCCGTTGAAATTGTCATTGTCTGTCCAGAAAGAGGTTGTTCACGCGAGAGGACGGCCATCCGGCGCCACTTTCACGCGCTCGAACTTGATCGCGAAGGTATAGCGCGGCTGATAGCAGATGCGGTTCGGCGGGCGGCCGACATGCACGATGGCGCCATCGAATATCACCAGCCGTCCGGGTTTGGGAGTGACCGCGATCGCCGCCTCCTGGCGGCTGTCATAGAACATCGTTTCCCCGCCCCACTCCACATCCCAACGCTCGCACAAATACCAAAGCGCGGTGAGATCGTGTTGATCGGGCAAGCAATCGGTATGGGTGAACAACATATCGCCGTAACTGGCGACATTGGTGTAAGCGCGATACGCGCGATAGGCAATGCCCGGACTGCAAAACGCCTCAACGGCCTGGCTGGTCAACCGGAAAATCGGCTGCTGCACCAACGCCTGGATCGGAACTTCGGTGACCCAATGCCGGAACTCGGCGGTTTCCGGCCGCGCCATTTCGGTGCGCGTAAAAGCGGCGCGCGATAGCGCCAACACATATTCAGCGACTCCGGGCAGCAGATCGTCATAAACCTTGATCGGCCGCCCATCGACTTGCGCCTCCCGGCTGGGCCGCATCGAACCGCTTGGCGAAGCCATGGATGATGCGCCCGGCTGTGTATTCATGAGATCTCCCGATCGCTTTCTTATCCCGCCAGCGCCGCAAGGGTCTTGCGTCGCTCCGCATCGAGCGCGTCCGGCGTGCGCGCTCCGTAAACGGCAAGATAATCGCCGATCGCGTGCATTTCATCGTGCCAACCCTGGCGGTCGATGTTCAACAGTTGATCGAGTATCGAGCCATCCAGATCGAGGCCGTCGATGTTGAGATCCTCGGGCCGCGGCAGATGGCCGACCGGCGTTTCCAATGCTCCGGCACGGCCTTCGACACGATTGAGAATCCATTCGATCACGCGCAGGTTGTCGCCAAAGCCTGGCCACAGGAACTTCCCATCCTTGCCTTTGCGGAACCAGTTGACGTGGAAGATCTTGGGCAATTTCGCACCGGGTTTGTCGAGACTGAGCCAATGCGCGAAGTAATCGGCGAAGTTGTATCCGGCAAATGGTTTCATCGCCATCGAGTCGCGACGAACCACACCGACCGCGCCGGTGGCCGCCGCCGTGGTTTCCGAGGCCATGCTCGCGCCGACCAAAACACCATGAGTCCAGTCGCGCGCTTCCAGCACCAGCGGCACCAGCGACTGCCGGCGTCCACCGAATACGATCGCCGACAAAGGCACGCCTTCCGGACTCTCGGCATGCGCGGTGTAACTCGGGCAGAGTCTTGCCGAAACGGTGAAACGTGAATTGGGATGCGCGGCCGGGCCATTGGCGGGATCGTATGGACGGCCTTGCCAATCGATCGCCGGTTCGCCCTCGGTCAAACCTTCCCACCACGGCTGATTGTCGGCGGTCAGCGCGACATTGGTGAAGATCGCATTCTTGTTGAGCATCGCCAAGGCATTCGGGTTGGTCTTGATGCTGGTGCCCGGCGCCACTCCGAAAAACCCCGCTTCGGGATTGATTGCGTACATGCGGCCGTCCGCGCCCGGGTGCATCCAGCAGATGTCATCGCCGATCGTCCACACCCGCCAGCCGTCTTTCTGGTAGCCCTCCGGCGGAATCAACATCGATAGATTGGTCTTGCCGCAAGCGCTGGGGAATGCCGCGGCCACGTAATGCGTCTGGCCCTTGGGATTTTCGATGCCGACGATCAGCATGTGTTCTGCCAACCAGCCTTCGGTGCGCGCCTGATAGGAGGCGATGCGCAGCGCATGGCATTTTTTCCCGAGCAACGCGTTGCCGCCGTAGCCCGAGCCATAGCTTTCGATCGCCAGTTCCTCGGGGAAATGCATGATGAAGCGGCGCTCGGGGTCGAGCTCACCGATCGAATGCAGACCCTTGACGAACTTGCCTTCGCGTTCGATCCGCGCCAACGCCTCGGCGCCCATGCGGGTCATGATGCGCATATTGACCACGACATACGGCGAGTCGGTGATCTCCACGCCGCAACGCGCCAGCGGCGAACCGATCGGCCCCATGCAGTAAGGCACCACATACAGCGTGCGACCGCGCATGCAGCCGCTGAACAACGCCGCCATCTTCGCGTGCGCTTCGTCGGGCGCCATCCAATTGTTGTTCGGGCCGGCATCCTCGCGATGGCTGGTGCACACGAAAGTCAGATGCTCCACACGCGCCACGTCCGACGGACTGGAGCGATGCAGATAGCAATCGGGATGCGTGCGCTCGTTGAGCTTGATCAGATCGCCGGTGGCGAGCATCAGCTCGATGAGCTTGGCGTTTTCGGAATCGGAACCATCGCACCAATGGATACGATCGGGCTGGGTGAGCTTTGCGACCGATTCTACCCACTGATTGAGGGCGGCGAGCTGGCTGGACATTCGATGTGACTCTAGAGAAAGAAAATCGGACTGCCTGCGCCCAAACGGACGCGGCAACGTAATGGCGGGTTACGGAATCAGCGTCGTCATCACATGATCGACATAGGCCTCGAACTCATCGTGATGCAGGCGAGGCTGGCCCAATTGCAAGGACAACTGCAGAAAACCGACATAGGCGGCGTAGGTCAGCCGGGCGCGGTTTTGCGCGTCCAGCCGAGGCAGGCCCGCCTGCCGGAAACTGGCGGTGAGGTAATCCAGACGCCGCCGTGAAACACGGCCCAAAACCGGCTTGACCACCGGGTGGTCGAGCGCCTTGAGCAACTCGGAATAAATAATGTGCGGCTTGAGCTCGTGCGCCACCAATTGGAACAGCGAACGCAAGCGCGTGCGCGGATCGGAGACGGCTTCGAGCTGGCCGAACACGGTTTCCTGTTCCATCAGCTCCCAGCGCTCGAGCGCGGCCACCAGCAGCGCCTCGCGGGAGGGGAAATGCCAATAGAAACTGCCCTTGGTCACACCCAGGCGACGGGCCAACGGTTCGACCGCCACAGCGGAAAGCCCTTGCTCGGCAATCACATCGAGAGCGGCAACGGCCCAATCCTGGGCGCTGAGCCGGGCTTTTTCGGATTTTTGGTCGAGGGGGGGCATGACTTGTCAGTCTAACGGGCATCAAACAGGGATGAAACCAGCCAACACCATACGCATAAGTATTGACAGCCTTTGCTTGGTTATCCATACTCAAAAGTATGGTGCCTCTTTCGCATTGCACAATCGACCATGTCGCCATGAATGTTTCCGAGCCCGAGCCGGTGGCATTCACGGGCGCTGGCGGCCTGCCCCTGGTCGGCGAGCGCTATCACGGCCCGCGACAATCGATATTGCTGGCGCATGGATTTGGCCAGACGCGCCAGAGCTGGTCCAACACCCAGCAACGCCTGGCCGCTGCCGGTTATCGCAGCCTGAGCTGGGACACGCGCGGGCATGGCGCCTCCGGGCGCAATGGCAGCGATGAGAAATACCAACTCGAGCAATTCGTCCAGGACGTCGTCGCAGCAGCGCAACAACTTCCACCCTCGCCGATCCTGGTCGGCGCCTCGATGGGCGGCCTCACCGGATTGCTGGCCCAGGCCCGACAGCGAGTCTTTTCCGCACTCGTGCTGGTGGATGTCACACCACACTGGGAAGCAGCCGGCATGCGGCGCATCACTGATTTCATGGCGGCATTCGAGGATGGCTTCGATTCCTACGAACACGCCGCCAACGCCATCGCCAATTACCTGCCGCATCGGCGGCAACGAAAAAGCGCCGCACAACTGCAGCATCTGCTGAGCGCCGATGAACATGGCCGGCTGCACTGGCACTGGGACCGGCGCCTGCTCGACGAATTCGTCCTCGGCAGCGATCATCTGCAAGAAGAGATCGCCGTGGCCGCCAGGCAGATCGATGTGCCGGTGCTGCTGATCAGTGGCGGCAAGAGCGATCTGGTTTCCGAACGCACGATCGCCTATTTCCTCGAACTGGTGCCGCACGCGCGGCACCTGCAGTTGCCCGAAGCCACGCATATGGTGGTCGGCGATGACAACGACGCTTTTTCCGACACCTTGCTCAGTTATTTGGATACACACTTGGCCAGCCCGTAAGGGCGTGGCAAAAAGCGCGGTGCAGGGATGCATCGATGCTCCACCGGTAATGTCCATGCCGGTGGAGCCACGTGTCCGGGCTGCTCCGGGCACGGACGAGACAGAAAAGCCCAAAGCTTTTCGGCGAACCACCCATTTACCCTCCGGCCCGTGCCGGATCATTGCGGAGTAAAACGATGAGTATCGCGCTTCCCTTTCTGGCACTGCTGATCGTCGGCGGCATTGCGGCCTATCATCGGCTCTCGCTCGCAGTATTTACTGCATTGTCCGGCACCGCGTTGGTCGCCGTGGGCCTGGCCGGCGGCAATGTCACCACCACCCTGGTCTGCGCCGTCTTGCTCGGCATGCTCACACTGCCACTGCTGATTACAACGATCCGGCGTCCTTACATCACCGCGCCCTTGCTGAAGTTCTACAGCAAGATCCTGCCGCCGTTGTCGGGCACGGAAAAAATCGCGCTGGAAGCGGGCACCGTGGGTTTTGAAGGCGAATTGTTTTCCGGCCGCCCGAACTGGAAGATTCTGCTCGACCAGCCCAAGCCCGTATTGACCACCGAAGAGCAGGCCTTCCTCGATGGCCCGGTGGAAGAAGTCTGCAAGATGACCAGCGACTGGGAAACTTCGCACGTGCGCGCCGATCTGGCGCCGGAGGTCTGGGACTACCTGAAGAAGAACAAATTCTTCGGCATGATCATTCCCAAGCAATACGGCGGCCTGGGTTTCTCGGCCTACGCGCATTCGCGCGTGATCATGAAGCTCGCCTCGCACTCGGCTACGCTCAGCTCCACCGCGGGCGTGCCCAATTCGCTCGGCCCGGGCGAGTTGCTGCTGCACTACGGCACCGAAGAGCAAAAAAATTATTACCTGCCGCGCCTGGCTGATGGCAGGGAAGTTCCCTGCTTTGGCCTGACCGGCCCGACCGCCGGCTCCGACGCGACCTCGATTCCCGATTACGGCATCGTCTGCACCGGCCAATGGAATGGTGCGGAAGTCGTGGGCGTGCGCTTGAACTTCGAAAAACGCTACATCACCCTGGCGCCGGTCGCGACGCTGATCGGTCTGGCGTTCCGGTTGTACGACCCGAACGGCCTGCTCGGCGAGACGAAGGATCGCGGGATCACTTTGGCGCTGGTGCCGCGCGGCACGCCGGGAATGGAAATCGGCCGCCGTCATTTACCGCTCAATTGCATGTTCCAGAACGGTCCGATTCACGGCAAGGATGTTTTCCTGCCGCTGTCGCAGTTGATCGGTGGCGAGGACCAGATCGGCCAGGGCTGGCGCATGCTGGTCGAGTGTCTGTCGGTCGGCCGCGCGATCACCCTGCCCTCGACCTCCAGCGGCGCGTCCAAACTCGGCGCCGTCGTCACCGGCGCCTACACGCGCATCCGCAAGCAGTTCGGTCTGTCCATCGGCCGCTTCGAAGGTGTGGAGGAAGCTCTCGCGCGCATTGCCGGCAACACTTATGCGATGAGCGCGCTCTCGCAAGCCACCGCCGCGGCGGTCGATCGCGGCGAGAAGCCGGCGGTGACCTCGGCGATCGCCAAATACCACTGCACCGAAATGGCCCGCGAAGTCGCGCGGGACACGATGGATATCCACGGCGGCAAGGGCATCATTCTCGGACCGAAGAATTACCTCGGCCGTGGTTGGCAAGCCGCGCCGATCGGCATCACCGTGGAAGGCGCCAACATCATGACCCGCAGTCTGATGATCTTCGGCCAAGGCGCGATCCGCTGCCATCCGTGGGTGCTCAAGGAAATGCAGGCCGCGCAGAATCCCGATCCGGCGGCCAGTCTGCGTGATTTCGACACCAACTTGTTCGGTCACATTGGATTTGCCATTTCCAATGCGGTGCGCAGTTGGTTCTTCGGCATCACCGCCGCGCGCGTGGGCAGTGCGCCGGGCGATGCCTACACCAAGCGCTACTACCGCAAGCTCAACCGCTATTCGGCGAATCTTGCGTTGCTGGCCGACACTTCGATGCTGTTGCTGGGCGGCAAGCTCAAGTTCAAGGAAAAACTTTCCGGCCGCATGGGCGATGTGCTGAGCCAGCTCTATCTCACCAGCGCCATGCTCAAGCGCTACGAGGACGACGGCCGCCCGGCCACTGAACAGCCGCTGCTGGCCTGGGCCTTCCACGATGCCGTGCACAAGATCGAACTGGCGATGTCGGGAATGCTGCGCAACTTCCCGATCCGCCCAGCGGCGTGGTTGCTGTGGATGCTGGTATTCCCATTCGGCCGTCGCGCCCAGCCGCCTTCGGATCGATTGGGCCATCGCGCCGCCGCGCTGTTGATGTCGCCCTCCGATGCCCGCGATCGTCTGGCCGAGGGCGTATTCCTCACGCCTTGCGAGAACAATCCAGCCGGACGCATCAATGCCGCATTGTCCACGGTCATTCTGGCCGAGCCGGTCGAGCGCAAGTTCCTCAAGGCACTCAAGAGCAGCGACATCGAAGCACTGACCTTCCCCGAGCAATTGGATGAAGGTGTGCGCGAAGGCTGGATCACCGCCGAGGAAAAAATCCAGTTGCAGCAATTGCGTGAGTTGACCTGGGACGCGATCACCGTCGATGATTTCGACCCGGCCGATCTGGAATCGGCATCGCTACACCGGCAACAGCAGATACATCGCGCTGCCTGATCGACGCGCAGGCATGCCTGCGGTGTTGCAACATTTTGCCCCAAGACCCCGGCGCTGCCGGGGTTTTGGTCTTTGTGGCCTTACTTTGTGACCTTCAGGGATTGATCATGTCCGAAAGCACCGCACCGCTCCTGTCCACCTATCGCAAACTCATCCGCCTGCCGCTGGGCCATTGGCTGTTCAGCCGGATGGTGTGTTTCAAGGCGCCGTATTTCGGCTCGATTTCGCCGCTTTTCACCAAGCTCGAAAACAGCCGCTGCGAAGCGACCATCAAGGATCGCCGCAAAGTACACAACCACATCGGCACCGTGCATGCGATCGCCTTGTGCAATCTGGCCGAGCTATGCGCCGGTGTGATGACCGATGCCAGTTTGCCCAAGGGCATGCGCTGGATTCCCAAAGGCATGAGCGTGCAATACCTCAAGAAAGCCATCGGCACGATGCGCGCCGTGGCCACGCCTGCAATTCCACTGGTGGCGAGCGATGCCGGCTACGATTTGCCGGTGAATGTGGACGTATTCGACCCAACCGGCGAGCGGGTATTCACCGCTGAAATCCGGATGTGGCTCAGCCCGAAGCGCTGATCGCCCACACCAAACTGCGGCAACAGACTCGACGTATTTGGATAGATGCCGGCCCCGCCAGAAGGCCGGCCATCGCCTGCGTCATTCCTGTTTTTCGCGCGCCAATTCCGGCGAGTGCGCCGCGTGCCAGCCGAACCATCCCGACAGCGCCGAGGCGCTGGCCGACATCATGGCGAACCCGGCCACGCCAATTCCCAGTGGTGTGAGTATCGCCATCGCGCTCGATACCATCACATCGCCAAAACGCCAGACCGTGGTTTCGATGAAGTTCTTGCCCTTGTAGCGGGCCTCGCGATCGATGCGGGCGTACAAGCTGTCAGAGGCCGGCTTGTGAATGCCATAACCGCCAGCGCGGGTCACGATCAAGGTAGCAATGATCATCACGCCCGGGCCGATGATGGCGGTCAAGACCAGCATCGATACGCTCAGCGCGGCGGAAGTCAGAATCGTACCGGCGGCGCCGACACGCAACATCAGAAAACGCGTCAGCGTGGCTTGCATCAGCATTTGCAGGATGTTGGTGGTCAGATCGATCGTGGCCCAGGCGTTCTTGCGCGCTTCGCGGTCGGCGTAGTGCGCGCCGATCCAGTCCGCGCCCAACGCATACGCCACGGTGCCGACCGCATCGGCCAACAGCATCAGCAGCGCCATTTTGCCCAGGAAGCGCGAGCGGAACACTTGCTTGAGCCCGGCCATGATGTCGCCGCCGATCACCGCGCCCTGTGCCAGTTCGGCACGGCGCTGCGGATTGGGATGGCGCTGCGACCAACGCGAGAGGAGCATGACGATCGCGACCGCGACGGACAGCAATCCCACCGCGCCGAACAACAGCGTCTGGATCGGCAGCAATCGTGCGATCAGCGGCCCGAGAATGGCGCCGGTGGTGCCTCCGAGCGCGATCACCGGGAACAGTCTCTTGGCCTGGTCCATGTCGAAAATGTCGGCCATGAAGCTCCAAAAAACCGACACGACAAACAGGCTGAACACGCTCAGCCAGATATAGAAGATCGTGCCGAGCAGCCGCGCGCCGATTTGCTCCTGCGCGGCGAACGCGGGCACGAACAAGACCAGGCACAGGATGAAGAACCCGTACACGATCGGGATGAACTTCTCGCGCGGATAACGCTTGACCAAGGTACCGAAAACCGGCGCCAGCGCCAGCGTGGCAAGGAATGTCCCAACCCAGAATTGCCACAGGTTGGTCGAACCCACCGCCGAGCTGAACTGGTCGCGCAGCGGCCGCAGCATGTAATAGGCGCTCAGCACGCAGAAAAAATAGATGAACGACAACGCCAACGCCGGTCGCTCGTGCGCCTTGGAGCCGGTGACCAAGGACCATATCGAATGGGAGTTTGCCGACGCCGAGGGTGCGGACATGCAGTTTCCAGCGAAATTTCGAGCGCCAAGCTTAGCGCAGCAGAGTGTTTCGTCGAGCGATGGAGTATTTGCTCTAGACCGCCGGCTTAGCCTCGCCCTGATTACAGAATGAAGACAGCCCTGTGTACGACTACATCATCGTCGGCGCCGGTGCGGCTGGTTGCGTGCTTGCCCACCGCCTCACCGAGAATCCCGACACTCGCGTGCTCTTGCTCGAAGCCGGGCCCAGCGACTGGCACCCTTTCGTACACATGCCCGCCGGCCTGTCCAAGCTGGTCAGCAAAAAAGGCTTGAACTGGGATTACAACACCGCGCCCACGCCCGGCCTCGATGGACGCAGCCTGTGGTGGCCGCGCGGCAAGGTGCTCGGCGGGTCGAGCTCGATCAATGCCATGTGCTACATCCGCGGCACGCCGCGCGACTACGACGAGTGGGCCGATCTTGGCGCCAAGGGCTGGTATTGGGACAACGTGCTGCCCTACTTCATACGGGCCGAAGGCAATAGCCGCGGCGCCAGCGAGCTTCACGGCGGCGATGGACCGCTGGGCGTGTCCGACCCGCGCCATCAGAATCCGCTGTCTTCTGTGTTCGTCGAAGCCGCACACCAGGCGGGCTTTACGCTGACCGACGATTTCAACGGCGAAACACAGGAAGGCTTTGGCTGGTACCAGACCACCACCCGCAACGGCTCGCGCAGTTCCGGCGCCGAGGCTTATCTCAAACCGGTGCGGTCACGGAAAAACCTGACGGTCATTACCCAGGCCAGTGCCTCACGCGTGGTTTTCGACAACGGACGCGCCAGCAGTGTGGTCTATTCGGTCGCCGGCAAGGGCGCATTCTGCGAGGTCGCCAGCCGGGAAGTGATCCTCTGCGGCGGCGCACTCAATTCGCCGCAACTGTTGATGTTGTCGGGCATCGGACCCGCTGCGCATTTGCGCCAACACGGCATCGAGGTGCTGGTCGATCTGCCCGGTGTCGGCAGCAATCTGCAAGACCACCTGGACATCTGCACCATCCAGAAATGCACGCAGAAGGTGACCTACGACAAGACCAACGACGCCTGGATCGCGTTGCAGTACTACCTGTTCAAGCAAGGTCCCGGCACCAGCAATATCGCCGAAACCGGCGGATTCGTGCGTTCGCGATTCGCCACCGACAGCCGCCCGGACGTGCAGTTCCATTTCGTTCCCGCCCAGCTCGACGACCATGGCCGCAACCGGCTGCCCGGCTATGGCTACACCTTGCATGCCTGTTATCTGCATCCGAAAAGCCGCGGCCGGGTATCCCTGGTCAGCGGCAATGCCGCCGACAAGGTGCGTATCGATTCGGGCTACCTCAGCGACGCCCAAGGCCACGACCTGAAGATGATGCTCGAGTGCGTGCGGCTGTCGCGGGAAATTTTCGCGCAGGAAGCCTTCGCGCCCTATCGCGGCGAGGAATTGTTCCCCGGCGCGAAAGCCCAGGACGAGGCCAGCCTGATCGAGTTCATCCGGCGCAAGGCCGAGTCCATCTATCACCCGGTCGGCACTTGCAAGATGGGTGACAGCGACGATGCGGATGCGGTGGTGGATCCGCAGTTGCGCGTGCGCGGCGTTACCGGATTGCGCGTGGTCGATGCCTCGGTGATGCCCAAACTGATCGGCGGCAATACCAACGCACCGACGGTGATGATCGCCGAGCGTGCGGCGGACCTGATTCGCGGCAAGATCTGAAAGCAGCTGGCGGCACGACTTCGCTCCGACCGTTTGCGCGATGTCGAAGCGCAAGATACTCGTTCAATCGCGCGAACGCCTGACCTCGGCTGCGGGCGGGCTGCGTTCGAGCAGCGGCGGCAATGGGCAGTGCAAGCAAGCGCATACGGTACGCAGCAATTCCGATTCGGTGACCGTGACCTGGCCATCATTGCTGATCGCAGCAACCAGGCCTTCGATCAGCAATTCCTTGCCGAGCGGTTCGAGCGTATCGAGCACCGGCCAAGCGGCATCCAGCGCCGCTAGCGTGTCGGCGGGCGGGGCATAGGCCGCATTCAGGCGCGGGAATACACGAGTAAGGCCGGCGATATAGGCGCGCTGCGCATCGGCCGGATTGCCGTGGCCGGCCTGCGCGATCGTCGCCAACAACGTCACTGCTGGCGCCGTGCATTGATTCAACCGCTTGTTGCCCGGCACCCAGGAACGCACCGGGTCCAGCGATTCCTGCAACTGCGTACGCAACAAGTGGCCCAGGCAGTACTCGAACAGGTTCACCTCGCCATCGGCATGCACCAGCGCATACACGCTATCCATGAACTGCTGCACTTCCGGCCGTGGCCGGCGACGCAACAGCGGCAGGGCCAGCGAAGCCAAGGGCAGGCGTAGCGCCGGATTGAGATCGACCATCCTCTCGGCATAATCGAGCGCCTGCTGCGCGGTGCGCTCGTCGGTTCGCGCCTTGAGCTCGAACTGCTGCCGGTCGCGGGTCGGGCCAGACGAGGCATGCAGCAAGCCAAACAACATCGCCTGCACATCTTCGTGGTGCCGCGCGGCCCGCTGCAGCACTTCGGGAATGGCGTCGCTGATGGCGCCCGCCCGCTGGTAATCATCCGGCTGCGGCGCACCTACCTGGGCGATGACGCCGGCAGGCGTCAACAGCATCCGCGCATCGCGCGCCGGCAAGCCGGGAGCATTCGCATCGGCCAGGCCCAAGGCGACATCTTCATCCAGGCCGACCGGCGGCTGCATCGTCCAGCGCGCGGCCAGATCCTTGAGCATATCGCTCTTGAAGCTCGGCTCGAGCTTCTGGATACGCTGCAACAAGGGCGGATGCGTGGCCATCAACGAGGAGTAGCCGACGCCGTCGCCAAACAGCATGTGGCTGACTTCCTCGGCATCGGCATTGCCCAGCTTCGAGCCCTCGCTGAGGCCGGCGAGTTTTTTCAGTGCGCCCGCGATGCCGCGCGTCTGCCGCGTGAACTGCACCGCCGAGGCGTCGGCCAGGTATTCGCGCTGGCGGCTGATGCCGGCCTTGATCATCCGTCCGAAGAACAGGCCGACATAGCCGATCACCAGCAGGCCCAGCGCCACCGCCAGTACCGGCCCGTTGTTCTTGGATCGGGAAAACCGTCCGGTTTCCAGGATTTTCCGGCCCATGATCGCCAGCACCAGGATGCCGAACAGCAAACCGATCAGACGGATGTTCAGGCGCATGTCGCCATTGAGGATATGGCTGAACTCGTGGGCGATGACGCCTTGCAACTCGTCGCGATTGAGCCGGTTGAGCGCGCCACGGGTTACCGTCACGGCGGCATCGCTGGGCGCATAGCCGGCAGCGAAGGCATTGATGCCCGCCTCTTGTTCGAGCACGAAAATCTGCGGCACCGGCACGCCGGAGGCGATGGCGATTTCCTCCACGACATTGCGCAAGCGGCGCAGATTGAAATCGGTGGTGTCCTCGGGCACCGGTGTTGCGCCGAGCTGATGCGCTACCGCCGCGCCGCCGCTACGCAACGAGGCGGTGCGGAACAAACTGGCGCAGCCGATGACCGCGAGCGTGACGAATGTTGCGAACAGGACTGGTCCCAACGGGCTCTTGCCTTCGCCCAAACCACCGAAGGTCAGCAACAACAGCAGGTCCACCGATACCACGATCGCCAACACCGCCAGCACGAACAAAAAGACCAGGCGCTTGGATTGGCGTCGGGCGATATCCTGATGTTCAAAGAAATTCATGGGCGGCGAGGCACCTACTCGAGCACTGGCGCGCGCCCCTTCATCGAAGAAGGGACGACGCGGTCACCGTGATGGTCAGAACGAGACTTTGGGCGCTTCGCGCTTGGTCGGCTCGGCGATTTCCAGCAATGCCGCGGCGGCGAAGTTGAACATGCCCGCGACGATGTTGGAGGGGAATACTTCGCGCCGGTTGTTGTAGGCCATCACCGAATCGTTGAAAGCCTGCCGGGCGAAAGCGACGCGGTTTTCGGTCGAGGTCAGCTCCTCCGAAAGCTGCATCATGTTCTGGTTGGCCTTCAAGTCCGGGTACTGCTCGCTCACCACCATCAATCGGCCCAGCGCACCAGTCAGCCCCTGATCGGCGCCAGCCAGTTGCTGCATGGCCGCCGGATCGCCAGGGCTGGCCTTGGCTGCGGCCAGTCCGCTGACTGCGGCCGCGCGCGCCTGGATCACCGCTTCCAGGGTCTGCCGCTCGTGCGCCATGTAACCTTTGGCGACTTCGACCAGATTCGGAATCAGGTCGTAACGCCGGGTCAGTTGCACATCGATTTGCGCGAAGGCATTTTTGTAACCGTTGCGTCCGGTGACCAGGCCGTTGTACATGCCGACGATCCAGAAACCAGCAACGACGATCAAGACAATCAGTACGAGAAAAGCGACCATGACGGATCCCTTTGTTCAGGCCGGTGCGGGGAACGCACGCTAGAATGGGCCTTCACCGCAAGCATACGTTGGACATGACCTACAAGAAAGCCGGACTGATCTTGCTGATTGCTCTGGCGTCGCTGCCGGCGCTGCCGCCGGATGACAGCTCAGCCACCGTTGCGCGCGCCGCTACTGTCGTGACGCCTCCCATCGCAGTGCCAGCACGCACCGGCACTGCCGATATCACCGCGTCGGCGCATGAAGTGGAACGGCTGGCCGAGCAACTGATCACGCAAAAACATCTGCCCGGACTGGCGATCGCGATCGTGCAAAACGGCAAGGTGGTTTCCATGCGCGGATTCGGTGTCACCGACGCTGCCAGCAGGCAGCCGGTGACCAGCGACACGGTGTTCCGTCTCGCCTCGCTGTCCAAGGCCTTCGCCGCCACGCTCAGCGCGCAACTGGTCGCCGAGGATGCGATGAGCTGGGACCGGCCGATCATCAATCAATTGCCGGCGTTCAAGCTGCGCGACTACCGCAGCGCGCAGACCGTGACAGTGCGCGACGTCCTCAGCCATCGGGTCGGCCTGGCCCACAACACCTACGACCGCGATCTGGAAAACAACTCGCCGTATCCGCTGCTGGCCGATCGTTTGTCGAACGCACCCATGGCCTGCACGCCCGGCGATTGCTACGGTTATCAAAACGTCGCTTTCAGCCTGATTGGCGATCTTGTCTTTGCCGCCACCGGCGATTTCTATTCGCACCAGGTGGAGAAGCGGATCTTCCATCCGCTGGACATGTACAACAGCACCTACGGCCGCGACGCGCTCGAAGCCAGTCCAAGCTGGGCCAAGCCACACGTGCGCGCACGGCGCGGCTGGATGGCGGTACGGCCCAAGGAAAGCTACTACCGTGTTCCACCCGCGGCCGGCGTCAACTCCAGCATCCACGACATGGCGCAATGGCTGATCGCGCAGATGGGCCATCGCCCCGACGTGCTCACCCCGGAGATGCTCGATCAGATCCATGCACCGCAAGTGCACACTCCCGGCGAGACGCGTGGTTCACCCTGGCGCCGCGAGCGGCTCAAGAATGCCTACTACGCCTTGGGCTGGCGAGTGTTCGACTACTCGGGACACACGTTGATTTTTCACGGCGGCGCCGTGCAGGGCTATCGCGGCCTGATTGGTTTTCTGCCCAACGAGGATGTCGGGCTGGTGGTGCTTTGGAACAGCGAGAGCTCAGCGCCTTCGGGCCTGTTGCCGAGCCTGATGGACCGTGTGCTCGGTCTGCCCACGCGCAATTGGCTGGGTGTTGCCGACGACGACAGCCGCGACTGATCGAACACCGGCAAGACAGCGACGCGCACGCTGTTCATCGACCGCTCGGCTTTCCCGCACCACGTGCGTGTGCGGCTCCCTGCTTCTCCTCCGCGTCCGAATGCCAGCCAAGAAAAAAGCGCCTCGCGGCGCTTGTTTCTTTCGATACTTTCCGTACCTTGGGAAAGTCTCTCCCCCGCCTGGGCAGTACGGGGAGAGAGCCGAGATTACAGCAATCGGATATTGCTGATTACATCGCCGGAGCGATCGGTGCTTCCGACATTGCCGGAGCAGCCTTCTTCTTCGCAGCAGGCTTCCTGGCCGCCTTTTTCTTGGCGACTTTCTTGGCCGCCGGCTTCTTGGCAGCCTTCTTCGCAGTTTTCTTGGTCGCTTTCTTGGCGGCTTTCTTGGCCGTCTTTTTGGCTACTTTCTTGGTAGCTTTCTTGGCGGTCTTCTTGGCAGCCTTCTTCGCTACTTTCTTGGTGGCTTTCTTGGCGGTCTTCTTGGCAGCCTTCTTGGCTACTTTCCGCACTGCCTTCTTGGCAGTCTTCTTAGCGACCTTCTTGGCCGGCTTTGCAGCTTTCTTTACAGCTTTCTTGGCGGCTTTCTTGGCCGGTTTTTTCGCAGCTTTCTTGGTAGCCATGGTCAACTCCTCGTCAGTTGGCTTTTGGACGCCCAGTCACAAAGGCACCGCCACGGGAGGATTCCCGTGACGCACCGGGACAACGCCGAAGCGTTGCCACAGGTTGGGTTGCGGCGCGCGTGCGCCGCGAATGAAAACGCCCGGACCATGATCGATCCGGGCGCGGAATGGGGAAGCGCACAGCAATGTGGAAATCCGTTTTTCGAGGGAAACGAAGCCTGTGTCCACCGTAACGACGTCTTGGGCAGAGGTCTTTGTCGTTGCGCGCGTTGTCGGCCGGTTCGTGATCACTCGCTTCCGCAGTGGTGTGTCTGCTGGGCGAAAGCTAATCACGTGTTTTTCTGATGTCAACCACTTTGCAAAATTATTTTCCGGCCGGCGCCGAGGCAGTCGCCAGCGAGGCGCGGCACACGCATCTGTTTTTACCTCTCGAAAATCCCGCCGGAATGCGTTGAGTAAAAACAAATGCAGCAATAACGCGGCTTGCAGCGTGCATGCCGCGAAATAATTTTTACCGGGAAATAAAAACGGCGACGCGCATTCGCGCCGGATGTTCGATCAGCGAGGCGATTTTCAATGCGTGGACGACGCTCGGAAAATCGCCGCGACCGGCGCCATTTTCATGAAAGTGCGCGGATTTTTTTGCCTGTTGCAGCGCGGAAAAACAAAAAGCCCGCAGCGTTACCGATGCGGGCGAACTGTTTTTTTACGGGCGATGGCGCCGACCGATGACTCAGGCGAGTGCGGCTTCGAGTGCCTTGGCGAATGCTTCGATGTCGGCGGCGGATTTCGTTTCAGTCGTGCAAACCAGCAGCGCCTGATCCATGCCGGCAAAATCGCGGCCGAGTGAAACACCCGCCAGGATTCGCTGCGTGGCGAGCTTGTCGATCACTGCCTGCGCCGAGCCCGGCAAGGCGAAGGCCGCTTCGTGAAAATGCGGATGTTCGGAATGCAACGCACGCACGCCGGGAATCTTTTGCAGGCGCTCGCTGAGTGCGGCCAGATTGGCCGAGGATGCGGCGGCAACGCGACGCAGCCCCTCGGGGCCGGTGATGGCCATGTAGATGGTCGCGGCGGTGACCAGCAAGCCCTGGTTGGTGCAAATGTTGGATGTGGCCTTGGCGCGGCGGATGTGTTGCTCGCGCGCCTGCAGCGTCAATGCGTAGCCGGCGCGGCCGTCGAGGTCGGTGGTGCGGCCGACGATGCGTCCTGGCATGTTGCGCACGATTTCCTTCTTGCAGGCCAGGAAACCGAAGTACGGTCCACCCGAGGACATCGGCACGCCCAGCGGTTGGCCATCGCCGCAAACGATGTCCACGCCCTTGCTGCCCCAGCGGCCGGGCGCCTTGAGCATGGCCAGCGACATCGGATTGACCACCGCGATGGCGAGCGCGCCGCGCGCCTGCGCCCAATCGGTGAGCGCATCGACTTCCTCGAGCACACCGAAGTAGTTCGGCTGCGGAATCACCAGCGCGGTGAACTCGCCTTCGATGGCATCGAGCGTGTTCATTTCCAACGCACCGCTCGGGCAAGGCAAGGTGACGATCTCGATGTCCTGGGTCGAGACGATCGCCTTGAGCGTGCGCCGGTAAGCCGGATGCAACGACTCGGGCACCAGCACCCGGCGCGCGCCGCCCTTCTTCAGGCTGCGCTCGGCCATCAGCACAGCCTCGGCCACGGCGGTGGCGCCGTCGTACATCGAGGCGTTGCTGATGTCCATGCCGGTCAGGCGGGTCATCATCGTCTGGTATTCGTAGATCAGTTGCAGCGTGCCTTGGCTGGCTTCGGCCTGATAGGGCGTGTAGGCCGAGTAGAACTCGCCGCGTCCGACGATCTGCCAGATCGCCGCCGGGATGTGGTGCTCGTAGGCACCGGCGCCGGCGAAATTGAGCGTGGTCTCGTCCTGTCTGGCGCGATCTTTCATCAAGCGCACGACATCCATCTCGTTGGCCATCGCCGGCACTTTCTCAAGCGACTTGATGATCAGGTGGGCGGGAATCTCGTCGAACAGATCCTCGATGCTGTTGGCGCCGATGGCTTCGAGCATGGCTTGGACATCGGCATCGGTATGCGGCAGGAACGGCATGGGCGTTGGCTTCTTCGGGGGATTTGGGGATGGCTAAAACAAAGCGGCCGCGAACTTGTCGTCAGCGGCCGATTCCAGAACGGGCCTTGACGGCCAACCAACGGAGCAACCCGTCAGTGGCCTTCTTCCTCGAGCAACTCGGCGTAGTCGTCGGGGGAAAGCAGATCGTTGAGCTGGTCCAGATCGTCGGGTGCGACCACGAAGATCCAGCCTTCACCGTAGGCGTCCTCGTTGATCGTCTCGGGCTTGTCGGCAAGTGCGGTGTTGACCTCGACGATCTTGCCCGAGACTGGGCTGTAAACGTCCGAAGCGGCCTTCACCGATTCGACCACAGCCACAGCGCCACCCAAGGTGATGGTATCGCCCACGCCGGGCAGCTCGACATAGACCAGATCGCCAAGCAGGCCCTGGGCGTGGTCGGAAATACCGACCGTGACGTGGCTGTTGTCTTCCACACGTGCCCACTCGTGGGACTTGAGGAATTTCAGATCACCGGGAATCTCACTCATGACTGCGCTCGCGTGTAGTTGGGTCGGGAAAAACGTCGGGATAGTCTAGCCCGACTGCGCCCGGCTTTCAGCTTCGAGCCGGGAATGTGTGATGACGGGCTCACAGCTCGAACTGCGCCACGCCATCGCGTACGAACGGATATTTGACCAAACGCAATGGCAGGCGCTTGCCGCGGATATCGACCTCGATCGTACCCAGCTCGCCGGCCGGCACGCGCGCCAACGCGATCGAACGCCCCAGCGTCGGCGAGAACGTGCCGGACAGGATTTCACCGGCGCCCACGTTGCTGAACACCGTCTGGCCGTGACGCAGCACGCCCTTGTCGTCCATCACCAGGCCGATCATCTGCCGCGGCACGCCGTCGGCTTTCTGTTTTACCAACGCCGCGCGGCCGATGAAATCGCGACCTTCGTCCAAGGACACTGTCCAGCTCAACCCGGCTTCGTACGGCGACACGCTCTCATCCATGTCCTGGCCGTACAGGGCCATGCCCGCTTCCAGCCGCAGCGTGTCACGCGCGCCCAGGCCCGCGGGCTTGACGCCGGCGGCAAGCAGGCGATTCCAGAATTCCACCGCGCCGGTTTCCGGCACCATGATCTCGAAGCCGTCTTCGCCGGTATAACCGGTGCGCGCGATGAACATGCCGTCGCCTTCGCAGGCGGTGAACTTGCCGAGCTTGCGCGCGGCCGCCGCCGCGTCCGGCGACAGCAGCCCCAACACTTTGTCGCGCGCATTCGGGCCTTGCACAGCGACCATGGCCAGATCGCGCCGCTCCTTGATCTCCACGCCGAAGGGCGCGGCTTGCTGCTCGATCCAGGGCAGGTCCTTGTCGCGCGTGGCAGCGTTGACCACGACGCGGAAAAAATCCTCGGACAGGAAATAGACGATCAGATCGTCGATCACCCCGCCACTCTCGGTGAGCATGCACGAATACAGTGCCTTGCCCGAGACCTTGAGCTTGTCGATCGAATTGGCGATGAGTTTTCTCAGGAACGGACGAACCTGGGCACCGTGCAAGTCGAGCACGGTCATGTGCGAGACATCGAACATACCCGCATCGCGACGCACCTGATGGTGCTCCTCGATCTGCGAGCCGTAGTGGATCGGCATGTCCCAGCCACCGAAATCCACCATCTTCGCGCCGAGTGCGCGGTGGGTGGCGTTGTAAACAGTCTGCTTGCTCATCAGGCATCCGGGGGTCGATCGGCAGGGCGGCATTATCGCAGAACCGGCCGGGAAAGCGCTCATGAACGCGAGCGCCTCGGCGAAGCAATCCCCGTACTCAGGCGTGTTGTCGCTGGTCGTTCACTCGGCCGGCAAGACCTTCAGGATCATGCTCTGCGCCGCGATGATCCGAACCCGGCTATTGACCGGAAGATCCGGGCCTTCCACCGTCCACAAGGCATCGCCGAGCTTGATCCGGCCACGCCCGTTGACGATGGCCTCATGCAAGGGAAACACCCGCCCCACCAATTGCTCGCCACGGCGGTTGAGCAGCGGCTGGTCGCTTTGTTCATCGCTTTTCCGGAAGAACCGCCGATACAGCGCGATGGAAACGAACGACAGCACGATGAAACCCACCGCCTGCCATAGCGGTGGAATGCCCGGCACCAGCAGCACGATGGCAAACACCACGCCGGCGGCCAGACCCAGCCAAAGCAAAAACACGCCCGGCGCCAAGGTTTCCAGCGCAATCAGCAACAACGACAACGCCGCCCAGAGCACGACCTCGCTACGCATGATTCACTCTCCCAGGCGCGGCGGTTTGACGCTCGGCGCGGCGCCCGACTTGACCAGGCCATCGCGGGCCAGCTCGGCAATGCCGGCGATGGAGCCCATCACGCCGGTCACTTCCATCGGCAACATGAACAACTTCTGGTTGGGCGAAGTGGCGAAATCCTTCAGCGCCTCGATGTACTTTTGCGCCACGAAATAATTGATCGCCTGCACATTGCCCGCGGAAATCGCCTGCGACACCATCTGGGTCGCCTTGGCTTCGGCTTCGGCCAGACGCTCGCGCGCTTCGGCTTCGCGAAACGCCGCCTCGCGGCGGCCTTCGGCCTGCAACACAGTCGCCAGCTTCTCGCCTTCGGCGCGCAGGATTTCCGATGCGCGTGAACCTTCAGCTTCGAGAATCTGCGCGCGCTTTTCACGTTCGGCCTTCATCTGCCGGGCCATGGAGTCGATCAGATCGCGTGGCGGCTGAATGTCCTTCAACTCGATGCGATTGACCTTGATGCCCCAGGGATGAGTCGCCTGATCGACCACGTGCAACAGCTTGGTATTGATCTCGTCGCGCTTGGACAGCGACTCGTCCAGATCCATCGAACCGATCGCGGTGCGGATGTTGGTCATCACCAACGCGATCGAGGCCTGTTCGAGGTTGGACACTTCATAGGCGGCCTTGGCGGCGTCGAGCACCTGGAAGAAGATCACGCCGTCCACCTTCACCACCGCGTTGTCCTTGGTGATGACGTCCTGGCTGGGCACTTCCAGCACCTGCTCCATCATGTTGACCTTGCGCCCGACGCTCTGCGCCACCGGCATCAGGAAGTGCAGGCCCGGGCTCATGGTGTGGGTGTATTTGCCGAAGCGCTCGACCGTCCACTCGTAACCTTGCGGCACCATGCGCACGGTCTTGACCAGCACGATGATGCCGGCGATCAAGACGATGTAGATCAACAATTGAGCCATGGGTAGTACTCCGCTGATAGTTGACAGCGAGTATAAGGAAAGCGGCCAGGCCGCGCCGGTCCGGCTGCGACCCTTTCCCTTCCGCCTGCATCCTTGTTCGATGTGAGCCCGCCCTCGTCCTTCGCGATCGATGTGCCCGACTCGCTTCTCGGCCGCGCCCGGCGCGGGGAGACGGCGGCGTTCGAGCAGTTGTACCGATGGTTCGAGCGCCCCGTGTTCACCCTCGCCCTGCGCCTGACCGGCCAACGCGAGGACGCCCAGGATGTCTTGCAGGAAACGATGCTGAAACTTTTCAACCGGCTCAGTGAATTTCGCGGCGAGTCGCCTTTTTGGGCCTGGCTGCGGCAGATCGCGGTCAACGAAACGTTGATGCGGCTGCGCAAGCGTGGCCGGTTGGCTTGCGAGGACGAATTCGACGAAGCCGACCTGCCCGCATCCGATTTCCTGCTGCCGCCGCGCGCGGCCGATGCCGCCACGCTCACGCAAGCGATGAACCGCTTGCCCGACGTCACCCGCAGCGTGCTCTGGCTCTACCACGCCGAGGGCTACACGCACGAAGAAGTCGCAACGGCGATGGGCAAGACCGTTTCTTTCTCCAAATCCCAACTCGCGCGCGGCACCCGAAAACTGCGCGCGTTGCTCAAGCTCGACATCGAGGTTGCCGAACATGGCTGAGATCGCATCACCGGAACGATTCATTCCGCTCGACCAGGCCTTGGCGCAATTGCCGCTGGAAACGCCCGACAACAGCGCCTGGCCGGTGCTGGCCGCGCAATTGGGTGCGGCCCGACTAGCCTCCGCTCGACATAAACCGCGCTGGCCCTACGCCATGGCCGCTGCGGCATTGCTGGCTGCTGTCGCGCTTTGGCCGGTCATGCCCACTCCCGATTCGTTGGTGGGCAGTCCGGCCAGCGACACCATCGAGATCAACACATTGATGACCGAATCGGCGCAACTCGAACGCCTGGTCGCGGCCGCCAGCGACGATGGCGCCAGCAGCGCCACGACCGCCGTCCTGACTCTGCAGCTGGAAGACCGCCTGCGCGCGCTCGATGGCGAGCTGGGCCGATCCGCCGGCAATCGCGCCAGACAACTTTCGCTTTGGCAGCAGCGCGTGGACTTGTTGCGCGATGTCGCGCGGCTGGAAACCTCGCGTCATTACTGGGCCGCGCAAGGCCAGAACTTCGACGTCGCCCTGGTGGCGGCGTACTGATCGACTCTCCACCGAATCACCCGCCCGAATCACCCCCGAGGAACCGTCATGAAAACCAAGATCCTGTCATTGGTCATCGCCGCCGCGCTCAGCATCGGCTCCGCGCAAGCGGCCGACTCCGCCAAGGCAACCACTGCACAACAAACCGCGCAACAACAAGCGGCGCGCGCGGAAATCGACAAACTGGTCCAGCGCATCCAGGAGCTGTCCAAGCAATTGGGCGAGGACACCGACGTGCGGGTCATGATCCGGCGCGCGCACGACATGCGCGGGATGCACCGGATGGACGGAATGGATTCGATGCACGCCATGCATGGCGATGGCGCAATGCTCGGCCGGCCCGGCCTGGGCATCGTGATGATGCCCAACGCCGCCGCCAACGGTGTGCGTATCGCCGCCGTCACGCCCGATAGTCCAGCGATGAAAGCAGGCTTGCGCAGCGACGATGTGCTGTTGTCGATCGACGGCAAGAAGATCGCCGGCAATGGCATGGCCGCCGTGGAAAACGCACGCGGCCTGCTCGGCGGCCTGCGCCAGGACCAGATCGTCAAGCTCGGCTATGCCCGCGAGGGCAAGACCGGCGAGGCCAGCGTCAAGGTCGATGTCATCGGCCGCATGATGATGTTCCAGCGCGGTGAAGATGGCGCGATGCCGGCAATACCCGGCATGCACGAGCACATGCAACGGCGCATCGCGATGATGTCACCCGAAGTGGAGCGGGAGATCGAGCGCATCGGTCCGATGAAGGATTGCTCGCCCGACAGCGAGGACTGCCATCTGCCGGCGATGTTCGAGGCCTTCCGCTGGCAAGGTCTGAACCTGGCCTCGGTGGATGCGTCGCTGGGCCGTTATTTCGGCACCGACAAGGGCGTGCTGGTGCTCAGCAGCGGACCGGAACTCAAGGGCCTGCAATCGGGCGACGTGATCGCGCGCGTGGCCGGCAATGATGTCAAATCGCCGCGCGATGTGATGCGCGCGCTCCGGGAAAAACCGGTCGGCAGCCCGGTCCGTATCGATCTGCTGCGCGATCGCAAATCCAGCGCCGTCACCATCACCGTGCCCAAGGCGCGCGCGCTGCCGTTCCTGCCGCCACCACCGCCCGCGCCGCCTGCGCCCCCTTCTCCACCCGTTCCGCCTGCCGCCGCGCCAGCAGCGGCTCCGCCTGCACCGCCCGCTCCACCTGCGCCACCGCGTGATGGCGCTGCCTTCGCGCCGGAGGCAATGCCTGGCGATCTGCAATTGCCGATCGCACAGGTCCAGAACATCGATCGTGACGATATCGAGGAAATCGAGATCAGCCGCGCCCTGGTCCGTTGAGAGCCAGCGGCGCAAGTTGCGGTATCATCCCGCCATCCCATTGGGGAGTAGCCACCCGCGCAAGCGGAGCCTGCGTCAACATACTTGATCGATCAATCGATCATGGCGCAGGCAGCAACACGCTCGGTCGTGTTGCCAGGCCAGACCTTTGGTTGTCGATGCGCGCCCTGCCGGGCCGTGCATCGCCAGCCATTGTGTCCCTGCCCGGCCTGGAGTTTGCTCGATGGATGTACTGCTGCTTTCCACGGCTACGGTCGCTCTTGCCGAAATCGGCGACAAGACACAACTTCTCGCATTGTTGCTGGCCGCACGCTATCGCCAGCCCTGGCCGATCATCGCCGGAATTCTCGTCGCCACCTTGGTCAATCACGCGGCGTCGGCCTGGATCGGCGCCTGGGCGGCCGGCTTTTTCTCTCCGCAACTGTTGCGTTGGGCCGTTGCGCTGAGCTTCCTCGCTGTCGCGGCTTGGACGCTGGTGCCGGACAAACTCGATGCCGATGAGGTCAAGCCGCCGCACTATGGCGCCTTCATCGCGACAACGGTGGCTTTTTTCCTGGCCGAGATCGGCGACAAGACGCAGGTCGCGACCATCGTCCTGGCCGCGAAATACTCGCCACTGTGGCAAGTGATCACCGGCACCACCATCGGCATGCTGGCGGCCAATGCACCAGTCGCATTGATGGGCGCGAAATTCGCCCACCGGCTGCCGCTCAAGGCCGCGCGCCTGACTGCAGCGGGATTGTTCGCGCTGCTGGGACTATGGGCCGCCTGGGGTGCGCTGGCGACCTGACACAGCCACGCGCGCAGGCTATGCTCGACGCCAGTCCTTTATCGCGCCCGTTGCTTGAGCACACTGAGCGAAACCCTTGCGGAACTGAGCCGTTCGCTGCGCGAGCCGCCCGACGAGATCATGCTCGAGGTCGGAGCCGGCGGCGAGGTGCTGCTGGCGCGATTGCGCCTGCTCATCGCGACCTTGCTGTTGCTGATGCCTGCGATCAATTACTTCGGCGGCGGCGATGTCTATCAATCGCTGGTCGTGTTGTCGGGCATCGGCCTGGTGCTGTTGCTCAGCCAGGTCTGGCTCACGCTCGCGCTGCAGCACCGCCGCTATATCTGGCTGCCTTTCATTTCGGCGATATTCGATGTGAGCCTGGTGAGTTTCATCATCATGCTGCTGGCGTTTCGGTCGCCCGCGGTGGGCCTGAATTCGGTGGTGATCTGGTTCTTTTACCCATTGGCGATCATGTTGACCTCGCTGCGCAACGATGTGCGCGTGACCTTGGTCTGCGGCGTGTTGGCGGTAGTGGAGTTTCTTGCGCTGACGTTCTTTTTCATGGGCACCGCCGATGGGCCGCTGTTCTCGGCCGACAACGGCACGGTGCTGCTCATCAGACAACTGCAAAAGGCCCTGTTGCTGATCGCCTGGACGATCATCACCGCGGTGATCGTGCTGCGCATGCAGCGTCTGGTTCGCTTGTCGGGCACCGATGGCCTGACCGGCCTGCCCAATCGCACCTATCTCAACCATCGGGTTCCGCAATTGCTGGCCAACGCCCGCGCCGGCGGACATACGATCTGCCTGGCGCTGTTGGACCTGGATTATTTCCGGCGCATTAACGCCGAATTTGGCCATCTGGTCGGCGACCGGGCGCTGCGCCATGCCGTGAACACGCTGCGCATGGAATTGGGGCGCAATGAACCGATGATGCGAGTCGGCGGCGAGGAGTTCGTCATCATCCTCAGGCAACCCTTGGGCGCGGCCTGGGAGCGCGTGGATTTTTTGCGCCGTCACCTGGAAGCCCGGCCGTTCGTTCCGCAGGAAGGATTGTCCGCGCGCGTGCTGACCTTCAGCGCCGGGCTTGCGGCCTGCCCGCAAGATTCAATCGATGTCTCGGGTCTGATGCGCAGCGCTGATTTGCGCCTGTGCTGGGCAAAGCAGATTGGTCGCAACCGGGTCGCGGCGCGCGACGGACACTGAACGGAGCACTGCCGCTCCTGGTTTTCCGGAATTCAAGCAAACGATCGATCGCTTTGCCGACCCTGAATCCGGTTATGTCCATTCCCGCGATGACCGATCGAGGCGGCAATACCTATCGGCCAGCCAGGCGGCCAGATGCTGAGGTGAACGAACTCGACCCGCCGACAGCCCGGCCGTGTCGCCTTGCCCCGGCCGCGCTCGTGCTCTACCCTGCCGGATCGTACGGGGAGTCGAAAGCACCATGAGTCAAATCCTTTTTGGCCTGTTCGGCCTGTCTGTTCTGCTCGGAATCGCCTGGCTGTTTTCCAACAATAAAAAAGCCGTGGATTGGAAACTGGTCATCACCGGCGTCGCATTGCAGATCGCCTTTGCCGGATTCGTGCTGCTCACTCCCTGGGGCAGTCTGGTCTTCAGCACACTGGCCAAGGGCTTCGTGACGCTGTCGAACTTCACCTTGCAAGGCTCGACGATGATCTTCGGTCCGCTGGCCGAACAAAACAAACTCGGCTTCATCTTCGCTTTCCAGGTGCTGCCCACCGTCATCTTCTTCGCCTCGTTCATGAGCGTGCTGTATCACCTTGGCGTGATGCAGATGATCGTGCGCGGCATGGCTTGGGCGATCACCAAAGTCATGCGCGTGTCCGGCGCCGAGACCACTTCGGTGTGCGCCAGCGTGTTCATCGGCCAGACCGAAGCGCCGCTGACGGTCCGCCCGTACATCGGCACGATGACCGAATCGGAATTGATGACCATGATGGTCGGCGGCATGGCGCATATCGCCGGCGGCGTGATGGCCACTTACATCCTGCTGCTCGGCGGCCCCGACCAGGCGCTGCAAGCGGTGTACGCCAAGCACTTCCTGGCCGCCTCGATCATGGCCGCGCCGGCAACCTTGCTGATCGCCAAGATCCTGATTCCGGAAACCGGCGAACCGTTCACCCGCGGCACGATCAAGATGAACGTGGAAAAGACCACGACCAACATCATCGATGCTGCCGCCGATGGCGCGGCCGATGGCCTGAAACTGGCCTTGAACATCGGTGCGATGCTGCTGGCATTCATCGCATTGATCGCCATGGTCAACGCCGTCATCGCCTGGGGCGCGGACATCACCGGCATCTCTGCCTGGATCAATGCCGGCCGCGAAGTGCCGTATGCGATCAACCTCGGCAGCATCCTGGGCGTGTTGCTCTCGCCGATCGCCTGGCTGATCGGCATTTCCTGGGACGATGCGGTCATCGCCGGCGGTTTCATCGGCCAGAAAATCGTGCTCAACGAATTCGTCGCTTATCTGGAATTGTCCAAGGCTCCGGTCGGCGCGGCGGTGGGCCAGATCAGCGAACACACTCGCCTGATCCTGACTTACGCGTTGTGCGGTTTCGCCAACTTCAGTTCGATCGCCATCCAGATCGGCGGCATCGGCGGCTTGGCGCCGGAGCGCAAGCATGACCTGGCGCGCTTTGGCCTGCGCGCGGTGCTCGGCGGCTCGCTGGCGACTTTCATGACCGCGACCATCGCCGGTGTGCTGACTGCCTACGGACACTGATCGTGAACGGTCGTGTGATTGTTGTCGGCAGTTATGTGCAAGACCACGCGTGGCAGGTCGATCGGTTTCCGCAGCCGGGAGAAACCCGGCGCGCGACCGGATTCAACGCCTGTCCCGGCGGCAAGGGTTTCAACCAGGCGGTGGCCTGCCGCCGCCAAGGCGTGGGCACCGGCTTCGTCGGCGCGATCGGCGACGATGTACTCGGCGCCACCGCGCGGCAGTTCGCCCAGGCCGAGCAATTGGAGGCGCATTGGCAGATCTGCCGGCAAGCGCCCACGGCCAGCTGCAGCATCCTGATCAATGCGCGCGCGGAAAACCTGATCGCCGTGCATCTGGCCGCCAATGAATGGCTCGATCCGGCATTCGTGCTCGGTCAGGATTTCAGCGGTGCGCGCGTGGTGCTGTGCCAGCTGGAAAACAATCTCGATGCCATCGCCGCGGCGCTCGCCTCCGGCCGCACCGCCGGTGCGCTGTGCGTGCTCAATCCCGCACCGGTGCATCCGGGCATGGATCGCGCCTTGCTCGACACCGTCGATATCCTCACGCCCAACGAGACCGAATTCGCCCTGCTCTGCGCACAATTCACCGGCATTGCGCCGGCCGCTTCTGCCGTGGCGAACCTGCCGCTGGTGCAACTGCACCAGTTATGCCGGCAATTGTGCGCGGGTACTGTGTTGATCACACTCGGCGCCCAGGGTTGTTTCGTTTCGCACGGCAACGATCGGCGCGGCGACAGCGAGTCTTACTATCGTCTCGCCCCCGAGACAGTGACCGCGATCGACACCACCGGCGCCGGCGATGCCTTCAGCGGCGGATTGGCCGCGGCCTTGTGTCTGTTCGAGCAACAGCCGTTCAAGACCGCCGTCATCCACGCCAACCGCGTGGCTGCGTTGTCCACCGAAATCCTCGGCACCGCGCCGTCCATGCCCACGCGCACGCAAGTCCAGGCGCGTTTTGGCGATTGAGCGGGCGGGCATGGCTGCGGTTAAACTCGCGCCATGTTGATCGGACCCTATCGCATCGATCCACCCGTCGTGCTGGCGCCCATGGCGGGCGTCACCGACAAGCCGTTCCGCATGCTGTGCAAGCGGCTGGGCGCGGGACTTTGCGTGTCGGAGATGACCACCTCCGATCCGCGTCTTTGGAACAGCAACAAATCGTTGCACCGCATGGACCACGAGGGCGAACCGGCGCCGATCAGCGTGCAGATCGCCGGCACCGATCCGGACGTGCTGGCCAACGCCGCGCGTTTCAATGTCGACCATGGCGCGCAGATCATCGACATCAACATGGGCTGCCCGGCCAAGAAAGTCTGCAATGTCTGGGCAGGCTCGGCGTTGTTGCGCGATGAAGCGCTGGTAGCGCGCATTCTTTCGGCCGTGGTGGCCGCCGTGCCGGTGCCGGTCACGCTGAAGATCCGCACTGGTTGGGACCGCGACCATCGCAATGGCGTCACCATTGCCCGCATCGCCGAAGACTGCGGCATCCAGGCCCTGGCCGTGCATGGCCGCACTCGCGCCGACCATTACGCAGGCGAGGCCGAATACGACACGATCGCCACGATCAAGGCGGCAATCAGGATTCCGCTGCTGGCCAATGGCGATGTCAGCTCGCCGGCGCGCGCCAAACACATCCTGCAATACACCGGCGCCGATGCCTTGATGATCGGCCGCGCCGCGCAAGGCCGGCCGTGGATCTTCCGCGAGATCGCGCATTACCTGGCGACCGGCCAGCATCTGCCCGAGCCATCGCTGGATGAGGTGCGGGAGATTCTGCTCGGCCATCTACGCCATCTGCATGCCTTTTATGGCGAGGTCGCCGGCGTGCGCATCGCCCGCAAGCACCTGGGCTGGTATGCCAAGGACCGCCCGGAAAACGCCGCCTTCCGCAACGTGGTCAATCGCGCCGAAACCGCCGATGAGCAGATCCGTCTGACTTGCGAATATTTCGATGCGCTGCAAGCCGGGACGATGCTCGCATCGGCCGCCTGATCCTTTGGCAAGAACGTAGGGTGGGCTTTAGCCCACCACCGCGTCGATCGATTGTGCCAATGGTGGGCTTAAGCCCACCCTACGCCCACCCCAATGTCCTTTCTACGCTACGCGACTTAGCGCCGGGCAAATGAGCGGCGTATATTGGACAGCCCGCGCGGGCCGGCATTCCCAGCCCGTTCAAACGCGCGCAAAGCCGATGGATGCACGCATCCGCCTGGCCGTGTATCATGCGCGTCCATTTTCCATCCTTTCATCCGAATCAAAGGATATAGACCTTAGATGAGCAGTTACCTCTTCACCTCCGAATCCGTTTCCGAAGGCCACCCGGACAAGATGGCCGACCAGATTTCGGACGCTATCCTCGACGCCATCCTGGCGCAGGACAAGCGCGCCCGCGTCGCGTGCGAAACGATGGTAAAGACCGGCGCCGCGATTGCCGCGGGCGAGGTCACCACCACGGCCTGGGTGGATATCGAGGCCATTTCGCGCAAGGTGATCAACGATATCGGCTACGACAATTCGAGGGTCGGCTTCGACGGCCACACCTGCGCCATCATCAACATGATCGGCAAGCAGTCGCCCGACATCAATCAAGGCGTGGACCGCAAGAAGCCCGAGGAACAAGGCGCCGGTGACCAAGGCCTGATGTTCGGCTACGCCTGCGACGAAGCCCCGGAATTCATGCCGGCGCCGATCTACTACGCGCACCGCCTGGTCGAGCAGCAGGCCAAGGTGCGCAAGCTGAAAAAGTCGCCGCTGCCCTGGCTGCGTCCGGACGCGAAATCGCAAGTCACCTTGCGCTACGACGGCCTGAAGATCGTGGGCCTCGATGCGGTGGTGCTCTCGACCCAGCACGATGACGGCATCAAGCAAAAAGATATCGTCGAAGGCGTGTACGAGCACATCCTCAAGCCCATCCTGCCCAAGGACTGGCTCAAGGCGCTGCCCAAGAACCGCATCCACATCAACCCGACCGGCAAGTTCGTGATCGGCGGCCCGGTGGGCGACTGCGGCCTGACCGGACGCAAAATCATCGTCGATACCTACGGCGGCATGGCCCGCCACGGCGGCGGCGCGTTCTCGGGCAAGGATCCGTCCAAGGTCGATCGTTCGGCCGCGTATGCCGCGCGTTACGTTGCCAAGAACATCGTCGCCGCCGGCCTGGCCTCGCGCTGCGAAGTGCAGGTGAGCTACGCCATCGGCGTGGCCGAACCGACCTCGATCTCGGTCACCACTTTCGGCACCGGCAAGATCAGCGACGAGAAGATCGAAAAGCTCATCCGCCGCCACTTCGACCTGCGCCCGTACGGCATCACCAAGATGCTCGATCTGCTGCACCCGATGTACCAAAGCACCGCCGCCTACGGCCACTTTGGCCGCAAGCCCAAGGACATCGAACTGCCCAACGGCGAGAAATTCACCAGCTTCAGTTGGGAAAAGACCGACCGCGCCGAAGCGCTGCGTACCGATTCCGGCCTCAAGAAGAAATAAATGGTGTTCACGCGTTGCGCGCTCGCGGTCATCCTGCTCGCACTCGCGCCTGCGGCATTCGCCGCGGACGCGCATGCGAAAGCCACCCAGTTCCTCGACAAGTCGAATATAGATTTCCCGAAGGCGATCGGGCCCTACACACTTGTGGCGAACAACTACGACCCACAGCAGTTCGCAAATGGCGTGTCCATCGAATATTCGCTCTCGGACGCCCCCAAAGGCACGCACCTGAACGTCTATATTTACCCGCGCGGCCGGACCGACGAGGCCGCCGCGGTGCAGGCGGAGATTGCGGAAGTGGAAGCCGCTATCCGCGAGGCGGTCGCGCGCGATATCTACACCGACCTGCGCGTCGGCGCCCGTTCCGATTTCGTCGTTGCGCGACCGGAGCCTACGATCCTCACCGACAACAGCAAAAAGAAACCCGGCAAGGTCGCCGAGATCAAACCGGAGTTCTCGCTCCAACCTGGTGCGGACAGCAAGGACGATCCGGTAGCGCGCGCGCTCGCGGAGTCCATGCCTCCCGTGAACAACCATGGCATGCGCCAATCCTTCGCCTTCAGCCACAAATCAGTGCCGATGCGCTCGATGGGTTACGTTTTCTACCGCAACCTGTTCATGTTCAAGGTGCGCATCAGCCTGCCTGAGGCTGGCATCGGCCAGGCCGAATTCGAGACTCTGGCGGACGCAGCGGCGCGCACGCTGGTTCCGGCGATGGATGTGAAGAACTTCGGCATCTGCGGCACACTGGCTGTCGAACTTCCGGAGCAGGATTCTGCCGGAAGCGATGCGGTCGATTCCGAGGGTGCGGCAGCACTGCTGCGAGAGGTAGGCCGCGTCAATCGCGAGAATTGTGCCAGCAATGAAGGCGACAAGCCTTCGGGTCCGGCCAAGGGTTTCGAGCGGCAGGTCATCGAGTATCCGCCTGATACCTGGAAGCAGGATTCCTGACGCGCAAACACCTATAATCCACCCGTCTCGCCGAGGGGCGCTGCAAACCCGGCCCGCGCAACACGGGCAAGCGGAACAGGCTCGGCGATGTGCGCAAATTGAACCGCGCCCGTTAACGTGAACCCGACTACCTACCCAGGGTTCCCTTTTACGGAGCATCACCATGAATGCCGTCACTCCGCTTTCCCCGAACTACAAAGTCGCCGACCTGTCGCTTGCCGAATGGGGCCGGAAAGAAATCGATATCGCCGAACACGAGATGCCCGGCTTGATGTCGATCCGCAAGAAATACGCCGCCGCGCAGCCGCTCAAGGGCGTGCGCGTGACCGGCTCGCTGCACATGACCATCCAGACCGCGGTGCTGATCGAGACCTTGAAGGATATCGGCGGCGATGTGCGCTGGGCTTCGTGCAACATCTTCTCCACGCAAGACCACGCCGCCGCCGCGATCGCCCGGACCGGCACGCCGGTATTCGCCTGGAAGGGCGAGACGCTGGAGGAATACTGGGATTGCACGCTCGACGCGGTGACCTTTCCCGGCAGCGGCGCCGACAAATTCCGTGGCCCGCAACTGGTGGTCGATGACGGCGGCGACGTCACCTTGCTGATCCACAAGGGCTACGAGCTGGAAAAGGGTTCGGACTGGGTCAACACGCCTTCGGGCTCGCACGAGGAGCAGATCATCAAGAACCTGCTCAAGCGTGTAGCGAAAGAACGTCCCGGTTTCTGGACCACGGTCGTGCGCGACTGGAAGGGCGTCTCGGAAGAAACCACCACGGGCGTGCATCGCCTGTACCAGATGGTCGAAGCGGGCTCCCTGCTGGTGCCGGCGATCAACGTCAACGACTCGGTGACCAAATCCAAGTTCGACAATCTGTACGGCTGCCGCGAATCGCTGGCCGACGGCCTCAAGCGCGCGATGGACGTGATGCTGGCTGGCAAGGTGGCCGTGGTCTGCGGCTACGGCGATGTCGGCAAGGGCTGCGCGCATAGCCTGCGCGCGTACGGCAGCCGCGTCGTGGTCACCGAGATCGACCCGATCAACGCCTTGCAGGCGGCGATGGAAGGCTTCGAGGTCAACACCGTCGAGAGCACGCTGGGCCGCGGCGATATCTACGTCACCACCACCGGCAATCGCGATGTGCTGACGCTCGAACATATGCTGGCGATGAAGAACCAGGCGATCGTCTGCAACATCGGCCACTTCGACAATGAGATCCAGGTCGATCGCCTCAACACCGCTGCCGGCGTGAGCAAGATCAACATCAAGCCGCAGGTGGACAAATATCGTCTGCCGGACGGACGGGAAATTTTCCTGCTCGCCGAAGGCCGCCTGGTCAATCTCGGTTGCGCCACCGGCCATCCGAGCTTCGTGATGTCGAATTCGTTCTCCAACCAAACCCTGGCCCAGATCGATCTGTGGGCAAACAAGGACAAGTACGAGAACAAGGTTTACCTGCTGCCGAAGAAACTCGACGAGGAAGTGGCGCGCCTGCATCTGGAAAAAATCGGCGTGAAACTGACCACCCTGACAGCCGCGCAGGCCGCTTACCTGGGCGTGGATGTGGATGGCCCATACAAGCCCGAGCATTACCGCTACTGATGCACGATGCGGATCGGGAACTCGTGCAGTGCATAGCTCGAGTTCCCGGGTTCCGCCACTCCTGCAACACCGGGATGCGGCACGCAGTCATCGCAATGCGTCGGCGAAGACAACAGATGTTCGTGGCAATGCCTCACGGGAATCGGAATCATTGAATTGCCGCATGCAGGAATTGGCGTCGAGTTCGGCACACCTTTGAATCGCCCTTGATTGGAATCGAATTTCATGACGTCTCATTCCACTGCCGCCGATTCCATCAACGGGGCTTCCATTCCTCTATCGTTCGAGTTCTATCCGCCCAAGACCGACGAGCAGCGCAGTCAATTGCGCCGCACCGTGGAAAGACTCAAGACACACGCACCACAATTTGTTTCAGTCACCTTCGGCGCTGGCGGTTCGACCTTGTCGTACACGCCCGAAACCGTGCGCGAACTGCGCCAGACCCACGGCCTCAACGGCGTGCCGCACGTGAGCTGCATGGGCGGCTCGCGCGAAGAAATCAGCAGCCTGCTCCAGCTTTACCGTGCACTCGGTTGCGATCGCATCCTGGCGCTGCGCGGCGACCTGCCTTCGGGCATGGCGCGCATGGGCGATTTTCGTTTCGCCACCGATTTGGTGACTTTCATCCGCGAGGAATACGGCGAGCATTTCCGCATCGAAGTGGGCTGCTATCCGGAAACCCATCCACAGGCCGAGAACGCGCTGACCGATCTGGTGCACTTCAAGGCCAAGGTCGATGCCGGTGCGAACTGCGCGATCACCCAATACTTTTTCAACGCCGATGCGTATTTCCGCTTCGTCGATGATGTACGAAAGCTCGGCGTGACCATCCCCATCGTCCCGGGCATCATGCCGATCTCCAACTTCAGCCAGCTCAAGCGTTTCTCGGAAGCTTGCGGCGCGGAGATTCCGCGTTGGCTGTCGCGGCGCATGGCCGCCTACGGCGATGACGTGGAAAGCATTCGCGAACTTGCCGCCGACGCGGTAGCGAGCATGTGCCGGCGATTGATCGACGGCGGCGCGCCGGAATTGCATTTCTACACGCTGAACCTGTCCAAACCCACGCAGGCGGTTCTCTCGCGCCTGGGCTGAGTCCGCGCTAGGCTGCGCCGATGATCCATCTGCGCTGGTTATCGATCGCTGTCGCCAGCCTGTTGCTGTGGCCAAGTCCTGGCGCTGCGGCAACGCAAGCGGTGCATCATTGTGTGGGCAGTGATGGCAACGCCGTGTTCACCGATCGCAGCTGCGACGAGATGCAGGCGGTGGAGCGAGCGCCGCTTGCATCAACGCCATCGCTCGCCCGCGCTGCTTCTCACGTTCGGAAATGCCCGCGCACACCCGATGCATTGTTGTCCGGCGTGCGTTCGGCACTGGAAACGCAGGATGTGAATCAACTGGCGTCGTTCTATCACTGGACCGGCGTATCCAGCGCCGAGAGCGTGCGCGTGATGACTGAACTCGACGCACTCGTTCGGCATCCGCTGGTGGATGTGCTGTTGCAACATTCAAGCGCCACTGCGCCACCTGAAAACACTTCGACGATTCCAGCCGCCAACGCGACAACGCCTGCCGCAACAAGGCCAGCGCCCGACCGTATCAGGATCGAACAACTCGCCCGCACCGGCAGCGCCACGCCGCTGAGCACCGTACTGCGGCTGCACAGGAACCTGGGTTGCTGGTGGATTCGCTATTGAGTTGGCGCGACAAGCCGTAGAATGGGCGTTTTCCACCAGGAGCTTCGCATGTCGCAGCGTTATCCGGATTTCATTTGGCACAACGGCGAGGTCAAGCACTGGAAGGAAGCCACCGTGCACGTCATGGCGCACAGCCTGCATTACGGCTCATCGGTATTCGAAGGCATCCGCAGTTACGAGACGCCGAACGGGGCGAAGATTTTCCGACTCACCGACCATCTCAAGCGCCTGTACAGTTCGGCCAGGATTTACGACATGGCCATTCCCTACACGCTCGAACAACTGACCGTGGCCTGCCGCGAAGTCATCGCCGCCAACAAACTGAGCAAAGCCTATCTGCGCCCGATCGCCTATCGCGGCCTGGGCGGATTCGGACTCTCGGCCGACACGCCGATCGATGTTTCGGTGGCCAGTTGGGAAATGGGTGCGTACCTGGGTTCGGGCGTGCTGGAAACGGGCATCGACGCTTGTGTATCGAGCTGGCAGCGATTCGCGCCCAACACGATTCCTGCCGGCGCCAAAGCCGGCGGCAATTATTTGTCCGGCCAGTTGATCGCGCGTGAAGCGCGCCGGCTAGGCTTCGGCGAAGGCATTGCGCTGGCTTCGACGGGCCTGCTCTCGGAAGGCGCGGGCGAAAACATTTTCCTGGTGTTCGATGGCGTACTGCACACGACGCCGGTGAGCGCCTCGCTGCTCAACGGCATCACTCGCAACACGCTCATCACCCTGGCCCGCGATGCCGGCATCACCGTGGTCGAACGCGATATGCCGCGCGAGTATTTGTATCTTTGCGATGAGTTGTTCATGTGCGGCACGGCTGCGGAAGTCACGCCGATCCGCTCGGTGGATGGACGCCAGGTCGGCGCCGGCAAAGCCGGGCCGGTGACGAGAAAGATCCAGGAATTGTTCTTCGGATTGTTCAACGGCAGCACGCCGGATAAATACGGCTGGCTCGAATAAGAACTTCGGCCGGGTGAAGTCCTTGCCCGGCATCGCTGCAACTATCAGTCACCCGCTTTTTTCGATGCCAAAAAGGTAAAGCCGCTTCCACTTTCGAGCGGCATTTGTCCTGGCAACGATTACGAGAAAACCAAAGTCGCGACCGCGCCCTGTTCCGGGCGCGGAGCGATACTGACCTTCCAGCCGTACAGCTCGCACAACCGGCGCACGATCGACAAACCAATGCCGCCGCCGCTGGTATTGCCGGCGCTGGAACCGCGATAGCCGCGCTCGAACAGGCGCGCCGCATCCTCGGCGCTCAATCCCGGCCCGGTGTCCTCGATGCGCAAGCGGTCGGACTCGACCACCAGATGCACTTCGCCCTCGGCGGTGTATTTGCAGGCATTGCCGAGCAAATTGCCGATCGCCACCGACAGCACCGCTTCGGGCGCATCAATGAAAACATTGCTCATCCCTTCCACGAAAATCTGCACCGGCTTGCTGTCGAGCTGGGCGCGGTTGGCTTCGGCCAGGGTCAAGCAGAGTTTGTGCAAATCAGTGTGGCCGCTACCGCGCTCGTTGCGCGATAGCAGCAAAAGCGCCGTGGTGAAATCGGTGCACTGCAACGCCGCGCGCTCGATGCGCTGCAGGCGTCGCCGGCTTTTTTCCGGAAGCTCGGGATTAGCCAACAGCAGTTCGGCCGCGCCACGGATCACCGCCAGCGGCGTGCGCAGCTCGTGGCTAACATCGGCGTTGAATTCCCGGTCGCGCTTGACTAGATCGGTCATGCGCGCGGCATAGTCATCGAGTGCCGCCGCCAGCTCGCCGACTTCGTCACGCGGAAAATGCGGCGCGAGCTTGTCCGGTTTCTCCCGGCTGGACAGATCCTCCACCCGGCGCGCCAGATCGCTCACCGGACTGATGACCCGCGACGAAGACCACAACCCGATCAACCAGGCAAGGCCGGTGAACAGGATGACCGCCACGCCCAGTGCCACCATCATCTGCCGCTCACCAATCGACGCGCCGGTGACGTCGTAGCGCACATAACTGATCAGGTCGGGATCGCGCCGGATCGCATACTTGTAATGATGCAGGCGGCCATCGTCATCGACCTGGTCGATGTCGTGCACCCCGGTCCCGAGCGATTGCAGCTCGAACGGCATCTTGTAAGCGCTGCGAGTGCTCCAGGTCTGCGCGTACAGCAGCGTGAAATAACGCGGCGCGTCGGGGTCGGCGCGGACCTGACTGTTGAGGCTGTTGACCTCTTTTTGCAGCGTGTTCTCGATCAACTGGCCTTCGAGCCGGTTGCGCAGCGCCACGCTGGCCAAAGCGAACAATGCTGTCAGTCCGAAACCGAGCAGCAAGAACGAGAAAATGATTCGACTGCGAAGCCTGCGCCGGTATCGCATCGGCTTCAGGTCGCCTCGGGTTCGGCGATGCGATAGCCGATGCCGTGGCGGGTTTGGATCAAGGCGGTATCGAACGGCTTGTCGACCGCCGCGCGCAGGCCGTGGATATGCACGCGCAGGCTGTCGGAATCGGGCAATTCCTCACCCCAGACGCGGGTTTCCAGATCCTGTCGCGGCACGACGGCGGGCGAGGCCTCCATCAGCGATTGCAGGATCTTCAGCGCGGTCGGATTGAGTTGCAGCAATTTACCGCCGCGCCGAACTTCCAGCGTGTCGAGGTTGTATTCCAGATCGGCCACCACCAGCACTCTCGGCTGCGCGGCCTTGCCGCGACGCGCCAGCACGGTCAACCGGGCCTCGACTTCCTGAAGCGCGAAGGGCTTGATCAGGTAATCGTCGGCGCCCGAATCGAAACCGGCCAGTTTGTTGTCGAGCGAATCGCGGGCGGTCAGCATCAGCACCGGAGTTTGCTTGCGGCCGTCCTGGCGCAGCTTGCGGCAAACCTCCAGGCCGTCCATGCCCGGAAGGTTCAAATCGAGCACGATCGCATCGAAGGCGTGGACCACAGCCAGATGCAGGCCGGTGATGCCATCGGCAGCGTAGTCCACGGTATGGCCGCGCTCTTCCAGATAGTCACCGAGATTGGCGGCGATATCACGATTGTCTTCGACCACTAGGATGCGCATCGATGTTTCCCGATTGCCTGGTTTTATCGCTTCAACGGCCCAAGCTGGCTTTCTGCTCGTCGACCTCGTTGTGCAAGTTACGCAATTTCGCCGCGGTCATGCACACACGCTTTGGCATGTTGCTGCCGACGACCTTTTCCTGACGGCAAATCTGGCGACTATCCTTGGCGGCCTTGTCGAGAATCCGGTTCACCTGATTCTGCTCGGCCAGTGCTTGCTCTCGGGTCGCGGCATCGAGATTGGCCAAGGTCTTGGCATCGGTGAAAGTCTGCGCCAAGTGATCGAGCATGCCAATGACTTCGTTGCGATCCCGCTCGGTGATCTCGAAATAGGCCGGGTCGATTTTCACCGCTTCGACGATGGCTTTTTGTTGCTTGGCGAAATCGGGCTTGCTCAGATCGAGTTTGATCGGATCCTTGGCTTGAACGGCAAAGGAAAAAAACAACAGGGCAAAGACAAATGCGGCTCGCATTTCAATTCCTTGATTTTCTTAGGGGGAGTGTCCGATTCTGCCAGAGCCGGCCGTCGTCTACACAGTGACAAAAGTACGTGTCCTGGCCAACAAATAAAATGACCCGGGAAGACGCCGTAGAGCAGACGTCTTCACCGGGTCCAAAGCCAGCTAATATCCGATTGCCGTAATCTGCGGACTCCACGAGGAGGAGCCCACATCCTAAGGCCCTGCCAGCCTAGGGGCCGGGAGATTAAATAATTGTTAATTTGGCGCGAGGCTTTGGTTATTTATGCGCCTGAACGGACCGGCGGCGAGCCGGTTTCAGCTTGGCGGCGACCCGGCCGGCAACGTGCTCGATGATCGCCCCGGCCACGTCCACTCCGGTAGTGCCCTCGATGCCCTCCAGTCCCGGCGAGGAGTTGACCTCCAACACCAGCGGGCCTTTGCGCGAGCGCAGCAGGTCCACGCCGGCCACCTCCAGGTCCATCACCCGTGCCGCGTTCAGGGCGGTATCGCGCTCTTCAGCGCTCAGTTCGACCCGGCTGGCCTGCCCGCCCCGGTGTAGATTGGAGCGAAACTCGCCCGGCTCGGCCTGCCGGCGCATCGCCGCGACCACCCGGTCGCCGACCACGAAACAACGGATATCCGCACCCTGGGCCTCGGCAATGAACTCCTGCATGAGGAAGTTGGCATACAGGCCGCGGAAGGCCTCGACAACGCTGCGCGAGGCCGACAGCCGCTCGGCCAGGATCACTCCGTTGCCCTGCGAGCCCTCGACCAGCTTGATCACGTGCGGCGGCTTGCCGAGCAGGCCAAGCAAATCGGCGGTGTCGTCGGGATTGTCGCCAAACACCGTCACCGGCAGGCCGATGCCCTGCCCGGCCAGCATTTGATGGCAACGCAGCTTGTCGCGGGCGCGCAGGATCGCATCCGAACAGTTGGGCGTGTAGGCCCCCATCAGTTCCAATTGCCGCAATACCGCCGTGCCATAGCGGGTGATCGAAGCGCCGATGCGCGGAATCACCGCATCGAACGGAACCAGCGGCTTGCCTTTGTACTTGAGCTGAAACTGGCCGGGCGCGATTTTCATGTAGCAACGCAGCGGATCGAGCACACGCACGGTATGCCCTCGCTCGCGCGCGGCATGCACCAGGCGCTGGGTGGAATAGAGTTTGGTGTTGCGGGAGAGGATGGCGAGTTTCATGGACTCTCGAACTAACAAGTAGGGGCGCCGAGCAGGAACGAACGCGCCGGCTCGACCAGACAACGGCCGCGCAAGGCGGTACGCCCCAGCAACATCGGGAACAGCATATTGCGGCGTTGGGTCAGATTGATTTCAATCGGCCAGGCCGGACCAGTCGGCAATTGCAGCAAGGTGCGGATGAATATGCGCTCGTTGCGATGCCCGCCGGAATCGGTGACGTGGCGGCGATCGATCACCTCCGCCTCGGCTGAACACTCGCCACCACCGGCGGTGCCGATGTCCAGGACAAAGTGTACGAATTCGCGTCCGTCGCGCATGAACACCTCCTGCGTCTGGACGTGTAGCGCCGAACTGCGCGCGCCGCTATCGACCTTGCTTCGGATCGAGCCAATGCCCAGCTCCGGCAGCGACAGGCATTCGCGCCAACCGAGGACGATGCGCGCTGACAGGGCTTTGGACATCGCCATCTCCACGCAGGGTCGAGCACACAGGGCCGAGTGAATAAGGCCCATCCGAAATGCGGCGAGCCGGGGGCGAAGTCTAGCAGTTTGCTCGAATCAAACGACGGGCCGCGCATGCAACCAAGTGCGCCTGCCGGCACTCAAAGTGAACGACACGGGACGACCGGGATGAGCACAGCCCGGCCAGGACGAATTAAGAGTTCAGTCAAGCAAGCCTTCTTGACCTGTCTTGGCCCGCAATGCGTTTGCCAAACCATGAACGGAGGAACGCGCATGAAAATCGCCCTCGTCGGCGCCACCGGAAAAATCGGCCGCCATATCGCCCAAGCAGCGATGGCTCGCGGCCACACCGTCACCGCCATCGTCCGCAGCGACGCGCATCTTCCCGCCGAACTCGCCGGAGCCCGCATCGTCGTCGCCGCGCTCGACAATCCCAACGCACTCGCCGCCGCCGTGCGCGGCCACGATGTGTTGGCCAGTGCCTTCGGGCCCGCCCCCGGCGATATCGCCGCCGTTGCCGTCGCCGCGAAGGCTTTGGTCGCCGCCGCGCGCGCGACCGGCATCAAGCGGCTGATCGTCATCGGCGGAGCGGGCAGCCTGGAAGCAGCGCCAGGACTGCAACTACTGGATACACCGGATTTCCCCGTTGCCTACAAACCCTATGCGATCGCGCATCGCGATGCGTTATCGGTGTATCAGTCCGCATCCGATCTGGATTGGACGTTCTACGCACCGGCCGCGGAAATCGGCCCGGGCAAAAAGCGCGGTGGCTACCGGACACAGGCGACTCGCTTGCTGGTCGATGCCGCCGGGCATAGCGAGATCAGCTATCCCGATTACGCCGATGCTTTCGTCGATGAAATCGAGCAATCGAAATACATCAGGCAAGTAGCGACCGCGGCGTATTGATTTTCAAAGTCATCGCATACCTGCAGTAATTTCCACGCCGCTACCGTCGCAGCAGAAACAAACCCGCAATAGCCAGCGTGATCCCTAGCAATCGCTGCCAGGACAAAGCCTCATGGAAGAACACAATGCCCGCCAGCGCCATGATGGCCGCACCGCCCGCGAGAATGGCCGGCACCGCCGAGAGCGGCCCACCACGTTGGAACAACAGGAAAAAAGCCACGGTGCCCGCGCCGACACAAACTCCGGTAAGCACTGAGTAGTTGAATCCCGGCATCGTGAATTTCTGTTCCCATCGACCGGTAAACCAGAGGAATACCAGATAGACAAGAATGGTGAGCGCGGCAACTCCCTCGACCACCAAACCGCCGAGTCCATCACCGATCCGGTCGGCCGCCAGACGCGTAAAAATTTGATGGGCACCATAAAGAACGGCGGCAACGACGGCGTACCAGAACCAGGGGGCCATGTTGATTCTCACTTTGATGGCATCTAATGACACTCAGATTGAGGCATGCCGGCCTCGTCAGCGCTGTTTAAGAAGGCCAGAATCAGAGCGCTTATTTAAGCAAGCAACTCTGATCTCACTATTCATGCTATCGCGCTTTAATATCCTCAATAGGCTTTCCGATGTCTTCGTCGTCAACACTACCCGTTGACATCCCCCAAGCACGAACGAACCCCTCTAACTCGTTTGCCAAATCTTCGTCATCACAGCGCTTTGCAACAATTGTGCTCGCAACGCCAAGGCGAAGCACATAACTAACTAGATTATCCGTCCACTCTTGAATACGCGGCGTGCAAAGCATCCCTGCTGTGCAGTATTTTGGTGGATTCCCACCGTAAATCTCCATGATGTGTGGATACGCGCCATGGACATACCCGGAAAACGCCTTGTGAATCGTTCGATGAAGTTCTTGTGCATCGCTCGAATTGACCGGTTGATGCGGAAGACGAGCGATTTCGGCATGTACTTTCTGTCGAGGAACTTGATTACGTCGCTGAGTCGATGCAAATGGATTTCTTGGATTATCAAATTCTTCCTGGAAAAACTCCTGAACAAAACGCGTTTGCTGCTCAGTTTGCTTGCCATCAGACTGCCGATTCGAGAGAAACAACACATCTTCGCAATAATCCTGAATGCATCGACAGAGAACGCCAATCTCTTGTACATAGCCCGCTTCCAGCAGAACAATACAGGCTCGCAACGAACTCAGAGCACGCAACACCTTGAGATAAGAAACAAGCAAATCACTCTTCGTTCGGTGTCGAAAAAACGGCAACCCATCGATTAACACAAAGATCGGAGATTCGAAGTATTTGTCTAACCTATGAATAAGGCACGCTTCGGCTTCAATAGCAGACTTTAGCGCCGCAATGGACGTCGACATCAGTGCACCCCACGCTTAAATTTTAGTGGCATGATCACCAAAACGCTCCGGTCACATTTCTAGGATCTAACGATCGGTTACCGATCCGCAATCCTATAACCGCTTGATTAAAAAACGATAACCAAACGGTCTTATATGCAGATGCAACCGATTCAACTGACACAGAACAACGATCTATCAAGTGCCTTGGAATTAGACTGCAACACACTCTTGAAGCAGACCCTCACTCACACCAACACACCCGAAGCGGCGATGCCGTGTCGCCGAGCGCAACACGGATCGGCCATTGCTTCGCATCCGTCTCGCGCAACGCATGCTCGAACACCTGACGTTTTTCCTGGCCGCGAAGCAACAGGAACTTCGTGCCTGCCAAGGCCAGGCCGGAAGGAGTCGAACTGATTCGCAACGGCCACTGCTGGGCGGCGGCCACGCCGGTGGCATCGACGAAGGCGTAGGACTCTGGCGATGACCACGCTTCATCGAGATTGCGCGCACCCGGGAACAACGACGCGGTATGTCCATCCGAGCCCATGCCGAGCAGCGCGACGCTGACTGGAATATTCGCGGCGCTCATGCGTCGATTGGCTGCATCAACGCAATCTGCAATATCGCGATCGACATCGACCAGCGGCCAGAATTCGGCGGCCTGCGCATCATCGTGCAGCAGCCAATCTTTGACTTGTCTCGAATTGCTGCCGACAGCATCGGCCTGCGTCCAACGCTCATCCACGAGAGAGATGACCACGCGCGTCCAATCGAGTGGCTGCCGCGCGAGCCGCGCCAACACCGGCGCCGGCGTGGTACCGCCGGATACCAGCAACATGACGCGAGCGTGCCGGGCCAAATCATTGCGCAGACAATCGCCCACCGCATCCGCCACCGCCAGACTCCACGCGGCTTCATTCGCATGAATAAACCACTGGTTCATGGGTGCTGTGTTTTCTGCCGGCGTACTCATTCCTTTTCCGGAGCGAGGCCCGCGCGTGCATCGGCCACCACCGCCGCTGCCGCGCCGAGCAGTCCGGCTTGCGGATGCAAGATTGCGCGGATCGGCACTGACGCCATCGCCTGCGAATACCTGCCCTTGTCCTCGAAGCGCTGACGAAAACCGCCTTGCTCCAGCCAAGGCAACAACGCGGGCAACATACCACCCGCGAGATAGGCGCCCTCCCAGGCGCCGAGCGCCAGTACCAGATCGCCGGCAATGGAACCGAGGATATCGGCAAAGACCCGCATGGCGCGGCCGCAAACCGGATCGCGGCCTTGCGCGGCGCGTTCGCTGATGTCTTCGGGGCGCAAGGGCTCGGCGTGGATACCGGACAATTGGCAAAGCGTCTGATACAGATTCACCAGGCCCGGTCCGCTGATCAATCGTTCATTGGATACGCGACCAAAGCGCTGCGTGAGCCGCTGCAAAATCTCGATTTCCTCCTGCGTCTGAGGAGCGAAACCGATGTGGCCTCCCTCGGTTTCCAGCACCTGCACGCGCCCTTTGCGCAACTGCAGTCCCGCCACTCCCAAACCTGTGCCGGGGCCGAGCACGGCCAGGTTCTGAGTGCCGCCGACGTCGAGCGCCGGTCCGCCCGGCCCGATGGCAAGAATATCCGAGGGCGTCAGCAGCGGCAGGCACATCGCCAGCAAACCGAAATCATTGCCGATGCGCAAGGTATCCAGCGCCAACGCCTGGCGGGTTTGCTCCAGCGAAATCGTCCAGCGCCGATTGGTCATGTTGACGATATCGCCGCGCACACGGCCAGCGATCGCGAACACACCATGACGAGGCGTATCGACGATTTCCATTTCCCGCAGGTAATGCACGGCCGCCGCATCCAGCGAAGCAAAATCGGCTGCCGGATAAACCCGCACGCTGTCCATGCGCAACGGCGCCGTCGATTCTGTGGACGCCAACGCGAAACGCACCTGCGTGGCGCCAATATCGGCCAGCAATGCAGTGTTTCCTGGAGCGTGGAGCTCGTCCATTTCGCGCAATGCAATGTTCCTGGATTGGCAGCCGGTTCGTCACGGCTCGCGGCAATGGCGGGCCGGCCAAGCTTCGGTCACGTACAAAGCCACATCATCACACACCGGCACAGGGTCGATGCGGGAAAAACGGCAAGCCGCGCCGCGGGAAAAATACGCTGGATAAGGCCGTCGAATGGCCTGCGGCATTCTGGAGCGGGTGAAGGGAATCGAACCCTCGTCAGTAGCTTGGGAAGCTACAGCTCTGCCATTGAGCTACACCCGCGCTGAGCCGGGATTATGACCCCGGACCCGACCGCTCGCAACGCGGTAAAATGCGCGCATGAATATTTTTCTCAATGGTGAGCCGCGCCCGTTGAACGGTCCACACACGGTCGCGACCTTGCTCGAAGCAGCGGGTCTGGCCGAGCGCCGTGTCGCGGTGGAAGTCAATCGCCAGATCGTGCCCAAGAGCCAGCATGGCTCGCATGTATTGGCCGAGGGTGATCGGGTCGAGATCATCCAGGCGATCGGCGGCGGATAACCCAAGCAATCGCGGAAGAGAACGCGGGAGCGGTCGAAGCGGCAGCGACGCGGTCGAGCGAAATGCGGCCCGCCCAATCGTCGCCGCAGCCATTTTCACAACAAGTTCGAACGTGGCCGCAACGGCGGTAGGGAAAAAGGCTTATCAGCCCCGACCAATCGCGCCATAATCGCCCGATGAGCGCACAACCTACTTCCGATGGCCCGCTGTTGATCGCGGGCAAGCCCTATCGCTCGCGTCTGTTGACCGGCACCGGCAAATTCAAGGATTTCGAGCAGACCCGCCTGGCCACCGATGCGGCCGGCGCGCAGATCGTCACGGTCGCCTTGCGCCGCATGAATCTGGGCCAGAACGCCAACGAGCCCAACCTGCTCGATGCGCTGCCGCTCGACAAGTTCACCCTGCTGCCCAACACCGCCGGCTGCTACAACGCCGAGGACGCGGTGCGCACCTGCCGGCTGGCGCGCGAATTGCTCGATGGCCGTTCGCTGGTGAAGCTGGAAGTGCTCGGCGACCCGAAGACCTTGTTCCCCGACATCACGCAAACCCTGCTGGCCGCCGAGACGCTGGTCAAGGAAGGCTTCGAGGTGATGGTCTATACCTCGGACGACCCGATTGTCGCCAAACGCCTGGAACAGATCGGCTGCGTCGCGGTGATGCCGCTGGCCGCGCCGATCGGCTCGGGCCTGGGCATCCAGAACAAATGGAATCTGCTGGAGATCATCGACAACGCGAAAGTGCCGATCATCGTCGATGCCGGTGTCGGCACTGCCTCTGATGCGGCGATCGCCATGGAACTGGGTTGCGATGGCGTACTGATGAACACCGCCATCGCCGGTGCGCGCGATCCGATCCTGATGGCCAGCGCCATGCGCAAGGCAGTCGAGGCCGGGCGCGAGGCGTTCCTGGCCGGACGCATTCCAAAAAAACGCAATGCCAGTGCGTCCTCGCCCATCGACGGCGTGTTCTTCTGACCCGATGAGCAGCGAGCGCGCGCCCGAGCCCCCTTCCGAGAATCCCTTGCGGCAACGCGCGATCCGCAGTTACGTGCTGCGGCAAGGCCGCACCACCGAAGCGCAAAAACGCGCCTTCAGCGAACACTGGCCGCGCTATGGCCTGGATTACCAGGGCACGCGGCGCGACCTCGACCAAGCCTTCGGCCGCCATGCCGAACGTGTATTGGAAATCGGATTCGGCAATGGCGAGCAATTACTGTTCGCCGCCGAGCACGAACCCTTGCGCGATCTGATCGGCATCGAAGTGCACGGCCCCGGCGTCGGCCGATTGCTCAATGGTCTGGCTGCGATTAATGCCGGCAACGTGCGTGTGTACCAACACGATGCGGTCGAGGTGTTGAAAAATGAAATCGCCGATGCCGCGCTCGATGAAGTGCGCATCTATTTCCCCGACCCCTGGCACAAGAAGCGCCACCACAAACGGCGCCTGATCCAATCGGAATTCGCCGGGCTGCTATGCGACAAACTCAAGAACGGCGGCCGCCTGCATCTGGCCACCGATTGGGAAAATTACGCCGAACAAATGTGGGACGTGCTCGATGCCGAACCGCGCCTGCAAAATACGGCCGGCCTGCGTGGCGCCATCGCACGGCCGCCGTGGCGCCGGCAAACACACTTCGAAACCCGCGGCCTGAAACTGGGCCACGGAGTATGGGACTTGCTGTACACCAAACGCTGAGGAACGCCGCACCGACATGGGCACCGAACTGACCCTGACCCGCGACATGGTACTGGTGCTTGGGCTGGTGACGTTCACCATGATCATGTTCATGTTCGAGCGCATCCGCAGCGATGCCACAGCGCTCGTGGTACTGGTGGTGCTGGGCTTGACCGGATTGGTGCCGGCCTCGCAATTGTTCCTGGGTTTCTCGGGCAATGCGGTGATCACCATCATGTCCACGATGATCCTGGGCGCTGGACTCGATCACACCGGCGCGCTCAATCGTCTTTCGGCCTGGCTGCTGCGCCGTTCGCACGGCATGGAAGACCGTTTGATCATCTGGACTTCGACGGTGGCCGGGTTGTTGTCAGGATTCATGCAGAACCCATCCGTGACCGCGTTATTCCTGCCGGTGGCCTCGCGCCTGTCGTCGCGTACCGGCATTTCCTTGTCACGTCTGCTGCTGCCTTTGGCGGCAGCGGTCGTGATGGGCGGTGGCTTGACCATGGTCGGCAACTCGCCGTTGCTCATGCTCAATGATTTGCTGCTGTCGGCCAATCGCAACCTGCCTTCCGGTGCGGCGACGCTGCGGCCATTCCCGATGTTCCAGCCGCTACCGATCGGCTTGGTGTTGTTGCTGGCGAGCCTTTGGTATTACCGCTATCCGGGCCGCAAATGGCTGCGCGAGAGCGAAGGCCCGAACGATGTGGTCACGCCCGGACGCACCGAGAGTTACTACGCGCAGGCCTACGGCATCGAAGGCGAGGTGATCGAACTCACCGTCGGCGCGGAAAGCCCGCTGGTGGGCATGTCGATCGGCGAGGCGGAAACGCAAGCAGGCGCGCCTTTGTTCCTGGCCTTGTTGACCGGCAATGAAGCGCGGCTCTCGCCCTCGGCCGACCAGATGATCTGGGTCGGCAGCGTGATCGGCGTGATGGGTCCGCGCGAAGTAGTGCAAAGCTACGCGCAGGCCAATCAACTCAAAGTCTCCACTCGCCTGCGCCATTTCGCCGATCTGTTCGATCCCAACCGTGCGGGCATTTCCGAAGCGGTGATTCCACCGACCTCGCAATTCATCGGCCGCACCCAGGCGCAAATGCAATTGCGCAAACGCTTCGGCATCAGCTTGCTGGCGGTCAATCGCGACAAGAAAGTGTTTCGCGAAAACCTGCGCCAGTTGCCACTGCGCGCGGGCGACATGCTGGTGTTCCACAGCATCTGGACCGATCTTGCACAAGCGGGTGTCAATCGCGATTTCGTGGTGGTGACCGACTACCCGAAACAGGAACAGCGCCCGCAAAAACTATGGTTGGCGATCGGTCTGTTCGCCTTGTCGATGTTCCTGGCGTTGACCACTCTGGTGCCGGTATCGATCGCATTGATGGCCGGCGCGGCGGCGATGGTCGTCAGCGGTGTGTTGAATATGGACGAAGCGTATTCGGCGGTGAGCTGGAAAACCGTCTTCCTGATGGCCTGCCTGATTCCCATGGGTTGGGCGATGGATTCGACCGGAGCGGCCAACTGGGTGGCGCAGCAGGCGATCGAGCGGGTCGGACCGTACATGCCGGTCTGGGGTTTGCAGGCGGCGATCGGCTTGCTGACGGTGTCCTTCAGCGTGGTCATCGGCAACGTCGGTGCCACGGTGGTGATGGTGCCGATCGCGATCAACGTGGCGTTGGCATCGAGCGGTAATCCATCGGCGTTCGCATTGCTGGTGGCGTTGTCGGCATCAGGCAATTTCCTCAGCCCGTCCAATCCGGTGATATCGATGATCGCCGGCCCTGGCAGCTACCGCTCGCGCGATTTCTGGCGCACCGGTGCACCGTTGACCGTGCTGTATCTGCTGATCGCACTGGTGGCGGTGAATGTGATGTTCTGAGGAGACGCTGGATTGTTTCCGGTCGTGTTCGAATCCACTCGCGCTCAGCGTCGATATGGGCGGAAACAAATCACGACCACTTATATATAGCTATCGCCTTGTCGCACATCACGCCCACGCACTAGCTGAACTCGATCTCGCCGGCCTCATTCATCGTCATCGCCACTTCGCGCAGACTCGCGCCGCGGCATGGACCGGCCACGCATTTGCCGCTGTCCAATTGAAAACTCGCCCCGTGCGCGGCACAGACCAATCGCCCCTGATCGCGCAGGAATTGTCCCGGCGCATAATCCAATCGGCGTCCGGCATGCGGACAAACATTGAGCCATGCGGACACTTTTTCCTTGTTCCGATACAACAGGACCGATTCAGTTTCGCCGTCGATGACGACATCTACGGCGACGATCCCGTCATCTTGCAAATCGGATCGGCGAATTAACGAAGCGCTTACACTTTCATTTTTCGGCATGCTCATACTCCTCGTCCCGAGTAGTTTGGCATGGAGCTTCATGCGCATTCTTGTTCATCGAATCTTCTCGTTCACTCCCGGCAAGCCACGCCATCCCGTGCTGCGCGTGTTGTGCGGCCTGTTGGGCGTCACCTTGCTGGCCCTGCTGGTGGTATTTGGGTTGTTCATCGGGCTCGGAATGCTGTTGTTCGCCGCAGTGCGCCGCATGACCCGCAAATCCCCCGCTCTCGCGCCATCGCCGCCTGCAGATGTCATCGAAGGCGAGTATTCGGTCGTGGACAAGCCCCGGCCTTCGTTGGGCATGCGTTAAAACAAGGTCAGCGCTCGCTTACACTTGGAGTTTTTCCGGCGAGCCATCCCATGTCCGAATACGCTTTCGCGCCCCCCGCCGTGTCCACGGTGCCCGTCGATGGATCGTCGACGGAATTTCCGATTCATCGCATCTATTGCGTCGGCCGCAATTTCGCCGACCATGCCAAGGAAATGGGTGCCGAGGTTTCCCGCGGCACACCGATATTCTTCATGAAACCCGCCGATGCCGTGGTGCCCGGCGGCGGTGTGATCGCGTACCCGAGCAGCACGCAGGATCTGCACCATGAGGTCGAACTGGTCGTGGCGATCGGACGCGATGCGCACGGCGTGGTCGAAACTTCGCAGGCGCTCGGCCTGGTTTACGGTTACGGCGTCGGGCTCGATCTGACCCGCCGCGACCTGCAAGCACAGGCGAAGGAAAAACGCCTGCCCTGGGACAGCGCCAAAGGCTTCGACCATTCCGCGCCGATCAGCGCCATCGTGCCGGTGGCGAAATCCGGACACGATTTCTCGCGGCGGTTATGGCTGGAGATCAACGGCAGCATTCGCCAACAGGCGCCGTTATCGGAGATGGTTTTCAACGTCGCCGAAATCATCCATGCCTTGTCGGGATTGTTCGCGCTCAAGGCCGGCGATCTGATTTTCATGGGTACGCCTGCCGGCGTGGCGGCATTGCAGCGTGGCGACCAGTTCCGCGCCGGCGTGGACGGCCTGATCGAATTCTCCGGTCGCATATCGTCCTGATCCCCGTAAGGTATATTCGCCAGGCGGCCACGGCCGTCACTGACCTTGGGAGGACAACATGGGCATGATGTCGGAATTCAAAGAGTTTGCGATGCGTGGCAGTGTGGTGGATCTGGCTGTCGGTGTGGTCATCGGTACTGCGTTCGGAAAAATCGTCAGCTCACTCGTCGATGGCGTGGTCATGCCATTGGTGGGTTTGCTGCTCGGCGGCGTGAACTTCGGCCAATTGTCGATCACGCTCAAGGATGCGGTGATCGGCCCCGATGGCAAGGAAACCGCCGCGGCGGTGCTGCTCAAATACGGCGCGTTCATCCAGACCGTGGTGGATTTCCTGATCATCGCCTTCGTCATTTTCCTGGCGATCAAGGCGCTGAACTCGCTCAAGCGCAAGCAAGCCGAAGCACCGGCCGCGCCGCCGGAAGACATCCGCCTGCTCACCGAAATCCGCGACGCGCTCAAGTCGCGATAACCCGAACCGCAAGTCCCAGACGCCGGCTTTCGCTGGCGTCTTTTTTTGGAGGTGTACGAATGTTGTCCAGTCATCGCGCCGCGTTTGTCCTGACCCTTTGTCTCACCGCTGCCAGCGCTCAGGCAGCCAAGCCCGCGCTCGACACGCAGGCCTTGGCCAACGCCGAAAAACTGCGCGCCGCCAGCGAGCAAGATACCGGCGCCTATGCCATCGTCGAATCGGTCACGACCGAAATCGGTCCGCGACTGGCCGGCTCGCCCGCGTTCGATCGCGCCACCGTCTGGGCCAAGGACAAGTTCACCGCGCTCGGCTACGACAAGGTGTATCTGGAGCCGGTGAGTTTTCCGGTCTGGGAACGCCACCATGAAAACGCCGAAGTGCTCGCGCCTTATCCGCAGAAATTGGCGATCACGGCGCTGGGTGGCAGCGTCGGCACGGCCGGTGCACCGCTCGATGCCGAAGTGGTGGAGTTCGCCACGCTCGATGCGCTCAAGGCCGCGCCGGAAGGTTCATTGCAAGGCAAGATCGCCTACATCGCCAATCGCATGGAACGCTTCAAGGACGGTCACGGCTACGGTCCGGCCGTGGCCGCACGCGGCAATGGCGCGGTGGAGGCGGCCAAGAAGGGCGCCGTCGGTTTGCTGATCCGTTCGATCGGTACCGATTCGGACCGCATGCCGCACACCGGCATGATGCGCTACGCCGAGGATGTGAAAAAAATTCCGGCCGCGGCACTGTCCAATCCCGATGCCGATTTGCTGTCGAACATGATCCGCCGCGGCCAGCCGGTGAAAGTCCGGCTGGATATCGACACCGAACTCGCGGGCACGAAAACCGCCTACAACGTGATCGGCGAAATCCGTGGCCGCGAATTGCCCAATGAAGTCGTGGTGATCGGCGGCCATCTCGACTCCTGGGATCTGGGCACCGGCGCGATCGACGACGGCGCGGGCGTAGCCATCACGATGGCGGCCGGTGCGATGATCGGCAAACTCGAACGCGCACCGCGCCGCACGATTCGCGTCATCGCCTTCGCCAACGAAGAACAAGGCCTGTACGGCGGCAAGGCCTACGCCGAAACGCACAAGGCACAGCTCGATGCGCATCAACTCGGGGCCGAAAGCGATTTCGGCGCGGGCCGCATCTATGCCTTCCGTGCCGGTGCCGATGCCAACGCGCAGCCGGTGATCGAGCAGATCGCGCAAGTGTTGGCGCCGCTCGGCATCGTTTACGAAAAAGACAAAGGCGGCCCCGGCCCGGATGTCGGACCTTTCGCGGAACTGGGCATGCCTTGGGCGCAACTGGCGCAGGACGGCACCGATTATTTCGACTACCACCACACCGCCAACGACACGCTCGACAAGATCGAAGCCAAAGCCCTCGACCAGCAAGCCGCCGCGTATGCAGTGATGGCGTATCTGGCCGCCGACTCGAATGTGGATTTCGGACGCTCGCCGCCGATGAACGGCGGAGAATGAGTATTTCGGCAGTGTGATATCGCCAAATGGACCCAATGAAAAAGGGTGGGCAAAGCCCACCCGATCATCATTGCGCGCAACTTAACGTGCGGCCGTTTTTCTCTGCCGCCACCACTCGCCCAGCATCACGGCGGTGGCCGAGGCGACGTTGAGGCTGTCCACCGCACCGCTGCCGGGGATGGCGAGTTTCAGCTTGGCGGCCTTGAGCAGCTCTGCGTCCACGCCGACTTGCTCGGCACCCATCACCAGCAACAGGCGTTCGGGCATCACGGTCGAATACAGCTCGCGCCCGCCGCGCACCACGGTGGCGGCCATGACGAATCCTGCCGAGGTCAGTTGCGCAATCGCGTTGTCGCTGCGGCCCAGGCGCACCATCGGCACCGCTTCGGCGCCGCCTTCGGCGACACGGATGGCAGCACCGGATAGCGCCAGCGTCGAATCCTTGGGCAGCATCACACCGGTCACGCCAAAGTGCGCGGCATTGCGCAAGATCGCGCCGAGGTTGTGCGGATTGCCCACGCCATCGAGCCACACCGCGACTTGCGGGCCGGCATGCAACTCTTGCAGCCACTGCGACAACGACAACTCCGGCGCGGCGAGTGCGCCGAAAACCACGCCCTCGTGATGAGCGCTGCCGGAAAGTTTTTCCAGATCCTCGGCCTCGACCACGCTGTAGCCCAGGCGATGCTTCACGCAATGCGCGAGCACCGGCTTCAAGTGTGGAATCCGCGACTCCAGCAGCCAGACCTTGCGCAATGCCTCGGGCCGCTTGGCAAACAGCGCCAGACAGGCATTGAGGCCGTAGATGCGTTGCTCCGATGGCGATGGCGCTGACGATGATTGCGTCGCCACCACGCGCTCGCGAAGCGGCGGACGCGATACGGGCTTGCCGCTTTGCGCGCGAGTGTTCGCAACTCGTTCATGCCCGCCATCACGAGGGCGCTCTTGTTCGGGCTCGCGCGCACGGTCGCGTTCGCGCTCGCGCTTGTCACGCGGCGATCGCGATGGGCCGCGATACAGGGAAGCACCGCCAGGCGGTTTGGTTTCGGTCATGACAATGCTCGGCCGGACAGGAGGATTTGCATCAGTTTAGCTATTCGGCGCGAGAACATCTCATCGGCCATCAGGCCGCGAGCGCAAAGCCAGAATGAACGTGTGGAGTGGGCCGGAACTTCCACCATAATCCACTCACGCTTTTCTTCGCGTCCTTGGCGTCCTTTGCGGACAAAAACGCCCTACAACGATTTGCTATCGACCGACGCCACCTGCTCGTCCAGCGCCTCGAGCTTGTGCGTGCGCTCTTGCGGTGCGTGGGTGTAGCGCGCCAGCAGCAGGTAGAACGCCGGCACCACGAACAGCGACAGGAAGGTCGAAAGCAGCACGCCAAACACTACCACCACGCCGATCGCTCCACGGCTGGCCGAGCCCGCGCCGCTGGCGAACATCAACGGCAGTGCGCCAGTTACCGTGGCGACCGAAGTCATCAGGATCGGCCGCAGGCGCGTGGCCGCGGCATCGAGGATGGCTTCGTGGATCGGCAGGCCTTGATCACGGCGCTGGTTGGCGAATTCCACAATCAGGATGCCGTTCTTGGCCGCCAGGCCGATCAGCATGACGATGCCGATCTGGCTGAACAAATTGATGGTGTTGTTGGTCAACGCCAATCCCAGCAATGCGCCGAGCACCGCCAATGGCACGGTGAGCATGATCACCAGCGGATGGATGAAACTCTCGAACTGCGCCGCCAATACCAGGAACACGATCAGCAAGGCCATGCCGAAGGTGAACAACGCCGCGCTGCCGGATTTGTAGTACTCGCGCGATTGGCCGTTGTAGTCGAGCTGCACGGTTTCGGGCAACAGGTTGGCGGTTTGCGCTCGGACCCAATTGAGTGCCTCGCCCAGGCTGTAACCAGGCGTCAAACCGGCCGAAAGCGTGATCGCCCGCAGCCGGTTGAATCGATTGAGCGTGCCCGGCTCGGCGGTTTCCTTGACCGTGACCACGCTCGACAACGGCACCAGTTGGTTGTCGCGCGAGCGCACATACAAATTCTCCAGGTTCGACGCCGATGCGCGATTGCCGCGATCGGCCTGGACCAGCACGTCGTATTCCTTGCCGTTATCGACGAAGGTGGTGACGCGGCTGGAACCGAACATGGTCTGCAAGGTGTTGCCGATCTCGCTGACCGACACACCCAGATCGGCGGCGCGGTCGCGATCGACGCTCACGCGCAATTGCGGGCGGGTTTCCTTGTAGTCCGAATCCACCGCATACAACTTGGGATTGGATTCCATGATCGCTTGCAGACGGTCGCGCCACGGCACCAATTCCCCGTAATCGGAACCACCCAGCACGACCTGCAAAGGTTGTCCGCCGCCGCGCACCAGGCCCTGCCGGACTTGCGGCAGGGCGCGTACGCCGGCAATGCCGGCCAGTTCGCGGCGAACTTTCTCCACCACATCGGAAGTGGTTTCCTCGCGGTCCTGCCAGGGCTTGAGGATCACGATGGTCTGACCGTTCTGGTATTCGCCGCCACCGCCGAATCCGCCTGGCACGCGCGTGTTGACCATCATCACCGGCTGCGAGCCGCCTTCGTATTTTTGCAAGATGGTTTCGATCTTGCCGATCTGCTTGACGCTGTAATCGTAGCCGCCGCCTTCGGGACCATTGCTGCTGATGAAAAACGCGCCGCGATCCTCGGTCGGCGCCAGTTCGCGCGGGACCCACTTGAACAAGACGACGCTGCAAAGCACCGCGATGAGCATGATCGCGCCGAAGAAAAACGGCTTGCCCACCACGCGCGCAAGCCAATGTCGGTAATGATCGGCCAAGGCCTTGAGACGCGCATCGATCCAGCCATTGAACCCCGACGGTGACTGCGCGCGCGAATGCGGCACGATCAGCAGCGAACACATCATCGGCGTCAAGGTCAGCGCCACGAAAGCCGATATCGCCACCGCGCCGGCCAAAGCAACGGCCAGTTCGCGGAACAGGCGGCCGTTGTTGCCTTCCATGAAGGCCACCGGCATGAACACCGCGATCAACACCGCGGTCGTGGCGATCACCGCGAACGCGACCTGCCGCGTGCCGCGCATCGCCGCCAAGGATGCAGGTTCGCCAAGATCGACACGGCGCTGCGCGTTCTCCAATACGACGATCGCATCATCGACCACCAGGCCGATCGACAGCACCACCGCCAGCAAGGTGAGCAGGTTGATCGAGAAACCGAACGCCCACAGCCCGATGAACGAGGCCACGCAACACACCGGCACGGTCACCGCCGGAATCAGCGCCGCGCGCAGGCTGCCGAGGAACAGCCAGATCACGCCCAGCACCAGGATGATGGCCTCGCCGAGCGTTTTGTAAACTTCCTTGACCGCGACATCGATGAACACAGTCGAGTCGTAAGTGATGCCCAGCTTCATGCCTTGCGGCAAGGTCTGGTTGGCCTTGGCCATTTCTTCCTTGACCAGGCGCGCGACTTCCAGCGCGTTGGCGGTGGAGGTCTTGACGATGCCGAGCCCAAGCATCGGCTTGCCGTTGCCGTGGAAATACGCGCGCCGCTCGGCCGATTCCAGGGCCACCCGCGCCACTTCGCCAAGCCGCACGACATGGCCGTCCGCGCCCCGGAACACGGGCAATTGCTGGAACTGCGCCGCCGTCTCGAAACCGCGCTCGATGCGCACGGTGAAATCCAGATCGGTCGATTCGATATTGCCGCCCGGCAACTCGACGTTCTCGCGATTGAGCGCGGCCTGCACATCGGAAACGGTCAGGCCGCGCGCAGCCAGCGCCGCCGGATCGAGCCACACGCGCATGGCATAGACCTGGCCGCCGCCGAGATTGATCTGCGCGACACCATCGATGTTGGAAAAACGATCGACCAGATAACGGTCGGCATAGTCAGTGAGTGTGAGCATGTCCAGCTTCGGGCTGGTCAGGTTCATCCAGATGATGACGTCGGCATCGGCCTCGACCTTGGCGATCTGCGGGCTATCGACCTCGGGAGGCAGGCGGTCGAGCACGCGGCTGACCGCATCGCGGATATCGTTGGCGGCGCTTTCGATATCGCGTTTTTGACTGAACTCGATGGTGATGCTGGAGCGGCCGTTGCGGCTGGACGATTGCAGCAAGTCCACGCCCTCGATACCGCTGACGGCGTCTTCTAGTACCTGGGTGATGCGTGTTTCCACGACCGATGCCGAAGCGCCGGTATAGATCGTGTTGATCGATACCACCGGTGGATCGATATCGGGCAGTTCGCGCAACGGCAGTTTGCTGAAGGCAAACACGCCGAACACGATCAGCAACAAGCTGATGACTGTTGCCAGTACCGGCCGCCGGATGGACAGATCGGACAGGAGCACGCTCAGTCTCCGCGGGAGGTTTGTGCGTTTTGCGCCTTCGAAGAACCCGCGCCGGCTTCGACGATGCGCGAGCCGCTATGCAATTTCACCGTGCCTTCCACCACCACGCGGTCACCGGCCTTGACGCCATCGAGAATCTCGACCACGCCGGGCCGGCGCGCACCGAGGGTCACCGGCACTTGCATGGCCTGATTCGCGCCTTTCGCAGTCTCGACGCGAAACAGGAACGCCTGCTGGCCGATCCGCTGCACGGCAAGTTCGGGAACCTGCAAGGATTGCCGCACCGGCTGTTGCACATTCACCTGCAACAACATGCCCGGCCGCAGCTTGCGTTCGGGATTGGCGATGTCGGCGCGTACCGTCAACGAGCGCGTGACCGGATCGATGCGCGAGTCCATCGAAGCGATCACTCCGGTGAATTCCTCGCCCGGATAGGTGTCGCTATGCGCGGTCACTGTTTGCCCCGTGGACAGCGCGGCGAGGAAACGCTCGGGAATCGAGAAATCGAGTTTGATCCGGGAAATATCGTCGAGCGTGGTGATCACCGTGCCCGGCGTCACCAGCGAACCGGGGCTGACCTGGCGCAATCCGAGCACGCCATCGAACGGCGCGACGATCACGCGATCGGACAATTGCGCGCGCACCTGGTCCATGCGCGCCTTGGCGGCATCGCGCGCCGCGCGCTGCGTATCGAGCAAACTGGCGGCGATCAATTGCCGTTGCGCCAGCATCTGCTGGCGCTCGAACAGCTTTTCCGCTTCACGATAATTGGCGCTGGCCTCATTGAGCCCGGCCAGCTCGGTCTTGCCGGAAAGCGACACCAGCACCTTGCCGGCATCGACGTAATCGCCGCTGTCGAAATGTACCTTGTCCACCGTCTCGCTGACTTTGGCGGTGATGGTGACCGATTCCTTGGCGCGTGCGGTGCCCAATGCCTGCAACGAATCCACCCAAGGCTCGGCCTTGAGTACCGTCGTGGTCACGGTCGCGGCTTCGCCGCCCCCGCGCTGGCTGGGGCCATTGCCGCTGCATGCGGCAAGGGCGAGAAAAAACGCAGCGGTCGGAAACCACCGCACGGCTTGCATCAAACCGACTCCGGCAACCGGTTGTGGGTGCCGTCGCAAAACGGCTGGTTGCGCGTGCGCTTGCAACCGCACAGCCAGACTTTCTCACTGCGCTCGGCGGTGAACTTTTTCGGAGTGAATTCCGTGTCCCGATGCGAACCGTCGCAAAATGGTTGGCGAGCACTGCGCCCGCAAGCACACCACCAGTAATCTTTTCCTTCTTCCACATCGACAGCGTAAGGCTGGCGGCTCGCGATCTTTGCCTCGGACATGCTGAATCTCCCCCTGAAATGATCGGTAATTGTATCCACAATCGCCACCTGCGCTCATCGACTCGCTCGCAAAAATACAAACGCCGGCAAGGTGCCGGCGTTTGTATGAACGATAGGCCGTGAAGGCTCAGGCGCGCTTTTTCCACTGTCCCAGCGCGGCCAGGCCATTGTCCTTGGCGCGCTCGAGCACGGTCTGTTGCGCGCTGGCGAGATTGCCGACCAGATCCTTCGACCACAGCTTGAGCGCCGCTGACTGCATGGCGCGGCCGTAGCTGAAGCTCAGCGGCCACGGGTGCGAACCGAGCCGGTTCATGGCGTCCAGGTGCGCGGTCGCGGCTTCGTCGCTCTGACCGCCCGAGAGGAACACGATGCCCGGCAAGATCGCCGGCACGGTGCTCTTGAGGCAGCGCACGGTCATCTCGGCAACGTCATCGACGCTGGCCTGCTCCGGGCAATCCTTGCCCGACACGACCATGCTGGCCTTGAGGATGGTGCCTTCGAGCATGACGTTCTGGTCGTACAGGGACGAAAACAGCGAACGCAGAACGACTTCGGTGACTTCGTAGCAAACTTCGATGTCGTGATCGCCTTCCATGAGCACTTCCGGCTCGACCATCGGCACCAGGCCCGCTTCCTGGCACAGCGCGGCATAGCGCGCCAGCGCATGGCTGTTGGCTTCGATGCAGGTGCCCGAAGGCATGTCCTCACCGATGTTGATCACCGCGCGCCACTTGGCGAAGCGCGCGCCGAGCCGGGCGTATTCGACCAGGCGCTCGCGCAGACCGTCCAGACCCTCGGTGACCAGTTCGCCCGGGAAGCCGGCCAGCGGCTGCGTGCCCTTATCGACCTTGATGCCCGGGATGATGCCGTTGGCGCGCATCACTTCGGCGAACGGCACGCCCTTGTCGGTCTTCTGGCGCAGGGTTTCGTCGTAAAGGATCGCGCCGGAGATGTATTTGCCGAGGTTCGGCGTGGTCAGCAGCATCTGCCGGTAGGCGCGGCGATTTTCCTCGGTGCATTCGATGCCGACGGCATCGAAACGCTTCTTGATGGTGGTGTTGGATTCATCGATGGCGATGATGCCCTTGCCGGCGGCCACCATGGCCTGGGCGGTTTCGGCGAGTTGGTCGATGCTCATGGCGTGATCCCGGTCGGTTGTCTAGTGGACCGGGGATTATAACCGAGCGCAGACGTTCGGTCAGGATCGAAAACCTGGCCTGCAACCGCGGATAAACACTACGAACCGCCACGATTGGGCGGTTCGCGAAGACGCTCGTTACAGCTCGCCAAGCCCCACGGCGACACCGCCCGCGCCCACCTGCAGCAAGCGCAAGGTATTGGTGGCGCCGTGCAGTTCCATGTGATCGCCGCTGGTGATCAACACCCGGTCGGATTCGGCCAGCAAGCCATGTTCGAACAATTGCGCGATCGCGCCGCGTGCCGCTTCACGCGTGGGCAGGCCACGGCTGTCGAAGGGAATCGGAAACACATCGCGCATCATCGCCATCCTGCGCCGTGCGCCGTCGTGGCGCGACAATCCGAAGATCGGCACCGAGGAGCGAAAACGCGACAGATAGCGCGCGGTGCCGCCCGATTCGGTCAGCGCGATGATGGCGCGCACATGGATGTGCTCGGCCAGGAACATGCCGGCCATAGCGATGGCCTGATCGGCGCGCGCGAGATTTCGCGGCGCGGCCTCGAAATCGGTGTCGTGGTCGAACTGGCGCTCGGCGCCGAGGCAGATGCGTTCCATCGCCTCGACCGCCTTCACCGGATACTGGCCGGACGCGGTTTCAGCCGACAGCATCACCGCATCGGTGCCATCGATCACCGCGTTGGCGACATCGAGCACCTCGGCGCGGGTCGGGATCGGATTGTCCACCATCGATTGCAGCATCTGCGTGGCGGTGATCACCACGCGGTTGTGTTCGAGCGCGGTGCGGATGATGCGTTTTTGCAGGCCCGGCAATTCGGCGTCGCCGATCTCCACGCCCAGATCGCCACGCGCCACCATCACTGCGTCGGAGGCGATGGTGATCTCGACCAGATTGGTGATCGCCTCGGCGCGCTCGATCTTGGCTACCAATGCCGCGTCGCTGCCGGCCGCGCGCGCCAACGCGCGCGCCTCGTTCATGTCGGCGGCGGAGCGACAAAAGGAAACGGCGAGAAAATCCACGTTCAACTGCGCTGCGACTTTGATATGCGCCTTGTCTTGATCGGTCAACGCGCCCAGCGACAATCCGCCACCAAGCCGGTTCAAGCCCTTGCGATCGGACAAGTTTCCGTCGGTCAGCACCTGGGTATGAATGGTGTCGGCATCGATGCGCAGCACTTTCAACGCCATCAGGCCATCGTCGAGCAGCAGCGTGTCGCCTTGCCGGACATCATCGATCAGACCCAGATAACTCACGCCGACTTGCGTGGCATCGCCGGCTGGAGCATTGGCGCGACAGACCAGCGCGAAACTGTCACCGGCCTTGAGCGAAACCTTGCCCGAGGCGAATTTCTCGATGCGGATTTTCGGCCCCTGCAGATCGGCCAGAATGCCGACCTCGCGGCCCTGGCGTGCGGCGGCCTCGCGCACGGCAGTCACGCGCGCGGCGTGTTGTTCGGGCGTGCCGTGCGAAAAATTCATGCGCACCACGTTGACACCGGCACTGACCAGGCCGTCGAGCACGCCCGGCGCGTCGGTGGCCGGGCCAAGCGTGGCAAGGATTTTGGTGCGGCGCGGTTGGTTGCTCATGCATGATTTCCTGTCTGGGCCAAACACGCTATCACAGACAAGTGAATATCGGCTCGCTTGGCAAGGCTGATGGAAACGATGCACTCAGCTCGCGCGCGCTTGCAGTGCGACCACCGCCGGCAGCGCCTTGCCTTCGCAAAATTCCAGGAACGCGCCGCCGCCCGTGGAGATGTAGCCGATGCCGTTTTCCACACCGTATTTATCGACCGCCGCCAGGGTATCGCCACCGCCGGCGATGGAAAATGCTGGCGACGCGGCGATGGCGCGGGCCAGCGCCTCGGTGCCTTTGCCGAAGGCATCGAACTCGAATACACCGACCGGACCATTCCACAACACCGTACCCGCCTGCGCGATCATCTCGGCATAGCGCGCGCTGGTTTCCGGGCCGATGTCGAGGATCAATTCGTCGGCAGCCACGTCGCCGATTTTTTTCACCGTCGCCGGCGCATCGGCCGCGAAGGCTGTCGCCACGACCACATCGCTGGGCAGTGGAATCTCTGCGCCGCGTGCGCGCGCGTCGGCCATGATTTTCTTCGCGGTATCGATCAGCTCGTGCTCGCACAACGATTTGCCGACCGGATGACCCATCGCGGCGATGAAGGTGTTGGCGATGCCGCCGCCAACGATCAGGCGATCGACCTTGCCGACCAGATTGGCCAGCAGTTCGAGCTTGGTGGAAACCTTGGAGCCGGCGACGATGGCGATCAACGGCCGGGCCGGTTTTTCCAGCGCGTGCGCCAGCGCATCGAGTTCGGCCATCAACAACGGACCGCCGCAGGCGACTTTGGCGAAGCGGATCACGCCATGCGTGGAGGCCTGCGCACGATGCGCGGTACCGAACGCATCCATGACGAAGACATCGCACAGCGCGGCGTATTTTTTCGCCAGGGCTTCGTTGTCCTTGCCTTCGCCGACATTCATCCGGCAATTTTCCAACAGCACGATCTGCCCCGGCTGCACGGCGACGCCATCGACCCAATCGCGAATCAGCGGCACATCGCGGCCGAGTAATTCGGACAAGCGCCGGGCAACCGGCGCCAGCGAATCGGCCTCGCTCCACACGCCCTCGACCGGACGGCCCAGGTGCGAGGTCACCATCACCGCCGCGCCTTTTTCCAGCGCCAGCCGCAATGTCGGCAAGGCGGCAGCGATGCGCTGCTCGGAAGTGATGCGGCCGTCCTTGATCGGCACGTTCAGATCCTCGCGGATCAGCACGCGTTTTCCGGTCAGATCGAGGTCAGCCATGCGCAGAATGGTCATCACAGTGCTCCGAAGCGGCGAAAGGCGCCATTGTCGCCCGTGCGGCGGTTCGGCTTCAAACGCCCGCAGGGCGCGAGAGCGGGTGCGATGGAATGGGTCGCCGCACCAGACAGTCCGTGCCGGCTCGCTTGGCTCGCGGGCTCTGCGTATCATGGCCGCATGTTTCGACCTCCCCCTGCCCCGGGCGGCCACCGGATTGGCGCGAATGCCTCGCCGATCGCCGACGATGGCGACAATCTGCACTTCTGCAGTACGTGTGCGTTCTCCGAGGCGTGCCTGTCGCAAGGCTATGACAAGTCCACGCTGGGCGAGATGCACGTGCTGGTCGAACACGTGGGCCCGTATTCCGAGGGCGAGCACCTGTTCCGCGAAGGCGACGAGTTCACCGCGATCGCCGCCGTGCGCGCTGGCACCGTCAAAACCTATGTGCTCGATGCCGCCGGCAACGAGCAGGTGCTGGGTTTCCATTTGCCCGGCGAGGTGATCGGCTTGAATGCCATCCACAGCGCGCGTTATCCCTGCAACGCGGTGGCGCTCGACACGGTGATGCTGTGCCGGTTCTCGTTTCCCAAAATGGCCATGCTCGCCACGCGCATGCCCGGATTGCAGCATCTGTTGTTTCGCTTGCTGAGCCTGGATATCGGCAAGGCCGCGCTGCTGGCCGGCGATTTCAGCGCCGATGAGCGATTGGCGGCGTTTCTGGTTTCCCTCTCGCGCCGCTATGCCGAGCGCGGCTTCTCGCCCACACGATTCCACCTGACCATGGCCCGCACCGATATGGCCAATTACCTGCGCCTGGCGCCGGAAACCGTCAGCCGCGTACTGCGTAGGTTCCAGGACGAAGGGCTGGTCCAGGTGGAACGACGCGAATTGGAAATCAGAAATTTGACGCGCCTGGAAACATTGGCCAAGCCGGTATTGCGCGACTGAAAGCAATCGGTGGAAGCAGTAACACTGGAAGCCGTGCCGGGGAGGGCGCGGAAGAAAAACACTAAAGCAGACGGGTTGAAAGGCCTGAGGCTGCGTGTATCCACAACATTTCAAAACACGAGTACAGCCCGCTTGACTTGAGTCAATGAGGCTCGCGGCCGTTTGCCTGAACATGCGCACGACTGTTTGAGGAGAGATATCATGAATCGAACCCGGAAATTGTGGCTGGGATTGGCCGCGTTGCTTGCCGCCTCGTTCGCGGTGTTGCTATGGATGGGTGGCGAGATCCATCGCCAGGCACCACCCATGCCCGAATCAGTGGTCGCCGCCGATGGCAGCACGCTTTACACACGCAGCGACATCGAAACCGGACGAACCGTCTGGCAGAGCATCGGCGGCCAGCAATTGGGCTCGGTCTGGGGTCACGGCGCGCTGGTGGCTCCCGACTGGAGCGCCGATTGGCTGCATCGCGAGGCGATGGCCTGGCTGGAATTGCGCGCGCAGCGGCAATTCGGCCAGCCCTATTCGAAGTTGAATGCGGGCGATCAGGCCAAGTTGCAGGCCGAACTCAGGCCCGACATTCGCGCCAACGACTACAACGCGCAGACTGGCGTGCTGACGATCGACAACGAGCGTGCCCAAGCCATCGCGCAAGTGGCCGCGCATTACGAGAGCCTGTTCAGCCGCGACCCGGCCACCGCCGCGTTGCGTGAAACCTATGCGATGAAAAACGGCACTGTCGATAGCGCCGAACATCGTCGTCAATTGACCGGATTCTTCTTCTGGGCCTCGTGGGCGGCGGTCACGCAACGCCCTGGCGCAAGCGTGTCGTACACCAACAACTGGCCCTACGACCCGCTGGTCGGCAATGCGCCGTCTTCGAGCACTTTCCTCTGGACGGTGTTCAGCGTGCTGTTCATGATCGCCGGCATCGCGCTGCTGGTCTGGCACTACGCCGCCAATCACGGCAAAGAAAACTCGCCGACGCCGCCAAAAACCGATCCGCTGCGCGGCGTGGTCGTGACCGCTTCGATGAAGGCCACCGCGAAATATTTCTGGCTGGTGCTGGCCTTGTTCCTCACGCAGATATTGCTCGGCGCGATCACAGCGCATTTCCAGGTCGAAGGCCATGATTTCTACGGCATCGCGCTCTCGGACATCCTGCCGTATTCGCTGACCCGCAGTTGGCACACGCAACTGGCGGTGTTGTGGATCGCCACCGCCTGGCTGGGTACGGGCTTGTACATCGCGCCGGCGATTTCCGGGCATGAACCCAAATTCCAGCGCGCTGGCGTCAACTTCCTGTTCGTCTGCCTGTTGATCATCGTGGTCGGCGCCTTCGCCGGGCAATGGTTCGCGGTGATGCAAAAGCTCGGCCTGGCCAACAATTTCTGGTTCGGCCACCAAGGCTGGGAATACGTGGACATCGGCCGCTTCTGGCAGGCCTTCCTGTTCGTCGGCCTGATGGTGTGGCTGACGCTGATGGGCCGGGCCTTGTGGCCGGCAATCCAGCGCAAGGATGAACTGTCGTCGATCGTCGGCCTGCTGTTTCTGTCCACCATCGCCATCGGCATGTTCTACGCGGCCGGACTGATGTGGGGCGAGCACACGCATATGTCGATGGTCGAGTACTGGCGCTGGTGGGTGGTGCATCTTTGGGTCGAAGGTTTCTTCGAAGTATTCGCCGTCGCGGTCATCTCGTTCCTGTTCGTCAAGCTCGGGCTGGTGCGCGGCATCACGGCCACGGCCAATGTGTTGTTCGCCACCGTGGTCTTCATGGCCGGCGGCGTGCTGGGCATGTTCCACCACCTGTACTTCAGCGGCACCACCACGGCAGTGGTCGCGCTGGGCGCTTCGTTCTCGGCGCTGGAAGTGGTGCCCCTGGCACTGGTCGGCATGGAAGCCTACGAGACCTGGACGCATAGCCAGGCCACGCCCTGGATGGCGCGTTATCGCTGGCCGCTGATGTTCTTCATCGCAGTGTCATTCTGGAACCTGATCGGCGCGGGCTTGTTCGGCTTCCTGATCAACACGCCGCTGGCGCTGTACTACATGCAAGGTCTGAACCTGACCGCGCTGCACAGCCATACCGCATTGTTTGGCGTGTACGGCCTGCTCGGCCTGGGCTTGCTGTTGTTCTGCGTGCGTGGCCTCAAGCCGGATGCGGTGTGGAACGAAAAACCGCTGCGTGCCAGCTTCTGGGCATTGAACATCGGCTTGGCAATGATGGCGGCGCTGACGCTTCTGCCCTTGGGTACGCTGCAATTGCACGCGGTGCTCGAACACGGCTACTGGTATGCGCGTTCGGCCGAGTTCATGGGCCGGCCGCTGATCGATGTGCTGGTGTGGATGCGTGTACCGGGTGATACGGTGTTCTCGGTGGGTGCCTTGCTGCTCAGCGGATTCGTCGCCAGGATTTGGCTGGCGCCAAAACCGGCACTGACTGGCTCCGAGTCTCCGGCGCTGGACTTGAACGCCTGAGTTTTCCAGGCCAGATCGCGCGGGCGCGGCCTATCGCCGCCCCGCGCATGTTGAAGGGACGACAGGGGCGACTCATGGCTGTAACTGCTTCCTCACCGGCTTTGCCCAAAGCCGCAATGCAACTGCTGGCGGCGGCGCCGCATCGTTTGCTGTTCTTCGTCGGCGCGGCCAATGTGCTGCTGGCGATGGCTTGGTGGACGGCGTGGTTGTTCGCCGCGCGCTGGCATGGATTCGCACCGCCGCAACCGCTGCTGCCGGCCGGCTGGATGCATGCGCTGATCATGCAATACCAGGTATTGCCGCCTTTCATGTTCGGCTTCTTGCTGACGGTGTTTCCGCGCTGGATGGGCTTGCCCGCGCTGACGCGCCGGCATTACGTGCCGGTCGGCATCGGATTGTTCGGCGGACAGGCGTTGACGCTAGCGGGGCTGTGTGGGCTGCCGATGTTGTTGCACCTGGGCATCGTGTTGACGATTCTCGGCTGGAGCGTGGGCTTGTTCTGGCTGGTGCGCCTGCGCCAACAGGAACCGGGCCGCACCTGGCATGCAATCAGTTGCGCGGCCGCGCTGGCGCTGGGACTGATTGGATTGGTCATGACCGCCATCTATCTGCACCACCCGAACCCGATGTTGATCTTCGCATCGATCAAGATCGGCAGCTTCGGCTTGTTGTTGCCGATCTACTTCACCGTTTGTCACCGGATGGTTCCGTTTTTCGCCAGCATGGTGATTCCCGGTTATCGCGTCGTGCGGCCGATGCCGGCGCTGGCGGCGTTCTGGGCGTTGATCGCAATTCACCTGGCGCTGGAACTCGTGCACGGCTATGCCTGGCTGTGGCTGGTGGACTTGCCTTTGACGGGCCTGTTCGCCTGGTTGCTCTGGCAATGGTGGCCGCGTCAACGCACGACACCGGCACTGCTTCGCGTGTTGTTCCTGGGGCTTGCCTGGTTACCGGTCGCATTCGTGTTGTATGCGCTGCAAAGCCTGATCTACACCACGACCGGCGAGTTCGTGCTCGGCCGTGCGCCGGCGCATGCCTTGTTCATCGGTTATTTCGGCAGCCTGCTGGTGGCGATGGTGACGCGGGTGACTCAAGGCCATTCCGGCCGGCCGCTGGAATTGGGGAATGTCGCGGCCTTCGCCTTCGCACTCGTGCAACTGGTGGCGATAGTCCGCATCATCGCCGAACTGACCAGCGACCCGATGGCCTGGCAAGCAGTCGCGGCCTTGGGCTGGCTGCTGGCGTTCACGCCGTGGGTCCTGCGCTCGGGCTGGATCTATCTCACGCCGCGCGCGGATGGCAAACCCGGTTGAAGCCATGATCGAGTATTACTTGCAAATAAAGTGGCTGCACGTGGCCGCGGTATTCGCCAGCGGCAGCTTGTTCTTCCTGCGCGGCGTATTGACGCTGAGCGGCTCGAAACTGGGCATGATCGCGCCGGTGCGCTACCTGAGCTATTGCATCGATACGGCGCTGCTCACCGCGGCTCTGATGCTGGCGACCATCCTGCACCAATATCCTTTCGTGCACGCCTGGCTGACGGTGAAGGTGAGCCTGCTCGTCATCTATATCGTGCTCGGCACCTATGCGCTCAAGCGCGGCCGCACACCGCGCACACGCGTGCTCTGTTTTGTTTCTGCGCTGCTGGTGTTTGCCTTCATCATCAGCGTGGCACGCGCGCATCATCCGCTCGGAATTTTCTACTCACTGCTTTCTTGAGCGCCTTTCGCGCGACCAATCGATACGGCGCCAACGCTAAGTTGGGTGACGCACAGATTCACTTCGCCAACTTTGGCAACATCAACGGCTGCGTCGTGCAGCCGTTGCTTTTTTGCATTTTGATTTGCATCAAGGCGGCCTGACCCAAGTCGGAGCATCATTTCTCCAGCGAACCTTTATCCCTGTCCGGAGTCGTTATGAAACACACGCTCGTGCCGTTTCTGATTGCCGTATCGCTGATTCTCTCGGCCTGCAAGCCCGCTCAACACTCGACCGCAAGCCCTGTCGTGGCAAGCGACACCGGCGGTTCGGCCGCAGGCGATTTCGGGCCGCCGCAGGGTGAACCGATCCACGCCACCTTGACTGCACCGCCGAACGTGCCACCGCCGACCGGCCGCAGCACACCGGCCAAGGTCATCGTCGATCTGGAAGTGCGCGAGGTCGAGAAGGAAATTTCCGAAGGCGTGAAGTACACCTTCTGGACCTTCGGCGGCACGGTGCCGGGCAGTTTCATCCGCGTTCGCCAAGGCGATACGGTGGAGTTCCACCTCAAGAACCATCCCGATTCCAAAATGCCGCACAACATCGACCTGCACGCGGTCACCGGCCCCGGCGGCGGCGCAGCATCGAGCTTCACCGCGCCCGGCCATGCCTCACAGTTCAGCTTCAAGGCGCTCAATGCGGGCTTGTATGTCTATCACTGCGCGACCGCACCGGTGGGCATGCATGTCGCCAACGGCATGTACGGTTTGATCCTGGTCGAACCGCCCGAAGGCCTGCCCAAGGTCGATCACGAGTATTACGTGATGCAGGGCGATTTCTACACCGTCGGCAAGTACCGCGAAAAAGGCGTGCAGCCGTTCGACATGCAAAAGGCGATCGAGGAAAACCCGACCTATGTCTTGTTCAATGGCTCGGAAGGCGCACTGATCGGCGACAACGCGCTCAAGGCCAAGGTCGGCGAAACCGTGCGCCTGTATGTCGGCAACGGCGGTCCCAACCTGACTTCGAATTTCCATGTGATCGGCGAGATCTTCGACAAGGTCTGGACCGAAGGCGGCTCGCATTATCAGGAGAACGTGCAAACCACTTTGGTGCCTGCGGGCGGCAGCACCATCGTGCAATTCAAGACCGAAGTGCCGGGCACCAGCGTGATCGTCGATCACGCGCTGTTTCGTGCGTTCAACAAGGGCGCGTTGGGCATGATCAAGACCGAAGGCCCGGAGAACAAGGCGATCTACTCGGGCAAGGAAGTCGATAGCGTGTACCTGGGCGACAAAGTCGTCAGCGCCGCACCAGTCGCAGCCGCGGCATCGGCCGCCGCCAGCGGCACGCTCACGCTCGATCAGCAGATCAAGGCCGGCGAGGCTTTGTTCAACGGTACCTGTTCGGTCTGCCACCAAAGCAATGGCGCCGGTTTGCCGAATGTCTTCCCGCCGCTGGCCAAATCCGACTACCTAGCCGCCGACACCCATCGCGCGATCGGTATCGTGCTCAATGGCCTCAATGGCCCGGTCACGGTCAATGGCGCGACGTTCAATTCGGTGATGCCGCCGATGAGCCAGCTCAACGACGATGGCGTCGCCAACATCCTCACTTACGTGCTCAATAGCTGGGGCAACCCCGGTGGTCACGTCAGCGCCGCGGATGTCGCCAAGGTTCGCGCCAGCACGCCACGTCCCGAAGGCGCAGCGCACTAAGCCGATGCGCGCACTGGCACTGGCGTTGCTGCTGGTACCCGCTGTCGGCCTGGCCGATGGCGGGTATGCGCGTATTGCCGGCGGCGAGTTCCGCTCGGTGCTCGATTACGAAGACAATCCCGGGATGCAGAAGGTCGCCGCGTTCGAATTGATGCGGCGGCCGGTCACCAACGGCGAGTTCCTCGAATTCGTGCGCACGCACAAATCATGGCAACGCGATCAGGTGCCGATGGTATTCGCTGAAAAACAGCACTACCTCGCGCACTGGACCGGACCATTGCAATTGGGCAACGCGGCCGGCCCGGAGCAACCGGTCACGCAGGTCAGTTGGTTCGCCGCCTCCGCCTATTGCCAGGCGCAGGATGCACGGCTGCCGACGTGGTCGGAGTGGGAATACGTCGCGGCCGCCGATGGCACACGTCGCGATGCCCGCCAGGACCCGGTCTGGCGCGCGCAAATCCTCAGCAGCGAAACCCGGCCCACCAATGGATCACTCGTGGCTGTCGGACAAACTCCGGCCAATGTCTATGGCGTGCAGGACATGTACGGCTTGGTCTGGGAGTGGACGCAGGACTATGCGGCGTTGCTGGTCTCAGGCGATAACCGCGAGCAATCCGATCCCGATCGAATGAAGTTCTGCGGCGCAGGCGCGCTGGCGATCAACGATCGCGAGAACTACGCGGTGTTGATGCGCGTGGCGATGCTGTCCTCGCTCGAAGCGGTCAACAGCACGTCGCGCCTGGGCTTTCGCTGCGCGCGCGATCTGCCTGCGAGGACACCATGAAACGATCGCTGTCTTGCCTGCTATTGCTGTCGCTATCGATGCTGGCGTGGGCCGCTGCACCCCTGCCGCCGGACTCGGTGCTGCAATTGCCCAACACCTTCACCGATCAAGCCGGCAAGAATTTCCAACTGCCGTCCCGGCGTGGACAACCGCAGTTGGTGGCGATGTTCTACACCTCATGCGATTTTGTCTGCCCGCTGATCATCGACACCGGCTTGGGCATCGACCATGCCCTGACGCCGGATGAACGGTCTCGCCTGCGCGTGCTGTTGGTCAGCCTGGATTCGGACCGCGACAATCCGGCGGTGCTGCAGGCGATGATGAAAAAACGAAAACTCGATTCGTCGCGCTGGACCCTGGCACGCACGGACAAGGACGGCGTGGCGAAATTCGCAGCGTTGCTGAACGTCCGCTACCGCAAGCTGACCAATGGCGACTTCAACCATTCCAGCGCATTGACCTTGCTCGATGCCGAAGGCCGTGTGCTGGCTCGCAGCGAAAAACTCGGCGCACAGCCGGACCCGGCTTTTCTGGCGGCAGTGAAAAAAACGCTGACCAAATAACCGGGCCACCTATCCGGCCACCGGCAAATCAATGCCAAAACCATGCTCGCGTGAATTTCCGCATGACCGGCGCTGTCAGGCCAGCGCTGGATCGTACTGTGGTGGTGATGGTGGGCTTAAGCCCACCCTACGTCCCTCCACATTCATCACGCCCACTTCTACGGCTTTCCTCATGGCATATGAAATCGTACTCATGAAAAAGCCTCCGGCAATGCCGGAGGCTCGTTCTGGAAACTGCTTTTAGCTTGCGACTCAATGATCGGGCACGCCCACCGGCACGACACTGAGTTCCTTGCTGAAACGCTTGGCGAAGAACTCGCGCATCAGCGCATTGGCCTTGCGCGCCGAAGGCTCGTGGTACAGGCAATTGGGCGGGCTGTTGGCATCGGGCTCGGCGAAGCAGTGCCGCGCGCCTTCGAAGTTGACCACTTTCCAATCCATCGCGCGGGCATCATCCATTTCCTTTTCGAAAGTGGCGATATCGGCCGGTGGCACGCTGGTGTCGTCGGCGCCGTTGAGCACCAGAATCGACGTCATGATCTGGCCGCCCTTGGCCGGCATCGTGGTCGTCACACCGCCGTGGAAACTGACCACGCCGGCGAGCTCCTTGGTACCCACACGACGAAGTTCATTGCCGCTGCGCGCCAGTTCCAGAACGGTGCTGCCGCCGAAGCAGTAGCCGACCGCGCCAAGCCGGGTTTCGTCGAGCGGGGACATTTCCCTTGCCGCCTGCAACGCCGCCACTGCCGCGACAATGCGCGCACGCATTTCCGGGCGATCGGCATAAACGGCTTTGGCCGCAGCCGCAGCTTCCTCGGCATTCTTCGGCCGGATGTCCCTGCCGTACATGTCCACGACCAGCACCACGTAATCGGTGCCGGCAAGCGTCTTGGCTTTCTCAACGGCGGAGTCATTGACGCCCATCCAGTTGGGAACCATCAACAGACCGGGACGCAGTTTGGTGCTCGAATCGTCGTACACGACGAAACCGTTGAACACGGTACTGCGATATCCCCATTCGACCGGCTGTACCACCGGCTTGGCCATCACCGGCGCCGCCAATAGAGCGGCCATCAATGCAATCAACGCGCGCATGAAACTTACTCCCCTAGTAAACGATTTCGAGTATATGGCTCAGGTAGCTTCAAATCAAAAGGCACAAATCCGATCCAAACAATCTTCGTGACATTCATCACATACGTATTGTTGGTGCTGCCATCCAGGCCGATACGCCGGCATGGATTGTGTTCCAGCGAAGAATCCAAGCCTCCCGGAACTCCACCGGTTTTATGGATACCGGAAATAATCCAGCCTCCGTGTATCGGCAACTTGGTCGGAAAACTTTTACTCTCGATTAAAGCGCTGATCCTCCCCCTGCCTGCGACATCGATCGACAGAAAAAGTTTCCCGGAGACAATCGGTTTTTTCCATTCATCGCCGACCTGGCGCCACGGCTTTGCGAATGGCTCATTTCCGGATTCATCTCGAGGCTCGATCGCATGCGTCAAAACGCGAGCCGGCCGCTGAACTGCCGAGCGCCATTTCAAGCACCCGGAACGGTGACTGACGCCGATTCTTGCAAGGCAACGGTTCCATGCGCGGCTGTGGGACAATGCCGCCCATGGAAACCACCGAAGACTTGGGCGTTCCCGTCCTCGAGACTCCACGCTTGCGGCTGCGTCCTTATCGCATGGACGACGCCGAGGCGATGTTCGCGCTGTATTCGGACCCCCGGGTGATGCGTTACTGGAGCTTCCCGGCCTGGACCGAACGCGCGCAAGCGAGCACCTATTTGACGATGGCGCTCGCGGCCATGGACTCGGGCGAGATTTTCCCGTGGGCGATCGCCGATCGCGACAGCGACCGCCTGATCGGGGCACTGACACTGTTCTCGCTGCACACCGCACAACGGCGCGCCGAAATCGGCTACAGCCTGTCACCGGATTACCAAGGCCGCGGGCTGGCCACGGAAGCCTTGCGGCAAGGCCTGAGTTTTGCATTCGACGAACTGGGACTGGTCCGCATCGAAGCTGACATCGACCCGCGCAACACATCGTCCTGGCGCTTGCTGGAACGAATCGGTTTTGTTCGCGAAGGCTTGCTGCGCAAGCGCTGGCGGGTCAATGGCGAGGTTTGCGATACCGCGTTCTATGGCCTGCTCGAAGAAGATTTCATCCGTTGATTGCCGCATGAACCCACAACCTTCCCAGGATCGGATCGAACAAGCCGTTGCGGCCCTGCGCCGCGGCGAAGTGATCGGCCTGCCCACGGAAACGGTATATGGCCTGGCGGCCGATGCGACCAATGTCGAAGCAGTGCGGAAAATATTTTCGCTCAAGGGTCGGCCGGCCGATCATCCCTTGATCGTGCACATCGCCGACGCCGATGCGCTGGGACAATGGGCCAGTACGGTGCCCGAGGCAGCGATACGGCTGGCGCAGGCGTTCTGGCCCGGTCCGCTGACGATGATCCTGCCGCGCAGTGCGCAGGTTCCCGATGTGGTCACCGGTGGACAGGACACGGTCGGCCTGCGCTGCCCGGCGCATCCTGTGGCGCTGGCGGTATTGCGCAGCTTCGGCGGCGGCCTGGCCGCGCCCTCGGCCAATCGTTTCGGTCGGATCAGCCCGACCACGGCCACGCATGTGCGCGAGGAATTCGGCGACGGTGTGCCGGTCATCCTCGATGGCGGCGAATGCGAAGTGGGTATCGAGAGCACCATCGTCGATTTGAGCGGCAACACGCCGCGCATCTTGCGGCCGGGCAAAATCAGTCACGCACAGATTTCAGCGGTCATCGGGTCGGTAGCGCAGGAAGCCGACGCGCATAGTCCGCGCGCCTCGGGCACGCTGGAAGCGCACTACGCACCACGCACGCCAATGCTGATGTTGCCGCGCGCGGCGCTGGAAAAAGAAGCCGCCGAACAACTCGCATTCGGCAAACGCATCGCAGTGTTGGCGCTGACGACACTGCCGCCCGATTGCAATGGCCTGGTACTTCCCACGCAACCGGATGCCTTCGCGCACGGGTTGTATGCCGCGCTGCGCACACTCGATGCCCGCGCCGACAATCTGCTGCTGGTCGAGCGCCCGCCCGAAACTGCCGAGTGGGTTGCAGTGCATGATCGCCTGCGCCGTTCGTCCGCTGGCGCGGGTGCCGATGCCGACGAAGACGCGACCTGAACTCATCGCAAAAATTTCGTTGCTGCGAACAGAAAAACGCCCCGGCAAGCTGGGGCGTTTTTCATCGTCATCATCCAACACCGCAGTGCAGAATCCGCACTGCGTCGAAGCAACTAAACAGCGCCGCTTACTTGGCCGCCATCAGCGCCACAGTGATATCGAGCATGCGGTTGGAGAAGCCCCACTCGTTGTCGTACCACGAGCACACCTTCACCAGCGTGCCGCCCATGACTTTGGTCAGCGTGCTGTCGTAAACGGAACTGCGCGGATCGTGGTTGAAATCGATCGAGACCAGCGGCGCCTTGTTGAAACCGACGATACCCTTGAGCGCGCCTTCGGAGGCTTCCTTCATGACCGCGTTGATTTCATCGTTGCTGGTGGCGCGCGCGGCGACGAAGCTCAAATCGACCACCGAGACATTGATGGTCGGCACGCGCATGGCAAAGCCATCGAGCTTGCCGTTGAGTTCTGGCAACACCAGGCCGACCGCGGCGGCTGCGCCGGTCTTGGTGGGGATCTGCGACATGGTGGCGCTGCGCGCGCGGCGCAGGTCCGAGTGGTACACATCGGTCAGCACCTGGTCGTTGGTGTAGGCGTGGATGGTGGTCATCAGGCCATGCACGATGCCGATTTTTTCGTGCAGCACCTTGGCCATCGGCGCCAGGCAGTTGGTGGTGCACGAAGCGTTGGAGATCACCGCGTGCGCGGAGGTCAGCTTGTCGTGGTTGACGCCGTACACGAAGGTGCCATCGACGTCTTTGTCTCCGGGCGCGGAGATGATGACTTTCTTGGCGCCGCCAGCCAGATGCGCGCTGGCCTTGGCCTTGGAAGTGAACAGGCCGGTGCATTCGAGCACCACGTCCACATCATGCGAGCCCCACGGAATCTCGGCCGGATTGCGCACCGCGTACACCTTGATGCGGTCGCCGTTGACGATCAGATCACCACCCTCGGCCGATACCGTGCCCGGAAACTTGCCATGCGCGGTGTCGTATTGCGTCAAGTGCGCATTGGTTTCGGCATTGCCCAGGTCGTTGATGGCCACGATCTGGATCTCGTTGGTGCGGCCCGACTCGTAAAGTGCGCGCAGAACATTGCGGCCAATGCGCCCGTAGCCGTTGATCGCAACCTTGATCGCCATTTTTTAGCTCCTGAAAAGAATGCGAGAATGCAGCGGAACGGGCATTTTATCTTGTCGTCCGGACCCGCGACACCCCTACGGAATTTCACCATGCCGACCATTCGCACGCGTTTGCTGTTTGTCTTGCTGATCTGCCTGCCTTTGGTGGCCCACGCCTGGGGTTCACAGGGCCATCGCATCGTCGGTGAACTGGCGGCACACCAACTGACCCCGGTCGCCAGCGCCCAGGTGCAGCGCCTGCTGGCGGGCGAACCGGAACCGACCTTGGCCGGGATCGCCAACTGGGCCGACCAGTTGCGCGAATCCGACCCGGAATTGGGCAAGAAAACCGGCCCTTGGCACTACATCAATTTTCCGCGCGACGATTGCAGTTATGTTCCGCCGCGCGATTGCCCGGATGGCAAATGCGTCATCGCCGCGATCAACCGAAATTTCCTGGCGCTGAGCGATACGCGCCGGCCCGATGCCGAACGCCGCGAAGCGCTCAAATTCCTGGTGCATCTGGTCGGCGATGTCCATCAACCCTTGCACGCCGGCTATGCCGATGATCGCGGCGGCAACGATTTCCAGATCAACTACCACGACACCGGCTGGAATCTGCACAGCGTCTGGGATTCGTTGATCATCAAAAGCAGCGGTCTCGACCCTGCCGCTTACGCCGCCAAGCTGAGCCGCGAACCGGCATTGCCGGCCGATCCGACCCTGCGTTCGGATCGCCCGGCGGTGGATTGGGCACTGGAATCGTGCCGCATCACCAAGGCCGATCATTTGTATCCGGACAAACACATCATCGGCGACGATTACCTGCAAGCGCATCAGGCCGAAGTCGATCAACGGCTGCGCCAGGCCGGCAGCCGGCTCGCCAGCATGATCAATTTCGCGTTGTCGCAATCCAAAAAACCGTAACAACCTGGGTTGATTCGCCATTAAAAATTTTTATCGCGGTGGCGGGCGTAGGGTGGGCTTAAGCCCACCGGTTACATATTTCGTCGCGGTGGTGGGCTTAAGCCCACCCTACGTCCACCAACATTCACCCAACCGGCTTTATTTATGGCAACAGTGCAAACGCACGACTCGCTCGAACAAACCGTGTCGGCCATCCTGGAACACACCGGACCGCGCATCGTTCTCGCCGCGCCTTTGGGTCTTGGCAAGCCGCACCGTTTGCTCAATGCGATCTATCGCCATGTCACCACCAACCCGGCTACATCGCTGGAAATCTACACCGCGTTGTCGCTGACGCCGCCCAAGGTGGGCGCAGGCCTGGAGAAACGCTTCCTCGAACCCTTCCTCGCGCGGCATTTCGGCGAGGATATCCCCGCGCTCGACTACGCGCTCGCGCAGCAGCGCGATGCTTTGCCGGCCAATATCCGCGTCGAGGAGTTCTACCTGCAATCGGGCGCGCTGCTCGGCTCGTCCCAGGCCCAACGCAACTACAACAGCCTCAACTACACACACGTCGCGCGCGCCGTGGCCTCGCGCGGAATCAACGTACTGGTCCACAAAGTCGCGCGTGAACCCAACGGATCGCGCCTGAGCCTGAGCTGCAATCCCGATTTGAGCTTCGATCTGCTCGATGAGATCGCTCGCCGAAATAGGGAGCGGCCACTGATGGTCGCGGAGGTGGACCCGCACTTGCCCTTTCTCGGCCAGACGGCTTCAGTGGACGAGAATTTTTTCGATATCGTGCTCGATCTTCCAGGCCCTGCGCCAAAACTTTTCGCGCTGCCGCGCGAATCAGTCGATGATGCCGAATTCGCCATCGGCCTGTATGCCAGCACACAGGTCAAGGATGGCGGCACCTTGCAGATCGGCATCGGTTCGCTCTCGGATGCGCTGTGCCATGCGTTGATTCTCCGGCACACGCGCAATGCCGAGTATCTGGAAATTCTCGCTGCGCTCGCACCGGGACTGGCCGAAAGCGATCTGGTTCGCCAGAACGGCGGCACTGCGCCTTTCTCGCAAGGACTCTACGGCGCCAGCGAGATGGTCAACGATGCCTTCATGCGCCTGCAGCAGGCCGGCATCCTCAAGCGCCGGGTGATCGACGATGTCGAGGCGATGCGCCGCATCAATGCCGGAACCGCGACCGCCGACGACCAACGACGCTTGCAGGATGAAGGCCACTGGCTCGATGGCGGCTTCTATCTGGGCTCGCAGGAGTTGTATCGCTGGCTGCGTGAACTGCCCCCTGAGTTGGCACGCGGCTTGGGCATGACCCGCATCTCGCACATCAACGAACTCTACGGCGGCAACGAGACACTGGAAAAACTGCAACGCCGCGATGCCCGGTTCTTCAACACCTGCATGATGATGACCGCGCTCGGTGCGGCGGTGTCGGATGCGCTCGACGATGGCCGCGTCGTCTCCGGTGTCGGCGGTCAATATAATTTCGTGGCGATGGCGCATGCGCTCGAAGACGGACGCTCGGTGCTGATGCTGCGATCCACGCGCGGACCACGCTCGAGCGTGCTGTGGAATTACGGCCACACGACCATTCCCCGGCACCTGCGCGATATCGTCATCACCGAATACGGCATCGCCGATTTGCGCGGCGCCTGCGATGAGGACTGCGTGAAGGCGATGCTGGCGGTATCGGATGCGCGATTCCAGCGCGGGATCATCGAACAGGCGCAGCGAGCGCTGAAAATTTCTGGAGATTTCTCGCCGCCGCCGGCCTGGTCAGGCAATGCACCAGCCACATTACGCAAAGCACTCGCGCCTTTTCGACGTAGCGGCCTGCTGCCGGACTATCCGCTGGGTTGCGATTTCACCGAGACCGAATTGCGGCTGATGCGCGCCCTGGAATGGCTGAAATCGGCCACTGGAACACGCAGCGGCAAACTCCGGACCATTTGCCGGGCACTGGTCGGCGGCGACACGGCCGACCGCGAGGCGATGCAGCGCATGGATTTGCATGCGCCGAAAGGCTCGGGGCAATGGCTGCAAGCACGCTTGCTGGCGCTGGCATTGCAGCAGACGCTTTCGTAGGAGATCAATTTCGCAGGAACGCTTGCAATCGCAAACGCTCCTGCGCGTTGTTGTCACAAACCGGCTGTTTTACAAAATCGCTTTCGTCGCCGCGACCACCGCATCCACGGTGATGCCGAAATGCTTGTACAGCGCATCGATCGGCGCAGACGCGCCAAAGCTGTCGATGCCGATCACCGCGCCGTCGAGACCGACGTACTTGCGCCAGTAGTCGGTCACGCCCGCTTCCACCGCCACGCGCTTGCGGCAGGCGCTGGGCAGCACCGACTCGCGCCACTCGGCGGATTGGCGATCGAAACGGTTGGTCGAGGGCATCGAAACCACGCGTACTTTCACGCCTTCGGCTTCGAGTTGACGTGCGGCCTGCATCGCCAATTCGACCTCCGAGCCGGTGCCGATCAAGATCGCATCGAACTTGCCGTCGGCCGGTTCATGCAGCACATAGCCGCCACGCGCAATCTCCTGCAACTGCCGCTCGTTGCGCGCTTGGTGCGCGAGGTTCTGCCGACTGAAGATCAGGCAGGTCGGGCCGTCGCGGCGTTCGATGCCGCGCTGCCAGGCCACCGCCGACTCCACCGCATCGCAGGGCCGCCACAGTTCGTTGTTGGGGATGTAGCGCAAGGACGCCAGATGCTCGATGGGCTGATGGGTCGGGCCGTCCTCGCCCAGGCCGATCGAATCGTGCGTGAACACATGCAGCGTATTGGCCGGAATCAGCGCCGACATGCGCAAGGCGTTGCGCGAGTAATCGGAAAACACCAAAAAAGTCGCATCGTAGGGAATGAAGCCGCCATGCAGCGCCAGACCGGTAGCGATCGCGGTCATGCCGAATTCGCGCACGCCGTAATGAATGTAGTTGGCATTGGCATCGTTGCCGACGACCGACTTGCTGCCGCTCCAGAGCGTCAGATTGGAATGGGCCAGATCGGCCGAACCGCCGATCAGCTCGGGCAAGTGCGGCGCGAAGGCTTCGATCGCCATCTGCGAAGCCTTGCGCGAAGCGACCACCGGACCATCGTTCTGCAACTTGGCGATGTAGGCCTTGGCGAAGTCGGCGAAGTCCTCGGGTAATTGCCCATGCGAGCGGCGGATCAATTCATCGGCCAGCTCCGGATACTGCTTGGCATAAGCATCGAACTGGCGATTCCATTGTTCCTCACGGACGATGCCGGTGTTGCCGGCGCGCCAGCCATCGGAAATTTCCTGGGGAATCTCGAACGGCGCATGCGGCCAGTTCAATTTCGCGCGTGCGGCGGCGACTTCGTCTTTGCCCAGCGGCGCGCCATGCGACGATTCCTTGCCTTGCTTGTTGGGCGCGCCGAAACCGATCACGGTGCGGCAGCAGATCAAGGTGGGCCGGTCGGTCTGTGCTTGCGCGGTCTTGACCGCGCGCGCGATCTCGACCGGATCGTGACCATCCACCTTGCGGATCACCTGCCAGCCATACGCCTCGAAACGCGCGGCGGTGTCGTCGGTGAACCAGCCCTCGGTGTTGCCATCGATGGAGATGTTGTTGTCGTCCCAGAAGCAGATCAGCTTGCCCAGGCCCCAGGTACCGGCCAAGGATGCGACTTCGTGCGAGACGCCTTCCATGAGGCAACCGTCGCCGAGAAAAACCCAGGTGTAGTGATCGACGATCTCATGCTCGGGGCGGTTGAAGCGCTGCGCCAAAAGTTTTTCCGCGAGCGCGAATCCCACCGCGTTCGCCAGGCCCTGGCCGAGCGGGCCGGTGGTTGTTTCCACACCGGGAGTTTCGCTGTGCTCGGGGTGTCCGGCGGTTTTCGAATGCAGTTGGCGGAACTGCTTGAGCTGATCGATCGGCAAGTCGTAACCCGACAAGTGCAGCAACGCGTACTGCAACATCGAGCCGTGACCATTGGAGAGCACGAAGCGATCGCGATTGAACCACTTGGGATTGTTCGGGTTGTGCCGCAGGAAATCGTTCCACAACACCTCGGCGATATCGGCCATGCCCATCGGCATGCCGGGGTGACCGGATTTGGCCGCTTCCACGGCATCGACAGCGAGAAAACGAATGGCGTTGGCTAGATCGCGGCGGCTAGGCGTCGGCATGGCATGGGGCTCGGCTTTGGAAAAAAAGGCGCCCGGCGAGGCCGGGCGCGCTATTTTCGCCGATACGGGGCTGGCTGTCGCGCTTGTTCTGATCCGGGCCGCAATTCAGGCCGCCGCCGCCTCGGGCAGCGGGTCCGATTCGCCTCTGGAAACCACCGACGCCAGCACCAGATCGCCGGTCACGTTCAGCGTGGTGCGGCACATGTCGAGGAATCGGTCCACGCCCAGGATCAGGCCGATGCCTTCGGGCGGCACCCCGACCATGCCGCAGATCAAGGCGATCACCGGCAAGGAGCCGGCCGGCACGCCCGCGGTGCCGATGCCGCCGAGAATGCACACCAGCATCACCATCACCTGTTGCGCCAGGCTCAGATCGACGCCGAAGAACTGTGCCAGGAACAGCACCGTGACGCCTTCAAACAATGCGGTACCGTTTTGATTGGCGGTCGCACCAATGGTCAGCACGAAGCGCGCGACCCGGCGCGGCAGCTTGAGCTCCTCATCGGCCACCTTCAGCGCGGTGGGCAAGGTCGCGTTGCTCGATGCGGTCGAGAAAGCCATCACCATCGCTTCCTGCGCGCCGCGGAAGAACCACACCGGCGACATCTTTCCGAGAAAACGCAGCACGAGCGGATAAACCACGAACAGGTGGATCGACAGTGCCAACACCACCACGCCGACATACGCGCCGAGCCGCAGCAACAAGTCCCAACCGAACAGCGCCGCGAGATTGAATACCAGGCAGGCCACCGCGTATGGCGCCAGGCCAATCACCAGATTGATCAGCGTCATCGAAATCTCGAACAGGCCTTCGATCACGCCCTTGACCCGCTCGGCTGCCGGCGATTTGGTCAGCACGATGCCGACGCCGAACATCAATGCAAAAAACATCACCGCCAGAATGTCGTTGCCCGCAGCGGCCTTGAACACATTGTCGGGCACGATCTGCACCAGCAGACTGATGCCCGTGCCGCTGACTCGTCCGGTATCGACGATTGCCTGCGCACGATCGCCGGCATCGGCCAGCAATTGCTGCGCCATCACCGGATTCACACCCTGCCCGGGCTTGAAGAAGTTCACCAGCGCCAGGCCCAGCACCACCGCGATGGTCGAGACAACGATCGTGTAGCCCAAGGTTTTCCAACCGATCCGGCCGAGCGAGCGGATATCGCCCATCTCCGCCACGCCCATCACCAGCGCCGAGAACAGCAGCGGAATGACCAGCATGAACAACAGGCGCAGAAAAATCTGTCCGACCGGCTGGGTGACGTAACTCGTCAACCATTGCACCCAGGCCGCATCGGCGCCGGCACTGGTATGCACGATCAGGCCCACGCCCAAACCCAGCGCAAACCCGATCAACATCTTGGTGTGCAGCGGTATTGCCTTCTTGATTGCAGTCATCGAACCCGTCCTCAGGGTGAAGCGATCGGCGCTTCCGGCGCCACACGCACCGAGCGGATTTCACCCCGCCCGATCAGATCCAGAAACTGCTTGAGCTCGCGCTTCACCACCGGGGCCAGCAAATAAATGCCGATCACGTTCGGAATCGCCATCAAGAAAAATACCGCGTCGGAAAAATCGGCCAACCGCTCGAAGTTCATGGTCGTGCCGACCAAAGTGCAACTCAGGAAAATAACCTTGTAACCGAGCATCACCGAGCGCTTTTCGCCGAACAGGTACGTGGCCGCCTTCTCGCCGTAGTAGGCATAGGAAATCATGGTCGAGTAGGCGAACAGGAATACTGCGATGGCCAATACGTTCGGGAACCAATCGACCACCGTGCCGAACGCGGCGGCGGTCAATGCAACGCCGTTGGTGCCTGCATTCAAAGCCACCGCATCGGTCACCACGATCACCAGCGCAGTCATGGTGCAAATCACCACGGTATCGATGAACGGTTCCCAGAGTGCGACCAGGCCCTCGGTCACCGGGTACTGAGTACGCACCGCCGAGTGCGCGATCGCTGCCGTGCCAACGCCGGCCTCGTTGGAAAACGCCGCGCGGCGAAAACCCACCAACATCACGCCCACCGCACCACCGGCCATGCCCTCGGGCGAAAACGCGCCATGGATGATCGCCGAGAACGCGGCCGGAAGATGCGAGAAGTTCGCGCCGAGCACGACGAATCCGGCAAGCAGGTAGATGCCCGCCATGAACGGCACCAGCTTGTCGGTCACGCGGGCGATGCTCTTGACGCCGCCGACGATGACGACACCGACCAAGCCCGCCAGCACCAGCCCGAACAACCAGCCTTTGTCGGCGAACCAGCTTTGATCGGCTCCGCCCGTGATCACTACCAGCGCCTGCATCGCACCGTTGGATTGGAACAAGTTACCCGCGCCGATCGCGCCACCCACACAGAACACCGCGAACAACAGACCGAGAATCTTGCCCAGCGGCGCCAGCGCCGGATATTCCTGGGCGATGCCGCGCGAGAGCGTGTACATCGGGCCGCCGGAAACCGAACCATCCGGATTTTCCTGGCGATACTTCACCGCCAGGGTGCATTCGCAAAACTTCGAGGCCATGCCCAGCACACCGGCGAGAATCATCCAGAACGTCGCGCCCGCGCCACCGAGTTTCACCGCCAGCGCCACGCCTGCGATATTGCCCAGACCCACAGTGCCTGAAAGCGCGGTGGCGAGCGCCTGGAAGTGGCTGACCTCGCCGGAGGATTTTGGATCGGAGTAGTCGCCGCGAATCAGACGAAAGCCCAGAGGAAATCCGCGCAGATTGATGAATCCGAAATACAGCGTGCAGAAAACCGCGACCGCGATCAGCCAACCCAATATCAAGGGAACTTCGATCCCGTTGATGGTCACCGCCGAAAAAACCAGTTTTGCCACCGCATCGGTGAAAGGGCCGGCGGCGTTCTGGATGCGCTGATCCCACCCCGGCGCCGCTGGACCTGCCGCAGCAATGGAAGACAGCAAGAAAGCGAAGAGACCAATCAATATGCGATGCATCGGGCTTGCCCAGATGGAAAACGTCGGCCGAGCATACACCAGGCCCGCAGACGGCCACAGCAGGCCGCATGGGCTTCGGGGCGGACGCAATGACCCCGGGACCGATCGGCCCGGCCATCGTGAACGACCTCGTCAGTTAACCAATCCGTGGGTGGATGGTTTCGGCATCGACGAGGGGTGATCGGCCGCGGCTGCATGACACACTTTTTGCTGGTCGTGTGACTGTAAGTACGGCGTGGTTGTTCAGCGATCGCAAAACACGAGCGCCGTGTTTCAGGGTTGGGCGAAAGTTTTTATGCGTCTGGGGTTTCTGACCACAAACAAATTCGCCACAAAAAAACAGGGCCGCGAATGCGGCCCTGTTCACGACACTACGCGCCAGTTATCAGCGCTTGGCCACTTGCAGAACGCGCGGCGTGATGAAGATCAGCAATTCAGCCTTTGAGTTCTGCTTGTTCTTGTTCTTGAACAGATTGCCGAGGAACGGCACATCGCCCAGCCACGGCACCTTCTTGACGTCTTCGCGATTCTTGAACTCATAGACGCCGCCAATGACCACGGTATTGCCGTTGTCCACCAGCACGGCGGTGCTGACCTCGCGTTTGGTGATCTGCGGGACAGCGCCGGTCGGCGTGGTGATGAAGCTCTTGACGTCGTCCTTCTTCAACGCAACGGTCAGATACACGCGACCGTCCTGGGTGATGGTCGGCGTCACCTTGAGCTCGAGCAATGCTTCTTTGAACTGCACCGTGGACTGGAGCACGGCACCGCCGCTGGGCTGGACAGTGACGTAGCCGATCTCGTCGCCTTGGCGAATGATCGCCTCGCGCTGGTTGCTGGTGATCACACGAGGATTGGATACGATCTCGCCACGGCCTTCGGTTTCGAGGGCGGACAATTCCAGGTCCACCAGGCTGCTGCTACGCAGGATCGAAAACGCGATCGAACCCGCCGGAGATGTCACGGCCAGGTCGCTGAGGAAGCCCTGGGTGATCGTCGGAGTCAAAATCGCCGGGCGAGGCGCGTTGGGGTTGGTCTTGAGCGCATCCTGCCAGGCATTGAAGTTGTTGAGGTTCTGCAGTTGGGTGCTGTTGATCGAATTGATCGTCGCGCGGTTGGCCTCGATGTTGCCGCTGATATTGGATGTCGAGTCGGTGTTCCGATCGGGATTGCTCACACCCAGACGCGCACCCAGCTCACGGGCGAAGCTCTCATCGGCAATGACCACTCTGGCTTCGATCAACACCTGATCGACCGGCCGGTCGAGAACCGCGAGCAGATCCTTGATGTCCTTGACGGTCTTGGGAACATCGATCACCAGCAAGGTATTGGTGCGTGTGTCGAAACTCACGCTGCCGCGCGGCGACAGGAAACCGCGCTGGGTACCCGCGCTGCCCGCGGCGCCGCCACCGGTACCCGTGCCGTTCTTGCTGTTTTCGGTCAGCAGCTTGGCGATGTCCTCGGCGTTGCCGTAATTGATCGGAATGTATTCGCTGACCAATTCAGACCGCGATTCCAGCGCGATCCGCGCATCGGCACGCGCCTGCTCATAGTCGGCCAGCTCCTTTTGCGGCGCGACCCAGACCACATTGCCGTCGCGACGCTTGTCCAGCGCCTTGGCGCGCAGGACGATCTCCAGCGCCTGGTCCCACGGCACATTGATCAGACGCAAGGTCACATTGCCTTGCACGGTATCGGCGGCCACGATGTTGAGATTGGATTCCTCGGCGATCAGCTGCAGCACCGTACGAACGGGGACATCCTGGAAATTGAAGGTCACGGGCTTGCCGGCATAACGCTGCGGGCTTGCCGAGGTGCCTGTGGCGCCGGCGCGTGCCGCATCGGCGATCACGGCGCCACGCTTGGGCGTGACTTCGACCACATACTCGTTGCCGGTCTGGTACGCCATGCTGTCGTAGGCGCCATTGGTATTGATGACCAACCGTGTTCCGCCGGCATTCGAGCGCGGCTCGACACTGACGACCGGCGTGGCGAAATCGGTGACATCGAGCCGGCGGCGCAAGTTTTCCGGAATCTGCGCGTTGCTCACATCGACCACGACCTGGTTGCCTTCATTGCGCATGTCGGTGACCGCATTGGCGCCATCGAAACGGACAATGATGCGGCCAGCGCCGTTGTCGCCACGGCGGAAATCGATATTGGCAACGTTGATCGAGCTCGGCAGCCGCTTGGACGGATCGGCCCCTGCCGCGACCGCTTCCTTGGCCACGTTGATCGGGCTTCCGGCATCGACGGTCAACACCAGCAAATTGCCGGAGCTGCGTGTGGTGTAACCGGCGGGGCGGAACAAATCGACCACGACCCGGGTGCGTCCGCCTGCCTCGGCAGCGGAAACGGCCGAGGTCGCGCCACTGCCGATAGCCACGCGCCGGGCGGTCAGTCCGTTGCTGGTGTTTGGCAAATCGATCGCGATTCTTGGAGGACTGTCGGTGGTGAATGCCTGTACCTCGCCCACCGGCTCGGCGAACTGCAAGGTGATGTCCACCTTGCCGCCAGCCGCGGCGGAGTAGCGGACATCCTGCAGCACATTCGCCGCCAGCGCGGCGTCGCAGGCAAGCAACAACCCCAGGGTCATCGCTCCGGTACGCAAGGCGCGCAAGATGCCTTTGTCTGCGCCGATCTGTTTCATTGCGATCATCGTGCTATCCCCCAATCATTTGTCTTCAAGGGCAATCTTGGCTTGCCGTTCCAGCCAGCCGCCCGCCCCGTCTGGTACCAGTTCGACCATCTCGATGCGATCTTCGTAAATCGCAGTGATCCGGCCGTCGTTCTGCCCCAGGTAATTTCCCGGCCGCAGCCGGTAAGTCACCTTGTCCGGCGCCATCACCAGACCCAACAATGCATTTCCCGAACCGATGGTTCCAACCATGTCCAGGGTATCTAGCGGATAAGCTTCCAGCGGCTCCTTGCGCCGTCCCGGGTCCGGACGCAATCCGGTTCCGGAATTGCGATCGGGTACCGGCGCGGTGAACGGATCGCGCAGGTTCTGCGCGGAATATTCGAAGGTTTCGAACTGCTTCATCACCGGCAGCAGATCCAGCGGCGGCGCTGGACGCGCCTTGACCTCGGCGACCCAGGCCTCGACGTCCTTGGTGTCGTTGGCGCAACCGGCAAGCACACTGCCGATCAATGCCAACAAGAGCATGCGCGGCAATGGACGGATTTTCCGAAAGTTGATCATCACTTGGCCCCTTTCGCCGGAGTGGCCGCGTTTGCTGCCGATTTCTCGGCTTCAGCGGTTTCTTCGTCGTCCAGGTAGCGGTAGGTTTTGACCGTACCGTCGAGCACCAGCACATTGCTCTTGTCGTTGCGCGGTTTGAGCGAGATATCGTTCATCGTCATGATCACCACGCGCGGCAAGGACGCCACGCCGCTGACGAATGCGCCGAACTGGTGATAAGAGCCAACCATTCGCAAGGTGATGGGCTTTTCGGCGTAAAACTCCTTGGCGCTTTCCGGTCCAGGCTGGAATAGTTCGTTGGTGATGCCCGCGGCCAATGCGGTCTGCGAGACATCGACGATCAAATCCGGCATTTCGTTCTTGCTGGGCAACTGCCGCAGCATCTGCTGCAACATCAATTCCATCTGCGCCAACTGCTGCTTGAGCGGTTCGAGATTGGCGGCACGGCCTTGCTTTTGCTGGAACTCGTCGCGCAGCGATGTTTCCTTCTGCTCCAGGTTTTCCAGTTCGGTACGCCGGTCGCTGACGAACATCCACCAGGCAAAGGCGATGATGAAAAGGCCAACCAGCACGCAGGTCGCGATCTTGATCGGAAACGGCCAAGCTCCCGGGTTGCTGGTATCGAGACTGCTCAGGTCGAAATTCTTTTTCACCGTTTGCCTCCCTTGGCCGGAGCCGGAGCGGCGGATGCGGGCGGATTTTGCCCAGCGTCCTCGGTTGCGTTGGGATTTTTCAGTGTGACTTTGAGCGCGAATTCATAAGGCAACCCGGAATCGCTGCCCTTGGCCTCGATGACGTTCAGATCGGGCTTGGTCATCCAGCCCGAGGCATCGAGATTGCGCATGTAGGTACTGACCCGCGCGTTGGATTGCGCGCGGCCACGGATATTGAGTTCCGAGCCGTTTTGCTGGATGGAGGTGATCTGCATGCCATCGGCGACGGTTCGTGCCAGCTCGTCGAACAGGTGCACCATCAGCGAGCGTTGGGATTGCAGATCCTCGATCACTTCCTTGCGCTTGAGCAGCCGCTCTTTTTTCTTGTCCAGCTCGGCGATCTCGGCGATCTGCTTGTTAACCTCGGTGATCTGCGCGGTCAAATACTGGTTGCGGTCGTTCTGCCCATCGATCCGGGCGTCGTAATACAACACGATCAGGAAGCTGATCAGCACCGCGGTGATCGCGCCCAGGCCAAGCATGGCCATGAATTCTTTCTGACGTTGCTTGCGTCGCTCGGCACGCCAGGGCAATAGATTGATTCTTGCCATCAGTCGAAGCTCCTCAGGGCCAGACCGCAGGCGATCATCAGTGCCGGCGCATCCTGAGCCAGGGCATGCGCCTGGACGCGCGGACCAAGTGCCATGTTGGCGAGCGGATTGGCAATGACGGTGGGCACGCCGATTTGTTCCTCGACCAGGTTGGCGATGCCGGCAATCGATGCACAACCACCGGCCAGCACGACCTGATCGACCCGATTGAAATCGCTGCCGGCGTAGAAGAACTGCAACAGCCGGCTCACCTGCTGCACCAGCGCTTCCTTGAAGGGCTCCAGCACTTCGACCTCGTAGCTTTCCGGCAAGCCGCCCTGGCGCTTGGCCTGACCGGCTTCCTCGTAGCTCAGGCCATACCGGCGCATGATCTCGTCGGTCAATTGCTTGCCGCCGAAGACCTGCTCGCGGGTATAGATGCTGCGCTGGTTGCGCAAGACATTGAGCGTGGTCATGGTCGCGCCGATATCCACCAGTGCCACGATGGCGTCGTGCGATACCGACAACTGGTCGGCGACCAGCTTGAAGGCATGTTCCATCGCAAAGACTTCGACGGAGATGACCTTGGCGGTCAGCCCGCCCAATTCCAGGGCCGATTGCCGCAGATCGACATTCTCGGTTCGCGAGGCCGCCAGCAATACCTGGATCATCTCCGGATTGTTGGGTACCGGACCGATCACTTCGAAATCGAGGCTGACTTCCTCGATCGGAAAGGGAATGTAGTTGGCCGCCTCGAGCTGCACCTGATCTTCCATCGCGTCCTCGTCGAGGTCGCCTTGCATGGGAATGATCTTGGTGATCACCGACGAGCCCGACACCGCCGCTGCCGCATGCCTGGCCCGGGTGCCTGAACGGGCTACCGCGCGCTTGATGGCTTCGGCCACCGCCTCGACTTCGACGATGTTCTTCTCCACCACGGCATTGGGTGGGAGGGGTTCGACGGCGTAATGCTCGACGCGATACCGGCCTGCATTCTCAGTGAGCTGAAGCAGCTTGACAGCCGTGGAACTGATGTCCACGCCGACCAGCGGTGTCTTGGCATTTCCGAAAAGACCCACGGTTTCTCCCTTGCCACGGGCGCTTACACGCTATTTGTGCGCCGACACATTAATAACGATATTTTCCCAAATGGCAATGCCCCTATGACAAATTTGGACCATATTCTTTTGAATTTGCTGTCAGCACCCGCAAATTTGGTCGATTTGTGACCAATTTCGGCGGTTGGCCGTTGTTTGTCAGCCTCGTTCTATACTCTTGGCTCTGCCCGAAGTAAACGAGGAAGAGGCCCCGGATGGCCCGAATGGCTCGCTGGTTGCGTCGCTTGGCTTGGCTTGGCGTATTGGTCTTTGTCCTGGGCGTTGCCGCCCTGGTCGGGGCTTACTGGCTGATCGCCCCGCGCCTGCCCGATGTGCAAGAGTTGCGCCACGTTGCCCTGCAGGTGCCGATGAGCGTGTACTCGAGCGACGGCAAGCTGATCGCCCAATTCGGCGAGACCCGGCGCTATCCGGTCAAGATCGACAAGATCCCGCTGCAGGTCAGGCAGGCCTTCATCGCCATCGAGGACGCACGTTTCTACAGACACCAAGGCCTGGATTACCGGGGCATCACCCGCGCTCTCTGGTTGCTGGCCACCACCGACAATGCCCGCGTCCCCGGCGGCAGCACGATCACCCAGCAGGTCGCAAAGAATTTTTATCTCAGCTCCGAATACAGCTACAGCCGCAAGCTAATGGAAATGCTGCTGGCGCTGAAAATGGAGCGCGAGCTGAGCAAGGACGAAATTCTCGATCTTTATTTGAACAAGATCTTCTTCGGCAACCGCGCCTATGGCGTGGCCGCGGCCGCCGAGTACTACTACGGCAAGAAGCTCGACCAACTCACTCTCGCCGAAACCGCCGCGCTGGCCGCGACACCGAAATATCCCTCCAGCGGCAATCCCATCATCAACCCCGAACGCAATATCGTTCGGCGCAATTACGTGCTGCAACGCATGCGCGAAGTCGGATTCATCAGCCCCGAGCAGGAAGAGCAAGCGCAAGCCGAACCCAATCGCGCCAGTCCGCACGAGCCGCGAATCGAACTGCAAGCGCCGTACCTGGCCGAAATGGTGCGCCAGTTCATGTACGAGCGTTACGGCGCCGATGCCGAGACCGATGGCCTGCGCGTGTTCACCACCGTCAACAGCATCGATCAACACGCCGCGACCGAAGCGGTTCGCGCCGGGTTGGCCGAATACGACCGCCGCCACGGTTGGCGCGGCCCGGAAGCGCACAAGGATTTATCCGAGGATGCCTCGGAGTCCACGCTGCGCGGCCTGCTCAAGTCCTATGTGAATGTCGATGCCATGCCGGCAGGCATCGTGGTTTCGGTTGCCGATGGCAAGGCAAAAGTATTGAGGGCCTCGGGCGAAGCGGTGTTCCTTGACGCGCAATCGACCAAATGGACCACACGCGGTCCGGCCGAGCTGTTCAAGCGCGGCGACATCATCCGCCTGGTTCCCGGCGAAAAACCCGGCCAGTTCGAACTGGCGCAATTGCCCAAGGCCGAATCCACGCTAATCTCGCTACAACCGGAGGACGGCGCGTTGCGCGCGTTGGTGGGAGGTTTCAGTTTTTCGCGCAGCAAGTTCAACCGTGCAATCCAGGCCCAGCGCCAACCGGGGTCGAGCTTCAAACCGTTCCTGTATTCGGCCGCGTTCGAGCGGGGCTACACGCCTGCGAGCCTGGTGCTCGATGCGCCCGTGGTTTTTCGCGATCGTGTCGGCCATGTCTGGCGGCCACAGAATGATGACGAAAAATTCGAAGGCCCGATGCGCCTGCGCGAGGCGCTGGTGCAATCGCGCAATCTGGTTTCGGTGCGTCTGCTGGATGCGATCGGCGTGGACTTCGCGCGTAAATACATCACCCAGTTCGGCTTCCGGCTCGAAAGCCTGCCGCCGAACCTGTCCATGTCGCTGGGCACTGCTTCGCTGACGCCGCTGTCGATCGTCCGCGGCTATGCGGTGTTCGCCAACGGTGGATTCCTGATCGAGCCCTACTTCATCGCCAAGGTGGTCGATCGCAATGGCACCACCATCGCCTTCACCCATCCGCGCCGCGCATGCCGCGATTGCCCGCAGCGCCTGGCCGAGGAAACGCGCGCCATGACGGTCGTGGACGGTTTCGATTTCAGCGCCGGCGGCCCATCTCCGACCAACGCCGGCAATGCGCCATACGATCCCGATTTCGTTGGCCCGCTAACACAGGCCCTGGCGCCTCGGGCGATCGATGAGCGCACCGCGTTCCTGGCCAAATCGCTGATGCTCGATGTCGTGCAGCGCGGTACCGCGACTGCGGCCAAATCGCTCGAGCGCGCCGATGTCGGCGGCAAGACTGGTTCGACCAACGACCATCGCGATGCCTGGTTTTCCGGCTTCGGCGGCGATCTGGTGACGACCGTGTGGGTCGGCAAGGACAACTTCGAATCGCTCGGCTACCGCGAATACGGCGGCAAGGCCGCGCTGCCGATCTGGATCAATTACATGCGCGTGGCGCTCAAGAATGTTCCGATCAACATTGCCAACGTACCGGCGGGAGTCGTCACCGCCAGCGTCAATCGCGCGACCGGCGGACTGGTGCCCGATGGCACGCGTGGTTCCCTGGTCGAGTACTTCAAGTCCGAAGACTACGATCGCCTGGTCGCCAGCGGCTACAACGCGCAGGACCTGGGCGACAGCACCGACGAGGAATCGTTCGATATCTTCTAGGTATCTTTAGGCAACGATATTTTTTCAGTCTTTCGACAGGCTCAAAGCCGTACCGGGGATCTTGCAATGCGACACGCCCGCGAACGCAGCGATACGAAAATCCACCAGCGACGCCAGCGCATCGCCATCGAGGCGGCACGGCTGATGGCGGTGCACGGTATTCATGATCTGCAGCAGGCCAAACTCAAAGCCGCGCAGAAATTGGGCATTCTCGACCAGGCTTCGTTGCCGCCCAATACCGAAGTCCAAGAGCAGCTTCGCCAGTACCAGCGCCTGTTCCAGGCGCAGGAGCAGCCGCAACAACTGCGCTTGCGTCGCGAGGCGGCATTGCAGGCGATGGGTTTTTTCAAACACTTCCATCCAAGACTGGTCGGCAGTGTGCTCGATGGCAGTGCCGATATGCATTCGACAATCTGCCTGCACTTGCATACCGACGATGCCGATGCCGTGGCGCGCATGCTCATGGACCACCATATTCCGGCCGATGCACAATCGCGCCGCCTGCGCCTGGATCGTCAACGCACGGGAGAGTTCCCGGTCTGGCAATTTCTCGCCGATGGCCTGCCCTTCGACCTGACCGTGCTGCCGATGACCGCGCTGCGGCAAGGCCCCCTGAGTGGCGCGGACGAAGAACCGATGCCGCGCGCATCGATGGCCATGCTCAAGCAATTGCTCGCCGACGAGACCAGCGGGCACAACGAAATTCCAATCCACGATTGATGGGCGCGACCCAATGGCAATAACGCCTTCCGATCATTCTGTGGCGCGAAAGACTCATTCGTTGCAATAAAAAAGCCCCGCGATGCGGGGCTTTTCGTTTCGATCGATCTCGCGAATCAGCGATTGCCGATAGCGACATAGTCGCGCGAGGCCGAACCGGTATAAATCTGGCGCGGACGGCCGATCTTACTCTCCGGATCGGTCTGCTGTTCCAGCCAATGCGACACCCAACCAGCGGTGCGGGCGATGGCGAACATCACCGTGAACATTTCGGTCGGAATGCCAAGCGCCTTGTAGATCAGGCCCGAGTAGAAATCGACGTTCGGATACAACTTGCGCTGGATGAAGTACTCGTCCTTGAGCGCGGCCTCTTCCAATCGCAACGCCACTTCCAGCAACGGATCGTTGACTCCGAGCTCGCCGAGCACCTGGTGAGTCATCTCGCGGATGATGGTCGCGCGCGGATCGAAGTTCTTGTAGACGCGATGGCCGAAGCCCATCAGGCGGAAGCCGGAGTTCTTGTCCTTGGCGCGATCGACGGCCTTGGCGACATCTTCAGGCCGGCCGATCTCGGCCAGCATGTCGAGCACCGCTTCGTTGGCGCCGCCGTGTGCCGGACCCCACAACGCGGCCACGCCGGCAGCGACGCAGGCATACGGATTGGCACCGGTGGAGCCGACCAGGCGAACCGTGGAGGTCGAGGCGTTCTGTTCGTGATCGGCGTGCAGGATGAACAACAGGTCGAGCGCGCGGGCGGTGATCGGCTTCAGCGCGAGCGGTTCGCTCGGCACTTCGAACATCATGTGCAGGAAGCGATCGACGTATTCGAGATTGTTGCGCGGATAGCGGATCGGCCAGCCGATCGAATAACGGTGGCAGGCGGCGGCGATGGTCGGAACCTTGGCCAGCAGGCGGATCGCGGCGAGGCGGCGCTGCTCGGGATCGTCGAGGTCCAGATCGCCGTGATAGAACGCGGCCAGCGAACCGAGCATGCCGGTCATCATCGCCATCGGATGCGCGTCGTGGCGGAAACCGTACAGGAACGTGCGGAAGGCCTCGTGCATCATCGTGTGATGGGTGACCTCGTGCTCGAACTTGTTGAATTCGGACGCACTCGGCAACACGCCGTGCATCAGCAGATAGCTGACTTCGAGAAAGTTCGAATGCTTGGCCAGTTGTTCGATCGGGTAGCCGCGATACAGCAGCACGCCGGCATCGCCATCGATGTAGGTGATCGCGCTGCGGCAACTGGCCGTGGACATGAAACCCGGGTCGTAGGTGAAATTGCCGGTTTCCTTGTACAGGCGACCGATATCCACGCAGGGCGCACCCAGCGTTCCGGTCAAGACGGGCAGTTCGACGTTTTTATCGCCAGCGTTGAGGATCACGCTTTTGTTGTTGGGCATGGCAGACTCCTTGAAGGCAGGGCGGCTGTTTCGAGGCGACTGCCGGCTCGTGATGAGCCCGTCACCGTACAACTGAGGCCGAATGCCAAGTATCGCATACGGCATTTGTACAAGTCAGTGCGAGCGTCGCGAAAACGCGCGGCAGTGCCGGCAAAACCTGGCAATGGCACAAATACAAACGGCCACCGCGAGGGTGGCCGTTATTGAATCGATAAGCTGTGATCGCTGTCACCGACGCGCTGGGAACAAACCCGAGCTTGTACGTGACGGCGCTTTTGGCAATTACTTGCCGTAGCGCTTGCGGAACTTGTCGACGCGTCCGCTGGTGTCCATCAGCTTCTGCTTGCCGGTGTAGAACGGGTGCGAAGCCGAGGAGACTTCCACCTTCACCAGCGGATATTCCTTGCCGTCGGTCCACTTGATCGTCTCTTTGCTCGAGAGCGTGGAGCGCGTCAGGATCGCGAAATCGGACGTGACGTCCTGGAAAACGACGTCGTTGTACTTGGGATGGATATCGGCTTTCATGGAAAGCTCCGCCGTAAAGGGTGGAAAAGACGACTATTTTAGCTGGCTCGGGGCCGGCGGCGCAAGCCGAAGTGACTTTCGGACGCTGAACACGCCTTCAGACGCCCAAACTGGCGCGTACCCGGGCCTCGAAGCGCTCCTGGTCGTAACTCATCACGATCCGCGCGTTGGCCGCCTGCCCGCTGCGTTGCGCCCAATCGACCACCGTTGCACCGCGGCATACCCGGCCCTCGGTTTCGACTGTCAGGTAGCGAATCTCGGCGTGCGTGATGCCTGCCGGGTCCAGCGCCGCGACCATCGCCAGAGCGTCGGCCGAATGCCAGTGCGCGCCCCGTTTGCTCTCCGACCAGGCCCGGGTATTGCGCGAGATCCGATCGTAAAACTCCGCCCGGCCATCGCCTTTGACCAGCCAGTCGCTGAATTGGTCGTGCAGGAACCCATGCCGCACCACCGCTTCCCAATCGACAATGTCGAAAGAGGGAAACGCCGCGAACACCACCGCCGCCGCCTCGGGATCGAATGCGATATTGAACTCGGCCGGGATCGAAGTATTGCCCTGGCCTGTCACCGCCCCGCCCATCACCACCAGCCGGCCGATGCGCGTGGGCAAGTCGGGATCGAGTCGCAACGCCAGCGCCAAGTTGGTCAGCGGACCAAGGGCCACCAGCAATAATTTGCCAGCGTGCTCCCGGGAAAAACGGATGATCGCCAGCGCCGCATGCTCGGCCTGTGCTTCACGTTGCGCTGGGGTGTAGCCGGTATCGCCAAAACCATCGAGCCCGTGCACATACGCCGCATCCTCGGCCGGATGCACCAAAGGCACCGGGCAGCCGGCATATACCGGCACATCCACGCCAACGACTTCGCACAGCTTCAACGCATTGGCGACGGTGTGCCCGAGGCCGACGTTGCCGGCAGTCACGGTCAAACCGAGCAATTGGTGATTGGGATCGTCGAAGGCCATCAACAAGGCCAGGGCATCGTCCACACCGGGATCGGTATCGATGAGCAGGGGAATGCGTTCTTTCATGGTTTGTTTTTCTCTGTAATCAGCATTTCGGTGTGAAAAGAATATTGAAACCCCGGTATTCGCCGAGGCAATCTCGCAACGGATGCACAATCACAATGCGCAGTCACAATGCGCCCAATCATGCGCCGGCAAACTTCGCCGCGCCGCCGACCCAACGCTGGACCACGCGATCGGCCAATTCGGGAAATTCCGTCAACAACTGTTCGGCGGTGCGATGCACCACCGGTAGCAGGTGTGCATCACGCATCAAGTCGGCGATGCGAAATCCGGCCAGGCCGGTCTGGCGCGTGCCGAGTAGTTCGCCGGGGCCGCGCAATTGCAGGTCTTTTTCGGCGATGACGAAGCCATCGGTGGTGCGCCGGATCACTTCCAGCCGCTCGCGCGCCATCTGCGACAGCGGCGGCTTGTACAGCAGCACGCAACTCGATGCCTGCGCGCCGCGGCCAACCCGCCCGCGCAACTGGTGCAATTGCGCCAGGCCCAGGCGTTCGGCGTTTTCGATGATCATCAAACTGGCGTTGGGCACATCGACACCGACCTCGATCACCGTCGTCGCCACCAGTAATTGCATTTCGCCAGTCTTGAAGCGATCCATCACTGCCTGTTTCTCGGCGGGCTTCATGCGTCCATGCAGCAGGCCGATGCGCAGTTCCGGCAAGGCCGCCAGCAAAGCATCGTAGGTGCTCTGCGCCGATTGCGCCTGCACTTCCTCGCTCTCGTCGATCAAGGTGCACACCCAATACACCTGCCGCCCTTGCAGGCACGCGGCGCGGATGCGCTCGATCACCTCACCACGGCGCTCGCCGCTGATCGCAACGGTAGTCACCGGCGTTCGGCCCGGCGGCATTTCATCGATCACCGACACGTCCAGATCGGCATACGCCGACATCGCCAGCGTGCGTGGAATCGGGGTCGCCGTCATCACCAGTTGATGCGGAACCTTGCTGCCATCGGCACCTTTGTCGCGCAAGGCCAGACGTTGATGCACGCCGAAGCGGTGTTGTTCATCGACGATGACCAGCGACAAATCCGCGAACGCCACGTGTTCTTGCATCAGTGCGTGTGTACCGACCACCACCTGCGCCGCGCCTGAAGCAATCTCTGCGAGTGCGGCGGCGCGCGCCTTGCCGGTGATCTTGCCGGCCAGCCAGACCACGCGCACGCCGAGCGGTTCGAGCCAGGCGCGGAAAGTGTTCAGATGCTGCTCGGCAAGCAATTCGGTGGGCGCCATCAACGCGACTTGCTTGCCCGCCTCCACCGCGCGCAAGGCCGCGAGCGCGGCCACGACGGTTTTGCCGCTGCCCACATCACCCTGCACCAGACGCAGCATCGGTTCGGCCTGCGCGATATCGCGATTGATTTCCGTCAAGACGCGCTGCTGCGCTTTGGTCAAGCGATACGGCAAAAGTTTGCCCATGGCGGCAGCCAACTGCCCGCGCGTCTTGATCGGATTGGCGCCGTGCGTGCGCAAGGCGATGCGTTGGCAGCGCAAGCTCAGGTGATGGGCCAGCAATTCTTCCAGCGCCAAGCGTTGCAAGGCCGGATGCTGGCCGCTGGTGAACAGCGCCACATCGGTATCCGGTGGCGGTCGGTGCGCGGTGATCAGCGCATCGCGCAACGAAGGCAGATGCAAAGTCTCGCGCAATGTGGCCGGCAGCAGTTCGAGATCTTCGGCCGGCGGCAGATGCTTGAGCGCTTCGCCGATCAGTCGCGCCATCGTCTGCGGGCCAAGGCCCTCGACCGTGGGATAGACCGGATCGAGCGAGGCATTCAATGCGCCATCGTCATCATCGCCGAGAAAGCGATAGCTCGGATGCACCATCTCCAGGCCGTGCGAACCGGGCCGCGCTTCGCCATAACAGCGAACACGACGACCGGGAATGAACTGCGCGGCTTGTGCGCTGTTGAAATGAAAAAACCGCAGCGTCAGCGTCGAGTGCGATGCGTCACCGATGGCCACGCGCAGCATCGGCCGATAACGAAATCCACGCTCGACCGCCTGGACGCGGCCTTCCACTTGCGCCGCCTGTCCGGGCAATAGCGCGTGGAGGTCGGTGATCCGGGTGCGATCTTCGTAGCGCAGCGGTAGATGCAACCACAGATCCTGCACGTTGAGCAGGCCGCGCGTGGCGAGTTTCTCAGCCAATGCCGGACCGACGCCCGACAGCGTGGAAACCCGCGCCTCGCCGGTCGGCGCGAGCGCGGGCTCGAAATCACCGCGGTTTACGCGACGGACCAACTCAATCGAACGCGAGGATGGCGTCCACTTCGACCTGCGCGCCGCGCGGCAAGCCGGCCACTTCGACGGTCGAACGCGCCGGATACGGAGCGGAAAAATAATCGGCCATCACCGCATTGACCGCCGCGAAATTGCCCAGATCGGTCAGGTAGATGCCAAGCCGCACCACATCGCTCAGCGAACCGCCGGCCGCGTGGCAGACCGCCTGCATATTGTCGAACACCCGGCGCGTCTGCGCCGCGATGTCGCCGTCGATCAACTGGCCTGTAGCCGGGTCGAGCGGGATCTGGCCGGACAGATAAACCGTGGTGCCGCTGCGAACGGCCTGGGAATACGGGCCGATGGCGGCGGGTGCGTGCTCGGTGGTGATGTGTCGAGGAGACATGATCGTGTGCCTTCGGAGGAATGGGCGAAAGTTTACGCGAGGCGGGAATGAGTGAGCAGGCTACGGATGAGACAAGTCAACCGTCTATTTGGCTCCGCACATGGTGAGTTCGTCGAACCATGACCGGGGATGTCGAGCAATTCGATTATCTCGAATGCCCTTCGACGAGTTCAGGGCGAACGGGTGAGGTAAATCCGGCTCTTCACGAATCAAATCTTCTTCCGCTCTTCTTTGCGCTCTTTGCGTTCTTCGCGGACCAAATCAGGATTCCTGAACAATTTCGCAAGCTCTTGTCCCGAGTCCCGAGTCCCGAGTCCCGAGTCCCGAGTCCCGAGTCCCGAGTCCCGAGTCCCGATCTACAGCCGCTCCACTCCATGCACCACGCTCAGGCGCCGTACCCGGCGGATGACATCGGCCAGGTGCTTGCGATTGCGCACCTCGATGCCGAATTCCATCGCCGATACGCGCTGGTCGCGCTCGCGATATTCGACCGAATCGATGTTGGAGTCGCACTCGGCCACGGCCGCCGCGACCTGCGCCAGCGCGCCTGGCTTGTTCTCCACTTCCAGATGCAATTCGGCGCGGTAATCGCCTTCGACATAGCGGTCCCAGGCCATCGGCACGCAACGCTCGGGATTCTTGCGATAACCGGCCACGTTCGGGCAATTAGTGCGATGAACCACCACGCCCTTGCCGGCGGTGATGTAGCCCATGATTTCGTCGCCGGGAATGGCGTAGCAACATCCGGCGAAACTGAGCACACCGCGCTCGCTGCCGTTGATCAGGATTTGCCCGCTGCCCATGCGCGCCTTGCTTGGCAATGGCGGCTCGACGGCGCCTTGTACCAGGGTCTGCGCCACCTGCGCCGGCATGCGGTTGCCCAAGGCGATATCGGCAAGCAATTCCTCGAGACGGCGGTAGCGGTGCTCGTTGAGGAATTGCTCGATTCTCTCCTGCGGTACGCGATCGAGTGAACTCTCGCGCACTTCCAGCGCACGATCGAGCATGCGATGGCCAAGGTCCACGGCCTCTTCGTGTTCGATGCGTTTGAGGAAATGCCGGATCGCCGCGCGCGCCTTGCTCGATACTACGAACTCCAACCATTGCGGGCCGGGCGTGGCCGAGGGCGCGGTGATGATCTCCACCGTCTGGCCGCTGGCGAGTTTCGTGCGCAGCGGCACCAGCTTGCGATCCACACGCGCGGCGACTGCGTGATTACCCACATCGGTATGCACCGCATAGGCGTAATCGATGGTGGTGGCGTTGCGCGGCAGCGAGAAGATGTCGCCCTTGGGCGTGAACACGTAAACCTCGTCGGGAAACAGATCTACCTTCACGTTCTCCAGGAATTCCAGCGAAGAAGTGGCCGATTCCTGGCTGTCCACCAATCCGCGCACCCAATCCTGGGCGCGGATATGGGCATTGTTCATGCCCTGCCCGATGTTCTTGTAAAGCCAGTGGGCAGCGATGCCGCGCTCGGCGATGCGGTCCATTTCCTCGGTGCGGATCTGCACTTCCAGCGGCGAGCCGTAAGGCCCGAACAACACGGTGTGCAAACTCTGGTAACCGTTGGCCTTGGGAATGGCGATGAAATCGCGAAACCGCGCATCGAGCGGCTTGAACATCGAGTGCACCACGCCGAGCGCGTGGTAGCACTGCATCAGCGTCGGAACGATCAAGCGAAAACCGATCACGTCCATGACCTGGTCGAAGCTTTTGTTGCCGTTGCGCATCTTCTGGTAGGTGCTCCAGGGCGCCTTGACCCGGCTGATCAGGCGGAACGGCAAGTCCTCCTGCACCAGCCGCTGCGCCATCTGCGCCTCGATGGTGGCCATCGCCTCGCGGCGCATCACCGGCTGGCTGGCGATGCGTTTGGCGATGACCCGGTGCCGCATCGGATACATCGCGCGAAAACCCAGATCCTGCAATTCGGCCTTGACCCGGTTCATGCCCAGGCGATGGGCGATCGGTGCGTAGATCTCCAGCGTTTCGCGGGCGATCCTGCGACGCGCTGCCGGGCTCATGGCATCGAGTGTGCGCATGTTGTGCAGACGATCGGCCAACTTGATCAGGATCACGCGCAAATCGCGCGACATCGCCAGCAGCATCTTGCGAAAGCTTTCGGCGTCAGCCTCTTGGCGATCGCGGAACTGGATCTTGTCGAGTTTGGTCACGCCATCGACCAGCTCGGCCACCGTCTCGCCGAATTCCTCGGAAATGGCTGAGCGCGGCAGCGGCGTGTCTTCGAGCGCGTCGTGGAGGATGGCCGCGCACAGCGTTTCCACGTCCACATTCAGCTCGGACAGGATGCTGGCCACCGCGACCGGATGGGTGATGTAAGCCTCGCCGGATTTGCGGGTTTGCCCGTCATGGGCACGGGCACCGACTTGGTAGGCCCGTCGTACTTTCAGGATCTGCGCCTGCGGCAGGTATTCGGCGAGGCGTTTTTCGAGCGCGAGCACGGCCTCCGGACAAGGGTCCGGGCAAGGCTGCATGGCCGGGTCGACAGTGGATTTCGTTGATGGCATCGCTAGCAGACTACGCGGCTGCGGCGATAGCTTCAATGCGGCGGCGGAAACGAAAACGGCCCCATCGGGGCCGTCGGGTTCGATCCGGCAAAGACCGATCAGTCGTCGCCGCCCTTGCTCAGGTCGTCGTCCACCACTTCGGCGGCAGCCCATTCCAGGGCCTCACGCTCGGCGCGTTCGCGCTCGACCTTCTCGACTTCGTCGATCAGGGCCTGGTCGATCTTGCGCGCGGCGATCTCGCGCAGGGCCAGGACGGTTGGCTTGTCCTGGTGCTCGCTGTTGTCGAGGGTTGGCTCGACGCCGGTGGCCAGTTGGCGGGCGCGCTTGGACGCCATCAGGACCAGCTCGAAGCGGTTCTCCACCACGGACAGGCAATCTTCAACGGTAATGCGGGCCATACGGTCTCCAAGGCGAAACGGGCTGCGGCCCATCCAGGAATCAACGAGTTACAACGAACTGGGCATTATACGCGCCGATCGCCCGCCGGTTCAATCGGGCTTCAAGCGTCCCGCAGCAAGGTGTCGATCAGGCGGGCGTGGCGCTGGACCTGCCGCTCGCGGCGCAGGCGGCTGGACAGAAAGATCGACTGCATCTCGCGCACGGCGGTGTCGAAGTCGTCGTTGACGATCAGGAAATCGAATTCCGAATGGTGGCTCATCTCCTCGCGGGCGGCGGCCAGGCGGCGGGCGATGACCTCCTCGCTGTCCTGCCCGCGACGGCGCATCCGGGTTTCCAGGGCTTGCCGCGAGGGCGGCAGGATGAACACGCTCAGGGCGTCGGGCATCTTCTCGCGGACCTGGCGCGCGCCCTGCCAATCGATTTCCAGCAGGACATCATTGCCGGCCGCGAGTTGCGGCTCGACCGATTGCCGCGCGGTGCCCTTGTAGTCGCCGTGCACGAGCGCATGCTCGAAAAAATCCCCGGCGGCGATCATCTGCTGGAACTGCTCGGCGCTGATGAAATGATAGTGCTGGGCATGCCGCTCTCCCGGCCGCGGCGCGCGCGAGGTATAGGAGATGGACAACGCGATGCCCGGTGTATTGGCCAGTACCGCGTTGACGATGCTGGATTTGCCGGCGCCCGAAGGCGCGGCGATGATGAATAGCGTTCCGCGCATGCTCACTCCAGATTTTGAACTTGCTCGCGAAGCTGCTCGATCAGCACTTTCAGTTCGACTGCAGCCTGCGAGGTACGCGCATCGACCGACTTGGAACCCAAGGTGTTGGCCTCGCGATTGAATTCCTGCATCAGGAAATCCAGACGACGGCCGACCGCTTCGGGCAGACCGAATACACGGCGAGCCTCGGCCACATGGCTGCCTAGGCGATCGAGTTCTTCATCGACGTCGATCTTCTGCAGATTGAGCACGATCTCCTGCTCCAGACGGCCCGATTCCAGCGGCAGTTTCAGGTCGGCGATCTTGGCTTCGAGTTTTGCCTTCAGCGCCACGCGAATTTCCGGCAGCCACTGCCGAACCTGGCCGACGATGCGTTCGATACCGTCGATGCGATCGTGCATCACCGCCGCCAGATTGGCGCCCTCGCGCTCGCGCGCGGCGACGAACTGCGCGATGGTCTGATCAAGCAGGGCCAAGGCATCGGCCTGCAAGCCGGCCTGATCGAGTTCGGCCTCCTCGATCACGCCGGGGAAGCGCAGCAACTCGGTGAACTCGCACGTCACGCCAGGAAATTTCGGATAGGTGCGGTGCGCCAAAAGCGCCAGTTGATCGAGCAACTCCTCGTTGACGTTGAGCTCGACGCGCGCGCCCGGCGTCGGACGATAACGGAAATTCAAATCGATCTTGCCGCGTGATAATTTTTGCGCGACGCGCTCGCGAAACGTCGCCTCGATCGGCCGCAATTCTTCCGGTGCGCGCACCGACAATTCCATGAACCGATGATTGACCGCACGTAGTTCGCAAGCCAGATGGCCGCCGGTGGCGGCGCGTTCACAAGTGGCAAAGGCGGTCATGCTGCGGATCATGCGGGCTCCCAATCTGGCACGTGCGGCGCGAATCGCAGGCGATGCCGGCACGAAGCCGGGCACCGCGGCGAAGCGTCAAGGGCATGAATGGTAATCTAGCCGGCCATAGTTTGTCGGATTCCTCTCATGAGCGACCCCACCCGGCCCAGCGGCCGCGCCTTCGACCAGTTGCGCGAGGTCGGTATCGTGCGCCAGTTCACCAAACACGCCGAGGGTTCGGTGCTGATCAGCTTCGGCGAGACGCGCGTGTTGTGCACGGCCAGTGTCGAAAATCGCGCGCCGGGATTCCTCCGCGGCAAGGGCGAAGGCTGGGTTACCGCCGAATACGGCATGCTGCCGCGCTCGACCCACGAACGCATGAACCGCGAAGCCGCGCAAGGCAAGCAAGGCGGACGCACGCTGGAAATCCAACGGCTGATCGGCCGCTCGCTGCGCGCCTGCATCGATCGCAAGGCACTCGGCGAGCGCACCATCACGCTCGATTGCGATGTACTGCAAGCCGATGGCGGCACCCGCACGGCCGCCATCACCGGCGCGTACGTGGCCTTGTGCGATGCCATCGGCGTGCTCAGGACGCGCGGCGAATTGACGCGCGATCCAGTGCTCGGCGCCGTAGCCGCGGTTTCGGTCGGCATTTATCGCGGCCAGCCGGTGCTCGATCTCGATTACGCCGAAGACTCCGACTGCGACACCGACATGAATGTGGTCATGAACGACGGCGGTGGCTTCATCGAACTGCAAGGCACGGCCGAAGGCCATGCGTTCCGGCGCGATGAACTGACTTCGCTGCTGCGCCTGGCGGAGAAAGGCATCGGCGAGCTGGTGGCTTTGCAGCGTGCGGCATTGGCAAAGTAGTCGTGGGCTGCCGAATGTAGTTTGGATCTTTTTCTTCCTGTTCTCCGCCAACGCAACCAATGAAAAAAATCGTCCTCGCCACCTCCAATCGCGGCAAGCTCGCCGAGATGCAGCCGATACTGGCCGACACCGGCCTGACGCTGGTCGCGCAGAGCGAACTGGGCGTGAACGATGCCATCGAAGACGGCCGTACTTTCATCGAGAATGCGCTGATCAAGGCACGTCATGCCGCTGCGATCACCGGACTGCCGGCACTGGCCGATGACTCGGGCCTGATCGTCGATGCGCTGCACGGTGCGCCCGGTTTGATCAGCGCCCATTACGCCGGCGTGCATGGCGATGCGGCGGGCAATATCGCGAAGTTGCTCCGCGAACTATCGGGCATTCCCGAACAACAGCGTAGCGCGCGGTTTTATTCGCTGATCGTGCTCTTGCGCCACGCCGACGATCCGCAACCGCTGATCGCCGAAGGCCTCTGGGAAGGACGCATCCTCGATGCGCCGCGCGGCAAGGAAGGATTTGGCTACGATCCGGTTTTCTTCGACCCGGTTCTGGGGATGGGCGCGGCGGAACTGGCCGCTGACATCAAGAATCGTGTCAGCCATCGCGGCCGGGCGCTGGCGATATTGCGCGAACGCCTGCGGCAACAGCCGCTGTGAACGCCAACGCGCGCACAATGTTCTGAGTGATTGCCACCCTTCGCCCTGAGCCTGTCCAAACGCCTGTACAGAATCATCGAATCATCGCGACAGCCATTCGTGATTCGATCTTTCGCCCTTCGACAAGTCCAGGATCAAGATCACCACGAACGGAAACCAACCCGAACTTGCTCAAGCACGAAATGCCCCTGATCCCGCCCCCGCTGTCGCTGTACATCCACATTCCGTGGTGCGTGCGCAAATGTCCGTATTGCGATTTCAATTCGCATAACCGGCCGCAGGCATTACCGGTGGCCGAATATGTGGCCGCGTTGATCGCCGATCTGGAACAGGACCTGCCGCTGGTCTGGGGCCGCACGGTGCATAGCGTGTTCTTCGGAGGCGGCACACCGAGCTTGTTCGCGCCCGAGGCGATCGGGCAGATTCTCGATGCCTGTTCGGCGCGATTGCGTTTTGCACCGAATGCCGAGATCACTCTCGAATGCAATCCCGGCACCGCCGAGCACGGCCGCTTCGAGGGCTATCTCGCGGCTGGCGTGAACCGGCTTTCCTTCGGCATCCAGAGTTTCGACGACGGCTGCCTGCAACGCCTCGGCCGCATCCACGACAGCCGCGAAGCCGAGCGCGCGGTGAAGCTGGCGCAGGATGCGGGCTACGACAACATCAACCTCGATCTGATGTATGCGCTGCCCGAACAAACCCTCGCGATGGCCTTGCACGATGTCGAGCGTGCGATTGCACTCTCGCCGATGCACTTATCGCACTACCAACTCACGCTCGAACCCAACACCGTGTTCGCCGCGCATCCGCCGGCCGGCATTCCGGTCGAGGACGATGCCTGGGACATGCAGGAGCGCTGCATCGAGGCGATGGCCGCCGCCGGTTTTGCGCAATACGAAGTCTCCGCCTATGCCAAGCCCGACAGGCAATGCGCGCACAATCTCAACTACTGGCGCTTCGGCGATTATCTGGGCATCGGCGCGGGCGCGCACGGCAAGATTTCTTCGGGCGCCAGCGGCGAAATTCTGCGGCGCTGGAAAGTTAAGAATCCGCGCGACTATCTTTCCAAAGCAAACAGCATCGAACGCATCGGCGGCGATGACCCGATCGTCGCCGACAACCGGCCGTTCGATTACATGCTCAACGCCTTGCGCCTGGTCGAGGGCTTTTCACTCACGGATTTTGAAACACGCACCGGACTCGAGCGCTCGGCGATCGAGCAACGGCTCGACCATGCTTATGCGATGGGCTGGCTGGAGCGACACGGCGAGCACATCACCCCGACCGAACTCGGCCGGCGATTCACCAACGATGTGATCTCGCTGTTCCTGAACATTTGATGCCGCGCGATTTGTGTTGAACGATTGATGTTGAACGATCGATTCCGGACGATCGATTCTCACCCACTGGCCCGAACAATCGCCCTGGAACGACGGCTCAAGCGCATACTGCGGAAGACCGCACAGGCAACGCGCATCAGGCAACACAAACGCACCATGCTCGACTCGATATTCCTCACCTGCCCCTTCTGCGGCGAACGCTTCGAAGCCTTGGTCGATGCTTCCGGCGGCGAGGCCGATTACGTGGAAGATTGCCCAGTCTGCTGCCGGCCGATCCACATGCATCTGCGCACCGGACCGGACGGTGAGCTGGAAAGCCTGGACGCCGATCGCGACGAGTGAATGCTGCGTCCGTAGGAGCGATGGATATCGCGACTGTGCATTGCACGACGGCTTGTCGTTTCCTTTCGAGGAATCCATCCCGGCAAGCAGGTGAGCGAAAGGTAGTGGCTTTCGGGGTAGGCCTGGTCGCGACTCTCGTCGCTCCTACAAAACTGCCGCAGCCAGTCGCGATTTCCGGTGTTGCACATCATCGCCATTCAGGATTCCTGCCGCGCTCGAACGGCTACCTTGGGCGGGGATCTTGATTTACACTGCGCGCGCTTGAGGTGCTCGGGAAGCCGGTGAGAATCCGGCGCTGCCCCCGCAACGGTAAGTCAGAAAAGTCTTTCATCACGCCACTGGGCATTGCCTGGGAAGGCGAAAGACCAGCACAAGTCCGCTTGTGCCGCTGACCAGCCCGGAGACCGGCCTGGAGCAACACTGCGTCAGCCTGTGGGCGGCGCGGTCACACGGCACGTTGCGGAGGGCGACGCGGCAAATCCCGTCGCGCCTTCGCGCCTGTGTTTTGTCCGTTTTCCATCGCTGCGCGCTTTTACTCAACGCGGGTGAGCGTTTCAGGAGAACGTATGAATCTTGTCATCAACAAAACCGCCCTGGCGGCGGCCATTTCCCTTTCCATCATTGCCAGCGCCCACGGGCGCGAAACCACAGCGCTCAGCCGCGTGGTGGTCACGGCCAATCGCAGCGAAGTATCGGCCGATCAGGTGCTGGCTTCGGTCACGGTGATCAGCCGCCAAGACATCGAACGCAGCCAAGCGCCGGGCCTGCTGGATTTGCTGGCGCGCCAGGCTGGCATCGACATCGCCCGCACCGGCGGCCCCGGCCAGGCCAGCACGGTGTTCATGCGTGGCGGCAACTCCAATCACACCTTGATCCTGATCGATGGCGTACGCGTCAATGACGCCACCCAAGGCATCTATGACTTTGCGCATCTGCCGCTGGCGCAGATCGAGCGCATCGAAATCGTGCGCGGACCGCGCGCGGCACTGTGGGGCTCGGATGCCATCGGCGGCGTGATCCATATCTTTACCCGCGACCCTTCCGCGCCCTATGCCGAAGTGCATGCGGGAAGCTACGGGCGTGTCGGAGCCGATGCCGGCCTGGGCCTGGCCGAGGGCGACACACGTTTTGGACTCAGTGCGGGCATCGAGCACCTGCGCGGGTTTTCCGCGACCAAACCTTCGGCTTTCGGTTTCGATCCCGACAACGACGGCTATCGCAATCGCAACCTGAGCCTGCGCGGACAAACCCAGGTCGGCAGTCAGCGTCTGTCTTTCACCGGGCTGCTCACTGACGCCGATGTCGAGTTCGACCAGGGCGAAACGGCCGCGCTCAACCGCGCATTCGGGGCGACGCTCTCGGGCAAGCTGACTGATCGCTGGAGCCATAGCCTGACCTTGGGCCACAACGACGAAAACCTCGATACACCCGTGTTCGGCTCGCGCTTCGGCAGCGACCGCAGCTCGATCGATTGGGTCAACACGCTGGCGCTCGATACCACCAACACGCTCAATGTGGGCTTGAACTGGAGCCGTGAATCGGGGTTTTCCAACGACGCCTTCAGTGGCCCGCAGTTCGACCGCAGCCGCCGCAATGCCGCCGCTTTCGCGTCCTGGCGCACCGGCTGGAAGGCGCACACGCTGGAGTTGTCGCTGCGTCACGACGACAACAGCCAATTCTCCGGCGCCAATACCGGCAACGCCGCCTGGGGCTGGCAGGTCAGCGATGGCCTGCGCGTTCGCGCCAGTTGGGGCCAGGGCTTTCGCGCACCGAACTTCAATGAATTGTTCTTTCCCGGATTCTTCGGTCTGTTCGCCGGCAATCCCGACCTGCGGCCGGAGCGTTCCAACAGCCTGGAAACCGGGCTGGACTGGCAGTTGAGCGATGCGCAGCGCATCGGCGTGTCGGTCTATCGCACCCGCATCGGCGATTTGATCGCCTTCGACGGCCCGGCCCTGTCGGCGGTGAACGTCAACCGCGCGGCCATCGATGGCGTCGAGCTGGATTACCAGCTCACGCGTGGGGCTTTCGAATTCACGGGCAATGCCACCTGGCTCGATGCCCGCGATGTCGCCACGCATGCACCGCTGTTGCGCCGCGCCGACCGCAAGGCGTCGGCCTCGGCCAGCTACCGGTTCGCCAACCACCTGACGCTGGCACTGGACGGTGCGGCTTTCTCGCCACGCCCGGACTTTGGCCGCACCCTGCACGGCTATGCGCGCTTTGACCTGCGCGCGGCGCTGCCCTTGGCTCGCGACTGGTCGCTGGAAGCGCGGATCGAAAACTTGTTCGATCGCGATTATGAGCTGGTCGATGGTTACAACACGCCCGGCCGCAGCGGGGTGCTCAGTCTGCGCTGGAACGCATTCGAGGGAAAAACCGGCCAATAGCGCAGGATTATCGGCCGCATCAAAGCTTTCTGAAGCGACATACGGCGCCCTAGTCGCAACGCCCTTCCTGAGCCTAGAATCGGCCCCAGGGAATCAGGCCAGGAGCGCCGCATGTCCGCAGGCACTAGCCAGTCGCACCCGCTATCGACCTTGGCCTCACGCCAATTGCCGCGCCGTGTACGCGATTTGCTCGAAGGCATTCTGGAATTCGCCTCCGACGAATTGGAGCGGGTCATTGTCACCTCGCTCAACGAACTCGAGCAGCAGTTGTTCAAGTTCGCCGAGCAGTCCCGCAACAACACCACTCAGCACCGCTGGCTGGAAGCGCAGCGTCTGGTCAAGCGTACGCGGCACGATCTGGTGCCGCGTTTTTTGATCGCGCTGGAATCGGAGCTGGCCGAACTGCGCGAGCCGCAAATCATTCGCGGCCATATGAAATCACGAAGCCGCTCGGCCGACGAATTGTCGTTGGTGGACGAGCTGGAAATCGATGAAACCAGCCTGTTGACGGAAATCTCCAATCGCGCCGAGTTGCGCAACAGCCTGTCGCTGTACCTGCTGGGACAGCGCTTCGGCGTGCTGGCGGGACGGCCGGGGTTCGATGCCGAATCCCTGCCGATCGGCCCGCAGGCGCTGTGCCGGATAATTCGCAGCGCCGCTGACTGCCTGGAACTGGAAAGCGAATATCGCCTGACTTTTTTCCGTGCCTTCGACCGGCAACTGTTGCCGGTTTACGGGAGCCTGGTCGATACGATCAACAGCTACCTGTCCAAGAACGGCGTACTGCCGCATTTGCAATACGTCCCGGTGCGGCTGCGTCCGGCATCGCAAAACAGCCCCGAAAAACCCGAGAGCGAACCCCGTTCGAATCCTCGCAGCTTTGGCCTGGACGTCGGCGATGTCCAGGTACTGGGCCTGAGTGGCGATGAATCGCCTGCGGAACGCTCGCCGCGCGCGCATCTGCGCACCGCCGCGAATGCCGCGGCCAATTTCGCGGCATCCGGCGCTGCCCCGGCCTCCGAACCGGGCGCAACCGCGCGACCCGGCCGGCCGGCCGCCGGCGCGATGTATTCCGGACCAAGCACGGGCCCCGGCCCGGAGATTTCCAGCGAGGAAGGCTTCGCCTTGATGCGCCAGTTGTTGGCCGGGCGGCGGCAACTGCTGGAAAAACTCAATCCCGACCGGACCGGCGGCGTGCCGCATGTCCAGCACACGGTGAGCCCGGTGCAATTGCAAAACGCGCTGGGCACCTTGCAAAGCAAGGCAACCGCGCCGGTGGTGGTCAACGGCAAGCAGGTCCTGCGCAGCGTGAGCCACCTCAAGCAGGACTTGCTGGCTTCGCTTCGGCAATCGGTTCCCGAGAACGAAGTCCCGGCGCTGGCCGACAGCGACAGCGATGCCATCGACCTGGTCGGCATGCTCTACGACAACCTGTTCAAGGATGTCAGGCCCAACAGCCCCGCCGCCAGTCTGTTGTCCAAGCTGCAAGTGCCTTTGCTGCGCGTGGCCTTGCAGGACAAGGGGTTTTTCACCCGCCAGCAGCACCCGGCGCGGCAGATGCTCAACACCGTGGCCGAGACCAGCGCCTTCTGGCTCAACGAAGACGAAGCCGACGAGGGCCTGATCGACAAGATGAATTCGGTGGTCGATCGCACGGTCAGCGAATTCAATGGCGATGTCAGTTTGTTCAGCGACCTGCTCACCGATCTGAGCTCGCACCTGCAGACGGTCTCGCGCAAGGCCGAGGTCGCCGAGCGCCGGCACGTGGAAGCGGCACGCGGCAAGGAAAAACTGGCGCTGGCGCGCGAGCGCGCTTCGACCGCGGTCGAGGCCTTGCTCAAGCAGCAAAACCTGCCGCGCTTCACTCATACCTTGCTCAGCCAGGCCTGGACCGATGTCCTGGCGCTGACTTCGTTGCGCCATGGCGAAGGCTCCGAACCCTGGAAGCAACAGCTCGGCATTGCCGAGCGGTTGATCAAGATCGCGCGGGCACCGGCCAGCGAGCAGGCCGAATCAAAACGGGCCGACCCGGCTTTCGAGCAGGAAATCGAGCAAGCGCTGTCGCAGGTGGGCTACCAAGGCGACGAAGCCAGCGCGATCGCCGAACGCCTGGTCAATCCGCAATCAGGCAGCAGCGACGATGCCGCCAGCCGCACGGAATTGACCATGCGCCTGAAGGCGCGTGCGCGCCTGGGCGAAGACCTGACCGGCAAGAACACCAAGAAAACTCCGTTGACGCCCGAAGAACAATCGCGCCTGGAGCAACTCAAGCAAGTCCAGTTCGGCAGCTGGTTCGACTTCATCAGCAACCAGCAAGGCGACAAGATACGGCGCCGGTTGTCGTGGTACAGCACCGTGACCGGGCATGTGTTGTTCGTCAATCATCGCGGCCAGAAAAACACCGACTACACGCTCGATGGCCTGGCCCGGCTGATGGCCAAGGGCCAGCTACGGCTGGTCGAGGACGAAAAGGGCACGCTCATCGACCGCGCCTGGAACAGCGTCATGAGCGCCCTGCGGTCATTCGCCGGACAGAACCAACCCGAGCCCGCCAAATGAACGAATACCGCCGCGCCAAGCGCCGCAAGATCGGCTACAACGTCGAGGTTTTCGACACCATGACCGAGCAGGTCATCGGCCGGATGAGCAACCTGTCCGAATCGGGCATGCTGCTGATCCTCAACCATCCGTTGATGAGCGATGCGCTGTACCAGTTGCGCTTCAAGCTGCCCGACGCCAGAGGTATCGAGCACGTGCTCAATGTCGGCGCGCACGAGTTGTGGAACGACGATGCCGCCGCGCCGGGACAGGTCTGGACCGGGTTTCGCTTCATCGATGTCGCCCCCGCCGATTTGGCTTTCATTCGTTCGTGGGTGGACGCGCCGGGCAGCCAGTACGTTTGACCGCGTGCGCTTTCGTGCCGCGCCGATTGGCATATCGATTGCCGTACTGATCGCAGCCCTGTGCCTGCTGGCCGGCTGCCAGCGCGAGAGCACCGTCACCCGCGAGCAACTGCATGTGTTCGGCTCGATCGCCCAGATCGAGATTCGCGGCGCGCCGCGTGCACGCGCCGAACAAGCCCTGGCCGAAATCTCCGCGCGGCTCAGGCAACGCGAACGCGAATGGCATCCGTGGGAACCGTCCGACCTGACCCGGATCAACACCGCTTTCCGCAATGGGCAATCGGTGCAGGCGCCGGATTCGATCATCGCCATGATCGGCCGCGCGAAGGACTTCGCGATTCGCAGCGACGGACTGTTCGACCCGGCCATCGGCGGGCTGGTCGAAATGTGGGGATTCCATACTTCGCATTACCCGGTCACAACGCCCGCACCGACCCGACAACAAATCGAACACTGGCTGCAACAACGTCCGCGCATTGCAGATGTTCGTATCCAAGGCCATCGACTCGAAACTTCCAACCGCGCCGTGCAACTGGATTTCAACGCCATGGCCGAGGGTGTGGCCGCTGAAGAAATGGCCGCCATCTTGCGAAAGCACGGCATCGAACACGCCTTGATCAATATGGGCGGAGATGTGTTGGCCTTGGGCGATGGCGACAGCAAACCCTGGGAAGTGGGAATGCGCGATCCGTTCAGCGATGCGCTGGGCTGGGTCGATCTGAGCGGACCCGAAGCGCTGTTCAGCTCGGGCGATTACAACAAGTTCCGGCAAACCCGACAGGGCGAGCGTTGGGGCCACATCCTCGACCCGCGCACCGGCTTGCCCGCGCACCAGGCCGCCGCCACGGTGGTGCTCGCTGACGATCCGGTACTGGCCGATGCCGCCGCCACCGCGCTGATGGTCGCAGGACCGGCCGAATTCGAGCGATTGGTCACGCGGATGCATCTCGGCTGCGCGCTGATGCTGACCGAAAAAAACCAGTTGCTCATTACCCGCGCCATGAAATCGCGCACGCATTTTCTGCGCGAGCCGGTCGCGTTCGGTCGCGTGCTGGACGTGGGGGACAACTGCGGCGTGCGATAGCTTTTCGGCAGGGGGACATAGGGTGGGCGTAGGGTGGGCTTCAGCCCACCATTTTTTATCTTTGAAAATCCGGTGGGCTGAAGCCCACCCTACGCCCACCCTACGCCACCCTACGTCCACTCTACGCACACGAATGAAGACGGTTTGATTCGAGTAGATTCGATCTCGATGAATCCTTGTGATGAAGATAAAAAAATTGTTGTCGCGGAGGACTAAAAGGAAGCTTTGATTCATTGATCAAATTTTCTTCCGCTTTCCTTTGCACCCTTGGCGTTCTTCGCGGACAGATCTTTTTCCCGTAAACCAGTTCCCCCCTCCCTGCGCACTTTCGCCGAATCGGGCAAAATTGCGTTTCCACTTTCTGGTTTGGGCCAATTCCTCATGAGCGCCTACCGCGACCATCTCGACACCGTCCTCCGCCGCGCCGACAAGGCGCTTGCCCTCGGCGGTTTCGATCACCTGCTCATCGCTTCGGGTATCGAGAAGATGTGTTTTCTCGACGACATGCCGTATCCGTTCAAGACCAATCCGCAGTTCAAGCACTGGCTGCCGCTGACCCGCCATCCGCATTGCTGGATCGCCTACACGCCGGGCAAAAAACCGATCCTGGCCTACTACCAACCAGACGATTACTGGCACGTTCCACCCAGCGCGCCGGCCGGTGAATGGGTCGAGCATTTCGACATCCGCGTGCTCACAGAACCCGCGCAAGCCGCGCAGCACCTGCCCAATACCGGCAAGGCCGCGATCATCGGCGAAGCCGACGCCGCGCTACCGGGTTTCGTGCCCAACAATCCCAAGGCGGTGCTCGACTATCTGCATTTTCATCGCGCCTTCAAGACGCCCTACGAACTGGACCTGATGCGCCAGGCACAGCGCAAGGGCGCGCGCGGGCATCTGGCCGCACGCGCGGCCTTCCTCGCGGGCGGTTCCGAAGCGCAGATCAATGCCGCGTTCCTGGCCGCCGCCGAACACACCGACATCAACGTGCCCTACAACAACATCGTCGCGCTCAACGAAAACGGCGCGACCTTGCACTACCAGTACAAGAACACTCAGGCGCCGGAACAACACCGCTCGCTGCTGATCGATGCCGGCGCCGAAGCCGGGGGCTATGCCTCCGACATCACCCGCACCTGGGACAATGGCGATGCCGCGTTCGCCGATCTGGTCAACGCTGTCGATCGCGAACAACAAGCGCTCGCCGCAGGAGTGCGCGCCGGCACCGATTACCGCGACTTGCATCTGCAATGCCATCTGCGCCTGGGTGGAGTGTTGCAGGCGCTGCGGATCGTCGATATGGACCCGGGCAGCATGCTCGAATCGGGCGTCAGCTCGACCTTCTTCCCGCACGGCCTGGGCCATCCGATCGGCCTGCAGGTCCACGATGTCGCCGGTTTCTCCGATGAGCAGGGCCAATTGATTCCGCGCCCCGCAGGCCATCCCTACCTGCGCATGACCCGCACTTTGGCACCGGGCATGGTGGTGACCATCGAGCCGGGCCTGTACTTCATTCCGACCTTGCTGGCCAAGCTCAAGGACAGCCCGAACGCGCGCGCGGTGGACTGGAAAAAAGTCGAGCATCTGGCGCGATTCGGCGGTGTGCGCATCGAAGACGAAGTGCATTGCACCGAAGGCGCGCCGGAAAACCTCACGCGCGCCGCGTTCGCCGAGCTTGAGTGAATTGGCCGCCGCTCGGGCGCAAAGCGCGACTCAGGCGGTTCGCAAGCGCTTTCCCAGCCTGAACCCGGCGATGGCCGGGAACCGGCCAAACCCGCCTCGCCCGCAAGGCCGCGATTTGCTAGGCTTTGCCTCTCCTTTTTCGCAACGACGCCCGGCCCCGAGCCGGGCGCTCCGTCTTTGAGCCCATGGACAAGAGCTTCGAACCGCAATCCTTCGAAACCAAGTGGTACGCGCACTGGGAAGCCAGCGGCTGCTTCAAGCCCTCCGGCACCGGCACGCCCTACACCATCATGCTGCCGCCGCCGAACGTCACCGGCACCTTGCACATGGGCCATGCGTTCCAGCACACGCTGATGGATGCGCTGATCCGTTACCACCGCATGCGCGGCTTCGACACGCTGTGGCAGATGGGCACCGACCACGCCGGCATCGCCACCGAGATGGTGGTCTCGCGCAACCTGGCGCGGGAAAACCTCACGCGCGATGGCCTGGGCCGCGAAAAGTTCATCGAGAAAGTCTGGGAGTGGAAGCAGCAATCGGGCGACACCATCACCCGGCAGATGCGCCGCATGGGCACCTCGGGCGATTGGAGCCGCGAGCGCTTCACGATGGACGAGGGCCTGTCCAAGGCGGTCATCGAAACCTTCGTGACCTTGTACGAGCAAGGCCTGATCTATCGCGGCCAGCGGCTGGTCAACTGGGACCCGGTACTCAGGACCGCGATCTCGGATCTGGAAGTGGTCAGCGAAGAAGAAGACGGCAAGCTGTGGTCGATTTCCTATCCGCTGGCCGATGGCAGCGGCGCCCTGGTGGTCGCGACCACGCGCCCGGAAACCATGCTCGGCGACGTCGCCGTCGCGGTGCATCCGGAAGACGAACGTTACCGTCATCTGGTCGGCAAGACGCTGAAACTGCCGCTGACCGATCGCGAGATTCCGATCATCGCCGACGATTATGTCGATCGCGAATTCGGCACCGGCTGCGTGAAGATCACTCCGGCGCACGACTTCAACGACTACGCGATCGGCCAGCGCCACGGCCTGCCGATGATCAACATCTTCACGCCCGTGGCGACTATCAACGACAACGCACCGGAAAAGTATCGCGGCCTCGATCGTTACGCCGCGCGCAAGGTCGTGCTCGCCGATCTCACCGAAGCGGGTTTTCTCATCGAAGAGAAAAAGCACAAGCTGCAAGTCCCGCGCGGCGATCGCACTGGCCAGGTGATCGAGCCGTATCTGACCGACCAATGGTTCGTGAAGATGGAATCGCTGGCGGCGCGCGGACTGGAGTTGGTGGAAGGTGTCGATGGGAAGCCGGGCTCGGTGCGCTTCGTGCCTGAGAACTGGGTCAACACCTACCGGCACTGGATGGGCAACATCCAGGACTGGTGCATTTCGCGTCAGCTCTGGTGGGGCCATCGCATTCCTGCGTGGTATGACGCTGCCGGAAAGATTTACGTCGGCCGTGACGAAACCGAAGTGCGCAACAAGCACGGCCTCGCCGCCGATGCCGCATTGACTCGCGACAACGACGTGCTGGAAACCTGGTTCTCGTCTTCGCTGTGGTCGCATTCCACGCTCGGCTGGCCCGACGCCGGCGACATGGCCAAGTACGGCTTCGACCGCTACCTGCCGACCTCGGTGCTGGTGACGGGCTTCGACATCATTTTCTTCTGGGTCGCCCGGATGATCATGATGACCGACCATTTCACCGGACAAGTACCGTTCAAGGACGTCTACATCACCGGCCTGGTGCGCGACAGCCACGGCCAGAAGATGTCCAAGTCCAAGGGCAATATCCTCGATCCGATCGACATCATCGACGGCATCACGCTCGACGCGCTGATCACCAAACGCACCTCGGGCCTGATGCAGCCGCAGATGGCCGAGAAAATCGAAAAGGCCACGCGCAAGGAATTCCCCGAAGGCATTTCCGCGTTCGGCGCCGATGCGCTGCGCTTTACTTTCGCGTCCTTGGCCGGGCACGGCCGCGACATCAAGTTCGATCTCAACCGCGCCGAAGGCTACAAGAATTTCTGCAACAAGCTGTGGAACGCCGCGCGCTTCGTGCTGATGAACTGCGAGGATTTTTCCGTGGCCGCCTCGCAAGGCGCACGACCGCCTTCGCCCAGGACCGACGCCGAACGCTGGATCCTGCACCGGCTCCAACACATGTTCGAACAAGTGCGCGACGGCTATCAGGCCTATCGCTTCGACCTGGTTTCGCAAGCGCTGTACGAATTTGCCTGGAACGAATACTGCGATTGGTTCGTGGAGCTGTCCAAGCCGGCATTGAACGGCAGCGATGCCGAAGCCGCCGACAGCACGCGGCACACCTTGCTGTATGTGCTGGAAACCCTGTTGCGCGCATTGCATCCGCTGATTCCCTTCATCACCGAGGAGATCTGGCATTCGGTCGCGCCCAAGCTCGGCATCGCCGGCAATTCCATCAGCACGAAGTCTTATCCGGAGCCCGACGATTCGCTGAAAAATCCGGCTGCCGCCGCCGACATCCAATGGCTGCAGGCCGCGGTTTCGCAGATCCGTTCGATTCGCAGCCAGATGAATATCCCACCGGGGAAACTCGTGCCGTTGCTGCTTTCCGGCCACGCCCAGGATGCCAGCCAGATCGACCGGCATCGCGCCTCGCTGATGTTCCTGGCCCGGCTGGAATCGGTTGACTGGCTCGAAGGCGAGGCACCAGCCGCCGCCGCAGCGGTGCTGGAAGAGCTCACATTGCTCATCCCACTGGCTGGGCTGATCGACCTGTCGGCCGAGAAAGCGCGGCTGGAAAAAGAGATCAAGCGCATCCACGCCGAAATCGCCAAGTGCAACAACAAGCTCGCCAGCGAAACTTTCGTCAGCAACGCGCCCGCGGCAGTGGTCGAGCAGGAACGCGCGCGCCTGGCCGATTGGAACAATCAACTGGCCGCGTTGAGCGAACAGCAAACACGCCTTTGATCTTTGTTGTAGGAGCGATGGCAATCGCGACAACCGCATACCAGCGCTGAACACATAGCGGTCTTCACTGCTTATGCACAGACGTTTTTGACGACTGCGTTACCGCGGAGCGGTAGAGTTTTTCTTTACGGCAAGCCACCAGACATACACAGCTACCGAAGCATTTTCGACGACATCGATCTCCGAAAGAGCTGCAAGATACTCCATGCCCATAGAAAAAGAGATCATCCACGTGAGTGGAATACCACACCCCGTACAATCCGCTCTTGGAATTTTTCTCTTGTCTGGCTCGGTACGCCAATCTTTTCGAGTAGCGCACAAACCACAATGCTTTCCAGTAAGTAGTTGATACTGAACAGATTTCGGCTGCTAATCGAATCGAGAAACTTCTTTGGCTTAAGAGAGTGTGCGATTTCGTTGCGCAAGTCTGAGATTGCTATGCCGAGCTCGGATTCTTGGCATGAAAACAGGTGGCATAGAAGCTTGCGCAATACACTCGTAGCGTACTTGTTCGGGCCGTATGCAAATCTTTGCTCCTTCTCGCCGGCTTGAAAAGCCATGTCTTCAAGCTGAGTTACAGATAACAAGATCGCACTTAGTGTTTCATGCCTGGCTACTGAATGCCTCTTGTTCTGGAGAGATGAAGTGATCATCTCGCTGGTAGATGCTATTGGTTCCCAAAGATTGAACGCTTTGGCGAGATCTAATTCGCTTGCGTTGATCGGAAGGTCGTCAAATGAGATCTCTGTGGTAGCCCGTTCGAGGGCTTCCTTTCCGTGCAACGTCGATGGGAATATGGGAAGTATGGCTTTTCTCCCATCCTCGTCTTTCGCCACGGCGCTGATCCTCTCGATTTTGGCCGGCCCCATGAAGAACAGAGAAAACAGGTCGGCGAACCGCGAGAGACGGTTATAGGCTGATACCACATTCAGCTCGGGGCTGAACTTGATCTCTAATCCATGAGACAAGGATTTCTTGAAGTAAGGGTGGAAGTTCTTGTACTTCGCCTTGATGAGCTCATAGGCCTTTTGCAGTTCATCTATGGCGTCCTTGTCATCCCTAGTGTAGATGATGGATCGCAGGTCGTCCGGAAGGAATGAGAAGTTTGCGGAGTGGAAGGCCACCAAATTTCCGCCTTCCACCTTCGTACTCAGAATCGATTTTTCCTGATAGGGGGTCAATTCCAGTGATCGCTTGGGGCGAAAGAATTCATCCAGCCCGGTCACCTTGAAATGAAATCCTTCAAAGGTTTCGCCTGCCTCGCAGTGCACTCCGAAAATAGCGTACTGGAAGCGATAGTCGCTATGGGTTTGGTAGGTATATCCATTCCTCATGGACATGCCGAAGTAAACGGGCTTGAACGAGCCGACGAGCGTGCACGGTATTCCACCAAGAAGTGAGCCGTGGAGACAATCATAGGTTTCCGTATTGTCGAGAAGCCCCCAAGGCATCAGGAACTGCAAGGTCAGGCCATCAGTCGGGGAGAACTTGAGTGTGCCAGCGAATACCTTTTCCGGATGTTCTGGTGGGTGGAATATGCCTGACCATTGCTGGTCCTTGAGCAATGAGCCGTCAATGTTCGTCATGCTGTGTCAGTCTCCACTTCTCGCACTGCATCGCCAAGCCGCAGCCCCCGAAACCAGCTTCGACAAGTACATGTCGCGCAACTCGGCGAGTGTAGCAATCTAAAGTTGTGCAACCGCCAGCATTTCGTATACACCCGAATGTCAGCTTCGGGTCAAAAGCCCCGAGCCTCCATGCTGATGCACATCAAAACTAACCGCAGCAGTCACTCAAGCGAGCCCAGTCGCGATTGCCATCGCTCCTACATGCGATCTCAATGCTCGGGCGGCAGCAATTCCATCGCCATGACGATGGCGTCCTCGCGGCCCTTGGCGGACGGGTAGTAATTGGGGCGCCGGCCGATCTCGTTGAAGCCTTCGCTGTCGTAGAGCGCGATCGCGCCGTGGTTGGAAGGCCGCACTTCGAGGAACACGCGGTCGGCCATGTGCCAGCGCGCGATATCGATCAGCCGGCGCAATAGATGCCGGCCGTGGCCGTGGCCCTGGTGCTCGCGCGCCACGCAGACATTGAGCACATGCGCCTCGCCCGCCGCGCAACTGAGCACGCCATAGCCGATGATCCCGGCCCGGCAATCGAGCACCCAGCATTCGTGCCCTGCACGCAAACAATCGCGAAAAATTCCCGGTGTCCAGGGAAACTCGTAGGCGCGGCTCTCGATTCCCGCCACGGTCTCGATATCGGCCTGACGCATGGCACGTATCTGCGGACTGTTGGCGACCTGCGCGTTCATCCTCAAGAACTCCGGCGCAGCGCCCGCAGTTGCGGCCAGAGCGCGCGTTTTTGCTTCGGGTCGCGACGCAGGCTGTCAATGTCTCCGATCAGCCTGGAAATATCCTTGCCCGCCGATGCACGCAACAAGGCATCGCGCAGGCGGTCGAACGTGCCCGCCGCTCCTGACATCGACGGCATGGCAACTGTGCTGGCCGGTGCTGCTTCACGCGGCCCCGAGCGCTCCATCAGCGTGTAGCCCATCGCGCCCAGCAGACGCCGTTGTTCGGGGGTCCAGGTATTCATGCGGCAGGCTTGCGACGGCTCTTGTTCCAAAGCCAGGCGACCGGGCCGGACAACGCATACAGCCCCGCCACCGCCAGCAGGACGCGCGGCGGATCGATCAGCAGCGCGCCAAGAAAACCCACGAGCAACAGCAGCATCCAGAACGGCACGTGCTGGCTTTTGCGATCGCCCTTGAAACTCGTGTAACGGATGCGGCTGACCATCAACAAACCGCAGCAGACGGTCAGTGCCGCGGCCACAAAGCGAAGCTCATCGCCGCCGTAGCCGAAGGCATTCATCGACCACACGAACGACATCATCACCGCCGCCGAGGACGGACTGTTCAAACCGATGAACCAGCGCTTGTCGACCACCGCGACTTGCGCATTGAACCGGGCCAGGCGCAGCGCGGCGCAGGCCACGTACAAGAACGCCGCCGCCCAGCCGATCTTGCCCACCAACGGCCCGTCGGCCTTCATGCTCACCAAAGCCCAGTGGTACATCACCAATGCCGGGGCCATGCCGAAGCTGACCAGATCGGCCAGCGAGTCGTACTGCACGCCGAATTCGCTGGTGGTGCCGGTCAACCGGGCGACCCGGCCATCGAGGCCATCGAACAACGCCGCCACGAACACGGCCACGCAGGCATGTTCGAAATGCCCGCTAGCGGCAGCGAGAATGGCGTAGAAGCCGGAAAACAGGCCGCATGTGGTCAGCAGATTGGGCAACAGATAGATGTGCCGCCTGCGCGGATGTTCCAATGGGTGTTCCAGATCGTCGGTCGGTTCCATCCGTCCAGTGTAGCGGCTCTGCCAAGCGGCCCATAGTCATTGGCTTGCCAGCGGCAATCGGCGGTGGTAACAAAGGCGCAATCACCCGGAGGTGTCCCATGTCTCGCCAAATGCTTGCCCTGGCTTGCCTGTTCGCACTCGCTTCAATGACCCTCCAGGCCCAGGATCGTATCTACACCTGGACCGATGCCCAGGGCGTGGTGCACTACTCGCAGACCGAGCCGGAAAAAATCACCGCGCAGGCGCGCGACATCAAGAATTCGGCGCCCAAAGCCTCATTGCCGCAGTCCGGCGCCCAGGCCACGACCAAGGCCGACAGCAAGACCGACAAGGAGCTCTCCTGCGAACGCGCCACCTACAATCTCGGCATGCTCGACAAGCAAACGCCGCTGGCGATCGACAGGAAGGGTGATGGCAAGACCGAACCGATGACCGCCGGCGAACGCGCCGACGCCAGGGCATTGGCACAGCGGCAGGTCGATATCTTCTGCGCGAAGAAATAAAAGCCGCTTCCCCGTGCGCATCGCCTGGGCCATCGTTGCCGGACTCGCGCTCGGCATCGGGCTGGCATACTTCTCCCCGGCTCCGCCACGATCGGCGCAGCAGACCCACGATGGACAGCCGGCGCACAAGGACGCCGCCGCCAAACCGGCTCATGCCACCGCGCTGTACCGCTGGCGCAACGAAGCGGGCGTATTGCAAATCACCGACCGGCCGCCCAAGAACCGGCCCTACGAACGCGTGCAGTTGCGCGAGGACCAGAACATCGTCCCGATGAGCGGCCCCGCGCCGGAACCGCCGAATTGAGCGATGGGCCGTTACAATGGCGCTCTTTGCCGCCTGAAGCCCGTCCCATGCGCCTTTCCCAGTTCCACCTGTCCACGTCCAAGGAAACTCCCAACGACGCCGAAATCGTCAGCCACCAGTTGATGCTGCGCGCCGGCATGATCCGCAAGCACGCCGCCGGCATCTACACCTGGAGCCCGCTCGGCCTGCGCGTGCTGCGCAAAGTCGAGAACATCGTGCGCGAAGAGATGAACCGCGCCGGCGCCATCGAGATGCTGATGCCCTCGATCCAGCCGCGCGAACTGTGGGAAGAAACCGGCCGCTGGGCCAAATTCGGCGGGCAATTGCTGAAGATCAAGGACCGCAAGGAAGCCGAATACGCCTACGGCCCCACGCACGAGGAAATCATCACCGATTTCGCGCGCAACGAATTGCGCAGCTACAAGCAGTTGCCGCTGAACTTCTACCAGATCCAGACAAAATTCCGCGACGAGATCCGCCCGCGTTTCGGCGTGATGCGCGCGCGCGAATTCCTGATGAAGGACGCCTACTCGTTCCACCTCACGCCTGAGTGCATGGCGCAGACTTACCAAGTGATGTACGACGCCTACACGCGCATCTTCACCCGGCTGGGCCTGAAGTTCCGCGCGGTCGCCGCCGACACCGGCGCGATCGGCGGCAGCGCCTCGCATGAATTCCACGTGCTGGCCGATTCGGGCGAGGACGCGATCGCGTTTTCCGATGGTTCCGAGTACGCGGCCAATGTGGAGATGGCCGAGGCCATCGCTCCCGCCGCATCGCGCGCGGCGGCATCGGAGAATCTGCGCAAGATCGACACGCCGACGCAAAAAACCTGCGAGGACGTGGCCGCGTTGCTGGGCGTTGCGCTCACGCGCACGGTCAAATCCGTGGCCTTGATCGGCGAGTCCGGCTTCGTGCTCGCGCTGGTGCGCGGCGATCACATGGTCAACGAAATCAAGCTCGCGAAACTGCCGGGGTTGGCCGAGTACCGGCTCGCGAGCGAAGCGGAGATTCTCGAGCACCTGGGCAGCGAGCCTGGCTTCCTCGGTCCGCTGAAACCGCTGAAGAAAATCTTCGTGCTCGCCGACCGCAGTGTCGCGGCGATGGCCGACTTCGTCGTTGGCGCCAACGAAAAAGGTTTCCATCTGGCCGGCGTCAACTGGGGCCGCGATTTGCCAGAAGCCGATCTCGTCGCCGACATCCGCAACGTCGTCGAAGGCGATCCTTCGCCCGATGGCACCGGCACGCTCGGCATCGCGCGCGGCATCGAAGTCGGCCACGTGTTCCAACTCGGGCAGAAATACGCCGAGGCGATGGGCGCGACCGTGCTCGATGCCGACGGCAAGGCGCAGGTCATGTACATGGGTTGCTACGGCGTGGGCGTGAGCCGCATCGTCGCCGCCGCGATCGAGCAGAATTTCGATGCCAACGGCATCTGCTGGCCGGAGCCGATGGCGCCCTGGCAAGTCGCGGTATGCGTGATCAATCCCAAGAACGACGCCAACGTCAGCCGCGCGGCGATGGACTTGTACGAAGAACTCACCGGCAAAGGCATCGAAACCTGCCTCGATGATCGCGGCCTGCGCCCGGGCGGCATGTTCGCCGACATCGAACTGATCGGCATTCCGCACCGCGTGGTGGTTTCCGAACGCGGCCTGGCCGCCGGCAGCTTCGAATACCGCGGCCGACGCGACAGCGAGAGCCGGCAACTGACGCGCGATGAGGTGTTGGCGCTGTTGGGTTGAGGATTCCCGGCAATTCGACGGCTGGAAGCAATGAATTTGTCCGCGAAGGACGCGAAAAAAAGCGGAAGAAAATTTGATTTGTGAGACTCTGGGTTTACATAACCCGTTCGCCCTGAGCCTGCGGCAAGTTCAGGCTCAGGGCGAACGGATGAAGTGAATCGGATTCCCGTCTGCTTCCTATTTTTCTTCCTTCGCTTTCCTTTGCGTTTTTCGCGTCCTTCGCGGACCAAAAACACACACACACTCCCGCAGACACATCCGCGCAATCGCCAATGACGATGCGCCAGCGTATGCGCGCATACGCGTTGGTAGGGTCGTGTGCAATCAACGCATTGCAAAGTACGCCTGCGTGTGGTGTCGCGCGTGCTTGCGCACTATGTCGATAATCCAAGGTTCAGCCGCTATCCGTGCGGTGCCGAGGGTGATTGCATGCTCAGTACTTTTACACGCCAGCAATTGATCAGTTGCGGCGAAGGCGAAATGTTCGGGCCGGACAACGGCCGCTTGCCCTTGCCGAACATGCTCATGTTCGATCGCATCACCCACATCAGCGATGAAGGCGGCGCATTCGGCAAGGGTCAGATTCTCGCCGAGCTCGACATCCGCCCGGACCTTTGGTTTTTCGCCTGCCACTTCAAGGGCGACCCGGTGATGCCCGGTTGCCTGGGCCTGGATGCGATGTGGCAATTGGTCGGTTTTTTCCTGTGCTGGAAAGACAATCCCGGCCGCGGTCGCGCCCTGGGCGTGGGCGAAGTGAAATTCGCCGGGCAAGTATTGCCGACCGCGAAATTGGTGAGCTACGTGATCGACATCAAGCGCGTGATCGAACGCAAGCTGGTGCTGGCCATCGCCGATGCCAAGATGCTGGTCGATGGCCGCGAGATCTACAGCGCCAGCGATTTGCGCGTGGGCTTGTTCACTTCCACCGACGCACTCTGAGGCCTGCCATGAAACGTGTCGTCATCACTGGACTTGGCCTGGTTTCCTGTCTTGGCAACGATCGCGCCACGGTCGGCGCTGCATTGCGCGAGGGCCGCTCGGGCATTCGCGCAATTCCCGAATACGCGGAACTGAACTTGCGTAGCCAGATCGGCGGCGCGCCGGATATCGATCTCGATACGCGCATCGATCGCAAGCAGCGCCGCTTCATGGGCGATGCCTCGGCCTTCGCCTATGTCGCGATGGCCGACGCCATTGCCGATGCGGGATTGAGCCGCGAGCAAATCAGCGATCCGCGCATCGGCGTGATCGCCGGTTCCGGCGGCGGCTCCTGCGCCAATCAGGTCGAAGCCGCCGATTTACTGCGCGCCAAAGGCGTGCGCCGGGTCGGCCCGTACATGGTCACGCGCACGATGTGTTCGACGGTTTCGGCCAACCTCGCCACCGGTTTCGGCATTCGTGGCCTGAACTATTCCATCGCCTCGGCCTGCGCCACTTCGGCCCATTGCATCGGAGCGGCGATGGAGCAGATCCAGTTGGGCAAACAGGATCTGGTGTTCGCCGGCGGCGGCGAGGAATTGCACTGGAGCCAGACGATCTTGTTCGACGCGATGGGCGCGCTGTCATCGCGCTACAACGCCACGCCCGCACTGGCCTCGCGCGCCTACGATGCCGAACGCGATGGCTTCGTCATCGCCGGCGGCGGCGGCATGGTGGTGGTGGAAGAGCTCGAACACGCGCAGCGACGCGGCGCGCGCATCCTCGCTGAAATCGTCGGTTACGGCGCCAGCTCCGACGGCGCCGACATGGTCGCGCCCTCGGGCGAAGGCGCGGCACGCTGCATGCGCCAGGCATTGGCGACGGTCAACACGCCCATCGATTACCTCAACACTCACGGCACCTCCACGCCGGTGGGCGATGTGGCGGAACTGGGCGCGATGCGCGAGGTGTTCGGTGCGGCGATGCCGGCGTTTTCCTCGACCAAATCCCTGTCCGGCCATTCTCTGGGCGCGGCCGGCGTGCACGAGGCGATCTACTGTCTGCTGATGATGGAACAAGGCTTCATCGCCGGTTCGGCCAACATCGGGCAACTCGATCCGGCCGCCGAAGGCATGCCATTGGTGCAAGCCTCGCGCGTAGCCGAATTGAACACGGTGATGTCCAACAGCTTCGGTTTCGGCGGCACCAACGCCAGCCTGGTCCTGCGCCGTTTCCAATCGTAGGCGCGAGCGCTACAGATTCCGCCGCGGCGAGATCAACAGATTGCCGACCAGGATGCCGGCGACCAACGCGATCAACACCACGACCACGGTGATCGCGGTATTGAGCCCGAGCAGCACATCGGTGGTCATGGCGAAGTTGAAACTGCGGAATCCCAAACTGCCGGGCACCATCATGATGATGCCCGGCACGCGTATCAGCGCGCCCGGCCGGTTGAAGTAACGCCCATAGGCGTTGGCGACCGCGGTGACGATGATGCCGGCCACGAACACGCCAGTCGGCAGCGTGCCGCTCTGCGCGGCCGGCGACATGCCGACCAGGCGCGTGACCACATAGCCCAGGCACACCGCGGCCATCACCAGCAACACATCGCGGCGCGCGGTCTTGAACAACACCGCGAACGCGAACGAGCCCGGCAACAACGCCAGCCACGGCATCCACGGTGGCAACACCGGCGCCATGGCGTTGGACAAGGGCTGCCAACCCAGCAACTCGATGACGTGACTGGCCGCCACCGCGCCGAAGGCCAATTTCAGCAAGGTGGTCATCGCACCGGCAAATTGCGCCGCGCCGGAAACCAGTTGCTTGCTCGATAGTTCGGAGATGGCATTGGTCAGCGCCATGCCGGGCATCAGCACGATCAACGCGGCGATGACCACGCCCTGCACCGACAACGGTGCGATGAAGGTCGCCACCGCCGTGGTCAGCATCGTGGCGATGAACGCGGCCAGGGCTTCGTGCGCATCCGACCAGTTGGGCCGCGTCTCGCTGTAGCGGGTGATCGCACCGATCAGTGAACCGAGCACAAAGGCGGCGATCAGGTCGGCCCAGCCGGTCCGCTGCAGCAACGCGGTGATCGATGCCGCCGCCAGGCCAAAACTCAGGATGGCCAGCGTGCCGGCATAAGGCCGCACCGGCCGGTCGAGTGCGCGCATGGCCTTCAAGCCGTTCTCGATATCGCGACGGCCCGAGAGCACGTCCTCGGCGATCGCATCGGCGGCCGCCAGACGGCCCAGGTTCACCTCGCCCGGTTCCAGGCGAATCACCCGGGTGATGCTGTACGGCGCGCCGCGCGCGGAGTCGAGAAAACTCAGCAGCATTCCGGTCGGGTTCGACCAGACCTCGACCTGCTGCAAGTCCAGCCGCTGCGCGACCTTGCTCACCGCGCCTTCCAGGCGCTGTGCGGAGGTGCCGTAGATATGCAAACGCCTGGCCAGCTCGATCACGAAATCGATGCGGGTCAGATAAGGCGTGCTGATGTCGTTGCGCGCGAGAGTCATGGCAAAAGGATGGCATGAAATGATGCCCGGACGGACAATGCCCGTCCGCAATAATCGGGAAACCGCCACCATCGACACCGGCCACTACGGATTCGGCGAGCTTTGCTCGATCCTCAGTGCGCTGGCCTGGGCGGTCGGCGTGATTTTCTATCGCCAGCTCGGCGCGACTTTGCCGCCGCTGCAGTTGAATTTTTTGAAGAATGCGCTGGTGCTGCTGATGCTGGTGCCGGCGACGGTGCTTTTGCATGGCCTGGCGCTGCCGGTGTTTTCCTTCGCGCAGATAGCCACCGCCATCGTCAGCGGTCTGATCGGCATCGGTATCGCCGACACTTTGTACTTTCGTGCGCTCAACGAACTCGGCGCCGGGCGCATGGGCGTGCTCGGCAATTTCTACAGTCCGTTCGTGATCGTGCTGAGTTTCGTTTTTCTCGACGAGCGTTTGCTGCCGATCCAGTTGCTCGGCTTTGTCCTGGTCAGCACCGGCGTGTGGGTCGCCGCCTGGCCGCGCCGTGGCCGCGAGCCGCGACCAGCGCATGCGCTGCGCGGATTTTTCTTCGCGTTGCTGGCAGTGGCCTTGATGGCGGTGTCGGTGGTGATGGTCAAGCGCGTGCTCGAAGCGCAGCCGCTGCTGTGGGTCACCGGCCTGCGCATGGTCGGCGCATTGGCGGGCATGCTGGTGCTTGCCGCGATGCGTGGCGAGCTGGCGCGATTGGCGCCGCCGACGCGTGGCATGCCGTGGCGGCGGTTGATCCTGGCCGCGTTCACCGGCCAGTTCCTGGCGATGGTGCTGTGGCTGGCCGGCTACAAATTCACTCAGGCCTCGGTCGCCTCCATCCTCAACGAAACCGCTTCGGTGTTCATCCTGGTGCTGGCGGCGTTCTGGTTGAAGGAGCCTTTGACCCGGCGTTCGCTGCTGGGCGTGGGGCTGACCCTGAGCGGCGTTTCCTGCATGCTGTGGGCACGATGACTCCGGCCACGTCCCGTTCAGCTCCTGCCCTTGCCCCGAGCGAGCACGACCCGGCGGTGCTGCATGCCAGCGGCAATTGGACGCTGGCGCACGCCAACGAACTGCTCGCCTTGATCACGCGCGCTCCGTCCGGCATCAAGTCCATCGACGGCGGCCAGATCACCGGATTCGACTCCACGGGCGCCATGTTGCTGGCGCGTTTTGCCACCCGCCTGCAACTGGGAACGGCAGCGATCGCGGTCCAGCCCGAATACCGGACCCTGCTCGATTCGGTCCACAAGATTTGCCAGACGCCGCCGCGCAAAGTCCACAAGGATATGGGTTTCCGGGCGATGCTCGAACGCCTGGGCTACGCCGTCGAAGACTACGCCAAGGAGACGTTGGCGCTGATCGGCTTCGGCGGCCTGAGCCTGCAGACTGGGCTGCGCACGTTGCTGCATCCGGCACGAGTGCGCCTGACCGCGACCGTGCATCACATGGAACAAGTCGGGCTCGATGCGGTGCCGCTGGTGGCCTTGCTCAGTTTCATGGTCGGCTCGGTACTGGCCTTTCTCGGCGCGACGGTACTGCGCGATTTCGGTGCGGAAATCTTCGTGGTGGAACTGGTCGGCATCGCCTCGATGCGCGAGTTCGGCGTGTTGCTGACCGCCATATTGCTGGCCGGCCGCACCGCCAGCGCCTTCACCGCGCAAATCGGCGCGATGCAAAGCGGCGAGGAAATCGACGCGATCCGCACGCTGGGCCTGGACCCGATCGAGTTGCTGGTGCTGCCGCGCCTGTTCGCGCTGATCATCATGTTGCCGCTGTTGACCTTCCTGGCGATGATGGCCGGCCTGCTCGGCGGCATGACGGTTTGCGCCACGATGCTGTCGATTTCGCCGGAGATGTTCCTCGCCCGCTTGCACGACAATCTATCGGCCACGCATTTTTGGGTCGGCATGTCCAAGGCGCCGATCTTCGCCATCGTCATCGGCTTGATCGGCTGCCTGGAGGGTTTTCAGGTCAAAGGCACGGCCGAATCGGTCGGCGAGCGCACCACCTCCAGCGTCGTGCAGACCATTTCCCTGGTGATCTTGATCGACGCCGCCGCCGCGCTGTTTTTCATGGAGATGGACTGGTGAACACCGGCTCCGATCCAAAACATCCTCGCGTCGAACCCGCCCGGGAAAGCGCGCGAGACGGCCTCGCCATCCGCGTGCGCGGTCTCGAAAACAGTTTCGGCGCGCAAGTCGTGCATCGCGATCTGGACATCGATGTGCGCTACGGCGAAATCCTCGGCGTGGTCGGCGGTTCGGGCTCGGGCAAGTCGGTGCTGATGCGCGCCATCCTCGGCCTGCGCCGGCCGCAGGCAGGCGCCATCGAAGTGCTCGGCGTGAACGCACTGTCCGATCAAGAGGCCGAGCGTCTGGAAATCGAGCGCAATACCGGCGTGCTCTACCAGAACGGCGCGCTGTTTTCCTCGCTCACCGTGGCCGAGAACGTGATGGTGCCGCTGAAGGAACATCATCCCGAACTGCCGGCCGATCTGATCAATGATCTGGCGCTGCTGAAGATCCGCCTGTCCGGCCTGCCCGACCAGGCCGCCGGAAAACTACCCTCGCAACTTTCCGGCGGCATGCGCAAACGCGCCGCGCTCGCGCGCGCACTCGCGCTCGATCCTGCGCTACTGTTTCTCGACGAACCCACCGCCGGGCTCGACCCGATCAGCGCCGCCGCCTTCGATCAATTGATTCTGTCCCTGCAGCAGGCCCTGGGTCTGACGGTGTTTTTGATCACCCACGATCTCGATACCCTGTACACCATCTGCAATCGCGTCGCGGTACTGGCCGACGCGCATGTGGTGGTCAACGCCTCGCTGAACGAAGTCGAGGCATTCGCCCATCCCTGGGTGCAGGATTACTTCCACGGTCCGCGCGGCCGCGCCGCGCAATCGGCCAAGGAGAAACGCTGATGGAAACCCGCGCCAATCATGTCCTGATCGGATTATTCACCTTGATCGTCGCCCTGCTGGCGGTGCTGTTCGCGCTATGGGCGTCCAAATATTCGGCCAACAAGGGCTTCAACGAATACAACGTGGTGTTCAACGAATCGGTGATCGGCCTGAGTAACGGCAGCATCGTCATGTACAACGGCATCAACGTCGGTGCGGTGCGGCAATTGTCGCTGGACAAGAACGACCCGAACAAAGTCATCGCGCTGATCCGGGTCGGCGCGCAAACGCCGGTGAAGGTCGATACCGAAGCCAAGCTCGCCATCGTCGGCCTGACCGGCGTCACCCAGATTCAGCTCAGCGGCGGCAGCGCGACCAGCCCGCGCCTGCAGCCCAAGCCCGGCGAAAGCATCGCCGTGATCATCGCCAAGCAATCGGCGCTCAACAAACTGCTCAGTTCCACCGAAGGCATCGCCACCACCACCGCCGACGTGCTGCTCCGGCTCGATCGCATGCTCAGCGACGAGAACATCAACCACATCAACCAGACCCTGAGCAATCTCGATGCCGTCACCAGCGGCGTGTCCGGCGAGCGGCAGAGCATCGTCGCGCTGATCGGCAACCTGCACGCAAGCTCCGAGCAGTTGAAGCGCACGCTAGACAGCACCGATCGCGCCATGAGCGGGATCGACAAGGAACTGGTGAGCAAGCTGCCCGCGCTGGTAGAGAAGCTCGACCGCACCCTGGGCCAGCTCGACAGCCTCAGCAGCAATGCCAACGGCGTGCTCGCCAACAACAAGGACGCACTCAATGCACTGGGCAATCAGGGGCTGTCGCAAATCGGCCCGACCCTGAGTGAACTGCGCAGCCTGTTGCGCGATCTGAACCGACTGTCCAACCGCATCGGCAACAACCCGGCCGGCTTCGTGCTCGGCCACGACCAACCCAAGGAATTCAAACCATGATGCCGCCGATCACGAATCCTTCGAGACTCATGCGAGCGTTGGTTTCGCTGGCGCTGTGCATCGCTCTGGGCGGTTGCCTTTCCTTGGGCAAAAAACCGGACCAAACCGTTTATTCGCCGCAAGTGACGATCAAGCCCGAATCCGATTGGCCGAGCGTGAGCTGGCCTCTGCTGGTCATGCGCCCACTGGCCAGCGATGCGCTCGATACCACGCGCATCGTCGTGCGCCCGCAACCGGGCACCTTGCAGGTTTACCAAGGCGCCGCCTGGTCCGATCCGGCCCCGGATTTGCTGCAAGCGGCGCTGGTGAGCGCGTTCGAGGACTCGGGGAAAATCGTCGCCGTCGGCCGTCAAGGCAGCGGATTGCGCGGCGATTTTTCCCTGCTGCTGGATATGCGCCAGTTCGAGGCTGTTTACGAAAACGGCGTGTCGTCGCCAGCGGCCGTCATCCAGGTCCAGGCCAAGCTGCTGGGCAACTCCGGCAACCGTGTGCTGGCGGCGAAAACTTTTCGCGTCGCGGTGCCAGCCAACAGCAAGGACGTACCTGCGGTCGTTGCCGCCTTCGATAGCGCATTGAACCAGAGCATCACGCAAATCATCGGCTGGACTCTGGTCACCGGCCAGGCCAATGTGCCTGCGGCCGATGCCAGTCACTGAAAGCACGCGTTCGATTCGAGAAAAGACTTCCTAGCGGCTCCCTATAGACACCGGTTGCGCACGTAGGAGCGATGGCAATCGCAACGAGGTTGCGGCCTCCCGAGGGTTGGTCATTTCCTCTCCGCTCGGAAGTCTGTTTCGGCAAGCAAGCGAGCTAAAGGTAGCCGCCGCCGAGGCAAGCTAGGTAGCGACTAACTTCCACGCTTCGACGACGGCACGATGATCCGCCGAAAAGTCAGGTTGATTCGTTCGCCGACCGGCTTGGCGGTTTTCGGCAAGGCGTGCCGGTAGTTTTTCTGAGTGTCGCCACGCATCACCAGCAAACTGCCGGGCAATAGATCGAGCACCAATTTCTTTTCGGCATCGCGGCGATGCTTGAAGGAGAACCGGCGCGCCGCGCCAAGGTTGATCGATGCGATCACCGGCTGTGCACCCAACTCAGGCTCGTCGTCGCTATGCCAACCCATGCTGTCGCGGCCATCGCGATATAGATTGGCCAACACCGAGTTGAACGGCTCGTCGATGGCCTGACTGACTTTCGCGCGCAACGGCAATAGCGCCTCGGGCCAAGGGTGCGGCGTGAAACGCGTGCCCGAATAGGTGTGCTCGGTGCCGGCATCGCCGATCCAGCAACTTTGCCGCGGCGAATCCACCAACCGGCCGTAGATCCGGATGCGGTGCGTCTCCCAGGCGATGGCCGCGCGCAAGGCCGCGAACCAGTCATCGGCTTCGCGCCGGGACAACCAATGCGGATCGAAACCGATATCCGCATCTTCCAGAGGCAACGGCAACAAACTCATGCGCTGGCCGGCTCGTCGCAATCGACCACGGCACACAGGATCTCGCCCAACTCCAGCAAGCGCAAATCGCTGCCCGGCGCACCGACCAGCTGCAGCCCTGCGCCATCGGGCAAGGGCAGGCTCAAGGCCGGACAACCGGCGAGGCTGGCCAGCGCGGTGAGATCGGCGAGATTGGCCGGTTCCGGCGCGCCATAGACCGGCGGCAAGGAAGGACAAGTCGGCAGCAACAACACATCGAATGTCTCGAACAACTGCCGCACCTTGACCACATAAGCATCGAGGCGACGATCGGCGCGGGCGAAATCGGCGGCGGATTTTTTCTCGGCATACGCCAGCAGCCCGAGCAGATGTTCCGACGCGCCTTCCAGCGCATCGCCATGCGCGGCCAGGATTTCCGCTTCCATCAACAGCAAGGCCGCACGACGGGTCGCGGCGATATCCAACGGCGCGACTTCCAAGGCCACCGGCTGCGCGCTGCCAAATACCGGCGCGACGCGCACCATCGCCGCACCGAAGCGCTCGACGACTTCGGCCGTCACACCCAGCGCCGACAAATCCGAAACGATGCCAGCACGCAATTGTCCCGGCGCCCAATCCGGCGGCGCCAACGGCACACGGCGCTTGCGCGAACGCGGATCGCCCGCGTCGTAGCCGGCCAGCACCGGCAACAGCAGACTGATGTCCTCGACACTGCGCGCGATCAGGCCCGGACAATCGAGCCGGCGCAGTGCCGGCGCCAGGCCACGGCAACTGAGTTCGCCGAACGTGGGCTTGTGCCCTATCACGCCGCAGAACGCGGCCGGAATACGGATCGATCCCAAAGTATCCGAACCCAAAGCGGCAATCGCATGTCCGGCGGCCACCGCGACGGCGGAACCCGCGGACGAACCACCCGAAGCGAAACCTGGGCGCAGCGGATTTTTCACATCGCCAAAATGCTGGTTGCGTCCGACGGTGCCGAACGCACCTTCGTCGAGATTGGTCTTGCCCAGCAACACCGCATTGGCGCCGCGCAATCGCCGCACCACCTGTGCATCTTCGCGCGCGGCCTCGCGCCGGCCGGGCAGACCGAGGCGGGTCGGCATGCCAGCCACGTCGAAGTTGTCCTTGATCGCCAGCGGCACGCCATCGAGCCGGCCCAGCGCCTGCCCGGCCGCGCGGCGCGCATCCGAAGCCCGCGCCGCCGCCATCGCCGCGGCTTCATCGACATGAGTCCAGGCATTGAGTGCGTGGTCGCGGGCAATCGCCGCAAGGCAAGCGCCGGTCAACGCCTCGCTACTGACCTCGCCCCGGGCCAATGCATGCAATACGCGATACAACGGGGCTTGGCGCAGTCGGTCGGCGGTGTCGGTCATGGGCAAGGTCGCGCAAAAAAGCCGAGTTTCCTTGATTGCCGCTCACTGGGCAAACCGCGACAATTGCGGATCGAACAGGAGTTGGGTCAATGAGCGAACGCGATGTCATGGAATACGATGTGGTCACCGTCGGCGCGGGCCCGGCCGGACTGGCCTTCGCGATCCGGCTCAAGCAGCTCAAGCCGCAGTTGAGCGTGTGCGTGATCGAGAAAGCCTCGACCATCGGCGCGCATATTCTTTCCGGCGCGGTGATCGAACCCGGACCGCTCGATGCCCTGTTGCCCGGCTGGCGCGACAATCCGCCGCCGATCTGCGTGCCGGCTACCGAAGACGAGTTCTGGTTCCTGTCGAAAACCGGCGGCTTCAAGCTTCCCGTCGTGCCGCCGCAGATGAAAAACCACGGCAACTTCATCGTCTCGCTCGGCGCGATGTGCGCCTGGCTGGCGCCGCAGGCCGAAGCGCTCGGCGTGGAAATCTATCCGGGTTTCGCCGCGGCGGAAATCTTGTTCGACGACGCAGGCGCGGTCGCCGGCGTGCGCATCGGCGACATGGGCGTGGCCAAGGACGGCTCGCACAAAGCCAGTTACACGCAAGGCATCGACATCAAGGCCAAGGTCACGGTGCTCGCCGAAGGCGCGCGCGGGCATTTGACCAAGCAGTTGATCGGTAAATTCCAGCTCGATTTGAATAGCGATCCGCAAAATTATTCGATCGGCATCAAGGAGCTCTGGCAGGTGCCGGCCGGACGCGTGCAGCCGGGCAAGATCGTGCACAGCATGGGCTGGCCGGCGGACTCGAAAACCTACGGCGGCAGTTTTTTGTATCACCTGGACAAGGACCGCATCGCGCTCGGCTATGTTTCCGGCCTGGATTATCGCGACCCCGAATATCAGCCCTACGAAGCCTTCCAACAATGGAAGAACCATCCCAGCGTCAAGTCACTGCTCGAAGGCGGCACGATCCTTTCCGCCGGCGCGCGCGCCATCGTCACCGGCGGTTATCAATCCTTGCCGAAACTGGAAATGCCCGGCGCGATGCTGATCGGCGACACCGCGGGCCTGGTCAACGTGCCCAAGATCAAGGGTGTGCACCAGGCGCTGCGCTCGGGCATGCTCGCCGCCGAGCACCTTTCCGAACACGACACCTCGACCGGCTGGGATGCCAAGCTGCGTGGCTCGGTGGTGATGGGCGAGCTCAAGAAAGTCCGTAACTTCAAACCCGGCTTCAAGAAAGGCCGCTTGTTCGGACTGCTCAATTCCGGCTGGGAAACCATCACCGCCGGCCTGTCGTCGTGGACTTGGCCGGTGAAGCCCGACCATTCATCGCTGCAAAGACTCGATGTCGCGGAAAAACCCAATCGAGACTATGTCGAACGCACGCTGCCGCCGCGCGATCGCCTGGCCGGCGTCTATTACGCGGCCACCGAACACGACGAAGACCAGCCCGTGCATCTGCATGTGCTCGACACCAACATCTGCATCACCACTTGCGCCGCCGAATACGACAATCCCTGCACGCGTTTTTGCCCGGCGAGCGTTTACGAAATCGTCGAGGACGATGCCGGCAAGCGCTTGCAGATCAACGCCGCCAACTGCGTGCACTGCAAGACCTGCGACATCAAGGACCCGTACGAGATCATCAACTGGGTCACGCCCGAGGGCGGCGCGGGGCCGAATTACCAGAATCTGTAATGCTGCGTGCTATCGCGCGGTCGCGATTGCCATCACTTCTACGGTGGCGGTGAGGTAATCACTGCGCGACTCGATCTCCAGTACGCAAGAGCGGCGGAGTTGATGACAACGGTAGTTGATGGCATCGCAACTCGCATGCGAGGAGCGATAGCAATCGCGACAGGGTGTTGCGATTGCCGAGCCTTACGTTTTCTTTCGAGAGATTTGTTTCGGCAAGCAGGCGAGCAAAAGGTAGCCGCTGCCGGGGTAGGCTTGGCCTAGTCGCGATTGCCTCAGCTCCTACGACAACGAGCCGCTATTCACCATGCGGTTCCATCGGCCCCGTTAGAATGGGCGATATTTCAAGGAGCCTGTCATGTCCCTCACCCCCGAATTGCGCGAGCGCATCGAGCGCACGCTGAAGTCCAATCGCGTCGTCTTGTTCATGAAGGGCGATCCGCAGTCGCCGCGCTGCGGTTTCTCGGCCAAGGCTTCCGGCATCCTCAACGATCTGCTGCCCAGCTATGGCCATGTCGATGTGCTGGCCGACGAGGAAATCCGCGAGGGCATCAAGCAATACGGACAATGGCCGACGATTCCGCAGTTGTACATCGACGGTGAATTGGTCGGCGGCAGCGACATCATCGAGCAGATGCTCAATTCCGGACAGTTGCATGAAGCGCTCGGTGTGCCCGCGCCCGATCGCACTCCGCCCACACTGCACATCTCGCCCGCCGCCGCCGAAGCCATCGGCCGCGCGATGGCCGACGCCGAGGCCGGCATCGGTTTGCACCTGGCGGTGGATGCGCGGTTCAACGCGCAGTTCCAGCTAAAACCCGTCAGCGGCGATGAAATCGTCACCGAGGCGCAAGGCATCCGCGTGCATCTGGATCTGGCCAGCGCGCCGCGCGCCAATGGCATCGAGATCGACTGGGTCGAGGACGCGCGTGGCGCGGGCCTGGCGATCCTCAACCCGAACGCGCCGCCGGCGGTGAAATCGATGTCGGTCGATGAACTGCAACAACGAATCGCCGCCGGCAACATCGGCGTGATCGATATCCGCCCGCCCGCGGCCCGCGCGCTGGCGCCGTTTCCGCAAGCGCATCAGGTGCTCGACGAAGACAGCCACGACCGCTTGGCCGCCCTGCCCAAGGACACCGCGCTGGCGTTCTTGTGCCACCACGGCAATTCCAGCCGGCAAGCCGCCGAGCATTTTCGCCAGCTCGGTTTTCGCGATATTCACAACATCGAAGGCGGCATCGATGCCTGGTCGGAGCGGATCGATCCGAGCGTGCCGCGTTATTGATGAGTGACGCAATGCACGGACTCGGTTAGAGTAAATATGCTAATCGCGGCAACCCGATGCAGCGGCGACATTCCGGCCCTGCATCGGCCTCATCACAGGGGAGGGTCCGGCCATGAAAACAATCGCACTCACGATGGCGCTATTGGCCATGACAGGCTGCGGTGGCACGGGCTCCGGCAGCACCGGCAAAGGCGCGCAAGCGGCCAATGCCTGCGCGGCCTATGCCAAGAACCAGTTGGGCGACAAGACCTACACGCTGGACTTGGCCGTGCTCGCCGCCAGCATGAAGGACGAAGGCAATGGCTCGATGTCGCTGCGCGGACCGATCGTCATCGAACCGGGCCGGCCGTCGGAAAGCAAGCAAACGCTCGAATGCAGCGTCCGTTTCGCCGCCGGCAAGGACTTGCCGGACGTGCTCAATCTGCAATTCATCTGGTAGCGCAGCGCAGGCTCGAAAAAACCCGAGACGCGGATCGATGATCCTGACCTCGGGCGCCGTGACGCGTTCGCTTGGTGGGCTCGCGATTATTCGTTGAAACGAAGATGCTTGACGCTCTTGCCGCGCCGGCGGATCAGGCGCAGCGCTTCGATACCGATGGTGATGTGCGCATCGACGAAGCTATCGGTGACCTTCCGGTCCGAGGCTTCGGTCTTGACGCCTTCGGGAATCATCGGCTGATCGGAAACCAGCAGCAGCGCGCCCGAGGGAATCGAATTGGCGAAGCCGGCCGCGAAGATGGTCGCCGTTTCCATGTCGATGGCCATGCAGCGCAATTTGCGCAGATAGTCCTTGAACGCCTCGTCGTGTTCCCAGACCCGGCGGTTGGTGGTGTACACGGTGCCGGTCCAGTAATCGTGGCCGAGGTCGCGGATCATGGTCGAGATCACGCGCTGCATCGCGAAGGCCGGCAGCGCCGGCACTTCGGCGGGCAGGTAATCGTTGGACGTGCCTTCGCCGCGGATGGCAGCGATCGGCAGGATCAGATCACCCAACTGGTTCTTGCGCTTGAGTCCGCCGCACTTGCCCAGAAACAACACCGCCTTGGGCGGCAGCGCGCTGAGCAGATCCATCATGGTCGCGGCATTGGGGCTGCCCATGCCGAAGTTGATCATGGTGATGCCATCGATGGTGGCGCTGGGCATGGGTTTGTCGCGCCCCACCACCTCGGCCCCGGTCAGGCGGGAAAAGGTATCCAGATAGCCGCCAAAGTTGGTCAGCAGGATGTGCTCGCCGAAGGATTCCAATGGCATGCCGGTGTAGCGCGGCAACCAGTTGCCGACGATTTCGTTCTTTTCTTTCATTGCTCTCTCCTGTTCGCGCGTATTTTGCCACGTCCGGCGAACGACCCCCTGTCGAAAGTCACGGTTGCACAAATTGCCATAGCCGCTAGGGTGGACAGGGCTTTTTTGGAGACCCACATGTTCCGAATTCTTGTTGCCACCGCCTGCGCGGCCTTGACCGTCTCGGCCGCCGCCGCTTCGCCCGCACCATCGGCCGATCCCTACCCGAGCACCTACCAGCCCGTCGCTTCCGGCCCGGTGCTGATTCGCCACACCACCTTGCTCACCGGCAGCGGCGAGCGCCTGGACGATGCCGACTTGCTGATGAGCGACGGAAAAATCGTCGCGCTCGGAAAAAACCTCGACGCTCCCGCCAATGCCACCGTGATCGACGGCACCGGCAAATGGCTCACGCCCGGCATCATCGATGTGCATTCGCACCTGGGTGTGTACGCCAGCCCCGGCGTCGGAGCGGCCGAGGACGGCAACGAGCTGACCAATCCGGTCACGCCCAATGTCTGGGCCGAACACTCGATCTGGCCGCAGGATCCGGGCTTCGCCGCCGCCCTGGCCGGTGGCGTCACCTCCCTGCAGATCCTGCCCGGCTCGGGCAATCTGATCGGCGGACGCGGCGTGACGGTCAAGAACCTGCCATCGGTCAGCTACCAGAACATGAAATTTCCCGGCGCGCCCTGGGGCCTGAAAATGGCCTGCGGCGAGAACCCCAAGCGCGTTTACGGCCGCAAGGGCAGCGCTCCCTCCACGCGCATGGGCAACGTCGCCGGTTATCGCGCGGCGTTTCTGGATGCGCAGGCGTACATGCGTGACTGGGACAAATACAACGCCAGTTTGAAAGATGACGACTCGGGTAAGCGCCGCGGCAAGGACAAGAAAGACGACAACGAGCCGCCCAAACGCGATCTGGCCAAGGACACGCTGATGGGCGTGATGAAAGGCGAGATCCTGGTGCACATCCACTGCTATCGCGCCGACGAGATGGCGATCATGCTCGATTTGTCCAAGGAATTCGGCTTCCACATCGCCGCCTTCCACCACGGCGTCGAGGCCTACAAACTCGCCGACCGGCTGGCCGCCGAACGCGTCTGCGGCGCGCTCTGGGCCGACTGGTGGGGTTTCAAGATGGAATCGCTGGACGGCATCGAGGAAAACATCGCCCTGGTCGATCGCCCCGCCAACGGTTGCGCGATCGTGCATTCGGATTCGCCCGAAGGCATCCAGCGATTGAACCAGGAAGCGGCGAAAGTCATGGCTCATGCGCGTCATGTCGGCATCGACATTCCGCCCGAACGCGCGATCCGCTGGCTGACTGCCAATCCGGCGCATGCGCTGGGCATCGACAAACAAACCGGCACGCTGGCCGCAGGCAAGATGGCCGACGTCGTGCTGTGGAACGGCACGCCGTTCAGCGTGTACGCGCATGCGGAAAAAGTCTTCGTCGATGGCGCGCTGCTGTTCGATCGCAACGACAAATCCAGGCGGCCCAAATCGGACTTCCTGCTCGGCCAGGAGGTCGCGCCATGAAGGCCGTGTTCTTCGCATTGCTGCTGATCGCCGGCAGCGCTTCGGCACAGAACGTGTTGATCCGCCACGCCACCGTGCACACCGCCAGCGCCCAAGGCACGTTGAAAAATGCCGACGTGCTGGTGCAAGGCGGCATCATCCGCGCGGTCGGGCCGAACCTGTCCGCGCCGGCGGGCGTGCCGGTCATCGAAGCGCAAGGCAAACCACTGACGCCGGGCCTGTTCGGCGGCCTGAGCGACATCGGTCTTGAAGAAGTCTCGGCCGAGTCGAGCACAGTCGATAGCGCTCTGACCTTCGACGGAAGCAGCGGTCATTCGCCGCAGATGCGGCCGGAGTTCGATGTCACCCTGGCCTACAACCCGAACTCGATTCTCATTCCGGTGGCCCGTCTCGATGGCCTGACCTTCACCGCGCTCACCGCCAACAGCGGCCCCGGCGGCAGCATCCTCGCAGGACAAGGCGGCGTGGTCCGCCTCGATGGCGCTGCCGATGCGCAACCGATCGGACAACGCCTGCTGTATATCAACATCGGCTCCAGTGTCGATTCGCTCAGCGGCAGTTCGCGCGCCGGACAATACATGCTGCTCGACCAGGCCATCCGCGAAGCACGCGGGCTCACGCCATACAGCTCGCCCTACGCATTGCTGACGCCGGCCGGCCGTGAAGTATTGGCGAAATTCCTGTCGGCGAATCCGATCGGCGGCCAGGTGGTCGTCGGCGTCGATCGCGCGGCCGACATCCGCCAGATGCTCGCCTTCAGCCGCAAGAACGGCCTGCGCCTGGTGATCGTCGGCGGCGCCGAAGCCTGGCAGCTCGCACGCGAACTCAAGGCCGCCAACGTCACGGTATTCGTGGACGCGCTGCAAAATCTCCCGGCGAGTTTCGACCAGCTCGGCGCGCGCCTGGACAATGCCGCGTTGTTGCAGAAAGCCGGCGTCAACGTCGCCTTCTACCGTTCCGAGGACGCCTCGCAAAGCGCGCGCAAGATCCGCCAGACCGCCGGCAATGCCGTCGCCAACGGCCTGCCCTGGGAAGCGGGCCTGGCCGGCATCACCCGGATACCGGCGCAAGCCCTCGGCGTGGGCGATAAAGTCGGCCGCATCGAAGCCGGCCTGATCGCCGATCTGGTGCTCTGGGATGGCGATCCGCTGGAGGTGACCACGCTGGCCGAGCAAGTCTGGATGAGCGGCAAGGCCTTGCCGATGCGCTCGCGCCAGACTGAACTGCGCGACCGTTATCTGCCGGCGGCCGGCGCATTGCCGCGCGCCTATCAGCCCTGACCCCAGTACGATTAGCAAACCAGAGGCGACGCAAACCGGAGGCGACGGCACTGCCGTCGCCTTTTTCTTTCGCTCATACCGCTATACATTGCCCTCAGCCCCCGCCAAGGAGCCGGACATTTCCACTCGCTACTACCTGCGCCTGCCCGAGCCCACGCTTGCCCGTGGCAACGATATCGCCTTGGCTTTCCGCAGCCACAGCGCCGAAGGTTTTGCCGAGGAGTTGCAACAGGCGCTACGCACGACGGTCTTGTTCGAGCGTTGGCGCAACCGGCAGGAAGATCCCGATGCAGTCGATTCCAGTTTGGGTGCGATCGATCCGCAGGCGACGGTGATCGGTCAGCCGCACGATCTGGCGATCGACCTGGTCGTGGTGACCGATCTCTCGGGCGCGGTGTTCAAGCATCGATTGCGTCTGCTCGCTGGCCATCACTGGCAATTGCGCGATATCACTGCGGCTTGATCGGCGGCTTGATCGGATGCACCGGCAGCAGAAGCCGGTGCATTGCGCCGCTCAGTAGGCGAACTCGGCGAACACCGGATCGACCGAGCCCTGCCAAGGGCCATGGAACAGCTCGAGCTTGCGTTCGGCCGCGGTCTGGTTGGCCTGCGCGAATTCGATCAAGGGTTCGAGAAACACCGCCTCGCTCGCGCCTGTGCCGTTGAGGCGATTGCGCCGCGCCAGACCCTGGCCGGAAATCTTCAGTGCTTCCAGCGCCAGTTCGCGCACGGTGTGCTGGCGGAATGGCAGCTTCAAAGCATGCTTGGGTACGCCGTCACGCAAGGCATGGCGTTCGGCGCGGGTGAAATCCTTCACCAGATCCCAAGCGGCATCGAGCGCCTGGCTGTCGTAAAGCAGCCCGACCCAGAACGCCGGCAAGGCGCACAGGCGATTCCACGGGCCGCCATCGGCGCCGCGCATTTCCAGGTATTTCTTCAGGCGCACTTCCGGAAACGCCGTGGTCATGTGATCGGCCCAATCGGCCATCGTCGGCAATGTGCCGGGCAACGCGGAAAGCTTGCCGGCCATGAAATCGCGGAAGCTCAAACCCGAGCAGTCGATGTACTGGCCGTGGCGATAGGAAAAATACATCGGCACATCGAGCAGGTAATCGACATAACGCTCGAAACCGAAACCGTCCTCGAACACGAAATCGAGCATGCCAGTGCGATCAGGATCGGTGTCGGTCCAAATGTGCGAGCGATAGCTCAGGTAACCGTTGGGCTTGCCTTCGGTGAACGGCGAATCGGCGAACAGCGCCGTGGCGATCGGCTGCAAGGCCAGCGAGACGCGGAACTTCTTCACCATGTCCGCTTCGCTGGAGTAATCGAGATTGACCTGCACGGTGCAGGTGCGGGTCATCATGTCCAGGCCGAGTTGGCCGACCTTGGGCATGTAGTCGCGCATGATCTTGTAGCGGCCCTTGGGCATCCACGGCATGTCCTCGCGTTTCCACTTGGGCTGGAAACCCATGCCGAGAAAACCCAGGCCGAGTTCATGCGCGACGGTCTTCACCTCGCGCAGATGCGATTGGGTTTCGCTGCAGGTTTCGTGGATGTTCTCCAGCATCGCGCCGGACAATTCCAACTGGCCGGCCGGTTCGAGCGTGACCGAACCGCCATCGCGAACCAACGCAATGACCTTGCCGTTCTCCTCGACCGGCTGCCAGCCGAAGCGGGTCAAGCCGCGCAGCATGGCCTCGATGCCGCGTTCGCCTTCGTAAGTCGGTGGGCGCAGGTCGTCGATGCGGAACCCGAATTTCTCGTGCTCGGTACCGATCCGCCATTGCTCAGGCGCACGACTGCCGCTGGCATGGTATTGCACTAGCTCGCGGCGGTCGGTGATCGGTGAATCGTTGACCTTGCTGGGACTGGACACGAGGCAATTCCGAAAGGGGATTCCCGCAATCTGGGGGCAAGCCCCTACAATCGCAAGTCATGGTTAACGATTGGCTGACGCTGTGCCGGTAAACACGATCTTCGGCATCTTGCTGATGCTGTCGCTCGCGGGTGCGGCCACCGCGCAAACGCTCGAACGCGGCAACGGCCCGGAACCTTCGACACTCGATGCGCATCGCTGCCCGGAGGTCGCCTGCGGCAACATTCTGCGCGATCTGTACGAAGGCCTGGTGACCGAGGACGCGCAAGGCCGGGTGATTCCGGGCATGGCCGAGCGCTGGGAAGTGTCGGCCGATGGCCGCGTCTGGACGTTCCATCTGCGCGCCGGTCTGCGCTGGAGCAATGGCCAGACGCTTGACGCACAACAAATCGTCGCCAGCTTCCGGCGCGCGTTCGCGCCCATGACCGCCGCGCCGCTCGCAGTGCATTTCGACGCACTCGAAAACGCCAGTGCAGTGCAACACGGGCAACGCGCGCCGGACCAACTGGGCGTATCCGCGCCCGATGCCGACACGGTGGTATTCCATCTGACCCGCAGCGCGGCCTTGCCGCAATTGCTGCTGTTGCCGGTGGCGTACCCGTTGTACTTGCCGACCCTGGGAAAATTCGGCGCCCAGCATGTGCGTCCCGAACATTGGGTGAGCAACGGCGCTTACCGTTTGATCGAATGGACACCGCAAGCGCACCTGACGCTGGAATCGAATCCATATTTTCGCGAACCGCCAGCCATCGCACGCGTTCGCTTCCAGGTCACGGAAGACGCCGCCAGCGAATTGCAGCGCTACCAGGCCGGCGGCCTGCACATCACTGAAACGGTACCGCCGCAGCCCTTGGCGCAATTGCGCAAACGCTTCGGCACGCAACTGCGGATCAGCCCGTACCTGGGTTCGATGTGGATCGGGCTGAACCTGACCCGTGCACCGCTGCGGGCGAACACCGCCTTGCGCGAGGCGTTATCGCTGGCGATCGATCGCGACAAGCTCACCGCCTACATCACCGGCCTGGGCGAGATACCCGCTTACGGCGTGGTGCCGCCGACCGTCGCCGATTACACACCGGCGAGTTTGCCCTGGTCGAAATTTTCGCAGACGCAGCGCGAAACACTCGCGCGCCAGCGCTATCGCGCCGCCGGTTATACCGCGAACAAACCGCTGCAGATCGAACTGCGCTACAACACGTCCACGCCGCACCGGCGCCTGAACCTGGCCATCGCCGCGATGTGGCGCGAAGTGCTGGGCGCGCATGTCACTTTGCGTAATGAGGAATGGAAAGTATTCGTCGGCAATCGCAAGCAGCGGGTGATCACCCAGGCATTTCGCGGCGGCTGGATCGCCGACGTCAACGATGCGCGCAATTTCCTGGCCAATTTCGAATCGGGCAGCCTGACCAATTGGAGCGGCGTGAGCGATCCCGGCTTCGACGCCTTGCTGAAAGCCGCCGATGCCGCGACCAGCCTCGAATCGCGCACGCAAAAACTGCATCAGGCCGAAGCCCGCCTGCTCGCGCAGCACGCGCTGGTGCCGGTGTATTTCTACACATCGAAACATCTGGTGCGCCCCGAAGTGCAGGGCTTCGAAGCCAATGCGCTCGATCACCATCCCAGCCGCTTCTTGAAACTGCTGCCGGTGCGCCGATGAGTACGGATCGATTCGCGGCTACCAAAGCCCCTGCATGGAAACACGCTCGCGCAAAGCGCGGATATGCATGCTGTTTCAGCCATGCATCGTCAATGCAAAGCCTTGGTTCGCCTCATCCGTTCGTCCTGAGCTTGTCGAAGGGCCTCGATAATCCATCGAACTGCTTCGGCAATTTCCATTCGCGGTTGTTCCATTCGTGGTTGGATAGATCCATCTCGAACGGAAAGAACCAGAGTCCCCGACCATGAAACGCTGGCTCTTTCGCATCCTCGAAGCGGCCATCACTTTGTGGCTGTTGGCGACCTTGTGTTTTTTCCTGCTGCGCGCCGCGCCGGGCGGGCCGTTCGATGCGGAAAAATCCGCGCCACCGGAAGTGCAGGTCGCGCTCGATGCGCAATACCGGCTCGACCAGCCGCTGATCGAGCAATACGGCCATTGGCTCGGCGATGTGTTGCGCGGCGATCTTGGACCCTCGTTCCAATATCCCGACTACACGGTCAACGAACTGCTCGCCGCCAGCCTGCCGGTGTCCTTGATCAATGGCAGCGCGGCGTTGTTGCTCGCGTTGGGACTGGGCGTGCCGCTGGGCGTCATCGCCGCGTTGCGCACCGGCCGATGGCTCGATCGTGGCCTGATGTTCATCGCAAGCCTGGGCCTGGCGATGCCGAAATTCGTGGTCGCACCACTATTGATCCTGCTGTTCGCAGTGACCTTACGATGGCTGCCTGCCGGCGGCTGGGATGGCGGCTGGCAAAGCGCGGTGTTGCCGGTGATCGCGCTGACCTTGCCCAACCTGGCCTACTGCGCGCGACTGACCCGCGCCAGCCTGCTGGAAATTCTCGAAGCCGACTATTTGCGCGCCGCGCGCGGGCGCGGCTTCTCGGAAACACGCTTGCTGTTCGTGCATGCGCTCAAGCCGGGATTGCTGCCGGTGATCGCCTGGCTATCGCCGGCGCTGATCAATGTGGTCAGTGGCTCGGCGGTGGTCGAACAAGTGTTCGGCATTCCCGGCGTCGGCCGTTATTTCGTGCAGGGCGCACTCAATCGCGACTACACGCTGGTGCTGGGCGTGGTGCTGGTGATCGGCGCGGCGATCGTGTTGATCAATGCCGCGGTCGATGCGCTGCGCGCCAGTCTCGATCCGCGCCTCGACGACGAATCGTAGGGTGGGCTTTAGCCCACCATCGCAAATAACAAAATGGCGTGGTGGTGGGCTTAAGCCCACCCTACGCCCACCCTACGCCCACCACGGAGGTGAGTTGAAACCCAACCTACGAATTTTTCGCTTCGCTTTCCTCGGCCTTCACCCGCGATGCACCGCCTTGCAACTGCAACCAGCCGGTGACCACCGCGCGGGCTTCATCGATGCCGAGCCGCGATTCGCTGGAGAACAATTGCACGCTGGCGATATCGCCCAGTTGCTTGCGCACCGCCTGCAGGGTATTGCCTTGCTGGCCGCGGCCGAGCTTGTCGGCCTTGGTCAACAGACAATGTGCGGGCAATCCACGCGATTGCGCGTAGCCGAGCATCTTCAGATCGAACTCGCGCAGCGGATGGCGGATGTCCATCACCACTACCAACCCGGCCAAGGCCTGGCGCGTCTGGAAATAGCGATTGATGAATTCCTGCCAATGCGCCTTCAGGTCCATCGGCACCTTGGCGTAGCCGTAGCCGGGCAGATCGACTAGGTAACGATCGTCGGTCACTTCGAAAAAAACCAGTTGCTGGGTGCGGCCCGGCGTCTTGGAAGTTTTGGCCAGGCGATTTTGATTGCACAAGGCATTGAGCGCGCTGGATTTGCCGGCATTGGAGCGGCCTGCGAACGCGACTTCGCGCCCGGTATCGGGCGGCAACTGGCGCGGCAGGTGGGCGGCCAGCCGGTAGCTGGCATTGGCAAGGAGATTGGACATGCCGGTATGGTACGCGAGCCGCCGGCCGGGCCGGTCGTCGGAATGTCTTTGGCCAAACGCGACTTGCGTCGCTTTCGTCGAAGATGTCTTCAATTGACCGCTCCGGGCCGCGACTGGGATAATTCGCCGCTATCTGTCGCGCTGCGCGCGCCCTGACTCATCTGCAATTGCGCTTTCCGGAGCTTTGTCCATGAAGTTTTTGCCTACCCTCGGCGTGATTGCCGCTCTCGTGGTGACGTCCGCTCTCGCCCAACAGGCCGCCACTGTGCAGCCCACGCCCGACCCCGCTCCGGCCCCGGTGACCGCGCTGGCCGATGCCAAGCCGGCAAGCTTCGGCGACGCCAAGGCCGGGCAGGAAAAAGCCGCTGTCTGCAGCGCCTGCCACGGCATGGACGGCAACTCGGCCACCGACCAGTTCCCGAAACTCGCCGGCCAGCATGAGGCCTACATCTGGCGCCAGTTGAAGATGTTCAAGAGCGGCGAGCGCGACAACCCGATCATGCTGGGCATGGCCGGTCCCTTGAGCGAGCAGGACATGCGCGATCTCGGCGCCTATTTCGCCACGCAGAAAATCGTCCCGGGCGTGGCCGACGACACTCCGATCGCTTCCGGACCGAACCAGGGCCGCAAATACTACGAAGTCGGCGAGCGCATCTTCCAGGCTGGCAATCACGTCACCGGCATACCCGCATGCATGGGCTGCCATGGCCCGACCGGACGTGGCAATCCGGGCTCGCCGTATCCGGCCATCGCCGGCCAGCACGCCAGCTACATTGCCACCCAGTTGCAGTTCTTCCGCAGCGGCGGCACCTGGGGCAAAGGCGAGAACGCCAATCCGGTCATGCTCAGCGTGGCAAGCCATTTGAGCGATGAGGAAATCCAGGGCGTCGCCACTTTTCTGCAAGGCCTGCACAACGCCAACGACGCGGCGCCAAGCAAGGCACCGTAAGAGTTCCCGGCATTCGCAGCGACCTGAAAGCAACGATTCAGCCTGCCTGCGGCATGTTGTCGTCGCCACTTTTCATCCGATAGGAGAATGATCATGTATCGCCGCTTGCTGGCCCCCTTGCTGTTCCTGTTTTCATTGTCCGCCTGCGCTCAACCCGCGGCCCCGGCCACGGCGACGCCCCAGGCCGGGCCCGTGCCAGCATCCGCTCCGGCGCCGCGCCAAGGCGTGGATTACGAAGTTCTGCCCACGCCGCAACCGACCTACGGGCAAGGCAAGATCGAGGTGGCCGAAGTATTCAGCTACCGCTGCATTCATTGCGCGCAGTTCCAGCCGTATGTGAACAACTGGAAAAAGAGCCTGCCCGCGGATGTGCGCTGGGAATACGTGCCTGGCGTGTTTGGCGGCTCGTGGGATGATTTCGCCCGTGCCTACTTCGCGGCCGAGATTCTCGGCGTGCAAGCCAAAACCCATGACGCGGTGTTCAAGGGCGTGTTCGTGGACAAGATGGTCACCACCGGCACGCCCGAAGAGATCGCCGACATGTACAGCAAGTTCGGCGTGGACCGCGCGAAGTTCCTGGCGACCTCGCAAAGCTTCGGTGTCACCGCCAAGCTCAATCGCGCCAAGCAGTTCGCCTTGCGCACCGGCGTCAACGCCACTCCGACGATCATCGTCAACGGCAAGTACCGGGTCAACGTGACCAATGATCGCGGTTTCGATGGCATGCTCGCGACGGTCGGCTATCTCATCGCCCGCGAACGTGCCGCCACGGCGGCGACAGCCAAGAAACCCTGATCGGCACTGCCTGGCGCGATTCATCGATATGAAGAAAAGGGCCGCCATGCGGCCCTTTTCTTTTTTGTCTGCGTTTCCACCTTCTCGCTCGCGATTGCCTTGTACGTCCCGCATCCGCATTGCATAGGCGTCGGCCATACGTTTTCAGGTCTCGCAAGATCGACGAAAAGCTAAAGCCCTGCCTTCCTTCCCATTCAGCCACGCGCTTGCCAGCTTCGGGTCCGCGCGCGAGGATGTTTCCATGTCCACTTCCGTTCGCAAGCTGCATCTGCTCAGCTGCAATATCCAGGCAGGTTCCAGCACGCGCGCCTATCGTGACTACATCATGCGCAGCTGGTCGCATGTGCTGCCCAACGGCAAGGGTGCCAATCTCGACAGCCTGGCGCAATTGTTCGCGCCGTTCGACATCGTCGGCCTGCAGGAAAGCGACCCGGGCAGTTGGCGCTCGGGATTCGATAACCAGAGCGACTACCTGGCCGAGCAGGGGCGATTTCCATATGTCAGCCACCAGTCGAACCGGCGGATCGCACGCATCGCCGGCAGCGGCAATGCTTTGCTCAGCCGCCTGGAACCGACCGAATTGCTCGACTACGCGCTACCCGGCCGGGTACCCGGGCGCGGTGTGCTGCTGTCGCGGTTTGGCAGCGGCGATGCTTCGTGGCTACTCGCTGTCACCCATCTCTCGCTCGGCGCGCGCTCGCGTCAATTGCAACTGGCCTTCCTGGCGGAACTGCTCGCCACAGAAAAACGCCTAGTGCTGATGGGCGATTTCAATTGCGATGCCAGGTCCGAGGAAATGCGGATCCTGTATCGGCGCACTGCGCTGACGCCGCCGGTATCAAGCAATCCGAGCTTCCCCAGTTGGGCACCGGAGCGGTCTCTCGACCATATCCTGACGACTGGCTTCACTGTCACCGATTATCGTGCCTTGCCCGCAGCCGGTTCCGATCATCTGGCGGTGGCGGCGGAACTGGAATTTCCCCGTCCCGCAAAATCCAGACAAATTCCATCGGCTGCATAAGGCCTAGAGTCAACAACGCATCTGACGACAAAGACAGCACAAAAAAAACGGCCGGCGATTTCTCGCCGGCCGCATTTTTTCGTAGAGACGCTTTGAAACGTTTTGCTTTGAAACGCTTTGCTTTAAATCAGAACTTGTAATCGATACTCACGTACCAGAACTGGCCACCGGGAATATCGTACGTGCCCGCGTCATAACCATTGAGCGAGCAGGTCAGGCAGGGCGGCGGCTCTTTGTCGAAGATATTGTTGGCGCCCAAGGCCAAGCGCAGTCCTTCCACCGAGAAGGGCTTGTTCCAGCCGACCTGGATGTCGTGATAGGTGGTCGCGCCCAGCGAGTGGATATCGTTGCCGGTCGGGCAGCCGGGCACGTTGACCACGACCGCGTTGCCGCAAGACTCATCGACCGAGCTGATGTAGCGAACGTTCCATGCCACATCCCAATCACCCTTGTTCCAACCCAACTGCAGGTTGGTCTGGTAGTCGGGAATAGCGCTGTCGCTGACTTCGACACCCACCTTGCGCTGGGAGACGTTGCCATCGGCATCGACCGCGTTGTAGTTGATCACATGGGTCACTTGCAGCGCGGCGGTCAGCTTGCCCCAACTGAAGTCCGGGCTGGCCCAGTTGGACTTGAAGTCGATACCACTGGTCTTGATCTCGCCGAGGTTGGCCAGGAAATCGGTCGGCGGATTCAGGTTGCCGCTTTGCGAACGGGTGAAGCCCGAGCAGGCAAGGCCGGTGACGGTGCCGTTGACGCAACCATTGAGCAGCGCCTGCAAGTCCGGCGCCTGGATGGCGTTGGAGATCTTGTGGTGGTAGTAACCCAGCTCGAAGTCCAGACGCTGCGACCAGGCCAGGTTCTCAGCCCAACTCGGGCTGTATACCGCGCCAAAGGTGTAGCTCTTGGAGTCTTCCGGCTTCAGCCTGGGATTGCCGCCGGTGAAGGTGGTGATCTGCGTGTTGTTCTGCTCGAAGCCGCTGGGCACACCCAAGGCACGGCAACTGGTTTCCAGCGGCGTGGTATTGGGGCCATCGGCGTCGCTGACCACCACTTGGCCGGTTGGACCGCAAGGGTCAACCAACGTGGCGCCGAACTGGGTCAGACCGAACAACTCGCCCAGGTTCGGAGCACGGAAGCCCTCGGAATAGGTACCGCGCAGGACGAGATCTGCGATCGGCTGCCAACGGAAACCGATCTTGCCGGTGTTGGTGCTGCCGAACGTGCTGTAGTCGGAATAACGCAGAGCGATGCTGGTGGTGAAGGTGTCGGTGAACGGCAGGCTCGCTTCGGCATAGGCTTCGTCGACGTCATAGTCGGCCGAAACCGCCGCGGCGAAGGAATCTTGCGACTCGCCGGTCTGGCGCAGCGGATCGGGATTGAACGAGCCCTTGTACTTGCGATGCTCGACACCCGCGGCGAAACCGGCAGTGCGATCGCCGATGCTGAACAGATCGCCATTGATGTTGGCCGAGAACAGATCCAGCGTCTGCTTGCTCGAGTCCAGCGTGGTCGCGCGGATCCACTTGAGCTGCTCTTCGGTCATCGGACGGCCCTGGCCGCCGAAGATATCCAGCGGGGTGCAGCCGGCGATCAATGCGCAGATGGCCGGATCGCCCAGCGCGCTCTTGAGGTGGGAAACATTGAAGCCGTTGGTGAAGACTTGATCGGCCGTGTTTTCCGAGTGCATGGCATTGACATCCCAGCCATAGCTGCGTCCGGCGAGATCGAAGGTGCCGTCGAAACCGACATTGATGTAATAGGTGTCCACTTCCTGGCGGAAGATGCGCGGACCGGCCTCGAGCGGACGGCGGCCGATGAAATCGAAGTTGCCGCCAGGCTGGCCGATGCCGATCAGGTCGATGCCGAACGGATTGAACGGGTTGTCCTTGGAAATGTTGATCGTGTCGGCGATGCCGCCGGTGCCGGCGCCGGGACCGACGAAGATCGGCTCGGGCGCGGCCTGGTTGGCCGACTTGCGGTTGTTGTACAGCGCCTTGAGGTGCAGATGAGTGTTGTCGGTGACATCGTAGTTGATGCTGGTGAACAAACTCTTGCGCGTGGACGGTGTCAGCACCAGGTTGAACGGCGCGAAATTGAAGCGATCAGCGCCACTGAAGCCGTGATAAGTACTGCCGGGGTTGTTCGGATTGGCCGGATTCCAGACCGGATTGGTCGTGCCGGTATCCAGGGTCACGTCGTACCAGAACTCCTCGCCCGGATCGCAAAAGCCCGTGTTGCCGGCGGCGATAGATGGATCGCAGAAGATGAAGCGGCCTTGCGGCGTGCCGGAGCTGCCCGCGCGCAAGCCGGCGCCCGGCTCGGGGAAGCGCGACAGTGCACGATCGGCCGCGCTGACGCGCTGCTGGTCGTAGTAGCTAGCCGAGAAAATGGCGTTCAGGCGATCGTTGCCGCCACCCAGGGTGATGTTGCTGTCGGTGGTTTCGCCGTCGCCACGATCATAAGCGCCGTAGTAGGTGTGCACGGCGACACCGTCGAAATTCTTGCGGGTGATGATGTTGACCACACCGGCGATCGCGTCGGAACCGTAGATGGCCGAGGCGCCGTCTTCGAGCACTTCGATGCGATCGATGATGGACAGCGGAATGGTGTTGAGGTCGGCGCTGCCGCTGACGCCGGAGGCCGAGGACTCATTGACCCAGCGGATACCATCGACCAGCACCAGGACGCGCTTGGATTCGAGATTGCGCAGATCGACCTGGGACGAACCGGCACCGATGCCGCCGCCATCGGCCGGAAAACCGAAGTTGCCGCTGGAGTTGAACTTGGCGTTCAGCGCCTTGCCGCCGGAGGTGAGCTGCTGCAGCAAATCGCCAACCGAGGTCACGCCCGACTTGTCGATCTGTTCACGGCTGATGATCGCGACCGGCGCCTGGGTGACCTTGTCAGTCTGTTTGATGCGCGAACCAGTGACCTCGACGCGTTCGAGCGTCGTGGCCTGGGTGCCCGTGGGCGGCGTGGTGGTGCTTGTGGTCTGCGCCTGAACGGCGAGCGGCAGCATGGCAAGCATCAGCGTGCTGCGGATGGCCAGACTGATCTGGGTGCGGCGAAGCGTCATCGTTGAATCTCCCTTTTTGTGATTAACCAGGCCGCACTACCCCTGCTAGCCCGCCATCGGCCTTTGTAAAGAAAATGTCAAAGGAAGGCAAGCACTATTCAGCATCGAGCACATTTTCGTTATCCGCTTCACGCTCGTTCGCGATTTACCCATTTTTTCCGACCCGAGTTGGGCACATTCCCTGATTGCCCTACTCTTAGCCGATGTATTTGAGCCATTACGGCCTCGCCGAGCCGCCGTTCGCCATCACGCCCGACCCGCGTTTCGTGTTTCTCAGCGAGCGCCATCGGGACGGTCTGGCGCACTTGCTCTATGGCATCGGCCAAGGTGGTGGCGGAGGGTTCGTGCAGCTCACCGGCGAAGTCGGCACCGGCAAGACAACGCTATGCCGTCTGTTGCTCGAGCAACTGCCGGAAAAAGTGCAGGTCGCGCTGGTGCTCAACCCCAAGCAAACTCCGCTGGAACTGCTGACCACGGTCTGCGAGGAATTGCACATCGTCCTGCCCGGCAAGCGGCGCAGTCTGAAAACACAGATCGATGCACTCAACAAATACCTGTTGCAGGCCTATGCACAAGGCCTTCGCGTGGTGTTGATCATCGACGAGGCGCAAGAGTTGTCGCGCGAGGCGCTGGAACAAGTACGACTGCTGACCAACCTGGAAACGGCCACGCAGAAGCTGTTGCAGATCGTGCTGCTGGGCCAGCCGGAACTGCGCGAGACATTGACCCGTCCGGCGTTGCGGCAACTGGCGCAGCGCATCACCGCGCGCTATCACCTCACGCCGTTGCAACTGGCCGAAACCGATGCCTATCTGCGCCACCGGATCAACATTGCCGGCGGCAGCCGGTTTCCGTTCGATAATGCCGCGGTGAATCGTTTGCATGCGCTTTCCGGCGGCGTGCCGCGTTTGTTGAACGTCATCGGCGAACGCGCGCTGCTTGCCGGCTATGTGCATGGCAAGACCAGCATCGACGCCGCGCTGGTGAACCTGGCCGCCAGCGAAGTGCTGCCGGGCGACGACCGCCGCCGCCACGACCGGCTTGTGCTGGGTTGGGTGTTGATTGCGCTGGGCGCGTTGATGTTGTGGCTGTGGCTGGCGCTGGATCTGGATTTGAAAGGAGTATTTTGAGATGTCGTTGATTCTGGAGGCACTGCGCAAATCCGAAGCAGAACGCCGCCGCGGGCAATCGCCCGAGTTGTTTGCCGCCATGCCGACGTCGGGTGGCTCGTACCGTTCCGCCCGCCCGCAACAAGCCTGGCCCTGGCTGTTGACGTTGCTGCTGGTCGCGGCCTCGATAACAGGCTGGTACCGATACACGCACAAGGCGCCGCCGCCAGCGCAGACGCCGATCGAAAAACACGTCAGTATCGCCGAAGTCCCGGCAAAAAGCCCATCGCCCGCACCGGCGATGAAAGACGTTCCGGCGGATATGACCGGCATGGACCATACGGCCGTGCAGTACGTCCCGGAATCGCGGCCGGCCCAGACGGAAGGCGCTACCGCGATGGTGGCGAACGCCGCGGGTTCCACGCCCAATGCTTTGGCCTCGCTTTTCCCGCGCCAATTGGAAACCACGATGCCCAACCCAGCGGCTTCGTCCGGGTCGTCTTCGACGACATCCATGCCATCCACTGCGTCGCCCGGATCGCCGCCCGCACCCGCGCCGATGACATCCGTACCGACACAGACAGCAACTTCGGCCGCATCTTCGGCCTCGGTTCCAGGCACAACTTCGGCACCAACTCCAATGACGGCACACACTCCAACGATGGCGCCGGCTTCAACTCCTGCCGCAGTGCGTGCGCCAACAACGCCGGCTTCGGCATACGCCACGACTGCGACACCGGCTCCAGCAAAAGCTTCGGCAACGGCCCCGGCACCGGCTCGCATGCCGGGGCCGGCGGCGACCACAACCATGACTCCGGCCCCGTCATCGCCCCCCCCCGTGGCGCCAGTTCCTGCGCAGGCATTGCCCGCGCCGCGGTCAACACCGCCTTCGCCGCCGATGCCCTCGGAAAGCGCGCCCAAAACCGCCACTCCCACCGTTGCCCGCACTACCGATGCAACACCGTCCAGACAAACGACGGACAACGATCTGCCCAGCCTCGCCATGCTCGGCCCCAAGGAGCGTTCGGAGTTGCCTCCTTACAAATTGAGCATGCATGTATGGGCGAGCGAGCCCAGCAAACGTTTTGCGATCATCGACGGCAAGCGTGTCACCGAGGGTTCGATGGCCACCGGCAGCGTTGTCGAGGAAATCCGGCGTGATGGCGTTGTGCTCAATATCCATGGCCGCCGTTACCTGCTGCCCCGGCCCTAGGCTGCTCGATGGTCTTCGTCTCCCTGCCCTCGAGAAAACGCACGCATCATCGCTGGGCCGCCGCGTTGCTGGCGATCCTGGCGACGCTGGCTTTCCTCTGGCTGGGTGCGATCGGGGACGATCCGGTTCGCAAGGCGGCATTGCTGCAATGGGGCACCTTGTCGGGTAGTCCTTCCGAATGGCGTCTGCTCTGGCAGGATGGCCGTTTGCTGACTTTGGTCACAGCTCTGTTCATCCATGCCAGCCTTTGGCATCTGATCGGCAATGGCTTGTTCCTGTTGATCTTCGGCGTGCCCACCGAGCGCGCGGTCGGCGCTTGGCGCCTGCTGGCCCTGTTCCTGATCGGCGGCGCGCTGGCCAATCTGGCGGCGGCCTTGTTGATGGGTGCGCCGGGACGAATCATCGTCGGCGCCAGCGGCGGAATTTCGGCCCTGGTCGGCGCTTACCTGGTGCTGTTTCCCAACGCGCGCCTGGGCGTGGTGGTGCCGTTGGGACTGTGGCTCGAATTCATCCGCGCGCCGGCCGCTTTGCTGATCGGCCTGTGGGCGTTGCTGCAATTGATCTTCACCTACGTCGGCCCCTCGTTCGGCGCGGTGGCCTGGTGGGCACACGTCACCGGTTTTGCCGTCGGCGTGTTGATGGCGCTGATGTTCCGCCCCGGAGTCAGACACCGCGCTCGCCATCGTTGAACCAATACCTATAATCGCCCCATGGCCAACAAGACTCTCTACAAAATCACGTTTTTCAACGCCGGGAAAATCTACGAGCTGTACGCCCGTGAGGTGAACTCCGGTGCGCTGTGGGGTTTCACCGAAATCAGCGGACTGGTGTTCGACCACAACGAAGGTTTGGTCGTGGACCCGGCCGAAGAGCGCCTGCGCGACGAGTTCGCGCATACCAAGACCTTGCACCTGCCGATGCAGAGCATCGTGCGCATCGAGGAAGTCGATCGCAAAGGCCAGACCACGATCCGCGACGCCGCTACCGGCGAGAATGTGATCACTGCGTTTCCGATGCCGGCCAAGCCAACGCGCTGATCGGGCGCCATTGTTTTTGGCGTCATTGTTTTTTATGGAGACGGCGTTATGGAGAACGCAAAGAAGTATTGGTTTCCCGCCAAGCGCTATGGATGGGGCTGGGGCATTCCATCCGCATGGCAGGGATGGGCCACGCTTTTTGTCTATGTCGCCTGCATGGCGTTCGCTGCGCATGCGGTTTCTCCTGCGGCTCATACGGTCGGCTTCGTTGCCATTGCCGCGATATTGACCACGGCGCTCGTCGCGGTGTGCTGGGTCAAGGGCGAGCCTCCGCGCTGGCGTTGGGGCGGTCGCTCCCAGGATAAAAACGAGCGGCTCCGGTAGATCGGGGCTTTTTTATTTTTTCAACCAAGTGCTCGGATCGCGCGGCTGGCCGTTGTGGCGCAACTCGAAATACAAGGCCGAGCGGCCCTGCCCGCCGGAACTGCCCACGGTGGATATGGGCTCGCCCGCGCGCACGCTGGCGCCGGTGTTTTTCAGCAAAGCATCGTTGAAGGCATACAGCGTCATCCAACCGTTGCCGTGATCGAGAATGATCAGCAAGCCATAACCTTTCAACCAATCGGCATAGGCCACGCGCCCATCGCTGACCGCGCGCACCTGTGCGCCGGGCGTACCGGCGATCAACAGGCCCTGGCTGCGATGACCGTCGGGCATGACACCGCCGTAGCCGGCGAGCACGGTGCCGGTCAGCGGAAGATTCAGCGGGCCGATCGGAATGGCGGCATCGCCGGGTTTGCCTGGCGCGCGCGGCGTCACTGATGGTTTGGGCATCTGCGCCATGAGTTTGCGCAAGCGTTCGAGCAGAGCCACGGTGTTTTTCTCATCGCGTCCGAGTGCCGACAAACGGGCGCTGCGATCGCGATAACGTTCATCGAGCGAGGAAACGATTTTCCCGCGCTCCTTGCGCTGCGACGCCAGTGCCGCCAGTTCGCTCTGCTGCCGGTCGCGCGCGACGATCAACTCCTGCTGCTGTGTCTGGATCTGTTCGGCAAGTTCCACCAACGATTGCAACTGCGTGTCCAATCCACTGATGCGCCGTTGCCGGTCGCGCTGGAAATAACCGTGGTAGGCCAGCACGCGGGCCAGATCGCTCATTCGTTCTTGCTCCAGCAACAGCTTGAGCTGCTCGTGCCGGCCCAGCGCATAGGCCGAACGAACCAGCGCTGCCAGTTCGTCGCGCCGCCGCGCAAGGTCGTTTTGCACGGCCATGCGCCGTTGCTGCAAATGCGCGAGCTGCTGTTCCTGATCGGCGATCTGTTCCTGTGTTTGCTGCAGCGTGCGCTGCGCATCGGACACTTTGCCATCGGCCTCGCGTAAGGATTGCGTGGCCTGGCCGCGCTGGCTTTCCAGTTGCCGTTGCTCTTCGGCGAGCGCCTTGATCTGGGCGCGCATTTGCTCCAACTGTTTTTGCGCGGCCGCCTGCTTGGCCGTCGGCGCGGCATGCGGTTGCGCTGCACAAGCGATCGCGGCGCTCAGCAGCAAGACGATGGCGAGAAGAAGTCTCCGCACTCAGCCGAACTCCACCAGACTGCGGCCGGTCATCTGCGCCGGCACCGTCAAGCCGAGCAAATACAGCAAGGTCGGTGCGATATCGCGCAACGCGCCGCCATCGCGCAACGCCGCTCGGCGTCCGACATACACCAGCGGCACCGGGCCGATCGTGTGCGCGGTATGCGGCGCACCCGTTTCTGGGTCGCGCATCAATTCCAGATTGCCGTGGTCGGCGGTGACGATCATCTCGCCACCGACGCTTTGCAGCGCCGCGAAAATTTCACCCAACGCCACGTCCACCGCCTCGGCCGCCTGGATCGCGGCGGACAGCATGCCGGTGTGTCCGACCATGTCGGGATTGGCGATGTTGCAGATGATCACGTCATGGCGCTTGGCGCGGATGTCGGCGCAAAGTTTCTCGGTCAGTTCCGGGCAGCTCATTTCCGGTTGCAGATCGTAGGTGGCGACCTTCGGCGAAGGGATCAATACCCGATCCTCGCCCGGCTCGGGCGCTTCCCGGCCGCCACTGAGGAAGAAAGTCACGTGCGCGTATTTCTCGGTTTCAGCGATACGCAGTTGCGTCAGTCCGTTCGCGGCCAACACTTCCGACAGCGTGTTGTGCAGATCCTCCGAGGCGAAGGCGACCTCGGCCGGCAGCTTGGCGTCGTACTCGCTCAGGCAAACGAAATGCGACAGTGCGATCTTGCGCGGTTTCTCGAAGCCATTGAATTCGGGCAACACGAAACAACTGGTGATCTCGCGCGCGCGATCGGCGCGAAAATTCATGAACACCACCGCATCGCCATCGGCGAATTTCGCGCCGTCGCCGATCACGATGGGCTTAACGAATTCATCGGTTTCGCCGCGCTCGTAGGCGGCATCGAGCGCGGCGATGGCGCTATCGAAATGCAATGGCGATTGCGCCTCGGCAATCGCCAGATAGGCCGGCTGCACGCGCTCCCAGCGCTGGTCGCGATCCATCGCGTAATAACGGCCGCTGAGCGTGGCGATGCGGGCATTGCCCACGGCGGCGCAGACGTTCTTGAGCGCACGCACACTGGCCTCGGCCGATTTTTGCGGCGTATCGCGGCCATCGAGGAACGCATGCACGGCCACACGCGGAACCTGCGCACGCCGGGCCAGTTCGAGCATCGCGAAAATATGGTTTTCGTGGCTGTGCACGCCACCGGGTGAGAGCAGACCGAATACATGCAGCGTGCCGCCGTCGCGCTTGACCGCTTCGCAGGCCGCCTGCAGTTTGGCGTTGCCGAAAAAGCTGCCGTCTTCGATCGCCGCATCGATGCGGGTCAGATCCTGGTACACGATGCGGCCGGCGCCGATATTCATGTGCCCGACTTCGGAATTGCCCATCTGGCCGTCCGGCAGACCGACGAACCGACCCTCGGTATGCACCAGCGTATGCGGGTAATCGGCCAGCAGCTTGCGCCAATGCGGCACATTGGCCAGTGCGATGGCATTGTCGGCACGCTCGGCGCGATGCCCCCAACCGTCCAGAATCAGCAGCAACAACGGTTTGGGACGGGTCATCGGCGACTCCTGACGTTCGGCACGGGGCAATTGTAACGAACCGGCCTAAATTGGTGGCCGTTGCAAAGGTGGCTGTAGGGTGGGCTTAAGCCCACCATTCCAAAATTTCGTCGCGGTGGTGGGCTTAAGCCCACCCTACAGCCCACCCTACGCCGATCACCCAGCTTTTCCGCAGACCCGCACGCATTAAACCCTTTACCCGGATCCCGCATCACATTCACTCCTTCAGGAGAAAACCCATGCCCCGCATCCTGCTCGCCCTCAGCCTGTGCCTGGTGTTCGCCGTCGCCCAGGCGCATGACGATTCAAAGCACAGCATCGACCGTGTCAACGGCGGCGTCCACGCCGAAGCCGGCCAGGCCTATGGCGATCTGAGCACCGTCAATGGCGGCATCACCGTTGCCTCCGGCGCCACCGCTGAAGAAGTCGAAACCGTCAACGGCGGCATATCGATCGATGACAACGCCACCGTCACCAGCGCCAGCACCGTCAATGGCGGCATCACCGCAGGCGAGAAAGTGCGCGTGGGCAAAGACCTCGAAACGGTCAACGGCGGTATCCGCGTCAGCTTCAATTCCAACGTCGGCGGCAACATCGGCACAGTCAACGGCGCTATCACCGTGCGACAAACCGAAGTCGGCGGACGCGTGCGCACGATCAATGGCGACATCACCATCGGCGCGCGTTCGCTGGTGCATGGCGGCATCCTGGTCGAAAAACCCAACCGCAGCGGCTGGAACTGGGGCTGGGGCAAGCAGCGCATTCCACGCATCGTGATTGGCCCGGATGCGACGGTGCAGGGCGAGTTGAATTTCGAGCGCGAAGTCGAGTTGTTCGTGCACACCACCGCCAAGATCGGCAAGGTCACCGGCGCGACCGTCAAGACCTACAGCGACAAGTTGCCCGAGCGGCCATAAGCGATAAATGTGGGGATAGGCGTAGGGTGGGCTTTAGCCCACCAGTTACAAATTTCGTCGCGGTGGTGGGCTAAAGCCCACCCTACGCCCACCCTACGCCATGTCGCGACTGGGGTTGTGATTAAATCCGGATCTTCGATCGGAGATCCGCATGAAGCGTGCCGTTTTGTTGTTGCCCATCGCACTGGGCCTTGCCGCCTGCCAGAACAACGTCGAACTGCACGACATCGAGACCTCGCTGGTCGCCGCCAACCACGCCGCCGGGCATGCGTTCGGACCGGAGATTTCCACCGAAGATCTGGCCGCGCACATCAAGGTGCTCGCCTCGGATGATTTCGCTGGCCGCGAGCCCGGCACCTCTGGCGAAGAAAAAACCCTGCGCTACCTGCGCGAACAATTGCAGCGCCTGGGCCTGGCGCCCGGCAATGGCGACAGTTATTTCCAGACCGTGCCGATGCTGCGGACCACGTTGGATACCACGCACAGCACGGTGAGTTTTCGCCACAACGAAAAATCCGAAGCGCTGGTTTTCGGCGAGCAGATGGTGATCGGTACCCGCAGCGGGCAAGCGACGGTGACAGTCGCCAACAGCCCAGTGGTGTTCGTCGGTTATGGCGTCAATGCCCCGGCATTGGGATGGAATGATTACGCCGGGCTGGATGTGAAAGGCAAAACGGTAGTGATGCTGATCAACGATCCGGGCTTTCATTCGGGCGATGCCAGCTTGTTCGAAGGCCGGCGCATGACCTACTACGGCCGCTGGACTTACAAGTTCGAGGAAGCCGCGCGGCAAGGCGCCGCCGCCGCGATCATCATTCACGACACCGCCGGTGCCGGTTACGGCTGGGGCGTGGTCAACAACGGCTGGACCGGCCCGCAGTTCGACTTGCCGGCAAAGGACGACCCCGAACCGCGCCTGCCGGTGCAAGGCTGGATCACCGGCGAGGCTGCGCAAAGCTTGTTCGCCGATGCGGGGCTGGATCTGGAACAACTGCGCCAGGCCGCCGGCAAGCGCGGCTTCAGGCCGGTCGCATTGGCGGATACGCGACTCGATGCCAGCCTGCGCAGCGACATCGCGACATCGCAATCGCGCAACGTCATCGCCAAGCTGCCGGGCAGCAAATACCCCGACGAGGCGATCGTCTACACCGCGCATTGGGACCATCTGGGCACGCACGCCGATGAAGCGGGCGACAACATCTACAACGGCGCGATCGACAATGGCTCGGGTCTGGCCGGTGTGTTGGAAATCGCGGAAAAATTCACCGTGCAAGATCCCAAGCCCGAACGCAGTTTGATCTTTCTATTGCCGACGTTGGAGGAATCGGGATTGCTCGGCTCCAAATACTATGTCGCGCACCCGAGCGTGCCGTTGTCGAAAACGGTGGCGGTAATCAATCTCGACGACATGCCGCCGATCGGCCGCACGCACGATCTGGTCGCAATCGGTTTGGGAAATTCCGAACTCGACGATCTGCTGCGTGGCATCACTGAGCGTCAAGATCGTGTGCTGGTGGCCGAAAGCTCGCCGGAAAAGGGTTACTTCTTCCGCTCCGATCACTTCAGCTTCGCCAAGGCTGGCGTACCCGCCCTGTATGCCAAGGGCGGCACGGACTTGATCGAAAAAGGCCAAGCCGCCGGCCAGGCCGCGCTGGACGACTACACCGCCACGCGCTACCACAAGCCCGCCGATCAGTTCGATGCCAACTGGGATTTGCGCGGCAACGTGGAAGACCTCGAAGCGATCTACCTAGTGGGCAAGACGCTTTCGCTCAATCGTGCGTGGCCCAATTACCGGGAAGGCAATGCCTTTCGCGCGGCACGCGATGCTTCGAGAAAATCGGCCGAAGAACGAAGACCGGTGAGCCGGTGAGCCGGTGAGCCGGTGAGCGGAAAGCTTACATCGTAGGAGCGATGGCAATCGCGATCATGTCTACCCCTGCAGTGACTACCTTTCGCTCGCCTGCTTGCCGGAACGGATTTCTCAAACGGAGAGGAAAGGCCCGCCCGCTTGCCGGAACATACTTTTCAAACGGAGAGGAAAACCCTGGGTAGCCCAACATTCCGTCGCGATTGCCATCGCTCCTACAGAAAGAAGATTGCCTTCGCTACTACAGTTCACTCTTACAGAAAGAAACAGAGCAAACCAAAGTTTTCTTGAATCTTCTCTCGCCTGCCTTTGTGGCTTTCGCGTTCTTCGCGGACCAGATGCTTTTCACCTGAAAAACTTCGCAAGCTTTTAGTCCCGAGTCCCGAGTCCCGAGTCCCGAGTCCCGAGTCCCGAGTCCCGAGTCCCGAGTCCGAATTACCGAGCCGAATCCTGTTCAGCAGGACTCGCAATCTCAGTAGAAAGAAACCGCAGCACCGCCTCGTTCACTTGCCGAGGCTGCGCCATCATCGGCATGTGGCCGCAGCCGCTCAGTATCACGGTCTGACTGCGCGCTAGGCCGCGATGAAAAATGTCGGCGGCGCTGATGTCGATCACCCGGTCGTCGCGGCACCACAGCAACAACACCGGCGCATGGATTTGCCCCAACTCCGCTTCCAGCGCGAAGGCTTCCGGCCCACGACCGATGGCATCGAGCACGGTTTGCTCGAACGGCGCATCGGCACGGCGCCGCCGTGTCATCGCCTCGTCCGCCGGCCACGGCAGCCACGGCGGCGTGGTGAACACGATCGATAGATAGCGATGCAAATCGGCGCGGGTCTTGACCTCGAACGGATTGCGCCCGGCCTGCACGTCGCGGCCGAAAGAATTTTCCGTGAACTTCACCCCGGCCGCCGACATCAGCGACACCCGCGACACCAGGTCCGGATGCCGCGCCGCGAGCAGGCCGACGATCTGCCCGCCCATCGAATGTCCGACCAGCAGCGCCGGTTTTTCCTTCAACGCACGCAGAAATTCCGCCAACCGTTCGGCCTGCGCGCCGGGGCCGTAATCGGCATCGGGCTTCCTCTCGCTCTCGCCCCAGCCGGGAAGGTCCGGAGCGATCACGCGATGGGTTTTCGCCAGCTCGCGCATCAGCGGCAGCCAGTTTTCCTTGCTGCCGGTGAAGCCGTGCACCAGAACGATCAACGGGCCTTGGCCAGCAGCGAGGTAACTCCAGCGATGCCCGGCCGCTTCGAGCGATTGCGACTCGGCGCCCGCCAGCCATCGCTGCCGGGCGAACTCGGCCTGCAATACATATTCGGGCCGGGTGACTGCGGCACCCACCGCAGTCAACGCCAGCGCCAACGAAACCGTTAGCGCAACCTTGCCCTTTCTCATCGCATCAAGGCTTGGCCTCGGCCTTGGACAGTACTTGTTCCACCGCGGCCACCGTGATCGGGTGGTAACCGGCGCGTGCTTTCTCGAGTACCTGCTGCGCGAACTCCTTGCCTTCCGGTGTCGCCGCCAATGCGGTGTAGGTCGGCATGATCAATTTGCGGCGGCCAATCCGGCTCAGGAACTCGGCCATCGCCGGACGCGCTTTCGCATACCCACTGCGCACGGTGAGCGGATACCAGCGCTGGGCGATTTCGGCATTAGCGGTGCCGGTGAAGTGATAGGCGGCATCGAGCGCGCCCATCTGTTCGGCGCTCAAGGTCTGCGGCATGCCTTCGAGGAAATGCACCCACTCCTGCGTGCTCCATTTCGCGCTGTCGATGTCGGCCGGCTTCGCATGTCCGCCGAGCCATTGCTCGCGCGCGGCATCGATGGCCTCGAAACGCTTGGAAACCGCGGCGGTGGCGAACGTCGGAATGCCCGGCTCGTGCAGCCACGCATGGATTTCCGCCTCGGTGGTCTTGCCCGGATTCTTGGCGATCAACTCGGCATTGAGAAAACGCTCGAACTCGGTGCTGTCGGTGCTGGTGAAAGCATGCGCATCGAACCAGTGGCGCAGGAACGCATCGAAGGTGTCGCGGCCGTAGCGTTGTTCGAGGAAGCTCAGGAACCACTGGCCCTTGGTGTAGGGAACCTGCGTCAACGCATCGTCGGGGTCGCGGCCGGTCAGCGGCGGCAACGCCAGCACCTGGTCACCGGGCGCGATGTCCTTCATCTCCTCGCTCAGGCCGTGTTGGCTGATCACGTTCTCCATGCCGGCCAGGTCGGTGCCGTACAGCGCCTCGACGATGCGGTTCTCGACATAGCTGGTGAAGCCTTCGTTGAGCCAGATGTCGCTCCAGCTCGAATTGGTGACCAGATTGCCCGACCAGCTATGCGCTAATTCATGCGCGATCAAACTGACCAGCGATTTGTCGCCGACGATGACCGTGGGCGTGGCGAAAGTCAGGCGCGGATTCTCCATGCCGCCGAACGGAAACGAAGGCGGCAGCACCAGGATGTCGTAACGGCCCCAGCGATATGGCCCATACAGCTTTTCGGCGGTGACGATCATCTTTTCGGTGTCGGCGAATTCCTTGACGGCCTTGTCGACCATCGCCGGTTCGGCCCAGACGCCCGAGCGCTCGGAGATCGGACGGAACACCAGATCGCCGGCCGCGATCGCCAGCAGATAGGACGGAATCGGCTGCGGCATCTTGAAGCTGTAATCGCCATCGCGCGGCGCTTTCGGATCGTTGTCGGCGCTCATCAACGCGATCGCGTTCTTCGGCGTGGTGACGTGCGCCTCATAGGTGAAACGCACGCCGGGCGTGTCTTGCAGCGGCACCCAGCTACGCGCGTGGATGGCCTGCGACTGGCTGAACATGAAGGGCGTCTTCTTGCCCAGCGTCATCGCCGGCGTCAGCCACTGCAAGCCGGAAGCTTGCGGCGAAGTTTGATAGCTGATGCGGACCTTCGGCGATTGCGCGGGCATGGCGATCGACAACTTGCTGCCGAAGATGGCATCGCGCGGTGCGAGTTCAAAAGTCAGCGCCTGCCAGTTCGTGCCGTCGCCGCCTTCGATTTTCTCGATGGTCAAATCGCGCGTATCGAGCACGAGTGCATTGGCGGCTTTGTCCTTCCAATCCAGATCGAGCGTTGCGGTGCCGGCGAGGGTTTTTTTGTCGAAATCAAGTTTCAAGTCCAGCGCCAGATGCTTGATCGCCACTTTGTCGGGCTCGGCGTAGGAATTGGCATCGTGCGCGGGCATGGCGGGAGTCTGCTGGGTCACAGTGGGTTTGGTGGGCTTGACCGGTTCTTGCGGTGGCGATGGCTTGCAAGCTGCCAGCGGCAGCAAGACAGCAGCGAGAATCAAGGCGGAAAAACGCATAGTGATTCCTTTCTGGTGAGAAAAACTCGGGTTCAAACGACGTAGCCGCTGTGGATGGCGACGATGCCGCCGGAGAGATTGCGATAGCTGCAACGGGCAAAGCCGGCGTCCTGCATCATCGCCTTGAGCGATTCCTGCGGCGGATGCTTGCGAATCGATTCGGCAAGATAACGGTAACTGTCGGCGTCATCGGCGAACAGCTTGCCCAGGCGCGGCAACACCTGGAACGAATGGAAATCGTAGATCGGCCGGAACCATTCGGGTTTGACTTCGGAAAACTCCAGCACCAGCGCGCGGCCGCCGACCTTGAGCACGCGCCGCATCTCCGCCAGCGCGGCGGCCTTGTCGGTGACATTGCGCAGGCCGAAGGCAATGGTGACCAGATCGAAGCTGGCATCGGGAAACGGCAGTGCCTCGGCATTGAGCTGCACGTAGCGCAATCCGCGCACCAGGCCGCGATCGGTCAGGCGGTCGCGGCCGACGCCGAGCATGGCGGCGTTGATATCGCCCAGCACCACCTCGCCGGACTCGCCGACCCGCTCGTGCAGCAATGCGGCGATATCGCCGGTGCCGCCGGCCAGATCGAGCACGCGATCACCGCGTTTTACCCCGGAAGTGCCGACGAAATAGCGCTTCCAGATTCGATGCACGCCCATCGACATCAGGTCGTTCATCAAATCGTATTTGCTGGCGACCGAGGAGAACACCTCGCCGACGAGTTTTTTCTTCTCGCCCACGGGCACGTCGCGAAAGCCGAAATGAGTGGTTTTTTCATCCATCCGGCGATTATCCCACGGCCTGTGCGGCCGCGTGCGGGTAGGTGCGACAGGTCGCCCTGGGTCGATCAGGGATCACGGCTTTGCCCGCGTGCTTCCAACTCGGCCAGGTAAGCCGGCCAGCGTTGTTCGTATTCGCGGCCGAGTTCGTACAGCGTATTCCAACTGAAGATGCCGCTGGCGTGGCCATCGTCGAAATGCAGCAGCACCGCGTAATTGCCCATCGGCTCGATGGCGGAGATGTTCACGTTGCGCTTGCCCGGCACCAGTATCCGCTGCCCCGGCCCGTGCCCCTGCACTTCGGCCGAGGGCGATTCGACGCGCAGGTATTCGCAAGGCAGGCTGAAGCGCGCGCCATCGTCGAAGGTGACCTCCAAAACGTGTGAGGCGCGGTGCAGGATGATGTCGATGGGTTTGGGTGTGCTCATGGGTTCTCGCTGGTACGGGCAACTTGCTGGTGTCTGATCAATCGCGCATCGCGGCTTGCCAATGTTCTCTCGTTCTCGACAAGCGAGAAACCGCGAACAAGCGAAAGCCGGCAGGGAATTTTCTAGGGCTTCCTGCGCGCCCTCGGATGCGCCGCATCATAGACCTTGGCCAGATGCTGGAAATCCAGGTGCGTGTAAATTTGCGTGGTGGCGATGTCGGCGTGCCCGAGCAACTCCTGCACACCGCGCAGATCGCCCGAGGATTCGAGCACATGGCTGGCGAAACTGTGCCGGATCAAATGCGGATACACGCGCTTCCAGATGCCTTGCTGCTGCGCGAGCTGGCGCAGGCGCAACTGCACCGCGCGTGATGAAATCGGATTGCCGCCGCGGCCGGGGAACACCGGCGCATCGATGGCGGCCGCACTCTCGGCCTGCCACTCGTGCAACGCAGTGCGTGCATGGCTGCCGACCGGCACCACACGGGTCTTGCCGCCCTTGCCATTGACGCGCACCAGGCCATCGGCCAAGTCCAGCTCGCGCCAGCGCAAATTGCAAAGCTCGGACAAACGCAGCCCCGAGGAATAAAACAATTCGAGCATGGCGCGGTCGCGGCGGCCGAGTGCGCCGTCGGTCGGCACTTCGACCAGCCGGGTCATTTCATCGGCATCGAGCACTTGCGGCAATTTGCGCGGAGCCTTCGGCGCGCGCAGGCCTTGCGCCGGATTGCCGGACAGCTCACCGCGTTCGAGCAGGTGCCGAAAGAAACTGCGCAACGCCGACAAGCGGCGCTGCAAGCTTTTTGGCGACAATCGGCGCCGATGTTCGCCGGCGATGTAGCTGCGGATTTGCTCGCCGCGCAGGTCGCGAAACTCCGCGATGCCGGTGTCATTCATCCATGCCGTCAACGACTGCAAATCGCGGCGATAGTTTTCGATCGTATGCGCCGACAACCGGCGCTCGACGGCGAGATGGCCCAGATAGGCCTCCACTCTCGCGTTCAGCGCCGCCGCGTCCATCGCTGACTCAGCCCTTGTCAAAGCGCGACAAAGCCGCGATGAAACTCTCGCCCATCAAACGCAAAAACAGCGTGCCCATGCCCGGAAAGAAACGGTTGCCGTCGCTGCTGCCGATGGCGATCAGGCCGGTGCCGGGCAGCGGAATCAAGGCCACCGATTGCGCGTTGCGGTGATCCTCGCCAAACAGCAACGGCATCTTGTCGGGGTTGAGCCGGCCGCAGATCGGTTCGCTGCCCGACAGGCAATCGCGAAACGGTGTCAGCCTCGAGTCGTTCTCATCGAGCACTTGCAGCCAATCAGCGGTGAGGTTGTCGATCGGCGCGAACAACAGCACTCGCACCGCGTCGCCCTGAAAATCCTCGCGCAAACACGCCACCATCGTCCGCACCGTATCGGCCGCGTTGTCGGCGCGCATCAAGGCCAACGCCAATTGATGGGTGCGGATGGTCAGGCGTTCGTTGTCCTGGGCGTTGCCGTACAGCTCGTTCAAGCGGCGGTTGAGCTCGCGGTTTTTCTCGCGCAACACTTCCAACTGGTAGCTGGTCAGCGATGCGGCCGGACCGTCCTCGCGCGGCACGATCAGCGACATCACGAGATCGGGATAATGCCGGAGGAATCTCGGATTCCGGCGCAGCCACACCGCGACTTCATGCGCGCTCAGGCGTTCTTGCGTTTGCTCGCTCATGCCAGCCACTCTCCTTCGAATACGAATGTCGCCGGCCCCGCCATGACGATGGGCGCATCATCGCTCGGCCAATTTATCTCCAGCGTACCGCCGGGCAGTTGTACTTCAACGCGCCGGCCGACGCACCCTTGCCGCACCAGCACCGCCACCGCCGCGCACGCACCGCTGCCACAGGCCAGGGTTTCACCCGCGCCGCGCTCGTACACGCGCAAGGCGATCCGCGATGGCGACAACACTTGTGCAAAGCCCACATTGACGCTTTCCGGAAACAGGCCCGACCGCTGCAAGGCCGGGCCTAGTTCGGCGACCGGCGCTTGCGCGATATCGTCCACCACCAGCAACGCATGCGGATTGCCCATCGAGACGGCACCGAAAGTTATCTGTGCATCATCGATCGAGGCCGAATACTGGTTTTGTTCGCGCTCGGCGAGAAACGGAATCCGCGCGGGCCTAAATTCCGGCATGCCCATTTGCAGGGCGTAGCGATCATTGTCCAGGCATTGCACATCGATCACACCGGCCGGACTGTCGAGCTTAAAATGCGGCGGCTCGGCCGCGCCCGCACGCAATAGCCAGGCGGCCACGCAACGAGCGCCATTGCCGCATTGCTGCGCGGCGCTGCCGTCGCTGTTCCAGATGCGATAGCGCGCGGCGCAATCGGTACGTGCGGAGGGCTCGATGGTCAGCAGTTGATCGAAGCCGACGCCGGTATGGCGGTCGCCCAACGCCGCCGCCAATCCCGCATCCGGCGCGATGCGGCCGTCGCGCAAATCGAGCACGACAAAATCATTGCCGGCGCCATGCATCTTGGAGAAGGGGATCGGCATGCCGATCTACTGCGCGGCGGGCGCGTCCGTTTTCGCGGGTTTGACCAGTTCACCCTTGTTGCCGCAAGCGGCAAGCAAGGTCAAGGCCAGCAGGGCGCACAGCAGCGGAGCGAGTCGGGAAGTTTTCATGGCGGCAGTATAGCGGGAGTTGGAAAGGGGATTGGGGCGGGAACGGTGAGCCCAGGTCATGATTTTCACCGCGTCCGTTCGTGGTGATCCTGAGCTTGGCGAAGGGTCGAACCATCCATCAAGGCAACTCAGGTTATCGAGGGCCCTTCGACGAACTCAGGACGAACGGATGATATGGAACAAAGCTGCAAAAGCCCAAAGAAAAACTTCGCAAGCTTTTAGTCCCGAGTCCCGAGTCCCGAGTCCCGAGTCCCGAGTCCCGAGTCCCGAGTCCCGAGTCCCGCCATTTACTTCTCGCCCACTCCCAACTGCTGCAACATGAACGCATAGCTTTCGGAAATCTCGTGGTACTTCTGAAAGCGCCCGGACTTGCCGCCGTGTCCGGCCTGCATGTTGACGCGGAACACCAGCGGATTGCTGTCGGTCTTGTACGTGCGCAGACGCGCGACCCACTTGGCCGGCTCGTAATACTGCACCTGCGAGTCCCAAAGTCCGGTGCCGACGAACAAGGCCGGATACGCCTTTTTCTCGATATTGTCGTAAGGCGAATACGAGAGCATGTAGTCGTAGTATTTCTTGTCCGCGGGATTGCCCCACTCGTCGAACTCGTTGGTGGTCAGCGGAATCGATTCATCGAGCATGGTGGTGACCACATCGACGAACGGCACCTGCGCGACCATCACGCGATAATCTTCGGGCGCCATGTTGGCGACCGCACCCATCAGCAGGCCGCCGGCGCTGCCGCCCATCGCCGCCACGCGGTCTTTCGCCGCGTAGCCTTCACCGACCAGGAATCGCGTCACGTCGATGAAATCGGTGAAGGTGTTTTTCTTGTTGAGCAAATGGCCGTCGTCGTACCAGGCACGGCCCATTTCCTGCCCTCCGCGGATATGCGCGATGGCATAGACCATGCCGCGATCGAGCAGGCTGACCGCGGTCAGCGAGAAACGCGGATCGGAGGAGATGCCATAGCTGCCGTAGGCGTATTGCAGCATCGCCGCGCTGCCGTCCTTCTTGAAGCCTTTGCGATACACCACCGACACCGGAATTTTCGCGCCGTCGCGCGCGGTCGCCCAGAGCCGCTCGGTGACGTAGTTGTCCGGGTCGTAGCCGCCCAGCACCGGATCGCGCTTGAGCAAGCGGCGCTCGTTGCTGCGCGTGTTCACTTCATAGGTGGTGTTGGGCGTGGTCAGCGAGGTGTACTGATAGCGCAGCCAATCGGTGCCCGGTTCGGCATTGGTGCCAAGACTCATGGTGTAGGCCGGTTCGTCGGAAGCGACGAATTCGCTCTTGCCCTTGCCGTTCAAAGTGCGCAGGCGCTTGAGGCCGCCGGAGCGTTCTTCGATGGTGATGAAGCCATCGAACAATTCGAATTGCTCGATGAACACATCGGGCTTGTGCGCGACCAGCTCCTGCCATTTTTCGCGATCGCCGAGCGCGACATCGTCCTTGAGCGTCATCAGGCGGAAATTGGCCGCGTTCCAATTGGTGCGGATCACCCAGCGGCCATCCAGATGGTCGGCCTGGTATTCGAAGTCGCGCTGGCGCGGTGCGATCACCGCGAACTTGCCCGGCGTGGCGGCCGGCGTGCAGCGCTGCTCGGAGCTGACGGTGCTTTCGAGCGAGATGCAGATGAATTTTTCCGAGCGCGTGCGGGAAATGCTCAGGTAATAGGTGTCGTCGTTTTCCTCGTACACCAGTTTGTCCTGCGAACTCGGCGTCCCCAGCACATGCGCCTTGACCCGGTTGCCCAGCAGCGTGGTCGGGTCTTTTTCGATGTAGTAGATGGTGCGGTTGTCGTCGCCCCAGACCAGATCGGGCTCGATATTTTCGACCTTGTCCTCGAAGATTTTTCCGCTCGCCAGATCCTTCACGCGCAGCACGTACTGGCGGCGCCCGACGGTGTCATCGGCCCAGGCCAGCAACTGGTTGTCCGGGCTGACTTCCCACTCACCGACCTGGAAATAACCCTTGCCCGCGGCCATCGCGTTCTGGTCGAGCATGATTTGTTCGGGCGCATCCATCGCGCCCTGGCGGCGAGCGATGACGGCGTAATCCTTGCCGGTCTCGAAGCGCGAGTAGTACCAGTAGCCGCGCAGTTGGTAAGGCACCGAGGAGTCGTCCTGCTGGATGCGCCCGGTGATCTCGCTGTAGAGCTTGTCCTGCACCGGCTTGGTCGGTGCCAGCAAGGTATCGGTGTAGGCGTTCTCGGCATTGAGATAGGCGAGCATCTCGGTGTTGCTGCGGCTGTCGTCGCGCAGCCAGTAATACTCGTCCTGGCGCACGGCGCCGAACGGCGCGCGCACTTCATGGGCTTTCTTGGCGGCGATGGGTGGCGTTGGCGCTTTGGTTTGCGCCTGGCTGCCGCTGGTGGCGATCAAGGACATGGCAAGCGCCAGATGGGTGAGGTTGGTGGTGGTGGTCATGAAGTATCCGAAATGAGGCAGGAGCGTAGAAGTCGCGACGAGTCGTGCTACGGCAAGTTCCGTCGCGACTCCCGCGCTCCTACGGGGTCTGAATCGCCTTTTCCTGGCTGAACAATTTGTGCTTGAGGAAAGTGAAGGCCAGCACCGACATGTACGCGGCCTGCTCGTTGTTGGCCGCGCCGCCGTGACCGCCTTCGATGTTCTCGTAATACAGCACATCGTGGCCTTGCTCTTTCATGCGCGCCATCATCTTGCGGGCATGGCCGGGATGCACGCGGTCATCGCGCGTGGAGGTGGTGAACAACACCGGCGGATAGGCCACGTCTTTCTTGACGTTTTGATATGGCGAGAATGTCTGGATGAATTTCCAATCCTCGGGTTTGTCCGGGTCACCGTATTCGGCCATCCACGACGCGCCGGCCAGCAGATGGCTGTAGCGCTTCATGTCCAGCAGCGGCACCTGGCAGACCACGGCGCCGAACAATTTCGGATACATCACCGTCATATTGCCCATCAACAAGCCGCCGTTGCTGCCGCCCTGGATGCCCAGGTGCTTGGGTGAGGTGATTTTTTTCGCGATCAAATCTTCGGCCACCGCGGCGAAGTCTTCATAGGCACGCAGACGATTCTCGCGCAGTGCCGCCTTGTGCCAGCGCGGCCCGTATTCGCCGCCGCCGCGGATATTGGCGACCACGTACACGCCGCCTTCCGACAACCAGGCGCGGCCGACGCTCGCGGAATAATTGGGCGTGAGCGAAATCTCGAAACCGCCATAGCCATAAAGCAAAGTCGGGTTCTTGCCGTCGCGAGTGATCGCTTTCTTCGACACCATGAAATACGGCACCTTCGTACCGTCCTTGGACGTGGCGAAATGCTGTGCGATCTCAAGGCCCGAGGCATCGAAAAACGCGGGCAATTGCTTGATCGTTTCGGGAGCCGCACCGACCGCGCCGAGCATCAGCGATGTGGGCGTGAGGTAGTCGGTGACGGTCAGGAAATAATCGTCGGAGTGTTCATCGTCGATCGCTTTCACGGCGACCGTGCCGAGTGCCGGCGCGCCGGCCAACGGCTCGTTACGCCAACCGTCCGGTCCCGGCGTCAGCACAAGAATGCGGTTGCGGACATCCTCGAGCACGTTGAGCAGCAGATGGTTCTGAGTCCAGCTCATACCCGCCAGCGAGGTGCGTTCGGTGGGCTCGAACAACACGGTGAACTGGCGATCGCCGGCGAGAAATGCCTTGAAATCGGCCACGATCAGCGAACCGGCCGCGTAGGTCTTGCCGCCCACCGTCCACGGATCGCGCAGTTCCAGCAGCAGATGATCGCGATGCACGGTTTTTTGTGCGGAGTTGGGCGCGTCAATCTTGGTCAGCTTGCCGTCTTCTCCGCGCAGGTAAAGTTCGTCGTTGTAAAAAGCCAGGGTGCGGCTGACGAAATCGCGCTCGAAACCCACGGTGTCGTCATGAAACGCGGTGACGCCGAGATCGCTGACTTTGCCCTCGTACACGGTGACCGCCGAGGCCATCGGCGTGCCGCGTTTCCACAACTTGGCGATGCGCGCGTAACCGGAACTGGTCAGCGAACCGGGGCCGAAATCGGTGCCCACGAACACGGTGTCCTGATCGATCCAGCTCAGCTCGCCCTTGGCTTCGGGCCGGGAAAAACCGTCCGCGAGCCAGCTCTTGCTGCCAAGATCGAATTCACGGGTGACATCGGCATCCGAACCGCCGCGCGAAAGCGCGATCAGGCAGCGGGTATAAGCCGGCTTGAGGCAATCGGCGCCGTGCCAGACCCAGTTTTCCTTCTCCGCCTGGTTCAGCGCGTCCAGATCGAGCAGGGTTTCCCAGGCGGGCTCGGCCTTGCGGTATTCGGCCAGCGTCGTGCGCCGCCACAGGCCCGCGGGATGCGCTTTGTCGCGCCAGAAGTTGTAGTAGAACTCGCCGAGTTTCTCCACCGCCGGAATGCGCGCATCGGAATCGAGAATGGCGCGCAGATCGCCGCGCAATTGTTCAAAGGCCGGGTCGGTGGTCAGCGCTTTTTGTGCATCGGTATTCTGCGCACGTACCCAGTCGAGGGCTTTGTCGCCGCCGACATCTTCCAGCCACAGATAGGGATCGTCGGTCACAGCGTGGGCGCCCGCACTGGCGGCAATGAAAGCGCCTGCCAGCCAGGCCATTGAGATTGCATGCATGGGACTCTCGCAAAAAACGAAAGCCGAACGCTACCACGAGCCGCCGTGCATGGCGCGTGTCCATCGACCCACGAAGATCGATTGGCCGCTCAAGCCGCGCGTTGCGAGGCGTTGCCACGGTTGGCGGCGAAGCCTGAACGCCGGGCCTGCAAACCCCGATGCCGCGGCCGGCGGCGGTGCGGCGCAGGGACGAGGATCCCGCGCCACACCGCCGCCAGCGTATGGCGATACAAAACCAGCAACGAGGCCACTGGCGCCAACACCAGCCAATACGGCATCGGCCCGAACCAGTCACTGTCGCCGCGCAAGGCGGGAATGAAGAGCAACGCCAGGGCACCGACCGCCAGCCACTGCCAGAGCGCACGGACAAGAACGGAATTCGGGACAGCGTGATTGGCGGCGATCGCGCGTGGCGCGCGGGCATGATTGAAGACAGGCATGGCAGGCTCCCCGTTGAATGTGGGAGCACTGTGCCGATGGCTTATCTCACAGGCTGCGACAGCTCGGTCGCACGCCATCGTTTCTGCTCATGCAATTTTTTGGATCGTAGGAGCAGCGGAAGCCGCGACCCAGCCAGTGTCGCAATTGTCATCACCTACGAGAGTCGCACGCCATCGCGCCTACCGAAGTAACTTTCCGGATCGTAGGAACGATGGAAGCCGCGACCCAAACCAATCTCGGATTTGGTTTACCGGCCGCGCTTATTTCTCGTAAGCCGAAAGCGCTAGTTGCAGCAGGGTTTTCGCTTGCTGGCGCAGGCTTTGCGGTTCGGTGATTTCGGCGTCGGCGCCGTAGCGCAGCACGTCCATCAACAGCTCTTTGGCGTTGCTGTAGGGCAGTTTGAGCTGGTAGCGGCCGTCGGGCAGGAAGCGGCCTTCCTGCTTGGAATGCCAATGCTCGTCAGCGACCCAGCGCGCGGCCTTGGCCGAAAACACGATGGTCGCCACGCCCTTGGGCGCGCCGGAAAAGATGCCGTAGCTCGATGCCAGGTGCAGGTCGAGTTCGGCATCGGGCAGATCGCGCGCGGCTTCTTCCAGCACTCGCGCATGCTGGATGCGATCCACCGAAAAGCTGCGCAGCGCTTCACGATCGTGGTCCCAGACATCGAGATACCAATTGTCGCGATAGTGCGTGAGCCGCTGCGGCGAAACGCTGCGATGGGTGCGCTCGTTGGTCGAGCGCGCCAGGTAATCGAAAGCCACGCGCTTGCGTTCGAGCACGGCGCTGGCGACGATGCGAAAGGCGATTTCATCGCGCCGGCGCACATAACTGCCGATCACCCGCACCCGCTCCATCGGCCAGCGTTTGCCACCGGCCTGCTGGGCCAACAGCGATTCGATGCGAACCTTCAGCGGTGCCAGCGCGGAGGACAAAATGCCTGAACCAGTGCGATCGAGCAGTTGGTGCGTGGCCAGCAATGCGTGCAATTCGTCGGAGTTCAGCCACAGGCCCGGCAGCTCGAAGCGCTCGGCTTCCTTCTGGTCGTAGCGGAATCCGCCCTCGCCGCCGGCATCGCTTTCCACCGGCGCGCCCAGCGCGTCGCGCAGGAAGGCGATATCGCGATACAGCGTGGCGCGCGAGCAGCCCAACTCGTCCATCAGGCGTTGCAGCGGCACCGGATAGCGCGCGACTTTCAAGTGCCGGTGCAGGGCGAGAATGCGCTCGTAACGTTCCATTGACTGGCGTCCAAAAAAATCCGGGACAGGCCCGTGATGGCAGCTAGGATGGCATTGCCCGATCCGGCTTGTCATGCCCAGGCCGCCGCGCCCCCGAGCAAGTGTGATCGATTGCCGTTCTGAACGGACCGATGCGCCGCCGCATCGATGGCGGGCCAATCCATCGCTCGCCCGATCGCGTTTTGAGCGGCACAATGGCCGGATGAGCGAACCGCTTCTGGATACGCAAAAACCCGTCGGCGAGCAGGTCAAGCAAACGACCTGCTACATGTGCGCATGCCGTTGCGGCATCAATGTCCATCTCAAGGATGGGCAGATCCGCTACATCGAAGGCAACCCGGCGCACCCGGTCAATCGCGGCGTGCTGTGCGCCAAGGGCTCGGCCGGGATCATGCAGCACTACTCGCCGGCACGTTTGAACAAACCGCTGCTGCGCGTGGGCGAACGCGGCAAGGGCGAGTTCAAGCCGATCGAGTGGGACGAAGCCTTGGCGCTGGCGACGCAATGGCTGTCGGAAACGCGCGAACGCGATCCGGATCGTTTGGCGTTCTTCACCGGACGCGACCAGTCGCAAGCCTTGACCGGCTGGTGGGCGCAGCAGTACGGCACCATCAACTACGCCGCGCATGGTGGTTTTTGCTCGGTGAACATGGCCGCTGGCGGGCTGTACACGCTCGGCGGCAGTTTCTGGGAATTCGGCGAGCCCGATTGGCAACACACCCGCTACTTGATGCTCTGGGGCGTGGCCGAAGATCACGACTCCAATCCGATCAAACTCGGGCTGGGTCAGCTCAAAGGCCGGGGCGCGAAAGTGGTGGCGGTCAATCCGGTGCGCACCGGCTACGGCGCCATCGCCGATGAATGGATCGGCATCCGGCCGGGCACCGACGGACTGTTTGCCTTCGCCTTGATCCATGAATTGCTGCGCATGGATCGCATCGATCTCGATTACCTGGTGCGCTACACCAACGCGCATTGGCTGGTGATCCGCAATCCGGGCGGCGCGGACGATGGTTTGTTCGCGCGCGATGAAGCGGGACGTGCGCTGTGCTGGAATCGCGGCAATACATCGGTCGGTTCTGAAGAAAATGGCGCCAGCCAGCCCGGCCCCGCGCTCGCCGATGCCATCGACATCGCACCCGCAGTCGTCGGCGAATACACACTGGCCGATGGCCGCAAAGCCGTGCCGGCGTTCCATCTGCTGGCCGAGCGTTATCTCGACCCGCAGTATTCACCCGACGCCGTCGCCGAGCGTTGCGGTATTCCCGCCGACACCATCCGCCGCATTGCCCGCGAACTGGCTGAGGCCGCGTTCGACAATCCGCTCACGCTGCCGATTGCCTGGACCGATACGCACGGCCGCGAACATGCGCAGATGACCGGCCGCCCGGTGGCGATGCACGCGATGCGCGGCATTTCCGCGCACAGCAATGGCTTCCACACTTGCCGCGCACTGCATCTTTTGCAATTGCTGCTCGGCGCCGTGGATACGCCCGGTTCGTTCCGCTACCAGCCGCCGTATCCGCGCCCGATTCCACCAGCGGCAAGGCCCGGCCGGAAGCTGCTCGCCGACGGCAAACTCGACGCTGGCCCGCTGGGCTTCATTCACGGCCCGGAAGATTTGTTGGTGGACGAAAACGGCCGGCCGCGGCGCATCGACCACGCTTATTCCTGGTCCTATCCACTCGCATTGCACGGCATGCTGCATACGGTGATCCGCAACGCCTGGGCCGGCGATCCGCAGACCATCGACGTGCTGTTCCTGTTCATGGCCAACATGAGCTGGAACTCGGCGATGAACACCACCGAGACGATGCGCTGGCTCACCGACAAGAACGAAAACGGCGAGTACCGCATTCCGAAAATCATTTATTCGGATGCCTATTCCAGCGAGATGGTGGCCTACGCCGATCTGGTGTTGCCCGACACGACGTATCTGGAGCGCTTCGATGCGGTGTCGATGCTCGATCGTCCAATCTCCGATGCCGATGGCGCCGCCGATGCGATTCGGCAGCCGGTGTTCGAACCCAATGCACACACCGCCGGCCGCGACGTGCGCGGCTTCCAGAGCGTGCTGCTGGATCTGGGCGCGCGCCTGAAACTGCCGGCGATGCTCGATGCCGATGGCGCGCCGAAGTATCGCGACTACGCCGATTATCTGATCCGCCACGAACGCGCGCCCGGCGTGGGCCTGCTCGCCGGCTGGCGCGGCGAGGATGGACAGTCGCAAGGCAAAGGCGCGCCCAATCCGCAGCAATTGGAAAAGTACATCGAACACGGCGGTTTTTGGCGCACGGAAATTCCCGAATCGGCGCGCTATTACAAGATGGCCAATCGCGATTATCTGGAGTGGTCGGCGGGCATGGGATTCATCGCGAAAGCCGAGCCGATCGTGCTGCACGTGTATTCGGAAACGCTGCAGAAATTCCGTCTGGCCGCGCAAGGCCACGGCCCGATCCAGCCGCCCGACGATCAACGCGAACGCATCGCCACGTATTTCGATCCGCTGCCGATCTGGTACGAGCCGTTCGAGGGCGCGCAGTTGGCCGAGCGCGAAAAAAATCCTGCACCGTCCGTCATACCGGCCGCGAATGAATTTCCGCTCAGCGCCATCACCCAGCGCCCGCCGTTCATGTATCACGCCTGGGGTTCGCAAAACGCCTGGCTCCGGCAGATCGCCACGCGCAATTATCTGTACCTGCATCCCGATACCGCAGCGCGTTATGGGCTCGGCGACGATGACTGGGTGCACGTGGATTCGCATCACGGCCGCATTACCGTGCAAACACGATTGGTCGCCAACATGCAGCCGGACACCGTCTGGACCTGGAACGCGATCGGCAAGCGCAAAGGTGCGTGGAAACTCGCAGCCAACGCGCCCGAGTCCAAGCAGGGCTTCCTGCTCAACCATCTGATTTCCGACATCACTCCACGCGGCGATTACGCCAATGCCGACCCGGTGACTGGCCAGGCGGCGTGGTTCGATCTGCGCGTTCGCATCAGCCGCGCCGATGCGCGGCAAGACAGCGCGCCGCAGTTCGCGACGCTATCGCACGAGGCCGAGGACAAGACTCCGCTTCGCTACGGCGCGCAATTCCGGAAAACCCGATGAGCACTGCGCACGATTGGTTTTTCGATTTCATCTCGCCCTACGCCTACCTGCAATGGATGCGGATGCGCCGCGACTATCCGCAGATCCAGCTCAATCCGCGACCGCTGTTGTTCGCCGGTCTGCTCAAGCATTGGGGCCAGATCGGGCCGGCGGAATTGCCGGGAAAACGCAAGCACACCTATCGCCTCGTGACCTGGCAAGCGCAAGAGCTCGGCATCGCGCTGCGTTTTCCGCCCGTGCACCCGTTCAATCCGTTGCCGGCGCTGCGCCTGTCGCTTGCGGCGGCGGATCGCATCCACGCGGTCGATCTGATCTTTCGCCATCTCTGGGAGCAAGGCCTGCAGGGCGATAGCGCCGCCTCGCTGGAACCGCTCGCGCGCCAACTCGGCATCGACGATTTGCCTGCCGCGCTGGCGAACGATGAAGTCAAACGCACGCTCGCCGGTAACGGTCAGGAAGCGATTGCCCAGGGCATCTTCGGCGTGCCGACGTTGAAGATCGGCGATGAGTTGTTCTGGGGCAACGACGCGACCGCGATGGCGTTGTGCTATCTCGATCATCCGGATTTGTTCGACGAGCCGGCCATGCGCCATGCCGACAATCTGCCGATCGGCGTCGAGCGTCCCGGAATCCGATCATGAGTATCGATGCGCTGCTGACCTTGGCGATCATGGTCGTGGCGACGTTATTGTTCGTCAGCGAAAAACTCCCGGTCGATGTCGTGGCCCTGCTGGTGCTGGCCAGCTTGCTGGTGTCAGGCCTGCTCACGCCGGCCGAAGCGCTGTCGGGATTCAGCAGCGAGGCGACCATCACCGTCGCGGCGATGTTCGTGCTCAGTGCCGGGCTGCAGCATACCGGCGCGTTGCGCTGGATCGGTCACCTGTTCTCTCGTGTCCGGCGGCCTTGGCTGCTGTTGCTGCTGATGCTCGCCGTGGTCGGGCCGGTTTCGGCATTCATCAACAACACCGCGGCGGTCGCAGTGTTCCTGCCGCTGGTATTGACCGCCAGCGCCGCCAGCCGGCAATCGTCCTCGCAATTGCTGATGCCGCTTTCCTATGCCGCGCAGATGGGCGGCGTCTGCACGCTGATCGGCACCTCCACCAATCTGCTGGTCGATTCGCTGGCCAAGGACCTGGGCCATCCGGGCTTCGGTTTGTTCGATATCACCGGGCTTGGCTTGTGCCTGATGGCGGCGGGTTTCATCTACATTCTTTTGTTCCAGCGCTGGCTGCTGCCGCACCATCCGCCCGAACCCATCGCCGATGCCTACGGCCTGGGCAAATACGTTTCGGAGCTGCGCGTGGGCAAGGATTCGCCGTTGATCGGTCGCGTGCTCGATAAAGTGCGCTTCGATGGCAAGCACGATGTGCATGTGCTGGAGCTGTTGCGCGGACAGGAGCGCATCGCGGCGGCGCGCACGGAAAAACTTGCGCAGCACGATGTATTGCTGGTGCATGGGGATTGGAACCGGATCGCGGCATTACGCGAGCGGTTCAAGCTCGAGATCGAACCCAGTTTCAAACTGCAGGATGGCCCGGTCGGCACGGGCGAGGCGCAAGCGGTAGCCGAGGTGATGATCGCGCCCGGTTCGCGCCTGATCGGCCACAACCTTTCTTCGGCGCAGTTCCAGTGGAACTACAAATCCACGGTGCTCGCCATCCATCGGCGCGGCGAGGTGTTGCGCGATCAGCTCAAGAATGTCGGTCTGGCGATGGGCGACATTCTGCTGTTGCTGGCGCCGCAAGCGGAGATGGATAACCTGCGCAGGAATTCCGACCTGGTCGTGCTCTCCGAGCGCGAACAACCGGCGGCGGCCTCGCGCAAATGGATGATTGCTGTCGCCATCATGATCGCGACGATCCTCGTGGCGGCGTTGGGCTGGCTGCCGATCGTGGCCTCGTCCATTCTCGGTTGCATCGCCTTGATCGCCACCCGCTGCATCGGCAATGACGAGGCCTATCAAGCGGTGGATTGGCGGGTGATCGTGCTGCTGGCCGGTGTGTTGCCGCTGGGCATCGCCATGCAGAAATCGGGGCTGGCGCAAGCCGGCGCGAGCGCGGCGATCCATCTGGTCGGCGGGTTCGGGCCGTTGGCGGTACTGGCGGCGATTTATTTCATCACTGCACTGCTGACCGAGATGATGAGCAACAATGCCGCCGCGGTGTTGATTGCCCCCATCGCCTACGCAACCGCGCTATCGTTGCAGGTCAGCCCGACCCCGTTCCTGATCGCGGTGATGTTCGCCGCCTCGACCAGTTTTTCCACGCCCGTGGGTTATCAGACCAACACCATGGTTTACAACGCCGGCAATTACCGCTTCATCGATTTCATGCGCTTCGGCATTCCGCTCAATTTGTTGTTCTGGGCGCTGTCGGTGTGGCTGATCCCGAAATTCTTTCCCTTCCAATGACCAGCCTGCCCGCTCCCTCGAAGAAAAAACTCGGCCTGGTGATCGACCTCGACACCTGCGTGGGCTGCCACGCCTGCGCGGTCGCCTGCAAGGAATGGAATAGCGGCGGCATCGCCGGGCCGTTGACCGACGAGAACCCCTACGGCGCCGACCCGTTCGGCGTCTGGTTCAATCGCGTGCACAGCTACGAGATCGAAGCGCTGGACGCGATCGGCCAGCCGGCGACGACTCTGCACTTCCCGCGCTCGTGCCTGCATTGCGAACAACCAGCCTGCGTCAGCGTTTGCCCGACCGGCGCCAGCTACAAACGCGCCGAAGACGGCATCGTCCTGGTCGATGAAGACAAGTGCATCGGCTGCAAGCTGTGCAGCTGGGCCTGCCCGTATGGCGCGCGCGAGTATTCGCAGGTCGAGGGTGTGATGAAGAAATGCACGCTGTGCGTGGATCGCATCTACAACGAAAACATTCCCGAAGAATCGAGACAACCGGCCTGCGTGCAGGCGTGCCCGACCCGCGCGCGGCATTTCGGCGATCTGGGCGATCCGGACTCGCCGATATCGTTGCTGGTCGCGGCGCGCAACGGCGTGGACCTGATGCCGGAGCTCGGCTACGCGCCGGTCAACAAATACCTGCCGCCACGGCCGCGCCGTGCCGGTGCTGCCAAACCCGATATCACGCCGGAAGAAAAACTCGATGCCACGCAACTGCCACCCTTACTGCGCTGGCTCGACCGCGCCCTGAGCCGCTGACATGCATCCGGCTTTCTCGGTGATTTTCTTCACGACCGTCTCCGGCGCCGGTTACGGCCTGTGGTTCTGGCTGGGTATCGCGACGGCAGGCGGCACACCCTTGCCGCGCACGTCCTCGCTGATCGCGCTCGCGCTCGGTTTCGTCTGCGTGAGCGCCGGGCTGCTTTCGTCCACATGGCATTTGGGCCAACCGCAACGGGCCTGGCGCGCGTTCAGTCAGTGGCGAAGCTCGTGGCTGTCGCGCGAAGGCGTGGCGGCGTTGTTGTGTTTCGTGCCGATGCTGTGGCTGGCCTCGGCACTGTGGCAACGCCATGACACACGCAGCGCGGGCTTGCTGTTGGCTGCGCTTTCGGTCGTCACCGTCATTTGCACGGGCATGATCTACGTCTCGCTCAAGCCGATCCCGGCCTGGCGGCATCGGCTGGTGCTGCCTGGATACTTGTTGTTTGCGGCCTTTACCGGCGGTTTGTCCTGGCTCGCTATCCAGACAGTCGCTGGCGCGAATATCGGACACGGGATGATCGCCGCAGTGTTGCTCGGCGCCTTGCTGCTGTGGCAACTCAAACACCGCTACTGGCGCGACATCGACCGCGCGCCGTTGCCGGTCAGCCGTGCCTCGGCACTGGGATTGCCGGCCAATCGAGTCGTGCATGGCTTCGAGCGCCCGCACACCGAAGCCAACTATCTGACCAAGGAAATGGGCTTCGTGCTGGCACGCAAGCATGCCTCGCGTTTGCGTCTGCTGGCGCTTTTGTTGTTTGCGCTGGTTCCGGCGCTTTGTGCCTTGCCGGTTTGGTTCGCGGCATCATCGAACACCGCGCCCTGGCTGATCATCGCCGCCCTGTCGGCATTGCTTGGCACCTTCGTCGAGCGTTGGTTGTTCTTTGCCCAGGCCAAGCATCTGGTGACGCTGTACTACTAGCCAAGCTCTGAACTGCGATAGCCAATCGAAGCTTTGCCGGCTGCCGAAGCCGTGGGTGAAGGCGCTTCCCGGGAGGCTCATGAAACCTCCCAGATATCCATCAGCAATGCCCCGCAAGCGCCAACACCTTGCCAGCATTGGATTCCAGCGCCTTGGCTGAACCGCTGGACACCCTGAATATGAACGCTGTAGCATCCGGAACCTTGGGCCCACGGTCCAAATGGGGATTGGCTACATCGACAACGTGTGACTCATCACTGGGGGATACACGCAATGACAACACCTTATGTTGGCGAAATCAGGTTGTTCGGCGGCACCTTCGCACCGAACGGCTGGATGTTCTGCGATGGCGCGCTGCTGCCGATATCGGAATACGACACGCTCTTTACCTTGATCGGCACCACCTACGGCGGTGATGGGCAAGAAACCTTCGCCCTGCCCGACCTGCGCGGCCGCGTGCCGATGCATCAAGGCCAGGGACCGGGGTTGTCGCAACGAGTGCTTGGAGAAAGAAGCGGAACCGAGACGGTGACCCTGGTCCCATCGCAATTACCCATCCACACCCATGTTGCGACAGCCAATTCCGGCGCAGGCAGCAGCGCAGCCCCCGGCAACAATGTCTGGGCCGGCAATTCCAATACCGCCGCGCTCCAGTTCACCGCATCGACGGCCTCGCCGGCGAACATGAACTCCGCATCGGTAAGCCCGGTGGGTGGAAGCCAACCGCACGAAAACAGGATGCCGTTCGTGGCGGTCAACTACATCATTTCCTTGTTCGGGGTTTTCCCCTCGCAAAGCTGACGGCACGTTCACAAGCGCTGGTGTCGGTATCGATTCCGATTCCAGGCCCACCGAGAACCAAAAGGACGAATCGCCATGGAACCGTTTATTGGTCAGATCAGTGTTTTCCCGTTCGGGTTCGCGCCCAGGGGATGGGCGCAGTGCAATGGACAACTGCTGCCGATCAATCAAAACCAAGCTTTGTTCTCTTTGCTGGGCACACAGTTCGGCGGAAACGGTACAACCAACTTCGCCCTGCCCAATTTGCAAAGCAGGACGCCACTGCATTTTGGCAATGGCAATGTCATCGGCCAGGCCAGCGGTGAGGAAAACCACACCCTGACACAGCCCGAAATGCCCATGCATACGCACACCCCCATCGCCAGCAGCAACGCTGCCGATCAAAGTACTCCGGCCAACAATTTCTGGGGCGCCCAGGGCCAGTCGATCTATGCCGGCACGGCGAATGCGACCATGAATCCGGCCGCCATCGGAAACACCGGCGGCAGCACCGCTCACAACAATATGGCGCCTTATCTGGCGCTCAATTTCTGCATCGCGCTCCAGGGTGTCTTCCCTTCGCAGAACTAGCCGCAGCCATTCCAAGGAGAATTCGATATGGATCCATTTGTTGGCGAGATCAGGATGCTGGCGTGCAATTTCCCGCCCAAAGGCTGGGCATTCTGCAACGGCCAGTTGCTGCCGATTTCCCAGAACACCGCTTTGTTCTCGCTGCTGGGAACCACCTATGGCGGCGACGGCAAAACGACGTTCGCCCTGCCCAACCTGCAAGGCAATGCGGCGCTGCACGCTGGCATCGGCGCGGGCCCGGGACTGGAGGATTACGCTCTGGGCGAAGTGGGCGGAGCGCCCAACGTCACCTTGCTTACCACCGAAATTCCGCAACATACGCACCAAGCCGTCGCATCGTCGGCCAACGCCGATCAGGCCAGTCCGGCCGGCAATATCTGGGCGGTTTCCGGATCCAGGCGCACAACCACCAATATGTACGCCTCCACCAATCCGCCCTCACCCATGAGCCCGGTCGCCCTCAGCGTCGCCGGAGGCAGCACGCCGCACAACAACATGCACCCGTACTTGACGCTGAATTTTTGCATCGCACTGCAAGGCGTCTTCCCAGCTCGTCCTTGAGTCTGCATGGCAACGATGCGAGCCCGGGACGAGACGCCTCGCTTCCCGGGCTTCGCGCCGACAAACAGCCGTGGCGCACAAGCACATCGGCCATGAGGTGATGCGGCAAGGAACAGCAACCTCGAAAACCGTGCGAACCGGCAACGGAGCCAAATCTCGATTCGATCCCTACGCGCGATTGCCGCGCGGCCTTCAGGCGGAAAATTCCTTGTGACCACCACCAGTCTTACCGAGGCGCAGGTCCACGATCACGTCTCGCAGCTTCTGAACATCCACGAGTCGCTGCTCAAGGACACCCAACGCAACAAGCCCTTTTATCGTGCTCTCAAGGCCAGCATCACGCACGACTCGCACGTTCTGGACATCGGCTCGGGCAGCGGTTTGTGGGCCATCACCGCGGCCTTGCTGGGCGCCAGACGCGTGGTGGCGATCGAGCGCGAACCCATGTTGATCGGATTGATCAAGGCTCTGGCGCGCGCCAACGGCGTCGCCGACCGGGTCGAGGTCGTCCAGGGCGATTCCCGGCAGGTCCAACTCGCACGGGAGTTCGATGTCATCGTCTCGGAAACCATCGGCCATGTGATTTTCGACGAACAGATCACCGAGATCATGATCGATGCGCGCGAACGCTTTCTCAAACCCGGTGGCGTGCTGATTCCCGAGAGCGTCACGCTGATGGTCGCCGGCGCCCAGCTCGCCGGACAACCGGCCAAATTGCCCGCAGGCATTGCCGGGAATTTCGATTACTTCCAGTCGTTATCGTTGAACAATCCGCTGGGTCTGGCCAGCAAGAAACCGATCAAGCTGCTTACCCCCGCACGGCCGTTGATCGCACTCGATCTGAATCGAGTCACGGCCTCGCCGGATCTGCAAAGCCTGGCCGCGACGTGGCCGCGATGCGATACGAGCGGGATCAATTGCTTCGTCGTCTGGGCCGAGGCTACCTTGGCCAAGGGCATCGAAATCTCCACGATGAAAACCAGTTCGTGGTCGGTCACGGCGTATCGGGTGCAGCCATTCGAGACTGCCGACGGCGAACTGGAATTTAGGCTGACCTTGTCGAGCGACACCAACTACTGGACGGCGTCTCTCACGGCGGACGGACATCGGCAATCCCACTCTTATTCCCCGGCGCATGCGGCGACCGAGTTGCTGGCCTTGACTCGAGTCGATCCGGCGATGTTCGAGCAGATCAAGCGCATGGGCCTGATGAACCATCGCGTCGCTTGAATGCCGCCGCCTGCAAACTGCGATGTAGTGCATTGGCGTTCGACGATTTGTGCGGATTTGCGCGCTCCCGCCGAAACAATCAAAGGTGACTGCATTGGCGAATAATCCGGTCCATCTGCGTCCTGTCACCCGTGAGGACCAATCGTTCCTGTATCGGCTCTATGCCAGCACGCGTGTCGAAGAATTGTCTGCCGTGCCCTGGAGCGAAGAACAAAAACAGGCCTTCCTGAAAATGCAGTTCTCTGCGCAGAGTCACGACTACCAGCAAAACTATCCGGATGCGGCCTTGCAATTGATCGTTCGCGACGGCCAGCCGGCCGGCAGGCTTTATGTCGATCGCCGGGCGCGGGAGATCTGCATCGTGGACATCGCTCTCCTGCCCGAGCACCAAGGGGCGGGTATCGGCAGCGCACTGTTGCAGGAATTGATTGCCGAGGCGAACGCCTCCGGGAAATCGCTGACACTGCATGTCGAAAAATTCAGTCCGGCCAGACGCCTCTACCAAAGGCTCGGCTTTGTCGAAATCGGCGACAGCGGCGTACATCTGCACATGGAGCGAATGCCGGAGCCTGCCACGAAGCGCTAGACCGAACGACTCCGCCCGATGCCATCGCACGGAAAAACAGGCGGTACCGGCTACCTGGCCCGCGCCAGGCAGTGCGGCCAAAGACTCCATGCCGGCCCTATGGCCGCTAGCGAAGCTTTGGTGCGTTAGAGCGTTTTGTACTGGTCAGTTTTTGCTGTTCGTCACATTTTCCGGCAAATTTGATCAGACGGGGATGGGGTATCGGGGTTGTACACGTATCGATTGCGTCACGGCGTGCACGCCTGGAAAGCGCGTGTGCGTCGACTGAAAACAAAAATCAAGAATACCGAGGTCATCATGAAATCGTCCTACCGCGTGCCACGTGCGAGAAACTACTTGATTGCCGCATTTGCGGCCGCGGTTATTTCGCTTCTTCCCGGATTGGCCTCGGCGGTGACCTACACGGTCGGGACCAGCACCGACTTTCCGATCACCACGGTCAATTCGGCGAACGGCCAGATCTTGTCCGGCGCCGGTATCGGCCAGGTGACCTTGCGCTCGGCGGTGATCGCGGCCAACCAAAGCGGTGTCGGCCCGCACATCATCAACGTCCCGGCGGCGCTGGGGCCGTACAACCTCAGCCAACTCAATCCCAATTCGCCCGCGACGACGGCCACGCAAGGTTTCAACGACCTGCAGATCGGCAGCAACCTGAGCACCATCACCGTGCAGGGCACGGGCGGCACCGCCAAGATTGTGCAGACAGTCGCCGGCAACGACGTCATCACCACCGGCTTCAAAGCCGCGTCCACTCCGGCGGTGGTGAACTTGACGCTCGATCATCTGGAAATTACCGGCGGCACGTTCACCGGCATCTTTACCGGCGTGGATGATGGCGTCGGCACCAGCGGCAACATCAGCAGCACGACCATCACCAACTGTTTCATCCACGACAACTCCAATTCCGACGCGACTTTCGGCCAGGGCGGCGCGATCTTCAACCAGACCGGCAACCTGACGGTCTCCAACAGCACCTTCTCCAATAATTCCGCACTGCACGCCAATACCGGACAAGGCGGCGCCATTTTCTACAACTTGGTCAACTCCGCCGGACAACAGGGCTCGGTGGGCGCGCTGTCGATCACCAACAATGTATTCACCGGCAACAAGGCCTCGATCAAATCGGGCTTTCCCGGTGGCGGCGCGATCTTCGTTGGCGTTTCCAGTGCCGGCGCTGCGATCACGATCTCGGGAAATACCTTTTCCAGCAACATCGCCGATGGCGGTGGTGATGGCGGCGCGGTCGCCATTGCCAATGGCGCGTCGCGCGTGGTCAACCTCACAGCCAATCATTTCACCAGCAACCAGGTCACCAATGCGGCCGGCCATGGTGGTGCGATCCACGTGCAAACGGGACCGACCAATATCAATTTCAACCGCTTCGTCAACAATTCCGCAGCCACCGCGACCAATGGCCACAGCATCTATCACGCCGTCGGCAATGCCGATCCCGTCGATGCCAACAGCAACTGGTGGTCGATCAATACCGGACCTGCCGCCAATCACATCGCTGGTGCCGCGGTGACCCAAGCCAAGTGGCTGCAATTGAAAGCGACCGCTTCTCCAACCAATGTCTGCCCCACGGGCCCCGGCAATACCTCGACCATTACCGCGAGCTTCCTGCTCGACTCGGCCAGCGGCGTGGTTTCGACCGCCAATCTGCCCGCGCTGATCGGACAACCCATCAGCTTTGCCAATCCTGTGCTCGGCACGCTTTCCGGCGCGCAGGCCGCTGTCCAGGCCAACGGCCAGGCCACCGTGACCTTCACTCCCAGCGGCACATCGGGCAACGGCAGCGTGAACGCCATCGTCGATAACGTGCCCGGAAACGATGCGGTGGCAAAGGCAACAGTGACGGTCGATGTACCGGCCTCGATCACCGGCCAGCCGAACGATCAGGCCATCGTCGCTCCCAACTCGGCCGTGTTCACGGTCACTGCGGTCGGAACCGGCGCCACCTATCAATGGTTCAAGGGGGCGACACCGCTGAGCAATGGCGCCACCGGCACCGGCTCGATCATTTCCGGTGCCACCACGGCGACACTGACCATCAGCCTCACCAGCCCACTCGACAATGCGACCGACTACCACGTGGTGGTCACCACCGCATGCGCGACGGCGACTTCGAACAATGTTTCGTTGACCGTCATCGTTCCGCCCGACGCACCGACCATCGGCACGGCCACCGCCGGCAACGCCCAAGCCAGCGTGACCTTCACCCCGCCGGCCAACAATGGCGGCGGCCCAATCACCAGCTACACCGTGACTTCCAGCCCGGGCGGCTTCACCGGTTCCGGTGCGGGATCGCCGATCGTGGTCTCCGGTCTCACCAACGGTACGGCCTACACCTTCACGGTGACCGCGACCAACGTGGCCGGCACCGGTCCGGCGTCGGCCGCATCCAATAGCGTTACTCCCGTCGGCGTGCCCGGCGCGCCGACCATCGGCGTCGCCACGGCGGGCAATGCCCAGGCCAGCATCACCTTCACCCCGCCGGCCAGCAATGGCGGCAGTGCGATCACCGGCTACACCGTGACTTCCAGTCCGGGCGGCTTCACTGGTTCCGGTGCAGGGTCGCCAATCGTGGTGACCGGTTTGACCAACGGCACGGCCTACACCTTCACCGTGACCGCAACCAATGCCGCAGGCACCGGCCCGGCCTCGGCGGCATCCAACTCGGTCACGCCGGCCACCGTGCCGGGTGCCCCGACCATCGGTGTCGCGACGCCCGGCAACACACAAGCCAGCGTGACCTTCACCCCGCCGGCCAGTAACGGCGGCAGTGCAATCACCGGCTACACCGTGACCTCCAGCCCGGGCGGTTTCACCGGTTCCGGTGCGGGCTCGCCGATCGTGGTGACGGGCCTGACCAACGGCACCGCCTACACCTTCACAGTCACGGCCACCAATGCGATCGGCACCGGCGCAGCCTCGGCGGCGTCGAACTCGGTCACGCCGGCCACCGTGCCGGGCGCGCCGACCATCGGTACGGCCACGGCGGGCAATGCCCAAGCCAGTGTGACCTTCGCCGCGCCAGCCAGCGATGGTGGCAGCGCCATCACCAGCTACACCGTGACTTCCAGTCCGGGCGGTTTCACTGGTTCCGGCGCGGGCTCGCCGATCGTGGTGACGGGACTCACCAACGGTACCGCTTACACCTTCACCGTGACCGCGACCAATGCCATCGGCACCGGCCCGGCCTCCGCCGCATCCAATAGCGTTACTCCCATCGGTCCACCGGGTGCGCCGACTATCGGTGTCGCCACGGCTGGCAATACCCAGGCCAGCGTGACCTTCACGCCGCCGGCCAGCAATGGCGGTAGCGCGATCACTGGCTACACCGTGACCTCCAGCCCGGGCGGTATCACCGGCGTCGGCGTGGGATCGCCGATCGTGGTCTCCGGTCTCACCAACGGCACCGCCTACACCTTCACTGTCACTGCGACCAATGCGGTGGGTACCGGTCCGGCGTCGGCCGCGTCGAACGCGGTGACCCCGGCGACCGTGCCGGGTGCGCCAACGATCGGCATCGCCACGCCTGGCAATGCTCAGGCCAGCGTGGCCTTCACGCCGCCAGCCAGCAATGGCGGCAGTGCCATTACCAGCTATACCGTGACCTCCAGCCCGGGCGGCTTCACCGGCTCCGGCGCGGGGTCGCCGATCGTGGTGACAGGCCTGACCAACGGCACCGCCTACACCTTCACAGTCACGGCCACCAATGCGATCGGCACCGGCGCAGCCTCGGCGGCGTCGAACTCGGTCACGCCGGCCACGGTACCCGGTGCCCCAACGATCGGCACAGCCACCGCGGGCAATGCCCAAGCCAGTGTGACCTTCGCCGCGCCGGCCAGCGATGGGGGCAGCGCCATCACCAGCTACACCGTGACCTCCAATCCGGGTGGCCTCACCGGCACCGGCGCGGGCTCGCCGATCGTGGTGACGGGCCTGACCAACGGCACGGCCTACACCTTCACTGTCACCGCGACCAACGCCATCGGCACCGGCCCGGCTTCGGCCGCATCCAACTCGGTCACGCCAGTCACGATTCCCGGCATACCGCCCGCTCCAGCCGCAACGGCTGGCAACGCACAAGCCACAGTGACCATCACCGCCCCAGTTAGCGATGGCGGCAGCGCGATCACCGGCTATACCGTGATTTCCAGTCCGGCCGGTGGCGTGGACAGCAATGCCGGCACCCCGGGCTTGAGCCATATCATCACCGGCTTGACCAACGGCACGGCTTATACCTTCACGGTCACGGCCACCAACGCGGTCGGTACGAGTGCTGCTTCAGCCGCATCCAATTCAGTGACCCCCGCCACCGTGCCCGGTGCGCCGACCATCGGCATCGCCACGGCGGGCAATACTCAGGCCAGCGTGACCTTCACGCCCCCGGCCAGCAACGGCGGCAGCGCGATCACCAGTTACACGGTGACCTCCAATCCGGGCGGCTTCACCGGCACCGGTGCGGGATCGCCGATCGTAGTGACCGGCCTGACCAACGGTACTGCCTACACCTTCACCGTGACTGCGACCAACACCGTGGGCACTGGTCCGGCGTCGTCGGCGTCCAATTCGGTCACTCCGACCAACCAGCCGGACTTGTCGATCGCCGATGTCACGACCACCGAAGGCAGTGGCGGCGGCAAACTGGCCGTCTTCACCATCAGTCTTTCCGGCCCCGCGCCGGCGGGTGGCGTGACCTACGATATCGCCACGGCCGATGGCACAGCCACCGCAGGCAGCGACTACGTCGCCCGCAGCTTGACCGGCCAGACGATAGCGGCCGGGCAGACCAGCGCCACTTTCGATGTGACCATCAACGGCGACAAGTCTTCCGAGAATGACGAGACCTTCACGGTGACTGTCAGCAATGTGGTGGGTGCCATCATCGTCCGGGGCCAGGCGGTGGGCACTATCGCCAATGACGATCAGCCCAACCCGCTGGCGCGTCCCGACGTTTATGTCACGGGCGTGAATCAGCCCTTGATCGTCGATGCCGCCTCGGGCGTGCTCGCCAATGACCGTGATGCAGGAGGCAGTGCGTTGCTGGCGACGGCGACAACTCTGCCGACCGACGGTCTGCTTTCGTTCGCGAACGATGGTTCCTTCCGCTACTTCCCGAACCAGGACTTCTCCGGCATCGACAAGTTCACCTATCAGGTTTGCAACCTGGCCAACGAATGTTCCAGCGCCATCGTCATACTGCACGTGTCCCAGCCGCTGGCTGACACCGATCACTACCTGTGGCTGGTGCCTCCGGCGAGCAATACCGAGCAGCAAGGTTTCATCCGCCTGACCAACCGGGAATCTAATCCGGGCCTGGTCACCGTCTGGGGCATCGATTCCCTGGGCGCCCGTTCTTCGGGCACGATCACCTTGACCTTGGCGCCGGACGAATCGCGGCAGTTCAACTCGCAGGATCTGGAACTGGGCAATCCCGGCAAGGGCCTGACCGGAAGCATCGGCAGCGGCGAGGGCAACTGGACGGTGATCGTCCGGACCGGCCTGGATATCGAAGCCCTGGCTTACATTCGTACACCGGATGGCTTCCTGACCTCGATGCATGACCGCGTCGTGGGCGATGGCGTGGATTGGTTCGTGCCGATGTTCAACCCGGCCGAGAATCCTAACCAGGTCAGCCACCTGCGCATCATCAACACCGAACTGGCCACCACGGGTGTGCAAATCCGGGGCGTGGACGATGCCGGCATATCCGGCGGCCCGGTGACCCTGACCTTGCCGCCGCTGTCGACGATCGATCTGAGCTCGTCCGACCTCGAAAGCGGCAATGCCGACAAGCGGGTGATCGGCAAGCTCGGCGATGGCACCGGCAAGTGGCAGTTGACAGTGTCGGCCACCGGCCGGATCACCGTGCAAAGCCTGCTGTACGACCCCAAAGGTTACCTGACCAACCTTTCCACCTTGCCCGACCTTTCCGAGTCGGTTCCGGGTGAGCGGATGTTGTGGCTGGTGCCGCCGGCATCGAATACCCAACAGCAAGGCTTCGTGCGTCTGGTCAATCGCGAGAACCGCGCTGGCGATGTTGCGGTGTGGGGCATCGACGACAGCGGCCAGCGCTCAAGCGGAACGGTGACCTTGAACCTGGCCGCCAACGAGTCCAGGCAGTTCACTGCGCAGGATCTGGAAGTAGGCAATCCCGGCAAGGGCCTGACCGGAAGCTTGGGTGACGGCACTGGCAATTGGCGTCTGGTGGTGTTGAGTGATCTGAACATCGCGCCGATGTCCTTGATCCGCACGCCGGACGGGTTCCTGACCTCGATCCACGATGTGATCGCCGGCAATGGCTTGAGCATGACCGTGCCGACCTTCAATCCGGCCGACAACCCGAACCAGACCAGCCTGCTGCGACTGGTGAATCCGAACGCCGCGCCGGTCAGCCTGACCATTCGCGGCACGGACGATGCCGGCCATGAAGGCCCCAATGGCCAGGTCACGCTGACCCTGGCCGCAGGAGCGGCCATCGAGTTGAATGCGAACGATCTGGAAAACGGCAACCCCGCCAAAGGATTGGTCGGCAGTCTCGGCAACGGCTCGGGTAAATGGTTGTTGCTGATCGGCGCATCGGCACCGGTCAAGGTCATGAGTCTGCTGCGTGATCCGGCAGGCTATCTGACCAATCTGTCCAACGGTGCGACCGGAAGCAGCGGCGAGCTCGATCCCTGAGTTCCGCGGGATTTGTTCCGGATACGCCAAATCGACAAGCGGTAAGCAAGAAGCCGGCGCATGCCGGCTTCTTGCTTCATGCCCGATGATTGATGCCCGAAGTTTCCTGACAATCCACTATCGTGTCTCTCCGGGATATGCCTGCAACCCACGCGATGGAATCAATCAAAAATTTTGCTTGCGAGACCATGGACATTTCGCCGCTCAAACTCACCGGCCGCATCGGGCTCCGGGCAGGTCCGAGATCGACCGTACCAATCCATCCGGCGACCCGATTGCCTCATCGACGAATCGAATTTCGTGGCAAAGCCGCGCTTGCAAAATCGCCCGCCGATCGAGAATCTCAGCGGACTTGGCGCACGGCCTGTCACATGGCCTGACGCGATTTCCCTACTGAGTTTTTTCGCAGTGTGTTGCTTCTGGTTTCCAGAGGCTACGCGCTCAAGCCCAACAACTGGCCGGCGCCCTTGAGCATCAGCTCGGCGGCAACCAGGCGGCCGAGTCCTTCGGGATCTTCAGCGTGGCCCACTTCGCTGGCACGGATGCAGTGGCCGGTCTCGGCCGAGCCGACCAGGCCTTCCAGCGAAAGGACATTGCCATCGAGCGTGGCATAAGCGGCGATCGGCACCTGGCAACTGCCATGCAGGCGACGGTTCATCGCGCGCTCGGCTTCTACGCAGGTTCGCGTGTCGGCATGGTCGAGCACCGACAACAACTCGAGCGTCTCACGGTCGCCTTCCCGGCACTCGACCGCGATCGCGCCTTGCGCCACCGCCGGCAACCAGCTGGGCGCGTCCAGGCGATGGCGGATGTAGCGCGACAGACCGAGCCGCTCCAAACCCGCGCAGGCAAGAATGATTGCGTCGTACTCGCCAGCTTCCATCTTGCTCAGGCGCGTGTTGACGTTGCCGCGCAGATCGAACAATTGCAGGTCGGCGCGGCGCGCGCGCAATTGCGCCTGTCGCCGTAATGAAGATGTACCCACCCGTGCGCCCGCGGGCAAGGCATCGAAATGGCTGTAACGCGCGGAAATGAAAGCATCGAAAGGATCGGCCCGCTCCAGGATCGCTCCGATCTGGAATGGACCGTCGAGCGTCATCGGCACATCCTTGAGCGAATGCACCGCGGCGTCGGCCTCGCCATCGAGCATGGACACTTCCAGTTCCTTGAGGAACAGACCCTTGCCGCCGATGTCCGATAGCGGCCGGTCGGTAATCTGGTCGCCGCGTGTGGTCATCGGCACCAGTTCGACGACAAGACCCGGGTGTGCCGCGCGCAGACGGGTGGCGACGTGTTCGGTTTGCCATAGCGCCAAGGCGCTCTTGCGGGTAGCGAGACGAAGTTTTTTCATGGGCCGATTATCGCCCGATTCCGTAGGAGCGATGACAATCGCGGCTCGGCGATAGCGACATTCCGGGAATATGAAGGCCGCTCCCATTCCGGCGGGAAATCGTATTCGGGCCAGCCACGGCCGGGGCGGCAGGCCCAGTCACACGCCATCGCTGCTGCTCGCCATTCCTCTATAGATGCTTGAGCCGCTCGCGCAGTACCGGCAGGCAGCGCCGGCTGACCTCCAGCGGGATCTTGCCGTGACGAAGCACCGCCTGCACCTGGCCGTCGGGCAGACGACGCAGTTCGAGGATTTCCTCGCTGGCGATCAGGCAGTTGCGGTGGATGCGCAGGAACCGCTCGGGAAATTCCTGTTCGAGCGATTTGAGCGATTCCTCGATCAGATCCTCACCGCGAAGGTGATGGACCACCACGTATTTTTCCTCGGCCTGGAGATAGTGGATGTCCTCGATGGGGATCAAGCGCAGGTTGCCGCGCAGACGTGCCGACAAATGACTGCGTTGCCGGTTGGCCGGTGCCAGCACTGCCGCAGGCAAGGCGCCGGCGCGATGCCTGCGCGCGCGTTCGAGCGCTTCGAGCAAACGCTCGCGGCGAACCGGCTTGACCAGATAGTCGATGGCCGCGGCATCGAATGCCGCCAATGCGTGCTCATCGAAAGCCGTGCAGAAGATGATGGCCGGCGGCGAATCCAGGTGGGCCAGATGGCGCGCGGCCTCCAGGCCATCCATCACCGGCATGGAAATATCCAGCAGCAAAGTATCGGCCGATAGCGCTCCGGTCTTTTCCACCGCTTCGCGGCCATTGCCCGCCTCGCCGACGACCTGGCAATCGGGCAGCCCGGCGACCATCTCGGCCAAACGGTCGCGCGCCAGCGTTTCATCATCGACGATCAGCAACTTCATGACAAAGGCAGCTCGATTTCGCAGACATAGTCGCCATCGGCAAACCCGGTACTCATTCGCGCCGTGGCGCCGAAATGATAGGCCAGCCGCTGGGCGATGGAATCTTGCGCATGATTGTTGCCGCTATCGCGCGCTCGCGCAGGCAACACCGGATTGCGCAGGACAAAACGCAATTGTTTGGCCTGCCGGGAAATGCCGATGAATATCTCGCCGCCGTGCGGCAATCTGGCGATGCCATGCGTGACCGCATTCTCCAGCAAGGGCTGGAGCACCAGACGCGGCAGGCGCAGATCCTTGGGCACATCGGCGGCGATTTGCCAGTCCACCCGCAAGCGATCGCCCAATCGCAAGGCTTCGATTTCCAGGTAGCGCTCGGCCAGATGGATTTCCTCGGCGAGCGTGGACTCGCCTTGCCCCGCGCCCAGGGCGGCACGGAACAATTCGGAAAGATCCTCCAGCGCGCGCTCGGCAGTATCCGGGTCGCGACGAACCAGGCTTGCGATGGCGTTGATCGAATTGAAAAGAAAATGTGGACGGATGCGCGCCTGCAGCGCGTCCACCTCGGCCTTGGCATGCGCCCTGACTTGCGCCTGCCATTGCTCGGCCACGTAGAAATAGCGAAGACTCAAAGCCGAGATCAGCATGGAGAGCGTGGCGATGCTGGCGATATTGCTCCAGCGCTGCCATGGCGGCGAGCGATAGTCGGTGCTCAATCCGAGATCGATCTGCTGGACCGCCCACGCCCCGAACGCGGCCACCAGCAGCGGCACCGCCAGCGCCCAGGCCACGCCGAACACGCGCGGCAGCGGCTCGATCAAGGGCCGGCTCTTGCAGTAGATGACCGCCTGCGTCAACGCCAGCCACAAGGCGAATGCGCTGGTGACGGTGAACTCGTGCGCGCTCCAGCGCGGAGCGCTCGTGGGCGCGATCGCGATGATCACCACCACCAGTTCGGCGATACCGAAAATCGTCGCGATCCGCGAGAGCCGGCAAAAATCGGGGAACCAGGGGCGACGGGGGGCGGCGACCATGATCGGAGTATCGGTCAGCCGCCGCCGAAACGCACTGACAGCCAATCACCCAGGTCGCTGACCTCCTCGGCGCACACACTGTGCTGCATCGGGTAGCTGTGCCATTGCACGTTCACGCCCAAGGCCTCCATCGCCACCCGGCTACGCTGTCCCAACGTCTGCGACACCACCGGATCCTGCGCGCCGTGCGCCATGAACACCGGCGTGGCCCGGCCAGCCGCAGTGATTTCGTTGGTCGTTTGCGCGGCCAGCGGCAAGTAGGTCGATAACGCCGCGATGCCGGCCAAGCCCGCTTCGCGGCGCAAGCCGTTGGCCAAGGCGATCGCCCCGCCCTGGGAAAATCCGATCAGGATCACCCGCGATGCCGGTACGCCACGGTCGCGCTCGCGGGCGATCAGTGCATCGACTTCGGCGATCGACTCGCGCACTCCGGTTTCATCGGCACGTTGATCGATCGACTGACTGACGATGTCGTACCACGCGCGCATCGGCACACCGCCGTTGATCGTCACCGGCCGCACCTTGGCATGCGGAAATACAAAGCGGAGATTCGGCCAGTCGTTGCGGACCAGTTCGGGAACGATCGGCGCGAAATCATTGCCGTCGGCGCCCAGGCCATGCAGCCAGATGATGCTCCAGGCCGGTCTGGCGCGGGTTTCGTGTTCGACGGTTTGCAGCATTGGCAATCTCTTCGGGTCGGGTCAAGGTTGCCTATAGTAAGGCGGCGCAACAAGACTCGCGCAGGCTTGACCACCTGCGACGCCGGCCCGGAGACCGATCCGGCCGATCATCATTGTTCCCATGCCGCGAGAAACACCTCGCGCTGCGAAGTTCAGCCGCGCATCGCGCCGATGCTATTTGTTCTTCGGCGTGAATTGGAAGCGGCACACATTGCCGCCCCTGACCATGCACTCCTGGTGCAAGACCTTGCTGTCGGTGAACGTCGACAGCAGCGAAATATCGAACTGGCAGATGTCGGGGTCTTTCATCGCGAGATTGTGGAAGATGCAATTGTCGGCCTCGATCTGGGAATCGCCGTTGAGCGCTTCCGCATGTCTTGTGTCGTAACCGAGCTGCTGCATCACTTCCGACAGCTTTTCCACGCTCTGCTTCGGGCTGGTCAATCCCGGGTGCTGCCTGCGCAGACGCTCTCCGATCTTGGCTCCCATCGCACGAAGCCGTTCGCGGAGTTTGTCGGCGCCGGAATCTTCCTTGATCGATTCGATCACTAGTTCGGCGAACCAGGAATAGTGCCGCGGAAACAATTCGCGCCCTGCTTCGGAAAGCACATACAGTTGCTCGGGGCGCCCGCCCGAAGGACGGACGATGCCCGGCGCCACGAAGCCATCGCCCTCCAGTGCGGTCAGGTGCTGGCGCACGGCGGTGCGCGTTATTTTCAGCTTCTCCGAGAGCAGGTCGATCGTCATTCCGCTCTTGTTCTTCAAGAGCAGCTTCAGCAGTTCCTGCTGCCGGACACCGAGGACTTTGATCATTGCTATTCCCTTAGAACCTGAATCACTTGTGTTGTTGTTGTGAAGATCCCGCGTGCTTATCGGCAGGTTACAGAATTACTCAATGATCTGTTTGTTATGACATAAATAGCTTGCATAAGTTTCATATGTGCCTTATGGTCGGGCTTCCTCAGGGGCAACTTGACGGAGTCCAAAATGATCAGATTGCACACACAGGGGGCATCGGAAATCCGGGCCTGTTCCTTCCAAAACCAGACACTCACCCCCCAGATAAACGCAAAAACAGGAAAAGTGGCGCGCCTTGGATGGCCGTTGCTCGCATTGGCCGGCGGATTGCTGGCTGGCTGCGGCGGCGGCGGCGGCAATAGCGCGAATGCAGTCGCAACCCCACCCTCGATCGCATCCACCGCGCCCACCACTGGCTCCACACAATCACTCAATACCGCGTCCATCAGCGCCACCTTCGATCGGGCGATGGATCCGGCCTCACTGAATGCGGCCACCTTCACATTGGCCTGCCCGCAAGGCACCGCCGTTCCCGGCGCTGTCACCTATGACGCCTCCAGCCGTACCGCGACACTGAAACCGGCCGCCATGCTCCCGGCCAATGTTTCCTGCGTCGCCACGATCAGCACCGGCGCCAAAGACACCATGGGCGTGGCGATCGCCAGCGGTTTCACCTGGTCTTTCAAGACCACCCTGGACCCGGTCGTGGCCGAGGCGGGAAAACAGACGTTCCGATTCGACACCTTCGGCGATGAAACGCAGTGGACGGATACACTGCGGATGCACGAAGTCATCGCGGCCGCCGTCGATCCAACCACCGCGCTGTCGGTCGGCCTGAAGGTCGATGCCGAAGCACTGCCGCCCACCGTTGTCGCGGGCATCCAGAACGGCAGCATCAGCTTGACCAGTACTGATACGACCATCGCGCTGCTCAAGCTCAATGCGGTCGTGGGTGTGAAGGGAACCGTCGAGACGGTGAACGGAAAAGACACGCTCACGCACGTAGGCATCACTTGCGCCCTGTGCCATTCGACCGTGGACAATTCGTTCGCGCCGGGCATCGGCAAGCGCCTGGATGGCTGGCCCAATCGTGACCTCAATCCGGGATTGATCATCTCGCTGTCGCCGGCACTGACGCCTGCGCAGAAGGCGATCTACGCCTCCTGGGGCAAGGGCATGTTCGATCCGCGCTTCAACTTCGATGGCATCAGCGGCCCGCAAGTCATCTCGCCGGCCTATGGCCTGGCCGGGATCAACAGCATCACATCGACCGGCGACGGCAAGGACATCGCCTACTGGAACCGCTATGTCGGCGTCACCCAGATGGGCGGCCACGGCACGTTCTCCGAACCGCGGACCGGCGTGAACGTCACCCACGGCACCGACGATCTGATCAGCAGCAAGTTGCCGGCATTGCAAGCGTATCAACTGACCTTGAACGCACCGGCGGCGCCTGCGGGCAGCTTCGATACGGCCGCGGCAAAACGCGGTGAGGCTTTGTTCAGTGGCAAGGGCGGTTGCGTGGCCTGCCACAGCGGCCCGGAATTCACCGACGCCAACACCCGTCTGCATGCACCGAGCGAAGTGGCGAGCGAACCCGAACCCAACGGTGTTCCCAGCTATGCCTCGCGCACGGCCACCAAGCAGTACCGGACGGCTCCGTTGAAGGGCGTGTGGCAGCACCCGCCGTACTTCCACAACGGCTCGGCCGCCACGCTCAAGGATGTCGTGACTGCCTACAACACGAAGAAGTCGCTGGGTCTGTCGAGCACCGAGATCACCGACCTCGCCGAGTACGTAAAGTCTTTGTGATTACGCGGCGGTAACAAGGCCGGGTTCCTGTTCGCCGGCCACCGCTTCGCACCCCATCCGTATGCACTTCGGTACGGATGGGGTTTTTCTCCCGAGGCGCCGCATCCGTTGGCGCCTGCTGTTTTGACCGGTCGGACAATCCATTGGAAGGAACCATCACTCGAGGATGACGGCAATCCCGATATCCACCGGTACGCGGTGATGGATGTGGCATGACCTGCGAGATCGCATTCATGCGGACAACCTCAACGTGATGATCCTGTCTTTCTACCGGATGTGAGGAAATGTTCTTGCTCGTCGATCACCTCCATCGTCTTTCGCAATCGCCGGCTGCCGCCGCCTGGCTGGCTCGGATAAGTGGTGCGATTGCTATCGTTGCGCTGGCTCGGCTGTTCCTGCTCGTGGCCGGCGGGCCGCAACTACCGTTGCTTGCATCGCACGCCCTGGCACCTGCTTCGCTGGAGCGCAGCCCGGTATCGAGCTGGCATCTGTTCGGCGTTCCCGGCGCGGAAACCGCGCTGGAAGCGACCACGCTGTCGCTCACGCTGCGCGGCACCCTGGCCTCGGACAAGCCCGATCGCGGGCTGGCGATCATCGCCGAAAAAGGTCAAAAGGATGCCGGTTATCACGTCGGCGAAACCCTGCCCGGTGGTGGCGTACTGGAGGCGATCCATCCGGATCACGTGGTCATCTTGAATGGCGGAAAACGCGAGTCGCTTGCGTTGATCGACCCGCGCGCGAATCGCACTGCCAGCAATCCGGATACTTCTTCGATATTGCCGGCGAATGCTCCCAATCCAATCATCGCCGCAAGCATTGCGGCTTCCTCTACGCCGGACCCGGGCACTTCCGCAAATACATATTCCGCCGCGCTGGGCACCGCCATCGGGCCGGTGAGCGTCATGCCCGTGATCGAAAACGGAAAAGTCATCGGCGCCCGATTGGCTACGGCGGATGTGGCGAGTATCGAGCGCGTGGGTTTGCGGCGCGACGACGTCATCGTCTCGATCGATGGATCGGCCATAGACGATCCGCAGATCAACGGAAAAATCGAAAACCGGCTGCGCGCGGGCATCGGCATGACCCTGGTCGTCAGACGCGACGGACGGGAACGAACCGTTCGTGTGGGCAAATGAGGGTGCAATGAAAAACTGTTTGCGCGTATTTGTTTTTGCCATCGCCCTGTCCTGGGCCGTCGCCGGTTCGGCGCAGGAAACCGCGGACGCCGGCAAGGCCAAGCTCAACCTGAAGGGCGTGGATATTTCCGTCCTCATCCAGACCGTCAGCGAGATCACCGGCCGCAGCTTCATCGTCGATCCGAAGGTCACCGGCAACGTCACCGTGGTTTCCGGCGCGCCGTTGTCCAACGATGAAATCTGGGGCGTGTTCACTTCCGTGTTGAGTGTGCATGGCTTTGCCGTCACACAGGCCGGAAAGGCGTGGAAGGTTCTTCCGGAAGCGGCCGCCGTGCTCGATGGCCAGAGCGAATCCGCGCAGGGACCGGACGCCATCGTCACTCGGGTCATCGAAGTTCGTGAAGTTTCAGCGGGCGAGTTGTCGGCATTGTTGCAACGCCTGATCTCGCCCAACGGCAGAATTTCCGCGCAGGGAAACCGCCTGATCATCACCGAGCGATCCGGAAACGTCGAACGACTGGCGCGGCTGATCGCGAGGATCGACACCGCTTCCAACAACGAAGTGGAAGTCATCGCACTCAGCCACGCCAACGCGGCGGAAGTGGTGCGCACGCTGACCCAATTGGATGGTGAAGCCAGCGCAGGCGCGCCGGGCAATGCCTCGCGCCTGGTCGCCGATGCGCGCAGCAATTCGGTGCTGCTGTCGGGCAATCCGGGGCAACGCTTGCGCGCCAGGACCTTGATCGCGCATCTGGACACGCCGATCACCGATGGCGACTACACACAGGTCATCTACCTGCACAACGCCAAGGCGGCCGAGTTGGCACCGGTGCTCGAATCGGTCGCGGCGACGCTGACCAATGCCGCGCCGAAAGCCGATGGCGCCAAGGTCGCGACCATCGGTTTCCACGGCGAAACCAATGCCCTGGTCATCACCGCACCACCGGCGGTGTTTCGCGAGTTGTCCTCGGTGGTCAGGCAACTGGATGTGCGCCGCGCCCAGGTGATGGTCGAGGCGGTGATTGCCGAAGTGTCCGACGATCTGGCCGATGAGCTGGGCGTGCAATGGCAATCCACGTCCGCAGGCCGCGGACCCGATGGCAGCATCGGACAAGGCGTCATTGGCGGCACCAATTTCCCTGGACGCGGCGGTGTCGGCGGAATACTCGGTGTGATGACCAACCCCTCGAACGTGGGCGCGGGACTGAATCTTGGCTATGTCCAGGGCACGGTGAAAATTCCCGGGCCGAATGGAACTTCGATCGAGCTATTGCAGATCGGCGCGTTGGTGCGGGCGCTGCGCGGCGATGGCCGGGCCAACATCCTGTCGCGGCCGAGCGTGATCACGCTCGACAACCAGGCCGCGGAATTCAAGGTTGCCCAGGAAGTGCCGTTCCTGACCGGCTCCTACACCACCGCCAGCGGCGGCAATGCGGCGAATCCGATTTCGAGTCCGTTCCAGACCATCGAGCGCAAGGATGTCGGTCTGATCCTGAAAGTCACTCCGCACGTCAATGCCGGCGACAGCGTACGTCTGGAGATCGTCCAGGAAGTCTCGTCGCTGTCGCCGACGCAATCGGCCGGCGCGGTCGATCTGATCACCAACAAGCGCGAAATCCGGACCACCGTGCAAGTCGCCGATGGATCGCTGCTGGTGCTCGGTGGATTGTCGTCGGAGGAAGTCACCGAATCCGTGCAGGGCGTGCCGGGCCTGTCGAGGATTCCGGTGCTCGGCCATTTGTTCAAATCGCGCCAGGCCACGCGCAACAAACGCAATCTGATGATTTTCCTGCGGCCCATGATCCTGCGCGACGACGCGGCCGGCGAGTTGCTGTCCAACGACAAATACAATCTGCTGCGGCTCGAACAGACGCAAAGCGCCGAGCGTTACGATCGTCCGGTTCGCGGCGGCGATCCGATGCTGTTGCCTGCGCTTCCGGCCCAGATTCCACCGGCATCGAATTCCGGCGCGTTGGTAAAACCGGCCGAGGCTCAGCCATGAGCCTCGCCACTCCGGACCGGCCGTCGTATTCGTTCGCCACGCGTCATGGTGCAACGCTGGTCGGTGTGGAGAAAGGCGCGGCGATCATCGCCCATCGCACGGGCACGGCCGCAGCGGTATTGGCCGAGCTGCGCCGGCACTGCGCCATGCCGATCAAACTCGTCGGCTACGGCAGCGACGATTACGAATCGCTGCTGCAGGATTTGTACGCCGATGGCGGCGATGCGCGGACGATTGCCGTCGATATCAACGAAGCCGGTCTCGACGCCGTCGTCGATGCGCTGCCGGAGCCGCGCGATCTGCTCGAAAGCGACGACGACGCGCCGATCATCCGCTTGTTGAACGCATTGTTCACCGAGGCCATCAACCGGGAAGCTTCGGACATCCACATCGAACCGTTCGAGACGCGGCTGGTGGTGCGGTTCCGGATCGATGGCGTGCTCAGCGAAGTGCTGTCGCCGCAAAAAGGCATCACCGCCGCGCTGGTTTCGCGTATCAAGGTGATGGCCAAGCTCGATATCGCCGAGCGGCGATTGCCGCAGGATGGCCGCATCTCGCTGCGCGTTGCCGGGCGTCCGGTGGACGTGCGCGTCAGCACCATTCCGGTGGGCGCGGGCGGAGAGCGCGTGGTCTTGCGCCTGCTGGACAAACAAGCCGGACGATTGGATCTGGACCGTCTTGGACTTTCCGCCGATTTGCGCGCCCGGATGGATGAGCTGATCCACCATCCGCACGGAATATTGCTGGTGACCGGCCCGACCGGCTCGGGAAAAACCACGACGCTGTACGCCGCGCTGCAACGGCTCAACGATGCCACCCGAAACATCCTGACCATCGAAGATCCCATCGAGTATTACCTGGATGGCATCGGCCAGACCCAAGTGAACACGCGCGTGGAAATGAGTTTCGCCCGCGGCTTGCGCGCGATCCTGCGACAGGATCCGGACGTGGTGATGATCGGCGAGATCCGCGATCTGGAAACCGCGCAGATCGCGATCCAATCCTCGCTGACCGGCCATCTGGTGCTATCGACTCTGCACACCAACTCGGCTGTCGGCGCGGTCACCCGCCTGCGCGATATGGGTGTGGAGTCGTATCTGGTTTCCGCATCGCTGATCGGCGTGCTCTCGCAACGGCTGGTGCGCGTGCTGGATCCGGAACAATCGGAGCAATACACACCGACGCCCTCGGAATGCGCGCTGTTCGGAATGCCTTGGCACGCCGACCTGCGCTTCCGGCGGCCCTTGCCGGGATTGAAACGCAACGAAGGCTATCGCGGCCGCACCGGTTTGTACGAACTGGCGATCATGGATGAATCGCTGCGCCGGCGCATTCACGATGGCGCGAGCGAGCAGGATCTCTCCGAGCAAGCGCGCACCCAAACCACGGGATTGCTCGAAGACGGCTGGCAGAAAGTATGCGCAGGCATCACTTCCGTGCAGGAGGTGCTTCGCGTTACCCGCGAGGCGTAGTGCCATGCCTGCGTATCAATTCGAGGCGCTGGACTTTGAAGGTTATGCCCATCAGGGCGTGATGCAGGCCGATACGCCGCGCGGCGTGCGGGCATTGCTTCGCGAGCGCGGCTTGACCGCGCTGGCCGTGCTCGAAGTCGGCGGCGATGTTTCGGCAAGCAAACAGCCGCGGCTCGGCAGCACCGGACAGGCGCTGATGACGCGGCAACTGGCGACCTTGGTACGTGCCGGCCTGCCTTTGGAAGAAGCGCTTGCGGCACTTGCCGAGGGTGCCGACGAGAAGACCGCGACACTGGTCTCGGCATTGCGCGCGCGCGTGACCGAAGGCGCCACATTGGCGATGGCGATGGCTGAATTTCCGGGCACCTTCGATCGGCTCTATCGCGCGTCTGTCGCCGCAGGCGAACACTCGGGGCGGCTCGCGCAAGTGCTCGCGCGCCTGGCCGATTATCTGGAAGGCCGCAATGCGGTACGGCGCCGCTTGATCGGTGCACTCGCCTACCCGGCGTTGTTGTGCGTGGTCGCGCTCATCGTCGTTTGCGGGCTGATGCTTTACGTCGTGCCCGAAGTCACTGCGGTTTTTGTCCGCACCGGCCAAGCCCTGCCCTGGCCGACGCGGGCATTGCTGGCGATCAGCGGCTTGCTGCGCGGCAACGTGTACTGGCTCGCGCCGCTGCTGTTGCTGATATCGCTGGCGCTGGCCGCGAGTTGGCGAAACCCGGCATTCCTTCGCTGGCGGCATGCCTGGGTGTTACGCGTGCCGATGCTCGGGCGGCTGGTGACGGCCATCGACACGTCGCGCTTCGCACGCACGCTGGCGATGCTGGGCATGAGCGCGGTGCCGCTGCTCGATGCGCTGCGCCTGGCTTCGGACACCGTGAAGAATCTCGTGCTGCGCGAGGCGCTCGATGCTGTGGCTACACAGGTGCGCGCGGGTGCGTCGTTCTCGCGGGCATTGGCCGGCGATGCGCGTTTTCCGCCAGTCGCGGTGCGCTTGATCGCCAATGGCGAAAAAGCCGGCCGCATGGACAGCATGCTCGATGAGGCCGCCGATCAGCTCGAACGCGAGTTGGATCTGGTCGCCTCGGTGGCGATGGCGGCACTCGGTCCGGCCGTGATTCTTCTGGTCGGCGGGCTGGTGTTGTTCATCGTGCTGGCCATCCTGCTACCGATTTTCGAAATGAACCAACTCATCACGTGAGACCGCCGACATGAGCAAAACCGTTGCGCAAGGATCATTAAAAACAGCGTTCATCCGGGGCTTCACCCTGGTCGAGGTGCTGGTGGTAGTGGTCATCCTGGGCGTGCTCGCCGCGGTGATCGTGCCCAAGGTCATGGGCCGTCCCGATGAAGCGCGCGCGGTCCGGGCGACGCAGGATGTCGCCGCGATCATTTCGGCGCTGAACATGTACCGGCTCGACAACTACAGCTATCCCAGTTCCGAGCAAGGGCTGCGCGCCCTGGTCGAAAAACCGCTCGGCGCCGACAACTGGCGCGACGGCGGTTACCTGGCGAATGTTCCAAAGGATCCGTGGAATCGCCAGTACCTGTACCAAAACCCCGGCCAGCACGGCGAAGTGGACGTATGGACCTATGGCGCCGATGGCAAACCAGGTGGAGAGCGCAGCAATGCCGACATCGGCAATTGGCAGCCATAAGCAATCGCGGAGGCAATCGGGAATCACTCTGATCGAGATGCTGGTCGGACTGGTCGTGGTGTCCGTGCTTCTGGGCGCGACGATGATGACGTTTCCGCGAACCGGCGAACGGCGCACTGACCTTGCCGCCGAACAGGCCGCGGCATTGATCGCGTTGGCCTGCGAGCGCGCCGAGCTCACCGGCCGGGACATTGGCATGAAGGTCGATGGCAAGCGTTTGGTATTCGCTCGTTTGCAGGCGCAGCAGTGGCGCGCGTTCGCCGATTCGCCGCAGGAAGCGTTGCGGCCGCGTGCGATGGACGCGCAAACGAATCTGGAATTGCGCGTCGATGATTCGTTGCCGCTGGCATCCAATAGCGCTTCCGACACTCCTCCGCTCGTATGCCTGGCGACCGGCGAGATGACGCCGTTCGTGCTCGCCATCGAAGGCCCCACGCGCCGGCGTTGGCTGATTCGCGGCGACCAGGCGGGAAAGCTGAGCCGGACGCAGAGCGATGTTTTCTAAAAGCGCCGGATTCTCGCTGCTGGAAGTTCTCATCGCACTGGCGGTGCTGGCCTTGGCGATGACCGCGCTGGTGCGGACGGCCGCCTTGCAAACGCGCGCCTTGGTCGATGCGCGCGAGCGCAGCTATGCGCAGTGGGTGGCCGCGAATGTGATTGCCGAAGTGCGCCTGTCCCAGGCCACCAACCGCACCGGCAACAGCAAGGGCGAAATGGAACTGGGCAATATCCGCTGGCGCTGGAAAGCGGACGTCGTGCCGTCTCCGATGGCCGGCGTGCAGCGGATCGATGTCAGCGTCAGCGCGCCGAATGGACGGCGCGTGCTGATGCTCAACGGATTCGTGGGCACGCCATGAATTCCGCCCGCGCCAAGAAAATTGCCGCTGCCGCTCGTCGATCGGCGCGCGGCTTCACGTTGCTGGAGTTGCTGGTCGCGCTCACGATTTTCGCGGTGGTCGCCATGCTGGCCTGGGGCGGCCTGGACGTGGTCGCGCGAACGCAGCGGTCGCTTGAAACGGCGGGAACGCAACTGGCGCAATTGCAAAAAACCATCGGCCGTTTCGAGCGCGATGCGCGGCAGGCGATCGCACGCCCGATCCGCAACGATCTTGGCCAGAGCGAACCGGCCTTGGTCGGCAGCGCCGACCGGCTCGATCTGAGTCTGTGGCGCTCGGCCACGGGCACGCTGCATCCGGAATCGAATGTGCAGCGCGCGTCCTGGCGCTGCCGCGACGGACAGCTTCAACGCACTCAATGGCATGCGCCCGATCGCACCGGCGCCACGCCTGCGGATGAAAGCACGCAACTCACGCAACTGACGCATTGCCGGTTTCGTTACGTGGCCGAGGACGGATCGATGGCCGATCGATGGCCCGCATCGGGAACGGCCAAGCCATCGCTGCCGCGAGCCGTCGAACTGGACTTCGCGATCGCCGGACAAGGCGAATTCCGCCGCATGGTCGAGCTGCCGCAAAACACGGAAGCGCCGCAATGAGGCGGCAACACGGCGTCGCGCTGGTGGTCGCGTTGCTGGCGGTCGCGCTGGCGATGGTGCTGGTGATGTCCTTGCTCGATCGCGGCGAACTGACCCAGGCGCGAACCACCAACACCTGGCGCGCCGAACAAAGCTGGCAGTTGATGCAAGGTCTCGAAGCGATGGCGCGCGAGCGCTTGCTGGCCGATCAACGCGACACCGGCCCGGTCGATAGCCTTGGCGAGGAATGGGCAAAGCCGATGCCGCCGATTCGACTGCCCGGTGCGGTCTTGCGCGGCCGCATGGTGGATCTCGGCGGTTGCTTCAACATCAATTCGCTGGCGCCCGGTGGCGCGACCGATGCGCGCGCCGTGACGCGTTTTGCGCGGCTGTTGAATGCCCTGCACTTGCCCGTCGAAATCGCCGCACAAGCGGCCGATGACATCGACACCGATTCGTCGGCGCAACCCGGCGGCGGCGAAGATGCGGTCTATGCCGTTTGGCCGCAGCTATCGCGCGCCGCCAACACACCGCTCGCCGACATCGGCGAATTGCGGCGTGTTCCCGCGATGACCTCCGAAGCTTGGCAGGCGCTGGCGCCGTGGATCTGCGCGGTTCCCGCCGATCAGCCGCTCAATCTCAATACCGCGCCGGCGATGCTGTGGCTCACGCTCGATGACGCCATCACCTTGCCGATCGCGCAGCAACTGGTCCGCGGCGACGGTGCCGCGTATCCGGACCTGGCCGCGGTGCGAACGGCATTGACCCGACAAGGATTTCCCAATGTGGACCTGACCGGCTACAGCGTCGATAGCCGCTACTTCCTGGCCGAGGCGGACATCTCCGTCGATGGCAACGATTTTTCCTATTCGAGCGTATTGCATCGCCTGTCCGACCAAGTGCGGATCATCGCCCGCACTCGCGGCCACGGATGGATGCCCAATGGAGACGCCAATGAATGACATCGTTTTGCGCCTGCTTGCCGACAACCGCGTCGAATGGATCGACGCGGAACGGGTAGTGCACGAAGGCTGGCCGCCGCCGCGCGAGGATCGCCGCGTGACGGTGCTGGTGCCCAGTGAAAGGGTGGTTTTGCTGGAACTGGCCCGCGTCGCCGGCAGCGATCGGCAACTGGCACAGGCCTTGCCGTTTCTGGTGGAAGAACAACTGGTCGCGCCGATCGAAACGCAGCACGTGGCCTGGGCGCCGGCCAGCGACTCCCACCGCCTGCGCGTGGCGGCGGTGCTGCGTGCGCAACTGGACGATTGGCTGTCGGTGTTGCGCGCGGGCGGTATCGAACCCGATGCTTTGATCCCCGAATCGCTGGCGCTACCCTGGGTGGCCGAGCGGCCGATACTGCTCATCGACAACGAACGATTCTTCATGCGACTCGGTGAAGCCAGCGCCTTGTCCGGCTCGCTGGACGAGTTGCCGGATTTCCTCGAAGCGGCCGGCATCGCGAATCCGCAAAACGATATCGAAACCTGGATCGTCGCCGATGGCGCGGCTTCCACGCCGTGGCCGGCACAGCGCACCGTCGCGCACGCGCTGCATGCCTGCACCGATGCCATCGGCGAGATCGCCTTGAATCTGTTGCAGGCCAATTACTCGCCGCGCCGCCGCAGCAAGCGCCTGGACACGACCTGGCGCTGGGCCATCGGCGCGACAGCACTGGCCTTGCTCGCCTTGTTGTTCGCGCCCATCGTCGAGCGCCAGATGCTCGCTGGCGAAGTGGCGGCGCAGCACGCGGAAATGGACACATTGCTCAAGCGCGCGTTGCCGAATGTCAGCTCCATCAATGATCCGGCGCAGCAACTGCAATCGGCGCTGAGCGCGCGCGGCCTCGGCCAGGGCGACAGCCTTTTGGACTTGCTGAGTCGGGCAGCGCCGGCGATCGTCACCGACTCACGTCTGGTGATCGATTCTCTCGATTATCGGGACCGTCAGTTGGAATTGATCGTGCAGGCCGAAGGCGTCGGTAATCTCGACGCCTTACGGCAACGCCTGGCGCGAGCGGGACTGACCGCCGAAATCGTCAGCAGCACCCCCGGCACACGCGGTATCCAGGGACGGCTGCGCATTGGAGACAGCCCATGAAAACCTTTTGGCAAAATCTATCGGCGCGCGATAGGCACGCCATCATGGCGGGCGGCGTGGTGGTGGCGATCACATTGTTGTGGTCGCTCGCATTGGCTCCGCTGCTGCAATCGCGCTCGGCCTTGCGCGATGAAATGGCCGCCAATGCCGAAGCCCTGCTCTGGATGCGTCCTGCGGCTGAACGCTTGAGCGCACTAACGGTCCGGTCGCCATCGGCCGTGGATCATCGTCCGCTGCTTGTTCGCATCGATGCGTCGGTGCGCTCGTCCGGGCTCGGCGCCAGCGTCAGCGGCATCGAGCCGGTCGATCCGCATCGAGTGCGGATGCAGTTCAGCGGCGCGGACTTCGATGTGCTGATCCAATGGCTGGCGCAAAGCTCGGCCGAGGGCGTGCGCATCGAAGGGTTCTCCGCGCAGCGCGCTTCCGGCCCCGGCCGCGTCGATGCGCGGGTGTCGATGGTCGAGGATGGTTTGTGAAGAAAATCGGCTGGGCATTGCTGGCCGTCTCGCTGTTCGTGTTGGCGATCGTGGCGAGTTTTCCCGCGTCGCTTGCGTGGAAGTGGTGGCGGCCAAGCCAAACGCCGCTCGAATTGATCGATGTGCGCGGCACTATTTGGCACGGCGCCGCAGCGCAAGTACGCTGGCGCGGCCGCGAACTCGGCGCGTTGAACTGGAACGCCGATCCTTCCGCGCTGTTGACCGGCCGCATCGATATCGCCTTGCACCTGAACGGGCCGGCGACGATGAGCGGACGCTGGATCGGCGGCATCGGCTCGATGCGGTTGCAGGACATTCGCGCTGAACTGCCTGCGCCATGGCTTATGGGTTCGCTGATGAACGGCGCACTGTCCACCAGCGGGCAAGTGCACATCACCATTCCGGAACTCACCATCGAATCGAACCGAATCACCACGCTGTCGGGGCAATTGCTGTGGCAGGATGCGGCGATTCGTGGATTGAGTGTCGTGCCGCTGGGACGGCTGCGCGCGCCGTTCGCGCTGGCCGATGGACAGCGTGTCCAGGGCACGATCGAAGACGATGGCGGGCCGGTTTCCATCCAAGGAACATTCGTCGCCGGTTTTTCCGATTACCGGATCGAGATGACCATGGCCGCGCGCGATCGCAACGCTCATGCGCTTATCGATATGCTCGGCCAGCCCCTGCCCGATGGCCGGCGCCGCTGGGTCGTGGAGCAGCACCTGGCCGAACCTGCCCTGCGTTTACCGTGACCGCCGATTCGCGCTGCTGAAAAATTTTCATTCATCTGCGACAAATACCGTCTTCGTTCGGAAGTTATGGCATAAAGCCGATGCACTCTTGCAGCCGAATGTGGCATCGATGAAATCATTGCCGTGGGCATCCTTCAAATCGCCGACCCTCGCGCAAGCGGGCACGGCACGTCAGGACAATTTCCTGCCCTTGCGCCACGTCGCAGCCTGGATGGTCATCTACGGGCATTGCTATGCGCTTGCCCAACATTCGCCCGGCGAACGCGACTGGATAGCGGCGTGGATGCCGGGGTTTTATGCCGGCAGTCTGGCGGTGTATTTGTTTTTCGCCATCAGCGGTTATCTGGTGACGCTGAGTTTGTTGAACCGGCCGGGATTGCTTCGCTATCTGCGCAATCGCATCGCGCGCGTGTTTCCCGCATACATTTTGTGCCTGCTGGCCAGCGTGTTGATATTGGGGCCGGTGTTTACCCAACTGCCGTGGCGCGCGTATTTCAACGATGCCGGCACCTGGCATTACCTCGGCGAAAACCTCTGGCCGATCGGCCTGGCCTGGGAACTGCCGGGCGTGTTCGCGGGCAATCACTATCCCAATGTCGTCAACGGCACGCTGTGGTCGCTCGGGCTGGAGGTGCGTTGGTACAGCTACCTCGGCGTGCTGGCGTTGATCGGCGCGCTGCGCCGGCGCTGGTTGTTTTCGATCGCAGCGATAGCGTTCCTGCTGTCGAGCGCGCGGCAATGGTGGCTCGGCGATCCGGGCTTCAACGAGCATGATGCCTTGTCGATGGTATTCATCATCGCGGCATTGCTCGCGCACTGGCGCGAATACATTCGTGTTTCGCACACGATCATGGCGGTGCTGGTGCTGATGACGGCGCTCACGCACGGTAGCCGCTGGTTCGGGCCGATGGCTGCATTGAGCGCGGTCTATGCGACCTTCTGGATCGCCTATCGCTTGCCGGCGATGCGCTGGCCCGCGGGCCGGGATTATTCCTATGGATTGTTCCTGTATGGCTTTCCGATCCAGCAAGCGATCGTGGCGTTGATTCCCGATATCTCTCCGCTGCAATTGCTGCTCGCCGCAACTCTACCTGCGCTTGGATTGTCGATGCTTTCCTGGCATTTGCTCGAAGCGCCGGTGCTGCGCATGAACAAGTCGGGCATACCGGCCAGATTCTCCGCGCTCGGTCGCGGCATGTTGGACATCCTGCGTCGGCGCAAGAGCGGGCAAGTCGCTGAGCCCATTGATCCGCTTTGATTTGCCAAACCGTGACGACGCGCCGTGTTTTCACGCGCGAATGGCTACAAAACACATCGCCGCAAAAATTCTCAGACGATCTTCATCCCGCCGTACCCGGCTGCCACAGCCGGCAATGCTCCCGCAAGCATGCCATTGGTCACTTGACGCTGTGCCGGGGGCCTAGCAGGATCGGCCGGGCACCCTTCCCGCCCTCGGCATCGATTCACTCGATGCCCGCCTCAGCCTAACCGGTGGAGTATCGCAATGGATAGACGTGAATTTATGACAATCACCGGCATCGGATTCGCCGGACTGATGGTTCCTGTATTCGGCCGTGCGGTTGCCGCCGAAGCCTTGCTCGACAAACTCGATGTCTCGCACAAAAAGCGCCTGGCCGACATCGCCCTCAATACCGCCAACAAATCCGGCGCCAGTTATTGCGACGTGCGCATCGGCCGCTACTTGCGCCAGTTCGTGGTCACCCGCGAGAACAAAGTCGAGAACGTGGTCAACACCGAATCCACCGGCGTTGGCGTGCGCGTGATCGTCAACGGCACCTGGGGCTTTGCCGCGACCAGCGATCTGAGCGATGCCGGCGTCAGCGCCGCCGCGCAACAGGCCGCGGCGATCGCGCGGGCCAATTCCAAATCGCAAACCGAGCCGGTGCAACTGGCGAAGGTTTCCGGCGTGGGCGAAGTGTCCTGGGCCACGCCGATCAAGAAGAACGCGATGCAGGTGCCGATCAAGGAAAAGGTCGATCTGCTGCTCGGCGTCAACGCCGCGGCGATGAAGGCCGGTGCCGACTTCGTCAACTCGACCTTGTTCCTGGTCAACGAACAAAAATATTTCGCGTCCACCGATGGTTCCTACATCGATCAGGACGTCCACCGCATCTGGGCGCCGATGACGGTCACCGCCATCGACAAGAAGAGCGGCAAGTTCCGCACCCGCGACGGCCTGTCCTCGCCGATGGGCATGGGCTACGAATATCTCGACGGCGCGGCTGCCGGCAAAGTCGTCTCGCCCAACGGCGTGATCAACTACAGCAGCTCCTACGACATGCTCGAAGACGCCGTGGCCTCGGCCAAGCAGGCGCGGCAGAAGTTGAGCGCGCCGTCGGTCAAGCCGGGCAAGTACGATCTGGTGCTCGATCCTTCGCACCTGTGGCTGACCATCCACGAATCGGTCGGCCATCCGCTGGAGCTAGACCGTGTGCTCGGCTACGAAGCCAACTACGCCGGCACCAGTTTCGCCACGCTCGACAAGCTCAAGTCCGGCTTCAAGTACGGCAGCGACCAAGTCACGCTGTTCGCCGACAAGGTGCAAGAGAGCAGCCTCGGCGCGGTCGGCTATGACGACGAGGGCGTCAAGACCAAGCGTTGGGATCTGGTCAAGGACGGCACCCTGGTCAACTACCAGGCCATCCGCGATCAAGTGCACATCCTCGGTCAAACTGAATCGCACGGCTGCTGCTACGCCGACTCCTGGTCGAGCGTGCAGTTCCAGCGCATGGCCAACGTCTCGCTGGCGCCGGGCAAGCAAAAACTCAGCGTCGCCGACATGATCAAGGACGTCGAGAAAGGCATCTACATCATCGGCGACGGTTCGTTCTCGATCGACCAGCAACGCTACAACGCGCAGTTCGGCGGCCAGCTGTTCTACGAAATCAAGGACGGCAAGATCACCGGCATGCTCGAGGACGTGGCCTACCAGATGCGCACGCCGGAATTCTGGAACTCCTGCACGGCAGTGTGCGATGAAAGCGATTACCGCCTCGGCGGTTCGTTCTTCGACGGCAAGGGCCAGCCCGGACAAGTGTCGGCCGTCTCGCACGGCTCCAGTACGACGCGCTTCAACGGCGTCAACGTCATCAGCACCGCCCGCTCTCTGGGTTGACCGGCAAAAGCGCAGGAGTATTTGCAATGAGCATATTCACCGAAGAACAAGCCAAGGCGATCTTCGACAAAGTCATCAAGCTGTCCAAGGCCGACGAATGCACGGCGACATTGGCCGGATCGATCAACGGCAACATTCGCTTCGCCCTCAACAACGTTTCCACCAGCGGCATCGTCAGCAATATCGAACTGGCGGTGCAGGTGGCTTTCGGCAAACGTGTGGGCACGGCCACGATCAACGAGTTCGACGACGGCGCGCTCGAGCGCGTGGTCCGGCGTGCCGAGGAACTGGCGAAACTGGCGCCGGAGAATGAAGAGTTCATGCCGGCGCTGGAAAAACAAAGCTATACGCCAAGCCCCACCTTCATCGCTTCCACCGCGGCGATCACGCCCGAATACCGCGCCAAGGTCGCCACCGATTCGATTGGCCCGTGCCGCACGGACAAACTGATCGCGGCTGGCTTTCTCGCCGATGGCCAGAGTTTTTCCGCGTTCGCCAACAGCAAGGGCAACTTCGGTTACCAGAAGGCCACCAACCTCGACTACACCTGCACGGTGCGCACCGAGGACGGCCGCGGTTCGGGCTGGGTATCGCGCAACCTCGGCGATGCCACCCAATTCGATGCCAGCAGCGAAATCCGCACCGCCATCCAGAAAGCCAAGGACTCGGCCGAGGCCAAGGCGCTGGAGCCGGGCAAGTACACGGTCATCCTCGAACCTGCAGCTTCGGCCGGCCTGATCTCTTTCATGATGTTCGGCTTCGATGCGCGCCGCGCCGACGAAGGCCGCAGCTTCCTGACCAAGAAAGGCGGCGGCAGCAAACTCGGCGAACAGGTGTTCGACCCGCGCGTGAGCATCCATTCCGATCCCTGGGACAAGGACGCGCCGGTGCTGCCCTGGGACGATGAAGGACTGCCGCGCGAGAAAATGCCGATCATCGACAAGGGCAAGGTTTCGTACCTGCAATACTCGCGCTACTGGGCCAAGCTCAAGGGCAAGAAGGCGGTCGGCCAGCCCGGCAACCTGATCATGGCCGGCGGCACCAAGTCCACTGCCGAGCTGATCAAGGGCACGCAGAAGGGCATATTGGTCACCCGCACCTGGTACATCCGCATGGTCGATCCGCAGACCGTGCTGCTGACCGGCTTGACCCGCGACGGCACGTTTTACATCGAGAACGGCGAGATCAAGTATCCGATCAAGAATTTCCGCTTCAACGAATCGCCGGTGATCATGCTCAACAACGTCGAGGAATTCGGCAAACCCATTCGCTTGGGCGACGACGAATCGCCGTTCGTGATGATGATTCCGCCGATGAAGTTGCGCGATTTCACCTTCACCTCGCTCTCGGACGCGGTGTGAGTGATGGGCAGGCGCGGGATGCATTCGGAGATGGCCGTTCGCGGCCGAACCCGGGTACCCCGCGTTTGCCTGTATCGCGAAAACGGGCAGCGATACCAAGTTCGCTGCCCGTCTGAGCCAACACGACACTGACTGCCGCCTTCATGAACCGCGCGCGTTTTTTGCGTTTGATGATGGGCGGCCTGGCCGGCGCAATGCTGGCGCCACTGCTGCCGCGCAACGCGGCGGCGGCGACAACGACAGCAACGGCCGAATTCGATTTCCGCTTCACCCGGCTGATGTACGACTCCGGCGATTGGGATGTCGATCAACGCATGCCGGCGAACCTGATCACTTCGCTGATCGAATACACCAGCCTGCGCGTGGACCCGAAGGAACACGTGCTGGCGCTGGCCGACCCGCGCATGCTGACCGCGCCGTTCTGCTATCTGGCCGGACACAAGCTGGTCGAATTCAATCCCGACGAGCGGCGCAATTTCGAGCGCTATGTGCGCAACGGCGGCTTCGTCTTCGTCGATGACTGCAACCACGACATCGACGGATTGTTCGCCAAGTCCTTCGAGGCGCAGATGGCGGCCATCTTCGGCGCATCGGCGCTGCGCAAGCTGCCCAACAATCATCCGATCTATCGCAGTTTTTTCACCTTCGACGGGCCGCCGGCCACGGGCTTCGAGCTCAATGGCTGGGGCGACGACCTGGTGCACGAATACCTGCGCGGCATCAGCATCGATGGGCGGCTGGGCGTGCTCTACAGCAACAAGGACTACGGCTGCGAGTGGGACTACGACTGGCGCAACAAACGCTGGCTGGCCGAAGACAACACCAAATTCGCCGTCAACATCGCGATGTACGCGTTGACGGCATGACCGCGCGCGAGAACGCCGCCAATCAAATTCGCAAGGCAACGAGAACCTCATGAACGACCAAGCCACCGACGCCGACATCCAGGCCCAACTCGCGCAGTTGGGAACATTGCGCGCGGCGATCGCGCAAGCCATCGTCGGCCAGGACGCGGTGGTCGAGCAATTGCTGATCGGCCTGCTGGCCGGTGGCCACTGCCTGCTCGAAGGCGTGCCAGGCCTGGGCAAGACACTGCTGGTGCGCTCGCTCGGGCAGGCGCTGGATCTGCAATTCCGGCGCATCCAGTTCACGCCCGACCTGATGCCCAGCGACATTCTAGGCACCGAAATCCTCGAAGAGGACCACGGCACCGGCCGCCGTCATTTCAAATTCCAGCCCGGCCCGGTGTTCACCAACTTGTTGCTCGCCGACGAACTCAATCGCACGCCGCCCAAGACCCAGGCCGCGCTGCTGGAAGCGATGCAGGAACACACCGTCAGCTATGCCGGCGTGACCCACGCCTTGCCCGCGCCGTTCTTCGTGCTCGCCACGCAAAATCCGCTGGAACAGGCCGGCACCTATCCCTTGCCGGAAGCGCAGCTCGATCGCTTCCTGCTGCACATCCGCGTCGATTATCCGAGCGAATCGGAAGAACGCGACATCCTTTTGCAGACCACTGGCATGCGCTCGGCCAAGGTGCCGCAGGTGATGCATGGCGCGGCCGTGCTGGTCTTGCAACAACGTGTGCGGCAAGTGCACATGGGCGAAGACGTGTTGACCTGGATCACTCGCCTGGTGCGCGCCAGCCGGCCACACGCGGAGGCGCCGGCGCAGATACAGCAGTGGATCAAATGGGGTGCCGGCCCGCGCGCCGGACAAGCGCTGGTGCTTGCGGCCAAAGCGCGCGCGTTGCTGCACGGCCGCTTCGCCGCGACCCGCGATGACGTGATCGCGCTGGCCGCGCCGGTGCTGCGCCATCGCCTGTTGTTGTCGTTCGTCGCCGAAGCCGAGCAAAAAATCGCCGATGATGCGGTCGCGGTGTTGTTGCGCAGCGTGCCGTTCCCCGGCGCTTGAGTAGCGCGCGGCAGTGACGACACCCGATTTCATTCCGCCCGCGGTACGCGCCCGGCTCAAGGGCCTGCGCCTGACCGCGCGCAATGCGGCCGGTGGTCATGGCTTCGGATTGCACAGCAGCCGCAGCCGCGGCGCGGGCCTGGAGTTCGCGCAATACCGCGCCTATGAACCCGGCGACGAACCGCGCCAGATCGATTGGAAACTATACGCACGCTCGGATCGTTTCTTCGTGCGCGAGGCCGAACGCGATAGTCCGCTGACCGTGTGGATGCTGATCGATGCCACCGCTTCGATGGCGCAAAGCGATGCGGCGCGCCCGCACTGGTCGCGGCTGGAAGCGGCGAAGGGGTTGGCCGCCTGCGTGATCGAACTGGCGCTGCGCCAGGGCGATCGCTTCGGCATCGTCACGGTGGGTGACGAGTCATTACAACTTACTGCTGCCGGCAGCGGTCCGCGTCAGCGCGATCGTTGCCTGCTGCAATTGCAAGGTCTGCAAGCGCAAGGGCGATGGCCGGCGGAGGCGCAATTGCGCCCAGTCTGGGAGCGGATCGGTGCCGGTGCGTTGGTGTTGCTGCTCAGCGATGGTTTCGATGAGCACTGCCTGACGCTGGCCGAACGATTGGCCGCCGCGCGCCGCGAAGTGCTGCATGTGCAGATCCTCACCACCGAGGAACGCGATTTTCCGTTTCGCGGCGGCTACCGTTTTCGCGATCCGGAAACAGGCAGCGAGCTGCTCACCGATGGCGCGGCCGCGCGCGATGATTTCCTGCAACGCTTCGCATCGGCTCGTGCCGCACTGTCATCACGGTTGACGGCGAGCGGTATTCGTCACGCCGAATTCGTGCTCGATCAGGACTTGGATGCGCCGCTGCGATCTTTGTTCGCGGGCCGCGCGGCGCCGGGCGCGGCATGAGTTTGGGTCTGTTGCTGCCCGCAGGCTTGGCCGCACTGGCGGCGTTGCTGTTGCCGCTGCTGATTCACCTGGCCCGGCATTCCGAACAACGATTGGCCGATTTCGCCGCGCTGCGCTGGCTGAGTGTGCAATTGCGGCCGCGACAGAAACTCCGTTTCGAGGAATGGTTGCTACTGGCGTCGCGGTTGGTCTTGTTGATCGCATTGGCTCTGCTGCTGGCCAAGCCGGTGTTATTCGGCGGTGTCGGCAATGCGCCGTGGGTGGTGGTAGTGCCCGGCGTGGATCGCGCCACGGCGCGCGCGGCGGTGCCGCTCGATGACGCGCAATGGCACTGGCTCGTACCGGGGTTTCCGGATTTCGCCGAAACGCCGGTGAGTCCTACGAATGAAACGCTGCCGATCAGCAGCCTGCTGCGCGAACTCGATGTGCAATTGCCCACACGCACGCCGATCACCGTGATCGCACCGGAACAAATCGACGGGCTCGATGGCGCACTTCCAACGCTCAGCCGCGCCATCGATTGGCGCACTGTCGCTGGGCGCATGCCTTCATCGCCGCCGATACGTGCGGCGGCTGCGCCGACGCTGGTAGTTCGTTTCGCCGCCGATCGCGAACCGGCCTTGCGCTATCTGCGCGCGGCAAGTGCGGCGTGGCGCGTCGCCGATAGTTCACCGACAAATGATCAGCGTGATGATTCGGCCGCAGTGCAATCGGCACCGGCCGATCAAGCACTGACGCCGCAAACGCACTGGTTGGTGTGGCTGGTTCCTGGCGCGCTGCCGCCGGCCATTCACGATTGGATCGCCAACGGCGGCATCGCCTTGCTCGATGCAAAAACCGATCTTCCGCCACTTTCCAATGGCGTTGCGCTCTGGCGTGATGACAACGGCGAAACGATCGTGCGCGGCATTGCGCTTGGTCGCGGCCGGGCGATGCAATTGACGCGGCCGTTGACGCCGGACGCGCTACCGGAATTGCTCGACGCACAATTTCCGCAACATCTGCGCGCATTGTTTGAAGCGCCGCCAAAAATGCCGAGCCGCGCGCTTGCAGCGTCGGTCGCGCCATTGCAAGGCGGACCCGCGTTCACGCCAACACCGCGTTCATTGCAACCGTGGCTGGCATTGCTGATCGCCGCGTTGTTCGTGATCGAACGCTGGCTCGCCAGCGCCATACGCCGCAGGCCCGCATCATGACCACGGACGTGATGCTGCGCGATTTGCGCAACGTGGCGCAGCGGCGACAGATCGCCATTGTTTTGCTGCTGGCCTTGCCGTGGTTGGTGGTATTTAGCACACTGGCATGGCGTGTCGGTGGCAACGTGTGGCTAGCAGCGATGTCGTCGCTGGGCGTCATCGCCATCGCAGCGCTGACATGGCAACGCGCTCGCGCCATCAATGCCTCATGGCTGATCAGCCAGCTCAACCAGCAACGCAAAGACATGGAAGACAGCGCCGACCTGTTGTTCTCCGACAGTTCGGCAATGAACACGCTGGAACGTTTGCAGCGCGCGCGTATCGAACAACGCCTCGCGATCTTGCCGCTGTCGCAATTGCAGCCAGCATGGCCGCGACGCGTCTTGTGGCTCAGCGGCGTGTGCGCTGTGCTCGCGTTGATTGCCATTGTGTTCTGGCCGAAGTCCTTGGCTTCATCGGTGGAAAGCATCCGCAACACGAACAATCCCGCCACCACAGCGCCGGCGCTAACGCGGTTGACCGAACAACGCCTCGACATCCGCCCACCCGCCTATACCAACTTGCCCGCACGCAGCGAGAACGCGCTGGATGCGAAAGTGCCCGAAGGTGCGAGTATGCGTTGGTCGCTGCGCTTTGCGCCAACGCCGATACAAGCCGCATTGGTATTTCATGACGGCACTCGTTTGCCGCTGACTCGCACGGGCGAAGACTGGACCGCCAGCCGTGTCATCGGCAAGGCCACGCTGTATCGATTGGAACTGCGATCGGCTGCATCATTGGCTGCGCCATTGGCCGATCAGCATTTGTACCGGCTCGATGTCGAGCCCGATCAAGCACCGCAAATCCGCGTGCTCGAACCTGATCGCAGCCTCAGCCTCCTCGAAGCGGGGCAACACGAATGGCCACTGGTTTTCGAGGCCAGCGACGACTACGGCCTGGGCGCGGCGCAATTGCACGTCACCCTGGCGCAAGGCAGCGGCGAGAACATCCAGGTCAAGCAACGCACGCTCGATCTGCGCGGCGACGGTAGCGCCACACGCAAGCGCTACACGCGCACGCTCGATCTGAACGCATTGGGCTTGGCCGCCGGCGACGATCTGATCGTGCGGCTGAGCGTGAACGATAACCGTGCTCCGCAAGCGCAGAACACGCGCAGCGCCAGCGTCATCCTACGCTGGCCGCCGGATGCCGGCAGCCAGACCAGCGGCATGGAAGGTCTGGTGAAAAAAACCATGCCCGCGTATTTCCGCAGTCAGCGGCAGATCATCATCGATAGCGAAGCGTTGTTGGCCGAGCGGTCACGACTCGCCTCCGAGCGTTATCTCGAGCGCTCCGACGAGATCGGCGTGGACCAGCGCATCCTGCGTCTGCGTTACGGGCAGTTTCTCGGCGAGGAAGCCGATGACAAACCGAGTCTCGGCGCAGAACCGGGCAAGCACAGCGATCACGATGACGACCACGGAGAGGAAAAAACCGAGCACGCGTTCGGCGACGCTACCTCGGTGGTGGAAGCGTTCGGCCACACGCACGATCATGCCGAAGCCGCGACGTTGCTCGATCCGGAGACTCGCATCCTGCTCAAGTCCGCGCTCGATCAAATGTGGCAATCCGAGCTGCATCTGCGCCAAGGCCATCCCGAGCGCGCGTTGCCATTCGCCTATCGCGCACTCGACTTCATCAAACAGGTGCAACAGGCCAGCCGGATTTATCTTGCGCGAGTAGGTTTGGAATTGCCGCCCATCGACGAAACGCGCCGGCTCAGCGGCGATCGCAAGGGGCTGCGCGACCGGGCCGATCAACTCACCGCGGCCGCTGAAGCCGACCCCGTGCCCGGCGCGCTCTGGCAAAGTCTGGAAACGGCAATCTCGCCGCGATCTTCCGAGAGTGCCAAACACGAGTTGCCAGACTTCGATGGTTTCGAGCGTTGGGTGCGTGCGCATGAATCGAGCCTGCCCGATGCGTTGGGACTGCTCGCCGCTGTCGATGCGATGCGTCGCGATCCAGATTGCATCGATTGCGCCAAGCGCTTGCGCGCATTGCTGTGGCCATTGCTGCCGAAACCGGCCGCGGCAATCGCACCACGCGCCGCCACCGACCGCGCTGGACAGGCCTATCTAGATGCGCTGCAAACAGGGCGCACGCCATGAGCCTGCAGAATCTGACCATCGCGCTGCTCTGCCTTGCCATCGCATTGGCAAGCTGGCGTCTGTTGCGGCAATTGCGCAACAACGATGCGGCATCGCGCCCACGCACTTGGCGGATCATTGCGCTGCTGTTGATGCAAACCGCGAGCGCGGTGTTGTTGTATTTCACCTTGCACCCCCCCGCGAGCCGCAGCGCGGCGGATGTCCTTGTCATGATGACGGCCAATGCCCGCGCGGAACAAATCACCCGCCTCGACCCGCAGGCGCGCATCGTCGCCCTGCCTGAAGCGGGGACGAACGCACATGCGGAACGCGTGCCGGACCTTGCCAGCGCATTGCGCAGGTATCCGGCAACTTCGCGCCTGCGTGTTCTCGGCACAGGCCTTCCTGCGCGTGATCTGGAAGCGGTGCAAGGATTTTCCGTGGACTTCGATCCAACGCCATTGCCGCGTGGCATCGTCGAATTGCATTCACCACAAAATGTTTATCGCGGCGAACGCTGGCAAGTGACCGGACGCGCTGCACAAGTGCCGGGCGGCTCGGTGGAATTGCTCGATCCGGGCCAGCGAACCGTCGCACGCGTTGCCTTGGACAAGGATGGCCGCTTCGCGCTCGATGCCGATGCGCGTATGCCTGGCACGGCAATGTTCCGCCTGCGTCTGCTCGATGCCAAGCAACACCGCATCGAGGAGATCGACCTGCCGCTGCTGACGCGCGAGAGCGCTTCGCCGCGCGTGCTGGTGCTGGCCGGTGGCGCGAATCCCGAGCTCAAATACCTGCGCCGCTGGGCGCTCGATGCCGGCGCGCGATTGCACACGCAAATCACACTGGGTGCAGGCATGCAGATGGGCGACGCGCCGATCGCGCTCGATGCCGCAAATCTTCGCCAATTCGATTTGCTCATTCTCGACGAACGCGCCTGGCGATCGCTCGATACGAATCAGAAAACGGCACTGACGCAAGCACTGCGCCAAGGCCTGGGCGTGCTGTTGCGATTGACCGGCTCATTGACCGATCGCGATCGCAACGAACTGCGCACGCTGGGCTTCACTATCGATGTCGCCAATGTTGTGCAAACCGTCACGCTGGCATCGGGCAATTCGGCGACTGAAACCGATACGTTTTCATCCGCCGCAAAATCCGGTTCCGAAAATCCGCAAACCGATGCGCCGGAAAAACTCCCTGCATTGTCGCGCCAACCATTGCGCGTGACCGCCGCCGACGCTTCCGCCTTGCTGCGCGATGACACAGGCGCGCCGCTAGCGCTATGGCGAGCCGAAGGCCAAGGCCGATTGGCCCTGTGGTGGTTGACCGACAGTTACCGCCTGGTCCTCGCCGGCCATCGCAGCGCACATGGCAGCACGTGGAGCCACGCATTCAACACCCTGGCCCGCACGCGCGGCGAACGCGAACCCACACTCGCAAACACCGACCCGCGCATGCACCAACGCCAAGTGCTATGCGGCATCGCCAACGATGCACAAGTCATCGCACCCAGCGGCGCCAGCACCGCCTTGCTGATCGATCCGGCCACTAGTCGCGCCGCCTGCGCCAGCTACTGGCCCCGCGAATCAGGCTGGCATGTTTTACGAAGCGGCCCAACGCACTGGCCGTTCTACATCCGCAACACCACCGAAGCCCCCGGCCTCACTGCCAATGCCGCACGTGAAGCTACCCTGCAGCTCGCGGCAACGCCGGCGAAACCAAACACCATCGAACGCACTTCAAGCAACCCCGGTTCACCTTGGCCATATTTCTTCGCTTGGCTATTACTTAGTGCTGGGATGTGGTGGTTTGAGCGGGCACGGATCGGACAAATGCGTGAAGTCGTTAGTGGCGGTTGAGCAAATGCTGCGATCCGGCTTAACAGACGCCTGAGTTAAACCGTACCGCGAAGCGGCATCGACTTGAACCAATTATTAGGAGGCACGCCTACCCTCTGCCAGGCTTCAAGGAATTCAGTAGCCGACATGCATGTAGTCGGATTCACCGACAAAGCTACCACTTGAAGGTCGAACAGGAAGAACTTGGCTGTCGAATCAGGCGCTCGGTGCACAGGCTTGCCCAACTCATCAAACCCGATCTCTCGCAACACAGATCCGTCCTCGGCACACTCCGTTACAACATAGGCTAGACCGAACTTGTCTAGGCCAGTAGCTTTATTCTTGTCCCAGCGCAAATAGATCATCCATGCCCCCTAACGCCTTATGTCTTGGATTTTCCCAACTGCAGTTGCCGAGAACCCGACGGTCGGCTTGAATGAGTAAAAAGGAGACTTCCCACTTCCGCGGCCAAGCCGCGTCGGCATCGAGTGCCATGATTGTGCTGCGACACAACAATCAACGAAGGAGAAGTCTCCCATGCGCACTATAACCATCGGTGTGGATCTGGCAAAGAATGTTTTTTCGGTCTGCTCGGTCGATGCCAGCGGCCGGGTTTTGCAGCGCAAGGAACTGCGGCGTGACGGTTTTTCGGTGTGGCTCTCACAGCAACCGGCAGGAACCGTGGTGGCGATGGAAGCCTGCAGCGGCGCCCATCATTGGGCCCGCCGTTGTCTCGAATGTGGATTGCAACCGCGACTGATGGCCGCCCAGTTCGTCACGCCCTTCCGCAAGAGCCGCACACGCAAGAATGATCGTAACGATGCCGAGGCGATCGCCACGGCAGCACGGCAAGGCAACATGCGTTTCGTGCCGGTCAAAACGGTGGAACAGCAGGCCCGACTGGCCTGGCACCGGGTCCGCGAAGGGGACAAAACCGAAAGCCTGGCCGTGAGCAACCGCTTGCGTGGCTTGTTGGCCGAGTTTGGTGTGGTGGTGGCCCAAAGCGATGCCGCGCTTCGTCGCGTGTTGTCGGACCTTGGCCAACACGCCTTGCCGGCCTCGTTGATCGAGCTGCTGGGCGATCTCAACCGGCATTGGCACCAACTGCACGAGCGCATCGCGACCTGTGACCGGCGCATTGCCGCGCACGCCCAAGTCGACGAACGATGCGTTCGCGCCCAGGCGATCATCGGCATCGGCTCCCTCACCGCCGATGCGATGGTCGCCACGGTGGGGTCCGCGCAGGAGTTCAAGAACGGCCGGCAGCTCAGTGCTTGGCTGGGTTTGACGCCGACGCAGCACGCCAGTGGCGGCCATGATCGCTTGGGCCACATCAGCTGTCGCGGGGATGCGTATTTGCGCACGCTGTTGATCCAGGGCGCGCGAAGTAGTTGGCAGCGTGCCCTGGCCGTGTCCCGCGAGAAAGCCACCCCCGAACAGATATGGATAAAACTACTGACCATGCGGCTGCCGTTCGGAAAACTGGTGGTGGCTATCGCCAACAAGCACGCACGGCAATTGTGGGCGATGCTGGCGCGAGATGAATCCTATGACGCCCACGCCTGGCTCAAGCATCCGATGGTGCAGCGAGCGGCCAGCCGGTGATCGACAAGCAATAACGTTCCACGCCAGAGCGACGCGGTAGACAACGGGTCAGACCACCCCGGAGAGAGCCTGACTAACTAGGCGGTGCCAGCACATGCGGCGGTTGATCACCCCGGCATGGGCGAAACCGATGAATGAAAGAGGCCTCTGGGTGCGGTTTATACCCTGCGTCCGGGTGAGCAAGATCACCCCACAAGACCGATTACGGAAATGCCGTCTGGCCTCCGTTGTCTCGCCTCGCACTGGCACGCGTTACATAACCGCAGTCCGACAAGGAGAAGGATGAAGCAACCGCCTAAAGCTAAGGCAAGAGCATCATGCGCTTGGGGTTGACGGAAAGCTCCTTACGGAATTGTTAGGTGTGATGCTAGCAGCCATCCACGCCAATTGCTTTTGCTGCGCTGCAACGAAGGGCTACAGGCTTGTCCTTGATCAAGAAGACGCGATAAGACTCAGCATTGGAACACTTGGCTGTAATGCTTCCGTCTTTGAGACGCTGAGCACCAATAACTTTGGGGCAGGGATGCTCCGCCTGCTTAATGACCTGCGAGGCCACCGTGACAGCATTGCCAGATGGCGCTGGACCAATCGAAATGGACTGGGCGGATGCTGATGAGACTGCGACCACAAACGCGAGAGCTGAAAGCGCATGCCTTGCCATGTTGTTTTCCCCTGAGTGCGAACAACGCTCCCATCACACCTAACTACGATTAGACCCCACAACGGGGTGTAGCGCGGATTCTGGGCATGCTGACGGAAACCCGTCAATCAGACTTTTCCTACAAAAACCCGCGATTTGCGCCGCTGGTGCCGGTGCGGCCGGGAGGAAACATTGAGGGTGTCATACGGCGAAGTGACCTTCTAATGTCCGAATCCGAAATCCCTGCAGTCATATCCCATTCGCCCAACCCGCCTCCAAGGCTTCGGCCGTTCGACGAAGTTCGACGCAGACTGCGGCTCAAGCACTACCGCTTGCGCACTGAACAGTGCTTGTCTGTACTGGATTCGCCGGCATATCCAAACCAATGGCCGGCGGCATGCGCGTGAGATTGGCTGCAAATTGACGTTTGGATCGGGTGCCGAAGCAATCGCCCGCGATCAGCATCCCGAATCAACAAAGCTGGATCGACCGAAGGACAGTCAATGTGGCAGTAGTGTGGCGGAGGTGCCGACCAGGAATGAAAAGTTGGTCAATCCGGCCGAACTATGCTTTCCAGAACACAAGATGTCCTGGCATCGCTATTTACTGGGCCCACCAGGACTCGAACCTGGAACCAAAGGATTATGAGTCCTCTGCTCTAACCATTGAGCTATAGGCCCGCTGCCGGTTGGATTATCGCCGGTTTTGCCTGTCGCACAAAAGCAAAACCCCGCGCTTGGCGGGGTTTTGTTTGGATGGCTAAGCTGCGGTCATTCCAGATCGAGGAACGAGCGCAGGGTTTCCGAGCGGCTCGGGTGGCGCAGCTTGCGCAGGGCCTTGGCTTCGATCTGGCGGATGCGCTCGCGGGTGACGTCGAACTGCTTGCCGACTTCTTCCAGCGTGTGGTCGGTGTTCATGTCGATGCCAAAGCGCATGCGCAATACCTTGGCCTCGCGCGGGGTGAGGCCGGCGAGCACGTCGCTCACCGTCTCCCGCAATCCAATATTGGTCGCGGTTTCGATCGGCGATTCGACGTTGGTGTCCTCGATGAAATCGCCCAGATGCGAGTCCTCGTCGTCGCCGATCGGGGTCTCCATCGAAATGGGTTCCTTGGCGATCTTGAGCACCTTGCGGATCTTGTCCTCGGGCATCTCCATCTTCTTCGCCAATTCTTCGGGCGTGGGCTCGCGGCCCATTTCCTGCAGCATCTGGCGCGAGATGCGGTTGAGCTTGTTGATCGTCTCGATCATGTGCACCGGGATGCGAATGGTGCGCGCCTGATCGGCGATCGAGCGCGTGATCGCCTGCCGAATCCACCAGGTGGCGTAGGTCGAGAACTTGTAGCCGCGGCGGTATTCGAATTTATCGACCGCCTTCATCAGGCCGATGTTGCCTTCCTGGATCAGATCGAGGAACTGCAAACCGCGGTTGGTGTATTTCTTGGCGATGGAGATGACCAGGCGCAGGTTGGCCTCGACCATTTCCTTCTTGGCCTTGCGCGCTTTCGCTTCGCCATAGGCCATGGCGCGGTTGATTTCCTTGATGTCGCCGAGCGACAGGAACAAGGTCCGCTCGATGCCGATCAGCTTTTCCTGCTCACCGACGATCTCGTCCTTGAACTCGCGAACGCCCGAGGACCACTTCTGCTTGCGCCGAATGACTTCGTCGGCCCAAGTGATGTTGGTCTCGTTGCCCGGCCAGGCGCGCAGGAAATCCTTGCGCGGCATCTTGGCGTGCTTGGTGCAGACTTCCAGGACGCGACGCTCGTGGTCCTTGATCGAATTGACCACTTCGCGCAGCTTGCGCAGGAACGAATCCATCTGCGCCATCGGCAGTTTCAGGCGCAGGAATTCCGCAGCCATCTCTTCGCGCAGCTTCAGCGTCTTCTTGTCGGCCGGACCGAACTTGGCGTGCGATTTCTGGAACTTGCCGTACAGGCCCTTGAGCACTTCCATGCGCCGCGCCACTTCGGCCGGGTCCGGGCCGGTATCGGCCACGGCGGCATCCTCGCCATCTTCGCCTTCGGCGGCTTCGACTTCGATCTCGGCGTTTTCGTCGAGCACGACTTCGGGAATTTCCTCGACCGGCGCTTCCAGATCCAGAAAGCCGGTGACCACTTCGGAAAGGCGCTTCTTGCCTTCCAGATGCAGGTCGTAATCTTCGATCAGCAGATGGATCGACCACGGAAAACTGGCCAGCGAGGAATGCACCTGGCCCAGGCCTTCCTCGATGCGTTTGGCGATGGCGATTTCGCCTTCGCGGGTGAGCAATTCGACCGTGCCCATCTCGCGCATGTACATGCGCACCGGGTCGGTGGTGCGGCCGCCTTCGGTATCGAGCGCCGACAGCGCGGCGGCGGCTTCTTCGGCAGCGACGGTGTCGTCGTCGGTGCGGGTCGGCGTGGCATCGGAGAGCATCAGCGTCTCGGCATCCGGCGCAATCTCATGCACCTCGATGCCCATGCCGTTGATCATGCCAATGATGTCTTCGATCTGCTCGGGATCGACGATGTCGTCGGGCAGGTGATCGTTGACCTCGGCATAGGTCAGATAACCTTGCTCCAAGCCTTTGCTGATCAGCTGCTTGATTTCGGACTGTTGCGCAGGACGGTCGGTGGCCATGTACTCTGCCAAAGGGGGTCGAAGGAACCACGTAGTATATAGGCCCGCGCAGGTCGTTTCCATGCGCTTGATTTACAAGGGCTTTCTATAGCGTTTGTTCAGCTTTTCAGGCGAAAGGTCACAGGCCCGTCATTGCTGGAACTCACCAGCATATGGGCGCCGAAACGGCCCGTTTCAACCTGCCGGTGGCGTTGCCGGCAAATCTCGACCAGGCGATCGTACCAAAGCCGTCCGGCCTCCGGTGGCGCGGCCGAGGTGAAGCTCGGACGCATGCCCTTGGCGGTGTCGGCAGCAAGCGTGAACTGGCTGACCAGCAGCAGGCCGCCATCGATGTCGGTGAGCGAGCGATTCATCTTGTCTTGTTCGTCGGCAAAAACCCGGTAGCCGAGCAGGCGCTCGGCCATGCGCTGCGTGCGCGCTTCATCGTCTCCGGGCTCGACCGCCACCAGCACCAGCAGGCCGGCGCCGATAGCGCCGACGCACTCGCCATCGACATGAACGCTGGCGGTGGTGACGCGCTGGATCAAGGCAATCATCGGCGCATCGTGCCGGGCGGGCGATGCCACGGTCAATGGGATCGCCCGCCATCGCCGCGACAAGTGCATTCCGATTCCGGTCCCTGTTCGGGAAAAATTGAATTGCCGATCACTTGCGTCAACACTACGGCACCGCGTATCAGGAAGCGTCCGATGGCCCTGCCCGAACCGATCGAGCCCGAAGCAAATCCGTCCCGCGCGTGGGTGCCTTTGCCCGCGGCGGCACGCTGGCTGTATGTGATCAGCGGCGGGCTGTGGCCATTGTTCCTCGGCGTGGCGCCGAGCATTGCCTTTTCCGTCCAATGGTCCGCATCGAACCCGGATCGCAAGTGGCTCCTGTTCGCGGCCATCGCCACGCTAGCCGGACTAGGCGCGTGGTTCGGCCATCGGCGCTGGCGCGCGGTGGCCTGGAATCTCGATGACCTGGGCCTACGCGTGCGCCGTGGCGTGTGCTGGCAAACCGAAGTGCTGGTGCCGCGAACACGGGTACAGCATCTGGATCTGGAACGCGGGCCGATCGAGCGTAATTTCGGACTGGCCTCGCTCATCGTGCATACCGCCGGCACCCGGACCCATGCCTTGCGCCTGTCGGGTCTTGCCGAAAACGATGCGGCCGAACTCCGCAATGCCCTGATTCCGCAGCGTGAACCCGATGACGGCAATCCCTGAGCCGCTCCGGCCGCTGCCGGAAACCACCGAACGCCGCCTGCATCCGCTGTCGTGGCTGTTCGTGTTGTTGCAGCAACTCAAGCAATTCGCGTTCCCGCTGCTGGTGCTGATCGTCACCGGCCGTGGCGACCGGCACGAACTGTGGAGCCTGTATGCGGTCGCCGTGTTGGTGCTGATATCGCTGGCACGCTATTTCACCTATCGCTACCACATCGGCGCCGATGCGCTGACCATCCGCAGCGGCTTGTTGCAAAAGACACTGCGGCAAATTCCGTTCGAGCGCATCCAGAACGTCGCACTGCAACAGTCCTTGTTGCATCGCTTTTTCGGCGTAGCCGAGGTTCGCCTGGAATCGGCCGGCGGCGCGAAACCCGAAGCACAGATGCGCGTGCTGAAACTGGCCGATGCGCAGGCGCTGGAAGCACTGATCCGCCAGCACGGCAAGCATCCGACACAACCGGGGCACATCGACGAACCGGCGCAAGTGTTGTTGCAGATGGATACCGCTGAAGTCGTTCGTCTGGGGCTGGTATCCAATCGCGGCATGCTGTTGCTGGCCGGCGCCTATGCCGCGTTCGCGCAATCGGGATCGAACCAGGTGGGGCGCTTCATCAACACCTGGAGCGAGGAGCTGTTTGGCTGGACCCGATCGCTGCACTTGAGCTGGACGGGTTATCTGCTGGCCGGGCTGAGCCTGTTCCTGATCGCGGCGGTGTTTTTGCGCTTGTTGTCGGTCGGTTGGGCGCTGCTGCAATTTCATGGATTCGTGCTCAGCCAGCATGCGGGCCGCCTGAGCTTGCAGCGCGGATTGCTCACACGCTCGCGGGCGAACCTGACCGCGCAGCGCATCCAGTCCTTCAGCCTGAACGAAAGTCTGCTGCATCGCTGGCTGCATCGACAAAGCTTGCGCGTGGGCACGGCGGTGATCGAGTCCAATCACGAGAAACGCTCAGTGCGCGATTTGATTCCGCTCGCCACGCCCGAGCACATGCAGCAACTGATCGTGCAATTGCTCTCGACGGCGGCATGGCCGATCGAACATTGGCAGCCGCTGCATCCGCGCGCCTGGCGCCGGCAATTCACCGTGCCGGCGTTGTTGACGCTGCTGGCTTGCACGGCGCTCGCCTGGCGTTTCGGACCATTGGCCTTGCTGGCATTGGCTGTGTTGCCGCTGTTGTATCTGCGCGCGCGGGTATGGGCCCATTACGCCGGCTATGCCGAACAAGCCGGCTTGATTGCCGTGCGCGAAGGCTGGCTGGATCGCCATTGGCGATTCGCGCTGGTGCGCAAGCTGCAAGGCATCGAGTTGACGCAATCGCCGTTCGATCGCCGGCACGGCATGGCGACCTTGCACTTGGATACCGCAGGTGCGGGCATCGGCGAACTGCCGCTGCGCATCCGTTATCTACCGCTGTTTCAGGCGCAACAACTTTATGCGCGACTGGCTGCGGCGATCGATCGCGCTCCCGGGATCACTCCTGCCAGAACTGAGGCGTCAGCAGCACCAGCACCGTGAATACTTCGAGCCGGCCGAGCACCATGGCGAGACTGCAAATCCAGGTCGCCGCTTCGCCCAGCCCCCTGAAGTCGTGCGCCACCAGACCCAGGCCGGGACCGGCATTGTTCAAACATGAGGCAATGGCGCTGAATGCGGTGACGATGTCGCTGCCCAACGCCGCCAGCATCAAGGTCATCACCAGAAAGCAAAGCAGGTAAAGCGTGACGAAGCCCGCCACGGAAATCACCACGCTTTCGGAAACGCGCTTGCCGCCGACCTTGACCACGAACTGCGCCTTGGGATGCACCAGTTGCTTGACCTCGCGCAGACCCTGGCGCACCACCATCTGCATGCGCGCGATCTTGATGCCGCCGGCAGTGGAGCCAGCACAGCCGCCGACGAAACTCAGCATCACCAACAACAGCGGCGCCATGCCCGGCCAGTTGGAAAACCCGGTGGTGACGAAACCACTGGTAGTCAGGTTGGACACGACCTGGAAACTGCCGTGGTGCAAGGCATCGAAAAAATTTCCGAAATGCCCCGACAACCAGAGATTGAGCGTCATCACCACGCTTGCGATCGCCGCGATCCAAAGATAGGTGAACAACTCGGCATCGGCCTGGTAATGCGTGACCGTCGCCCGCCGCCACGCGTACCAGTGCATGCCGAAATTGATGCCGCCCAGCAGCATGAAAATCATCGCGATGCTATCGATCAGGCTGCTTTGCCAATAACCGAAACTCGCGTCATGCGTGGAAAATCCGCCCGTCGCCAGGGTCGACATGGCCTGGCAGATGGCATCGAAAAAGCTCATTCCGCCGATCCAGTAGGCCAGCGCGCACAACACGTTCAAGCCCATGTAAACCAGCCACAGCGCGCGCGCGGTTTCGGCGATGCGCGGAGTGAGTTTGTTGTCGCGGGTCGGGCCGGTGCTTTCGGCGCGGAACAACTGCATGCCACCGATCTTGAGCATCGGCAGGATCGCCACCGCCAGGATCACGATGCCCATGCCGCCGAGGAAACTCAGGAACTGGCGATAGAACAATACGCTGCGCGGCAATCCATCCAGGCCCTGGATGACGGTCGCGCCGGTGGTGGTCAGGCCGGAAGCGGCTTCGAACACCGCATCGGTGTAGCTCAGGTGCGGCACGGCCAGCGTGAAGGGAATCGCCGTGGTCAGACTGGCCAGCACCCAGACCGCGGTGACGATCAAAAAACCATCGCGCAGACGCAGATCGTATTCAGCGTGGCGCACCGGCCACCACAGCGCCAGGCCAACGCCGCCGACCAGCATCAGGCTGTTGAAAAACGCGACCTGGCTCGACTCCCCGAGCGCGTGCGCGATCAACAACGGTGGCACGGTGATCAGCGAGCTCAGCGCAATGATCGCGCCGAAGATGCGCTGCATGGTTTGCAGGCGGGGATTCACTCTCAACCGGCTCCAGCCTGGAACAACGCGTTGACCTGCGGCATCTGCCGCTTGTCCATCACGAACAAGATAACGTGATCGCCCGGCTCGATCACCACGTCGTGGTGCGCGATCAGCAGTTTGTCGCCGCGCACGATGCCGCCGATGGTGGTGGCTTCGGGCAGTTCGAGATCCTCCAGCGACCGGCCGATCACCCGCGATGTCCGGCGATCGCCGCGCACCACGGCCTCGATGACCTCGGCCGCGCCCCGACGCAGCGAATACACCCGCGCCGGCGCACCTTCGCGGATATAGGCCAGCAAGGTACTGAGCGTGACCAGTTGCGGACTGACCGCGATGTCGATGCTGCCGCCCTCGACCAGCTCGGCATAGGACGGCCGGCTGATCAGCGCCATCACGCGCGGACAGCCCAGGCGCTTGGCCAGCATGGCCGAGAGGATATTGGCCTGATCGTCGTTGGTGAGCGCGCAATACACATCGGTCTGGTCGATGTTTTCCTCGCGCAGCAATTCCTCGTCGGCGCAATCGCCCACCAGCACGATGGAATTGAGCAACTCCTCGGCGATGCTGCGGGCGCGCTCGCGCGAGCGCTCGAGCACTTTCACCGAATAACGATTCTCCAAACTGCGCGCCAGCTTGCGGCCGATGTGGCCGCCGCCGGCGATCAGCAACCGGCGCGTGGGCCGGGAGTCGAGGTGGCGAAGCTCGTTCATCACCGTGGCGATGTTGCGCGAGTCGGCGAGGAAGAACACCTCGTCATTGACCTCGATCACCGTCGTGCCCAGCGGCTTGACCGGCTTGCCGTTGCGAAAGATCGCGGCAACGCGCGCATCGACGCCCGCCGGCAAGTGCTGGCGCAACTCGCGGATCTCGTGCCCGACCAGCGCACCGTCGCGCACCGCGCGCACACCCACCGATTGCGCCCGGCCATCGGCGAAGTCCAGCACCTGCAAGGCGCCCGGATATTCGATCAAGCGCTCGATGTGCCGGCACACCAACTGTTCGGGGCTGATCGCGGCATGCACGGAACTGGCGATGCTCAAGTACTCGGACTCGCGCAGCCGCGCCACGCGGGTCGCGGTCTTGAACAAGCGCTCGGCCACCTGACAGGCGATCAGGTTGACCTCGTCGCTGGAAGTCACCGCCACCAGCAGACCCGCTTCCTCGGCGCCGGCCTGGGCCAGCACGCTGGGCAGCGAGGCATGGCCGACGATGGTGCGGATATCGAGCCTTTCGGCCAGGTCGCGCAGGCGTTGATGGTCGGTATCGACAACGGTGATGTCGTTGTTTTCCGTCGCCAGCGCCGCGGCCACCGAAGTGCCCACCTGCCCTGCGCCGAGAATGAGGATCTTCATGGACGATTCCGACAACGCCGGTTCCGGTGGATAACGGGCGGATGATACGCGAGTGCACTGCCGGGACCGCAAGACCGATGTCACTTTGCTGCCCGGCGCGCGCGCGAAAATCCGTTTTGTCCTCTCAAACTTGCCACCACCGTTTATTGGCACGAAGTCCCGGCCTCGAACCCTTGTCACCATCGCAAGGAAATTACCGCGAGGTTCAGCCTGCCCGCACGATCATCGCATCCGTCATCGGCTCTCCCCCCAGCCCACTTTCGCCTCGCCAGCGATCGGACCCGCATGAAAACCGGCATCGTGGTCACCACCTACAACTGGCCCCAGGCCTTGGCCTGCGTACTCTCCAGCATCGTTCGACAGCATCGCCTGCCCGATGAAGTGATCATTGCCGACGACGGTTCCGACGGACGAACGCGCGAACTGATCCTGGCCATCGCCAAATCCTTTCCAGTGCCGTTGAAACATTGCTGGCAGCCAGACCAGGGCTTTCGCGCCGCGCGCGTGCGCAACCTCGCCTACGCCGCCACCGACTGCGAGTATCTGCTGCAAATCGATGGCGATATGGTTCTGGAGCCGCATTTCGTCCAGGACCACATGCAGGCCGCGCGGCCGGGTTGTTTCGTGCAAGGCTCGCGGGTGCTGACCACCGCCGAAGGTAGCCAGGAACTCTTGTCCGGCCAGGCCTCGACTCTTGGTTTTTTCGATAGCGGCATCGCGCGCAGGCGCAACAGCATGCGCAACCTCGCTTTGTCGCGGCTGTACCTTTCATTGGCCGGCTCCGGCAAGCCGCGCAGCATCAAAAGCTGCAACCAGGGCTGGTGGCGCGCGGACTTGCTGGCGCTCAACGGTTATGACGAGCGATTCGTCGGCTGGGGTCGCGAGGACAGCGACCTGGCCCGGCGCGCATGGCGCCTGGGCATCGGTTGCCGGAATCTGCGCTACGCCGGTCTCGCCTACCATCTGTACCACCAGGAACGGCACGAGGATGGTGAAAGCGCCAACCAGACGCTGTTCGAGGAAAACAATGCGCGCGCCGCGACGCGCATCGAGCACGGCATCGACCAGCACCTGCAGCAATTCCGGCGATATCCTCTGCCCGATCTGAGACTGCGCGAACCGGTGCACGCCTCCGGCACCCCATCGCGGCCGCCAGCGGCGCGCCCGCCCGATCAGGAACACGCCTGGCCGAAGGCGTCGTGAGCCCGCAACCGAATCGAACACGCGCCTGAGCGTATCGCCGGAACTTGTCCGGAAGATTGCCCGGGCCAGTTCTGCTAAGGTTCGCAGCGCGCGCGTTGCCGCAGCGACTCCATCCGGTTCGCGCCGCTCAGCTCATTTGGCCCACTGAATTCCCCGGCCGCGATTCCGACCGCGATGCGTCGAAGACTCGTTGGCCGCTCAACCTCGCAAGCACTCATGAATTCTTCGACTCGTCCCGGCATCAGCGCCTGCATCATCACGCTCAACGAAGCGAGCAACATCGAGGCATGCCTGAAGTCGCTGGCGTTTTGCGACGAGATCGTCGTCGTCGATTCCGGCTCGACCGATGCCACGCAAACCCTGGCGCGCAACCTGGGCGCACGGGTCGTCGAACGAGCATTCGATGGCTACCGCAGTCAGAAAGACTTTGCCGTGAATCAGGCCAGCCATGACTGGGTACTGTGCCTGGATGCCGACGAGCGCGTCACTCCCGAATTGCGCGCCGCGATCTCCATCGCGCAAGCGGCGGGTTTCACCGATGCCAGCGGCTACCGCTTCAGCCGGCTCAATGCCTATTTCGGCGCCTTCCTTCGCCACGGCAACGCCTATCCCGATTATGTGCTGCGCCTGTTCGACCGCCGGCGCGGCGGATGGCGCGGCAACAAGGAAATCCACGAGAACGCCAGCGTCGATGGCCCGGTGCGAAAACTCGCCGGACACCTGGAACACTTCAGCTATCAATCGCTCTCGGACCAGCTTCGCCGCGGCGAAAAATACGCGCGAATGATGGCCGAGCACATGCACGCCAAAGGCCGGCGCGCCAGTTTGCTCAACATGGCGGTCAATCCGGCCTGGCGTTTCTTCCGCGGCTATGTGTTGCGGCTGGGATTTCTCGATGGCTGGCGCGGGTTGGTGTACGCCTATGTGCGCGCCAATTACGTGCGGCAGAAATTCATCATGCTCTGGCTGATCGAGCGCGATCTGCCGCTTTAGGGAAGCTCTGATTTATTCCGCGCGTGTGCCCTGAGACTTCGACAAGCTCAGAACCACCATAAATAGAAACAAATCAGAGCTTCCTTAGTTCCGTCGCCGCGCGCAGTGCAAACGTTGGCACGGAGTTCAATCAAAAACGCCAGTAGCCCAGCCGTTGGCGCATCTGCAACCTCCGCCACAGGTTGAGCGGCTTGCGCTCGAGACCTTTGCGGCCGTCCGCCAACATCGTCTGCGCGGCATCGAGCACGCGTTCGCTGGCGCGGCCATCGCGATAGGGATGTATCGCCATGGCATTTTGTTCCAACGCCCGGATCAAGTCGGCCGGCCGTGACAAGGCCAGTTGCAGCATGTGTTCGAGGCGGTCGGGTTCGTCGAAATCGAGACGATGCGGCTTCGGGCTGCGATTGCGGAATGTCACCACGGGTTTTATCTGCACTGCGAATTCTTCGACGATCGAGGAAGTATCCGAGAGCAGCACATCGCCAGTGCGCAGCAGCGGCAGGAGCTGGTCGGATTCGACGAAGCGGGCGTTGGGACCGGCCAGCGCGCGGTATTTTTCGAACAATCCCGGCGCGCATTTGGGATGCAAGGTCAGCAACCAATACCACTGCCCTTGTTCGACCAATCGCGCGATCTGAGGATAGAGCGTCTCGGCGCAGGACAGGCTCTCGGTGAATGTCGAACCGAACGCCACCACCGGACGATCGTCGCCGGGCCGCAAATCGCTTGCCTGCGGCATCGGCGCAAACAAGGGATCGAGCTTGGGCCAGCCGGTTTCCACCACGCGAAAATGCGGATGCTCGTGTTCGAGCCGCTGGAACTCGCCCGTGGTCGCCGGTCCTTGCGTGCAATACAGATCGAACAACCCACGAATGCGGAAATGCCCGCGATGCTGGTTGCGCTTGTCCACGCTGAACCCATGGAACACCTGCACCTTCAACCCGGGAAAGAAATCCGGCACCCAGTTGCTGGCCGCGAACACCGCCTCGGGCCGCCAATCGCGCACAGCCGCCGCGCTGTCTAGGCACACTTGATCGCCCGGTAGTTTTTTCGCATCGACACCGTGCAAGAACCAGGCGACTTCACCGCCGCGTCTAACGATCGCGGCCGCCAACGGCAGCAGGATCGGAAGAGCGTACAGCTCGGTGCCGAACAGCAGATAGCGATGATTTGCCGTATTGGTTTTTGTCATGCCCTGATCACGCTATTGATCGAGTCGCCACGAATTTCGCTGCATCGCGGCACGTCATTGAAGACGACGCACTGTTTGCATCAGCCATCGACTTTACCGGTCACGCATGCACCGCCGACAGTGCATCGCCGATTCCGTGATCATCGCACGCCGGGACAAGTGGACGCCGCGTCCGCTCCAATCAGCCACCAATCGCGCCGATTCGCCGTCCACACTCGCCGGCTGTGCGGCGAGGCCAGATCCAGGCAGTGGGTCTTTTCACTCGGGGACAACAGCAGCAATCGCTGTCCAGGCGCGGCGCGCAGCCAGTCAATGCCACGAGCCAATTGCACTTCGACCGGCTGGCGAAAACCGAATTCCGTAGTCGGCCCGACAGCTTGCAGCAGATTCTGTTCGGTCCAATCCACCAATCCGATTTGCGTTTCCGTTCCCGCCAATGCGCGAGCGCGCTGCATCATGTCGCGCGCGGAACTCGATGCATCCAGCAGCGGATGCACGACAAAACCATAGCCGCACCACAACAAGCCCAACATCAGCGCGCAAGCGGTCAACACGCCGCGCATGCGCAACCAAAGCGCCAGGATCAGACCGGCCCCGCCGACACCGGCAAGCATCATCCAGAGCCAGCGCGATTCCGGACCCAGGCCGCGTTCGGCCACCAGTGCCGTGGCGAATTTCGGATGCGAAAGCAGCGCGGACAAACCCAGCCCCAACAACAACACGCTCAGCAAGATCGTGAAACCCCACAAGACGCGCCGAAAGCCCATGCGCGCGGCCAGCGCATCGAGAAACGGCGCGGCCGCCAGCGCGAACGCCGGCAGCGCGGGCAGGATGTACATATCGCGCTTGCCGGGACTGGCGCTGAAAAACACCAGCACCAAAAGCGCCCAGGCCAGCGGCAACCAGACGCGCGCATCGCGCTCGCGCCAGGCGCGGCCCCACGGTTTGCACAGCCAGAGAAACGCCAATGAAAACGGCGCCCAGAACAATCCGATGACCACCAGGAAATACCAGAACGGTTGCTGGTGATGCCAGGCTTCGGCATAGCGCGTCGCGGTTTGCTTGAACAACAGGTTTTGCAGATACGCCTGGTGTTCGGGGTCGCCGCTAGTGGTGGCGACCCACACCATCGGCACCAGCCACAAGGCGATGGCGGCGAAAAACGCCACGCCGCCCAGGCTCCAGCGCATGGCATTGCCTTCGCCCATGCGCGCCATGCCCTGCCAATGTCCGCGTCGCATCAGCGCGAACGGCAACAGCACCAACAATGGCAGAAAACCGACACCCTTGAGCACGACGCCAAGACCGGCCGCGAAGCAAGCCGCCCAAAACCACCGCCACTGCGGTCCCAGCAACAAATGACGGCATAAGCCGTACAACGCGAATGTCGTGAACAAGACCAGGGTCGGATCGATCTGCGCGCGTTTGAACTGATATACGAACTGCAACGCCGACAACACCGCGACCCCGGCCCACAGCGCCGCGCGCGGGCTCCACAAGCGGCGCGCCAGATCGCAGGTCAGCCACAACGTGCCCATCCCGGCCAGCAACGAAGGCAGCAGAAAACTCCAGCGCCAATTGCCGATCAGCGCATGACTGGCGGCGAGCAACCAGAAAAACAACGGCGGCTTGTCCGGATACAACTCGATGCCGCGATGCGGAAACAACCAGTCGCCGCTGGCCCACATCTGCTTGGCGACCAGCACGAAGCGCGGCTCATCCGCCGGCCAGGGATCGCGCAGGCCGAAGCCGGCCGCCAATACGAGGAAGGCGATGGCGAAGAACCAGAAAAACTGTCGGCGTTCGATAGCGGTCATGGTGGCGAACGATAGCATTGCTTCGGCGAGAGATTGCACTTGGCGGGTATCGTTATTTTTTGTCCGCGAAGAACGCGAAGGGCGCAATGGAAAGCGGAAAAGGAGATATTAAGAAACTCCGATTTATCCCAGCCATTCGCCAAGAGACCGTCGAAGGGCTTTCTATCGATTTGAATTTCCACGACAACAACCTTCGCTCATGGTTCGATCCTTCGACCGACTCAGGATCACCACGAACGGATGTAAATCGGAGGCCGGCCACCTCTGGGCTTGGCGAAGAATCGACGGGCCGTCCAAATCAATAAAATCGCCGAACCTACCGCGGAAAAATCGAAGTCCTTTTGAACCCCCCCCTTTCGCTTTCCCTTTGCGCTCCCCGCGTCCTTCGCGGAGCGCCCCGCTTTCAATCTTTCTTGACCAGCAGCGCATAGAAAAACCCGTCCATGCCATCCTCGCCAGGCAAGCGTTGCCGTCCGGCGCCGCTGATGTGGCCGTAGCGCTCATCGAGTGCTTGCGCGCGGGCCTCGGGTGTACGCGCGAGGAAGGCATCGATCTGTCGCTCGCTCTCGATCTTGAGCACCGAGCAAGTTGCGTAGAGCAAACGTCCGCCCGGCTTGAGCAAGGGCCACAAGGCATCGAGCAGGCGCGATTGTTGCGCTGCCAATGCCGGAATGTCATCTGCGCGCCGATGCCACTTGATGTCCGGCTGCCGGCGAATGATGCCGGTCGCCGAACATGGTGCATCGAGCAAGATCGCATCGAATCCCTGACCGTCCCACCACGTCGCCGGCTCGGCCGCATCGGCGCAGCGCACTTGCACCTTGGGCAAATCCAGCCGCATCCGGCGCAGGGTTTGAGTGATTTTCGACAGGCGCGACGCTTCGCGATCGAGAGCCAACAATTGTCCATCGCCGATTCTCGCGGCGATCTGCGCGGTCTTGCCGCCCGGCGCGGCGCAAGCATCGAGAACGTGCTCGCCGGGCCGCACCGCCAACGCCTCGACCGCCAACTGCGCGGCGCCATCTTGCACGGTGATCGTGCCGTCCTGCCATCCGGGCAATTGCGTGGGCGACAAGCGCTCGCCAATCAACAACGATTCTTCCGGATACTCCGGCATCTGCATGCTCGGCGCGTGCTCTCGCAAACCATCGGCAATAGTGGCGCGGGAAACACGCGCGGTATCGACGCGCAACCACAACGGCGCGGCCTGGTTGTTGGCACGAAGAATGTTTTCGCATTCGTTCGGCCAATCGCGCCGCAGATGTTCGACCAGCCAATCGGGGTGGCTGGTTTGAACGGCAAGGCTATCAACGGCAGGCAATCCTTCACGCAGCGCGCGGCGCAATATCGCGTTGATCAACCCCACCAGCCTCGGGCGCGACAATCGGCGTGCGGCTTCCGCGGTGCTGTCCACGGCCGCGTGCGCGGGCAGGCCGAGCGCATCGATCTGCGCCAATCCCGCCAGCAACAATGCTTGCGCGGGCGCATCGCGTGTTGGCAGCGGTTTGTCCAGCCAATGCGAAAGCGCGGATTCGTAACGGCGGCGATGCCGCAACACCGAAAAACAGATCGCTTCGAGCAAGGCGCGATCGCGCGAATCGGGCACCGCTTGCATGGCTTCGACGAGAACCGCCTTCAGCGAACGGCCGCCGTTGAGGACGGCCACGATCGCCTGCGCCGCGACGGCACGTACCTGCGCGCCTTCGCTCAAGCGCTTCTCGATGGACCGCGGGCGTTGAGGTAATCGGCGATATCCACCACGCGTCCGCCTTCGCGCTGAACCCGCAGCAAGCGCAGCGCGCCCTGGCCGCAGGCGATATCCAGGCCGGACTTGCCGGCGGCCAACACGCTGCCGGCGGCTTGATGGTGATCGAGTTCCAACGCCTGCGCGGCATGGATGCGCAAACGCTCGCCCGCCACGATCGCCTCGCAGATCGGCCAGGGATGGAACGCACGCACGCGCCGCTCCAGCACGTCGGCCGCTTGCGTCCAATCGAGCCGCGCCTCGGCCTTGTCGAGCTTGTGCGCGTAACTCACGCCTTCGCTCGCCTGCATCTGCGGCGCGGGCCGCAAACCGGCACGCAAGAGTTTCAAACCATCGGCGACGACTTGCGCGCCGAGCTGCGCCAGTCGATCGTGCAGCGAGCCGCCCGTGTCCTGATCGGAAACAGGCGTGCTCAGCGACAACAACACCGGCCCGGTGTCGAGGCCTTTTTCCATCTGCATCAAGCACACGCCCGACTGCTTATCACCGGCTTCGATCGCGCGCTGGATCGGCGCCGCGCCGCGCCAGCGCGGCAACAGCGAAGCATGCACATTCCAGCAACCTTGCTTGGGAATATCGAGTACCGATTGCGGCAGGATCAATCCGTAAGCGACCACGATCATCAGATCCGGCGCCAGCGCGCGCAATGTCTCGCGCGCTTGCCGCGACTTGAAATTTTCCGGCTCATATACCGGCAGGCCGCGCGCGAGTGCTTCCATCTTCACCGGCGATGCGGTGAGCTTGCGGCCGCGCCCTGCAGGGCGATCGGGCTGGGTGTAAACCGCGACCACTTCATTGCGTTCGGCGGCAGCGCGCAGACAGGGCAGCGCGAATTCCGGCGTGCCGGCGAAAACGACCCGCAGGCTCATCAGGCGATGTCTTTGGAAACGTCTTCGACGCTGCGCCGCTGCTTGGCGAGTTTTTTCTTCACCAGTTGCCGCTTGAGCGGCGAGAGGTAATCGACGAACACCTTGCCGGCAAGATGATCCATCTCATGCTGGATGCACACCGCGAGCAGACCATCGGTGGTGATCTCGAAAGACTTGCCATCGCGATCGAGCGCCTTGACCGTGATCTGGTTGCTGCGCTTGACCTCGGCATAGATGCCCGGCACCGACAGGCAGCCTTCCTGATAAGTCTGACTGCCTTCGGCGGCGAGAATCTCGGGATTGATGAAGACCATCGGACGACTCTGGTCCTCGCTCACGTCCAGCACCATCAATCGCTGATGGAAGTCGATCTGGGTCGCGGCCAGGCCGATGCCCGGCGCGGCGTACATGGTTTCGAACATGTCGTCGATCAACCGGCGCAACGATGCATCCACGTGTTCGACCGGTTTTGCCACGGTGCGCAGACGCGGATCGGGAAACTCAATGATAGGTAGCTTTGCCATCGGGAACGGGGTCAAACGCGGTGCGGGCGAGGGGTCGATTGACCATTGTAACGCTCCGGCTTGCAATCTGCGCCCGAATTTGGGCTATATTGCGGGCACTTGCCTTGGGGAATCAGGTGGATAGCCGCCATGCTTAAACGGCTTCTTGCAGTTTTCACTGCCACGTTGCTCACCCTCGCCACCTTTGCCTTCGCGGCAGAACTGCGCGGGGACCATCCTTCCACATACACCGTTCGCAAGGGCGATACCTTGTGGGACATCTCGGCACGCTTTTTGACCAAGCCCTGGCTCTGGCCGGAAATCTGGCAGGCCAATCCACAGGTCAAGAACCCGCACCTGATCTATCCGGGCGATGTGCTGAGCCTGGAATACCTCAACGGCCAGCCGGTGCTGACTTCCCGACAGGAACCGCAAATCCACGTCGGTGAGGCGATCGACACCATACCGCTGGCGGAGGTCGAGACCTTCCTCAAGCAGCTGACTGTGGTCGATGACATCAAGTCCCTGCCCTATGTGGTCGGGCTGGAAGAAGACCGCCTGCTCAGCAGTTCGGGCCAGACTGTCTTCGTACGAGGATTGGCCGGCGCGCAACCTGGACAGAAAGTCCAGATCGCCCGTCCGATCAGCGTCTATGCGCTGGGCTCGATCAAGCGCGGCCATTACACCGGCGGCTTGAGCTCGCTGGATTTTCGCGGAAACCCGACCCACCGGCACTGGAGCAGTGTCGATAGCAAGGGCGAGGCGCATGGCACGCCGATCGGCTACGAGCTGATGGCCCAGGGGGCGGGCGAGGTGACCCAAGTCCAGGGTGAGATAGCCACCATCTTGCTGACCGGCGAAGGCCGCGACGTGCGCGCGGGTGACCGCATCCTGCCGCCGGCAGCGGACTACGACGCGCAATTCCAGCCGCAGCCGCCATCGAGCATTCCGGAAGCCGCTTTCGTCCTGGCCGTGGCCGATGGTGAACATGCCGCCGGCCCAAGGTCGGTAGTCGCGCTCTCGGTTGGCGCTCGCGATGGAGTCAAGAACGGAACCACTTTCTCGATCTGGCACGATGGCGCATTGCGTCCCGACACCGTTGCCCACCGCAACCTGATCGCCGCCAAGAACGACAAAGTGGCGATGCCCGACAGCTACATCGGCCATGTCATGGTGTTCCGCACTTTCGACAAGATCAGCTACGGATTGATCATGGACGGCATTCGCCCCGCACGCGTGGGCGATTTCATAAAACATCCCGACGCGGTTCAGTGACGTTTTCCTACATCGCGGCGCCTTCGGGCGCCGCGATCATATCGGGCCCATGGACGATGCCCGCTCCCTTCTGATCTTGCTGCGCGGCTGTGCTTCGGCCGGTTCGCTGCGCACACTGCTCGATCGTTTCGGCGATGCCCAGACCGCACTCGCGGCCGGGCCTTCGGCGTGGCGGGATGCCGGGGTCGCTGCCGAACAATTCCCCCGCTTGCTGCATCCGGACACAACACGCCTGGAAGCCGACCTGCAATGGCTGGACCAGCCCAACCATCACCTGATCGGTTGGCATAGCGCCGACTATCCGGCGCTGCTGCGGCGCATCGCCCATCCTCCGGCGGCATTGTTCATCCTCGGCGACCCGAACCTGCTCTGGCATCCACAAGTGGCCGTGGTCGGCAGCCGTCATCCCAGTGCTGGCGGGCGCGACAATGCGCGGCAGTTCGCGCGAGCGTTCGGCCAATCCGGGCTGGCGGTCACCAGCGGCCTGGCCGAGGGCATCGACACCGCCGCGCATCTGGGCGCGCTGGAGACCCATCGCACCATCGCCGTCATCGCCACCGGCCCGGACCTGTGCTTTCCCGCCAGCAACGAACCGCTGATGGCGCGCATCGCCGCGAGCGGTGCGGTAATCAGCGAGCATCCGCCGGGCACGCCAGGCCGACGCGAACACTTTCCTTCGCGCAATCGCCTGATCGCCGGTCTGGCGCTAGGGACGGTGGTGATCGAGGCGGCGATGCGCTCGGGGGCGTTGATCACCGCCCGGTTGGCGGCCGAATCGGGACGCGAGGTGTTCGCGCTGCCCGGCTCGATCCACAACCCGCTGGCTCGCGGCTGCCACCGGCTGATCCGGCAAGGCGTCGGACTGGTCGAGACTCCCGCCGAAGTCATCGAGGCCCTGGCTCCGGTCGCGGCCGACCTGGCCCAGGCCCTGCGCGGCCGTCTTGAAGCCGTCGGATCAGCCACAAGCGGCACGCCGGCCACATCGACCGGCACGCGCCCGACTGGCGCGGAGCAAGCCGTCTGGCAAGCCCTCGGCCACGACCCGGTGAACCTAGACCAATTGGCGGAGCGGACGGGATTGACGGTCGCAGCCCTGTCGGCCATGCTGCTTGCCATGGAGCTGGAAGGCCAGATCAGTGTTGAGCATGGTCGCTACACCCGCCGTTCCTGAACTACTTTCGGCGCGTCGACGTTCGGCGCAGGCGACAGGGTGATGAAAGAAACCATTCTCGACGTACTCCTTTATCTATTTGAGCATTACTTCTACGACGACCCTGATGCCGCCCGCGATCGGGATTCGCTCCAGAACGGCCTGATCCAGGCCGGATTCACCCCCGCGGAAATCAGCAAGGCCTTCGAGTGGCTCGACGAGCTCGACCGCCAGCGCCCGTTGCTGGCCGCGCGGCGCTCCGATGGCCCAGTGCGCGTGTTCGCCGAACCGGAACTGGACCGCCTCGACCGCGAATGCCGGGGTTTTTTGATGTTCCTGCAGCAGCACGGCGTACTCGATCCCGACCAGCGCGAGCTGGTGCTCGATCGCGTGATGGCGCTCGATCAAGAGGAAATCGACCTCGATGACCTCAAGTGGGTCGTGTTGATGGTGTTGTTCAACCAGCCGGGCGCGGAAGCGGCCTTTGCCTGGATGGAAAACCAGATTTTCGGCGACGAACCTGAACCGGTGCATTAAGCCTTGGCTTGACAGCTCCAAGATTGCAGCCATATATAGGCCCGACTCCGATCCACCCCCCGTTCGTCCTGGGCTTGCCGAAAGGCTATCCTTGGCCGCCGAACCGTCGGGGCGGCTGAACTGGCGAGGTATTTCCTTTCATGGTTCGACCCATCGACACGTTCAAGATCGCCACGAACAGAGGTTGATCGAAGATTCCAGTTCAAGGCAAAGCCCGCGGATTCGCGGGCTTTGCCTTCATGGGAGCGCCTCTCCGGCACTCCATCAGCGCGTTGCGGAGCATCAGTTTTCATGGCCAAGAACCTGCTTATCGTCGAATCGCCCGCCAAGGCCAAGACGATCAACAAGTACCTGGGCAAGGACTTCACCGTCCTGGCCTCGTACGGCCATGTACGCGACTTGGTGCCGAAAGAAGGCGCGGTCGATCCCGACAACGACTTCGCCATGCGTTACGAGCTGATCGAGAAAAACGAAAAGCATGTCGAGGCCATCGCCAAGGCCGCCAAATCCGCCGACGCCCTGTTTTTGGCGACCGACCCGGACCGCGAAGGCGAAGCGATTTCCTGGCATATCTCCGAAATCCTGAAAGAACGTGGCCTGCTCAAAGACAAGACGCTCAATCGGGTGGTATTCACCGAAATCACCCCGCGCGCGATCCGCGAAGCCGTCGATCATCCCCGGCAGATCGCCGGCGACCTGGTCGATGCCCAGCAGGCCCGCCGCGCGCTGGATTACCTGGTCGGCTTCAACCTGTCGCCGGTGCTGTGGAAAAAAGTACAGCGCGGCCTCTCCGCCGGCCGCGTGCAATCGCCCGCGTTGCGCATGATTTGTGAGCGCGAAGAAGAAATCGAAGCTTTCGTCCCGCGCGAATACTGGTCGATGGAAGCCGAGCTCAGCCATCCGCAGCAGGCCTTCACCGCGCGCCTGGTAAAACTGGACGGACAAAAGTTCGAGCAGTTCACCCTGACCGACAGCAAGGCCGCGCACGATGCGCGCGCACGCCTGATCAAGGCTGCCGGCGATGCCCTGCACGTCACCGATGTCACCAGCAAGGAGCGCAAGCGCCGGCCATCGCCGCCGTTCATCACCTCCACGCTACAGCAGGAAGCCGCGCGCAAGCTCGGCTTCACCACCAGCCGCACCATGCGCGTGGCGCAAAAACTCTACGAGGGTTTCGCGCTCGGCGAGGAAGGCACGGTCGGTCTGATCAGCTATATGCGTACCGACTCCACGCATATCTCCGAGGAAGCACTGGCCGAGCTGCGCGATGTCATCGCCCGCGACTTCGGCACCCATGCCTTGCCCGACAAGCCCAACGTCTATAAGGCCAAGTCCAAGAACGCCCAGGAAGCGCACGAAGCCATCCGCCCGACCTCGGCATTGCGCACACCGGCCAGCGTCGCCAAATTCCTCGGTGATGACGAGCGCCGCCTGTACGAACTGGTCTGGAAACGCGCGGTCGCCTCGCAGATGGTGCCGGCCACACTCAACACCGTGTCGGTGGAACTGGCCGCCGGCAGCGAGCACAGCTTCCGCGCCAGCGGCACCACCGTGCTCGATCCGGGTTTTCTTGCCGTCTATGAAGAAGGCAAGGACGCCAAGACCAGTGAGGACGAGGACGAGGGCCGCAAGCTGCCGCTGATGAAACTCGGCCAAAACATTCCGCTGGCCTCGATCCACACCGATCAACATTTCACCGAACCGCCGCCGCGTTTTTCCGAAGCCTCGCTGGTGAAGGCGCTGGAGGAATACGGCATCGGCCGGCCCTCAACTTACGCCAGCATCATCCAGGTTCTGCTGTATCGCGAGTACGTGATGCTCGACAACAAGCGCTTTCGTCCCAGTGACGTCGGCCGCGCGGTCAGCAAGTTCCTCGCCAGTCACTTCACGCAATACGTGGATTACGACTTCACCGCCAAGCTCGAAGACGAGCTCGATGCCGTCTCACGCGGCGAGGAAGAGTGGATTCCGCTGCTGGAAAAATTCTGGAAACCCTTCAAGCAGATGGTCGATGACAAGAGCGAGTCGGTCGATCGCTCAGAAGCCACCGGCGCGCGCCTGCTCGGTACCGATCCCAAATCGGGCAAGCCGGTGAACGTGCGCCTGGGCCGCTACGGACCGTTCGCGCAGATCGGCACCGCCGAAGACGAAGACAAGCCGACCTTCGCTTCCTTGCGCGCCGGCCAGAGCATGCACACCATCACGCTGGAAGAAGCGCTGAAGCTGTTCACCCTGCCGCGCAAACTCGGCCTGCTCGATGACAAGGAACTCAGCGTCGCCATCGGCCGCTTCGGCCCGTTCGCCAAGCGCGGCGACACCTATGCTTCGCTGGGCAAGGAAGACGACCCCTACACCATCAGCTTCGAACGCGCTGCCGAGCTCATCCGCGCCCGCGAGGAACTGCTCGCCAATCGCCTGATCAAGGCGTTTCCGGGCACCGACATCCAGATCCTCAACGGCAAATACGGCGCCTACATCACCGATGGCGAAAAGAACGGCAAGATCCCGAAGGATCGCGAACCAGCCTCGATGACTCAGGCCGAATGCGAGGAAATTCTTCTCGCCGCGCCGGTACGTCCCAAGCGCGGGCGTTTCGCCAAGAAGGCCGCCGCGAAAAAAGCACCGGCCAAGAAGGCTGCCGCGAAAGCCGTCACAGACAAACCGGCCAAGAAAGCCGCTGCCAAGAAAGCGCCAGCCAAAAAAGCGGCTGCAAAGAAAAAAACCGCGACGAAAAAAACTGCGACAAAAAAAGCCGCAGTGAAAAAAACCGCCGCCAAAAAAGCTCCCGCCAAGGCCGCCGCACGCATCACCGAATAAAGCCGCCGCGTTCGATGCGGCGGCTTCGGAAAATCAGGGCGCCTGACCGGGCTGCGGCAGTTCGGTAATGCCGTGCTTGGCTTTATCGTCGGCCACCATCTTGCGCACATCGCCAAGCAACTGCTTGGCGTCGTAAACGATGCCGTCCTTGATGGTGTATTCGACACCGCCCACACGCTGCGGTTTGCCGTCACTGCCTAGGCGAATATGGCCGGTGCCATAGAGCACCTTGAAATTGGCGAGCGGATTCTCGGCCAGCACCGCGATGTCGGCGAGCTTGCCCGGTTCGATCGAACCGATCCGATCAGCCGCACCCAAAGCCTGCGCGCCATTGAGTGTGGCCGCGCGGATCACTTCCAGCGGATGGAATCCGGCCTCACGCAACAACTCCAATTCCTGGATCGTGCCGAAGCCGTAGATCTGGTAGATGTAGCCCGAATCGCTGCCGACTGTGACCCGGCCGCCATGATTCTTGTAGTCGTTGACGAAAGCCATCCAGCGCCGGTAATTGTCGCGCCAGGCCACTTCGTCCTCGGTGCCCCAATCGTAGAAAAAGCTGCCGTGGTTGTCGCGATTGGGCTCGAAGAATTTCCATAGCGACGGCAAGGTGTAGGCATCGTGCCAATCGGCGCGGCGCGCATGCATCAAGTCGCGGCTGGCAAGATAAATGGTGAAGGTGGGGTCGAGCGTGAAATCGAGTCCGATCAATTCATCGCGCACCGCGTTCCATTTCTCCGAACCCGGCGCCGCCGCCTGCGCCCACAAACGACCGGCCTGGCCGAAACGCTGCGCTTCGTTCATGTAGTTGTAGTCGGCCGGATACTGCTGCACCGTTTGGCCGTCGAACAAAGCTTCCGGCAATCCGTACCAATGCTCCATCGTGGTCAGGCCCCAGCGCGCGGTGGTCAGCACGTTGACCCGGGCCACGTCCAACTGCGCGTGATGACAGGCGCTACGCAATCCCAATTTTTTCGTCTCCTCGATCGCCGCTTCGAGAATGTCCGGCCGATAGCCGAAGCACTTGACGCCGAGGGCGCCCTTGGCCTTCATCTCGCGCACCCAGGCACGCGCCTGCTCAGGCGTCGTGAAAGGCGTATCCCGGCCCTGGCCGAAAAACACATAAGGAAAAATACGCGGCGCGGCAATCGCATTGGCGGCGCTGCGCTTTTCTTCGCTCACGCAAAAATCGACACCGTTGCCGCAACCCGGATCGCGAATACTGGTGATGCCGTGCCCAAGCCAGAGTTTGTAAACATACTCGGCCGGCGTGCCCTGCTCCTCGCCGCCGATATGCCCGTGCATATCGATGATGCCGGGCATCACGAAATGCCCGGTCAAATCCATTTCGCGGCCGCCTGCCTTGAGCTTGGGCCGTCCGCGCGCGTCGATCGGCGAATTGGCGCTGCCGACCACGACAACGTTGACGATGCGGTTGCCCTCGATCACCACGTCCGCCGGTCCGAATGCCGGTGCGCCGGTGCCGTTGATCACGGTCACGCCGCGCAGGATCAATTGCGAATACGGACCCTCGCCCTCATGGCGGGCAGGAGCCGGCGTGATGGCGGCCTGCGCGAGGCCGGTCAAACCGAACAAGAAGATGAACAGCCATCGATGCATGCACTACTCCAAGGGGCAAAAGTATGGCGAGCGCGACAGGACGGGGCCAGAATGCGCTGGATGAAGACAAGACTCGCTCTTAGCTTAGCGGTTTTGCTCTGCTGTGCCGCCCCGGCCCACGCCGAGGACACGGTGACGGTGCATCGCTGCGTGGATGGCAAAGGCCATGTCAGTCTGCAAAATGACCCTTGTCCGCCGGGTAGCCGCGACAGTGTGAAAACCATGCTGCGACCCAAGGACGCCAGCGCATCGCCGGCTCCGCCCAACACCGAAGCCGCCGCCGCAAAAACGCCGCCTGTTTACGAATCCGCGCCTCCCGTACCGAACTACGAGCCGTTTCCACCGCCACCGATGTATCGCTGCACCAGTTACGACGGCATCGAACGGATCAGCGAAAACTACGATCCCAACCCACGCTGCGAGCCCTTGGCCCTGTATTTCCCGGATGCGCAACAGCTCACGCCCGAACTGGCAGGCACTTGCCGCTGGGTGCAGGACAGTTGCGTTCGCCTGTCCGATGCCGCGGCCTGCGAGGTCTGGAAGACCAGGAAAAAGGAAGCGGCCTCCGCCTTGCAGCACGCCTTCAGCGACACCGCGGCTTATCGAAAATCGGAATTGCAGCGCATTACCCAGATCGTTGACGAAAGCTGTCGATGAGAGTTGCGCTGATACCGATCGCATCAGCGCTTACAGTTCGCGGGAATCCGAAGCCACGACCTGCCCGTGCTCGCGCACCTGCGCCCGGCAGCGATGCGCGCCCGATTCCTCGTGGATCAACTCCACGGTCAAGGATTGGCCGCTGCCCAAATCCTCGTAGGACGCATCGTTGCTCTTTTGACCGATAACGGTGTACACCTCCACCGAAAGCACCGCCTTGGAATGCAAGTCCGTGGCCTCGACGCTGCAATGCTTGGCATCGGGAGAAAACTGCATGTCGAAGGAAAATCTTTCCGGTGTCTCGCGGACACTGTGACTGCATGCCGACAAGGCCAGCAATGCGCCGGCGAAAACAACAGTACGCGTATGCATCGATCGTATCTCCAGGAAAATTTCAGAATCCGTAACGCAAGAATCCGCCATCGACGGCGATGCATTCACCGGTAATGTAACTGGCGGCCGGCAGCGACAGGAATGCCACGGCGGCGGCGACCTCCTCGGGCTCGCCGATCCGCCGCATCGGCGTGCGCTCGATGACCTCTTCGTAGTATTCGGGCTGCGCCAGCGCATCGGAGGTGCGCCGGGTGCGGATGTACCAGGGCGCGACCGCGTTGACACGCACACCATCCTCGGCCCACTCGCAGGCCAGGTTCTTGCTCAACTGATGCAGCGCAGCCTTGCTCATGCCATAGGGTGAGCCGGTACGCACATGGGTCAGGCCCGAGACGCTGCCGACGTTGACGATGCTCGATGAGGCATGTTGACTGAGCAGCGGAAAGGCGAATCGCGACAACTCGAATGCCGAAAAAAGATTGACCTCGAACAACGCACGCCATTCCTGTTCGCTGTAATCCATGCTCGCCTTGCGCATGTTGCCGCCGGCATTGTTGACCAGGATATTGAGGCCATCGCCGAGATCCTCGACCCAGTCGAAAATCTCGCGGCGCTGCTCGGTGTCGGCCACGTCGGCGGCGAAGGCGCGCACGCTGCGTGCGGGATGCTCATCGGCCAACTCCGCTGCGGTGGCATCGAGTTGCGCCTGGTCGCGCGCCACGATCAACACATCGGCGCCCAGCATCAGGAATTCGTTGGCGATCGCCCGGCCGATCCCGGCGCTGGCCCCGGTGATCAACGCGACCTGTCCATCCAATCGCCAGCGATTCGAATTCATGGCTGCCTCGGGGTCGTTGCGCGCAGGGGAGTAGCGCGTAGGATAGCCTGCAGCCACGCTCACGAGGAGTGCGTCATGCGAGCCTCAACCGTCATCATCGCCTGCCTGCTGCTGGCCGCCTGCAACATGGCTCCGCCACCGGAACGCCAAAGCGAGGCGGCACGCAAGGCCAACGAACACCACGAACTGCGCGATGCCATCAACCGGCCGATCGACAAGGCCAAGGCCGTGAACGACGAAACGCTCAAGGCCGCCGAGAAACAACGCCAGGCGATCGAAGACTCAGGCGGTTGAACGCGAACGCTCGCAAGCCGCGTTGAAAAATCCGATTCGATCGACCGGTGTTCAACGCGACTTGCAATATTCCCGAAGCAAATTCACAAGCCGCAGAAACAATGCGCGACCGCGCGGATCGGGCTGCCTTTCTTGGGCTGCAGCCAGCTCAATTCGTTTTGCAGGCGTTGGCCGGTTTCGCCCTCGAGCAGCATCGACAACGGACCGAAATTGCGCACCAGGCCGGCCATGCGCGTGCTGCGGCTCATGTCCAGGAACAGTTGATCGAACGGCGTCAACGGTTTCTCGATGTACTGCACGTCGTAACTGTCCTTGTCGAGCTTGGCCAGCTTGGCCGCCTCCGCCTGCGCTTGGCGCAAGCCGCCGAGCTCATCGACCAGTCCGCGCTCCTTGGCCTGCGCACCGCTCCAGACGCGGCCACGGGCCACAACATCGATTTTCTCGGGCAGACTGCCGCGCGCCTTGGCGACCTTGGCGATGAATTGCGCATAGCCGTGGTTGATCACCGACTGGATCATGTCGCCGGTATGGGGATCGAGCGGACGGGTGATGTCGAACGCGCCGGCCAGCGGCGTGGTGCCGACGCCATCGCTATGCACGCCGAGTTTTTCCAGCGCGCGCGGTGCGCTCATCCACAATCCGAAAATACCGATCGAACCAGTGATCGTGGACGGATCGGCATAGATGCGGTCGGCATTCATCGAGATCCAATAGCCGCCCGATGCGGCGACATTGCCCATCGACACCACCACCGGCTTGCCCGCTTCCTGGGTCAGGGTGATTTCGCGGCGGATCTGCTCGGACGGGAACACGCTGCCGCCGGGTGAATCCACGCGCAACACCAGCGCCTTGACCTTGTCGTCCTCGCGCGCCTGGCGAATCAGATCGGAGGTGGAATCGCCGCCGACCGAGCCCTGCGGCTGCTTGCCATCGCCGATCTCGCCTTGCGCCACGACTACCGCGACCTGCGCGCGATTGCCGCCCAGCGACGATTTGCCGCGATGCTGCGCCAGATACGGAAACAAGCCGACCTGCCGGAAACTCTTGCTGTCCTCATCGAAAGCGCCGCGTTCGGACAGCATCGTTTCCACTTCGTGCGACGTCTTGAGGCCATCGACCAACTTTTCGTCCAGCGCCAGCCGTGCCAAATCGCCTTGGCTGGCCTGCACCCGCTTGGGCATGTCGAGGATCATCGCGGTCAGGTCTTCGACCTTGAGTTTGCGCGCGCTGGCGACATCGCCCAGGTAGCGCTGCCACAGATCGTTCATCCAGAACAGATCGGCTTCGCGCGATTGCGGCGAAGCGGCATCGAGAATGTAGGGTTCGGCCGCGGACTTGTATTCGCCCACGCGGAACAAGTGCACATCCACGCCCAGCTTGTCGTGCAATGCCTGGCGGTAGTACAGCCGGTAACGGCCCAATCCTTCGAGCAGCACCGCGCCTTCGGGATCGAGATAAACCTCATCGGCCTGCGCGGCAAGGTAGTACTGCTTCTGCTCCATGCCGGTGCCGAAGGCGACGATCTGTTTGCCGCTGCTGCGAAAATCCTTGAGCGCGGCGCCCAGTTCGCGCAACGCGGCGAAACCGGTGACCTCGAATCCGTCGGTGAGCAGCACGATGCGTGCGATGTTGGCATCGTTCTTGGCCGCATCGATCGCCCGCAACACATCGCGCAACTGAATTTCCCGTCCGTCCTCGCCGCTGGCCTGGGCCAATGCGCGCTGCAATGGCGCGCTGCTATATTGCTCGACCAGCGAGCCCTTGAGATCGAGCACCAGCGCGGTCTTTTCCTGCAGGGAGCCAAACGCGCCCGCGCCGGATTTGGCCGCCATTCCGATGCTGATCAAGGCGACGATGAAAAACAGCAGCACCAGCATGATCAGGTTGAAGATCAGGTGGTTGGTGAAATTGATGAAGTTCCAGAAACCAACCAGGAACCTCCACACCGGATGGGCGCGAGTCTCGCTCATGAAAAACTCCAGTTTTTTCTAGGCACAGGATACTCGGGTGCGCCCGGTACGGCATGACTCTTAGGTCACAGATACCTTTGGCACCGCGCCACGGGTCAAGCGCCAGAATCGGGTCGTCAGCAGGATGGCGGCCACGGTCAAACCCAGGATCAGTCCGACCCAGAGCCCGGGCGCGCGGCCGTTCAAATGCAAGCCGAACCAGCCGCCGAGCGGCAGGCCGATGCCCCAATAAGCCACGATGGTGATCAGCATCGGCACCTGCGTGTCCTTCAGGCCGCGTAATGCACCATTCGACAACACCTGGATGCCGTCGGAGTACTGGAATATCGCCGCATAACCCATCAACGTGATGGCCAGGACCGTTACCGAGGCGTCGTCGGTGTAGAACCCAGCGATCCAGCCGCTGGCGAACACCAGCACCGCCGCCGCGGCCGTCTGCGTGAACAGGACCAGACCGTAACCGGCCGCCGCCGCCCAGCGCACGCCGGACCGATCATCCGCACCCGCCGCATGGCCCACGCGCACGGTGGTCGCCATGGCGATGCCCAGCGGCAGCATGAACAACACGCTGACCACATTCAGGGCGATCTGGTGCGCGGCCACATCCACCGCGCCCATCCGGCCGATCAGCAAGGCGGTGGCGACGAACAGACTGCCTTCCATGAAAATCGACACTCCCATCGGCAAACCCAGCGCCAGCAATTTGCGGATCACCTGCCACTGCGGCAGGTCCAGGCGCTCGAACAACGCCAAATCGACAAACCGTTTGGACGAACGCAAGTACCAGACAAACCCGATGGCCTGCAGCCACAGCACCACGCCCGTGGCATAGCCCAGGCCGGCCGCACCCAGATCCGGAATCGGTCCGACACCGAACATTAATCCATAGCCGAGCGGAATCAAAAGCAACAAACCGCCGATGCCAAAGAACATGGTCGGCTTGGTCCAGGACAAACCTTCACTGAGATAGCGAAAGGAAAAATACAAGGCCAGCGCCGGCGCGCCGAAGGCGATCGCGCGCAGGAACGCTCCCGCCTCGGGACGTACTTGCTCGGCGATGCCGAACCAATCGAGCAGACGCGGCGAGTGCCAGACCAGCACCATCAGGACCAGCCCCATGAACAGTGCCAGCCAGACCGCCTGCCGCCACAACGGTCCGATCTCGCGCCGGTTGCCGGCACCGTTGAGATGCGCGACCGAGGGCGGAATCGCCATCAGCACACCAATGCACACCAGCAACGCCACCGTCCACAGCGCGCTGCCGACCGCGACCGCGGCCAGCGTCACCGCGCCATGCCGTCCGGCCAGCAATGAGTCGACCACATTCATGCCCATGGCCGCCAGTTGACCCAGCACCAGTGGCAGGGCCAGCACAAAACTCACGCGCATTTCGCGCAAACCTCGCGCGATGCGATTCGAAAAAGGATTCATGGACGATGCGAAAGAAAAATCTGTCGCTATAGTAGCCGCAACACGCCCGGAGCCCTGCGATGTCCGCGATCGACTCCCCTGCCGCACCGACGACCCCAGGCACAAAACCGCAGCGATATTGCGAGAACTGCGGGCAGCCTCTGTATGGCGAACACTGTCACGCCTGCGGACAGCCGACCAAGGGCATGGTGCGGCATTTCTCCACCATCCTCGGCGATTTTTTCGACACTGTGCTCAACGTCGATTCCCGAGTACTGCGCACGCTCTGGCCGCTGCTGACCCGCCCCGGCTATCTGACACTGGAATATTTCGCGGGGCGGCGCGTGCGCTATGTCACGCCGATGCGGCTGTATCTGTTCCTGAGCGTGATCGCGTTCTTCGCCATGCAGACGATGGTGTCGATCGATAGCGGCAGCGGCAATACCATCGCGATCAACAACGATAGCGGCGATGAGTTTTCCAAGGCGCGTTCTCCCGCCGAAGTCCAACAAATACTGACAGCGGCCGAGAACAAACTCGCCAAGGCGCGCGCGCAAACCGACAAAGCGCCGGGCGCGGCGGCCGCGCTCGAACTGGCCCAGGCCAAGGTCCGCGAACGTGCGCAGCAGCAGACCGAATATCTCAAGCAGGTCGAGGCCGCCAAAGCCGCCGGCAGCGCGCCGCCGAAGCCTCCGCGCGTCGGCGGCAGTATCGAATTTCCGGTCAACGGCAAATCCTGGGATCCGGTCAGCAATCCTTTCACCATCGATTTCCTTCCGGGCGCGGTCAATGCCTCGATCAACCATCGGCTGGGCCACGCGCGTGACGTGCTACAAGCATCCGATAGCCAGCAACCTCTGGTGGATGCCATCTTCCGGGTGTCGCCGCAGGTTTTGTTCGTGCTGATGCCGATCTTCGCGCTGATGCTCAAGATCGCGTATTTGTTCAAGCGCCGGCTGTACATGGAACACTTGATCGTGGCCTTGCACAGCCACAGTTTCATCTCGCTGGCCTTGAGCCTGGTATTTGCACTGATAAGCTTGCAGGACTGGCTGGCACCGGCCACAGGCGCTCTCAAGAGCATTTTCGGTTTGGCGATCGCCGCGTTCTGGATCTGGATGCCGGTGTATCTGCTGGTAATGCAAAAACGCGTTTATGGACAAGGCTGGCCGATGACCTTGGTCAAATACAGTGTGCTGGGAATTTCCTACACCGTGCTGCTGAGCTTCGGCCTGCTCGCCGCACTGCTGGTTGGATTGCTCACGCTATGATCATTTACGAAGTCAATTTGTTCGTGCAACGCGCCATCGAGGCGCCGTACCGCGCCTGGCTCGAAGGCCATATCCGGGAAATCCTCGCGCTGCCGGGTTTTGTCGATGCCCAGACCTATGAGCGCAGCGATCCACCCGGCGCGCCCGACGAGTTGGTCTTGTGCGTGCACTACCGGCTGCAGGATCAGGCTGCGCTGGATACCTACTTTCGCGATCATGCCGCGCGCCTGCGCGCCGATGGCGTGAATCGGTTCGGCGACCGCTTCCGCGCCGAACGCCGAGTACTCCGCTCGATCGCCATCGGGTAATACACACATAGAGCGAGCGTAGGGTGGGCTGTAGGGTGGGCTTAAGCCCACCTTCGTTGTTTCATTGTTTTGCAGATTGGTTGGTGTGGATGCGGAATGGTGGGTTGAAACCCACCCTACGCCCGCATTTTTCCGCGCCAGAGGTATGCGTCCGCTACTGCGTCAATCGCTGCCGAATCAGCTGGCCGCGCTGCATTGGCGATGCCGCCAACAACTCCTGCCGCAGCGATTGCCGCTGCCCTTCGTTGAGCCGTGGCGCGAGCGCCATCAAGTCGGTGCGTGCCTGCGCATCGAGCGTGCCGAGCAGTTCGAGCAATGCCGGCCGCTCGGCTTCGGGCACGAAGGCGAACAAGGAAATCATTGGCGCGACATTGCGCCCCAGGCTCGGCCCCAGCCACCAGGCGCGCTGGGCATCGATGGGCAATGCGGCAAACTGCGCATGCAACTGTTGCTGCTGCAAGGGCGGCAAAGCGGCCACACGCTGCGCCGCCGCGCGCAGCGCCTGCTGATCGGATGAACTCAACCGTTGCCAGGCACGGAAGGCGGTGCGCCGCTGTTCACGCATCGGCGCCGGCTGCTGGTCCCACTGCCACAGGCGCTGGCGCAATTGACCTTGCTGCTGGGGCGTACGCGCCAGCCAATCGCGGGCATGACGCAGCAAATCCTCGCGTGCGGACGCATCCAGACTCGGCCACAGCGGCTGCGCCGAGGCCAGCAAGCCTTGTTCGCGCGCTGGCAGTGATTGAAAACCGGACACGGCGGCGGTCGCCGCGAATGCGGCAAGAATCAGGGTAGAAACTGCCGAGCGAAAAAATCCCGCGCGCTTCATGGCGTGCTCTCCACGTCCCCGTCCGTGGCGGCGGTTTCCGCGGTGCTCGTTTCCGACAAACCCGGCGCTGCCGTCGTTGCCGAACCTTGCACATCGCCGCCGGCCTCCACCCAACTAAGGAACGCCAACTGTTGCGCGAGCGCATCGTCCCCGGGTGTGGCCAGTTGATCGTAATCGGGATGGATGACCACGGCCGTTTCGGCCAATTGCGATCCCGGAGCCGCCGCCGCGGACGGCATCGCTTCACCGGACCCGGATGAAAACCGCCCGGCGAGAGTGGGATAGAACGTTGCCGCAAAGCCCAGCAACAGCAGCGCCAACAGGATTTTCGGCAAATTCCGCCAACCTGCGCCGCTCATCAGACTCGCTGGCGGCGTGATCATGGCCGGAAGCTCCGGGACGGCCAGGGCGCGATCGCGCAATGCCGCCAGGCGTTCACGCTGTGCCGGTGTCATCTGCTGTACTTGGCTATGCAAACGATCATGCAGACGTTCGATGCCGTGACGATCGTCTTGCCAAGGCGTCTGAGCCCGGCGCAGGGCCAGGTCATGGGCCGCCGCACTGACCCCCAATACCTGCATGGCGTGGGCCGGGTCCAGCCCGGCAATGACACGCAGCAACAATGCCGCGCGCGGGCCGGGAGCGAGCATCGACAACTCATCGCCATCGCCGCGGATAGTCCGCATTGCCGGTTGCTCAAGCAGGATTGACCAAAACCGCAAAGGCCACTGCGCCAATGGCTGGGATGGTGCGGACCCGGCGAACTGGCCGATGGCCGAAGCCAGAATGGAATCCGCCTGCCCGGCATCGCCGCACTGGGCCAAAGCGAACACCCAGGCCCGACATTCGATGCCGCGCAAGAACGCCAGCAAGGCAGGAGAAATCGGTTTTATGGTAGGCAAGATAGGCTCGGGCACGACCCATTCTAGCCGCTCCCGTCCGTGGAGCAGCGGCTTGACAGAGCCGGAAGCGGACGCACCGCCAACTGTGACGCGGGTTTGCGCGTGGAACGTTGTGCACAGCACGCAGGCGCCGACTGTGCGCTGGCTAACAGACACCGGAAAGGTCTTTTTCGATGTCTTGCTCTACTTGTAACCATATGATTTTCAAGGAATATGACAGTATGGTTAAAAAATCGCCAACCCGGCCGATGGCGTGTCTTGGTGGGCGGTGCGCTGTCCTGATCCAAGGCTCGTCCACAGAGTTATCCACAGACGATGTGGATAAGGAACATTATTCATTCAGGGCAATGGCTTACTGAACCTTCCTGCGCTTTTTCTCAGAATGGTGCGGCAAGTCGGCCTGAGTCCGTGTCCGGCAGCGACCGGCTAGACTTCGCCCATGCTTTTACTACCCGACCCTGTTTTACGCGTCGCTCTGCCGGTGCCGTTGCCGCGTCTTTTCGATTACCTGCCGCCGGCCGGCCAAACCGCCGACCGCGCCTGGATCGGCTGCCGGGTGCGCGTGCCGTTCGGCCGCGGCGAGCAGGTCGGCGTGGTTGCCGAAGTCGGGCCGGCTTCGACCGAGGTTCCCGGACTCAAATCCATCCAGGCACGACTCGATGAACAGCCGCTGCTTCGCGGGGAGCTGTTCGACACCCTGCGTTTTTGCGCTCGCTACTACCACGCACCGTTCGGCGAGGTGCTGGCGACCGCATTGCCGGTCGCTTTGCGCAACGGCCAGCCCTTGCCGGAAACCTGCGCCTTCGCCTGGCAATTGACCGCGTCGGGCCACACCGCACTGCCCACTTGGCGCGGGCATGGCCGGCCTCGACAATTGGCCGAGCGTCTGCGCGCGGAAGCGATGAGCGAGGACGCGCTCGAACTGGATTTCGCCGATTGGCGAGTCGCCGCCCGGGCATTGCACCGGCGCGGCCTGGCCGAACGAGTAGCGTTGGCATCGGCACCGAACGAAGTCGGCAAAGATTCCGACGCGCCCACACTCACCCAGGCGCAGCAATCGGTGCTGGAGGCTCTGCGCGAGGGCAGCGGGTTCCGCGCATTGCTGCTCGAAGGCGTGACCGGCAGCGGCAAGACCGAGGTCTATCTGCAAGCGATCCGCGACTGTCTGGCGGCGGGCAAACAGGCGTTGATCCTGGTGCCGGAAATCGGGCTGACGCCGCAAACGCTGTCGCGCTTTCGCACACGGCTGGGCTTGCCGGTGCATGTGCTGCATTCGGGCCTGGCCGATGGCGAACGCGCCCGCTCCTGGTTGGCGATGGCGCAAGGACAAGGCCAGGTTCTGGTCGGCACGCGCTCGGCGATTTTCACGCCATTGCCGCGCGCGGGCTTGTTGATCGTCGATGAAGAACACGACGGCTCCTACAAGCAACAAGACGGCATCCGCTATCACGCGCGCGACCTCGCCCTCGTCCGCGCCAAGGCCCTGGATATTCCGGTGTTGCTCGGCAGCGCCACACCATCGCTGGAATCGTTGCACAACGCGTTTTCCGGCCGCTACCGCCTGCTGCGCCTGCCGCAACGGGCGGGCAATGCCAGGCCGCCGCAAGTGCGCGTGCTCGATGTGCGCAAGCGCCTGCTCACGCATGGCCTTTCGCAAGACGCCTTCGATGCGATCGAGCAATGCCTGGCGCGCGGCGAACAGGCGCTGGTGTTCAAGAATCGCCGTGGCTACGCGCCGGTGCTGCTATGTCACGATTGCGGCTGGAGCGCCGCCTGCAAGCGCTGCGATGCACCGATGACCGTTCACGGCGCCGGCCACACACTGATCTGCCATCACTGCGGCGCGCGCGGTCGCCGCCCACCGGCTTGTCCCGATTGCGCCAGCCTCGGTTTGCAGCCCCAAGGTTTCGGCACCGAGCGTCTGGAACAAGCCCTGGCCGCACGGTTTCCCGAGGCAGCGCTGATTCGCGTGGATCGCGAAACCACGCGCGCGCGCGATGCCATCGAAAAACATCTCCAAGCGCTTGGCGATGCGCCCGGCATCCTGGTCGGCACGCAGATGCTGGCCAAGGGCCACGATTTGCCGAGGCTGACCTTGGTGATCGTGGTCGGTGTGGATGAGGGTTTGTTTTCCGCCGACTTCCGCGCTGGCGAGCGGCTCGCGCAATTGCTCATCCAGGTCGCCGGCCGCGCCGGGCGCGCGCAATGGCCGGGACAGGTGTTGCTGCAAACCCATCACCCCGAACATCCGCTGCTGACCACCTTGCTGGTCGGCGGTTATCCCGCCGCCGCTGCGCAGGCCCTGGCCGAACGCGAAGCGGCGGGCTTTCCGCCCTATGCGCATCTGGCCTTGCTACGCGCGCAGGCGCCGTTGGAGAGCGATGTGAAAACTTTCCTGCAGCAGGCGCGCGAACAGTTCGATGACACGCACGCGGTCGAAGCCAGCGCGCCGATGTCCGCACCGATGGCGCGCCGTGCCGGCAAGGCGCGCGGGCAATTGCTGCTGACCGCCGCGCAACGCCCGGTACTGCAATTGGCCTTGAGCGATTGGATTTCGCGTTTATATGAACTCAAGTCCGCGCGCAAAGTGCGCTGGTCGCTGGATGTGGACCCGATGGATTTGTACTGATCGCCCTGTACTGATAATCCAACGCACTTTTGCATGAACCAATTGCTGCCCAACCCAGGTGAACCCCCGCTCATGATTCGATCGCTCCGGATTTTTCAGTGCATTGCCTGTTTGTTCTTGCTTCTCGCTTCCGCCGGCGCTTCGCTCGCCGCCGAATCGGCCAATCCGAAACTGCTTGAGGCTTTTCTCAAGACACAAGCATTCGAGCGCGTCAAACTGTCCCCGGACGGCGCGTATCTGGCGATCACCGTGCCGGTCGAAGACCGGACCATCCTTGCCGTCATCAAGCGCTCGGACCTGAAAGTGGTCGGCAGCTTCAGTGCCCGCGGGAAATCCCATGTCGCCGATTTCTGGTGGGTCAGCGACAAACGCATCGTGCTTTCGCTTGCGGAAAGAGGCGGACTGCTTGAGGTTCCAGCACTCACCGGCGAGTTGTATGCCACCGATTTCGATGGCAAGAACCAGACCATCCTGACCGGCTACCGCAGCGGTGAGCAACAGCTCGGCACTGCGGTCAAGAAACGCACGGATCCGTTCGTTTACAGCACGTTCGTCGGCACGATCAAGGACAACCCGCTGTATGTCCTGGTGGCTTCCACACACGCCTTCAGCACTGGCGATGTCGGCTTCACCACGCTGGACCGCCTCGATGTCCGATCCGGCGTGCGCACGAAACTCTCGCAAGTCCCGGTCACCTTCGCCAAGTTCGTTGTCGATCACCAGGGGCAGCCGCGATTCGCGATGGGTAGCAACAAGAAAGGATTCCAGCAGCTTTATTACCGCGCCGGCGTCAACAGCGAATGGCAATTGATCAACGACGAGCAGACCAACAACCACCGCGAATCCGCGCTGGGCTTCAATGCCGATGACTCGATCGCCTACCTCCGGGCCGAGGAGGCCAAGGGTCCGGATGGCATCTATTCCTACGATGTCCGTACTAGCAAGCGGCAATTGCTGACCCGCGACGAGCGTGTCGATCCCTCGGATGTGTTGTACATGCCCGATGGCGTAACGCCGTTCGCGCTGACTTTCTCCGATGGCAAGCAGCGCGCTTACTACCTGGACGAGAGCTCGCCGCAGGCGCGTTTCATGCAGTCTCTGCAGGTTGGCAGCTTTCCCGACGCGGCGGTTGAATACGTCAACGCCAGTGCCGACAACAATTTGTTGCTGTTTCGCGTCCACAGCGACCGCGACCCCGGCAGCTACTACCTTGTCGATACCCGCACCAAGAAAGCCGACTACCTCATGGCCCGGCAGGAATGGCTCGACCCCGAAGCCATGGCCAGCGTCCAGCCCATCGAGTTCAAGGCACGCGATGGCGTCGTCATCACCGGACTGCTGACGCTGCCGCATGGCCATGGCAAAGGTCCGCTGCCGATGATCGTCAATCCGCACGGCGGCCCGATCGGTATTGCCGATACCTGGGGTTTCGATCTCGAACCGCAGCTTCTCGCTGCGCACGGCTACGCGGTCTTGCAAGTCAATTACCGCGGCTCCAGCAACCGGGGCCGCGAATTCGAGATGGCCGGCTTCGGCCAATGGGGCGCGGCGATCCTCGATGACATCACCGATGCCACCCACTGGGCGATCAGTCAAGGTCATGCCGACGCCAAGCGCATCTGCATCTATGGCGGCAGCTACGGCGGTTACGCGGCGCTGATGGGCGCGGCACGCGAGTCGGGTTTGTATCGTTGCGCCGCCGGCTATGTCGGCGTGTACGATCTGCCTTCATTCCGCAAGCAGACTGATATCGGCGAATTTGAATCGGGCCGGACCTATTTCGAGCAGATGTTCGGCGGAAAGAGCCCGGAAACCCTGAAGGACTGGTCACCGGTCAACTACGCGGCAAAAATCCGCGTGCCGGTGTTCCTGGCCTCCGGCGGCAAGGACGAACGCGCCCCCGAGCAACAGTCCGAAGCCATGCGCGATAGCCTCAAGCAGGCCGGCAATCCACCGCAATGGCTCAACTATCCGACCGAAGGGCACGGCTTCTACAAGAAGGAACACCGCCAGGAGTTCTACACGCAGTTGCTGAATTTCTTCGGGCACAATTTGTCGGGCGAACCGAGCGCAACGGCAGTGGGCGCATCGGCGGGGCAGTGAACTGATTGCTCGCCCGACGTTCGATCATCAAGCACCGGACTATTTCGCTCTTTCGTGGATACAAAAGGATTTGTCCACGAAGGATGCGAAAGGTCAAAGGACGTCGAATTTATCTCACCCGTTCGCCCCATCGAAGCGCCTCGCACGACATAGCGCAATAAACGCATCCATGAAATAAAAACGGCCCCATCGCGGGGCCGTTTCATTATTGGCATTGGATGAATCTAATCTCGATTCAACGCATCCGATGCATCAAGCGGCGAACAACGCCCGCATCTTCTTCAACGCATTGGCTTCGATCTGGCGCACGCGCTCGGCGGAAACGCCGTATTCGTCGGCCAGCTCCTGCAAGGTCGCCTTCGGCTCGCCCAGGAAGCGACGCTTGAGGATGTTGCGCGAACGCTCATCGAGATCGGCCAGGCCTTCGCGCAACAGCTCGAGTTGGTTGTCCTCGTAGTTGTCGCGCTCGTAGGTCAGCGCCGGGTCGTCGTTGCCATCGACCAGATACATCGCCGGCGACGGCGGGGCGTTGTCGTCGTCCTCGTTGGGAGCATCGAAGCCGATATCCCGGCCCGACAGGCGCGATTCCATCTCCAGCACCTCGCGCTCGGAGACGTTGAGATCCTTGGCGACCGCGCGGACTTCGGCGGCGTTCATCCAACCCAGACGCTTCTTGGATTTGCGCAGATTGAAAAACAGCTTGCGCTGCGCCTTGGTGGTAGCGACCTTGACGATGCGCCAATTGCGCAGGATGAACTCATGCATTTCCGCACGCACCCAGTGCACGGCAAAGCTGACCAGGCGCACGCCCTGATCGGGGTCGAAACGCTTGACCGCCTTCATCAGGCCGATGTTGCCTTCCTGGATCAAATCGCCCATGCCCAGGCCATAGCCTTGATAGCCACGGGCGACATGCACGACAAAACGCAGATGCGAAAGAATCAGATGCTTGGCGGCATCGATGTCCTCGCTTTCCCGGTAGGTACGGGCCAGCGCCTGTTCTTCCTCGAGCGTGAGCACCGGCACGCGGTTGACGGCCGCGATATAGGCGTCCAGCGAACCCAGGGCACTCGGGATGGGCAGGTTGTTGGCGATCAGGGCAGTGTTCATGGCGGTCTCGTTCATGGCCTCATTTTAGCACTCGGGTTTGGACTGCCTACGCCCGCCCAAGTTCCCAGTGTGTTCCATTCATGGAACGACCTTCACATTCTGGGGTTGTTTAGCGGGGGTTCAAGCCCTACCAATGGGCTAGGGAGCCTAGGGGCCCGATCGAAACCATCTGCCTGAGCATCATGTTGCCTGGTTGGAAGTGGCAAGTTCGTTATGAGGCGGTGCTGCCATATGGTGGGCTGAAGGCCTGTCCTTCTTGGCAGTCTTTCAGTTTCTCGTGGCTGGCTTTGGCCACCATCCCTTTCATCACCTCCAAAAAGACCGGCTCCTGTGTCGGGCCGGACAGGGCAAGGCGAGTCACGACGGGAGCATTGCTTAACGCGGAAAACATCGACCATCACTGCAGGCGCGAAGTTTGTGTCCTATTCGCAGCTTCATGAATGATTTTCGACACACAATGATGGCGAGATCTCTACGGAATGGGCCGGCCGTCTTCATCGATGACACGGATTTCGCCCAAACCGAGCGCCCGGATGCCTGCTTCGACCTTTGCACGGTCGCCCACTACCACCCAAGCTACCGATCGATTGGCGAACAGAGCCTTTGCCTCTGCATTCACGGCGTCCAGCGTCACTTTTGAGACGTTGTCCGGATAGTTGGCGTAGTAGTCGCTTGGCAAGCCATAGACCTGCTGGTCCATCAGATAGTTGGCAGTCCCTGCACTCGAAGCCCATGCACTGGTCAGGCCCAGGCTCATATCATCGCGGGCGGCCGCCAGCTCATCGGCTTTGATCACTCCGGAACCTGTGATGCCGGCCAGCAACGTCGTAATTTCAGTCATCGATTCGGCAGCCTTGTCGGCCTGCACTGAAGCGTTGGCCGAAAACACCTGCGGACCACGCCCACCACCGATACTGCTGTTAGCCCCATAGGCCCATCCCTTTTCCTCACGCAGCTTCATGTTCAGTCGCGAGGTGAAGGATCCTCCTAGGACTGAGTTGAGCGCTTCTCGGGCGATGGCGTCACCTTCCTTGGGGGATGGCGCGGCGAGGAATGCGCGGATCACCACCTGAGGCGTCCCCGGCTTGTCGATGAGATATACGGCTGGTCCGTTGGGTTCCACTGCCATTGGCACGATCGTCTCTGGCACCTTACCCGGCTTCCATTTGGCAAAGGCTTCTTCGACCGCTGGACGAATCTCGGCCAGCGTAGTGTCGCCGGTCACGATCAAAGTTGCGTTGTTGGGACGGAACCAGCGGGCATGGAACGCGACAACATCATCGCGGAGCACGGCCGCAGCATCGGCCTCTGTCACCAGCAATCCGTAGGGGTGATCGGGCCCGAACAGCAGCGTCGGTGCGATGCGGCTCGCGGTACGGCCCGGATCGTGCTTGGCTGACGCGATTCCAGTGAGGGTCTGGCCCTTGAGGCGATCAATGTCGGCCTGCGCGAAGGCCGGATTCATGACGACATCCGCATAAATCCCCAACGCCTCGCGTAATGTCGGCTTGAGGGCGGACAAGGACACATGGCTGGTCTCCCCACCACCGCCTGGCTGCAGGGTTGCACCGAGGTTGGCCAGGGCGTCGGCCAACGCCTCACCATTGCGTGTGGTCGTGCCCTCGTCGAGCAAGCCCATGGCCAGCGCACCAGTGCCGCGCTTAACGGCAGCAAAGTCCGCGGGCACGCCCGTGTCCAGTAGCAAGGTCATGTTGACCAAAGGCACCCCGCTGCGACGGGCCACAATGAGCTCCATCCCATTTTCGAGCGTCGCCCTTTCCGTCGCGGGAAAGGTCGCCGGCACGATAGTCGCCGGCATTGGCATGGATGATCGATCCGCGCCTTCGCCGCTGGTCTTGAGATCACCGTATGGGAGTATGTGGAGAACATAGTCGCCGTCCTGAAGCCATGCTTTTCCGGCCGCCTGCACCTGTTCGGGCGTCGCTTCCTCATAGCGCTTGAAACCCAGTTTCCAGCCATCCGCATCCCGGAGGTACGTCTGGCTTTCTGCCAGCAGATCGGCTTTCGTCGATAGGTCCTCCATGGATCGAATCAAGGACGCAATGGTGGCGGTACGGACACGTGCGAATTCGGCATCCTTCGGGCCATCGACCAATAACCGATCAAGTTCTTCCGCAACGATGGCTTCCACTTGAGCGATGTCGGAACCGGGCTTGATATCGACCACCACCGTGAACTGGCCGCCGAGCATTCGATTCCAAACGCTGGCGCTGACAGCCGTCGCAAGCTGTTCGTCGATCACAAGTCGCTTGTATAGCCTGGAGTTTTTGTCTCCAGCGAGGACTTGCCCAAAGAGCTGAAGATGATCCGTATCCGCCGACCGGTAGTCGGAGACATTCCAGACACGGTAAAGGCGAGGGTTCGCTACACGGTCGTACGCGACTTCACGCACCGTGCCGGTCCGCTTGACGACCCAACTATTTGGTTGCGATACCGGGGTTCCGGGCGGGATATCGCCAAAATACTTCTCGACCTTCTTTTTTGCCTCGGCCAGCGTGATATCGCCTGAGAGCACAAGAACGGCGTTGGAAGGCCCGTAGTACGTCCGAAACCATTCGTGGACGTCCTCAACGCTGGCTGCATCCAGATCTTCCATTGACCCAATGGTGCTGTGGGCGTAAGGATGCCCGACCGGCATCGTCGCGCGCATGATCAGATCGGATGCTTTCGCGTAAGGGCGGTTGTCACCCTGCCGCTTCTCGTTCTTGACCACGGCGCGCTGTTCATCAAGCTTGGCTTGGTCGATTGCACCGAGCAGGTGTCCCATACGATCACTTTCCAGCCACAGAATCGAATCCAGCGCCGCCTTGGGCACGGTCTGGAAGTAGTTCGTACGGTCGACATTGGTCGTGCCGTTCTGACTCGACGCACCGATGCGTTGCGTCGCCTTGAAGAAGTCGTCGTTGAAATTTTCCGAGCCATTGAACATCAGATGCTCGAACAGATGAGCGAAACCGGACTTGCCCGTCGGTTCGTTCTTGGAGCCGACGTGGTACCAGACATTCACGTGGACCAGTGGCGCCGAGTGGTCCTCGTGGACGACAACGGTCAAGCCGTTTGAAAGAACAAATGATTTCGCTGGAATACTAACGTTTTCCAGACTAAGTACATGCCTTTTATTGGCGTGCTTCGCATTGGCCGGAAACGGGCCGAAGTACAGCAACATGAAAGCGCACGCTAACGTGGTCAGACTTTTGATTCGCATGATCATCCTTTCTTGCATCGAGCGATGCAGCAAGGACATTGATGCGCCACGGGGCAGCTCCCCTACCGTAATTCAGCATCAAAAATCAATGCGGCGGCCGAAGGTCCGCAGCCCGGTCTGAATATCAATTGCGGGCAATACTGCGTCGCATCATCCTGCTGCGAGAGGTCGAGGGTTCAACCCTCTCTTCGCAGGGGGATTGATGCACTTTGGCCGGCTCCATCTGCCACGAGGCAGATGGAGCCCAGAGGCCTACGCCCACCGTCATGGCAGGCCTGATTACGGTGCCCAGCGAATCGCGGCTTCAGTGGCAGGTCATGTTTTCCTGCCGGTTCACGACCGGCCAAACCTGAGCGAGCGTCATGCTGTCACGCAACACGCCGTCCTTCATTACGCATCTGATCGAGACTGTGTCGCGAATATCGTCGATTGGATTGTTATCCAAGATGACCAGATCCGCGATTTTCCCAACTTCGATCGACCCGACGTCGTGTTCGATGCCAGCAACAGTAGCTCCCACGATTGTTGCGCTACGCAAAGCTTCGAAGGGAGTCATACCACCGCGCACATGGGCCCATATCTCCCAGTGCATGCCAATACCATCGTGATCGCCGTGGGACCCGATTACTACCTGCCCACCAGCACGCGCCAGCCTCGCGGCACTCTCTATCGTTGCCTTGGAAACCGGCGGCAGTTCAGGTAGCTCTTGCTCACACGAGCCCGTCAGGATGTCTCTCGGTGGAGAGACATGCGGCATAACATAGCGTTTCATCCTCTCATCATGTTTCATGCAATGCCAATAAATTCCCAGATACCCTGCATAAGAGTAAATCTGCGAAACATTGTAGCCAACCCGTGACGAGGCCATGAACCCAACTACATCTTCATACATGTCAGTAATGCTGGCTGCGGTATGCTCCGATGATGTAACACCGTCCAGGATAGTGGAAAGATCAAGCCTTCCAAGAATGTTTGAATCCGGGAGGTGCGCCGCGACATTGAGCCCAGAACTACGCGCCGCCTGGACTATCCAACGTCTTTTTTCCCTGTTGAGGCCAGAATGGATTTTGACGTAGGTGGCGCCCAAACTCTTGTATCGCTTTGCAATATCGATCGCATCCTCCAACGACCGTATCTGAGTGAACCCAGGCGCGATCGCAGTTGCACCGATGAATCGAGGGCCAATCATCTTGCCCACCTCGATCAGTTCCGCATATTCATAGGCATGGTCACCGCCATTGGACGGATCACGCGCGGTCGTTACGCCAAAAGCCAAATAGCTTGATGGCTCCCAATGGTTTTCAGCGAGCAACCCCCGCGGCACGGCGCCGATATGGGCATGGGTATCGATGAAGCCGGGAAGTATGGTTTTCCCTTTGACATCGATAATTTCCGCCGCTCGTGACAGCTTGACCTCACCCTCCTTACCGACCTGCGTTATTCTTCCGTTTCTTATTACGACGAGACCATTTTCAATTACTTCGCGCCCCTTCATCGTGATTATTTTCGCGCCGCGCAGGACAATCTCTCCACTGGGACGATGACGCGGAACGGACATGCTTACCGAGTGGATAATCGAGCGCGTTAATTGGTCGCCCGTCACCTTGTCAATGGAATGTTTGCTTCGATCAAAGGCTTCAGCAATGTTCTCTTGGTAATAGGTCCCGCCGAAACTCCATTCCAGGATTTTCCCTCCTTGCCGCCACCTGGGATCACGTCCACCGCTTCGCGTGACCCGTATCTCCATGCATTTTTCTGAAAGCGATCGAGATGCATTGTGACCGCTAGAGTTGCATTGCACGACGTAGAGATTTCCATACTTAATCACAGCGGTATATTTCCCGTCCGGCGACTTGACTGCCGAGTCCTCCCCCCACCGCGGCAGATATTGCCCGGTGTCATCGACTCTATGGTTCAGCCCCTCAATTCCAATGGAGTGCAGCTGTATATCAGCATCCGGTGCATTCGGGGAAAAATGTGCATAATTGATTCGCCTTTCCACGCCTGCTTGCGTTATTTCATCACTAAAGCTGAGCGGATTTCCGAGCCTAACCTGCACGGGGAGCTCTGTTTCAACACTGCTCTCCAGGAAAAGGATGCGCAATGCGCCGCCATAAACATTGGTATTGAACCCATCGCGCCGTTCGGCCATATCGCGGCCTGCGGTGTATGCGATTTGCAACCCATCGGGCGACCATTCAGGATTTTGGTAGAAGCCCGGACTTCGTGTTAGCTGCTCAAGCTTGCTACCGTCGGAGCGCGCACGCCAAAGATGGCCACCCACTTTGTCGTCCCACGAAACGAACGCAATCCACCTGCCATCGGCCGAGTATGCTGGTTGGAACTGTCCAAAGGATTTATCGAAGAGCGGCCTTGGCCGGCCGCCTGATGCACTGACCGCGTATATCTTGCGAAGTGCTGAAAACACCAACTGTCGCCCATCAGGACTCAGTGTCATTGAACGCATGTTCTGTACAGCGAGATCACCATCCACGATTGGGTACGCGTTCGCAATTAGCGGCTCCAAGCACTGCTCCACCTGAGCAACCAGCGGTACTTTCTTGCTTTCCCCGGACGCGAGGCTTACCAAATGAATCCCGCCGCCGTATGCGATTACGAGGCTTTTAGAGTCCGGCGATATCGCAAATCTTTCCATCTGCGCATACCCGGCCGTGCCTCCTCCATAACTCTTCCACCCTGGATTCATTTTCGGACTCAACAGCACACGCTCCGCACTTGTACGAAGATCGCGCACCCGGATTACTTCTTCGACAAGATGGTTCTGTGCGCCAACATCATGTTTGACGTCGAGCCCCCGATCGATCTTTTCGAGATCCCGATAGACCAACCAGCGCCCATCCCGGGAGATCACTGGGGCTTCCACTCCAATAAACTCAATCGCTCCGAGCGCAGGCACAGGTGCTGGAGTATCGTCAAAGTTGACGATCTGCCAGACCTGGTGAGTGCTTCTGCTTTGGCGTAGCGCCTCGTCTGCCTCATCTGAAGAACGAACCTTATTCTTTTTCCCAGGAAGGTACAAATACAACGATCGACCATTCCCATAATGGGAAGCGATCTTAAAATCCGTCTTGTCAGATATCGGTTTAGCTTTCCCTCCGCGTAACGGGAACTTGGATCCGTCTCGGATCAAGCCATTTGAATCAGAAGTCCATTCCAACCAGGAGTACTCTTTATCACTGTGAATTCTCTGGTCCGGATTCGAATTTGCGCCGCTTCCTGAAATTGGCTGCTCCAGATTCAATTGGACAACCCGATTCTGGTTTTCGATATCGATCAGATAGGCCCCATCACGACCATTTCGATCGCTTAAGAACGCTAGATATCTTCCATCCGGGGACCAGACAGGCCGCCTATCCCATCCGTCACCGCTCGTCAGACGCGTTGCGGTACCGCCCTCGAATGGCAACACATAGATATCTCCCAACATGTCAAACGCGATGCGGCTACCGTCGGGCGATACATCCACACTAGCCCTTGTAACTTGAGTGGTTACAAACGAAACCTGACGATTATCGGGGCTTTCGCACCCATCGACAGTGGCTGCTGCTCCCGGATTAGGAAATACGCATGCGAGCCAAAAGTACAGAGCAAAAGGCGCCCTTGAGCAAATCTGCATTTGCTGAACCTCGGATTAGAGTTTTTCAGGATCGACTGCCAAGCCTTGCTTAGAACGATGCTCGAAACTCGGCATATATCGTCCGCCCGACAATGTCGTACTGGCTTGCGTCATAGCCTGTCGAGTGACAGCCTGCGCAAAAATCCGGCAGCCTGTTGAGCAGGTTAGTCACCCCGACACTCAGATGTGAGTTAGCCATGAGGGGGGATTCACCAAATGAACTCATCGGAATGCCAATGTTGAAATCAAACGTCCAGAAATCTCCAAGCTTTCGGTATTTTCCAACACCATCACCTGACGTCAACGCAACGGAATCTCTGTAGCTTGAGACGTAGCGCCCGACAATAGTTGCTTGAGCAACATCGCGGAAATCCCAAACCATTCTCGGGACGATTTTCCAGCGGGGCGCCCACCCGGAGTTGTTGTGCCGAGCCACGCCATTCACCAACGGGGACTGATCCGTTGCTTTTTCTTCGTACTTGTTCGTGTAAGTTGCAGTCACATATGAAGTAATCGACCCGCCCCATACCGGCCACGAAATATCAAAATCTATATCCGCCCCTGAGGCATTCATTGCACTGATATTGACCTGTCTTGCATCGATCGACTCAATCATTCCGGATTGCGGATCACGATGAACCCTGCCTGGGTAATTCACCTCGTTATTCACGATGTCCTGTACGCCGATGCTTGCAATTCGATCGCGGAATTGGATGTTCCAATAGGTGAACGCGAGACTCCAATCAGAGGTTGGTCGATAGACCAGCCCGAGCGTGGTTGTTTTACTTTTTTCCGGCTCCAGTTCCGGCGGAACACCACCCAGTACGGTTGCTCCAACCATATACTCAAGCTCGTTCATTTTCGGGTCGACGACGGGTTGCTGCAGGACAAAGGGGTTCAGTACCGAGAAGAACGTCAAAATGGGTCTGAATGCGGTGCTGTGCGTCGACCGAAGGAGCAGACTCTCAGTGGACCAGAATTCAAGCCCATAGGTGTGCGTGGTCGCGTGTGCATCGTAGCGATCGCTTGTTTCGCGCCTAATTGCCCCCGTTACAGCTATACGATCTCGAGAAACGTTTCCACTTGCTGACATCAACGGCAACCTGAACTCAGAAAATACAGCGCGGCTTGTTGAGTCCCCGGTAAAAAATGGGAATAACAAGTCCGTACTATTTGAATCCGTTTTGACTCCCTGTCTTTGCCATTCGAATCCGCCAAGGACGGTCAGGTCTCCTGCGGGCAATTCAGCGACGTTTCCTTTTATATACGCGGTAATACCTTGGTTTATGCTCTTCGATTCGTGTGTCAGCGGCTTGAGAAGGGATTCAAGAACATCCTTGGACGCAGGAGACGACCCGTCTCCAACAAACGGGTTCAGTGCTTTCTGTGGATCCGACGAGGACAAGGCGGCAGCAATACTGATCGTGTCGAATGCGGATCCGCCGCCACTTCGAGTTCGATCTCTACTCAGCCAGCCTGAAATTTCCCACTCGATATTTCCATGATTCGCGCGAAGCCCAGCAAGTCCCCGCATGTAACGCTGCGAGTAACTTGTAAAAACACCGGCATCATCAAAGGCATAGTCGACGCCGACATCAACTCCGAAAGGGTTGAATGGATTTGAAGCTGACACCACTGACCCGGTGAGTGCGAATCTTCCCGATCTAATCAGCAACGGGACTTGATATGCAGGAATATCTCGGTCCGTGTAAGTCAATTCTGAAAATGCTTCAAGGGTTGGGAAGATGTTTACCCGAGCATTCACCCCAAGACTCTTTACTTTTTCGGCAGACCGCAGGTGTCGGTGGCTCGAAATTCGATTAGCCGTACCCTGCGTCCCAAAAAAATCTTCCGGCTTTAGATTCTGCCCATTCTGATTTTCAGGAACGACAGCAATCGTCGAGCCCAGTCCTGGAAGATTTCCGCGGGTTGAGATATTGACGCGACAGATTGCAGGGCGTGGCGGACAACCATCCAGAGAATAGATGGTTGCTGGATTGCCAAGTGTACTTCGTCGATCTGCGCCGCCGAATCTTCGAAAGTCCTGGTCCGCTGTCAGCGCCCGCTCATCACTATAAAGCGCACCGCTGTCCTGCCAGCTCGCACTTATGGCGAGATCTGCATTGCCCCAGGATTTTCCCCACATCAATCCAAACTGATCGGTGTTGTACCCATCGGCATGGGCTTTGCGCAGCCGAATTTCTGCGCCGTTGGCATCCTTCCTCAGTACTACATTGACGACGCCCGCAAGACCATCACCGCCATAGACTGCGGACGATCCTGCGGGAAGAACCTCGATCCTGTCTACGAGCGCGAGCGGTATTGAACTCAAATCGAACTGGCCGGTCGAGGTGAAAGAGGACGATTGACCTGCTCGCCGACCGTTGATTAGCACCAAAGTCGTGCCTCGCGGGAGCCCTCTCATCTGCACCGTTGTCGAATTGACGTTGCCTCCGTCTCCGAATACTGCGGTACCGCCGATGTCCAAGTCACCGTTGTTATTGACTGACACTTCGGAAAGGCTTGAAAGTGCTTGCGCAATATTCCCGGCACCAGAGCGGTCAATCTGTTCACGCGTGATTAGCTTAATGGGCATCGCAGATTCCACGGGGGAACCCCCGAGGCGCGAACCGACGACGACGACACTATCCAGATCCTCGACATCTTGTTGCGGACCTGCTTGAGGTGAACCGTCCGATGCGTCATCGCGCTTTTCTCGCATCGCCGACCTCTTGGACGTTGGTTTCTTCTTGATCGACACCGTAGTGGCATTGACCCGCGCCCAATCCAATCCGGTTCCGTTCAATACCCGGTCCAGTGCCTGCTCCAATGTCATCGAACCCTTCACTTCGCCGGCCTTCAAGCCGCGCAGCAATTCGATGTCGTAGATGATCTGCACGCCGCTGTTGCGGCTGATTTCGTTCACCGCCTGGACCAGGTCGCCGGACGAAATCGCATACTGGACCGCATCCGTGTGTTTTTGCGCGCTGACATTCGCGCTGAGTGCGGCGGCCACGAGGACGGACAGACAGCTCTTTTTAAGCAGCGATTTTGATCGATGAAGCAGGCAGGATTGGTTCATTGGCGTGCTCTCCCCAAGCGGACTTGATTGTTGTGCCGGACATCAACCGGCCATCCATTTGAGACGCGCGACCTACCCACCACCCTACTGTTCTGAAATCATGATGCTGCCATCGCGCTCCGATACCTTGACCGGGAGCGCATACGGAAGCGCCTCGGAGATCGCTTTCCCATCGCCCAACTTGAAGCTGCCACTCACGCGAAGCTTGCCGACGCTCGGGTTGTCCAGGATCAACTTGACCTCCGAATAGCGGTTGATCTCGACGATCGCCTCTTGCAACGGCGTCGCCGCGAACACGTGGAATCCCTGACTCCAACTGATCAATGCCGCCGAATCAATCGACTCGACCGTCCAGCTATGTGTGCCTGGTGCATAGTTGGCCTGCTGCCCGGGCACGAGTCGCAGTGATCGTGTGTTACCGCTACCAGTGGTGGCGTCAATTCCCACAGAGCCCTCAATCAACGTCACCGAGACGAACTCTCCATTCCTCTGAACCTGGAACTGTGTTCCCAAAGCAGTGATGATCCCTACGCCTGCATCGACGATGAAGGGGCGTTGCGCATCCTTGGCGACATCGAACACTGCCCGGCCTTGCCGGAGCTCAATGTCACGACGATCGTCGCCAAGCCTCACGGCAACCGCTGTTTCAAGATCGAGTTGCATGGATGAGCCGTCAGAAAGTGCGATGGATTCGATCTTGCCTGAGGACTCGTAGGCGACCACCGGGACATCCGGCTTCAACATGGGCAGCAAGTACACAGCAATGGCAAGAACCGCCGCGATACCAGCCCCCACGGGCAGCCAAACGCGACGACGGCCTGTTGGAGCGCGCCGACCGATGCCGGCTTTGGTTATCCATCGCTCCATGAGCGGATCAGCGTCTTGCTCCAACGCTGATGTGACGTGCGGTCCAACCACTTCATCTTCGTCCAACCCGCCTAGACTGTTCCAGAGCGCCTTTGTTTCCTCGAAGGCCAAGGCATTCTCTGGCGACTGACTCAACCACGCCTCGAATTTCTCACGCTCACGCAACGAGCAATCCGGCGCCATCAGCCGCGCATACCAGCGCTCCGCAATGTCGGAGGGTGTGATTCCATCCATGCCTTCCAAGACGCCGCTCATCCCCGCCCCCCTAATTCACGCCGCAGTGCAGCCAGTGCCTGCGAGATGTATTTCTCCACCATCTTCACGGAGATGCCGCAAATCTCCGCAATCTCTGGATACGTCTTGCGATGGGTGCGGCTGAGCAGGAATGCTTTCCGGCATTTTGGGGGCAGTTTGAGAATCGTCTGCCGGACGATGTGCAGCTCCTGCTGAGCCAAGACGATCCGTTCTTGACCTGGCTCCTCTGATGCAAGTTCGATATCTTCCATTGAACTGTGGCCTGCGCGGTTACGCGCCTTGTCCATTCGGCCACGCGAGTGCATCAAGTTTGTAGCGATGCGATAGAGCAGCGCCTTCCAGACTTGGGGGGGGCGTGAGCACCCATAACCATAGCTCAGGATTCTTGCGTAGCTCTCCTGAACCACATCCTGGACATCAGCTTCGCTTGCCATATTTCGTCGCAAGTACGAAGACAGCGCACGCTTATTTCCGGTGAAGAACGCTTCAAATGTCTGAGGTTCAACACCAGTCTCCCCGGAGTCCCCGGCGCCGGGAACGAGTTGGACGACATTGCCCATAAACGCAATAGGTCAGAACGGCGATAGCGCGAATGTGTCACTTCACAGCGCCTTGAGCAACAGTTAAAACCTGCAATTTTTTGGCTTTTCCATTATTGCCAGTGAAATGGTAGGGGACCATCAATGTCATGCGTCTTAAGGCAGCGAGCTCGCATCTGCGTCGTTGCTGTAAACAAGGCTCCGAGATGTCTAGGGAAACCAGTGTGGTGTCCGTGAAACCAGGGCACTCAGGGGTCTCATCATGCATGTGACACGAGAATCCAGGGGCGATTCACACTCCGATTGCCATCGGCTTAAGTCAGCGATTCCATTCGCTCCACCTCCACACGCTCAGGCAACGTCCAGTCGATCGGCGTCATTTGACGCCCTGTCAGCCAGCGGTTGGCGGCGGAGAAGTGGCCGCAGCCGATGAAGCCGCGATGCGCAGATAGTGGCGAGGGGTGCGGCGCGCGCAGTACGCAATGCTTGCGGGTGTCGATGATCTTGCCTTTGGCCTGCGCGTAACTGCCCCACAACATGAAGACCAAACCGTCGCGCTCGCGATTGAGCGTTTCGACGATGTGATCGGTGAAGCCCTCCCAACCCTTGCCCTGATGCGAACCAGCACGGCCGCTTTCGACGGTGAGCACGGCGTTGAGCAACAACACGCCTTGCCGTGCCCATGACATCAAATAGCCGTGTTTGGGTGGAGCGATGCCGAGATCGCGCTGGATCTCCTTGAAGATGTTTTGCAGCGAGGGCGGAATGTCCACGCCCGGCGATACGGAAAAACACAGGCCATGTGCCTGCCCGGGGCCGTGATAAGGATCTTGCCCGAGAATGACGACTTTCACTGAATCGAAAGGTGTGGCATCGAGCGCGGCGAATATCTGCGAACCCGGAGGATAGATGCGCTTGCCTCTGCTTTTCTCCTCACGCAGAAACTGCGCAAGCGCCTGCATCTGCGGACGCTGAAGGTAGTCGCCGACGTGGCGTTTCCACGATGGTTCGAGCTTGATGGTGTCGTTGGGCATGCGGGCAAACTGTGTAGCCAATCGATGGGAAGATTATGGGGTCTTCGGTTCATCTTCGGTCGCAATGACATCGAACCTGAGCGCGCCGAAGAGCGGGGCCATCAATGAAACAATCCGAACGAGCGATTCGAGTTGTTCGTGGCTGTACCCGCCACAGGATAGGAAACACAAGTTCAGGACGAACGGAGGAAGTAAATCCGGATTTCCTCAAAACGAACCCCTTCCGCTTTCCTTCGTGCCTTTCGCGTACTTCGCGGACAAAAAACGAAAGGCCCCTGAATAATTTCGCAAGCTCCTGTCCCGAGTCCCGAGTCCCGAGTCCCGAGTCCCGAGTCCCGAGTCCCGAGTCCCGAGTCCCGAGTCCCGAGTCCCGAACCATCCACTCCGATCGTGTCTTACGCCGCGCCCGCCGACCCTGTCGATGACATGGCTGCGGCCTTGGCGATCTTCTGGCGCATCAGGCGGCCGACGCGCAACTGGAACAACAGCTTGGTGACCAGCAGGCGTTCTTCGATGGGCTTTTGCACCAGATCGTTGGCACCGGCGCGCAGCAGATCGGTCTGATTGGCCGGGTTGGCATCGCCGGTCATCACCAGTGCCGGCAGCAGGCCCTTGGCGTAGCCGAAATCATTGCGGATCGATTGCAGCAGATCCTTGCCGGTCAGCTCGCCTTTGAGATACACATCGGTGAGCACCACATCCGGGCCGGGAATGCGGCCCTGGCTGCGCATGGTTTCAAGATGCGCGATGGCATCTTCCACGCCGGTGGCGTGGATCACGCTCAAACCATGTTTTTCCAGCATGCGCCGGGTGGCGACAGCGACCACGCGGCTGTCTTCGATGTACAGCACCTCGCCGCCCGGTTCGGATTCGGGCGCGACATAGCCTTTGATGAAAGCGGCCAATGCGCCAAAGCCCAGCGACTTGTCGAAATAATCGGTGACATCGTCGTTGAAGCTGCGGCTCTCGAGCCGCTCCTGCACATCGCCGGAAACCACGATGATCGGAATATAGGCCTGCGGCGTGTGCTCGCGCAGATAGCGGGCCAGTTCGAGGCCATCGATGTCGGCCAGACGCAATGCCGTGGTCACCAGACTGATGGCGCCGCTTTGCAGCGCCGCCTTGGCGTCCTCGCCCGATTCACAGCCGATGAACTCCATCGTCGGCAGTTGCTGGCGCAACACGCCTTCGATCATTTTGCGCACGACCTTCGACCCGTCCACCACCATGATGCGGGGCGTGGTCGTATCGGATAGACGGAAGCCGGAATTGCTCATGACGGCGGCGCTCAGACCTCGGTGGGCCGAGTCTGCCTCAGATGATGGCCGCTGGCGAGCCATGCGCCGAACCAGCCGAGGGCGGTCGCGCCGGCCAGGACGGCAAGACCACCACCCCAGCCCGGACCATCGAGGCGGAATTGGCCGCCGTAACTGGCGACCAGCGACGACAGCGAGGGCTGCAGCGCGGCTCCCGCCGCAGCCAACAGTCCCAATGCCAACGCACCGGCGCTTAACCCATACCAGGCGCCCAGATAGATGAAAGGCCGGCGCACGAAACCATCGGTGGCGCCGAGCTGCTGCAAGACGGCTATTTCCTCGCGCCGCCCACCGATCTCCAGACGCACGGTATTGCCCACCACCAACAGCACGCCCAATCCCAGCAATGCAGCGATGACCCAGCTCAATTGCTCACCGAACACCAGCCACGCCGACAGCCGCTTGCGCCAAATGGCATCGTGCTGCACCAGTTCGACTTCGGGACGCTGCTTCAACACATCGACCAATGCCAAGCCCTCCGCGTCGGAGGCGGCAAGCCTGGGTTGCACGATCAGCACGGTGGGCAGCGGATTGTTTTCGAGCACATCGAGCGCACCGGCCAGATCGCTGATTTTTCTGAACTCCGCCAAGCCCTGTTCCGGGGTCTTGATCGTCACTCGGGCGACATCGGCACGCTGGCGCAACTGTTTGGCCAATTGCTCGGCGTGATTGGCATCGACCTCATTTTTCAGGAACACGCCGATCTCGCGAGATTCCTGCACGCTGCCCGAGAAACGTTCGATGTTGGTCAACGCCAGGCCCAAGCCCAGTGGCAAGGCGATAGCCACCGCCATCACTCCGACCGTGAGCAAGGACGCCAGCGGCCGTTGGAAGAATCGGCCAAGGCTCGATACCAGCGAATACGCATGCTGCTCGCGCCAGGCTCGCAGTCGTTTGCCGATGCCGCCTTCGGCGACGCGCGCGGCGGCCGGTTTGCTTCGTGATTCTGCTTTGCCGGAAACGCTCATGCCGCCAGATCCTCCGGCGAAATATCGTCGAGCAGTTTGCCGTGATCGAGCACCAGCGCGCGTTTGCGCATGCGCTTGACCAGCGCCAGGTCATGGCTGGCGATCAACACCGACGTGCCTTGCGCCGGGAGCGCAGCGAACAATTGCATGATCTCCGCCGCCAGCGTCGGGTCGAGATTGCCGGTGGGTTCGTCGGCGAGCAGGATCAGCGGTTGCGACACCAATGCGCGGGCGATGCCGACGCGTTGTTGCTCGCCGGCCGACAGCTCGCGCGGCTTCGCGCGCTCGCGCGCACCGAGACCGACTTTATCGAGCATGACCCGCACTCGTTTGCCGATTTCCGACGAGGGCGTACCGGCGATCAGCAAAGGCAGTGCGACGTTGTCGAACACGCTGCGCTCGGCCAGCAGGCGATGGTCCTGATGCACCACGCCAACCTGACGCCGATGCAGGGCGACCTGGCGGCCGCGCACCTTGCCCAGGTTGCGCTCTTGCACCAGCACGGTGCCGCGGCTCGGCCGCTCGCTCAGGTGGATCAGGCGCAGCAGCGTGCTTTTGCCGGCGCCGGAATGGCCGGTGATGAAAAGCATCTCGCCTTCCTCCACGGCAAAGCTCAACTCGCTGAGCGCACTCTGTCCACCAGGAAAATTTTTGCTGACACCATCAAAACGCAGCAGACTCATGCGATCTCCGGACAAGGTTGGCGGCACAGGTAGTGTGCCGCGTCGGCGTCAGGGTTTCGAGGGACTGATCAACGATTTCACCCGATTGGCCAATCGGCCAAGCAAGGAAGGTTTTTTCGGTGCCACGCCATTGCTTGCGGGAGTTGCGACGGCCGCACTCTTGTTGGTTGCGGGCGCGGTCGAATTCTTCGCCGGGGCCGAACCTTCCGGACGTGGACCGCGACGCCGGCGACGACGCGGCGCATCACCCTCGCGACGCGGGGCGGATTCGGGATTGGCATCGCGTGGTGGACGCGGCGCTTCGACAGCAACCGGCTTGGCCGGTGCAGCGGACGCGGGACGCTCCTCACGCCGCGGCGGGCGTTTCTCGCCTTCCGGGCGACGCGGACCACTACGCGAACCGCCGCCACTGCGACCGCTGCGACCACCAGTCTTCGGCCCTCGGCCACTGGCCGCGGCTTCGGCGCGAGCCTCGCGAAAAATATCGGCGATGCTTTCGTTGGCCTCGCCATCGGCGCTGACCACCGGCTCGCGCGGAGTGCGCGGCACCGCTTGCAGCAATTCGGCGGTCACCGATTCGACCGGGATTTTCTGTTCGATGAAGGCTTCGATCTCCGGCAGGCTCTGCGCGTAGATCTCGCAGGCGAAGCTGATCGCATCGCCCTCGGCGCCCAGGCGCGCGGTACGGCCGATGCGATGCACGTAGTCCTCGGCATCGAATGGCAAATCAAAGTTATAGACGTGGCTGACCGCATCGATATGCAAGCCGCGCGCGGCGACATCGGTGGCGACCAGGATTTCCAGTTCGGCGCGCTGGAATTTCGCCAACAGGCTCTGACGCTTTTTCTGCGGCACATCGCCCGAGAGCACGCCGACGCGGTAGCCGGTCTTTTCCAGCGCCCGCCCGACCCGCTCGACCCAGGCCTTGGTATTGACGAAGACCATGGTGCGCTTGGCATCGGCGCGCGAGAGCAGGCCCAGCAACAGCGGCAATTTTTCTTCGTTGGACGGGAAATACACCACCTGGCGAACCCGTGAGGCGGTGATGGTGTCGGTTTCGACGATGAGTTTTTCCGGCTCGTTCATGTGCTCGTAGGCGAGCTCCAGCACGCGATGGCTGAGCGTGGCCGAGAACATCAATGTCTGCCGCTCCTCGCGGCGCGGCAGCTTGCGCAGCAGGAAACGCAAATCCTTGATGAAGCCCAGATCGAACATGCGATCGGCTTCGTCGAGGATGCACACCTCGCAGGCGTGCAGGTGCACCACGCCCTGGCGCACGTAATCGATCAACCGGCCGGGCGTGGCGATGATCACATCGCAACCGGCGGTGAGCTGCGCGCGCTGCTTGTCGTAATCGATACCGCCGTAGATCAGGGCGAACTTCAGGCCGAGCCGGGAGCCGAATTTTTCCGCATCTTTATGGATCTGGATAGCCAGTTCGCGCGTCGGCGCCAGGATCAGCGCGCGCGGATCGGCCGATCCACGATTGGCCAGGGCCGGCCGCAACATAAGTCGGTTCACCATCGTGACCAGGAACGCGAGCGTCTTGCCGGTGCCGGTCTGCGCCTGTCCGGCGACATCGCGTCCAGTCAGGGCGATCGGCAAGGTCATGGCCTGAATCGGGGTGCAGCGGCTAAAGCCGGCCGCTTCGAGCCCTGCGAGCAAATCCGGGTGCAGGTCGAAACTGGAAAAAGCGATATCGGTCAACGGTTTATCGGTCATTTGTTCTCATTCGCGCGATCTGGTCGCGCTTGCGTGGATCGCCCGGGGGTCGCAAACTGCGCCGGTATCTGGGGCTGCGCCGTGTTGATTTCGGCGATTTAGTCGCCAGTTTACCGCAATCGACGGCCCGACTTGGCCGTGCGTTTCATCAAACCAATCAGGAGTTTGCCCGTGAGTGACCAGGTGCTGCACATTAGCGACGATGACTTCGAGGCCCAGGTCCTGAAATCCGACACGCCGGTACTGGTAGATTTCTGGGCCGAATGGTGCGGCCCCTGCAAGATGATCGGGCCGATGGTCGATGGTCTCGCCAGCACCTACGCGGGCAAGGTCAAAGTGGTCAAGATCAATATCGACCAGAACCCCAAGACGCCCCGCCAATACGCGGTGCGCGGCATCCCGACACTGATGATGTTCAAGAACGGCGCCGTGCATTCGACCCAGGTCGGCGCGGTGGGCAAGGCGCAATTGACCGAGTTCGTCGAAAAAGCGGTTTGACGCCCCACAGCAATCGATAAAACGAGGTGCGCTCCGGCGCACCGGTTTTGAAGAATCATCGGGAACCCCGCAACCGCGGGGAAAACCCGGAATCTGAACCACCTCGCGCCAGGCGCTTGTAGTTTGCTTGCCGGCAGTGGTAGCGTAACGCCCAGCACAGGTGCCACTGGCGCCGCTCTCTGCACCATCCCTTCTTTCCCCTGACTCGCATTCGCGAGGAACTCTGTGTCCGACAACGAGACTGAAACCGGCAGCTCTGCCGAGAAGCGCCCGCGCAAGCCGCGTGGCCCAAACAAACCACGCATTGCTGCTGCACCGGTGGTCGATGCCCCCACCGCTCCCACGATGGAACGGGCCACTGTGCCTGCGCCGGAACGGGCGAGCTTCGCCAATGCCGGCAACGACAATCGCAGCGCCGAAAGCGGCGACAGCCGCCCGGTCAACCGCGATGCGGAAACCCGCGGCGAAGGCAGCCGGAGCGAGCAATCCCAGGCTCGCGACAATCGCGTCCTCGAAAACCGCGCACCGGAAAATCGTTCCGCCGAAAATCGCCCGGCACCGCCTCGCGCTTTCGAAAATCGCGTCCAGGAAAACCGCGCGCCGGAAAACCAGACCTCCGACAGCGGCGGCGAAGGCAGCGCTCCGGCAAATCGCGAAAGCGGCAGCCAGAGCAATGAGGAAGGCGGCGGTTATCAGAACCGCAACAAACATCGCCGCGATCGTTTCCGCGACCGCTTCCGCGATCGCAATCGCTCCAACGAGGAAGGCGGCGAGAACAACAGCGGCAACGCCGAACGCCCCGAGCGTCACGAACGCCCGCAGCATTACCAGCCGCCGCAGTTACCGCCGGATTTCCCCAGCTACACGCTGACCGAACTCAAGCGCATGCCCGCGCATAAATTGCTGGAGATGGCCGAAGCGCTGAACCTGCACGAAGGCGTGGCGCGCATGCGCAAGCAGGACGTGACCTTCGCGCTGCTCAAGGTGCTCACCCGCCATCCCAACGGCGTGGCCGGCGAAGGCGTGCTGGAAATCCTGCCCGATGGTTATGGTTTCCTGCGCTCTTCCGACGCCAGTTACCTGGCCGGCCCGGACGATGTTTACATCTCGCCCAGCCAGATCCGCCGCTTCAATCTGCGCACGGGCGACGAGATCACCGGGCGCATCCGCAGCCCGAAAGACGGCGAGCGCTACGTCGCGCTCAACACCCTGGACACCATCAACGGCGAACCGCTGGAAGCGTCCAAGGGCAAGGTGCTGTTCGAAAACCTCACGCCGCTGTTTCCGCGCCGCCGGTTCACGCTCGAGCGCGGCAACGGCTCGACCGAGGACATCACCGGCCGCATCCTCGACCTGATGGCGCCGCAGGGCAAAGGCCAGCGCGCCTTGATCGTCTCGCCGCCAAAAGCCGGCAAGACCATGCTGATGCAAAACGTCGCCCAGGCGATCGTGCACAACCACCCGGACGTGCACTTGATCGTGCTGCTGATCGACGAGCGCCCGGAAGAAGTCACCGACATGCAGCGCACGGTGCGCGGCGAGGTGATCAGCTCGACCTTCGACGAACCGGCCGCACGCCATGTGCAGGTCGCCGAAATGGTGATCGAGCGCGCCAAGCGCCTAGTCGAACATAAAAAAGACGTGGTGATCCTGCTCGATTCGATCACCCGCCTGGCCCGCGCCTACAACATGGTGGTGCCGAGCTCGGGCAAGGTGCTCTCCGGCGGCGTGGACGCCAATGCCCTGCATCGGCCGAAGCGTTTCTTCGGCGCCGCGCGCAATGTCGAGGAAGGCGGCTCGCTGACGATCATCGCGACCGCGCTCATCGATACCGGCTCGAAGATGGACGAGGTGATCTACGAAGAGTTCAAGGGCACCGGCAACTCGGAAGTGCACCTGGACCGGCGCATCGCCGAGAAACGCGTGTACCCGGCGATCAACATCAACCGCTCCGGCACCCGCCGCGAGGAGTTGCTGATCGAACCGGACATGCTGCAGAAAATCTGGATTCTCAGAAAACTGCTGCACCCGATGGACGAACTGGGCGCGATGGAATTCCTGCTCGACAAGATGAAGACCACCAAGTCCAACGACGAGTTCTTCGGGTCGATGAAGCGGGGTTGATCAACCACTCGCCTGAAACAAAAAAAGCTCCGCTTGCGGAGCTTTTTTTATGTGGTGATTGATTGGCTGAAAACTTACAGCAGTGCGGTCCCGACCACATCGGTGACCAGCTTGAACGCGCTCGCGACCGGCATGACCTCGCCGTCGGCCAGGTCGGAAACGCCGATTCTCTGTTCACCGACATTGTCGACAAGCCAATTCGGCTGCTGGCGCGGGCCGCGTACTTCGGTGCGCCACATTCCAGGCGAGCTGTCGGTCGTCTTCCTGTTTATCGTGTAGCTGATCGGCACCATCACAGTCATATCGCGTGCGGTGGGTTGCCCGGTCTTGGCCGTGACATTGAATTGCCACAGTTTTGCAGCACTGCTGGCCGTCCGTTCGAATTGGGTCAGTGCCTGGGCGAGAACGTTCGGCCGGCCTTTGACATCGATCAACGTGGTTTGTACCGGAATCACTTGCTCGACCTGCCCGTCAGCGCCGATCCTGAGGCTGAGCAAAACGATACCTTCAACACCTGCCTTCAACAGCCCGCGCGGATACGAAGGCGGCGTCATCGATTTCTTGGTGATCGTCACCGCGTCGTTGGTGAAACCAATCTTCCTTTCCTTGTCATCGCGAGGAAAAATCACGTTATCCACTCGCACCAGATAATCCTCGCCATCCTTGCGAGCCGCGAGAGTGATGCGGATTTTCGATTGCGCCGCGATCGGATTTCCATCGACGAGCACTGGATGGAAACGCCAGGTGCGCACCGTCTTGTAGAGCATCCCGCGCATCTGCTCGGGCATCTTGGTATCGATGTGAAAATCGGTCAACTGGCCTTGCTGGTCGATGGCGATCGTGCCATCCACCTTGGTCGTCATCACCGACTCCAATGATTCGGATGGCGCTGTAGTGTCCTTGGCAATCGTCGGCGATGCGACGCACGCAAACAGGATAAACAACGAGAGTTCGATGGCACGACGCATGGCAGTCCCTTGGTTTGTGTCGAACGGTTCGGCGAGGATAACGTCGATGTTTTGGACCGGCAAACGCGCCGCTCGCAATGGATCGCGATAACGGCATAATCGCGGCTGGAGGCCCTGATGCACGACCAAGGCAATCTCGAACTATTCCTGATTTTCCTGATCGCCGCGGTGGTGGCGGTCCCGCTGTTCTATCGCCTGGGCTTGGGCGCAGTGCTCGGCTATCTGGTCGTGGGCGCGGTCATGGGGCCGTTCGGCCTGCAACTGGTGCGCGACCCGCAGCGCACGCTCGCCGTTTCCGAACTGGGCGTGGTGATGCTGCTGTTCGTGATTGGCCTGGAGTTGTCGCCGGCCCGGCTTTGGGTGATGCGACGACAAGTCTTCGGCATCGGCGGGTTGCAGGTGGGCATCAGCGCGTTGCTGATCGGCGCCGCTGCCATCATGCTGCTGGGCCTGGGTTGGAAAACCGATCTGGTGATCGGCCTGGGCCTGGCGCTGTCATCGACTGCCGTGGGTTTGCAGTTGCTGGCCGAACGCAAGGAACTGAACTCCGGCCACGGCCGGATGGCATTCGCGATCCTGTTGTTCCAGGACTTGGCGGCGATTCCCTTATTGGCATTGATCCCGCTGCTCGGCCAGGCCAAGGCGGCCGCGCATGCCGGTCCCTCCTCGCTGGCGGTGTTCAAGGCGATCGGCATGATCGCGGCAGTGGTGATTGGCGGTCGCTTGCTGCTGCGCCAGTTGTTTCGTGCCGTGGCCTGGACGCGGATGAGCGAAGTGTTCACCGCCACCTCGCTGCTGGTGGTGGTCGGCACGGCCTGGTTGATGGAACAAGGCGGTTTGTCGATGGGGCTGGGCGCGTTCCTCGCCGGTGTGCTGCTGGCCGATTCGGAGTTTCGCCACGAACTCGAAGCGCAGATCGAACCGTTCAAAGGGCTGTTGCTCGGCTTGTTCTTCATCGCCGTGGGCATGAGCATCGATTTGCAGCGGGTGATGGCCGAACCGCAGTTGATCGCAGTCGGCGTGCTGGCTTTGATGTTGGTCAAATCACTCATCCTGCTCGGTATCGGCTGGCGTCCCGGCCGCCTGCCGCTGCGCGAGGCGCTGATGCTGGGCGCGGTGCTGGCTCTGGGCGGCGAGTTCGCGTTCGTGGTGTTCGGCGAGGCGTTCAAGGCGCACTTGATCGACGCCGCGCTACGCGATCGTCTGATTGCCATCGTCGGCCTGAGCATGGCGTTGACGCCGCTGTATGTGATCGCGGTATCGCGCTTGCTGGTCAAACATCCGGACAAGCAAGAAGAACGCGCCGCCGACCCGATAGACCATGAATCGCCGCGCGTGATCATCGCCGGGTTCGGCCGCATGGGGCAGATCGTCGGACGGATTCTGCGCGCACAGAAAATCCCGTTCACCGCGCTTGAACATAGCGCCGAACAAGTCGATATCTCGCGCCGGTTCGGCAACATGATCTACTTCGGCGACCCGAGCCGGCCCGAGCTGTTGCGCGCCGCGCACACCGAGCGCGCCGAGGTTTTCGTGCTCACCACCGACGACCCCGAAGCCACCATTCGCACCGCGCGTCTGCTCAGACGCACCTATCCGCATTTGAAGATATTCGCGCGTGCGCGCAACCGCCAGCACGCATTCAAGTTGATGGATCTTGGCGTGCAGGTGGTTCGCGAAACTTTCCATTCGAGCTTGCAGATGAGCCAGCAAGTGCTCGAGGCACTGGGCCTTCCACCGGAGGTCGCCGCCGACCGGCGCGAGCGTTTCCGCCAGCACGACGAGGCCATGCTGCGCGACCAGCATCTGGTTTACGACGACGAAGCGGCATTGATCGCTACTTCACAGCAGGCGTTCAAGGATCTCGAATCGCTGTTTGAAGCTGACGAGAAACCGAGGCCGGAAGAAAAATAATCGTGTCTCGCCTATCCCTCGCCGTCATTCAGCGGGGATCGCGCAAGAATCTCGCCAGCGAAGGCGCGGTACGCGGCGGCTCGAATTCCGAGGCGATATCGACATAGCCGCGCAACAGCGCCAGATCGTGCGCGCTGCGGCCGAGGATGTCGCGCAATTGCCGGTTCGCGCCTTCACGCAACAGGCGCTGGACGATGCGCGGCAAGCCATGCATAGCAGCGATGTGCAATGCCGACAACCCGCGCTGGTCCTGGCTGTCGAGCGAGACGCCTTCGCCAAGCAGACGCTCGAGCACCGTCAGCAGCAATTCTTCGTCGCAGGCCGCGCCCGCTTCGGCGCGAGCGCCGAGCAACAAAAGCAAAGGCGTGTGTCCGCTGGCGTTGGCCGTATCGGGCGGCAAGCCGCCCAGCAACAACATATCGAACAAGGCCAGCACGCGTTGCCGGTCGCGTGCGGTGAAAGCATGCATGGCCGCGCAATGCAGTGCGCTCAAGCCTTGGTTGTCGATGTTGTCAACCGTGGCGCCACGTGTCAGCAACCGGCCGGCGATTTCCGGCAAGCCCAGCGCGGCAGCGAGCATCAGCGCGGTGACGCCGCCAGGCAAGGTTTGATTCGGATTCGCGCGCGCTTGCAACAACAGTTCGACTACACCGGCATGGCGCATGCTGATGGCCGCCGACAACGCCGTCGCACCGGTGCGCGCACTCACATGCATATCGGCGTGACGTTCGAGCAGCGCGCGAACGATATTCTCGTGGCCGCCGCCGGCAGCGCGCAACAATGCCGTGCACCCTTGTTGATCCACCGCATCGATGGGCAAGCCGAGTTCGAGCAGGCGCAGCACCGCTTCGACATCTCCTGCGATCGCGGCGGCTGGCAAGTCAGCACCCTGAAGCAAACGACCCGGCAATGGCCAGCCGCGCCATTCCAGCCAGTGGCTCAAATCGCTGCGTCCCGCGGCCAAAGCCATTCCCAATGCGGTTTGGCCGTCCGGTGCGCGCGCCTGCGGCAAGGCGCCGTAACGGATCAAGGCGCGCACCGCATTCTCGCGCCCCAGCGCGGCAGCGACGTGCACTGCGCCGTGTCCACGGCTATCGCGCAGATTCGGATCCACGCCTTGCGCGAGCAAACTTTCGATCATGCGCTGCCAGCCCAGGCGAATGGCCAGGATCAACGGCGGGTCCTGATTGGCGCGTGCGCCGAAAGCATCGGCGCCGCGCTCGAGCAGCGACAAACCCAACTGTTCGGTACCGCGCGAGGTGTGCTCGCCACTCAGGCAAGCACTGAGAAAGCGCGACAGGCCGGCCGTGCCGCCAACGGGCTGCGCCGCATCGAGCAAATGCTGCAACACCGGCTGCGCGCGGCCGCCGCGATCGAACAGTTGGAACAACACGCAGTCCTGGCCTTCGAGCTGCAAATCCGCGTGCGCGCCATGACGCGACAGCCAATCGAACGGAGCCAAATCCTCGTCGTTGGAAAACTCCAGCAGCAACGCGGTCAGCGTCTGCACGCCTGGTCCTGCGCCCAGGCGCAGCATGGCTTCGGCCGACTCCAACCGGCGCGAGATCAAGGCATCGCGCAACAACTGGTGCGGGGTTTTCTCGAAATGCCCCTCAGCCAAGCCCTCGGCGACACTGGCCGGCAAGGCATAGGCGGGATCGAGCACCGACACTTGCGGCCAGCGTCCGTTTTCAATCGCGACATCGATGGCGCGACGGCCCTGGTCGTCGCGTTGCTCGGCCTCCACGCCGATCATCATCAATTGCCGCAACAGCTCGGGCGATGCACCCGCCTGGCAGGCCAATATCAGGGCATTGCGCTGGTGCGCGTCGAGTGCGTGCGGATCGGGCCGTGCCTGCGCCAGACGCTGCACGACTTCGGTCTGTGCATTGCGCGCCGCCTCCAGCAAAGGCGTCATGCCCTGCGCATCGTGGGCATTGCGATCGGCCCCGGCTTCGAGCAACAGGCCGGCCACCTCGCGATTGCCCATCGCGCACGCCTGCATCAATGCTGTGCGTTGTCCGGTGCCGCGCGCATCCACGCGCGCTTTGTGCCGCAACAGCAATTGCACGCCCGCCGTATCGTCATCGCCCGAGGCCGCAGCAAGCAGCGCCGGTTGGCCATCGACGGGTTCGGGCCGCGCGCCGTGTTCGATCAAAAATCGCGCCAGCCGCCAATTACCCGAAGCGCAAGCGATACCGAGCGGGCTGAAGCCTTCGTGATTGAGCGCATCGACCATTGCCCCGGCATCGAGCAACAGCGCCGCGACCGCCGGGTCGGTACTGCGCGCGGCGTGATGCAAGGGCGTATTGCCGTCGTTGTCGGCAACCCTCGCATCAGCGCCGTTGGCGAGCAACGTCATCACTGCTTCGGGCCGGCCATGCCAACTGTCGCGCGTCGCGGCAAGCAGCGGCGTCAGCCCGCCATGCGCGCGGTTGACGTCCACGCCACGGGCGATCAATTGCCGCAGCACGCGCAAATCGCCCTGCAAGGCCGCGAGCATCGGCAGTGTGCGTTGATCGCGATCGCTCGGCGCCGGCAGTGCATGGACATCGGCGCCATCGCTCAATGCCTGCATCGCCGGTTCGATCCGGCCCTCGTGCAACGCCGCCAGCAAGCGCTCGTCGGCCGAGCCGGGAGCGTGATTTTTTTCGATGGTGTCGAGCTGCGTCTCCTGCTCTTCCCTTTGAGAACGCGACAGCGCCGATGCCGCAATCAGACCAGCACAACGATGCACTCCCGCGTGCGCCAGCAGCGCCAGCAGCGGATAAGCCAATAGCATCGGCCAGCGCAAGGGCGCGGCCACCAGGTCCGGCCAGGCCAGGGCAAGCCCGGGTGCCAGCACAGAAAACACCAACAAGGTGATGATCAATCCGCGATTGGCATTGGCTTGACCGCCGCGCGTCGCCGCTACCAGCAGTGCCGGAAACGATTGGCCTTGCCGCGCCGCCTGCGCGAATGCCGGCCACAAACGCCACAAACCAAGCAGCACCACGCCGATGCAAAAACTCAAGGCCAACGCCGCGCTCAAGGCGCCGCTTTCGCGCAACGCCTGCAAAGGCCAGGCAATCGCCACCGCCAGCAATCCATAGGCAAACAGCCACAGCAACGCGACGGCGGAGGCATCGGCCATCAGTGCAACCGTCGGCCGCGATATCGTGCGGCTGCCACGCAGGCCGCTCCAGCCCAGCAATAGCGCCGGCTGCGCCAAGCCCAGTCCCAGCCAAAACACCGGCATGTCCCACGCCAATGGCAGCCAGGCCAATGCCAATCCCAGCGCCAACATGCCCCAAGGCCAGGGGCCGCGCCGGGACTCAACCATCGCCCACGCCTCCGGCCACCAGCGGATCGAGCGTGCTCTCGGGCCGTTGCAGGTGAAATCCGCGCGTACTCAGATTGGCTCGCACCACGGCGGCATCTTCGCGTCCTAGCTTGCGCTCGGGCGTCAGCTCGAATTTGAGTACGAAGACCAGCTCGCCCAACGGCGCGCGTACCTGATCGGGAACGAGGGCAAAGCCATCCTTCTCGCGCAAGTACAGATAGGTGTCGCTTTTTCGCAGGGATTTGTAAACGTAGGCGTGCATGGCGCGGGGGCGCTGGGGTTGTTCAATTGTGTCCGACAACGCCCTGGCGGGAAAGCATCAATATGAATATGAACCCGGACTACCCGCACAGGAATTTTCCTGAACGGCTTTGCTACCCTTGCCGTTCTTGTCACTGCCTGTCGCGGAGCCACCATGCGTCTTTGCCTGTCCGTTCTCGCCCTGTTGATCGCCGCGCCCGCCTGGGCCCAAACCCCTCTCACGCTCGAGCAAACCATGGCGCATCCGGACTGGATCGGCCCGCCCGTGGAATCGGCCTGGTGGAGTTGGGACAGCCATCATGTGCAATACACGCAAAAACGCCCCGGCTCGCCGTTGCGCGACACCTACGTGCAGGCGATCGATGCCGCGCAAGGCACGCTGAGCAAGGACGCGGACCTTGCCAATCTCGATGCCGCCAATCCGGTGTACCACCGCGACCACTCGCGCATGCTGCTGGTGCGCAATGGCGATGTGTTCGAGCGCGACCTGCATCGCGGCACACTCACACAGATCACCCGCAGCAGCGATGAGGAGCTGGCGCCGCAATACGCCGCGGACGGCCACACCGTGCAATTTCGCATCGGCAACGATTGGTTCGGCTGGAACCCTTCGACGCGCCTGATCGCCCCCATCGCCTTGCTGCATGCGGAAAAAGACCCGGCCGCGCCGCCCGCCGCCGATGCCCTGAGCCAAATGCAGTTGCGCCTGATCGCCACGCTCAAGCGGCAAAAAGACGACCGCGACACGCAACGCATACGTCGGGAAAGCGATCGCAAAGCCGACCCCACGCGCGCGGCCGCACCGGTGTATCTGGGCGAGAACACGCAGATCGATGGCAGCTCGCTCTCGCCCGATGGTCGCTGGCTGCTGGTGGTGACCTCGGCCAAGAACGCCGAAGCCGGCCGCATCGGCAAGCTGCCCAAATACGTCACCGAATCGGGCTACGAAGAATTCGAGGACGAGCGCACCCGCGTCGGCCGCAACTGGCCGATTGCGCAATCGCTCAAGCTGGTCGATCTGAGCAACAACAGCGTGCGCGATGTTTCCTACGACACCTTGCCCGGCATCGCCACCGATCCGCTCGCCGCCCTGCGCGCCGCGCAGAAACTCGATCCGCTCAAGGGCAACCGCCCGGTGCGCGTACTCAACGAAGGCGACAACAGTGGCGCGGACACATTGCGCTGGAGCACTGACGGCAGCCAGCTTGCCGTGCAGATTCGCGCGATCGACAACAAGGATCGCTGGATCGCCACCGTCGATTTCACCAACGGCAAACTCAATGCCGCGCACCGATTGACCGACCCGGCCTGGATCAACTGGAACTTCAACGAATTCGGCTGGCTGCCCGACAACAAGACCATGTGGTACCTGTCCGAGGAAACCGGCTATTCGCAGTTGTACACCGTCCGGCCCGGTACCAAGCCCACCGCGCTCACACGCGGCCAGTGGGAAGTTTCGTCGGTGCAATGGTCGGCCGATGGCGCGACAGCGTATTTCCTGTGCAACCAGAAATCGCCCGGTGATTACGAGGTTTGCGCGACCACGCGCAGCAATGGCGCGTTGCGTGAGTTGACCGCGCTCGACGGCGTCGAGGATTTCACGCTCTCGCCCGATGGCAACAGACTCCTGGTGCGCTATTCGGCCAGCTACCTGCCGCCGCAACTGGCGGTGTTGCCGAGCAATGGCGGCGCACCGGTCAAACTCACCGACACCCGCACGGCCGAGTTCAAGGCACGTAGCTGGATCCAGCCGCAAATCGTGCAAGTGCCTTCCACGCACGGCGCCGGCACGATCTGGGCGAAGTTGTATCGGCCGGCACAGCTTGAACCCGGCAAGAAATATCCAGTGGTGATGTTCGTGCATGGCGCGGGTTATCTGCAGAACGTGAGCGACCGCTATCCGAATTATTTCCGTGAGCAGATGTTCAACAACTTGCTGGTGCAGCAAGGCTACATCGTGCTGGACATGGACTATCGCGCCTCGGAAGGTTACGGCCGCGCCTGGCGCACTGCGATCTACCGGCAGATGGGCCATCCGGAACTCGAAGACTACATCGACGGCGTGAACTGGATGGTCGCCAACCAGCAAGGCGATGTGCAGCATGTGGGCATCTACGGCGGCAGCTATGGCGGCTTCATGGCTTTCATGGCTCTGTTTCGCGCGCCGGAAATGTTCGTTGCAGGTGCAGCGCTACGTCCGGTCACCGACTGGACCAGCTACAACCACGAATACACCGCCAACATCCTCAACACGCCCGAACTCGACCCGGAGGCGTACAAGAAGTCCTCGCCGATCGAATACGCCGAGAACCTGCGCGGCCACTTGCTGATCGCCCACGGCATGATCGACGATAACGTGTTCTTCCAGGATTCCGTGCGCCTGGCGCAGCGGTTGATCGAACTGAAGAAAGACCACTGGGAACTCGCGCCCTACCCACTCGAACGCCATAGCTTCGTGCAACCGGAAAGCTGGTATGACGAGTATCGGCGTATCTATCAGTTGTTTGAGAGGACGCTCAAGTAAAGTGATGCAGGCGCCCGAGGGAAATTTCTTCGGGCGTCTATCATTCCAGTGCTCGCCTGATACATGACTGCAACTGACCTTCGCTCCACCAGTGATCTAAATAGCGTCACCTGCGAAGGGAGTTCATTCAAAGAATTATTAAACGCTGTTCGACTTGTCATGAGCCCCTTTTTCGAAGCTCGAAACGATCTCCGAGACCAGAAGATGGAGCTCACGCAATACGGTTAGAATCTCTCGTCCTGATAAGACGCTATCTTCCGGGAAAGTGAAAGCTACTTTTGGCGGCTCTTCAGGGTCAACCTCTAGCTCAAGTTTTCCTTCAGCGAAACCGACAGGATTGCCAAGCATGTCTGTTTTTACACTTACCTTGGGCGATGTAATAAGCGACGCATGAGGAATTAACGTGTGATGCTTATCTTGGATATCAAGATCATGGAGTGACCTAAGCAGTTGATTCCCTCCTATGTAGGGACGTAGCGCTCTGACCCTATCCTGATCAGCGTTGGAGGCCCGATGAAAGTTTCGCTTCTTGATCATCTCCTCGATGGTTCCTGGTCCATCTGAGAAAGGGAAATAGACGTTTTTAGTATTTCCCTCGTTTAGGGCCACTGCGTCGACGGCCAGCAGATCTAACACTGTCCTCATGTTGTGAATGGCATCACCAACGATGAGCCCGAAGTCACGAGGCGACCCGCGGACCTTGACCTTCAGGCTGTACTGCCCAATATCGTTGCGGCCAAATTCGCATGAGTACCAGTCGCTTTGAAAGTGAGACTCGATTGCTGCGACCAACGCCTCAATGTGAGTTGCGGCCCGTGCAAGTTTCTGTGAAGCGGCGCTGTATGGCTTAGGTACTGTCATATTTTGGCAAGAACATCATGGACATGGGCTGATGCGTGTGCTGGCGGCGTCTGATCGGCGTGCCGGTAGCCAATGATCAGGCTACCTGTGCTAATCAGCAACCGCGCGACCGCTTTCAACCTATGCCGTTGAAAATCTCGTTACTGGCATTGGTGTGCGGAGCGGTGTGAGCCTCGATGACTGCGATCAGTAGTCCGCCGCTCCGGTTTCGGGCCGGTCGTAATCTTGTTAGTTTCGCTGGAGCACCCTGGTCGACAACGTGCAACGTGTTTTTATGGCCGCCAATCCTTGTACTTCGTATAAGCCGGCTCCTGAGTGCGCTTGCGGCGCTCGCACTGCTGCGCGAGCCACTCGAACCACTCTGCCCAGGATGGCTGCGACTGCTCCTGTCTAACTTGTTCAAGCCATGGGCGGAGCCTGTGCCAGAGGACTGCAACCACGCCGCCCGCCAGCTTGTTCACGAGATCGATGGGCGCGATTCGTTCGAACACCAATAGGCCCATGGTTTCAAAGCTCATGCTGATCAGCACGGCCGCTCTCTCATACTCATCACCCTTGCGCCTGAGCTCGTCCGCCGTGATATCCGCAGGCAAGCCTCTTATGAGATAGATGGCGTTAGCCAAGTCGGCACTATAGAAGTTGTGCATTAACTCCGCCGCCACCGTGACTCGGCGTTGCTTTCTGTACTCGGAGAGTTCGAACACCCCGAACAGGATGGCGATGATTACCGTAACCTCGCCTGCGATCTGAGCGATGTCCGCAATATAGGCAATGGACTCGGGATTCATGACGACACCTCCATGCTGCCTAGCGCTTTGAATTTAGCGGCGCCCAAAACGCTCGCCGGAATGATGGTTACACGTGGCCTGTGTTGCTGTCAGAACAGGGGTTTGAATGAGTCATCCCTGTTTTTCCTTTTTCCGACCCCGATTTTCGTTCCTGACAAAAGCTTATACACCCGTGACCCGACGGAAAGCCTGCCTGCGGATGCAACCACCGCTGCCACGCTGTATCTAGCAGAACGATCATGCCTGCATTGAATGCGCGGCTTTTCTTAACGACGGTAGTCATTTTGTTTCACGATGTTGAAGGAGGGCACGACGCGAATGAGCGCGGTGGCAAGGGCAGCGACGACCAGCAGCGCGGCGAATGCGAACGTGACGCGCATACCGGCTACCACCGCCGTTGGCTGCGCCGTTGCAATGTCGGTGGTGGCCGATCCGATCGCGAACACGGCGCCCATCAAAGAAGCGCCGGTGATGAGTCCGAGATTTCGCGACAAGTTCAAAAGACCAGAGACAACGCCTCGCTGATCGGGAACGACATCCGTCATGACCGCCGTGTTATTGGCTACCTGGAACAGCGCATAGCCCGCCGTGATGATCGCCAGTGGTGCGATATAGCCCGGGATGCCGAAGCGCGAAGGCGCCACCGCCAGGATTGCGCAGCCGATCGCCATGGCACTGAGCCCGGTGATGGTCATGCCGTTTGAACCAAATCGATCCACCAGGCGCCCGGCCGGCACGCCGGTCAGTGCCGCGACAATCGGACCGGCCGACATGACCAAACCGACATGAGCCGCATCGAGCGCAAGCGCACCGGAGAGAAAGAACGGACCCACCACCAGCGTTGCCATTACCACGGTCGTAACCAGCGCACTCATCGTGAAGCCTGCTCTCAGTACCGGATCGCGGAACATTGCCAGCCGGATGAGGGGTGACTTGGCTTTGCCCTGGACAATCATGAATAGGCAGGCGCCAACGATGGCAAACGACAGCATCGATACATTGAGCAGGCCGAAATGGCCGCGACCCAATGTCATGGCCAAAGCATAACCGGCAAGCGTCAATGCAAGCAGTACCGTGCCCACTCCATCGAAGCGCATGCGAAGGGCCGACGACGCTTGGCGCTCGGCCGGCAGAAAGCGATAAGCCAGGTGGAACGCCAATAGTCCCAACGGCAGATTGATGTAGAAGACGGCCCGCCAGCCGAGACCGGCGATCAACACACCACCCAGCGAAGGACCAAGCGCGGTGCCGATGGCCGACATAGTGCCGAGCAGCCCCATGGCACTGCCGGTCTTTTCCTTGGGAATGGCTTCGCCGACAAACGCCATCGTCAGTGCCATCATGACGGCGGCGCCGAGCCCTTGTGCTGCGCGAGCGGCGATCAGCATCCACAGCGCAGTCGCGGCACCGCACAACGCGGAGGCCGCCGTGAACAAGAAAATTCCGGCAAGCATGAGCCGCCGCCGGCCAATCAGATCACCGAGTCGTCCCACACTGACGATCAAGGTGGTAATGGCCAGAAGATAGGCCAGGACGATCCACTGCACGTCCTGAAAGGATGCACCGAACACCCGCGCGAAGGTTGGCAGTCCGACATTGGCGATGCTGGTGCCTAGCGAGGACAACAACATGGTCAGCGACAGACTGGCGAGCGCCCATTTCACCGAGGGCCCGATCCGTTGGGAGGGAAAAGTCGTCATGTGTCTGTCCTGCGATGATTGGGTCGCATGCGCGCCAGTCGGTACGCGGTATATGGAAGTGTTGATCGCGCGTTCGCGAAATTACGAAAGCCGCTTGGCTCGTACCTGGCAGTCGATGGCGGCCTGAACGCCGTGCGCGGTCTGAACCTGCCGGATGAATACCGCTTCTGCGTAGCGCTTGTTCCAGTGTTCGCGCTCCATGATCGACGCCACCTTTCCCGTATGGGCTTGGGCCGGCAGTTCCGCTCTGGCCGCGGCGGCCGGGTCCGATCCTGCAAGTGTTGACGTGAATTTCATGATTGAAACCTCGCGACACCGTGATGCAAGAATCGTAGGCCCCGAGCGCGAATTGCAGAAGGCGCACGGCTTGCAATTTATTCGTGCATGTAACGCCATATATAGGTGGACCACCCTCGATGACCGAGCTGCTGGACATCGGCCAGATCATCAGCGGTTTGTGCTTGTCGGAATGCATGATCCTGCAGCGCCAGGCACACGAGACTTCCGCCAGATGCGGCAGGTTGGGCCCCGGCCTGACCTGACCTGACTTGACTTGACTTGACCGGATCGGATCGCATTCCAGGGCTCCAAGTGGCGGCGCGCACATCTATTGCGTTTTGTACATGCATTCAACGCCATGCCATGCGTTGTCCCGTGCTATTTTCCGGGCATGTCCATGCCCGATCTCAATCTGCTTGTCACCCTGAACGTATTCCTCGAAGAGGGGAGTGTCGCCCGCGCGGCCCAACGGTTGCGATTGAGTCCATCGGCCATGAGCCGTGCTCTGGCGCGATTGCGGGAGACCATGGGCGATCCACTGTTGGTCAGGGCGGGCCGCGGTCTCGTTCCCACCCCGCGGGCGCTCGAACTTCGCGAACAGGTCAGCCAACTGGTGCAAGACGCCGAATCCGTTCTGCGACGCGCAAGAAAGCTCAACCTAAAGCGGCTCGCCCGAACTTTCACGTTGCGAACGAGCGAGGGCTTCGTCGAGAACTTCGGGCCCACCCTCATCGCGCGCGTGGCGAAAGATGCACCAGGCGTCCGGCTGCTCTTTCTGCCCAAGCCCAACAAGGACAGCACGCCACTTCGCGAGGGAAGTGTCGATCTGGAAACGGGCGTGGTCGGGAAGGCAATGGGCCCCGAGATACGCACGCAAGGTCTCTTTCGGGACCGTTACATAGGCGTCGTTCGGCATGGGCACCCTCTGACCGAGCGCGAGATCACACCGGAACGTTTCGCCGCCGGACAACATGTCCAGGTTTCGCGACGCGGCATCGCTCGGGGACCCATCGATGATGCATTGGAGTCGCTCGGACTAAAACGGCAAGTGATAACGACGGTGGGCGGCTTCTCGGCAGCACTGGCTCTATCACGTGCCACCGATTTGATCGCGAGCGTGCCCGATCGGCATACCCTGAATCTTCGGGCGGGACTGCATAGCTTTCCGCTTCCGGTGCGTGTCCCGGAAATCACCGTCTCGCTGTTCTGGCACCCTCGCCTGGATGCCGATCCGGCACATCGCTGGCTACGTGCATGCGTCCGCGAAGTCTGTGCGGATCAACCATCGATCCTCCCGAAGCAAGAGACATAGGGGCAAAGCCCGTTGCAGCTCTCCTGTATCGCGCAATCGCAGCGAAACAACGTGGGCTAGCTAGCGCGTGGCTGACGCGGAACGACTCCGGCTCGAGTGAATTATCGGCCTGCACGCGAACGAGCCGCACGACTCACGCAGCTTACGAACAGCGAGCACAACGCCCATGCCAGCGAAAGCAACACAGCCGAAACCGTGCCAAGACTGATCCACATCCACGCGGTCCCGCGATCCCCACTGAATTCAAGCGCCAGGTTTCCGGCCAGTGCGATGGAGATAGGCAACCATGCAACGGCTGCGACAAAGGAAGTTATGGATACGGCCCGGAGGATCGTGCCAGGCCGGCTGAGTCCGATCGCAGCACCGGTTGCCGAACACAACCCAATGGCTGTCAAAGCGTTTCCGAATGGCAGTCCTCCAGGTAGCGGTGCCTCGAGGTAACCCGCTCCAGAGACGAGCGAGAAGACCGTGAACGCTGTGACCACTAGCAGAAAAATGATGAGGGGCTTGCGCATGAGTCAATGAGATCGACTAGGGCGTGAGGCTGCGGTGAACTGCAGGGCCAGGGTCAGAGTGAATTACCCAGGGTTTTACGGACAGTTGAATTAAGCGACACAGCCTATCTGCTCAAACACCATCGATGATCGATGGTCCAAGCTGCTGTGCAAGCATTGCCCGTTATAGAACGCCTCTATGTAGTCAACACATGGCTTCGCGCTTCATCACTCGTCTTGAAGCGCTGGTGATGCGCCAACTCCTACTTGATGGAGGAATTCGACTTGATGCTATTCAAATATTTGATGACTTTGAATCAATGTGCACGATGGATCGTTTTCTCTCTCATTAGCGTTATCAAGCTGGTACGCGGCTTTGACAGCCTTCCCTATTTGTTGATTGACGGTATCCAGACCGCTGTTTTCGACAGCCCGAAGATAGTGATACATGAGATCCCCATCTTTCTGGATAACCAGGAATATCTCGTTCGTGATACGACGGTTGAGGCTAGCGATAGCGGTTGCGGCAATTTCGCTTGGAGTCATGAGGTTCCCTCTCAGTGGTGGCACAACGAAACAAATAAACTATCCCCAGGCAGCACATCGATGCAATGGCCGGGCTAGGGTTCGATCCATTTTCACCTTACGAAAGACCTGCAGCTTGCTCGCGCATGGCTGGAGCTAGAGCAAGCATTGGACGGAATTCGGTTCGATAGGTTTCATGGACAGTGTCCGAGTTAATGGCGTGGTTTGGCATTCGCCCGATGCGCCTGGCAAAGCTATCGCCATGCGCTCGGAGTTGACAGGAAGCTCCTTACAATCGTTAGGCGCCGGAACGCCAAACGCCGATCAACATCGGCGCATAGACAAGAAAACTGATGCCGACTAAGAACTTAACGCGAGACTTGCCCATGACACTAATGCCATACCTAAGTTTTGGCGATACCCAAATCATTCCAATGATCGATATGGCCACTGCCAGAACCACCCACACTTTCCAGAAGGTCGGAGTCAGAAAATGCACGTGGTAGACGAATCCGTAGAAGCCGACCAATCCCACAAGAAAAAATAGAGTATTCAACGCTTCTTCTATCTTGGCGGACTTTGGGCTCTTATCCGTGCCCGAGACATATCCCGCAATTTTGAGCGGTACGGAAATAACCAGCCATGCTGCGATTGCCCAGAAATAGATGGTCCAGCCCATTACTTTCCCCATTCGTTGATGCACTGGCGAACATAGATTGGGGTGAAGTGATGCCGGGCAAGGACGTTTGTGGGGAAAACCTCAGACTCTGACTTCTTATTTCGCTCGGCATTGTAGTACTGCTCTCCGTTAGAGCACGAAGAGCAGATCAAGCACCTGGGCGTGTGTCTCAGGTCAATTGTCCGAGAAACCCGGGTCGGTCCACTCTGCCCCCTGTTTCTCTGGATGTCATATTTGAGGTAGAACTCGATACTGAATATTTAACTCAGCGTCGAAATTGCTTAGACGGTGCCACGATTTATTTGAGGCTACCTGAACAACCAGGAGAAATACCTCGTTGACATGTCGATCATCGAGAGTAAGTGCGATCGAATTCCCATAAACAATCTCCACTCCACTCCCATGTATTTGCCACCGCACTGAATATTCCGATGGATCAAAGCTTGAGTCGACCTCGACTTCGCAGCGAAGATTCATGCCTGAACGAAGCATTTTCCCACTGCGAAATGCAAGATGAGTACGCGCTTCTTTTGGCTGAGAAACATTCCCTAGCGAGTCAGAAAATCTAGTAAACGATGGCGCGTTGAAGTCTTGTTCCATACCTATTTTTTCATAGTGAGCCGAGATGGCGCTAATTATCTCATTTGAGTAACACAGCATTCTTTCTGCATCATGTGTCGATAGCGGATTCGCGTGAGCAAGTGCATTTCGAATCGGCACGAGTCGTGACAAATATAGCCTTACATGCTCACGGCCAATTGGGAAGCCATCTTTGAATGCATCGAAAAACAACTTTCTATATACATCCTCTTTGCCGACCAATGCTGCCAAATCGTCGAGCAATAACGCATCGACCGGTCGTGAATAGCGACTTGGCTCTACCCCAACTCGACTCGCCCAGCGTTTTCTTGAGTCGCCAGAAAATATGTGTTGCCCATGAAGCTGAGCCGAGTCGATGTATTGCGGCCCAAATTCCTTAATCAGTTGGTCATGCACTAGCCTACGCAACCACAATTCGCACGCCTCCAGCCGCTGGCGACATGCGGTACGCAGACTTTCCGACGGAAGCAGATGCAGTGCCATTGCGCCAGCGCTTTGTAGACCGCAATACGCGGCATTGCGTCTTATGCTCTATGGCTTACTTCGATCGGTCAAGGGCTGATTTTTGTGTGAAGCAAATGCCTTGGCTGATATTGTCGACAATGACATTACGGTGCATGGTCGCGTACGATACGAACAAGGTGAGTACACAAGTGGCCATCCAGCATTCTCGATGCGTGTCGTTTCCTTTCGGCAAATTTATTTCGGCGCGCAGGCAAGTAAAAGGTAGTGGCTGTCGAGGTAGACATAGCTTTGTCGCGATTGCCATCGCTCCTATGAAAAAAACCCGGCACATGGCCGGGTTTTTTATTGACTGCCTGAAACAAACCCTTACTTCTTCACCCCCGCCTTCCGCGCCGGAACAAACTGCTCACGCACTGCCTTGACCAGCAAATCCGGTGGCAGCAAACCCTGGTCGAGCAGGAAGTTGTTGAACGCGAGCCGGTCGAACTTGTCGCCCAGTGCGAGTTCGGTTTCCGCGCGCAGTTGCAGAATGCGCGAGTAGCCATAGAAGTAGCTGCCGGCCTGGCCGGGGGCGTTGAAGGTGTAGCGGTCCAGTTCCTGGCGGGCCATCGGCGCCGACAGCACGACTTGTTCGCTGAGCACTTTGCCGGCGTCCTCGCGCGAGATCATGCCGAGGTTGAGCATCGGATCGAGCATCGCGCGGGCCGCACGCAGCAAGCGCAATTGCAGCGCGATCATCTGCCCCTCGACCGGCTCGTACGGCAGCATTTCTGCTTCGGCATACAGCGCCCAGCCTTCGACGTTGACGCTGTTGAAGGCATACAGGGTGCGCGCCTGCGACACACCGCGCTCGACCATCGCGGTGAATTGCAGCTCGTGTCCGGGGCGGCCTTCGTGCGCGCTCAAAGTCCAGGCGGCGGCGGGATAGTTGAAGTCGTCGTAAGCCTCGCTCTTGCCGCTCGCGGAAGGATTGCCGACAGGCAACACGAACTGTCCTTGCTCGCCGGTGTTGCCGATCAGCGGCGCGGGCTGGAAGTGCGGCGCCGGCTGCGCGGCCGACTCGGCTTCCGAAGCCAGGCGCATGATCATCGGGCGATTGGGCAGATCGACCACATGCTCTTTGCTGATGGCTTCTTCGAGTGCGCCGTTGACGGCCTTGTAGCGAAGTTGCAGTTGATCGTTGGCAATGGTGTCTTTCTTGAGCGCGATAATCACCGCGCGGTAATCGCTGGCATCGATGCCGCGAGCCTTCGCCACGATCGGCGCCAATGCCTGCATGGCGGCACGGGTTTCCATGAACTCGACCTGTGCGCGCTGGATCAGCAACTGCGGGTCGATGTCGATGCCCACACGCTTGAGCCGATAGGCGTAGAGCTCCGGCGGCAAACGGAAATCGCTGCGCGCCAGCGGCAACACCTCAGCGCGCTCCCACGCAGCGTAATCGTTGAGTTGTTTTTCCAGCGCGTCCAGCGCTGGTTCCGCGCCGGCGATCTTGAACTGCTCATAGAGTTTGCGAACACCGGCAATGTAAACCGGCACATTGACCAGCGATTGTTCGACCTCGGCCTTGACCGGCCCGATCAATTCCGGCTTGCCGCGGCGTTCGAGAAAGCGCGCCTTGGCCTGCTCGGTGACTGGCTTGCTGCCCGGGAACAACCCCACATAACGCTGCAGGCGCTCCAGCGCCTTGGCCCGGCGTTCGGCCGGCAACTGCCCCTGCAGCAAACTTTGCTGACCACCGAACACCAACTGCGGCACATCGATCCAGGGCAGTTGGTATTTCTCCATGATCTGGCTGCCGGCGATGTCCTCGTTGACTGCTTCGATCAGTATCTCGAGATCCTGATGCACATTGACATCGCGTTCGGCGGCCAGGCGCTGGCGCAATTGACCGAGAACTTTCTGCATCGCCGCGCGATAGCGGGCGTTGATGTTCGGCCCCAGATCGATGGCCTTCCCATCGTACTGGGCCAGGCCCGCGTTGGATGCATCCTCAGGTTGAAACGCCGCCTGGGCCTCGATCACGATTTGCGTGTGTCGGTTGCTCGCGGTGACCCAGGGCTTTTCCGCAACGGGTGGCGGACTGGCCGCGTTGACGGCGCCGCCGACAAACAGCAGCGCGATGGTACCGATATGGCGTAAGGACATGGCGTTCCCCTTCGGTTGAAATCCCGACCATACGCCGCGCCGCGATGCCGGGCAAAGGACACAAGTAATGCGCCAGTCATGCGCCGCCCGGCGCGCCGGACTCAGGGCGTCAGACAGTCATCGAAAAACTTCGCCATGGTCAGCATCTGGTGCAGGCGATCCTTGCCGCGCAAGCCGTGCTTGGCGCCGGGATAAGTCATCAAGTCGAAAGCAATGCCACGCTCTTGCAACTGCGACATCAGCTTGGTCGAGTTGATGAAAAGCACATTGTCGTCGGCCATGCCGTGTTGCAACAGCAGCTTGGACTTGAGCCCGTCCAGATGCGCGAACACCGTGCTATCGCGATAGCCGTCGGCATTGTTCTTGGGCAAATCCATGAACTGTTCGCTGTAGTGCGTGTCGTACAGCGCCCAATCGGTGACCGGCGCACCGGCCGCGCCGCAGGCATAAACCTCCGAGTGCTTGGCCAGCAGCATCAAGGTCATGTAGCCGCCGTTGGACCAGCCATACACGCCGATGCGCTTGCCATCGACATAGGGCAGCGACTTGAGAAACTCCACGCCGCGTACCTGGTCTTGCACTTCCACGTTGCCTTGATGGCGAAACAAGGCGCTGGAAAACTTCACGCCACGACGCGGCGTGCCGCGGTTGTCGATGGAAAACACCAGGTAGCCGTGCTGGGCGAAATACTGGTTGATATCCGGCGCCCAGACATTGCGCACCGTTTGCGCGGCCGGCCCGCCGTAGACATAAACGATTACCGGATAGGTCTTGCTCGGGTCGAAATCGCTGGGCTTGATCAGGCTGTAGTGCAGCGTCTGGCCATCGGCGGCGGCCAGTTGACCGAACTCGATCGGCCGATGCGCATCGCGATACTTCGCATAGGGATGTTTGGAATCATCGAGATTGTTTTGCACCAAGGTCAGCAATTTGCTGCCATCGGCGCGGAACAATTCGGTCTGCGGCGGTGTCGTGGGGTTGGACCAGCTATCGATATAAACCGCCGCGTTGTCGCTGAACACCACTTGGTGCATGCCCGGCGTCTTGGTCAGACGCTGCAGCTCGCCGCCAGCCAGCGGAATCCAATAGGCCTGCGCATCGATGGGCGAGTCCTTGGTCGCGGAAAAATAAACTCGGCCTTGCGCTTCATCCACGGCCAGCACGCTTTCGACCATCCACTCGCCGCTGGTGAGTTGCCGAACCGGCTTGCCATCGCGCGAATACAAATACAGATGCTGGAACCCGCTGCGCTCGGATGACCAGAGGAATTCGCCGCTCTTCAGGAAGCGCAAATTCGAATGCAGACTCACCCAGGTGTCGCTGTGCTCGGTCACCAGGGTGCGCTGCTTGCCGGTATCCAGATCGGCCTCGATCAAATCCAGCGTGCGCTGATCGCGGCTCTGGCGCTGGAAGCTCACATGCCGGCCGTCGATCCAATCCACGCGCGCAAGATAAATGTCTGGATTGGCGCCGAGATCGAGCCAGGTCACAGGAATCGTTGCGCCTGTTTTTGTTTTGTCGGGTGCGGGTGCGAGCGAGGACAACTCGATCACGCCCAGTTGGATCTTGACGTTGGCATCGCCGGCCGCCGGATAACGCTGCTCGACGATCTCGGTACGGTCGGCATAAATCTCGAAACGTTTTTGCACCGGCACCGGGCTTTCGTCGATGCGCGCGAATGCAATCGCCGAATCGTCCGGCGCCCACCAATAGCCGGTGTGGCGATTCATTTCCTCGTCAGCGACGAATTCGGCGACGCCGTTGACGATGGTGTCGGAGGCATCGTGCGTGAGTTGCCGTTCGTGGCCATCGGCCAGATCGATCAGCCACAAATTGCGCGCGCGGATGAAACTGACGAAGCCGCCCTTGGGCGAGATTTTCGGATCGGTCGCGAAGCCGCCGCCGTGGGTGAGCTTGCGCACTGCCTCAGTGCCGTTCTTGTTCAGATCGTACAGATACAACTCGCCGCCCAGCGGAAACAACAAAGTGTGTCCATCGGCCGACCATTGGTAATCGACGATGCCCGACAACGCGGCGGTGCGCTGGCGTTCGCGCCGGGCTTTTTCTTCATCCGAGAGCGTTTCGTCGCCCGGCAACACGACTTGCGAATCGACCAGCATTCGCTGCTTGCCGGTGGTCACGTCGACTTGCCACAAATCCTGCTGGAAACGATTGCTGTCCTTGCCCTTGAGAAAGGTGACTCGGCTGCCATCGGGCGAGATCTCGGCGTGGCTGAGGCTCGGGCCGGACAGGGAAATATTTCCGGCCAATGCTTCGAGCGTGAGCTTGTCGGCGTGGGCGGCGGGAGCGAGGGTCATGGCGGCGATCAGCAGGAATGATTTCATGGGCGCATCAATTCGCGGCGGGAGTGGTGGAGAGGCCGAACAGGATTCTCTTCATCTCGTCGGTCATTTCGGTCGGGCGCTTGTACTGCTCGCCGAGTGCATAGGCGCGCTGCGTCGCCGGCCGCGCCTTGATCGCATCGTGCCAGCGCTGCACATTCGGATAACGCGCGATGTCCACGTAATGCCAATCGTGCGAGGCGGCCCACGGATAGCAGGCCAGATCGGCGATGCTCAACTCGGCGCCAGCGATGAACTCGCGGCCGGCCAACTGCTTGTCGAGCACGCCGTACAAGCGTTCGCTCTCGCGCTGGTAGCGATCGATCGCGTAGGGGATTTTTTCCGGTGCGTAGCGGTTGAAATGATGGTTCTGGCCGAGCATCGGACCAAAGCCGGCCATCTGCCAGAACAGCCATTCCAGCACGGTCTTGCGGCCGCGCAGGTCGGCGGGCAACAGCTTGCCGGTCTTCTCGGCCAGATAAAGCAAGATCGCGCCGGACTCGAACACCGACAACGGCGCGCCGCCATCGACAGGCTCGTCATCGACAATCGCCGGCATCCGGTTGTTCGGGGAAATAGCCAGGAACTCGGGCTTGAATTGTTCGCCCGTGCCGATGTCCACCGGCGCGATGCGATAAGGCAGGCCGGTCTCTTCGAGAAACATAGTGATCTTGTGGCCGTTGGGCGTGGGCCAGTAATACAGGGTGATCATGGTCGGTTTTCCTTGCATGCAAATGACGGCAACCACGACAGCTCATCGGGATTGCCATGTCTCATCGCGATTGTCTTCGGCACTGCCAATGTTTCAGGCCAGGTAACCGCCATCGACGGCCAGGCAGGTGCCGGTGATGTAACTGGCGGCCGCGCTGCTGAGAAACAACACCGCTGGTGCGATCTCGTCCGGCTGCGCGGCGCGCGCCAGTGGAATGAGCTGCATCATCATGCCCATCAGCTTGGGATTGCCGGTGATGGCCGAGGCGAATTTGGTGTCGGTCAGGCCCGGCAGCACGGCGTTGACGCGGATGCCGTGGCCGGCCAATTCCTTGGCGAAACCTTCGGTCATGTTGACGATGCCGGCCTTGGTCATCGAGTAGATGCCTTGCCCAGGCGCGGCGCGGCGCGCGTTGACCGAAGCGATGTTGACGATGGCCCCGCCCTTGCCTTTCATGCGCCGCGCGGCCTGCACGGTGCACCAGAAGTAACCGCGCAGGTTCACCTCGACGGTTTTCTCGTACGAGCCCAGGTCCATGTCCAGCATCGGGCCGAAGTACGGATTGGCGGCGGCGTTGTTGACCAGGATGTCGGGGACGATGCCCTCGCCATCGAGCGTGGCGAACAGCGCCTCGATCGCGGCCGGGTCGCCCACATGCATGGCCCGCGCCTCGGCCGAGCCGCCGTTTTCGCGGATCTTGGCGGCGACCGCCTGGCAGCCTTCGAGCTTGCGGCTGGTGCAGATGACATGGGCGCCGTGGGCGGCCAGCAATTCGGCGATGCTTTCGCCGATGCCTCGCGAGGCGCCGCTGACCAAGGCTGTTTTCCCGGACAAATCCAATAACGCTTCGACCACAATCGCTCCCATAACGCGCCGTTGACGCAATCGCTTGCTATGCTCCAAAGCCTAGCACAGCAAAATGCGGGGGCCTCGATGACCGAGCAACGACGGGTGGCGATTACCGGTGCCGGCAGCGGCTTCGGGCAGGCGCTGGCAATTCGCTACGCAAGAACCGGCGCGCGCGTCGCCTGTATCGACCTGAGTCTCGAACGCGCCGAAGCCACGCGCGCGATGCTCGCCGGCAGCGGCCACCTGGCACTGGCGGCCAATGTCGCCAGCGATGAGGCGATGGGACAGATGCACGAGAACATCGTCCGGCAATGGCATGGCATCGATGTGCTGGTCAACAACGCCGGCATCGCCACCGGCGGACGAATGATCGATACCACGATGACCGAATGGCACAACGTCATCGAAGTCAATCTGCTCGGCGTCGTGCGCGGCTGCCGCTTGTTTTTGCCGGGCATGATCGCCGCCGGCCGCGGCCAGGTGATCAACACCGCCAGCTTCGCCGGACTGGCTGGCGCACCCAATGTCATGAGCTACGGCGTGACCAAGGCCGCGGTGGTGATGCTCTCTGAGCAACTGCGCGCCGAGGTGCAGGACAAAGGCATCGGCGTGAGCGTGATCTGCCCGAGTTTTTTCCGCACCAACCTGCTGGAAAGCTGGCAAGGCAACGATCGGATGAAGGCGTTCGCCGACAAGATGATGGCCAATTCGCCCGACACGCTCGACAGCGTCGCCGACGCGGCTTTCGCCGCGGCCGAGCGCGGCCAGTTCATGATCTTGCCGACGCACAAATCGCCGATGCTCTGGCGGCTCAAGCGCTGGCTGCCGGATTTCTATTTCAAGAACATGCTCAAGATCGCCAACCGCGCGACCAAGGGAGCCTGATCGTGGACTGGATGATCTACGGCGCCAACGGCTACACCGGCCGCATGATCGCCGAAGCCGCGGTCAAGCGCGGCCTGCATCCGGTACTGGCCGGCCGCGATGTCGGCGCGCTCGAGCCGCTCGCGAAAAAACTCAAGTTGCCGGTGCGCGCTTTTTCGCTCGACAACCCGGCCGCCGTGCGCGCCGGACTCAACGGCATCGGATTGGTGCTGCATTGCGCCGGACCGTTTTCGGCGACCTGCGCGCCGATGCTCGAAGCCTGCCTGGACGTGGGCGCGCATTACCTGGACATCACCGGCGAGATCGATGTATTCGCCCATTGCCACGCCCAGCACGAGCGCGCCAAGCGCCGCGGCATCGTCGTGTTGCCCGGTTCGGGTTTCGATGTGGTGCCCACCGATTGCCTGGCCGCGCAACTCAAGCGCGAATTGCCCGAGGCCACCTCGCTGGTGCTGGCCTTCGATGCCGGCGGCGGCCCCAGCCCCGGCACCGCCAGGACCGCCGTGGAAGGATTGGGCAAAGGCGGCCGCGCGCGCATCGACGGCAAGCTGGTGAAAGTGCCGCTGGCCTGGAAGACGCGCAGCTTCGAGCGCGACGGCCAGACGCGTTTTGCCATGACCATTCCCTGGGGCGACGTCTATACCGCGCATGTGACCACCGGCATCGCCAACATCGAGGTGTACATGAGCGTGCAGCCGGCGTCGGCAAAGAACCTGCGGCGTATTCGCTGGCTCGGCTCCTTGCTCGGCAGTGCGCCGGTGCAATCGTTCCTCAAGGCGCAAGTGGCGAAGAAAGTAAAAGGCCCCTCGGAAAAAACCCGTGCCGACAGCGGCAATTTCATCTGGGGCGAGGTGCGCGATGCACAAGGCAATGAGGCCAAAGCCCAGTTGCGCACGCCCAATGGTTACGAGCTGACCGTCACGGCCGCATTGGGCATTGCCGAGCGACTGCTCAAGGGCGATCGGCCCGCAGGCGGCTACTACACGCCGTCGTTGTTGATGGGTGCCGATTATGTGCTCAGCCTGCCCGGCGTAACCCGCGCCTGAACGAGCAGGCCTTCGCGTACGGCCATCGCTGCATGGCCCCGTGAAGCTGTTTGCGACGTTTGATTTGTAACAATTGCCTTTTGACCGCCCGATCCTTGAACTGTTGGCCCGATCACGGCCAAAAATGATCAACTGGGCTCTAATGGCAGCCTTCTTTGTCTGCTCGAAAGCGAGACTTCGATGAACCAGCGCCTGGAGATGGTGACCCGTCTGACCGAAGCCATGAACAATGGCGAATTCCAGATGTTCTTCCAGCCGCAATTTTGCGCGCAGGGCCGGCAACCGATCGGTCTGGAAAGCCTGATTCGCTGGCGGCATCCGGAACGCGGACTGATCCCGCCGGCGGTGTTTCTGGCCATCTGCGAGGACAGCGGCCTGATCGTGCCGCTCGGCCAATGGGTGTTGCGCGAGGCTTGCCGGTTTCACCAGCGCCTGGTCGAGGCGGGACTGCCCGAGATCAGCATTTCGGTCAACGTCTCGACCGTGCAGTTTCTCGATAGCAACCTGGTCAAGGATCTGGAAAAACTGGTGGGCGAGTTCAAACTGCCTGCCGGCGCGCTGGAGCTGGAGCTGTCGGAAAAAACCATCATGCAAGAACCCGATCGCGCCATCGCGATCATGGCGGCGGTGCGCAATCTCGGCGTGCATGTGGCCCTCGATGCGTTCGGCACCGGCTACACCAGCATGTCGTTCCTGCAGAGCGTGCCGATGGACAAGCTCAAGATCGATCGCAGTTTCGTGCACATGGTCGGGCAAGACAGCAACAACGCCGCGATCTGCAAATCGATCATCTCCATGGGTCATGGCTTCGGCCTGACGGTGATCGCCGAAGGCGTGGAAATGGCCGAGGAATACGCCTGGCTGCGCGACAATGGCTGCGATGGCGTGCAAGGTTATCTGTTCGCACGACCGGCGCCGTTTGAGGATATGCTCAAGGCGCTCGGCTCGTTGCCAGCCTGATTCGCCTGCGCACTTTCGCACCGGCCGTTTGCGTGCGACCCCGCCCGTCCCCCGCTCCATGACCGACCTAGGAATCTTGCATGCGCACTCCCTTTCTCGTCATTGGCTTGTTGCTGTTGATCGCCGGTGGTCTGATCGCCACGGGAATGATCAGTTTCAACAAGGAAGAAACCCTGGCAAAACTCGGCTCGATGGAATTGACCACCACGCACCAGAAGAAACCGGCGCCGGTGCTGGGCTATCTCTTGCTGGGCGCGGGCGCGCTGGCATTGGCTATCGCCATCAGTGCCAAAAAATAGACTGACCTGCCGGCCCGCAGACGCCCTTTGCCGATGGTCCTGCTCCCCGTTTCGTCTCGATCATGGCCGGGATTCCACCAAGACCCGGCATGAAATGCGATCGGTCACACCGATGTTCCTCGTCACCCTCCGCATTCGTGCGACCGCGACGGAGTCGATATGAGCGTTTCCCTCGATGATCTGGCACCCACGCAAAAACACCTGTTGTCGAAGCTGCAGATTTTCTACGGGCTGGGTCTGACCGCGCTGCTGCTTTCGACTTTGGTTTTCGTGTTGTGGGTCAACCATGAGATCAGGATCGAGGCGGCCACCCGACAGGTCGCGGCGATTGCCTTCGGTGCCGACCGGCAACTGTCGCTGGAGCTGCGCAATCTCGACCGCGCCCTCAACGGTATCGCCAGCGATGCCGGGCAGTTGTTCCAGATGCCAGAAACGGTGGCGACGCCGCTGTTGCAGGAAGCCGTGCAGGGAGTGGACGATCGCCACGCCGAACTGGTCGATGTGCTGGTGACCGATGCGCTCGGCAATCCCGTCACGCATGGGCCGGGCGACCCGGATCTGCCGCGATGGGCGCTAAACCCGCAGAACCACTCGCCAGGAACGGATTTACGCATTGGCTCGCCGGTGCAACGCCATCCTGGCGAGGAATGGGTAGTGCCGCTGGCCGTTCCGCTGGCGCACCTGCCCTCGGGCCAGCCGGGCTGGATCCTGGCAAGGTTGCGCCTGTCGGAGTTTCGCGCGGTCGCCAGCGGACTGGATCTGGGCAAACAAGGCGTGGCCAGCATCACCCATCGCAATGGCGAAGTATTGGCCCGGTCGTTGAACCCTCGGCAAACCCTCGGCGCGGATCTTTCCGAATCGGCCTTCAACCGCACCGTGCTCTCGAGCCATCCGGTCGGCATCGGCGATGGTGTCAGCCCGGTGGATGGCGTTCGCCGCATCTTCGCCTATCGTGCTCTGGACCAGTATCCATTCGTCGTGGTGGCGGGCCTGTCGCATGCCGAAGTCCTGCGCCCCTGGTACAACTTCGCAGCGGCCTCGACACTGGTGTGCGTGTTGTTCGCTCTGGGCTGGCTGATGCTGATCCAGATTCTGCTGCGCAGCGATCGCCGGCAAAAGGCATTGTTCGCACGGCTTCTGGAAAACACCGAACACTTGCAGGAGGTGCAGCAAACCGCGGGCCTTGGCGCATTCACGCTCGATTTGCAGACCCGCGCGGTGGAGCTTTCGCCGGAGGCGCGGCGCATCTACGGCTTCGCCCCGAATGCGGCCCCGATCGACGAGCAGGCCTGCCTGGCGCGTACCCATCCGGACGATCTCTCCCGTGTCGAGCAATCCTGCGCTGGCGTATCGAGCGGATCGCTTGCCACCGATGATCTGCAATACCGCATCGTCCAGCCCGATGGCAGCGTGCGCAGCGTCCGCCGCCGCAGCCGGGCGGTGGTCGATGCCAGCGGCCTGCGATATCTGACCGGCACGTTGCTCGACATCACCGATCTGGTCACGGTGCGCCAACGCCTGGACGAGACCCAGGCGCAATATCAATTGCTGTTCGAAAAAAATCCGTTGCCGTTCTGGGTTTTCGACCGGGAGACACTGCGTTTCCTGGAGGTCAACGAAAAATCCGTACGCCACTATGGCTACAGCCGCGAGGAGTTTCTCGCGATGACCATCCGCGACATCCGCCCGCCGGAGGATGTGAAGCCGCTGGAAGACGGACTCGCACTCGACAATCATTCTTCGGACCATGTCTGGCGTCATCTGCGCAGGGACGGTACACCGATGCAGGTGCGCGTGGTATCGACCGGCATCACCTTCCGTGGCCGTCCAGCGCAATTAGTGCTGGCCGACGACGTCACCGAACAATTGCAGGCCGCGCAGCAATTGGAGTTCAGCGAAAGCCGTTTCCGCCTGGTCGCGCGCGCGGTCAGCGATGCGGTGTTCGATTGGGACCTGGTCACCGGCGAGAGTTGGTCGAGCGAAAGTTTCGACACACTGTTTGGCTATGCCCCCAATGAAATACCACCGGGCATCGACGCCTGGCGCGAACGCATCCACCCCGATGACGAGCCAGTCGTCGCCGCCAGCCTGACCCAGGCATTCGAATCCGGCGCCACCGAGTGGCAAGCCCATTACCGGTTCCTTCGCGCCGATGGCCATTACGCCGATGTGCTTGATCGTGGATTGATCGAGCGCGATGAAAATGGCAAGGCGCTGCGCATGGTCGGCGGCATGTCCGACATAACCCGCCAGCGCCAGGACGAAGCGCAACTGCGCCTGCTGCGCCGGGCCATCGAATCGACCCGCAATGGCATCACCATCGTCGATGCCCGGGCGCCGGACATGCCGCTGGTCTATGTCAATCCCGCCTTCGAACGGATCACCGGCTACAGCGCCAGCGAAGTATTGGGCCGCAACTGCCGTTTCCTGCAAAACAAAGACCGCAATCAGGAGCAACTGCATATCCTGCGCGAGGCGTTCGCCCAACAAGGCCAGGTACAGGTCATGCTGCGCAACTATCGCAAGAATGGCGAACTGTTCTGGAACGAGTTCTACCTCGCCCCCGTACGCGATGCCGACGGCATGCTGACCCATTACGTCGGTATCCAGAACGATGTCACCGAGCGCCGGCACTACGAGCAACGCCTGGCCTATCAATCCAGCCACGACGAGCTCACCGGCCTGCTCAACCGCCAGGCGCTGCACGAAAGCCTCCAGAGTGCCATCGCCAAAACCGGCGCGAGCGGCGAATCGGTGACAGCGTTTTTCCTGGACATCAATAATTTCAAATTGATCAACGGCAGCCTCGGCCATGAAATCGGCGATGAGGTCTTGCGCATCGTCGCCCGGCGATTGCGCGAAACGGTCGGCGCCGACGATCGCATCGGCCGGCTCGGCAGCAACGAGTTCATGGCGTTGATCGCAACCGGCGCGGACGATGTGTCGATGGACCAGACCACCGCCACGATACTGGAGGCGCTGGCGCAGCCGATCAACGCGTCGGAAACCATGCACTACCTGAGCATGAGCGCCGGCCTTGCCCGCTACCCCGAACACGGCGACACCCCCGAGCTATTGATCTACAACGCAGGCGTCGCCGCCGACGAAGCCAAGCGCCGCGGCCACAACCAGTTGGTCGAATACGTGCCTGAATTCGACCAGGCGATCGGCGACCGCCTGCAATTGATGTCGCGCCTGCATGAGGCGATCGAGCGCAATGAGTTCGAACTGCATTTCCAGCCGCTGTTCGATGTCGCGCAACAACGTCCGATCGGCGCCGAAGCCCTGATTCGCTGGCGCCATCCCGAGCGCGGACTGGTGTCGCCATCGGAGTTCATCCCCTTGTGCGAAGACAGCGGCCTGATCGTCCCTCTCGGACGCTGGATCCTGCGCGAAGCCTGCCATCGGCATCGATTGCTCGCCGACGCCGGTTGGTCCGGCTTGACCATCGCGGTCAACGTCTCCGCCCTGCAGTTTCGCCACGGCGATTTGCAGCAAGATGTCGAAAACCTGTTGCGCGAATTCTCGTTGCCGGCCGGTGCGCTGGAACTGGAGCTCACCGAGAGTCTGGTGATGGAGAATCCGGAATCGGTCATCACGGTGATGAATGGCTTGAATCGTAGCGGCGTGCTGTTGTCGATCGACGATTTCGGCACCGGCTATTCGAGCATGGCCTACCTGCGCCGTCTGCCGGTGGACAAACTCAAGATCGATCGATCCTTCGTCACCGATGTCGATAGCGACAAACGCAACGCCGCCATCTGCGAATCGATCCTGGCGCTGGCGCGCAATTTCGGCTTGACGGTGATCGCCGAAGGCGTGGAAACGCAATCGCAACTGGACTGGCTGCGCACGCATGGCTGCGACCAGGCGCAAGGTTATCTACTGGCGCGCCCGATGCCGTTCGCCGATTTGTTGACGATGCTGGGGCCGGCGCCGGTTTCCGCCTGAGTCACACATACGCCGAGAGGATGATCTGGGGTCCGCAAAGGACGCGAAGGGAAAGCGGTTTTGCATCGTCGTGATTCCGGCAGTGCGAGGCGGTAGACGCGTGGCATACCTCACCTGAACTTCCGCTCTTTTTCGCGACCTTCGCGACCTTCGCGGACCTAAACGCCCTCGCACTTGACCAGCACGCAACGCCTTCGGGCATCGCCTATCCCGTAAAATACGCGGATGGATGTTTCCCACCTGCTCGACGATCTCAATCCCGCCCAGCGCGAGGCGGTTTCCGCGCCTGACGGCCACTACCTGGTGCTGGCCGGCGCCGGTTCGGGGAAAACCCGTGTGCTCACCCATCGCATCGGTTGGCTCAACGAAGTGGTGGGCGTGCCCGCGCACGGAATTCTCGCCGTCACCTTCACCAACAAGGCCGCCGCCGAAATGCGCAGCCGCGCCGCGGCCTTGTTGCGACACGGCAGCCGCGGCATGTGGGTGGGCACCTTCCATGGCCTGGCCCATCGCCTGTTGCGCCTGCACTGGCATGAAGCAGGCTTGCCGGAGAGTTTCCAGGTTCTGGATTCCGACGATCAACTGCGCCTGATCAAGCGCATCGCCACGCAACTGGAACTCGATGAAGGGCGCTTCCCGCCACGGCAGATCGCGTGGTGGATCAACGCGCAAAAAGACGAAGGCCGCCGCACGAAGCACATTCAAGTAGCTGGCGGTGATTTTTTCACCAAGACCATGCTGCGCGCCTACGAAGAATACGAGCAGCGCTGCCAGCGCGCGGGGCTGGTCGATTTCGCCGAGATCCTGCTGCGCGCGCATGAATTGTGGCTGGAACATCCGCCGCTGCTGCATCACTACCAGCAACGCTTCGGCCACGTGCTGGTCGATGAATTCCAGGACACCAACAGTGTCCAGTACGCCTTCATCCGCGTGCTTGCCGGCGAGACCGGGCAGGTGTTCGTGGTCGGCGACGATGACCAGTCCATCTACGGCTGGCGCGGCGCCAAGGTCGAGAACATGCAGCGTTTCCTGCGCGATTACCCCGGCGCGAAAACGCTGCGGCTGGAACAGAATTACCGTTCTACCGGCAATATCCTCGCCGCCGCCAACGCGGTGATCGCGCACAACCCCGAGCGTCTGGGCAAGAACTTGTGGACCGCCGATGGCGAGGGCGAGCCGATCGATCTGTACGAAGCCTACAGCGAAGTGGACGAAGCGCGCTTCGTGGTCGAGCGCATTCACGCGCATATCCGCGATGGCGGCCGCGCCAGCGAATGCGCGCTGTTGTATCGCTCCAACGCGCAATCGCGCGCGCTGGAAGAACAACTCGGACAGGCCGGCCTGCCTTATCGCGTGTATGGCGGCCAGCGCTTTTTCGAGCGCATGGAAATCAAGGACGCGATGGCGTACCTGCGGATGATCGCCAATCGTGATGACGATGCCGCGTTCGAGCGCGCCGTCAACACGCCGCCGCGCGGTATCGGCGAACGCACACTCGATGAAGTGCGCCGCCTGGCCCGCGCCGACGCCGTATCGCTATGGCAGGCGGCCGGACAATTGAGCCAAGGCACCGCGCTGGCCGGCCGCGCGCGCAACGCGCTCAAGGGTTTCCACGATTTGATCGAAACGCTGTCGGCGGAAATTCCCGGGATGCCGCTGCATGAGCAATTCGATCACGCGCTCGCTCGCTCCGGCTTGCGCGAGCATTACACGGCCGAGTCCAAGGGTCAGCTCGATTCGCGCATAGAAAACCTCGACGAACTGGTCTCGGTCGCCAGCCGGTTCGAGCGGCGCGATGACGAGGAAACCGACCCGGCCATGGGCGAGTTGACTGCCTTCCTCGCCTACGCCGCGCTGGAAGCAGGCGAAGGCCAAACTCAGGACGGCGAGGACGGCGTGCAGTTGATGACCTTGCACAGCGCCAAGGGCCTGGAGTTCGAGCAGGTGTTTTTGGTCGGCCTGGAAGAAGGTTTGTTTCCGAGCAGCAAATCGACCGAGGAAAGCGGCCGGCTCGAGGAAGAACGGCGATTGGCTTATGTCGGCCTGACCCGCGCGCGGCACAAGCTCACGCTGTGCTACGCGCAATCGCGGCGGCTGCATGGCATGGAAATGTTCGGCACGCCATCGCGTTTCTTGCGCGAGATTCCGCACGCGTTGATCCACGAAGTACGGCCGAAGGTCAACGCCTCGCGCCCGGCCTTCACCGGCCGCCTCACTGAGACGCCCGACAGCGGCGGCCTACGCTTGGGCCAGCGTGTCCAGCACAGCAGCTTCGGCGCGGGCATCGTCGTCGATTGCGAAGGCAGCGGCGCGCATGCGCGCGTGCAGGTCAATTTCGAAAACGCCGGAAACAAATGGCTGGTGCTGGCCTACGCCAATCTCTCTCCCCTGTAGCGGAATGTAGGGTGGGCGTAGGGTGGGCTTTAGCCCACCTTTTCATAGGTAATTTGTGGTGGGCTGAAGCCCACCCTACAGCCCACCCTACAGCCCACCCTACAGCCCACCCTACAGCCCACCCTACGGCACGCTTCGCAATCGGCGAAAAGATGCACCCGTACCGCGAGCAGTTACACTCCGGCATCTTTCGGAGGGAAAGGCATGAAACGACGTGAGTTGATCCGCGGCGCGGGCCTGGCCGGCATGGCCGCCGGCTTGAGTGCTTGCGGGGCGAAGACTTCGGGCTCGGCGGGCGCCGCCAAATCGGATGTGAAACTGCAATGGAAAATGGCCACCGCCTGGCCGACCAATTTCCCGGGCCTGGGCACAGGCGCGGCGTTGTTGGCGCAATTGATCAACAAAAACAGCGGTGGCCGAATCACTGTGAAAGTGTATGGCGCGGGCGAGTTGGCCTCGGCCTTCGAAGTGTTCGACCTGGTCAGCCGCGGCACCGTGCAGATGGGTCACAGCGCCAGTTATTACTGGGCGGGCAAGGCGCCGGCCGCGCCATTTTTCAGCGCCGTGCCATTCGGGTTCAACGCACAGGAAATGAACGGCTGGCTCTACGTGGGTGGCGGCATCGAGCTGTGGCGCGAGTTGTATGCGCCATTCAATCTGATTCCGTTCCCGGCCGGCAATACCGGCGTACAGATGGCCGGCTGGTTTCGCAAGCCGATCCAGTCCGTCGCCGATCTCAAAGGCCTGAAGATGCGCATCCCGGGCTTGGGCGGCGAGGTGATGTCGCGTGTGGGCGCGACGCCGGTGAACATGCCGGGCGGCGAGATTTTTTCGTCGCTGCAATCGGGCGCCATCGATGCCGCCGAATGGGTCGGCCCTTACAACGACTTGGCCTTCGGCCTGCATCGCGTCGCCAAATACTGCTATTACCCCGGCTGGCAGGAGCCGGGATCCGCGCTCGAATGCATGGTCAACAAGACTGCGTTCGAAGCGTTGCCCGAGGATTTGCAGGCCATCGTCGAAACCTGTTGCCAGGCGGCGAACGCGCAGATGCTGGCCGAGTACACCGCGCGCAACCAGCAGGCGCTGACGACCTTGCAGAAAGAGCATGGCGTGCAATTCCTGCCCTTGCCCGCCGATGTGCTGGCCGCGCTCAAGCAAGCCTCGCAACAAGTGCTCGAACAGACCGCCGCCCGCGATGCCTTCAGCCGAAAAGTCTACGACTCGGTGCAGGCCTTCCAGGCACAGGCCAAGGCCTGGCACGCGATTTCCGAAGAAGCCTTCTACGCCGCGCGGCGCTGAGCGCGGCAAGGCATGTGCTGATTCGCTAGGGCGTTCTTGGGTCCGCGAAGGACGCGAAAGGCGCAAAGGAAAAGCGGTGTTGTGTCATCGCAATTCCAGCCAGTGCGAGGTGATGGAATTCATCGTTTGGCTTCGACTGGAATTCCGCTCTTTTTTGCGCCTTTCGCGTCCTTCGCGGACCAGAAACCCCGCTCTCCTTCGCCGAGCGAGCGGGACGAATCGAAAACCCGCCTTAGGCCATCGGTCACGCCGACCGATGGCCCATGAACTTTTCCCGGCGCTGCCCCAGCCTATGCGCCGCTTCGATGGCCCGATCCGGCCGGTACCTGCGTTTGCCGCAGTGACCGGCCACGGGTCGGCATCCAAGCGGACATCGGAAGAGGCCCATGCCCATGCGCAAAATTCTCAAACGTCTTGCCCTGTTCGCCGCCGTGCTGCTGCTGGCGATCATCGGCGTGTTCGCCGCCGCCTGGTGGAAAACCGAGCGCGCCCTGGATACCCACTACACCGTGGACGATCCACCGCTGCGGATGGACAGCAGCGTCACCAGTTTGCAACGCGGCCAGCATCTTTACACGGTGCTCGCTTGCTCGGATTGCCACGGCAAGCAGGCCCACGGCCAATTGGCCATCGACGCCGGTCCTGTCGGCAAAGTGATCGCGCCCAACCTGACCCCCGCCGCATTGGCGTCGCGTTATGGCGCCGACGGCATCGCCGCCGCGATCCGCCACGGCGTGCGCCCGGACGGCACGCCGTTGCAAATCATGCCGTCGGAGGATTTCAATCACCTCTCCGATACCGACACCGCCGCGCTGGTGGCCTATCTGCAATCGTTGCCGCCTTCGGACAACAACCCGGGCAAGACGCACATCACGCCGTTTGGTCGGGTGCTGTTCCTGTTCGGCCAGCTCGACCTGACCCAGGCCGCGCACATCGATCACCGGCCGCGTTCGCGCACATCGCCATCGTCGGCAGCGACCGCCGAGTACGGCGCTTATCTCGCCGCTGCCTGCGCCGGCTGCCACGGACGCAACTTCGCCGGCCAGCATGTGCCCGGCACGCCACCGGAATTCCCCGACTCGGCCAACCTCACTCCGCATCCCGATGGATTGGCCGGATGGGCCGCCACGGACTTCCGTCGTGCGCTGCGCACCGGCCGGCGACCCGATGGCCGGGAGTTGGACAAGTTCATGCCCTGGCGCGCGTATTCGCAGATGTCCGATGTCGAGATCGATGCGCTCTGGGCCTATCTCTCGACCTTGCCGCCGGTCGCGAACAAGAACAAGAACAAGAAATAGTCCCGCCGTCACTCCAGCGCGGAATACACATCCGGCCGATAGCGCTCCATGAAGCGCTGCGGCCGTTCCAGCGGCACGAAGCCGAATTGCGCGTACAAGCCGTGCGCATCGGCGGTCGCCAATAAAAAGCGGCGCAAGCCTTGCAGGTCGGCGTGTTTATCGATGGCCGCCAGCATCGCCTTGGACACGCCCATGCCGCGCGCCTGCTGCAACACGAACACATCGCACAAGTAGGCGAAGGTCGCGCGATCGGTGACCACGCGTGCGAAACCAACCTGTTTGTCATCGACGAACGCCGAAAAACACAAGGAGTTTGCGATCGCCTTTTCCAGCAACGCGCGCGGCACGCCGCGGCACCAGTAGGCCTCGCGGCTGAGAAAACCATGGACGACATCCAGATCGATGTCGGCCGAATCGGTGCTGATGCGCAACGTGCTCATGGTCTTGTCTTGATGAATTTCGTTCAACGGCGCTAGTGATAGAGCTTGCCCGGCAGCCACGTCGCCATCGCCGGGAAAACCGCGACCAGCACGAGCATCAACAACTGCAAGGCGATGAACGGCACCACGCCGCGATAGATGTCGGACGTGCGCACGCCTTCCGGCGCGACACCGCGCAAATAGAACAAGGCAAAACCGAATGGCGGCGTCAGGAACGAGGTTTGCAGATTGATCGCCATCGTCACGCCCAGCCAGACCGGGCTGATGCCCATCGCCAACAGAACAGGCGCGACGATCGGCACGACGACGAACACGATCTCGATGAAATCGATCACGAAGCCGAGAAAGAACATGACCGCCATGACGATCAGCAACGCGCCGGTCCGGCCGCCGGGCATGTTGGTCAAGGCCTCGTGCACCAGGTCGTCGCCGCCATAGCCGCGAAACACCAGTGAAAACAGCGCCGCGCCGATCAGGATGGCGAACACCATGGCGTTGACGCGGACAGTATCGAGCGCGACCTCGCGCAAACGTGCAAAGCTCAATTGCCGGGCATGGATGGCGAACAAGGCCGCACCGACCGCACCCACCGCCGCCGCTTCTGTCGGCGTTGCCACACCGAACAAAATCGAACCGAGCACGGCCAGGATCAACGACAGCGCCGGGATGATCGCGCTCAGCAATTGCGCCATCGAGCGCGGCGTCGCCTCGCGCATGGCCGGCGCGCGCAGCGGTTGCCGCCACGCGACCCACAGCACGTAAATCAAATAGAGCGTCACCAATCCCAAACCGGGAATCAGCGCTCCGGCGAACAAGTCGCCGACCGAAACGGTTTCCGGCGCGTAGATGCCCATCTTCAATTGCGTCTGCTGATAAGCGTTGCCGAGCTGATCGCCCAGCAGCACCAGCACGATCGAGGGTGGAATGATCTGGCCGAGCGTTCCCGAGGCGCAGATCGCGCCGCAGGCGAGCTTCGGATCGTAGCCGTGGCGCAGCATGGTCGGCAGCGAGATCAAGCCCATCGCCACCACGGTCGCGCCGACGATGCCGGTGGACGCGGCGAGAATCGCGCCGACCAAAAGCACCGCCACCACCAATCCACCGCGCACGCGCCCGAACATCGCCGCGACTGCTTCGAGCAAGGACTCGGCGATACGCGACTTCTCCAGCATGATGCCCATGAACACGAACAGCGGCACCGCGACCAGTGTCTGGTTGGTCATGGTGCCGAAGATGCGGTTGGGAAATGCTTCGAGAAAACTCGCGTCGAAATTGCCGAGCAAGCTGCCGAGCCCGGCCACCAGCAGGGCCACGCCGCCGAGCACGAACGCCACCGGAAAGCCGGTGGACAATCCCGCCAGCAACCCGAACAGCAGCAATCCCAGCATCAGCAGGTGTTGGCTATCGCCGCTCATGCCGCGGCATCCGTGCCGCGCGCCTTGGCCAAGGCGCGCAGACCCTCGGCAATGCCTTGCAACAGCAGCAACGCCGCCGACAAGGGAATCAAGGTCTTGATCAAGAACCAGCCGGGCAAGCCGCCGGAATTGGAACCTTCATGCTGCGCCCAACTGGCGGCCACGTAATCGAAGCTGACCCACAGCATGAACACGCACAGCGGCAGCAGAAAGAACGCCACGCCCGCGCATTCGACCCAAGCGCGGGTACGCGCGCTCCAGCGTTGCGAGAACACATCCACGCGCACGTGCGCGCCGTGCTTGAGCGCGTAGCTCAGTGCCAGCAGGAACAGCGCGCCATGCAGCCATAGCATCGCCTCCTGCGCCGCCACTGAGCCGAGATTGAACAAGTAGCGCACCGCCACCAGGCCAAACACCAGCAACACCAAAGCAATGGCCAGCAGTGCGGAAAGTTTTCCGGCGAACTCGCTGAGTGCGTCGGCCAAACGAATCAAGGATTTCATTCGGCCGGCAACTCGATGGAGAAATGGTAGCCGCCGATACGCAGCCCTTGGGAAAAATAAAATGCGTGCGCTTCTTGCCGCTGCACGCCCGAGTCCAGATGCAAATTGGCGCAGCCCAAGCGGCGGGCTTCATCCTTGAGCCAACCCAGCAAGGCTTTGCCATAACCATGGCCGCGTGCGGCCTGATCGCTGACCAGATCATCGACGTAAAGATTCTTGCCGCGATGCAAATAATGACCGATGCGAAAACCCGCCACCGCCATGCAACGCTCGCCCTCGAACGCCGCTGCCAGGCGGAACCCTTCCTCGAACTGGGTGTTGCATAGCGCGATGAATCCCGCCTCATCCAGATGCGGACGCAATTGCGCCATCACCGGCCAGACCGCGCGCAGCCCGGCCGGATCGGTTATCTCGATGATTTCCACGCGCTCAATTCCATTTGTCCACTCACATTTTTATTCAATCCCACTTGTAGATTTCCCAATACACCGGCGCGACGCCGCCGGTGCGTTCGGCATCGGCGCGATCGAGCAGACCATCGCCGTTGTTGTCGAAAAAGTAATAGGGCTTCCCGTGCGCTGGGCGCACGCGAACCATGTACAAGCGGCCTTCCTGGCGATACTCCTCGACCACATCGCCGTTGTCGCCGGTGCGAATCTGCACGGTCGGCGCGGCCTCCTCGGCGGCGGGCGACGGAACTTTCGGTGGAATCGGCACGTCTTTCGACGCAGGGGCCTGGGCAGTGGCCAGGGCCAGCAGCAAGGGGGCGATCAATAACATGATGACTCTCCAGTCGAGGGCGCAGGATGACAAAAGCCGCACAGGGCCTCAAGCGCTCGGGAAAGATCGCTCCCTCCGTGCGGGTCTTTCGACAGGCTCGGAAAACCGGCGCTCGCGACCCAGGCTGATGGCATTGTGGTCCCGATCCGGCCCGGCGGGAGCCCGATGCGCCTAAGTGGCGATACCCCGTTCATTCAATCCTTACAATAGCCTTCCCGCCGAACCGAGCACCGCCATGTCCCGCCTTGTCCTGATCGACGGCTCGTCCTATCTGTACCGCGCTTTCCACGCCTTGCCGCCGCTGAGCGCGCCGGATGGCTCGCCCACCGGAGCCTTGTTCGGCATCGTCAACATGCTGCGCGCCACGCTCAAGGAAAAACCCGACTACACCGCCTTCGTGATCGATGCTTCCGGGCCGACCTTCCGCGACGTGCTGTATCCGGCCTACAAGGCCCAACGCCCGCCGATGCCCGACGATCTGCGCGCGCAGGTCGAGCCGATGATGAAGATCGTCCAGGCGCTTGGTTTTCCGATCCTGCGCGTGTCCGGCGTGGAGGCCGACGATGTGATCGGCACGCTGGCCCTGCAGGCCGCCGCGCATGGCATTCCGGTCACCATCTCCACCAGCGACAAGGATTTCGCGCAACTGGTCCGGCCCGGCATCACCTTGACCAACACCATGAGCGGCAGCGTGCTCGATGACAGCGGCGTCATCGAGAAATTCGGCGTGCGACCCGAGCAGATCGTCGATTACCTGGCGTTGATGGGCGATACCGTGGACAACGTGCCGGGCGTGGACAAATGCGGCCCGAAAACCGCGGCCAAATGGCTGGCCGAATACGGCACGCTGGATGCGCTGATCGCCAATGCCGGCAACATCGGCGGCAAGATCGGCGAAAACCTGCGCGGCGCACTCGATCGCCTGCCGCTCAATCGCACGCTGGTGACCATCAAGACCGACGTGCCGCTGGACCTGACGCCGCAACAATTGATTTTGCGCGAACGCGATCACGAGGCACTGCGCGAATTGTTCACACGTTATGGATTCAACAGCGCCTTGCGCGAACTCGAAGGCGGCACGACGACTGCCAATGGTGAACGCAAACTACCCAGCGCGCCACGCGGCTTCGGCACCACCGCCGTGCCAAGCGAGGCATCAACGCCCGATCCGCGCTGGAGCGTCAATGGCGAATACGAAACCATTCTCGAACCCGCGCAACTCGATGCCTGGGTCGAACGGCTACGTGCCGCCGAAGTGATCGCCTTCGACACCGAGACCGACGCGCTCGATCCGATGCAGGCCAATCTGGTCGGCATGAGTTTTTCCGTGCAGCCCGGCATCGCCTGCTACATCCCGATGGCACATGAGTATCCCGGCGTGCCGGTGCAATTGCCGCGCGACACAGTGCTGGCCGCGTTCAAGGCCGTGCTCGAAGATCCGGGCAAAACCAAAGTCGGCCAGCACGGGAAATACGATTTGCATGTGTTGCGCCGTCACGGCGTCGATGTGCAGGGTTATCGCGAGGACACGATGCTCGAATCGTTCATCCTCAACTCCGGCAACCAGCGCCACGACATGGACTCGCTGGCCGCGCGCTATCTGGGCTACACCACCATCAAGTACGAGCAAGTCGCCGGCAAGGGCGCGAAGCAGATCCTGTTCTCGCAGGTGGCGCTGGAACAAGCCACGCCCTACGCGGCCGAGGATGCCGACATCACGCTGCGCCTGCATCAGGTGCTGTCGGAAAAACTCGCCAGCGTACCGTCGCTCGAACGCGTTTATCGCGAGATAGAAATGCCGCTGGTGCCCGTGCTCGAACGCATGGAAGCGACCGGCGTGACCATCGATGTGGTCGAGCTCAAGCGGCAAAGCGCCGACCTGTCGCAACGCATGCTGCAAGCGCAGCAGCGCGCGCACGAAATCGCCGGGCGCAGCTTCAATCTCGACTCGCCCAAGCAACTGGGCGCACTGTTGTTCGATGAACTGAAACTCCCGGCATTGGTGAAGACACCGACTGGCGCGCCATCGACCAACGAGGAAGCGCTCGAAGCCATCGCCGAGCAACACGAATTGCCGCGCCTGATCCTCGAACATCGCGGCCTGGCCAAACTGCGCAGCACCTACACCGACAAACTGCCGGCGATGGTCAATCCCGCCACCGGCCGCGTGCATACCAGCTATCACCAAGCTGGCGCGGCGACCGGACGCTTGTCGTCATCGGAACCGAACCTGCAGAACATTCCGATCCGCAGCCAGGATGGCCGACGTATTCGCCAGGCCTTCATCACCGCGCCGGGCCGAAAGATATTGGCCTGCGACTATTCGCAGATCGAGTTGCGGATCATGGCGCACCTGTCCGAAGACCCGGGCTTGCTGCAGGCTTTCGCCAGCGGCCAGGACATCCATCGCGCCACCGCGGCCGAAGTGTTTGGCGTAGCCTTGCCGGAGGTGAGCGGCGATCAGCGTCGCGCTGCCAAGGCGATCAACTTCGGCCTGATGTACGGCATGAGTGCGTTCGGTCTGGCTCGCCAACTCGGCATTGGTCGAGGCGAGGCGCAAGACTATATCGCGTTGTATTTCGCACGCTATCCGGGCGTACGCGATTTCATGGAGCGCGTGCGCGCCAGCGCGCGTGAGCATGGCTTCGTCGAAACCGTGTTCGGCCGCCGTCTGTATCTGACCGAGATCCACTCCAGGAACCAGGGCCAGCGCCAAGGCGCCGAACGCGCCGCGATCAACGCGCCTATGCAAGGCACCGCCGCCGACATCATCAAGCGCGCGATGATCGACATCGATGCTTGGCTGCAAAAACAATCCTCACGCGCATCGATGCTGATGCAAGTTCACGATGAACTGGTGTTCGAAGCCGATGCGGATTTTGTCGACACGTTGCTGGTCGAAATGAAATCGCGCATGGAATCGGCTGCGCAATTGCGCGTTCCATTGGTGGTAGATTGCGGTGTCGGCGATAATTGGGATCAGGCGCATTGAGCGCATGCCAACAGCCTCTCGTGCTGATCCTTCAGGGCACAAAAACATTTAATCAATGATTCGATGTTAAATAAACCCTCCCTGAATTCGTCGCATTATTTAAGACTTGGTTCACGAACTTCTCATGGTTTGGATGGTCAACTATGCACAACGGATGCAACGTCCGTTGTGGATCAACTCCCTCCCTTGAGTAGATCCAAGGAAGCTGGCCCTCCCCAGCTGGCTTCCATCCCCCGGGCCCCGAAAGCTTCCCCTGGCTTTCGGGGCTTTTTTTATGCGGCGATAATCGTGACAAGGCTCTATATCAAGGCTTTCCACGATTGCCATCGCCGCTGAAAATCGCTTTCACGACTACGGCGATAACGACAACCAATCGCGCGGTTTCAGGTATTCGGCCAAACGCGCTTCGGCGCTGCCGGCTTCCGGCATATAAGCATATTCAAAGCGAACTAATGGCGGCAGGCTCATCAGGATGCTTTCGGTGCGGCCGCCCGATTGCAGGCCGAACAAGGTGCCGCGATCCCAAACCAGATTGAATTCGACATAACGGCCCCGGCGATAAAGCTGGAATTGCCGTTCACGTTCGCCGTAAGGCGTGTTCTTTCTCTTTTCGACAATCGGCAAATATGCATCGAGAAAACCGTTTCCCACCGCTTGCTGATAAGCGAAACAGGTTTGGAAATCATCGGCGTGCAAATCATCGAAAAACAATCCGCCGATACCGCGCGCTTCGTTGCGATGTTTGAGAAAAAAATATCGATCGCACCAGGCTTTGTGTTCGGCGTAGCGTTGCTCGCCGAACGGTTGGCACAAATCGCGCGCGACGGTATGCCAATGCCGGATGTCTTCATCGAACGGATAAAACGGCGTCAAGTCGAAACCGCCGCCGAACCACCAGATCGGATCGGCATTTTTTGGCGTCGCCTGGAAAAACCGCACGTTGGCATGACTGGTCGGCACATAAGGATTGCGCGGATGGATCACCAGCGACACACCGATCGCGCGCCACGCGGCGCCGGCCAGTTCAGGACGATGCGCGCTGGCCGAAGCCGGAAGACTGTCGCCGCTGACCTCGGAAAACCCGACGCCGGCCTGCTCGAACACCGCGCCCTGCTTCATCACCCGCGAGCGGCCACCGCCGCCTTCGGCGCGCTGCCATACATCCTCGACGAAACATCCGCTGCCATCGGCGGCTTCCAGCGCGGCGCAAATGCGATCTTGCAAATCAGTCAGGTAGGCGTGAACGGCGGCAAATGGGTCCATGGCGGTGGGTTCTGGGAAGTCACAACCATGATAGCCGCTGGGCCAGTGGTTATAATTGCCGGCATCCGATGAATACATCTCTTCTAACCGGCGCGCGGCTGCGCGTGAGCCATGCCGCTTGCGACGACTCGCTGATTCGTTTCGATTTCGGCCCCGGCGGGCCCGATCCATTGCGACTGCCTTGCCCGCGTCTGGCCGGGCCGGTGCAGCCGGAATGCTGGCGGGCCGGCGATATCAGCGAATCGGCAAGCACCTTAGATGCGGCCTGGGCGCACGGCGAGCATTACGCGATGGTGGCCATCAGCGTGATCGAGGCCGATGGCGATATCGAACAAGCGGCCAGCCTGGCCTACGCGCGCCTGCTCGCCTGCGTGCGCTCCTCGGCGCATCCGTATCTGCTGCGCATCTGGAATTATTTTTCCGCCATCAATGAAGGCGAGGGCGATGACGAGCGTTATCGGCGCTTTTGCGTCGGACGCGCGCGCAATGTGGATGTCGCCTTCAACGACCCGCCGCCGGCCGCCACCGCGATCGGCGCGTGCAGCGCGAGCGATCGCCTGCAAGTGATTGCCCTATGCGCGCGCCGCCCCGCCATCGCGCTGGAGAATCCGCGACAAACTCCGGCCTGGCGTTATCCACGCGAATTTGGTCCGGCCGCGCCGGGCTTCTCGCGCGGCGCGCTGCTCGATGCCGACAGCGATACGCCCTGCCTGCTCGCCTCGGGCACGGCCAGCATCGTTGGCCATGTCTCGCGGCATATCGACGATGTCGGCGCGCAGCTCAACGAAAGCCTGGTCAATCTGCAAGCGCTGCTGGCCGAAGGCGCGGCGATCGCGCATCACAAATTTTCATTGGCACATTGCGAGGCGCTGCGCGTGTATCTGCGCCACGAGCGGGATCTGGCGGTCGCGCAAGCGGTCATCGCCGCATCAAAGCTGCCGGCCGAACGCGTGCTATACCTGCATGGCGAGGTGTGCCGGCGCGAGCTCGACGTGGAAATCGAAGGCGTGTTCGCCGCCGAGTGATTGCGCGTCAGGCGTTGGCGATATCGGCCCACACCGGCGCGTGATCGCTGGGGCGGTCCCAGGTGCGCGGTTCGCGATCGATGCTCGATGCCCTGCAGCGCGCGCGCAAGGCTTCGCTGACCAGCAGCAGATCGATGCGCAGGCCGATATTGCGCCGGAACCCTGCCGCACGGTAATCCCACCAACTGAACTGCGCCGGGTCCTGCTCGTGCAGGCGGAAACTGTCCTGCAACCCCAGCGCCTGCAAACGGCGCAGTGCGGCACGCTCGGCGGTGGAGGTGAGAATGCTGTCGTCGTTCCAGATTTTCGGGTCGTGCACATCGCGATCATCCGGTGCGATGTTGAAATCGCCGAGCACGATCAGGTTCGGGTGCGTCTTGATCTCCTCGCTCAGCCAGCCATGCACGGCATCGAGCCAGCGCAATTTGTAATCGTATTTTTCGGTGCCCAGGTCCTGGCCGTTGACCACGTACAGATTGACGATGCGCAAGTCGCCGATGCTGGCGGCGATGACCCGGCGCTGCTCATCGGCGAATCCCGGAATGCCGATCTGCACATCGCGGGCCGGCTCGCGGCTGAGGATCGCCACGCCGTTGTAGGTTTTCTGCCCGGCGAACACGCTGCGATAACCCAGGCCAATCAAGGCCGTGTCGGGGAAGCGCGAATCTTCGAGCTTGGTTTCCTGCAGGCCGACCACATCCGGCTGGCGCAGGCGCAGCCATTCTTCCAGATGCGGCATGCGCACGTTGAGGGAATTGACGTTCCAACTGGCGATTTTCATGGCGCCCATGCTACCTGTTCGCCGGCCGGATTTGATTGACATCAACCCGGCCGGCGGCGCGAGACTTAGACTTTATCCGTTCCCATCCCTTCCGGAGGATTCATGGACACTGCCAATCGCTACGCCCTGCCGCTGCGCCGCCTGCATTGGCTGATGGCCGTGCTGATCTTGCTGGTTTACCTGGCGATCGAACAACGCGGCTTGTTTCCGCGCGGCAGCGGCGGGCGTTTCGCCATGATGCAGTCGCATTTCTGGCTCGGCCTGGGCGTGTTCGCACTGGTGTTTTGGCGGCTGGCGCTGCGTTCCCGCCACGGCGCACCGGCGGTGACACCGCCGCTGCCGCGTTGGCAATCGGGTCTTTCCACGGTAACGCATGTGGCGCTATACGCGTTTTTCATCGGCATGCCGTTGCTGGGCCTGGCGACCGCCTGGACCGACGGCAAGGAGCTGTATCTGCCCTTCACCCAGATCATGGTGCCGCCGCTATTGGGTGAGGACAAAGCGCTGGCGCACACGCTGGAAGACTTGCACGGCGAGATCGGCGAGATCTTCTACTGGGTGATCGGTTTGCATATCGCGGCGGCGCTCTATCATCACTACGTGCGCCGCGACGATACACTGCGCCGCATGACCTGAAATTTTTCTGGAACCGAGTTGGAAACGAGCATGAACTTGATCGACTTGCGCAGCGACACCGTCACCCAACCCAGCGCGGCCATGCGCGCCGCCGCCGCCCATGTCGCCGTCGGTGACGATGTCTATGGCGAAGACCCCACCGTCAATGCGCTGCAGGAACGGCTAGCCAATGAGCTGGGCTTCGCCGCCGGGCTGTTCGTCAGCAGCGGCACGCAAAGCAATCTGCTGGCGCTGATGGCGCACTGCGAACGCGGCGACGAATACCTGGTCGGCGGCGAAGCGCACACCTACAAATTCGAAGGCGGTGGCGCGGCCGTGCTCGGTTCGATCCAGCCGCAGCCGATCGTGCAGGACGCCGATGGCACACTGCCGCTGGAATCGATCGCAAAGCAAATCAAGCCGCTCGGCGATCCGCATTTCGCGCGCACGCGTCTGCTCGCGCTGGAAAATACCTGGAGCGGCCGCGTGTTGCCGCGCGCTTACCTGGCCGAAGCCGGCGCATTGGCGCGCAAGCATGGCCTGGGCTTTCATCTCGATGGTGCGCGCCTGCACAACGCCGCCATCGCCGATGGCGTGCCAGCGCGCGAGATCACCCGGCACTTCGATAGCGTTTCGGTATGTTTTTCCAAAAGCCTCGGCGCGCCGGTCGGTTCGATGCTGCTGGGCTCGCGCGAATTGATCGACAAGGCCCGGCGCTGGCGCAAAGTGCTCGGCGGCGGCTGGCGGCAAGCGGGCATCCTGGCGGCGATGGCCAACTACGCGCTCGATCACAATGTCGCGCGACTGGCCGACGACCATCGCCGCGCGCAACAACTGGCCGCTGCGTTGCGTGAACTCCCCGGACTGCAAGTAACCGGCCCATACACCAACATGGTGTTCATCACCGTGCCTGCCGACCGCCTCGCCGCGCTCGATGCGCACATGCAAGCACGCGGCATCCGCCTGGCCGTACGCAGCCCGAACATTCGCCTGGTGCTGCATCTGGATGTGGATGATGCGGGGCTGGCGCAAACGATTGCGGCATTTCGGGAGTTTTTTGTTTAGGCAGGGCCATTGGCTTGCAACTATTGCCTGCTTCGCGTTACATCATTTGCGACTGATCGCTGCACCGGATTCGCAGAGCGCTCCGGTTCCTTCCCGGCATGAATTTCTGACAGACCATCGAACCCCTTCGCGCGCAAATCCTCCAGCGTGATCAACGCCTCGCGTGACGTTCACGATCGAATGAACGCATGGGCTTGCAGTGCCTCCAGCTTCGGCGGACAGTGGCGTCGCCAGTCGCCTTTTTTGCACATGCCCCGGCTGCATGCGCGAAGAGTGACTCGACTGTCCTGCCACGTCTATGCAGGGAGGGTCGCATGAACACGAAAAGCGTGAGTGCTTCCGATCAGTGGTCCGCGAATCTGCAGAGCCTGTTGCCGGATCTCGAAGCGCTATACACCGACATTCATGCCAATCCGGAATTGTCGATGCAGGAGACGCGCACGGCCGCCATCGCCGCAGCCCATCTGCGCCAAGCCGGGTTCGAGGTAACGACCGGCGTCGGGAACACCGGCGTGGTCGGCCTGCTGCGCAACGGCGATGGACCGACCGTGATGCTGCGCGCCGACATGGATGCGTTGCCAGTCGCGGAGGCGACCGGTCTGCCTTATGCGAGCAAGATCACTGCGAAGGACAAGGATGGCCACACGGTGCCGGTGATGCATGCTTGCGGCCACGATATGCACGTGACCTGGCTGGTCGGCGCGACCACCCTGCTCGCGCAGGCGCGCGAGCACTGGCGCGGCACCGTGATGGCGGTGTTCCAGCCAGCCGAGGAAACCGGCACCGGCGCGCAAGCGATGATCGACGACGGCCTGTTCCAGCGCTTCCCGAAACCCGATGTCGTACTCGGCCAGCATGTGATGGTCGGCCCGGCCGGCACGATCAGCGGCCGTGCCGGTGTGATCACCTCGGCCGGCGATAGTCTGCAGATCCGTCTGTTCGGCCGTGGTGCGCACGGCTCGATGCCGCAGGCGAGCATCGACCCGGTGGTGATGGCCGCGGTGACCGTGTTGCGCTTGCAGACGATCGTGTCGCGCGAGCTCGCCGCGACCGAAGCCGCCGTGGTCACGATCGGCGCGCTGCAGGCCGGCACCAAGGAGAACGTGATCCCCGACGAGGCATTGATCAAGCTCAACGTGCGCACCTTCGATGAGGGCGTGCGCCAGCGCGTGCTTGCCGCGATCACGCGCATCGTCAACGCCGAGGCGGCAGCGTCGGGTGCGCCCAGAGCGCCGGAGATCACGCCACTGGACCATTACGCGCTGGTCGTCAACGATGCCGATGCGAACCAGAAAGTCGGCGATGCATTCCGTCAGTATTTCCAGGAGGCGCGCGTCGAGAAAACCCTGCCGACATCGGCGAGCGAGGATTTCGGCTGCTTCGGTGCGCAATGGAAAGTCCCATCGGTGTTCTGGTTCGTCGGTGGCACCGATGCGGAGATCTACTCGAAGGCGCAGGCGGCGGGCAGGCTCAATGATTTGCCGACCAACCACAACCCGCGATTCGCGCCGGTCATCCAGCCAACCCTGCGCACCGGCGTCGAATGCCTAGTCGTCGCCACGCTCGCATGGCTGTCTGCGAAGTAGCTTGTTGTTGCAGAGCGGAGCGATTCCGGCGCTCTGGTCTGCCGGCTTGCGTTTTGCCGACACGCGACGGATCACCGGCCTGACGGTACAGTGTGTTGTCTGCACAGGGATATCTACATGCCGACGACGAATCTGCTGTTGATCCCCGACCTGATCGGCACCTTCGTGTTCGCGCTCAGCGGCGCGACTGCTGCGACGCGACGCCGACTCGATCTGTTCGGTGTGCTCGTACTGTCGTTCGCCGCGGCCAATTCCGGCGGCATCGTGCGCGACCTGCTGATCGGTGCTGTGCCGCCGGCGGCGATCAGGGACTGGCGCTATCTCGCCGCCTCGTTGTGCGCAGGCGTGATTACGTTCTGGTGGGCTCCGCTGATCGAGCGACTGCAAAACCCAGTGCGCATGTTCGACGCGGCCGGCCTCGCGCTGTTCGCGGTCGCCGGCGCGCAGAAAGCACTTGCGTTCGGACTGAACCCGGTCATGGCGGCGCTGCTGGGCATGCTTACCGGCATCGGTGGCGGCATGATGCGTGATCTGTTGCTAGCCGACGTGCCGATGGTGTTGCGCGCCGACCTGTATGCGGTTGCCGCGCTGGCCGGTGCGGGAGTGGTCGTCATCGGCGCCACGCTGGGGCTGCCGTCCGCAGCAACGATGATCGCCGGGGCCGTATTCTGCTTCGTCCTGCGCATGCTGGCGGTGCGGCGCGGCTGGCAGTTGCCGATCGCCGGTGGTCACCGTGCGGAAAAACCGGATGATGCCGCGCCCAAATCCTGATGAAGCTCTGAACAACCCCCGCATTGCGCAATAATTTGTGTCCGCCCGCCAGAGGATTGCGTTTTGAGCCAACGGGCTTTCGCCGAGGCCGAGTTTGAAAACAAGAAGCACAAAGCCCGCCGGGAAGTGTTTTTTGGAACGGATGGATAGCTGATTCCTTGGCGGCGATTGGAGAAGAGGATTACTCATTCCCGAAGAATGAGAATGGCCCGGCAGCCGTATCCGTGGGTGGTTTATAGAAACCGCACGGCTTCGCGCTTGAACTCGGCGATAAATCCGACGCTTGACCATCGGACACCGCTCTCGAAGATGCCCTCACATTGTGATGTCCGAAACCAGGGATGGCTCACTCTGATCCCTGTTCTTCGGCCTGTTCTTCGGTAACCTTTGTATTTCGCACGCACATCATCGAACAACTACCAATCGAAGGATCGAACTCCATGACTACTCTGCTTCCTGCCGAACTTGCCTGGTATGCCACCGGCCGGTTCTATCGCGCCAACGATGGCAAGCTGGCCGATTACGGCTATTTCCTGCACCTGCCCATGTTCAACGTGCCGCTGTTCGACGGCAAACGCGGGGAGACGACCGCGCATTTCACGTTTGCCGCAACGCCGTTCAAGGCGCATGACATCGACAATGGCGCACTGTCGATCGCGATCGATCCGATCGGCGAATTCTCGCTGTACCTACAGCGGCGGCCGGCGGGCAACTTCAACGATCCTGCTTCGTTCGCGCAGGGCGAGCGCATCGCCACCTTCCGACGCACCAGTCTGGTGGTGGGCACGACGATCGCCGCCACCACGGGCGCGACGACTGAGCCGCTGATGGGTAACAACGTGTTCTCCGCGCGCCTGATCGCCAGTACACCGTTCGAATTCGGCGGCGGCCGCCACGACCTCGCTCACCACCTCGGGCAAGGCGTCACCCAGTTCGGCGCCGCCGCGGTTACGCCAGTCGTTCCGCCGCCGCGGGGATACAACCTGGTGTTGCCGTTCACGGGGTCGGCCATTGCGTTGGGTCGAGTTGGGTAGGTCTAACAAGCCGAGGTGAGTGCATTGTGCCTTCGTGATGGAAGGAAAAGACGACATTTTGCGGCGGTGATTGGGCCGCCTCACTCTGACCGCTGTTCTTGTTGATTTACAGAAAGTTGCGATAGCTCTGCAACACAGCCAAGACCAACAGTAACGCCACTGTAAATATCATTGCGGTTCTGCGACGAGCTTTGGCACGCACTTCCATCGACGTCTTAACGCCTTCCACTATCTGCCGCTGCATTTCTGCGACCACGCGGTCGCCTTCAATCTTGGCCTGGGACTCTGATAATTCGCCATTTTCCAGCCGGTCAGCGATAGCTTCCAACTCGGAAAGATACTTTTGCTGCTGGTTCGTCATCAATGACTTGGTCATGTCTATTCCATTATTATGAAGATCATGTGGTGCTTCTCTGCAAGCAATTTCGTGCTGTCAATACTACGCTGCGCAGAAGCGACACAGCAGGAGCCAGGGGAAAACAATAATTCGATTTCTGCTGTTCTGGAACCCCCAAGAGGGGGCATACATGCATGCACAGACATACATAGTTAAAACATATCCTATGCTGGGTCGCGTAGCCATCGTATCGGCTGGTGCAGCGCTAAGTGGCTTTTCGCTTGCTTTTGTTATCAGTACTTTCTTTCCGGCTATACCTCTGTGGCTAGAGTATGCAATTGCCAGCCTGTTAGGCTTTGTGCTGGTATCGGGACTCTACCTCATGTTTGCAGTTACGTGGATCGTTGTCATGAATCGGGAGCGTATTTCAAGCTTCCGTCGCTTTCTCGCAGTGACTTGGATGATCCCGTACATTGGAGTCCTCTTGTATTTAGGACCAATTGCTCTAAAAGTGGAATGCAGGCATCAGAGAGTAGATTAGAGGGAAGATCGCAAGGCCATGTATTAGACCCGAAGCTGGATTGAACGCAGCAACACCCATCGGCTTTCGTGGTAAGTCATGATCCCAGCCGTCGCACAAGCCTGTTGATCAACAATCACGGACTTGCCGTGATCTTGGCAGTTGTTGCACCAACAACATAACAACGCCACGGACAAATACAACGCTACTGCACCAACCCATAACTCCTTAGCAACGCATCCGGCTGCGGCTCTCTGCCGCGGAAGGCGATGAAACTTTCCAGCGCAGGTCGTGAGCCGCCGACGGCGAGGATTTCGCGGCGGTAGCGGGTGCCGGTGTCGGGGTTGAAGATGCCGGTTTCCTCGAAGGCGGCGAAGGCGTCGGCGCTGAGCACTTCGGCCCACAGATAGCTGTAGTAACCGGCCGCGTAGCCGCCGCTGAAGATGTGCGTGAAGGCATGCGGGAAACGATGCCAGATCGGCGGCATTATCACCGCCACTTCGCTGCGCACGGCGTCGAGCAGTTCCAGTGTGCGCGGCCCGAGCTCCGGGTCGAATTCCATGTGCAGGCGAAAATCGTACAGCGCGAATTCCAATTGCCGCATCAGGAACAAACCCGCATGGAAATACCGCGCGGCCTGCATCTTGGCGAACAAATCCTCGGGCAAGGGCGCGCCGGTCTGGTAATGCCTGGCGAAGATCGCCAGCGCCTCGGGCTGCCAGCCGAAGTTCTCCATGAACTGGCTGGGCAACTCCACTGCGTCCCACTCCACGCCGCTGATGCCGCCGACACTGGGCCAGCGTACTTCGGTGAGCAGGTGATGCAGCCCGTGTCCGAATTCATGAAACAAGGTCAATACTTCATCGTGCGTGAGCAATGAAGGATTGCCCTCGCTGGGCGGCGAGAAATTGCAGGTGAGAAAGGCCACTGGTTTGCGCGATGCGATGCCATCGTCCAAGGGCGCGCGGCACACATCCATCCAGGCGCCGCCGCGTTTGCCGCTGCGCGCGTAGTGATCCAGATACACGCCGGCGCGCACGCTACCATCGGCATCGAGCACATCGAAAAACTGCACGTCGCGATGCCACACATCCACGCCTGTGCGCTCGACCAGACGCACGCCGAACACGCGCTCGGTGAGCGCGAACAATCCGGCCATCACCTGCGGAAGCGGGAAATACGGCTTGATGTCTTCTTCGGAAAAATCGAATTGCCGCTGACGCAATTTTTCGCTGGCGTAGGCCACGTCCCACGGCTGCAGGTCGGCGATGCCGAGTTCATCGGCGGCGAAGCTGCGCAACTGCGCCAGTTCGCGTTCGGCCACGGGTTTTGCCTTGGCGGCCAGATCACGCAGGAACCCGAGCACGCGCTCGGGCGTGCCGGCCATTTTGTCGATCAGCGATAGATGCGCTTTCGAGTCGAAGCCGAGCAGGCGCGCGGCTTCGTGACGCAACGCGAGGATTTGCCCGATACGTCCGGAATTGTCGTGTGCACCCGCACCCGGCCCTTGGTCGGAAGCGCGTGTGTTATAGGCGGTGTAAACGGTTTCGCGCAGGGCGCGGTCGTCGGCGAAGGTCAGGATCGCCTGCACCACCGGGCCTTTCAAAGTCGCCAGCCAACCGCTTTGCTGTTTGTCGGCGGCCGCATGCGCGAGCAGCGCGCGTGCCGAATCGGGCAGGCCGGTAAGTTCATTCGCGCTGATCGGTCGGGTCCAGGCATCGGTGGCATCGAGCACCGCTTCTTCGAATTGCGTTTCGAGCCGGCTCAATTGGTTCTGGATGTCGCCAAAGCGCGAACGCTCCGGTTCCTGCAAGGCCACACCACTCAAACGAAAACCGAGCAGGCGGTCTTCGACCAAACTTTGCTTTGCACGATCGAGCGAGGCAAAACCGCTCGATTCGCGCAGCGCCTTGACCACTGCGTACAAATCGCGATTCTGGCCGAGCGCGGTGTTGTGCTCGGTGATTTTTTCCAATGCCGCCGAATAGGCCTCGCGCAGTTCGGGCGAATCGTTCACGCCATGCAAATGCGTGACCGGCGCGAAGGCGCGGCCGAGTTTTTCTTCCATGCGTTCGAGCGGGGCGAGCACCGCATCGAAATCTCCAGCGCCGGGGTCGGCGGTCAGATGTTCGATTTGCGTCTGGTAATCGGCCAGCACCGCATCGATGGCCGGAACGACCTGGTCGGGCGCGATGTGGGAAAACGCCGGCAATTCAGTGTCGGCAAGCAGGGGGTTGGCGGTATTGTTCATGCTTGAGAAGTGGTGCCCGGGCGCCGCTATTGCAAGAGCGGGGCTCGATCGTAACGGACGAGGGAATGACGATGCGTTCAACCGAACACGAAATTCGTCGCGAACTGCTCACCCGCCTGGCCCGGCAGCCGCTGTTCGCTGGCCTCGACGCCAAGAGCCTGATGGACCTGGCCGATGCCATGCAGTGGCTGGCCCTGCCCGGCGGCGCCCGGCTGTTCGAGCAAGGCGATGAATCGGATGCGCTTTATGTGCTGCTGCTCGGCCGGCTGGCCGCCACGCGGACGCGCGAGGACGGGTCGGTGCGATGGCTGGGCTGCATCGCGCCCGGCGAATCGGTCGGCGAGGCCGGCCTGATCGCGCGCGAGCCGCGCGCGGCCAGTGTCTATGCCATGCGCGATAGTGAAGTGTTGCGCCTGCCACGCGCGGATTTCGACCGACTGATCTCCCTGCACCCGGCGGCGATGCTCAGCATGGCGCGTATCGCATTGCGCCGGACCAGCGCGCGGCCGGGCAATGCGACCCTGCCCCGGTGCTTCGCGCTGTTGGCGACGCTGCCGGACATCGATGCACTGGATTTCGCGCAACGCCTGGCGGTGGCTTTGGGCGCCGACCCGCTGGCGGCAGTGATTACCCGCGAGCAGGGGCACGATCGCGATCCGGGCTGGTTCAGCGCACGCGAGGCGCGTAGCTCGCACCTGATTTATGTCGGCAATCACGACCCAGTCTGGAACTACCTGTGCCAACGCCAGAGCGATTGCGTGCTGCTGCTTGGCGACGGCCGGAGCACGCCCGATCCGGCCTGGCTACCGCAAGCGCCCGAACCCAACCCGCACCAGGCGCAATTCCTGCTGCTGACGCAGACCGGCGATCCGCTCGAAGGCAGCACGCGCGCCTGGCGCGCGGCTTACCCGGCAGCGCAATCGCATCATCACTTGCGCGATGAAAAAGACCTCGCGCGCCTGGCCCGCCATCTACAAGGCCGCGCCATCGGGCTGGTGCTTTCCGGCGGCGGCGCGCGCGGTTTCGCGCACATCGGTGTATTGCGCGCATTGCGTGAGTCGGGCATCGCCGTCGATTACGTCGGCGGAGTGAGCATCGGCGCCATCATCGGTGCCGGGATCGCCGCCGATTGGTCGCATGAACAAATGCTCGAGGTGTATCGGCAAAGTTTCGTCGATACCAATCCGCTGTCGGACTGGACCTTGCCGCTGGTGTCATTGCGCGCCGGGAGCAAGGTCTCATGCCTGCTGCACCGCGCCTTCGGCGAGCGCGATATCGAGGATTTGCCGCTGCCGTTTTTTTGCGTGTCGAGCGATCTCACCGAGGGCGTGCTGGAAACCCACGAAACCGGCATGTTGTGGCCGGCGCTACGCGCCTCCAGCGCGATTCCCGGTTTGCTGCCGCCGGTGCTCAGCGCCGGCCGCGTGCTGGTCGATGGTGGAGTGATCGACAACCTGCCGGTGGCGCAGATGCGCAAGCGCCTGGCCGGCCAGATCATCGCTGTGGACGTGGGCGGCAACTACCGCTTGGAAACGACGCTGGAAGAAACCCAATTGCCGCCCTGGTGGCAACTGCTGCCGGAAGTGTTCGGGCAACGCTGCCACCCGCGCCTGGCGCAGATATTGCTGCGTGCGGGCATGGTCAATTCCGCCGCGACCGCGCAATCGCGGCGCCGGCAAGTGCGCTGGTTGCTCAAGCCCACCCTCGAAGGCGTGGAACTGCTGACCTGGCAACAGTTCCAGCACGCGATCTACCTGGGTTATCAGTACACCTTGCGCCGCCTGGAACTCTCGCGCGATGCCTTGCGCGCCGACCCACCGTTGATCGGTCCTTGATCGGCTCTTGATCTCAGCGCGCCAGCCAGGCCACCACGCGCTTGGCGAAATCGCTGTACGGCGCATCGAACAACTTCATGCCGTTCAGGCGCGACTGGTACATCACCGGCATCGCCTTGCTGAAAGTCAGAAAACCCGCATGCCCGTGGTAGTGGCCCATGCCGCTGGCGCCGACGCCACCGATCGGCAACTCGTCCTGGCCGAACTGGATGATCACATCGTTGACGCAGACACTGCCGGCGCTGACGAGGTCCAACGTCCGATCCAGCCGTGCCCTGTCGTGATCGAACGGATAAAACGCGAGCGGCTTGTCGCGGCCGCGGATGTATTCGATGGCTTTGTCGTGCGAGTCGTAGCTTTTTACCGGCAGCAGCGGACCGAAGATTTCCTGCTGCATCACGCGCGTGTCATCGGGCGGATCGAGCAGCACGGTGGGCGGAATGATCTCCAGGCCCTTCGGTACAGTTTCGCCGGCCGGCGCGTGTTCGACCACCGCCACGCCGCGCTGCCTGGCATCGGCCAGCCACTCGCGCAGGCGGTTGGCCTGCTGTGTGTTGACGATGGCGGTGTAGTCGGGATTGTCCGCGAGTGTCGGGTAGCGGCGTTTGACGCTGGCCAGGTACGCGGCCACGAAGGCATCGCGTTTGTCGCGCGGCACCAGCACGTAATCGGGCGCCACGCAGGTCTGCCCGCCGTTGAAGCACTTGCCGAAAGCCACGCGGTCGGCGGCGTGCTCGATCGGATAATCGGGCGCGATCAGCACCGGCGATTTGCCGCCCAGCTCCAGCGTCACCGGCGTGAGATTGGGCGCGGCCGCAGCCATGACATGACGGCCGACCGCGGTGGAGCCGGTGAACAGCAGATGATCGAATGGCAGTTGCGTGAAGGCCGCGCCGACGCTGGCATCGCCCTGGACCACCACCACTTCATCGGCGGAAAAAATCTCGCCCAGCATCCGGGCGATCAAATCGCTGACCCGGGGCGTGAACTCGGAAGGCTTGATCATCGCCCGATTGCCGGCCGCCAGCGCATTGACCAGCGGAATGATGGCGAGCTGGAACGGGTAGTTCCACGGCGCCACGATGCCGACCACGCCCAGCGGCGCGTAACGCAATTCGCCGCGCGCGGGCTTGAAAGTGAGATTGATCGGGCGCCGGGTCGGACGCATCCAGCGGCGCAGATGCCGGGTCGCATGCTTGATCTCGTCGAGCGTCACCAGCACATCGGCGCCGAGCGTTTCCAGTTCCGAGCGGCGGCCGAAATCGGCCGAGCAGGCTTCGACCAGTTCCTCGCGATAACGGCGCACCGCCCGGCCGAGGCGTTCGAGCGCGTCCCGGCGTTGCTCGCCGGTGGGGATGTGCGCCAATTGCGCCGCGCGCAGGCGGTCGAAGGCGGGCTTGAGCGAGGCGAGGGTGTCGGTATCCATGGGCGAAGTCTAACGCGGTGCCGACATGGCGAGGCAAAGGCCCTTACAATCGCGCCATGAATATCCGACCCTTTGAAAACATCCTGCCCACCCTCGGCCAACGCGTTTACGTGGACCCGGCTGCCACCGTGATCGGCAACGTCGTGCTCGGCGATGACGTCTCGATCTGGCCCGGTACCGTGGTGCGCGGCGACGTGAACTACATCCGCATCGGCGCGCGCACCAACATCCAGGACGGCAGCATCGTCCACGTCACCCACGACGGCCCTTACGGCAAGCCCGGCGGCTTTGCCACGGTGATCGGCGATGACGTGACCATCGGCCACGGCGCCATCGTCCACGCCTGCGTGATCGAGGACGCCTGCCTGATCGGCATGGGCAGCATCGTGCTCGATGGCGCGGTGGTGAAAAAACACGGCTTCGTCGGCGCCGGCGCAGTGGTCTCTCCCGGCAAGACCGTGGGCAGCGGCGAACTGTGGCTCGGCAACCCGGCCCGATGCGTGCGCAAGCTCAACGAGAAAGAAATCGAACAGCTCTACTACTCGGCGCAGCACTACCTGCGCCTGAAGGAAAAGTACCTGTAGGCGCTCGCGCGAAAAAGCGTTTACCCTCAAGGCTACTTCCACTGTCGAGCCCTACCGTGCAGCTTCCGAGTTGGGACCGCGCTGTCGTCAAGATCGGCAGCAATTTGATTGCCCCGGGCGGCCTAGCGCTGAGCACGGCGCATCTGTTGCCGTTGGCGCGTTTCGTGCAGGCCAGTCGGGCGCAGGGACGCGAAGTCGTGCTGGTGTCTTCCGGTGCCGTCGCCGCCGGCCGCGCCGCGCTGCGCGAGCGCATTGCCGGTGCCGCCACCTTGCCGGCCAAGCAGGCGCTGGCCGCGATTGGCCAGGCGCGATTGATGAGTTTCTGGGCGCGTTTTTTCGATGAGCCGGTGGCGCAGTTGCTGCTGAGCCACGACGACCTGAAAAACCGCAAACGCTACGTCAACGCGCGCAATACTTTGCGCGAACTGCTGGCCCTGAACGCCTTGCCGGTGGTCAATGAAAACGACTCGGTCGCCGTCGATGAACTCAAGCTCGGCGACAACGACAATCTCGCCGCGCACGTGGCGGTGCTCGCGGATGCGGATTTGTTGATCATCGTCAGCGATGTCGATGGACTGTACTCGGCCGACCCGCGCCTGCATGCCGATGCTGTGTTGATTGAGGACGTGCCACACATCGACGCGGCGATCCACACCCTGGCCGGCGGCGCGGGCACGAGCGTCGGTACCGGCGGCATGCGCACCAAGATCCAGGCCGCCGAGAAAGCCACCGCGCGCGGCATCCACACCGTCATCGTCAACGGCCGCAAACCCGAGGTGCTCGAAGCGCTGGCGCACGGGCAATTGCAGGGCACCTTGTTCCGGCGAACCGAAAGCGCGCTCACCGCGAAACAACACTGGATGCTGCACGCGCTGCCCAGCGCCGGCACGGTGTTCGTCGATGCCGGTGCGGCGCATGCACTCACGCAAAACGGCGCTTCGTTGCTGCCTTCGGGCATCGTCGAGCTGCAAGGCCATTTCGGGCACGGCGACGCGGTGACCATCCAGCACGGCGAGCGTGTGCTCGGCAAAGGCATCTGCCAGTACGGCGCGAACGATCTGGCCCGTATCAAGGGCCACAAATCCACGGAGATCATCGGCCTGCTCGGCTATTGCTACGCCGACACAGTGATCCATCGCGACGATCTGGTGTTGCTGTGAAAAGTTTTCGCTCGTCTTGCGATTTGGCGAAAAGCGCATCGCTTCTTTCGCGAGCGAAATTCGTTTTCCTTCGCCGGCTCCGCAACGATTTCATCCAGCAAACAGCACTTCAGCAGAAATGATGACTCCGCTTCGCTCGTTGATTGCCGCCACGCGCGCCGCCAGCCACCAACTGGCCGTGCTCGACAGCGCCACTAAGAATCGGGCGCTCGCTACCATGGCCGAGGCTCTGCTCGCTCATGGTTCGGCGATTCTTGCGGCCAATGCGCGCGACATGGCCGGCGCGCGCGAGAAGAATGTTTCCGCTGCCATGCTCGATCGCCTGCTGCTCACGCCCGAACGTTTGCAAGGCATGGCCGATGCATTGCGCGAGATTATCGCGCTGCCAGATCCGGTCGGTGAACGCCGCGATGCGATCGTCCGTCCCAACGGTCTGCGCGTTTCAAAAATGCGCGTGCCGCTCGGGGTCATCGCGATGATTTACGAAGCGCGCCCCAACGTCACTGCCGAAGCCGCTGCCTTGTGCCTGAAATCCGGCAACGCGGTGGTGCTGCGCGGTGGTTCCGAAGCTTTCAATTCCAATCAGGCAATTGCCCAGGCGCTACACGCGGCGCTGTCCAGCGAAGGATTGCCTACCGCCGCGATCACCCTGATGCCGACCACCGAACGCGAGGCGATGCTGGAATTGCTGAGCCTGGATGATCTGATCGATCTGGTGATTCCGCGCGGCAATGAAGGCTTGATCCGTTTTGTCGCGGCCAACAGTCGCATCCCGGTCATCCAGCACTACAAGGGCGTGTGTCATCTGTACGTGGACGAACACGCCGATCTGGAACGGGCGATCGATCTTCTGATCGATGGAAAAACCAGCCGACCCGGTGTCTGCAACGCATTGGAAACATTGCTTGTCCACGGCAAGGTCGCGGCGCGGTTCCTGCCACGCGCCGCCCTGCGCCTGCGCGAGAAGAATGTCGAACTGCGCGGCTGCGCGCAGACGTGCGCGCTATTGCCGGAAGCCATCGCGGCGACGGACGAGGATTTCGCAACGGAATTCCTCGACTTGATCCTGTCGGTGAAAATCGTCGGCGATCTCGATCAGGCCATCGCGCACATCGCGCGCTTCGGTTCGCACCACACCGAAGTGATCGCCAGCGAGAATACCGAGGCCACGCAACGCTTCCTGCGCGAAGTCGATGCCAGCGCGGTGATGGTCAATGCCTCCTCGCGTTTCAACGACGGATCGTGCCTCGGTTTGGGCGCCGAGATCGGCATCGCTACCACCAAGCTGCATGCCTACGGCCCGATGGGTTTGACGTCACTGACGACGGAAAAATTCATCGTCGAGGGCGAGGGTCAGGTTCGTCATTCCTGAGTGAGTGGCAACGTCGTTTCGTTGCGCGCCGATTACGTTCGCGATCGCGATCTATCCGGCAGTCCGGGTCGCCCGCTCCATCTCATTCAAATACGCCAGCGCGTCCTCTCGGTCGCTACCGCACATCGCGATATCCGGCCGCAGGCTCGAACACACGGCAGGACGTTCGGGCATCCCGAAAATCGCGCAACGGTTATCGATCGTGAGCTGGATGCAACGCACTCCCGCGGGTTTGCCCTGCGGCATGCCGGGAATGGGCGAGGAAATCGACGGCGCGATGCAGCAGGCGCCGCAGTGCTCGCGGCAATTCATCGGTCCGCGGCGATCGGCTGCACCGAGAGCACCGCCGACACTGGCACGGGCGCGTAGATGTGCGGATAGGTATCGCCGCTGACGGGGCTCAATTCGTAGCGCAGGAAATCGGCGATCACCAACGGGTCGATTTCCAGCAGCAGCAAATCCTCCTGCCCGGCGAAATGGCGCGCCAGCACGCCGGGCACTTGTTCGGCCGTGGCGGCATGGATGAATCCTTCGGTCTCGAACGCGGGTGTACGCAATTCGCCGCGTTCTTGCACGACGCGCCAGCTTGCGGCGGTCGCGACGATGTAGATGCGTTGCGCGGAAATGGCCATGATCAATCTCCGGTGCTCAAGGCGACCGACCGAGACAGCATTTGCGCATAGACGGCATCGGTCTCCGGCCGTACTCCGTGCCAATCCAGAAAACTCTCCGCCGCCTGCTCCACCAGCATGCCGAGGCCATCGATGGCCTGCGCGCAGCCGGCGCTGCGGGCCCAGGCGAGGAAGGCGATCGCCGCCTCGCCGTAACTCAGATCCACCGCCAACGAGCGCGGTGCGGCGATTGCCACCGGCAAGGCCATCGACTTGGCCTCGCGCCCGGCCGAGGTGGCGTTGATGATGAAATCGAAAGCGCCGAGCGTGGCCAGATCCGCCCAGTAGCGCGAGTGCACGCGGCCGGGCTCGCCGAGTTTGTCGGCCAGCGCGTCGGCTTTTGCCGGGCTGCGATTGACGATGAACAGATCGCCGATACCGGCATCGAGTAAGGCCGGAGCGACCCCGTGTGCTGCACCGCCGGCACCGAGCAGCAAGGTGCGGCGGCCACGCAGATCGAGCGAGTGCCGGTCGGTGAGATCGCGCACCAGGCCAACGCCATCGGTGTTGTCGCCCTTCCAGCCGGTCGCGGTGCGGATCAGCGTGTTCACCGCGCCGGCACGAAAGGCGCGGTCGCTGAGTGTTTCGCACAGCGCCAGCGCCGCCTGCTTGTGCGGCAAGGTGATGTTGGCGCCGCGTCCACCCGATGCGGCGAACTGCGCCACTGCTTCGGCGAAGGCTTCGGGTTCGACATCGATGGCCTCATAGCGCAAATCGATACCGGTCTGCTTGCCGAAAGCACTGTGCAGGCGCGGCGACAGCGAGTGAACGACAGGATGTCCGAAGACGGCAAAACGCGGAGGAGTCGAGGTCATGGCCGGATTCCGAAAGAGGAGAGTACCTATGCAAACTCTGAATTCATTTCACCCGTTCGCTCTGAGCGCGTCGAAGGGCCTTGATGGATCAGCAAGTTGTGTGACGTCTCCATTCGTGGTTCGGCAGGCTCGCCACGAACGGAGATGAATCAGGACTTCTATATGTAACAGCGGCAAAATTCGCGAAGAGCGGTCACGAAATCGACCTTGTCGGTCGCGATTCCGATCACTCCTGATTTGGTCAAGCTTCGTGCAACCAGCGGGCGGCGTCGAGTGCGAAATAGGTCAGGATGCCATCGGCGCCGGCACGCTTGATGCCGGTCAGGGCCTCGAGCACGCAACTGCGCTCATCGAGCCAGCCGTTGATCGCCGCCGCCTTGAGCATCGCGTATTCGCCGCTGACTTGATAAACGAACGTCGGCGCACCGAACTGATCCTTGACCCGGCGCACGATGTCCAGATAAGGCATGCCCGGTTTGACCATCACCATGTCGGCGCCTTCTTCCAGATCCAGCGCCACCTCGCGCAGGGCTTCATCGGCATTGCCCGGGTCCATCTGGTAGGTGTACTTGTTGCCCTTGCCGAGATTGCCGGCCGAGCCGACCGCATCGCGGAACGGCCCGTAGAAACTGGAAGCGTATTTGGCCGAATAGGCCAGGATTCGCGTGTTGATGTGGCCTTGATCCTCGAGCGCCTCGCGAATGGCGCCGATGCGGCCATCCATCATGTCGCTGGGCGCGACCACGTCAGCGCCGGCCTCGGCATGCGAAAGCGCCTGCGCGACCAGGGCGGAGACGGTCTCGTCGTTGACCACATAGCCGCTGTCGTCGATCAGGCCGTCCTGTCCGTGCGTGGTGTAGGGATCGAGCGCGACATCGGTGATCACGCCCAGATCGGGAAAATGTTTTTTCAATGCGGCGATGGCGCGCTGCGCCAAACCGTTGGGATCCCAGGCGGCACGGCCATCGAGCGATTTGGCTTCCGGGTCGGTCACCGGAAACAGCGTGATGGCGGGGATCTTCAGCGCCACGGCCTGTTCGGCCACGCGCAGCAGTTCGTCAATGGACAGGCGCTCCACGCCCGGCATGGAAGCGACCGGCACGCGGCCGGCGCGTTCATGGATGAACACCGGCAGGATCAAATCGTTGGTGGTGAGCACCGTTTCGCGCATCAAACGGCGGGAGAAATCGTCGCGGCGCATGCGCCGGGGGCGGGACAGAGGAAAGGCCATGACTTCCGGGTCAAAAAAAGGCGCGGCATTGCGCCGCGCCCCATGATACGCCTTGAGCAGCACAACAGCCCGGCCATGGCCGGGCTGTTGGATAGAGCTTAGTTTCCGCCCGAAGACTTGGCGGCGCAGGAAACCGTCTTGCCAAATTGTGCGCTGGTGATCAGGCCGTTTTGCAGCAGGCTCTTCGCGTAATCGAGCAGACACACTTGATATTGACCGTGGTTCTTGGAAGTCAGCGAGCAGACCGCATGCGTACCTGCAATGCTGGCGCCAATCGCCACGCCGGTCGGAGTCACCGCATTGACCGTAGTGTCGCAATTTTCGATCTTGGCGGTGTTCTGCAGATTCCAGCCGATGTCATGCAACTGTGCGGGCGTCAGATCGACATTGACGTTGGCACGCAGGCTATCGGTGATGAATGGCTCCATCAGGGCATTGGGAGCAAGCGCCGTGTCGAAGTGCGAGAAGGTCGAACCCGGTGCCACCGTGGCCGGTGTGTACAACTGCGCGTGATTGCCGCTGTCAGCACCTTGCAGGCGGGTCAGGTCGGTGATGATCGCCACCGTGGCCGGCAGCGCCGCCTTGATGATCACACCATCGGCTTGGGAGACGCTGACCGCCGGAATGGTCACCGTCGCGTCCGTGCCGCCCAGACCAATCGCTCCACCGGCCTGGTTGTTGGCGATGATCACGCCGACAGCGCCGGCATCCTGGACGTTCTTGGCCTTGACCGCGAAACCGCAAACGCCACGATCGACGATGGCGATCTTGCCTGCCAGCGCCGCGCCATTGACCAGCGGCTCGCAAGCATCGGCCGTTGCGCCGACACCGTCATCGCCGAGCACCACGGTGTTGTTGAAGTTGGCCGACGTCGCCGGCGCACCGAAGCTTGCCGTTCCGAAGAAACCCGAAGTCACCACACCGGCCGGCGCCGTGACCTTGAGCAGCACTGCGCCCTTGGTCAGGACGCTGGGCGCCGCCGACGTAACCGCAGCACCGGTCCAGACCGTGTTGCCGGTGTCTTTCACCGACGCCTGGCGTTCGGCATTGGTCATGGCCGCGAAACCTTTGCCGAGCGTGTTGTTGTAGGCGTTGCGCATGTACACGTCGGGCAGGCCGAAGAACGGCGCACCGCTGGAACTGCTCATGAAGGCGGAAAAGCCCAGACCGTGGCCGATCTCGTGCATCACCACATTCAGGAAGTTGATTGAACCGGCCGGGGTCTGGCCATCGAGGCCGTAGTACCAGTTCGATCCGGTCAGGCAGTTGGGATTGACGCCGATATCGCCATTGAAGCGGGAAACGATATCGACATCCTCGCCTTCGGCCAGATCCGTGCCGCTGAGGGCATCGGCCAGCGCCGAGTGATACCAGGTGCCCGGCAGCGGTGCGCCGGGGAAATCGGAGAACACGAAATTGGTGCCGGCCGAACCCAGCACCGCGCTGGTGGGGGTGCAAGTGAGCGGCTGGAAGGTGGCGCTGACGTACACGGGTACATCGCTTTTCAGCATCGAGCCCCAGCTGGAGGCCGCGAACTGATAGACCAGACGGCGCTGTTCACCCAAAGTTTTACCGGGATTGTTGCCGACCGGAGTGACCGGGCGGGGATCGTCGAGACCCAGGCCGGTGCCGGTGTCTTCATTGACCAGGATGATTTCACCCGCATGAGCGGCAAAGGTAGCCAGGCCGGCGGCAAGCGCCAGGGCAAGAGATAGCTTATTCATTGACGACCTCCGGGCCATTCTGGTTGCTTTCTTCGATGATCAGTTCGCCATTGGCGCCGCGACGCGCCACGACTTCACTGTCGAGCTCTTGCGGCACACGCACTTGGATGGTGCCGCTGGCATGAACTCTGGCCGTATCCAAGGCCTGGTCGGCGGTTTGCGGACGGGTGCGGCCAGACTTCCCGGTGGCGATGCCTTTCTGGGCGCTTGCTTTCTGATTTTGGCTGCTGGCAGCGGTCTGGGCCGCTTCTGCCTGGGCCAATTCCACCTCTTCAGCGGCGTTTGCCGGACGCAGTTCGCCGGTCTTCTGATCGATGGCGACCTTCATCGAGCCGGTTGTCGATGTGGCCTGCGCGTTTACCGGGAGTACCAGGGCCAGCACTAGCGCCAATGCCCCTATTGCGAAGTGTTGCATGATCTATCTCCTGAGCTATGGGTGGACGCAGAGAGAAAAACCGACGAGGCTTACCTTCAGTCGCTGCTTTGACTGAAAGTCGCGACATCTTGTGTTTTTATTGACTCCCTGAACCGTTATATGGGCTTCGCGGAAAAAGGGCCCATTTCAGCCCACCCCCACTCCCCCGCCCCAGACATTACACGTTTTGTGAATCAGTTCACACTACCCGAAGAATTTTTCTGAAAGCCTCCCGCCCCCTGCCCCGCACCGCCCTTGTTTGCCTGTTCACTCTGGGCGCCCTCGCCGTGGTCTGCGCCTTGGGTCCCTGGCTGGCGGCCTTCGATGCGCACCGGCCGGACTGGGCTTGGCTATCGGCCGCGCCTTCCCCGCATTCCGGACACTGGTTCGGCACCGATGCCATCGGTCGCGACGTATTCGCGCGCACGCTGGCTGGCGGCCGGCTGTCCTTGACCATCGGCTTGTTTTCGAGCGTGATCGCCCTTGTATTGGGCCTGGGCTATGGCGCCACGGCCGGACTCGCCGGCGGCTGGGTCGAGCGCGCGATGGTGCGGGTGCTGGATGTGTTTTCGGCGTTGCCTTTCCTGTTGATCGTGATCTTGCTGCTGAGCCTGTTCGGCCGCTCGCTGCCGTTGCTGCTGCTGTCGATCGGCGGCTATGTGTGGATCGACCTGGCCCGGGTGATGCGTGCCGAAAGCGCCCGCCTGCGCGAAGCGCCGTTCGTGCTGGCAGCACGCGCCGCCGGTGCGCGCTTCGACCAGTTGCTGCGCTGGCATCTGTTGCCGAACCTGTTGCCGCTGGCCCTGGTCTATCTGGGCCTGATCCTGCCGCAAGCCATCCTGGTGGAGAGTTTCCTGGGTTTTCTTGGCCTCTCCGTCGATGAGCCTTCGGCCAGTTGGGGCACGCTGCTGTACGAGGGCAGCCAGGAACTCGACAGCGCCCCGTGGACCTTGCTGTTTCCGGCCGGATTGCTGGTCGCGACCTTGGCCAGTTGCCAGTTTCTCGGCGATGCCTTGCGCGATTGGCTGGATGTGCGGAGTCAGGCGCAATGAAGCACCGGCTGCTGCTGCGCGACCTGCGCGTGCATCAGGCGCGGCAATCGGCACCGCTGCTGGGGCCCTTGTCGCTGGAACTGCGGGGCGGCGAATGTCTGGGCCTGGTCGGCGAATCGGGCAGCGGCAAGAGCCTGACCGCGCTGTCGTTGCTGGGTTTGCTGCCGCCGGGACTCTCGGCCAACGGCCATCTGGAGATCGATGGCCAGACGATGTTGCTGGGCTCGGCGGCGCATCGATCCTTGCGCGGCCGAAGCATCGCCTGGATTCCGCAGGACGCCTTGGCCAGTCTGCATCCGCTGCGAACGGTGCAGGCGCAGTTGCTCGAAAGCCTGCGTGTGCTGCGCGGCCTCGACAACAAGGCCGCACTGCACGAATCCGGGCATCTGTTCGACCTGCTGCAATTGCCCGCCACCGACAAATTGCGCCAACGCTATCCGCACCAGCTCTCGGGCGGTCAGCGGCAGCGCGTGTTGATGGCGATGGCGGTGGCCGGAAATCCACGCCTGCTGATCGCCGACGAACCCACCTCGGCGCTCGACCCGCGCCTGGCTTTGGATGCGCTGGAACTGCTCGATCGCCTGCGCCGCGAACTGGGCCTGTCGTTGTTGCTGATCAGCCACGATCTGCCGCAAGTGGGCCGGTTCGCCCAGCGCGTGGCGATTTTGCAACGCGGACAACTGGTGGAAACCGGTGACACCGGCACGGTCTTCGCCCAGCCCGGACACGCCTACACACGAAAGCTGCTGGCGTCCGGGCAGTTGCCGATCAATCCCGCCAGTCCTCCCGGCGAGCGGCTGTTGTCGATCACCGATTTGCGCGTGCATTACCCCAGACGGCCAACGCCCGCGCTCGAGAACATCCATCTGGAATTGCACCGCGGCCAATGCCTGGCCATCGTCGGCGAATCGGGCAGCGGCAAGAGCACGCTGGGGCGCGCACTGCTGGGCCTGATGCGGCGCGGCGTCATTGGCCGCATCGATCTCGATGGCGAAAATCTGCTGACCGCCGCGCCCGGCCGGTTGCGCGCATTGCGCCGGCGCATCGGCGTAGTGTTTCAGGATCCTTATGCCTCGCTCGACCCGCGCATGCGCGTGCTGGACATCGTTAGCGAGCCTTTGCGCATCCACACCCCGGCCGATCGCCAGCAGCGGCGTGCGCGCGTGGCCGAACTGCTGGAACAGGTGGGCGTGGACACGGAGGCAATGCTGCGGTTTCCGCACCAGTTCTCCGGCGGCCAGCGACAACGCATCGCCATCGCCCGGGCCCTGGCCACCGACCCGGACCTGCTGATCTGCGATGAAGCGGTATCGGCGCTGGATGCGCAATACCGCGCGGACATCCTGGCCTTGCTCGGACAACTCAAGCGCGAGCGGCAAATGGCGTTGGTGTTCATCACCCACGATTTTTCAGCCGCGCAGGCATTGGCCGAACACGTGGCCGTGATCAGCGATGGCCGGCTGATCGAATTGGGGGCGACACAAAATGTAATTTGTGAACCACATCACATTATTACTCGCGCCATGGTCCAAGCATTGTCGATAACGTCTGAGGTCAGTTGAACAAGCCGAGAACCGCCTGGTTCACCGGCATCGACGGTGCATCAGGAGATGGCTCGAAATATCGCCGCCTCGATAAGTTGTCGCACCGGCCATTTCGCGGCGCGATCGCGTAACGCCCGACGTTTGATAGTCGCTCCGGATCGGCCTGCTACACTCCAAACCAGACTGGCGACAAGGACGACAGGGGTTAGATGACGGCCCGCCCGCAACTGTTTCGCGATCCGGATTCGTATCCGCAAGCCTTGCTGGGCGTGGGCGACATGGCCGGCATCGGCACTGTCACTGCCCGTCATTTCCAGAATCACCTGGGCTGCTCGCGCCTGCACATCGTCTGCAGCGACCGGCTCGATCAATCGCCGCAGAACTGGCAGATCTTCCCTGGCGGCACACTCGATGCCGATGCGATCGGCCTGGTGCATGCGGCGATCGCCCGAGGCAATCAGGCCAGCCGGATAAGCCAGGAAAATGGCCACCGCGACGAGGCGGTCGTGCTGGCCAGCGAAGATGACGCGCGCGCCGTGCTGATGGTTCGCCGCGATCGCTCGCTCATCGACGATCCGGCCCACCACGCCGCCTGGCGCGAATCGCTCGCCTTGTTGTGCCTGCGCTGTCATGCGGCGCTGCGCACCGAGCGGCTCAAGCTCGATCTCGAACGCCTGGCGCAGGCCGAACGCCTGCAAAGCGCCCTGTTCGCCATCAGCGACATCGCCAGTTCCAATCAGGACACCCGTGACGTGCTGCATGGCCTGCACCAGATCGTCGGGCGGCTGATGTATGCGGAAAATTTCTACATTGTCCGCTTCGATCCCGAACACGAGACTTTGCGCTTCAGTTATTTCGCCGACAGCCACGACCCCGACACGCCCGATCCCGCGCGCGTTTTCACCGCCGAGGAAATGAGCAACAGCCTGACCCTGGCCATGCTTCGCCATGGCAAGCCAATACGCGGGCCATCGACGCTGCTGCGCCGGCAGCTCTTGGTGCCGCGCGACGAGAGCCTGGGCCCGGACAGCGAAGATTGGATGGGCGTGCCGATCGTCGAAGACGGCATCGTCCGCGGTGCGGTCGTGGTGCAAAGCTACGATGCCAGCGTGCGTTACAGCGAAGCCGACCAGACCCTGCTCAGCTACGTCGCCCAACACATCCTCAGTGCGCTGTCGCGACGCGAGGCGCAGGAAGAACTCGAACTTCGCGTCCAGCAGCGCACTGCCGAGCTGCGCAAGGAAATCCACGAACGCGAGCGCAGCGAACAATTGCAACGCGCGCTGTACCGGATCGCCGAACTGTCGATGAGCAGCGACAGCATGGAGGCGTTCTTCGCCTCGGTGCACGAGATCGTCGGCGAATTGCTCGACGCGCGGAATTTCTACATCGCCCTGCTGGCCGGCGACGACCAGGAACTGGAATTTCCCTATTCCATCGACGAGCACGACCAGCGCCTGCCGCGGCGCCGGCTCGGCCGTGGCTTGAGCGAATACGTACTGCGCACCGGACGGCCGTTGCTGATCGATCGCGATGGCATCGAGTCGCTCGCCGCCGCCGGCGAGGTGCTGACCACGGGCACCAAATCGGTTTGCTGGCTAGGCGTGCCCTTGATCGCGCAAAGCCGCGTGTACGGCCTGATCGCCGTGCAAAGCTACACCCCGGATTATCTGTACAGCGCACGCGATGAGGAGCTGCTCGGCTTCGTGTCCTTCCACATCGCCAACGCGCTCGAACGCCGCCGCGCCAACGAATCGCTGCTGGCCGCCTATGCCGAGATGGAACAGCGCGTCGCCGAACGAACCAGCGAGTTGGCCGAATCCAATCGCGAGCTGACCGACCAAATCAGCGTGCGCGAGCGCATCGAATTCAAGCTCAAGCACGAAGCGCTGCACGACAAGCTGACCGGTCTGCCCAACCGCAGCCAACTGCTGGCCACGCTGTCGCTGGCGCTCGCGCGCTATCGGGAAAACAGCGAGCACGCATTCGCAGTGCTGTTCCTGGATCTTGACCGCTTCAAGATCGTCAACGATTCGGTCGGTCATCTGGTCGGCGATGAACTGCTCAAGGAAGCCGCCCGGCGCATCGGTCACTGCGTTCGCCATCCGGACCTGGTGGCGCGATTGGGCGGCGATGAATTCGCCATCGTGATCGACCGCACCCACGATCACTCCGAAGCGATCATGGTCGCCGAGCGCGTCCTGCGCAGCCTGTCGGAGCCGATGCGCATCGCCGGCAAGGAACTCTACAGTTCGGCCAGCATCGGCATCGCACTGGCGCACGAGCGCTACCAAAGCCCCGAGGAACTGTTGCGCGATGCGGACGTGGCGATGTATCGCGCCAAGGCCGCGGGACGCCAGCGTTTCGCGTTGTTCGACGAAGGATTGCACCGCGCCGCGCTGCGCCAGCTCGAACTCGATGGCGATCTGCGCCGCGCGCTGCAGCGCGAAGAATTCGTGCCGTTCTACCAGCCGATCGTCCGGCTCTCAGATGGCGCCTTGATGGGCTTCGAAGCGCTCATGCGCTGGCAAAGTCCCGAGCGCGGATGCCTTGAACCCGAGCAATTCCTGTCCACCGCCGAAGAATCGGGAACCCTGGAACAGATCGACTGGCAGATCTATGCCCAGGTTTGCCGCGATATCCGCACGCTGGCCGCCAACGGCAGATACGTCAACATCAATGTCTCACCCCGGCATTTGCGCGCGGCCGATTTCGGCGAGCGGTTGCTCGATCTGCTGCGAACCCATCAAGTGCCCGCGCAATCGCTGCGCCTGGAAGTCACCGAGGGCGCGTTGCTCGAAGATCCCGACCAGGTGCAGCTTTGCCTTAACCAGTTGTTCGCGGCGGGCGTGCAGACCCTGCTCGACGATTTCGGCACGGGTTATTCCTCGCTGTCATATCTGCATCGATTCCCGCTGCATGGCCTGAAAATCGATCGCTCGTTCGTGGCGGCGCTGCAATCGGGCGAAGTCGGCGGAAGCACCGCCATCGTCCGCGCCATTCGCCTGCTGGCCGATTCGCTGGGCCTGGAAGTGGTGGCCGAAGGCATCGAAAGCAAAGAGCAGCGGCAACAGCTTCGGCTGCTAGGACTCACGCTTGGGCAAGGCTTTCTGTTCGCCCGGCCCGCGCCGATGGCCGACATCAGCGCGCGTTTCTTCCGCAACGCATCGACGGGCCATCGCCCCGCGACGACATGAGATAACCGCAAGGTGGCGCGGAGTGGGCGCAGGGTGGGCGTAGGGTGGGCTTAAGCCCACCCTACGCCCACCCCACATTCGCCCGGCAAATCCCGGATCAACCGTTTTACGGCGCGGACAACATTTTTTCCTCGCGCATCCAGGCAATCGTGTCCGTCAACAGCTCATCCAGATCAGTCTGCCGGTAGTCGAGTTCGCGCATCGCCTTGCCCGAATCCACGCGCAACTCGTGGCAAGTGAACACCGCCGCCTCCGGCGTGATCTGCGGCATTTTCCGGGTGACCAGCGATAGGCCGTATTGCAACTGCGCATAGGCCTTGAGCGCGAATGCGGGCGTGGCCCGCTTGGGTGTCTTGCGCTGCAATTGCGCGCCGATCTTGCCGATCAACTCGACGAAACTGGCGTGCTGCCCGCCGAGCAGATAGGTCTGGCCGAGCTTGAGCATCTGCCAGGCGCGCACCTGCGCCTTGGCGATCTCGCGAACATCGGCGAACGAACCCAGGCCCGGCGGAATGCCCGGCAATTTGTTCCGATCGACCAGCGCAATCAGCCGCGACCAGTTGTGCGTGTCACCGGGTCCGAGAATATGCGAAGGCTGGAAGACGATGAACGGCAGGCCCGACTCTCGCACCGCCTGTTCGGCCAGGAATTTCGTGCGCTCGTAGTTGATCCAGCTCTCGCCGCCGCGCTCGGCCACATCCTCGCGCAGCACGCCGTGCACCAGATGCGAATAGGCCGAGACACTGGACGTATGCAAGAACGCCTGCACGCCTTCATCGCGTGCGGCCGCAAGAAGATGGCCGGTGCCCTCGACATTGGTCCGAGTCTGCGCGGCATTCGCCGGCCGCCAGGTGTTGGTGTCGGCCGCGGCGTGAAAAACCGCCGTCACGCCGCGCATCGCCGAGCGCAATGAATTGGCATCGGTGACGTCGGCGCGAACCGGAACTGCGCCCAATGCCAACAACGCCGCATCGGATTCGCTGCGTCGCGATATCGCCCGGACTTCGGCGCCAACCGCACGCAGCTCGCGCAGCAAATGCTGGCCCAGGAATCCGCTGGCCCCGGTCAACAATACTTTCGACATTCGTCACTCCCTTCGACTGCCGCATCTTACGGCGATCTTCGCAAAGCGGGACATTCATGAACACTGCTGTCGCCAGCCGTCCGGCAACATCCTGAACAACACAATTTTTCTTTTCAAATCATTTGCTTGAATTGTGCGTGCGCTCTCGTTTTCACCTCGATGATTGGAGAACGATTGGCTTCCCCGCCCGGTGAATGTGTGATGAGCCAGTCCCTGATCCTGTTGTCGCTACTCGTTCCAGCCATGCTGCTGGTGGGACTGCGCCATGTCTCCAACCACCGCGTGCTGACCCTGAGCCGCTTTGGTCACTTCCGGCGCACATTGGGGCCGGGCTGGCACTGGATCATTCCCGGTATCGAGCGGCTTGGGCCCGAAGTCGGACTCATCGGCCACCACTTGTACGTTCCCGCCTCCGCGACCGGCGGCGAGGTCGAGTTGTACTACCAAATTCTGGAACCGGAAAAAGCCGGCGAACAACTCAACGAAATCGACGCCTGGGTCATTGCCCAAACCCGCGAGGTACTGCATCAGGTCAGCACTTGCGGCGAACAGGTCAAGGCCGAACTCAACCGCCGTATCGGCCGGTTGGGCCTGCGCGTAGTCCGCTGTTCCTTGCATTTGGGCTGAACCACTCAACAAATCGTAGACAATGGCGGGTGATGAACCCACTCGCCCATCTTTCTCCCGAACTCGAATCCGGCCTGACGGCATTGGGCCTGCCGGCATCGCTGGCACCGAAGCTGCTCGATTACCTGGCCCTGCTCGATCGCTGGAACCACACCTACAACCTCACCGCCATTCGCGATCCGCGCCAGATGCTGTCGCTGCATCTGCTCGATTCACTGGCGATGCACCCGTTTCTCGAACGCGAGTATCTGGCCGACCTGGGCACCGGGCCGGGCCTGCCGGGCATTCCGCTGGCCATCGCCAAGCCGCAGTTGCAGGTGGCCTTGATCGAAAGCAACGGCAAGAAAGCGCGATTCTTGCGCGAGGCCGTGCGCTCGCTGGGCCTGGACAATGCCCGGGTCATCCAGGCCCGCGCCGAATCGGTGGGTGAACCGGGCCGCTTCGATGTCATCACCGCGCGCGCGCTCGACCGATTGGCCGGCATCCTCGCCGTCGGCGCGCACCTGTTGACGCCCGAAGGACGATTGCTGGCGATGAAGGGAATGTATCCCGACGATGAAATCACCGAACTGCCAACAGGCTGGAAGCTGCTCGCAGCGCATCGGTTGATCGTGCCTGGCCTGAATGCTGAACGACATTTGCTGGAGCTGGGGCGCGACCTCTCTGATCAAGGTTGACGGCAACAATCGGCCCACAATGCCTGCGCCTGCGTGGAAATCAGTGTGAGATCGCGCATTTTCGTCCCTCCCGCCGCACTCGAATCCAGCCTCGCCGATTCAATCGGGCTCCGCGCCATGCAATGATGTCATCGCCGCCGCGTCATCATGGCCGGCAGACCGTACGATCAAAACTCCGGCCGAACCGGCATAATTGCCGGTGCAGCCATTTCGCCGGTCGATGTGCGCCGGCCAGGCGCCTGGATTTCGTTCGGCGCTTTGGACACTTTTTTGGCGAGGCTGAAGATTTCATGGGTCGAATCACCGCAATTGCCAATCAGAAAGGCGGCGTCGGCAAGACGACAACGGCGATCAACCTCGCCGCCGCGCTGGCGCAGACACCACGCAAGGTGCTGCTGGTGGACATCGATCCGCAAGGCAACGCGACCATGGGCTCGGGCGTGGACAAGCGCGAGTTGGAGTATTCCATCACCGAGGTATTGCTGGGCGAGTGCGATGTACAGGCGGCCATCGTCAAGACCACCGAAGGCTACGACCTGCTGCCGGGCAACATCGATCTGACCGCCGTGGAAATCCAGCTCATGGACATGCCGGGCCGCGAAGGCCGGCTCAAAGCGGCGCTGGAACCGCTGCGCGAGCAATACCAGTACATCCTCATCGACTGCCCGCCTTCGCTGTCGCTGCTCACACTCAATGCCCTGGCCGCCGCCGATGGCGTGATGGTGCCGATGCAGTGCGAGTATTTCGCGCTCGAGGGCTTGAGCGCGCTGGTCAACACCATCGATGCGCTCAAGCAAAAGCTCAATCCGGAACTGGAGATTTTCGGCATCGTGCGCACCATGTTCGATGTGCGCAACAACCTCGCCAACGCGGTGTCGGGCGAGTTGACCAAGCATTTCGGCGACGCGGTGTTCCGCTCGATCATTCCACGCAACGTACGCCTGGCCGAAGCGCCCAGCCACGGCCAGAGCATCGTCGGCTACGACAAGTCCTCGCGTGGCGGCATCGCCTACATGGGCCTGGCCGGAGAAATCATCCGGCGCGAAAACAGACAAAAGGAGACCGTCTGATGGCGATCAAGAAGACCGGACTCGGCCGCGGCCTGGACGCCCTGCTCGGCGCCGGCACACGCAGCCTCTCTCCGGTCGCGGCCACCGAGGCCGAACTTGCCGGCGAGGGCCTGCGCCTGATCGGCATCGATCGCCTGCAACCGGGCAAGTACCAGCCGCGCACCGGCATGGACCCGGCGCGACTGACCGAGCTTGCCGAATCGATCAAGGTGCAGGGCGTGATCCAGCCGATCGTCGCCCGCGAAATCGGCAAGGACAAATACGAAATCATCGCCGGCGAACGCCGCTGGCGCGCGGCCCGGCAAGCCGGCCTGAGCGAACTGCCGGTGGTGCTGCGCGAAGTGGACGATCGCGCCGTGATCGCCATGGCGCTGATCGAAAACATCCAGCGCGAGGACCTCAATCCACTCGAGGAAGCCGTCGCGCTCAGCCGCCTGATCGACGAATTCTCGCTGACCCACCAGCAAGCCGCCGAGGCCGTGGGCCGCTCGCGCGCGGCGGTGTCCAACCTGCTGCGCCTGCTGGAACTGCCCGAACCGATCCGCCGGTTGCTCGAAGCCCGACAACTGGAAATGGGCCACGCGCGTGCGCTGCTGACGCTCGCCGCGCAGGCGGCGATCGCCCTGGCGCGCGAAGCGGCGGAGCAAGGCTTGTCGGTGCGCGAAGTCGAGCGCCGCGCGCAGCAACTGGCGCAGGGCAAGATTCCCGGCAAGAAAAACGCCAAGCCCGCCAAGAAAGCCGACGCCGACATCGCCGCGCTCGAACGCGAACTCACCGAACACCTCAACGCCAAGGTCGCCGTGCAACACGGCCGCGGCGGTCGCGGCAAACTGGTGATCGAGTATCACGGCCTGGAAGCGCTGGACGGCATCCTGGAAAAAATTCGCGGTCGCGCCGAGTAAGCATCCGGTTGCGGCATTGAAAAAATCTGTCCGCAAAGGGCGCCAAGAACGCAAAAAAGATAAGTAAAACCCGGGGCGTTATGATTTGTCGTTTCGATGGGTCATGGCTTTGACTTTGGCATGTGGCCACGCCATGAAGATCGTTCTCGAAAGGTCGCTCGACGACTGATGCGAACAGCATCCATGGCGCGAGTCATCGATTGGATCGAACCTGCCGGCAACACAAGTGCCCAGAAATCACCCTGGTTTTCGTTTGCATTCCTGGCGTTCTTCAAGATCAAAGTTTTTGAATGTCCGCCATGCCAGCCGCCTTCACCCAAATCATTCACTTAAATCGCGTAAAGATCTCCCGCCCATGACCGTTCCTGTTACCGCAGCCACAGACTTTCTCGCCGCGTCCATATGTCGCGAACTCTCCTTGCATGACGACTCGGGGATCGGTCGCGGACATTTCGGAGAGGCCGCATGACTGCCCAGGATTCCACCCAAACCCAGGCGCTGCCGGAATTGTCGGTGGTCGTGCCGGTGTTCAACGAACAAGACAATGTCGCGCCGCTGGTGGGAGAGATCGTCGCCGCATTGCGCGGAGTCGTGCCGTTCGAGATCGTCTATGTCGATGACAAAAGCCGCGACAAGACGCTGGATGTACTCAAGGGCCTGATGGCGAGCACACCGGAACTGCGCGTGGTGCAGCACCTGAACCAGAGCGGGCAGAGCACCGCGGTGCGCAATGGCGTGAAGGCCGCGCGCGGCGCCTGGATTGCCACGCTCGATGGCGATGGGCAGAACGATCCGGCCGACATCCCCAAGCTGCTGCAAGCGCGCGCCAATGCCGCCGCCGAGATCAAATTGTTCGCCGGCTGGCGGGTCAACCGGCGCGACAGCGGCAGCAAGCGCTGGGCCTCGAAGTTCGCCAATGCGTTGCGCTCGCGCCTGCTGCACGATGAAACGCCGGACACCGGCTGCGGTACCAAATTGTTCGAGCGCGCGCTGTTTCTGGATCTGCCTTATTTCGACCACATGCATCGCTACCTGCCGGCACTGGTCAAGCGCGCCGGCTGGCAATCGGTCAGCGTGCCGGTCAATCACCGCGAACGCGCCACCGGCGTGTCCAAGTACAACAACCTCAACCGCGCCTGGGTCGGCCTGTCCGATCTGCTGGGCGTGGGCTGGCTGATCAAGCGCAGCAAACTCACCGGCGTGCGGGAACTTCCGCGATGAACGAGCAATTGCTGTGGCTGGAATGGACCGGCCTGCACATCACGTTGTGGAAACTGATCGGCTACACGGGTGCGCTGATGTTCGGCGGCCGCTGGCTGGTGCAATTTCTCGCCTCGCGGCGCGCGGGCAAACCAGTCATCCCGCGCCTTTTCTGGTACATGAGCGTGGTCGGCAGCCTGATGACCCTGAGCTACTTCCTGTTTTCCTCGAAACAGGACTCGGTCGGCGTGTTGCAGAACCTGTTCCCGTCCTTCACCGCCCTCTACAGCCTGTACCTGGACATCCGCCACCGCGGCTGGAATCGCGACCGGGCCGGGCATTAGCTCCGGCTCCGGGCTGAGCCCGAAGAACCTCGCAAGCTTTTCGTCCCGAGTCCCGAGTCCCGGCTTCCGTAAGTGCTTGCACAGCAAGACAAATATCGGCATACTTCCCGGCTCGCTGCGCATTCGCCTCACGGCCATGACCCGGAAACGCGATTCCGGTTCGTTGGCACAGCGTGTTTTTCCTTTCCGCATCGCGTGCTGTCGCAGCCAGAAGCCGCGGCCGCCGGGCCGATCTCACCCGGGCTATGGGTGTCAAAACCGATATCGAGGTACGCCATGAGCCGAATTTGCCAGGTAACCGGCAAGCGCATGATGACGGGCAACAACGTCTCCCATGCCAACAACCACACCCGCCGCACTTTCATCCCCAACACACACGAGCGCCGCTTCTGGGTTGCCAGCGAGAACCGCTGGATCAAGCTGCGCGTTTCCGCCAACGGCCTGCGTACCATCGACAAGAACGGTATCGATGTCGTCATCGCCGAGCTGCGTGCCCGCGGCGAAAAGGTCTAAGGAGAAACCACCATGTCATCCAAGCGCGACAAAATCCGCATGATCTCCTCGGCCGGCACCGGTCATTTCTACACCACCGACAAGAACAAGAAGACCACGCCCAATAAAATGGAAATGCTCAAGTACGACCCGGTCGTGCGCAAGCATGTGATCTACAAGGAAGGCAAGATCAAGTAATCGGCAGGCAATGCCTGCAAGCCTTCCCGACACGGTCGGGCTGTATGAGCGACAAAGCCGTATCGTCCGCGCACAGCGCCGACCGGCGACCCGACAAACCCGCCCACCGGCGGGTTTGTTTTTTGTGGTCCCGCCAACCTAAGACTTTGGTCGCAGCTATCGGAATAAACGGCAAGGTAGAATCGGGCCGTTGTTCAAGGGAGTGTGCTCGCCGGTGATCTCGGGGTGGATCCTGCTGCTGGTCTCGGTAGGCTATGTCGGCCTGCTGTTTTGCATCGCCTGGTACGGCGACCGGAACCCGCTCTATCAGAACCATCCGCGCCTGCGGCCGGTGGTCTATAGCCTGACCTTGGCGGTGTATTGCTCCTCGTGGACCTTCTACGGCGCGGTCGGCACGGCCGCACGCACCGGCCTTGGTTTTCTGCCGATTTATCTCGGCCCTTTCCTGATGTTGATGTTTGGCTGGCGCATCCTCGAACGCGTAGCCCTGATCGCGCGCGAACAGAGCATCGTCTCGATCGCCGACTTCCTGTCTTCGCGCTACGGGCGCGCGCAGCATCTAGCGGCGCTGGTGGCGTTGATAGCGCTGGCCGCCTCGGTGCCTTACCTGGCCTTGCAGTTCAAGGCGGTGGCGATGAGCATCGATGTGCTCGCCGGCGTCTCCCCGGCCGCCGGGCCGCGGCCATTCTTGACCGACCCGGCGCTGTATGTCGCACTGATGCTGGCGCTGTTTGCGATCTTGTTCGGCACCCGACAAGTCGACGCCACCGAACATCATCACGGCATGATGCTGGCGGTCGCGACCGAATCGCTGGTCAAGCTGGTGGCCTTTGTTGCGGTGGGTGTGTTCGCGGTGATGAACCTGCCGGGACTTGGCGGCTGGAACGTACGCCTGCTCGAGGCCGCCCGCACCATCGCCGCGCCCGGGCTTCCACAAGGGTTCATGGCGCAGACGCTATTGGCATTCACTGCCTTGATCTGCCTGCCGCGACAATTTCACGTGGCCATCGTCGAATGCCAGGAAATCGCCGACATTCGCCGCGCGCGTTGGATGTTCGGCACGTATCTGGCGCTGATCTGCCTGATGGTGTTGCCGATCACCGTAGCCGGACAAACGCTGTTGGCTGGCCAGTCGGTGTCGCCCGATTCCTTCGTGCTGGCGTTGCCGATGAGTCTCAATGCCAACAGCCTGGCGCTGGCGGTGTACATCGGCGGCTTCTCCGCCGCCACCGGCATGGTGATCGTCGCCAGCGTCGCGATGGCGACCATGATCAGCAACGATCTGGTCATGCCCTTGCTCTGGCGCAGCGGCATATTCCACCCCGACAGTTCCAAGACACTCGGCGCGCGCGTGCTCTGGGTGCGCCGGGCAGCAATCCTGCTGCTGGCCATGTTCGCCTATACCTACTATCGCCGCACCAGCGGCAATGAGAGCCTGGCCGCATTCGGATTGCTGGCATTCGCGGCGATGGCGCAATACGCGCCGGCCTTGATCGGCGGCCTGTACTGGCGCGGCGCCAGCCGGACCGGCGCGATCATGGGCTTGTTCGCCGGATTTGCCGTGTGGGCCTACACATTGCTGCTGCCGGCGTTGAGCCGGGCTGGCGTGATGGACCCGGCCTGGCTGATCGATGGCCCGATGCACATCGCCTGGCTGCGCCCGGAGCGCTTGTTCGGCCTGCAAGGTTGGGACCCGATCACCCACGGTGTGTTTTGGTCATTGCTGATCAACGGCGGCATCTTTCTTGTGGTTTCAACCCGTTATCGCCCTGATTTCGATGCGCGCATCCGTGCGACGCCTTTCCTCGATCCGTACGTGCACCGGCCGGCACTGGTGGCCGGCGGTTGGCAAGGCAACGTGAGCATGGGCGATTTGCTGGCGCTGGCCAGCCGCATCGTCGGCGAGCGTCATGCCCAACGCAGTTTCACCGAATACCTGGCGGCGCAAAATCGCCAACTCTTTGCCACTGCGCCTGCTGACCGTGGACTGGTGCAGTTCACCGAGCGATTGTTGGCCGCCTCGCTCGGCGCGGCCTCCGCGCGTCTGACCTTGACCACGGCACTGCGCGGCTCGGGCATGGAACTGGGCGAGGTGATGGCGATGCTCGACGAAGTCGGGCAGGAGTTGCGCTTCAATCGCGCCATTCTTTCGGCGACGCTGGAGAACATGAGCCAGGGCGTGAGCGTGGTCGACCGCGGCATGCATTTGATCGCGTGGAACGGCCGCTATCAGGAGATGTTCGAATTTCCCGACAGCATGCTCTACGTCGGCCGCCCGGTCGCCGACCTGATCCGCTACAACGCCGAACGCGGCGAGTTGGGTCCGGGCGATATCAACTTGCAGATCGAAAAGCGCGTTGCGCATATGCGCGCGGGTTCACCGCATGTCTTCGAACGCGTGCGCAGCAATGGCCAGGTGATCGAAATGCGCGGCCGGCCGCTGCCGGGCGGCGGTTATGTCACCACCTACACCGACATCAGCGACTACAAGCGCGTCGAGCTGGCGCTGCGCGATGCCAACGAAACCCTCGAACAACGCGTCACCGCGCGCACCCAGGAGGCCGAAGCGGCGAACCTGTCGCGCACCCGGTTCCTGGCCGCGATCAGCCATGACGTGCTGCAACCGATGAACGCCGCGCGGCTGTTCGCTTCGGCTCTGCATGGCAGCGAATCGCCGAGCGAACAAAAGCATCTGGCCGAACGCGTGGATACCGCCCTGCGCGCCGCCGAGGAATTGCTCGATGGTCTGCTGGACATCTCGCGCCTGGATGCCGGCGCGCTGGAGCCGGAGCGCACCGTATTTTCGCTCGATGGACTGTTGCGCGAGATCGCCGGGCAATTCACGCCGGTGGCGCAAGTGCGCGGTTTGAAATTGCGCGTGGCGCGAACGGGACTGGCGGTCAACAGCGACCGCCGCTTGCTGCGCCGGGTGCTGCAGAATTTTCTCGCCAATGCGTTCCGCTACACGCAATCGGGCGGCGTGCTGATCGGCGTGCGTCGCCGCGCGGGCCGCGCAGAAATCCAGGTCTGGGATACCGGACCAGGTATTCCACCGCACCATCTCCAGCAAATCTTCGAGGAGTTCAAGCGCTTCGAGCAACCTTCACCCTGGGGCGAGCGTGGGCTCGGCCTGGGACTTTCGATTTGCCAGCGCATTTCACGAATGCTCGATCATCCGCTGAGTGTGTTCTCGCAACCGGGCCGCGGCAGTTTGTTTTCGATTGCCGCGCCGCTGGCGCAAGCCCTTCCGGAAACCGCCGTGCCGCGCCGTCCGGTGATCGTCGAGGATCTGCTCGGACTGCGCGTGCTGTGCCTGGACAACGACCGCGAGATTCTCGATGGCATGCGCGCACTGCTCGAACGCTGGCACGTCACGGTCGATACCGCCGAGACGGTGGATGCGGCCATTGCCCAGGCCAAGCGCTTCGCGCCGGATGTATTGCTGACCGATTACCACCTGCATGACCGCCTCGACGGCCTGGATGCGCTCGATGCGCTGCGCATGTCCTGCGGCCGCGATACGCCGGGCGCCTTGCTCACCGCCGATGGCAGCGACACGCTCAAACGCAGCGCACGCGAACGCGGCTATCCGGTGCTGACCAAACCGCTCAAGCCGGCCTCGCTGCGCGCATTCTTGACCGCGCAACGCCGCACGGCCACTTCGCCACAGTAAGCACCAACGAAACACAAAAACGCGCCGGGTTCATTCCAGGCATCACTCGCTCAGCGCGATGAACCCGCCTGCGTGGGATGACTCGCGGTTGGACCAGTAAAGACGCAACGCGCGCGACGCGCGAGTCTCTCAGGCCTCGTGTTCTTCCGGCGGCGCCACCACACCATCGGGTTCGAGCGCGAGCTTACCGGCCAGCAGCACCGCCTGCGTGCGATTGCCGACGTTGAGCTTGCGCATCACCGCGGTCATGTGCGCCTTCACGGTCGCCTCGGACACATCCATCGAATAGGCGATCTGCTTGTTGAGCAATCCGGTCGCGACCATCGCCAATACACGAAACTGCTGCGGCGTGAGTTCGCGCAGACGCTGCGCCACTTCCGCTTCCTGCGCGTTCACTCCCTCGGCCGCGTGCGCCGACGCCGGAGCCCAGGTGCCGCCGTCGAGCACGGTGGCTATGGCGGTGCCGATGGTTTGCGCATCGGCGGATTTTGGAATGAAACCGGCGGCGCCGTGATCGAGCGCGCGCCGCATGACGGTCGGTTCTTCGCGCGCTGACACGACAATCACCGGCAACTGCGGCTGGGTCGCGCGCAAGTGCACCAGCGCGCTGTAGCCTTGCGCGCCGGGCATGTTCAGATCGAGCAGCAACAAGTCGGCATCCGGATGCGCGATCGCCATCGCATACAGTGCCTCGGTGTTGTCAGCCTCGACCAACTGCGCCTGCGGCAACACGCGCGCGACCGAACCGCGCAATGCCTCGCGAAACAACGGGTGATCGTCAGCGATCAGGATCGTCGGTGCATGCATGGTCAATGTACCAGTCGCTCACGCAGCAGGGATTCGACCACGGTCGGGTCCGCCAGCGTGGAGGTATCGCCCAGTTGTTCGGGCTGGTTCTCGGCGATCTTGCGCAGGATGCGGCGCATGATCTTGCCCGAGCGCGTCTTGGGCAGGCTCGGTGCCCATTGCAGCCAATCGGGCGCGGCGATCGGCCCGATCTCATGGCGAACATGGGCGATCAATTCCCGACGCAATTCCTCGCTCGGCTCGAAGCCCGAGATCAATGTGACATAGGCGTAGATGCCCTGGCCCTTGATGTCGTGCGGCGCGCCAACCACCGCCGCTTCGGCCACCTTCGGATGCGCGACCAGCGCACTCTCGACTTCGGCCGTGCCCAGCCGATGGCCCGAAACATTGATCACATCGTCCACGCGTCCGGTGATCCAGTAATAGCCGTCCTCATCACGCCGGCAACCGTCGCCGGTGAAATAGCAACCCGGATACGCCTTGAAGTAAGTGTCGATGAAACGCGAATGGTCGCCATATACGGTGCGCATCTGTCCCGGCCAGGAATCGAGCAGCACCAGATTGCCCTCGGCCACGCCTTCGAGACAGTTGCCCTCGGCATCCATCAACGCCGGCTGCACGCCGAACAAAGGCAGAGTCGCCGAACCGGGCTTGAGATCGATGGCGCCGGGCAAGGGTGCGATCAGGATGCCGCCGGTCTCGGTTTGCCACCAGGTATCGACCACCGGGCAACGGCTATCGCCGACCACGCGGTAGTACCACTCCCAGGCCTCGGGATTGATCGGCTCGCCGACCGAACCGATCAGGCGCAGGGATTGCCGCGAGGTTTTCTTCACCGGCTCGTCGCCCTCGCGCATCAAGGCGCGGATGGCGGTCGGCGCGGTATAGAAAATGGTCACCTGATGTTTATCGATGACCTCCCAGAACCGGCTCGGGTCCGGATAGGTCGGGATGCCCTCGAACATCACCGAGGTCGCGCCGTTGGCCAGCGGCCCGTAAACGATATAGCTGTGTCCGGTCACCCAGCCGACATCGGCAGTACACCAGTACACATCGTCCTCGCGCAGGTCGAACACGCACTCGTGCGTGTGACTGACATGCACCAGATAACCGCCGGTGGTGTGCAGCACGCCCTTGGGCTGGCCGGTGCTGCCGGAGGTGTAGAGGATGAACAACGGATCCTCGGCATCCATCGCCTGGGCTTCGTGCGTCGCAGGTTGCGCGTCCACCACCGCGTCATACCAGCGATCGCGCGGCATCTGCATTGGCACCGCGCCGCCGGTGTGGCGCACTACCAATACCGTCTCCACCGAATTCGTGCCCGGACGCTTGAGCGCCTCATCGACATTGGTCTTGAGCGGAATGTGCTTGCCGCCGCGCCGGCCTTCATCGGCGGTGATCACCAGCTTGCTGCCGCAATCGGCAATGCGTCCGGCGATGGAATCGGGCGAAAAACCGCCGAACACCACCGAATGCACCGCACCGATGCGCGCACAGGCAAGCAAGGCCACGGCGGCTTCGGGAATCATCGGCAGATAGATGGTGACGCGATCGCCCTTGACCACGCCGAGATTGGTCATCGCATTGGCCAGTTGGCAAACCCGCGCGTGCAACTGGCGATAGCTGATGCGCTGCGCGGGCGTGGCCGGATCGTCCGGCTCCCAGATGATCGCGGCCTTGTCGCCGCGCGTGGCCAGATGCCGGTCCAGGCAATTGACGCTGGCGTTGAGCTGGCCATCGGCATACCAGCGGATGCGGAAATCACGCACATCGAAACTCACGTCCTTGACCTGCGTGTACGGACGCATCCAGTCCAGGCGCTTGCCGACTTCACCCCAGAAATGATCGGGATTGCTGATCGATTCGGCATAAAGGCGCTGATAGTCGTCCTTGCGCAAACGCGCACGGGCAGCGAAATCGGCGGGGACGGGATGAGTGGAGGCAGTCATGGCAAAACTCCCGATGATCGGTGTAACCCGCCTATCGCGGGCGAAGTGACGGCAGCGTTCGAGCCAGGCCGAACCCACCCATTAGACCATCGTCGCTCGCGGCCGGCATTTCGACCATTAGCCAATAGCAGCGTCGGCAACACCCTCGCAGACTCGCCACGCATCCTGCCCTGAATCCAGGACAGTGCTTACACGTTAGGAGAGGGGACACATGAATGACAAGTCAGTCACGGCACGACCGTGGCTCCCGCTGGCGGCTGCGATCGCGGCCTCGATGATGCTTTCCGGCAACGCATTGGCGCAGAGCACGGCCTCGCCGGATCTGGAAAACCGCATCGCCCAGCTCGAACAGATGGTGCAATCGCTCAAATCCGAACTCGAAGCACAAAAAGCGGCGGCGCCGAAAGCGCTACCGGCCGGCACCCAACCGATTCAGGCAAGCACGCTGACGCCCGCGGCCAATCCGGGCACCCGTTTTTCCTTCGGCGGCTTCATCAAACTCGATGCGATGCTGACGAAAACCGATGGCGGCGAGATCGCCGACGGCAGTCCCGGCCGCCTGCTCTATCTCCCAGGCTCGATCCCGGTGGGCGCCAGGGATGAAGGCAGCGATCTCGATGCCAGCGCGCAATTCTCGCGCTTGTGGTTCGCCGCCGACACCGACATGGACGGCAACAAACTCAAGGCTTATGTGGAGTTCGATCTGTTCGGCAGCGCGCTCGGCAACGAAGCGGCCACCAACACCTACGGCCTGACCGTGCGCCATGCCTATGTGAGCTGGAACCACTGGCTGGCCGGCCAGACTTGGTCGAACTTCCAGGACGTGGCGGCACTGCCGGACACGGTCGAGTTCATCGGCCCGACCGAAGGCACGGTGTTCGTGCGCCAAGCGCAGGTGCGTTACACCAATGGCCCATGGACTGTGTCTGCGGAAAACCCTGAAACCCTGGTCACACCCTTCCAGGGCGGCGCCGGGCGGATTTCCAGCGACGACAACAACATGCCCGATCTCACCGTGCGCTACACGCACAAGGGCGATTGGGGACATTTCAGCGTCGCCGCACTGGCGCGCCAGTTGCGCTATGAAACCACCACCGGCATCCATGCCAGCGGCAGCGGTTTCGGCCTGAGCGCTTCGGGCAAATACAACATCAACGCCAACAACGACATCCGCTACATGATCACCTACGGCAGCGGCATCGGCCGTTATCTGGGCTTGGCCGCGAGCAATGACACCGTCCTCGACAACACCGGCGACTTCGAGAACATCGACGTGCTCGCGGGATTTGCCGCGTGGCGCCATGTCTTCAGTCCGAAACTGCGCAGCAGCGTGTTCTATTCCACCGCACGCTACGACAACGACACCGCCTTCACCGGCACCGGCATCACCGAATCGCTGCAATCCTGGCACGCGGCATTGATCTATTCGCCGCTGCCCAAGCTCGATGTCGGCGCCGAATTCATCTACGGCACCCGCGAGCTTGAATCGGGCGTGGACGGCGATTTGCGCCGCCTGCAGATGCACGTGAAATACAACTTCTGACCAGGAACCTCCATGTCCACCATTACCAGCAATTACGCCGCCACCGGCGGGCTCGACCAGAGCCACAAGAAAATCATATTCGCCTCAAGCCTCGGTACGGTCTTCGAGTGGTACGACTTCTATCTGTACGGCTCGTTGGCCGCGATCATCGCCAAGCAATTCTTCTCGGCGCTCAATCCCACCAGTGGTTTCATCTTCGCCCTGCTCGCCTTCGCCGCCGGTTTTGCCGTGCGTCCGTTCGGTGCGCTGGTGTTCGGCCGTCTCGGCGACATGATCGGACGCAAGTACACCTTCCTGGTCACCATCGTCATCATGGGTTTGTCCACGTTTCTGGTCGGCGTGCTGCCCAGTTACGGCAGCATCGGCATCGCCGCCCCGGTCATCTTGATCACTTTGCGGCTTCTGCAAGGCCTGGCGCTCGGTGGTGAGTACGGCGGCGCCGCTACTTATGTGGCCGAGCATGCGCCACACGGCAAACGCGGCTTGTACACCAGTTACATCCAGACCACCGCCACGCTGGGCCTGTTCATGTCCTTGCTGGTGATTCTGGGTTGCCGAAGCTATCTGGGTACCGATTCGTTCGAGGCCTGGGGCTGGCGCATTCCGTTCCTGGTGTCTTCGCTGCTTCTGGCGGTTTCGGTATGGATTCGCATGCAGTTGAACGAATCGCCGGTGTTCCAGCAGATGAAGGCCGAAGGCAAGGGCTCGAAGGCGCCGCTGACCGAAAGCTTTTTGGAGCAGAAGAACCGCAAGATCGTCATACTCGCCCTGCTCGGCGCCACCGCCGGCCAAGCAGTGGTCTGGTACTGCGGCCAGTTCTACGCGTTGTTCTTCCTCACCCAGACGCTGAAGATCGATGCCACCACCGCCAACTTGCTGATAGCGGGCGGCCTGGCCATCGCCACGCCGTTCTTCATCGTGTTCGGTTGGCTGTCGGACAAGATCGGACGCAAGCCCATCATCATGGCCGGCTGCCTGATCGCGGCACTGACGTATTTCCCGATCTTCAAGGGACTCACCCACTACGGCAATCCGGCGATCGAAGCGGCCAGCCAGGTCAGCCCGGTGGTGGTGACGGCCAACGCGTCCACCTGCAGCTTCCAGTTCAACCCGGTCGGCACCAGCAAATTCACCAGCTCCTGCGATATCGCCAAGAGTGCGCTGGCCAAGGGTGGTGTGCCTTACTCCAACATCCATGCCGATGACGGCACTGTCGCCAGCGTGAAGATCGGCAACACTGTGGTCGCTTCGTATGAAGGCAGCGGACTCGATGCCGATGCCAGCAAGGCCGCGTCCGAGCGCTTCAATGCCGAACTCAAGGCCGCGCTGACCACCGCCGGTTATCCGGAGAAGGCCGACCCGGCGCAAATCAACAAACCGATGCTGCTGTTGCTGCTGACGATTCTGGTGATCTACGTGACCATGGTGTACGGCCCTATCGCCGCCTGGCTCGTGGAGTTGTTCCCGACCCGCATCCGCTACACCTCCATGTCACTGCCGTACCACATCGGCAATGGCTGGTTCGGCGGATTCCTGCCAACCACGGCTTTCGCTCTGGTCGCTCTGACCGGCGATATTTATTACGGCCTTTGGTATCCGATCATAATTGCACTGCTCACCTTTGTGATCGGTTCGCTGATGTTGCGCGAAACCAAGGATGTCGATATCACCAAATAACACCCGTAGTGGCTGCGATGCGTAAAGGAAAGCCCGCCAATGGCGGGCTTTCTGTTTGCACTATTTGAATGACATCAGCCAGCGAATTCCTAAATCCTTTCGCGGGCGAACCTCAAGCGCGCGCCGGCACCAGCGCATAGCCCTTCAAGCGCATGGAAAATTCTTCCAGGGCGCGAATGCCCGAAGCTTCGGCTTCGGCGCACCAGGCGCGCAGTGCATCCATCTTCGCCTCGGCTTCGGCGCTCTTGAGCTCGTAGATGGCAAGCAGGCGCTGACGGTAAGCCAGCAAGGTCGCCAGATGCGGGCGCTCGGCGATGAAGCGCTGCAACTTGTTCCGATGCGCCTCGTCCAGCCAGCGTCCATCGCTGCGCAATGCACGGCGCACGCGACGCGGCAGGGCATGCGCTTCGATCTTGAAATGCGGCTTGAGCACGGTCGAGAAATAATCGGTCGCCACCTGCCAGCGATGCACCATGACCGCGCGCAATGTCTCGGCATCGGGCACGGTGATGTTCGGACGCACATCCAATTGCGGAGCCACACGCAGCACTTTGGCCAGGCGCAGTTTCTGCAACGACCAGATCGCCGCCCAGCCGATATCGAACTCGAACCGGCGCAGCGCGAATTTTGAAGAACTGGGGAACGCGTGATGATTGTTGTGCAGCTCCTCACCACCGATGAAAAAACCCCAAGGCGTGAGATTGGTCGCGCTGTCGGAAGTATCGAAATTGCGGTAGCCCCACCAATGACCCAGACCATTGATGACGCCCGCCGCCCAGAACGGCATCCAGAGCATTTGCACTGCCCAGATGGCGAGGCCCGGGATACCGAACAAAGCGAGACTGACGAACAGCAAGATCACGATGCCCGCAGAAGAAAAGCGCGTATAGAGATTGCGTTCGATCCAATCCTCAGGCGTGCCCTTGCCGTATTTTTCCAGCATGCCCTTGTCCAGGCGTGCGGACTGATAAAGCTCGACACCGCGAAAAAGCACATTACCGATACCGGCAAAACGCGGGCTATGCGGATCCTCGACGGTTTCGCATTTGGCGTGGTGCATGCGATGCACCGCCACCCATTCCTTGGTCACCATGGAGGTGGTGAACCAGGACCAGAAACGCAGGAAGTGGCTGATCAACGGATGAAAGTCCACGCCGCGATGGGTCGCGCAGCGATGCAAGTAGAGCGTCGTGCTCATCATGGTGAGTTGGCTGGCCACCAGAAAATACAAAGCCATCTGCCAATAACTTGCCTGACTCAAACCATGCAACGACCAATCGAACAGCGACATCGGAAAACTCCACAGGAAAATACTGCCCACATGCGGGCGGGATGGCACGATGATGCGCGCGCCAATGCGCGCCGTCACCCTGCGTTCCGGTATGGTGCCTGGAATCCGGGAAAACAAGCCAACGGCCGGAAACGGTTCATCGGCAAATGCGCGGCTTGGTATCCGATGTCACGCGTCGAACGGGGCGTTCATCACATTCTTAACCAAGCTGAGCCTGTACAAACCTGAATTAGTTACCCCGTCCAGGAACGAGCGATCACGTTCAGCCAGCGCGCGGCACCAGAATTTCGTATTCAGCCATTGCCGCCGATCAATGCCCGGTACTGCCGCAACTCATCGCGCATCAACCAGCGCAGCCAAATACGCAGCGCAGGTCCGGGCGGCGCATACGCACCGGAAAATACTTGAGCCGGTGACGGCGCATGAACGAATGGCGCGACACCGAGGAATCGGCACACCTGCGCCAACACCGCACCCGGTTCCGCGCGCAGCCGGTCGCTGTCGATCAACAGAATCTGTTCGCTCGGGAAATATTGTTCGAGCAGGCGCAATTGCTCGGCATAGCGGCCGCGCCGGCGATAAGTCCAATGCCGCAGCGGCGACTGCGCCGACCAATCGTTGCAGTGCCCGCGCAAACGCCAATTCTCGAAGGTCAATGCTGCCCACAACGGCCAGTTTTCATCGCCGCGCTGGTCTTCCATGTGATAGTGCGAAACCGCGCGCGCCACCGGATCACGCAACAAGAGGATCCAGCGCATTGCCGGGTTGTAGCGTGCGATACGTTCGATCGACGCCGGATGAAAAATATAGATCGGCGTGGCATCGCCATGCATCGCGTTTTCTTTGCCGGCATCGAAATGCGATTGGTAGCGTGCATCGACCTGCTCCGCCGACCACGCATCATCGAAATCGGGAGCATCGAAAACATGCGCTTCCTTGTCTCGCGGAAGCGCCAGCGCCGAGTGCCCGGACAAGTAATGCGCCAACGCGCTGGTGCCGCCTTTTTGCACACCGCCGATGACAAACTGAACCTGCGGCGCATCGGCCGCGATCATGGTGTTGCCTGCATGCGTTCAAGCAGCGGCATCACTGTATCGCGCGGATACCAATGCCAATAAGCGCCGTCGCTGGCGAGCAAGCGCTCGGCCAATCGCGGCGAAATCGCACTGCGATAAACGGGATTGGCGTTGCGTTCTTGCAGAGGCGAAATGATCGGAGAATCGGATAAATCGAGCGTTCGATACAGGACGCGCCCCTGGCTTTCGACCAGATCTTCATAGCGCAATACACGCTCCGCCGGCAGATACTGCAAGTAATGCTGGAAAAACCAATCCAGCAATACAATCTGTCGCTCAAGAACATCCACTTGCCGATCCAGTGCCTGTGCCAGCGCGGTGTCCTGGCGCTCTCCGGCCGGTGCGCGGCCAGCACTGACAGCAAGTTCGAGCGAAGTCCAAGATGCCAGCACCGCCAGCGGGTGACGAACGATGGCCAATGTCTCGAATTGCCCGCGCAAATGTGGCAGCAAGGCGGTGAACGAGGCGTTGTGTTTTATCGCCAGAGTGAAATCCTGCGACGCAGGCGCATCGAATTGCACCATGCCATGCTCGACCTGCCATTGCCGCGGCTGGCCAGGACGATCGGCGGCAGGGTTATCCGGAATCTTTCCGTCCGCGCTTCGATAGCTCGGCGCCTGCCCGCTATGTTGCAGACCTTGCCGCGTGCTTTGGAAATACGCGCGGAGAAAATCGACGGCGGCTGCGCCAATCGGTAATGCTTCGACCGGAATCGGCTCGAACAATGCAATCGTATCCGGCACGCGGTTGAGCAAGTGGCAACACAGCGTGGTGCCGCCGCGAGGTACGCCAGTCAGAATCAGGTTGCGTGCCGGCATTGCGCCCACTCGGAATCGAGCCGATCCAATATCGCATGAAACGCCGCGCGCTCGGTCGTCAGGCTGTGCTTTGCCGCCGTCGCCCGGCCTGCGTTTATCAATCGCGCGCGCAATTCGTGGTCATATTGCAGCGAGACTACCGCCTGCGACAACGACTCCACAGCAAGTGCCGGGACAAGGCAATTCTCGCGATCGCGCGCATAGCCTCGATTGCCGAGGCAATCGGGCACGATGGTCGCAACGCCGAGCTGCATGGCTTCCAGCGCCGGCAGATAGAAGCCTTCGCGCTCGTGCGGCAACATCACCGCGATATCGGCCGAGCGGACATGATCGAGAAAATCCTCGCGCGCGTGCCAATCGGTGCTCACTTGCACATGCAAGCCGGGCAGTTCGCGCAGATGCTCGGCCAGGCTTTGAGCGAGTGTCGGCGATTTTTGGCCAGCGATGAAAACCCGCGTGAGATTGCTATCAATGGTTGCGACCCGCGCGCCCAATTCCGGCAAGTTCACCGCGGCTGGGATGACGTGGACCGGACCGTTGACTCGCCCGGTTGCAATGATGGCCTCAGCCACTGCATCGCTCACGCACACGCGAATCGCCGGCCGCGAGAGAAAGGCATAACGCGCATCGCCTGAATCGCCATGCCGTACATGTTGAATCAGATTGAGCACCGGACGCGACGGCGAATCCTGTTCGCGCGTGACATGCTGCCAATCGAGCCCGGCCAGGAACAACACATCGTAGCGTTCGGGCTGCCACGAAGCGTCCTCATGCGCCGCCAATTGCTTCCGGGGATTACTGGCATCACGCACGGATTGTTCGGTGAAGTGGATACGCGGCGCGAACGACGGGTGCGCCAGGACATGCTGAAAATAATCGAACACCTTGCCGTGGCCGCCGGTGTAAAGGCGAAAGTCGCGAAAGAAACCAACACTGCGTTTATTGGCCGGCATTCATTTCGACCTGCATCGGCAACTCGAAAAAACCGGTAAAGCGGCTGCGGCTGTCATCGACAATCTCGAACGACAACGCGCCTTCCTGCCGCGCGATCACGCGGGTCAACTCCACCGAAGCGGCTTCGGCAATTCGCGTGCGCACGCCATAAACACCTTTTTGCAGCAGCGCCGGAAAACGCACGCGCACGATGCTGCGAGTCGGTTTCGTCACAGCGGCGAGTTCAATCCGACGGCCACTGATCTGCAACGAGCGATTGTCCAGCACATCGAAGATCAACACCGGATGCCGCAAACTCGCATCCGTGCGCACTTCCAGCGTCACTTCGATATCGGCGCCGTAACCGAGGCTCACGTGCTCGACACCATTGATGCGCGCCTGCCCTACATGTACGCCGTCCAAACCATAACCGGCCTCGACCGGAATGATCTTCGCCGGACCGGCCAAGGCTTCGAGATTGTTTTGATGCACGCGGTACAGATATTCCGACGCCACATCCTCGGGCAAACCCTCCATCACGATCCGCCCGCGTTCGAGCAACATCGCGCGCTTGCAAAACGATTTGACCGCGCCCAGGTCGTGACCGACAAACAGCAAAGTCGTGCCCTTGGCGAGAATCTCATCGATCTTGGCCATCGCCTTGGCCTGAAATTGCGCATCGCCTACCGCCAGCGCTTCATCGACGATCAACACATCCGGATCGACATGCACCTGCACGGCAAAAGCCAGGCGTGCCGCCATGCCCGAGCTGTATGTCTTGACCGGCTCGTCGATGTAATCACCGACATCGGCGAAAGCGATGATGTCCTGCATGCGATCGGCAAGCGTCTGCGCGCTCAAACCCAGAATGGCAGCATTGATCTGGATATTCTCGCGACCGGTGAATTCGGGATTGAATCCCGAACCGAGTTCCAGCAATGCGGCGATACGCCCATGCACACGAACTTCACCACGGCTGGGCTGCATCACCCCGGCGATGATTTGCAACAAAGTGCTTTTACCGCTGCCGTTCAAGCCGATGATACCCAGCGACTCGCCTGGCAACAGGCGCAGGTTGATATCGGTCAGGGCTTTATAATCATGCAGCTGCGCGCGTGCCGAGCGTTCCAATCGGCTGCCCAGCGCGGAATTGAGGTAACCCACCGCACGTGCCAGCCGCAACTTGATTGGCACCAATATGCGGGTACTGGGCCGCTGCCACAGGTGATAGGTCTTGCTGACCCGGATGACCTCTATCGCAGGCTGGGAACTGGGCATCAATAAGCGGCTGTAAAAGAATGGCACATGGTACAAAAAAAACGGGCGGCCGAAGCCGCCCGTTTTCATGTTGCATGACTAACCGATTAGAACGAGTCGGAACCCGAGTACGGGGTCGAGCTCTGCTCTTGGTTGGTGTCATAGTCGGTCAGGTTGGTGACCGTGCCGTCGGTGCTGTTGCGGTTCAAGCTGGCAACGCGCATACCGGCGAACTCACCGGTGACAACCAGGTGCCACTTGCCGGTGCCATCACCAAACGCGCCCGTGCCCTTGGCGGAGCCCAGTTCCAGATCGGTCGAGTTGATCTGAACCGACTTGCCAGCAGCCAGGTTGAACGAGAACGGACTTGCACCCGCAACGCCAGCGTCGTCCCGACCGGTGATCGTCACCTTGCCGGAGATGGTGCCCGGGTTGGTGATGCGCACGAAGGACTGGGCGGTGCTGTTGCCATCCGGGTTGAAGGTCTCAACCTTGACGACCGAACCGTTGTAGGCGACCGGAGCGACGACGCAAGCATCGGCCTCAGCGTCACCGTTGATGCCGTTGACCACGGCGAACTGCTGCGACTGCACCAGAGCCTGCGTACCGAGGGCCGAGGAAGCGCCATCGACGTCAACGCAAAGCGTAGCCGCACCACCGGTTGCACCGAAGGTCGCGCCAGCCGCGTTCAGGACGGCGAACTCTTCATCCAGCGTGGCGGTGTTGGCGTTGGCGCCGGTACCGACAGTGTAGGTGCCGTAGTTGACGGCGCAGGTGGCGTCACCCAGGAAGATCGCGTCGAACGACGACAGATCGGTGCCGATGACCTGCGAGAACAGCGTGTCGTCGCCAGCAGCCACATTCAACGTGAAGCCGCCAGTGGTGGCCACGGTGATCAGGCCGAGCGAGGCCAGATCGGTGTTCGCGCCGCCGATGACGTACGGGAACGGCACGAAGCCGGTCTTCGAAGCGTAGGTGGCGTTGCTGCCCACGTCGATGCGGTTGGCATTGGCGGTCGCAGCGCAGGTGAAGGCCAGGCCGTCGGTACGGACGATGATGGTCTGGGTCTTGTCGAAGGTGGTCGCACCGTTGTTGAGCGTGTTACCGGTCACCGGGTCGATCAGCTCGACGCGCATACGCGTCTGGCCCGTGGTGGACACATTCTTCAGAGCGAGCGCGACAAGGGAAGTGACGTCACCGTCCTTGACGAAGTCACCGGCAGCGCCAGGGCCGGCCGAGTACTGCACCACCGTGCCGCCGACGATGCCGCCAGCCGCCAGGTTGATGTTCCACGCACCCTGAAGGGCGGTGCCCGGAGCCAGCGTAGCCGGCATCGCGGCGTTGAACTGCGCGCCATCCAGCAAGGTGATCTTGATGCCGAAGCCCGTGGTACGGCCAATGATGTTGTCGCCCAACGCGATGGTGAAGCTGACATTCTCGGTCATCGTCACGACGGCACCGAGCTGCTGAGCGATCGGCTCAGGCGCGGCGTTGCCGTTGGTCAGCACGTCATACGCAGACGCGTTGGCCGCAAAACCCATGGCGGCAACCAGCGCGACCGCAATGGCATTTTTCTTAAGGGTAGTCATGCATAACTCCTAATTAGGGTATTTCTGGGTTTGGTAGCTTAGACCGGGTGCTCCGCTAAGCCCGGTACCAGTGGTTTGCGCTGGCAACCGGTTGTTCCGGGGAAGGGGCGCGAATAGAGATAACATCCCCCAGGACGTCAAGCTACGCGGGCAACATAGACGAACTTTTAACATGGGTCAACACTTTAACGCTCCCTGTCTCGATGCTTTACAGACCTGAATCTGTCAGCGTTTCAACGCCTATCACAATTTCGTGACATCACTTCAACGGCTTTGCGTCTGAATTCCGGCAACGGCAAAGACGCTATTATAAAGAGCGTTTAAGAAGTTCAGATATGCCAATGAGTGTCTGGTACGCCGGTTTCACCCTTGTCTTCAAGCACCGCTTCCTGATCCGGTCGATGGCTCGGCGTGAAATCGCGGCCAAATATCGGGGCTCGGTGCTGGGTAATTTTTGGCCATTCCTGGCACCACTGATGCTGCTGGCGCTTTATACCTTCGTCTTTGGCGGCGTCTTCAAGATGCGCTGGCCCGGCAGCCAGTCCGACGATCTGGGCAGCTTTGCGATGATTCTGTTCTCCGGCTTGCTGCTCAATGGATTGCTCGCCGATGTGCTCAGCCGCGCGCCCGAACTGGTGTTGCAAAACGTCAATTTCGTGAAGAAGGTGGTCTTTCCTCTCGAAACCTTGCACTGGGTGACCCTGAGCACGGCGATGTTCCACTTCCTCACCGGCTTTGCCTTGTTGATCGCCATCAACGGAATCATCGGCACTGGCCTGCATTGGTCGTTGCTGTCCCTGCCGCTGCTGGTTCTGCCGTTTGCCCTGCTGTTGCTGGGCTTGACCTGGATGCTCTCGGCGATCGGCGTATATCTTCGCGATCTGGGCCAGATCATGCCGCCGCTGCTGACTTGTTTGATGTTCCTGAGCCCGATTTTCTACTCGCGCCAGCAAACGCCAGGGGTATTGCACGACCTGATGATTCTCAATCCCCTGACCTTCGTGGTGGAAAAAGCCCGCGCGGCGACCTTCGACGGGATTTGGCCGCCGTGGCAAGGCTGGTTGAACTATTGCGCCGCAGCATTGTTTGTATTCCTGCTGGGATTTTTTGTCTTCAACAAGCTGAAAAAAGGATTTGCCGATGTCCTCTGACGGACACGCACCCGATCGCCGACGCCTGGGCGAGATATTGCTCGAACGCGAACTGGTCACAGCTGCCGATCTGGATCGGGCGTTGGCCCTGCATCCGCGGGCGGGCGGGCGGTTGGGCAGTGTCTTGGTCCGTACCGGCGCGCTATCGGAGGACAACCTGCTCGATGTCCTGTGCCAACAGCTCGGACTGCGCCTGTTGGGCCGCGATCTGGCCTGGCCCGAGGAAACGCAGATCCGCGATTTCATTGCCGGCACCACGCTGAGCATCGAGTGGCTGCTGGACCGGCAAGTGGTGCTCTGGGAGGACGAGACCGGCGAACTGTACTGCGCATCGAAAGACCCGCTGGCCAGCACCCTGGTCGAATCGCTGCGCTTTGCTTTCCCGCAACGCGCCCTGCATTTATGCCTGGTGCGCTCGCAGGACATCGAACGTGCATTGGATGCGCTCAACCGGCTGGAGGCGGTCAATCGCGACGAAGAAACCGGCGATGTGCGCCAATTGCGCGAACTGGCCGAGGAAGCGCCGACCGTCGAACTGGTCAACAACCTCATGGCGCAAGCCTCCGAACAGCGCGCCTCGGATATCCATATCGAGCCGGAGGAGCGTCAATTCGCCGTGCGGTTTCGCATCGATGGCGTATTACAAAGCCGATTGACCTTGCCGCGCGAACGTTTCAATGCCGTGGCCTCGCGCCTGAAACTGATTTCCGGCATGGACATCGCCGAGCGCCGATTGCCGCAGGATGGCCGTTTCTCCGCGCGGGTCAGTGGCCAGGAGATGGATATCCGTGTCTCCGCCCTGCCCGGCGTGCATGGCGAATCGATCGTGATGCGCCTGTTGCCCAAGGAAAGACGCGAACTGGGCTTGGACCGGCTCGGTTTCCAAAGCGATCACCTGACCCTGTTGCAATCGTGGATGGCCGAGTCCAACGGCATCGTGCTGGTAACCGGACCGACCGGCTCGGGTAAATCCACCACGCTGTATTCGGCACTGGCGGCCAGCAACGACGGCATGAAAAAGATCATCACCGTCGAAGATCCGGTCGAGTTCCAATTGCCGGCGATTACCCAGATCCAGGCGCACGCCGACATCGGCATGACTTTCGCCAAGGTGCTGCGCTCGATCCTGCGCCAGGATCCGGACGTGATCATGGTTGGTGAAATCCGCGATTTCGAGACGGCGGAAATCGCCGTGCAGGCGGCGCTGACCGGACATCTGGTGCTATCGACGCTGCACACCAACGACGCCATCAGCGCCTTCACTCGGTTGGTGGATATGGGTGTCGAACCTTACCTGGTGGCGACGCCGATCAAGGCGGTGCAAGCGCAAAGATTGGTGCGGCGCTTATGCGAACACTGCGCGAAACCGGCGCAGCCACCGATCGACATCGCCGACGGCATCGCGGCGATCGCCACCAAACTGCTGCCCGGACAAGCCGCGCGGTGGCGCGAGCCGGTCGGTTGCGCGCACTGCATGAATACCGGCTATCGAGGCCGCGTCGGCATCTACGAGATGGTCTCGGTTTCACCGGAGATGCAGCACCTGATCATCACCGGCGCCAGCGTCAACCAGATGAAGGATCAAGCGCGCAAGGAAGGCTTCCGCTTTCTGCGCGAGGACGGGCTGATCAAGGCTTGGCAAGGCATCACCTCGGTGGAAGAGGTGCTGCGCGTGACCAGCAACTGAGGAGACGGCCATGCTCCGCTACGACTATGAGGTACTCAGCCCCGATGGCAGCGTGCTGAGCGGTTCACTGCACGCGGAAAACGAACGCGACGCGGCCCGGCAACTCGAACGCAAGGGCCTGGTGCCGCTGGCGCTCAACGAGCATCAGTCGAAGGCTCGCCGAACCAGCCGGCGCAAGTTGAGCACGCCGGATGTGACCTTGGCCTTCCATGAACTGGCGACCATGTTGCACGCCGGCGTGCCGATTGCCGATGCGGTCGAATCGCAACGCAGCTCCGGCCATCACCCGCGAATCGAACAAGCCTTCGAGGGCATCGCCACCGGACTTCGCCGTGGCGAATCGTTCAGTGATTCGCTGGTGCGCAGCCATTTGCCGGTGCCCGATTATTTCCTGCAATTGACTCGCGCCGGTGAAATGACCGGCCGCCTGGCCGAATCGATCAGCGATGGTGTGCGGCAGATGGAATACGAATACGGGCTGCAATCGGAAATGCGCAATGCGCTGATCTATCCGAGCATCCTGGTGATCTCGGGTGTGCTCGCGGTGCTGCTCATATTCCTGTTCGTGGTGCCGAAGTTCGCCTCGTTGCTGCAAAAATCCGATCAACTGCCATGGCTGGCCTGGGCCGTGCTGGCTGGCGGCCAGTGGACCCACCAGCATGGCTTGTGGCTGCTGGCAGCCGCCGTCGTGGCGGGAGTTGTCGTGGCACAGCTGGCGCGCCGGCCGGACTGGCGCGTGCGCATGCTCAATACCGTGTCCGGCCTGCCGCTGGTCGGCGCCTGGCTGACCGAAGCCGAGACCGCGCGCTGGTCGAAGGTTCTTGGAACTTTGCTGGGCAATCGGGTTTCATTGATTCAGGCGCTGGAACTGGCGGCGCAGGGCGTACGCCTGCCGCAGCGGAAAAAGCGGCTCTTGCAAGTCACCCGTGATGTCCGCGACGGCCTGCCACTGTCGGACGCGCTGCAAGAGCAGGACGCATTGACCGCGACCGGCTACAACCTCGTTCGTGTCGGCGAACGCTCGGGTCAATTGCCGACCATGCTGCTCTCGCTGGCGCGTCTGTATGACGAATCCAGCAGCAAGCGCATGAAGCGCCTGCTGATCGTCATCGAACCGTTGGCCATTCTGGTCATCGGCGCGGTGATCGGCACCATCATCCTGGGCGTGATCCTGGCCATCACCAGCGCCAACGACCTGGCGATTTAGGGATTCATGCAGATGCGAATCCATTGCCCCATTGTGTCGGTTCGAGATTGCAGGCTTTCACCTCCATTGGCGCGAGTGCGCCGGGGCGCAGGCACGAAGGATGTTCCGGATACGGCAATCGGGCACATCCATGATCGAAATTTCTCTTCAGGAGTCCGGTATGCGTAAACATCAAATTGGCTTCACCTTGCTGGAAATGATCGTGGTGCTGGTGATCATCGGCCTGATCATGGGCATCGTCGGACCGCGGCTGTTCGGCCAGGCCGACAAAGCCAAGGTCCAGACCGCGCTCACCCAGACCAAGATGCTCAAGGGCGCGCTGGAAACGATGCGCCTGGACATCAGCCGCTATCCGACATCGGAAGAAGGCCTCGCCCTGTTGGTCAACAAACCGACCGACGAGCGCACGTCCGCCGCCTGGGCCGGACCTTATCTGGACGAAGCTGTGCCGAAGGATCCGTGGTCGAACGACTACCAGTATTCGACCACGCCCAGCGAAAACCTGCCCTTCAGCCTGTATTCGCTGGGTTCGGATGGCGTGCCGGGTGGCGAGGGCAACGCTCGCGATATCGGCTATTTGCCCAAGCACTGATCGGCGCATGCGGCTGCAATCGGGCTACACCTTGCTGGAAATGGTCGTGGTATTGGCCATCATCGGGCTGGTCATGTCGATTGCCGCGCCGCCGATGTTCAAGACCATCGAGCGCTGGCGCGAACGCTCGGCACTCAATGACATCCAGCGGCAGTTGCAACGCCTGCCGGTTCTTGTCGAACGCAGCGGTCGTGCGCAAACACTCGACTCCGGCAAGCCCTGGCCGGCTGGCCTGCCGCCATTGGCACTGGAAGGCTGGCAATTGAAATTCGTGGAGCCGCTGGTGATTCAGGCCAACGGATTTTGCGAGGGTGCACAACTGGAACTGCAAAAAGACGCGCGCCGCGTGCCGTTCCGGGTTACCGCGCCGTTTTGCCAGATCGCGTCGGGAACGACGGACCACGCGCCGTGAACCGATCGCCGCAAGCCCGCGCCATCGCCGGTTTTACCTTGCTCGAAGCGATTGTCGCCATGACGATATTCGTCATGACCGCGCTCGCGCTTTTCGCCTGGCAAAGCACCAATTTGCGCAGCCTGGAACGCATCGAAAGTCGCGCCGCCTACGCCCAGCAAGTGCAATCGGCGCTGGCGATGGTCGAGACGGTCAATCCAATGATCGAGCCCAAGGGCGAACGCCCGCTGGGACAGAAAAAAGTACGCTGGGAAGCCAAGGAAATCGAACCCGCCAAGAGCGGGCGCACCACGACCGGACAACCCAGCTTGTTTGATATCGGCCTTTACGATGTCGCGGTCAAGGTCGAGCAGGGCAACCGCATCCTGGCGAGCTTCCATGTCCGTCTCATGGGTTACCGGCAAACGCGTTTCGTGGAGGAAGAATGAACGCTTCCCGCCATGTAACGCCCAACGGCATGCGCGGCTTTACCTTGATGGAATTGCTGGTGGTGCTGGTGATCACCGCGATGCTGATGACGATGTTGTTTCAGTCGTTGCAAATCTTCCAGCGCGCGCAAGAGCGCATCGATGTGAAAACCCTGCAGGCGCGCCAGGCGGAACTGGTCGATCTTTGGTTCGAAAATTCCGTCAACGCCTTGTATCCGCACCCGCCCGTTCGCAACGCATCCGAACAAGCACAATTCGAAGGCGATGCGACCCGCTGGCAAGGCTATACCTTGCAGCCTTTGCGCGGTACACCCGGCGCACCGGTATTGGTGCAATGGCGCGTGGAGTCCGACAGACGCGGCAGCCGCCTGATCTATAAATCCTCAGACCAGCTCGATCTCGTCTTTGCGCAATCGGCGCGCGATTTGCATTTCAGTTATTTCGACGAAGCCGGGAAGGCTTACTCGCAGTGGCCGCCCAGCAAGGGCTTGCATACGAGCTTGCCGGCGGCCATCGCCTTGGCCGATGGAACCGAAAGCAACGCCTCGACGTATCGTTACGTTGCCGTGCGCGGGCCGCTGCAGCCGCTGCTGGAACCGTTCGAGATCGAGGAAGATTGAACGCCATGCTGATCCGGGCATCGTCTTCGCGACAACACGCAAGCACGCGCACTCAGGCTGGCGGCTATATCCTGCTGGCGACGCTGGCGATCGTATTGGTGATGACCCTGCTCGCCAGCATGATCGCAGTGACCACCGCGCGAGCGCTCGAGGACCGGCGCCATGCCGATGACAAACTACAGGCGACACTCGATGCCGTCTCGACCCAGTCCACCGTTTTCTATCTGTTGTCCACGCAACGTCAGACCTTCGCCGGTCTGACCGTGGATGACCGGTTGGTGATGAGCGCGGACGAGGCCTTCGACCAGAAGGATTTTTCCACCGCCATCAGCCTGGTTCCTGCCGGCAACGAAATCCATCTCGATGGCAGTGCCTATGCCGGTCTGGGCGACATCCGGTTCGCGCTGCAGGACGACCGTGGCCGGGTGAACGTCAATTGGCTGCAGCCGCGATTCCTGATCGGTTTCTTGAACGCCCTCGGTATTCCGGCCAATGACGTGGCGCCGCTGCTGGCCAAGCTCAAGGACTATCAGGACGAGGACAATCTGTACCGGCTCAATGGCGCGGAAGCTGCCGATTACCGAAAAGCCAAGATGGATCCTCCGAGCAATCGCACGCTGGTCACGCCTCTGGAATTGCGCCGGGTCATGGGCTGGCGTGAAGCCTTGGCCAAATTCAGCGACACGCAGATCCTCGAGGCGATTTCGATCAGCCGCAATCCGCAGATCAATGTGAACACCGCCAGCTTGCCGGTGCTGCGAATGATTCCCGGCCTGGAGGAAGATACGGCGCAACGGGTGCTTGCCCGGCGCCGGCAGACGGTATTCACCGGGGTGGCTGAATTCCTGCGATATACGGGCTTGTTCATGGACGATGAAGAACAAACCGTCATCAGCCTGTACCCTGGCGGAACCGGAACGCTCGAGTTGTGGTCTCCCAAACTCGGCGCGTTGCGCCACGTTCATTGGTCGCTGACCCCTGTAGATGACAGGGGCCGGCCTTGGCGATCACAATACGCCGTTGTTCTGCCCCTTCCCGAGAGTCTGGATGCCGCCCCTCCTGAAAAGCCTGGAACAAAGGTTTTCGACGACACGCTACCTGCGAAGCAGTAAGTCGACAGACCTGATTCGGGCCGGTGGCAGTTCCCGTGAATGGCTGGCGGCGCGCAGCCTGTGCCTGTACACGCTGATCGATTGCGGCAATGTGCCAGCCGGCAAGCGGCATGGCTTTGTCGAGATCGCCGTCAAACGCCTCGCGCCCTTCGCCGATCCCGAATGCCATGTGGTCTGGACTGCCACGGCCGCGATGGTCTGGATCTGGCCGCGGGCGAGCATGCAGCCCGACGAGGACGGCGTGCCGCTGCGCAACGAACTGGACTCGGTGTATCCCGAAAGCGTTTATCTGGGCCAACCCGAGCCCGCCGGTGAAATGCTGCTCAACACATCGGACGGTTTCGAAGGGCGCATCTGGCGCGAGCAATTGTTGATCGCCAGCCGGTGGTGGCCGACGGTTCCCTCCTTGTCCGACTGGAGCGACTTTTGCCGCGGCGCCGGAGATGGGGTTCCGGAACAAGTGCCGCAGGCGCAGCCGTACCTGCTGCATGACCGGCCGTGGGCCGATCATCGCCGGCGCACAGCGGCGGCCTGGCTCCAGCGAATCCAGCGGCCGGCAGCGCTTGCCGCCACTTTTTTGCTGGCCGCACTGCTGGCCTGGCAGGCCGGCAGTCTCGCTCGCCTGGCGATGGCGCGTGCCGAAGTCGCCAAGGAAACCCAGTCCCTGAACTCGCGCCTGAGCAACATTTTGCTGGCGCGAGAGAACGCCAACCGCGACGCCGCCGATGCCGACACACTGTTGCGCTTGCGACCGCCAAGGGCACAAGTGCCGCTCATGGCGCGCGTGGCGCAACTGCTGCACGACAGCGGCGGACAGATCGTCGAATGGTCGGCACCCGAGCGCGACAAGCTGTCCATCACCTTGCGCCTGGCCAAGCCAGACCCGGAAGCCTTGGTCAAAAGCATGGAAGCCTCCGGCATCCTGACCGAAGTGACCTCCGACAACGGTGCCGGCCCCAATGAGATTGTCCTGCGCGGGCGTGTCTTGCCGGCCAAAATCGCCGGAGGCAAATCGTGACGGCACTGACCGAGCAGCTGTCCAAGCTGCGCAGCGAATGGCAAGGCAATCCCCGGCTGCGTATCGGCGGTTTCGTGATCTTGATCATCGGACTGGTTTATCTGCTTCTGGCGATGTCCGATCTGAAATCCGCCTGGGCAACCAACTACAGCGAAGAGACGAGCCGGCTGGAAAAAGTCCGCGCCTTGTCCGGGCAGACCATCTGGCTGCAACGAGAGAAAGAAGCCAAGACACTTCGCGATGCGCTGGATTCGGAAATCCCCAAAGCCGATACCGCTGGATTGGCGCAAGCGGCCTTCCAGACCAAGCTGCGGGAAATCGCCATCCGCTATGGTGACGGTGTGCGCGTGCAGGTGTCTCCTGCCAACAACGACACCGGCGCTCCCGACATCTGGCGGGTTCCAGCGACGCTCAACGGCGACATGGGATTGAATCAGGCCCAGCAACTGCTCAAGGACATCGAGAACCAACCCACCTTGATCACGATCGAGACCTTGAGCCTGACCAATCGCGACAGAGTGCATCTGAATATGGCCGTGCAGGCCTATTACCGTCTGCCGCTCAGCGAGGTCAGCCATGCGCCTTGAGCTGATCAAACGCCGACCCTTCGGATTCGTGGCCGGACTCGGCGCCATGACAGGGCTGCTCGTGGGCTTGACGATGTCGCCTGCTCTCCCGCCGGACACCGCCAAAACAAATGAACCGGCCTGGTCGCTGCCGCCGATAAGCAGCACCGTGCGTGGCGATGAAAATGATTTCGCGCTGGTGCGGCAATCGCCACTGTGGAAATCGGCCGCCGAGGTGAATGCACGCAATGCGCCGAACTGGAAGATCGTCGGCGTGACCGCCCAGGGCGACAAGCGCACCGCGCTGATCCAGGTCCAGGGGACGAAAGAGCTGATCCACGTCAGCAATGGCGACAGCCTGCCCGGAGACGGCCGCGTGGTCGAAGTCGGCCGGTTCGGAATGCGAATCAGCATTTTCGGCTGCGATATCATCCTGCGGCTCTATACCCCCGGACAGCGCAGCCCCACGCCGAACTGTCCGCAGGCTCCCAATCCGACTCCGGCACCGCCGGTTCCTCCCGCCAGTCCTCCAACCCAGAACCCGGGCACTACGCCAGTTCAACCTGCCGGAGGCGTTGCCGCCAACGCCGCACCATCGGCCAGGCCGGTTACAAGTCCCACAGCGCGCGCGGCGGCCTCCAAACCCGCGCCGCCGTCCAACCGATGAGTAAATAATTTCCATGACCCATTCCGCCAAGATTCTGCTTCTGAGTTTCCTATGCACGATCGCTGCGGGTTGTGCGACGACACCGCGCGTGGCTCTGGAAAAACCGTTGCGTCCGGCAATTGCCGAACCGGGACCGAATGCAATCGAGAGCGCGAACACCAGCGACAAGTCCGCAGGATTGCGGCAGGCTTCGACACCGAGCCTGCCCGAACAAGGCAGCAATGTCGCCGGCACATCGGTGAAAATCTCCGAGCCGAATCTCTCAGGGCCGCCGATCACCGCCAGCTTGGCCGACATGCCGCTGCCTGCCTTCATCAACGAAGTTTTCGGCAACCTGCTGCAGATCAATTTCCAGATGGACCCTTCGCTCGGCTCGAAATCCGATCTGGTCACGTTGCGCCTGCCTTCTGCCCAAGCGCCGCAGGATCTCTATCGACTCGCCGTGCAGCTATTGCGCGAATACGGCGTGGGTGTGTCCTGGGACGGCGCATTGCTGACCATCGCACCCAGCGCTCAAGTGCAAGGCAAGGAACCGCCGCTGGTCATCAGTGGCCGCACCCTGCCCGATGTACCGATCAGCCATCGCCCGATCTTCCAGCTCGTGGAACTTCAAGCGGTACGCAACCGCGATGTCGCGGGCTGGCTGAAGATGGCCTATGAATCTCCCGATCTGAAAATCGAGGAGGACATCAATCGCAACGCCATCGTGTTGTTCGGCAAACCCGAGCTCGTGACCCAGGCCGTCGCCGCCATCAAGGTGCTGGACCGGCCGTTCATGCGCGGCCGCTACAGCACCCGGCTGGAACCTGCCTTCGTGAGCGCGACGGAGCTTTCCCAGCGCCTGATCGAAGTGCTTGGCGCCGAAGGCTATGCGGTAAGCAATCAGGTTAGCCAGTCCAGCAACACCATCATCTTGCCGGTCAACTCGGCCAACATCGTGCTCGTGTTCACTGCCGACCAGGCGTTGCTTTCGCATGTGATCGATTGGGGAAGATCGATCGACAAGCCCAATGAAAACGCGAGCGGCAACAGCCTGTTCTATTACCAGGTGCGCAACACCAAGGCGGAAGGACTGGTCAATGTCCTGCGTGGTCTGACGCTCTCCAATGCCGCCAACGCGCCCACCGCTGCGCCTGTCGCCGGCGCCGCGCCCAATGGCGCAGCGCCGCCTCCCACCAACACTGCCGGAGCGAGCACGGGCGGCCGATTGACTGTAGATGGCCCACGCAACGCGATCATTTTCCAAGGCGAAGCCAGCGAATGGCAGCGGATGCTGTCCTTGATCCGGCAAATGGACAAGGCGATCCGTCAGGTGATGATCGAGGTCACCATTGCCGAAGTCACCTTGAAGGACAACGAAAAATTCGGCGTCAGCTGGCTGGCCAAGGACAATCATGGTCGATTCGGCGGTAGCTGGGCATCCGGTGTGGTGGCTCCCGTCAGCGCCGCCGGTGGCCTGACTTATCTTCTGGACGTCAATGGCAACAATCGCGCGCAACTTCAGGCTTTTGCCGACGACAATCGCGTCACGGTGCTTTCCACGCCGCGCTTGCTGGTGAAAAGCGGCGAGGAAGCCAGCATCGATGTCGGCGACGAAGTGCCGATCATCACCACACAAACCACATCCAGCCAGCAAACCGGCGGCACCAATAATTTGTTGCAGGCCATCCAGTACCGCAAGACCGGCATCCTGTTGAATGTGAAGCCGACGGTGTATTCGGACAATCGCATCGATCTGGAAATCAGCCAGGAAGTGAGCCAGGCGCTGGACGTGCTTGCCTCCTCGGCCGTGCAATCGCCGACGATTTCCAATCGTTCGGTCAAAACCAGTCTGAGCCTGCGCGATGGCGGCTCAGTCATGCTTGCTGGCCTGATGTCCGAAGAGCTCACCCGCGCCACTGATGGTGTGCCTCATCTCAAGAACATCCCGGTGCTGGGCAACTTGTTCAAGTCCCAGAAAAAGACCAAGAGCAAGCAGGAGCTTGTGCTGATCATCGTCCCCTACATCATCGAGTCCGATTCGCAGGCGCAGGCGATCACCCAGGCCATGAACGATCGCCTCGAATACATCGATCTGCCGGCGCCGCTTGCCCTGCCGGCTCCGACTCCGGCACCGCCGCAAGCACCATCGCAAGCCCCGCTTCCTGCGCAAACCATGCCGCTTCCCGAAGAAGTCGCCCCAGCCTCGGCCGAGAGCGTTCCCCCGCCCCCTGTCGAGAACGCTTCCTTGACTCCGGCCGAGCCTCCGGTGCCTCCAGCGGCCGAAAACAAGGCCCCCTCGGCAGATGCGCCGAGCTCAGGCACCTTGCCCTGAGCGAATTCGAATCAAGAAAAACGATCACAGCGTTGCGTTTGTTTCACCGTACAAACCGTCGCGTCATTTTCCGATTCGCCGCAAACAACAACGCCGGGCATTGCCCGGCGTTGTTGCAAAAAGAGCAGTTAATCGACTTCGATCAGCCGACTTTCTTGGGCTCGCACTTGCCCTTGACCAGCGTTTCGTCTTTCTTGCACTCGAGTTTCTTGTTGTGCTTGACGGCAGCGGTCTTGGCGGCATTCGCTGCCGGCGCGGTGGCCGTCGTTGCCGGCTTGGTCGCGTCCGGAGCGGTGCTGGCTTGCGGGGCTGCAAAAGCGACAGTGCTGGCCAGACAAAACGCCAAAGCGGCAAGCGGGGTACGAATGTTCATGACAATCTCCGAATAGGTTGAGGAAAGTACTACCGGTGTCCCACCGGTGCTGTCAGATTGCATGTGCCGCCCTCGCACCCAGCTTTCCGAAACATGACATTTTGTCCATGTCCGGATAGTGGCGAGCGCCCGCCGGCTTCGCTCTCGCCGAGCGCATCCACCTGAAAATAAAAAGGAAACGTAGTCAGTTCGGCCGCATGAGCGCCGGAAAACGAATCACCACGCGCAGCCCCGGATGGGCCGATTCCAGACGTACGTCGGCATCGTGGCGGATCGCGATGGCACGCACCACGCTCAATCCCAGGCCCGTGCCCGGCGTGCCGCGATGGCTTTCCAGACGCACGAAACGATCGAACACGCGTTCACGCTGGTCGGAGGCGATGCCCGGGCCGGTGTCGCTGACCGTCAGCACGATCTTGTCCGCCTGCGGATGCAGCATGACACTGATCGTGCTGTCGTCGTGCGCGTACTTGATGGCGTTGTCGAGCAGGTTCGAGAGCATCTGGAACAACAGATCGCGATCCCCGGCAATCATCGCCGGCTGGATGTCGGCATGAATACGTTGCCCTTTCGCTTCGGCGAGCACCTGCCACATTTCCACGGCATCGCCAAGCACCTCATCCAGCGCGATCGTTTCCATTGGCGATTGCCGGGTGGCCTCGATCTTCGCCAGACGCAACAAACTGTTGAAGGTGGAAATCAGTTGATCGGCCTCGCCGATCGCCTCGTCCACCTCGAGCTTGACTCGCTCATCGGCGGCGGCCAGCCTGGCTTGTTCCAAACGTGTTTTCAGCCGCATCAACGGCGTGCGCAGATCATGCGCGATCGCATCGGTCGAGGACTGGATGCCGCCGACCAGCTCATGCATGCGATCGAGCATGCGATTGAGCGTTCGGCCCAACCGCGCGAACGCATCGTTGCCGGCGCGCTCGGGAACACGTTCGTTCAAATGCCCGGCGGTCACGCGATCGACTGTATCCAACGGCGCTTCCAGGGCGCGATCCACCGCACGACGCAGCAACCAGCCGAGCAGCAAAGTCAGCGCCGCGAGCAAACTCAGGATCACCAGGCCCAGACGCTGGATCAACTCGCGCACATGCGCCTGCTCGCCAGTGGTGTGGCCGACGATCAGCAAACTGCCATCGGCCAGCGGCTGCACATAAGCCAGCACATCATCGGATTCGGGCGCGGCGCGCCAGGGAAAACGCACCCAGCCACGACGGTGTGACAGCCGCACCGGCAATTCATTGCGATGTCCGGCACGAACATGGCCGGCGTGATCGATCAGCAGATACACCGCCTCGCGATTGGCCGACTCGCGCACACGCTGGCCGATCGTGTGGATCAAGCCATCGCGGCCATCGTCGCGATAGACCTCCATCAGGCCCTCGTGCTCGGCTTGCACCGTCTGGCGGGTATCGAGCTCGACCAGGCGGTCGAACGCCACCAGGCTGACCGCACCCACCACCGCGAAGGCCAGCACCAGGCCCAATCCGTAGGTCAACACCAAATGATTCAGCGTCGAGCCGAAGAAATCCCGCATACGCGAGCTGGTCAAGCGCGCGTGCCCAGCATGTAGCCCGCGCCGCGCACGGTATGCAGCAGCGCCGTGCCTCGATCGCGATCTATTTTCTGCCGCAGTCGCGATACGTGCACATCGATCACATTGGTCTGCGGATCGAAGTGATAGTCCCACACCGCCTCGAGCAACATCGTGCGCGTGACCACTTGCTCGGCGTGCCGCATCAGATATTCGAGCAGGCGAAACTCGCGCGGCTGCAGATCCAGCGTTTGTCCGCCGCGCTTGACACTACGCTTGAGCAGATCCATTTCCAGATCGGCCACGCGCAACCGGGTGACCGCTTCGGGGCCACTGGACTGGCGGCGCAACAAGCCCTCCAGACGCGCCATCAATTCGGCAAAGGCAAAGGGCTTGGCCAGATAATCATCCGCGCCACCGCGCAGACCTTGCACACGTTGCTCGACATCGCCCAGCGAGGAGAGCACCAGCGCCGGCGTGCGATAACCGCTCGCCCGCAGTGTTCGCAACAACTCCAGCCCTTCCAGGCCAGGCAACATCCGGTCGAGGATGAGCGCGTCGTAATTTTCATGCGTCGCAAGGTGCAGTCCGTCCGGACCGGTCGCGGCGTGATCGACGCTATGCCCGGCCTCGCGCAAGCCCTTGGCCACGAACTCGGCAATCAGCGGCTCGTCCTCCACCAACAACACACGCATGTCGCGCCCTCCTTGTCGATCCTCGGCCTGAACGGCGACGGCCGCCACCAGTCTAGACGAGGCACTCGGGCAATAGAACTTGCGTGCACTCGCCGCACAAACCAGCGTACTGCGATCGCCGCCGCATTGATTCGAATCTAGCGACGGCGGAGTAACGGGAATCTGGCAGTTACATTAAAAATCGGACACGCCCGCAGTAACACGCGCACCAGTTGCCCACTCCATGGTGAAGCCCACGCATTCGATCGCGACTCCACAGCGATGCGGCCACGAAATACATCGACAACAAGCACCGGCAATCGCAACCGCTCGCTTGCCCGCTAGCGGTGCCCGGCATATTCCCGTCCGTCCCAGCGGCCGCCTCGCCGAAACACGGCAAAAACTTGTTTTCTTGAATCGGCACCAATACAATTGAGATTCGTTCTCATTTGTATTCGCAAATTCGACCCGAAGCCGCCCCCGTCGGATCGATCCCTCCTCGAAAGGTATCAAGATGAATTGCCACCGCTCCGATTCGCCGATCCCCGGTGCTTCCACTCTCAAACACAGCCTCTGCACCGCCATTCGATCCGCCCTGCGGCAGGCGATCGTGCTGGCTCCGCTGGCGCTGGCCGCCATGCCGGCCCTCGCGCAGACGGCGCCGGATGGCGCGGACGACGATGCCATGTCGAGAAGAACCACCAAACTCGACAAGGTGGTTGTGGTCGGCCACGCAGGCTATATCACCGACAGCAGCAGCACCGCGACCAAAACCGATACCTTGCTGCGCGATACCCCGCAGTCGATCACGGTCGTAAGCCAGGAGCAGATCAAGGACCAGGCGATCCAGAGCATGGCCGATGCGGTGCGCTACGTACCGGGCGTGGGTTTCGCCCAGGGCGAGGGCAATCGCGACACGCCGATCTTCCGCGGCAACTCTTCGACTTCCGATTTCTTCATCGATGGCATTCGCGATGACGTCCAATATTTCCGCGACATCTACAACATCGATCGCATCGAAGTGCTCAAGGGCCCCAATGCGATGATCTTCGGCCGTGGTGGTTCGGGCGGTGTCATCAATCGCGTTACCAAGCAGGCCGGCTGGAACAACGAAAATGCGTTGGCACTGACAGTGGGTTCATGGAACAACCGCCGCATCACCGGCGACTTTGGTCATGCTCCGAACGAGTCCGTCGCTTTCCGTGTCAGCGCACTGTACGAGGATTCCGAAAGCTATCGCGACGGCGTCGATCTCAAGCGCTACGGCATCAATCCGACGATGACTGTCCGCGCCGGCGAGGACACGACGCTGAAATTCAGCCTGGAACATTTCAGGGACGAGCGCGTAGCCGACCGCGGCATCCCCTCGAATTTCGGCGGCACTGTCGCCAACCCTAGCCGGCCCGTGGATACCGACTCTTCGACCTTCTTAGGCAACCCGGACAACAGCCCGGTTCATGCCCAGGTCGATGCACTGGACATCGTTCTCGAACACTACTTCAATGACAACGTAATGCTGCGCAACCACACGCGCTACGCCGACTACAGCAAGTTCTACCAGAACATTTTTCCCGGCGCCGTCAACGCCGCCGGCACGCAGGTTTCGATCTCCGCGTACAACAACGATACGCAACGGCAAAACCTGTTCAACCAGACCGATCTGACCATAGACATCGAAGGCGGCGCCTTCGCGCACACGCTGCTGGTCGGCAGCGAGTTCGGCCGCCAGGACACCGACAACGTCCGTCTCACCGGCTACTTCACTTCGATCGGGCCGAACACGTCCTCCGTCAGCGTGCCGCTATCGAATCCCATCACCACGCTTCCGATGACTTTCCGTCCCAGCGCCACCGACGCCAACAACAGCGGCGAGGCGAAAGTGGCGGCCGTCTATGTGCAGGACCAGATCGAATTCTCGCCGAGCTTTCAGGCAATCGTGGGTTTGCGCTATGACCACTTCGAGGTCGATTTCAACAACCATCGCACGGGCGCCCGCTTCACTTCCGACGACAGCCTGTTGTCGCCGCGCGCAGGCTTGATCTACAAGCCGGTCGAGCCGGTGTCGATCTACGCCAACTACAGCATAGCCTACCAACCGCGTGCCGGCGAACAGCTGTCGTCGTTGTCTCTGACCAATCAATCGTTGGAGCCCGAGAAATTCAAGAATTACGAAGTCGGCGCCAAGTGGGATGTTCGTCCTGAACTCGCCCTTACCTTCGCCATGTACCAGCTTGACCGCAGCAACGTCGCCATCACCGATCCGCTCGACATCACACGCACGCTGCTGATCGATGGGCAGCGTACCCGAGGTGCCGAACTGGGCGCGACCGGAAAAATCACCGAAGCCTGGAGCGTCGCCGGCGGTTATGCCTATCAGGATGGCGAGATCCTGCGCACGCAATCGGCCACGGTGCAAAAAGGCGCGACACTTACACAGACTCCGAAGCACTCGTTCTCGCTTTGGAACAAGTATGAGTTTTCAAAAGTCTGGGGCGTGGGCCTGGGCGCCATCTATCGCAGCGAGAGCTTCGCCTCGACCGACAACACCGTGCGCCTGCCCGGCTTCACCCGCTACGACGCCGCCGTGTTTTACCAACCCAGCGACAACCTCGAGCTGCAACTGAACATCGAGAATCTTCTGGACAAGAAATATTTCCCGAACGCCAACAGCAACAACAACATCACTCCCGGCTCGCCGCTCGGTGTGCGTCTGGGGCTGACTTATAAGTTCTGATCGCTAGCAGCGAATCGTTCAAACATTCCGGTCAGGTATCGCGCACGCTCCGTTTGGGGCGTGCGTTTTTTTTGGCCTCCGCACTCATTCATTCGAATTGCACGCGATCGTGCATCGCCACGCCATGCCAACGACATCAGTCAAGACATCGTTTTGTTGCAGGAACTCATCCTTGACCAATCACAGCAAGCCATGGACCATACGGTGCAATACCGCAAATTAGCGATCTGCTTAGCGTTGGACTTCTAAGGGGGATTGATGGGAATCGAGAGGCTACGCCGCATCGTCACTCTTGGAGCACTTGTACTAGCGCTTGTTCACATCATCTGGCCGCAACTGGCGGTAGATGGTGTAACTCTCACGCTCATCGCGCTCGCTGTTCTCCCCTGGCTAGCCCCCCTATTCAAATCACTTGAACTACCAGGGGGATGGAAGGTCGAGTTCCAAGATTTGCAGAAGGCTGCAGCGCGCGCTGACGACGCCGGACTACTATCAGCACCCTCTGAGGACCAAAAAATAAATCAATACTCATTCCAAACAGTTGCGGATTCAGATCCGAATCTTGCGCTTGCCGGCCTACGGATTGAGATTGAAAAACGCTTGGTGCAGCTTGCCCAGCACCATGGTGTCGGCACAAAAATGCAGGGCTTGGGCCGATTGATGTTGGAACTATCCAAGCATGACACGCTTACTGGTGAAGAGCGCTCAGTACTTTCTGACATGCTCGGCCTCCTAAATGCAGCCGTTCATGGAGCCACTGTTGATCCGAGAGCTACGCAATGGGCAATGGAAATTGGGCCGAGACTGATCCAGTCGCTTGAGGAAAAGCTCCGATGAGTATCCGGCGCAACGAAATCCGGAAATCGCTTCGAACCAACGCGCCCGCCCTGGGCCGACACGCGGCTCTAGCTCGGTGTTAGGCTGCCCAGCCACAGTCCGAACATGGAAACTCTCAAGAAGCTCGAAGAACTGTGCGAACCTGATATTCGCCAGTCGTTCTTTCTAAAAGTGGACATAGCCACAGGTCAGACGCGCCCAACGCAACAACGAGACCTTTACGACAGAGTGGCTGCGATTGAACTTCATACTGGCGTTCCCGAGGAGATCCGGAGCCATTTCGCAACTGCGCTTAACCTACTCGTTTACTCCTGGTACTGCTACCAATTCAATGTGACGGCGCAATTCATGGCGTATGTGAGCGTCGAATATGCGTTGAAGGTTCGGTACCCCTCCGACAAGCGGCAACAATTTTCTTCACTGGTACGACGATCTGTCGATGACGGCTTGGTCAAGGACTCAGGGTTCTCGCAGGCGCGAGCTAACATTCCCGGAATTGGCGAAGTGCATCTGATCCCGCCAATGTTCCTGTCTGCGGAAAAGCCATACGTTGAATCGCTGGCTGAGGTGATGCCATCGCTCCGGAACACTTTGGCGCATGGAGCAACTTCAATTCACAACCATGGACCACAGTGCGTCCTCATCTGCGCCGAGTTCATCAACCAATTGTTCTCCGATCCCGACAATGCAAGCTAACCAATAGGTGTTTTTTCGTAGGAACCCTCCACTTCTTTACGGCACAGCTTAGCTCGGGCATTAGACGTCAGGAACAAACCACCAGTCGGATAGCAAAGATGGATGACTTTAACTACCTCGCGGTACTGATCTCGATAATCCTGGGGCTTGGGATCACACAACTGCTATCCGGGTTTGGCCGCTGGATGGAGAGCCGCGCGTCCATTGCCATTTATCCACCGACAATCGTTTGGGTCATTACTTTGCTCGTGATGCATATCCAGATCTGGTGGTCGATGTACGGTCTGCGCCAACACTTGGTTTGGACGTTTCTCCAATTCCTGGTGGTCCTGTTACAACCCACCACACTGTTCCTACTCACTACCGCCGTGCTTCCCAGTTCAGCTTCCACCATGCTTGATCTGAAGTCCAACTACTTCGCACAGCGCCGCTGGTTCTTCGGTCTATTGATTGTTCTGCTCACGGTAAGTATTTCAAGAGACATCGTTCTCACTGGTTCGCTCCCCGCCACAACCAATCTGCTATTTCACGCTCTATTTCTCTTAATCGCAGTCAGTGGCTTGGTAATTGCGAAGGAGTCCTACCACCGGACACTGGCTTATTCTGTGACGGTGATCGTAACGGGCTATATCGCACTTCTTTATCCGGAGCTGCGATAAGTGTGACCAGGCGCCAAGCAATTCCGAAAGAATTTCCAGCCAACGCCGAGCGCATGATGCTTTTGCCTGAGATTTAGGCGCTTGTTTCGTCCTCGCGCTGACCTTCAATTACGTAACACCTGTAGTGCGAGGTGAGTTCTCACGCAACTGTTTGGGCGTTAGACATGAGTCCCAGTGTGCAGCCTTGCCTGAATTACGGTAGTGATGCACCAAAGCGTTATCAGGCGCGCACACCGGGCTCTCGGCTTCTAGACTATGGAAGATTCAAGACATAAAGCGCTGGGCCGACTACCGGATCCCGTTCGCAGAGGAGGAGATCATGAAAAAGTCGGGTTCAATCGAAGGCGAGTCCGCATCCGAGCTGATCGACAAAAGAGTCGCCGAACTCGGGGGCTGGCGCGGGGAGACTTTGAGCAGGATGCGCAAGCTCATCAAGGAGGCGGATCCGGACGTCGTCGAAGAGTGGAAGTGGATGGGTACTCCCGTGTGGTCGCATGACGGGATCATCTGCACGGGCGAGTCTTACAAGTCGGTAGTGAAGTTGACCTTCGCCAAGGGGGCTTCGTTGAAAGATCCGTCCAAGCTCTTCAACTCGAGCCTCGACGGGAACACAAGGCGCGCGATTGATATCCATGAGGGCGAGGTGATCGATGCGGACGCGTTCAAGGCGCTCATCCGCGCCGCGGTCACTTTCAATACCTCCGTCGGAAAGACAACGGCGAGGTGAGCGAAGTAAGCTACGGGGGTTGTTTGGTGGGCTACCCTGACTCTCGGAGCCGCTGGTTGAAGCCTGATAATCCGCTCAAGCCAAAGCCGCTTCGCAACGCGATTTAGTCCGGACATTAGGCGTCACGAATATTGTTGAAATCGAGTCCGCTCACACGACGACAAAGAACCTGTTCCGGCGCTAGTCATCGAAAGGAGACCGAATCATGCCCAACACAATCCGCCTTCACCGAGTCCTGCGGGCCAAGCCCGAGCGGGTCTATCGCGCGTTCCTCGATCCGGACGCGAAGGTCAAATGGCTTCCCCCCAACGGATTCACCGGCAAGATTCATCACATGGATGCCCGCGTTGGCGGCTCCTACAAAATGTCGTTCACGAACTTCACGACGGGCAAGAGCCACTCTTTCGGCGGGGAGTACATCGAATTGGTGCCCCACGAACTGATTCGATACACCGATAAATTCGACGATCCGAATCTGCCCGGCGCGATGCAAGTAACCATCAGCCTGAAGCAGGTTTCTTGTGGGACTGAGATAAACATCACTCAGGAAGGGGTTCCCGATGTCATTCCCGTCGAGGCTTGCTACCTTGGCTGGCAAGAGTCGCTCATCCTTCTGGCGAAACTGGTCGAGGCGGAAATTCCAGACGAGTGAAGGCCTTGAGAGTACCGCCTGACTATGCGTTACCGCCGACGCATTCGCGTTGGGTGCGAATGCGCGGCTTAACATGGCGTTAGGCCCATGAAACACTCGTATAACCCAAACAGCATTTCTCCGGGTTGGCGTGCGTTCTATGTCATCTATTCCATCGTGCTGTTTTCATATGGCAGCTACGGCGTCTGGGTCAACGATTTATACGTGAAATTCAGCAAGCAATCGCAGGGTATTCACCTCAGCGATGCGCCGGCATGGGTTATGTATTCGGCGATAGTCTGCGCCTGCGCAGCAATGCTCTCCACCGTGATTGACCACTACGACAAGCGCGATAATGAAGCCAACTACACGGCCTTCGCCATCACGGGTTCGTTCGTTGGCGCGGCATTGGTAATTCTGTCCCTGCTCTTGGCAGGAGCGTGATACCGCTATCATCCGGAGAATTTATGCGGGAAAACGCCCAGTGCGCAGTCGATGCTAAAATGGAAATCGATCAGCTGACCCAATCGTTCTACGGGCTTTTCTCCAATCGCGGTGGTGTTACGCCAAACCTGGATCTCATCTTTTCTCTCTTCATTCCTCAGGGCATCATCAGCAAGAACTCCGGTCAAGCGCCCGAGGTTTCCAATCTGCATGAGTTCATTACTCCTCGCCGAGCGCTGCTTTCAGGTGGAATGCTGGTGGATTTTTCCGAAGAAGAAACTTCCGAGAGTACTTTCCTGTTTGGCAACATCGCTCATCGCATCAGCGCCTATCGAAAATCCGGGCGTTTGAACGGCGAGTGGTTTTCCACTCATGGAATGAAATCGCTCCAATTCATCCGCACTCCGCTCGGCTGGAGAATGAGCGCCGTGGCCTGGGACGATGAGAGACAAGGGCTCGCATTGGATCAGGCATGTGTTTTCGACAATCTTGCCAGGCTCGCCGCTGGCTCGTGATTGTGGACCTGTCCGAACCGGAGCCCTTTCCACTTTTGCCACACCCGCGCCGATGGTTATAGTGCACGACGGGGATTTTTCGTGCGATTGCAGGCCACGGCTCGACCATGGCTATCGATGCCGGGCGGCTTTACCGCTGAAATGGAAAATCTCCCGACCATTCATTCCGGCGGACGCTTCCGGCGCCGCCAAATTCGCCCACCAAGCGGCACATGGAGATCGATATGCCAGCGGATCCGCACTTTGTCGCCCTGCAGAACATGTATCTGGCAGCGCCCATCAATGCGTTTTACCGTCCAACCATCGAAGTGTCGGAAGCACAGGCGACAATCGAAATAGAAGTGACGGACAAGCTGTTTCACTCCGCGAGAGCCGTGCATGGCTCAGTCTATTTCAAGATGCTCGATGACGCAGCATTCTTCGCCGCCAACTCTCTGGAACGGGAGGTCTTCGTCCTGACCACCTCGTTCACCACCTACCTCACGCGTCCGGTGTCGTCCGGCCGGCTTCGCTCGGTCGGACGCGTGGTCAATCGCAACAAATCGCAGTTCATCGCCGAGGCCGTGGTCCACGATTCGGCGGGCAATGAAGTCGGGCGAGGAAGCGGCGTGTTCGTGCGCAGCAAGCTTCCCTTGGCCGATGCGATGGGGTATGTCGGCTGACCATACAACTCTGTGGATGCCAAAAGCGTCTACGAATTCTTGCTATGAACGCATTATTCAATTCGGGACATCGCATGCTCATCACCGGCAAATGTCACTGCGGCAACATCACCTTCGAGATGGATTGGACCGGGAATGAGTCCGAAATTCCCGCGCGCGCATGCGGCTGCTCCTTTTGCACTCAACATGGAGCGGTCTGGACGGCGCATCCCGATGCACGGCTGAACGTTGTCATCCATGATCCTTCGCTGGTGTCGAAATATGCTTTCGGCACACGAACCGCCATCTTCCACATATGTTCGAAGTGTGGCGGCGTGCCATTTGCTACCAGCGAAATCGCCGGCCGTATTTATGCCGTCGTGAACGTCAATACCTTTGAGAATATCGATCCATCCATGCTCCACAAAGCGGCCGTTAATTTCGACGATGAAAGCCTCGAAAACCGCCTTGCGCGCAGAAAGCAGCATTGGATCGCCCAGGTTCGCATCCTGGAAAAAGACGTTTGACGGCTCGTCAAGATAGAGTCTTCACACGAACAGACGATCCTTCGAGACGACTGTGCGATGCGCTATCACTACTGGCACGTCGAGTCGTCTTGCGGCGTTGTTGCGAGGCCACGCCGCTGGTTGGCCGGAGGCGTAAACTCGGGGTCCCCCACCCGCTGAAGGAGAACCCGTCATGCCCAAATACGTCATTGAAAGGGACATTCCTGGTGCCGGAAGACTTTCCGCAGCCGAACTCAAGGCCGCCTCGCAGAAATCGTGTGGTGTCCTCAGCAATTTGGGCCCGCAGATCCAGTGGCTGCAAAGCTATGTCACGGATGACAAACTCTATTGCGTCTATATCGCGCCGAACGAGCAGATGGTTCGGGAACACGCCCAGCAAAGCGGCTTCCCAGCCAATCGGGTGTCCATGGTCGCATCCATCATCGACCCGACCACCGCCGAGTAGATCGTTTCAGACAATTGTGCCCAAGGCCGCCCCCGTTTCGTGGGGCGGCCTTGGGTGATTGCGGCAAAAAATTCTTTCTCACCCTTCGTGCCCATGAACATCCACAAGCCCAATCGCGTCACCCGAAGTTACACACAACGCCTGGTCGCCGAGCCATCGGCCGTTTTCCCCTTGCTATGCCCGGTTCGCGAAGCCGATTGGATCGAAGGCTGGAATCCAATTTCGGTGATGAGCGAATCGGGTGTTGCCGAACCGGACTGCGTCTTCGTCACCTCCGCCACGCCAAATAACGCGATCTGGTACATCACCCGGCACGAGTCCGACAACGGCTTCGTGGAGATGCTAAAAATCACGCCACTCGTCACCGCCTGCAAACTCACAATCCAGCTCCGCCCCATCGCAAGCGGCTCGGAGGCCATCATCACTTACACCCATACAAGCCTCGGACCGGAAGGCGACGCCTTCGTCGCATCCTTCACGGATGATTATTACCGCCAGTTCATGAGGGATTGGGAGGCGCGGATCAATCACTATCTTGTGCGTGGTGTGGCTTTGTCTGTGGCGGGTGGTTGATTGAGTTGGAAGTACCTTCCTACCACGATCAGTCTATTGATATTTTTGTCATGAACTGTTCGGCGGCGGCTGGACATCGCATCGAATTCACCGCCGTAATTTTTTGCCTCCCTTGACTACTTTCCAGCAGATGGTGGCCGGTCATCTTCGGTTCTCACGTTTGCCAATGAAATCAACCAAGGAGGGGAAGGCATGAAGTTATTGGCAATGGCAATGGTTTCGGCCGTTATGCTGTCGGGGTGTGTCACCACGAAAGATTGGTCGGCAACGGGTGGGAGCCGAGCAGATGGTGTGGTACGGCTTTCGTATGAAGTAGGTCAATTTGAGCAACCACGACTAAACGAACAACAGGCAATCAATTTGGCGACGCAGCGTTGCAAGTCCTGGGGATACAGCGGCTCTGAAGCGTTTGGCGGTACTACTCGGCAATGTAATGATTCAGGAAGCTTTGGAAGTTGCTCTAACTGGCTTGTCACCAAGGAATATCAATGCACCGGGACCGGCGCTGAAGCTTCGCGCTGATCGATCGCGATCCTTGCGTCACCCAGCCGAGCTGATTGCTCAAGCTTGAGCGGCACAATCGGTTCAAATTAAATCCACTCCATGGATTGGCCTGAATGGGCCACCTAACCGTGTGAGTTACTCGCTCTGGCAGTTGTTGCCATTGGAGAACAATCTTGGAAGCAAATGTGAAACGAGGTCTTACCCGCATCTATATGGTGCTTTGGGCCTGTTGGCTATTTTATGTGGTGGGCTTTTCACTGGTTTTCGGTGCAATCGGTGGCTGGCCCATCAAACTTGTGAATGGTGTTCTTATCGGCCTGCTTCTGCCATGGCTATTGCTGGTTGCAATACGCTGGGTAGCAGCTGGCTTCGTCAAGAACGTGGTCAAAGATAATTAGACGCCATCGTTAGTTCGATTCGGTTGGCAGGAAATCTCTCGCCTGGAAGACCCGACGAATCTCCTGAAATGCACAATTAATACTCCTCCACGATTTCTTGCTATTGCCTGCGGATGTCCAGCATTCCGGTTGGCTTGGCAAGAAAGTCGTTTCTCGCTATTTCCAGCGAAAGAAACGGGGGTTCTTGAAATTCTTTCAATTTGAGCACTTTGCAGTCCAGCGTTAATCAGCCTTGAATCAATAAAGGTGCATTTGCATGAGTACAGGAAAAACTGGAATCGCTTTGTCATTGGCTCTCGTGTGCTGCGCTTGCAACCCGACATCGGCGCCACACTCCTCATCGGGCCAGAAACTGAAATACCCGATCCAAAGCATCGTAGTTTTTGACCGCTTGGGTCAAAGCATGCTTTCGAACTGCAAGACGACGGATAAGGCCATTGAGTCCGCCTGCATCGCGGCGATGGAGCAAAGAATTGCCTCGTGCCGAATTTCCGGCCCCGTGAGTTTCGAGAATGAAAGCGAGTACAAAGTCGCCGCCAAAAAGTATCTGGCCTGCATCATGCCCACACCCATTTGCAACGGCATTGAAGTCACAACGACTGAACAAATGAGCCAGGTTTGCGACAAGTCATAGATTCTCTCGGAATGTCTCTGATCGGTATCAAGCAAAAATGTTCTTGTCCTGATTTACTCGACGACTGCCCATGCGTTGTCATGCCACGCTTCCGGCAGCGCCCGGCAATCATTTTTGCCAAGCCCCTAACCCCGCCCCCACTTGCACTATCATGGTGCAATGACCGTTCCCCCCACTCCGCCGCTGGACCAACTCGCCACGCCAATAGCCTGGCTGGATGCAGCCGGGCAGGTGGAAGGCTGCAATGCGGCGTTTGCCCGGTGGATGGGCGTGAGCGCGCGGCGTTTGCAGGGGATGGTGCTCGATGAAATCGATATCGAAAGCGGGCGGCTGTCGGCGCTGCTCACGCGCCTGCCCGAGCACGGGGAGGCGGTGCGGGTGCATCGGGCGCGGCTAGCGTTTCCTGGCAGTGCTGAGCATTTCGCCGAGCTTTGGCTGACGCAGCGCGAGGAAGGTGGCGTGTGCCTGGAGGCGCATCCGGCCGATGAATTCCCCGGCGAAGATCCGGCGACGATGTTGCCGGCGGCATTGTCGGCGGCACTCAAGGGACTGGCGCATGAAATCCGCAATCCGCTGGCCGGCCTCAAGGGCGCGGCGCAGTTGCTCGGCCGCCGTGTGGATGGCGACGAGGCGCGCGAGTTGGTGGATTTGATCGGCGCCGAGGTCGATCGCCTGACCGCTTTGGTGGACCGGCTGATGAATCCGGCGCCGCCGCAGGAATTCTCCTCGACCAACATCCATGCCGTGCTCGAGCGCGTGCGCCAGTTGGCCGATGCCGAGGCGGCGTGGTCGATCAAGCTGGTGCGCGATTACGACCCGAGCCTGCCGCAGATCGAAGGCGATGCCGACCGTCTGACCCAGTCCTTGTGGAATCTGGTACGCAACGCGCTCGAATCCGGTGCGAGCACGGTGTCTTTGCGTACTCGCGCCGAACACCATGTGCTGATCGGCAACACGCCGCATCGCATGGCGGTGCGCGTGGAAATCGCCGACAACGGCCGCGGCGTGCCCGAGCAATTGGCCGAACAGATTTTCCTGCCGCTGGTGTCCGGCCGCGCCGAAGGCACCGGCCTGGGCCTGCCGCTCGCGCAACAAGTGGCGCGCGAGCATGGCGGATCGTTGAGCTACCGCTCGCGGCCGGGGCACACGGTGTTCACGCTGTTGTTGCCGGTGATGCTTGGTGATGAGGTGGAAGATGACGCCTGAACGCGCGCGCATCTGGGTGGTGGACGACGATCGCGCGGTGCGCTTCGTGCTGGCGCAAGCGTTGCGCGAGGCTGGTTACCGCGTGCAGGCGTTCGACAGCGCAGGCGCCGCGCTCGATGCGTTGGCTAGCGAAGTCAGTCCCGATCTGGTGTTCACCGATGTGCGCATGCCCGGTGTCGATGGCTTGGCGTTTCTGGATGCGCTCAAGAACAAACACGCCGAGCTACCAGTGATCGTGATGTCGGCCTACACCGACATCGCCAGCACCGCCGGCGCGTTTCGCGGCGGCGCGCACGAGTTCCTGTCCAAACCCTTCGACCTCGATGAAGCCGTCGCATTGGCCGAACGCGCATTGCCTGTGCCCGCGCAAGTCATCAGCACGCCGGCGATCGAAACAGACACGCAGCAATTGATCGGCAACACGCCGGCGATGCGTGAGTTGTTTCGCAGCATTGGCCGGCTTGCGCAGGCGCCGCTGAGTGTATTGATCGTCGGCGAAACTGGCACCGGCAAGGAGCTGGTGGCGCGCGCGCTGCATCGCGAATCACCACGCGCGGCCAAACCTTTCGTGGCCTTGAATACCGGCGCGATTCCAGCCGAGTTGCTGGAGTCGGAATTGTTCGGACACGAGGCCGGCTCCTTCACCGGCGCGAACAAACGCCATCTGGGCCGCTTCGAGCAGGCCGACGGCGGCAGTTTGTTTCTCGATGAAATCGGCGACATGCCGGCATCGTTGCAAACGCGACTGCTGCGCGTGCTGGCCGAGGGCGAATTTTTCCGGGTCGGCGGCCGTGAGTTGATCCGTGTGGATGTGCGAGTGATGGCCGCGACTCACCAGGCACTCGATGACTTGGTGCGCGACGGACGCTTTCGCGCCGACTTGCTGCATCGCCTGGATGTGGTGCGTCTGCGCCTGCCGCCACTGCGCGAACGCAAGGCCGACATTCCGGAACTGGCACACCGTTTCCTGAGCGAAGCCGCGAAGAAACTCGGCGCACCGGCCAAACGATTCCATGCCGACGCGCTCAAGCGCCTGGATCAGCACGATTGGCCCGGCAATATCCGCGAACTGGAAAACCTGTGCTGGCGGTTGGCCGCGTTGGCACCCGGCGAAACCATCACCACCAAGGATCTGAAAAACGCATTCCGGGCCGAACCGGCTCCCGTGCGCGAAAGCGAATGGACGCAAGCGCTCGCTATCGCCGCCGCCGCCGCACTCGCACGCGGCGAAGCGGACATCCACGCGAATTTGCGCGAACGTTTCGACCAAGTGCTGTTGCAAACCGCACTCGAACACACCGGCGGCCACCGGCAACAGGCTGCCGAGAAACTGGGATTGGGAAGAAATACGCTGACGCGCAAACTGGGCTCGACGCGATCGAGAAAGAGTTAGGAAGGCGGGTTTATCTGCGTTCGCAACGATGGCGTGGTCATGAGCAGAGCCCGCCGTGCAATCCAAAACCAGACACGCCCTTCGACGAGCCCAGAGCGAACGGGTGATGCAGGCCCGAATTTCCCGCATTGTCTCTTTCGTTTTCTTTCGCGCCTTTCACGTCCTTCGCGGACAAAATTCTTACGGCGCGCTCAACACTCCTGCACTCCAGCTTTGCCTCGATAGTCCTGCGGCAACACGTCCAAGCGCCGTCGGAACGCGCGGCGCAGATTCTGCTCATCGGCAAAGCCGCACTGGCGCGCGATCTCCTTGAGGCTCATCGATCCGCTTTCCAGGCGCCGGCAGGCTTCTTCGACGCGAAGCCCGAGTACGAATTCGGCGGGTGTCATGCCCATTTGCGCCCGGAACTGCCGGGAAAAATTACGCACGCTCATCGCCGCCGCTTCGGCCAATCGCTCGACCGATAGATCTTCATCGAGACGATCGAGAATCCATAGCTGCAGCTGGCCGAATCGGTCATCGCGGCGTTCGGCCTCGATGAACCGGCTGACCTGATCTTGCGTGGCGGTGCGTCGGCGATACACCACCAGCTCCTGCGCCACTGCCACAGCGGTCGTCTTGCCCCAGTCCTGTTCGACCAAACCCAATGCCAGATCGATGCCGGCAGTCACGCCAGCAGACGTGTAGACATGTTCGCTGCGCACATAGATCGCCGCACCATCGACCCGGCATGTCGGCGCCAGCTTCGCCAGCGTATCGAGATAGGCCCAATGCGTTGTCGCCGCACGCCCTGCGAGCACACCCGCAGCAGCCAGGATCAACGCGCCCGTACAGATCGAGCCCATGCGCGGCACGCGCTGCGCCTGTTGCGCAATCCACGCCAGTAACGCTGCGTCGTCGCACACACGCGCGTAACCGACGCCACCGGTGACGAGCAGCGTGTCGAAATCTCCCGCTGCCTCGTGACTGCGCCGCGCCATCAATTCAAGACCGCTGGAAGTGGTAACCGGGCCTTCTGTCGCGGCGATCAATTCGACTGAATAAGCCGGCGTCGCGAATCCCCAGCGGTCACCCAGCCAACGCGAGGTGCGTGCGAACACTTCCATCGGCCCTGCGACATCGAGGATCTGCGCATCGGGATAGATGAACATGCCGACCTTGTGCGGCGTTTGCGGTGCCGATGGCACGGCGCTTTGCTGTCTGGAAATACCCGTCATCCGATCTCAAGAGGAAACGTCTCGGCCGGCCAAGCGTATCTGGCCGAATTTGACGCCTCATCGTCCTCCACCTGCCAACTTGGCAGCCGTAAGTTTTACCAGCCAATCCACTGGCGGAACAGACGAGGCGAAACAATGAACAGAAATCACGCCATGACTGCCTCGCCCGTCACCGCGAGCAAGAATGGATCGCTGCCGCAACGCAAAGCTATCCGCGTCGCGTTCTTGCTGGGCGATCACGCCAACGCGATCGATACCATCGGCCCGTGGGAAGTCTTCCAGGATGCGGTGGTGGAGCATCGCCACCCTTTCCGGCTCTACACCGTGGCTTCCAGCGAGAGCAGCGTGCGGATGTCGGGCGGCCTGAAAATCGTTCCGCATTACACCCTCGCCAACGCTCCGTCGCCACACGTCATCGTCGTTCCAGCGCAGCGCTCGACCGCGTCGTCGCGCCGATGGCTCAAACAGGCCAGCCAATCGGCAGACATCACGCTTTCGATCTGCACCGGCGCCTTCCAATTGGCGCGGGCCGGCCTGCTCGATGGTTTGGCAGCGACCACACATCACGATTTCTGGGATGCCTTCGCAAGCAAGTTCCCGGACATCGAACTGCATCGCGGCGCCCGCTTCGTGGACAACGGCCGCATCGCGACCGCTGCTGGCCTGACCTCCGGCATCGATCTGGCTCTGCACGTGGTCGCGCGCTACTTCGGCGCGGATGTCGCTTCGGCGACAGCGAAATACATGGAACACGACAGCGCCGCGTGGCGGCCTCTCAAGTAAGTCTCGACTTCGACTCACGGCAAAAGGAACTGGAATCATCATGAAATGGTGTCTGCTCATATCGCTCTTGCTGCTGATGGCCGCGGCCGAGGGTTCGACCTGGCCACAACCTGCGCGACGCATCCTCGACCCGGAATCCGGCCAGCCCTACTGGCTCGAGCGCGTGTTCGTCACTTCCGGCACCGATCGCATCGCCGCCACTTTTCTGCGCCCCGACAACAAAAACAAACCGCCTGTCTTGATTTCCATCTCCGGTTCCCAGGACGGCATCTCGCCCGCCGAAGGGCCATTGCAGCGCCGCCTGGTACAGCGTGGTTTCGCTGTGCTGACGCTGGGCAAGAAAGGCGTGGGCGCTTCCACGGGCGATTGGCGCAAAGAGAATTTCGAGGATCGCGCCGACAATGTCCGCGCCGCTCTCGACTGGCTTTCCTCGCACTCGGACATCGATGCGACACGCACCGTGCTCTACGGTCACAGCCAGGGCGGCTACGTCATCCCCCTGGCAGCGGATGACCCCCGGGTCGCCGCGCTGATCCTGGCTGCGGGCCCGGCGCAGACCGTACGCGCGCAAATTGCCACCGAGCGATTCGAGACCTTGCTTCGGCAAGGCGTCTCCGAACAGAAAGCACGGACCCGCGCTCGATGGACCACGCGCTGGCTCGACTTGCTGCTGTCGGGCTGCCGTCTCGGCGCATACCACTATCTGTGCCGGATATACCGCTACGATCCCCAGCCCGCGCTCACCGCGTTGCACAAGCCGGTACTGGTACTGCTGGGAAGTAACGATCCACTGGTGCCGCCGGCATCCAACTTCGAGCCGATGAAGGCCATGCTTGCATCCAATCCCGACGCGCATCTGCGCGTGCTGCCCAAGAGCAATCATTTGTTCTGGGAGAGCGTCAGCGGCCTGCCCGAGGAATACCACCACCTGATCGGACCCGAAGCACAATACCCGCATGCAGACAGCGACAATCCCGACCACGTTCGTCTTCGCAAGAACGCAATCAATCGCGTTCGCTTTGCGTCCGGCTATTTCGAGGCGATCGACACTTTTCTCGATCGATACATTCCCGCGCGCGCGTGGCCCAGGCCAAACCCCGTCTTGGACGAATGAGAGGATTTCTTCACGCAGTCCCTCTTCCTCTTCGCGACGAGGCGCATCCCGGTGTGTTTTCGTGCCCTGTGTGCAAGCGCACGCGCCGACACCCTGCACTGGAAAATCAGTATTTCCGGAGCAAGATCTCACTTTCCGCATACGCAAGCGGAGGCACTTTCCCTCATGCTATGGCACCGAGCAAACCGCCAAATCCGCCGAGGCCCGCATGACCGACATTCTCATCCGCCCTGCCAACGAAAACGACATCGAACCGATGGCGCGCTGGGCCGAAGCGATGGCCTGGGAAACCGAGTGCAAACGGCTGAATCCGGATACGATCCGGCGTGGCATCCTGGCCGGCTTCAACGATCCGGAGCGTGCCCGCTACTACATCGCGCAAGCGGGCGATGAGCTGGCCGGCACGCTGATGATCACCTTCGAGTGGAGCGATTGGCGTTGCGCCTGGTGGTGGTGGATCCAAAGCGTGTACGTCGCGCCCGATCACCGGCGCAAGGGTGTCTATCGCGCGCTGCACAAGCATGTCCAGGCATTGGCCAAGGCGCGCGAGGATGTTTGCGGATTGCGTCTGTATGTCGAACGCGACAACGTCCGCGCGCAACGCACATACGAAACCCTCGGCATGCGCGATGCCGGTTACCGGATGTACGTGACTGCCTTCGATCGAACCAAGCCCCAGCCATAGGCCAGTTGCGCGCTGGAAAGACACAGATGGAACCAATCCACGCGCGGTAGCCCGCCAAGACTGCCTTGCGTGCCGATCGCCAGGCCCGCGACCATCGACAACACGCATCCGGCGATCAATGCCACACCGGCATGTATGCGTGATTGCCGGAAGCTCCCGATCGTCACGAACAGCAGTGCAAGCAAACCGGCCATGCCGATCAGCGTCGGATATTCGGGTTGTGCAACACGTTCGCCAAGCACAAGCAAAATCAGAAACAACAGTGTGACCAGCCACGGCGAAGGCTCGCCACGTGCCCGAGTCCATGCGGCCAGCATTGCGAAGGCGGGAAACGCCGCGACCGCAGCCCATTTCGACAAGCGGGCATGCATAGTCGTCACGCTGGAAAATCCGGCGTATTCCAAAGCGCCCGCCGCCGCGGCGAGCGCCAACACCGTCAGACATAGCGCGCAGGCACGCCAGCCCGCGCGCCACAGCCACAGCATCGACACGCCGGTCGCCAGGACCAGGCACGTTTCGGACAACACACTCGAGATGATCACGCTATCGTCAACATAGCGCGCGGTCGCAATGCCCACAGTGCGACAAACACGGAAATCGCCAACCAGCCCATCGCCATCCACGCCGGCCCGGCCGCCAGAGCAGGGAATCCGAGCAGCAACGAAACGAGTCCCAGCGACAACCGCAGCACTTCAATCGTCGTCGCCTGCGAACGCCCTTCCAACGCGCGCCCCAGGCTATACAGCGACAACGCGATCCATCCGGCATACACCAATGCCAGGCCCAGTCCGATCGCATCGGCGATCAACAGGAAATTCGCCAGCACCGCAATCAAACTCAAGTATTGCAGCCCGCAATAAATAGTCGTCGCGGCAGAGACGGGCGGATCGAACTTGCGCCGCTGCGACAGATCGAACGCAGGCTTGGGAAAGCGCATCGCCACATCCGCCGGCCGCCAGCCTGGCGGCTTGATCCACACGCGCAGCTTGTCGCTCCAGCGTTGGGCATGCCAGCTATCGGCGGCCAGCGCGCAATAGGTATCGAGGTTGGCCCAGAGCGGATTCCAGCTACGCAATGGCGCGCGCGTGCCATAGACCGGCGGCTCGGCGGTGTCTTCCTCGACGAAGGTGCCGAACATCCGATCCCAGAGCATCAAGATGCCGCCGTAGTTCTTGTCCAGATAGCGCTCGTTGACCGCGTGATGCACGCGATGATTGGACGGCGAGGCGAACCATCGATCGAACGCACCGAGCTTGCCGACTTGCTCAGTGTGTATCCAGAACTGGTAAAGCAAATCGATCAGCGCCACGATCACGAAAACCTTGGGCGGAAAACCCAGCAAGGCCATTGGCAAGAACAGCAACCAACCGAGCAAGAATCCGGAGCTGGTTTGCCGCAGAGCGGTGGTGAGGTTGTATTCCTCACTTTGGTGATGCACCACATGCGCGGCCCAGAACACGGCCACTTCGTGACCGAGCCGGTGATACCAGTAATAAAGAAAATCGTAGAACACCAGGCCCGCGACCCACACCCACCAGAAATTATCGGAAAGCTCGAACCAGCGCAGATGCTCGAACGTCCAAACATACACACCCAGCAGCAATAGTTTTCCGAACACGCCCTCGACTTGCGACAAAGTGCCCAGGCTCAGGCTGCTGATGGCATCGTTCAGGCGCAATCCGCCCTGGCCGCGAGCGCGCGCCACCAGTGCCTCAATGGCGATCAGCAGCAAGAAAACCGGGATGGCGTAGAGGATCGGATTCATCGTGCGAGCATCGCATACGGCGCTGCGGTGATGAAGTGGCGCCGGGCTGATGAATCGTAACGCGTATGGGTGAGACTCACGCCTGGACGGGCACGCTTATTGTTGTCCGCAAAGGACGCAAAAGACGCAAAGAAAGCAAAGATCTTTGGAGGGAATCTTATTTATCTCCGTTCGTGGTGAGCTCGTCGAACCATGAACGGAGGTTGCCAGCAAAGTATCGAAAGCCCTTCGACCGTTCACCTGGTTCACGGCCAGGACGAACGGTAAGACAAATCGGAGTTTCCTATATTTCTTCTTTCGCTTTTCTTTGCGCCTTTTGCGCCTTTCGCGAACCCAAGCTTTTCCCGTGCAGGGATTACGACCTACGCACGCAGGATCGAACGCGGGTCGCCGTCTTTCGGGCTGTGATCGAAACTCACCGGAATGCCGTGCGCCTGGAGCAGCGCGGCGATCTGCCGTTGCCGCATCTGGAAGCGATCGAAGCTGCGCGCCAGTTGCTTGAGATCAGCCCCCGGCGGCGCGAAACCGCTGCCGAGCCAACCCTCGTCATCGAACAAGGCGATGCGTGCCTGGCCTTGTGCCATGCGCACCAGCGGCTCGGGCGGCGCATCCAGCCAGTGCTCTTCCTCCGGCGCGAGCAATGCTGTCTCGATCAGCGGCCACACCGCGGCAAGTCCGGCGTGTTCGTATTGCATGGCCATCATCGCGGCCAAATCGTGCACGGTGAGATAGCGCGCGTGTTCGATGGTGGCGGCGAAACTTTCCTGCGCCAGCAGCGCGGTATCGGCGGCGGCCATGCCGGTTTCCAGCAGCACCTGTTCGAAATGCGCACCGACTGCTGCCACGGTCGCTGCTTCGCCGCGCAACAGGAAGGGCAGCAAACGCAGCGGCCCTTCGGCGTAATCGGGATGCGGACGCAGGCTCTCGGGTAAAGTGCCGCTGGCATCGGCGCCGAACGCGATCACCCGCGCCATGGCGCGATCGGGCGCCTGCGCGGTGAGCCGTTCCAGTTCGGCGTGCAGGGGCCAGCCCGGACGCAACAACTCGACCGGGTCGAACAGTCCACCGATCAAGGCCAGGTCGAGTTCGGCTGCCTGCGGAATGAATTTGGCCAGATCGCGCGCCATCCGCGTTGCCAGCTCGCCGGCCGCCGCTTGCGATAGCACCGGACGCTGCGCACGTGTTTCCGGAGTAAGTTCCAACGCCAGGGCACCGGCGCAAGACAGGATGTTTTTCATGGGCCTCCATACGCCAGGGTTTGGAATCCCGGGCCAAGGCCACTAAGCTATGGCCACACCCCATTATGCCAGCGCCCCACGCCGGCTCCGCGAAAGGAACGTCCCATGAGCTCTGCCCGTCGTGTCGCCATTCTCGGCGGCGTCCGCATTCCCTTCTGCAAGAACAACACCGCCTATTTCGATGTCGGCAACCTGGGCATGTCGATCCAGACGCTCGGCGCGCTGGTGGAAAAATTCGGTCTGCACGGCCAGCAATTGGGCGAGGTGGCGATGGGCGCGGTGCTCAAGCATTCCTCGGACTGGAACCTCGGCCGCGAAGCGACGCTGTCCTCGGGTCTGTCGCCGCTCACGCCGGGCATCACGCTGCAACGCGCCTGCGGCACCGGGCTCGACACGCTGATCACCATCGCCAACAAGATCGCGCTCGGACAGATCGAGGTCGGCATCGGCGGTGGTTCCGACACCACCTCAGACGTGCCGATCGCGGTGAACAAGAAACTGCGTCGCCGCCTGCTCAACGCCAACATGGCCAAAACGTTCGGTCAGCGAGTCGGCGCACTGTTGAAGGGATTTTCGTTTTCCGAACTCAAGCCCGAATTCCCCGGCGTGGCCGAGCCGCGCACCGGCAAGAGCATGGGCGAGAGCTGCGAGATGATGGCCAAGCAATGGAAGATTCCGCGCCAGGCGCAAGACCAGCTCGCGTTCGAGTCGCACCGCAAGGCCGCGGCCGCGTATGAGCGCGGTTTCTTCAAGGATCTGGTGGTGCCTTTCCGCGGCCTGGAGCGCGACAACATCCTGCGCCCGGACACGACGCTGGAAAAACTCGCCACGCTCAAGCCCGCGTTCGACAAGACCTCGGGCCAGGGCACGCTGACCGCCGGCAACTCCACCAATCTCAGCGATGGCGCCTCGGCGGCGCTGCTGTCCTCGGAGGATTGGGCACGCGCGAACGGCAAGGAAGTGCTCGCTTACTTCGTCGATGCCCAAGTGGCGGCGGTGGATTTCGTCGGCGGCGAAGGCCTGTTGATGGCGCCGGCCTGGGCGGTGGCGCAATTGCTCAAGCGCAATAACCTGACCTTGCAGGATTTCGATTTCTACGAAATCCACGAAGCCTTCGCCGCGCAGGTGCTGTGCACGCTGGCGGCCTGGGAGTCGGAAGAATTCTGCAAGACCCGGCTCGGCCTCGACGCGGCGCTGGGTTCAATCGATCGCAACAAACTCAACGTGGTCGGCTCCTCGCTGGCGCTCGGCCATCCGTTCGCCGCGACCGGCGCGCGCATCGTCGCCACGGCAGCGAAACTGTTGAAGGAAAAAGGCTCGGGCCGCGCGCTGATTTCCATCTGCACCGCCGGCGGTATGGGCGTGACGGCGATCATCGAGCGCTGAAGATCGGACGTGGCGTAATCATCGAACGCCAAACTCGTAGGAGCGATGGCAATCGCGACTGTGCGAAGGCGACAGCTTGGTAGGGTGGGCTTAAGCCCACCCTACGGCTACGGCCGCAGATGCGGAACGCCATGCTCGTTGCGCAGCTCGAACATCGCCGCGTCGGCGATCTGTTCGCGCAATGAACGACCGCCCAGGCTCATCGCCGATTCGCCGCGCGCAGTACGCAAGGCGTTGGCGTAGCAAACTTGCGCGCGCACGCTGTCGTTTTGTTCGGTGAACACATTCCCCAATGCTTCCCAGGCCGGGCTGCCGGCACCTTGCGCGATCGCCCGATGCATCAGTTCCTCGGCCTTGCCCAACATCTTCTGGCTGGCGCACAAGCGGCCCAAACACAAGGTCAACGCCGGGTTGGCCGGTTGTCTGGATAGCCACGGTTCGGCGCGCTGCAATCGCTGATCGTCGCGCCCTGCGGGCAATCGGCCGAACTGATCGATCAACGCATCGTCCCACTGATGCTCGAGTGCATCGCCCAAGGCCTGGGCGGCTTCGCTTTCCAGTCCCAACTCGGCCGCGCGCGCGGCGAAAGCGCCGGCGATCTGCGCCAGATCGTGCATCTGCAACGGTTGCGCGCGCCAGCGGTACAACAGTTCATCGGCATGGCCGGCATCGCGCAGCCAGGCGCATTGCCAGCGCCGTTCGAGCTCGGCAAATGCGTCCGCCGACAGCGATTGTTCGCGATGCAATGCGGGCAACGCATCGATGGCGTCCTGGGCCCGGCCGCAGGCGATCGAGGCTTCGCCGCGCAAGACCACGCCACGCGGCGGCAGAGCGTCCTTTTCGACCCAGGGCTGCAGAACATCGAGCACGTCCTGCGGCTTGTTCTGCGCCAGCAATGCTTCGGCGGTATTCAATGCCGCCGGCAACGGGTCGCTTTGCGTCAACGCCGCCTGCTGCATCGCCGCCGCGACCAGATCGCCCTGGCGCAACGCCGCTTCGCGCGCGGCCAGGCGTGCCACAGTGCGGGCATCGCCGTCTTCAGCCGCTTTGGTCAACAGGCTTTCGGCGCGCACATGGCGGCCTTCGTGCAACGCGATCAAACCGTTGATCAAGCGATGCCGCGCCTGTCGCTGCGCAGTGCGTTGCCAGGCGTTGAAGGGCAGGCTCAGCAATGCCCACAGCATCCAAAGCAGCAACACCGACAACGCCAATGCCACCAGCGCAAAGGCGACGGTGGTCGTGACGGTGGTGCCATGCCAGCGGATCAACACCTCGCCAAGATCCGGCGTAAGCAGTTCCCAGGCCAACGCACCGAGCGCTGCCAACAGTAGCCAACCGAGCAAGGCGCGGTAGAAATTCATGGCGCGCTGCGACGGCCGCGTTGCAGGCTGTGCAATTGTTCCAAAGTGGAGCCGGCCACCGGTAGTTGATACACCAGGGTCAAGGTGCCGAGTTTTTTCAGGTGCTCGCGGCGTTCGCGCAGCAAGGGCCCATCGGCGTACAGGCGCCGCAACCAGCTATCCATGCGCTTTAACGCGAGCCGGAATGCCGCCTCGTTGCTTTGTTCGAGCGCCGTGCGCGCCAGCGCGATTTCCAGCAGCAATGCCGCTTCGCCAGCGCTGCGATCGGCCGGCGAGAGCAGATCCTGCTCGCCGCTCGGGCGCACTTGCACCAAGGCATCGAGCAAACGTTGAAAACCCGAGCCGCGCGGCGTGTCGGCCAATGTCGCCGCACGCGCCGGACCACCGGCCGAGAGCGCCGGCAATACCGCTTCGAGCGCATCGAGCTCGCCGGCGGCGACGGCGCGCGGATCTTTCGGCATGGCTTTGAGTGCGCTCAATTCCTGCGCCAATGTCTGGCGCAGATTGAGCAGGGCCGGATCGCGCTGCGAGGACAAAACGCCATCGGCCAATTCGGTCGCCTTGATCGCACCGGGCAGATCGTTGGCAAGTTGCAATCGTTGCTGCGCGAAAGTCAGCAGCAGTTCCGCCTCATCCAGGCGAAGCGCTGCCTCGCCGTCACGCCGGCTGCTCGAAAGTTCGCGCACGCTGTCTTCGAGCAACCCCAGGCGCTGGGTCACGCCCAGCACTTCATCGCGCAGCAATCCAGTGCGCACGCTGGTGTCGGTCAAACGCTGGGTCAGGGTTTCCTGCGCACGGCGTTGCGTGCCCTGCGCCGATTCGACTTGCAGCAGACGCGCATCGAGCGCCTCCGGACTCAGATCCACCGCAGGGGTTGTGGCTACCCGGTTCGTCCAGGTTTTCCAGCCCAGGAACACGGCCAGGACCAATGCAATGGCCAGCAATATCCAAAGCGCGCCGGGGAAGCGACGGGAAGAGGGAGGGGTGGCATCGGTCAAGAAATGACTCACATTCGATAGAACGGAAAATACCGGCAAATGTTACCGGAAGCCGCTATCGCCCACATGATCGACCAAAGTGGCAAGCATGCTGGCGGGCTGGGTATCGCGGGCGACCACCACGGTCGTGAAGCCCAACGCGCGCATATGCGCGGCCAATCGTTCGCTGCTGGCGATAGCCGGGCGAGCCGACAGGGCCAGTTGCCCCACCACATCCAGCGCTTGCCAAAGTGCCGCCAAGGCCTCGCCACTGCTCACCAGCACCGCGGTCGAGGTCGGCAAGGCCAGCAACTCGCGCAACCGCGATGCCGCAATCGTCAGCGGCACCCGGCGATACACTTCAGCCACGTGCAATTGCGCGCCGCGCGCGCGCAATTGACTGATCAGCAGGCCACGGCCGCCCGGCGCGGTGATCAATCCGACCGGCTCGCCGGCGACTTGCGCCAAACATTCCAGATCGAGCACCGATTCGCTGTTGTTGCCGCGCACGGGATGCTGCACATTCTCGATGCCCAAGCGCCGCAGGACCTCAGCCGTTCCCGCACCCAGGGCAACCCAATGCTGGTCTTGCCGGGGCCGGATCGGCTTTTGCGCATGAGCAAAACGCACCGCGGCGGGACTGGTGACGACGATTCGCGGACAAGCCAGCGCTTGCCGCAAGGCCGCGCCGGCCGGCACCGGCTCGAGCCGCAAGGTCGATAGCGCGAAAGTGCGCGCCCCGAATTTCGCCGCGGCTCGCCGCACACCCGCATGCCGGCCCAGCGGCCGGAGCGAGATGACGTACCATCGTGCCAATGGAAATGCTTTACCTGCGCGCGACATGGCGCGAGCTTGGCACAAGCGCAACGACAAGGCTATGCGATGGTCTCTCTGGCGATACTCGATGATCTGTTGACGGCCATGCCGCCGGTGGCGGCGATGCAGATTCGCACATCGGCATTCAGGGCCGGTTGCCTGCACCTGCGCGCGCCGCTGGCGGCCAATGTCAACGACAAGAAATGCGCGTTCGGCGGCAGCCAGGCCAGCGTGATGACTCTGGCCGCCTGGGGCTGGCTGATGCTCAAGCTGCGCGAGTCCGGCGTCAGTGCGGAGGTGTACGTTGCCGACAGCCAGATCCGCTATCTCGCGCCGCTGTATGACGACCTGCACAGCGAGGCGCATCTGGCCGAGGGCCAGGACTGGAGCACCATCTTGCGTCTGCTCGGCACACGCAAGCGCGCGCGGGCGATGATGGTGGCGCAAATGCGCAATGCGCGGGGCGAGACAGTGGCAACCTTTCACGCACGCTTTGCATTGTTAACACCGCCCATGACCGAACCCGGAAAGGCATAATGACGCCATGAATCGAATCGTCCTGCGTTCGCTCGCGGTCGCTCTGTTGGCCTTGTTGACCGCCTGCGCCAGCGGCGGCCTCAGCGGTTCCAATCTGCGCGACAGGGTTCTTTACGATTACGCCGGCGCCATCCGCTGGAGCCAGTTCGACAGTGCCTGGGAATTCATCGACCCCAAATACCGCGACGCGCACCCGCTCTCGGATCTGGAGCTCGAACGCTTCAAGCTCATTCAGGTGACCGGCTACCAGGTCAAGGGCCGGATCGACGGCGATGACGGATCGCTCGAACAAGTCGTGGAAATCCGGCTGGTCAGCAAGTACACGCAGGCCGAACGCATCATCTCCGATCACCAGGTCTGGCGTTGGGATGCGGAGAAAAAACATTTCTGGCTGATGAGCGGTTTGCCGGATTTCACCGCCAACTGATCGATGTCCGCGCAAACCCAACCGAACATACCCGCAGTCTGGCATTTGTATGTGCCGAAACTGTGGACGGTCTTACGCGGCGGCTACACGCTGCGCGACCTGCGCCATGACCTGATCGCCGGTTTCACCGTCGCGGTGGTCGCGCTGCCGCTGGCGATGGCCTTGGCGATCGCCTCGGGTACCACACCCGAAAAAGGCCTGCATACCGCGATCATCGCCGGCTTCCTGATTTCCGCGCTGGGCGGTTCGCGCGTGCAAGTTGGCGGGCCGACCGCGGCGTTCATTCCCGTGGTGTTCGTGGTCATCGAGAAATTCGGCTACGGCGGCCTGATCCTGTGTACCTTGATGGCCGGCGTGATGCTCATCGCCGCCGGACTGCTGCGGCTGGGCGCGTTGCTGCGCTACATGCCGCAACCGGTGATCACCGGATTCACCGCCGGTATCGCGGTGAGTATTTTCTTCGAGCCAGGTCAAGGATCTGTTCGGCCTGCGCATCGAACACCTGCCCGGCGAATTCGTGCCCAAGTGGCAGGCGTATTTCGCGCACATCGACACCTTCAACATCGCCAGCTTCGCCTTGGCGGCCACTTGTGTAGTGATGATGGTGGTGATCCGCAAATACCGGCCGCTGTGGCCGGTGCTGCTGATCTCGGTGGTTGCCGGCTCGGCGGCGGCATTCGTGTTGCAGTTGCCGGTGCCGACCATCGCCTCGACCTTCGGCGCCATTCCAGCGACGTTGCCGCAATTTGAAATACCCAGTATTCCGATCGCGCGTTTTGCCGAATTGCTGCCCTCGGCTTTCACCATTGCTTTTCTTGCTGGTGTGGAATCCCTGCTTTCGGCGGTGGTCGCCGACGGCATGATCGGCGGCCGGCATCGCTCCAATTGCGAACTGATCGCGCAAGGCGTGGCCAATTGCGCTTCAGCCTTGTTCGGCGGGCTGCCCGCGACCGGAGCGATCGCGCGTACGGCCACCAATGTCCGCGCCGGTGCGCGTAGTCCGATGGCCGGCATGCTGCATGCGCTGTGTCTGTTGGTGTTCATGCTGGTTGCCGCGCCCTTGATGAGTTTCGTGCCCTTGGCCGCGCTCGCTGCGGTGCTGTTGCTGGTGGCCTGGAACATGAGCGAGATCGAACAGTTCAAACATCTGTTGCGCGGCCACTGGGGCGACCGCCTGGTGCTGCTGATGACCTTCGGATTGACCGTGGCTTTCGATCTGACCGTGGCGATTGAAGTGGGCGTGGTGCTGGCATCGTTCTTGTTCATGCACCGCATGAGCCAGGTGGTGTCGGTGGAATCGGACACCAACTTGCTCGAAGAAGAAATCGACGACCTCAAGCAACCGGAAATCGCCGATCAGCGTGAGCGTTTGCCTGTGGGCGTGGCTGCGTTCCGGATCGCCGGGCCTTTGTATTTCGCGGTGGCCAATCGGCTCGACGAAGTGCTCGACCAGCTTCCGGTCAAACCCAAAGTATTCATCCTGCGCATGCGTCAAGTGCCGCTGATCGACGCCTCCGGCGCACATGCGCTGCAACAGTTCGTCGAACGCTGCCATCGTCAGGGAACGGCGGTGATCCTGTCCGGCGTGCAGGCAGAACCGCATCAAATGTTGTTGCACGAAAAGCTGGGCGATTCAGGAAACTTCCTGGGCTTTGCCGAAAATTTCGAAGTCGCGCTGGAATGGTCGCGACGCGCGCTGTCGCTGTCGGCGCCGGACTGAGCCGCTCCCGCTTCGCCTGCCGGCATGGGTCGCCGGTATTGTTTGCCGGCACGGGCATCCGCACCGATAATGCCTGCCCGCCACATCCCCCGAGTTCAATGACATGACCCTGGATCGACTGCTCACCTTCGCTGGCGACCACCTGATGTTGTCGCTGGCCCTGGTCGGCCTGACGCTGGCGCTGATCTACACCGAAATCTCCCGCCGGCTCAGCGGCTACAAGCCGGTCAACCCGGCCGGCCTGACCGCGCTGATCAATCGCGAGGACGCGCTGCTGGTGGATGTGAGCCCGCTTGCGGATTTCGAGAAAGGCCATATCGCTGGCGCGCGGCATGTGGCGATGAGCCAGTTCGATCCGGAAAACAAAGTGTTGGCGAAGGTAAAAACCTTGCCGGTGGTGGTGACCTGCCGCAATGGCATGGCCTCGGCCGATGCCGCCAAGCGGCTGGTCAAGGCCGGATTCGAGAAAGTGTATTGGCTCGATGGCGGCGTCAACGCCTGGCAGCAGGCGGAACTGCCGCTGGTCAAGGGCAAGGGCTGAGCGTTTGATTTGGCCGGTCTGGGCGCGCATGGCATAATCGAAAACCTTACGCATTCAACTAACCCGGAGTTCTCCCATGCCAGATCCATCCGCACCCGTCGCCGGTGCCGACGCCGCGCCCCAGTTCACCATCGAAAAAATCTACGTCAAGGACGTGTCCTTCGAAGCGCCGCACGCTCCGCAGGTTTTCGGTGAACCCGGCCAGCCGCAACTGAGCATGAACCTCAACCAGACGGTCAGCCGCCTGGAAGGCACCGGATTCGAAGTCGTGCTGGCCGTGACCTTGACCTGCACCTTGAACGAGAAAACCGTGTACCTGGCCGAAGTCCACCAGGCCGGCATTTTCACCTTGTCGGGTTTCGACGAGCGCACGCTGGACATGATGCTGGGCACCTACTGCCCGAACGTATTGTTCCCGTATGTGCGCCAGGCCATCAGCGACATGATCGCCAATGGCGGCTTCCCGCCGTTCTTCATGCAGCCGATCAACTTCGAATCGCTGTATGCCGAAGGCCTGCGCCGTCGTGCCGAACAAGGCCAAGGCCCGATCGCGTTGTCCGAGGGTGGCAACGCCTGATCGGTCGAGCGGAGCCATGAGCGCCGCAAAATCGCCTGTCACTGTGTTGGGCGCCGGTTCCTGGGGAACGGCGCTTGCAGCATTGCTTGCGCGAAACGATTTTCCGACCACGATCTGGGGCCGCAATGCCGAGCAGATCACGGCCATCACGCAGCGACACGAAAACACGCGCTACCTGCCCGGCATACCCTTGCCGCATTCCCTGCAGGCCACCACCGATTTGGCCCACGCGGTCGAATCGGCGGACTTGTTGCTGGTGGTCACGCCCAGCCACGCGTTCAACCAAACCTTGCGCGCGCTTGCGCCGTACCGCCGCACCCAAACAGGCGTGGCCTGGGCGACCAAGGGTTTCGAGCCCGGCTCGGGCCGCTTTCTGCATGAAGTCGCCATCGAACTGCTCGGCCCCGATGTGCCGCTGGCGGTGGTCACCGGTCCTTCGTTCGCTAAAGAAGTCGCGCAAGGCCTGCCGACCGCGGTGACAGTGCATTCGGACAATGAAGCCTTTGCCCAATCGGTTGCCGAGTCATTGCATGGGCCGGCGTTTCGCGCCTACACGGGCGCCGATATGCTTGGCGCCGAACTGGGCGGTGCGATGAAAAACGTTTTGGCCGTCGCCACCGGCGTTGCCGATGGCATGAGCCTTGGGCTCAATGCGCGCGCCGGCCTGATCACGCGCGGCTTGAACGAAATGCTGCGGCTCAACGTGGCTCTGGGCGGCCGCGCGGAAACCTTGATGGGCCTGGCCGGCCTGGGCGATCTGGTGCTCACCTGCACGGGCGATCTGTCGCGCAACCGGCGTTTGGGCCTGGCGCTGGGTCGTGGACAATCGATCCCGGAAGCCGTGGCCGCGATCGGCCAGGTGGTCGAGTCGGTGCAGACCTGCGATGAAGTCGTGCGCCTCGCACAACGTCACGGCCTCGAATTACCGATCAGCACACTGGTGCATCAGGTGCTGCACGAGCAGATCACACCGCACGAAGGCTTGAAGCTGCTGTTGGCGCGCGAACAAAAACCCGAATTCCCGGCGGGTTTGTTCGAGTAATACCGATAGCCATCTGCTCGCAGTCTCGACTGCCTATCCAACGAACATCCGTCGTGCAGGATCGAACGAAAAAGCCCGGCCGAAGCCGGGCTTTTTCGATTCCTGCGCTCGTGCAAATCACATTGCACGAATAAAGCGTTGGTGCGAATCAAAAACTGGCGCGCGCACCCAGCAGATAATTGCGATTGCCGTTGCCGAATTCGCCTTCGACCGTGGCGCCCCAGGTTTTGGTGAACTTGTACTGCGCACCCAATGTCCCGGTGAAGTCGCCGTTGTAGTCGTGACCATCGTAGTAGTTGGCCTTGACGAAGCCCTCGAGCTTGTCGGTCATTGCGCTACGCACACCCACCGAGCCACGCCAGCCAGAGACATTGAACGGACCCAGATCGGAATGCTGATAAGCCAATTCACCGATCAGATCGGTCTTGCCGGTCAGCCCATAGTGATAGCCGCCACCTAGCTCGTAAGTGTTGACGTTGCGGCTACCGCCAAAGGTATCGACATTGAGACGGTTGTAGCCGGCCAGACCATACCAGCCGGTGCCACCGAAATCGTAGGCGCCACGCAGGCCCCAGCCATCGGTGCTGTGCTTTTGGTTGAGATAGTCGGCTTCGACGTAGTTGTAACTCAGATCCGCGGCGTGAACCGAGAACGGAACAACCGCTGCCAAAGCCAGGGCGAAGAAGGAACGTTTCATGGCGATTCATCCTTTTTTTGCGAATAGCCCCTCAAGGAGCGCTGCAAGTTTCATGTCTGCCTTTGCAACATGTACTTAATAACCACAACGCATCTCGGGAACTATTTCGCTCGGTGACATGCACATCATGGGTTCATGTTTTCTTCAGCGATGACTGCCGAAAGACCGACAACAATTCACCTCAATGAAAGCTGAACACTCGTGATATGTAGAATGAACAACAATCGATCCGAGCACGCGCAAGCATCGGCATGCGCGCCTTCAATGGCAGTGCGACAACAATCCCGCAAACAAACGAGCCGATGTTCCGACGGCAATCTCGCGCAAAGAAAAAGCCCGGCCGAAGCCGGGCTTTTTCGAACACGGTGACGCGATGATCAGAAGCTGGCGCGCACGCCGACCAGATAAGCGGTATCGCCATTGGCGAACTGCACTTCGCCGGTCGCGCCCCAGGTCGGGTTGAACTTGTACAGGCCGCCGATGGTGCCGGTGACATCGCTGTCGATGTCGTTGCCATCGACGTAGTTGGCCTTGATCAGGCCCTCGAAGTTCTGGGTGAGCGCGGCGCGCAAGCCCACCGACACGCGGTAGCCGTCGATGTCGACGTTGCCGGCGTCGGCGTTCTGGTAGGCCACTTCGGCCAGCAGATCGGTCTTGCCGGTCAGCGCATGGTGATAGCCCACACCGACTTCATAGGCATCGACATCGAAATCGCCGAAGTTGGTGTCGACATTGATATTGGTGTAGCTGGCCAGGCCGTAAAATTCCGAAGTGCCGAAGTTGAACGAGCCACGCAGGCCCCAGCCATCGGCATCGTTGTCGAGGTTCACGTAGTCGGCTTCGATGTTGGTGTAGCTCAATTCAGAAGCATGGGCCGAAAAAGGGAGGGCAACGGCCAAAGCCAAAGCAATAAGAGAATGTTTCATTTTCAATCTTCCTGATTTTCTTGAATGTGTGCCTGCACAACGCAGGACGGTGCGATTATCGGGACCGTGTTGTAACGTTAACTTAACGAGTGATGGCGCAAATCTGCCACAAGTCAGTGTGGCTAACGGACTGCGCCGGAAAATCCACTCTGTCGCCACGCTTCGAACACCGCCACCGCGACGGCATTGGACAAATTCAGGCTGCGTTGCCCCGGACGCATCGGCAAATAAAGCTGTTGCGATGGCGGAATATTCGACAAGACCGCATCGGGCAGGCCGCGCGATTCGGGCCCGAACAACAAGGCATCGCCTGATCGATAGGCAACACTATCGAGGCGTTGCTGCCCGCGCGTGGTGAACGCGAACACACGCGGCGATCCGAGCGCCGCAAGACACGCATCGAGCGAAGCGTGACAACGCACGTCGGCGAATTCGTGATAATCGAGTCCGGCGCGACGAAGCTTGGCGTCATCAAGCGCGAAACCCAAGGGCTCGATCAGATGCAGTTGCGCTCCGGTGTTGGCGCAAAGACGGATGATGTTGCCGGTGTTGGGCGGAATTTCCGGCTGGTACAAAAGGATATGCAACATGCCGGCATTATCTTACGCGCGGCAGGCTTGCCTCCAGCGCTTGGTCATCGGCCCGAGATCGGCCGGTGCCTGTGCGAGCAACAAGGCATGCTCGCGCGGCGTTCCGACCATGCAAAGACGCGCCGATACTTCCGGTTGAGCGAGCGCCACCGGCTCGATGGATGTCTGGAATTGCGACGACAACGCAAGCAGGCCAAAAACGGCCAGCAAAGGCAGGGCCAAGGTGCCGCGCGCCAATTGGGTGGACAGGGACATGGGAGCCTTCCTTTCTGTGGGCTTGCCCCTTTCCAGCAGAAATCGTGCCAGCGCCAAAAGCCTGTTATATCAAGCCCTTGAAAGTTATCGCGGCGTCCGCGCCGGCCGCCTCGTGTCCGATCCGGTTGTCCGATCCGGCCACCGGACAGTCGCGTCGGCGCCTGCCTTCGCGATGCCACTCACCAGGGCAAGGGCTCGCCGTCGCGATCGAGGAACACACCACTGGCCGAGCGCGGCAAACGATCGAGCGTGCCCAGCATCGAACGCACGGAGTCTTCGGCATCGAGCGTGGCGCCCTTGCCGCCCATGTCGGTACGCACCCAGCCCGGATGCAGATTCACCACGCGGACCTGCTGCTCGGCCAAGGCGCGGCTCATCAAGACAGCCGCCATGTTCAAGGCTGCCTTGCTGATGGAATAACTGGGTGTGCGGAAGACATCGGTACCGGCAATGGATGCGAGCACCGTGCTGATGTTGAGCACCGTCGCATCGCGGCCTTCCGCCAGCGCTGGCGCGAGCGCCTGGGTCAGCAGCAACGGCGCCATGGCATTGGTGGCGAAGGCATTGCGCAAGGTCTCGGCCTGCACCTGGCCGAAGCGTTCGCCTGAAGGCAGGACGCCGGCGTTGTTGATCAACAAGTCCAGCGCCGGGAAATGTTCGCGCACCGCATCGGCCATCGCTGAAATGGCCGCGCTGTCGGTCACGTCCAGCGCCAGCACATGCAATCGCCCGTCCATCTGCAATGCCTGCAGGGCTTGGGCTTGATCGGGATGCCGGCAAGTGGCGATGACCGAATCGCCGCGCGCGAGCAACTGGCGAACGAATTCCAGACCGAGCCCGCGGCTCGCGCCGGTGACCAGGACACGGCGATTTTCGGTAGTCTTCATCCGCGCACTATGCACTTTGGCCTGGTGCCAGCGCCAGCGATCACCGCTACGATGCGTGCTTGCTGTTTCTCATTCCTAACATCCACAGGTGCCAAATGACGATTTCTCTGCGCCGGCCTCGCGTCCGCAGGCTCATCCTCGCCCTTGCGCTCGCCGCGGGCATGCCGATCACCCTGACCCAGGCGGCGGCGCCGGTGGCCGCACCCATCACCGTGGACATCGCCTACGAGCAATTCACCTTGCCCAATGGCCTGCGCGTGATCGTGCACACCGACCGCAAGGCGCCGATCGTCGCGGTCAATCTCTGGTACCACGTCGGCTCCAAGGACGAGCAACCGGGCAAGACCGGCTTCGCGCACTTGTTCGAGCACTTGATGTTCCAGGGCTCGGAAAACCACAAGGGCGAGTTCTTTGAACCATTTGAATTAGCCGGTGCCACCGATCAAAACGGCACCACCAATTCCGATCGCACCAATTATTTCGAGAACGTGCCGACCACCGCGTTGGACATGGCCTTGTTCATGGAATCCGATCGCATGGGCCACTTGCTCGGCGCGATCGACCAGGCCGCGCTCGACGAGCAGCGCGGCGTGGTCCAGAACGAAAAACGCCAACGCGAGAACCAGCCCTACGGCCGCGCCTGGCAAGCACTATTGAGCGCCAGCTATCCCGAGAGCCATCCCTATCATCACACCACGATCGGCTCGATGAACGATCTCAACGCCGCGTCCCTGGATGATGTGAAAACCTGGTTCCGCAGTTGGTACGGCCCCAACAACGCCGTGCTCGTGCTCGCCGGCGACATCGATCTGGCCACGGCCAAGCAGAAAGTCGCTTACTACTTCGGCGATATTCCGGCCTCGGCCTCACTGCCGGCCAAACCGCCGATGATCGCCGCGCGCAAGACTTCCAGCCGCGATGCGATGACCGATCGCGTCGCGCAGACCCGCATCTACAAGTTGTGGAACACGCCGCAATACGGCGCGGCCGATGTCGATCGCCTGCAATTGCTGGCGCAAGTGCTTGGCGGCAGCCGCGGCTCGCGTCTCGACCGACGCCTGATCTTCGGCGACAAACTGGTCGACAGCATCAGCGCCTCGACCGACGCTTCGGAACTGGGCGGCATGTTTTTCATCAGCGCCGATGTCAAACAAGGCGTGGAGCCGGCCAAGGTCGAAAAAGCCATTGCCGAGGAATTGAATAAATTGCTCAAGGACGGCCCGACCGCCGCCGAACTCGAACAGGCGCGCACCGTGTTCGAAGCCGGCTTCATCCGTGGTGTCGAGCGCATCGGCGGTTTCGGCGGCAAGGCCGACGCGCTGGCCGAATGCGCGGTGTACACCGGCAATCCCGGTTGCTTCCGCGATTCGCTGCGCCGCGTGCAGACCAGCACGGCGGCCGAAGTCCGCGACACCGGACGCCGCTGGCTCAGCCGCGGCGATCACACGCTGACCATCTCGCCCGGCGAGGTCAAGCCCAGCGAAGAAGCGCCTTCGGTGGATGGCAAGCCGGTCGCGATTCCCAAGCCCGATCCGAAATTCGCCACCGTGCCGAGCACGCTCGATCGTTCCAAGGGCGTGCCGGTCACTGCGAGCTTCCCCGATTTGAATTTCCCCGCATTGCAGCGGGCAACGCTGTCCAACGGCATGAAGATCGTGCTGGCCGAACGCCATGACGTGCCGGTGGTGCAAATGAGCATGGAATTCCCCGGCGGCTTCGCCTCGGATCTGGGCCACAAGATCGGCACTGCCAGTTTCACCATGGGCATGCTCGAGGAAGGCGCGGGCGATTACGACGCCATCGCGCTGGGCAACCGCAGCGAATCGCTGGGCGCCAACATCAATGCCTCGGCCAGTCTCGATGCGGCCAGCGTGTATCTGTCTGCGCTCAAGGAAAAACTCGACGACTCGCTGGCGCTGTATGCCGATGTGATTCGCCGGCCGCGTTTCGACGACAAGGAAATCGAGCGCGTGCGCGCCACCTGGCTGGCCGGCATCAAGCAGGAAAAAACCCGGCCCACCGGCGTCGCCCGCCGCCTGCTGCCGCCGTTGATGTACGGCGCGCGGCATCCGTATGCGATTCCCTTCAGCGGCACCGGCAACGAGGATTCGATCAGCGCGCTGACCCGCGACGATATGCAGGCCTGGCATCGCGATTGGGTGCGGCCGGACAGCGCGACCTTGATCATCGTCGGTGACACCACGCTCGCGCAGATCACCCCACTGCTGGAAAAACATTTCGGCAACTGGCAGGCCAACGGCAGCGCCAAACCATCGGTAACTATCGCCGACGCCGCCTTGCCAGCGCATCCGCGCGTGTATCTGGTCGATCAACCCGGCGCGATCCAGGCCAACATCCTGGTCGGGCAGTTGATGAGTTCGAGCAAGGACGATGCCTCGCTGGATTTCGATATCGCCAATGGCGTGCTCGGCGGCGAATTCAGCTCGCGCTTGAACATGAACCTGCGCGAGAACAAGCACTGGGCCTACGGCGCCTACAGCGGCGCGAGTCCCGCGGTCGGCCAGCGTCCGTGGATCGCCTCGGCGGCGGTGCAGATCGACAAGACGCTCGATTCGATGAAGGAAATGCAGCGCGAGATCGGCGACTTCGCCAGCGGCAAAGTGCCGGCTTCTAGCGATGAAGTGGCCAAGATCAAGGTCAACGAAGTGCGCGGCCTGCCCGGTTCGTTCGAGACCGCTAATGCGGTGCTCGGCGCCATCAGCGGCATCAATCGCTACGGCCGCCCGGACGATTACGTGGTGCAACGCAAGGCGCGCATCGAAGCGATGACCCCAGCCAATGTGCAAACCGCCGCCACGGCCATCAAGCCCGAGGCGCTGACCTGGGTGATCGTCGGTGACTTGTCCAAGATCGAAGCGGATGTGCGCGCATTGAACCTGGGCCAGTTGCAGGTGATCGATAGCGATGGCAAACCGGTGAAATGATTCGCCGGCTCATGGCCGGTTCACCTCCGAAAACCGCACAATGTCGCCCGCGGTTCGGACTTGCATCGGCCGCTTGCCAATTTTTTCCGGAGAAATCTCATGCGCCTGATCGTCTTGTCCACCGCGTTGCTGTTTTCCCTGTCCGCCTGCACCTTCGTGAAAATGGGCCCGGGCGCCGATCGGATTCAGGTCGCCGCCCAGGACAAGAACATGAGCGCTTGCGAAAAACGTGGCGAGATCGTGGTCTCGGTGAAAGATCGCCTCGGCCCGTATTCGCGCAACGAGATTCGCGTTCGCGACGAACTCGAAACCCTGGCCCGCAACGAAGCCTCCAGTCTCAAGGCCGACACGGTGCAGCCGAAAACCTCGCCGCAGGACGGCGAACAGCGCTTTGTCGCCTTCCGCTGCGCCGGTGCGGCACCGGCCACGCCAGCCAAGAACAAGGACAGCGCCGAAACCCTGCCGCTCAAGGATTGATCGGCCGCGGTGGCCAGATTTCCTTGACGGCCGGCACAGTTTTCCGGCGTCCTGGAGAGGGTTTAGGTTGAGGCCAAGGCCCGAAAGCGGTAACTTGGGAGGGTTTTCTCCCAAGGCCACCTCTAATGATGTTTGAGCACGTTGCCATCGCCGGTCTCGCCCACGTCGATGCCCCGAATACCTTGACCTCGGCCGACATCAACGCCCAGCTCAAGCCGACCATGGATCGGCTCGGTATCAAGACCGACGTGCTGCAGGACGTTGCCGGCATCTACGCGCGCCGCTTGTGGGACAAGGGCATGCAGGCCTCGGATGCAGCGACGCTCGCGGCAGAAAAAGCCTTGCTCGACGCGGGCATTTCGCGCGATCGGATCGGTCTGCTGGTCAACACCTCGGTCAGCCGCGATTTTCTCGAACCGTCCACCGCCAGCATCGTCGCCGGCAATCTGGGCCTGGGCGAGAATTGCCAGAACTTCGACGTCGCCAATGCTTGCCTGGCGTTCCTCAACGGCATGGACATCGCCAGCCGGATGATCGAGCGCGGTGAGATCGAATACGCGCTGGTGGTCGATGGCGAAACCGCCAACACCGTTTACGAACAAACCCTGGCGCGGATGAACGCGCCCACCGTGACCGAAGAACAATTCCGCAACGAACTGGCCTCGCTGACCCTGGGCTGCGGCGCCGCCGCGATGGTGCTCTCGCGCACCGAACTGTGCCCGGACGCGCCGCGTTACCTCGGCGGTGTCACCCGCGCCGCCACCGAATGGAACACGCTGTGCCGCGGCAACCTCGACCGCATGGTCACCGACACGCGCATGCTGCTGATCGAGGGCATGAAACTGGCCAGCAAGACCTTCGCCGCCGCGCGCCTGGCGCTGGGCTGGGTGGTCGGCGAGCTCGATGAGTTCGTCATCCACCAGGTCAGCCGCGTGCATACCGAAGCCTTCATCAAGGCCTTCGGCATCGACCGGAAAAAAGTGCTGACCATCTTCGGCGAACACGGCAACATCGGCCCGGCCTCGGTGCCGATCGTGCTGAGCAAGCTGCGCGAACTGGGACGCCTGAAAAAAGGCAGCCGCATCGCGCTGCTGGGCATCGGTTCGGGATTGAACTGCTCGATGGTCGAAGTGGTCTGGTGACGTCCACCGTCCTGAGCGCCGAACAGGCGCGCGTGCTCGCCAAGGGCCCGTTTCCAGACTATCCGTTCACGCCGCGCCGCTTCGATCGCGGCGACGGCCTGACGATGAGCTATCTCGATGAGGGCGCCGGCGATCCGGTGATCATGCTGCACGGCAATCCGTCGTGGAGTTATTACTGGCGCAAGCTCGTGCTTGGTCTGCGCGGCAAGTACCGCTGCATCGTGCCCGATCACATCGGCATGGGTTTGTCGGACAAGCCCGGAGATACCCAGTACACCTACACGCTGCAATCGCGTATCGACGATCTCGAACGCCTGCTCGATTCGCTCGATCTCGGCGACAACCTCACTCTCGCCGTGCACGATTGGGGCGGCATGATCGGTTTTGGCTGGGCGCTCAAGCATGCCGCGCGGGTCAAGCGATTGGTGATCCTCAACACCGCCGCGTTCCCGTTGCCGGCCGGCAAGGCAATGCCCTGGCAACTGACGCTCGGTCGTGATTCGCAGATTGGTGCTGGCCTGATCCGTGGCTTCAATGCTTTTTCAGGCGGCGCGGCGCGCTTTGGCGTGGAAAAGAAAATGCCCGACGATGTGCGGCGCGCGTATGTCGCACCGTTCGATTCCTGGGCCAATCGCATCAGCACCTTGCGCTTTGTCCAGGACATTCCGCTCTCGCCCAAGGACCGCGCCTATTCGCTGGTCGAACAAGCCGGCCAATGCTTGCCGGACTTCGCCGATCGCCCGGCGTTTATCGGCTGGGGCCTGAAGGATTTCGTGTTCGACGAAAAATTCCTCGCGCGCTTCACGCAGGCTTTGCCCAAGGCCGAGCGGATGGCCTTCGCCGATGCCGGCCATTACGTACTCGAAGACAAGGCCGAGCTGCTGGTTCCGGCGATCCGGCGCTTTCTCGACGCTCATCCGCTGTAGGGCGAACGGAACCAGAATCCACCGCTCGCACCACCGCCGCGCTGGCGGGATCCAGGCCGCCTACAATCGAGCCATGAGCAAACCCTGCAACATCACCGCAACGGTGGGCTCAAGCCCATCTTGTCACCTGCCATGACCGAACCTTGCAACATCGCCGCCGTCTTGCCGCGCATGGCCGCCGAACGCGGCGAGCAGATCGCGCTGCGCTGCCCCGGCACGCAGGGTCCGGACGGGTTCGCGCGCTACGATCTGTGCCTGAGCTATCGCCAGTTGGAGGATCGCTCCAACGCCATCGCCGCGGGCCTGACGCGGATCGGCATCGGTCGCGGCCTGCGCACGGTGGTGATGGTGCGGCCGAGTCCGGAATTTTTCCTGCTGATGTTCGCCTTGTTCAAGATCGGCGCCGTTCCGGTGCTGGTCGATCCGGGCATCGCCCGCTCGGCGCTCAAGCGTTGTCTTGACGAAGCCGAACCGGAGGCCTTCATCGGCATTCCGCTCGCGCATGCCGCGCGACTCGTGCTCGGGTGGGCACGCAGCGCGCGTATTCGTGTCACCGCCGGGCGACGCTGGTTCTGGGGCGGGCCGACACTCGCGCAAGTCGAAGCGCTCGGCGCGAACGCGGGCCCGCAATTGATCGACACCGCGCCCGACGACATGGCCGCGATCTTGTTCACCTCCGGCTCCACCGGATTGCCCAAGGGCGTGGTCTATCGGCATCGGCATTTTCTCGCGCAGATCCAATTGCTGCGCGATGCGTTCGGCATCGAAGCCGGCGGCGTGGACTTGCCGACCTTCCCGCCGTTTGCCTTGTTCGATCCGGCGCTGGGTTTGACGTCGGTCATTCCCGATATGGATCCCACGCGTCCGGCGCAGGCCGATCCGCACAAACTCATCCACGCGATCGAAAATTTCGGCGTCACCCAACTGTTCGGTTCGCCGGCCTTGGTCAGTGTGCTGGCGCATCACGGCGCAAGATTGCCGACATTGCGCCGGGTCACTTCGGCCGGTGCGCCGGTGCCGCCCGATGTGGTCGCGCGCATGCGTGCATTGCTGCCGCTGGATGCGCAGTTGTGGACGCCCTACGGCGCCACCGAATGCCTGCCGGTGGCGGTGATCGAGAGCCGCCAGTTGCAGGGCACGCGCGAGGATACCGAACGCGGCGCCGGCACCTGTGTCGGCCTACCAGTCGCGGGCAATTGCGTGCGCATCGTCAGTATCAGCGATGCCGCTTTGCCCGAGTGGTACGACGATCTGCAAGTCGCACAAGGTACGATCGGCGAGATCACCGTCGCCGGCCCGTCGGCGACCGACGAATATTTTCGCCGCCCCGAAGCCACGGCACTGGCGAAGATTCGCGAGCGTCTGAGCGATGGCAGCGAGCGCATCGTTCATCGCATGGGCGATCTGGGCTGGTTCGATGCCGATGGCCGCTTGTGGTTTTGCGGGCGCAAATCGCATCGCGTGCGCACCGAATTCGGCGAGCTTTACACCGAGCGGATCGAGCCGGTATTCAACACCCATCCACGCGTATTGCGTACGGCGTTGGTCGGTGTTGGCCCGCCGGGCCAACAATGGCCGGTGCTTTGCGTGGAGTTGCAGCGCGACATCAAAGCCTCCGCGATGGCCAACATCTGCGAGCAGTTGCAGGACATCGGCCTGCGTCACGCGCATACCGCGCGCGTGCAGACGTTTTTGTTCCATCCGGGATTTCCGGTGGACATTCGCCACAACGCCAAGATCGGCCGCGAACAACTGGCGCTGTGGGCGGCGAAAAAACTGGGAATACGGCAATGAAGATTCTCGTGACCGGCGGCGGCGGATTCCTGGGCCAGGCGCTGTGCCGCGCACTGGTAGCGCGCGGCGATAGCGTCACCAGTTTCCAGCGCACCTTCTATACGGCGTTGGAAGCCATCGGCGTGCGCCAGTGTCTGGGCGATCTGGCCGATGCCGAAGCCGTCAGCCAGGCCTGCGCAGGCCATGGCGCGGTGCTGCACAACGCCGCCAAGGCTGGCGCCTGGGGCAGCTACCAAAGTTATTTCGATGCCAATGTGCGCGGCACCGAGCACGTGCTCGCCGCCTGTCGCGAGCACGGCATCGGCAAGCTCGTTTACACCTCCACGCCCAGCGTCACCCACAGCGGCCGCACGCCGGTCGAGGGCGGCAACGAAATCAACACGCCGTACGGCAAGCATTTCAAGGCACCGTATCCGGCTACCAAATTGATCGCCGAAAAAGCCGTGCTCGCCGCCAACGGCGCGCAGTTGCAAACCGTCGCGTTGCGGCCGCGCCTGATCTGGGGGCCGGGCGATACGCAATTGCTGCCGCGCCTGGTCGAACGCGCGCGCGCCGGGCGTCTGCGCTTCATTGATGGCGGACGCAACAAGATGGACACCACCTACATCGACAACGTGGTGCAGGCGCACCTGGCCGCGCTCGATCATCTGGCGCCGGATGCCGCCTGTGCCGGCAAGGCGTATTTCATTTCCAACGGCGAGCCGATGCCGGTGTGCGAAATCGTCAATGCGCTGTTGCGCGCGGCCAACGCACCGCAAGTGACCGCCAACGTGCCGTATCGGCTCGCGTATGCGGCCGGCTGGGCGCTCGAAGGTGGATGGCGCGCGTTGTCGCTACCGGGCGAGCCACCGATGACCCGCTTTCTCGCCGAGCAATTGTCCACGCCGCATTGGTACGACATCTCGGCGGCGCGGCGCGATTTTGCCTATGTTCCGAAAATCTCCATCGCCGAAGGGCTGGTCAGGACCGCGGACTGGTGGGCCAAGACCGGCAGCCGCATCGGCAGCGGCTAGAATGGGCCGATGAACGCCAGTCCTTCTCCTTTCGATGCTTTGAAACCCATGGCCGGCCGCGTCCTGGAAACGGCGCTCAATCGCGCGCTCGATCTCGACCCGGACACCCGCGCCAGCGTCGGCAAGCTCGAAGGCAAGCGCATCGCTTTGGCCTTGGCCGCACCGGCATTGGCACTGGAAATCACCGTCATCGGCGGTCGTCTGAAAGTCGGGCCGGTCGATGTCCGCAACGAACCCGACCTGGGCCTGCACGCGACCCTCGGCGGTTTGCTCTCGCAATTGCCGTTCGTGCGCGCCGCCAATAGCGCACCGGTCGGCAAGCTGCGCATCAACGGCGATGCCGACCTGGCGCGCACGCTGCAACAACTGGCCGATCGTTTCGACCCCGATTGGGACAAGCCTTTCGCACAAGTGCTCGGGCCGCTGCTCGGGCCGCAGGTGGCGCGCGTGTTGCGCGAAGGTTTACGTGCAGGACGAAATGCAGCCGAAAACTTTGCGCGCGACAGTGCGGAATTTCTCACCGAGGAATCGCGCGATGTCGTGGCCAAGGCCGAACTCGAAGCTTTCCATGACGATGTGGATGCCTTGCGCGATCGCGCCGAGCGTTTGATCGCGCGCGTCGCGCGCCTGAGTGCGAACCACGGAGAGTCTGCGTGAGATCGGTATTTCGCGCTTTGCGCATCGCCCGCGTTCTGCTCAAGCATCGGTTGGATGCTCTGCTGGAAAACACCGCCTTCGGCAAATGGCTGTGGTTGCTGCGTCCGTTCGCGCCGGCGCACAACGAGGAAGCAGGCTTCCCGCGCGGGCAGCGGCTGCGTCTAGCCCTGGAAGAACTCGGCCCGATCTTCGTCAAGTTCGGGCAGATCCTGTCCACCCGCCGCGACCTGCTGCCGGCCGATGTCGCCGATGAGTTGGCGCTGCTGCGCGATCAGGTCGCGCCGTTTCCCGGCGACGTGGCGCGCGCGGAAATCGAGCGCGCGCTCGGCCGGCCGATCACCGAACTCTATGCCGCCTTCGACGCCACGCCGCTGGCCTCGGCGTCGATCGCGCAAGTCCACGCCGCACGACTGCATGACGGGCAAGAGGTCGTGGTCAAGGTGCTGCGGCCCAATGTCGGCAAGCAGATCCAGGCCGATATCCGCTTGCTGCGCAGCCTGGCCGCGCTGGCCGACCGGCATCATCCGAATGCGGAAAAAATCCGGCCGCAAGAGGTCGTTTCGGAAATCGAGAGCACGCTGTATGCCGAGCTCGACCTGCAACGCGAAGGCGCCAACGCCAGCCTGATGCGCCGCTTGTGGTTGAATTCCGACGACCTGTACGTGCCGCTGGTGCATTGGCCCTTGTCGGCGCAAAGCGTGCTGACGCTGGAGCGGGTCAGCGGCATCGGCTCGGACGATGTCGCCGCGCTCGATGCTGCCGGTATTGACCGCACGGCGCTGGCGGCCAAGGGCGTGCGGGTGTTTTACACGCAGGTGTTTCGCGACAATTTCTTCCATGCCGACGCGCATTCGGGAAACATCTGGGTCGATGCCACGCGCAAGGAAAATCCGCGATTCATTGCGCTCGATTTCGGCATCGTCGGGCAGTTGCCACCGCGCGACAAATATTTTCTCGCCGAAAACTTCATGGCGTTCTTCCAGCACGACTACCTGCGCATCGCGCAGTTGCATGTCGAAGCGGGCTGGATGCCGGCCGATATCCGCATCGATGAACTCGAAGCGGCAATCCGCTCGGTCTGCGAACCCTACCTGACCCGGCCGCTGTCGGAAATTTCGCTGGCCGAAGTGATGATCAAACTGTTTCGCACCGCGCAGCGCTACGAGCTGACCTTGCAGCCGCAATTGATCCTGCTGCAGAAAACCCTGCTCAACGTCGAAGGCGTCGCCCGTGTGCTCGACCCGAAGCTCGACATCTGGGCGGTGGCGCATCCGGTGCTGGAAAACATCCTGCGCAATCGCTACAGCCCGCGTACCTTGCTGGCCGAGTTCCGCAAGCGCTTGCCCGAACTGATCACCCAGGCGCCGGACATGCCACGGCTGGTGCGCGACTGGCTGGCCCAGCAAGTGGACGGTACGCATTCGCTGCACATGCAATCGAGCGATCTGGCGGAATTGGCGCGGATCTCGCAACAGGGCCAGCGGCAGACCATCTTCGCCATTCTCGGCACCGGCCTGCTGATCACCGCGGCAGTGCTGTTCAGCCTGGATGCGGGCGGCCCGCGCGTGCTCGATGTGGCGTTGACGGTGTGGATGAGCGGCGCGGCGGCGTTGGTCGCATTCCTGGCGGCGTGGCCGCGACGGGCGTAACCGCGCGAGTTATCAACGGTCAATGTATTTATCGAGCGCGAAATTTCGCGCCACTCAAGATGCACCCTGCGAGAACCCGAATCGATGATCGATGTCCTGTTTTGCGATGCGCATTTGGCCATCGTCAACAAACCCGCCGGATTGATGGCCCATGCCAGCCCGATGGCGCGCGGCGAGGAGGATTTCCTGCTCGATCGCCTGCGCGAGCAATTCGCACGGCCAGTATTTTTGATCCATCGCCTGGATCGCGCGACCAGCGGCTGCCTGTTGCTGGCCTTCGATCGCGACACGGCCAGCGCGCTGGGAAAAATTTTCATGTCGCGCGATGTCGCCAAGGATTACCTAGCCATCTGCCGCGGCTGGCCCGAGGCGGAATTCACGCTCGACTATTCGCTCGATGGCGGGCCGGGCAAGCCGGAAAAGAAACCGGCCATCACAAGATTCACGCGCCTGGCGACGGCGGAAATCGATACGCCGAGCGAGCATCACGAAACCTCACGCTACGCCTTGATGCGCTGCTCGCCGCAGACCGGCCGCTACCGGCAGATCCGCCGGCACCTCAAACATCTCTCGCATCATTTGATCGGCGATTCCAGCCACGGCGACGGCCGGCACAATCGCAACTTCCGCATGCTCGGCGTGCACCGCATGCTGTTGCACGCAGCGCGACTGGCGTTCGTGCATCCGCTCCGCGCCGAACCGCTGCAAGTGAGTGCACCGCTCGATAGGGAGTTCCGGCGCGCGCTGGAATTGTTGTCGATAGGTGATGCGGCGTTGCTCTGATTGGCGAGTGTTTTGGTCCGCGAAGGACGCGAAAGGCGCAAAGAAAAAACGGGGTGCGGAATTTTTCGTTTGCCGGGTTTTTTGGCGATGCGATACAAAAAAGAAAAACGCCGGGAATCCCGGCGTTTTCTCGTTATGCAGCCTGGCTTTCGTCAGGCATATCTATCGCAATGCGTGTGGCCGCCACGGACTGCCGATGCAAGGCATCAGATCTTGAAATCATCGAACGCGACCATCGCCTCCGGCACGCCCAGCTTGTGCAGCAACTGCCGCGTCGCCGCCAGCATCGCCGGTGGACCGCACAAGTAGAACTCGCAGGCTTTGATGTCGCGATGATCGCGCAACAGATGCTCGTACGTGGCCTCGTGCACCAATCCCTTCACCGTTCCCGCGCCATGCTCGCCTTCATCGGACAAGACCAGGTGCCAGGTGAAATTGGGATAGTGCCGGGCCAGTTGCACCATCTCGTCGAGATAGGGCGCTTCGCGCAGATTGCGGGCGCCGTACCAGAAGTGGATGCGTTCGTGCGCTCCGCTTTCCAGCCTTGAATGGATCATCGCGCGCAAAGGCGCCATGCCCGCGCCGCCGCCGATGAACACCTTCTCGCATTCGCCTGGCTTGATCGCAAAATCGCCGAACGGCCCACTGAAGCTGATCGTGTCGCCGGGCTTGAGCGAATACAGATACGTCGAGCCCTTGCCGGGCGGATGGCGTTTCTTGTTCTGCCGGCCGGGGCTGAAGCGTGCGAGCAGTGTGAGATTCCCGCCCGCCTGCTCTACCGGCATCGCCAGCGAATACGAGCGCCGCACCGGTTCTTTGTTGGACAGTGTGTCGGGCAATTCGAGCGCGTTCCAATCGTCGCGATGATGCTCGGGATGATCGATGGCCTGACGCTGCATGCTGTATTCGGGTACATGCACCTGCAAATACGCGCCGGGCTGGAACTCGGGGCCTGGCGGCGATTTCGGAGCGAGCACGATCTCGCGCAGGAACGGCGTGACGGCGGTGACTTTCACCACCTTGGCCACCCGCTCGGTCCAAAGACTGGCGCCGCTGGATACTTCGACCTGCACATCGGATTCGACCGGCAGATTGCAGGCCAATCGATGACCCAGGCGCAGGCGGCCTTCGGTGAGATGCTCGCGATCGGCGCTGGTGGGTTCCGGCGCCGCGCCACGGATGCGCACCTCGCACAAACCGCAGCTTTGCCCGCCGCCGCAATTGGACGGCAGTTGCAGGCCATTTCGGGCCATCGCCAGATAAACGGTATCGCCGGCATGCGACTCGATCGAACGCAATTTGCTGCCGCCGGCATCGAACACAGTCAACTCGCGTGCCGGACGCCAACGCGCCGGAACGAATTCGCTCAAGCGAAAACTGGTGATCAACAGCCACACGCCCGACAACGCGATCCACAAGCCGCCGACCGCCGCCGTGATCACCAGCGGGTTGTTGAAATTCTGCCGTCCGGTGTAATCCATGATGTGCAACATCCAGACGATGTCGAACAAGCGCCAACTGGCGTTGCGCCGTTCCAGGATTTGTCCATCCTGGCCGGAGACATAGAGCGTGGTGTCATCGGTATCACTGAACGGTACACGCCAGATTGGCCCTGGATGTTTACGCACTTCCAGCGTGGCGGACGGCATCCACTCCGGTTCACCGACGCGGCCATCGCCGATGTAGTCGCTGGCGGCGATCGCGCTGGCGATGGCGGCATCGACTTTCACCGCCTGCCCGTCTTTCGCATCGACCAGCCAGGCAGCGGATTTGTGCGTCAATCGATACACGGGGCGATCTTGCAGCCACGCGGTTTCGATGGTCTGTACCGGCTGCGTCGCCGCCGCCAACACTTGCGCTGGCGCCAGCATGTCTTTCGGCCAGACCGGCGCCGATTGGGCAGCGCTGGCGCGATGCAGATTACCCTGGACCGTATCGTGATCGAGCAGGCTCATGATCAAGCCGCTGCCCAGCCACAGCGTGAATTGCAGGGCAACGATCAGCCCCACCCATTTGTGCAGTTTCCGCATCCAGGGCGTCATGCCGGCCGCCTCCTGCTAAAGCTGTAGAACAGCAGCCACAAACCGCTGAGTGCGAACACCAGCCCGATCGAGGAGGCGATGCGCAACAAGGTGTTGTTGACGTCGGTCCGCTCCTCGTAATCCATGATGTGGAACATCCACAGAAAATCGAACCAGCGCCACAAGTCGTGGCGCTTGGCGAGCAGCTCGCCGCTGTGCGGCGAAAGATAGAGTGTTGTTTCATTGTTGTCGGCGAACTCCACGCGCCACATCGGCAGTGGCCGGGTCTTGACCTCCTGCGGCGCTTCGGTGATCAGTTCGGCCGTGCGAATCGGGGCCTTGCCTTGATACAGCGACTGCGCGACTTTCCGCGCCATCGCGTCACTCAACGGACTCAGGCGCTCTCCGGATCGGGCATCGATCAAGGCCACCATGTCCGCGTGCTTGAGTTCGTACACTTCCTGATCCAGCAAGCGCTTGAGCCGGAACGTGGTCAGGTGCGGGTATCGTTCGATGAGTGCATTGGCATCGATGAGTGGCCCCGAAGTTGCCAACGGTTTGGCTTTCTCGGCATGCGCCAGATGATCGCCGTGGATGATGTCGAGCGAGATCGAGGTCATGTACAAGCCGCTGAGCATCCACAGCAAGGCCTGGACGCCGACTACCAGCGCGATCCATTTATGGGCACGGCGTGCCCAGAATGCGGGTTTCATGAAAATACCTGTCGATAGGTGTCAATGCGCAAAAGATCGCTGCCGCCTCACGGTTCCGCCGGCTTTCGCCGACGGAACCGTTCCGGTGATTACCAGCGGTAGTTGATCTTGAAGTTCCAGCGACGGCCCATCAGGTCGTAGGTCATCGTGTCGGTGTTGGCATCGGTCCAGCTCTTGATGAACGGCGGATCCTTGTCGAGCAGATTATCGACACCGAACGCGACACTCATCGCTTTGCTGACGGCGTACTTCACCTGGGCGTTGTGGTACATCACCGTGGGCGCGTGATCGCCGATGTCGCCGGGCTTGGCATTGATGTCGGTCGCCTTGCCGATGTACTGCACGCTGTAGGAACCCGACCACGGGCCGCGATCGAGCGTCAACGATCCGAACGAACGCCAGTGCGTGAAGCTGCCGCGCCCGCCGGTGATCATCCCGGCGAATTCAAGCACGTCGGCACCGAGGAACGGACGAACGTCGTAGTTCTTCAGGTACGACACATCCCAGTTGAAGGTCGCATTCCAATCGGCCAGGGTGAACTGGTACAACGCACCCAAATCGACGCCCGATACCCGCTCGCTCGCCGCGTTCGCCGGTTGTGCCGACAGGAAGTCGATCTCGCCGGTCATGGCACTGCGGGTGAACACCGAACTGCTGCAGAACGGATGCGCGAGGCCCGGCGTGTTGTAGCAAACCGCCAGCTTGGTCGAACCATCGATGCGCTGGATCGCGTTATCGACCTTGATGTTGAAGTAATCGAGCGTCAGCGTCAGGTTGTCGATGAAGCTCGGCGTCCACACCGCACCCGCGGTCAGGGTCTTGGCATCTTCCGGTTGCAGATTGGGATTGCCGCCGACCGTGGTCAATATCGCATTGCCGAGCTGCGTGTAACCGGCCGGCACGCCCGAGGCCTGGCAGTTCTGGCGAACCACCGACGACGCCGGCAGATTGCTCCAGTTGCTGCAGGGATCGGCCGTGGTTAGCTGGCCCTCGGAAACGCCGCCGAACAATTCGGGAATGTTCGGGATGCGGAACGCGGTGGCGTAGTTGACGCGCACCTTCAAGGACGGCACCGCCTGCCAGTCGAGACCGACCTTGTAGTTGGAGTCGCCGCCGAATATGTCGTAGTCGGAATAGCGGGCCGCCGCGTTGAACGTGAGCGATTGCGCGAACGGTTTGTCCTGCAACAGCGGCACGGCGATTTCGGCGTACGCTTCCTTGGCCGAGTATTCGCCGGCGATCGGTTCCTGCGCGTTGCTGTTGGCGATACCGAGCACGGTCAAACGGTCCGGATTTCGCCAGCCCCGCTCCTTGCGGATCTCGATGCCCGTGGCCACACCCACCCAACCGGCGGGCAATTCGAACAACTCGCCACTGAGATTGGCGGTAAAAGCCTTTTGCTCGTTGCCGCCGCTATCGGCAGTGGTGAACAGGATGTAATCGAGCACATCCTGGGTGAGGTCGCCATAGCCCAGGTAATCGCCGCACGGAATCGCCGCGCCCGGTGCGTTGCTGCAAATCGAGGTGTTGAGCGTCTGGTCCACGCGATCGAGATTGGCGACATTGGTCGAGCCTTCGTTGCCGGTATTGCGGCCCCAGTTCAGCGCCATCGACCAATCCCAGCCGCTCGCGAATTTGCCTTCCAAACCGAACACCGTGCGGAAGGTATCCACATCCTGATGGAACTCGCGCACGCCACCTTCGAGCAGACGCCGGCGTTGCATGAACACGGTCTGGCCGGTCGGATTGGTCGGATGCGAGGCGGCGATGGTCATCGGCCGGAACTGGCCCAACGAACCGGGCGTAGCGATCTGGTTGGATTGCCGGTTGGTGTACATCAACTCGGTGAACATGTTCGTGTCGCCGGTCAGGTTCAAATGACCGAAAGTGCTGAAGCTCAACCGCTGGATCGGGTTGACGGCATTGAGGTGCGGATTCGAATTGTAGTTGTGCTTGGCGCCCGAATAAGTTTCGAAGAAATCGCCGTTGCCATTGGGGTCCTGGTTGAAGTTGACGCGGCGCCCATCACCGAGAATCGCGCGGCCGCCGATCGTCGAGGAGCTACCGACGCAAACCAGCGTGCCACCCGATTCGCCCAGGCCGCAGGGCGCGCGGTCGGCCATGTTGACGGCGCCGCTTTCGGAATAGTTGATCGCGGCCATGATCGATCCGCGCTCGCCTGCCATGCCCCACGACAAATCGAACGCGCCTTCTTCTCCATCTTGCTGGAAAGTCTGACCGTAGCGGACCGAGGCTTCGATGCCATCGAAACTTTTCTTGGTGATGATGTTCACCACACCGGCGACGGCATCGGCGCCGTAGATGGCCGAGGCGCCGTCCTTGAGGACTTCGATACGCTCGATCAATGCCACCGGGATGTTGTTCAAGTCCACCGAACTGTTGGCGCCGGTACCGCCGTTGACGACACGACGGCCGTTGAGCAACACCAGTGTGCGATTGATGCCGAGGCCGCGCAGATTCACCTGCGTGGTACCCCAGCCATTGCTGGTCCAGTAGGCACTGGTCTGGTTGCCGGCGAAGCCGGCGGCGGCAGGCATGCGCTGCAACAAGGTTTCGACCGAGATCGCGCCGGAACGCTCGATCGATTCGCGATCGATGACCGTCACCGGACCGACGCCGGAGATTTGCGCGCGCTTGATATGGCTGCCGGTGACCTTCACCGCTTCCATGGTCGTCGTGTTTTGCGAAGCGGCACCCGACGCGGCAGGCGCTGCAGGAGCAGCAGGAGCAGGGGTTGTGGTTTCGGTGGTTTGAGCAAGGGTGGTATGGGCGATTCCGGCGTACAGCAACGCGCCGATCGCCAAGGCGAGATGGTTGCGCTTACAGAACATGGATGACTCCTGGATCTTGTTTTCGTATGCCTGGGCGCAACGCGCGCGGAATGCGCGGCTGATCAGTCGCCAGAGGCAAAGGGGAAGGAAGGGGCCGTCATGGATGACGGCCGAACAAGATCAAGCGATCGGAGGTCGGAAGACTCGTGTACTGCCGCGCAGGGGGGCCAGGGGAGTGCCGCGCGGCATCGGTGGATCGGATACAGGTTGCGTGGCGAACAAGACCACGTGGGTGATCGCGACGATCGGGAAGGCGCAACACGCCGCGCCGAGCCCGCAATCGCAATCGCTGTGGGATGCGCCCCTGCCTTTCTGGGATTGGTCGCTCAAGCAGTCCTGGTCGTCTTGCCCGGCGGCCTTGCGCTCGGGATCGGAGGCCAGTTGCGCTTCGGTCACGGCCATCGCGCTGGCGGTCCACTGCGACACGCTCATGTCGTAGCACAAGGCCACGATAAGCAGGCAGCGGATGAGCAGTGCGTACGAGGGCATGGCGTGTAGGAAAAATCCGTGCAAGTTGTCTATACCACCAGATACCATGCGTTCGCGATCGATGTCAACGCTTCGTTCAAAAAATGTAATACACCATGCTGGACCGGACGTTCATATTCATTCAGGCTCACTGTCCCGAAGCCTGTACAACACTGGCTTCCACTGGTTGTATAGACATGCCATGATTACGCCATGAACGAACCCAAGCCGCAATACCTCAAGCTCAAGCACTACATCCTGAACCATGTCACCAATGGCGACTGGCCGCCGCTGAGCCGCACTCCCAGCGAGAATGAATTGGTCGCTCAGTTCGGTGTCTCGCGCATGACCGTCAATCGCGCGCTGCGCGAGTTGACCGATGCCGGAGTGGTTACCCGCTTGCAGGGCGTCGGCACTTTCGTCGCCGGGCCGAAAGCCGAATCGGCGATGTTCGAAGTGCGCAGCATTCGCGATGAGATCATCGCGCGCGGCCAGAGCCACACCGTCGATGTATTGATTTGCGAGCCGGTGTCGGCGCGCCTGGCCACCGCGCGCCAATTCGGATTGCCGGCGGGAACCGAGCTGTATCACTCCCGCCTGCTGCACTTGGCCGATGGCAAGGCGTTGCAACTGGAGGATCGTTTCGTCAATCCGGTCTGCGCGCCCGATTACCTGGCCATCGATTTTCACGTCGAGATTCCGCACCAGTATTTGATGCGCGTCGCGCCGCTGCAACGCACCGAGCACGTGATCGAAGCCGAGGCGGCCGACAAGCGGCTCGCCAAAATCCTCGACATCGCTCCCGGCGAACCGTTGCTGACCTTGAGCCGGCGCACCTGGTCGCGCGGCCACGTCGCCAGTTATGTCCGTCTTACCCATCCGGCCGGAAAGTATCGCTTCGTCGGTTCTTTCCAGGTCGGCGATACCACCTCCTGAAGAGGCATTCATGGATACCCCTGTCACCGCTTCCGAATCGGGCGCTCGCGTTGTGCGTGCGCCGCGCGGCACGAGCCTGCATTGCAAGAACTGGCTGATCGAAGCCGCATACCGGATGTTGCAGAACAATCTCGACCCGGATGTCGCCGAGCGTCCCGGCGATCTGGTCGTGTACGGCGGCATCGGCCGCGCCGCGCGCAATTGGCACAGCTTCGACCGCATTCTCGAATCGTTGCGAAAGCTCGAGGAAGACGAAACCTTGTTGATCCAATCCGGCAAGCCGGTCGGTGTATTTCGCACGCACGCCGATGCGCCGCGCGTGTTGCTGGCCAATTCCAATCTGGTGCCGCATTGGGCGACCTGGGATCACTTCAACGAACTCGACCGCAAGGGCTTGATGATGTACGGCCAGATGACGGCCGGCTCGTGGATCTACATCGGCTCGCAAGGCATCATCCAGGGCACCTTCGAAACCTTCGTCGAACTCGGCCGCCAGCATTACCAGGGCGACTGGTCGGGCAAGTGGATACTGACCGCGGGACTGGGCGGCATGGGCGGCGCGCAGCCACTGGCAGCAGTTCTCGCCGGCGCGAGCTGCATCGTCATCGAATGCCAGGAGTCGCGCATCGATTTTCGTTTGCGCACGCGCTACATCGACTACAAAGCGCGCAGTGTCGAAGAAGCCGTGGCGATCGTGCAAAACGCCAAGACGCCGGTTTCGGTCGGCTTGCTCGGCAACGCCGCCGAACTGATGCCGCGCTTCGTCGAACTCGCGCAGGCAGGTACAGCGGTGCCCGCCGCAGTCACCGACCAAACCTCGGCGCACGATCTGATCAATGGCTACCTGCCGGCCCGTTGGACGATCGAACAATGGGAACACGCGCGCCAAGGCAGCGACGCGCAACGCAAACAACTCCAGTTGGCCGCGTCGGCTTCGTGCGCCGCGCATGTGCAAGCGATGCTGCGCTTTCATCGCATGGGCATTCCGACCATCGACTACGGCAACAACATCCGCCAAGTCGCGCTCGATGCCGGTGTTGCCGATGCGTTTGCGTTTCCGGGTTTCGTGCCCGCCTGCATCCGCCCGCTGTTCTGCCAGGGCAAGGGGCCGTTCCGATGGGTCGCGCTTTCAGGCGATCCCGAAGACATCTATCGCACCGATGCCAAGGTCAAGGAACTGTTTCCCGATGACACTCACCTGCATCGCTGGCTGGAACAGGCGCGCGAGCGCATCGAATTCCAGGGTTTGCCCGCGCGCATCTGCTGGCTCGGATTGGGCCAGCGCCATCGCGCCGCGCTCGCGTTCAACGAGATGGTGCGCAATGGTGAATTGAAAGCGCCCATCGTGATCGGCCGCGATCATCTCGATTGCGGATCGGTCGCCAGCCCCAACCGGGAAACCGAAGCGATGCGCGATGGTTCCGATGCGGTTTCCGACTGGCCGCTGCTCAATGCGCTGTTGGCGACTTCCGGCGGCGCGACCTGGGTGAGCCTGCATCACGGCGGCGGCGTCGGCATGGGTTTTTCCCAACACTCGGGCGTGGTGATCGTCTGCGATGGCAGCGATGCCGCCGACAAACGACTCGAACGCGTTCTCTGGAACGACCCCGCCACCGGCGTGATGCGTCACGCCGACGCCGGCTATGAACTGGCCCTGCAATGCGCCAAGGACAACGGTCTCAATCTCCCCGCCATTACTGGATAACCTGTCATGTTCAACTTGATTCCGGGACAGTTGACGCTGTCCCAATTGCGCGTGATCGCCTCGCGCTTCGATCCCATCGCGCTCTCGCCCGAATGCGAAGCGCCCGTGCGCGCCTCCGCGACCACCGTCCAGAACATCGTCGCACTCGGCAAGCCCGCGTACGGCATCAACACCGGTTTCGGCAAACTGGCCAAGATCCAGATCGCCGATGACCAGCTCGAACAATTGCAGACCAACCTGGTGCGCTCGCATGCGGTCGGTGTCGGCACACTGCTCGATGACGCCACGGTGCGGCTGATCCTGGCGTTGAAGATCGCCTCGCTGGCGCGCGGTTATTCCGGCCTGCGCTGGGAAGTGCTGCAGACGTTGGTGGCGATGTACAACGCGCAGGTCTGGCCGTGCATTCCCTCGCAAGGCTCGGTCGGTGCTTCCGGCGACCTCGCCCCGCTCGCACACTTGAGCCTTGCCGCGATGGGCGAAGGCGAAGTGCGCATGGGTGGTGTTGTCATGCCCGCGGCCGAGGGTCTTGCGCGCGCCGGTATCACGCCGATTCGCCTGGCGGCCAAGGAAGGGCTGGCGCTGCTCAACGGCACGCAAGTCTCGACCGGCATTGCGCTGGTGGCTTTGTTCGCCGCCGAACAAGCGTTCTCGGCGGCCGTGGTCGCCGGTGCGTTGACCGTCGATGCCGCCTGCGGTTCCGACACGCCCTTCGATCCACGCATCCACGCCGTGCGCGGGCAACCAGGCCAGTGCTATGTCGCCAGCCTGTATCGCGAATTGCTGGCTGGCAGCGCCATCCGCGAATCACATCGCGTCGAAGACACACGCGTGCAAGATCCTTACAGCCTGCGTTGCCAACCGCAGGTGATGGGCGCGTGCTTCGATGTGCTCAGCCAATCGGCGACGACCCTGCTGATCGAAGCCAATGCTGTTTCGGACAACCCGCTGGTGTTTGCCGAGACCGGCGATGTCCTCTCGGGCGGCAATTTCCACGCCGAACCGGTCGCTTTCGCCGCCGATCAGATTGCGATTGCGACAGCCGAAGTGGGCGCGTTGTCGGAACGCCGCATCGCCTTGTTGATCGATGCCAGCCTCTCCGGATTGCCGGCCTTCCTGGTCGCCGATCCGGGCATCAATTCCGGTTTCATGATCGCGCACGTTACCGCCGCCTCGCTGGCGAGCGAGAACAAAACCCTCGCGCATCCGGCCAGCGTCGATTCCCTGCCGACCTCGGCCAACCAGGAAGACCACGTCAGCATGGCGACCTTCGCCGCGCGCAAGGCCGTGGACGTGGCGGTGAACGTGCGCCGCATCATCGCCATCGAAATGCTCGCCGCCTGCCAGGGCATCGACTTCCGCCGGCCGCTGCGCTCCTCCGACCGCCTCGAACACGCGCATGCCTTGTTGCGCAACGTCGTGCCGCGCTACGACCAGGACCGCTACTTCGCCCCGGACATCGCCGCCGCCGACAAGCTGATCGCCGATGATGTCTTCACCACGTTCCTGAGCGATACCTTTCCGCGCGCGATGAGCTGAGGCAAGGTTGAAGAGCCGCATCGATTCGGCACAGGATGCGAGTCGATGCGGCGGCAAAGATCGAACGGACACGCACAGGACTCAGCGCCGGGTATCGCGTTGTCCAGCCCTGCGATAACGAATACGACGCCTGCATGCGCTGCGTTTTTCGCATCGACTAAATACACACCAAAGATTGGCCCTGGCGTAAAAAGACAACTGGCATCGACCCCGAGATATCGCGCGACTGCTTTGGCAATAGCCCGGATTGCCAGGCAACGATTCAAATCGAAGCCAGGCGTTCGATCGTATCGACCAACTTCGCGAATGGCGGATGCGACATGAGCGCATCACGGTGCTGCCTTGGCCAACAACGCCGCCAACGAGCCAACGATTGCGGTGCGAACTCCAATCCCCACCGGCGCCGGCTATTGGCCGATTGCCTGGCGAGAAGGGAAAATTTCCCGGCCATGGTCCTCGCGATTTCATCGACCAGTCCGGCATTTTCGCCAGTCTTGTCCTTCAGCGACCACAGCGGTCCATGCACGTACCATCGGCTGAGGCTATCGAGGCAGGTCGCCGGCGCGACATAAAAACTGCCGATGCCGATGTAGGGTTCGAGCGTGACAACCTTGTGCGTGAGCTTGCCGGGAAGAAACAGCGTTTCCTGCGGGCCCACGGTCCACCACCAGGCGCTTTTGAGTTTGCAAAACGTGGCGATATCGAATTTTGCCTGCTCGAAGATGGGACCCCGCTCGCAATCTTGCAAGCCGGCATCCAACCCCTCGTACGTCTCCCAGGCCAGCCAAAGTTTTCGTCCGCAAAAACAGTGATTGCTGCCATCGGGGTCGTCCGAATGCGAGTCGGTGACATTGCCTCGGGAGCTGATGACCAGCGTCATCATTTCCTGGCTTTGCATACTCTCCGAACCGAGCGGAAGGATATTGAAGGCCGACAGTTCATCGGTTTGAATCTCACGCTCCAGCCGTGTGCCGCGTATGTGCAAGTCCGTCACGCTCACCAGATGGCGGCCACTGCGCCAACGGCGCATAAGCTCCGGTACTGCTATTTTTTTGCGTGCGCGACTGGGCCCGGCTTGTACGCTGATTCGCTCGGCCGTCTTGAAACTTTGCGAAATGATTCTTGCGAGCGTATCGGCAAGCTCGGCTTGCCCAGCGCCCTTCACCGGCACCTGCAAACCGGAAAGCACGGCCGGCTTGCCGCTGGCCATCGCCTCGAACATTTCTTCGCGCGTGTACGGGCGCGGCAATATGCGTTTGCGGCCGAGTTGTCCCAGTTGTTTTTCGTTGGCGCGAAGTGTGTTGTCAAAAGCGGCGGCATCGTCCCAGATCGCGCGGTTGTCATCGTTCGACATATTTCGCCTCGCTTCAAATTAATACGAAGACGTAGTCAATCAATGAAGCCATTGCCGATGGAGAAATCGCGACACTTGCAACCCAAACTCATGCGATGCAAACGCAAGCACCGGCAATCATCGGCCAACCTTTTGATCTCCAGATTCTTGGCGCGTCGAGCGCCTCCATGAATCGCAGGTCTGAATCGCGGGTCAGGGACCTTTCCACGAGAGGCCGCTCTTTTCCTGCCAGCTTGCCGCAGCCGCCGCGAATGCGAAAACCGGTTGCGCTCACCCTTCTCCGACCCATCCCCGCCTTTCCCCGAACTCTGCAAAACCAACGCCCCATCACCTCTGTGTCAAGGCTTGAATCGCGGCAGCTCAAAGCCCACCCTACGCGGATGGCGAAACTTTATTTCTATTACTCGGCGATGAACGCCGGCAAGACCACGACGCTGCTGCAGAGCGCGTACAACTATCACGAGCGCGGCATGCGCACCTTGATCCTGACGCCGCGCCTGGATACCCGGGCGGGGGAAGGCCTGGTGGCGTCGCGGATCGGACTCAAGGCGCGGGCGGCGGTATTCGAGCGCCAGGACGATCTGCTGGATCTGGTGCGTGCCGACATCGCCGCGCGCGGCCGGCTCGATTGCCTGCTGGTGGACGAGGCGCAGTTTTTGTCCAAGGCCCAGGTCTGGCAGATCAGCGATGTGGTGGACACGCTCGATATCCCGGTGCTCGCCTATGGCCTGCGCACCGATTTTCGCGGCGAGTTGTTCGAAGGCAGCCAATACCTGCTGGCCCTGGCCGACAATCTGGTCGAGATCAAGACCATCTGCCACACCGGCAAGAAAGCAACGATGGTGGTGCGTGTGGACGAGAACGGCCGCGCGGTGACCGATGGCCCGCAGGTGGAGATCGGCGGTAACGATCGCTACGTGTCGGTGTCGCGCGCCGAATTCAAGAAAATCATGGCCGGGCACGGCCGCATCGACTTGCAGCAACAGACGCTGCCGTTCGATAGCGGCGATTGATGATTTCATCGCGTCGGTCGCACCGGCCGATCGAGCCGCCAACACATCGAGAAACGACGGCGTTCTGATTTATTCCCGCTCATGTTTCGACCCTCAGGCACCCCAATGTGCATGAGTGGTCAAACAAGAGTCGCCCTGTTCGATACGGAAAAAATCGCTTCCGCAGGAGCGATGGCAATCACGACAGGATGTTGCGGTTGTTCAGACCTTTCCTCTCCGTTCGAGAAGTCTGTTCCGGCAAGCAGATGAGCGAAAGGTAGTAACTGCCGGGGTAACCATGATCGCGATTGCCATCGCTCCTGCGAAAAGAGACAGGGCGAACCAGCTCAGCGCTACCCGCCGCAGGCGCTACCGATCGATGTGAGCCTGCGCAACAGCCGGGTGTGTTCGGGTTCGCTGTTGCGCGCTTCGTCGATTATCTGCGCGCGCAGGGCCAGGCCTTTCGCGTTTTGTCCGGCGCGGCACTCTTGTGCGGCTTCCAGCGCCTGTGCCTGCCAACGCAGGTGACGGCCCAAGGCATCGTTGACGGTTCGCGCCTGCAAGGCCGCCACTTGCGTTGCGGCGTCCTTGTCATCCGTGCGCAAACCCAAGCGCGCGCGCGCCAGCAGACTCTCCACGGCAAAGGGTTCGGCCTGGTTCACGTCAGGCAGTTGTTCGAGCCAGAACTTCGCTTTGTCCAGATCGCCTTGATCGATCGCGGTCTGCGCCAGCGCCGCCATTACCGGCACGGCTTCGGATTTTGGCAGCGTGCGGATCAGTGCCTGGCATTGACGGTCGTTCTCGACCGCGGGCACCGGCTGACGCAAGTCGATGTAGGCCTGGCTGAGCGCGCAAATATCGGTCGCATGCTGTGGCAGCAGCGCATGACGCCGCCATAGGCCGATCGCTTCGTTCAATGCCGGTACGGCATCGGCAGGCCGATCGCGTTCCAGCGCCAGGCGTCCGCGCAGGCTTTGCGATCTGGCGAATTCCTGGCTATCGCGCCCCCAGCGCGCGAGCAAATTGTCCTGGGCCAGATCGAGCAGGCGTTCGGCCTCGGCGAGTTTTCCCGAACCGATCAGCACATCGGCCAGACGCTGCTGCAGGCGGATGGTGCATGGGTGGTTGTAGCCGACCCGGCCAAGCGAAATATCCAAGGCCTGACGCAACGCGGCTTCGGCTTCGATCGCGTTATTTTGCAGGATGTAGGCCGCACCGATCTGGCGCCAGATTTCCACGCCCAACGCGCTGCGCTCGCCGTTATTGGAACGCAGGCGTTGCAACGCCTCGCGCAGTGCCATCTGCGCGGCATCGATCTTGCCGTCATCGAGCAAGATCAAGGCCAGGTCTTTCTCGCTCTCGGCCTCCAGGGCGCCGGCGCCGGGTTGGCCGCGCCGCAATTGCAGCGCCTTTTCAAACAGACTGTGGGCGAGCTTGCGGCCCTGCGGCTGCACGGCATGGCAGCGCCCGAGCTGGGAAAAAAACTCCGCCGCCTGCAATGGATAGGCGTTGGCGTTGCTCTTGGCATCATCGAGCATCGGGTCCAATGCCTGCAGACATTCCTCGGGGCGGCCCAGTTCCCTGAGATTGCGTCCGCGCAATGCGGCTGAATCGAGCAGCAAACTCATGGGTGCGTTGCTGCCCAGGATGCGGATCAGCCCCTGCTGGCGATCGAGCAATTGCAGCGCTTCACGATCATCACCAAGGCTCGAGCGCAACCGTGCGATCAACCCGAGCAGTTCCGCGCGTGCCCGTGGCTGCGCGGCCAACTCGTTATCGGCGCGACGCACGCCGGCATCGAGCAACGTGCGCACATCCAATCCTTGCGCGTTGGCGCTGCTGGTGTTTTCGAACAAGGCGATGATGAAATCGTGCATCGCCTGCGCGCGATTGGCTTCCTTGACGGCCTTGCTCGCCTGCCAGGAAACGATGGTCAACGCCGCCACGAGCAGGACGGCGATGCCTGCACCCAGCCCCACGCTGAGCGCGTGCCGGTGCATGAATTTGCGCATGCGGTAGTTCAGGCTTTGCGGACGCGCCAGGATCGGTTGCCCGGCCAGATAACGGCGCAGGTCCAGCGCCAGTGCCTCGGCCGATGGATAGCGCTGCTCGGGTTGCTTGCTCATGGCCTTGAGCACGATGTTGTCCAGATCGCCCATCAACATTCGCACACGCCGTTTGTCGACGACGGCGCCATCGCTGCGTGCCTTGCGCACGACCGCTTGCGACGGCCGCAGCGGTTCGGCGTCGAGGATGGCTTGTTCCCACGCGGCATCGCTATGCCGGGCCAGGTCGTAGGGTTTGCAATCGCTGAGCAATTCGTAGAGCACCACACCGAGCGAATAGACATCGGTCATGGTGGTGATCACCTCGCCGCGCAATTGTTCGGGTGCGGCGTAGTGCAAGGTGAAAGTGCGACTGCCGGTCTGGGTGATTTCAGCCGATTGCGCTTGCTCTTGTTGATCGAGCAGTTTGGCGATGCCGAAATCGAGCAGGCACACCTCGCCGGCCGGCGTCACCAGAATGTTGGAAGGCTTGAGGTCGCGATGCACCACCAGGTTGGCGTGCGCGTGGCTGACCGCCGCGCACACTTGCGCGAACAATTGCAGCCGGGTGTGTACATCCAGATTGTGTTTTTGCGCGTACACGGTGATGGGATCGCCGCGCACGTAATCGAGCGCCAGATACGGCTGGCCATCCTGGCTGATGCCGGCATCGAGCAGACGCGCGATATGCGCGTGGCCGAGCCGCGCGAGAATCTGCCGCTCGCGGGTGAAACGCGCGCGAAGGCCGGCATCGCCCAGGCCCGGACGCAACAGCTTGAGCGCTACCCGGCGCTCATACAGACCATCGGCACGCATCGCCAACCAGACCTGGCCCATGCCGCCTTCGCCGAGCAAGGCCAGCAAACGGTACGGGCCGATTTCCTGATCGGGCTGCGGCGAAAGCAATTGCGGATTGACCGCCGGCTGCGACAGGAAATCCGGATGCTTGTCCTCCAGCTCCATCAGTTTTTCCAGCTCCGCGGCCAGCGATGGATCGCTGCTGGCTATTTCCGCCAGGCGTGTCGCGCGCGCGCTGCCGGTGAGATCGAGCAACTCGTCGAGCAAGGGCGATAGCGCGGACCAGGGGCTGGGAGTCACAGACATGGGTTGTAAGTCCGAATATTTCTTTCCGAATATTTCTTTGGAAGCTTCGGTTCACCTGTGCCCATGGCGAGCGCGCGAAAACAGCGCAGGGTGTCCGGATCAATCAGTCGATAACGCCAATCCAGATGAAGACAAATCCTCGATGCATCCAATGCCCGGCATGTTCGAGACAGGCGGGCGATGGCGTCGCCGGATCGATGATGCATTGGGCAGTGTGGACAGGAATCTGCTTGTTCTTCATGCGCGATTCCATACCCCCGCACTCAATCTTGCAAGGACGCCAGCAGGTACAGCCGGGCCTTTTGCCAGTCGCGGCGCACGCTGCGCTCGGAGCGCTCGAGCAACAGGGCGATCTCGGCCTCGGAGAGCCCGGCGAAATAGCGCATCTCCACTACCTGCGCGAGCTTGGCATCGACACTGGCCAACCGGGTCAATGCCACATCCAGTCCGAGCAGTTCCTCGTTGATGCGCATGCCGCCACCGACATCTTCGGGCAAGTCGGTGACGCGATGCAGATCGCCGCCGCGTTTGACCGCCAAACGCTGCCTGGCGTAATCGACCACCACACTGCGCATGGCCGAAGCGGCGTAGGCAAAAAAATGCGCGCGATCTTCGAACCTGGCATCGGCGCGTCCAATCAGACGCAGATAAGCTTCGTGCACCAGGCCGGTGGCATCGAGCGTGTGGCTGTTCTGGTTGCCCAGTTGCCGGCGCGCCATGCAGTGCAATTCGCGATAAAGCGTGGACAACACTCGGTCGAGCGCATCGCGATCTCCGTCGCGGGCGGCTGTCAACCATTGGGTGATGTCAGCAGTATCGCTCATGGGTCCCCGTGTCCCGTCTGCGCGGGTTACCGACACTATAGCCTGATCGTGACAAGAGTCACGTATGGTAAAGAACCTGGGACAAAAACTACCGGAAAACCGCCCCGCCCAAACCAGTTCGCCTACCGGGGCGGATCACAGCTGCCGGAGAGTTTTTGTTTTCCTCCTTCCTGACGTGTTCGGCAAGCGGCAGAAAGATAGTCCAGATAGCGAAGTCGATTGTTGCGATTGTCGTCCTGACCCGAAAGCCGAATCCGGACAGGGATCAAGTAAATCGGAAATGCCCTAGGTCTGGCAATGCCCGCACCAGGCCGTCGCCCGGTTGCCCAACCGGGTACCACGCAGCTTGCGCCCGCAGGTCTTGCATGGCTCGCCCTCGCGGCCATAAACCCACAATTCCTGCTCGAAATAACCGGGCGCCCCGTCCGGATTGAGGAAATCGCGCAGCGTGGTGCCGCCACGCCCGATGGCCTGGGCCAGGATGGCCTTCACCGCGTCGGACAGGCGGGCATAGCGCTCGCGGGAAACCTTGCCGGCCGGGCGGTTGGGCGCGATGCCGGCGCGGAACAGGCTCTCGGCCGCGTAAATATTGCCGACCCCGACCACGACCGCCTGATCCATCAGGAAGGTCTTGACGCTGGCCTGGCGGCCCCGGCTGAGCGCGAACAGATGATCGCCGTCGAACTGCTCCGACAACGGCTCGGGACCGAGTTGTTGCAGCAGCTTGTGGGTCTGCCCGGCTGGCTGCCAGAGCAGACAGCCGAACCGGCGTGGGTCGGTGAAGCGCAGCACATTGCCCGAATCGAGCCCGACATCGACATGATCGTGCGCGGCCACCGGCGTGCTGGCCGGCAGCACCCGCAGGCAACCGGACATGCCCAGATGCAACAGCGCACTGCCGGGTTCGGTATCGAGCAAGAGGTATTTCGCGCGGCGGCGCACCGCGATGATTTTCTGGCCGGGAAGCAAAGCCGCAATCTCGCGCGGGATCGGCCAACGCAGATCCGGGCGGCGCAAGGTCACGCCGGTGACGCGCCGGTCTTCCAGATGCGGGGCCAAGCCCCGGCGCGTGGTTTCTACTTCGGGAAGTTCAGGCATGGCCGCAGATTACACCGAGCCTTGTAAAGCATGTGATACAGCATCGAACTGAGCTTACGACGATTGATTCCTGCACTGCGATGGCGAGGCGCAAACGCGCCCCGCCATCGCCAAATCATCGCCGCGCCTGACTCGTTGGCACAGCAACAAACTCAGATGCCGTAATACATCGCATATTCGAGCGGATGCGTGGCGGCACGGAACTTGGTGACCTCGCCCATCTTCAACGCGATGTAGCTGTCGATGAAATCATCGTTCATCACGCCGCCGGCCTTGAGGAAATCGCGATCGGCATCGAGCGCGTCCAAGGCCTGGTCGAGCGAATGGCAAACGGTCGGGATGTTCTTTTCTTCTTCCGGCGGCAGGTCGTACAAGTCCTTGTCGCTGGGCGCGCCCGGATCGATCTGGTTCTTGATGCCGTCCAGACCCGCCATCATCAGCGCGGCGAAGGTCAGGTAGCCCGAATTCATCGGATCCGGGAAGCGAATCTCGATGCGGCGGGCTTTCGGATTCGACACATACGGAATGCGGCAGCTCGCCGAACGATTGCGCGCCGAATAGGCCAGCATCACCGGCGCTTCGTAACCAGGCACCAGACGCTTGTAGCTGTTGGTGGTGGAGTTGGTGAAGGCATTGATGGCGCGCGCGTGCTTGAAGATGCCGCCGATGTACCACAAGGCCAACTGGCTCAAACCGCCGTAGCCATCGCCCGAGAACAGATTGACGCCGCCCTTGGCCAGCGACTGATGCACATGCATGCCGCTGCCGTTGTCGCCCACCAGCGGCTTGGGCATGAAGGTCGCGGTCTTGCCGTTGCGGTGCGCAACGTTCTTGATGATGTATTTCATCATCAGCAGTTCGTCGGCCTTTTGCACCAGCGTGTTGAACTTGGTGCCGATCTCGCACTGGCCGGCGTTGGCGACTTCATGATGGTGCACTTCGACTTCCTGCCCGGCGGCCATCAGCTCCTTGCACATCTCGGCGCGGATATCGTGCAGGGTGTCGGTGGGCGCGACCGGAAAGTAGCCGCCCTTCAATCCCGGACGATAACCGGTGTTGCCCTCGGAGTATTTCTTCGCGGAATTCCAGTGCGCCTCTTCGGAATCGATCTCGAAGAAGGTGTGACCCATCTCGTTGGCGAAACGCACCGAATCGAAGATGAAAAATTCCGGCTCCGGACCGAAGAACGCCTGATCGGCGATGCCGCTGGCCTTGAGGAACGCTTCGGCGCGCTTGGCGATGCCGCGCGGGTCGCGCGAATACGCCTGCATGGTGGCCGGATCGAGAATGTCGCAAACCAGGATCAAGGTCGGATCGGCCGTGAACGGATCGATCACCGCGGTGCTCGCGTCCGGCAACAGGACCATGTCCGACTCGTTGATGCCCTTCCAGCCGGAAATCGAGGAACCGTCGAACATCTTGCCGTCCTCGAACAGCGAAGGCTCGATGATGCTCACGGGAAAGCTGACGTGGTGCTGCACGCCGCGCATATCGGCAAAGCGCAGGTCGATGAACTCGACCGCGTGGTCTTTGATCAGTTTCTGGACGTTTTCGTAGGACATGGAAGGCTCCGGGGATGAAAAGGCAATTAGAGTGAGCAAGGGCCATGCCAACTCTGGCTTTTATTCAACCCATTGAATTTATTGGCAGGTCCATTCGCCCACACCGAATAAAAGAACCGTTGTGGTGCTTGTTTTATGAAACTGCACTAATTTGGATCATTCCGGTCCGCCGAAACCTTCGCGTATGCTGGCGACGGTTGCCGGCGCCTGCGAAACCCGTCGTGACCACGGAACTCTCCAACCATTGCCGCGGCCGGCGCCGCTTTCACGAGCCTTTCCATGTCCGATCTTTTCAGTGCGATCTTGCTTGGCCTGATCGAAGGCATCACCGAATTCCTGCCCATCTCCAGCACCGGACACTTGCTCATTGCCGAGAAACTCGGCCTTGGCCAACGTTCGGATTTGTTCAATATCGCCATCCAGGCCGGCGCGATCCTGGCCGTGGTGCTGATCTATAGGCAACGGCTGTGGCAATTGCTGGCGGGCTTCGCCCAGCCCGACAACCGCGATTACGCGATGAAGCTGGGCACCGCATTCGTCATTACCGCAGTGCTTGGGTTGATTGTGAAGAAGCTCGGCTTCTCGCTTCCCGAGAACATCACGCCTGTGGCTTGGGCCCTGGTGCTCGGCGGCGTGTGGATGTGGCTGGCCGAACGCATGGCGGCCAAACGCGCGGCTGCACTCGGCGAACGCGAAGCGATCACCTGGACCGTGGCGGTATTGGTGGGCATCGCACAAGTAGTGGCCGGTGTTTTTCCGGGCACCTCGCGTTCGGCAGCGACAATTTTCGTGGCCTTGCTCGCAGGCACCACTTCGCGCGCCGCGGCCACCGAGTTCGCGTTTCTGGTGGGTATCCCGACCATGTTCGCCGCGACCGGCTACGAACTGCTCGCATTGCTTCGCAACGGCCAGGCCGCGCACGAGGACTGGACCGCGCTGGGTGTGGCCTTCGTTGTCTCGGCGATTACCGCATTCGTGGCGGTGAAATGGCTGCTGACCTACATCCAGACTCACCGCTTCACCGTGTTTTCGATCTACCGCATCGTGCTGGGTGTGGCGTTGCTGTTGTGGTTGCCGTTGGGTGGGTGAAGATCCAACACGCGTAGTCGCCAGCGTGTGCGCTGTGGTGATCGCGCTATGAGACAAGCTCATGCCGCGCACAGGTCGGCTAAGCTAAGTTCAAGGCCTCACTCGTGCACGGAGACAGGGCGATGGCAGGAAACACGGGAAACGCCAGCGGACGACGCGTGAACCGTTGGAGGATGGCGATATGGGGCAGCGCAACGCTCCTGTTGCTGCTGCCCTGGGTGGCAATGCAATTCACCGGCGAAGTGAATTGGACACTGTTCGATTTCCTTGTCTTCGGCGCCATGCTGGCTGTCGCTTGCGGCACCTACGAACTGGCAACGAGGTTGACGGCCAATACCGCATACCGGGCCGCCGTTGGCGTTGCAGTCGCTGCGGCATTCATCCTCGTTTGGATAAACCTTGCCGTTGGCATCATCGGGACGGAAGACAATCCCGCCAATTTGATGTTTGGCGGAGTACTCGCCGTCGGGATTATCGGTGCCATCATCGCGCGCTTCCGGCCACGGGGAATGGCACGCGCGTTGGTCGTGACGGCGCTCGCTCAGGCGCTGGTCGCCGTGATCGTCCTGGTCACTGGATTGAGCTACGAAGCCTTGATACTGACGGGCTTCTTCGCCGCGCCGTGGCTCACATCGGCTTGGCTGTTTCGGAAAGCGGCGCGGGAGCAAACTCTCGCAGATGCTGCGTCGTAGGTTGATCTGCGACGTCCGATTGAATCTGCAACCGATGACCACCCCTAGGAAAAACCGCTGCAGTATCAAGCATGAGAGTAATCACTAAGACCCAAAGCCAACATCCAAACCGAGTTACAACCCATCCTATGCACAGCGCACGATGCTTGAATTCCCTTGCCTACAAACAAGAACCTAGGAAGCACGCATGCTGAGCCGAATCTTCCCAGAACGCATCGACAATCACTTTCGCGGCCACAAACTGGCGCTTTGGCTTTTCGTTCCGATCGTGCTGATGAAGATTGCGCGTAGTCTGCTGCATATTTTCTACGCCGATGGTGGGGCGCAATCGATCTCGACCATTCCTCTCGACACATACAGCACCGGCGCGGCGCAGAACGTGGTCGCGCTATTCGCGCGCATGGGGCTGGAGCAGCTCATGCTCGGCTTGCTGTTTGTCGTGGTGCTGGTTCGTTATCGCGCGATGATTCCGCTCATGTATGTATTGATCGTCGTGCAATACATCGCAGAACAAGGCATCGTCCACATGAAACCGCTGGCCTTGGCCGGAACATCGGGCGCAAGCACGCCAAACCTGGTGCTCGCGGCGATGGGCATCATCGGGCTTGTTCTGTCGCTGCTCGGGAAAAAATCGGACGCTGCGTGATCGGCGGCTTCGAGTTTCATGCGCGTTCTTGCATCGAGTCCAAGCCCAATCGCTTGCCGATGCTTTTTGGCTGAATCCGTAACATGGCGGCCTATCGATCGGGCTGTCGCATTCGACAAGAAAATTACGCAGAGCGCTCGATTTATCCCTGCTCCAAGTTCGACCTATGGCAAAGCCAAGTCGAATGACTGGAATCGATCAGCGATTGCCTACGGCTTTCTCGAAGCCGCATCGACCGCGGCCTTGAGTCTGGCCGCCACCCAGCGTTCGGCGAAGCCGCGCAGCGATGCGCCTTCGATGAAACCGCAATGGCCGCCATGCTCGGCGATTTCCAGCGTCGAGTGCGCGGGCAACTGCAAAGCCTGCAACGTCTGGATCGGAATGATCGGATCATCGGCCGCGCCCAGCACGCTGACCGGCACCTGCAACTGACTCAGGCGGCCGCCGGCGACGGCGTAACCGTCGAAGTAATCCTCGATATCGGCCTTGTCGGTGTGCCGGGCCACCAGCCAGCGGGTCAAGCCGCGCATGTCCTGCGCCAGCACGGAATCATCGAAATCCAGGTGCTCGGGAAACAGCGCGCGCTTCTTGCGCAGCGAACTGCGCCACTTGCTCATGAAGTACCAGTGATAGATCGCCGGCCCATTTTCCAACATGCTCATCACCGCCGATGGGTCGACCGCCGGACACACTGCCGCCGCATGCACCAGCGCGATGCCCGCCTGCGGTGCAGCCAGAGCCAGGCGCAACGCGAAATTCCCGCCCAGCGAATAACCGGCGGCGAGAAAAGCCGGTGTGGGGAATTTCTCGCTGGCCCATTTGGCCGCTTGCACCACTTCGGCCAGACGGCAGGAATGGAACAGATCCTTGTTGAGATGATAGGTGTCGCCGTGGTCGCGGAAATTCAGGCGGAAGATATCGAAACCCTCGCCTAGCAAATGCGCACCGGTGTGGCTCATGTACGAGGATTCGCTGCTGCCTTCCCAACCGTGCAGCATGAACACCAGGCCGCGCGGTTCGCGGCCGGGAATGGTGCTGTGGAATCCGAGCAGGCGCACACCTTCACCCGCTTCGACGACATGCCCGGTGGTGCTGGCGCCGGTGTGCTGCAAGGCGCGCATGCCTGCGGCGCGGCGCAGCGGCAGCGAGCTGAGCGCCGATTGCAAATGCGGATTGCGCAACCAGCGCGGCGCGCGATAGGTGTAGGGAGCCATCGTCACTGCCCCATCGCCGCGATGATGCGTTCCCGGCAAGTGTCGGCCATGCGCCGCCGGCCATCGTCGCTGGCACCGACCGGTTCGAGAAAATGCACTTCGGTGGCACGTGTGGGCTCGCCGAGCAGGCGCAGGAAATTGCCCAGGAAACTTTCATTGTGGGCAAACGCGATCGCCGTCTGCGCGCAGCCCTTGGCACCGTATTTGATCGCCACCGGCTGCGCTGGCACGCCGGCGGCCACGGCCGGCTGGAAAATGCGGGCGTGGAACACGCCGATGGCCTCGCCGCCGGTAGTGCGGCCTTCGGGGAACACGCCGATCGCCTGCCCCTGTTGCAGGCGTTGCACCATCACATGCATCACGCCATGCAACGAATCGTGGTTGCCGCGCTGGTGGTAGATGGTGCCACCACGCCGGGCGAGCCAGCCGATCAAGGGCCAGCGCTCGATCTCGGATTTGGCGACAAAGCCCATCCAGCGCTGGCTATGCAGCAAGGTGATGTCGATCCAGCTGACATGGTTGGCCACGAACATCACCGCGCCCGGCAGCGGCGTGCCGTAGCGGCGGATGCGCAAGCCGAAGATGCGCATCATCCCGATCGACCAAAGCCGGATGCTCAGATGGTCGAGTTGTTCCCCACGCAAACGCACGCGCGCCGACAAGGGGTTGATCATCAAGAGGGTGATGGGCAAAGCCACGACCACATGCAGGGCCAAAAGAGGGACTCGCCAAAGATAACGTAGCGGCCGGGGCCAATCGGACCAGCGGGCGGGTGCCTTGATTGAAACGGACATTGGATCATTGTGCCGGACGGGCGGAGGCGATGCACCCGGCGCTGGCGTACGGATCAGCTTCGCACCGCTACGGTCAGCCGCGAGATACAGACCAGGCGGCCGGATTCATCTTCGATGCGGATATCCCAGACCTGCGTGCTGCGGCCCACATGCAGCGGGCGGGCAGTGCCGGTCACTTGGCCTTCGCGGATGCCGCGCAGGTGGTTGGCGTTGAGCTCGATGCCGACAGTCTGCTGCTGCTCGGGGTCTTCCACGCACAAGCTGGCCGCAAGACTGGCCAGGGTTTCGGCCAGCAGTGCCGAGGCGCCGCCGTGCAACAGCCCGAACGGCTGCCGGGTACGAGCATCGACCGGCATCGTGCCGCGCAGGAAATCCTCGCCAAGCTCGGTGATGGCGATGCCCAAGGCGGACATCGCCGTGTTTTCACCGAAGCGGTTGAGCTCTTCGAGCGATGGGCGGCGGCGAAACGGGCCAGCCATGATCAAGCCCTGCACGAGCTGTCGATCACTTGACCCGCAGCATGCCCGGCCGCCAGGCCGTGCTGTAGCCTTGGCGCGCGTAGCCGGAGCTGTCGCCATAGCCGGTGCCGACCTCGCGGTTGCGGCGGCGGTGCATGCGGTCTTGCAGCTCGTCGCGGCGGGCTTCCAACCAATCGGCGCGGCCGACGTTGGCCGGATTCAGGCCACGGCGCTCGGCGGTGTTTTGCCGGAACTCGCAGAACTCCTCGTAGGCATCGAGCTCGTGGCGCAGGTCGCGCACGCACATCTCGATGGCGATGGCATCATCGAAATAGCCCAGTACCGGCACATTGTCGGGAATGATGTCGGTCGGATCGGTGAAATAAACCAGGGCCGACAGCACCCGCTGGCAATCTTCCTGGGGCAGCGCCCAGCCTTCGTCGCGCACCATGGCGATCAGGGCATCGAGCTTGTCCAGGCGCTGGGTGATGAAGTCGGGCAGGCTGGCCTTGTTCGCTTCTTCCAGCAGCTTGCCTGCGGAGGCGGTGATCTCCTGCGCATTCAGGCTGCCAGCCGCGGCACGAGCGGCGGCGATGGCCCGGTTGAAATGTTCCAGATCGCGGTCGGAGAGTTCAAAACAAATGGAAAGGGGCATGGGGGGCAATCCGGCAGGAATTCACGAGAAGGTGCAGCCTAGGGGCAGGGGCTTTCGGCGTCAATGTGGGGAAAGTAACGCGTGGCGGGAAGGGCGGGCAGGCCCGCCCGTCAGGCCTCGCAATGCTCGACGACGACGGCCGTGCCGTAGCAAAGCACCTCGGTAAGACCAGCCATCAGTTCGGTGGCGTCATAGCGGACGGCGATGATGGCATTGGCATTGAGCCGCCTGGCGTGGACGACCATGTCCCGGTAGGTATTGGCGCGGGCTTGCTCGCAAAGACTCGTATAAATGGTGATGTTGCCGCCGAAGAGAGTCTGTAACCCCCCGAGAAAATTGCCGACGATCGACCGGGAACGGACGGTGATGCCTCGTACCAGGCCAAGATTGCGGACGATCCGGTGCCCGGGAATCTCGAATGCCGTCGTCACCATCGTGTCATCCAGAACCAGACTCCTGGTGAGCGCGTTCGAGTTGTATGGATCGTTCATGTCATCTTCCTTGCGATAAACAGATATCCCGGGAATCACTGCTTGATTTCATCCGCTTGCCCAATTCCGGACATGCCGAACACGCGAAGATCGATCAGGCCACGCCACGGCTCATCTCCTGATTCGCGATCGTGTCCTGGCCGCTTCGTCAATCGCCGAGCGTGAAGCCTTCCGGTGCCACGGCCGGATGAGTGTCGTGGCAGTGGTACATGTCGAGATAGAGAATCGTCTTGTCTTTCTCGTCGCCTTTGCTACATACGACTTCGTATTTATCGATCACGTGATAATCCGTTTCGCCGGGGCGCAGTTTGCGTCCGGTGAGATCGGCCTCGGTGATCTGGTTTAGCTCGGCCTTGCTTGGATTCGCGGGCATCGGATTTCGCGTGCCGACGCTGCCTGCTCTCTCGTATGCCGGACGATTGCCGGACGGACACACCAAATGCGACAGATATTCTCTTTCACCCTGCGGCTTGCAGACTTCGATTGCCGTCACGGGAGCGGAGCCATGCGCAGGCGCCGCCGGCGGGGGCACGGCTTCCTCGGCAAGACCCGCCGACGAAAACAGGCACAGCAACAAAAGAGGGGCGTGATTGGACATGAACTTGGACATGGGCGACTTCCTGTTTGTCTGGCTTCCTGTTTGTCTGACGATGCTTCTGAAAAATGCGGCAAGCACCACCGCCATGCTTGGTGGAACACCACGACGGAAATCTATTCCGGCTGGTAGGTGTCCATGAACTTGCCGACGAAATTACCCTCTTCCGTGCCGTCCTTATGCGCGATCAGCCAATCGAGGATGTCCGATTCCGGCAGGCTGTAGGCATCGCCTTTCTTGAAGCCGGACACAGCAAAGATATCGTTCCAAATCCGCCCCTTGATCGTGTCCCCTTCATAGCTTTCCACCGCGATGAACACCTGCTCCATTTTCCCGGCGGCATCCCGAAGCCGGGCAGTCACGAAAAACTTTTGCCCCTCGGGCAAGCCTGCCAGGAACGATTTCTTTGCCGTGGGATAGGTTTCGAGCGCCTTTGCCACGTAAGGTTTGATGGCCTCATCGAGCTTTTGCAGTTGGTCGCGCGAGACTTCCGTCGGTTCGTTCTGTGGCGTGCTCGTGGCCGCCGGCAGCTCCTGCGCCACCGCGGTAGCGGCAAAAATCACAAGGCCGAGAAATAACTGAAAACGCATGCTTGAATCCCTTTGGTCGAATTTTTTGAAGTATCGTCTTGAAATATCCGTCCCTCCGGAGGAATCATCACTCCCGCCCGGACAAATAATCAGCCCCCATCGAACCAGACATGACGACAGGCACTGCACTGGGCCCTGCGGGTTCGCGTTGGAAATGATACTGCGCTCAGCAAGAAAACACCGACAGCAAGCAACTTCTCCTGGATGGAGACACGCTTTGAAATGTGATCGCTGCCGCAGGCTGGGCATCGTTCAGTGATATCACCCACTTCATATTCGAGCTCCCTCTGAAATTCGCCTGAGGCATAGGTGGCGATAATCTCCCGCGCTTGCTCTTCGGCCACGGATGGAACCTGGACCCGAACGCCCCCCAGCGCAACGGAAATTGGCCAGTTCGCCGTTACATGATTGGCATCGGCCACGGTGGCCGGAATGCCCGTGGATTCCAGAAGCGCCCTCACGATTTGCGCTTCTGCTGGATCGTAGTAGCTGGCGATGGTGACAAGCATTTGTCTGAAGTCAGTGGCACGGCAGCGTCGTGGCAATCCTTGGAATGAGTTGGCAGGCAATTCCCGGAGCAAGAGTCATCAACGATGCTTTACCGGACTCTTGCCAGCCGCTGGATCGAAAACGCCCGGCGCCCGAACACAATGCACGGCAACGGAACGTGCCGTGCATTGGTCTGGCGGATAAACTCACTTACTCGCTACGCGACCAGCAGGACATTGCCGAGACCGACAGAGATGGCATTCACATAGGCCTTCATCGATGCAAGCGGAGTCTTTGGCTGTTGCTCGATGATCTGGTCGAGCGTCCAGATGAAACCGCCGCCCACGCTCGATTCGTTCTTGAAAGATCCCATCAAGGCCTGCACGCCGGAAGGCTCATCGTTGGTCCAATCGCCGGCCAGGATGAAACCGCCCGTGGAAAATCCGGGAATCGCCTGTGTGATTGCCGTTGCCCAATCGGCGGGGTCGTTCCCCATGCCGCCGTCATAGCATTGCAGGTTCCACCATTTCACGGCGCCTGGATTGGAAGCGTTCAATGCAGCCAGCGAGCCGGTCCAAAACGATTGGTAGGTGTAGGGGCAGAAGGTGATCCCGAAACCGAGGCCGATCAGCATCTGGCAGAAAGCCACGAATGAATCCTGATCGTAGGTTTCTTCGCAATCCATGTCGATGATGCTTATCGAAGGAAATGTCTTTCGCAACACAACGAAATTACGCTCCATGTTCGTTCCGGCAAACGAATTTCCATTGCCCGCATAAATCTTCTGGATCGTCTCGTAGTCCATGACGCCGCCACCGCCTATGGACGCGCAAACCCGCTGCACCGAGCCACCGACCATTCCATTGATCAATGTCGGCCAGCTTGGATCCCCGACATAGCTGCCGTTCGAAACGATCAGCGTGTTGTTGAAATAGATGTCGCCCATGATCTGCGTCGGGCTGATGCTGTAGTCACGGCCGATATGGAAAAGACCCAATATGGCCGTTGCGAATCCCGATTGTCGCAACTGGGAAATCGTCGAACTCACCGGCTGACTGGCCGGCGCCGTAGTGGGGTACAGGTACCCTTCCGCATAAACGGCGTAATTCAACTTCGACATGGCAGTTCTCCTTTTTCGTTGGCGCATCGATTCATGGTTCACCGGCCAACGCCCGGATCGAGTCGGGCCAAAAACGGGCGTGCCTGAGGCAACCGCAGGAAGACGGCTACGAACTCGCTGGAATACTTTCGTGCGTGTATCGGCACGCTCCGCCCGCTATCCATCGCAAGCAGGCACCGAGGCTGCCGTTCCGATTGCACCGTGTGCTAACGCTGAAATGGATCGATGCCGGCCACGCAGCGATTGAGATTGGAGCTTGGTCCCAAAGACATTCAGGAGACCGCTACAAGCCGCTAGAGAATCGGTGCGAATCCCGCACCAAACACCGTCAATATCCGGGTATAGATCGACTTCAGTGTCAAATTCACTTCCGGGAAATCACCGACCGATTCATAGCACTGCGCGAATCCCGGGTCGTTCGGTGGCAAGGGTTCGCAACCGGGCTTGAGTTCGTAGCTGGTGGCATAGGGCAGTGGCCAGATATCGAAGATCGGCAGTTTTTCCGACAGCTTGCCCAAGTTGTAGTTCAGCCCCCACAGCACCGGCAGCTTGGCCCGGGGCGCGATCAGCCAGGCGTTTTCCGGCGCCATGTCGCGCCGGATGCTGGCCGCCAGTGCGTGCGCAAAGGCGACGTCATGGATCACCACCAGACTCTCGGTGTTGTAGTCGTTGGAGCGCGGATCGAAATTATGGCTGCCGACGATGCTGATTCGTTCATCGACCACCATGGACTTGGCATGCAGGCCGATGCGCACACCCGCGCGCTTGAGCGGCACCGGTCCGCGTCCGGAACCGAAGGTCTCGTAGGTGTTGCCATGCTCGCTGCCGGGCGCCTCCGGCGCGCCGGTCGCACTCAAGTCGATCGGTGCGTTGGCGGGAAACGGTTTGAACTCGTGGATCTCGAAACCCAGCTCGCGCAAATACAGCCGCTTGTACTTGTGCGACATCGCATACACCGGAAACGCATCGGTGGCCGCCAGCGAATTGGTCGAGACCAACACCTTCGGATGCTGCGCACGCCGGTACAGGCTGCGAAACATCCGGCGCGCGGTCCGCGACATCACCAGATAAGGCGTTTGCAGCAACAATTCCGTCTTGGTGCCTTGCAACACGTCGATCATGGCCTGGGACGCATCGGCGCGGCTTTGCGGCACACCATCGTGCTTGCTGGGAAGATCGGCGAAAAATTCCACGCGGCCGACCAGGTGCAGATACGGCGTCAGCCGCGCGAAGACCTGTTCGCCGTTCTCGGCCAGGCTCGCCATCGCCTGCACGCGCTCCGATCGCGGCGGCGGCTCGGTCAGTGGCGGTCCCTGATGGCGCAACAACACTCGCGCCACATCGGCCAACTGGTCGGCCGGCAGGGACCGGCGATCACTCCAGAACGCATCGAAATTCCGGGTCATCGCCGCCGTGACGGGCCCTGCGATCAACAGGTCGCGATCGCGGTAATTGAAGCGGTTGTTCCAGTCGAAATATTCGTCCTGGATGTTGCGCCCGCCGATGATCGCAACCCGGCCGTCGATCACCATCAGCTTGTTGTGCATGCGCCGGTTGAGGTCGCGGAAATGGAACACGATGGCCCCGAAGAACTCCAGCGGATCCACCAGCGCCTGCGCGAACACCGGGTTGTACAGACGCAACTGGAAATCCTGGTGGAACGAGGCCAGCTTGGCCTGCAGTTCCGGATCGGCCAGGCCGCTGAGCTGGTCCATCAGCAAGCGCACTTTGACGCCGCGCCGCGCCGCGGCCATCAATTCATCGAGCACTACCCGGCCGGCATCGTCGCGCTCGAAGTGGAAGGTCTGCAGGTCGATCGTCCGCCGCGCGCTGCGGATCAGGTGCACGCGCGCCAACAGGGAATCCTGGCCATGGTCGAGCAAGATCACATCGTGCTGCGGCTGCTCGCGGGTCGAAGCGGCATAGGCGGCATCGCCCAGATCGCGCAGCGGCGAATCGATGACACAATCCTGGGCGCAAACGATCTCGCGGCTGCGCGCACGCTCGGCGTAATCGATGGCCTGGGCGCGTTGGGATTGCGACAGACTCGCGCAAGCCCCCAAACACAGGCAGAGCAGCGTGAGGATGAAGCGCGCTTGCACACTCATGGCGGTGCTTGCGCGCGCAAGCGCACGCGAAACTTCAGATCGACATCGTCGCGCAGCGAGAAGCGATGGGTGTTCATGCCGAATTCCGTGCGGCTGATGCTGCCGCTGACGCGGATATCGCAATCGACACCGGGTTTGGCGCAAGTGGAGGCGGCCAATTGGAAACTGACCGGGCGGCTCAATCCGCGCAACACCAACTCGCCGCGCAGCCGGCCACCCGCATGCAAGGTCGCATCGTCGAACAGTTCGGACTGGAAACGAATATCCGGATGGCGATCGATCGCCAGGAATTCATCCGAGCGGGTCATGCGATCCATCCACGCCGGTCCGCTGAAATCCAGGCTGCGGCCATCGACCTGCACCAGCACGCGCCAGCCGGATTTCGTCGAGCCTTGCAGTTCGCCACTGACGGATTTGAACTGGCCCTGCGCGCGCAGCAGCACGCGCGTATGCACCTTGAAGAACGCCACGCAATGCTGGGGATCGAACTGCGCCGTGCTCATGCTCGCCCACCCAGGGGATGCCATCGATACGAAGCCGATGAGCCCAAGCCAGATCGCGCCGATTCGCGCGCGCCTCATTCGCTCATGGCCACCAGAACGCGGCCAGCTTGGCGACACCCGGTTCCAGCGCGACATCGGCCGGCAGGTGCAACACGGCGATGGCGCCCGCGGGCATGCCGCGAAATTCGCCTGATTGTCCGGAGCTGAGCAAGGCCGCCAACTGTTCAAGACCGGGGTTGTGTCCCACCAGCATCACCCGGTCCAGATCACGATGTTCGTCAGCGACCTGGATCAGCATGCCCGGTGTGGCCTCGAAGATACGCGCGTCCTGGCGCTGCTCGACGTAGCCCAGCGCCAATAGCACTTGTTCGAGTGTCTCGCGGGTGCGCCGGGCCGGTGAGGCGATGATGCGGTCGGGCACGAAATTGTGTTGCTTGAGCCAGTGACCGGCCGCTTCGGCCTCGGCCTGGCCCTGGTTGGACAAGGCCCGATCCATGTCTTCCTGGCCGGGAGCGGCCGGTGCGGCGTGGGCATGTCGGAGCAAGATCAATTCGCGCATTCTAGAGAGCCTTCTTCAGCCATTTGAGCAGCGGGGACCAATCGTCCTGATGGCTGCGGATTTGTTCGGAGTGATAGTCGAACACGCTTTTTCCCAAGGCCACCATCAGCACATAGGCCTGGGTGTCGCGCAATTGCGCCGCCAATGGATACGGCCAGCTCTGCAATTGCGCCATCGCCTGCTGCGAGGCGCTGGTCCAGGGCTTGAGCCGGTTGCCGACGGTCGCCACCGGCAGTTTGCCTTTCTTGACCCGTGGATGCGCGGCCAGTGAATTGAGAAAAGGGACGGTGGCTTCCAGGTCGATCATCGACGGCAGCACCGGCACGATCACCGCATCGGCGCGTTCCAGGAATGCCTCCAACTCATCGCCCATGGCACCGGCTGGCGCATCGACAATGGCGCGCTGGGCATCGCCGGGCAACTGTTTTTCCCAACCGCGTCGGCTGCCATCGACCGGCAAGACCGCGCCCTCGAAATGGGCGCGCCGCTCGCACCAGCGGCTTGCCGATTTCTGCCGATCGACATCGATCAATACCGTGCGCTTGCCTTCCAGCGCCGAATGCGCCGCCAGATGGGTGGCGATCGTGGACTTGCCCGCGCCTCCCTTGGAACTCGCCACCAGCACCATACGCATAACGAACCTCCGCAGGCTGTCGTTGCACTGTACAACGGCCAGCGTGCGTGAAGGAAGGTTCGATAACGCTCATTGCGTCGATTCCCTCCCCGAATGCGCAACGGTGCGCATCGACGATGCGGACGGCGATGCTATCGTTGTCCTCCCTTCACCGACCGATGCACGGCATGAGCGAGCTGCAAGACCTGACCTCCCTGGTACGTTCCAACACCCCGCTGATCGTGATCGAAACGCCCGACGAGGCGCGCGTGGTGGATCTGTTCCGCTATGTGCTGATGAACATCTGGCGTCCGCTGTACCACTGGTCGATCACCGAAGGCCTGCGCCGGGTCGATCTGGATGGCGAGGATCCGCCGCAAGCCGCCGCCGATGCCACCACCACCTTGCGCGCGATGCAGGACCACGATCAGCGCAGCATCTATCTGCTGTTCGATTTCCATCCGTATCTCGGCTACGCCGGCACCCAGCGCCTGCTGCGCGAAATCCTCGCGCGGCGCAATTGTCCCGAACACACCGTGGTACTGGTCGGCGCGAAGATCGAACTGCCGCCCGAACTGGAAACGCTCGCGGTGCGCTTTGCCCTGCAACTGCCCGACGAGAACGCGCTGCTGAAAATGGTACGCGAGGAAGTGGCCGCGTATCCGCGTGAGAACGGCGGACGCCGGGTCGAAGTCGATCACCCGTCGCTGGCCGCCATCGTCAGCAACCTGCGCGGGCTCTCGCTCACCGAGGCGCGGCGCCTGGCGCGGCAACTGATTTTCGGCGACGGCGCCATCAGCCCGGCCGATTTGCCGGAGCTGGCCAAGCTCAAGTTCGAGCTGCTCAACAAGAGCGGCTATCTGCATTTCGAATACGACACCGCGCAATTCGCCGAGGTCGCTGGTTTGTCGCGATTGAAGCGATGGATCGCGCAGCGCCGCGAAGTGTTCAATGGCGGCGAGCTGCCGGTCGGCCTGGACCCGCCCAAGGGCATCCTGCTGCTGGGCGTGCAAGGCTGCGGCAAGAGCCTGGCGGCCAAGGCAGTCGCTGGCGGTTACGGCGTGCCGCTGGTGCGCCTGGACTTCGGCACGCTGTACAACAAATATCACGGCGAAACCGAACGCAATCTGCGCGAAGCGCTGGCCTCGGCCGAGCAGCTTTCGCCTTGCGTGCTGTGGATCGACGAATTGGAAAAGGGCCTGGCCAGCGCCGGCAACAGCGAGGACGGCGGCGTGTCGCGCCGGGTGCTGGGTTACTTCCTGACCTGGATGGCCGAGCGCAAATCCAAAGTGTTTTTGGTGGCCACCGCCAACGCCGTGCACGAACTGCCGCCGGAGTTGTTGCGCAAGGGTCGCTTCGACGAAATTTTTTTCGTCGATCTGCCCGACCCCGCGGCGCGCGCCGAAATTTTCCGCCTGCATCTGCAAAAGCGCCGCGTCGATGGCAACGGCCTGTCCTTGCCGGCCTTGGCCGAGGCAGCGCACGGGTTTTCCGGCGCCGAGATCGAACAGGCCATCGTCAGCGCGATGTACGCCGCGCATGCCGCCAGGGAACCGGTCGGCCAAACGCGCCTGCTCGAGGAAATCGGCAACACCCGGCCCTTGTCGGTGCTGATGGCCGAACAAGTGCAAGCACTGCGCGAATGGGCGCGCAGCCGCACGGTGCCGGCTGATTGAATAAAGCTTTGGAAACAGCGCTGGCCTGCGCGTTCAGCGCTTGAGGAACCAGCCGGTTATCGCCAGACGATCCTCGCCGGCCCATGGCGCGACCAGGCTGACGCTGTGCGGTTGCGGCACGCGAAACAGCGACAGGGAATTCCAGCGCGGCACGAAGGTTTCGACCACCTGGCCTTCATCGTTTTGAAATTGCAGCAGGCCGCCCCAGTCGCTGTCCCAGCGCGGCGTGAGGTTGATCACGTAGGCGCACACGCGGCCTTCGCTTTTTTCTTCGTCCACATGACGGGTGAGGAAGTGGCCCGGACGATAGCGCGTGGCCTGCGCGTTGACCGCGTTGATGCCGGGCTCGCCGCTAATCCAGCGCGCGAACGGCAAAAAATCCTCGGAGTTCAAAAACTCCAGAATCACATGCAGGATCAAACCCGGGTCGCGCCCTTCCTTGGCCGCGCGCACCATCATGTAGCTGTCGTAAACGAACTGGAACTGCGAGCGCGCCGCTCCGTATGCCGCTTGCAGCAGTGTTTGCCGCTCGGCTTCGAGCATCGCCGCGTAATCGGCGGCAGCGATCGTCCGCGCCTGTCCGGCGCTGCGCTCGGCCAGCGTCCAGGGCACCTCGCGTTGCAGGCAATCGCGCAAACGCAGTGCAGCTGCTTCTTGCAGGAAGGCGGGAATCTGCACACGCGAACGCTGCGCCAGTTGCTGCCGGTAAAAACCGAAATCCAGATCGTTGTTGATCATCGTGGCGGTCGAATCAGTTCTCGGTGGGCAAGTCGCCAGTCTGGATCAGGCTGCGATAACGCGGGTTGTCCGGCAACCAATCTTTGGGTGGACTCGAACTCTTGCCGGCCTCGGCAAGCACGCGACCGATCGCCGCGATCTCGCCATCGGTGACAAAAGCGCGGGAATACTCAGCGAGCAATCCGGGTTTTTCCGGCATCGATTGCAGTAGCGGCAGCGAGGTTTCGTACAGCCACGCATACTGACGCAGCGACTCGCGCGCGGCTTTGCCTGCCGGATCGTTTTTAGTCAGCGGAATCAATCTCGCGTAACCGGCATTGCGGTCGCTAACGGTGTCGCCAGCAGCAAGCTGCTTGGCCACGGCGATGCAATCGGCGCGATGTGCGTCATCTGCTATCGGTGCCTGGCATCGCGATACGAACGAGCCGGTCGGCAAACCAGCCGCGACCGCGCTATGCGCCATCGCATACATGAAGCGCACTGCCGGCAAGGCATTGGATGGGTCGGTGTTGACCGAACCGAACATTGCCGTACTGAATTCCTTCCATTGCGCCGGACTCAGGCCGGGGTCGAATTCGGCCAACGCGTTCATCACCAATCCGGTCATGTCCGATGCCGGTCCGCGGTAATTTTTCGCGAGCGCCGCCTGATGAAAAAGTCGGTCTGCTTCGGCGCTGTCCTTGGCGACGTCGGCCTGGCTCGCACGCAACAAATGCACGGCGGCATTGTCGGGTTGCAATCGTGCCAAACGCTGGCTCGCCTGTACCGGATCGCACACATCCTTCACCGCTACTCTGCAAAGAGTCGCCTCACCCCAGGCCACCAGCGCGTCGTCCTGGCCTTTGGCGATGGCCTGACGCAACCAGCCTTGCACCTGCGCATTCGCGGCGGCGATGCCCGGTTCCTGCCCGGCACCCACGGGCCGGATCGGAGTAATGATCGCCGCGGCCAACAAGCTATGCGTATCGCCACGCGCCGCCAGTTTTTTTTGCACATAGGCATCGAGCGCGTCGGAAAGCACTTTCTGCAAAGGCCTGTCGGATGCAGCGGCGGCAGCAGCCGCCTCGGCCGCTGGAGTCGCGGCATTGGCGGCGCAACTCATCACCAGAAAAAACGGAACCAACAAATCGCGAAACTTCATCCAGGAAACCTCATGTTGTATCCAACCCAATCTTGTTTACCTCTGTTCGTGGTTCGACCCTTCGACAAGCTCAGGCTCACCACGAACGGAAACGAATCAGAGTGCTTTCGGCAATGTTCGCCGAAAAACTATCAATACCCCGCCGCCTGCCCATCCTTGCGGCTTTCCGAAGCGCCGGTGTACACGCCAGTCACCGGGTCGCGCGCGATGGCCTGATAACCGCCGTAGGGGCCATCGGCGAATTCGATGGTGTGACCCTTGCGCATCAACGCGCGCACGGTTTCGTAAGAGAACCCGGTTTCCAGATTGAGTACGCCGCCGTTGGTCATCGGCGTGTTCTGCCCGGCGGGCTCGGTGGATTCGTCATGCTGGATGCGCGGCGCGTCGCCGGCTTCCTGCAAATTCATGTGGAAGTCCACCAGATTCATCACGATCTGCGCGTGACCCTGCGGCTGCATCGCGCCGCCCATCACACCAAAGCTCACCCACGGCTGACCATTCTTGGTGATGAACGCCGGGATGATGGTGTGGAACGGACGCTTGCCCGGCTCGAAACTATTCGGGTGGCCTTTCTTGAGTACGAACTGCTCGCCGCGGTCCTGCAGGATGAAGCCCAATCCCGGCGGTGCCATTCCGCTGCCCATGCCGCGATAGTTGGACTGGATCAGGCTGACCATCATGCCGTTGGCATCGGCGACGGTCATGTAGATGGTGTCGCCGTGATTGAGCGCGGCGCCGGCATCAACCGATTTCGCCGTGCGATCGGGATTGATCAGTTTGCGCCGCTGGTTGGCGTAGTCCTTGGAGATCAACTCGGCGACCGGTGTCTTGACGAAATCCGGATCGGCATACAAGGCCGCGCGATCGGCGAACGCGAGTTTTTTCGCTTCGACAAAAAGATGCACATGCTCGGGACTGCCGAAGGCGATCTTGGAAAAATCGTAGCCTTCGAGAATGTTGAGAATCTGCAGCGCGGCGATGCCCTGGCCGTTGGGCGGCAATTCCCAGACATCGACACCGCGATAGTTGGTCGAGACTGGCTCGACCCATTCACCGTGATGCGCCGCCAGATCTTCCACGCTCAGGAATCCGCCCTGTGCCTGCACGTAATCGGCGATGGTCTTGGCGATGGCTCCTTTGTAGAAGGCATCGCGGCCGCCGTTGGCGATGGTTTCCAGCGTGCGCGCGAGGTTGGGGTTCTTCCACAACTCGCCCTTGCGCGGTGCGTGGCCGTCGATGGTGAACTGCTCGGTGTAGCCGGGATATTTGGACAAGCGCGGCACCGACAGATTCCAGTAATAAGCGATCGTCTCGGCCACCGGATGGCCTTCGCGCGCGTAACGGATGGCCGGGGCCAGATCGGTCTTGATCGGCAATTTGCCGAAACGCTGGTGCAGCGCGAACCAGCCATCGACCGCGCCCGGCACCGTCACCGGCAGCGGCCCGTACGAAGGCACTTCGGTGTAACCGTGGTCCTGGAACCACTGCAAGCTCAGTGCTTTGGGCGAACGGCCCGAACCGTTGTAGCCGAACAGTTTTTTCGTTTTCGGGTCCCACACCATCGCAAACAAATCACCGCCGACACCGTTGCCGGTCGGCTCCATCAAGCCCAACGCGGCATTCGCGGCGATGGCCGCATCCACGGCGCTGCCGCCTTGCTTCATCACATCCAGTGCGATTTGCGTGGCCAGCGGCTGCGAGGTCGCCGCCATCGCGTGCGGCGCCAACACTTCCGAACGCATCGCGAACGAAGGGCCGGTGATGCGATCGGCCGCCGTGCCCATGCCAGCCCCCAGCGTCAACACGGCCAACAGACTCAGCCGATGGATAAGTCCAAGCCGGCAAGGGTAATCTTGCAACATCATCTCAGCGCTCCCGGGCGATAAATTCATGCTCCAGATTAACGCAATGTTCGCCGTGCCGTTTGCGTTCGAGCAGCATCCCGACCCCGCGCCGCTCAACGATCAGTTGCGCGCGCTGTTCCTGCAGCGGGAAGCCGAGGGAGGCCGCTACGCCAATCCCAATCCCAACACGCTGCGCAACAAGCAGTTGTTCGAGAGTCATTTCGATCTGTTCGACTGGCCGGAACCTTGCATCCGCCAGTTGCGCGAGTTCTGCCTGTCCAATCTGCTGCGCGTGGTGGGCGAGCTCAACGGCTACGATCTGACTACGCTGCGGCGAATCAATGTCATGACCGACGCCTGGTTTCACATCACTCGGCGTAATGGTTTGTTCGGCGTGCACAACCATCCGATGGCGGCCTGGTCGGGTGTGTATTGCGTCGCGCCGGGCACCAGCGATCCGGGCCAGCCAGACAGCGGCAGCCTGAGTTTCATCAACCCGCAAAGCGCGCACGCGATGTATCTGGATGTCGGCAACAGCGGGCTCAAGTCGCCTTACGGCGCGGCCAATCGCGGCTTCCAGTTGGTGCCCGGACAACTGGTGCTGTTTCCGTCCTGGGTGCTGCACCAGGTGATGCCGTTTTATGGCGACGACGAGCGCATCACCGTGGCCTTCAACTGCGCGTTCCAGATGCGCTGACGCGGCCGATTCGCGGCACACGCGATCGCATGCGCCTCCCGGCGTTGCCGCGTACCGGCCGGTACGCCCCGCACCGGGGGCGGCCGGACCCCGCCTGATATAATTTGGGGTCTTTTGCCCCGTCTTTGCAGGCCTCGCCATGTCCGTGCCCGTCTCCGCCCTTTCGCCTTCGTCGCTGGATACCGATTACAGCCTCGAACACAAATACACCCGCAGCGAGGGCCGTATTTATCTTTCCGGCGTGCAGGCGCTGGTGCGGCTGCCGCTGATGCAGCAGATGCGCGATCGCGCGGCCGGGCTGAACACCGCCGGATTCATTTCCGGTTATCGCGGCTCGCCGCTGGGCGGGCTCGACCTGGAATTGTGGAAGGCGAAGAAACACCTGGCCGCCTCCAGCATCGAATTCACGCCGGGCCTGAACGAAGACCTCGGCGCGACCATGGTCTGGGGCACGCAGCAGGCCAATCTGTTTGCCGGCGCGAAATACGACGGCGTGTTTTCCATGTGGTACGGCAAGGGTCCGGGCGTGGACCGCTGCGGCGATGTGTTCAAGCACGGCAACGCCGCCGGCACTTCGAAATTCGGCGGCGTGCTGGCATTGGCGGCGGACGATCATGCCTGCCGTTCATCCACCTTGCCGCACGGCTCGGAGCTGGAATTCGTCTCGGCGATGATGCCGGTGCTCAATCCGGCCGGCGTGCAGGACATCCTCGACATGGGCTTGCTCGGCTGGGCGATGTCGCGATTCACCGGGCGCTGGGTCGGCTTCAAGACGATTGCCGAAACGGTCGAGTCTTCCGCGTCGGTCAACGTCAATCCGCACCAGCTCGATATTCTTTTGCCCAGTGACTTCGATGTGCCCGTCGGCGGTTTGAACATCCGCTGGCCGGACCCACCGCTGGACCAGGAAATGCGCCTGCACCAGTACGCGGTCAAGGCCGCGATCGCTTTTGCCCGCGCCAACCACATCGACAAGACGATTTTTGATTCTCCGCGCGCAAGACTGGGCATCGTCACCACCGGCAAGAGTTATCTCGACGTACTGCAGGCGCTGGAATACCTGGGCATCGATCACAAGGCCGCCGAGGACATCGGTATCCGCGTGTACAAGGTCGGTATGACCTGGCCGCTGGAACCGATCGGCATCCGCGAATTCGCGCGCGGCCTGGAGGACATCATCGTCGTCGAGGAAAAACGCAGCTTCATCGAATCGCAGATGAAGGAACAGATGTACAACTGGTCCGCGGCTGACGGCATGACGCGCCCGAGCGTGGTCGGCAAGTACGATGAATCCGGCGAGTGGATCCTGCCCTCGACCAGCGAACTGACCCCGGCGCGCATCGCCCGCGTGATCGCCAAGCGGCTGGCGCGGTTTTTCAGCTCCGAGCACATCAGCGAGCGGCTGGCGTTTTTGGCCGCGAAGGAAAAGGAACTCGCGCTGCCGCGTGCGAACTTCCCGCGCGCCGCGCATTACTGCTCGGGCTGCCCGCACAACAGCTCGACTGTGGTGCCCGAAGGTTCGCGCGCGCTCGGCGGCATCGGTTGCCATTACATGGTCACCTGGATGGACCGCAACACCGACACCTTCACGCAGATGGGCGGCGAAGGCGCGACCTGGTGCGGGCAGGCGCCGTTCACCAACGAAAAGCACGTGTTCCAGAACCTCGGCGACGGCACCTATTTCCATTCCGGCTCGCTGGCGATCCGCCAGGCCATCGCGGCCAAGGTGAATATCACCTACAAGATTCTCTACAACGATGCGGTGGCGATGACCGGCGGCCAGCCGGTGGACGGCACGCTGACGGTGCCCGACATCGCGCATCAGGTGCGCTCGGAAGGCGTGCAGACGATTGTCGTGCTCAGCGACGACATCGACAAATGGAGCAAGCCGGAAATTTTCCCGAGCGGCGTGGAGTTCCTGCATCGCGATGAGCTCGATGCTGTTTCCAAACGTCTGCGTGAGGTTCCAGGCACCACGGTGCTGATCTTCGACCAGACCTGCGCCGCGGAAAAACGCCGCCGGCGCAAGCGCGGCAAGATGATCGACCCGGCCAAGCGCACGGTGATCAATCCCGCCGTGTGCGAGGGCTGTGGCGATTGCGGCGTGAAGTCCAATTGCGTTTCGGTGCTGCCGCTGGAAACCGAATTCGGGCGCAAGCGTGAGATCGACCAGTCCAACTGCAACAAGGATTTTTCCTGCGTGAAGGGCTTCTGCCCCAGTTTCGTCACCGTGCATGGCGGCGGACTGAAGAAGAAAAAAGGCGCGGGTAGCGAAGTGAACTTCGACGCACTGCCGTTGCCGGTGTTCAAATCCGATTTGAGCGAGCCCTGGAACATCCTGATCACCGGCATCGGCGGCACGGGCGTGGTGACCATCGGTGCACTGTTGGGCATGGCCGCGCACCTGGAACACAAGGGCGGCAGCGTGCTCGATCAAACTGGTCTTGCGCAAAAAGGCGGCGCGGTCACCACGCACGTGCGCATCGCCAAGACTCCGGCCGACATCAACGCCGTGCGCATTGCCGCCGGTGAAGCCGACCTGGTGCTGGGCTGCGACATGGTGGTGGTCAACGATTACTGGGCGCTGTCGAAAATCCGCGCCGACCGCAGCCATGTGGTGCTCAACAGCCACCAGGCGATGCCGGGCACATTCACGCGCAACACCGAATTGCAGTTCCCCGCGCAGGAAATCGTCAACGCGGTGAAAACCGCGCTCGCCGGCAAGGAACCATCACTCATCGATGCCAGCGAACTGGCCTTGGCACTGATGGGCGATGCCATCGCCACCAATCTGTTCATGCTTGGCTTTGCCTGGCAGCAAGGCCTGGTGCCGGTGTCGCTGGAGGCACTGATGCGCGCGGTCGAACTCAACGGCGCGGCGGTGGAAATGAATCGCAAGGCCTTCGCCTGGGGCCGCATGGCCGCGCACGATATCGAAACGGTCAAGCGCGCCGCGGGCAACGCCGCCGCGCCCGTGGCAGCGAACTTTCTTTCGGCCGATGCGCTCGCCACCTCCGCGGCGTTCGTCGGCGAAGGCAAGCTGGCGCAATCGCTCGATGAATCCGTGGCGCTGCGCACGAAGTTCCTCACCGAATACCAGAACGCGAGCTACGCTGGTCAATACCGGACCTTCGTCGAGAAAGTCCGCGGCTTCGAACAACAACGCACCCCGGGCCTGACCGGTCTGTCCGAGGCCGTGGCCCGCTACACCTTCAAGCTGATGGCCTACAAGGACGAATACGAAGTCGCGCGCCTGTACACCACCGGCGATTTCGAGAAACGCATCCGAGACAGTTTCGATGGCGACTTCAAACTGCACTTCAATCTGGCCCCGCCGATGTTCAGCAAGACCGACCACGACGGCCATCTGGTCAAGCAGGAGTACGGTCCCTGGGTGTTCACTGCGTTCAAGCTGCTCAAGCGCCTGAAGTTCCTGCGCGGCACGGCGCTGGACGTGTTCGGCAAGACCGAGGAACGGCGCATGGAGCGGCAGTTGATCGTCGATTACCGCGCGACGATTGAGGAACTGCTAAACAGCCTGACCCTGAGCAACCACTCCCTCGCCGTCGAAATCGCCCGCATTCCGGAACAGATTCGCGGCTACGGCCACGTCAAGCACGCGCATCTGGCCAAGGCCAAGACGCATTGGGACGAGTTGATGATGCGCTGGCGGAATTTCGGGGCGGATCGGGAAGCGGCTTGATCTGCATTACTTCCAATTGAGACTGAGTTTCCGATGTGACGCCGCGCAATCGCGCAGGTACAAGTTGATCAGGCTTTGATAGGGAATACCGACCTTCTCGGAAGTAGCCTTGAAATAGGCAATGGTCTCTTCGTCCAACCGGATAGTGATTTGCTTCTTGAGTTTGGAAGCGTACGGATTCTTTTTGGCAGTGGAGAAATCGTATTCTTTGCGCATGGGGCACCTATGGGTAGAACTTTGACTCTGTGGTAGTTGCCTTCCTGGCGGAGATGATACGAATGACATTTTCCTCGCTTCGATAGCAGTGACAGACGACGAGCAGCCTGAGATTGCTGCTCAGCCCGAGCAGCAGGAAACACTGCTCGTCTTCCGAATGATCAGGATCGTCAATCAGCTTTGCTCGCTCGTCGACGAATACGGATTTCGCCTCTTCAAAACTAACGCCGTGTTTCTTGACGTTAGCCGAGACTTTGCGTTTGTCCCACTCGAAATGCAGGTCACTCACAAACGCATCGTGATTACAATGTAATTACACGTCAAGAATGCAATTACCTAGCGTTTCCAGCATCGATCAGGGCGTTGACTGGAGTTCGTCACCCATCACAGGCTTGAAAACCGCACGAAACGCTTTGATCGCGGCCGGGTGATAAATCGTCTGGTGGCTCTCGCCGGGCAACGTCTCATATTGCAAATGGAGGCCGGGAATGGCGTTAGCGCCGATTTCCTTTACCAAGCCAGCCGTGATCCCGGCGATTTGCTCCTGGCTGCTGGTGGCGAGATAGAGAGTCTTGTTCAAATCCGAATGCGCTCTCAGCAATTTGCTCGCATCCTTCGCCAGTTGCTGGTCGTTCCACCACAGGCTCGGGTCGAACGCGATATAGGTATCGAACAAATCCGGCTCGAGCAAAAGCGTTTCCACCACGAACAACCCGGCCAACGATTCGCCGACGATGGCCGTTTCGTTGGCCGTGCGGTAGCGCTGCTTGATTTCGGGCATCAACTCGTCGCCGATGAATTTTCGGAATGCTTCCGACCCGCCGACGCGCGGTGCGATTTTCATGTCCTCCTTGTTTTTGGTCGGGCCGGTCAAATCGCGGCGGCGCTCGGTGTTCTCGATACCCACCAGCAGGAAGGGCCGCATCGTGCCGTTGCCGACCGACACCTGCACCAGCCCTGCCACATGCAAAAAGTCTTCGGCCATGCCGCCATCGAGCATGTACAGCACCGGCAGCCGCGCATCGGCCGATGCGCCAACTCCGGGCGGCAGATAGACATTGATGCGCCGCACTTCACCCATGATTTTCGAATCGATCACGAATGTCTCGCCAATCGCCAAGGGTGTCGATACCGACGCCCCACCGGCTTGCGCATTCGATACGGGAAACATCAGGCAGAGCAGGAGAACCGACAAGGTCAAGGCGAGAGACTTCATCGCAAAATCATCTGGGTGAAATTGCCGAACATGCTAGCGACGTTCGACGACCCAGCGCAATCGAGCGCTCGCTCGGAAATTCCAAGGCTCTCATATCAGAACGTCAGGCATTCATTACTTCTGATCCTCGCCTAACCACTTAATCCGAGCGTTTGGGAAGCAGCTCGTTCAGCGCTGCGTTGTACTGAATTCCGTACTGCCGTGCCTGCTCCATAAGAATGCCGAACTCATCGCTCTCGATGGCGTCGGACGTACCCTCAAGGCATCGCATGCCGTATATCTTGGAAAGGTGTTCCAAACCCAATCCCTCTCGACCCGGAAGATGGCACGAGTAATCGACTATGCCAATGAAACGATAGTCGCCATTGGCAATATTTCGGCGCACGTCCTTCGAGGGGTCTGCGAGATTCAGGGAAGACAATGTCATCTTGAGCATCGAGGTGTTTGTCGCGGGCAATGGTTTTGCCGATGCCATGGATGCGACCGTCAGGAAAAACAGTAATACAGCCTTGTAATTAATTTTCATGAGCACACCAAGGCAAAAAACCACCGGCACATTCATCCGATACCCGAAGCGATACGGCAAAAGACATACGCCGAGTAACTCTAAAACAGAGCGTCGAACAAGCGGAACCGGCCGAGCCCGCATCAACCCCCCAGCGCCGGATACCAATACGGCCGCACACCCTGGTAGATGCACAAGCCGCCGCAAACCAGCAGCAAGGCGAATGTCAGCACGGTGCCCCAGAAACGGCCGAACTTGAAGGACTCGGTAAATGACAGCGCATAGCCGTGAAGCACGCGGGCAATGAATAGTGTCAGGCCGAGCGCGTGCAGCAGGTACGCCGGGAAATGGCTCAGTTCCAATATGCCGATCATCAGCAGGATCAACGGGACGTATTCCGCGAAATTGCCGTGCCCGCGAATTCGCCGCTGCAGCATCTGATCACCGCCGTCACCTAGGCTCACCCCGTCATGGCCGCGCCGCTGGATGACTCGATAGCTCAACAACAGGAACAAGAGCGCCAAAAGCCCTGCATAAATCGGTGTCACGATCATTTTCATTCTCCAAATAACGGCGTGAATTTTCTGATCCGCCGTCGGGCCTATCCGCCACGTCGGCCGATACCAAGCCGAAGTCTACGAGTAAAGCTCACTGTGCTGCACCGTGGGCTCGAACTCGATCAGGAAATCCTCATCCTCCGGGTAATATTTCGCTCGCGAGATATCCGCACCAGCGAAGGCTTCGATGGATTCGAGGCGGTCCCAATAAGTGAGCGTCGTGAAATGTGTGACCTCGCCTTCCGAGCGACGCAGGATGTAGGCGGCGATATTGCCCGGCGTGTTGCGATAGTCAGGGAGCGCGCGACGCTGCAGGAACGCAAGGTACGCATCAGCCTTCGCAGCGGGTGTCATGCCATGCCATAAGCGCGCGATCACTGGTCGTTCTCCTAGGGGTCTAATGTCTGCAATTAACAACGCCGCACATATCCGTTAAAACAAACATCTAGCTAGGATAGAGAATTTCCGTCTTGTGTTCCCCCATATACCAAATACAACGAAAGTTCTTCTGCGCTGAGAAATCTATTTCGTGCTTTATCGTTGGAATGAGGATGCTGTCTGGCAAAACGAGACGCGCACGCGTATAGCAAAGCAGTTCAATAGGCGTCGTTGTTTCATATCTATTACGAAACTTTCTCTGTATCTTTTCCAGATCTGGTCCACCTAGCCACATCACATCGATCGGCGGTGGCTCCCAGCGATTTAATGCTTGAGCAACTTCGGAATCGCAGAGCTCTACAAGCTCAAACGCAATCGCACCATCCGTGGAGTGCACGCATAGAATGTCCGGCTCTGGTGGATGCCGCTTCTCGACTGAGGCTGAATCAATCGGAAGTTTCGACCGAAAGATGAATTCTCGGAAAACCTCGATCTCTACTTCAGACTTCTCCGCAGAATCACGCATCTTTGCCATTGCTTGGATGTCTGGTAAGCCCGTGTACCGGGTATTTAGAAACTATGACTTGGAGGTTAAGAGCGTCCGCTAATCGGCCAATGGCGCCCAGCGCAACAACGCGATGGCGAACATATGCGCCGGGTCGGTCCAGATCCGGCTCACGCGCAGGCCGGCATCGGCTGCCATGCGCGCGAAGTCTTGCTGCGAATACTTGTAGCTGTATTCCACCTGCATTTGCTCTGCTGCGTCGAAATGCACGCGGTAGCCGTCGATATCCACGTCCTGGTCGCGCTGGCTGACGATGAAGGTTTCGATCCGGCCGGCGTCGGCGTTGTATATCGCGCGATGGCGGAACTGCCCGAGGTCGAAGTTCGCATGCAATTCACGATTCAAACGCACCAGCAAGTTGAGCGTGAATTGCGCGGTCACACCGGCCCGATCGTTGTAGGCCGCTTCGATAGTTGCCGTGTCTTTTTTCAGGTCGATGCCGATCAGCGCCGCGCCGGTCGCGCCCATTTCCGCACGCATTTGCCTGAGCAGATCGAGCGCCTGGTCGGTTTCGAAATTGCCCAGCGTGGAACCGGGGAAAAACACCGCGACGCTTTCCTGCTGGCGTTTTGGCACGGGCAAGGTCACCGGCTCGGTGAAATCGGCGCAGACCGGCAGCATTTCCACTTTCGGAAAACTCGTCGCCAGGGAAGCGACGCTCGCGGTCAAGGCGCTACGCGAAATTTCCACCGGCACATAACCCACCGGATCGACCAGGGCATCGAGCAACAGGCGCGTCTTGATACCGCTGCCGCTGCCGTATTCGACCAGCAATGGCCGCGGCCCGATGGCCTGGGCGATCTCGCCAACATGCTCGCGCAAGATCGCAAGTTCGATGCGGGTCAGGTAATACTCGGGCAACTGGCAGATTTGCTCGAATAACGCCGAGCCGCGCGCGTCGTAGAAAAACTTCGGCGGCAAGCGCTTGGGTTGCAGCGACAATCCGGCGCGCACTTGCCCGGCGATATCGTCTGCGTGCGCGGACAATTTCGATACTTTGGCAGCGGCATTGATCGGCGTCACGAGTCTTTACCCAGGCGAAAGCCCATGAACTGCCAGCGATCGGCAGGATAGAAAAAATTGCGATAGCTGGCGCGCAAATGTTCGCGCGGACTGACGCAGGAACCGCCGCGCAACACCCACTGGCCGCACATGAACTTGCCGTTGTACTCGCCCAAGGCGCCGGGCAGCGGACGATAACCGGGATAATTGATGTAGGGACTGGAGGTCCACTCCCAGACATCGCCGAAAAGTTGTTGCGCGCCCGCACCAGAATCGGCCGCGCGCGGATGCAGCAAGCCGCTCTCGATGAAATTTCCGCGCACCGGTTGCGTGGCGGCGAGCGCCTCCCACTCGTATTCGCTGGGCAATCGCGCACCAGCCCAGCGCGCGAACGCATCGGCCTCGAAAAAACTGACATGGCACACCGGCGCATTGCCATCGAGCGGCCGGCGTCCGCCCAGGGTGAATTCGGATTGCAGATCATTCGACCAATACAACGGATGCTGCCAGCCCAATTGGATGACCGTATTCCAACCTTCTGCCATCCACAGTGTCGGCATGCGATAGCCGCCATCGGCGATGAACTGCGCGAACTCGGCATTGGTCACGGCGCGATTGGCGATGGCGTGCGGATGCAGCAAGGCACGATGCCGCGGCGTTTCGCAATCGAAGGCGAAGCCCTCGCCGGTGTGTCCGGCCTCGGCGATGCCCTCGATACCCGGGATGAATTTCAATGGCAACGAAATCGATGCCGGCGGCACTGGCGTCTGGCGATAAACCGGCTCCAGCGGATTGATCGAAAACGCGTGCTTGATGTCGGTGAGCAGCAATTCTTGATGCTGTTGCTCGTGGTGCAATCCCAGTGTCACCAGTGCGTTGGTTTCAGGATCATGATCGCGCGCGAGCAATTTCAGCATGCGCTCGTCCACCTGATCGCGGTAAGCGAGCACTTCGGCCAGTGTCGGGCGCGACATCAGGCCGCGCTGCGGCCGTGCGTGCATCGGGCCGACCGATTCGTAATACGAATTGAACAAATACCGCCACGGTTCGTGCAATGCCCGATAGCCCGGATCGCGGCCGAGAATGAATTGTTCGAAAAACCACGTGGTATGCGCCAGATGCCATTTGCTCGGGCTGGTCTGCGGCATCGATTGCACCACGGTGTCCTCGGCGCTGAGTCCTGCGATCAGGGCCACGCTCGATTGCCGCACGTGCAGATATTGCTGCGACAAGTCTGCGCCCCCGCCGGCCACCGGCGTTGGCGATGGCTTGCTTGAGATAGTCGATTCCACGGATACGCGCATGACAGAAACCCGGATAAAACGAGACGCCGGACAGAACCCCTCTGCCCGGGTCTGCCATTGGCGCACCAAAACGCCGCCGATGCAATTGCAACGGTGCGCCGGGCGGCCAGTGATTTAGCAAATCTTCGGATTTGTCATCATTGGCCGCGTGCCAACGGCCGCTCGGGAGCGCGATTTTCCCAAGCACGATTGCCCCAAGTCATAGCCACGCGCGTGAAAAATTCGATCAGCGGCTGGACCGCACCTCGATGAAACGCAGGAATTCCGCGCGCGTGCGCGCATCTTCGCGGAACGCGCCGAGCATCGTGCTGGTGACCATGCTGACGCCGCGCTTGTGCACACCGCGCGTGGTCATGCATTCGTGCGCGGCTTCGATCACCACGCCCACGCCGCGCGGTTGCAGCACTTCCTCGATGCAACCGGCGATCTGCGCGGTCAGTTTTTCCTGCACCTGAAAACGCCGCGCATAGGCCTCCACCACGCGCACGAGTTTGCTGATGCCGACGATTTTTCCGTTGGGTAAATAGCCGATATGCGCGCGGCCGATGATCGGCGCCATGTGGTGCTCGCAATGCGATTCGAAACTGATGTCGCGCAATACGATCAACTCGTCATAGCCAGCCACTTCCTCGAAGGTCCGGCGCAGGAATTCCGCCGGGTCCATCGCATAGCCGGAGAACCAGTCCTTGTAGGCATCGACCACGCGGCCCGGCGTGTCGAGCAGACCTTCGCGCGCCGGATCTTCGCCGGCCCAACTCAACAGGGTGCGGATGGCGGCCTCGGCTTGTTCGCGGTTCGGTTTTTCGCTCATGGCGCTCTCCGATGGAAAGGGCGGGATCGCTTCGCTGACTGCGAATCCACTGTACCGCTAAACGAATCGGAACAAATCACCGCTCGACAGCGGCGAATTCAATACCGCGCTCACTCGCGCACGGTCACCCGCCAGGCGACGATACCACCGAGCGCCACCAACGCCGCCGCCAGCCAGAACGTTGCGCCAGCCCAGAAGGTATGGATGTGCGCCTGCGCCACGGCGGCAAAAGTGTGGGTGAACAAGGTCGGCGCGATGATGCCGGCGATGCTGCCCAGGCTGGCGATCGCGCCTTGCAGGCGGCCTTGTTCGTGCGCGCCGACGTGCCGGGTCATGATCGCTTGCGCGGCCGGATTGGCCACGCCCCAGAGCGCGGCGATGGGCATCGCCATCCAGAACCAATAGCCGGTCGGCGCCAGTCCGTACAACGCAAACCCCAGCGCGCCGCAACCCATGCCGAACAACAAGGCGTTGCGCTCGCCCAGCCATTTCACGATCTTGCCGACCAGGCCGCCCTGCACGACGATGCTGAGCACGCCGACGATCAACAGCGTCCAGCCGACCATCTTCAGACCCCAGCCGAAACGGTAATCGGCGTAGAGCACAAAGGTGGTCGGATAAACCAGGTGCGCCAGCCCCATCAGGAACACCACGCTGGCCAGGCCGAACAATTCCGGATGGCCGCGCAGCAATTTCAGCGAAGCCAGCGGATTGGCGCGCTTCCAACTGAAGCTGGCACGCCGCTCGGGCGGCAGCGACTCGGGCAACACGAACAGGCCGTAGCAGAAATTGGCCAGACTCAGTGTGGCCGCCGCGTAGAACGGCAAACGCAGATTGATCTCGCCCAGCCACGCACCGAACACTGGCGAGAGCGTGAAGCCCAGTCCGAACGCCATGCCGAGTTTGCCGAACGCCGCCGCGCGATGTTCCGGCGCGGTCACATCGGCGATGTAGGCATTGGCGGTACTGAAACTGGCCGAGGTGATGCCCGAAAGCACACGGCCGATGAACAGCAACGGCAAGCCGCCGGCCAGCGCCATGATCAGGAAATCCACGCCCAGCCCAAGATTGGACATCAAGATGATGGGCCGGCGTCCGAAGTGGTCCGAGAGCGCGCCTTGCACCGGCGAGAAGAAAAATTGCATCACCATGAAGGCGGTGGCGAACAGGCCATGCCAGACCGTGGCCTGGGCGATGTCGCCGCCGACGAATTGCTTGATCAGGTGCGGCAGCACCGGAATGATCAGGCCGAAGGCGAGAATGTCCAGCAGGACCGTGATGAAGATGAAAGCCAGCGCGGCGCGGCGCACAGGGGTAGTGGTGGCGCTGGTATCCACGGTCGATCCTGTCGGAAGCAGCGCGCGAGTTTAGCAGCCGTCACGCAAATATCGCGCCGCAAGGTCAGGGTGCTGCAGCGATATTCTTGCGCTGGCAACCCAGGAACGGCGAATTCGTCAGCCAGTCGGTGTCGGGGTAATAGGCAAAGATCATCTGGCCGTTCTTGAGGCTGTCGATCACCGGAGCCGCCACTTCCGGACGCAACGCCGGACAACCCCAACTGCGTCCGAGACGGCCGCGTTCGCGCGCTGCCTGCGGATTCACGTAGGCTGCGCCATGCATGACGATCGCGCGCGCCATCGCCGCGTCATTGATACCCGGCTCCAACCCCTGCATGCGCAAGGAATAGCCGTTGCGGCCATGATAAGTGTCGCCGGTTCGGAACAAGCCGAGACTGCTCTGGTGGCTACCGTCGCGGTTGGAGAAATGACGGGCCAGATTTTCACCCGTGCCCTGGCCATGCGCGACATATTCGCGAAACAACAGCGACTGGTTCTCCAAATCGAACACCCACAGGCGCGGCGCGGTCGAAGGCAGCGAATAATCGATCACCGCCAATCGCGGCGAAGGTGCATCGCCGAACTCGGCGGCGGCGCAATTGCGCGCTTCCAGGGCCAGAGCGAGCATGCGCGCATCGGCTTCCGGCGCCAGGCGTTGCATCAAGGCAATCGGGGGTTCGGCCGCGACCACCACTGCAGGCAGCAGGATCAGGGCTAACAACAGGTAGGCCAGGCGCATAGGCGATCCAGGGCAAACGACCGGCGGCCAGCGTACCCGCAGTGGCGTTAACAAAACCTTGCCGGACTCTCAGTGTGGCGGCGCGGCTGGCTCGGCTTGCTGCGCCGGGGCCGGCTCGTCCTCGGATTCATCCTCGGCGGTGATCACGGTCATGGCCTGGCCGGTGGTCTTGGGCAGCACGGCCGCATCAGTGAGCAGCAACGTGGTGCCAGGCACCAGTTGGTCATAGACCAGCGCGGCGAATTCCGGCGGCACGGCGATGCGTCTGACTGCCTCGCGATCGAGCGTGGCACCCGGCTGCGCGGCGTAGCCGGGCAAGGCAATGGCTTGCCAATTCAAACCGGCGCGCCCGGGCACCAGCACACTGGGGATTCCGGTATCGCCGTCCAGCAGCACATAAGCCTGGGTGCCAAACGGAGCATCGCCGGCGATGCCAATCCGGGCACGCCCGATCTCGACACCGTTGCGGAGCACGATCACGCGCTGGTCGGTGCTGCTGACCAGAATGGTCAGCGGGCCCGCGGGCGAAATCTCCGGCGCCCAGCGATAGGCCTGGAACAGCGACAACCGCGGCACATCCGGCACGCCATTCAGGCCGGCCGTGGCGCGCGGCGCGAACAGACCCGGATGGGCCAGCTCTGCGTTCTGCTTGGCGCTCGCGGCAACGACCACGGTCATGCCGAAGGTAGTCACGGCAAACAACTGGCGCGCGAATTCGTAGGGCAGGCGCACGCAGCCGTGCGAGGCCGGATAGCCGGGCAAATTGCCAGCATGCAAAGCGACGCCGTCCCAGGTGAGTCGCTGCATGAACGGCATTGGCGCATCGTCGTAGAGCGTGGACCGATGTTCCTTGTGCTTTTGCAAGATGGTGAACACGCCAGTCGGTGTTTCCTTGCCCTTCTTGCCGGTGCTGACCGTGCTCACACCGATGCGCAGGCCGTTGCGATAGACATAGGCCAACTGCTCGTCGAGGCTGATCACCATCACCAGCGGCCCCGCCGGCACCGCTTCCGGCGCCCAGATGAATTCACCGGGCTTGAGCTGTGATGGCGGACGGTCCACGGGCGAAGACAGTCTGGCGCCTTGCGCCAGCGCGAACCCGGCGAGCACGACGCCGGCGATGATGAGAAACCAGCGGGAGGACATGACAGTCGGCATCCTCGATGGTGACGCCTGGTCAGGGCGGGAACCGGCAGTAACTAACGCGCCGCCGGCGGCATCATTCGACCCGGCAAAACACCGCCTTGAGGTAGCGGCTTTCCTGAACGTGTGCCATGAACGGATGATCGCCGCCGGCACCGGAGATTTTCAGGATCTGCACGCGACGGCCGGCGTAATAGGCCGCGCGCCGGAGCATGTCGAGAAACTGCTCCTCGCTCACCAGGCCCGTGCATGAGCAAGTCAGGAAAATACCGCCGGGCTTGACCACGCTCAGCGCCAGCTTGTTCATGTCCAGGTATTTCTTCAGCGCCGGAATCACCTGCTCGCGATCGCGGGTCATCTTCGCCGGGTCCAGGATCACCACGTCGTACTCATCGCCGCGCGCCTGCGCGTCGCGCAGATACGGAAACAAATCCGCCTGCACGAAACGGACTTTGGCGTGGTTGAGATGGGCATTCTTCTCGGCGATCTGCAGGATTTCCTCATCCAGATCGATGCCCACCACTTCGGCGGCGTTGCCGCGCGCCTTGGCGTAGATGGCAAAGCCGCCGGAATTGCAGCAGATGTCCAACACGCTTTTGCCGGCAGTGAAACGCGCGAGGAATTCGCGGTTGTCGCGCTGATCGGCGAAGAATCCCGTCTTGTGGCCGCTGCCGGGACTGGCGCGAAACTTCACGCCGTACTCGCTGATCACGCTCGGTTCGGGCGCGGCGGGCGAGCGGAAATCGAAACTTTCCTGCTTTTGCACGTGCTCTTCGGCGAAGCTGTAGAACCGGCAACCGGGAAACTCGTCGCGCAGCGCGGCGTAGATCCATTCGCGATAACGAAACGGCCCGGCCGAGAAAAATTCCACCACCAGCAAATCGCCGTAGCGGTCGATCACCAAACCTGAGAGGCCATCGCCTTCCGAATGCAACACGCGCCAGGCATCGGACACTTCATCGAGCCGCAGTACCTCGCGGCGCAGGCGCACGGCGGCGGCAATCTTGCGCCGGAAGAATGCCTCGTCCACCGCCTCGTCGGGGTCTTCGGTAAGCACGCGCAGGGCGATGCGCGAGTGGCCGTTGTAAAAGCCACGGGCGCACCAGGCGCCGGTGTTGTCGTAGATATCGACGATCGAACCGGGCTTGGGCTTGGCTTCGGGCCGGGCGACCATCTTCTGGAAGATCCAGGGATGGGTCGAACGGCGTTCTATTTTCAGATGAACGGTGGGCAGGATGGCTGTATTCATCCGCCCATTGTAACGGGCCGGAGCGGCCGCCAAAGGATTGACGTGACTTTCACGCGCCACCCGCGTTAATCTCCGCCCAGAAGGGGAGTAGCTCCCGCTGCCGAGATCGTCAATACGAGGGTTCGCCCTCCGGTCCGGCAGGCAGGCACCACCTGCGAGCAAGACCTTCGCCCGTCGTGGCGAAGGTCTGTCCGAAAAACAGCCCTGAGCCCTCGGCGCAAGGTTTTTTTCATTTTCGGAGCTCATCATGCAAACCATCGGCACTCCCCTGATGTGGGTCGCATTCGCGGTCTTCATCGTCATCGCGCTGGTCGTGGACCTGCTCGTGTTGAAAAAAAATGGCCCACACAAGGTCAGCACCCGCGAGGCGCTGGTCTGGAGCGCGGTCTGGATCGGCCTCTCGCTCGCCTTCAACGCCGGCCTGTGGTGGTACCTGCACGGGTCGATGCCAGCGGCCGACGCCGACCGCGTGGCGCTGGAATTTCTCACCGGCTATTTGGTCGAGAAAGCGCTGGCGGTGGACAACATCTTCGTGTTCTTGATGCTGTTCACTTATTTCGGCGTCCCTGTGGCGTCCCAACAACGCGTGCTGGTGTTCGGCGTGCTCGGCGCGATCGTGCTGCGCGCGATCATGATTTTCGTCGGTGCCGCACTGATCGCCCAGTTCCACTGGATCATGTATGTGTTCGGGCTGTTCCTGCTGGCGACCGGCGCCAAGATGCTTTGGGCCGCCGGCCAGACGCCGGACATGGAAAAAAATCCGATACTGCGCTGGATCACCGGGCATTTGCCGCTGACCCGGGGCTACCACGGCGAGGCGCTGTGGATCGGCGAAGGCAAGCGGCGCAAGTACACGCCGTTGTTCGTGGTGCTGGTGATGATCGGTGTCACTGACGTGATCTTCGCGGTCGATTCGATCCCGGCGATCTTCGCCATCACCACCGACCCGTTCATCGTGCTCAGCTCGAACATCTTCGCGGTGCTCGGCCTGCGCGCGCTGTATTTCCTGCTGGCGGGCATGGCCGAGAAATTCCACCTGCTCAGTTATGGGCTCGCCTGCGTGCTGATCTTCATCGGCGCCAAGATGCTGCTGGTGGACCTTTTCAAGATTCCGATCTTCGCCTCGCTGGGTGTGGTGGTGGCGCTGATCGCGGCGGCGATGGCGCTGAGTCTGGTCATCAAGCCGCGTCACGCGGTTCCGGGTTGACCGATTTGCACCGGCTGGTGTCCTGGCGACGCTTGCCTTGTCGCCAGGGCGCCCCATCTTGTCGGAATGGAACTTCACGACACCGACCCGGAACTGAAGGTTGCACCCACGGTGCTGGCGCGATTCCGGCGCGCCCTGAACCTGAGCATGGCCGCGGTCATCGTGCTGGCTTTGATCTTTTTTCTGCAAGGCCAGGGCGCGGATGTACGTGCGTTCGCGGTCCAGCCGCAATCGCTGGCCGGACTGCTCGGCGTGCTCACCGCGCCGTTGCTGCATGGCTCGATCGGACATCTGGCGTCCAATGCCGTCTCGATCCTGATCCTGGGCACGCTCGCGGGCACGGTCTTTCCGCAGGCGACTTGGCGGGCATTGCCGCTGATCTGGCTCGGTTCGGGCCTGGGCACCTGGCTGATCGCCACCGGCGGGGCGCATATCGGTGCCAGCGGTGTCACGCACGGATTGGGATTTTTGATCTTCACTCTCGGCGTGTTGCGCCGGGACCGGCCGTCCATCGCGGCGGCGCTGATCGCCTTCTTTTTCTTCGGCGGCATGCTGTTGACCGTGCTGCCGCAGGAATTGGGCGTGTCCTGGGAATACCACCTGTCCGGTGCGGCGGTCGGGCTGCTGGCCGGCATTCTCTGGCGCCATGCCGATCCGCCGCCACCGCGTCGCCGCTACAGTTGGGAAGACGAGGCCGAAGAAGACTTCACCGATTCCGAACAGGATCTCGAACTGCCCAGCCCCGAGGATGTTCCGGTGCTGTGGCACCGACCGGCCGAAGAGCGTGGCGTGGTGCTGCCGTTCCGGCCGAGAAACCCGGATTCGGCCGACCAGACGGGCACGGACCTGCCCACACGTTCGCCTCGATCCTAGTGGCGTAAGCCGCCAAAGCGGCTTTCGGTCAAGCTGTTCAAACATCCAATAGCACGCTGCGGTAAATTCTGGCACAAGAATTGCTTTCGCAATTTCCGGACAATCTGGGGGCACGTCGCCCTTACCGAACGAGAGTAGCCTGCCCACGTGCACCGGAAATTCGACCCACAGACTGATTCGTTGACCGATGTGCCGCTGACACAGTCGCCGGGTGGACGAACATTCGTCACGCCGATGCCGACGCCGGCTTCCCGAGGCCGCACGCATCGGCACATTGCCGGCATTGCGCGCCATGGCCGCGAAGGTGCGTTATGAGCCTGCCGCTGGACATCCGCACCATCTTGTTTCTCTCGGCGCTGCTCACGTCACTGATCGGCATCGTGCTGCTGACCATCCGGCGGTTTTTCCCGGCCTCGCTGCGCGCCAGCTGGGGCTGGTGGACGGCGGGAATGTTCCTGCATCCGATCGCGTTCGTCCTGCTCGGCCTGCAGGGCATGATCGCCGACCCATTGTCGATCATCGCCGGCAACACGCTGACCGCCGCCTCGCTGGCCTGCCTGTGCCAGGCCTTGTGCGTTTTCAACGGCGTGCCTCGGCGAGTAATTTGTTTGGGACTGCTGGTGGGCGCGGTCGCGTTGGTCGAGTTGTGGTTCAACTTCATCCAGCCCAACCAGGCCATCGGCATCGGCCTGGAGGCGATGCTGTATTCGGTCTTCCTGGTCTACGGGCTGTACGGGCTTTACCGTTCCGAGCAAAAAGCCACGGCCAGCACCCATGTCGTGGGGTTCATTCTCGCGGCGGGCGTCGCCATCCTCGGCACGCGTTCGGCGTATTTCCTGCTGACAGGCAATGCGCTGACGCCGGCATTCAACGTCTCCATCCTGCAACTGTTGTCGGGCGGCTTCGCCAGCATGCTGCCGATGATCAGCACGCTGGGTTTCTTGCTGCTTTGCACCGAGCGCACGCACAAGCAACTGGAACAGGCGGCGCACATCGATTACCTCACCGGCGCCTACAACCGGCGCGCGATGGAGGAGCTGGGCGCGCGCGCGGTCGCCACGGCGCAACGGCATGCGCGGCCGCTGGCGGTGATCGCGGTGGATATCGACCGCTTCAAGCGCATCAATGACCAGTTCGGACACGCGGTGGGCGATATCGCGCTGATCCAGAGCGTGCAGCGCATCCGCGAGAATTTGCGCGACGAGGATTTGATCGGCCGCCAGGGCGGCGAGGAATTCGTGGTGTTGATGCCCGAGACCGACACCGAGCGCGCCAGCATCGTCGCCGAGCGTATTCGCCAGGCATTTTCCGAGCACCCGCTCATCCTCAACGGCGCGCCGCGAGAAGTGACGGTTTCTCTTGGCGTGGCGGCACTGGGCGCGGCCGACGACCGTTACGGCCGGCTGCAACAACGCGCCGACCGCGCGATGTACATGGCCAAGCAATCGGGCCGCAATCGCGCGATCGTCGATCGCAACCTGCCGGCGCCTTCGCTCTCCGAAGACATTCCAATCTGACGGCAAACCGCGCGGTTTTTTCAGGCCAGACGATTGTTCTCAGGCCAGATGATCGAGCGCCAGGCGCCGGGTCTGCTTCACCGTGCGCAACACGAAACTGGAATTGACGTCGGCCACGAAACTGCCGCTGAGCAAGTGATCGAGCAGGAACCGCGAGAAATGATCCAGGTCGCGCACGATCACGTGCAATAGATAATCCATATCGCCGGTGAGTGCGTGACAGGCGACCACTTCATCCCAATCGTTGACTCGCTTCGAGAATCCGGCGATAGCCTCGGCATCATGGCGCGCCAGTTGCACCCGCACGAAGGCCTGCAAACCCAGCCCAACCCGCAGTGGATCGACCAATGCGATGTAGCCGGCGATGACGCCGGTTTCCTCCAGCCGCTGCACTCGGCGTAGGCAGGCCGAGGGCGACAGATTGGCCCGCTCGGCCAGGTCGGTATTGCTGATGTGGCCTTCGGTCTGCAGCGTCGCCAGGATGGCGAGATCAGTGCGGTCGAGTTTGATATTGTCCATTTTGTTGCGCAAACTAAATAAAATATGGATTTATATTGCACAACCTCGGCTAATCAGCGCAATTTTGCAAGCCTTTTGCGTGCCCCTGGCGCTAGACTGACCGCTGGGAAGTGGCGAAAGCCGCGATCGACCTCCGCTCCGGGCCTGATCGCGGCTTTCCTTCCCCGTTGAGCAAGTAGCAAGTCCAGGTACGCCATGAACACTCCGCAGCGCGTCGAGCACCTTCTCACCGATAAAGGCTCCGTGCCGGTCTATACCACCGCCGTGGTCGAACAACCTTGGGACAGCTACACCGAGACCGATCACGAGGTCTGGCGCACCCTGTTCCACCGCCAGCGGGAAATCCTGCCCGGCCGCGCCTGCGAGGAATTTCTCGACACGCAAGATTCGATGGGCATCAACGCCGATGCCATTCCGAAATTCGCCGACCTCAACCGGCTGCTGCGCGCCAAGACCGGCTGGGAATTGATTGGCGTCGAAGGCTTGCTGCCCGAGCTGACTTTTTTCGAGCACCTGGCCAACCGCCGCTTTCCGGTGACCTGGTGGATTCGCAAACCCGAGCAGCTCGATTATTTGAGCGAGCCCGACCTGTTCCATGATCTGTTCGGCCACGTGCCCTTGCTGATGAATCCGGTCTTCGCCGATTACATGCAGGCCTACGGCAAGGGCGGCGTCAAAGCGCACGGCATCGGTCCCGAGGCGCTGGCGCAACTGACGCGCTTGTATTGGTACACCGTGGAATTCGGCTTGATCAACACCGCCAAGGGTCTGCGCATCTACGGCGCAGGCATCGTCAGCTCGAAGGGCGAATCCATTTATTGTCTCGAATCGCCCGCACCCAACCGCCTCGGCTTCGACCTGCTGCGCATCATGCGCACGCGCTACCGCATCGACACTTATCAAAAAACGTATTTCGTCATCGACAGTTTCCAACAACTGTTCGACGCCACCCGCCCGGATTTCATTCCCTACTACCAGCAACTGAAAAACGAAGCGACACTCGCCGCGGGCGATGTGCTGCCAAGCGACAAGGTGTTTCACCGTGGTAGTGGTGAGGGGTGGTTGAGTGAGGGGGATGTTTAGGGGGTGGTTGTGCGGATGCGTTGGTCGCAATGAGGCTATCGGACACGCTTGCGATTGATGCGTGATGCGGTTGTTTCGATGGATCAGTTAGGGAATTCTGGTTTATTTTCGTTCGTGGTGGACGGACGCACCGAATTTGCCTTGCATAACCGTGTGCTCTGGCTTGTCATTTTTTTGCTTCCGTGTGGATTCTGGTATTGCTGACCACCAGTTCCCGTAAACCCTAGCAATAGTGTTGTTGATCAGTACCGATGTGCGTACTTGCCATAGTCCTCCAATTTCGGCCACTGACAGTCATTCGCAAGTAGCCCGTAGCTACGCACCTTTCCCACACGTCGCTTAACGGTGTATGGGCCGCTGAACTCGCGGTTATTTCCTTTTGTTTCCAAAATCAAATCGCACTACATAAGAGGCCGGAGACATCTCGCCTAGCGGGTAAAGCTCATCTGCACGAATTGGTTGAAGATCAGTGGGCTGTCTGTTGCCATCGAAAAATACCAAGTAGAAAAAATATGCGCCCTTATGGTCAGGAGATTTTGAAATCTTGTGTTCATTATCGGACAAAAAGAAGCGATAACCTGCGCCGCGAGGGAGCTTTGCGACGGATTTCACCTCAATAAATCTCTGCTGTTTGGGCGACGAGTGCGAGAGGAAGTCATAGCCAAAACTCGGCCTGTCACGAAGATCTTTGATTCTAGAAACAAGGTCATCGAAATTAGCTCCACAAAGTCGCCGTTTTTCCCACTCGAGCGCAAACGTCTCAGCAGCTTTGCCAATTTCATCTCTCTGGCCTTGGATGTCTTCAAAATTCACCTTCCGATGCACCTTACTTCGAGGCTTTCGTACGGTATTCGTTGGCTTGCGGCCACCACTTATGAACGTGTCGTACAGGAACGACATAAATTTTGGATTGCTCCACGTCTTCGTAGTCGCATTCGAATGCTTAGCCTTTAGCAATAGATACTGATATTCGCTGACCGGGCGCCCCTCCACGTACCCAAGCTCTGCTCCAAGCATCTCGAGATGCTCGGAGCTACACACATTGAGGAAGCGATTGGGAAAATAAAGGCTCAGAATCTTCGCCTTGAACATTTGGGACAACGGGTTGGCATCAATAGACGCAAAGTCCAGATCTGACGCGCCACCCAAACGGACAAGGGCCAATAGTGCAGCCTTAACCGAGCGAAACGCTTCGTCTCGTGTTTCACCAAATCTGCGCGTGAATCGATAGATCCGTTTCGGATCACTTTTCGTCTTTCCGAAGTAGATACCGAATTTATCTGCTGTGGCACCTTGAATATTTGCCCATGGCCGTGTCTTTGCCTCAACGTGCGCGCAAAAGGTCGGTTTTTGATGGCCGATCACATAATCATCGAGCTTAATTTTTTGGAGGCTATCGAGCGGAAACGCTCGCAGAAATTCTCCTCGCACCTGCGCGGCTGTGTCTTCGTGTGTGGCGTCATAAGTGCGGTCAAACGCTTTTATCACGGTAATCTTGATTTTTATTGGAGTGGTCATACATCCCCTTGTACTTCTTCCATATTTGTTCGAAACGTACATCGAATAAGGAATAGCCACCATCATAAAGATATGAGCGGGCATTCCTTTGGCCCAAAAATTGATAAGGCTTGCCAGTAGCCGACGCTAATCGTCCTATATAAAAGCTCTTTGCACGCTCAAAGTTGGACGTCCGTTCAAGGTTGGTACGAACCGATCCCCATTTGGTCATCACCGCCTAAATGATCATGCTCGACCGGAACTGTCATCCAAGACAGCCACAATAAAACACACGCCCGATCACACCACCGGCACCTCCGCCTCACTAACCACACTCTCTGCCTCCGAAGCGCTCCCGCTTTTCACCTGTTCCACATATCCGATCATTCGTTCGATCAGATCGGCCAGGCAGGTCAGGTCGGTGTGGCCGCGACTGATTTCTTCGATGGCGTGTTCGCCCAGGGCGCGGTAGCTCTCGAATTGCGATTCGGTAAACCACTGGTCGGCGGTGGATTCGTGCGGGAACATCGGCACGGATTGGGCGTAGCTGTAGACATCGTAGGGCACTGGGCGGCCGCGCGCGCGCAGGGTTGGCTTGATGTAGATCAGTTTCCCATCGGGTGCGTCGATGCCATCGGCAGCACTGTATTTCACGCGGCCGATGGCGCAATACAGACCGCCGGGCTGGCCGCTGCGCGGCAGGATGTCGATGGCCTGGTCGAACTCGATGGGGATATTGAAGTCGATGCGGATCTTGCGGATGGCATTGCCCAGATCACCGAAACCGAACGACGGATCTTGCCCCGCATCGCTAACGACGATGTAACGGCAGCGACGCAAAACGACTTCGTACAGCCCAAGATTTTCGAAGTGCCCGCCGTCGGAAAGATTCACATAGCGGCAGTTGCTGGTAGTCAGGCCGAACAATTCCGCCAGCAGCGCATACGAAGCGAAACGCGGCCCCGACAACTTGTAGGTGTCCTGGCCGTGCTGGTTGGTGTTGCCCAACCAAGCGCCCAGCCGCATATTGAACAGCGCCAGCAAGAAGCCCAACACCGGCGATGAACTCGAACCCATATTGGGATTGGCCGCCGCACCGGAAATGGACACGGCCGTACCCAACGTAATGCCGCCGGCGCCGCCATATTCGTGCGACGAACGATAACCTTCGTGGAAATTGCCGCAGTACAGCGGGCTCATGGAAAACGATTCGGCCTTGCGCTGTTGCCAGGCGAGACGGTCGCCGCTCCTGACCAGATTGAGCGTGGTGTTGATCAACGACAGCGGCGCGACGGTTTTGCCCGGCTCGCGCAATTGGTGCAGCTTGATGTCGTCGCTGGTGGCAAACCCGGTGAACGGATCGGGCTGGCGCTCGGTGTTGGACGCGCCAAGATAGGCGCGCACGAGCCGGTTGCGATACATGCCGTGCAGGGAAAAACGATTGACGTTGACCACGCGCCCCATGATCAAGGCCACCAAGGCGAGCGAAAACGGCACGAGGAGAAATTTCAATGTCGCCTGCAACGAGAGCGCCTCGCTCAGCGTGCGGCTCAAGCCGAAACGCATATCGAGCACATCGTCGGTGCCCGTGAACAAATCGCCGAGGATGCCCGTACCGCGCGCCACCATGATGAACACGCACAGCACGAATACTGGTGCGACCAATGCGAATGCCCAATCGCGCGGTCCGGAGGATTTCGCTTGATCGTTTTCACCCGGCTTGGCGCTGCTGCCGCCGCGTTGCAACAAGGCCGCGACGATGCCGGAAATGCCGCCGAGCATGGCGATCAAGCTGGTCAAATATTTTTGCTCGAACTGTTGCAACAAATGGCCGCCGAGCAGGCACAAGCCGCTGGCAAGCGTCCAGGCCACGGCCAGCAACAACACCCAACCCGACAATCGCGCCCACCATTCGCGATCGGCATCGTCGCTGGCGGCGCGGCGCGGCGTGCCCCTGATGCCTTCGCTGAGGCTGGCGAAAGCCACATACAACATGCGCGCCGTGAGATAGATGCCGAGCAGGATCGGCAAGGTCGCGATCACATACAAGGCCGGGTGGCCGTACAGATAAGCCAGCAGTGTTTTTATCGCGGCGAACAACAACCCGGCAGCGATCAGCCCCGAGACGATCAGCGCAATCAACTCGTAGATGGGTGAAGCGGTTTTTTCGCCATCGGGATTGGGCGAACGCAACATGCGCCACTCGGCCACCGCCCAGCCGATCAACGGAATGCCGACGCACCAAGTCAGAATGAAAACCCAAAGCACCGTGGTCTGCGCCGATGTGGCGTTGCCGCCTGCATTTTTCCACGGCAGATCCAGCCACAGCACAGCGGTGGACAACAAGATTCCCGCCAGGCAGGTGGGAATCACGCTGCCCCAGACGAACCGTCCCTGCGGCGTACCCGGTGTCTTGGCGAAACGGCGCAGCCATTGCGTGCGCACACTGGCATACAAAGCCGTCGCAAGGGCCAGCCACAGCAATGTCATGCCGACTCCGTGGCCCGGCGAGCGCATCAGCACCAGCAACAGCACGAACTGCGGAACGGCCGTCATCAGGCCCAGCAGCGGCAGGATCACCAACCAGTTCAACATCAGATTGCGAATCACGATGGCCGCGGCCGACCAGGTATCGGGCGAAGCCGCGCCCAGGCGCGGAGTGAGGTAGTTGCTGTATTCGCGCAAACGGTCCAGCGGTTTGGGTTCGGGCGCCAGCGGATATTGCGGCGGGCTCTTGCCGGCAAGCGTTTGCTGCACCTTGCCCACGCCTTCGCGGCACATCCATGCACGCAGCCAACTGGCGATGTAGCCACCACCCGATACGCTGGACAGATAATCGAACCGGCTCAGCGAGCCTGACTTGGCCAAGCCCTGGATAACGCCCAGATTGAAGGTGGCGCTGCGAATGCCGCCGCCCGAAAAACACAGCGCCGACAAACCACGGCGCGCATCGGGATCGAGCGCTGCATCGCTCTCGATACGGCCCAGCCGCCGGAACAACTCGCGCAGATTCTCCGCCCGGACCGGTTTGTCGGCGTTTTGCGGCGCAGCCACAAAATCCTCGAGTGCCCCCGGCCGCAACGCCCGCACTTCATCGAGCAGCACTTGGTTGAAGCTGGCGGGCCCTGAAGCCTGCGCGTCGTTGCTTTCCATGATGGTCCCCTGCGTCATCTTGGTTGGACGCATCGTAGATGAACGCATCGCTGCAAGCGATCCGGCCGCCGGCAAAGGTCAGCGAACCAGATGGCAGCCGCACTCGCCAATGCCTTATTCGGCTCGCGCGCTCGGTGCTTCGCCGGGCTTTTTTCCACGGCCATCGAGCGAGATGAAGCCCGGAACGGCAAGCGCAGTACGCACAGGCGGACGGCGGGTTTCCGAAGGATGCTGCCGCCACTGATTCCACGCCTGGAACATCAACACGTTCCAAAGATGCGTATGCCATTTGCGTTGCCCGGCGAGAAACGCCTCCCACAGCGTGCGAATCTGCGCGACATCGAAATAACCTTCGCGCGCCAACCGCTCGGCCGAAAGCAAATCTTCGGCCCATTCGCGCAACGGCCCGCGCAACCAATCGCCGACCGGCGCGCCGAATCCGTATTTGGGGCGATACACCTGCTTCTCCGGCAGGTAGCGCGCGAGCAATGACTTGAGCAGCCATTTGGATTCGCCGCCGCGCAATTTCATCTGCGTGGGCAAGGACCACGCCAGTTCGATGACGCCGACATCGAGCAAGGGCGCGCGCGCTTCGAGACTGACCGCCATGCTGGCGCGATCGACCTTGGCCATCACGTCGTCAGGCAGATAGCTTTGAAAATCCATGAACATGAAGCGTTCCAGCGGCGTTGCATCGGACAACCAGCGCGAGCGATCGGTGTAGGCGCTGCTGTGTTCGATGGCATTGGCTATGGCGCTCCCGGGCTGCCGCCAGCGCGACACGCGATTGAGATACACCGCTTCGGGCGAATCAGCGGCGAGCTCCGTGGCGAGCATGGCCAGCCGGCTGTCGCGTGCTTCGCCATCGCCATGCTGGCCGAGCACGGTGCGCAACACCGTGCGCAGCGGCGCGGGAATACGCTGACGCCGACGCCAATTGGCCAGCGCGCGCGGATAGCGTGTGTAGCCGCCGAACAATTCGTCGCCGCCATCGCCCGACAACGCCACGGTCACATGCCGCCGCGCCAGACGCGAGACCAGGTACATCGGTATCTGTGAGGAATCGGCGAAGGGCTCGTCGAACATCGCCGGAAGATCGGGCACCACCGCCAGCGCATCGCTGCCATCGAGATACAGCTCGGTGTGATCGCTGCCCAAGGTGTGCGCCACGGCTTTGGCGTAAGCGGCCTCGTCGTGGCTGGAATCGGAAAAACCGATGGTGAAGGTTTTCACCGGACGCGGGCTTTGCGCCTGCATCAACGCCGTGACCAGGGACGAATCGGTACCACCGGAGAGAAACACGCCCACCGGCACATCGGCGACCATGCGTTGCGCGACGGCATCGCGCAAGCGGGCATCGAGCGTATCGAGCGCGTCTTGATCGGAGCCTTGAAAACTCTTGGTGTGCGCTGCGCGCGCGACTTCCAGCGCATTCCAAAAGGGTGTCGCGGCGGTGTTTGGATCGTGTTTTTCCGCGCCGCTCAAAACGGCGGCGGCATCGAGCGTCAGCGTGTGTCCGGGCATCAGCTTGAACACACCTTGATAGATCGACCACGGTGAAGGGATGTAGTCATGACGCAGAAACAGCGCCAGCGCGCCGCGATCGACCGCCGGATCGAAACCCGGAAACGCCATCATCGCCTTGAGTTCGGAAGCAAACAGCAAACTCTCGCCACACCATCCGTAGTACAGCGGTTTTTTTCCGACGCGATCGCGCGCCAAGTGCAACTGCCGTTGTTGCCGATCCCACAAGGCCAGCGCGAACATGCCGTTGCTTCGCTGCAAGGCCGCAGGCAAGCCCCAGGACTGGATGGCGGCCAGCAACACTTCGGTATCGGAATGGCCGGCGAACGAGTGGCCGAGCTTGAGCAACTCGTCGCGCAACACTGCGTGGTTGTAGATCTCGCCGTTGTAGACGATTTGATAACGGCCATCGGCCGACACCATCGGCTGATGGCCCAGCGGCGACAGGTCGAGAATCGAAAGACGCCGGTGCGCAAGCGCGATGCCGGCATCGACATCGAACCATTGCCCGTGATCGTCCGGCCCGCGATGGTGCAAGCTGGCGCTCATGCGCGCCAGCGCGTCGCGCGCGTTGTCAGGCGACAAGCGCTGTTGGCCGGGCTGGAAGAAACCTGTGAGTCCGCACATGGGCGATATCGTGGGGCCTGGCGTCGCGGGCGGCAATGGTTGCAGCTATCGGACCGGCTTCGCATGGCCCCGTTTTTGCTTGTCAACGACAGATTCACACGCGGCACGAAGCGCGTGACGAATGTGTTTTCTGATATTTTTCGATGCTCGCGCAACAAACCGCGCGCGTTTTTTCTTTTTTCCTGGAGATTGCAACATCGACATGGATCGCTCCGCTTCATGGTTCCGGCCGATGCCTGCAAAGGTTGGCGCGTGATGCGCTGGGCGACTCTCGACGGCTCGGCGCCGCGCATCATCGCCCATCGCGGCGCGAGCGGTTTGCGGCCCGAGCACACGATGGCCGGTTACCAGTTGGCACTGATGCAGGGTGCGGACGTGATCGAACCCGACCTGGTGCCCAGCGCCGATGGTGTTTTGTTCGCCCGCCACGAACCGATCCTGACCCACAGCACCGACATCACCGCACGCCCGGAGTTTGCCGATCGAAAGCGCGATGGTGATTGGCACAGCGCCGATTTGTCAGCGGCACAGATCGATTGCCTGCGTGCACTGCAACCGTATCCGGGGCGTTCGCGCGAGTTCGATGGCCGATTCGCGATACCGCGATTCGCCCAACTCATTGACTGGGCCGCCGAAGCAGCACAGGCACGCAATGCCGAGGTATTGCTGTATCCGGAAATCAAACATCCCGGTGAGTTGGCTTCGCGTGGCATCGACCCGGTCGAATGCTTCATCGAGGCGGTGCGCAGCGTGCCGCCCGGCGTGCGGATCTGGGTGCAATGTTTCGAGCCCGAACCCTTGCGCCGCATCTTCGACGCGACTGGATTGCCGTGCGCGTTGCTGCTCGATGCCGAGGACGATTGGCGCGTGGCCTTGGCACAGCATGGCGAGTGGCTGGCGCGTCTTGGCGTGAACAAGCAATTGCTCGAACAGGGCATCGTCGCCGAAGCGCATATGCGTGGTTTGGCGGTCGATGCCTGGACTTTTCGCGACGATGCGATCGCGCCCGGTCATTCCAGCGCGATCGATGAACTGCACGCAGCGATGAAGCATGGCGTGGACGGATTGTTCTGCGACTTTCCGGCCACCGGCATCGCCGCACGGGGAACGATGTAGTTCACGGTAACCGCGTCATCCAAACCAGGGCAGGATCAACAACACACCCGTCACCGCCAACAACATCGCCAGCAGGCCGATCGCCACGCGCAATCCATAAGCACGGCCGCCGCTGACGATCGCGACGATCGATTTGGCCATCGAACTGGCCGCCAGAATACCCAGCATCCCCCAACGCGCTTGCCCGACATCGACAATGCCGCCGAGATACAACTGCGCCAGTGTGGCGCTGGCCGCATGCAATTCGGCCAGCGAAGCGGTCAGGGCGGCAATGAGCGCGCCCTGCGCGCCGAACCAGGCATTCATCGCCGCCGAGAGCACCAGCACCACCGAGATGATCGCGACAAAACCCAACGCCTGGCTGAGCCGGAACATGCGGGCGCCGGCGGTTGGTACCGGCGTGTCGTCAGCTTGCCCACGGCGCAGGCCAAGCAACCCGCCGGCCGCAAGCACTGCGCCGGCCGCGCCCAATTCTGGCGCCAGGATCGGCAACAGACCGGGCGCCACCGCCAACACGACCGGCACCAGCAAACTCAATGACGCCAGACTGGCGAGCATTGCCGCGCCCACGGCCGGCCGCAGCAAGAAAGCGTTTTCCCGCACACGTTGGCCAAACCCGGCCACGGCGGCAGTCGAGGACACATAGCCGGCGAAAAAACCTGCCACGGCCAGGCCCCAGCGATTACCGACCACACGCAGCGCCACGTGTCCCAGGGTGCTGATCGCCATCACCAGTACCGCCAGTGTCCACAACAGCGACGGATTGAGGCTGCCGTAAGGGCCGATCTTGTGATCGGGCATCAACGGCAAAATCACCAGCGCCGCCGCCAGCAGCACCAGGCCATCGTGCAGTTCGCGTTCGCTGAGCAACTCGCGGGTGAAGCGGTGCAAGGGCGCCTTGGCATACAACAAGGCCGCCACGACCACTCCAGCGCCGGCCGCCAAGCGCACATGTTCGTGCGTCAACGCGCCCAGCAGCGCCGTCAACAGCAAACTGACCTCGCCGGTCATGCCCGGGTCACTGGCCGAGGTCTGCCGATAACCGACCAACACCAGCCCCGACAATGCCAGCAGCATGACCAGCAAGACGCCCAGGTGCAGGGCGATCGCCACGGCGGCCAGCACCGCCACCAGCGCATGGGTGCGAATTCCGGCCATCGCCGCGCCTTCTTGCCGCTCGCGCACGGCGCCGACCATCAAACCCAGGCCCAAAGCGGTCAGCAAGGACAACAACAGGTTTTCGGCATCTGCCATCGGCGGCTCCTTCGTGGCGGGGGACTGGCTCAAGCCTGGCCTTTACAATAGCCGTGTTTTTCACCGACCGAGCCGCCCATGAAACCCATTTCGCTGACTCGTTTCCTGATTCAAGAACAGCACGCCGGCCACATCAACGCCGACCTGCGATTGCTGATCGAAGTCGTCGCCCGCGCCTGCAAATCCATCGCCACCGCTGTGGGCAAGGGCGCACTGGACGGTGTGCTCGGCGAAGCCGGCACCGGCAACGTGCAAGGCGAGGCGCAGAAGAAACTCGACGTGCTCTCCAACGAAATTCTGCTCGAAGCCAACGAGTGGGGCGGACACCTGGCGGGACTGGCGTCGGAGGAAATGGAACATTCCCATCCCATCCCCAATGCCTATCCCAAAGGCAATTACCTGTTGTTGTTCGATCCGCTCGACGGCAGTTCCAATATCGATGTGAACGTCTCGGTCGGCACCATCTTCTCGGTGCTGCGTTGCCCGGACGCGGTGACCGAGCCGGTCGATGAGCACTTCCTGCAACCGGGCAGCGCGCAGGTGTGCGCCGGCTACACCCTGTATGGGCCGAGCACCTTGCTGGTGCTGACCGTCGGCCGGGGCACGCATGTGTTCACGCTCGATCGCGAGCAGGGCAATTTCATGCTGACCCGGCAAAACGTGCAGATTCCACCCGACACGCAGGAATTCGCCATCAACGTTTCCAACCAGCGGCACTGGGAAGCGCCGATGCAGCGCTATGTCGCCGATTTGCTCAGCGGCCGCGAAGGCCCGCGCGGCAAGGATTTCAACATGCGCTGGGTCGCCAGCATGGTCGCCGATGTGCATCGCATCCTCACTCGCGGCGGCATCTTCATTTATCCGCGCGATCTCAAGGATCCGAGCAAGCCCGGCCGCTTGCGCTTGATGTACGAGGCCAATCCGATGGCCTTCATCGTCGAACAGGCCGGCGGCGCCGCCAGCACCGGGCGCTCGCGCCTGATGGATGTCGCGCCGAGCGCGCTGCACCAGCGGGTGCCGGTATTCCTGGGTTCGAGAAACGAAGTCCAGATTGCCGTGGACTACCACCAATCCTCCGATTCCGGCCAGACGGTTTGAGCGAGCTCATGATCTCTTTCTCGGTGCGCAGCGCATGAGCCTTCCCGATTTCATCGAGATCTACGACAACGCCCTCACACGCGAGCAATGCGCGCAGTTGATCGCGCAATTCGAAGCCAGCGGCCAGGCCACGCCCGGCCGCGTCGGCGGCGGCGTGTTGCCCGAACTCAAGGACAGCCGCGACATCCAGATCAGCTCCGCGCCCGAATGGCAGCAGGCGCAAGGGTTGTTGAACGCGGCGATGTTCAAGGGCCTGCTCGCCTACCTGCGCAAGTACCGCTACGCGCTGATCGCCCCATTGATGCTGCAGACCAAGGACCCGAAGACCGGCAAGCTGCGGCGCTTGTCGGAAAGCGATTTCGACGCCATGAACGACGCCACGCTCTCGGACATCGTCCGCGCCGTACTTCGCCCGGGCAGCATCAACCTGCAACGCTACACCGCCAATCAGGGCGGTTATCCCTACTGGCACTGCGAGCTGTATCCCAAGGACGCCAGCGCCGATACGCTGCATCGCACCTTGTTGTGGACGTTGTATCTCAACGAAGGCTTCGAGCAGGGCGAAACCGAATTCCTGTACCAGCAGCGCAAGATCGCGCCCAGGACCGGCTCGCTGCTGATCGCGCCCACGGCGTTCACCCATACCCATCGCGGCAACCGGCCAATGGGCGGCGACAAGTACATCGCCACCAGTTGGATCTTGTTCCAGCGCGCCGAGCAGCTTTACCCGAAAGGCTGAGCGGAAGCTCGCGCTTGCCCCGGTCGCGGGAGGAGCCGGCGCTGCTTCACCCGGGTGGGACCGTCTTCCCGCAGCAACGATATCGCCTGCCGCCGGCCGCGACGGCCGGCCGGCGCTCTGGTTAGACTACCGGCATGAGCGAGCTCTGGCAGGCCCTGCACCCGCATCTGGGATTTTGGTTGCCATGGTTATGGGCCGCATATCTGTTCTGGCTGGCCGGCTGGATCGTGCTGCAAAAGCGCGAGCCGATCGCCACCTTGAGCTGGATCATGTCGCTGGCATTGCTGCCGGTGCTGGGTCTGGTGATCTACCACTTTCTCGGCCCGCAACGAATTCGCCGGCAGCGGCTCAAGCGCCTGCGTTCGCGCGAGCGGCTCGACCCGGTCGGCGAGGACGCCACGCTCACGGCACCACCGAGCCCGTTGATGCGACTGGCCCAGGGCAGCAGCAGTTTCCTGCCCAGCCATTGCGATCGCGTGCAACTGCTGGTCAACGGCACCGCCACGTTCGATGCGCTGTTGAATGCGATCGCGAGCGCCCGGCTGCATGTGCATCTGGAGTACTACATCTTCGAACCCGACCGCACCGGCACCCGGTTGCGCGATGCCTTGATCGAACGCGCACGCGCCGGAGTGAAAGTGCGATTGCTGCTCGATGGCCTGGGTTCGGCGAAAGCCTCCGGAAAATTTCTCGAACCACTGCGCGCGACCGGCGCCGAGGTGGTGTTCTTCCACCGCTTCGCGCTGTACCGGTGGTGGCGGCCGATCCTGAACCTGCGCAGCCATCGCAAGATCGTCATCATCGACGGGCACATCGGTTTTACCGGCGGCATCAACATCACCGATGCGGAAAACGAGAGCGTCCGCGCCGACGCCTACCACGACCTGCATCTGCGCATGGAAGGCCAGGCGGTGCGCTGGCTGCAACTGGCCTTTGCCGAAGACTGGACCTACGCCAGCTCGCACATCCCGAAGGGTCCGGGCCTGTGGCCAACGCTCGCTCCCGGCGCGATCCGTACACAGATACTGCCAGCCGGGCCGGATTCGCCGTGGGAAACGATCCATCGGGTCATGCTCGCCGCGATCCACCAAGCCAAGCATCGCGTCTGGTTGACCACCCCGTATTTCGTGCCCGGCGAAGCGGCGCGCATGGCGCTGACTTCCGCCGCATTGCGCGGCCTGGATGTGCGTGTACTGGTGCCCGAGCAAAGCGATTCGCGTCTTGTGTCGGCCGCCTCGCGTTCGTATTTCGAGGAACTGATGGCGGCGGGCGCACGTGTTTTCCAGTATCCGCACATGCTGCACACCAAAGCGTTGCTCGTCGATGGCGATATCTGCATCCTGGGCAGCTCGAATTTCGACAACCGCAGTTTTCGCCTGAATTTCGAGCTTTGCGTATTGTTCGAGGACAGCAACGTCGCCGCCGATCTGGAAGCAGTGATGGCACGCGACCTGGCAGCCGCCAACGCCGTCATCGGGCCGCGCCAGCTTCGGTTTTTCCCACGCTTGGCCGAAGCACTGGCGCGTCTGCTGTCCCCGCTGCTGTAGGTCGATGCGAACGGCGTTGCCGCGGCTTGGCCAGTAGCGGCCGGAACTCACATAGGTCCATCGGTGTTTTGGCGCAGCCGAGGTTTTTGCACAAACCAGCGCGGACAGATTCACCCGCCATGCGCGCAAATCGCCGGGCAAACGCTTAAACTTTGCCCAGCGAACGAGGTCTCCCATGCACTGGCTTTATCTCCTGCTTGCCATCATCTGTTTGATCGCCGCCGCCAAGGCTCCCGGCTGGCTGGTGGTTCTGTTGCTGATCACGGCGCTGATTCTCATGCTTGCCTGGATCGTGGGCTGGCTGTCATCGCGAATTTCCAGCGGCGCGCGCAACGATTCGCAAATCATCGCTCCGGAAGAATTGCGTCGCCTGCGCGAACAGGCCGAAGCCCGCAAGGCCGACGCGCAAAAAGATTCCCCGCCTCCGCCAGGCGCGTGAGCGCAGCCTGGCCCTGGCTCGCGGCGGCCGATGCGCCACCGTTGGCGGCAACCGAGTTACGGTTGTACTGGTGCGATTCCATCGAGCCGGACGGGTCGCGTCGCGAGCGTACCGATCGATTGCTGCGCGCGGCATTGGCGCCGACGCTTGGCTTGAGTACGCAGGAATTGGTGTTCGGCCGCGAATCCAAGGGCCGGCCGTTTCTTCGCCACGGGCACGCGCCTGATTTCAATCTCAGCGATACCGCCGGCGGCACATTGCTGGCCATTTGCCCGACCGGCCGGGTGGGCGTGGATCTGGAACGCATCGACCGCCTGCCGCCGGTACTGCGTCTGGCGCAGCGCTGGTTCGCCGCCGACGAAGCGCAGGCATTGCAGCGTCTGGATCCGGAAGCGGCACGCCTATCCTTCCTGCACCTGTGGACAGCCAAGGAAGCGAGCTGCAAGGCGACCGGCACCGGCATCTACGGTTATCTGTCGAAATGGCATTTCGATGTGCACTCACCGGCCCCGCTTTTGCAGGCTTTGCCCGCTGATGCCGGCCTGGCGGCGCACTGGCGATTCCTGCGGCTGGCGCCTTCGCCCGATCACACCGCCGCCATTGCTTTGCATGGCGTGGCGGAGCTGACCATCAATGCCTATCGCCTGGCGTTTTGATCGACACGCGCACGGCGACGCCGATCCATCGGCATCTCAATCGGCGTCGAGTTCCACCCGGTTGCGGCCGCCGCGTTTGGCCCGATACAAGGCCGCATCCGCGCGCCGAAGCAGTTGGCTCGACTCGGCCTGCACGCTCGGCACAAATCCCGCCACGCCCACACTGATCGTGGTCTGCGGAATGTTTTGCTGCATCGTCTGGCGGATCGCCTCGGCACGCTGCTTGGCCTGATCGGCCGGAACGCCCGGCAACAGCAAGGCGAATTCCTCACCGCCATAGCGCGCCAGCAATTCGCGCTTGGGATCGTGCAGTTTGTGCAGACTTTGGGCAATGGTTTTCAGCAGGACATCGCCTTCCAGATGTCCGTAGGCATCGTTGTAGCGCTTGAAGTGATCGACATCGATCATCAGCGCCGACAGCGGGTGCTGCTGATCCAGGCAGCGATACCACTCGCGTTGCAATCCGGTTTCCAGCGCGCGCCGGTTCGCCACACCGGTCAGGGGATCTTCGGTGGCCAGCTCCGCCAGCTTGTGGTTGGCCTGTTCGAGCTCCTGGGTTCGCTCGGCGATGCGCGATTCCAGAAGCCGGTTGGCTTCCAGATAGCGCTGGGTCCGGCGGCGGATGAACTCGCTCACCGCCAATACCGCCAGCCCCGCCAACAGCAGCCAGCCAACCAGGTGGACCCAGACACGCTCATACCACTGCGGCAAGATCCGGTAGCGATAGCTGGCCGGCGCGCTCAGGCGGCCGCTGCGCGTGCGGGCCTGCACTTCGAGGACGTAATCTCCCGGCGTCAGCGCACGTATGAACAAGTCGCGATCGGTCCAATCGCTCCACTGATCGGTGATGCCGTGGACCATGTAGCGAAACTCCGCGCTGTTTTCCATGCTGACCAGTTCATAGCGAAAATGCAGCCGTGAACCCGATGGAATTTCGACTGGCGTTTCCTGGCTGCTGATGGGCAATTGGCGTGTTTGCTGGCCGTCCGCGCTTTCGACGACCACTCGCTCGAAGCCCAATTTCAATGGTGCCGGAATCGGCTGTTTCTCGCGCGGGTCGAACTGCAACACACCGCTCCAGGTGGCCGCACGCAAGACTCCATCGCGGTTGTAGCGCACGCGATTGAAGCCTGCGGCCAATGGCGAACCGGGATTGAGTCGTTGCCATTGGCTTTGCTTGTTGGCGCGAAACCACAATTGCCGCGAACTGAAAGCGTAGGTTCCGAGCGGTGTCTGCTCCACATCCAATTCATCGGGACGATCGATGAGCGTATAGGGCGGCGCGGTATCGGCGGTGAATCGCTCGCCATCGTATCGATAGCCCCGCTCACCGCTGATGACGTGGATCGCGCCATCGAGTGCGTACACGCGACTGCCGGCATGCGCATCCAGATCGAGTCCATCGCGCTGATCGAATATGCGTTTTTCCAGCACCTTGCCGCTGGCCGGATCCAGGCGCCAGCGCTGCGGACCACCGCGAGAGTCGCCGAACCAGATTTGCCCGGGCCCGACAATTTGAAGACTACTGGCGCTCGCGCCATCCAGAGGCAACATGCTGCCGATCTGCCAGCGGCCTTGCCGTTGTTCGAGCACGAACAGATGCTGCTCGCCCAGACCGTAGATCCGATCGGGTTCGAAGCTGGACGTGGCAAATTGATAAACACCCTCGCTCTGGCTGTCCAGCAGCGTGCGCGGCGTTTTCTGTCCCGCGTCCAGTACCAGCAATCCCCTGCGATGGCCCATCAGCAAGCCTTTTTCGGTGCCGGCCAACGCGTAGGCTTCCAGCTCGGTCCAATGCGGATATTCGGTCTGGATCCTGGCGTCCGGGCCTGCCGACATGCGAATGAATCCATGCGATGTGGCAAGCCACAGGGCTTTCTCATGCCACTCGAAATCGTTGACCGTTCCCGGCAATCCCTGCGCGGCGCCAATGAATGACCAAGGCGAGGGCAAGGACATGCGAATCAAGTCGCCCTCAGTCGCCACCCACAACCCGCCCTCACGATCGCTGGCCAGGGCGACGATACTGTAGCTGCCCAGATCGACCCGCTCGCGCAAACGATAATCAGCCCCGTAATGAAACAGCTCGCCGCGAAGCGTGCCGACCACGAAACTGCCATCGGGCAGCAACAGTGCATCGTAGGGGTGAGCGTCGCGCAATTGCGCACCGGCATCCTCGGGCAGCAATTCAATGCCTTTGGCATCGGCCCGGTACAAGCCCTTGTCGCCGATCAGCAGACGCATGTCATCGCGATCGATCACCGCGGACAAGGATTGATCGGCAAAGTGCTGGCCGCCTGGTTCGAGCTCGAACCGCCCATCGATGAAACGGCAGAAACCACGGCCGGCCACGCGCGCATAAAGCTGCTTGCCGACGATGTAGAAGCTGCGCACATCCTCGCCGATCGGCCAATGCTTGACCGTGCGGCGGTCGTAACTGAGAAAGTGCAGGTCGCGTTCGGCGCGGAAATAAACACCCTCCTCGTTGGCGATCACCTGCCAGACCGCACCCACCGCACGTGCGCGTCCTTGCAGGCCTGCAGCGGTCAACAACTCCTGATAAGCGATCTCTCCCTTGGCATTGATCCGCAACCAGCCAAAGCTGTCGTAGCTGCCCACATAAATCAGGCCGTCCTTGCCTGCGACGATGGCGCGGGCGATTTGCTTTCCCGGCAGCCGGATCAACTGCCAGGTCTGTCCGTCGAAGCGCAACACACCTTCGACGTTGCCGACATACAAACGTCCCTCCTGGTCGGCGCTGATCGCCAGGTGCTGGGGCGTGGCGTTGTAATCCTCGGGTAGGTAGTGGCGCAGCAGCGGTGTGCCCGGCAAGGTTTCGGCCTGCGCCAACGGCACTGCCTGCAAGATCATGCAAAGCCAGAGCAGGATTTTTCCAAACTGAAGGCCGATTGTTCTGGCTTGCCCCGATGCACGGACACGATAATGTGCGCAAGCTGTTGAACCGCCTGTGCTGTCGATATGCGCGGGGGACAAGCCTTTATCCAAAAAAGAGTCGCCGCTATGACCGTACTAAGCGTGAATGTGAACAAAATCGCAGTATTGCGCAACTCCCGCGGCGGCCAGGAGCCTAGCGTACTCGTCGCCGCGCAAACTGCGATCGCCGCGGGCTGTGGTTCGATCACCGTGCACCCGCGACCGGATCTTCGGCACATCCGCCCCGACGATGTTCTGGCATTGGCACCACTGCTGCGCGGACGTGTCGAATTCAATATCGAGGGCAACCCCTTTGCGCCGCCGCGCGCCGATTATCCGGGCTTCCTCGCGCTCGCCGCCGCCGCCCGTCCGCAGCAGGCCACGCTGGTTCCCGACAGCGATGGACAGCTGACTTCCGATCACGGCTTCGATTTGCGCCGCGATGCCGAACGCCTGGCGCCGCTCGTCGCCGAGCTCAAGGCACTCGGAATCCGGGTTTCCTTGTTCATGGACGCAGGCGCGCAGGCACTGGAACTCGCGGCACAGATCGGTGCCGATCGCATCGAGTTGTACACCGGGCCTTTCGCCGAAGCCTTCGCAAGGGGCCAACCGGGAATCGAATTGGCCAAGTGCGCCGATACCGCGACCCGTGCGAAGTCACTGGGTCTGGGCGTCAATGCCGGACACGACCTGAGTCAAGCCAACCTCGGCGCTTTTCTGGATGCCATCCCGGAAGTGGATGAGGTCTCCATCGGCCACGCATTGATCAGCGAATCGCTCTACGCTGGCCTGGACTCGACGGTGCGCACATATCTTTCGATCATTGCCGCTGCGACCCGTCCGAAGTAACACTTCGCGCACCGCATAGCGATGCGACAACAGTTCTTGATACCTCAAACAATCTCGGCAATTCGGATTGTGCGACAGCGCATTCATGCGAGCTGCCAGAAATACATCCGCCCTATCGAAAGCGTGCAAACCCGTGTTGAGAGTGGGCCATCTCGATTGATTGTTTTACCGAATAAAAAAACGCCGCCCGAAGGCGGCGTTTTCGATTGAAGCGATAGCTGAATTACATCGCTGCGCCAGGTTCGACGAAGCTGATCTTGAGCAGATTGGCGTTCTTGGCACGAGACAGAACTTTCGCCAAGGCTTCGTAATCCGCTTCCTTGTCCGTTTCGATCTCGATCGTGGGCTGCTGCGGCAGTGGCCGCTCGCCTTCGACATCGAACTGCGACTGCAGGGTCGACAGTGGCGTCGGGCTGCCGTTCCAGCTGACCGTTCCGGCGGCATCGATATGGATGCGCACCGGATCGGGCGGATCGACAGGTGTCGGCGGAGGATTGGTCGAAGGCTGCGGCAGATCGACCTGGATCGGGTAGGACAACGAAGGCATGGTGACCATGAAGATGATCAACAACACCAACATCACATCGACCAGCGGTGTGACGTTGATATCGGCCATCGGGCCGCCACCGGAATTGGAACTGAAAGACATGGCGTTCTCCTATCCTCGGCTCAGCGTTCCGGACTCGATACGAATCCGACTTTGCGCATGCCGGACTTGCGTACAGTCTGTACCGCGTCGTTGATCATGCCGTACTTGGTATTGCCGTCGGCACGGATATTGACCTGCGGCTGCGGCGAACGTTGCACGGTGACGGCGAGCATCTGATCGAGCTTGGACGCATTGACCGGCTCATCGTTCCAGAACAACTCGCCGGTGGACTTGACCGTCAACGTTACCGGCGGAACCTTGAGTTCGGGTTTGACCAGCAATGTCGCCTCAGGCAGCTTGACCTGCACTTTGTGCGTCATCAACGGCGCGGTGATCATGAAAATGATCAGCAGCACCAACATCACGTCCACGAGGGGCGTGACGTTGATATCGGCCATCGGGCCACCGCTGGAATTGGAACTGAAAGCCATGACTGCTTACCTGGTAGGCGGGGACTTAGCGCTTGGTATCGCCGACGCGGGAGCCGGTGGCGAAGAAGTCGTGCAAGTCGTGGGCGAAGGTATCGAACTTGGCGTAGGTATCGCGGTTCACACGCACGAAGTAGTTGTACGCCAGCACCGCGGGAATGGCCACACCCAGACCCAGGGCGGTCATGATCAGCGCCTCGCCGACCGGACCTGCCACGGCGTCGATGGACGACGAACCACTCTCACCGATCTGCAGCAAGGCATGGTAGATGCCCCACACGGTGCCGAGCAGGCCGACGAACGGCGCAGTGGCGCCCACGGTGGCGAGCCAGGTCAGGCCGTTCTCGAGGTTGGCGCTTTCGCGGGTCACGGCCTGGCGCAGGGCGCGGTCGATGAACTCGGAGCGATTGAGCGTCTCGACCAGACGGCTGCCTTCGTTGCGCTGATGGTGGGCGGCGGACTGGGCACAATCGAGGGCGATCTTGGAGAACGGCTCGTTGGCCGGCTGCTCTTCCATGAAGCGGATCGCGTCCTGGGCATTGGTGGTTTCCCAGAAAGTACGCACGACGCCATCGGCGCGGCTACGAATCACCGTGTTCTTGATGAAGTTGACGATGGTGTACCACCAGGAACCGATCGACATGATCACCAGGAAGATCAGCACACCGCGGCTGACCATGTCCTGGTTCTGGATCATGTGGCTGAAACCCAACTGTTGCAGGGCTTGTGCGTTGTTGGCGGAGCCGGCCGCGGCGGCCGACGCAGCAGCAGCGGCAGTGTTGAGAAGGATGTCCTGCAGCATATGAAGATGACCTTTGTTGAATAAGCGTTAGAGAGAAAAAACAACCGGTACTTTCGCCTGACCGGCTACTCGCTGGCCGCCCCGCATTCCGGGGTTGATCTTCCAGCGTTTTGCCGCCTGCATTGCGGAACGATCGAGATTACGGTTGCCGCTGGACTTTTCTACCGTCGCTTCCATGACAGTGCCATTGACATCATAGGTCAAGATCAGGATCACCGTGCCGGTGATTCCACGACGCAATTCTTCAGGTGGATACTTGGGCGGATTGTTGGAACGCCACGCGGCATCGACCGTGCCTTCGAAATCGGCAGGTGCCGCGGGTGGTGACGGCGGTGCCGGAGGCGGAGCCTGGAAGGCGACCGGGCTGGGATCGTTGTAGGTAATCGGCGGCTCTTCCGGCGGTGGCGGTACCGGTGTCGGCTTCGGCGCTTCGATCACCTTGGTCAGCGTCTTGGGCGGTTCCTTCGGCGGCGGCGGTGGCGGCGGTGGCGGCGGTGGCGGCTCGATGAAAGTGACCGCAGTCACTTCATCTTCGGCGTCGGCCTGGTGTGACGCGGAAATCGGCGCCATCAACATCATGAAGACCGCTACGTGCAAACCAATGGCGAATGCCGTGCCACTGATGCGTGGCCAGCTCAGCTTCTGGCGTCCGTTATCTGTACTTGAATGTAAATCCGTCATGCGTGTGGCGGCTCAATCGTTCGTTCTCTCGGTGCTTGAGCACCAGGACCCGCCACAACCCGAGGGCGGGAACTTATCAGTCTATAGCAAGGCGAGCGGATTACCAACGGTTACTTTCCACCGGCTTGCTTGAGGTATTTCTGTGCCTGAACGCGGCTTTCCGGGTACTTTGCCGCTTCCCGGTAAGCCGCCAACATCGCCGGTTTGTTGCCCAAACCAGACTCGGAACGGGCAATCACCATCCACGTATCGCCGGGCTTTTTCACGCCCTTCGCGAGTGCCTTTTGTGCGGCATCCTTGGCTTCGGCCCAACGCTCTTCCTGTGTGAGCACGATGGCGAGATTGCCGTACACATCGCCATTGGCTGCCAGGGGCGCGCCCTTTTGCCAAGCCTCGATGGCCTTGGGAATCTGGTCGGAGTAGTAATAGGCTTGACCAAGGTAGGTGTACACCTCGGCCTCGGGCTTGAGGATGCCCTTGCTCAGACCTTCGTTGATCAGTTCGATGGTCTGCGCCTCATGCTTGTCCATGCCACTGAGCAAGCGATAGCCGGTCTGATAATCCTTGGACTCGGTCAACAGACCTGCCTTGCGTACCCGTTCAAACGCCGCCAACGCCTTGTCCGGCTGATCGGCTTGCAGGTAGATCGTGGCCAGGTCCAGTTGCAGTTTCTTGTCGCTGGGATTCTTGGCCGCCAGATCCTCGGCAACCTTGGCCGCGTCCAGCGGACGGTCGAGTTCGAAATAGATCGCCATCAACAGACGCGAAGCACCGTCCTGCGGTTTTTCGCTGATCGCCAGGGCCTTCTTGATCGGTTCGATCGCATCGTTGTAGCGCTCGAGCCGGTAAAGCGCATTGCCCTTGAGGATCAATGCATCGACGTTGTCGCTCTTGGTCTCGTCCAGAAAACGATCGGCATAGGTCAACGCTTCGGTGTACTTTTCGTCCGACACCAGCATTTGAACCAACTGCAACATCATCTGGTAATGCGTGTTGTTGGACAATCCGTTTTCGTTGAGCGCCTTCTTGACCAGATCGATCGCCTCGGCATTGTTGTCGGCATTGCTGGCTTGCAACGCGACGTACGAAGAAACGTAATAGGCCTGCGAGCGGTCGTAGGCATTGGCCTTGGGATCGGCGAGAACTTCCTTGGCCAGCGCTGCCGCGGCCGCGTAATCGTCGTTTTCGTACTTGTCGAACATTTTCTGCAGATTGCGCACCGCCGATTTGCTCGCCGTCCCCTTGGGATCGACACGCACGGCATTGGGAAACAGAACCTGTGGTTCGGCTGCCTTGGCTTGCTTGGCCGGACGACGATTCGTGCGCGTGCTGCCATAGCCCGTGTCAGCTTGCGCTTGCGCTTGGTACGCGGGGAATGCAGTCAACAGCAACGTTGCCAGTGCCAGCGAAGACCAATAACGGATTTTCATGATGTCTACTCCAAGGCCACACGAATACGCGTCGAGTGATGCGCGGCGGGTCAAGCGATCAAGATTACGAGGGTTGTAGCCTTGGCTCAAGTCAATCGATGATCAAATCGACATGAATTCGCTGCGGCTGCGCACGATTTTGATCTTTCGTTCGCCATGACAGCGATCGCAAAGATCGAAAACTTCCTCGCCGGTGGCGTTTCGATTATCTATCCAAACCAGCATCGCGCCAGCCCAATTGTTGCCGACCGCTACGAGCCGGTCAATTGCCATTTAGTTTCTTGGCGAATTCTTTGAATGTACAAACGAACTGTTAACAAAACACGTTCAGGAAAATACGTTCAGAAACTGATTCAAAAACATTTCGGAACATATCCTGCAGCATGCGCGGCGCGATAGTCGGCTTGCAACACCGGAGCGCGTTCGGTCAGATGCTGGATGCGGTTGCGGGGATCGGGATGCGTGGAAAGCAATTGCGGCGGACGCCCACCCTGATCGGCGGTTTGCATGTGCTGCCAAAGCGCGATGGCGGCGGTTGGATCGAAACCGGCGCGAGCCATCAGTTGCTGACCCAATTCATCGGCTTCGCTTTCGTGTACGCGCGAGTATGGAAGCAGCACGCCCAACTGCGCACCAAGGCCGAGTGCGGACATCAATGCCTTGGTGTTTTCCGGTGATGTGCGCGTGCCCGAATACGCGCCGATCGCTTCGATGCCGATGCCGGCCGCCATTTGTTGCGAGACGCGTTCGTTGGCGTGCTGGGAAATGACGTGTGCGATTTCATGGCCGATCACCGCAGCCAATTCGTCCTGGGTTTTCGCCACCGCGAACATGCCGGTGTTGACGCCAACCTTGCCGCCCGGCAAAGCAAAGGCATTGGGATTGGCATCTTCGAACAATTGCACTTCCCAATTTTGTTGCGCGTACTTCGCCGGCAGCACACGAACCAACGCGTTCACCACGCACTGCGCTTGCCCGAGTTTCCAGGTGTCCTTGGAGAGCTTGTCGGTCGCCTTGAGCTTGTCGAAGGAGGCGCTGCCCATCTGGCTCATGTCATTGCCGGACATCAACAGCAATTGCTTGCGGCCGCTTGGTGCGGTGGCGCAGGCAGTGACGAGGAAAGTCAGCAGTGTCAGGAAAACGATGCGCTTCATGACTTCTCCCGATGCGTTCTCGGCCAGCAATATTTACAGGCGCGCAGGCCGAATGTTTCGGCTGCGCGCCCAAGGTAGCGGCTAAACGTCCAGATTGCCAACGCGCAAGGCGTTGTCTTCGATGAACTCGCGTCGCGGTTCGACCACATCACCCATCAACGTGGAGAAAATCTGATCGGCGGCAACGGCATCTTCGATACGCACTTTCAACAAGCGTCGTGTTTCCGGATTGACGGTGGTGTCCCACAACTGCTCGGGATTCATTTCGCCCAGGCCTTTGAAGCGCTGGATCGCGCGGCCTTTCTTGGCTTCTTCGAGCAACCAGTCCTGCGCCTGGCGAAAACTCGATACCGGCTGGGTCTTGCCGCCGCGAGTCACCGAAGCACCAGATTGGATTAGCCCATGCAAGCGTGCCGCGATCTCGTTGACCTGGCGCAATTCGCCATGCAGCAACTGGCCGGCAGCCAGCGTTTGCACGCTGCTCAGACCGTGGTGTTGTTTTTCGATATGCAACGCGCCGCCCTGGCCGTCACCGGCGACTTTGATCTGCAATTGATACTTCGCACGGCCCAAGCCGACATCGTTGAGTTTGCTTTGAAGCGTTTGGCACCAATCGGCCGAATGCGCGGCATCGCTGAAATCCTCGGCTGTCACTGGTCGCGCTTCCAGCATCGCCTGCAGCACGGCACGATCGATCCGATACGCATGGCGATCGATCACTTCATTGGCAGCCAGCACATCGAGCAGCAGTTTTTCCAGAACCGCGCCCTGGATCGGTGGTGCGGCATCGGCGGTTCGCAACTCTGCACCATCGATGGCGTTGCTGACCAGATACGCATTCAAGGACGCATCGTCCTTCATGTACATCTCGTTCTTGCCCTGCTTGATCTTGTACAGCGGCGGCAAGCCGATATAGATATGGCCGCGCTCGATCAACTCGGGCATCTGCCGATAGAAGAAAGTCAACAACAAAGTGCGGATGTGCGAGCCGTCCACGTCGGCGTCGGTCATCAGGATGATGCGGTGATAGCGCAGCTTGTCGGGGTTGTATTCGTCCTTGCCGATACCACAACCAAGCGCGGTGATCAGCGTGCCGACTTCGGCCGAGGCGAGCATGCGATCGAAACGCGCGCGCTCGACGTTGAGGATCTTTCCCTTCAACGGCAAGATCGCCTGGGTCTTGCGGTTGCGTCCTTGCTTGGCCGAGCCGCCGGCGGAATCGCCCTCGACGATGAACAGTTCCGACAAGGCCGGATCTTTTTCCTGGCAGTCGGCGAGCTTGCCGGGCAGGCCGGCGATGTCGAGCGCGCCCTTGCGGCGGGTCAGGTCACGCGCCTTGCGTGCAGCCTCGCGAGCACGGGCAGCATCGACGATCTTGCCGGCGATGGCGCGCGCCTCGGCCGGGTGTTCCTGCAGGAATTCTTCCAGTTGCTGGGCAATCACCGCCTCCACCGCCGGACGCACTTCGGAGGAAACCAGTTTTTCCTTGGTCTGCGAGCTGAAGCTCGGATCGGGCACCTTGACCGAGAGCACCGCGATCATGCCCTCACGCATGTCGTCGCCGGACAAGGTGATCTTGGCCTGCTTGGCGATGCCGTTTTGCTCGATGTAGTGGCTCAACGTGCGGGTCAGCGCGGCGCGAAAACCGATCAAATGCGTGCCGCCATCCTTTTGCGGGATGTTGTTGGTGAAGCAGAACATCGTTTCCTGATAGGCGTCGGTCCACTGCACGGCGATATCGACGACGATCCCGTCCTTTTCCCCGGAAGCTGAGATAACTGTTTGATGTAACGGGGTTTTTACCTGAGCCAGGTGCTCGACGAAGCTCTTGATGCCGCCTTCGTACTCGAACAGATCGCGGCGCCCTTCGCCGCGCTCGTCGATCAATTCGATCTTGACCCCGGAGTTGAGAAAGCTCAGCTCGCGCAGGCGCTTGGCCAGGATGTCGTAGTGGTATTCGACATCGGTGAAGACCTCGGTGCTGGGCAGGAAACGCACCCGGGTTCCGCGCTTGGTCGAGGGCCCGACCGTTCGCAGCGGGTACGTGGGCTCGCCCATCGCGTATTCCTGCTCGTGGTGCTGGCCGTCGCGCCAGATGTCCAGGCGCAGGAAAGACGAGAGCGCATTCACCACCGAGACGCCGACACCATGCAGGCCGCCGGAGACCTTGTAGCTGTTGTCGTCGAACTTACCGCCGGCATGCAGCACTGTCATGATGACTTCGGCCGCCGAGACACCCTCTTCCTTGTGGATGTCGGTCGGTATGCCGCGGCCGTTATCGGCCACGGAAATGGAATTGTCGCTGTGCAGCGTCACCGTCACATGGTCGCAATGTCCGGCCAGTGCCTCGTCGATGGCGTTATCGACCACCTCGAAGACCATGTGATGCAGGCCGGTGCCGTCATGGACATCGCCGATGTACATGCCGGGCCGCTTGCGCACCGCCTCCAGACCACGGAGCACGGTAATCTTGCTCGAATCATAGATATTGGTGGTGGGTGGCGGTGTCTGCGACTCGGTCATCGGGCTTGATCTCGTATCGAACAGGGTGGAAATAGCTCCAATTGACGCCGTCCGTCCACCCGGAAGAAGGACCGTCAATTATAGCGCGTAGGGACTGTGCCCGTACTTGCGAATGTCCACCAATCCGGATCAGCGAAGCCGAACTTGTCGTTGTTCCACGTGAAACGCCCGGTACTGGCTACCAAGATCAGCGAGCGCTGCCGGGATTTCGGTTCCGGTCAACAGAACCTGTGCACCGGAGGCCAAGACGGTCGCCAATACCTGTCGTTGATGCGCCAGATCCAGCTCGGACGCCAAGTCGTCCAGACAAACCACCGGCCAATCGCCGCGCTCAGCCGCATAGCTGCGCGCTTGACCGAGAATACAGGCGAGCGCGGTGAGTTTTTCCTGCCCACGTGACAGGGTTTCCCGACTCGGAAGACCGGAGTAGTCCATCCGCCAATCCGCGCGATGTGGGCCGACGCTGGTATAACCCAAGGCCAGGTCGCGCTCACGCGCCAGCAACAAGCTGTCAGCCAGGCTCAGATCGGCACGCTTCCAGCCGGGCAGGAAATCCATCTGCGCCACACCCAATTCCGGCAGGAATTCCGCTGCCGCCGCGTAAAGGTACGGCTCCAGACGTTCCAGATAGTTCATGCGCAAGCGGGTCAGGCTTTCGCCGGCATCGGCCAGTTCACGATCCCAAGGCTCCAGAGCCGCAGGGGCCGGATTCGCCTTCAAAAGAGCATTGCGTTGTTTCAGCGCCCGGGCATAGCGTCGCCACTGCGGCAGGAAGCTCTGTTCCACGTGGAACAGGCCCCAATCGAGAAACCGGCGCCGATGTTCGGCCCCACCCGCAATCAAGTCATGGCTGCCCGGCTCGAAGGTCACGACGGCCAGTTCGGCGCACAGTTCGCTCAGGCTGGGTGCCGGTGCTCCGTCCAGGCGGGCCTCCCACGCCTGTCCGCTATGCCGCAATCCCGCCCGGCGGGTCCGGCCTAACCCGTCCTGCCATTGCGCGAACACTTCCAATTGCGTGGCGCCGGTACGGATCAGACCATCCCGCACCCGGCCCCGGAATGACCGGCCATAGCCGAGCAGATGCACGGCTTCGATGATGCTGGTCTTGCCGGCGCCATTGGCCCCGGTAATCAGATTCAGGCCCGGCGCCAACTCCAACTCCGCACTTTCCAGGCAGCGCAACTGGCCGATGCGTAAAACAGTCAGGTACATGTCGCAAACCCAAAAGTACAACAGGCCCGGGAGTGCCGGGCCTGTTGTGCGTGAATCGCCTGGGATTGGATTCCGGATCGCGTCACAGGCGTAATGGCATGACCACGTGGCGGCTGCGTTCGTGGCTGGCCTCGCGAATCAGTGCCGAGGAATTGCCGTCGCGCAGGTTGACGATGATCTCCTCCTCGCGCAGGGCCGAAAGCGCATCCAGCAAATAGGTGACATTGAAACCGACCGCCAGGCCATCGACCCGGGTCTGCGCCTCGACTTCTTCCTGGGCTTCTTCCTGTTCCGGGTTGTGCGCGACGATCTTGAGCTGGCCGGGCGAGACCTCAAGCTTCACGCCACGATATTTCTCGTTGGACAAGATCGCGGCGCGTTGCAGAGCCGCGCGCAGGATTTCCCGGTTCACCTTCACTTCCTTGTCGGCGCCGATCGGAAGGACCGCGTCGTAGTCGGGGAAGCGTCCGTCGATCAGCTTGGAAGTGAAACTGACGTCCTCGCGGCGAATCCGCAGATGATTGCGCCCGACTTCGAGCTCGACCTCGCGATCGCCGCCTTCCAACAGGCGTTGCAGTTCCAGCACACCCTTGCGCGGCAGGATGAGTTGCTTGCGGGTTTGCACACTGATGGACAGCTCGGCTTCGCACATGGCCAGGCGGTGGCCATCGGTGGCCACGCAGCGCAGTGTGGTTTCGCGCAGATCCAGCAACAGACCGTTGAGGTAATAGCGCACGTCCTGCTGTGCCATCGCGAATGCGGTGCGTTCGATCAGTTCCTTGAGCGTGGCTTCGGGAATTCGGATTCGTTCCACCAGTTCCATGTCCTCGATCGCCGGGAAATCGTTGGCCGACAGGGTCGCCAAGGTGAACCGGCTACGGCCGGCCTGCACAGTGACTTTGTCGCCGGTCTGGCTGACCGTGATTCGCGAACCGTCGGGCAATGCGCGGACGATTTCGAAAAATTTTCGCGCCGGAATGGTGGTCTCGCCCGACTGGCCGTCTTCGACGGCCGAACGCGACACCATTTCCACCTCGAGGTCGGTACCGGTCATCGAAACGCTTCCAGCGTCCACCGACACCAGGAGGTTGGCGAGAACGGGAAGGGTCTGTCGCCGTTCCACAACGTTGACGACTTGTTGAAGTGGCTTGAGGAGTGCTTCTCGCGAGAGGCTGAAACGCATGCAGGGAACCCCAGTTTCTATGTGGATATATCAATACTTGGTGGTGGTAGAGGCGCCGGTTTTGCTTCCAATAGCCACACAACTTGTTGAATTTACTTGTTAATTTTGTTCCAAGCCCTGTGGATTAGCGGCGTTGGGGAAGGAGGATAAGCTGTGAGTAAGTCAGCGGGTGAAATTCTCTCCCAAGCTTATCCACAGGCTGCCCCCAGACCTCTGGGGATCATTCTGTCAATTTGCGTACCAGCTTGTCCCAATCCTCATGCATCTTGCCGTCAGTCCCGACCAGATCGCGTACGACACGACAGGCGTGCAGCACGGTGGTGTGGTCGCGGCCGCCGAACGCATCGCCGATTTCCGGCAGGCTGTGCTCGGTCAGATCCTTGGCCAAAGCCATCGCTACCTGTCGCGGTCGTGCCAAGGAGCGCGTGCGCCGCTTGGACAACATATCCGCCATACGCAACTGATAGTAGTCTGCCACGGTCTTTTGGATATTGCTGATGGAAATGGCCTGTGCCTGCGCGCGCAGCAAATCGCGCAAGGTTTCCTGGGCGAACTCGACGGTGATCGGACGGCCCATGAAATTCGAGCGCGCGGCGAGCGTGTTCAACGCACCTTCCAGGTCACGCACGTTCGAGCGCATCCGCTTGGCGATCAGATACGCCACGTCCTCGGGCAAATTCACCCGCCGCTCGGTGGCCTTGGCGGCGAGAATTGCCGCCCGGGTTTCGAAGCCCGGCGGCTCGATGGCGACTGACAGGCCCCAGCCCAGCCGCGATTTCAGGCGCGGCTCGAGGTTTTCCACCTCGCGCGGATAGCGATCGCAGGTCAGGATAATTTGCTGCTTGCCGTCGAACAGCGCGTTGAAGGTGTGGAAGAACTCTTCCTGCGTGGTGTTCTTGCCCGCGAAGAATTGAATGTCGTCGATCAGCAATGCGTCCACTTGCTGGAATTGCCGCTTGAACTGATCCATCGATTTGTCTTGCAGCGACTTCATCATGGCGCTGAAGAATTGCTCCGAGCGCAGGTACAGCACGCGCATGCCGGGATTGTTGGCGCGCATCAGGTTGCCCGCGGCGTACATCAGGTGGGTCTTGCCGAGGCCAGTGCCGCCGTACAGCAACAACGGGTTGTAGGCGCGGCCGGGATTGAGCGCCACCTGCAATGCCGCGGCGCGGCCGAGCTGGTTGCTGCGGCCTTCGACGAAATTCTCGAAGGTGTACTGGCTGTCGAGATTGCCCTGGAAATCCACTGCGACCTTGACCGGACTGGCGGCCGGAATGGCCGCCTCGCGAATGAGCGAACCGACCTCCAGCGAGACCGGCGTGGGCAGGCCGGCGAAATGCGAGATCAACTCGCGGATCCGGCCCAGGTAGCGCTCGCGCACCGTATCGACGACGAAAGCGTTGGGCGCGAACAACGCCAGGCCCTCGCCGCGCGGCGAAACTTGCAGCGGCTTGAGCCAGGTTTGGACTTCTTCGGCCGAGAGTTCAGCTTCCAGGCGTTCGAGACAGCGGGGCCAGACAGATTCCATCAAGACAGGGTCGTTTGTTCAGGGCGTCTGTGCGACGGCCTGTGGATAAGTAAAGGGAAGGTGCAGTCTAGCCTTGCCGCATCGATTGTGCCAAGCGAGATCGTGTTGACGTGCGGGGGGCGTGATTGCTATGATTTTCAGTCTTTTCCGCCCCAATTTTAACCTGAGGTGCCAACGTGGCCACCAAGCGTACTTATCAACCGAGCAACATCAAGCGCAAACGCGACCACGGCTTTCGCGCCCGTATGAAGACCGCCGACGGCCGCAAGATCCTGGCCCGCCGCCGCGCCAGAGGCCGTCGTCGCCTCTGCGTCTGAATCCTGCCGTGGCTCCCGGCTTGCCCTGGGTTCGGGTCAGGCCGTGATCGACAAGGTTTCTCTGCACTTCCCTCGCTGCGCGCATCTGCGCGCCTCGGCCGAATTCCAGGCCGTGTTCGGCGAGGGAAGCCGTGTTTCAGGAACCTGCTTTCGTTTGCATGCGCGGCTCGTGGATCCATCCGGCCCGACACGCTTGGGCGTGACCGTTTCCAAGCGCGTGGACAAGACCTCGGTGGGGCGCAACCGCATTCGGCGCCAGATCAAGGAATGTTTTCGCCTGCTCCGGCACACCCTGCCGGCCGGTGATTATGTCGTGCTCGCCAAGCCCGAGGCTGCCCGTGCCGACAACGGCCAGCTGCGCATCGAGTTGTTGTCGCTGTTTGAACGCGCACGCACGTTGAAGCCCATCGCCCCGACCGGCACAATGCCGCATCTTTGATGCGGCCGGTTCGTCGCTCTTCCACCGATTTCTAGCAGGCGCCAGGCGCGCCGGGTGATTGTTCGTCCATGAATCAGACTCGCTCGTTCCTTTTGATCGCTTGGCTACTGGTTGCCACCTTGCTCTGGATGGAGTGGAACAAAGGTTCGGCCCCGGCCGAAACTGCCGCTCCCACCACAACCGCTCCGGCCACACCCGCCGCGCCGCTGGTGGCGCCTGGCGCCGAGGCGTTGCCTGGAAGTCTCCCGGTTCCCGGTTCGTCGGCGACTCCCGCGGCACCAGCCGCGAGTGCGGAACCCATCACCCTGCAAAACGATGTACTCAAGCTCACCGTCGATTTGCACGGCGGCCGGCTGATCGATTCGCAACTGCTGGCCTACACGCTCGAGAAAAAACCGGACAGCCCGCGCGTCTCGCTGCTTTCCACCGATCCGGCGCACTACTTCAGCGCTGAGGCCGGATTGCTGCGCGCCGATGCGCAACAACGCGAGCAGTTGCTCAACGAAACTTTCCAGACCCAGGACGGCCGGCGTTCCTATGTTCTGCCCGAAGGTGCGCAAGCGTTGACGGTGCCGTTGCTCTGGACCGATCCGGAAACCGGACTCGAAGTGCGGCGCACGCTCACGCTCACGCGCGGCAGCTATGTGCTTGGGTTGAGCGAGCAAGTGAGCAATCGCGGATCGAGCACGCAACGCGTATATCCGTACAACGAACTCGAGCGCGTGGCGCCGCCTGCACCAGCCAAGCACACCAGTCTGACCAATCCCGAATCCTTCAGCTTTGTCGGTGCGGCCTGGTACAGCCCGCAGGACAAATTCGAGAAAACCAAATTCGATGCGTTCGCCAAGCAGGCACCGTTGAACAAGACGGTCACCGGCGGTTGGGTGGCGATGTTGCAACACCATTTCGTCGCTGCCTGGGTGCCCACGCATGATCAGGCGCAAGTGTTTTCCCTGCGTACCGACAGCCGCAACGGCGTTCCGGTGTATCGCATCCGCAGCGTTTCGGCGCCGCTGGATCTGGCGGCGGGCACGACGCAAACGCGCGACAGCCAGCTCTGGGTCGGTCCGAAACTGCAGGCGCCGCTCGAGCGCCTGGCGCCGGGCCTCAAGCTCACGCTCGACTACGGCATCTTCACCTTCATTGCCCAGCCCTTGTTCGACTACGTACTCAAGCCGCTGCATTACGTGACCGGCAATTGGGGCTGGGCGATTATCCTGACGGTGGTCATCCTCAAGTTGCTGCTGTATCCGTTGTCGGCCGCGCAATACAAGAGCACCGCCAAGATGCGTGCGGTGCAGCCGCGCATCGAGGCGCTCAAGGAGCGCTACGGTCAGGATAAGCAGCAATTCCAGATCGCGATGATGGAGTTGTACAAGAAAGAAAAAATCAATCCGGTTGGCGGTTGCTTGCCGATGCTGATTCCGATTCCGATTTTCTTCGCCTTGTACTGGGTGTTGCTGGAAACGGTCGAACTGCGCCACGCGCCGTGGATGGGCTGGGTTCAAAATCTCACCGACGCCGATCCGTATTTCATCCTGCCGGCCCTGAACTTGCTGGTGATGTTCCTGACCCAGAAACTCACGCCGACGCCGGGCATGGACCCGATGCAGAAGAAGATGATGCAGTTCATGCCGTTGATTTTCGGCGTGATGATGGCCTTCTTCCCGGCCGGCCTGGTGTTGTACTGGGTCACCAACGGCGCATTGGGCTTGTTGCAGCAATGGTGGGTGACCAAACAGCACGGCACACAGGCGGTCGCGGTCGCCAAGTGAAATACGCCGGCTCGCGCAAGCGGGCCGGGCTGCCGATGCTTGTTGTGGCCAGCGGCGTTTGCCTGGCTACACTGATGCCATGACCACAGCACGCGACACCATCGCCGCCATCGCTACCGCTCCGGCTGCTGCCGGTGTTGGCATTGTTCGCTTGTCCGGCCCGGCATCGTTGGCCATCGCCAAAGCCCTGTGCGGAAAAGATCTGCTGGCGCGCCAGGCGCATTACGCGAAATTTCGCGATGCCGATCGAACCTTGATCGACGATGGCATCGCCATTTATTTCGCCGCGCCGCATTCCTACACCGGCGAGGATGTCGTCGAGCTTCAGGCGCATGGCAGTCCGGTATTGCTTGCGCAGTTGTTGCGCCGCTGCCTGGCCTTGGGTGCTCGTGCGGCGCGGCCGGGCGAATTCACCGAGCGCGCGTTTCTGGAAGGCAAACTCGATCTGGCCCAGGCCGAAGCCGTGGCCGATCTGATTTCTGCGGGCAGCGAAGCCGCGGCGCGCGCGGCACGGCGTTCGCTCGATGGCGAATTTTCCCGGCGCGTGGAGATCGTGACCGAGCAGCTCACGCAATTGCGCATGTACATCGAGGCAGCACTGGATTTTCCGGATGAGGAAATCGATTTTCTCGCCGCGCCCGAATTGCGCCGCCGGCTGGCCGAGGCCGAAACCACATTGGCGACCCTGCTGCGCGATGCCGATCGCGGCAAGCGACTGATGGATGGATTGCACGCGGTCATCATCGGCGCGCCCAATGCCGGCAAATCGTCTTTGCTCAACGCGTTGGCCGCGGAGGATCGCGCGATCGTCACCGATATCGCCGGCACCACGCGCGACCTGTTGCGCGAGACGCTCAATCTCGATGGCCTGGTGCTGACCTTGGTCGATACCGCCGGTTTGCGCCATTCGCCCGATGTCATCGAGGCCGAAGGCATCCGCCGCGCTCGTGCGGAATTGGCGCGCGCCGACCTAGTGCTGGCAGTGCTCGATGATCGCGACCCGGACGCACAAGCGGCGCTGGCCGGAGAATTCGATGGCACCAGCAAAGTTTTCTGGCTGCACAACAAATGCGACTTGAGCGGCCACGCCGCCGGTGCCGAAAGCCGTGCCGACGGCGAGCATTTGTGGCTGTCGGCGCGCACCGGGCTTGGCCTGGACGTGTTGCGTGACCGATTGCACGCTACTGCTGCGCAAGGCGAGAGTGGCGGCAGTTTCAGCGCGCGCGCCCGTCATCTGGATGCCTTGATCCTCGCGCAAAATCATTTACAGGCCGCCGATACCCAGCTTCACCACGCTTGCGCGGAGTTGGCAGCCGAGGAGTTGCGGCAAAGCCAGCACGCGCTGGGTCAGATCACCGGAATGCTGGATGCCGATGCGTTGTTGGGACGCATATTCGCGGGGTTTTGTATCGGCAAATGATGCGCTGCACGAAAATACCTTGACAAAACGGCCAAAGTTTACTGTCCTGCGTACTGTGCCCCTTCCCTTGCAAGCGAGTCTGCCCATGCCTTCAGCCATCTCGACCTGCCTTTCCCTTCGCGGCACTGTCGCATTGACCCTCGCTTTGGGTCTGGCCGCTTGTTCGAACAAAGGTGCCGACACCGCGACCGCGCCTTCGGCCGCAAACACGCCGGCCGCCCCATCGGCCGAGCAGATCGCCAATCAAGTGCAGGAGAAGAATGCCGCAGCCTTGGCGGCCCTGGATCCAGCCGAACTGAAAAAGCGCGGCAGCCAGGCCCTGCGTGAGCAACGTCTGTATGCGCCGGCCGGCAACAACGCGATGGAGTATTACCTGGCCTTGCGCAAGAAAAGCGCCAAGCCCGATGCATCGGCGGAAAGCGCCTTGATGGATCTGGCGCCGTACGCAGTGATCGCCGCCGAGCAGGCCTTGAGCCGCGAGGACTTCATCGAGGCCGAGCGTCTGCGCAGCCTGATTGCCGACGCCGACCCGCAGGCACCTTCGCTGCCTCGCATTACCGACGCCATCGCCAAGGGCAAGGTGCAGGTGGCGCAGCGGCAAACCCAGGATGCGGCGCGCGCCGAGCAATTGGCCAAGGCCGCGGAACAGGCCAGAGTCAAGGCGGCCCAGCAAGCCAGCGCGCCGCCGCCGGCCGCACCGGTCAGCGCGCCCGCGCCGCCGCAGCAGGCACCCGCCGCATCCACACAGGCGGCTCCGCCGCAGGCAGCGCCTGTCGTGGCGGCACCCACACCTGCGCCACCGCCAGCCGCGCCGGTACGCAGCAACGCCCTCGTGCCGGTCAGCACTCCGCAGCCGGCCTATCCGCCCGAGGCTTTGCGCGCACGGGCATCCGGCCAGGTGGTCGTGTCATTCACGGTCAATGCCGATGGCAGCGTGAGCAATGTCGATATCGTCAGCGCCAAGCCGCGCGGCATGTTCGAGCGCAACGTGCAATCGACGGTGCGCCGCTGGCAGTTCCAGCCGGGCGGGACGCCACAGACGGTGACGCGCACCTTCACTTTCTCGCCCTGATTCTTCGCTGCGATCCAAAGAAAAATGGCTGCGTTTTCGCAGCCATTTTTTTGTGCGGGATTTTTGTATGGAATCAGGCCGAAATCGCCAGCCGTTCGTCGTGATAGCGCCTGGCCGCCAGCCACCACAGCAACAATCCGGAGCCGAAACCGGCCATCAGATACACCGCCCACGATTGGACCGGGATCGACTCGTTGCGCACCAGCATCAGGATCATCTGGTTCTGCGCCAGGAACGGCGTCGCCAGCATCCACAACTGGTTCTTGACCGGATTGACCATCAGGATGATGGTCGGCAGCATCGGCAGCAGCATCAACAGGCTCATGTAGCTCTGTGCTTCTTTCACGCTCTTGGCGCCGGCGGCGATCAGTGTCAGCAGGCAGGTGCCGAACAGCACGATCGGCAACAGCACCAGCAGGATGCGCGACATCGCCCACAGCGAGACATCGAGCTTGATGCCCAGGCTCGGCGCGAACTGGAAGCTGAGCTTGAACATCGCCAGAGTCAGCACCAGGCTGATCAACGCGAACACGCAGGCGGCGGCGATCTTGCCGCTCATGATCGTGCCGCGCGCGGCCGGAGTGGCCAGCAGCGGTTCCAGTGATTGCCGCTCGCGCTCGCCAGCGGTGACATCGATCACCAGATGCGCACCGCCGAGGAAAGACATCAGGATGAGCAAGTACGGCAGGATCGCCAGCGCCTGCCCGCGCCGCGCCTCGGGCGTGGCCAGATCGCGATGGCTCACGCGCAGCGGCTGCGCGGTGCTCGGGCTGATGCCGCGTGCGACCAAGCGCAGCGCGCCCACGCTCTGGCCGTAGCCTTGCAGCAGCGATTCCAGCCGTTGCACGGGGATACGCGCGTCATCGCGCGAACTGTCGTGCAGGATTTCGATGCCGGCCGGCAAGCTGCCGCGCCATTGTTCGCCGAATTTTTCATCGATGCGCAAGATCACGTCTTCGCTCTGGTCGCGAATCGCCGCATCGGGATCTTTCGGTGCTGGCTTGACCACGATGTTCTGGCCTTCGAGCCAGGCGATGAGATTCGGCGCATGCTGCGCGCCGAGCACCGGCACCGCCAGCGGTTTTTCCAGTTGCGTGGTGATGCGGTTGGCGACCAGCTTGCCCATGCCCAGGATCAGCAGCGGCATGAGCAACGGCCCCATCAGCAGCGACACCATCATCGTGCGCCGATCGCGCATCAGGTCGGTCAATTCCTTGGCCATCACCGTCAACAACGCGCTCATGCGTGCAATCCTTCTTCCGAACCGATGGCCTTGACGAAAGCATCTTCCAGATTGGCCTCGCCGGTTTGCGCGCGCAGTTCGTCAGGACTGCCTTGCGCCATCACCTTGCCGTGCGCGATCACCACGATGCGATCGCACAGCGCAGCGACCTCCTGCATGATGTGGCTGGAAAAAATCACGCAATGGCCATCGCCGCGCAGCCGGCGCAGGAATTCGCGCAGGCCGCGCGTGGTCATCACATCCAGGCCGTTGGTCGGCTCATCGAGAATCACGTTTTTCGGACTATGAACCAGCGCCCGAGCGATCGCCGTCTTGGTGCGTTGGCCTTGCGAAAAACCTTCGGTCTGGCGATCGAGCACTTCGTCCATGTCCAGCGCCGCGGACAACTCGCGCGTGCGCTGCGCCACTTCGGCAGTGCTCATGCCATGCAATCGGCCGAAGTAGGCGATGTTCTCGCGCGCGGTCAGGCGCTTGTACACGCCGCGCGCATCGGGCAGCACGCCGAGCCGGCGGCGCACCGCTTCGGCATCATGCATGGCATCGAGCCCATCGACGCGGACGTTGCCCGCATCGGGCGCCATCAGCGTGTAGAGCATGCGCAAGGTGGTGGTCTTGCCGGCGCCGTTGGGTCCGAGCAGGCCGGTGATCTCGCCATCGCGCGCGGTGAATCCGACGCCTTGCACGGCTTTGACTACGCCGGTCTTGGTTTTGAACGATTTGTGCAGATCGATGACTTCAATCATGGCGTGGGCTTCGCTGTGCGGCGGTTCGCATTGCAAACGGTTCGTACTACCAACAGGCAACCGGGCATGTTCATGGCTCCCAACCGTAGAAGCCGGTGAAAGGCGGGGTGTAGGGGACTTTGTCCAGACAGCGGACATCCAATGCCTTGGCATCGGCGGTATCGACGAAACGCGCGAACAACTTGGGCATGCAGCCCACCGGCAAAACGTTGTGGCCTTGTCCGCGCAAGATCAGATGCCGGGCATTGGGCAGGTTGCGCGCGACTTCATCGCCATAGCGAGGCGGCGTCACCGGATCGAATTCGCCGGAGAGAATCAGCACCGGCAGCGGTCCCTTGAGCGGTTGGCGAAAATCGGCTGGCCGCTGGCCATGCGGCCAGACTTCGCATTGCGCCTTGAGCACTTCGATCATCGCCACGCCGAGCAGGCTGTTGGCATCGGTGGGATCGGCCTTGAGTTCGCTGGCGTCTTCAGTGCAGATCACCGAGAGCTGCATGCCGTGCATGATTTGTTCGCCGATGGTGTCGGACAACAATTTGGACAGCGCCATCAACGACTCGTAGCGGCCTTGTGCGGCCTCGTTGAGTTCCAGCGGCAACAGGCTGGCGACGGCCGGGGCGTAGGCGAACATGCGCGCGAGCATGGCCAGATGGCCGGGCGTGAGTTTTTCTTCCTTGGCCTGGCCGGTGATCGCGTCGCGATAGCGAACCATCGGCGGCGCGCTCGCCAATAGTTTCATCAATGCGTCCAGGCGCTCGCGCGGAGCGCCGAGATTCTTGGCGCAGGCCTTGTCCTTTGCACAGCGGGCGAACTGCATGTCGAGCGAGTGTTCGAGATTGCGCGCGTGCTCGCTGCCCAGCACCAGCGTGTTGGGAACGACGCCATCGAGCGTGATCGTGCGCGTGCGCTGCGGGTAGCGCCTGGCGTATTGCTGCGCCACGCGGGTACCGTAAGAGCCGCCCCACAGATTGATCCTGGCCGCGCCGATGGCGGCGCGCACATCATCGAGATCCGCGATGGCGTCGGTGGTGCTGTAAAAACGCAGATCGGCCTGCTTGGCCAATTGCGCGGCGCAACGCGCGGCGAAGGCCTTGGCCGCGCCGAGATCTTCGCTGTCTTCGTCCATCACCGCGCTCTTGCCTTGCGCGTCCTTGCAGATCAGCTTGTTGGAACCGCCGGTGCCGCGTTGATCGACCAGAAGGATGTCGCGCTTCTTGCGAACCTCCTCGAACGCGGCCGCGACATCGGGAAACGATTCCCGCGCCGATTGTCCAGGACCGCCAGCGAGCATGAACACCGGGTCGGGCTCGGCTTCGCCTTTGGCCGGGAGCCAGGCGATCGCCAGAGTGATTTTCCGGCCCTGGGGCGTGGCGTGATTTTCCGGAACCTGCAAGCTGCCGCACTGGGCTTCGACGGTTTGTATGCCGGCTTGCGACGCCAGTGTGCAAGGCTCGAATTTCAGCGAGCCGAGTGTGCGTGCCGCCTGAGCTGGGCCAGGGTGTGCGGCGAGAGTGGCGGCGAACAGCAGGAAAAAGCAGTGGCGTGGCCAGTGGCGCGTCATGACAGTCCTAGATGCCGGCGGAAAACCCGTTCAGCATGCCAGAGACAACGCCAGAGACAACGTGACTGACGGCAGGGTTGCTATTTGGAGCTGACGTACTTCTCGCGGCGGATATGCGCCACCGGCAGGCCGCGGTGTTTGAGCGCCTCGAACGCGGCATCGACCATGTTCGGATTGCCGCACAGATAGGCAATGTCATGTTCGGCGCTGGGCGCGAACTCGGCCAAGGCTTCCTGCACATAACCCTTGCGCACATCGGCATGTGGATCGGCCGGCAGTTCGCGGCTGAAGCAAGGCACGAAGCGAAAGCGCGGATGCTTTGCGGCGAAGGCGTAGAAATCCTCGCCGTAAATCAACTCGGCCGGCGTGCGCGCGCCGAACAGCAAGACCACTTCCAGATCGCGCGCAGCCAGCAATTGCTCCAGTTGCGGCAGCATCGCCCGGTACGGCGTCACGCCGGTGCCGGTACCGATCAGCAAATAACGCCGATTGGCATCGCCGGCGTTGAGGCAGAACCGGCCGTAAGGGCCGCTGGCCTGGATCTGCTGGCCTTCATCGAGCGCCTCGAAAAGCGCGGTCGCGGCGCCGCCGGGCACGTAGCTGACTGCGATCTCCACCGCTTCGCCCGGACCCAGCGCGTGGTCGTGCATGGTCGCCAGCGAATAACTGCGCTTGGTCGCGGTGCCGTCGGGATAGTTGAAATGCACCTGGATGAACTGACCGGGCAGGAAATCCAGCGGCTGCCCATCGTCCCGGGCAAAGTCGAGATGGCGCACGGCCGGGGCAAGCATGCGGCTGCTGACCAGCCGGAGCGGAAAATGTTGGGCCACGAAAACTCCGAATCTGAAACCTGGCAGACGAGCTCACGCAGCGCCGGTCGGGACTTAAGCCCCATATAATAAACGCCCTGCGCCGCTTGTGCCGCGCTTTGCCGCACCAGCAGGCTTTCTGGAGTCCGCATGTCCGTCCCCGCATTGCAAATTACCGATCTGCGCAAAACCTATGACAACGGCGTGGAAGCGCTCAAAGGCGTCTCGCTGACGGTCGAGCCCGGCGATTTCTTCGCCCTGCTCGGTCCCAACGGCGCCGGCAAGTCCACGTTGATCGGCGTGGTCAGCTCGCTGGTCAATTCCAGTTCCGGCACGGTGAAGGTGTTTGGCGTCGATATCCGCACCGACCGCTCGGCGGCGATGCGCCTGCTCGGCCTGGTGCCGCAGGAAGTGAACTTCAACATGTTCGAAAAACCCTTCGACATCCTGGTCAACTACGCGGGTTTTTACGGCATGCCGAGAGCCGAAGCGCAGGTTCGCGCCGAGGAAGAACTCAAGGCCGCGCACCTGTGGCCGAAGGCGCATTTGATGAGCCGCACTCTGTCGGGCGGCATGAAACGCCGATTGATGATCGCCCGCGCCATGATGACCCGGCCGCGGCTGCTGATTCTCGACGAGCCCACCGCCGGTGTGGACATCGAGATCCGCCGCAGCATGTGGCGCACGCTCAAGCAGGTCAACGCCGCCGGCACCACGGTCATCCTGACCACGCACTACTTGGAAGAAGCCGAAAGCCTGTGCCGCAAGCTGGCGATCATCGACAAGGGCCAGATCATCGAGCAGGGGCCGATGCGCGCGCTGTTGTCGAAACTCGATGTCGAGGGTTTCATCTTCGACATCGACGGCAAGCTGCCGGCGTCGCTGCCGCACATCGAGGGTGTGAAATTCGAGGCGACCGATGACCACACTCTGACGTTGGAAATGTCGCGCAGCCTGGACTTGAACCGCGTGTTCACCGGGCTCAGCGATGCGGGCATCTGCGTGCGTTCGATGCGTACCCAGAGCAACCGCCTGGAGGAATTGTTCGTGCGCCTGACCGGCGACAACAGCAAACCGCCTGCGACCTTGACCACGCATGCGTAGGCTGAGCTTGGGTGTGCCGAGGTTTTAAAAAAAACCTGGGTCCGCAAAGGACGCAAAAAAACGCAAAGTAGAAGCAAAAACCAAATTTCTTTTTTTCCTTGCGCCTTTCGCATCCTTCGCGGACCAAAAAACATTCGCCAGATTGGCAACGACAATCACCCGCTCCACGGAGCGAACAACGAAAAGACCATGACCAACCCCAATTTCATCGCCCTGCACACCATCGCCCACCGCGAGGTCGTCCGCATCCTGCGCATCTGGGCGCAGACCCTGGTGCCGCCGGCGATCACCATGACCTTGTACTTTTTGATCTTCGGCAACCTGGTCGGCCGCCGCATCGGCGACATGGGCGGTTTCACCTACATGGATTTCATCGTCCCGGGCCTGGTGATGATGTCGATCATCCAGAATGCCTACGGCAACATCAGCTCATCATTCTTCGGCGCCAAGTTCGGCCGCCATGTCGAGGAATTGCTGGTCAGCCCGATGCCGAACTGGGTGATTCTCGGCGGCTACGTGGCCGGCGGTGTGTTGCGTGGATTGATGGTCGGCGTGATCGTGCTGATCATCGCGATGTTCTTCACGCCGGTGCGCGTGCCGCATCCTTTCGTCATGCTGAGCACGGTGCTGCTGGGCGCGACCATATTTTCGCTGGCCGGTTTCGTCAATGCCGTGTACGCCAGGAAGTTCGACGACATCGCCATCATCCCGACTTTCATCCTGACACCGCTCACCTATCTGGGCGGCGTGTTCTATTCCATCGCGCTGCTGCCGTCGTGGGCGCAGACGATGACCCATCTCAATCCGATCTTCTACATGGTCAACAGCTTCCGCTACGGGTTGCTCGATCGTAGCGACGTGCCCTTGTGGGTGGCCTATTCGGTGATGCTGTTTTTCGTGTTCGCCCTGACCTGGCTCAGCCTGCGCCTGCTGGCCAAGGGCGTGGGACTGCGCAGTTAGGAACAATCCCGGCACGCGGGCGGCACAGCGGGCGTCCTGCCCGCTTTGCGGCTTCGTCGGTGTTTCAAGGCAGAGGTAACAAACGCAGCACGGCCGGCGTATTCACCGGTCGGTCTTGGCCTGTTCCTTCAGTGCATCGAGATCGATGGCCTTGAAGCGCAGCTTGGCAACCTTTTTGTCCGGGTGCGTGGTCTGCCCGACGAACAGGATGGCCGGAACCTGCTTTTGCCAACGCGGTGAATAGACCTCGCCGACATCCTTGACCGAATCATCGAAGGCAGCCAATACGGTGAAGGTTTTTTTGCCGGATGACGGCGCCAGATCGGAGATGTCCTCGGAGTAACCCCAGAACAAGGATCCTTTCCTGGAATCGTCCTGGAGCACGGGCCGGATGCGCAGCAGGTGCTGGTATTTGCCGGAATCGTCGCGGCTGTAGAACGAGTAGTCGATTCCCGTTTCGTAACCTTGGGCAATGAGACGCACATTGCCCGGTGTGTCGAGTACCCACTCACGGCAAGTGCCGTCGTAATGGAAGCAATAACCTTTTTCCTTGGCGACCGGCGACATGCCGCCGGCACTGGCGCTCGTGGCGAGGGCGGACAAGGCAAGCAAAAGCAACGCACGCATAAAACTTTCCCCTGGTATGACCCACCGTGGCCGGGAACGGTGGCGAAAATTGGCGCGGCCCCCGGTGGCCGGGTCGAATCAATCATAAGATGTAACCAGCGCGTGCGCATGGATGGCGCATGCCTGTTGTTGCCAGATCAGGACCGGCGCACTCATCGCAGCGCAGCAATGAAAAGCGACGTGCACCCCCCGATTTTCCCGGCCCTGGCCCCGGGTCCGGCCATGAACTTGTCGATGAATAAAAAATCGAACAGGACAGACCGGACTTGCAATCTTGACCGTGCGTCCGGCGAAAAGTTCGCAGCGCTGAATCGGGCAACCGGCACGAGGGTATTGACCAGCTAAACTAGCGGTCTATGTCTGGCCTCAATTCCCCTCAAAAACTCGCAGTCGAATACAGCGACGGCCCACTACTGGTTCTTGCCGGTGCCGGCAGCGGCAAGACGCGGGTGATCACGGAAAAAATCGCGCACCTGATTGCCGGCGGCCGGCACGATGCCCGGCACATCGCCGCAATCACCTTCACCAACAAGGCCGCGCGCGAAATGCGCGAGCGTGTCGCCAAGCGGGTCAAGAGCGACAAGGCCGAGGGCCTGACCATTTCCACTTTCCATTCGCTGGGGCTGCGGTTCCTGCAGATCGAGCACGAGCGCGCGCAATTGCGGCGCGGGTTTTCGATCTTCGACAGCGACGACCAGATGGGCATCGTCAAGGATCTCGCGCCCAGCGGATTGAAAAAGGATGCGCTCGAATCCCTGCGCGGCCTGATCTCGCGCGCCAAGAACGAAGGCCTGTCGCCCGAGCAGGCGCAGGAAGCGGCGCGCAGCCTGCGCGAACGCGAGGCGGCGGCTTTGTATGCGCGTTATCAACAGCGCTTGAGTGCGTTCAACGCGGTGGATTTCGACGATCTGATCCGGCTGCCCTTGATGCTGCTGGAAAACGATCCGGACCTGGCCCCGGCCTGGCGCGAGCGTATCCGCTACCTGCTGGTGGACGAGTGCCAGGACACCAACGGCGCGCAGTATCGCTTGCTCAAACACCTCGCCGGTCCACGCGGCAGCCTGACCTGCGTGGGCGATGACGACCAAAGCATCTACGCCTGGCGCGGTGCCAATCCGGAAAACCTCGACCGCCTCGCCGCCGATTATCCGAGCCTGAAAGTGATCAAGCTCGAACAGAACTATCGCTGCAGCGGGAAGATCCTGCGCTGCGCCAACACATTGATCGCGAAAAATCCGCACGCGCATCTCAAGCAATTGTGGAGCCAGCATGGCGATGGCGAGGACGTGCGCGTCTGGGCTTGCCGCAACAACGAGCACGAAGCCGAGCGCGTCGCCGCCGAGATTCATTACCTCAAGCAGGCCAAGGAAATTCCCTGGGGTGAGTTCGCGATCCTGTTTCGCGGCAACCATCAATCCCGGCCGGTCGAAAAAGCCTTGCAGCTGCTGCGCATTCCCTATCACCTGACTGGTGGTACGGCGTTCCTCGATCGCGGCGAGGTCAAGGACGCATTGGCCTGGCTGCGTGTGCTGGCCAATCCCGATGACGATGCGGCGTTCCTGCGCGCCATCACCTCGCCCAAGCGCGAGGTCGGTGGCACTACGTTGGCGAAACTGGCCGAACTGGCTCAGCACGCGCACCTGCCGCTTTCGCGCGCCGCCGAGGAAATCAGCCTGCTCAAGCAACTCACGCCGCGCGCGGCGGCCGGGCTGGATGAGTTCACCCGCATCGTGCATCGGTTGCGCGATCTCTCCGAACACAGCACGCCGGCTGAACTGACCCGGCAACTGGCCGAGCAATCGGGCCTGCTCGCGGCCATTCGCGCCCAGTGCAAGGACGAGGCGAGTTTCCTGCGGCGCAAGGAAAACCTCGATGAACTCGCGCAGTGGTTCGAAGCGGCCAAGGGCGATGGCCCGGGCGAGCTGGCCGCGCAACTGGCCCTGCTCAGCCACGCCGACCGCGGCGAACCGGATAACCAGGTGCGCCTGATGAGCCTGCATGGCGCCAAGGGGCTGGAGTTCCGCGCGGTGTTCATCATCGGCTGCGAGGACGGCAACCTGCCGCACGAGGCGAGCATGGAAGAAGGCGGCCTGGAAGAAGAGCGCCGCCTGTTCTACGTCGGCATCACCCGCGCCAAGGAACGCCTGTACCTTTCCCACAGCGCCGAGTCCAAGCGCTGGGGCGAAAGCCAGCATCTGCTGCCCAGCCGCTTCATCGACGAACTGCCCGCCGGCGATGTGTTGCGCGACGGCGGCAATCCCGAACTGGAATCGGCACAGAAAAAAGAACGCGGCCGCGCGCATCTCAACGATCTCGCGGCGTTCTTCAACCAGTGACCGGGCAGAGCCAGTCACACAAGTTTGCGACAATGCCCCTCTTCCCCGCTCCTGCCGAGTGTTGCCGATGAATCCGATTCGTTTGTTGACCCTTTCCGTGTTGCTGCTGGTTTCGGCCGGCTGCCAGATGCTGCCGGTGCAGGCGACCACGACCCGCGAAACCGGAATGGCCGAGGCCTCGGCGCCGGCCGCCGCATCGCCCGTACCTGCGGCGATATCCGCCAACGACAATCTCAACGCCGTGGCCTGGATGCAGACCTCGGTGGAATACCGGCTGATCACCGGGCAAACCTGGCGCGGCGCGCTCGTGCAACTGGACCGTGCACTGAAGACGCCGGCCTGGGACGCCTTGACCAAGGAAGACCGCGACGCTCCCCCGGCCGCCGATATGCCGCCCGCGGTCATCGTCGATGTCGATGAGACCGTGCTCGACAACTCGCCCTACCAGGCGCGCCTGATTCGCGACGGGAAAAGCTACGACGAGTTCACCTGGAGCCAGTGGGTCAAGCAGGAAGCGGCCAAGCCCATTCCCGGCGCGCTGGAGTTCGCCCGCGCCGCCGCCGCCCGCGGCGTCACGATTTTCTACCTGTCCAACCGCGCCGCGGATCTGGGCTCGGCGACCATTGGCAACCTGCGCAAGGTCGGTTTCCCGATCAAGGACGATAGCCAGTTCCTCGGGCTGGGTACCGTAGTCGAAGGTTGCGAGGACCAGGGTTCGGAAAAAGGCTGCCGGCGCAAATTGATCGGCCGCAGCCATCGCGTATTGCTGCAGGTCGGCGACCAGATCGGCGATCTGCTCACCGTGCAGGCCAATACCCCCGAAGGCCGCGAGACGGCCATGCGGCCCTACCTGGGCTGGGTCGGCGAGCGCTGGTTCGTGCTGCCCAACCCGAGCTACGGGAGCTGGGAGCCGGCCTTGTTCAACAACGAATGGTCGCAGCCCGAAGGCGAGCGGCGCCGGCAAAAGCTCGACGCCCTGCATTACTGAGCCGGGCGGCTAAAGGTCCGCCAGCCCGGTACTGACGGCCTGACGGCAAGACAACCCTGGCCATCGACGGTGCCCGGCACGCGATTTCCCGCGTGCTATCGGGTAGTTTTGCCGACGATCCGGTGTGTTTGTGCCCCCGGTCTCCGGGCGCGGGCCGTGACGCGTCCTATACAGGGCCGGGAGGCCAATCTGCTAAATTCGACTTCCCATCGTTGCCGTCAACCTTGATGCCTGGACTCGGTTTCCGAAATTTTGCCTGTGCGTTGCTGCTATGCCTGGGCCTGGTGGCCTGCCGGCATGAGGTGGTGGCGCCGGGCGATCCCGTGGCGGCGGTGAAGGGCCTGGCCGCGGCGGTCAAGGACAACGACCTGGTCCGCTACTCGCGGCTGTCGGTGCCGCCGGCCCTGCACGAAAAAATGCAGGCGCGCTGGAAAGCCAGGCTGGCCGTCTCCCCGCCACCGACAGAGGCGCAAAAACAGGACTATGCCCGGATGATGGGCCGGTTCACCGCCCCGGATGCCGAAGCCCGCCTGTACCGCTCGCTCGATCCCAAGCTCAAGAAACTCGAGAAGGAAATCGGCTCGCAGTGGCCGCTGATGCAAACCACCGCCAAGATTTTCGTCACCGGCCTGATCCAGGCCAACGACCAGCTCAGCCCGTCGGAAAAAGACCACGCCAAAGCCGTCGGCTCCGCCTTGATGGCCTGGGTGCAGCCGAAGCTGGTGACGGATCGGGCCCGGGCCCGGCAAGCGATCGCGGTGATGACCACCACCGCGCGTGAGCTGGATTTGCCGACCCTGGAAAAAACCCGGGAACTGGAAATGATTCCGGCCCTGGAAAAAGGCAATATCGTCTTGAAGGGACTCAAGCAGATGGGGCGGATCTACGGCCTGGACGCCGATGCCTCGCTGGCTGGAATGCAGGCGGAGCTGGTGAGCGCCGAGGGCGATCTGGCGACTGTGCAGGTCCGCTATCCGTTGCTGGGCAAGACGGTGAGTTTCGAGCTGGAATTGATCCGCCGCGATAACCGCTGGTATCGCGCCGATGCCGTGCGCAGCGCCGAAGCCGAATTGGCTCAGCCATTGACCGCCACCGCACCCTGATTCGAATCGATGACCCAACAACCGCCGTTACCGCTGCCGCCGCCTGCCGCTCCCGTTTCCGCTGCCTATTTGCAGCAGGCGCGTCCGCCCTGGTGGGCGCGGTGGCTGGAAAAATTGCTGGTGCCCTGGATCGAGATCCAGCGCGAACCGACCGTACCGCCGTTCACCCTGGACCGGCCGGTCTGTTATGTGATCGAAACCTACGGCCTGTCCAACACGCTGATTTTGGACCGTGCCTGCCGCGAAGCCGGATTGCCCTCGCCGCTGGCGCCGTTGCCGGGCGACCCGCTCGGCCGCAAACGCGCCTATGTCGCGCTGTCGCGACGTGGCAGCGGACCGCTGAACCGGCCGCGCAACAAGAGCCATTCCGATGGACTGTCGCGTTTGTTGATGGCGCATCGGCTGTATTCGGACCAGGACATGCAACTGGTGCCGGTGTCGATCTTCGTCGGCCGCGCGCCGAACCGGCAGTCGGGCTGGTTCTCGGTCCTGTTCTCGGAGAACTGGGTGCTGGTGGGCCGTTTCCGCCGCCTGTTGGCGATCTTGCTCAACGGCCGCGATACCCTCGTGCAGTTTTCCCCGAGCGTGCGCATCCGCGAAATCCTCAGCGAGGACCTGCCGCACGAGCGCAGCGTGCGCAAGACCTCGCGCGTGTTGCGCGGCCATTTCCGGCGCATCCGCGCGGCGGTGATCGGCCCGGATTTATCGACGCGCCGATTGCTGGTTGATCGCGTGCTCGATGCCGAGCCGGTGCGCAAGGCGATCATCGACCAGGCCCGCCGCGATGGCAGCGAATATCTGGAAGGCTGGAAAAAAGCGCACCGCTTCGCCTGGGAAATCGCCGCCGACTATTCCAACCCCGTGGTGCGTTCCCTGTCGTTCGCGCTGACCGGTTTCTGGAACCGCATCTACGATGGCGTCACCATCCATCACCTGGATCGGCTCAAGCAGATCGCGCCCGGCCATGAAATCGTCTATGTGCCTTGCCATCGCAGCCACATGGATTATTTGTTGTTGAGTTATCTGCTCTATCAGCACGGCATCGTGCCGCCGCACATCGCCGCGGGAGACAACCTCAATCTGCCGATCATCGGTTCGGTGCTGCGCCGTGGTGGCGCGTTCTTCTTGCGCCGCAGTTTCCGCGCCAATGCTTTGTACGCGGCGGTGTTTTCCGAATACGTGGCGCAACTGGTCGGCGAGGGATTCTCCCTCGAATACTTCATCGAAGGCGGCCGCTCGCGCACCGGCCGTTTGATGTCGCCCAAGGGCGGCATGATCTTGATGACGGTGCGTGCCTTCATGCGTGCGCCGCGCCGGCCGGTGGTGTTCCAGCCGGTGTACATCGGCTACGAAAAACTCATCGAAGGCAAAAGTTATCTCGACGAACTCACCGGCCAGCCCAAGCAGAAGGAAACCATCTGGACCTTGCTGCGCGGCGTGGCCGAGGTGATCCGCTCGCATTACGGCAAGGTCACGGTGAACTTCGGCGAGCCGGTGCTGATGGACGACGCGCTGGCCCGGCACGCTCCCGATTGGCGCGAGCAACCGCACGAGGACAAGCCGGCCTGGATCAGCGCGGTGGTCGATGACCTGGCCCAGCGCATCCAGGTCAACATCAATCGCGCCGCCGACGTCAATCCGATCAATCTGCTGGCGATCGCGTTGCTGTCGACACCCAAGCAGGCGATGGCCGAAAGCGATCTGCTGGCGCAACTGGCGCTGTCGAAAAAATTGCTGTCGGCGTTGCCGTATTCCGACCAGATCACCGTGACGCCGATGGCACCGGAAGAAATCATCGCCTATGGCGAGAAGATCGGCGTGCTGGCCCGGCGCAAGCATCCGCTGGGCGATGTGATCAGCGTCGAGGGCGAAACCGCCATCTTGCAAAGTTACTTCCGCAACAACGTGCTGCACTTGTTCTGCGCCGCCGCCTGGGTGGCGCTGTGTTTCCAGAACAACCGGCGCATGAGCCGCAGCGGTTTGTTGCGTTTGGGCCGGACGATTTACCCGTTCCTGCAGAACGAATTGTTCCTGCCCTGGAGCGAGGAAGGTTTCGCCGAGCACCTGGATGCGACCATCGATATCTTCGTCGCCGAAGGCCTGCTATCGACCGCCAGCGACGATGACGGCGGCATTCTTTCGCGCGGTCCTGGACAGACCGACGAAGTGTTCCGTCTGCGCGTGATTGCGCACAGTCTGCAGCAAGCGTTCGAACGCTATTTCATCGCCATCACCACGCTGGCCAAGAACGGGCCGCGCACGCTCAGCGCCGGTGAGCTCGAATCGCTATGCCATCTCACCGCGCAACGCCTGTCGCTGCTGTATGCGCCGGCCGCGCCGGAGTTCTTCGACAAATCGCTGTTCCGCGGTTTCATCGGCAAGCTGCGCGAGATAAAACTGGTCTGGTTGTGTCCGCGCGGCAAGCTCGATTTCGACGAGCGCTTGAATCAGTGGGAAAAAGACGCGCGCGTGGTGCTCAGCCGCGAATTGCGCCACACCATCACCAAGATTTCGCCTGAGGCGCAGAGCAAGATGGCGAGTTCGACCGAGGCGTCAGTGGATTGATGCCGACGCTTTAAGCGTCAAGGTCGGGGATGAGCTGGTTTTCCAGATAGGCGACCATGTCCTTGATGCGCAGCTTGCGTTTTTTCAGGCGCTTGATCGCCAGTTCGTCGGCGGCGCTGTCGGCGGTCAGCCTGGAAATCGCGGCGTCCAGATCGCGATGTTCGGTGCGCAGCTCGATGAGCTGCGCGGTGATCTTGGCGGGGTCTGGCGGTTGTGGCATCCGCTGAGCTTACCGCCGTAGCCGAGCCCGCGACAGAGGTAAAATACCGACGTATTCAGTTTCGCCGATGCCGGTTGCCAGGGTGCTGCATTCCCTGGATCGTTCCGGTTCGGTACCCCGGTTTCATCGATGAAGGCGCGCCTGCCTCGGCGGTTCGGCGTGCCGGAAGAGCGCGCCGGGGCGATGCTCATTCATGCTTTTTCGCTGTGTCCTTTCCGGTAGCGCCAACGCCGAAAGGATTACGTACCGCCGACTCATTTCTTGACGGGATATTTGATGTTCTTTCGCAACCTGACGTTCTTTCGATTCCCCGCTTCGCTGAAAAAATCCTTCGACACGCTAGAGGAAGCCCTCGGCGAATGCGCACTCAAGCCGGTCGGCCCGCTCGAGGCGATGTCGCGCGGTTTCGTCTCGCCGTTCGGCCGCGACGAGCCGGTGCTTTCCCATCGCGTCGGCCAGGCGATCTGGATCACGCTCGGCGGCGAGGACAAGATCCTGCCGGCGGCGGTGATCAACGATGCGCTCGGCAAGAAGATCGCCCAGATCGAGGACAAGGAAGGCCGCAAGCTCGGCGGCCGCGCGCGCAAGCGGCTCAAGGAAGACTTGGTGCATGAACTGCTGCCGCGGGCGTTCGTGCGCCCGGTCCGGCTCAATGCCAGCATCGATCTGGCGCAAGGTTTCGTCGCGGTGGATTGTTCCTCGCGTAAGGCCGCCGAAGGCTTGGTCACCGAACTGCGCCATGCCATGGGCAGTTTTCCGGCCCTGCCGCTCAATGCCGAAGTCGCGCCGCGCGCGCTGCTGACCGGCTGGATCGCCGGCGAACCGCTGCCGGAAGGATTCGCGTTGGGCGATGAATGCGAACTCAAGGACCCGATCGATGGCGGCGCAGTGGTCAAATGCCAGCGCCAGGAACTGCTCGGCGAGGAGATCACCAAGCATCTGGAATCGGGCAAGCAGGTCACCCGGCTGGCGCTGATTTTCGACGACCACGTCAGCTTCGTGCTCGGCGAGGACTTGATCGTGCGCAAGCTCAAGTTCCTCGACGGCGCGGTCGACCAACTGGAAAACACCGAGCGCGATTCGCTCCAGGCCGAACTCGACGCGCGTTTCGCGTTGATGTCGGCCGAGCTGTCGCGCTTGTTCGCGGCGTTGGAAAAGGCGCTCTCGCTGAGCAAGCCCGAGTAGCGACGTGACCGCGAATCGCAGGCTAGAATCGCGCAACCGGGAGATCGCCATGCCGCATGCCAACGCCCAACTGCTGACTCGTTTCTACACGGCCTTCGCCGCGCTCGATGCCGGGACGATGGCCGCCTGCTATGCACCCCAGGCGAAGTTTCGCGACGAGGTGTTCGAGCTTGATGGCCGCGATGAGGTCGCCAGCATGTGGCGGATGCTCTGCACCGCCGCGCAGACCAAGGGCCGCGATGTCTGGTCGCTGGAATTTTCCGGCATCGAGGCCGATGCGAATCGTGGCCGCGCGCATTGGGACGCGCATTACCGTTTCAGCGCGACCGGCCGTCTGGTGCACAACCGCATCGAATCGCAGTTCGAATTTCGCGATGGCCTGATCCTTGCGCAAATCGACAGTTTCGATTTCTGGGCGTGGTCGCGGCAGGCACTGGGTGCGCCGGGCTGGTTGCTCGGCTGGACGCCGTTGCTGCGCAAGAAAGTGCAGGCGCAAGCGGCGGTGAACCTGAGCATTTTCCGCGCGCAACAAAAATGACGATCCGGCAACGCCCGGTCGATCCACCTTTGCAGGAACAACGGCCGCTGATGCTGCGCAGCGGTGAATCGGTGCCGGTACGCTGGGTGCGCGATGCGCGCGCGCGGCGATTGCGCCTGATCGTCAATGACAAAGGCGTGCGCCTGACCTTGCCGCATCGCGCCTCGATCCGGCTGGCGGAAAGTTTTTTGCTCGAACAGCGCGATTGGCTGCAGACGCAATTGGCCAAGCGGCCACAGTTCGATGCCCGGCCGTTCGCGCGCGAGCACGACACGCATTTGTTGCTGCGCGAACAACGCATCGCCATCGACTGGCGCGAAGGCCGTTACGCACGGGTGGAGTTAGGCGAGCATGATCTCATCGTCACCGCGCCGGCTTCGGGCAACGACAAGCAGGTGCGGTCGGCATTACGTGAGTTCTACAGTCAGCAGGCGCGCATCGATGTGGGCCGATGGTTGCCAAAATATTTGCCGGAACTGCCGCGCGCGCCGATGGCCTTGAAGCTGCGCCCCCTGTCTTCGTTGTGGGGCTCGCTCAGTCCGAGCGATGCCTTGTCGCTGGATTTGTCACTGGTGCTCGGCCGTCCCAGCGCCTTTGAATACGTGCTGGTGCACGAGCTTTGCCATCTGATCCATCGCAACCATTCCTCGCGCTTTTGGCACGAAGTCCAGGCGCGTTGCCCGGACTGGCGCGACGCGCGTGAATACCTGCATGGCCAGGGGCTGGCGATCAAAGGCGAACTGCGACGCTTGCTGCGTTAAATCGTTTCGGGCGCGGTCACGTTTTGCGACAACAGGAAATCGTGCAACAGCGGGCCGACGGCATCGGGCCGCTCCATATGCAGATGATGTCCGCCGGCAACCACATGCAGGCGGCCATCGCGCAGCACGGCCACGCGCTCATCGCGCATTTTCTCGGTGAAATAAGGCGGCGGCGTACCGGCGGCGATCAGCAGGGTCGGCGCCTGGATCGCGGCGATCCAACTGCGTATGAATGCCTCGTCGGTGCGCACGTGCGTGGGCAGGGTCAGGCGCGGGTCGCTGCGCCAGACGAAGCCGCCTTTGACCGCGCGCAGGTTCCTTTGCACGATCAGTCGGGCAGCATCGCGGGTCATCGATGAAGCGGCCAGGCGTGCATCGACGGCGGTCTCGAGATCGGCGATGACTTTCCGGGTTTTGCCGGTATCGAGTGCGCGCCGCGCCGTGACCGCCTGCCGAAGCCGCGTGCCGGCCTCTTGCGGCTTGCCGGCGATCGGCCCGAGCGCTTCGATCAAGGCGAGTTTTTCGATGCGTTCGGGAACGGATGCGGCGACTACGGTGGCGATGGCGCCGCCCATCGAATGGCCCAGCAGTGAGGCGCGCTGCCAGCCGAGTGCGTCGAGTGCATCGAGCACATCGTGAATCCAGTCGACGAAAACATAATCGTAGCCGGGCGCGCGATGCGCGCTGCCGCCGTGACCGGCCAGATCCAGGGCGACCACATCGAACTCGGCCAGATGCGGCAATAAAGGAATGAAGCTTGCGGCATTGTCGAGCCAGCCATGCAGAGCCAACAGTTTCGCGCCGTTTTCGTTACCGCCGCGCAGCGCGGTGAGCGTGCCGCGCGCGCAGTTCAGGGAAATCTCCCGCATCAGTGCGGCCATCCCTGTGCGTGCTTGCGGGCCAGTGCGGCCAGCGCCGCGACGTGGCCGGGCGAGGCGTTGAGCGCGGGGATGTAGCGCAGCTCGCCACCTCCTGCGCGCTGGAACAATCGATGGTTTTGCACGAGGTTTTCTTCCAGTGTTTCCAGGCAATCGACGGCGAAGCCCGGGCAGATCATGTCCACGGTCTTGATGCCTTCGCCGGCCAGGGTTTGCAAAGTGCGGTCGGTGAACGGCTGCAGCCAGGGTTCGCGGCCGAATCGAGATTGATAGGTCATCTGCCATTGCCCGGTACTCAGGCCCAAGCGCGCCGCCAACCGTTCCGCGCCGGCCTGGCATTGCCGCGGATACGGATCGCCGGCCTTGGCGAAACGCTGTGGAATGCCATGGAAGGAAATCAGCAGTTTTTCGCCGCGGCCATGCAAATCCCAATGCGTGCGCACGCTCGCTTCAAGCGCGTCGAGCCAGGAATCGTCGAGATGGTAGTCGTTGATCAGGCGCAGCTCTGGCAGCAAGCGCCAGGTGGACAACTCGGCCATCACCGCATCGTGCACCGAGGCCACGGTGCTGGCCGAATACTGCGGATACAGCGGCAGCACGATCAGCCGTTGCAGGCCGCCGCGCTGCAAATCGCGCAGGACCGCAGGCACCGATGGCTGGCCATAGCGCATCGCCAACCGCACTTCGAACTCGGGCATCTGCGCTTGCAGGGCCAGGGTGAGTTCGTGACTGTAAACCGATAGCGGCGAGCCTTCGGCCATCCAGATACTGGCGTAGTTTTTCGCCACCCGGCGCGCGCGCAGCGGCAGGATGATGCCGTGCAAAATCGGGCACCACAGCCAGCGGCTCAGATCGACCACGCGGTAATCGTGCAGGAACTGCGCCAGGTAACGGCGCACCGCGCGCGGCGTGGCCGCCTCGGGAGTGCCGAGATTGACCAGCAGCAATGCCGTTCGTGGCGCGGGTGTGACGGACACGCCATCGCGGAAGCGTGGACTCATGGGAACTATTCCAGGGCCGGAAGCTCGAATTATCATCCAAACGCGTGTTCGAGCTCATGCCCGATTCATATCGCGGGGCCATACTGCCCACAATTTCCACGGAGAAAGCCCATGCCTCGCATCCTGACCCCTGTGCTTGCCCTGTTGCTGCTGGCCATCGCCCTGCCCGCGTCGGCTGGAAAAAAAGAAGACGACCGAGCCAACAACGCCAGCCGGGTATTGAGCGAGATCCTGCGTATCCCGGAACAATCGGTACCCTTGAACCTGTTGCAGGAAGCGCAGGCCATCGCGGTGATTCCGGATGTGGTCAAGGCCGGTTTCGTGATCGGCGGCCGCGGCGGCCGCGGCCTGATCACGGTGCGCCGGCCGGATGGAACCTGGTCGAGCCCGAGCTTCATCACGCTGGCCGGCGGTAGCTTCGGATTCCAGGCCGGTGTGCAGTCGGCGGACGTGATCCTGGTTTTCCGCAGTTCGCGCGGCGTGGATTCGATCGTCAACGGCAAATTCACTCTGGGCGGCGACGCCAGCGTGGCTGCCGGGCCGGTCGGGCGTAGCGCCCAGGCCAGCACCGATGAACAACTCAAGGCCGAGATATTCAGTTATTCCCGCGCGCGCGGCCTGTTTGCCGGCGTCTCGCTCGATGGCACCAGCCTGTGGATCGATCACAAGGCCAACCAGGCCGTTTACGGCAAGGGCAGCACGCCCCGGGCGATTTTCGAAGGCCGTGCCGGTTCAGGGTCCGACGCCATGGTGAATTTCCGCGACCGCGTCGAAGAGAGCACCATCAAATAAATAGTCGCCAAAGGTCTGTAGGTAAGGTTATGAGTGTGCGCTATAGTGGCAGTCAGTCTGTTTTTGGGGAGAAACAACGATGGGTGGTATGAGTCTTATTCATTGGATCATCGTGTTGGTGATCATCGTCTTGATCTTCGGCACCAAGCGGTTGCCGAACATCGGCAAGGACTTGGGCGATGCCTTCAAAGGCTTCAAGAAAGGTCTGAGCGGTGACGAGACGCCGGCAGCCGACGCGAAGAAAAAGCTCAGCAGCGACGAAAGCAAACCCGACGATGACAAGACGGCCTGACTGAAAAGGCTGGATTGGCTATGTTTGATGTTGGTTTCAGCGAGATAGTGGTGATCGCTATCGTGGCCTTGGTTGTGCTCGGCCCCGAACGCTTGCCCAAGGCCGCGCGCTTCGCCGGCCTGTGGGCGCGCAAGATCAGGGGGCAATGGAATTCGGTCAAGGCGGAGCTTGAAAGCGAAATCTCCGCTGATGAATTGCGCCGCACTTTCATCACTCCGATCGAGGACATCCAGCGTTCCGCCGATCAGGCCCGTGCGGCCTTGTTGGAAATGAACATGAAAGCCAACGCGGCCGTGAGCGAGGTGCAGGACGCGGCCAAGGCCGCGGTCGAGCCTTCGCAGGAACAAGCGGGCGAGATCGTGGCCGATTCATCGGTGCCTGCGCCTGAATCCGCACCCGAGGCCATCGGCCATGACAGTGCTGGCGCGGCAGCCAGCGAGTCCGAAACGCATCCCGCACCACCGGCGAGCCAGCCATGAACGAAGCCGGCGAATTACAAGAAGAAAGCCTGATCGGGCATCTGATCGAATTGCGCAAACGCCTGATGCGGGGTGTGATGGCGCTGCTGGTGGTGTTCGTTGCCTTGCTGCCGTTTGCCAATCGCATTTATTCCTGGTTGGCGCAGCCGTTGTTGGCCAAACTGCCGGCCGGTAGTCCGCTGGTGGCCATCGAAGTGGCCTCGCCCTTTTTCACGCCTCTTAAGCTGACCTTCTTCGTCGCCTTGATGGTGTCGATGCCGATATTGCTCTATCAGGCCTGGGCCTTCGTCGCACCGGGTTTGTATCGCAATGAGAAGCGCCTCGCGCGACCCTTGCTGGTAACGACGGTACTGCTGTTCTACAGCGGCTGCGCGTTCGCCTATTACCTGGTATTGCCGATGGTGTTCGGATTCCTGACCAAGGTCACTCCGGTCGGCGTGACCATGATGACCGACATCAGCCGCTACCTGGATTTCGTGTTGATCCTGTTTCTGGCCTTCGGCGCCAGTTTCGAATTGCCGGTGGCCGTTGTGGTCCTGGTATTGCTTGGTCTGGTGACGCCCGATCAACTCAAGCAGGCACGCGGTTATGTGGTCGTGGGTATTTTCATCCTGGCCGCAGTGATCACGCCGCCGGATGCGATCTCGCAATTGATGCTCGCCGTGCCGATGATGGTGCTGTATGAGATCGGGGTGATCGCCGCGCGACTTATCGCCCGGCGCCGGGAGCAAGTGCCGGCGGAATGAGCGCGACCGGCACGAGCAGTCATTCTCCCGCGGGATTCTGGAAGCGTTATCTGGCCTACAGCATCGATATCGCGCTGATCTCGGTGCTCGTGCAGATCGTTACACTGCTGATCCCGGCCAAATCCGGCCAGGTGGATCTGGAAACTCTGCTTCAACAACAAACCGCTGGCATCGGACAGGGCGTGATTCCCGATCCGTCGCAGATGCTGGCGCAGATGATCTCGATGCTGGTCCAGACGCTGGAATTTTCCGTGATCGCCACCGTGCTCATTGCCGCGGTGTACTTCATCGGCATGGAGTGCTCGTCGTGGCAGGCGACGCTGGGCAAGCGGCTGGCGGGCATCAAGGTGACCGATCGCCGAGGCGCGCGGATCGGTCCGATGCGGGCCGCCGCGCGTTTTTTAGCTGGGGTCTTGTCCTGGCTCACGCTCAATCTCGGTCATGCGCTGGCGGCATGGACACCGGAAAAACGCGCCCTGCACGACTACGTGGCCGGCACTTATGTGGACAATGCCGATCCCGCGAAGTCCGGCATGCCGCCCTGGGGCTGGCTGGTGATCGGCTTGCAGGGATTACTGCTGTTGCTGGTGACGGTGGTTATTTCAGCGATGCTCGGTTCGGCATTGGCGACGCTCGGCGGTTTGTAAGCACAACCGCCGACGCATCACGGCTTACAGCTCGACATGCGAAAACGGCGGTGGTGATGCCTGATCGCTGGCGAACAATTCCCGCCACGCCTGGTACATCACGCTGCTGTAGAGGGCATAAATCAGGCCGGTGAAAATGGCGAATGCCGGGATCTGCAACAGCGTAGCCAAGGCAGAGTTCTTGGCGGCGACGACATTGATCAGCATGACCGGAATCATCAGGACCAACACCATGACGATGCCGATCGCGACCAGGCACAGGAAATTCACCACCAATGCGCCGAAATTGGCGAACAGCGCCGATACCGCCTCACGCATCGCCGCACCGCCCGAAACCTCATCGAGCATCGCGCGCGGCACCGAAAGTATGGTGACCCAACTGACGAAGATGCCTGCCGGAACCAGAATCAGCAAAACGGTTCCCAATCTGGGCAGTAATGCCAGGATTTGCTCCGGAGTGGGCTTGGCCTCTGCGCCTTGCTGCATCAACTCCATCAATAGCGGGCCCATGGCCGCCACCAAAATGATCACGGCGACAATCGCCAGGGCGATATTGAGCAACGCGATAGGCAGTAATCGGCCAACGGCGCCAGGGCGTCGGAAACCATCGAAAATCTGGCCTGCCTGTGGCGTACCGCCATTGGCCTGTGTGTGCAGGGCGTTGACCAGCCCGCCGTAGAAGAACACGCCGATCAGCCCCATCAATGCGCCGATCACAGGCAATGACGCAAGCACGCCCACAATCAGGCAGGCGCTGAGGAAACTTCCGGGATTGTCCTTGAACACGGCCAATCCATCGACGATCCAACCGGCGCCGCGGCCGGCGCTCACTTTGCGAAAAGTCATGCGGTTTCCCCTATGCGTTCAGCCAAGTTTGCGTGCCTGGGCGATGAAGCGTTTGAGCACCCGCCGCGCCAGCGGCGCGGGTTTCACCGCGCGCATCAGCAGGCGATGACAGGCGCCCTCGTTGTGCAAGGCCTCACGCCGCGCGTGGATGTAGCCGCGCATCATGTGGGTGTTGAATTCAGGATGGAACTGCACGCCCCAGACGTTTTCCCGCCAGCGGAATGCCTGGCAATCGTCCTTGTCCGAGCGCGCCAGCACGTCCGCGCCCGAGGGCGGCGTGAGCACGGTTTGCAAATGGGTGGCGTGGGCATCGAATTCACCCGGCAAGCCGGCGAACAAGGGGTCGTGGCCGGCCGGATCGTGAAGCTGCACCGAGACTGTGCCCATCTCCCGGCCGCGCGGGTTGTAATTCACCGTGCCGCCCAGGGCGTGCGCCAACAATTGGTGTCCGTAGCAGATGCCGAAAAGAGGCTTGCCCGCTTCGGCGGCGTCATGCAGCCAACCGGCGCAGCGCTCGCTCCAGGTTTCGCGGTCGCTCACCATCGCGCCCGAACCGGTGATCAGCACACCGGCGATGTCCCCGATATCGGGCAAGGGCTCGTCCTGGGCTACCTGGCAATAACGTACTTGCTGCCGGGGCAACCCGGCCGCGACGCGAATCCAATGTCCGAAGCTGCCATGACGGCGTAGCGGATTGATCGGACGGCCGGTTTCCAGAATCAGGAAGGGTTTCATCGGGTGCACAACGAGAGTGAATACAGTACCCGGCTATACTAGCAGGCCGTAGAAAACAGTCTGTCAGGCAATGCCTCATCGCATTGGCTGACCCACCATTGACCTTGCACGGTTTTCATCATGACCGCACCCACATTCCAGGAGCTCATCCTCGGGCTCAACCAGTACTGGGCCGCCCAAGGCTGCGTGCTGGTCCAGCCGCTCGACCTGGAGGTCGGCGCCGGCACTTTCCATCCGGCCACCTTCCTGCGCGCGCTCGGTCCCGAGCCCTGGAATGCCGCCTACGTGCAGCCTTGCCGCCGTCCCACCGATGGCCGCTACGGCGAAAATCCCAATCGCCTGCAACGCTATTACCAGTATCAGGTGGCGATGAAGCCTTCGCCGGACAATATCGTCGAGTTGTATTTCAACTCGCTCAAGGCGCTAGGCGTCGATCCGCTGGTGCATGACCTGCGCCTGGTCGAGGACAACTGGGAATCGCCGACGCTCGGCGCCTGGGGCCTGGGCTGGGAAGTCTGGCTCAACGGCATGGAAGTGACCCAGTTTACTTACTTCCAACAGGCCGGCGGTATCGAGTGCAAACCGGTGCTCGGCGAGATCACTTACGGTCTCGAGCGCCTGTGCATGTATCTGCAGAATGTCGACAACGTGTTCGATCTGGTCTGGACCTACGGCCCGGACGGTACGCCGGTGACCTACCGCGATGTCTATCACCAGAACGAGGTCGAGCAGTCGGCCTACAACTTCGAGCATGCCGACGTGGCCGAGTTGTTCCACCGCTTCGATGCCTGCGAGGCCGAAGCATTGAAACTGATCGAACTCGGTCTGCCGCTGCCCGCGTATGACCAGGTCTGCAAGGCATCGCATTCGTTCAATCTGCTCGACGCGCGCCGCGCGATCTCGGTCACCGAACGCCAGCGCTACATCCTGCGCGTGCGCCGCATCGCCCAGGGCGTGGCCGAGGCGTATTTCGCGCAGCGCGAGAAACTCGGCTTCCCGGGCCTGAAAATAACAGCCAGCAAGGAAGCGGCGTGATGACGTCTGCAATGACCTGCACACTGGCCGATGGCAAGGCGGTTGACTGCACGATGACCGATGCCAATTTCGCCACCACCGGCATGGTGTTTTTCCTGTTTGCGATCTTCTGCGCCTATTGGGCGCAAACCAGTGGCCGCAGTTCGTGGCGCTGGTTCTTCGCGGGCCTGTTCTTCGCGCCGATCACCGGATTGGTATTGCTGCAAAAGAACGCCGATGACAAAAAGAAATCTCGCGATGAGTGACATGCAACCTCTACTGATCGAACTGGGCACCGAAGAGCTGCCGGTCAAGGCACTGCCGATCCTGGCGCAGGCATTTTTCGATGGCGTGATCGACGCGCTGCAAAAGCGCGGCATCGCCATCGAACGCGGCCAGGCCAAGCCCTTGTACACGCCGCGCCGCCTGGCGGTGCAACTGCCGGGCATCGCGATCGAACAGCCCGAACAAAAATCCGAAGTGCTCGGCCCGTATCTGAACATCGCGCTCGATGCCAACGGCCAGCCGACCAAGGCTTTGCAAGGCTTTGCCGCCAAGGCCGGCGTGGAGTGGACGCAGCTTGAGAAAACCCGCGACAACAAGGGCGAGCGTTTCGTCCATCGCGCGGTGACGCCAGGCGCGGCGACTGCAACCTTGCTGCCGGAGATCATTGCTGAGGCGATCGCCGCGATGCCGATCCCCAAGCCGATGCGCTGGGGCGCACACGAATATGGCTTCGCCCGGCCGATGCATTGGCTGGTGCTGCTGTTGGGATTGGACGTGGTGAACGCCGAAGTGCTCGGCATCCGCAGCGACCGCATGAGCCGCGGCCATCGTTTCATGCACGACAAGCCGGTCTGGATCGGCGCGCCTGGTGATTACGTCGAAGCGTTGCGCGGCGCGAAAGTGCTGGTCGATCCCGACGAGCGCCGCGTGCGCATCGTGCACGAGGTCGAGACGGCGGCGAAGGCTTCTGGCGGCACGGCGCGCATCGACGAGGGCATCCTCGAAGAGGTCAACGGCCTCACCGAATGGCCGAAGGCGATCGCCTGCAGCTTCGAGCACGAATTCCTCGCGGTGCCGCAGGAAGCGCTGATCGCGACGATGGAGACCAACCAGAAATTCTTCCCGGTGCTCGATAGTACGGGCAAGCTCAGCGAGCGCTTCATCGGCATCGCCAACATCGAGAGCAAGGACGAGAGCGAAGTCCGCAAAGGCTACGAGCGGGTGATCCGCCCGCGCTTCGCCGATGCCAAGTTCTTCTTCGTCGAAGACAAGAAGCAAGGCCTGGCGTCGATGAACGAAGGCCTGAAAACCGTCACCTACCAGACCAAACTCGGCACGGTCGCCGACAAGGTTGCGCGCGTGGCGGCACTGGCCGAAGCGATTGCCGGCGAAGTCAGTGTCGATCCGAAACTCGCGCGGCGTGCGGCCGAGCTGTCGAAAGCCGATCTGCAATCACGTCTTGTCAATGAGTTCCCCGAGTTGCAGGGCATCGCCGGACGTTACTACGCCGCGATCGAGAACGAGCCGTCGGAAGTCGCCAACGCGATCGACGAGGCGTACATGCCGCGCTTTGCCAGCGATGCGATCGCGCCCTCGAAGCTGGGGCAAGTGCTGGCGATCGCCGAGCGTCTCGATACCTTGGCGGGTGGTTTTGCTGCGGGCTTGAAGCCGACCGGCAACAAGGATCCGTTTGCGTTGCGGAGGAATGCGTTGGGGTTGGCGCGTACTTTGGTAGAAGCCAGTCTTGAGATCGATTTGCTCTACTTCCTATCAGGGTCGTTCGGGCTTGCGAGAGTGGCACTCCTTAAAGCACAAATACCCGCGAAGAACGCGACACCTGAGCTACCGGAAGAGTTAAGTCGGAAGTTGACTCTATCAACCAGTGAACGAGTACCGCCTTTTGCCATGTATGTCGAACTCGGTACCGGCGGTTCGAACGCATCGAGTCCAGAGGAAGCATTCGACTTCATCCTCGACCGCCTCCGCAGCTACTATGCCGACCAAGGCGTGCCCACGCAGCAGTTCAACGCGGTCGCCGACCTGAAACCAGCCTCGCTGCTCGACTTCGATCATCGCCTCAAGGCCATTGGCGAGTTCGCCAAACTGCCCGAAGCCGAAGCACTGGCCGCGGCCAACAAGCGCATCCGCAATATCCTCAAGAAAGCCGATGGCGCGATTCCCGATGGCGTGGATGCCGCTTTGCTCAGCGAAGACGCCGAGCGCCATTTGAATGCAGCGGTCGAGTCGGCCGTGAATGCGACCGATCCGCTGCTGGCCAGCCGCGATTACGTCGGTGTGCTCAAGCGACTGGCGCAATTGCAGGCGCCGGTCGATGCGTTTTTCGATGGTGTGATGGTGATGGATGAAAACATCGCCGTGCGCGGCAATCGCCTGGCCTTGCTCAAGCGCCTGGCCGATCGTTTCGCCGCCGTCGCGGCGGTGGAACAGCTTTCGGGCAATTGATCGTTGCCGAGAGGACTCGCGCCACGGCCGCGTGCGTCGTTCGCCGCGGCCCTTGGCGGCTTCCACTCGGTTCATTCATTCGGGCTCGCTTACACTGGGCCGATGCCTGTCCGTACCGCGATCTGCATCTTGTGTTTGAGCCTTGTCGGCCTGTCACCGGCCGCCAGTGCTTTGCAATTGCAATCAGTCGAACTTCAGGGCATCGAAGGCGAGCTTGCCGACAACGTGCGCGCGCAACTTTCCATCGAACGACTCACGCCGGAGCAGCGCGGCGACCTGAGTGAGAATCGCCTCGCCTACCTGTTGCGTGCCGCGCCGCGCGAAGTGCAGCAAGGCCTGGAGCCATACGGTTATTACGACGCCGAAGTAACCCCGGAAGTCATTCGCAACGGCGAGTCGGTCACGCTGCATCTGCGGATAAAACCCGGCGAGCCGGTGCGCGTGCGTCAACTCGAGGTGGCGATGCATGGCCCGGCCGAACACGATGCTGCTGTCACCGCGCGCATCGACGGTTTCGAGCCGCGTTCCGGCGAGCCGTTCCATCATGCCGCTTACGAGGCCAGCAAGAATGGCATCAGCCGCGTGCTCAACGGGCACGGCTATTTCGATGCCGAACTCGGCACGCATCGCGTGCAGGTCACGCGCGCCGAACATGCCGCCGATATCGCACTGGATTGGAACAGCGGCGCGCGTTATGCATTGGGCGCGGTGCATTTTTCCGGCTCGCAGTTTCGCCCCGGCCTGCTCGACCCGCTGGTGCCGTGGCAAATCGGCGAATCGTACGACCAATCGAAACTGCTGGCCCTGCAACAAGCCTTGCTGGATCTGGATTATTTCGGCGCGGTCAACGTGCAGCCCGAGTCGGAAAAAGCGCAGGATCAGCAAACGCCGATCGAGGTGTTGCTGGTGCCAGCCAAGCGCAGCATCTACAACGCCGGCCTTCGTTACGGCACCGACAGCGGTCCGGGTGTTGCGGCGCGCGTGGAGCGGCGCTGGCTCAACAACGCCGGCCATAAAATGTTGGTCGATACCAATTTCGCCCAGTTCAAGAGCGACGTCATCACGCAGTACCGTGTGCCGGCCTTCGACCACCTGCAAGGTTGGTATGGTTTCGCCGCCAGCTTGCACGAGGAACAAATCCAGGATGTCACCAGCCAGCACTTTGACCTGGCCGTGACCCGCAGCGGACGCTGGCATGATTGGAATCTGCTGGCCGGCGTGAATCTCAAACGCGAGCGTTTCGACACGCCCGGCAAGGACGACCTGGGTTATTCCACGTTGGTCTATCCGTCCTTGTCCGGGCAGTGGAAGCAGCTCGATGATGTGAACTTTCCCCGCCGCGCGCTCGGTGTGACATTGGAATTGCGTAGCGGGTCGAGGGCGATCGGCTCGGATGTCGATTTTCTGCAATTGCGCGCCGAGGGCCACTACATTCGTGGCTTGGGCGAACGCAATCGGTTGTTGCTGCGCACGGAACTGGGTACGACGGTCAGCGATCACTTTTCCGATTTTCCGCCGTCGATGCGTTTTTACGCGGGCGGCGACAAAAGCGTGCGCGGTTATGGTTACAAGGAGATCGGCGAGCGCGTCGGTTCGGCGGTGTTCGGCGGCAGGCACTTGCTGGTGTTCAGCAGCGAGCTGGAAAGAATGTTCACGCCATCCTGGGGCGCGGCGGTGTTTGTAGATGCCGGCGATGCGTTCAATCAAAAGTTCCGCGCGCAGTTGGGTGTCGGCGCCGGTCTGCGCTGGCGCTCGCCAGTCGGCCTGCTGCGCGTGGATATCGCGCACGGCGTGAGCAATCCGGGGCAGAACTTGCGCTTGCACATCAGCATCGGGCCGGACCTGTGAAGCGTGCGCGCCCGCTGCGTTGGACATTGACGCTGAGCGCATTCGCGCTGGGCTTGAGCATGTTGTTGGCGGTCTGGCTGGTGCGCAGCGAAGGCGGCCGCGATTGGCTGCTGGCGCGGGTCGTGGCGATGTTGCCGAGCGAGGCGACGCTGCACTGGGACCGGATCGAGGGCACGTTGTCGGGACCGTTGCGGATCGACGGCATTCACTTTACGTATGAAGGCAAGCGCCTGGACATCGAGCATTTGCGTGTGGATCACGGACTGTGGCCGTTGCTGTCGGGCCGGCTCGATATCCGCACGCTGGATGTGCAGCGCGCTGTCTTGCGCTTGCCGCTGGATGACAAACCGCTGGAACTGCCGCGCTGGCCGGAAGTATTGCCGCGTTTGGAGATGCCACTCACCGTGGCGGTAACGAAACTTCGGGTTCGCGATTTTCAGGTTTTCCGCGAGAACGAGCCGCTGGTGAACATCGCCAGTGCCGATGGCGGGTTCACGCTCGAAGACGGCGCATTGCAATTGACGAATATCACCGCGACCAGCGATCGCGGCCGATTGCGGCTGGCCGGTAGTTATCGTCCACGCGATGATTTTCGCACTGCGCTCGATGGGCAGTTGGAATTTCCCGCGTTCGAAGCCACGCCTGCGGCAAAGGCGCAGTTCAAGGCCGAGGGAACGCTCGATGATTTTCGTCTCTCGCTCAACGGTGCGGCGCCGGCACCGTTGTCGATGCAATTGCATCTGACTCAAGGCCGGAGCGAGCCGCAATGGCGCCTGGATGCCAAGTCCGAGTCGTTGATGATCGAACAACTCGGTCTGCCATCCGACCAAGCTTATATTTTCGATCTGCATGCGACCGGCGTGGGCGGCGCGGCGACGTTGCAGGGGAAATTCGCGCGCGGCGATTTGTTGCTGGGCATTGCGCCTTCGCGCGTGCGGCTCGAGCAGGGCGTGATCACGCTCGAACCGCTGACGCTGTCGCTCGAACAAGGACCGATGAACATCGTCGGCACATTGGCGCTGGAAGGCGAGCGGCCACGGTTCGATCTGCGCGCCAGCAGTCCGGCGCTGAAACTCTCCCCGCAAACGGTCACCGCGCAAACGCCAGTCGTGATCGCGCGCGGCCAGGCGCGAATGCAGGGCCAGTGGCAGAACTGGACGCTCGATGGCGACGCCATGTTCCGGCGCGGCAATCAACAAGCGACGGTCATGTTGAAGGGTCGTGGCAATGCCGAACATATGCTGCTCGATGCTTTCACGGCGACGACGCCCAACGGCAAATTGCAAGGCCGTGGCGAGTTGCACTGGAACCCGCGAATGGGCGCGGCGCTGCAGGCGAAGTTGTCGGGTTTCGATCCCGGATATTTCTTCCCCGATTTTCCCGGCGCGGTCAGCGGCCAGATCGATGTCGATGGTGAACTTGATGCTGCAGGCCAATGGCGCGGACAGGCGCGTCTGGCCGATCTGCGCGGCACGCTGCGTCAGCGCGCGTTGCAAGGCGGTGCATCGGTTCGCTGGGATGGCAATTCCGGCGAAGGCGATCTGGCTCTGCGCATCGGCCACAGTCGTATCACCGGCAATGGCCGCTTTGGTCAGACGCTGGAGCTGCGAGCGCAATTCGCGCCGCTGGATCTGGCCGATGTCTGGCCCGATGCTGCCGGCCGCCTGGAAGGAAACATCGCCGTGCGCGGAACGCAGGCGTTGCCCGCCTATCGCGCCGCACTGCGCGGCCACGGGCTGCGTTGGGGCGAGACGAAAATCGCCCGGCTCGATGCGCATGGCGAACTACCCGCGAGCCCGCGCGCCGGCCGGCTTGAAGTGAATGCGCAAGGCATGCAGGCGATGGGCGAAAATTTCGAACGCGCCACGCTCGATATCACCGGCAATGTGACCCAACTGCGCGCACACGCGCAATTGGCGGGTCAACCCGGCGAACTGGAGGTGGCGCTCGATGCCGCCAGCCATGCGTCGATCAGTCATGCGTCGATGTGGCAAGGGCGCATCGAAACCTTGCGCCTTGCGCCCAAGTACGGCCCCGCGTGGACCCTGGGTGCAGCGGCGGTTTATCGCTACCGGCGCGGCAGGGTCGAACTCGATCGCAGTTGTCTTCAAGCCAGCGCGCCCGGTGGCGAATTCTGCGTGCAGGCCAGTGGCACGCAAGGAACATTCCAGGCGCGGCGCTTGCCATTGAGCCTGATGCAGCCATGGCTGGCCTCGCGTGCGCCGCAATTTCAAGCGTTCGGCGAACTCGAACTCGATGGAAGTCTCGCCCGCACAGGCAACGGTCCGTGGAATGGCAGCGTGAATCTGCGTTCGGCGCGCGGCGGTTTGCGCGTGGACCCGCAATCGCCGCGCGATGTGCTCGACTATCACGACCTGCGCATCGATGCCCGATTGCTTGGCGAACAATGGACGCTCGATCTTGCCGCGCAATTGCCCGATGCAGGTAGCGTGTCGGGACATCTGCAGGCGGGACTGTCTGACGCTGCCGTTGTGCAAGGCCAATTGCATCTGGATGTGCGGCGGTTGACCTGGATGGAATTGCTCTCGTCAGATCTCGCCGATCCACACGGGCGCCTGGATGGTGCGTTGACGCTGAGTGGCCGCTTGGCGGCGCCGTCGATCAGCGGCGAGGCGCGACTGAGCGATTTTTCCGGTGAATTACCCGCGCTCGGTGTGCAATTGCGTGAGGGCGATTTTGTCTTGCATGGCGAGCCCGGCGGACAAACCCGGCTCAGCGGCCAGGTTCGTTCCGGCAAAGGCCAGTTGCGCGTGCAGGGCACACTCGATCTGGCCGATGCCGACACACCGTTGGAGCTGACCTTGCGCGGCGAAAACATCACCGTCGCCGACACGCCCGAGCTGCAAGCGCAGTTCAGTCCGGACTTGCGCTTGCACTATGCCGAGGACAGATTGCAGATTCGCGGTGCGGTGATGGTGCCGGCCGCGCGGATCGATCTGGAACGGCTCGACAGCGGTGTCTCGCCCTCGCCCGATGTGATCGTGCTCGATCCGCGCGAATCGGCGCCGCGCAGCGTGTTCGCGGTCGATACCGATATCGATTTGCGCTTGGGCGATGCGGTGCGGCTCAAGGGTTTTGGTCTCGATGGCACACTCGGCGGCGCCTTGCATGTGCGCGACCGGCCCGGGCGTGCATCGCAGGCGACCGGCACGCTGGAGGTGGCGGGCAAGTACTCGGCTTATGGCCGCGTCCTGCAGATCAAGCGCGGACGGCTGAGCTATGTCGATTCGGCCTACGACAATCCGGCGCTGGATATCGTCGCAGAGCGCGAGTTCGAGGAAGTCACCGTTGGCGTGCGAGTGCGCGGTACCGCTCTGGCGCCGCAGACGACAGTGACTTCGACCCCGGCGATGGACAGCACCGAGGCCTTGTCCTGGCTGGTGCTCGGACGGCCGCTCAATACCGCCAGCGCCGCCGACAGCCAGCGCCTGAGCGCCAGTGCGATGGCCCTGGGCGCCGGAAGCAATTTACTGGCGCAACAGATCGGCGCGCGGCTGGGGCTCGATCAGGCCGGTGTGACCGAGTCGCGCGCGCTGGGCGGCTCCGCGCTGTCGATCGGCAAGCAAATCTCGCCGCGATTGTTCGTCAGCTATGGTGTTTCGTTGCTCGGCACCGGGCAATTGATCACGTTGAAATACTTGATGGCGCATGGATTCAACGTCGCGCTGGAATCGGGCGAGGAAACCGCTGGTTCGCTGAACTGGCGCAAGGAAAAATGATCGCGATAGTGCGTTGTTTGCAGCACCGTTGAAGCTGTTGCATCCGTGCGCTTGTGCCGATCGCCGCACTGATGGAATTTGAAAACATCCGACGCGATTCCGCGCGGCAATGTCTCCGGGAAATCGCGATGGCCGGCTCGCGGGCCGAAATGAAAAACGCCGCCCGAAGGCGGCGTTTTCGTTTTTCTGCATCCGATCAAACCATCAGAAGCTCATGCGGAAACCGAGGTTGAGGGAGTTGCGATCCTGCGTGTCGTCGCTGAGGTGTCCGCGATAGCTGACGGAAACCTGGGTGCTGTCGTTGACGACGACATTGACGCCCAGATCGGCTTCGACCCAGTTTTTCGTGGGAATGAAGCCGGGCAGGACGAAGTGGCCGTTCATGGTGTTGGAACCGGCGCGAACCGAAGTGATGTTGTCCCGGTCCTCGTCGGCATAAGCAACGCGGCCATAGGGCTGCACGCTGCGTCCGCCCATGTCGAACTGACCCTCGATCTGATAGCCGAACCGGCCGATCAGCGATTGCCGCTCGAAGCCATCGAAGTTCATCGCCGTGCTGTCGAGTGCATCTTCGGCATAGCCGCCGACATTGATTCGCTGATAGGTGACGCTGGCGAACGGACCATGCTTGACGCTGCCGGCGCCGAACACATAACCGCCGCCGAGTTCGGCGCCGGTATGCGAGGCGCTGGTGTTGCCCGTTTCTTTGCGGGTGGTGGCGCCAAGCTGGATATTGCGATCGATGTCGAGCGTGTTGCTGCCGCCGGAGAGGATGGCGTTGAGGTAGCCGCCGTGACCGAATTTCAGCACGCCGTACACCGAGGCCAGGGCTTCCCTGCCGTCGATGCTGCCCAGATTGGAATCGCCGTTGGAAACGCCCAGGCTGATGGCCGCGCCGAAGTCGAAGCGCTCGCTGTAGCGATAGTCGAAGCCGAAGCTGGCGGTGAACAGATTGCTGCTGAGCGCCTGGGTGTTGATGCTGGCGTCGTAGTCCTGATCGCCGAACTGGATGTTGGCGAAGCCGCGCGTGTCGCCTTCGGCCCGGTCCGTCCCGCGCATCTGGAAGATCTGGTTGTTGATCACCGCGCTATGGTCTTCGTATACCTGCAGCGGCACTTCGCCCGCCAGGGAAATCTGGCCGGGGGCCTGCAGCGTGTTGACCACGACGCTGGCGAGCATGGCGTGGGTGCCGCCGGTCGGATGCACGCCATCGGCGAACAGGAAGGTTTGGTTGGTGCCGGCCGCATAGGTGAACGGCAGGCCGGAACCGGCCGGGCCGCAGGCCACCGAGGTCACCACGCCAGGCGCGCCCGGACCGCAGGCGATGCCGGTGACATTGGTGAATCCATACAAGCCCGGATTGCCGATGACTTCATTGAGCAGGGCGAAAGTGTTGATCGGCACGATGCCGTCGCCGAACGTTGCCAGCCCGTCATTGAAGACACCGTTGTACACGGTCACGAGACCCGTGACCGAGGCCGCCGAAGCCGTACCGCGAAACTGCGGTGCCTGGCCGATGTCGGGCAGATTGAAAGCCACGATGGTCTTGGCGCCGGCCGCTTGCAATGTACCGATCAGGCCCACCATCGTGCCGGCGGAAATGCCGGTGTTGACCTGCGCGGTCGCCGGATTGGCGGCGGCGGTGAAGATGTCGTTGGCGCCGCCCCACATGGTGTAGAGCGCATGGCCATCGGCGTGGCCGCCGTTGGCTGCCAGATAGCCGGTGAGCTGGGTGGTCAGCGAGAAGCTTCCCGGCGACAGGCCGCAGGTGAATGTCGGGCCATTGGCGCGCACGCAGGCGCCGCCGAAGGCGAAGTTGCTGCCGCCGGCCAGGGAGTTGGTTTGATTGAATCCGAACGCCGAGGCAATCACTTGCGCGGCGACCGGATCGGGATTGGTGGTGAAGCTGTTGCCGGGCGGCAAATGCTGGACCGCGGCCACATTGCCGGCGTCACTCAGGCTATCGCCGATGGTAATGACACTGGAGAACTGTTGCGCCTGGGCGGCGGTAGCACCACCGAGCGCAAGCGCGAGCGCACCGGCAAGAATATTGATACGGGGCATAAAGAAACTCCTGAGGACGGGTGATTGTTTCAGACCGTAGCGCTTGGAAACTGCGGACGCGCCGGGAGACTTCGGCGCGTTCGCATCCCCTCCCAAACCGTTGGCGGCCCACTCCGGCGGGATTGGGCCGCCGGATGTAAAGAACACATTAATACAAGACCGTTTTCCGTACCACTGGGAATGGCGCCGGCCAGGGAACGGTCCGCAGGAGCGACGGAAGTCGCGACCAGGCTTGTGACACTCGCCATTGAGTGCCATGCCGCCCTGGACCAAGGCCTTCGTGGCTCTGTCACGACTTCCGTCGCTCCTACTTCCTAACTGCTACCTGCTACTTATCGAACCGGTTCTGGTTCTTGGCGTCTTCGGAAGCCTTGTGATGCGCTGCATGCAGCGCATCCATCCGCCGGCGGAAAACCCGCGCCTCCCAGGCCAGCAGCCGCCAGGCCGCATCCAGGACCAGGGCCAGGGCGATGCCGCAGACAATGCCGCCGACGATCAGCGCCGATGCTCCGGTTCCGAGCTCGAATCCCTGGCTATGCACGCCAAGGGCTTCGAGCAACCAGCGCCCCACGCGGTAGGTGAAGTAATAGATCGGCCCAGCCGTCAGCGGGTTGGTGATCATCTGCAATGCGACCATCACGGTGAGGTTGGCCCGCACCGCCAGCGCCGCCAGCAAGGCCAGGATCACCTGCACGCCCATGGTCGGCATCAGCGACAGCACGGTGCCGACGTACAGCGCGCGCATGACGTACTCGCGTTTGTACGACCACAAGTAAGGCCGCTTCCTCGCGGCGGTGGCGAACCATTTGATCGCCGGATAGCGGGCGATATTCGAACGCCGTGGCAGCGGCTTTAGCCAACGCTTGATCCGATTGCGCCGTGTCCGCCAGCGCTGGCGCATCTCCGCCAGGCGTTCGGCGAGGGTCATGGTCAGGCGACGCGGCGGCGCTTGCTCAGATGCACCAGCAACAGCGACAAGGCCGCAGGCGTCATGCCGGGGATGCGTTGCGCCTGGCCGAGTGTTTCGGGCTTGATCGCGTTGAGTTTGCCTTGCAGCTCGGCCGACAGGCCGGGGATGCCGAGGAACTGGAAACCGTCCGGGAAGCGGGTTTGCTCGTGCCGGCGCTGCCGTTCGATGTCCTCGCGCTGGCGTTCCAGGTAGCCCGAATACTTCACGCCGATCTCGACCTGCTCGGCGATCTTCTCGTCCTGCACACCGGGGCCGAGTCCTGGCACCGTCATCAATTTGTGGTAATCGAATTCGGGCCGCTTGATCAGATCCAGTGCGGTGGTTTCGCGGGTCAGGGCCACGCCGGTGTGCTGCTCGATCTCGCGGCCGAGCGCGTTGTTGGGCGTCGCCCAGAGTTTGCCCAGGCGCTCGGTCTCGCCCGCGACGGCATCGGCTTTTTCGGCGAACGCCGCCCAGCGCGACTCATCGACCAGCCCCAGCTCGCGACCGATCGGCGTCAGCCGCGCGTCGGCATTGTCCTCGCGCAATTGCAGCCGGTACTCGGCGCGCGAGGTGAACATGCGATAAGGCTCGGTGGTGCCGTGGGTGATCAGGTCGTCGATCAGCACGCCGATGTAGGCCTCGTCGCGGCGTGGCGACCAAGCTGGTTTTTCCTGCACGGCGCGCGCGGCGTTGAGGCCTGCGATCAAACCCTGCGCGGCAGCTTCCTCATAGCCGGTGGTGCCGTTGATCTGTCCGGCGAAGAACAAACCAGCGATCGACTTGGTTTCCAGCGAGGCCTTGAGTCCACGCGGATCGAAATAATCGTATTCGATCGCATAGCCGGGCCGGGTGATGTGCGCGTTCTCGAAACCCTTGATCGAGTGCACCAGCTCCAACTGCACATCGAAGGGTAGCGAGGTGGAAATACCGTTGGGATAGATCTCGTAGGTGTCCAGGCCTTCGGGTTCGATGAAGATTTGATGCGAGAGTTTTTCGGCGAAGCGCACCACCTTGTCTTCGATCGATGGGCAATAGCGCGGGCCGATGCCTTCGATCACGCCCGAGTACATCGGCGAGCGGTCCAGGCCGCCGCGGATGATTTCGTGAGTGCGCTCGTTGGTGTGGGTGATCCAGCACGACACCTGTCGCGGATGTTGCTCGCGTGTGCCGACGAAACTGAAAGTCGGGATCGGGTCGTCGCCGCATTGCTCGGCCAGCCCGGTGAAATCGATGCTGCGGCCATCGATGCGCGGTGGCGTCCCGGTCTTCAGGCGATCGACCACGAACGGGCCTTCGCGCAATCGCTGGGCCAGGGTGTTCGCGGGCGGATCGCCGGCACGGCCGCCTGCATAATTGGTCAAGCCGACGTGGATCTTGCCAGCCAGGAAAGTACCGGCGGTCAGCACCACGGCGCGCGCGTTGAAGCGCAGTCCGGATTGGGTGATCACACCGCGCACCGTCCCGTTCTCAATCACGATGTCGTCCACCGCCTGCTGGAACAGCGAGAGGTTCGGCTGGGTTTCCACCAGGCGGCGGATCGCGGCCTTGTACAGCACGCGGTCGGCCTGGGCGCGGGTGGCGCGCACGGCGGGGCCCTTGGAGGCATTGAGCGTGCGCCACTGGATACCGGCGCGGTCGGCCGCGCGCGCCATGGCGCCGCCGAGTGCATCGATCTCCTTGACCAGATGACCCTTGCCGATGCCGCCGATGGCCGGGTTGCAACTCATCTGCCCGACCGTCTCGATGCTGTGGGTCAGCAGCAATGTTTTGGCACCGGCGCGCGCCGAAGCGAGTGCGGCTTCGGTGCCGGCATGGCCACCGCCGATGACGATGACCTCGAAATTATTGTGGGAGCCAAGGGTCGCAGACATGCCGCCATTGTAATGGCCTACATGTGACGTGGAGTGTCAGAAAGTCCGTGCTTTTGGCGAAAAGGTACGGGAGGAATGACATAAAAACGTGGCGCAGATCACAAAAAAAGTGTTAACTGTGTTGGCATAGTTGTTGCCTAGTCGGTGTTACGTCACACAAAAAAATAGTTTCCCATCACGCTATTTTGTTGTTGAACGTCACAAATTCTTCTTATCCCTGCTCACGAAGGAAATTCCGTCATGTCAGTAGTCAACCGCGTTTCCGTCCTGGCGCTCGCCTTGGTCGGCGCTTTGGGCATCCCCTCCGCTGCGACCCAGGCTGCGACGGCCTCGGACACTTTTCAGGTGTCGATCACTGTCGAGAATGCCTGCGCCATTGTCGCCAATGATCTGAGCTTCGGCACGGTCAATACGCTGGCAGCCAATATCGATGCGTCGTCCACGATCGTGGTGACCTGCACTGGCGCTGGCCCCATCTCGGTCGCGTTCAATGCCGGCACGGGCGCCGGAAGCACGCTGGCGCAGCGCAAACTGGCGTTCGGTGCCAACACCATCGACTACAACCTCTACACCACGGCGGCTCGCACCACCGTTCTCGGCGACGGCACTGGCGGTACGGCTCCCCTGAGCGGCACTAGCACCGGCGCTGCCGACACCTATGACGTGTACGGCCGTGTCGCTGGTGGCCAGAACCCGAAGCCGCTGGGCACCTATACGTCCGACGTCATCGCCACGGTCACGTTCTGACGTGCGCCGGCGAGCGTTTGCTCTCGCCGGCCTCGCTCTGACCTTCCTGCTCACGGCCTCGGCCGCGAGCGCGAAAGGACACCTTCAGGCTCGGCCGACACTCGTCGAGCTACAGCCCAAGGCGGCGGCTGCCCGGCTCACCTTGTCCAATACCGGCGACGAACCGGTATCGGCACAGGTGCGGGTGTTCGCCTGGACCCAGCAAGGCGGTGAAGATCGTCTGGTCGCCACCGACCAGATTGTCCTGAGCCCGCCCATTGTCGAAATCGCCGCCGGTGGCGAACAAGTGGTTCGCCTGATACGGCAAAGTCCTGCCGCCAAAGGGCCGGATCAAAGTTATCGCCTGATCGTCGATGAACTGCCCGGCGTCCAAGGCAAGGCCGGCACCGTCAGTTTGCGCATGCGTTTTGTCCTGCCGCTGTTCGTGCGTTCGGCCGATGCCACTTCGGCGAATTTGAGTTGCCGACTGAACGCGGCGATCTTGACCTGCGAAAACAGCGGCGGACGCGCGGCACAGTTGGGGCGGACCCGCTTGCTCGATGGCAAAGGCAAAGCAGTTGAATTGAGTAGTGGTTTGTTTGGTTACGTTTTGCCCGGCAACCAGAGGCAATGGACGCTTGATCTGGATCGCCTCACCTCCTTGTCCGCGGATCTGCGGCTGGAATCCCAGCTCAATGGCCAAACTGTTTCCTTGCCGGTCGCTCGCGCCCGTTAAACATCGTCTTGCAATCGCCGTAGCGTTCGCGTTGCTGGTTGCGATGCCGGTGGCATGGGCCGATCCTGCGCCGGCGACGACGGCTGGTGTGACGTCCTATTCGATGGCCGATCTGGATTTGCCCGCTCTGGGCGCGGTCGATACGGCGCGCGATGATGATCATTCGTTGTACCTGGAAGTTTTTTTCGGCGACCGGCCGACCGGCCTGATCGCCCATTTGCGCGAACGCGATGGCCGTCTGTATTCGACGCCCGAGGAATTGCGCGCATTGGGATTGGTCGTGCCCGAGCAAGCCGTGCTCGATGCCGAAGGATTGCTGGCGCTCGATGCGCTGCCCGGATTGACCTATCGCTACCAGCAAGCCGAACAGCGGCTGGTGCTCAATGTCCCGGTCGCATTGCGTCCGCAGCAGATCCTGGGCTATCGGGCGCCCGAACCGGTGCATGCGAACCGGGACACTGGACTGCTTCTCAACTATGACGCCTATGCACGCAGTGTCGGCGGCGACAGCAGTCTTGCCGTTGCCTCTGCGTTGCGCTGGTTCGGCCGTGCCGGGGCGCTGGAAGTGACCGGCATCAGCCGCGCCGGCAGCGATGCCAAGACCTTCGAGCGGCTCGATACTCGCTGGACCTACAGCGATCCGCTGCATATGTGGACTTGGACCGCGGGCGATTTGATCACCGGGTCGTTGTCCTGGACACGGCCGGTGCGCATGGGTGGTTTGCAGTGGCGGCGCAATTTTGGCGTGCGTCCGGACTTGATCACGTTCCCGGTGCCGCGTTTTTCCGGTGCGGCCACGGTGCCTTCGGCCGTGCAGTTGCTGGTCAACAACATCCAGCAGTTCGGCACCGAGGTCAACGATGGGCCGTTCGTGCTCGATACTTTTCCGCGCATCTCCGGCGCGGGTGATGCCACCTTGCTGGTGCGCGATGCGCTGGGCCGCACGACCCAGACGACGGTACCCATCTATGTCGATTTCCAGCGCCTGGCGCCGGGCCTGAGCGATTTCAGTTTCGAGGCGGGCGCATTGCGCACCGGCTTCGGCGGAAATTCCAACAGCTATGGCAACGATCTGGTGTTCAGCGGTAGCTGGCGGCGTGGATTGACTGACGACTTCACCATCCAGGCGCATGCGGAAACCGGACCGGATCTGCGCCTGGTCGGGCTGGGCGGCGTGTGGTCGCCAGCCGGCCGCTGGGGCGTGGTTACCGCCTCCATCGCGCACAGCACCGGGCTCGGCAGCGGCAGTCAACGCACACTCGGATACCAATGGACCGGGCCGGATTTCGGCATGGATCTGCAATCGCAGCGATTGGACTCGGGCTTTCGCGACCTGGGCAGCCCCGTGGATGCGGCGCTCGCCACCGGTAGTCTGCGTGCACAGGATCGCGCCTCGTTCTGGAAGCCGCTGCCGCGCGGTAGTCTGGCTTTCACCTGGCTGCGCGTGCGCCAGGATGATGGCGGCCGGGACCAGATCAACAGCTTGTCGTGGACTCAGGTCCTCGGTGCCGAATTGTCGGTATCGGCCAGCGTGTTCGACAGCCGCAGCTCTGGCAGTGGCATCGGCCTGAATTTCAGTCTGCCGCTGGGCCGCAACCGCGATTTGAGCCTGTCGATCGATCATGGCAATGGCAGGACGCAGACGGTCGCGTCGCTGCGCCAGAATTCCGATTACGACGGTGGTTGGGGTTATGAAGTGCAAGCAGGCGATCGCCAGGGTGGGTTCGGCCTGATCACCGCCAATCTGCGCGGACGTTCCGGCGAGATTTCCGTGGGCGCTGATCATGTCCAGGGCCGCAGTGGCTATTTCTTCCAGGGCGCCGGCAGTTTGATCCGCATGGATGGGCAAACCTTCGCCAGCCGGCGCATCAGCGATGCCTTTGCCGTGGTCACCAGCAACGGCGTGGCTGATGTGCCGATTCTTTATGAGAACCGTGTGTTCGGTCGTACCAACGCGCAAGGCTATTTGCTGTTGCCGGATTTGCGCGGCTGGCAAAACAACCGCATCGCCATCGACCCGGATGCGCTCGGCGCCAATTTCCGTTTGCCCGCTCTCGAGCAACAGGCAACGCCCGCCGACAATGGCGCGGTACTGGTGCGGTTTCCGATCGTGCCGTTGCGTCCGGCGATGATCAGCCTGCTCGATCCCGCGGGTGCGCCCGTCCCGAGCGGAAGCCGCGGTATCGTGTCCGGAGAGGGAACACCGGTTCTGGTCGGCTTCGATGGCGAGGCTTATCTGGAAGATCTCAGTGCCGATAAGGTCCTGCAAATAGAAATTGCCGGCACGGTTTGCCGCTACCACCTGCCGGCCACGACTATTCGAAGCGATACCACCACCCGGCTCGGCCCACTGCCCTGCGAACGGAGCACACCTTGATGCGTCAGATCACCGGGCTTGCACTCGTTTTATTGTTGGGCTTGCTGCCGATCACGGGGCGGGCGCAGGTATGCACCTCCACGGCCAGCAATTTGAACTTCGGATTGATCGCCGGTAATCCCACGACAACGCAAGACACCACCGGCACGATCACGACCACTTGTTCGGGCGCCGTTGGCCAGACCGTGCGTGTGTGCCTGGGCATTCCGGAAGGCAGCGGCGGAATTTCCCTTACCGACCGGCGCATGCTCTCGGGCGGCAACTTTCTCCAGTATCAGATTTATACGGATGCGGCGCGTACGCAGATCTGGGGTGTTCGCAATGGCTCCCTGCCTCCTTTCACCCTGGATATCCCGATCGTCAATCCGACCGGCAATGTCGGTACCGCAACTATGTATGGCCGGATATTCGCCGGCCAGACCAAGCCTGCTGGCACTTACCAATCGGCGTTCAACAGCGGCAGCAACCGCACTGAAGGCCGCATCGGTTATGCAGTGAACGCCAGCAATCCCGATTGCGCGTTAGTGACTGCCACCCCGCATCGATTCGATTTCATCGCCACGACCACCCTGGGTTCGGTTTGTACCGTCACGGCGGCCGATATCAATTTCGGCAGTACCGCCAGCCTCGCCAGCGCCATCAATGGCACGGGCAATTTGCAGATCAACTGCACCAGCGGCGCGGCTTACAGCATCGCGATGGATGGCGGCACGACCACCGGCAATATCGCCAACCGGCGTATGGCGGGAAGCGGACCCGGTTCGATCGGTTATCAACTCTATCGGGATATTTCCCGGACCCAGGTCTGGGGCAATGGCGCCACCGGGACGGTACAGCCGGGAACGGGGACCGGAGTCATGCAGGCGGTTCCGGTGTACGCGAGAGTTCCAAGCCAGGCCACACCCATAGCGGGCGCTTATCTCGACACGGTCACCGTTACCTTGACCTATTGATCAATGACGTTGGCACGATTCGTGCTTTAATCTCTGCGCACCCACCACGGCCATCGCCGGGGGGCGACGATCCGACTGAACAGGGGCGGATCTGGCGCGTGGCGGGGATGCTGACCGGGAGCTCCAGGGCTCCCGGTTTTTTTTTGTCTGAATTCGGGATAAATCCGGTGGCAGTGTCTTTGCCAGATGCCGGGCGCCCGGTGGGGCAGTGGAACAGGGGGGATCCAGGGACCCCGTTCCGGGCGCCAAGCAAGCAGTGATGCGTCAGGCCCGTGTCAAAAAGCGACGCATCAAGTCAGTTTGTGCAGCAAGCATGCAACCGTCCGTTCGCTCCCGCAAGCACTTTGCCCGACTTCTTTGCAGGGTATTTCCGAAGGCCCGATTCCCTTCGGCGGGTTTGCTCTCATTGCTCTTGAACGGCATTGGAGCCTTTTTCCGGCAACCGGACCCGAGCCTGCCGGGGCGCTCTTGGCGCGGCAGCCGAATCCGAAGAATCCGCCGCGCGTTCGAGCATGGCGACCGGTCGTGAAGGCGGCAATACCGGCGGCCGGGATTCGAAACGGTTTCGTTGCATTGCACCGGCGCGCGCCGGATCGCTGCTGACATTCATGTGCTCACCCGTGCGCGTATTGCCGTTGCCTGCCGCGAAGGCAGCGGGCACAGACTGGCGTTCACGGAAGATCCCGTTGCCAGGATACGAACCGGCCGTCGGCACGGAACGGTCGAGCCTTCGTTCACGGCTTGGCTGAAAGCCTTCGCTGTCCATTCTCGGACGGCGCATGTCGGGCGAAGGGCGTCGATGGTCGCGGCGGTCGTCGTCAGGAATCACGCGCGGCCGCGGCGCGGGTCTGGAATGTCGCGGAGTCCGATAACCGCGATTGGAATACGGACCCCAATAGGAACCGTAATTTCCCGACCAGCCGCCCTGGCGGTAGAAGATGCTCAAACCCGAGTGCGAATACGGACCCCAGTAGCCGGAAAATCCCCAGGGCGAGCAGCCGCCGAACCTCCAGCAGTTGCCGTAGGAATAGGAAAAGTACGAAGGCCCGTAATAACCCGGGTAATCGTAATAACTGCGTTGCGGTGCGTAGTAGTAATCGCCGTAGCCATCACCGCCGCGCGAGTAATAGCTGCCATCGCTATAGACATCGCGATCGTAATAACTGGATGGATAACTCGTGCACGCCGCAAGACCCAACGCGGCAGCGAGAATGATCAATGTGTGACGGTAGTTCATGGCTCACCCCTCTGCTGGCAGTCTCGGTGTGAAGCGGTGAATTACCGCTTAACCTGTCGCGCGCTGCCGGACGGTGTTAATGTGCCGGGCTGCGAAAATTCAGGATCGTACATGGGGATGCATCAGGCCTCTGGCCGCTGGAAGCTCGGCTTGTTGCTCGCGTTGGTCACCGCAGGTTGTTGGGCAACCTTGCCGGTGGCGTTGAAGATAACACTCGAGCAACTCGATCCTTATACGTTGACCTGGTTCCGCTTCCTGGTGGCGGCGGTGGTCATGCTCACCTGGCTTGGCGCGCGCGGCGGCCTGCACACATTCGCGGCGCTCGATCGCAAACGCTGGTATCTGCTGGCGCTGGTCGCGTTGATGCTGATCGGCAATTACGTGTTCTATCTGCTCGGCGTGCAGCAGACCACGCCGGGCAATGCGCAATTGATCATCCAACTGGCGCCGTTGTTGATGGCACTGGGCGGCATCTTCGTATTCCGCGAGTCGTTCCGGCTCGGACAATGGATCGGACTGATCATCATCGCGGTCGGGTTGTTTCTTTTTTTCGATGACCAGTTGAAGCACTCGCTGCAGACCACGGGCGACTACGTGTTCGGCACCGGCCTGGTGGTCGTGGCCGCGGTGGCCTGGGCGGTGTATGCACTGGTGCAAAAGCAATTGCTGGTGCGCCTGTCCTCGCCCGCGATCTTGCTGTTCATTTACGTGGCGGCGAGTTTTCTGCTGTTGCCGCTGGCGCACCCGTCGCGATTGCTGGCCTTGGACGGGCGGCATTGGTTATTGCTGGGTTATTGCGCGGTCAACACGCTGGCCGCCTACGGCGCGTTCGCCGAAGCGCTGGCGCACTGGGAAGCCTCGCGCGTGTCGGCCATCCTCGCCACCACGCCGTTGTTGAGCCTGGGCGTGATCGCGCTGGTGTATTTTTTCTGGCCGGCCTCGATCGCGCCCGAACAAGTGACGATGCTCGGCTATGTCGGCGCTGTGCTGGTGGTGGCAGGCTCGGCGATGAGCAGCCTGCTCGGCAATCGACGCGCGAGCAAATGAGTTTCGGGGCTAACCCATGACGCAAACGCCGCCGCAGTTTTCCGACATCCTCGCCGCCGCCGCGCGCATCGCCCCGCATGCCCATGTCACTCCGGTGTTGCGCTCGCGGTCGATGGATCAATTGACCGGTGCGGAGCTTCATTTCAAGTGCGAAAACTTTCAGCGAGCCGGGGCTTTCAAGTTTCGCGGCGCCTGCAATGCGATCTGGGCGATGAGCGAGGAGCAGGCCGCGCGCGGCGTCGTCACTCATTCTTCCGGCAATCACGGCGCTGCGTTGGCACTGGCCGCGCAGACGCGCGGTGTCGCCGCGCATGTGGTGGTGCCTGAAGGCGCGGTCGCGGCGAAAGTCGCGGCGATCAAAGCCTATGGCGCACACGTGCATGTATGCGCGCCGACCATGGCCGCGCGCGAGGCGATGGCGGCGCAAGTGCAGCAGGATACCGGCGCGCAACTGGTGCATCCGTTCGCCGACCCGGCGGTGATCGCCGGCCAGGGAACCGCCGCGCTGGAGCTGCTCGGGCAAACCTTGGGGCTCGATACGCTGATCACGCCGATCGGTGGCGGTGGCCTGGTTTGCGGTAGCGCGATTGCCGTCGCAGGTGTTGCCTCCGGCATGGCGGTGTTCGCCGCCGAGCCGGAAGGCGCCGCCGATGCGTTCGAGTCCTTGCGCCTTGGCGAACGCGTCACCGATATCGTCCCGAATACCGTTTGCGATGGCTTGCGCGGCATCTTGGGCGAGATCAATTTCCAGTTGTTGCGCAGTCATGATGTCCAGGTGCTGCCGGTCAGCGACGCGCAAACCCTGGCGGCGATGCGCCTGATCTGGGAGCGTTTGAAAATCGTCGTCGAGCCATCGAGTGCGACCGTGCTGGCGGCGGTGCTGCGTTATCGCCAACGTTTCGCCGGTCAGCGAATCGGATTGATTCTCTCCGGCGGCAATGCCGATCTGGATGCGCTGCTGCGATAAGCGACGGCTGTGATGAGCGACGGCTGCGATGAACGAGGATTGTGCGCGACGGCGGCGCGTGATTGACTGGGCGCTATCGACTGAGAACCAAACCGCTGGAGCCAGGTCATGAGCGATGAGCGCATCGAGTGGACGGGACATCCTTCACAGTGGCAGAACTTCTGGTGGTTCGTGCTGTGCCTGCTGATCCTGCCGATTCCCTACGCGGCATGGAAATGGTGGGTCACGCGCAGCACGACCTACACGCTCACCGACCAGCGGCTGAAATTCACCCGCGGCGTGTTTACCCGAACCACCGACGACCTGGAGTTGTATCGCGTCCGCGATACCAGGATGCAGCAGGGGTTTGTCGAGCGCATGCTGGGGCTGGGCGAGGTGTTGCTCTACAGCACCGATGAAACCTCAATGGAGATTTCCCTGCCGTATATTCGCGATGCCGAAGCGGTGCGCGAAAAAATCCGCGTGCTGGTCGAAGCGCGCCGCGATGTCAAGCGTGTGCGCTATCTGGACGCGGAATAATTCCGAATTCTTCAGCGCCGCCGCAATGCGATCCGATCGGCCGGGAAGCTCGCCACATCCATCGAGCCTTCGCGCCGCGGCGTGCCCGGTCCGGGCGCCCAGGCCATCGCGGTGATCACTTCCCAACTGCTCGGCAACTGACCGTCGCGGCGTTGCGTTTCGTAGGCGGCGATCATTCGTTGCTGCCGCGATTTGCCGCCGAGGCCGCGCGGACGCTGCACTCGCGCATCGCCGGCACCGATCGCGCGCAGCTCGCGCAGCAAGGCGATCACCTCGGGATAAGTCAGGTTGAACTGGTCGCGATCGAGCACGGGATTCTTGAATCCTGCAGCCATCATGGCATCGCCGATCTGCTGGATGGCGGCGAATGGCGACAGCGGCGGTTGTCGCTCGCCCGCTTGCAGATAGGCCTCGCGCAGTTCGATCAAGGTGTCGGGGCCGAACGTGGAAAACACCAGCAAGCCATTCTCGCGCAGTACCCGGCGAAACTCCGAAAGCGCCATCGGCAAATCCGGCACCCATTGCAGGCACAGGCTGGAAAAAATCACATCGACCGTGCCATCGGCCAGCGGCAGGTGCGCCGCTTCCGCGCACACGCGCTTGATCGGCCGCCACAGGCGCGTGTGCTTGGGCACTTGCCGCAGCATCGGCAGGGCGATGTCGAGTGCGATCACTTCGGCCTGCGGCCAGCGTTTTTTCATCGCACCGCTGGCCCGGCCCGGACCGCAGCCGACATCGAGGATACGCGCGGGTTGTTTTCTTTCCAGATACTCGAGTTGATCGAGCAGGCGCGTTTCGACTTCGCGCTGCAATACCGCGACCTCGGCATAGCCATCGGCGGCGCGGCCGAAACTGTGTTGCAGACGGCGCCGGTCGAATCCGGACGAATGTGATGAGCTGTTCATAGAGCGAGCGATCTTGCGAAATTTTCTATGGCCGAAGCGACTTCGTCGGTATGGGTTTCAAAAGGTGCGTGGCCGCCGTTTTCAAACAATCGGAATTGCGAATGCGGCGCGCTTTGCGCGGCGCTGTGAATGGCCTGCGCGTCGATCAAATGATCGCGCTGCCCGGCCAGCCACAGACTCGGTGCGAGCAATGCGCCCAAGCCCTCACGCAAATCGCTTTTTTGCAGCAGGGACAAACCGTCGCGCAGTTTTTCCGGGTTCGGTTCGCCATGCGCGAACAAGCGGCTGCGCATCATGCGTAGTTGTTCGCGGATATTGCCCGAGCCTTGCGCCTGCAGCATGAGGAAACGATCGAGCGTGCCACGGCAATCGTGGTGCAGGGCGTCGGCGAATTCGCTCAATACCGTCTCATCCATGCCCAGCGGCCAATCGTTGCCACGCACGAAACGCGGGCTGGCGCAGACCATCACCAGGCCGCTTACCGCCGCTGGCCATTGTTGCGCGGCATGCAAGGCCAACAGCCCGCCGAGCGACCAACCCAGCCAGATCGCGCGCGGCGTCTGCGTGGCGATGTGGCGCGCCACGGCATCGAGTTCGAGTGCGATCGTGCTTTCGCCGCTGTATCCGTGTCCGGGCAGGTCCACCAGATACAAGGTGAACATTTTTTCCAGGCGTTCGATCAACGGCGCGAACACGCCGCTGTCCATGGCCCAGCCGTGGATCATCACCAGCGCCGTGCCGGAGCCGCGAACTGCGATCTGCATCGTTCAGGCCTCGGCGCAGGAAGAGTCGAGGCAGGCGGCGGTCAATGCCGCGACCAGGGCATCGATGTCGTGTTCGCTGTGCAGCGCGCTGAGCGTCACGCGTAGACGCGCCTTGCCTTCGGGCACGGTGGGCGGACGAATCGCGGTGACCAGAAAACCTTGCGCTTCCAATGCTGCTGAAGCCGCCAAAGCGCGCGCGTTGTCGCCCAGCAACACCGGCTGGATCGGCGTGAACGATTCCAGCAAGGGCAAGCCAGCGCGCAATGCCGAGCGGCGAAAACGCATGACCAGCGAGGCCAGTTTGGCGCGCCGCCAGGATTGGTCGCGGATCAGACGCAGACTGGCGCGCATCGCCGCGGCCATGGCCGGTGTCGGTGCGGTGCTGAACACATACGGCCGCGCGGTTTCGGCGATGTGTCCGATCAGATCGTCACTGCCCAACAGCAACGCGCCCTGCCCGCCGAACGCCTTGCCCAGCGGCAGCACCAGCAAGGGCACTTGCCGGTGCGTGAGGTTGGCGACGGCGATGCTGCCGCGGCCTTCCGGACCGATCACGCCGATGCCGTGCGCGTCGTCGATGTACAGCAACGCATTCTGCGTCTGCGTCAACAATGCCAGGTCGCGCATCGGCGCCAGATCGCCATCCATGCTGAACACGCCATCGCTGGCCAGCATCGCCGCACCTTCATGCGTGCCTGCCATTTGCCTGAGTGCGGCTTCGATGTCGCGATGCGGATAACGCTTGAGCCGGCACTGCGCCAGGCGCGCACCATCGAGCAGGCAGGCGTGGTTGAGCTTGTCCTGCACGCATACGTCATCGGGTCCGAGCAGCGATTGCATCACCGCCAGATTGGCCAGGTAGCCGCTGCCGAAAAACAGCGCACGCGGATAGCCCATCCAATCGGCGGCTTCGTGTTCCAACGCGGCATGGTCGTGATGAAAACCGCTAACCAGCGCCGAGCCGCCGCTGCCGACGCCGTGATAGGCGCTGGCTTCCTGCAAGGCGCTGACCACATCCAGATGCTGCGACAGGCCCAGGTAATCGTTGCTGCAAAAGTTCAGCAGTTCGCGGCCATCGATTTTCACACGCACGCCATCACGGGCCTGGATCGTCCGGCGCACGCGCACCGACGCGCTCGCCGCACGCGCGAGGCGGGCGGCAATGACGCGGTCGGTGATGCGTTCGCGAAACATGGTTTGTCAGGCGAGGCAGGAATGCGGGTTGTCGATGTTCTCGATGTCATCGCACAGCACATCGGCGTGCACGGTGTTGGCCGGTTCGTGCGCGACTTGCATCGGCAGCAGGCCCAGGCGATCGAACAGCGCCTGGTCGGCCTCGACATCGGGATTGCCGGTGGTCAACAATTTTTCGCCGTAGAAGATCGAGTTGGCGCCGGCGAGGAAACATAGCGCTTGCAGTTCTTCGCTCATCTCGGCGCGTCCGGCCGACAGTCGCACTACCGAGCGCGGCATCATCAGGCGCGCCACGGCGATCGTGCGCACGAACTCGAACGGGTCGAGCAAGGCGGTGCCGTGCAACGGCGTGCCTTCGACCTGCACCAGCCGGTTGATCGGAACAGAGCCCGGATGCTCGGGCAGATTGGCCAGGGTTTGCAGCAGGCCGGCACGTTGCGCGCGCGACTCGCCCATGCCGACGATGCCGCCGCAGCAGGTTTTCAGGCCGGCGTGGCGCACGTGTTCGAGCGTGTTCAGGCGATCCTGGTATTCGCGGGTCTTGATCACATCGCCGTAGAAATCCGGCGCGGTATCGAGGTTGTGGTTGTAGTAATCCAGCCCGGCGCTCTTGAGCGTTTGCGCCTGCTCGCCCGTGAGCATGCCCAGCGTCGCGCAAGCCTCCAGGCCCAGCGCCTTGACCGCGTTGACCATCTGCGCCACTTGCGCGACATCCTTGTCTTTCGGCGAGCGCCAGGCCGCGCCCATGCAAAAGCGCGATGCGCCCGCTTGCTTGGCTTGCCGGGCTTTCTCGGTGACTTCTTCGACCGTCAGCAGTTTGTGTGCCTTCAAGCCGGTGTTGTAGCGCGCGCTTTGCGGGCAGTAGGCGCAGTCCTCGGGGCAGCCGCCGGTCTTGATCGAGAGCAGCGTGGAAACCTGCACCTGGCGCGGATCGAAATGTTGCCGGTGGACTTCGGCGGCGCGGTGCATCAGCTCGGGAAACGGCAGCGCGAACAGCGTCAGCGTTTGCTCGAGCGACCAGTCATGACGGAGGACGGAATACATAGGAAAAACCCGACGGTGAAAAAGACGTTAGCAGGGCAGTCTGGTCAGCCATCCCCTGCCTGTCAACCAAACCGGCATGCAAAAAGTTGACGATGCCCTCGCATTTTTCGGCCGGCTACTGCTGACGCCGCGCTGCCTGGTCTGCGCCGAACCCGGCGCCGGCGGCCTGGACCTGTGCGCCGCGTGCCTGGCCGGTCTGCCCTGGAACCGCCACGCCTGCCAATGCTGCGGCCTGCCGCTGGCACACGAAGCGAGCCATTGCGGCCGTTGCTTGAAATCCCCGCCGTCATTCACCAGCACTCAGGCGGCCTTGCGCTATGAATTTCCGCTCGATCGCCTGCTGCCGCGTTTCAAATTTCATGGCGACCTCGCCGCCGGTGCGCTGCTGGGCACCTTGATGGCCCGGGGCTTGGCGGCGGCGCCACGTCCGCAAGCCTTGCTGCCGGTACCTTTGCACCCGGCCCGTTTGCGCGAGCGTGGCTACGACCAGGCGCTGGAGCTGACCAAGTCGCTCGCCGCCGCGGGCGGCCCGCCGGTATGCCGGGACCGTTTGCTCCGGGTGCGCGCCACCACCGCGCAATCCCGATTGGATGCCCGCTCGCGCCGACGCAATGTGCGCGGCGCTTTTGCGGTGCGTGCAGGTTCCCCGCTACCGGCGCATGTGGCCTTGATCGACGATGTCATGACCACCGGCGCCACGGTTCGCGAATGCGCCCGGACTTTGCTTGCCGCCGGGGTGCGGCGCGTGGACGTATGGGTTGTGGCGCGGGCACCGCCGCGTGTTATGGCGGCAGCGAAGTGAATGTGGTGGATCTCGGATAACGCGACTTCGCTTTCGATGGTTCAAGCCGCCGGCCTGACCAGAAAATCCAGCGCGATCCCGGCAAACACCGCCAGGCCAACCCATTGATTGCCGATAAAGGCGGCAAAGCAGTGTTCGCGTTTACGGTCGCGCGCGCGGAAAAACTGCCAGCCGATGAATCCGGCGGCCACCGCCAGTCCCACGTAGTAATTCATGCCCAACGCCGCACGTTGCCCGAGCAAGGCCATGGTGATCAGAAAGCCGCCAAACAGCACCGCCTGCGCAATCAGGTCGGCGTCGCCGAACAAGATCGCCGTGGATTTGGCGCCCATGCGGATGTCGTCCTCGCGATCGACCATCGCGTACCAGGTGTCGTAACCGGTGGTCCAGAGCAAATTGCCCAGAAACAACAGCCAGGCCAACGGCGGCACGGTGTTCTGGATCGCGGCGAAGGCCATCGGAATGCCCCAGCCGAAGGCCAGGCCCAGGTACACCTGCGGCAGGTAGGTATAGCGCTTGAGAAACGGATAGCTCGCGGCCAGGAACACGCCGACCACGCTGAGCAGGATGGTCAGCCGGTTGGTGAAGCACACCAGCACGAAAGCCACCGCCATCATGACCGAGAACACGGCCAGTGCTTCGTCTGGCGATACCGCTCCGCTGGCCAGGGGGCGCGACTTGGTGCGCTCCACCCAGGGGTCGAGCCAGCGGTCGGCATAGTCGTTGATCACGCAGCCGGCCGAACGGGTCAGCCAGACGCCGAGCATGAAGATCAGCAATATTCCGAGCGGCGGCAGCCCGCCCGCGGCCAGCCACAGCGCCCAGGCCGTCGGCCACAGCAACAGCAAGGTGCCGATGGGGCGGTCGCCGCGAATCAGTTGCCAGTAATGCGGCAGACGCTCGCGCCAATCCCGGCGCAGGGAGGGGGGCGGGGGGAGATCTTTCATCCCGCTAGCCTAGCAAAGTGCCCGGGGCTGACGTTCGTGACTTGTCCGGGCGATGGCGTGGTGATATCCACACGGGAAGATTCCCAGGAGTTCGCCATGAGCACCGGCCAAGGTTCCACCGGTAATGTCATCGCCGCGTTGTGCAGTTTTTTCGTGCCGGGACTCGGCCAGTTGATTCAGGGCCGGGTGTTGTGGGCGTTGTTCTATTTCGTCCTGACCGGCGTGTTGTGGCTGGTGACTTTCAGCTTAGGCGGCTGGATTGGCCATGTGCTGGCCTGCATCGATGCCGCCATGTTCAAGCCACGCGCCTGAACCGGCCGATCCGGCGCGCTGGTGCATCCAGTGCTCGAATTGCGGCGCGGTCAGCGGATGGGTGATCAGGTAGCCTTGCACCTCGTCGCAACCCTGGTGGCGGATGGCATCGAGCATTGCTTCGGTTTCCACGCCCTCGGCCACCACGGTCAGGCCCAATGCGTGACCGAGGCTGATGACCGCGTGTGTGAGCACCCGCACTTGTGGATCGTCGAGCATCTGGCTGACGAAGCTGCGATCGATTTTCAGATGCTGCACCGGGAATCGGTGCAGGTAGTGCAGATTGGAAAAGCCGGTGCCGAAATCGTCCACCGACAACATGATGCCGTGGCTTTCGAACAAGGCGAACGCGCGCTGCAAGGATTCGTTGTCGCGCATCAGCGCCGATTCGGTCAGCTCGATCACCAATCGCTCGGTCGGCCAGCCGGTCTCTTCGCAAATGGCGATGACCTGCGTGGCAAAGCCCGGATCGCGCAACTGCACGGCCGAAACATTGACGGCGATGCGCGAGAACACCATGCCGGCGGCATCCCAGGCCTTGGCCTGGCGACACGCCTCGCGCAGCACCCAGCGGCCGATCGGAATGATCTCGCCGCTTTCCTCGGCGATCGGAATGAACTCGGCCGGTGAGCGCAGATCGCCGGCGGTGCGCTGCCAGCGCAGCAAAGCTTCGATGCCGGCAACCTTGTCGTCGGACATCGAAATGGTCGGCTGGTAAACCAGGAACAACTCCTTGCGCGGCAAGGCCAGGCGCAGTTCCTGGTCGAGCTGGACGCGGCGCTGCACCTGTTCGTAAAAGGCGTCGTTGTAAAACTGGAAGGTGTTGCGGCCCGATTCCTTGGCCGCATACATCGCGGTATCGGACGCGCGCATCAGTGTTTCCAGATCGGGACTGCTATCGCTGAGCAAGGCAATGCCGATGCTGCAACCGACTTTCACCTCGGCATCGCCGAGCAGGAAAGGTTCGCCGATGGCGGCCAGGATCTTGTTGGCGACCACGGAGGCATTCGCGGGTTTGCTCACCTCGCAAAGCATCACCACGAATTCGTCGCCGCCCAGGCGACCGACCAGATCGCTGCCGCGTACGCAGTGCTTGAGCCGGCCGGAAACTTCCTGCAGCAACTGATCGCCGGCGACGTGGCCGAGCGTGTCGTTGACGTTCTTGAAACGGTCCAGGTCGATGAACAGCAGCGCCAGCGAGTGAGTGCCGCGACGGGCGAGGTTGATGGCTTCCGACGCGCGCCGTTGAAACAGGAAACGATTCGGCAGCCCGGTCAGCGAATCGAAATGCGCCAATTGTTCGATGCGTTGATTGGCTTCGCGTTCCTCGGTGATGTCCTGGGTCAGCCCGTTGATCCGCCGGATCTTGCCGTCGTGTTCTTCCAGGCTGGCGGTGACGCGCAGGAACATCCGGCGCTCGTCGGGGGAGATGTATTCCAGCTCCAGGGTTTCCTCAGTCGAAGCGCCGCTGAGCATGCGCTCGAGCGCCTCGCGCAGGCGCGCCTGCGAGTCCACGTCGTAAAAACCCATCAGCGAATTGAGAGTGATCGGGAAACCCGGCTCGATACCGTGGATGCGGTAGTTCTCGTCGGTCCATTGGAACTGCCCGGTTTCCAGATCCAGATCGAAACCGCCGATCCGGCCCATCGCGGCGATCCGGTTGAGCAGTTTGTTGCGCCATCGCGCGGTTTCCGTGGCGCGGCGTTCCTCGGTGAGATCGCGCATCACGCCGATGAGCTGGACCGGCCGGCCACCTTCGTCGAAGACGACTTCGCCGGCCGCCTCGACGATGCGTCTCTCGCCGTCCGGACGCAGCAATTCCAGTTCCAGCAAGTAGCTGGTGCCCTGTTCGAGCGCGGCCTTGGCGGCCTTTTCCAGACGGTCGAAAGAGTCGGCGGTGTAGAGCGAGCGTTGCTGCGACCAGTCCGCCGGTACCCGGTCCATCGGCCAGCCGGCGATGCGATACAGCTCGTCCGACCACCACGTGGTGTCGGTGGTCGGATCCCATGCCCAACTGCCGATATGGCCGATGCGCTGGGCTTCTTCAAGGAGCAGGTCGCGCTCGCGCAGGCGAGCCTCCAATTCCTTGTAATCGGTGATGTCGGTGTGCGTACCGACCACGCGCAGCGGCCGGCGATCGGGCGACCATTGGATGACCTTGCCGCGGTCGAGCACCCAGCGCCAGCGGCCGTGGGCATCGCAGATGCGGTATTCAACCTTGTAGCTGGCGTGGCCGCCGGCCAGGTGATCGACGATCGCCTGTTTCTGCAATTCCTGATCGTCCGGATGCACCAGAGCGCTCCAGGAATCGATGATCTCGGAAATCGAATCGGGCGCGTAGCCGAACATGCTCAGGCAACGTTCGGAGCGAAACACCCGGCCGGTTTCGGCGTCCCAGTCCCACAGCCCGTCCTCGGCGTTTTCCAGGGCGTAGCGCGCGCGGATCCGGTCGGGTGGTTCGGCGATGGCGCCATCCTTATCGACCAGCAGCAGACTCAAGGTAAAGCCCTGCACCGGACGATCGTCAACCGCCAGCATCTTGCATTGCAGGTCACCGATCGGGCTGGGGTGCACGAACTCGATGGCCCGGGTCGGGAACTCGGCCAGTTGCGCCTTGGCCTGATCGAGCAAGGGCTGCAGGGTTTCGCGCACCGCCGGGATCCAAAGCTCGCGCGCAAGGTCGTTCTGGGCCAGAACCTGCCCATGAAAATCGAACACGATCAATGCGCGCCAGGTCGAGTGCTGGAGCACGCTGGTGATGAAAGCCAGTTCCATTATGTTTTTTGTTTTTCTGAATCCCCACTCGCGACTATGCACGGGAACGGCGATCCAAACCTAGACCGAGCTAACGGTCCTGCAAAGAAAACACGCCAAAATCCGCTATTTCGGCCGTATCCGGGCTATTTCTGGCCGATGTCCGATCCCGGCACAGGTGCGCCCGGCCGGCACCCATGCGAGAATACCGGCCACGCGCCCGTAGCTCAGCTGGATAGAGTATTGCCCTCCGAAGGCAAGGGTCACAGGTTCGAATCCTGTCGGGCGCGCCACTTCGGATTTGCCGCATCCAATCCCTTTGCCGGCAAACAGCGCAGGGGCGCTGTCTTCCCTTTCTTGAATCCATGACGCGCCGTTCGAGGCCGACGAATGAAATTGTCGGTTCGGTCGTCGCTGGCGTGATCGCGTGGCGATCATCGCAAATCGGAACTTGGCGGTACTGCCGTATCCCGACGCGTATTCGAGGGCAGCACGGTCGGGGAATCGGTGCTGCTTGGCCTATGGGTGTCGGTTTTTTCGTATGAGGTTAACCGGTTAGGCTGGTTATCGGCGTAAGTCCATTGCCGCTTAGCGCTGTTGTTTCGTCTGAGCGATCGGCAGCTCGCATCTGTGCCGTGCCTGGGGAAGGTTTGAAGGTCCACGCATCACTCTAGCAATTGGGGAATTTGATGAGTTATCGAGACAAGGAAGTTTCGGCTGCTATCAGCCGCGAGAGAGCAATCGGTCATGGACGAATGGACTTCGGTAGGTGCGGCGCAAGGGTCTTGTCGCGAAAGTTCGCGGACTCCCGGGTGGGGCGCAGCCTCCACAATTTGAGTATTGCCTCCTTGCTGAGCACGGTATTGCTGGCAGGCCTGATGGCCACCACGCAGGCTTCGGCCAATCCGGCAGCCACTGCACCATCCGCGACTCGCGCGCCGGCCCCGGGGGTATTCAACTATCTCGATAGCGAGCCGCGTTTGTTGTTCCGCAGTCAAGCCGGCAGCAGCGCGCAGGCCGCCAGCATCGGCAGCGCCACGAGCAATACCAGCACGCAACGCACGGTCATCCGCGTCAGCAAACTCGCCGCGCAGAATGCGGTGATCTCCGGCCGCTTGCCGGTGGTGTTGCCGGATGGCACGAGTTACGACTTGCGGGTCGAGCGCGAAGAACTCGCCGACACCGGCGACTGGACGCTGGTCTCGCGTGTCGATACCCCGCTCGGCGGTCTGGCCGCGGTGATCACCTACGGCCGCGATGGCGTGTTCGGCGTGCTGCCCAAGCCCGATGGTGGGCTGCTGCAAATCTCCACGAGCCGCGGCGAAACGATCCTGGAAACGGCCGGCGGCATGCTGCCTCCGGGTCAGGAACTGACGTCGGAAACGAGCAAGGATTATCTGGCGCCACCGCCACAAGCACCGGCCATGACCACCGGTTTCATGTCCGATGCACAAGCCGAAGCGATCGCCGCCGAAGGCGATGTGCAGATCGATGTGCTGGGTATTTACACCACCGATCTGGTTGCGCTGCGTGGTAGTGCGAGTGCCGCTGAAACCGAGTTCACCAACCTGCTGGCCATCGCCAATCAGGCATTCATCGATAGCGGCACGGTGGTGCGCCTGAATTTGGTGGGGTTGCGGGAGACTAATTACCCCGGGACGGCGACCAATGCCGATGTTTCTACCAGACTCATCAGCAACGCTTTGCCGGACGGACTCAATGTCCGTCAGATTCGGATTGGTCTTGCTGCCGATCTGGTCGCCTTGCTGCGGCCATTTCAATCAGGAGATACCACCTGCGGTATCGCCACGGTCGCAGGTAGTGGTTTGCAACCACAATCGTCCAGGGATGACCTGGGATTCTCGGTGAGCAATGTCGCGCCCTGCGGGCCTTATGTACTGGCGCACCAGTTGGGCCACAACCTGGGATCGCAGCACGACATCCAAACCGCAACCGGGATCGACGGCAAGGTCGCGCGCGGCGCCTACATTTTTTCGCACGGCTATCGTCAAGACGGCCCTCCGGCATTTGCGACAATCATGGCGACACCTGTTGGCGGGCAGCAGTGGGTTGGTTATTTCTCGCATCCAAACACAACGCTCTGCCAGGGCGTCGCTTGTGGCATTGCCGAGGAAGCCGACAATGCCCGCAGCATCAATCTAATGGCGCCAAGGGTCGCGCGAACTTTGGACCCTCCGGGCATGTTGTCTATTCACGATGTCAGTATCGTCGAATCCGATTCTGGCACCAGCCAGCTTCGTTTCATGGTGATGCTGCAAACCCCCGCGCCGACAGGTGGAGTGCGTTTCGATATCGCCACCAGAGGTGGCACGGCTACGGCCAATAGCGACTATCTTCCGCGCAACCTTACCGGCCAATTCATTCCAGAGGGCCAAAACTTCTATGTGTTTGACGTAATGGTCAACGGCGATTCGGTCGTTGAGCCCGATGAGACTTTTTTCGTCGATATCACCAATGTCGTGGGTGCCGGGGTATTCGTCGCACAGGCCGTTGGCACCATTCGTAATGACGATCCCAAGGTCCGCCTCTCCGGGCAAGCACGATTCCAAGCGGGGTTGCCAGTTCCGACTGATCGGTTCCGAATTCAATTTCTAGTCAACGACGGTATCAACCAGACGACGCAACAAGTTTGGTTATCGCCTCCGGATTTCCGCTATGAAGTTACCGTGGCGAAAGGAGTGCGTGTCTCTATCAAATCTCTTTTTCCGCCAAGTCCCTTTTTTCATCGTACAGTTGATGTCGGCGTGCTTGATGCGGATACGACTTACGATATTACGTTAGAGAAACGCCCCATATTGTCGGGCCGGGTCGTTTTTCCTCTGGGATATGCACCACCGACCGAGAGTTTTGCGATAACGATCATCGACAATATAGAAGGCGGAGTTGAACGGAGGATTGTCGTTCAGCCACCGGAATTTCGATATGAGATAGACGTCTTTCCATTCGCGCCCATCGGGGTGAAGGCGGACCGTCTTCCTGCACCATTCATAACGCCAAATTTTTTCGATCCGACGCCGGTGTTGATCGACACAACAAGGGATATCAACGTTGAAGTTGGAGTAATGTTGTCGGGTGTTCTGCAATTCCCGGCTGGAGCGACTCCTCCAGATCGACCCGTGCAAGTCGATATCACTCCCTGTGCGGTCAATGCCAGCATTTGCAGCAATAACGGGGGTGGCCATTTCGACGCCTATCCCCCGGATTTCCGTTTTTCAACGGTTGTCCGCCCTGGGTTGCCGATAAATTTTGTAGTAATGGTTCCTTCGCCATTTGCCAATCTCAGGCGGAGCGTTGATGCGATTACCGTGGATTCCCAAGTCGGCATCGATGTGCCATTTTCTCCCGAATTGTCGATCGCCGACGCACAGGTGATCGAAGGCAATGACGGTACGACCACAGCGAATTTTGTCGTCACCTTGTCCAGTCCAGCGCCGATAGACGGTGTGGGCGTGGTGTTTGATACAGCCGATGGCACTGCGACTGCGTCCGACGATTACATAGCCAGCAGACAAGGCTTTGTGATACAGGAAGGGGTGAGCAGCATAACCATCGCCGTACAGGTTCGCGGAGACACGATCGCCGAGCCAGACGAAACATTCGAGCTCAATGCCATTTCCCTAAGTAATGCTCGCCCTCGTGATGTTCAGGCTATCGGTACAATTTTAAGTGACGATAATGTCAGTGCGCCGGCTCTTTCGATATCTGATGCGTGGGCGATCGAAGGTAATAGCGATACCACGACAATGACCTTCACAGTTGGCTTGTCGCGGCCCGCGCCTGCCGGTGGCGTGAGCTTCGATATTGCGACGACCGATGGTACTGCGAAGGCGGGCAGCGATTATGTGGCAAAAAGTGTGGTCGGGCTGAGCATTGCTGCAGGCCAGACTAGTGCGAGCTTTACGGTGATCGTCAACGGTGACACCATCGGTGAGCGAGACGAGATGTTCAATATCGTCGTGTCCAATGTCGTGGGCGCCACGCTTGCTGACGGACACGCGGCGGGAACAATCATCAACGATGAAGAATTCATCACGCCCGTAACTAATCCGGATCACTACACTGTGGAGCGCAATCGAACTTTGGCCATCGATGCTGTCAACGGCGTATTGGCCAATGATAGTTATGCGCTAGGCACTGTAGTGCATGAGTTCGGTCCGCAAGGACCGGAATTTCACGGTACCTTGTCGCTTTCGGAAGATGGCTCTTTCACGTACACGCCCAATGCGAATTTTTCCGGTGAAGATGGTTTTTTTTACCAGGCTTGCCATGGTTTTCAGTGCAGTTTAGGGAGAGTCACCCTCTCCATCGGCTTCACCCTCGATCCCGCCGACCGCTATATCTGGATGCTGCCACCGGCGTCGAACCTGCAGCAGCAGGGCTTCGTCCGGCTGAGCAATCGTTCCGATAATGCCGACCTGGTGACGCTCTGGGGCGTGGACGCGACCGGCCGGCGCTCGAGCGGCACGGTCAGCCTGACGCTGGCACCGCGCGAGTCGCGGCAATTGAATTCGCAGGATCTGGAACAAGGCAACCTCGCCAAGGGTGTGACCGGCGGCCTCGGCATCGGCACCGGCAACTGGACCCTGGTGGTCCACAGCGCGCTCGACCTGGAGGCCTTGGCCTATATCCGCACGCCGGATGGGTTCCTCACGCCGATCCATGACCGTGTCGACGGCGATGGCGTGGACTGGTTCGTGCCGATGTTCAATCCGGCCGAGAACCCGAACCAGGTCAGCCGGCTGCGCGTGATCAACACGAGTCTGCAAGCAGTCAGCCTGCAGATACTGGGTGTGGACGATGCCGGCGCGGTCGGCGCCGGCCCGGTCGCGGTGACCGTGGCGGCACTGTCGTCGATCGAATTGACCTCGGCCGACCTGGAAAACGGCAATGCCGCGAAAGGCTTGATCGGCAAGCTCGGCAACGGAACCGGCAAGTGGCATCTGTCGGTGTCGGCGACCGGTCGGGTTACCCTGCAAAGCCTGCTGCTCGATCCCAAAGGCTACTTGACCAATCTCTCGACCCTGCCCGACCTGACCGAACGGGTGCCGGGTGAACGCACGCTGTGGCTGGTGCCGCCGGCATCGAATGTTCAGCAGCAAGGCTTCGTGCGCCTGAGCAATCGCGAGAACCGCGCCAGCGATGTCGCGCTCTGGGGCATCGACGATGCCGGCCGGCGTTCGACGGGCACGATCACGCTGCGGCTGACACCGCGACAGTCACTGCAACTCACCTCACAGGATCTGGAAGCGGGCAATCCGGACAAGGGCGTGACCGGCAGTCTGGGCAGCGGCACCGGCAATTGGCGTCTGGTGGTGTTGACTGATCTGGACCTGATGCCGATGGGCCTGATCCGTACGCCCGATGGCTTTTTGACCACGGTGCACGACACCGTGGCGGGCGATGGACTAAACACGCGGGTGCCGATGTTCAATCCGGCCGACAACCCGAACCAGGTCAGCGCGTTGCGCCTGGTCAATCCGAACAACGCCAACGTCAGCCTGACGATCCGTGGCGTCGATGATGCCGGCCGAGCCAGCAATCCGGCGACGCTGACCCTGGCGGCGAACGCGGCGGTGGAAGTGAGCGCGACGGAGCTGGAGCAGGGCAACGCCGCGAAGGGCGTGACCGGCGGCCTGGGCAACGGCACCGGCAAATGGACATTGACGGTGACCGCGTCGGCGCCAGTGAAGGTGATGAGCCTGCTGCGCGATCCGAAGGGTTATCTGACCAACTTGTCCAATGGCACGCAAGGCACTACCGACAAGCTCGATCAGTGAGTACGAGGCATTGCGTCCAACGGACACAATGCTTGGAAACAACCAATCAGTCGCCGGTGATGGCCGGCGGCTGATATGGAAAAGTGTCGGGCTATGCGCAGACGATCGAAATCGCGTGCATGAAATCGCTCGCATATCGTTATTGGCATTCAAGGCTGGATAGTTGTTCGCAGCGATCCATCACGCAGAACAATCCGGCTCTGCCATGCCGAAATTGGTTCGAGGCATTTCGGCGAGTTCAGAACAGGCGGGCGAGGCAAATTGGTATTTGCCCGATGTTTCTTCTTGCGCTTTTCATTGCGCTTTTGCTGTTCGCTGCGATCTGTCATGTAAAACAATCAAGCAACCGCAACGCAGTGTCTGTTTCGATGGATCCTTTGACGAGATCAGGGCAAAGGGTGAGGTAAATCGGAGCCTTTCGACAAGGCGCGAGGCGGTTAGAAAAAATTCTGTCCCGTAAGCGATGGCAATCGCGGCCGGCTTGCTGCTGCGTTTATTCCCTTCCGTTCATTCGCTTGCCGAAACGACACTGTCGGACGGGAACGAAAATTCATCCAATCGCGACGCCGTCGCGATTGCCATCGCTTCTGCAGAACGACCGAGCGAACAAGCAACCGGCGGACTCAGTGTTATCGCTTGGCCTGGGTAATGATCCGGGCAATCTCGGCATCGCCTTGCTCGATCAGTTCCATCGGCGTCAATTGAAATCCCGACAGCACCATCGCCTCGCCGACGCTCCATTCGCGTTGCAGATCGGTGAATTTGCGCGCGCCCGCCGCGACTGCGGCCAGCACGTCGGCGTTGGGTACTGGAGTCTCCGGCTCGACCGAAGTTTTCACGAGCTCGCGCACGGCGGGTTTTGCACGTTGCGTCTTGAGCCAATCGATTCGCGCCAGCGCAACAGCGACTCGGTCGCCGCTGTCATGCAGTTCCGGAACAGCGCTGGCGAGCGCGCCGAGCAAGGTGTCGCGTTCGGTCTCCAACGCTTCGCGCGAGCGCTCGTCCGATTGCTGCTGTGCCTGCGCCTGGGCCAGCGCTTGTTCCAATTGCCGCAGCTCGGTGACTTGATCGACCATGACTTTGGTTTCCAACCGTGTCATGACTTTCTTGTATAGCGTTTCGTACAAGACCGGATCGGAAAATTTCAGATCGCGTGCTGCTGCTTGCCAGGCCAGTGCCACCTGGTTGGGAGCGGGAGTTTTTTCCGGAATATTCGCCGCAGGCGCCGGGTGAGCCGCGTTTTCCTCTGCTGCGGTTTTCGGCAGGGCTTGTATGGCGGCATCCAGACGCGCGCATAGCTCGGTCTTCTGGAAATCCCGCAGGAATTTCCGCAGTTCGATACGACAGTCGATCAACAGGTTGCGCAAATCGTTCATAAGGCTCCCAAGTGGCTGGCGCCAAATGGTGGGGGGTGAGCGTGGGGCCTGAAACAACCAGGCTATTGGGACAACAGGAAGTACAGCAGATTGTTTTGGAAATAGGTATTGACGGTCAGTTGATCGTGCTTTTCACACAGGAAAAATGTTTGGGTGATCGGAAAAAAATTGAAATCGTGGCGTGGCCGGCCGGGATCGATGGTTTCGCGCGAGACTTGCGACGAGCGCGTCACCAGACCATCGCCGGGTTCGAGCAGCAATCGCTCGAAATCCAGAGCGCTGTTGAACTTGCGCGCCTCCTTGGGGCGAAACACCAGCCGTGAGTCAGCACCGTCCTGCACCAGCACGGCGCGGCTCTCAGTCATTTCGCAGTCGCCGCCGAACACGGCAATTTCCACGTCGCCGGGCTGGAATGGCGCGGTCAGCGCCCACTGAAAACGCAATGCACGATGCAGGTTGCGAACGAAAGTGGCCTGCAGATCGGCCAAGGCTCGATCGCCTTCGGCCGGATCGCTCACCGAACTGCGTACTCTGGCCTCGACATCGGGCGAGAAAACCGACCAATGCCGTTCACGCCAGACCGAATCATCATAGATATTGAAGTCGATCGGATGGCCTTGCGGATCGATGACCGATTGCACCAGTGGATGCGGCAGTGCTTCAAAAGGCGTGGCGAAAGTGGCCATCACCTCCACCGGTATCGTGCGCAGCGCAATGCGATAACCATAGAGCAGGCGTTCGAGACTGGTCACGGCGCCGAGGCTTGGCGTACCGAGCATGACCAGACGGCGAATGCGCTTGCTGCCTTCGTTCCACGGGTAGAACTCGCTTTGTTCGAGCACGTCCTTTGGCCCGTAACGCAGATAATAGTTGGCGATCAAACCGCCGTTGCTGTGCGCGATGATGTCCACGCGCTGTGTAGGATTGCCGTAGTCGCGGCGGATTTGTTCGATCAACGCATGCAGCTTGCGCACGGCCTCGATGTTGTCCTTGCGCCAGTCGTACAGCAACACGTAGTAGCGGCGCCGATCGGACTGCGTTACCGGCTCGCCGGGCGTGCCGCGCTTGAAGCGGCCGATGTGTTCGAGTGTGGCGATCAGCGCCGAGTAGTAATCGACGTTGCCAACGCCGTAGAACAAATCGCCCGGCACCAGCCCCTCGCCTTCGCGGTCCTCGGAAGACATGCGCGCCAGGTCGCGGTAGTTGCTGAAGGCCATCGTGCTCAGCGAACCGGGCCAGAACTGCTTGCCGGTTTGCGCATCGACCAGGGTCGAGCCCATCAAGCCGTGGATCAAGATCACCGGCGGTTGATTCGGGTCTTGCGTGGAGCTCTCGTACAAGCGCGCCAGATTCGGCTTGATCGGATTGCTGCTGCACGCGGACAGGCCGAGCACCAACAAGGACAACACCAGGTAACGCAGGATTCGAGCTGGATTCACCGCTGCTGCAACCCTTCGATCTGAATCGACAACGCAACCTCATCGCCGACGGCGCCGGGCATGAAATTCATGCCGAAATCGCTGCGCCTGATTTTGCCGGTAGCGACAAAGCCGGCGCGTTTTCCGCCCCAGGGGTCGCGGCCTTCGCCGATTTTTTCCACGGAAAAATGAATCGGCCGGGAGACGCCGAGCATCGTCACCGTGCCATCGAGCGAGAATTTATCCGCATCGCCGGAGACGCCGGTCGTGCTGAAGATGATGCGCGGAAATTGCGCGATATCGAAAAAATCCGGACTTTTCAAATGTTGATCGCGTTCGGCATGGCCGGTATCGACAGAGCTGGCATCGATCGACAACTCGGCATGCGAGTCGGCGATGTTGGCGGCATCGTAGCTGAACTTGCCCTGCAGTCCGAGAAACCTGCCCGTCGTTCGCGACACGCCCAGATGGACAACGGAAAACACCACCGACGAGTGCGCCGGATCGATATTGAAAGTCGCCGGCGCGGCATTGGCGCTCCATGCCGCCAGTCCCAGAGCGCTGGCGAAAAAACCGCTGACAATCCATTTCATTGCGCATCCTTTCGGCTCACGAGCCGATGAAATTCAGCCGCCAGCGCCTGCCAGCCATACCCGGCGCCAGCGGGTAGCGAAGCCAATGGTGTGACAGGCGTGTGGAGCAATCAATCCCGACGAAAGAGTGTGTGACGTGGTCGTACATATTTGACCGATCGGTATTGTCGGCGATGCCCGTACGGGGCCGAATCAAAACTTTTTCTTGCCCGCTCGCCGTTCCGCAGGGAACTCTCCGTCCAGATAGAACCAACGCCCGTACTCTTGCAGGAAGCGGCTGATCTCGTACATCCGCACTGCCGATCCACCGGCTACCCGGTAGCGGGCGACGAATTCCACCGTCGATCGATCGGCATCGTCCGAGGTGTAGCACTTTATCTCCAGCCCGAGCCAGGTCGTCGGCCCAGCTTCGGAAAGATCCAGCGCCGCTGGCCGGGTGCTGGGATGCCAGGTCGCCAGCAGATAATCCTCGCGCCCGAGCACGTAAGCGCAATAGCGCGAGCGCATCAGCGCCAAGGCGTCGGGCGCCGGTTCGCCAGCATGCCATCGGCCGCAACACAGGGCATAGGTTTGTGTGCTGCCGCAGGGGCATTCGCGGTCGTCAGTCATGGTGGAAGTCTAACCGCTGTCATTGACCGCGACAGCGACGTATCGGGGACGGTTTTTGCGAACCGTTGTCCTCGTGTGACAATCGCCGCGTGTACTGAACCAGAGAAGCTCATGAAATTGCGCCCACTGCTTGCTCTCCTTTTGGCTGCTCCACTTTTCTTCGTCAGCTCCACCCAAGCCCAAGCTCCGCAACTTAGTGACGAACCCTATCCGGGCACGTTGACTCTCGCCGTGGATGCCACCGATACCGCGCGCCGGATCTTTCGCGTGGAGGAGGAAATTCCGGTCAGCGCAGGACCGTTGAGCCTGCACTACCCGCAATGGTTGCCGGGCAACCACGGGCCCACCGGGCCGATCGAACAACTGGCCGGCCTGAGTTTCAGCGTCGATGGCAAGGCCCTGCCCTGGCAACGCGATCCGGAAGACATGTACACGGTGAATGTGCAAATACCGGCGGGCGCCACGCGCTTGAAAGCGCAATTCCAGTTCCTCTCGCCGCTCGATGGCTCGCAGGGCCGTGTCGTGGTGACACCGGAGATCATCGGCCTGCAATGGAACGCGGTCGTGCTGTATCCGGCCGGTTATGCGGCGCGCAAGATCCAGGTGCAGCCGAGCCTGAAACTCCCCGAAGGCTGGCAATTCGGCAGCGCCTTGCAGGTGCGCAAGCAAATCGGTGCGAGTACCGACTTCGAGCCGGTCAGTCTGGAAACGCTGGTCGATTCTCCGCTGTTTGCCGGCAAGTATTTCCAGCGCTTCGATCTGGATGCCGGCGGCAAACTGCCGGTGCATCTTAATGTGGTGGCCGATACGCCGCAGCAATTGCAGGCCAAGCCCGAAATCCTCGCCTCGCACCGCGCCTTGGTGCAGCAGGCTTATCGCTTGTTCGGATCGGCGCACTACGCACGCTACGATTTTCTGCTGGCCTTGTCCGATCGTTTCAGCGGCATTGGCCTCGAACATCACCAGTCCAGCGAAAACGGCACCGATTCGGATTATCTGACCAACCCGGACCTGATTGCTGGCCGCGAATTACTGGCGCACGAATACACGCATTCGTGGAACGGCAAATTTCGCCGCCCGGCCGATTTGTGGACGCCGCACTACAACACGCCCATGCGCAACAGCCTGCTTTGGGTTTACGAGGGCCAGACCCAGTATTGGGGCGCAGTGCTCGCGGCGCGTTCGGGCATGCTCAGCATCGAGCAGACACGCGAGGCGCTGGCCATGACCGCGGCGGCCTACGATCATCGCGAGGGACGGGTCTGGCGCAATCTGCAAGACACCACCAATCAGCCGATCATCGCCTACCGGCGCAGCCTGGCCTGGGCGAGCTGGCAACGCGCGCGCGATTACTATCCGGAAAGCCAGTTGATCTGGCTCGATGTCGATTCCTTGATTCGAGAAAAGAGCGTCGGCAAGCGTTCGCTGGATGATTTCGCACGCGCATTCTTCGGCGTCGAGAATGGCCGCATCGAGCCACTCACCTATACCTTCGAGGATCTTGTGGCCGCGCTCGATCGCGTGCAGCCCAACGATTGGGCAAGTTTTTTGCGCGCCCGGGTGGACGGGCATGGGCCGGGCGCGCCACTCGATGGCCTCAATCGCAGTGGCTGGAAGCTGGTTTATACCGACCAGCCCAACATCTACGGCCGCAACGCGCAACAGCAAAGCAAGTCCGCCGATTTCAGTTATTCGCTGGGCTTGACCGTGTCGCGCAATGACATGCGCATCACCGACGTGCTCTGGGACAGTCCCGCATTCAAGGCCGGTCTGGCGTCTTCGATGACACTGGTGGCGATCAACGGCTTGAGCGCTTCGGCCCAGGCGCTCGAACAGGCGATCATCGACGCGCAAAAAACCGGCGCGGCGATCACGCTGCTGGTCAACAACCAGGACCACATCGACAGCGTGCGCATCGATTACCGCGATGGCCTGCGCTATCCGCACTTGGCGCGAATTCCGGGCACGCCCGATCGTTTGGGCGCGATACTGTCCGCACGCAAATGATGCCTCTGCGTGCACTCCTTTCCCGGTAAATCGCCGTTGCCTGGCTGATGGCTTTCACCGCTGCATTTGATTCGATTCGATCACCGACAAGACACCGCTCCGTATGACACATTCCGCCGACTACCCACGCAATCTCATCGGCTATGGCCGCACGCCTCCGCACGCGCAGTGGCCGGGCGGCGCGCGGGTGGCGGTGCAGTTCGTGCTCAATTACGAGGAGGGCGCCGAGAACTGCGTGCTGCATGGCGACGCCGGTAGCGAGCAATTCCTCTCGGAAATCATCGGTGCGGCGACCTATCCGGCGCGGCATATGAGCATGGAGTCGATCTACGAATTCGGTTCGCGGGTCGGCGCCTGGCGCATCCTGCGCGAATTCGAAAAACGCGCATTGCCCTTGACCATCTTCGGCGTGGCGATGGCGATGCAGCGCAATCCGGAATTGGTCCAAGCCTGCGTGCAGGCCGGCCATGAAATCGCCTCGCATGGCTGGCGCTGGATCCATTACCAGGACATGGATCCCGAGCAGGAGCGCGAACACATGCGTCTGGCGATACAGATACATCAACAACTCACCGGCAGCGCGCCGCTGGGCTGGTACACCGGCCGCGATAGTCCCAACACGCGGCGATTGTTGATCGAGCAAGGCGGCTTCGAATACGACTCGGACTACTACGGCGACGAACTGCCGTTTTGGACCACGGTGCCGCTCAGTGACGGTCGGCAACAATCACATCTGGTCGTGCCCTACACGCTCGATGCCAACGACATGCGCTTTGCCACGCCGCAGGGGTTCAACACCGCCGAGCATTTCTTCCACTACCTGCGCGATAGCTTCGATGTGTTGTATGCGGAAGGCGCCGAAACGCCGCGCATGATGTCGATCGGCATGCACGGCCGTTTGCTCGGCCGGCCCGGACGTTTCATCGGATTGCAACGATTCCTCGACCACATCGCCAAGCATGACCGGGTCTGGGTTTGCCGGCGCATCGACATCGCCCGGCATTGGAAAACGCACCATCCCATGCCAATACACGGAGCGTAGGAGCGACGGAAGTCGCGACCGTCCTATAGCGATTGCGGCAGTCGCGATTTCCATCGCTCCTACGCACGACCTCTTCCGATCCGCTTATCCGCGAACCCATGACTCTCGACCAACTCAACGCACTGAATCAGGAAGACTTCACCCGGACGCTCGGCGCGATCTTCGAGCACTCGCCCTGGGTGGCCGAGCAAACCTGGCCGCAGCGGCCGTTCGCCAGCGTCGATGCCTTGCATGCGGCGCTGTGCGCCACGCTCGCCGCTGCCGGTGAAGCCGCGCAATTGACACTAATCCGCGCGCATCCGCAATTGGCGGGCAAGGCCGCGGTGCGCGGCGAACTGACCGCTGCTTCACGCTCCGAACAAAACAGCGCCGGTCTCGACCAATGCAGCCCCGAGGAATTTGCCCGCTTGAACGAGCTCAATGCCCGCTACCAGGACAAGTTCGATTTTCCGTTCATCCTGGCCGTGCGCGGACATACCCGGCAGAGCATCATCGACAACCTAAGCGCGCGTTTGAATCATTCGCGCGAACAGGAAATCGCCGAAGCCTTGCGCCAGATCGAGCGCATCGCCGCGTTGCGCCTGGCCGATGCGCTGCAGGCGCCAAGCGTTCATCATTGACCGTTGCTCGTTCATCAGTCACTTTCAAGGAAATCCAAGTTCATGGCCCTGCCGATGATCGATCCAAACGCTCCCGAGTTCGTCCGTCGCCATATCAATCTCGCCGACGCACGTCTCGGCGCGCAGGCAATCGCGGCCAGCGACGAATTCTTCGCCGCCAAGGAACGCATGCTCAATCCTGAGCCCGCGCAATTCATCCCGGGCAAATACGACGCCAACGGCAAATGGATGGACGGCTGGGAAACCCGGCGCAAGCGTGTGTCCGGCCACGATTGGTGCATCGTGCGGCTGGCGCGGCCGGGACAGATCGTCGGCGTGGATCTGGACACCAGTCACTTCACCGGGAATTTTCCGCCGTCCGCCGCGCTGGAAGCATGCTATGTGCCCGAGGGCGATGCGACTCCTGATAGCGCATGGTTTCCGCTATTGCCCGCGGTGACGTTGAGCGGCAATCAGCATCATTATTTTTCCATCGCCTCGGCCGCGCCTTGCACGCATGTGCGGGTGAACCTTTATCCCGATGGCGGTCTGGCGCGTCTGCGCATTTATGGCACGCCGCAATTCGATCCGACTCACACCGACGATGACGGCTTGATCGACCTGATCGCCGCCGGCAATGGCGGTACGGTGATCGCCGCCAACAACGAACACTTCGGACGGGCCGCCACTTTGTTGCTGCCCGGACGCGGCGTGAACATGGGCGATGGCTGGGAAACGCGGCGCCGGCGTGAGCCCGGCCACGATTGGTGCTTGATCGCACTCGCGCGGCCCGGCCGGATCGAGGAAATCGAAATCGATACCGCGCATTTCAAGGGCAATTATCCGGACCGCTGCTCCCTCCAGGCGGCATTTGTCCAAGGCGGTAGCGATGAGTCGCTGGTAACGCAATCGATGTTCTGGCCGGTGCTGTTGCCGGAGCAAAAAATGCAGATGGATCACCAGCATCGTTTCCGCAGCGAGATCGCCGCGCACGAAGCGATCAGCCATGTCCGCTTCAACATCTTCCCCGATGGCGGCGTCTCGCGTCTGCGCCTGCGCGGCCGGCCGGTGTGATGGCGAGTATTCACACGCAATCGGTGATGTGAAACCGCCGCACGGCAAAAATTCAGCAACGCCCAGGAGTCGGCCACGCCATGCAAATCCTGCCCATAGAAACACTCACGCGCACGGCCTTCGCGCCCTTCGGTGATGTGATCGAAGCTGGCGCCGCGACGCTGACTTATCCGATCAACGACGGCACCGCCTTGCGTTATCACGCACTGGCCCGCGTCGATTGCCAAAGCGGAGATGGCCATGCCGTGATCAGTCTGGTGCGCGCGCAGCCGCGTGAGTTTCCGTTCGTCGTCACCGGCCTCGAACGTCATCCACTCGGCAGTCAGGCGTTCATCCCGATGAATGCAATGCCGTACCTGATCGTCGTGGCGGCATCGCCCGATGTGCCGCCGCGCGCCTTTCTCGCGAAGAACGGGCAAGGCATCAATTTCCACCGAGGCACCTGGCACCACCCGCTGCTGGGGCTGGATACAGTCAGCGATTTTCTGGTGATCGATCGCGCCGGCGAAGGCGACAATTGCGAAGAAGTTGTGTTGCCGCAGTCGTGGCGGATTGAGCGTGTTGTAGACGTCGATTGAGAAAGTAAAACGGAGTTTTCTGCTTTGGCCAGAAATAAGCGAAATTGACTAAGGTCAGTCGGTTACGAAGGCGCTAACGCGCATGTTGGTAGTGCAATAATTGATTTCGCGCTTTTTCAAGCTCATTCCGATCCTCTTTCAAGATGTCGCGAAACATTGTTATGTCATTACGTAGGTTATTGATCTCTGTTTTTCTCAGCTCAATGACGTTCTTTCGTGCATCCTCTGTAGAAAGCCCAACAGATTTTGCGATATTCATTTCCTGTGCTACCTCCAACTGTATCGTCGCTCTCAATTTTAGAAATTCTATTGCTGAATCTCTAATCATTGCTTGATCCATCGACACTGCATTTCCAAGTAGAGCCACTTGATTCGACCAGTACTTTTCTGGAAAAAACTCTCTCTGGAACCAGTTGCTGTTCCATACGCCAAGGCCGATTAAAACAATAGTTACCAAAATCACTGTGCTTTTTATTGTCATTAATAGAGATTCCAGGCGCTAATATTTGGTAAGAGAGTTTTGGTTCGGTTTGTCAAGGTGCGTTCTTTGGATGTGATGTCTCTCCGCTTTCAGTGGCACGGCTGCTTGGAGTCCGGGATAACTGGGAAAAGGGTTTCGACTTAAAAGGGTTACACAGCATCCTTGGGCGACATGTAAACCAATTCCCAGATGTGGCCGTCGAGATCCTCGAAGCCATGCCCGTACATGAATCCATGATCTTGTGGGCTGCGCGGTACGCTGCCGCCAGCCGATGATGCCAGCCGCACCAGTTCATCCACTTGGGCGCGGCTATCGCAGGAAAGACAGACGAGTACTTCCGTACTGCTTTTGGCGTCGGCGATCGGTTTGGCGGTGAACGTAGCAAAAAACGGCTCGGCAAGCAGCATGACGAAAATATTATCGGCAACGACCATGCCGGCGCCGGATTCGTTGGTGAACTCGGCGTTGAACGTAAAGCCGAGCTTGGAGAAGAAGGCCTTCGATTGTTCGAGGTCTTTTACCGGGAGATTGACGTAGATTTGCTTGGACATGAGGCTCTCAATGTTTTGTGCGACAAGCGACTAATTTGCATGTGCCTCACCGAATTTTCGTTGCTCGGACAGTGTTCCGCATGCGGACGAGATACCTGAAGTCAGCCAGGAAAATAAAAGAAGCAGTATTGCAACGACAAGTTTCATGGATGTGCAAGGCTCGGAAATGGAGGCGCCGGAGGCATCGGGAGCAGGAGATTTTTCCGGAACCTTACAACACCTCGATCTGCGCAGGATCGGAAACGAGCACGTGCGTTTGATAGTAGTACTTGCCGGTGGGTTTCCCATCGACAGTGAAATCGATGCGTACACGTCGCGCGGTACCGGAAACGAGGATGTTCTTGCCCTTCAGGAATATCTCCGGTGGCGCCGACAGCCGCACGGCAAGTTTTTGTGCGGCATAGGGAGTGACGGCTACCGACAAATTGCGCTGGTCGCGGTAATCGCGCTCGGAATTGAGATGGGTCTTATAGGGCGTTCTTTCCGCCGCCCTGACTGTCATCGCAAAGGTACCGGTAACGCCCAGGCGCGGTGAAGCCGCCGCGCGTACAACCGCTTGTACGGGTTCGATCCAATGTTCGGATGAAGGCTGTGTGGGGTGCGATGAGCAGGCGGCCAGGATAATCGAGCTTGCGACAACGGCGAGGCAGGTTTTTTTCATGGGCGAGTTGCTTGATGAAGTCATGTTGCGACGTGGCATCGGCACGCAGTTGGTGCTGAATCGTGACCTGGATAACGTCGAAACCGCTATCTGCCGGTCATGCAGCGAGCCGGTGAATCTTCGATAGCATCCCGCATTTGCAAATCGGTCTTGTCGCCCACACAGAAAAACACGCGACGGCAGCGGCGTGTCAGATTTGCGATGGAACTATGCGCGGCCGGGCGGTGCTTCACGCTGGCCGCGGTTGCGCCACCCCACCACGATGCCCATCCATGCCCCAGAAGGCATGCGCGCCGAGCAGTGCGCCCAGGCTGTTGGCCGGGACGGTGCTGCTGAACAGGCTGCCTTGCAGCAACTGGCAGCCGGCGTCCTGCAGAAAGCGTGCTTGCGCTTCGGTTTCCACGCCTTCGGCGACCACCGGCAAGTGCAATTGCTGGCTCATCACGATGATGGCGCGGCACAAGGTCGCGGCGAAGGTGTCATCGACGACATTCTTGATGAAGTTCTGATCGATCTTGATTTCATCGATGGGCAACTGGCGAAGATAGGCGAGGCTGGAGTAGCCGGTGCCGAAATCGTCGAGCGAAATGCGCACGCCTTGCTTCTTGAGCCTGGTCAGCATCGCCATCGCGGTTTGCGCGTCCTCCATCAACACGCTTTCGGTGATCTCCAGCTTGAGCAGGCGCGAAGGCACGGTCGCGCAAAGCAGAGCGTCCACGACTTCCTCGACGAACTCCGGGCGCTGGAACTGCACCGCAGAAACGTTGACCGACACCGGAACCACTGGCAGGCCAGCGTCCTTCCAGGCGCTGATCTGCGCGATCGCCGCGTGCAGTCCCCAATCGCCGAGCACGATGATCATGCCGGTGTCCTCGGCCACGGGGATGAAGCGGTCGGGGCTGACCGCGCCGAGCTTGGCGCTGTTCCAGCGCATCAGCGCTTCGGCGCCGACGATGGTTCCGAGTCCGGCATCGACCAGCGGCTGGTAGTGCAGCGATATTTCCTGGTGCTTGAGCGCTTCGCGCATTTCCGAAGCCAGCTCGATGCGGTCGGCGATATCGGCGGCGCGTTTGGCCGAGTACAACGCGAGTTGATTGCGGCCGCGCTGCTTGGCCCGGTTCAAGGCCAGATCCGCCTGCGCGAGCAGTTGTGCCGGGTGATCGCCTGCGTCGGGATACCAACTCACGCCGGCGCTGCTGGTCAGATAGACCGGCTGGGTGCCGGCGTTGTAGCGCAGTGCCAGGGTTTGCATCGCACGTTGTGCGATGACCTCGAAAGATGGCGCCGACTCATTCGTGGATCCGGTGATCAACACGAACTCATCGCCCGACATGCGCCCTACCGTGCAGCCGAGTTCATCAGCGAGCCGTTGCAGGCGTTGCGCCACTTCGACCAGCACCTGGTCGCCCGCGTTGTGCCCGAGGGTGTCGTTGACATGATGCAAGCGGTCGAGATCGAGCAGAATCACGCCCACCTGCCGGGCATGTGATTTGGCATCTTCGAGCGTCTGCTCGAGCCGCTCGTTGATGGCGCGAAGATTCGCAAGGCCCGTCAGTTCGTCGTGCCGGGTCGAATATTCCAACGCCAGTTGCCGTTCGATGCGCCGGGTGACATCGATCTGGTAGCCGACAAAATGCGTTACCTCGCCATGGGCATCGCGCACAGGCGAAATATGCAATTCGTTCCAGAACAGGCTGCCGTCCTTGCGGTAATTTCGCAGCAGCGCCCGGCATTCGGTCTTTGCGGCCAAGGCACTGCGCAGCTTGGCGATCTCTTTCTGATCGCGGTCGCTGCCTTGCAGGAAACTGCAATTACGGCCGACCACTTCGGCGGAGCTGTAGCCGGTCGTGGATTCGAACGCCGGATTGACGTAGATGATCGGGAAGTGCGGCGATGTGGCATCGCAGATCACCACGGCGTTGGTGCTGGCGTCGATAGCGCGTTGGCGCAGACGCAGTTCCTGTTCGGCGAGAATGCGGTCGGTGATATCGATGCAGTAGCGCAACACGCCGGTTGGATTGCCCGCCTCGTCGTGCAGTACGGTCAGGGACAGATGCACCCAAAGGCGCCGTCCATCCTTGTGCATGTGTTCGATTTCCAGTTCGTGCTGGCCAGTGCGCAGCAGCGGATCGATCACCAGTTGTTGGCGCTTGGCCGCCACGTCGGACGGGTAGATGCAGGTGATCGGCTGGCCCATCATTTCCTCGGCGCTATAGCCGAGCAGGCGTTCGGAACCCTTGTTCCAGCGGCACACGATTCCGTCCAGATCGACTTCGGCGACGGCGTCGTGGATCTGGTCGATGATTCGCGCCTGCAGCCAAAGATCGTGCTCTGCGCGTTGACGCTCGCTGATGTCGCGGATGTACGCGGTGAACATCGGGTGCGGCGCGTGATCCAGCCGCATCCGGGCCAATTCGATCGGGAATTGGCTGCCGTCGGCGCGCAATGCCATCAATTCGATCCGGCGGCCGAGCGCAACCGCCTTGCCCGAATGCAGGTAGTGCTTCATGCCCAGCCGATGGGCCTGGCGCAGCGCCGGCGGGATGATGATTTCGGCCATGTCCTTGCCGATCACTTCGGCCCGCGACCAGCCGAATACTTTTTCGGCCGCCGCGTTGAATTCGGTGATACGGCTTCGATGGTCGATGGTGATGATGGCATCGAGCGCCGATTCGACGATGGCGTGATTGCGTTGCTCACTTTCGCGCAGATCGTCCAGCGCCTGTTGCCGCGCGACCGCGTTTTCGATGGCGCGCGCCAGCTCGAAGCCATCGAAGTGGCCCTTGACCAGATGATCCTGCACTCCCTGGGACAATAGCGTGGCGGTCGTCCATGGCCCCTCGGCGCCGGTCAGGGCGATGATGGGAAGATTGGCGAGCAGTTCGTTGATCCGCTGGAAGGTGGCCAGCGCCTGGTCGTCGGGTGGATCCAGGTCGAGCAATACCAGATCGGTCGATTCACGCTTGAGCCGGCCGAGCGCGAGCTCCAGTCGCGGGCTGTGGCGCAGCCGGAATGTTGCAGCCGATACTTGGCGCAGCAGTTTGCGAACGAGCCTGGCTTGTTCGAGATTGCTGTTGATCAACTCGATCTTGAGCAGATGCTGGTTCATCTTATCCGCCTCGGCGATGAGCAATACGATCGCAATGGCTTTATGCGGCTTTCGGCAAACTCGACCGAAAACGTGTGATCCACGCTACCGGGGATGGGACGGTTTAGGAAGCCGTCGAACGATCCTCGATTTGCCTGTGTTCATGCTTGGATTTTGTGCCGGTCCGCAGCCGATTGCCACTGGCAAAAAACAAGCAAAACCTGACTTATCCTGCCCTTGGTTTTCGTCCCGGACATAGGCGACGGACAGGATCGCCGAAGCACTTGTGCAAATCACGCAGGTGCGGATTTTGGCAGCGAATTTTTTTATCGCTGATCCAATGGCGACACTCATCCGAACGAAAATACATCGCCCTCGATTGCAACGGGAAACCGGCCGCCGGGCGATACACGCTCGCCGCGTTACGGCGATGTTTTGCGCGATTGAAACCAGCGGCCGATCGCGGAGCGATCGGCGTCGCTCAGATGGGTCAGGTTGCCCGGCGGCATCACCTTCAACACCACGGCCTGCTGATGGATCAACGCGGCGCGGGCATTCACCTGGTCGACGGTATCGAACATCGCGCCCTTCGGGGCGCTGGCCATCAAGGTGGGCTTGGCCGAATGGCAGGCCGCGCAGTGCTGGGTCAGGATCGGCAGGATGCTGGCGGTGTCGGGGTGGGGGCCGAGCTCGCCACCGTCGCCGGTTTCGGCTGCCGTTGCGGCGACTGCCGCAGGTTCGGCCGGGCTGCTGGCTACGGTCGGGTTGGGTGCGAGCCAGGCCATGACGCCCACTAGCCCCGCTGCGCCCGCGCCGAGCAGCCACCAGGCGCGCGAGCCGCCATGCCAAAGCACGAAAAATTGCCGGATCAAGGCGCCGGCCGCCATGAACACCGCCAGCACCAGCCAGCTTTTCGGATGTGCGTAGGCGGTGGCGTAGTGGTTGCTCAACATGGCAAACACCACCGGCAAGGTGAAGTAGGTGTTGTGCACCGAGCGTTGCTTGCCTTGCAGGCCGGGCAAGGGGTCGGGCGTTTCGCCGCGCGCCAGCGCCGCGACCATGCGCCGCTGGCCGGGAATGATCACGAAAAAGACATTGGCCGACATGATGCTCGCCATCACCACGCCGACCAGCAAGAATGCCGCGCGGCCGGCGAACAGATGGGTCGCCGCGTAGCTGACGCCGAGCACCAGCAAAGCCACCAGCGCGCCCAGCAATCGTTCATGGCCCGTGCCCAGCCATCGGCACAACACGTCATAAACCAGCCAGCCGCCCAATAAAAACCCTATCGCCAGTGCGATGGCCTGGGTCGATGACAGTGCCGCCACCGCCGGGTCGATCAGGTAGATCTCCGGCGATAACAGATACAACACGGTGAACAGCGCAAAACCCGAAAGCCAGGTGGTGTAGGCCTTCCACTTCGACCAATGCAGATCGTCGGGCATGCGTGGCGGCGCCGACAGGTATTTTTGCTTGTGATAGAAGCCGCCGCCGTGCACCGACCACAGCTCGCCATACACACCCGGGGAGGGCGATGCCGGCGGTTTGAGCGCACGGTCGAGCATCACGAAATAAAACGATTCGCCGATCCAGGCGATCGCCGCGACGATGTGCAGCCAGCGCAGCAGCATGCTGGCGCCGTCGATCAGAAAATCACTCACTCGACTCTTCCCTCAACTGCCGCGATAGGTGCTGTAGCTGTAGGGCGAAGCCAGCAGCGGAACATGATAGTGCGCGTGTGCATCGGCGATGCCAAAGCGCAGCGTGACCACATCCACGAAGCGCGGCTGCGGCAAGGTCAGGCCGAGCGCGGCGAAGTAGTCGCCGATATGAAAGTCGAGCTCGTACGTGCCGGCAGTCAACGCCCCGCCTTCCAGCAACGGCGCATCGCAGCGGCCATCGGCATTGGTGGCGAAACTGCCCAGCCGTTCGCGCACCTCGGCATCGCGGCGATACAACTCGATGACGACCCCGGCGCCAGGCTTGCCGTGCGCGGTATCCAGAATATGCGTGGTGAGTTTGCCCATGATGATGGTGAGCCTGGGCCCATTGCCTCGATTGATCTTGCTCGATTGAACTTGCGATTGTGACGCCGAAACGCGGCGGCTCGCCCGCCCTACACGAGCTGCCGCTCGCAATATGCCGCAAGCTGGTCGAGATCGCCACGTTTTTGCTCCGCGCTGGCGAAGCTGGCCGCGAAGCTGTTCTCGGCGAGCGTGCGCGCATGCGTGGCATCGAGCCGCAGGGCCGCGAATGTTTCGAGGAAATTCTGATTCAAATAGCCGCCGAAATACGCCGGGTCATCGGAGTTCACCGTGGCCGCCAATCCCAGTTCCAGCAATTGCTTGAGGTTGTGTTGTGCGAGCGTCGGGAACACGCACAGCTTCACGTTCGATAGCGGACACACGGTCAGCGGAACCCGCGCCTTGCGCAAGCGCTCGATCAATGCCGGGTCCTTGACCGCTTGCACGCCATGATCGATGCGCTCGGCGTGCAGCACATCCAGCGCGCTCCAAATGTAGGCCGGCGGACCTTCCTCGCCCGCGTGCGCGACCGCGCGCAGGCCCAGCTTCCGTGCCGCAGCGAAAACGCCGGCGAATTTTTCCGGCGGGTGGCCGCGCTCGCTCGAATCCAGACCCACGCCGATGAACTTGCCCAGGTGCGGCTTGGCTTGTTCCAGGGTGGCGAACGCCTCGGCTTCGCTCAGGTGCCGCAAAAAGCACATGATCAGCTCCGCACGTATACCCAATTGCGCCTGCGCCTGGTCGGCGGCACGGCGCAGGCCGTTGATCACCACGGCAAAGTCCACGCCGCGCGCGGTGTGCGTCTGCGGATCGAAGAACAATTCGGCATGGATGATATTGTCGGCCTTGGCACGCAAAAAATACGCCCAGGCCATGTCGAAGAAATCCGCCTCGGTACGCAGCACGCTGGCGCCGGCGTAGTAGATGTCGAGGAAACTTTGCAGATCGGTGAAGGCGTAAGCCGCGCGCAATTGCTCGACGCTGGCGTAAGGCAGCTCGACGCCGTTGCGTTGTCCGAGCGCGAAAATCAGTTCCGGCTCCAGCGAACCTTCGATGTGTATATGCAATTCAGCCTTGGGCATGCCGGATACGAAAGCGGCGAGACGGTCGGCGGGCATGGCGGACAGATTCATGTCGAATTTCCGAGGAGGCCAAGGCATTGCAGTCTGCCGCAATCGCCTTGCAGCGCCAAGGCTGACCGGCGTCCGGCGTTTTCTTGCGCTAGTATTTGCGCATGAACGACTCTCCGAATTTCCAGCTCAATGGCCGAAGTGTTTCATTGGCCGATGTCGATCCGACTGAAACACTGCTGCGGTTTCTCAAGCGCCAACGCCTGACCGGAACCAAGGAAGGCTGCGCCGATGGCGACTGCGGCGCCTGCACTGTGGCGATGATCGAATTGGATGCGCAAGACCGCGCGCACTATCGCGCCGTCAACAGTTGCCTGCTGCCGATGGGCTCCTTGCCCGGCCGCGAGATCCTTACCGTCGAAGCGTTGTCCGATGCTCCACCCTTGGGCGCCGCCGCTGTTTTGCATCCGGTGCAGCAGGCGATGGTCGATTGCGCCGGTTCGCAATGCGGCTATTGCACACCGGGTTTCGTGATGAGCCTGTTCGCCGGTTTTTATTCGGGCGAGCTCGATGATGGCGTGTTCGAGGGCAATCTTTGCCGGTGCACGGGCTACAAGCCGATTCGCGAAGCCGCGCAATTGCTCGGCACCGCTGCGCCTGCGTCCGACCGTTTCCAAAGCGCACTCAAGGCGCCGCGTGAAACGCCCGACCGCGCGGTGCTCGGACAATTCTTCAGCCCGACCAGCGTGACCTCGGCGATGGCCTTGAAGGCCCAGCATCCCGGCGCGGTGTGGATCGCCGGCGCAACCGATCTGGGCGTGAATCTGAGTCACGGCCAAACGGTGGCTTCAGCATTCATTGCGCTGGACCGGATCGCCGAGCTCACCCGGGTGAGCGTGCGCGATGTGTCGTTGCGCATCGGCGCCAGCGCCAGCTTGAGCACGCTGGAAAAAGAAGCCGCGGGTGTTTTCCCGGCGCTCGACCAGATGCTCGGATGGTTCGCCGCCCGGCAAGTGCGCAATCGCGCCACCGTCGGCGGCAACCTCGGCACCGCCTCGCCGATCGGCGACCTGTTGCCGGTGCTGCTGGCGCTCGATGCGCAGGTGCATTGCTGTGGGCGGCGCGGCGCGCGGACGATTTCGATCGATGAGTTTTTCCTGGATTACCGCTCGACCGCATTGACCGAGGACGAGCTGATCACCGCCATCACCCTGCCGCGCCGCGACAATTTGATCAGTGCCTCGTACAAAGTGGCCAAGCGCCAGACCGACGACATCAGCATCGTTGCGGCCGCCTATGGGTTGGTGCTGGATGCGGACAAGCGCGTGTCCTGGATTCGCCTGGCTTACGGCGGTGTGGCCGCGACGCCGCTGCGCGCCAAGCAAGTGGAGGAGTTCCTCATCGGCCGCACGCTGGACGAGGACACCGTCGCCCGCGCCTGCGAAATGTTGCAAAGCGAGTTCAATCCGCTGAACGATCATCGTGCCGGCGCCGATTACCGGCGCAAACTTTGCGGCAACCTGTTCGCCAAGTTCGTCACCGAGCATTGCCAATGAGCGCCAGACACGAAAGCGCGGTCGGCCACGTCACCGGCCGGGCCATCTACACCGACGAGCAGCAAGCGCCGGTTGGCATGCTCAGCCTGTATCCGGTGCAGGCGCCGCATGCGCATGCGCGCATCGTCGGCATCGACACCGCCAAGGCGCGCTCGATGCCCGGCGTGCGCGCGGTGCTCACCGCCCAGGATGTGCCCGGCGAAAACGACACCGGCACGATCTTGCACGACGAGCCCTTGATCGCCTCCGACCTGGTGCAGTACTACGGCCAGGCCGTGGCCTGGGTGGTGGCGGTGGACGAAGCCAGCGCCAGGTCCGCCGCGGGTCTGGTGCAGGTCAGCTATCACCCATTGCCGGCGCGCTTGAGCATCGAGCAGGCGATCGCCGAACAAGCTTTCCATGTGCCGCCCGTTTATGTGGCGCGCGGCGATGCCGAACAGGCCTTGGCCGCTGCACCGCTGCGTTTGAGTGGGCAGATTTATCTGGGCGGGCAGGATCATTTTTATCTGGAAACCCAGGCCAGTTGGGTCAATATCGATTCCGAAGGTCTGGTCCAGGTCATGGCGTCGACGCAACATCCGACCGAAACCCAGATTGTGGTTGCGCGCGTGCTCGGCCTTCCCGCGCATCGCGTGGTTTGCCGCAGCCTGCGCATGGGCGGCGGTTTCGGCGGCAAGGAAACCCAGGCCAATCCCTACGCCGCGGTGGCGGCGCTGGCCGCGCAAGTCACCGGCCAGCCGGTGCGCATCAAGTTGCCGCGCAGCGTGGACATGCAGATGACCGGCAAGCGGCATCCGTTCCTCGCCCGTTACGAAGTCGGCTTCGATGCCAGTGGCGAATTGCAGGCGCTGACCGTGCAGTTGTATGCCGATGGCGGCTGGAGTACGGACTTGTCGCCGCCGGTGCTGATGCGCGCGATGGTGCACATCGACAATGCCTACTTCATTCCCAACGTGCATATCACCGGCTGGATCTGCAAGACGCATGTCGCCTCCAACACCGCGTTTCGCGGTTTCGGCGGGCCGCAGGGCATGCTGGTGGGCGAGGAAGTCATCGATCGCGTTGCGCGGCATCTGGGCCTGCCCGCCGATCAGGTGCGCGAGCGCAATTTCTACCGCCCGGGCCAGACGCCCGATCGCAACACCACGCCCTACGGACAGCCGGTGGTTGATAACCACATGGAACCACTGTGGCAGCAGCTCAAACGCGACAGCGATTTTCTCGCGCGCAGCGGACAGGTGCAGCAGTACAACGCCACGCACGAACACAGCAAGCGCGGCATCGCGATCACGCCGGTCAAGTTCGGCATTTCCTTCAACAAGACCGAGTACAACCAGGCCGGCGCGCTGGTGCACATCTATACCGATGGCAGCATCCAGCTCAATCACGGCGGCACCGAAATGGGCCAGGGCCTGCACAGCAAGATGCTCGCGGTCGCCAGCCGGGTGTTGGGTGTGTCGGTCGCGCGCATCCAGATCATGGTCACCAGCACCGACAAAGTGCCTAACACGTCGGCCACTGCCGCCAGCAGCGGTTCGGATTTGAACGGGCAAGCGGTGAAGGCCGCCTGCGAAACTTTGTTGGGCCGGTTGGCGCCGATCGCCGCCGAGCGGCTCGGTGGTGCATCGGAGGATGTGCTGTTCGCCGATGACGCGGTATTTTTGCGCGCCAATCCCGACAAGCGGCTGCGCTTTGAGGAAGTTGTCGCCGCCGCCTACAGCGCACGCGTGAGTTTGTCGGCCACCGGGTTTTACCGCACGCCGGGCTTGAGTTGGGATCCCAAGACTGGCCGCGGCCATCCGTTCTACTACTTCGCCTACGGCGCGGCGGTGAGCGAGGTGCAGGTGTGCGGCTTCACCGGCCAGCACCAGATTCTGCGCGTGGATGTGTTGCACGATGTCGGCCAGTCGCTGGTCGAGGCAATCGATCGCGGCCAGATCGAGGGCGGCTTCGTGCAGGGCATGGGCTGGCTGACTTGCGAGCAATTGCGCTGGAACGAGGCGGGCAAGCTGCTCACCGATGCGCCGAGCACTTACAAGATTCCCACCGTCGGCGAAGTGCCGAAGGATTTTCGTATCCAGTTGTTCGAGCGTACCGAGCCCAACAGCACGCAGGTGATTTTCGGCAGCAAGGCGGTGGGCGAGCCGCCGCTGATGCTGGCCTTGAGCGCGCGCGAAGCGCTTCGCGAGGCGGTCGCCGCGTTCGGCACCAGCCGTGTCGTCGCGCTGGCTTCGCCGGCCACGCCCGAGGCCATCTTCGCCGCGATCGCCGAAGTTCGTACCCGTGCAAGGCCGCAGCGTGAACACGTCGATCATCTGTAATCGCCGCTGCACGATGGATTCAAATACATTGAGCGCCGATCCCGATTTGCAACGGCGGGCGTCAACCCACGCGGTGGAGTGCGTCATTTGAACGAACGCGTGTTTGCGCACTTGGGCGCATGGTTGCAGCGCGAGCCGGTCGTGCTCGCCAGCGTGCTCGATACGCGCGGCGCCACACCGCGCAAGCGCGGCGCCCGGATGTTGATCGGCGCCACCGATACCGAGTTCAGCATCGGCGGCGGCATGGCCGAAGCGCGGGTGATCGCCGCCGCGCGCGACTTGCTCGATCAAGCGCAGGCGCAGACTCTCGTGCACATCGACCTGAGCGGCAAGGCCGGTGCAGCCGGTGTGTGCGGCGGCAGCATGCGCCTGAGCTTGCGTCGCTGGCAGGGCGCGGATGATCTGGCGCGCGCGCAGCAGATCGCGCGGCAATTGCAGGCCGGGCAGAAGGTGCCATTGACGGCCGCCGATCTTGGCATCGAATCCGGCGATGAAATTCTCGAACCCGATCCCCGTTTGCTGATCGTCGGTGGCGGGCACTGCGCGTTGGCGCTTTACCAATTGGCGCTGTATCTGGATTTCGATATCTGGGTGTTCGACCCGCGTGCGGAATGTTTTTCCCAAGGACAGTTCGTTTCGGCCACTTGCCTGTGGGGCGAGTACGACGAACTTGCGCGCGCGCTGCAAACCTCGCGGCAGATACATGCGGTCTTGCTCAATCGTGATTTTCCCAGTGACGTGGCCGCGCTCGAAGTCTTGTGCCAAAACCCGCCGCAATTCTTGAGCATGATGGGCAGCGCCAAGCGCATCGCCCAGGTACGCGCGGCGTTGCCTGAACACAGTCAGGCCTTGCAGATACTGCACGCCCCGGTCGGCCTGGAAATCGGCGCGCAGACCCCGCACGAAATCGCCGTGAGCATCCTGGCGCAGGTGATCCGGCAGCGGAATCCCGATTGATCCAAAACGCGGATCCAACGCGCGGAGCCAACGTGCACGTGGCACGACACTGCGTTGCACCGGAAGACCCTGGCTGGCGATAGAGAACGGGTCCGCGCGCGGGTAGACTGCCGCCATGCAAACCCTGATGACATTGATCACGCTCTACGGCCTGTGGCTGGTGTTCGCCAATGTGCTGATCGAGCAGGCGGGCGCGCCGATTCCGGCTTATCCGGTGTTGATCCTGACCGCGGCGCTGGCGGTCGATGCTGGCGAGCCGCTGTGGCCGATCGTGTTGTTGGCCGTGATTGCTGCATTGATCGCCGATGGCCTGTGGTATTGGGCCGGCCGCCGCGTCGGTCCGCGCGTGTTGCGTATCGTCTGTCGGCTGTCGTTGTCGCCCGATTCGTGCATCAGCATGACCCGCAATTTGTACCAGCGCTGGGGCGCGCCATCGCTGATGGTGGCCAAATTCATTCCCGGCTTTGCCTCGGTAGCCACGACACTGGCCGGCGAGGGACGCATGCCGTTGCCGCGTTTCGTGTTGTTCGACGGATTGGGCGCATTGCTCTGGGCCGGTGTGGCGGTGCTGCTTGGCGCGCTGTTTCACAACGCCATCAACGAAGTGCTGTTGACCCTGGAACAACTCGGACGGATCGGCGTTGCCTTGTTGTTGGTGGCGTTGCTGGCCTTTATCGCCAGCAAATGGTGGCAACGCCAGCGCTTCTTGAAGGAAATCCGCATGGCGCGCATCAGCGTGCCGGAATTACGCGAGTTGATCGACAGCGGCCAGCCGTTGACCTTGCTCGATGTGCGGCCCAGCGCGCATCGCGAACGCGATGGCTGGATCCTCGGTGCACAGCCGGTTTCCGATGTTGCCGAACTCAATGGGGAAGCCGCCGGCGAGGTGATCATCTATTGCTCGTGCCCGAACGAAGCTTCGGCGGCGATGCTGGCCCGGCAACTCAAGGCACGCGGTTACTCGCGGGTTCGGCCGTTGGCCGGCGGCCTGGATGCCTGGCGCGCCGAGGGGTTGCCGGTGCAACGGATGGACCAGTTGCAATAGGTATCGAACAAAGTGACCTGCACTGGTGATGAGTGCGGGGACTTTTCGTGCCGGAAACATCGCAGCGCGAGGCGCGCTCACGCGATGAACCGATCGCCAGGCAGCGCTGAATGGTTGCCCGATTAGGCGGCGGACAAAACGCTCGGGCAGACTGCTGAACAATGTTCCGTTCAGCGTGTCCATGATCAGCAGTGTTTGAGTGATTTGATGAAAGTGCCGGGTATCGTCACGGAAATTGACAACGCCATCGATAACGGACTGCCCGACAAGCCCGATAGCGAACCACGATGATAGTCGCGATGAAGGCCGCTCAATCTCTGGTTGTTTTGTTTCCAGCGCGCGCACGCGACCACAGCAGGCAGCGATTGTTGGCCGGCATCGCGATGTCGGCTTCGAGCGTGAGTCCGATCTTGCGGGCCAGGGCATCGACGGCTTCGATATCACGCAGGCCGCGGCGCGGGTCGGCGGCCTTGAGCGAGCGATCGAACGCGGCGTTGCTGTCGCTGGTGTATTGGCCGTTGATGTTGAACGGCCCGTAGATCAGCAGTTTGCCGTTGGCGCTCAACACCTTGTCCAGACCGGCGAAGAAACTCTCGACCTCCGGCCAACTCATGATGTGCAGCGTGTTGGCGCTGAACACCGCATCGAATCGTTGCTGTGGCCACGGCCCGGTGGCGACGTCCAGGCATAGCGGCACGGGTGTGTTGGGCAGTGCGGCGGCATCGAGCCAGGCGTGGATGCCGGGCAGGTTTTCGCTGCGATCCGAGGTTTGCCACACCAGATGCGGCAGGGCTTGCGCGAAATAGACCGCGTGCTGTCCGGTGCCGCTGCCGACTTCCAGCACCAGTGCGCGATCGGCGAAGTGTTCGCGCAATACCGCGAGGATGGGATCGCGGTTGCGTTCGGTGGCGGGAGCGTGCGGCTTGTCGGACATGTGCGGGTCTGTGTGCGATGAAGACGTCATCACGATGCCGGTTTTTCCGCAGCAACTTGCCGCAGTGCTTTCTCGAACATCTCCACCGGCTGCCCGCCTTCGATGAGGTGTCGGTCGTTGAGGATCACCGCCGGCACCGCGCGGATGCCGTGCTCGGCGTAGAAACGCTCCTGTGCGCGCACCTCGGTGGCATAGGTATTGGAGGCAAGAATCTGCCGCGCGAGAGTGGTGTCCAGGCCCGCTTCTGCGGCTAATGCAACGAGCGTGGCGTGTTCGCCGACGTTTTGGCCTTCGCTGAAATAAGCACGGAACAACGCGTGCTTGAGTTCTTTCTGGCGGCCTTCCAGTCCGGCCCAATGCAGCAGGCGATGGGCGTCGAAGGTGTTGTAGACGCGGCTGCGCCGGTCCATCCGGAAAGTGAATCCAAGTTGTTCGCCACGCGCGCGGATGGCTTCGCGATTGCTGTCGATCTGCTCGGGTGTGGTGCGGTATTTCTCGGCCAGGTGCTGGGTGGAGTTGTGCCCTTCGGCGGGCATGTCGGGATTGAGCTCGAACGGTTGGAAATGGATCTGCACCGAAACTTCATCGCCGAGCCGGTCGATGGCTTGTTCGAGCGCCTTGAGCCCGATCGCGCACCAGGGGCAGGACACGTCGGAGACGAAATCGATTTTGATCGGAACGGACATCGCAGTGCCTTCGTTGGTTTGCGCACGCCGCACGGCGCGGCGAATTTCGCATGGACCGAACATGAGGCCGAACCAGGGGCGAATCAAGCGGCAGTGCAACAGCGGCGGGTATCGCCGCGTTCAGGCCAGCCGCGCGCCCAGGCCCGACCAACGCTGCGCTTTGCGCGCGATACCTTCGCGCAATACCGGCTCGCTGGCCCAGAGTGTCACGCCGCGACGGCAGCGGGTCAGGCCGGTGTAGAGCAACTCGCGCGAGACCACCCGCGCGCCGCGCTCGGGCAGTGCGAGAAATACCTGATCGAACTCGGAGCCCTGCGATTTGTGCACGGTCAGCGCGAACGCCGATTCGTGCGCGGGCAGCGCGGCGGTCAACCACGAGCGCGGGCCGCCATCGCCGTCGAACCACACGCGCAGTTCGTGCTGCTCATCGGGCCAGACGATGCCGATGTCGCCGTTGAACAGATTGTGCCGATAGCTGTTTTCGGTGATCAGCAGCAATCGGCCGGGGAAGAATCCCTCGCCGCGTCGGGTTGGATCGAGCGCGCGCGCGATCACCGCGTTGAGCGTCTGGCTGCCGGCCGCGCCATCGCGCACGGCGGTGAGCACGCGAAAGGTTTTTGCGGCGGCGAGCGCGGCCTCGATCGTGTCGGCCGATTGCATCGCGCGATAGGCAGGCAATGCCTGTGCGAGCACGGCCTCGGCGAGTTTGCGGTCGCTGCCATCGCGCCAGTGCACGCCGCGAAAGCGGTCGGCATTCAAGCCGGCGACGGCGTCATCGCTGCGGCCATCGCGGATGCACGCGGCCAGCGCCGCGACATCGATATCGCCGGTCTGGCGATGCGTATGCGTGAGATGGATGCGATGCCGGGAGAGTGCGTGGTTCGCGTTCGATGGCGTGGCAGTAGCCGCGGCATCGCACAGCGCGGCCAGCACGTCGCCGGTTTCCACCGAAGGCAACTGGTCGCGGTCGCCGATCAAAATCAGTGTGGCTTGCGGCGCGACGGCTTCGAGCAATTTGCACATCAGCGGCAAATCGATCATCGAAGCTTCGTCGATGACCACCAGGTCGGCGGGCAGCGGATTGCCGGCAGTGTGTTTGAACTCGACCGATCCCGATTGCCAGCCGAGCAAACGATGCAGCGTCTGCGCCTGGCTGGGCAAGGCGGTTGCCAGTAGCGGATCGACCAGGCCATCGGCGAGCAGACGGGCGAGGTTTTCGCGCACCGATTCGGCCAGGCGCGCGGCCGCTTTGCCGGTGGGCGCGGCCAAAAAGATACGCGGCGCGATGGCGGCATCCGTGTTGCGAGAAATGAGTTGCTCGGCGAACAACACCAGAATGCGCGCGACGGTGCTGGTCTTGCCGGTGCCGGGGCCGCCGGTGAGCAAGAGCAGGCGTTGCCCGAGCGCGGCACGCGCGGCGGCGGCCTGCGGGCCATCGTTGGCTTCGGGAAACAATTGCGCGATGCGCGCTTCTTGCCGAGCGTGATGATCGGCGGCGTTCGATGCTTGGTCCGGTATTGGATCGATCGAAGCCGTGCGCGCAAGCAGTGCGTCCGCCAGCCGCATTTCGTAATCGCAATAGCGGCGCAAGGCCAGCGCCTCGTGTTCGAGCACCAGCACGCTGCCATCGTCATCGGAGTTGGCGGACGCGGCGACCCAGGGCGAGGCGTGCAACATCGCAAGCCAGTCGTCCGTCACCGGCAGCGCGGGCGGTTCGCGATCACCGGCGATATCCAGCAACAAATCCTGCACTTGCGCGAGCGGCAGACAGCTATGGCCCTGGCCGATGGCGCGGCTGGTCAACGCTGCCGCCGCGAGCACGGCATCGGGCGTATCGGCGCGCGCGTGGCGCAGGCTTTCGGCCAACGCGTGATCGACGGTGCGCAACCAGCCACCGCGATAAAGCTGCGCGAGCAAACTCATTGGAATTCCTCCGCGCGGATCGTCTGCTGGTTTTCCGCGGTTCCCTGGAACAGCGCATCCAGCGCGAGAATCAGCGCCGGTGGCAATGTCAGCGCGTGGATGCCGGGCGAATCGTTGCTGCCGCAATCCAGGCCACGGCAGAACAGATAACGCACGCCGCCCAGATGTTGCTCGATGCGGTACGCCGCGCCCAGCCGAAAACGCAGCCAGCGATGCAATGCGAGGGTATAGAGCACGTATTGCAGATCGTATTCGCTCTCGCGCACCGCTTGTTCCAGTGCGACTGGCGCGTAGTCGGGCAACTGGTTGGATTTGTAGTCGAGCACGTAGTAACGATCGTCGGCTTCGTACACCAGGTCGATGCGGCCGGTGAGCAGGCCTTCGAGCCGCTTGCGTGAACCGAAGGTCTGCCGGTCGGGCACGATGCCATGCGCGTGCAGCGTGTCGAGCAATTCCGGCACGGCGGTATTGGCGAGCGCGAAATGAAATTCCATTTCGTTGCAAAGCGATGCTTCCGGCAGCATCGCCAGCCGCGTGCCTTCGGGCAGGCGCACGTTCAAGGTGTTGGCGATCAACTGCGTGAGCAGTGGCACGCCTTCGAGCAAATCGTTTTCGCTGGCGAAGCCTTGTCCGCGCAATGCGTTGGCAAGCAGGTCGAACTCGCCCGGTGGCGGCAGGTCGCCGAACCAGTCGCGCCATTTCGCGACGCTGACTTGTTCGAGCGCGGTATGCAGGCTGTTGCCGAATCGCGGGCCCGATAGCCGCGAGACAAGCATGTCCGGCGCGGGCTCGGCTTCATCGTCGGCGCTGCCGGCTTCGAACCCGGCATCCTCGCGCGCGAGTTGCGAAAAGCTGTACACCCACCAGTCGCGATCGAGCGTGCGTTGTGCCTGTGCGGCGGCGGGTACCACGTCTTCGATGTCGAAGCGCAGTCGCGTGGTGGGTAACGTGGAGGCCGCGGGGATCGTTGCGATCGCGCCGCGATCTGTATCAGCGAGATGGGCCTGCAATTTCGCCAGCCGTTGCTCGATGGTTTGGTTTGTCACCGTGCCGGATTTGTCGGCATCGATATCGCGATGCAGCAGCCAGGCCATCGGTGTGTTGCGAGCGTCTTTCGCCACACCCCAGACCACCCAGGTCGCCAGCCGCGCGCGGGTCAGACCGACATACAACAGGCGCAATTTTTCCGCGTGCTGTTCGTCGCGTTCGGCGAGCTTTGCCGTGCCGCCATCGTCCGGATACAGCATCGCCACTTGCCGTGTGCCGTCGTGATACTTGGCCATCGGCGGTTTCGTGTTTTTGCGTGGCGCGCCATTGGTCGCCGCGTACGGCAAGAACACCAGCTCGAACTCCAGGCCCTTGCTCTTGTGCAAGGTGAGGATGGTCACGCGCGCGGCATCCGATTCCAGGCGCAACAGTTCGGCATCGTTGTTGTCGTCGGCGGCGAGGATGCGTTGCTCGAGCGTATCGAGTAATGCAGTCAGACCGAGCGCGTGCGCATTGCTGTCTTGCAACTGCTCGGCCAATTGCAGGTAATTGCTCAACCGGCGTTCGCCGTCGATCAAGGTGAGCAAGCGCGCGGCGTTTTCCGCGCACAACTGGCCGATCAACGCCATCGGGCCGTGCCGTTCGGTGCGCTGGCGCCAGCGTTGCAGCCGGTCCTGCCAATGGCGATGCGTGTCCTGTCCGGTGTCGAGCGCGGCGATGGCGGCGGCATCGAGTCCGAACAAGGGCGCGGCCAGCGCCGCGCGCAAGCGCTCGTCGTCGGCCGGCGCCGACAATGCCTGCAACAGCCAGCGCAGATGCTGGGCTTCCTCGGTGTCGTACAGACTCTCGCGCCCGGCGGCGACGCTGGGAATGCCGGCGGCGGCGAGTGCCTGCTGGATGCTGGCCGCGTCATCGTTTTTTTCCACCAGCACGGCGATGTCGCCCGGCGCGATCGCGCGCCACTGGCCGTGCTTGTCGCGCAGTTTCGCGCGGCCCGCGATGCCCGCTTCCAGCAGCGAGTGAATGGCAGCCACGCAAGCGCGAGTGGCGCGCGTGCGTGCGGATTCGATGCTTTCTTTTTCATCCGCGGTTTCCGGCAGCACCAGGAAATTCAAAGCCGGCGCATTGCCGCCATCGATTTGCAAATGCGCGTCATCGCAGCGCTCACCGGCCCGCACTGGCTCGAAGCCAATGCCTTCCTGCGCGAAGGCATCCGGCCCGGACAGTTCGAACAAAGCCTGTACCGCCGAGAGCATCGCCGGGCGCGAACGGAAATTCATCGTCAGGCTGTGCCGCGCATCGGCGCTTTTCGCCGCCGCGAGGTAAGTGAACACATCGCCGCCGCGAAAACGATAGATCGCCTGCTTGGGATCGCCGATCAGGAACAATGCGCGCGACGTTGCGTTTTGTCCGGAGGGAGCCTGGGTATCGCCGTGTTCGCCGAACAGGCGCCGGAAGATCGACCATTGCCGCGAGTCGGTGTCCTGGAATTCATCAAGCAGGGCCACGCGGTATTGCGTGCGCAGGCGTTCGGCCAGACGCGAGTTGGCCGGGTTTTCGAGCGCCTGAGCAAGGCCTTCGATCATGTCGTTGTAGCCGATCAGGCCGCGCTCGCGCTTGATCGTTGCCAATCGCTGCCGAGCGTAGTCGCGAGCGTTGTGGATCATGGCGATGCGGCGTTGTTGCCGCAGCGTTTGTACGTCCGCTAGCGCTGTGCTCCATGCCTCGATGGCGTCGAACAACGGCGATACCGGCGCGTTGGCCGATTGTGCTTTCTTGGTGCGCTCGCGGATGGCGCTGCTGCCGAACAACACGATGCCCGCATCGAGATCGCCCACGCCGCCGCCGTCCACCCAGGCGTTCAAGGTGGCCCATTTCGATGCAACGGTGGATTTGCGAAAGCGATTGCCGTCCATCACACCGCCGGCCATCGCCTTGTCGATGGCGGCCTTGGCTTGCGCGCCATGGATTCGATAGGCAACGAGAACGATGGCTTGTGCCTGTGCCAATGCCGCTTCGCTGCCATCGTCGATCGATTCGGCAGGTATGGGCAACAAGGCATCGAGCGTGAGCAATTCGCGCAGACTCTTGGCGAGCGCGCCCGGCGATTCCCAGATCGAGACCAGCGTGCGCGCGCTGTCCGGCGTGTGTGAAACCTGCCGCCAGAAATCGGTGGCGACTTCCTCGCGCAATAGCGTTTCGTTTTCGGCCAATGCGCGCTCGACCAGCGGCTGTCCGGCTTCGAGCGCGTGGTCGGCCAAGGCGCGGCGGCAGAAACTGTGGATGGTGTAGATGGGCGCCAGATCCATGGCCTGACAGGCGACGCGCAGACGCTGGCACAATGCGCGCGCGCCTTCGCGGGCAATCGCGGCGTGCACGAGCCTCGCGGTCAGCCGGGTTCCCTCGTCATTGCTCGATGCATCGTTCTGCGCGTTTCCATCGGACGCCAGCCACGCTTCGGCAAGCTGCTGCGCGCGAACCAGGCGATGGCGCAATCGCTCGCGCAATTCCTTGGTGGCCGCCTCGGTGAAGGTAACCGCGAGAATCATCGACACCGGCAACGCGCATTCGATCACCAGCCGCGCATACAGCGTCGCCAGCGTGAAAGTCTTGCCGGTGCCGGCGCTGGCCTGGATCAACTGCACGCCGCGGATCGGCACGCTCAGGCCCAGGTCGGGCGGCGCGGAGGGATGATGCTCAGTCATCGTCGTTCTCCGCCGCCTGCCCGGCGCCGGGAATCACTGCGAACACATGCTGCGAAAGATCGCGAAACTGTTGTGCTGTTTCGCCATCGCGATGGTCGTCATCGAACGGATCGTTGCCGCGCAGCGCCAATCGCACCCACGGGTCCTGGCCTTCGCCGTAGCCTTCGCGCTTGATCCATTCGCCATGCGCTTTCGCCCACGCCGAGAATTCGCTCTTGCCGCTGGCGAGCGCGCTGGCGTAAGCGAACCCGGTCTTGGGCATGAACGGCAGCAACTGTTCGCGCGCTTGCTCGTGCAAGCGCAACAATTCGAGCAAGGCCGCGCGCGCGGCATCTTGCGGTAGTGGTGAAATCAATTGCGCGCCTTGCTTGGCCACCAATCGATGCACCGGTTGTGTCCGGCCCAGCGCCGACCAGATCAGGACATCGATGCCCAAGGCCAATTGCGTGCGGCCGTGCGCCTTGCCGGCACGAAATTGCAGCAGGCCGGTGTCGTGAATGTTGTCCAGTGAGCCAGTCAAGGTGAATTCGCCGAGTGCCAACTCGAACGATTGCGAACGCGCCGTGCCCTGCGCCCAGCCGCGCCAGGTGCTGGCGTGCGTGCTGAGTGTGGCGAGGATATCCGTGACTTCTTCCGCGCCGGCCGCGCCCGGCGCGATCCGGCCTTCGGCCAGCAGGCGCTGGCACAGCGCGCCGCGGTCGATGCGCGCATCGGCGATCAGTGCTGCGAAAACTCTCTGAGTCAGCGCATGTTCGCGCAGGTGGTCGTCGCGATCGAACGGTTCGGCATCGGACAGGCGTTCGCCCGGTTCGGACAGGCGCAGGCCGAGCCGCTGGCGCAGAAAGTTTTTCGCGGGATGTGCCAGCGTCTGGTAAAGCCGATCGCGGCTGACGATGCGCTGCCCGGCAAGTTCCACTCGCGGCAACGGACCGTGCACGAACGGCGGTATCGGCCTGCGCTCGTCGCCGCTGGCCTGCGCGGCCGGCCGCCAGCGCGCGTGGTAACTGAAGCGGCGCGCGTCGCCGCGTCCGAAGGCTTCGGCGGCGAAAGGCTGCAAGGGATGGCGAACCACCAACTGCTCACGCGCATCCTGCGCATCGCGCGGGGCATCGTCATCGGTGGGCTTGAGAAAATACCGCGCCGCGACATCGATCAATTCCGCCACCACCACCGAGGGCGGTTGCAGTTCTCCACTGCGCGGGTCCTGGCCGAGATAACTGAGATAGAAAACATCGGTCGCCGCCGCGAACAATTGCAAGAACAGCGCACGGTCATCGTCGCGGATCGAACGGTCGCCGATCCGGCGCTCATTCGTGCCCAATTGCGCGCTGAGCCGGTTGAGACTGCCGAGCGGATCGCGGCGCGGATACTGGCCATCGTTCATGCCCAGCAGGCAAATGACTTTGAACGGAATCAAGCGCATCGGCACCATGCGTCCGAACGTCACGCCGCCGGTGAGAAATGGTTGGCGTGCATCGTCCTGGCCGAGCGCGGCCTGGAACCAGGCGCGCAATACACTCGCCGGCAACGTTTGTTGCAGTCCGGCGGTGGCGGTTTGCCGGGCGAAGCCATCGATCTGCGCGCGCAAGGTTTCCAGCGCGCGCGCATCGGCGGTATCAATCGGGCGCGCGGGAAACAGATCCTCCAACACCTGCGACAGCCGCGCCTGCCATTCCTGTGCGTCATGCGTGCCACCGAGCGCGCGTTGCGCCCGCGCCAACGCGCGCAGGCCTTGCAGCATCGCATCGAGCGTGGAGATGGCGCTGCCTTCCAACTGCGGCCAGGGCGCGACACCAGCGACATCGTGATCGTCGCCGCGCGCGTAGCCGAGCAACAGACGATCGAGCGCCCAGGCCCAGGTGTAGGCGTTCTCCGCCGGGGCATCGAGCGCGGCACGATGGCTGGCGTTCAAGCCCCAGCGCGCGCCGGCTTCGCGCAGCCAGTGCCGCAGCACGGAAAAATCCGCCGCTTCCAGTCCGAACCGCTGCGCCACCGCCGGCACCGCCAGCAAGTCGATGACTTCGTTGGCGGTAAAGCGCGCCGAAGGCAGCGCCAGCACGCGGAGAAAGGCCTCGACCATCGGCAATGCGGCCAGTGTGCTGCTGTCGGTGATGGCGTAGGGAATGGACAGCGGAATTTTCCGCGCGGCGTTTTCGCCATCGACTTCCGGCGCACCGCCGAACACGGCGTGGATGTGCGGTGCATAGACATCGATGTCGGGCGTGAGTACGGCGATCTCGCGCGGCTGCAACTGCGGGTCGGCTTCGAGCAAAGCGCGCAGTTGGTCGTGCAGCACCTGCACTTCGCGCAGACGCGTGTGGCAGGCGTGGATTTGCAGCGAGCGGTCGCTGCGTGCGGCGGCATCGAACCACGGCAATGCTGTGTCGTGTGCGTCCGGCAGCGGCCGGCGATCTAGCAGATCGCGCTGCAATCGATGCAGCAAACCGCGGCGCATGCGCGGGTCGGGCGGTTCGTAGATCGCCTGCTCCCAACTCGGATGCACGATCTCGTAGGAAAACAAAGTGCGCACGAAATCGCGGCTGGCCTGGCCGTTGGCGCGCAGCAGCGGGTTCTCATCGTCCTCGAACACCGCCTCGGGTCCATCGCGCAATCGTTCGCGCGCGCTGCGCAGATCGCCCCACCAATGCGCCACCGGCGAGAGAAAGAAAAAATGCAAACTGCCCGCACGCGCCGCCGAGGCGATCACCCGCAGTACATCGGGCGAGACGTTCTGGCAGGCGAAGGCGAACACGCGCGCTGGCAAACCTGAGGGAATGAGTGCGGCATCACCATCGAGGCGCGAAAGATAGTCGTCCAGGCGCCGGCCACGATGACTCAGCCCGCGCGTGGCGCGCCGCCACAATTGCGCCTGCCAGTCGTCGCGATCGCCGCCGTGATCCCAGCGGCGCAACCAGTCGCGCCGCCACGCCTGGTATTTCTCGAAGGCCGCGGCCAGCTCGCCGGCCAGCGTCCAGGCGGCCAGTTCATGGTCATCGCCGCCCAGCACCGCATGCAGCGGCTCGAACACCGGCTCGCGCAATATCGCCGGGTCGGCCAGCACCGCCCATAGCCGCCAACGCAGAGTCGCGGCATCGCCGACTGCGGCATCGCCAGCGCCTGGCACATTGGCATCGAGCGCCTGGCGGACGAATTCGCCGGGCGTGAGAAAACGCAAATTCGCCGCGATGCCATGCGTTTGCGCGAGCGTTTTCTGCAACCAGCGCCGCATCGCCGGCTGTGGAATCAGGATCGTGTCCGGATCGAGCAGTCGCCCGCCCGGCACCGGCCGCGCCAGCTCCTGCGCGAGCACGCCGGCGAGTATTTCCAGATCGTTGCCGTGGTAGAGACGAAAATCGGTAGGTGCGGCGGGCATGCGGGCATGATGCCGCATGCCGGTCGCAAACGCCGAGACCGCAAGGCTCAAAGCAAAGAAGCGGTCGCTTCCTCGAACTGCACCCGATGCCGCACGCCCGGTGTCAGCGCGATGACCTGGTAGCTGCCTTGCAGCGCCAGCACGCGGTCGGTGATCGCCGGCAAGGGAGTGGAATCGATGGGAAATTCCAGGAACGGCGAGACCTCGATGTCGATCTCCAGCTCCACCTGCAAACCTTGCACGATGCTGGGCATGACGCTGAGCTTGACCGCCAGCCGATGCACCGCTTCCATCTGGCTGGCCTTGCGCACGGCCGCCTGGCAGATGCGGTACACGGCGGTCTGGGCATCGTTGCTGAGCGCTTCAATGCGGCCGAAGTAAGTGGCGTCGAAAACGATGCCCGCGTCCTCGAGCATTTCCCGCAGCGGCCCGGCCAGCAAGGCCTGGCGCAGCCCCTGGCTGTCGAGAATCTGCGGCCGGAGCTGGCGCACCACGCGGCGCAGATTGCCCTGCAGCTCGCGCACCTGCTCGCGCATCGATTCGAGCAGGCGGAGCATCTGCGGATCCTGCACTTCGCGAAACGCCAAGCTGATGCGTGTGCTCAAGGCATGGATGGCCTGGCCCATTTCGTAATCGAGCTCGCCGGCCAGTTCGCGCTGGCCTTGTTCTTCCAGCCGCACCAGGCGCTGGCTGACGTTGCGCAATTCGTTGGATGTCTGCGTCAGGTCGCGGTTGGCCTGCTCCAGTTCGCGATGGCGCAAGGCCAGGTGTTCGTGGCTGCGGCGCAACGTGGTGCTGGCCGCGCCCAGCACCAGTCCGCCGGAACCGATCACCGCCAGCGTCAATTGCGGCGCGCCCACTTCCACCGGCAACAAATGCAGTCGCATCAGAATTTCGTTCAACAGGCCCACTAGCGCGACTGATACCGCCGCACCTTCCCAGCCGCGCCGGAAGGCAACGAAGAAAATCGGCACGAAGCCCAGCATCAACAGATACGGCGCCAGTTCGGCGCGATGTTGCAGCAGCCAGAACACCGTCGTCGAAAACGCCACTTGCAGGCCGGTGTCGAGCCATAAACCGGCATGCATGCGCTGGCGCAGATCGGGTGTGAGCGCCAGGATCAACAGCGGCGCCATCACCAATTGGCCGATGAAATCGCCAAACAGGAATGCGAACGTACCGGCTAGCCCGCCATGCACTTGACCGGCATCGGGCAGGTAATACGAAAGCACCGGCGACACCAATGCCGCGCTCAACAAACCGGTGCCGATCAGCAGCAGCATCCGGCCCGGACTGTCCAGGTTCGATTGGCCGGCGTAGCCGCGCAGCATCAACACCACCAGCGCGTAGATCAGGCAGGGCGAAAGAGCCAGGACAAGCACGGACGGATCGAGAATGTCCTGATCGCTCTGCGCTGCGGCCAGCAACAGCGCACCCCATTCGCCCGCAGCGATCGCACCCCAGCGGCGCGGCGAAGACACCCACAACGCGCCCAGGCGCAAGCCGGCCGGCAGGAACCACAAGCCGTGCGACAGCGCGGCCAGCACCTGCCAGCCCAGACCGTAGAGCAAGGCCAGTCCGACCAGTTCGACAAGCAAGCGCCAAGGGCTGCCGGCCTGCCATAAGCGGCGGGCCAGGTTCATGGGTGTCGGATCGAGGAAGAAAAAATCGCCATCAGCGCTGCGATTAGTCAGCAAGTCGGTGTTCCGGTCAAGTTGCGAGGCCCTGTGCTTTTACTTGGACCTCGTGCAACCGATATAATCGCGGCTTTGATATCTCTCCGGGCCGCGGCCCGTACCGGAACGACTGTGCGCACTCACGATCACGTTTTTCTCAGACACTTTTCCCAAGTCATGGCTGTGCTCGGAGCCCTGACCGTCGGATTGATCCTGCTGGCGGTGTACTTGAACAAGTTCACACCGGTGGAACCCAACCCCGCCGCTGAAACGGCCACAGTGGAACGCATCCGCCCGGCGGGCGCGGTCTTCGCCGGTTCCAGCGGCGCGGCGGCACAGGCCGCCGCCGCGGCCGCCGCAGCCACCGCCGCTGCCGGACAAGTCGCCTACGAGGGTACGCTCGACGGTTCGGTGATCTACGGCAATCTATGTAGTGGTTGCCACAACGCCGGAGTCGGCAAAGCACCCAAGCTGGAAAAATCCTTCTGGGCGACGCGCTTGGCGGCCGGCAAGGACACCTTGCACAGCCATGCCATCAACGGCTACACCGGTCCCGATGGCGGCGTGATGCCGGCCCGCGGCGGCAACCCGGCGCTGACCGACGAGCAAGTGATCGCCACGGTCGATTGGATGATCAGCCAATTGAAGTAAGCCAGACCCTGTTCCACCCCAACGCCGCCTCCGGGCGGCGTTGTCGTCTTCGGAGCCCGCGATGAGACTTGCCCCGTGTTCAGTCCTTCCGCTGCTGTTGCTGTTGCCGGCCTGCGATGGCATGTCGGCGACCGCCGGGTCGGCCAGCTCCGCCACCGATGTCGCTTCCGCACCGCTGCCGGCCGATGGCCGGGCCGGCATCGGGCAGATCCAGGGCCGCGCCGCGCGTAGCCCCTATGTCGATCAGCAGGTCACGGTCGAAGGCGTGGTCGTCGGCAATTTCGCCAAGGGCTTGGGTGGCGTGTTCGTGCAGTCGGAAAAAGACGATGGCGATGCCGCGACTTCCGAAGGCATCTTCGTTGAACATGTAGCAAATGGCGCGCAAATTCCGCTACATACCGGCGATCGTGTACGAGTCACCGGTCGCGTGGCCGAGCTGGGCGAAGGCGAAGCGACCTTGACCGCCCTGGTCGAGGCTCAGTGGCAAGTGACCGGCCACGGCCAGGTCCGGCCGACCCGGATCGAGCACGCCCCGGCGCAGGCCGCCGATTGGGAACGCTACGAGGGCATGGCCTTGCAGATCGCCGCGCCGCTGACGGTCAGCGACACCCAGGCGCTGGGCCGCTATGGCGAGCTGACCGCCAGTTTCGATGGCCGCATTTTCCAGCCGACCGAGATTGCCGCGCCCGGCGCTGCGGCTCAGCGACTGGCCGAACAAAATACCGCGCGCCGCTTGCGGCTCGACGACAACCGCGACAGCCGCGACCCGCGGGACTTGTGGTTTTTGCCCAAACCCTGGAGCGACCAACAGCCGCTGCGCACTGGCAGTCGTGTTTCCGGGGTGAACGGCGTGCTCGATCAGCGGCATGGCGATTACCGGCTCCAACTGACCGGGAAACTCCACATCGAGCAGGCGGTGCGACCGCAAGCTCCCAATGTGCCCGGCGATCTGCGCATCGCCAGCCTCAATGTGCTCAATCTGTTCAATGGCGATGGCCACGGCGGCGGATTCCCGACCGAGCGCGGCGCCGAATCTTTCGAGCAATACCAACGTCAGCAGCAAAAACTGGCGATGTCGGTGCAGGCACTGGCGCCCGACGTGGCGGCGCTGATGGAAGTCGAGAACGACGGTTACGGCCCGGAGTCGGCGCTGTCGCAGTTCGTCTCGGCGATCAACCGGCTTGGGCCGATTCGCGACTACGCCTTCATCGATGCCGGGCAAGGGCCGGGTGACGATCAAATCCGCGTGGCCCTGATTTACCGGCAAGGCAGGATCAAGCCGCAGGGTTTGCCGGTCACGCTGGAAGGTGGTCCGTTCGTCGGACGCTCGCGGGTACCGCTGGCGCAGGCGTTTCGCGCAGGCAGCGGGCCGGTGTTCGTGGTCGCGGCCAATCATTTCAAATCCAAAGGCTGCGGCCGTGATGAAAATCGGGCGCAAGGCCCGGATGCCGATCAGCACGATGGACAAAGCTGCTGGAATGCGACGCGGGTCGAATCGGCGCGGCGCGTGAGCGATTGGCTCGATGCCGACCCCACGCATTCGGGCAAGGCGCCGGTGCTGCTGGTGGGCGACCTCAATGCCTACGCGAAGGAAGACCCGCTGCGCGTGCTGCACGAAGCGGGCTGGCAGGATGCCTTCGCGTTGGCGAAGGTCGCGCAGCCGTATTCGTTCGTCTATGACGGCCAGGCCGGGCGGCTCGATCACGCCCTGTTGAATGCGTCGATGACTCAGCATTTGCGCGGCGCCGCCGAGTGGCACAACAACAGCGACGAAGCCGAGCGTTTCGATTACCACCAAGATTCCAGCGCCAACCCGTACCGGGCCTCGGACCACGATCCGATCCTGCTCGGCTTCGACCTGGCCCGCTAACGGCTATCATCGCGTCATGGCTTCCATACTCGACCCCCTGCCCCGATTCCCCGATACCGCCGGCACGCTGCTGGTGCCCGGCCCCTCCGGCGCACTCGAAGTGGCGGTCGATCTGCCCGCCGAGTCCGAGGCCCGCAATGGCGTGGCGGTGATCTGCCATCCCAATCCGCCCGATGGCGGCAACATGCACAACAAAGTGGTCACCATGACCTCGCGGGCGCTGACCGAGCTGGGCCTGACTGTAGTGCGCTTCAACTTCCGCGGGACTGGGCAATCGCTCGGTCATTTCGATGACGGCCGCGGCGAGGTGCTGGATTTGCTCGCGGTCGCCAACTGGGCACGCCAGGCGCAGCCCGAGGCGGTCTTGTGGCTGGCCGGGTTTTCCTTCGGTTCCTGGGTCGCGTTGCAAGGCGCGCGCCAGTTGCCGGTACAGCAGATGATCTCGATCGCCCCGCCGGTGGGCTTTCGTGATTTCACCGGCGTGCTGCCGCCGCCCTGCCCGTGGCTGCTGATCCAGGGCGAGAACGACGAGGTCGTCTCCGCGCCGGGCGTATTCGCATGGGCGGAAAAACAAAATCCCGCGCCCAACATCGTGCGTATGGCCGACACTGGCCATTTTTTCCATCGCCGCTTGCTCGACCTGCGCGGCGCGATCAAGAACGGCGTGCGCAAGAACCTGCCGCCCGTGCGCGTGGCTTGACCGCGCCGACGCAGCGACGGCGGGCATGACGCGTTCTCCTTCCCGGGCTTACGCCGACGGCGTGGCCGCCGGTCGCTGGCAGGCTGATCCGGTACAGCAGGCAGTGCTGCCCGAACTCGATCGCATCCATCGGCAACTGCTCGATGGCCAGGCGCATTCGCTGATTGGCAAACTCGCCGCGCGCTTTCGTACGCCCGAGGCGGTGCCGGGTTTGTATCTGTGGGGCAGCGTCGGGCGCGGCAAGACCTTTTTGGTCGATCTGTTGTTCGACCAGCTTGCCGATGTGCCGAAACAGCGCTGGCATTTCCATCGTTTCATGGGCCAGGTGCATGCTCGTTTGCGTGCATTGCCCGATACCGCCGACACGCTGGCGGTAGTGGCGCGCGACCTGGCCGCGGACATGCGCGTGCTCTTGCTCGATGAATTCTTCGTCGGCGACATCGGCGATGCGATGATCCTCGGCCGCCTGCTCGATCAATTGATCGGGCGCGGCGTCACGCTCATAACCACCTCCAACATCGCGCCTTCGGAGCTGTATCGTGATGGCTTGCAGCGCGCCAGTTTCCTGCCCGCTATCGCGTTGATCGAAAAACATTGCCGCGTGCTGAAACTCGACAGCGTGCAGGACTATCGACTGCGCGAATTGACCCAGGCTTCGGTTTATCTGACGCCCTTGGGCGAGGCGAGCGAGGCCGCGCTCGCGGCCAGTTTCGAGCGGCTGGCCGCGCGTTGTCCGCAAGAGCCGGGGCCGATGCGTATCAATGGCCGAAGCATCGAGGTCAAGCGCCAGGCCGAGGGCGTGGTCTGGTTCGAGTTCGCGCAATTGTGCGAAGGCCCGCGCGCCGCCGCCGACTACATCGAGATCGCCCGCGATTTCCACACGGTGTTGATTTCCAACGTGCCGCGCTTCGGTCGCGGCAACGAAGATCCGGCGCGGCGCTTCGTGCATCTGGTCGATGAGTTCTACGATCGCCACGTCAACTTGCTGCTCTCGGCCGCCGCCGACCCGTTCTCGCTATACCAGGGCGATCGCCTGGAACGCGAGTTCGAACGTACCAGCTCGCGCCTGATCGAAATGCGTAGCGCCGAATACCTGGCGCGCGAACATCGCCCGTGAATTCGTTGCCGCGAAAATTCATTCGCCAGGCAGAAAACGCAAACCCACGCCGGCCTCGGTCTGGATGTAGCGCGGCGCGGCGGCATCGTCGCCGAGCTTGACCCGCAGCTTCGCCACCAGGATGCGCAGGTAATGCGTGTCCTGGTCGTGCGTCGGCCCCCACAGTTCGCGCAATAGCTGCGGCTGGGTGACCACGCGGCCGGCATGGCGCATCAGCAGCACCAGCAGCGACCATTCCTTGCGGCTGAGCGTGACCGTCTCGCCGTCACGTTCCACCTGCCGATGCGCCAGGTCGATGCGCAGACGGCCATCGTCGAACACCGCCGCATCGTCGCCCTCGGGCTTGAGCCGCAACAGCGCGCGCAATCGCGCCGACAGTTCCTGCACGCCGAACGGTTTGCTCACGTAGTCGTTGGCGCCGCCATCGAGCGCGGCGACTTTTTCGTTTTCGCTCGAACGCACCGACAACACGATCACCGGTACCGACGACCAGGCGCGCAATTCGCGAAGCACGTCTTGGCCATCGAGATCGGGCAAGCCCAGATCGAGGATCACCAGATCCGCGCCGCGCGTGGCCAGCGCTTCCAGTCCTTCGCGTCCGTTGGACGCCTCGTCCACCCGATAGCCCTGCGCGCGCAGGCTGATGCCGAGAAAACGCCGGATCTGCGGCTCGTCGTCGATGATCAGGATTCTCGCGCCCGCATTGGCCGGCATGGTCATGGCTCCCGGTCGCCGCTCGATGGCGGTTCGATCAAGGGCAGAGTAATGCGGATCGTGGTGCCCGAGCCATGCGCGCCGGCCAGGGCCTGCACGCTGCCGCCGTGCGCGGCGATCATGCCTTGGCAAATGGTCAGCCCAAGACCCGTGCCCTGCGCGCCGCGATCGCCGCGCTCGACCGAATAGAACATATCGAAAATGCGATGCCGCTCGCTCTCGGGAATGCCTGGACCGCAATCGATGATGTCGATGTGCAACAGTTCGTCGGCGAGTTCAGCACGCATCGTCACCGCCGCGCCCGGTGGCGAGAACTTCGCGGCATTTTCCAGAATGTTGAACAGCGCCTGCTCGATCAGCGCCGGATGCACGCGCAGCAAGGGCAGGTTCGGCGGCAATTGCAGCTCCACCGGCACCGCCGGATAGAGCTTGCGCAGACGGGCGATCGCGGCGCCGGCGATTTCATCGAGCGCGGCCCATTGCCGTTCCATATCGAGCGAGCCGTGGCCGAGCCGGGTCATGTCGAGCAGGTTCTGGATATAGCGATCCAGTCGCTGGCCTTCGCTGAGCACGCCATCGATGAGCGCGCGTTGGTCTTCGATGGACAATTTGTCGCGATACAGGCTCAGGCTTTCGGCGCTGCCGATGATCGAGGACAGCGGCGAGCGCAGATCGTGCGACACCGATGACAGCAAGGCAGTGCGCAGGCGTTCGGTTTCGCCCTGCACGCGCGCGGCTTCGAGTTGATTGACCAAGCGCGTGCGCGCCAACGCCTGCGCCAGATCCTGCACCATCGCTTGCGCGAGATCGGCCAGGTCCGGCGGCAGGTTGGTCAGGCTCTCGGCAAAGCGCAGGCAGACCACGCCGAGGCCGCGCTCGCCGACCGTCAGCGGCAGGCACCACCAGGCCACGCCTTGCAGCGTCTCGGTGCTGCGCCCGGCCGGTTGCCGATGCGCCAGACACCAATCGGCGGCGGCGCGCGAAGGCAAATCCAGGGTGATCGACACCGGATCGCTCGATACCTCGACCAGTGGCTGCGCGCCCTCGCCGGCCGCCAGCACGATGACATCGGCGTCGATCGCCGCGCGCAGCGCACGCGCTGCGGCGCGATAGACCTCGCCTTCGTCGGCGGCGGCGGCCAGATGCCGGCCCAGGCCTTGCAGCGCGGCGGTGTGGGCATGCGCGGTGCGCAGCATGATCACCTGCGTGCGCAGCCGGTTGGCCAGGCGGCCGCAGATCAGCGCGACCACCAGGAACGCAGCGACCGTGACCACGCCTTGCCCGGTCGAGATGTAGAACGTGTAGCGCGGCGCGATGAAGAAAAAGTTGTACGACAAAAAACACAAGGTCGCCGCATACACCGCCACTGACATGCGCGTGCGCACGGCGACCAGCAACACGGCGGTGATGAAGATCATCGACAGGTCGTCGAACGCCAGCAGACGTTCGGCGCCGGTGGCGACCAGTACCGCCAGCGCCGTGGCGATGGTGGCGTAGACCAGCTCCGGCAACAGCACCGCGCTCTTGCTCGCATTGCCTTCCAGCACCCGGCGTGCGCGGGCGCGGGCGATCGGCGTGTTGACGATATTCAGCTCGAAATGCGCGCCCTTTTGCAGCAGTTGCTGGGTCAGCGTGCGGTTGAACATGCGTGCGAACGGACGCTCGCGGGTGCGGCCGATGACGATGGTGGAAACCGCATTGCGGCTGGCGTGGGCGAGGATTTCATCGACCACCGAAGTACCGCGCAGCAGCACGCATTCGGCGCCGAGCCGGCGCGCCAGCGCGAAGCATTGATCGACCGTGCGCTGGCGTTCCAGGTCGATTGATCCGGTATCGACGAACACCACCGTCCACGGCGCCTGCCGGCGCTCGGCGATCTTGCGGGTGACGCGGACCAGGTATTCGCTGTTGTCCATACCATCGATGGCCGCGATGACCCGGCGGCGGATCGGTACCGGTCCCATGCCGCGCGCGGTGGCATATCCGCGAAGATCGGCATCGACGCGGTCGGCCACCTGTTGCACCGCCAGGTCGCGCAACGCGGTCAGGTTGGAGGCCGAGAAGAATGCCTGCAGCGCCGAGGCGGCATCGTCGGGCACATAGACTTTGCCTTGCTGCAATCGTTCGATCAGCTCGTGCGGCGGCAAGTCCACCAGCACGATGTCGCGGGCGCGATCGAGAAACACGTCCGGCACCGTTTCGCTCACGCGGATGCCGGTGATCTGGCGCACGATGTCGTTGAGGCTTTCGATGTGCTGGATATTGACCGTGGTGTAGACATCGATGCCGGCATCGAGCAATTCCTCGATGTCCTGGTAGCGGCGTTCGTGCCGGCTGCCGGGCACGTTGCGATGCGCCAGTTCATCGACCACGGCCACGCGCGGCTTGCGCGCGAGCAAGGCATCGAGATCGAGCTCGGTCAGTGATTTTTGCTTGTAGATGATCTCGCGGCGCGGCAACACTTCCAGGCCTTCGAGCAACATCTGGGTTTCGTTGCGGCCGTGGGTTTCCACCAAGCCGATGACGATGTCGATGTTTTGCCGGCGCAGTTCGCGCGCGGCGCTGAGCATCGCGTAGGTCTTGCCCACGCCGGGCGCGGCGCCGAGGAATATCTTCAGCTGGCCGCCGCGTTCGCGCTGCAAGGGGCCCAGCAGGGCATCGGCCTGTGCGTAGCGGTCGGCGGCGGAGTTCATCGGGTGAGCCATCCGGTCACGGCGTTGTTTGCGCATCCAGGGCCAGGTTCAATTCCAGCACATTCACGCGCGGCTGTCCGAGGATGCCGAAGGTCGGCGGCTGGGTGTGCGCATCGATCAAGGCGCGCACTTGTCCGGGCGGCAGGCCGCGCGCCTTGGCGATGCGGGCCGCCTGCAATTGCGCCGAGGCCGGGCTGATGTGTGGGTCGATGCCCGAACCCGACGCGGTCACCAGATCGCTCGGGATCGACAACGCCGGTACGCCTTCGCGTTCGCTCACTTCACGGCTGCTGGCGGCGATGCGTTCGCGCAACGCCGGATTGCTCGGCGCCCAGTTACTGCCGGCGAGCGCTTGCAGGTCGTAGCCCGCCGCCGAGGGTCGCGGTCGAAAATATCGATCCGAGGCGAACGGTTGGGCGACCAGCGACGAGCCGACCACCACACCGTTGCGCTCGATCAGGCTGCCGGTCGCCTGCTGTGCGAACAACACGCCGCCCAGCAAGGTCGCGATGGTGGGATAGACCAGTCCGGTCAAGACCATGAACACGGCGATGAAAACCAGGCTGGGCAAAACCACGCGATGCGAGGCCAGTGGCGTCGCGGCGTGATTGGAAAACAATGGCACGGAATCGATGTTGTTCATGGTATTTCCTGCGAATTTCCGGTTTGCCTTGTTCATGCTGAGTTCGTCTCAACCCAGCAGCGGCGCGAGCATCAAGTCGATCAGCTTGATTCCCGCGAACGGCAGCAACAGGCCGCCCACGCCGTAGATCAGCATGTTGTTGCGCAACAGGGCATCGGCACTGCTGGGTTTGAATCGCACGCCGCGCAGCGCCAATGGAATCAGCGCGGGGATGATGACGGCGTTGAAGATCAGCGCCGAGAGAATGGCCGACGTGGGGCTGGCCAGTTTCATCACGTTGAGCGTGACCATCGAGGGAATGCTAGCGGCGAACACCGCCGGGATGATGGCGAAGTATTTGGAGACATCGTTGGCCAGCGAAAATGTCGTGAGCGCACCGCGCGTGATCAGCAACTGCTTGCCGATCTCCACCACCGACAACAACTTGGTCGGGTCCGAATCCAGATCGACCATGTTGCCGGCTTCCTTCGCCGCCTGGGTGCCGGCATTCATGGCCAGGCCGATGTCGGCTTGCGCGAGCGCCGGCGCATCGTTGGTGCCGTCGCCGACCATCGCCACCAGCTTGCCTTGCGCCTGTTCGCTGCGGATGCGTTGCAGTTTGTTTTCCGGCGTGGCCTGGGCGATGAAATCGTCCACGCCCGCCGTGGCCGCGATCGCCGCGGCGGTGATGGGATTGTCGCCGGTGATCATCACGGTCTTCACGCCGAGCGCGCGCAGTCCGGCAAAGCGCTCGCGCACGCCGGGCTTGACCACGTCCGAAAGCGCGATCACGCCGAGCAGATGCGGCCCCTCGGCCACCACCAGCGGCGTGCTGCCGCTGCGCGCGATTTGCTCGACCCAGGCATGCAATTCGAGGGTCGCCTGGCCGCCTTGCTGCTTCGCCCAGTGTTCGATCGCATCGCTGGCGCCTTTGCGGATCTGTCGCGCGTCGGGCAGATCGACACCGGACATGCGCGTTTGCGCGCTGAAGGCGAGGTAATGCGGCTGCTCGGGTTCGTCGAGCGTGCAGCCTTGCTTGCGCGCCAGTGCGACGATCGATTTGCCTTCCGGCGTCGGGTCGGCGAGCGAGGCCAGCAACGCGGCGTCACGCAACGCTTGCTTGGACACGCCGGCCAGTGCCTTGAACTCGGTGGCCTGGCGGTCGCCGAAGGTGATGGTGCCGGTCTTGTCGAGCAGCAGCGTGTCGATATCGCCAGCCAGTTCCACCGCCTTGCCGGATTTGGCGATGACGTTGGCCTGCAGCGCGCGGTTCATGCCGGCGATGCCGATGGCCGCGAGAAGGCCGCCGATGGTGGTCGGGATCAGGCACACCAGCAGCGCGATCAAGGTCACCACGCTGACCTTCGCGCCGACGAACGCGGCCAACGCCGGTAAGCTCGCGCACACCACAACAAACACCAAGGTCATTGCCGATAACAGCACCGTCAACGCCAGTTCGTTGGGCGTCTTCTGCCGCGCGGCGCCTTCGACCAGCGCGATCATGCGATCGAGAAAACCATGGCCGGGGTCGGAGGAGATACGAACCACGATTTCATCAGTCAGCACTTTGGTGCCGCCGACCACGCCCGAGCGATCGGTGCCCGCTTCGCGCAAGACCGGCGCCGATTCGCCGGTCACCGCTGCCTCGTTGATGCTGGCGATGCCTTCGATGATTTCGCCATCGGCGGGAATCAATTCGTTGGCGAGCACGCGCACCAGATCGTCCTTGCGCAGCAGCGAGGCGGGGATCGTTTCCTCCGATCCATCGCCGATGCGCCGCGCGGTCAGCTCCGCACGCGCAGTGCGCAGGCTCGCGGCCTGGCCGCGGCCGCGTGCTTCGGCGATCGCCTCGGCAAAATTGGCGAACAACACCGTCGCCAGCAAGATGCCGGTCACCGCGAGATTGAATCCGAATTGCGGGTCGGACGGACCGCCCGCCACCACCATCCACGCCGTCACCACGGTACCGATGAGCACCACGAACATCACCGGGCTTTTGGCGGCGTGACGCGGATCGAGTTTCACCAACGAAGCGAGCGCCGCTTCACGCAGCGTCGTGCCGGTGATGGCGACCCGGCGGTTTTTCAGATCGTGCGTGGTCTTGGTAATCATCGAATTCGATCCTTCACTGGGCCGCCAGGCTCAAGGCCTCGCCGATCGGGCCGAGGACCAGAATGGGCAGGTAGGAGAGCAAGGTGATCAAGGCGATCACCGCCAACATCGTCAACGCGAAGGTGGGCGTTTCCAGGCGCAAGGTGCCGCTGCCGACCGGCGCGGCGCGCTTGGCGGCCAGACGGCCCGCCACCGCCAGCGGGATCAGCATGGCCGGGAACCGGCCCAGCGCCAGCACCGCTGTGCAGGTGAGATTCCACCAGCGCGTGCTGGTGGCCAATCCCGCGAAGCCTGAGCCGTTGTTGGCGAAGGCCGAGGTGTATTCGTAAAACACTTGCGATAAACCGTGGAAGCCCGGATTGGAATTGCCGGCCACGCCGGGCAGGGAAAGCGTGACCGCGGTGAAGCCCAGAACAACCAGAGTTTGCAGCACGGGCAACACCGACAGCAGCCGAACCTCGCCGATCTCGAGCTTGCGGCCGAATACTTCCGGCGTGCGCCCGGTCATCAATCCGCAGAGAAAATCGGTCAACAGCATCAGCACGATGAAGCCCAGCAGGCCGCAACCGACGCCGCCCCAGACGATGTTGATCAACATCGCCGATAGCGTCGCCACGCCCGCAAGCGGATTGAGCGAATCGTGCATGGCGTTGACCGAGCCGTTGTTCACCTGCGTGGTGAGCGCTGCCCACACCGATGAAGACAGCGCGCCAAAGCGCTGCTCCTTGCCTTCCATGTTCGGGCCCGGTGCGGCCAGTCCGGCGACGGCGGCGTTGGGTTGTTGTTCCGACCAGACCGAGCCTGCCATCAGCAGCAGCGACAACACTGCCATCACCGAAAAAACCAATATCGTGAACTGTGGTCGGCGCAGGAACGGCCCGACCATGAATACGATCGCCATTGGCAACAAAAGAATCGAAACCACTTCGATCAGATTCGACAGCGGTGTCGGATTTTCCAGCGGCACCGAACTGTTGGGTCCATACCAGCCGCCGCCGTTCGAGCCCAGTTGCTTGATCGCCACCATCGGCGATATCGGGCCGACCGGAATCACCTGCGCGCTCATGCCCGCCGCCGCATCGATCGGTGTCGCGCTCCGGGCGCCATCGAAGGTGCTGGGCACGCCTTGCCAGGTCAGCAGCAATGAAACCACCAGGCACATCGGCAACATCACCCGGAACGTAGCGCGCGTCATATCGACCCAGTAATTGCCCAGATCGCGCGGCTGGCCCTCGGTCGCGGTGTCGGCGTTACGCCCACCCATCAGGCCGCGCAGCACGGCCATCAACACCGCCAAACCCATGAGTGGCGTGAGCACCTGCAAGCTGACGATGCCGGCCATCTGCGCGAAGTAGGACAACTGCACCTGACCCGAATAATGCTGCTGATCGGTGTTGGTCAGAAACGACATCATCGTGTGCAGCGCCAGATCCCAGCGCATGCCGGGGATTCGGTCGGGATTGAGCGGCAGATGGTCTTGCCCCATGAAAATCAGCCAGGCCGCCAGGCCAAGCACCACATTGCTGCCGAGAAACGCGCGCGCATAGGCACGCCAGTCCATGCCTTGCGAGGGATCGATCACCAACGCGCGATAGATCAATCGTTCGATCGGAACGAACGCGATATCCACACGACTGCGATCGCCGCGCATCACCCGTGCAAGATAAAGACCCAAGGGCCACGCCAATGCGATGGCCAAGGCATAGGTCAGGATAATTTCCGGCATGACACTTTCCTCGAATTGTGTGGGCTACGCGGCTCAGAATTTTTCCGGCCACAGCATCGCAATCAGTAGATAAATGCCGACGGCGATCACCAGCAAGCAAAGAACGATCATGGACATGGCCTGTTACCCAACAACGAAAACGCGGTAGTGGTCGAATAGCGAACGCGCTGCTTTTCGGATAACGGCCGTCCGCCTGTTCGTCACTGTCCGCCCCAGCCCCATAAAGCCGCCATTCGCGGCCGGGCAGCGACGCGTAAAATCTTCGTAAACCCAGGCAGCCACAGGTACTGGAAGTGTCGCTGCCAGTGCGTGCTAGCATCGCTTCGCGTTCAACCCGGAAGCCCGACATGAATCGTTTTTTGTTCGTTTGCCTGCTGCTCGCCGCCCTGCCCGCCGCTGCTCGTGCTGACGCGGACCAATCGCTTGCCTTGTCTGCGGCGGTCAACGCCAAAGTCATCGCTTGGCGGCACGATATCCATCAGCATCCGGAGCTCGGCAATCGCGAGTTCCGCACCTCGAAACTGGTCGCCACGCATCTGCGTTCGCTCGGGCTGGAGGTGAAAACCGGCGTGGCGCATACCGGTGTGGTCGCGATATTGCGCGGCGGCAAACCCGGCCCGCGCATCGCGCTGCGTGCCGACATGGATGCGTTGCCGGTGAAGGAACAAAACGACCTGCCGTTCGCCTCAAAGGAAACCGCGGTGTTTCGCGGCGAAACCGTCGGCGTGATGCATGCCTGCGGCCATGATTCGCACACCGCGATGTTGATGGGCGTGGCGCAGGCGCTGGCATCGATCAAGGCCACCTTGCCGGGCGAGGTGATGTTCATTTTCCAGCCGGCCGAGGAAGGCCCGCCGGATGGCGAAACCGGCGGCGCGAGCCAGATGCTGGCGGAAGGATTGTTCGCCGATTTCAAACCCGAAGCGGTGTTCGGCTTGCATGTGATGAGCACGCTCAACGCCGGCCAGATCGGCTATCGCGCAGGTCCGGCCATGGCTGCGTCCGACCGTTTCCATATCGTGGTCAAAGGCCGGCAGACGCACGGTTCGCGGCCCTGGGGCGGCATCGATCCGATCCTCGCCGCCGCCGATCTCATCAGCAGCGCGCAGAGCATCGTCAGCCGGCGCCTGGACATCACCAAGCAACCGGCCGTGCTGAGCTTCGGCGTGATCAAGGGCGGCATCCGCTACAACATCATTCCCGATGAAGTGGATTTGATCGGCACCATCCGCACCTTCGATCCGGACATGCGCCAGCAGACTTTCGATCAGCTCAAGAGCGTGTCCGAGCATGTCGCCGCCGCACATGGCGCAACGGTGGTGACGGAGATTCCCGACACGCAAGGCAACCCGGTGACCTTCAACGACCTCGCCCTGACCGCGCGCGTGCTGCCGAGCCTGAAACGCGCCGCCGGTGCCGACAACGTGCATGAAGTGCCCTTGACCACCGGCGCCGAGGACTTCGCCTACTACGCCAAACAGGTACCGGGTTTCTTCTTCTTCGTCGGCGCGACGCCCGTCGGCCAGGATGCCGCCAGCGCGCCGAGCAATCATTCGCCGCAGTTTTTCCTCGACGAATCGGCACTCGCCGTCGGCACGCGCGCGATGTTGCAAGTTAGCCTGGATTATTTGAACGGCGCATCCGGGGGCTGAACCGGATCGCCTTCCGCGCCGCGCACTCACTGTGCCGGCGCGGTCTTCCACAAAATCGCCGGACGCACAAGCCGCGCCTAGCACCACCGCACCGTGCCACAATATCGGCGTGAATACGCTCGAACAAACCAGTCTCGGCAAACTCGTTGCCTACGCCAGCCAGTACGATCCCCATCTGCTGTTCCCCATCGCGCGCGCCGACAAACGCGCTGAACTCGGTATTTCCGATGAACTGCCATTCATCGGCGTCGATATCTGGAATGCCTTCGAGCTGGGTTGGCTCGATGCTCGCGGCAAGCCGCGCGTGGCGCTGGCCGAGTTCCGGGTGCCGGCGGCCTCGCCGAACATCATCGAATCCAAGAGCTTCAAGCTTTATCTCAACAGCTACATGCAAACGCAGATCGGCAACACCGACATCCTGCGCGCGCAACTGGCGGCCGATCTTTCCGCCGCTGCCGGCGCGCCGGTCACGGTGGTGTTGAACACGCCCACGTCGCGGCAGTCGGCCTTGATCGAAAACCTCGCCGGCGAGTTGATCGACGACCTGCCGATCGAAATATCCCACTACGGGCCGCCGCAACCGGAGTTGCTGAACACTTATCCCGAGGCGGTGGTCGAGGAAACCCTGGTCTCGCACCTGCTCAAATCCAATTGCCCGGTCACCGGCCAACCCGATTGGGCCAGCGTGCAAATCCATTACCAGGGCGCGCGCCTGAGCCGCGAAGGCCTGCTGCGTTATCTGGTGTCGTATCGCGAGCACAACGATTTCCACGAACAATGCGTGGAGCGCATCTTCATGGACATCCTCGTCCAATGCGCGCCCCGGCGCCTGTCGGTGTACGCGCGCTACACCCGTCGCGGTGGTCTGGACATCAATCCGTTCCGCTGCACTCCTGGTTGGCTGCTGCCCGGCAATACCCGCACTGCTCGCCAGTAAGAGACCTGCCCATGTCGCCGCTTCGCGCCATTTCGATCACGATTGTCCTGATGGCTTTTGCCGGATGCCAGAAGCAAGGCACAGCGCCCGCCGCTTCGACACCAGATGCGGCGGCGGTTGCCGATAAGGTCGCAGTGTCGGACACAAATAGCGTTGGTGCTTCCGATACCAATAAAGCCGGGCAGGAAAACAAACCCGCCCTGGATCTGGGCCAGTTCCGCATCGTCTCGGTGCAACTGGGCAATGCCGTGGACGCCGAGCATCGCGTCGAAAAAGAGAAAAGCGTTTTCGCGAGCAAGGACACGCTGTACGCCGCCGTGCTCAGCACCGGCAAACACCAGGGACTGAAACTTTCCGCCCAATGGACCGGCCCCAACGCCGCGCCCATCGCCAGCAGCGAACAAACACTGGTCCCGACATCACCCACCGTCACCACCTTCAGCGCGCGCAACTCCAACGGCTGGCCGGTTGGCGATTACCAAGTCGTCATCGCCATCAACGGACAGGCGATGGAGACGAAGAGGTTTGAGGTGAGGTAGGTGGGTGGTAGTTCGCTGAATTTGCTCGCGCATTTTTGAGAACAACTGCGAATTCTCAAAATACTTTGTCGCCAATTCGATCGCCCGACAATTGACCGAAGTTGGATTCACGCTCGAAGATGAAATCGGTGACACGATTCCTGCGACACATTGCCGCGATGGCTTCGATCTGGACCGGTAAATGCACGGCTCGTTCTGCCGAATTAACAAAATAGATTGCCCCGATATTTGCGCACTACCCGGGATTGGCTTCGTTTGCGCGTAGGTGGAAAGACACTAACAGCCCCACCCCACTCGCCACGCTTTCCCCGCCCCCGCCAAACCGGGACAATAGCGGTCCGGGCGTCCTGAGGGGCGCATCGATATTCCAACGGGAGAGTTCCATGGCAGAACCAACGATCACTCCGCCGCCGGGCGGCGCACGCATCACTATCACGGGCGGCAGGTTGCAGGTGCCGAATAACCCGATCATTCCCTTCATCGAAGGCGACGGTACGGGTGCCGATATCTGGCGCGCATCGGTACGGGTGCTCGACGCGGCGGTGGCGAAGGCTTACGGCGGCGCGCGCAAGATCCACTGGATGGAAGTGCTGGCCGGCGAAAAGGCCAATAACGCGCTGGGCACCTGGTTGCCCGATGCCACGGTGCAGGCGTGTCGCGATTATCTGGTGTCGATCAAGGGGCCGTTGACCACGCCGGTCGGCGGCGGTATCCGTTCGCTCAACGTCGCTTTGCGGCAGATGCTCGATCTGTATGTGTGCCTGCGTCCGGTGCGCTGGTTCAAGGGCGTGCCCTCGCCGGTGAAGGCGCCCGAGAAGGTCAACATGACCATCTTCCGCGAGAACACCGAGGACATTTACGCCGGCATCGAATGGGCCGGCGGCAGTGCCGAGGCGCAGAAGGTGCTGGATTTCATCGCCAAGGAATTCCCGCAGGCGTTCGACAAGATCCGCTTCGGCACGGCGGAGAAAAACGCGCAATGGCAAACCGCGCTCGAAGGCATCGGCGCGCCGCATCGGCAATTGCCGGTGCAAGTGGGCTTGGGCCTGAAGCCGGTCAGCTATCTGGGCACCGAGCGTCTGGTGCATAGCGCGATCGGTTACGCGATCAAGGAAGGCAGCAAGTCGGTGACCCTGGTGCACAAGGGCAACATCATGAAGTTCAGCGAAGGCGGCTTCCGTGATTGGGGCTATCAGGTTGCGCGGGATTTCTATGGCGCGGTCGAACTCGACGGCGGCCCGTGGATGGTGATTCCCGAAGGTAAGCCGGGTGCGGGCCTGGTCATCAAGGATGCGATCGCTGACGCATTCTTGCAGCAGATCCTGCTGCGTCCGGCCGAGTACGACGTGGTCGCCACGCTCAATCTCAACGGCGATTACCTGTCCGATGCACTGGCCGCGCAAGTCGGCGGCATCGGCATCGCGCCGGGCGCCAACATCAACTACGTCACCGGCCATGCGGTGTTCGAGGCCACGCACGGCACCGCGCCCAAGTACGCGGGGCTGGACAAGGTCAATCCCGGCTCGGTGATTTTGTCGGGCGAGATGATGCTGCGCTACATGGGCTGGAACGAAGCGGCCGACGCGATCATCGGTGCGATGAACGCGGCGATCGCCGGCAAGCGCGTGACCTACGATTTCGCTCGCCTGATGGATGGCGCGACCGAGGTCAAGTGCTCGGAATTCGGCGATGAGTTGATCAAGCATTTGTAACAGCGAATGCTGGTTGCCGAACCTTCATGGTTCGCATGGGACGGGGCGCTTCGGCGCCCCGTTTTCGTTGGGGGCGGAGCCGGGAATCGCCGGCCGCGACATTTACCTTTGCCCGGCCTCGTGCCTAGACTGATGCATGCGTCTGGACTCGGTCACGGTCGCCCCGCCTGCGGATCTGTCCGCGGCTTGTGCTGTGCAAATCCGGGCGGCGTTCGACGATTACAACGGGCGATTCGCGGTCATCACCGCACGCGCCAAGCGGCGCTTCGAACAACGCGATTGGTTCGGTGCGCGCAACGACGCCGTCGAGCGCATGGAACTGTACGATCGGTGCGTGGCGCAGATCACCCAGACCCTGGCGATCGGCCTGGGCGTGTGGGCGCATGACCGGCATTTGTGGTCGGAAGTGCGCAACCATTACGCCACATTGATCGCGCCCTTGCTCGATCAGGAGTTGTACAAGACGTTCTTCAACACGCTCACCCGGCGTTTTTTCAAGACGCGCGGCGTGGCGGCGGATATCGAATTCATCGCGCTGGACATCGAACCCACCGACCGCATCACCCATCCGGTGGCGCGGTTGAGCTATGCGGTCTCGGGCGATCTGGACATGGTGATGGCGCGCGTGCTGCGCGATTATCCATTTGCCGTGCCTTATGCCGATGCGGGCGCTTGCGCGGCGGCGCTCGCGCAGGAATTGACCGCGCGTTTCGGCGATCAGGAAGATGCCGGCATCACCGCCGTGGAATTGCTCGATACCGTGTTCTATCGCGAGCGCCGCGCCTATCTGGTTGGCCGCATCTATGGGCGCGACCGCTACGCGCCGTGCGTGATCGCGTTGGTGCATGACGAGACCGGCCTGCGCGTGGATGCGTTGTTGACCACGCGCCAGCATGTGGCGGTGCTGTTTGGCTACACGCACAGTTATTTCCAGGCCAATCTTTCGACGGTCGGCGATGCGGTGGTGTTCTTGCGCACCTTGTTGCCGGGCAAGCCGGTGGACGAGATCTACACCGTGCTTGGCCGCGCCAAGCAAGGCAAGACCGAGCGCTACCGGCATTTTTTCACGCACCTGGCCGCGAATTCGCAACAGCGTCTGGTACCGGCCGAAGGCGAACGCGGCATGGTGATGGCGGTATTCACGCTGCCCTCGTATCCGCTGGTGTTCAAGCTGATCCGCGACCGCTTCGCCTATCCCAAGGATATCGGCCCCGAGCAAGTGCGCGAGAAATACCAGTTGGTGTTCATGCATGATCGCGTCGGCCGACTGATCGATGCGCAGGAATATCGCCATCTGCGTTTTGCCCGCGCCCGGTTTTCGTCGGCGCTGCTCGACGAGTTGCTCGGCCAGTGCCGCGGCTCGGTCAGCGAGGAAGGCAGCGATATCGTCATACATCATTGCTATGTCGAGCGCCGTTTGCGGCCGTTGAACCTTTACATCCGCGAAGTGCCGGCGGACGTGGCGCTCGCGGCGATTCTCGACTACGGCCAGGCGATCAAGGATTTGGCGCGCAGCAATATTTTTCCCGGCGATCTGTTGCTGAAGAATTTCGGCGTCACCCGGCACGGGCGCGTGATTTTTTACGATTACGATGAATTGTGCCGAGTCACCGATTGCCGTTTCCGCACGCTGCCGCAACCAGTCAACGAGGAGGAGGAAATGCGTCGCGGGCCGTGGTATTACGTGGCCGATCATGATGTGTTTCCCGAACAGTTTCCGCGTTTTCTCGGTTTGAATCCGTTGCAGAGCGAGGCCTTGCTGCAAGCGCATGGCGAGATCTTCGATGTGCAGTGGTGGCAATGCATGCAGGCGGAGCTGCGCGCCGGTGGCTTCATCGATGTGCCGCCGTATCCGGAGGCCTTGCGCCTGCGCAAACCCGATCACCGCGAATGAGGAAATGTTCGTGGTGGCTTTCGGATAGGCATGTTCCTGAAATCGTTTCGCGCAAGCCTTTGAATTTCCGGTTTGTATTCGCGTGAAGCGGCACGGGTCGGCCGCCTCGGGATTCAAGCGGTGCGCTGCTGTGATAGCCTGCACTCCACTTTTTTCCGGAGACTGCCATGCAAAATTTCAAGCTCGCTCTGCTATCGACACTGACTCTCGCGGCCTGCGTTGCGATCAACAGCCAACCGGCATCGGCCCACGGCGACAAGCCGCATGCACCGGCTACAGCGGCCGCAACCGCCAATCCACTCGATGCCATCCTTGCCGGCGAATGGCGTTCGGATAAAAACAAGGCTCGCGATGTCTATCGGCATCCGCGCGAAACCCTGGCGTTTTTTGGCGTGAAGCCCGATCAGAAAGTCATCGAAATCTGGCCGGGCGGTGGCTGGTACCTGGAAGTCCTGGCGCCGCTGGTTCGCGACCACGGCAGCTACACCGCGATCGTTTCCGATCCGGCCAAGGCCAGCACGCCCAAGGCGCAGGAAAGCACCACCAAGAGCAACCAGGCACTGCGCGACAAGATCAGCGCCAAGCCTGAGGTCTATGGCGCGGCCAAATTGCTCGAGACCGACAACGCCGCACCCGTGCTCGGCGCGCCCGGTTCGGCCGATGTCGTGCTGACCTTCCGCAACGCGCACAACTGGGTGATGGCCGGACGCGAGCAGCTCATGTTCAAGGCTTTCTTCGACGTGCTGGCACCGGGCGGCACCCTGGGCGTGGTCGATCATCGCGCGCCTGCCGATCAAGCCCCGGCATTGATGAAAACCAGTGGTTACCTGCCCGAGGCTTATGTGATTGGATTGGCCGAGGCCGCGGGCTTCAAGCTGGTCGGAAAGAGCGAGATCAACGCCAATCCGAAAGACACCAAGGATTACGCCGAAGGCGTGTGGACCTTGCCGCCGACCTTGACGCTGGGCGACAAGGATCGCGAGAAGTATCTTGCCATTGGCGAGAGCGACCGCATGACGCTGCGCTTCGTCAAACCCGCGAAGTAATCGGCACGCGGTTCCAATTTGTATGCGGGCGGGTGATTCGCGGGTTGCTTACGCGATGAACTCGCCCGTTTGCAATCGCCACAAGGCCGCATAAGCGCCATCTTGTTCGAGTAATTGATCGTGCGTGCCGCTTTCGATGATGCGGCCTTGTTCGAGCACGTGGATGGCATCGGCCTGGCGCACGGTCGAGAGACGATGCGCGACGATGACGGTGGTGCGCTGGTGCGAGATGCGCGCTAGCGAACGCTGGATCGCCGCTTCGGTTTCGTTGTCCACCGCCGAGGTGGCTTCGTCGAGCACCAGGATCGCTGGGTCGCGATACAGCGCACGCGCCAATGCGATGCGCTGGCGTTGTCCACCGGACAGATTGGCGCCGCGTTCGCCGACTGCACTGGCATAACCCTGAGGCAATGCGGCGATGAATTCATGCGCTTCGGCGGCGCGCGCCGCGGCTTCGACTTTCGCAAGATCCGGTGTGTGCTCGCCGTAGGCGATGTTCTCGGCAACGCTGCCATCGGTGAGGAAGGGCTCTTGCGCGACATAGCCGATCACCCGGCGCAGCGCGGCCGGATCGAGCGCGGCGATGTCCATGCGATCGAGCAGAATGCGGCCGTGTCCGGGGTCGATGAAGCGCAGCAATAATTTCAGCAGCGTGCTCTTGCCCGCACCGGTGCCGCCGACCAGCGCCACGGTTTGCCCGGCGGGAATATCGAGCGTGATTTCATCCAGCGCCGGGCGGCCATCGTAGGAAAACCCGACGCGATCGAACAGCAATGCACCGCGCGCCGGTTGCGCCGGCACTTGCACACCGCGCAGCGGCAGCGGCGTTTGCAGCAAGTCCATCACCCGGTCCACCGAAGCCATCGCGCGCTGGTACAGATCGGTCATTTCCGCCAGGTGCGTGAGCGGCCAGAGCAGGCGTTGGGTCAGATACACCAGCGCCGAATAACTGCCCACGCCGAGCTTGCCATGCAAAACCAGCCAGCCGCCATACAGCAGCGTGGCGACGAAACCGGCCAGCACCGCCATGCGGATCACCGGCGTGATCGCCGATGACAAACGGATCGCTTCGGCGTTGCGCACGCGGTAGGCATCCGAGGCGCGGCGCACGTGTTCGGACTCGAATCGTTCGGCGGTGTAGGCCTGGATCGTCGCCATGCCGGCGAGATTGTTGTTCAGCCGCGCCGACACGGTAGCGGCGGCATCGCGCGCGGCGCCGTAACGCGGCCCGAGCCGGCGCTGGAACCAGAACGCACCAATCAGGATCAACGGAATCGGCAGCAGCGCCAGTACCGCCAGATCGGCGGTGAGCACGAAGAACACCGCGCCAACCATTAAGGACGAACAAAACACTTGGATCAGATCGTTCGCGCCGGTGTTGAGGAAGCGCTCGATCTGGTTCACGTCCTCGTTCATCAATGCCATCAGCCGGCCGCTGCGTTCACGGTTGATGAAGTCCGGCGGCAGCGCCTGCACGTGCGCGTAGGCGGCCTGGCGCAGTTCGTGTTGCAGATCCTGGGCCAGCACGCGCCACTTGAGTGAATACAGATACTGGAACAAGGACTCGAACGCCCACACCGCGACAGTCAGCACGACCAGCCAGATCAATTGCGTCATCGGCTCGGCGATGCCCAGCCGCGCCAAAAAGGACGTGCGCTGGTTGACCACCACGTCCACGGCCACGCCGATCAACAGCTCGGGCAGCACGTCGAAGAATTTGTTGAGGACCGAGTACACCGAACCGAGAACGGCATCGCGGCGATACGGACGGGCGAAAATGAACAGGCGGCGCAGGGGATGGGCGGCGGGCATGGGCGGACAAAGCGGGGACTGCACGCATTCTCGCATGCGACTAGACTGGGGCCATGATGATCGCCTTGAACAAACCCTACGGCGTGCTGAGCCAGTTCACCGACCAGAACATTCCCGCGCGTCCAACCTTGGCCGCATTCGGCTTGCCACCCGGCGTCTATCCGGCCGGACGGCTCGATCACGACTCGGAAGGCCTGCTGCTGCTGTCCGACGACGGCCCGCGCATCGCGCAGATCAGCTCGCCGAAGTTCAAGTGGCCCAAAACCTATGTGATCCAGGTCGAAGGCATTCCCAGCGCCGAGCAGCTCAAGGCGCTCAGCGCCGGGCCTGTCCTCAACGATGGTCCGACGCTGCCAGCCAAGGCGCGCAGTCTGGAGACCATCCCCGATTGGCTGTGGCCGCGCCATCCGCCGGTGCGCTATCGCAAGACGGTGCCCGATAGTTTCATCGAGATCACCATTCGCGAAGGCCGCAACCATCAGGTCCGGCGAATGAGCGCGGCGGTCGGTTTGCCGACCTTGCGCCTGATCCGCATCGCCATCGGCCCGTATCGTCTCGATGGCCTGGCGCCGGGACAATGGCGCGAAGAGTCGATTTAGCAAAAACACGATTTAGCAAAAGCACCAAGATAGCCGCGAATGAATTTCAAGGATCATTTTTCCGGCCACGCCGCCGATTACGCCAACGCGCGGCCGGGTTATTCGCCGGCCTTGTTCGAGTGGCTTGCGGCGCAATGCAGTGAACATCGTTTGGCCTGGGATGCCGGTTGCGGCAACGGTCAGGCCAGCCGCGCCCTGGCCGATCATTTCGATGCGGTTTACGCCAGCGACCCGAGCGCGGCGCAGATCGACAATGCGCCCGCGCATCCGCGCATTTCCTATCGCGCCGAATCCGCCGAGCAATGCGGCCTGAGCGATGGCAGCGTGGATCTGATTACCGTGGCGCAGGCCTATCATTGGTTCGATCACGCGCGGTTTTGCCAGCAGGCGCGGCGCGTGCTCAAGCCCGAAGGCGTCATCGTGGTTTGGAGTTATGCCAAATCGCAAGTCGATGCCGCGGTGGATGCGGTGTTCGATGAGCTGCACGATCGGCGATTGGAAGCTTACTGGCCATCCGGCCGCGAACACGTGATCAACCGTTATCGCGACTTGCCGTTTCCATTCCGGCCGATCGCCGCGCCCGATTTCGAGATGCGCTGCGATTGGAATTTGTCGCAGTACCTAGCGTATTTGCGTAGTTGGTCGGCCAGTCAGCGTCATCTGCGCGAAACCGGGCGCGACGCCGTGGATGAAATCGCTCCGGCGATGCAGCAAGCCTGGGGCGATCCACAAACGATCCGGCCGGTGCGCTGGCCGTTGACATTGCTGGCCGGCAGGCGTTGAGTTTTCGATTCGGCCGCAGTCGCGATTGCCATCGCTCTTACCGCGTCAACGCATGATGATCGGCAACACACTCCTATCGCGCGGCACTGAATCCATGTGCCCGTAGGAGCGATGGCAATCGCGACCATGCCTACCCGGTAGTTACTACCTTTCACCCATATGCTTGCCGGAACCAACCTACCCGGTAGTTACTACCTTTCACCCATATGCTTGCCGGAACCAACCCAACCCCGGCAGCTACTACCTTTCGCTCATACGCTTGCCGGAGCAAATCACCAACAAAAAACGGGGCGGTTGCCCGCCCCGTCTGTTGCTTTTGGATGTAGCGATTACGTATCAGTTGATTACTTACCAGCCGTAGCCATAACCCACGCCGGCCGTGCTCTCGCCGCTGCTGAACGAGCCGCCGAGGGTAAAGGTTGCGTTGTCGCCGATGGCGCGTTGATAACCGATGGCCAAGGCATTCTCGCCGCCCTGGAAACCTACGCCGACCGCGACACGATTGGTCGTGCGGATGCCGGCGGCGCTGGCGCTCATCTGCGACATCGCAGACTGCATTGCGCCCGAACGGCTGATTTGCCGGTCGGTCTGGCTGAAGCGGTCCCACACATCGGACTGGAAGTTGTTGAAATCAAGCGCCAAATTGCCGACCAGGTTATTGGCATAGGCTTTCACTGTTGCGGTGTTGCTGCTCAACTGCGCCACGTTCACCGCATCGGTGTCGGCGGTGCCGGCCGCGACATTGGTGACTTGCCGCTCGGCGCCCACGCTGCCGACCGAGACGGTGTTGTCGCGGGTGTTGGTGGAGCCGGCGCCGAGCGATACGCTGTTTTCGGAATTTACCCGCGCGCCTGTACCCACTGCCGTGCTGTTGTCTCTGCTGGCGACACTGCCGGCGCCGACCGCCACGCTATTGTCGCCGCTGGCCGCGCTGGATTTGCCGATCGCGGCGCTGCCATCGCCGAGCGCGAAGGAATTCGAACCCATCGCGACGCTGTTTGCGCCCTCGGCGGAGCTTTGCAAACCGCTGGCGATGCTGCCGTAACCAGCCGCGCTGGAATCGGAACCGGCGGCGATGCTGTAATCGCCAGTGGCCCGGCTGTGGTCGCCGCTGGCCGTGCTGAAATCACCGGAGGCTGTGCTGGAGTCGCCGAATGCCGAGCTGCTGTCGCCATCCGCGCTCGCCGCCAATCCGACGGCCATGCTGAAATGTCCAGTCGCGTTGGCGCCGAATCCATAAGCACTGCTGCCATCGCCGCTGGCGATGCTGCTACTGCCGACGGCCGTGCTCAATGCGCCATCGGCCAAGGTGGTATCGCCCAGGGACACACTGCTTTCGCCATTGGCGACGCTGTCGTTGCCGATGGCATTGCTGAAATCACCCATGGCTTGAGTGCCATAACCGAGCGCGGTGCTGAAAATACCGTCGGCGGTCGCGCCGTTGCCGCAGATGGCGACCTGGTAAGGGTTGCCGGTGGCGAGGCTGGGGCCGCATTCCATGCCGGCAAAGGCCGGCGACGAGCCAAACGTCAACAGTAGTGCACCAAACAGCGACGCACACGGGATCAACTGCGCTGTTGGGCGCCTGATGATTTTCCTGAACATTAGAACTTCCCCTAGATGTGTTGTTTGCTTTTTATCTCGCAGGACCCTTTTCTGCGATGCGACTTCTGTGATGAAGCACGCGGACAGTACGGCTGCGTATTTTTAGCGTCAACCAGACTAAAGGCTTTTTGTGATCTGCTAAGCAACAAATTCTTTCGTGGGGAAATTCGCTTTACTTTTCGCGTTTTCAAGCGTCAAGAATCTGACGGGTGTTGATCAGGTGCCACGCGGTTTGGCGCGATGCGTCGGCGTCGCCTGCCACGGATCATCCGGCCACGGGTGACGCGGATAGCGGCCTTTCATTTCTTTTTTCACTTCCGGATAAGTGCGTTCCCAAAAACCTTTGAGGTCCTGGGTGATTTGCAGAGGCTTGCCGCCGGGCGAGAGCAGATGCAACGTCAGCGCGACTCGGCCATCGGCGATGCGCGGCGTGTCGGCGAGGCCGAACAACTCTTGCAACTTCACCGCAAGCACCGGTGGCGCGTCGTGCCGGTACTCGATGGCGCGTTCCAGGCCCGACGGCACGCCGATCCGTGTCGGCGCTAGTTGGTCTAGCCGGCGTTGCAGCGGCCAGTCCAAGCAAGCGCGTAGCGCTTGGCTCAAGTCGTTTTCGCTCAGGGCATCGAGCCGGGTCTTGCCGAGCAATGCCGGTTTGAGCCAAGTCTCGAGCGTGGACAGCAATGCTTCGTCGCCCAAATCCGGTAGCGATAACTCCGGCTGCCATTGCCGCAGGCAACGTACTCGCTCGCGAAATTGCCGCAACTCCTCCGACCAGGGCAACGCATCCAGGCCGAGTTCGGCGACCGCCTCGCACAAAGCTTGCGCGGCGAGCGCAGGGTCCGGGCGTCCGGCGGGTTTGCTTTCGAGGATGATTTTGTCGAAGCGTTTTTCCCGCCTCGCGATCAGTGCGCGCGCATCGGCATCCCAGCGAACGATGTCGCACTCGACGAAGCGTTCGGGAAAATCCCGCGCCAACCGCGCCTCGTCCAGCGGCGCGGCGCGCAGCACGAGTGAATCCTTCGCCTCGAAACGCAATTCGCTGGCGACCAGCCAAGGCTCGCCATACAACGCGCTGTCATCGAGCAGGCGCGCCATGCGTCCGTTCGCCAATTGGTAACGGCGCGCGTCGTTGGGATGCTGGCGGGCGATGCGTTCGGGAAACGCATGCAGCAGCAAATCACCGAGCAGATGCGCCGACACGCTGGCTGGCGGCGGAGTTTCGCAGCGGATTCGGCGGCGCCACTGCCGGGCGGCTTGATCGATCGCCGCCAGTGCATTGCGGTTGGCGTCGTTCGGCATGCGCGCATTGCGAAATGCCGACAGCGCTTGCCAGCGCGAGATCCAATCGTCGCGCCGCGGGCCTTTCAATGGGTCGCGCGCTTCGACGAGTGCGGCCAGATCGCAAGCCAGGGCGCGTTCGCTGTCATCGCGCGAAGCCAACAGCATCGCCGCCAGTCGCGGATGCGTGCCCAGTGCCAGCAGTTTCCGGCCGAAGGCGGTAATGCGCTGATGCGCATCGAGTGCGCCGAGCCGTTCGAGCAAGTCATCGGCCGCCGCCAATGCACCGCTCGGTGGCGGATCGAGCCAACGCAGATCACTGCTGCCCCAGGCGGCCAGTTCCAGGCGCAGCGCGGTCAATTCGGTCTGGGCGATTTCCGGCGTGCGTGCCGGATCGAGTCGCTGCGATTGCGGCCACAAGCGGTAGCACCAGCCTTCGGCGATGCGGCCGGCGCGGCCGGCGCGTTGGTCGGCGGAGGCTTGCGAGATGGCGATGGTTTCCAGCCGGGAGAATCCGCTGTTGGGGTCGAAGCGCGGTTCGCGTGCGAGTCCGGCATCGATGACCACGCGCACGCCGGGCAGGGTGACGCTCGATTCGGCGACGTTGGTGGACAGCACGATGCGCCGGCGGCCGTGCGGATCGGGCGATAGCGCGAGGCTTTGCCGCTCGATCGGCAAGTCGCCATGCAGCGGAACGATGCACAATTGTTGTCCCGCGCGCATCTGCGCGGGAGCATCGGCATCGATCAACGATTGCAGCGACCGCTCGGCATCGGCGATCTCGCGCTGTCCCGGCAGGAACACCAGGACATCGCCCGGATGTTTGGTGATCGCTTCCTCCACGCAACGCTTGAGCTGGAAATTCAGCGGCTCGTCGCGCCGTGCCTGAAAATGCGCGATGCCGACCGGATAGCTGCGGCCTTGCGAACTCAAACGCGGCGCATCGAGAAAAGCCGCCAGACGCTCGCCATCGAGCGTGGCCGACATCACCACGATGCGCAGTTCCGGCCGTAGTTGCGCCTGCACGTCCAGCGTCAGTGCCAATCCCAGATCGCCGGACAGATGCCGCTCGTGGAATTCGTCGAACAACACCGCCGCCACGTCCGTGAGCATCGGATCGTCCTGGATCAGACGGGTGAGGATACCCTCGGTCACCACCTCGATGCGGGTGTTGTCCGAAACCTTGTTCTCGAATCGGATGCGGTAGCCGACTGTCTCGCCCACCGCTTCACCGCGTTGTGCGGCCATGAAACCGGCCGCTGCGCGTGCGGCCACGCGGCGCGGTTCGAGCATCAGGATTTTCCCGTCGCCGCGCCAATCGGCGCCGAGCAATGCCTGCGGAACCTGCGTGGTCTTGCCCGCGCCCGGCGGCGCTTCCAGCACCAGGCGCGGATGCGTCTGCAACGAGCGCAACAGCTCGGGCAACAGTGGAGAAATCGGAAAGTCGGCGGTGCTCACCTGCAAAGGATATAGGCCCGAATGGATGGCGTCGAAAATTTCGACGGGAGTCTCGAACTCGATGTTCGGTTTCGATGCACACGCGACCGCGATGAATGGACACGCTGCGGCTAAAATGCACCGATACCTGTTCTGGAATTGCCATGGAACTGATCGATATCGGCGCCAACCTGGGCCACGAAAGTTTCGCCCACGATCTGGATGCGGTGCTCGAGCGCGCGCGCGCCGCGGGCGTCGTGCAGATGGTGGTCACCGGCGCCAGCCGCGCCGGTTCGCTGCAGGCGCTGGAAATCGCCCGCGCGCATCCGGGCGTGTTGTATGCCACCGCCGGCGTGCATCCGCACCATGCCGTCGAATACACCGATGAGGCCGATGCCGAATTGCGCGAGTTGCATCGCGCGCTGGAGCTGGTCGCGATCGGCGAATGCGGCCTGGATTATCATCGCGACTTCTCGCCACGCCCGGCGCAGCGACGCGCGTTCGAGCGGCAGTTGCAGATCGCCGCCGATACCGGCAAGCCCTTGTTCCTGCATCAACGCGATGCGCATGAAGATTTCATGGCAATCATGAAGAATTTTCGCGGCCGGATCGGCCCGGCCGTGGTGCATTGCTTCACCGGCAGCGAGCAACAACTGCACGAATGTTTGGATGCGGATTTTCATATCGGCATCACCGGCTGGTTGTGCGACGAACGCCGCGGCCTGCATCTGCGCGAGATGGTCAAGCACATTCCGTCGCATCGATTGATGATCGAGACCGACGCGCCGTATCTGTTGCCGCGCACCGTGAAGCCGCTACCGTCGCATCGGCGCAATGAGCCGATGTATCTCAGGCATATCGTCGAGGAACTGGCCAAGGATCGCAATGAATCGGCGCAGCTCACCGCCGAGGCGAGTACGGCGACGGCACGCGAATTCTTCCGCCTGAATCGAGCAGGCTCGCGATAGTTTTTCGCGCACGGTGCGCGAATGGATTGCCGCGCGTGGCGATCGGAGTCCGGTGAGCGTTCGATGGGAAGACGTGACGGGCCGCTGCTTTTTTAGGTGACTGAAGTCACCGGCAAAAATTATTTTTCATTAAAGTTTTTGGAAGCGTGACAGCAATCACGCCCAATCCTGTCCGGATATCCAGAGCGATAACGTATTCTGCGGCGGCTAAAAAATTAGAACGCGGACATACAGTCTGCCTGTCTGCCGCAACGGGGAATATCCATGAACTTGTTCACACGCACACTGATCGCAGTCGGGCTGACGCTGGGCGCGTTCGGCCAGGCGCTCGCCAACGACAAACAAATCAAGATCGTTTCGGACTTCTGGTTTCCCTACAACGGCGCGCCGACCGCCGCGCAAAAAGGCTACGTGATCGACTTGGCGCGGCAGATCGCCGCCAAGCAGGGCTACACGATCGATTATCGCCTTGGCGACCGCGACGAGGCGGCCGAGCTTGCCAGTTCGGGAAACATCGATTGCATCGTCGGCACCGACCAGAACGAATCGGTGAAACTGGCGTTTCCGAAACACCCCTGGGGCATAAGCGTCAATGCCGCCTATACCTTGAACGATGCACCGAACAAACCCAAAACCCTCGCCGAGGCGACCAGCCTGCGCGTCGGCGCGATCGACGGCTATACCTACAACGATGAAATCGAGCGGTTGCTGGCGAAAAGCAAATCCGTCCATCGCACGCCGGCATCGCCGAGCGCATTCACCTCGATGGTCCAGCGGCTGGTGGTGAAAAAACTCGATGTGGTGATCGAGGATGTCAATGTCGCCAATGCCGCCATCAACAAGTTGCAGTTGTCGGGCCGGGTCGTGCCGACGGCGGTCAGCGCCGACAGGTCCGAAGTCTTTCTTGCCTGCACCGCCAACGAGCGCGGCAAGGCGCTGGTGAAGATGTTCGACGAGGGACTCACCGCCGCTCGCGCCAATGGCAGCTTCGCCAAAGTGCTGGGCAATTACGGCTTGAGCGATTGGGTCGCCAGCGCCGCGCGTCCGGCCGCGGCGACTCGGCCGCAATGAGCGGTGCCGGCGATGCGCATCCGATCGAAAGCGAGCCCGGCATTGCCGGGCTTTTCTTTTTTGTCTTCTGGGCTATCCGGCATTCCGAACCAGCGCTCGCGTGTGGATTGGCTTGCTAGAATCGAACGCTCATTGCACGGTCTATCCATGTTGATCATCAGTCCCACTCTCACGCTGCCGGACCAGGAACTGGTCGAGCGTTTCATTCGCGCCAGCGGGCCGGGCGGGCAGAACGTCAACAAGGTTGCGAGCGCGGTGGAGCTTCGCTTCGACGCCGCCCACTCGCCGTCGCTGCCGGAGGATCTGCGCGCGCGGCTGCTGGCGCGCCGCGACCGGCGCATCAGTGACGATGGCGTCATCGTCATCAGCGCCCAGCGTTTCCGGACTCAGGAGCGCAATCGCGAGGATGCCCGCGAGCGCCTGGCCCATTTGATCCAGGCCGCGTCGGTGGTGCCGAAAAAACGCATCGCCACCCGGCCGACCAAAGGCTCGCAAGAGCGTCGCCTGAGCGGCAAGCGCGAGCGTTCGCAGGTCAAGAGCAAACGTGGCGGCCGTGGCTGGGAGCGTGAGGTATGACTCGGATCGTTCCCGAATTGCCGGCGCAGGCGCCGCGTCGAAATGGTTACCGGATCACCCGCTGGATCGGACGGACGGCATTGCGGCTGGGCGGCTGGAAAGTGGTGGGCGAATGGCCCGACACGGCGAAACTGGTGGTGATCGCCGCGCCGCATACCTCGGCCTGGGATGCGGTCTGGGGCATTGCCACGATCATGGCGTTGGATCTGCGCGTGGTGTTCATCGGCAAGAAGGAAGCGTTCTGGGGGCCGGTCGGTTGGCTGTTGCGCCAATTCGGCGGCATGCCGGTCGATCGCAGCGCGCCGGCCGGTGTCGTCGACCAAGTCGCGCACCAGATTCGCCATGCCGAGCGCATGTGGTTTGTGCTGGCGCCCGAGGGCACGCGCCGGAAAGTCGAGAAATGGAAGACCGGCTTCTGGAAAATCGCCAAGCGCGCCGATGCGCCGGTGTTCTGCGCCTGGTTCCATTATCCGGACCGGATCATCGGCTTGGGCCCGATGGTCGAATTGACCGATGACATGGACGCGGACATCGCGCGCATCCGCCAGTTGTTCGCCGGCTATCAGGGCAAGCACCGCAAGGTCGATTGATTCGCGCCGACACAGATTCGTTCCAGCATGGATTCGTTCCAGGACGAAGCCATGCCGGGAATCTCAACGCTCCGAATGCCCGGATTCGAAATAATCGCGACGCTCGAACAAGCCCGGCTTGATCAAATCGGCGAAGGCCCGGGCATGCGGCGTGAGGAACTTGCCCTTGCGCACCACCACGCCATAACTGCGCGGCGGGAAGAACTCGCTCATATTGCGAACCACCAGGCGTTCGCGGTCGGCCTCGGTCAGGCACAGGCCGGTGACGATGGAAATGCCCAGGCCCATCGCCACGTATTGCTTGATGATTTCCCAGCCGCCCACTTCCAGCGCGACGGTGTAGGGAATCCGGCGTTGCTGGAAAACCAGGTCGATCAGGCGTCCGGTCGCCAGGCGCTTGGGCGGCAGGATCAGGCTGTGTGGCGAGAGATCTTCCAGTCGCGGTGCGGGTTTTGCCGCCAGCGGGTGGTTCTTGGCCATGATCAACATCGGATCGAACGAATACACCGGCGCATAGTTCAGATCGCTCGGAACCTCGGACACCGAGCCCACCGCCAGATCCACCGCATCGGCGCGCAGCAGGGTCAGCGCATCCGGCGCGGTGACGTTGTGCAGTATCAATTGCACCGCGGGATGGGCCTTGCGGAACGCCTGCACTCGCGTTGGCAGCAAATGCAGCAAGGTCGTGCCGCCCGCGGCCACATGCAGTTCGCCGCCTTCCAACCCCTTGAGCCGGTTGCGGAACTCGCCGTCCAGTCCATCCAGGCCCTCGACCAGCGGCCGGGCCAGTTCGTACAGGGCGGTCCCCTCGCCGGTCAGGGTCAGGCGTCGGCCGACCCGCTCGAACAAGACCGTGCCCAGGTCGCGTTCGAGCGCCTGCAACTGCAAAGTCACCGCCGGCTGGCTCAAAAACAGCGCATCGGCCGCCCGCGATACCGACCCCAGCCGCGCCACCTGGCAGAAGGCGCGCAGCGGCTTGAAGCGATCGCCCTTGTAATAAAAGCGCTGCTTGGCCGCGCTCACGGCGCATGGCTCCGGGTGGAGCACACCCGATGCGACACGTTATCGCTCCCGGCTGGCTGGCATCGGCGAAGACGGCAATGTCGCCAAATCGCGTTTTTAAAGATGAGGTCGGAGTCCATGATGTCTTCTCCCGGCACGAATCCAGCCGGGCTGGCGTCGCAATAAATCGCTGATTCCATAGAGTATATGATTTATTAATACATTTTATTCAAAGATTTATTTTGTCAAATTCAAACAACCGCTTTAGGGTGCAACCATGACCAACAACGCTGCCAATCTTGCCACCGACGACCAGGAAACCCCGGCCGGACTGCAATTGCTCGGCCCGACCTTCCCCGGACAGGCGGAACTGCTCACGCCAGCGGCACTGGCGCTACTGACCGATCTGCACCGGCAGTTCGAGCCGCGCCGCCAACACTTGCTCGCCGCGCGGCGCGAGCGCCAGGTCCGGTTCGATGCCGGCGAGCTGCCGGATTTTCGCCAGGACACGCGGGCCATCCGCGAAGGCGATTGGCGCGTGGCCGAGCTGCCCGAGGCCTTGCTCGACCGCAGGGTCGAGATCACCGGGCCGGTCGAGCCGAAGATGGTGATCAATGCGCTCAATTCCGGCGCCAAGGTCTATATGGCCGATTTCGAGGATTCGACCACGCCGACCTGGGCCAACCTGCTCACCGGCCAGCGCGCGCTGCGCAAGGCGGTCGCCGGCACGCTCGACTGGATGGCACCGGACGGCAGCAAGCATTACGTGCTCAGGAAGGAAAACCTCGCCGTGCTGATGGTGCGCCCGCGCGGCTGGCACCTGGACGAGAAACATGTACGCATCGACGGTGCACCGATGTCGGGTGCGTTGTTCGACCTGGCTTTGTTCGCATTCCACAACGCCAGCGCGTTGGCGGCCAAGGATCGCGGCCCGTATTTCTACCTGCCCAAGTTGCAATGCATGGAAGAGGCCGCGCTGTGGGACGAAGTGCTGGCTTTCATCGAAGTACGCCTGGGCCTGCCGATCGGGCAGATGAAGGTCACGGTATTGATCGAAACCCTGCCGGCCGCGTTCGAGATGGATGAAATCCTGTACGCATTGCGCGGCCGCATCGCCGGGCTCAACTGTGGCCGTTGGGACTACATCTTTTCCTACCTGAAAACTTTCCGCCGGCATCGCGACCGCGTGTTGCCCGAGCGCGGCCAGGTGACGATGACGCAGCCTTTCCTGAAAGGCTATTCGGAATTGCTGATCCAGACCTGCCACAAGCGCGGCGCACATGCGATGGGTGGCATGGCCGCGCAGATTCCCATCAGCGGCGATGTCGAGGCGAACGAAAAAGCGCTGGCGCGCGTGCGCGCCGACAAGCTGCGCGAAGTGAACGCTGGTCACGACGGTACTTGGGTCGCGCATCCGGCGCTGATTCCCATCGCGCAGGAAATTTTCGACGCGCACATGCCCGGTGCCAACCAGCGCCAACGCTTGCGCGAGGACGTGCGCGTCACCCGCGAGGAGTTGATCAAGCCCAGCGTCGGCACCATCACGCGCGAAGGCTTCGACAGCAATGTGGAAGTGTGCGTGCGCTATCTCGCCGCCTGGCTCGACGGTCAAGGCTGCGTGCCGATCCATTGGCTGATGGAAGACGCCGCCACGGCGGAAATAAGCCGCACACAGCTTTGGCAATGGCTGCACTTTTCCGATGCATCGGACACCACTTCCGGTGCTTCTGCATCGACCGAGCGCAGCTTGTTCCTGGACGATGGAACGCCGGTGAATTGGAGCCTGTTCGAGAGCGCGTTGCTGGCACTGCCTTCCCGGCTGGCCGACCGCATGCGCTTGCCGGGCGGTGCGCAGATCAATGCCGCCATCGCGTTACTCGACGAACTCACCCACGCCGATGAGCTGGCCGAATTCCTGACGCTTTCGGCCTACGAAAAAATCACTTGACCCACGCGGGACGATGCCATTGCGGCGGGAGACATCCTTTCCCATCGCGATCCACATCACTCCCGCGACTACCTTCTACCCAACACCGAGGATGCCGCCATGACCACCACTCTCCCCAACGCCGAACAACTGAAAAAAGATTGGCAGTCCAATCCTCGTTGGGCCGGCATCACGCGCGGATACAGCGCCGAGGATGTGGTGCGTTTGCGCGGCACGGTCGCCGTAGAGCATTCGCTGGCGCGTCTGGGTGCGGAAAAACTGTGGAAGTACCTGGGTGAAAAACCTTTCGTCAACGCGCTCGGCGCGCTCACCGGCAACCAGGCGATGCAACAGGTCAAGGCTGGCCTCAACGCCATCTACCTGTCCGGCTGGCAAGTGGCCGCCGATGCCAACCTCGCCGGGCAGATGTATCCCGATCAATCGCTGTATCCGGCCGATTCCGTGCCGCAGGTGGTCAAGCGCATCAACAATTGCCTGTTGCGCGCCGACCAGCTCAATCACGCCGAAGGCAATGATTCGATCGATTGGCTGCAGCCGATCGTCGCCGATGCCGAGGCCGGTTTCGGTGGCGTGCTCAATGCCTTTGAATTGATGAAAGGAATGATCGAGGCCGGCGCCGCGGGCGTGCATTTCGAAGACCAGTTGGCCTCGGTGAAAAAATGCGGACACATGGGCGGCAAAGTGCTGGTGCCGACCCAGGAAGCCGTGCAAAAACTCATCGCTGCGCGACTGGCCGCCGATGTGATGGGCGTGCCGACGCTGCTGGTGGCGCGCACCGACGCGGAAGCGGCGGATCTCCTGACTTCCGATATCGATGCCAACGATGCGCCGTTCTGCACCGGCGAGCGCACCGTCGAAGGGTTCTACAAGACCCGGCCGGGCATCGATCAGGCGATCAGCCGCGGCTTGGCCTATGCGCCGTACGCGGATTTGATCTGGTGCGAAACCGGCAAGCCTGACCTGGCCTTCGCGCGCAAATTCGCCCAGGCCATCCATGCCAAGTTCCCCGGCAAATTGTTGGCCTACAACTGCTCGCCCAGTTTCAACTGGAAGAAAAATCTCGACGACGCCACCATCGCCTCGTTCCAGACCGAACTGGCGGCGATGGGTTACAAGTTCCAGTTCATCACGCTGGCTGGTTTCCATTCGCTCAACTATTCGATGTTCCATCTGGCGCACGGTTACGCACGTCAGCAGATGAGCGCCTTCGTCGAGTTGCAGGAGGCGGAATTCGCCGCTGCCGGCCAGGGCTTCACCGCGGTCAAGCACCAGCGTGAAGTCGGCACGGGCTATTTTGATACGGTGACCCAGGCCATCCAGGGAGGCACCAGTTCGACCGTTGCGCTCAAGGGATCGACCGAGGAGGAGCAATTTCACGGAGCGACTGTCAGGGCCGCTTGAGATGGCAGGGTGGATTTGTGAATCAAATCACGCAGGCTCTACACCCGCTCTACGGACTTTGGGTAGACTCGGCCTTTGCTGAACGATCCGACCCGAGTCTCAGTGGCCGCAGCCGACCTCCAATTCACGACTCCTACTGTCCCCACTGGCGATTCGCGCCTGCCTTCGATATTGACGGCGCAGGAACAGCAAGTGTTGATCAGCAAGGGCATCAGCCGGGCCGTATTGCCCGGCGAGGAACTGTTTCGCCGCGGCGACGAAGCGCAGAGCATGTACCTGATCGATACCGGCGAAGTGCGGCTGAGCTTTGAAGATGGCCTGGCCGACAAATTGCTCGGATCGGGGCAGTATTTCGGCGAATTGTCGGTATTCGTCGGCCAGCATCAGCGTTTCGCCCGGGCGGTGGTCGAAACCGCCGGCGTGCTCTACGAGATCACGCCGGCCGCGTTTGAAGCCTTGTTCGAAAGCGAGCCGCAGACCATCGCGCGGTTCATGCGCCGCAGTTTTTCCTATCTTGTTGCCGGCGAGCACCAGCTTGTGCAAAACCTGCGTCGGCGCAATGAAGACTTGATGCAGACGCTCGACACCTTGCGTCAGACCCGCAGTGAATTGTCGGTGGCCCAGCAACTGGTGCGTTCGGACGATCTGACCGGCCTGGCCAATCGTCGCGGCCTATACCGCTTCCTCGATGAAATAGCCCTGTACCCGCTGGTCGGCAGGAAACTCGTCCTGTTATTGCTCGATATCGACCATTTCAAGCGCATCAACGATCGCAGCGGACATCTGGCCGGCGATTCGGCCTTGCGCGCGGTCGCCGAGGAAGTCCGGCTCATCGCTGGCCCCATGGAACTGCCCTGTCGATTGGGTGGTGATGAGTTCGCCTTGGTGCTGCGGGTGGCAGACGAAGGTGAGCTGGCCAACCGCGCCCTCGATCTGATGGCCTCGGTGCGTTCCCTGCGCTTGCCCAGCCTGGGTGAGCAACGCCTGACGGTCAGTGTCGGCGGGGCGTTTTGTACCGATCCGGGAGGGTGGTCGTCCTGGTACAGCCGGGCCGATGCCGCCCTCTACGAGGCCAAGCGCCATGGCGGCAATCACTGGCGCCTGGCGCGCTGAATCGTCGCGATGGCCTCCCAGCCGCCAGTAATTCGTTGAAAGATTGACTCTGGTAGCGCTGCGCAGGTCATGAACACAAGGACTCAGTCCGATAATCCAACGCCTGCACACTCGGTAACGCCCCTGCTGCGAACCGTCATCCTGGCCGATCTCGTCGATTCGACCGCGTTCATCCAGCGCTTGGGCGACACTCGGACGGCAATGCTGATGCAGCGACTGGACCTGCAGATCCGCGACCTGCTCGAGTTCACCGGCGGCCGCCTGATCGACAAGGCCGATGGCTTGCTGGCCTTGTTCGAGCGCCCGGTGCAGGCAGTGGATTTCGCCTTGCGCTATCAACAGCAGCTGCGCCAGCTCGGCGCCGAGGAGCAACTGAACCTGAGCGCCCGGATCGGTATCCATGTTGGCGAGCTGATGACCTGGACCAATTCGCCGCAAGCCATCGCCGCCGGCGCCAAGCCGCTGGAAGTCGAGGGCTTGGCCAAGCCGGTCGCGGCGCGGTTGATGTCCCTGGCCTTGCCGGGGCAGATCCTGCTTTCGGGCATGGCCCAGACCTTGGCGCACCGCGCCCAGTTCGAATTGGGCGAACGCGCGAGCAAGCTGCGCTGGCTGGTGCATGGCCGTTATCGGTTCAAGGGTGTGCCGGCGCCGATGCTGGTGCACGAGGTCGGCGAAAGCGGGTTTTCGCCCCTGCGCCAGCCTCCGTCCGGACAAAAGGTCTGGCGCGAGGTGCCGCTGTGGCGCAAGCCGCCGATTCTGGCGGCCGAGTTGCTGCTGGTGCTGGCCGTCGGTGGTTTTTCGCTGTACAGCGCGTTGCGCAGCCCGCCGGTGCTGGCCTTCAACGAGCGCGACTGGGTGGTGCTGGGCGATTTGCAGAACTACACCGGCGAGCCGGCCTTCAACGATGCGCTCGATACCGCGTTCCGGGTGGGGCTGGAGCAGTCGCGCTACGTCAACCTGGTTTCCAGCCTGCAAGAAAAGAACGCACTGGAACGGATGCAGCGTGGCGGGCAATCGGTCGATCGCCAACTGGGCGCCGAACTGGCCCTGCGCGAGGGCGCCAAGGCGCTGATCCTACCGACGATCACGGAAGTCGGCGGCAAGGTCCGTTTCAGTGCCGAGGTGATCGATCCGCACACTGGCGTGACTGTCTATAGCGAAAGCGCCGACCGGCCGGGCCGCAACGGCGCCGTCCCGGCGGTGGACGCGGTGCTGGGCAAACTGCGCTCGCGCCTGGGCGAGTCCCTGGACAGCATCGGCAAAAGCAGCAAGCCGCTGGAAAAGGTGACGACCGACAACATCGATGCGCTGCGTGCTTATTCACTGGCGTTGGAGGCTAGAGAGCAGTCTCGATTTACTGATGCGCAGGCGTTGCTGGAACAAGCTGTTGCTCTTGACCCCGATTTTGCCTTGGCCTACGTGTCAATTGGTACGCTTAAATACAACACTAATGATAATCCTGGTGCCAATAGATATTTTGATTTAGCGCAATCCAAGCGATCGCGCTTGTCGAATCGGGAGGCATTGATTCTGGATGCGGTTCGTACAATGAATGAGTCGCCAGAGCATATGCTCGGCAAATGGAAGTTGTTGGCGACCATTTACCCAGACGAATACCGTGCTTATTACGCTTACTCCTTTTTTGCGCACCACTTGGCGCAGCGTTATCAGGAGGCGCTCGATTTCGCCATGCAGGCGACTGTCCCCCAGAATCCGCGTCGGACATCGTTATATTTCTTGATAGGAGTGATGAATCAGACGCTTGATAAGGACGAGGCTGCCCTTGAGGCATTCAAGATGGCCGATACATTAGGAGTCAGCGGATTCAAGCGCAATTACGCCGAGGTATATGCGGCGCAGCGGCGCTACGATTTGGCACAACGGGTCTTGAATTCGCAGACCACGATTCGCATGGACAGTGCCGATATTGAACAACGATTGAGCGATATTTCCTTTCCGCTCGATCGGGGGCTTTGGACGCAGGCCTTGCAGACTGTCGCGAGAGTTGAGCCTGAAGCCGTAAAGGCATCGCCCCTGATGGGCTGGACCTATCGCGGTATCTATCTTTCGCTGCGCAGCTATGCACCTGATGCGGCGTTTCGTTCGGACTTGCGCAAGTACTTTGACCAGCAACGCTCTCTTCTGCCACGAGCCGATTTGCTGGATCGCCGAGAAATACTGTTCGAGATCCTGGCCGCCGGCTGGATGGCGGCACATACCGGTGACACAGCCTTAGGCCGAGAGGCTTTGTCAGTGGCACGCGAGCCGGCAATAGCGAGTGGGTTTCCGGCCTTGACGGACATGAGCGCCATCTTGGAGTCGGAACTGGATCTGGCCGCCAAACAGCCGGCGCGGGCGATCGAGCGGCTACAACCCTTGGTCGATCAGGGGCGCGAGTTGTATTTCACGCATGCCGTGCTGATGCGTGCCTATGCCGCCGCGCGCGCCTACCCGCAGGCCCTGCGCGAAGCCGATTGGCTGGCCACGCACCGGGGCCGGGCTTTCGGCGAATTCAACAGTCTCAATATGTGGCAGCCGGTCAACGTGGCAGAGAGCAATCTGGCGCTATTGGCCGCCTCGGTGTATGCCGACAAGGCGGGTAAACCCGATATCGCCCAAAAGAGGAAGGCCGCCTTTCAGGCGGCCTGGCCTGGAAGCGGGAAGCTTGCCATCGTGAGCCGCCGCTCCCAGGCTTTGGCGAAATAGACTGTCACTACGCCTGTAGGTTGATGACGTTGTAAAAGGCAGTAGACGTAAGCAACTGCTTGCGCAGTTCATCATGACTGGCCCGAATCGCTTCCTTGCTGGCAAGCGCACTCGTGCTCATGCACATCCAGATGCCTTCATCGGTATCGTTGGCTTTCAAGGCCGCCTGATGGCCCAATGAAGCCAGCGCCTTGCGCGGGTTCTTCTGGAAGAGATCGCGAAACGCATCATCGCTGCCCAGTTTTTTCAACAATGCATCAACCATCTCTTCGGAAAGCTTGAACGACATATCGGTGTCCTCTGTGGGTTGTGAGGCCCGTGCAGTCTAGCCTTGCGTATGAATATTGTCAGTGCTGCCGGCCCTTTACGTGTCGTGTCCGAGTGCCAAACTCGGCACGGGCCATGCCGCCGTCGTACGGGGTGATTGCCAAGCCCGGGGATCGGCAGGCAATGTCCGGACCGGAATCGAAGCCGAAACAGGAGTAGCCATGAAACTCAGGCGTTGTGCCATGTTGCTGATTGAGCTCGACCAGCGGCCACGGTTTGAATTCGCCACCTTGCTCAACGGTGGCGATGGCCTGGATCGCCGTCCGCGCTGGCTGGCTTATGCACCGCATCTGGAGACGCCGGTCGAGGTGGACATGGTCGAGATGGCCGCGCTTGGAACCATCGCCACGCAGGAATGGGTGCAGGCCGATACCTTGCGCGAGACCCACGGTGCGGCTGTGATCGATGGCTTGTTCGCGAAGGCCTTGCTGCTTGGCGACCATGACGCGCACGAACCATTGCGCGCTTGCGACGAACGAGCGCATTTGATCGCCTGGTGGCCGCCCGCCGCGATTGCCCAGGCGCAGGGAGGCTGGAGCGAGGTCGATATCCAGGCGCGCGACGAACGCGGCTTGATGATGACCAGCAGCCAGATGGTCGATGCCTTTGGCGATGCGCCCTCGCACGAATACCTGCGGCAGCCCGAGCAGCCCGCGTTGCCGTTGGCGAAGCCAAGAAAAACCGATTTCGACGCATTGCTTGCGCAACGCAAGACCTGCCGGAATTTCGCGGTCGATGGCCAAGTCTCGCAGGAGGATCTGGCGGTCATGCTGCATCGGGTCTGGGGCGCGATCGGCACACTGGAGCTGGCGCCGGGCGCGGTCGCGGTCAAGAAGAACTCGCCGGCCGGCGGCGGCCTGCATGCGGTGGAAGCTTATGTGCTGGCGCAGCGTGTGGAAGGTCTGGCGCCCGGGTTGTATCACTATCTGTCCTTGCAGCATGCGCTCGAACCGATGCGGGTCACTGACCAGACCGAGGCGGCCGCGCTCGCGCATCGCTTCGTTTCCGGCCAGCACTGGTTCGCCAACGTGCCGGTGATGGTGATCATGACGGCGCGTTTCGACCGGCTGTTCTGGAAGTACCGCCGCCACACCAAGGCCTGGCGCGTGGTGCATCTGGATGTCGGCCACCTCTCGCAAACGATGTATCTGTCGGCGGCCGATCTGGGGCTGGGCGCCTTCGTCACCGCCGCGATCAACGATCGCGATATCGACAAAGCGTTGCGTCTGACTTCGTTGCAGGAAAGCTCGATCGCCCTGGTCGGTTTCGGCCCGCGCGCGGCCAACAAGACTACGCTGGAGCTCGATGATTTGACGCCGACGCCCGCGAGTCGCTGAGAGCGGCAAGGTGCGCGCAGCGATACGGCGTCAAGTCGCGCTGTCGTAACTACGATTTGCGCGGCAGATCATCGCCCAGCGTCACCCAATCGACATGCGTGTCCCAGAATGCGTGGGCTTGCGGGGCGCGGTCGAGCGGCGTGTCGAAGTTCGCCAGCGTGATGTGGATTTCTCCGGGCCAGCGTTGCGAGCGGAAAAACATCGACGAGCCGCAACGCGAACAAAAACCGCGTTCGGCGCCGGGGGATGAGGCATACCAGTGCAAGCGTTGTTGCGGGTCATCGATCCGGCAGCGCGATTGTTCCATCCCGACCCAGGTGACGAAAGCCGCGCCGCCGCTGCGTTGGCACATCGTGCAGTGGCAATGCGCCACCCACTTGCTGGGCAGTTCGGCGCTGAACTGGATATCGCCGCAAAGGCAGCGGCCGTGGGCAGAGTCCATGTCCCTTTCTCCATCGCAGGCGATGAATGTAATCCTCTTGCAGGCTGGCTGCACCCTTCATGTGGGTGGACAGGAACACGCAAGGTTTGTGGACATGTTCTACAAGCGCGTTGCTTTCGCTGTGGTCGCGGTTTTCATCGTTTCTACACACGCCTGAATTTTTGCGAAGGCGAGGAGATCGACCGGTTCGTTCGGTCGATTGCAGTTTTCAAAAATGACTGCCTACAATCGAGACGGTTCACGATGTTTCATCGGCAAATCAAGGGGACTTGTCGATGATTGCGGCGGGGCCGTATTTCAGGCTCCCGCCGACAGGCACAGTGGCCTATGCATCGTGGATCGATCCGCTACATAAACCTCATAAGGGAATAGGGAGACGATCATGCATCATTGTTCCGCTTCTCTGCCGCGCTTCGCGGCGGGAGATGGCAACGCCATTTCACGTTTTCTGCGGTGGTTGCTCTTGTTGTCGCTGCTGTTGGGGGCAGCATTGCTCAGCCGCGAGGCCAGCGCACAAGCCTGGTCGCTGACCACGGCGCAGCGTCAGGCCTATCTGCAGTATTACGCGCCGGTCATCATGCAGCGTGCCGAGGAGAGCAGCAACAAACCCGGTCGCGACTGGATTTCCAATTACGACTTCGACCGCGACGGGAATTTCGCCAACAATCGTTACACTTGGGCGAATGTGCTGACGCAATACATCGCCGCGTCCACGGCCGGGTCGGGGACTTACACTAACTGGCGCATCCGTCCGACCTTGTACTCCTCGCTGGTCGAGTACATGGATGGCGGCAGCAAGGGTCTGGTGTTGTTCTATCACGTCTTCCATCCGGTGGATAAAAAGGCCACGGAAATCCATGACTGGGAGCGGATCGAGATCTCGTTGCGTGCCGTGGCCGGCACGCCCGGCGCGGCGGGGGAATATGTCGGCCACGTCACGGTGACCAGTCACAAGGATCACGTGATGCGCAGCTTCGGCAGCCCGGATCTCAATTTCATGCAGGTCGCGAGCGGCAAGCATGTGATGATCTGGCAGGCGGACGAGGACAACACCGAGCTCGGCACGCATGGGCACGAATTGCATTTCGTGCAGGACCCGTACAGCACGATCAGCGCACGGGTCGCGGCGGGGAACTCGGCTGAAGTCGAGGTCACCAACGATGACGACAAGTCCGTGCATTATGTCTGGGTGCCGGAAACGTCTTCGGCGGCAGTGACGGCATGGAGCGCAAAGCCGATCAACTATGCCAACGCGCCGTCACTGGCCGCTGGCCGTGACGACACCGTGTCGTGGCCGTTGGTCAAGCGCATCACTTACGAGTTGCAGGATCTGGCCGATGTCGATGTCACCCAATGGAGTGGTTCGACCTGGTGGACCAATTGGACGGCCGACGACATGGAGGATGTGCTGCTCGAGAGTCCGATCCTGAGCGAGACCGGGCAGGTCGAAGTCCCGGCGGGCTTGCAGCGGTTCTATTTGGGTTCGCGCGACACGCTCAGCTCCAGCCTGACCGATGGCCGCGAAGGCGTCATCGCCAAGGCCTGGTACTGGGGCGGCTACTCGGCCGAGACCAATGCCGACACCATTTCCGGTTCCGACAAGCTCGACGGCTACAGTGGCGCGGGCCGCGACTCTTTCAACCGCAATCGTGCCGACGCCAGCGGTGATTATGGGTCGCTGGGAAATTATTGGCGGCAACACGATTTCTTCGTTCACTCCGGCACGATAGACACGCGCGAACATTACGAGGCCGGCATCTGGCTGATCGGCGCCTGGTACTTGCCCCAGAACGGTGGTTTCGATGGCCGATGGGCGCAGTTGTTCGATGACCGCGTGGCTTATGAGGCGGTCGCGCCTTTGTCGGTCATCATGCCCTCGTCCGGGCTTGGATGTGGTGAAACTGCTGTCGTGACTGCCAAGGTCAGCGGAGGAGCGTTGCCGTACAGCTTCACCTGGAGCAATGTGCTGTGGCAGTCCGCGGATGGCAAGTCGGCTGAAGTCGACAGCGGTGCGACAGCGACGCTCGTGGTGCGTTCGGCGGATGGACAGAGCGTTACCCGCACGTACAGGAATGCGGCCATGTGCACGCCCGGCGGAGATACCCGGTAACGAGTATTTCGATCTCCAATCGGTACGATTTTCATACATGCGACGTGCGAGCCGACTTGGCTCGCACGTTCGCGAGCAGTCTTTTCCTGCCGATCGGAGAGCCTTGGGAAAAGAGCCGCTTTGGCCAGATCCAAATTCATTGGCCGGATACTCAAGGTTTTGGCGAGCGTTTGCGGCCAGCAATGGCAATTGCACAGAGAGTTCCGTCCCATCGCAGCCATTGAAAACGCCATATCCATTGGGCACGCCGCTATTTGCTCACTTGGCGTGAGGTCATTACAGCTGGCTGTTTTTGGCTGACCAGAAAACGAGAATGCATGTAAGCAGGCATGCCTGCATCGGCTTGCGAATAGGCGGGTACCGTTGCGGCGACGACTTCCGCAGCGCTTACATTTTTGCCGGCGCTTCGGCGGCTTGGCCGCGATCGAGTTGGCGATAGCCGATGGCTTCGGTCAGGTGCGGCGTGCGGATTTCCGGCGAATCTTCCAGATCGGCGATGGTGCGCGCCACGCGCAAAATACGATGAGTCGCGCGCGCCGACAGTTGCAATGTTTCCATCGCGCGTTCGAGCAAGGTTTGATCGCGCTCGGCGAGCGTGCAGTGCTGCATGGTTTCGGCTTGCGATAACTGCGCATTGGTTTTATCGCTGCGAGCAAGTTGTCGCGTGCGCGCTTGCATCACGCGTTCGCGCACGATTTCGGTCGATTCACCGAGTGGTGCATCGCCGCGCATTTCCCGAGGTGCCAGACGCGGTACTGATAATTGCAAATCGATCCGGTCAAGCAAGGGCCCGGACAGGCGCGAGCGATAGCGTGCGATGGTGTCTTGCGAACAGCGGCAGCGGCCCGAGGGATCGCCGGCCCAGCCGCAAGGGCATGGGTTCATCGCGGCCACCAGTTGGAATCGCGCGGGAAACTCCGCCGCGCGCGCCGCCCGCGAAATGGTCACCACGCCCGATTCCAGCGGCTCGCGCAAAACTTCCAATGCGCGCCGATCCCATTCGGCAAGTTCATCCAGGAACAGAACCCCATTGTGTGCCAACGAAATCTCGCCGGGTCGCGGTTCGGTGCCGCCTCCTACCAAAGCGACTGCACTGGCTGTGTGATGTGGGGATCTGAAACTTCTGATTCGCCAGCGTGTAATGTCCAAACCGCGCCCGCTGACCGATGCGATCGCCGCGCTCTCCAACGCTTCGGCCGCCGAGGCTTCCGGCAACAGGCCGGGCAGGCGCGAGGCCAGCAAAGTCTTGCCGCAACCGGGCGGGCCGATCAACAACAAGTGATGCGCGCCGGCCGCGGCGATTTCCAACGCGCGCCGAGCTTGCAGTTGCCCGCGCACATCGGCCAGATCCGGATAACTCGGCGGGCATTGCATTGGATGCGGCAGGGCCTGGGGCAATGCCTTGACGCCATTGATGTGCGCCACGACCTCCAACAAAGTGCGTGCGGTGTAAGCCTGAACCTCGCTGGCGAGCGCGGCTTCCTCGCCGTTGCCGGCCGGTACGATCAGCGCGCGTCCCGCGCGCGCCGCCGCCAATGCCGCGGGCAATACGCCATCGACCGGACGCAATTCGCCGGTGAGTGCAAGCTCGCCGAGCAATTCGTAGCGGCCCAGTGCATCGACATCGACATCGCCGCCCGCGGCCAGAATGCCCAGCGCGATCGGCAAATCGAAACGGCCGCCATCCTTGGGCAAATCGGCGGGCGCCAGGTTGATGATGATTTTCCTGTTCGGTAGTTCGAACTGCGCGCATTGAATGGCCGCGCGCACCCGGTCGCGGCTTTCGCGTACGGCCGCTTCCGGCAATCCGACCACGTGCATCGCCGGTAGTCCCGGTGATAGATACACCTCGACCCGGACCGGCGGCGCATGCACGCCCGTCCGGGCGCGGCTGTGGGCCAGCGCCAAACTCATGATGATGGCGAGCAGGAGTTAGTTGGACGGGCCGCTGGGCGAGGCGAGCCGCGCTTCGAGAATCTCGACGGCGCGTTCGAGTGCGTCGATTTTTTCGCGGGTGCGCAAGAGCACGGCGCGCTGTACATCGAACTCCTCGCGCGTCACCAAGTCGAGCTTGCCCAGGCCCGCCTGCAAGGTCGCGCGCATGTTCTGCTGGAGATCGGCGCGGGCATCCTTCAGGCCCGGAGGCACCAGGTCGCTGAGGCGGCGGGCGAGTTCGTCAATGGCTTTGAGGTCGATCATGGGACATGCTCCAGAAGATGCGACCAGTCTGCGCGATGGCATGCGCAGGGACTGTCGGTGGCGGCTGACGAATCATGTGCGGATTTTCCTACAAATCCGGGTCGGCCGGGTTACCGGAAAACGCACGGCCCGGACGCCAGGCAGCCGCCGGAGCCGGTATGCTGGTGCCCCCAATCGGAGCCCGTACGATGAAAATGGTCATGGCCATCATCAAGCCATTCAAACTCGACGATGTGCGCGAAGCGCTCTCGGAGGTCGGCGTCACCGGCGTGACGGTGACCGAGGTGAAGGGCTTCGGACGCCAGAAAGGCCACACCGAGCTGTATCGTGGCGCGGAATACGTGGTCGATTTCCTGCCCAAGATCAAGCTGGAAGTCGCCGTGACCACCGATCAGCTCGATCGCGTGGTCGAGGCGATCCAGACCGCCGCCAATACCGGGAAGATCGGCGACGGCAAGATTTTCGTGTATGAGCTGGAACGGGTGATGCGCATCCGTACCGGCGAACTGGATGGCGATGCGTTGTAGGCACGGCCGCGCATCCGTTCGGTATTCAGTGCGGTTTGCTCGCGAAGCAATGCCGGCGTGAGTGATCGCCGATTACGAAATTCGCAATCGGCGACCTGGCGGCACACAACAAAAAATCAATCCTTCAATGCCTCTTGCATGAACTCCGGCATCGCCAGCGCGGCGCGATGGATGCCGGCGTTGTAGTAGGTGGTTTTGAACGATTTGGCGGCGGCATCGGCCTCACGAAATTGCGTGAGATCGCGCGCCTGCTTGCTGGCGATGGTGCCGCTCCACCAGCCGGTCGGATAGCAAGGCTGCGGGAAGGGCAGCGTGCGGAACGACTGGAAACCAGCGTCGCGCATGGCCTGGCGCATGTCCAGGATCAAATGCATCAAGGCCAGCGGCGATTCGCTCTGTTGCACCAGCAGGCCGTCCGGGCGCAGCGCCTTGAGGCAGTTCTCGTAGAAGGCGCGGTTGAACAAACCCTCGGCCGGACCGACTGGATCGGTGGAATCGACGATGATCACATCGATGCTCTCGGGCGCGGCGTTTTGCATGTAGGCGATGCCGTCGTCGAACATCACCGTTGCGCGCGGGTCGTGGTTGGATTCGCACAGCTCCGGAAAATATTTCTCAGCCATGCGCGTGACCTGCTCGTCGATGTCGCACTGCACGGCCGTCTTCACGCCCGGGTGTTTGAGCACTTCGCGCAGCGTGCCGCAATCGCCGCCGCCGATGATCACCACGTTCTTCGGGTCGGGATGGGTGAACAAGGGCGCGTGCGCCATCATCTCGTGATAGAAGAAATTCTCGCGCGTGGTCACCATCATCGCGCCGTCGATCACCATCAGATTGCCGAAATCGGTGGTCTGGAAGATCTCGATTTTCTGGAATGGCGATTGCACTTCGTCGAGTTTTTTCGTGATGCGAAAACCGATCGCCGAGCCGGTGTGCTCGAAGTTTTCGTAGTACCAGGGGTTCGGGGTCATGGCAGGGCTCGGGTGGGAAACATGGAAGGGGGAAAACTCGCGCCGCTCGCATCGGGCCTGGACCAGGCGAGCGATACGGCAGGGGCATCATTCGCGGGCTGATCCTTGCAACCGCCGGGATCGCCGCGAATGGCGGGTGCAAAGGCGCTTCGGGGGCGGAAATTGTAGCGGAAGCGCCGCGGCGAGGGGGGTACAATGCGCGCCCTGTTCGTTCCCGTTTAGGAAAGCTGCCGATGAGCGCCTGGTCACTCGACCGTGCCCGCCACACCTACTCCATCCCGCATTGGTCCGACGGGTACTTCGACATCGACGCGCAAGGCCGCATGTGCGTGTTGCCGCACGGCGAGCACGGCGCGGCATTGGCGCTGCCGGAGATTCTCGACCGCGCCACCGAGGCGGGATTGAAGCTGCCGTTGCTGCTGCGTTTTTCCGACATCCTCGGCGATCGCCTGCGCAAACTGCAGACGGCTTTCAACAAGGCGATGGCCGAGCTCGATTATCGCGGCGGCTATACCGCCGTATATCCGATCAAGGTCAACCAGCACTTCGGCGTGGCCGGCGAGCTGGCCGCGCAAGGCGGCGAAGGCTTCGGCCTGGAAGCGGGCTCGAAACCCGAGCTGATGGCGGTGCTGGGGTTGGCCAAGCCCGGCAGCGTGGTGGTGTGCAACGGCTACAAGGACCGCGAGTTCATCCGCCTGGCGCTGATCGGGCGCAAGCTGGGCCTTCAGACTTTCATCGTCGTCGAGAAACCCTCCGAGCTTTCCATCATCATCGAAGAAGCGCAGGCGCTGGGCGTGTCGCCGGGTTTGGGCGTGCGCATGCGGCTGGCTTCGCTCGGCGCCGGCAAATGGCAAAACAGCGGCGGCGACAAGGCCAAGTTCGGGCTCTCGCCGCGTCAGGTGCTCGATCTGGTCGCTAAGCTCAAGGCCGCCGGCATGCTCGATGCGCTGCAACTGCTGCATTTCCACATGGGCTCGCAGATTCCCAACGTGCGCGACATCGCCAACGGCATGCGCGAGGCGGTGCGTTATTTCGTCGAACTGTCGAAGATGGGCTGCCAGATCCGCTACATGGATTCCGGCGGCGGGCTCGGTGTGGATTACGAAGGCACGCGTTCGCGCGGATTCTGTTCGATCAACTATGGTTTGGACCAGTTCGCGCACACGCTGATACAACCGCTGGCCGAGGCCTGCACGGAGTTCGCGCTCGCCCCGCCGATGCTGATCACTGAAGCCGGCCGCGCCATGACCGCGCACCACGCAGTGATGGTGGTGAACGTGTCGGAAGTCGAACGCGCGCCGGAAGGCGCGGTGCCGCCGATGCAGGATGGCGAGCCGATCGTGGTCCGGCATCTGCGCCAGATCCAGGCCGCGCTCGATCAGCGTCCGGCGCTGGAGCTGTATCTGGAAGCGCAGCACGCGTTGTCGGAAGGACAGACCTTGTACGCGCTCGGTCAGCTCTCGCTCGCGCAGCGGGCTTTGCTCGATGATCTGTACTACGCCATCGCGCACGGCGTGCGTGCGCGTTTGAGCGCGGAGGAAAAAAGCCATCGCGCTGTGCTCGACGAACTCGACGAACGGCTGGTGGACAAGTATTTCGTCAACTTCTCGGTGTTCGAATCGATTCCCGATGTCTGGGCCATCGACCAGGTGTTTCCGATCGTGCCGGTCGCGCGCTTGCATGAATCGCCCGACCGGCGTGGCGTGATCGCCGACCTGACTTGCGACTCCGACGGCCGGGTCGATACCTATGTCGAGTCCGAGACGCTCAGCGCTTCATTGCCACTGCACTCGCCGAAAATTGGCGAGAGCTACCGGCTTGGCATTTTCCTGGTCGGCGCGTACCAGGAAACCCTGGGCGACATCCACAATCTTTTCGGCGACACCGACACCGCCAATGTGCGCATGAACGACGATGGCGGCTATACGCTGCTGCGCCAGCGCCGCGGTGACAGCACCGATGTGATGCTCGATTACGTCGGCTATGCGCTGGATGATTTGCGCAAGGCTTACCAGAATAAAGTCGATGCCGCGCAGTTGCCTGCCAGCGAATCGGCGCAATTGATCGCAGCGCTGGAAGCGGGCCTGACCGGCTACACCTACCTGCATGAAACGGTGCACGAATAACGGCTGCGATTTCATCGAAATGATGGCAACAAGGAAAAAGGCATGAAAACAGGATTCATCGGTCTGGGCGCCATGGGCCATTCGCTGGCCGGGCATCTGCATGGCAAAGGTTTGCTCGCGGTCGTCGGCAATCGCACGCAGGAAAAGGCGCAGACGCTGGCGGCAACGCTGGGCGTGAAAGCGGCGAACACGGCGGCCGATTTCGCCGATTGCGATGCGGTCATGCTTTGCGTCTCGGCCGATGCCGATGTGCTGGAAAACGTGCGCTCGCTCGCCGATGTACTGCGGCCCGGCAGTGTCGTGATCGATCATTCCACGGTGTCCTCGCAAACCGCGCAGCAGGCGCATGCCTTGCTCAAGGCCAAGGGCATCGGTTTTCTCGATGCTCCGGTATCGGGCGGTGTGGAAGGCGCGAAGAACGGCAAGCTTTCGATCATGATCGGCGGGGATGCGGGCGATCTGGAAAAAGTCCGGCCGGCGCTCGAAGCCTATGCGCTGCGGATCACCCACATGGGTCCGTCCGGTGCCGGGCAGGCGACAAAAGCGGTCAACCAGGTGCTGGTCGCCGGCATCGCACAGGCCGTGTGTGAGGGCTTGGCGCTTGGCGAAAAATTGGGACTGGCGCCCGAACGGCTGGTGCCCACGCTCGCCGCCGGAGCGGCCGGCAACTGGTTTCTGGACAAGCGCGGCGCGACCATGCTCGCCAACGATTTCACGCCCGGTTTCAAGTCGGCACTGCTGCACAAGGATCTGGCGATCGTGCACAACATGGCCAAGGCCGTCGGCATCCGCGCCACGGTGATCGAGCAATCCCTGGCCGACTATGCCGAGTTGATGGCATTGGGTCTTGGCGAGGAAGATACCTCGGCGCTGATCCGGCTCAAGCGCGGATAAGTCACGCAGCAAACATTACGCAATGGCGATGATGTAGGAGCGGCGGAAGCCGCGACCGGCAACCATACGAACTACAGAAAATCAGGATAGATCGAATCAAGATAGACCGGCCCAACGCATAGCCTCGGAGATGACCGATGCGGATCTTGATGTGTACGATATTTTTTCTTATCGGCGTGTCGGTCTGCGCGCACGCCGATCCCGAAAATTCGGCAGCCGCTGGCGCGCGCCCCGCACGAGAGTCGCCGCGCCCATCGGCATCCTTGCCCGCATTGAAATTGTTGCCGGTGATCACCGGCTTGATGCGGCCGCTCGATCTGGAAAATGCCGGCGATGGCAGCGGCCGCTTGTTCGTCGTCGAGCAGGACGGGCGCATCCGTGTGTTGGTCGGGGGCAAGTTGCAGGCCGAGCCATTCCTGGACATTGCACGCATACGCGATTGCGATCTCGGCGGCGTACTCGGACGACGCGCGCTGGGCTTCACGCCATCGACCAAAGGCAACGAACGCGGCTTGCTCGGCCTGGCCTTCCATCCGGTCTTTCGCAGCAACCGGCAGTTGTTCGTCAACTACACCGATGGCGAAGGCGATACGGTGGTCGCCCGATTCCTGACCCGCGCCGATGGGCGGGCCGTCGATCCGGCTTCGTGCACGATACTGCTGCGGATCAATCAACCGTTCTCCAATCACAACGGCGGCAATCTGAAATTCGGGCCTGATGGATTGCTCTACGTGGGTTTCGGCGATGGCGGCAGTGCCAACGATCCGTGCAATTTCGCCAGCACGTGGTCGGCCGATGCGTTGAAAAACAATGGCCAATGCGCCGCGCATTCGAGCTTCGTCGCCAACGGCGGCAATCCCGACTCGCGTGCATTGCTGGGCAAGATGCTGCGTCTGGATGTCGATCGCCGCACCGCGCCCGGCACGCATGGTTTATGCGCGGCTCGCGCCGATGGTTCGGCCGAGTACGCGGTGCCGCGCGACAATGCGTTCGCAAAAATCCCGCGCAATGCTTGCGGTGAAATCTGGACGGCCGGCTGGCGGAATCCGTGGCGTTACAGTTTCGATCGCAAGACAGGCGACTTGTATGTCGGCGATGTCGGCCAGGACGAAGTCGAGGAAATCACCCGCATCGGCAAGGGTACGCCGGCCGGCGGTCATTACGGCTGGCGCGGCTGCGAAGGCGATCGCGATGCCAATGGCGGCCACTGCGCGGGCACGTTACCGCCGTGGCTGACTTATCGGCATGAGCGCGGGCGCTGCTCGGTGACCGGCGGTGTGCTCTATCGCGGCCCCGAGGTCGCATTGCAAGGTCGCTACCTGTATGGCGATTACTGCACTGGCGAGATCTTCATCGCCGATCCAGCTACCGGGCGCAGCGCGACCGCGACACTCGCGCCCGCACAATCGCTGGCCTTCGGGATTACCAGCTTCGGCGAGGATGAAGCCGGCTGCGCGTACGTCGTGCATCACGGGCTGAACGGAAAATCGGGCGGCGCGGTGTTCGAGATTCGCGCCGCCCGATAGATGGCGATGCTCCCAGTGATGATGGCAGCCGTCCTGGAAGCGTAGCGTCGTGGCGCAGCAACCACGGCCTCGGACACCGAGTGTCGGCCGTCATGGGACTGCCCGCATTCGCATTGCCTGAAGGGTTCGTGGTGTTTCGTCACTCCTGTTTTTTGCAGTCGACACCCTTCGACTCTTTGCCTGTGCGATTGTCGCGCTTGCCTTTTGCGACAGCCTCTTTCGATGGCTGACAGTCGACTTGTTCTTGCTGCGCCGTTTGCGGCTGCGGCTGCGCCTGCGCCTGCTGACGGGCCTGTGCCTGACGCTCACGCGCTACTTGCATTTGTTGCTGCTGCACCTGTTGTTGCTGTTGCAGTTGAGCCTGGCGCTGACGCTCGACACGTTGTTGCTCGGCGGCCTGCTGCTCCCGTTCGGCCTGAAGTCGATCCTGGGCCTGCTTCTGCTGTATTTCCGCTTGGCGTTGCTGTTGCGCTTGTTGCTGTTGCAATTGAGCCTGGCGCTGACGTTCGACTCGCTGCTGTTCGGCGGCCTGCTGTTCCCGTTCGGCCTGAAGTCGATCCTGGGCCTGCTTCTGCTGTATTTCCGCTTGGCGTTGCTGTTGCGCTTGTTGCTGTTGCAATTGAGCCTGGCGCTGACGTTCGACTCGCTGCTGTTCGGCGGCCTGCTGTTCCCGTTCGGCCTGAAGTCGATCCTGCGCCTGCTTCTGCTGTATTTCCGCTTGGCGTTGTTGCTGTGCCTGTTGCTGTTGCAATTGGGCCTGGCGCTGACGCTCGGCTCGCTGCTGTTCGGCGGCCTGCTGTTCCCGTTCGGCCTGAAGTCGATCCTGGGTCTGCTTCTGCTGTATTTCTGCTTGGCGTTGCTGTTGCGCTTGTTGCTGTTGCAATTGAGCCTGGCGCTGACGCTCGACTCGCTGCTGTTCGGCGGCTTGTTTTTCACGTTCGGCCCGTTGCTGATCCTGGGCTTGCGCCTGCTGCAATTGAGCTTGGCGCTGCTGTTGCATTTGTTGCTGCTGCAATTGAGTTTGACGCTGGCTCTCGACGCGCTGCTGTTCGGCGGCTTGTCTTTCACGCTCCACCCGTTGCTGCTCAGTGGTCTGTTGGTCGCGCGGTGCCGGCTGTGCTGCATTGCCCTGAATTTCGCGCCCCTGGCCCTGATTGCGATCGGCTGGCAAACGCCCACGTCCCTTGATGGGCTCGACGGAGCGATCGAGAGGCTGCAACGGGGCTCGCTCGCGATTGCCGGCGGCAGGCATGCCAGCGCGGGAAGACGAGGCTTCGCGCGCATTGACTGCGCCCGCTTGTTCCGCGATCACCCGCACGTTCCTGGGGACGTTGCGGTTTTGTCCCGGTTCCGCGAGCTGCTGGCTTGGCGCTCGCCCCGGATTTTGCCGCAGTTGTTGTTCGCGTGCGGCAAACGGACGCTCACCCGGCGGCGGCGCATTGCGCGCAAAGACCTGGCGCTCAGTGACCTCGCGTGAAGGGCGCACCCTGGCCGCCGCTCCCGGACCCAACACGCTACGTGCGCTCGGTGCGATCGGAGCGACGCGTGTGATTTCGCCGGTGCCGATCACATTGCGGTCCAGGCGAGTGCTCGCCTGGCGGACCGGTTGCGAATTCACGAAAACAGTACTGGGCACGGCCGTGGCTGCGCCAGCAACTGCACGGTTGGCGTAGTTGGCCTGGGTGACGTTGATGTTTCCAGTGGCGTAGTTGTTGTAGACGTTGTTGATGATCGTGTTGTTGACGACCGTATTGTTCACATTGACCCGGCTGAAATAATCGCGACTGGCCCGGTAGGAGGGCACATAGACATCGCGCGGCCCGAGCGGGAACCAGCCCACGGATGAGCTGCGACCTTGCGAGAGCGAAATGCTCCAGCCGCGGCCGCCGATGAATACGACCAACGCCGGTGCATAGACCGCCCGTGCATGGCGCGGTCCGGGAATCCAGCCCCAGCGATTGGATACATGGGCCCAACGGCCATAGTGCGACGGCGCGAAACCCCAGGGCGCGTCATCCACCCACGTCCAGCCCCATGGCTCCTGCCACACCCAGCGACCATCCCGATAAGGAGCCCAGTTGGCATCGACCCGGCTGGGAAACCAGACGTTGCCGTAGTTGCTCACCGAACGCCAACTGCCGTATTGATCCAGGTCGGCGTATCCGATGACATCGTCATCCACGTAGCGCAAGGAAATGGAGCGATCCAGACGCTGGTCGCGATCGAAGCAGTAACGATCGAAGGCGTCCGCACGAGGCAGGCCGTACATATCGTGATCGTTCAAGTCGGCTTGATAAAAGCGCACTGCATCACCTGCGCGCAACGGGAAACGGGAGTTCTCGCCGTACGCCACGCCCGCGCCTTGCCGCACAACAATGGTGGTCTGGTCATTGTCGGGATCGACATCGATCCGGTAACTGCCGGCCTGGTCGATGGTGAACGCCAATGTCGGCGTGTCCACTTCAAAAACCTGGCCCGAGTACAGGCGCCGCACACGCAGGTTCAAGGTGCCTTGGGTCAATTGGATTTGCGCAATCTGGTCGTCCAGATCCAGGATTTCCATGCTGGTTTCCGGCCCCAGACGCACCGCTGCGTTGCCAACCTGGAATTCGGCGCGGGCATTGCGATCGGTCCAGATGCGATCACCGCCGATCAGCGGGCGGTTGCGAGCGATACCGATCCACTGGTCTTCACCCGCGGGTGAGTAGCTGATCTCGCCCAGGCTGTCGTTAAGGCGCGCTACGCGCCCCGGTGGATCGTTGTATGCCGCGTGCGAAACCGGCGTAGAGCACAGGGAGACTGCCAGCACGCCCATGAGAGCGAAAAAGCGCGATGAACCGAACATGGATATCTCCTTTCAATTCCTATTCGCACAGCAAAACCAGTTGCCGGCAATGATGACCATTGCATCGGCCCAGGCCGAAACGTCTGTCGTCTTCGGATTGCGATATCACACACGCGCGGGCTCTAGATCAGAGCTTGCCGCGCCTGCCCATGATCAGCGAAACGACAAACAGGATGAGAAATACCAGGAACAGGATCTTGGCGATGCCGACAGCGGAGCCGGCAATTCCGGTAAAGCCCAGTACGCCGGCAATCAGTGCGATGACGAGAAAAACGATGGTGTAGTGCAACATGGCCCACACTCCTTGAAAAAGACCTCGGTGTTACGGCTAAGGATGCGGCGGCATGGAATTGGTTTTCCCGACCAACCGCGCCTGTGCTTGTGGTGAGGAATACGCGATCGTTTCCGTTGTCTATTCGACGATGAACGTATCAGCGCTTGGTTGAACCTGTGATGAGCGTACGGCAGTGAACTTCTGCGGTCGGTACGGCACCGTACATATGGAAAACAGCGGTTTGACCAAGGCTATTTCGATTGCGACATGGTCCATCCCATCGCAGGACGATGGCATGGGGCGCCGCGAAATTCCGGACGTTGACCATGCTTGTTAGCCCGCGGCGATATTGCTGATTCAGGTTTGTTCAAGCCAATTGCATCGCCGCACGAAGTGATGTCGTTGTATCCGGAATAAACGCACGGGCACGCGCCGGGGATTTCCCGGAAAAAATGAAATCGGCTGAAGAATATTGCAAATACACATCGTATTTTTATGGCGGATGTGAAGTTTTCAGGCATGGCCAAATGGGGGCGCGACCGACCATCGATTCATGCTGGGTATACCTATAAGTTCGGTAGCGCACCGACGCCAAAGCCAGCATGCTTCAGCATCCAGACGCCTCATCGCGAGTGCAACCATCCTCGCTTCCTCACGTAACAGACTGTTGTGTGAGCGCAATCCAAACCTTATCCGGAGATCGACCATGAGCACGAGCGTCCGCAATATATCTGTATTGATACTAGCCAGTGCCTTCGCCATCGGCCTGTCTGCCTGCAACACGATGCACGGGATAGGCAAGGACACTGAAAAAGCTGGTGAAAAAATCCAGAAAGAATCAGACGAGCACAAAGGTGATGACAAGGATGACAGCAGGCCGAGCGCGATGATGCCATCGACCAGTCAATACAGCACATCGATTCAAGTCAGCTAGTACAGAACGTCATTCTCAAATCCTATCGAGGAAACTTTTCATGATGAAACAACTGATGCCAATCATAGCTATCACTGTGCTGATGCTCGCAGGCTGCAAGGAGAGCACATCCGACACCGCCAAGGACGTCGCCAACGCGCAGCAGGAAGCAGCCAAGAGCGCCGAAGAGGCCAAACAGGATGCCGACAAGACGATGAGCAAGGCCAACGAGCAGGTCGCCGAGGCCGAGCAAGACTACGCTGCGAGTGACCAGAGCGCGCAGAAAAAACTGACTCAGGCCGAGTCCGAGGCGATGATCAAAGCAGCCAAGGCGAATTTCGACGTCGCTGTGACCGAGGCTGATGGGCGCTACAAGGTCGCCAAGGAAAAATGCGATGCACTCACTGGTGTCGATAAAGACTCGTGCCTGAGCACGGCCGATGCGGCGCTAAAGGCAGACAAGGCTGCGGCGGTCGCCAAACGCGATGCCGCCCTGGTGGCAGCAGAACACCACGATTAAGCTTTTGATGTCGATAGCTCGCAACCGGATTCACACAACAGTGATTCCGGTTGCGAGTGGTTGGACGCACTCCAGGCGCTGGTTTGCCTGCGTTGGAGCGAGCCCTGATCATGTCTAAGGGGCGAGCAATAGGCCAAGGTTGCCTTGTCAATTCAATGATTCGGACAAGGTCTTCTCCCCTTCGCGGTATCGATCGCCCGTCTCAATCATGCAAACGCCTGTCCGATGTGGAAATGAAAATCGACGATCATGGGTAGCGTAAAAACGCTTCGCGCAACGATGCTGTTGGTGTGCGCACTGCTCGCCGCCAGCTGCGCCTCGCTGCGTACCCAGGTCGACAAGCCAATCACCACAGCGCTTCCGCCTGCGACCGATACGCCATCAGCGCGTTACATTCAGTCCGAGCTGGTCCGTCATGCGCGCGGCACGTCGGGTTTTCGCCTGTTGACCATGAGCACCAACGCATTGCTCAGCCGCGTCACCTTGGCCGATCACGCCGAGCACTCGATCGATCTGCAATATTTCATCTTCAAGAACGACGCGACCGGACGCCTGATCGCGCAGCACCTGTTGATCGCAGCCGATCGCGGCGTGCGGGTGCGCTTGCTGCTCGATGACTTCAATCTCGAAGGCCAGCGCGCAATGCTGGACGCGCTCGATTCGCACCCGAATATCGAGGTGCGCCTGTTCAACCCGTTCCAGACCCGCGAGCCATCGATGCCCTCGATGATCGTGCAACTGTTGCTGGAAGGCTCGCGGCTGAATCGGCGCATGCACAACAAATCCTTCATCGTCGACAACAAGATCGCGGTGATCGGCGGGCGCAACATCGGCGACGATTATTTCGATGCCAGCACCGACAACAATTTCCGCGATCTGGATCTGGTGGCGATCGGGCCCGTGGTGGCCGAGGCGTCGCGCAGCTTCGATGACTACTGGAACAGCGACGCCGCGTTCCCGGTGACGGCGTTCCCGAGCGCGCGCGACACGCACACTGACCTGTCGCAACTGCGTCAGGCGTTGTCCAAGGACGCCCGCGTGTTTGCTGAATCCGATTATGCGCAGGCGGCCTTCGACGAACTGCCCAATGGCGCGACCGCCGATCGTCGCGGCTACTGGTTCTGGGGCGATGCCATGCTGGTGGCCGACTCGCCCGAGAAGGTCGAAGGCGAAAAAAGCGCCAAAGGGCTGCGTGTGGGCCGCACATTGCAGGCCACGCTCGAGGACGCGCAACACAGCATCTTGCTGATGTCGCCGTATTTCATTCCCACCAAGCGCAACGTCACTGACCTGGTGGCCATGGCTGGGCGAGGCGTGTCGGTGAGCGTGCTGACCAATTCGCTCGCTTCCACGGACGAGCCGGCGGTCTATGCCAAATATTCGTCGCACCGGCGACCCTTGCTGGCGGGCGGAATCAAGCTGTATGAATTGCGTCCGGCACCCGGAGCCACTGAGCCGACAGGCCAGCACGGCACCTCGTCAGGCGTAAGCTTGCACGCGAAGGCCTTCGTGGTTGACGGGCGCGTCACTTATATCGGTTCCATGAACATGGACCCGCGCTCGAAATTGCTGAATACCGAGATGGGCTTGATCGTCGATAATCCGGCTTTGGCCAAGGCCGTGACCGACTTTTTCACATCCGCCACGCAGCCGGCCAGCGCCTATCAACTCGTATTGCACAAGGCGTCCGGCGCGGTGTCCGGTACTGGGCGCGTCAACTGGTCGGTCAGCGGAAGTGGTAGGGTCCGGCGTGTCAAACACGAGCCCGACACCCGCGTCTGGCAGCGTTTGAAAATGCGCTTCATGCGATTACTGCCCATCAATGGGCTGTTATGAATTTTTTTCGTCCAGCAGGCATCCGATGAATCGATGGTTCGCGCTTTTGATACTCGCCCTGAGCCTGGCATTGCCCATGTCGGCACAGTCACATGTGCGACCGGCGCTCGAGCAGGAGAGAATCGATTACCTGATTGCATCGGTGGCGACCTTGCAGGATGCCGTATTCATCCGCAACGGCCATGAGTACGGCGCTCGACAGGCCGCCGATCATCTGCGCGAGAAACTGGCCTACGCCAACGACCGGATCGAAACCGCGAATGATTTCATCAGTCTGTGTGCGACGGCGTCGTGGCTGAGCCATCGCAATTACGCGATACGTTTCCACGATGGCCGTGTGCTGGAATCGGCGGTGTATCTGCGCGGCAAGCTCAGGGATTTCGATGCCGAGCGTTGGAATCGGATGCATCCAGCCGTCGATCCGCATAAATCGTAGTTGCCGGGCATCTGGAAGAATCCGATGGCGGCTTGTTCAGCATACGTAGCGGTATTGATTTTGTTTCCAGATGAACGAATTTTCCGGCCTTGAATCTTGATAGATTCGACAAGTTTCGATGAATAAAGGCATTCATTGATTCGCAAACCCCTTCGCATTTTTTATCGGAACTGAACGAGTTCTTCAGTCAACAGCCATGGAGCATCGTTTGCTGGTTTCCAGGCAAAAAAATGATGGTAGGCTTGCGCGCATGTTTGCGTTCTCCATTCTCGTTCGATTGCTGCTGAGTGTGGCGCTGATACTCAATGGATCAGCGTCGGCGATGGCGGCTGTGCGTTCGGCGACGACACATTCGCATCATGCAATCGAGTCGCAAGTCGCGCATGAGCATTGCGTCGCTACCATCGACGTAGCGGAGCCACCGACGCATCACGCCATGCAGTCGATGACTGCTGCGGTTGGGCATGACATCGTCGCGATGTCTGCGACGAAAAAAACCAAAGACGCATCCGATCACTGCCAGCCTGAAGATTGCCAAATCGAGTGCACGCAGCACTGCGCTGCGACGATGAACATGACTTCCGTCCAGATCGCGATCATTCCGCGCGCTGGTCCCATGAAGCTTCTCCAGGCTGGCCGTCTTCCGCCGGTACTGCCGCATCTGCACCGGCCTCCCATCGGCTAAGCATCCCTCGCGCCTGTTTCAGGCGCTTCCGTCGTGTTCGTGCTCCGTCGTGATCTCTCGTCGCGTATCGGGTCGCGTGCCGACTGTCCGGCTCGGGTTCTGCCCCGACGCCATCTGGATGCTGATTTGGAGTGTGTCATGTCGAACGAATTCTCCGGCCCTGGGCCGGGTATGTCGCGCCGCCGCTTTGTCCAAGGGCTGGCGGTCGGCGGTGCTGTCGCCGGTTTGGGTTTGTGGCCGCGGCAAACCTGGGCGTTGAAATCGCCCGGTCAAACCGAGGTGCTCGCGGGCACCGATTTTCATTTGATGGTGGGTGAGACGCCGGTGAATTTCACTGGCCGGACTCGCACCGCGGTTACCGTCAATGGTTCGTTGCCGGCGCCGATCCTGCGCTGGCGCGAAGGCGACACGGTCAATGTGTCTGTCACCAATGCATTGCCGAAGGGTTCGATCCACGGTCAGGACACCTCGATCCATTGGCATGGCATTTTGCTGCCGGCCAACATGGACGGCGTGCCGGGAATGAGTTTCGACGGCATCGGTCGCGGCGAAACATTCCAATATCGTTTCCAGGTGCGCCAGGGCGGTACCTACTGGTATCACAGCCACTCGGGTTTTCAGGAACAGGCCGGGCTGTATGGTTCGATCATCATCGATCCGCTCGCGCCCGAGCCTTTCCGCTACGACCGCGACTACGTGGTGATGCTGTCGGACTGGACCGACCTAGCGCCGAAGGCCTTGTTCGAGCGCCTGAAGAAAATGTCCGGCTACGACAACTACCACAAGCGCACCGTCGCCGATTTCGCTCGCGACGCCAGACGCAATGGCTTGTCGGCCGCGTTGGCCGATCGAAAGCAATGGGGCGATATGCGCATGACGCCGACCGATCTGTCCGACGTCAATGCCAACACTTATACCTATCTGATGAATGGCACGACTGCGCTGGGCAACTGGACCGGATTGTTCCGCTCCGGCGAGAAGGTACGATTGCGCTTCATCAACGGCTCGGCGATGAGCTACTTCGATGTGCGCATTCCCGGCTTGAAGATGACTGTCGTTGCCGCCGACGGTCAGTACGTGCATCCGGTGAGTGTGGATGAATTTCGCATCGCGGTGGCCGAAACCTTCGATGTGATTGTCGAGCCATCGGGTCAGGATGCGTTCACCATTTTCGCGCAGGACATGGGCCGTACCGGCTACGTCAGCGGCACGCTTGCCGTGCGCGAAGGCCTGCGTGCACCAGTGCCGGCGCTCGATGCACGCCCGATCCTGAGCATGGCCGATATGGGGCATGGCGACATGGATGGCGGCCACGATATGCCGGGGATGGATCACGGCGCGGGCGAGATGCAAACGCACCCAGCCAGCGAAACCAACAATCCGCTGGTGGACATGCAGGCGATGGCCACGTCGCCCAAGCTCGACGACCCTGGCATCGGTCTGCGCGACAACGGCCGCAAGGTGCTGACCTACAGCGATCTCAAGAGCACCTTCGCCGATCCCGATGGGCGCGACCCTGGCCGCACCATCGAGCTGCATTTGACCGGGCATATGGAGCGCTTCGCCTGGGGCTTCAACGGCCAGAAATTCTCGGAAGTCGAGCCGATCCGATTCAACTACGGCGAGCGGCTGCGGATCACGCTGGTCAACGACACGATGATGACGCATCCGGTCCATCTGCACGGAATGTGGAGCGATCTCGAAGACGAGCACGGCAACTTCCTCGTCCGCAAACACACCATCGACATGCCGCCGGGCAGCAAGCGCAGTTATCGCGTGCGCGCCGACGCGCTCGGCCGCTGGGCCTATCACTGCCACTTGCTGTACCACATGGAAGCGGGAATGAGCCGCGAAGTCCGGGTGGAGGAATGAGCGCCATGATCCGTCACTCTTTTGTGCATCGCGTCAGCGCGCTCGGTCTTGCGATTGGTTTGGCTTTGTCTGCTGACGCAGCGCACGCACAGCATGCCCATCACTCCACGATGGAGACATCTTCACCAGCCGCAGCGCCGGCGATGAAAAAAACGCCGACTGAAAAAGGGAAAGAAAAACCCTCGTCAGTACCAGAGAAAAAAACAGCCAGCGACACACCGGCAACGATCGCGACACCGCCGACGACAGCGACTTCGGTGGTGGACCCTGCCGTGATGGATCACGGCAACATGGGGCATGGCGAGTTGAATGTGCCGTCTTCTCCGTCGCTGGCGCAGCCCATCGAGATGGATCACAGCGCGATGGGACATGGCGAGTTGAACGTGCCGTCCTCCCCATCGCTTGCGCAGCCCATCGATCATTCCGCGATGGGACATACGATGCCGAAGATCGCACCCCGCGAACCACTGGAGCCGATTCCGGTGCTGACCGACGCCGATCGTGCCGCTACGTTTCCAAAAACCATCGATCATGCTGCCCACGGTGATGGCATCCATAATTTCTTCCTGCTCGATCGTCTCGAAGCGTGGAATGCCGATCCAGGCACGGGTCTGGCGTGGGAAGGCCTGGGATGGATCGGCACCGATCTCAACAAGCTGTGGCTGCGTAGCGAAGGCGAACGCATCGGCGGTGTTACTGAGGCGAACAGTCTGGAAGTGCTGTACGGCCGCAGCGTCGGTCGCTGGTGGGATATGGTCGGTGGCATTCGGCAAGACTTCGAGCCCGGCGCTTCGCAATCCTGGGCCGCAATCGGTGTGCAGGGCCTGGCGCCGCAGAAGTTCGAGGTCGCGGCGACCGCCTATCTCGGCACTTCCGGCCAAACCGCATTCCGCCTGGAAGCCGAACGCGAACTACTGCTGACCAATCGCCTGATCCTGCAGCCGCTGGTGGAGATCAACTTTTTCGGCAAGGACGATCCCGAGCGCGGCATAGGCTCCGGCCTGAGCACCATCGAAGCCGGTTTGCGTTTGCGCTACGAAGTCACCCGCCAGTTCGCGCCCTACATCGGCGTGGTCCGCGAGCGCGCCTTCGGCGGCACCGCGGATTTTCACCGCGATGCAAATGAGGCCATCGACGACACTCGCTTCGTCATGGGGGTGCGGGTTTGGTTTTGAAGAGTAATGCACATGATTTTGTCGCGTGGGCACAGACAAATCGAGTGGCCACATGCAGGAGGTTTTGATTTGTCACCGTTCGTGGTGGGCTGGTCGAACCACGAGCGGAGGTGAGTCAGTGGAGGTAAATCAGCGCTTGCTCCGCGGATTTCTGAAAGCAAATACCGGCGGACAAATATTCTTTGATTGAAAACATGTAGTCTTTCGACGGAAATAAAAAAGCGGCCCTTGGGCCGCTTTTTTTCTATCCAGAATAAATCACGCACAAGATGTTTGCTGCGCTTGGCGGTCGTTGCGATACAACAGCTTCTCAGAATCTCACTTCACCCGAATCGCCTGCGCGGTGATGCCGTGGCTCGCGAGTGTTTGTTTGGCGGCGGCGAGTGCGCTGGCATTGGGATAGGGGCCCATGCGCACGCGATAGACGGTGGTGCCGTTGATCGAGGCCGGTTCGACGCGGGCGATTTCGCCGGTGAGGGCGATGCGTGCCTTCAGCGATTCGGCTTCCTCACTGCCGCGAAAAGCGCCGGCTTGGATGAGGAAGCGCGCGTTGTCGGCGACGGGTTGGGCAGGAGCGTTCGCAGGGCTGGTGGCGCTGGCCGTGTTGTTGGCAGTGCTTGCCGCTGGCGCAGGAGTGGTTTGGACCGGCTTGGGTTTGGCGTTGCGTGCTTCGGCGCGGGCTTGTGCGTCGAGCTCGGCATCGGGGATGACGACTTCTTTTTCCGGAAGCAGCGTATAGAAATCGTATTTGGGTTTGGGCTTTTCTACCGGCTCGGCCACCACCGCATCGTCGTCCTTGGGCGCGGGTGCCTGCGCTTGCGGATTGGGCTGCGGCAACAAGTTGGCCGGGATGTTCCATTTGTCGCGCAAGAACACAACGCCGAACGCGAGTGCGCCCAGCAACAGGCCGATCAGCAGCCAGACCCAGCCGGGCATGCCTTGGCTGCCGCTGCGTCGGGCCTGGTTTTTCGAGCGCCTGGCCATTACATGACCTCCGGAGCGGAAACGCCGAGCAGGGCCAGGCCATTGGCCAACACCTGCTGCGTGGCTTTGCACAGGCCCAGCCGCGCATTGCGCAGATTTTCCTCGGCGCTGAGGATGGGCTGGGCGTTGTAGAAGGAATGGAACGCGGCGGCGGTTTCGCGCAGATAGTTGGCGAGGATTTGCGGCGCGCGGCCGGCGGCTGCCGATTCGATGACTTCCGGGAAGCGCAGCAATTCGCCGAGCAGGATGTCTTCGTGCTCTTCGGTCAGCAACTGGCGTGCCGAGAGCGCGGCGCCGTCGTTGTAGGTCAGTTGTTTTTCCTTCAACTGCCGGAACACGCTGGCGATGCGCGCATGCGCGTACTGGATGTAATACACCGGATTGTCGTTGGAGCGGCTCTTGGCCAGTTCCAGGTCGAAGTCCAGGTGTTGGTCGTTGCTGCGCATCACGTAGAAAAAACGCGCGGCATCGGTGCCGACTTCCTCGCGCAATTCGCGCAAGGTGACGAAGCTGCCGGCGCGGGTGGACATCTGCACGCGCTGGGCGCCGCGGAACAGGATGGCGAATTGCACCAACTGGATTTCGATTTTTTCCGGATCGAGCCCCAATCCCTGGGCGGCGGCTTTCATGCGCGCGATATAGCCGTGGTGGTCGGCGCCGAAAATATAGAGCGCGCGGCCAAAGCCGCGTTCGAATTTCGACAGCAGATAACCCAGGTCCGAGGCGAAATAGGTGGTGGCGCCGTTCTCGCGCACGACCACGCGGTCCTTGTCGTCATCGAAGTCGGTGGCGCGAAACCAGGTGGCACCCTGATCCTCGAACAGATGGCCTTGCTCGCGCAAGATGGCGATGGCGCGCTGCACGTAGCCATCGGTGACGAGCGAGCGTTCGGAAAAGAAATTGTCGTGCAGTACGCCGAAGCCGGCCAGATCGTCGCGGATATCGGCCAGGCACCAGTCCAGGCCAGCCTGGAACACCACGCGATAATCGGCCTCGCCGAGCAATTGCCGGGCGCGGGCGATCAGTGCGTCGACGTGCAGCTCCTTGTCGCCGCTCTGGCTTTCATCGGGCGGCAGGCCGTCGCTGATTTCGATGGCCGAATAACGCAGGCGGTCGCCTTCGCGGGCGCGCAGGTTGCGCGCGATGTCGATGACGTAATCGCCCTTGTAGCCGTTGTCGGGGAAACGCACATTGATGCCGCCGAGTTCGTGGTAGCGCAACCACACGCTGACCGCGAGGATGTCCATCTGCCGGCCGGCGTCGTTGACGTAATACTCGCGCTGGACTTTGTGGCCCACGGCCTGGAGCAAATTCGCCACCGACGCGCCATAGGCCGCACCGCGACCGTGGCCGACGTGCAGCGGGCCGTTGGGATTGGCAGAGACGAATTCCACCGTCACCGACTCGCGCGAATTGGCCGCCTGATGGCCGTATTGCGCGCCGAGTTCGAACACCCGGCGAATCGTCGCCAGACGGCAAGGCTGGGAAATGGTGAAGTTGATGAAACCCGGTCCTGCGATTTCGATCTTGGATACGTGCTGGGTTTCGCCGAAAGTCGCCACCAGTTCCTGGGCCAGATCGCGTGGCTTCAAGCCCGCCGATTTCGCCAGCAGCAAAGCGATGTTGGTGGCGTAGTCGCCGTGCTCGCGCGATTTGGTGCGCTCGATGACGTAATCGGGAGTAGGCAGGTCCAAGGGCAGACGACCGTGCCGGCGCAGGTCAAGCAGGGCCTGGGCCACCAGTTCGCGCAAATGTTCTTTCACGTTCAGGCTTCACTAGGGATAGCTGCGCATTGTAACGCGGTCCGGGTTGGCCGGGCGGCGGTCCGGAACGGCTCGCCAAGCGCTGGCCAAGTCTGGACCGAGGAGCTTGGTAGTCGCTCCGGCCCGGCGAGCGGAAACGCCATTAGGCGCACTCGCCTAAGCTTGGGCTGTGTGCCCGTAGCCAATGTGTTGATTACTCATCATCAAATCAATCAGTCGACCAGCGCCGCCAACCAAACTGGCCACAAACGCCGTGCGCCGCCACAGATGAACACGAGCGCCAACGCGAATACAATTACCGCGCTGGCAAGCCTGTTGGCTGTCTTAAGCTTCGTATGCAGATCGGCTTGAATACGTTCTTTCGACAGCTGAGCATTGTTCATGGCCTCTTTCGCACGATCGCGATCCCACTCTGCATCTTGCAAGCGCGTGCAAATCATCGCGAAGGCGTTATCAGTCTCATAGATGGTGACGCCGCGGACATGAGCGAGTGGCATGAATTCTCCCAGCTTCTGACCTTCCTTGGAACGGCCTTCGGCACGATCGATACCGTTAACGGTTCGTAGGTTGTCCAGAACAAAGCCAAATTGTTCGTAAAACCGATTGCGTCGATCGCGCTCGGCCTCAGTTTCGGCATCGCGAGCGGCGAGGGAGATGGGGCTGACCGTACCGCTGAGATCTTGCGATGTGGCCCATCGAACTACCTCATTCATGAGGTAGGTTCCGATGCCCAAGCTGCGAGCGCGGGGGATGAGGCACATGGTTCCGCCTGTGAGCCGAAAATGGCAGCCCTCGGTCAGGGTTGAGAAGCTGCCGCCCATCGAGCCTAGTAGGATTGGGGGACGGTCCAGTCCAACGATGCCTCCGGCGAGCCCGTATGCCTTGACCTTGAACTCGCCGCTGGCTAGTGGCGGTGACCTCCATACGCGCTGCTTGATGTGGACCCCGACTAAGTACCGATCCGCGCCACGTGAGATTTCGATCACTCGATAGGTGCTCGACGTTTTGGTTTTTTCAGACTGCATGGTCATGTGGCACATTGGCTCGACTGAGTGAAGCCTCCTCGTTTTTTCGAGTCAGTCGAAAGTAGAGGTTGATGATGATTGTGCCATTGCGTAGTGGATGGGAGACAGCCCGCCAGGGATTGGTGCGGGCATAGCGCCATCATGTATGAGCGGAAAGAAAAGGGCGGCCGAAGCCGCCCTTCGAAAATCCAGTGAACTATTGCCTAGAACTTGTAGCGGAAGCCGAGCTGGATTTTGTACACGGAAGGAATCTGCGCGATCACCTGTTGCGGGTTGCGCACCTGGGCGATGTTGAAAGCGCCGTTGACGAACGGATTGTTGCCATCGAGCACCGCCACCACCGTGTTGAACGGCTGCAGGTAGCTGGCTTGGCGGCCCCAATCGCTGTTGATCAGATTGCCGAGGTTTTCGACATCGAGGAAGAACTCGATGCTGTGATCGCCGAACAGTTTCGCTTCCTGGCTTATGCGCAGATCCACGCGGTTGGTCCAACCGGTCGAGCAGGCATGCCGATCGACCGCACGGCCCTTGAACCGGGACAGGCAATCGTCGTGGTTGACGAAATCCACCAAAGCCGCGGCGCCGGGGCCGGTGATGAGCGGATCGTTGATGCCGGTCGGCACGTACAGCAGTTGATGCGAAGAGTTCGCCGCATTGCCGAAGTCGGCAAGGAAAGCGCCACCGAATGCCGAGGTGTCATCGAACACATAGGAGAAGTGGCGGCCCGAGCGGCCCGAATAGAACAAATTCACGCGGGTCATGTTGCTTCCGAAAATCGCTTTTTCCCAGGTCAGGTTGGCGGTGACGCGATCCTTGACCTCGAATTCGGAATTGAACTGGCGCTGAGCCTGCGGATCGGCGGTGGCCGGCGCGCCATAGCCTTCGAAGGCGATGAAGGAATTGCCGGGATTGACCTCCTTGGCGTCCTGGTAGGTGTAGCCCAGCGCCGCATTCAGGCGGCCCCAGCGGCCATCCCAGCTCTTGTCCACATTGATCGTGTAAACGGAGCTATGGCCCTTGCCGGTGTTGGTCAGGATCAGGTCGAAGCCGTTTTCGAAGCTGTAGATCGGACGGCCGTCGGGCGCGGTCCCGGTCTGGTGGCGGCGGCCATCACGGTAGGCGATGCCGTCCTTGACGAAGGTCCAGATGCCTTCGACGGTGAAGTTCCAGTCATCGCCCAAGCCCAGGAACGACAGATCCATCTTGCGGTCGAGCGCCAGGTTGGTCTTGTAGCTGGAGATCATTTTGAAGTCCGGGTCGATCGCATTGACCTGTCCGGCCGGGTCGGCGGTGGAGACGAACGACTGGAAATTCTGCCGCGCGGTGTCGGCATTGACCGTGCCGTGCAAAGAGTTGGCAACCGCGCCGCCCACGGCCGCATCGGGAATGAAGGCCAGGCTGGTCAGCACGCCGGTATTGGCATAGCTGTTGGACAGCCACACCGCCGGGGTGCCGCCGCCGAAGATGCCGGCGCCGCCGCGCACCGTGGTGCGATCATCGACGGTGTAGTTGAAGCCGATGCGCGGGCTGATCAAATTCACGCCGTCGAAATTGAACTGGTTGCTGAAGCCGATCCGGCCGGCGACCGTGCTGTTGAGCGCGGGCAGGTCGTTGTTTTCGATTTCATCGTAGCGAACGCCTGCAGTGATGGTCAGATCGCTGGTCGGTGTCCACTTGTCCTGCGCGTAAACGGTGTGGGTGGTGAAGGTGAAATCGGCAGCGGCGTCCATCGGATTGCCGGTGACCGCGTTCTGGTAGAGGATCGCGAAGGGTTTTTGCGCTTCGAAATCGGCGACGCTGTTGAAAATGTATTGGCCTTTGGAGGCGAATACGAACAGGTTGAAGATGTCGGTCTTTTCCTGCTCGTAGCCGACCGTGAAGGTATGGTCGCCGACGAAGTAGTCGCCCTTGAGCTTGATGAAGCGGGTCTTGTTCGCCAGGTCGTTGGCGTGGCGGAAGATGTCGCCGCCGATATCGATGTTGTTGCTGCCGGTGGAAATCTGCATCGCCGGGAAATCGGGCGACAGCGATATCTGCTTGGTCGTCACGTCCTTGAAGCCGAGCTTGACCTCGGTGGAGAAGTTCTCGGTCCAGTCGGAAAACATCTGGTAGGAAACCGACTTCACGCGCTCGGTCTGGTTGTAGCGGCTCGACTCCAGGCCCGCTTCGTTGAACTGATCGGTCAGGAAGTCGCGGACGCTATTGCCTTCCGAGCGCTGGTAAGTGCCGACCATGCGATGGTAGTCGTTGATGTTCCAGTCAAGCTTGGCCAGGATTTTTTCGTCGCGCTCGCTGATGTCGGCGCCGAAGTCGCCGGTCTCGAAGCCGTACAGTGATTTGGCGGCCGTGCGGACACGATCGACATCCTGCTGGGTAACTCCGGCGATGCCATCGATGGTGCGGTTGGCGCCGCGCGTGGTGTCGTATTTTTCGTAGGAACCGAAGAAGAACAATTTGTCCTTGATGATCGGTCCGCCGAGGGTGGCGCCCCAGGTTTTGTCCTCGAAATTGGCCACGCCCAGATCGACACCTTCGCTGCGCGATCCGGTCAGGCTCTCATCGCTGTAGTACCCGAACGCCGACCCGTGGAATTCATTGGTGCCCGACTTGGTGACGACGTTGACGTTGCCGCCCAGGAAATTGCCGTAGGTCACATCGTACGGCGTGATGTTGACCTGGATCTGCTCGATCGCATCGAGCGAGATCGGCGAGCGGCGGCCCGGATATCCGTTCTTGTTCAGGCCGAAGTTGTCGTTTTGCGCGATGCCATCGACGGTCAGGCTGTTGAAGCGGATGTTCGCGCCGGCGATCGACAGACTGGGGCCGCCGTCCTCGGTCAGGTCCACCGAGATCTTGGGGTCGGTCTGCAATACGCTCTTGATGTCGCGGGAAACCGATGCGACTGCGTCGATGTCGGCGCTGGAAAACGATTCTTCCGAACCAAGGCGCATTTGCTGCGAGAGCCCGGCGCCGGTCACGGTGACCGCATCGAGCGTCACGGCGGAGTTGGCGGTCAAGGTCACCGATTCGGTCGCGCCCAGGTTCAAGAACAAATTATCGGCCGACTTGGCCGTGTACTTGGCGCCCTCGGCGATCTTGACCACATAAGGACCGCCCACTTTCAGACCGCGAGCCAGGACGACGCCCGATTCGTTGGTAGTGAAGGTTCGGGTCGTGCCCGACGGTACATGGGTGACATCGACCGAAACATTGGCAACGGCTGTGCCGGCGTTGTCGAGCACATTCACGCGCAATGCGGAGGAAGTTTCCTGCGCAGGGGCGACCGTTACGACCAACATGGCGGCGCACGCGACCGCCGCCCACAAAGCGAGGCGCTGTATTAACTTCATCGATGACCCTCCCCAGGGTATGGCTTGTACTTGTTGTTCCTGAAACCGGACGCAGCCGTTGGCGCAGGCATTTTGATGAATGCCTGGATCTGGCGTGACAGTCGATTTCCCCTGGCCCCATGCGACGGCGGACCGCCGGCCACGGTAGCAAGCCTGGGCCGCTCGGTAAAGGCTGTTTCTCTCCTGCGCGGTAATTGGAGGGTGTGGCGATGAGCGTGAGATCGGTCGATTCGCGCTGCGTCAACGAACTGCCCGCGCTCGTCGAACCTTGCATTGGCTCGTCAAAATCCACTCGTCAAAGCAGGCCGCACTGGGCCATCGAAGCCGGCGCGCCATCGCCGATGATGAAGTGATCGAGCACGCGCACATCGACCAGGGCCAGTGCCTGTTTGAGCCGCGCGGTGATGGCGCGATCGGCGGCGCTGGCCTCGGTGTTTCCGCTGGGATGGTTGTGGCCGAAAATCACTGCGGCGGCGTTGTGTGCCAGGCTGCGCCGTGCGACTTCGCGCGGGTGGACTTCCGAGCTGTCGAGCGTGCCGCGAAACAATTCCTCGTAGGCAATGACCCGATGGCGGGTATCGAGGAACAGGCAGGCGAACACTTCATGGGTTCGCGTCCGCAATTTGCGGGTGAAATACGCGCCGGCCTGGCGCGGGTCGCTCAAGGCTTCACCGCGTTCGAGCTGTTGACCCAGGTGGCGCGTGCCTAGTTCCAGCGCGGCGGCCAGCACACACGATCGCGCTGGCCCGAGCCCAGGCAATTTGGCCAGATCGTGCGTGGAGCGATCGAGCAATTGGCGCAGGCCGCCGCATTCGGCCAACAGGTCGCGACCCACATCCACCGCGCTACGTCCGCGCGACCCGCAGCCAATGAAAATCGCCAACAGCTCGGCATCGGACAAGGCGGCGCTGCCACGGGCGATGAGTTTTTCACGCGGGCGTTCGGTTTCGGGCCAATCACGAATATGCATGGCGCCACGATGCCGATTCGCGGGTCGCGCCGGTGTCGGGAAAGCCCGTGGCATCGGGTAAGCTAGAGCGGGTTTGGCGGTAGGAAATCACTCACATGGGCCCCTTGGCCGGACAACGTATTTTGCTGGGCGTCAGTGGAGGCATCGCTGCCTACAAGGCCGCCGATCTGGTGCGTCGCCTGCGCGAGGCCGGGGCCGACGTGCAGGTGGTGATGACCGAGGGCGCGCGCCAGTTCGTCACCGCCACGACCTTCCAGGCGCTGTCCGGGCATCCGGTGCGCAGTTCGCTCTGGGACGAGGCGGCGGAAGCGGCGATGGGCCACATCGAACTCGCCCGCTGGGCCACCCGCATCCTGATCGCGCCGGCCAGCGCCGATACCATCGCCCGGCTTGCGCACGGGCTGGCCAACGATTTGCTCAGCACCATCTGCCTGGCAAGCCAGGCGCCGGTCGCAGTGGCGCCGGCCATGAACCGGCTGATGTGGGCGCATGCGGCGACGCAGGCCAACATCGCCACTTTGTACGCGCGCGGCGTGGCCGTATTCGGACCGGCCGAAGGCGACCAGGCCTGCGGCGAAATCGGCGCCGGCCGCATGCTCGAACCGTTGCAGATCGTCCAGGCGCTGACAGCGCTGGCGGCGGCGCCGCATCTGGCCGGGAAAAAAATCCTGATCAGCGCCGGGCCGACTCTGGAAGATCTCGATCCGGTGCGTTTCCTGGGCAATCGCAGCTCGGGGAAAATGGGTTTCGCCCTGGCCGCGCAAGCCGCCGCCATGGGCGCGGAAGTGACCTTGGTCGCCGGCCCGGTCAATCTGCCGACGCCGCCCGGTGTGCGCCGCATCGACGTGCGCCGCGCGGTGCAGATGCACGCGGCGGTGCTGGCGGCATTGCCGGGGCAGCAGGTGTACATCGGCGCGGCCGCCGTGGCCGATTACATGCCGGCCGAAACCGCGGCGAACAAGATCAAGAAAACCGCGCAGTCACTCAATCTGGAGTTGGTACGCACTCCGGACATCCTCGCCGAGGTCGCCGCGCATGCGCAGCGGCCGGCGCTGGTGGTGGGCTTCGCGGCCGAGACCGACGATCTGGAAAACCACGCATTGGCCAAATTGCGCAGCAAGAACCTGGACTTGATCGCCGCCAACGATGTCTCGCGCACGGACGTGGGTTTTGACAGCGAGCACAACGCCCTGACGGTGTTTTCCCGCGATGGCCGCTACGAGTTGGCGCGCGGTCCGAAAGCGCAGGTCGCTGCCGCATTGCTGGCCTTGATTGCCGAGCGGCTGGAGCAGCGCTCGTGAGTTGCGAGATCGAGCTGAAAATTCTCGACGCCCGGCTCGGTACCGAATTTCCATTGCCCGACTACGCCACTGCACTTTCGGCGGGCATGGATTTGCGAGCGCTGTGCGATGGCCCGGTGGAGTTGGCGCCAGGTGAAGCGCAATTGATCGCCACCGGTCTGTCGATTCACATCGGCGATGCGCAGCTTTGCGCGATGATTCTGCCGCGCTCGGGCCTGGGCCATAAGCAAGGATTGGTCCTGGGCAATCTGGTCGGTCTGATCGATGCCGATTACCAAGGGCCGTTGCTGGTCAGCCTGTGGAATCGAGGCCTCGTGCGCCAGAGCATTCAGCCGGGCGACCGTATCGCCCAGTTGGTGTTCGTGCCGGTGGCGCGCGCGCGGTTCAAGGTGGTGGAGCAATTCGAGCAAAGCGTGCGTGGCGCGGGCGGGTTCGGCCATACCGGTTTGCGCTGATGGCGAGGCAGACCGGGCTGTGTCGGCGTCTGGACGCATCACGGACGAATCGGGCACTGTAGGAGTATGGTTCGCCGGAACTGGTTGATTGGCATGTACTAATTGGCCAGGCATCACCGGCCCGAGCGGGATTCTTCGAGGAATCGTGCGAGGGTGGGCGGACGCCGGTCTGGATGACTTGAAAGAGCCATGACGAGGCTCATTCGACGGTTTGCAATATCTCCAGGGGGAGACATGAAAGCTGCATTGGATTTGAAATCCTTCAAGCCACGTTTGCTGCGACAGTTCGCGGCGGCGTTGCTGATTCTGGCTGGGGTGTGGATCGCTTGGGGAGGCTGGCAACTGCATGCGGCCAATCGCCTGGGCGAAAATACCGACACTGCCCGTCGCCAGGTCGCCAATCAGCTTCGGCCGACGCTGAAAATGTTGCTCGATCGCGGCGATGGCCTGAAAAACAATGTGGCGCTGATCAGCGCCATCCATCGCAATGATCTGGTGGCGGCCAAGCAAATCATTACGCAGGCGCTGCCGGGAACCGAGGCAGTGCAGTTATTGCCCGCGGACCTGGCGGAGGCCTATGCCGATCCGGTGAGCTTTGGCTACGGCAAGCTGGGTGTGCTCGAACGGGCGCTTCAGGAAGGGCGCGCGGAACTTGCAGTGATCAAGGATGCCGGCAAGCCGCGTCTGGCGCTGGCGGTCCCGGTGACCGAACAAGGGCAGGTGTTGACGTTGGCGTATGTGCGCCAGCCGTTGGCGCCGGTGTTGGCGAAGGTCAAGGACGCTGCGCCCGCCGGGGCTTATCTGGCGCTGCGCCAGGGCGGTTACAACGTGGCCGAATCGGGCACGAAGGGAGCATTGCAGTTCGAGGCCGAGCACGATGCCGAGGCGTTGGGCGATACGCCGCTGCGCGTGGTGGCGGCCGCTCCCGCGGTCGCGGCCGGCTTGTTCGATTTGCAGGGTTTGGGCGAATTCGCCGTGGCAGTCCTGCTTGGATTGCTGGGCGCGGTGGCGGCACTGTGGCCACGCTTGCGCAGCCGGACGGTCGCGGCACCGGTCGTGGCCGCTGCTGCGGGCGAGGGGATGACGCTGGACGAGATGCAAAAAGCCGGCAAGATCGTTTTGCCCGAACCGTCCCCGGATGCGGCGCGCATATCGGCAGTGATGCCGGCGATGCCGGCCACGCCCAAGGCCGCGCTCGATCGCAGCATTTTCCGCACCTACGATATTCGCGGCATCGTCGGACAGACGCTCGATGCCGATATCACTCGTTTGATCGGCCAGGCCATCGGCACGGTCATGCACGAGCGCGGCCAGCGCGCCATCGTGGTCGGCCGCGATGGCCGGCTGTCCTCGTCCAACTTGGCCGAGGCCTTGATCGACGGCTTGCGCAAGGCCGGGCGCGAGGTCATCGATATCGGTGAGGTGCCGACACCGCTGGCGTATTTCGGCAGTTTCCAGTTGCGCACCGGCTGCTGCGTTTCCATCACCGGCAGCCACAACCCGCCCGATTACAACGGTTTCAAGATCGTGATCGATGGCGAAACGCTTTCCGGCGAGGCGATCCTGAATCTTTACGCGCGCATCGCCGAAAACCGCCTGCATCGCGCCGAAGCGCTCGGCCAGGTCAGCGTCCGCGACATCAAGAGCGACTATGTCCAGCGTATCGCCGGCGATATCCAGATCGAGCGCAAACTCAAGGTGGTCATCGACTGCGGCAGCGGCGTGGCCGGTGCGATCGCGCCGGATCTGCTGCAGGCGATCGGCGCCGATGTCGAACCGCTTTATTGCGAAGTGGACGGCATGTTTCCGCATCATCATCCCGACCCGAGCGATCCGGACAACCTGCAGGACCTGATTCGCGTCGTGAAACGGGTCGGCGCCGACATCGGCTTGGCGCTCGATGGCGATGGCGACCGTCTGGGCGTGGTCACCCGGAGCGGCGAGATCGTTTATCCCGACCGCGTGCTGATGCTGTTTGCCGCCGACGTGCTCGAACGCAACCCCGGCGCCTGCGTCATCTACGACGTCAAATGCACCGGGCATCTGGCCACGCATATCCTGCGCCACGGCGGCAGTCCCTTGATGTGGAAGACCGGGCATTCGCTGATCAAGGCGAAAATGAAAGAGACCGAGGCCGAGCTGGCGGGCGAGATGAGCGGACACTTTTTCTTCCGCGAGCGCTGGTACGGCTTCGACGACGGCATTTACGCCGCCGCGCGATTGCTGGAAATCCTGGCCTCCTCACCGAGTGATCCCGATGCGATTTTCGCCGCCTTGCCCAAGAGCGTTGCCACGCCCGAGCTGAAGATTCCGGTCGCCGAAGGGCGGCAGTACGGATTTATCGATGACTTCCTGGCCAACGCCAGATTCGATGGCGCGCGCCTGACCACGATCGACGGCCTGCGCGCCGACTGGCCCGATGGCTGGGGTCTGGTGCGTGCCTCCAACACCACGCCGACGCTGGTGCTGCGTTTCGATGCCAAGGACAGCGATTCGCTGTCGCGTATCCAGTCGATCTTCCGCGAACAATTATTGGCGGTCGATGCGAAGTTGAGCTTGCCGTTTTAGACAGGACGGAATAAGCAGGCCGGAATAGGCAAGATGGAAGAACCAGGGCCGGTTCGCCGGCCCTTCAGTGCGATTTCAATGCGATCGAGCGGAACGGTCCAGCCGCCGCTCAGGGTGTGCTGGCCGTGACTGGGGCGGATGCGGCGCGCAGTTCGCGATATCGCGCGAGCATGCGTTCGAGTTCCGCATCCAGGGCGAGCAGCTCGGCTTTTCGATTGGTCTGGAAGGTTTGCTGCTTGACGAGCTCGGTGTGCATTTCGCTGATGGCGCCAGTCCGCCTGGCATCCACCGGGCGATTGTTCAGTTCCGCCTCCGAGGCTTCGGAGAGCACTTTGGCGATGCTGCTGCGCAAGTTTTTGATGCCCATGTCGGTGGACTCGAGCGTTTGCTTGAGCAAGGTGATGCGTTCGTCATAGGCATGGCGCAGATCGGCTTCGGTCTGGTAGCTGGCCAGCATGGCTTCTTCATTGCGCTTTTGCTGCTCGGTCATGACCGCCGCTTTGGCCGCCGCTTCCTGTTCTTGCACTTGCTTGGCACGCTCTTCGGGAGTCAGTGCGCGATCGACCGAGCCGATCGCGCTGCCGGTGCTGGCGTTGAACTCCTTGCGTGCCTGATCCACGGCTTCGGCCGGTAGGGCATCGACGTAATGCACCTTGCCTTCCTTGTCCACCCAGCGATAGAGCTTCTTGCCCTGTTGCTTGTCCACCGCGCCGGCCGACCCTGCCGCGAACACGGCGAACAAAACCACCAGCCACAGGAGGGAACGGATCATGGGATTAGCCTCGCATCGATGTTGCTGCCGTAGCGCGAACGATACGCCACCAGCGCCTGCTTGTAAGCGGCCAGTTCCGGCCGCTCATCGGCCAGATCGAGCAGGTCGGCCAGGCCTGCGACGGCGATCACCGGCAGGCCGAATTCCAGCGACACTTCCTGCGCTGCCGAGCGTTCGCCGCTGAGTCCGCGTTCCTGGCGATCGAGCGCGATCACCACCCCGCACGGCGTACCGCCGGCCGCAAGGATGATGTCCAGCGATTGGCGGATGGCCGTGCCGGCGGTGATCACGTCATCGACGATCAACACGCGGCCCTGGATCTTCGCACCGATCAAGCTGCCGCCTTCGCCGTGGTCCTTGGCTTCCTTGCGGTTGAACGCGACCGGCACATCCCGGCCCTGCGCCGCCAGCGCCACCGACAAGGCCGTCGCCAGCGGGATGCCCTTGTAGGCCGGTCCGAACAGCATGTCGAATTCCAAGCCCGACGCCCGCAGCGCCTGGGCATAGCACTGCCCCAGCGTGGCCAGTGCTTCGCCGGAGTCGAAATGCCCGGCGTTGAAAAAATACGGACTGATCCGGCCCGACTTCAGGGTGAACTCACCCAGGCGCAGCGCATTGCGCGACAGCGCGAGATCGAGAAAACGGCGTTGATAGGAGTGCATCGGCAATCAAAGGTCGGAATGGGGAATCGATTGTGCAACAACTCGGCAGGGCGTTGCGGTGCGTTCGTGGACGCGCACGCGATACCCGACATAGGCTAGTCTCCAATACCCAATTTCCCAATCCCCCTCTCCGTGAAAATCATCTCCTTCAACGCCAACGGCCTGCGTTCGGCCGCGACGAAAGGCTTCTTCGGCTGGTTCCTAGATCAACACGCCGATGTTTTGTGTGTTCAGGAAACCAAGGCGCAGGAACATCAACTTGGCGATGTGGCGTTCCGACCGGATGGCTATCGCTCGTATTTTCGCGATGCCAGCACCAAGAAGGGTTATTCCGGCGTCGCCATCTATTGCCGCAAGGAGCCCGACGAAGTGCGCACGGCGTTGGGTTGGGAGGCGTTCGATGAGGAAGGCCGCTACATCGAGGCGCGTTTCGGCAATCTGAGCGTGGTTTCTCTGTATCTGCCATCGGGCTCGTCGAAGGACGAGCGTCAGGTTTTCAAGTACGAAGTGATGGACTGGATCACGCCGATTTTCTCGAAGTGGCTGGCCAGCGGGCGTGACTACATCATCTGCGGCGACTGGAATATCGCGCACACGCCCAAGGACATCCGCAACGCCAAGGCGAACGAGAAAAACTCCGGCTACCTGCCCGAGGAGCGCGCCTGGCTGAGCAAATTGTTCAACGAGCATGGCTGGATCGACAGTTACCGGCGACTGCATCCCGAAGGTCAGGACTACACCTGGTGGAGCCAGCGCGGCGCAGCGCGGGCCAAGAACGTCGGTTGGCGGATCGACTACCAAGTCGTCAGTCCCGGCCTTGCACAGAAGCTCAAGCGTTGCCACATCACCGCCGAGCCGAAATTCTCCGACCATGCGCCTTACACGGTGGAATACGCATGAGCGCCAGTGCGGCAACGTCCGCCCAGGGCGATTTTCGCGGGCTAGCCGGTATCCGCCGCGCCTTCGCCACGCCCTCGGCATTGACGATGCTGCTGCTGGGGTTCGGCAGCGGGTTGCCGTTCCTGCTGGTCGGCGGCACGCTCTCGACCTGGCTGCGGGATACCGGCATGGCGCTGGGCGCGATCGGGCTGATCAGCTACGCCAGTTTTTTTTATGTGCTGAAATTTCTCTGGGCGCCGCTGCTTGATCGCTACCAATTGCCGGTGTTCCGCCTGCTCGGCCGCCGCCGCGGCTGGTTGCTGGCTTCCTTGTCGCTGCTCATCGCCGGGCTCACCGCCATGGCCTTGCAAGGGCCATCGACTTCGCTGGTGAATTTCGTCGCATTGGCCGGCCTGGCGGCGTTTGCCGGCGCGACCTTGGACATCGTCGTCGATGCCTACCGCATCGAGATCGCGCCGCTCGAATCGCAAGCCGCACTGGCGGCGACCTACACGCTGGGCTATCGCGTGGGTTTGATTCTCTCCGGCGCGGGTGTGTTGTATCTGGCTGAACTGGAAAGCTGGCGTCTGGCCTATCTGGTCATGGCGGCATTGTTGCTGTTGCCGGTTCTGGCCACCGTGCTCAGCCGCGAACCGGATGCGATTCAGGTTTCCAGCCTGAGCCAGCTCAACCTTGCCGATGCATTCGTTGGTCCGTTTCGGGAATTCTTCTCGCGAAATGGCGTGGTGTTGGCGCTGGCGTTGCTGGCCTTCGTCGGGCTGTTCAAGTTTCCCGACCAGATGATCGGCGTGCTCGCCGGGCCTTTTTATCTCGACTCCGGTTACAGCAAGGCCGATATCGCGACCGTTTCCAAACTCTACGGTGTCTGGATCGGTATCGCCGGAGCGTTCCTCGGCGGTGTTGGCGTGGCGGTGTTCCGGATTCGGAAAATGCTGGTGGTCGCGGCCATCGCCGTTGCCGTCTCCAACCTGGCCTTTCTGTTGATGGCGCAACACCCGTCCGAGATCTGGGCATTCTTCGTGGCGATCACCGCCGACAATCTCTCGCAGGGATTCGCCGGCACCGTGCTGGTGGCGTTCATGTCGGGACTGACCCACCGGCACTTCACTGCCACGCAGTATGCCTTGCTGGTGTCCTTGGCCAATCTGCCGGGCAAGTTCGTTGGCGGCTTGTCCGGATTCATCGTCGAGGCGAGCAGCTATCAGGTTTATTTTCTGCTCAGCGCGGTTTCCGTCATACCGACCTTGCTGTTGCTGAGCTGGTTGTGGACGCGTATCGATTCGCCCAATACTCCCGTTGTTCCTTTGAAGACGCCAGCGGCTTAAGCTGGTGCACCCCTGGCCGGAATCCCCCCTATGGCCGATTTTTTGTTACGCGACATCGATGAGCGCGTTGCTGAACGCATCAAGGAAATTGCGCGCCAGCGCGGCTGGCCGTTGAACGACGTCATCCTGGATTTGATCAAGCAGGCGCTCGGCTTGAGCGAGCCCGAACCAGCACCGGAGCCGGGCGATATCGCCCGCCTGATCGGTGCCTGGGACGACGCCGAAACGCGCGCTTTCAAGGAAGCCATGCAGGCTTTCACCGGCTTGCCCGATGATGCGCCCAGCTACATGCAAAACGAGAGCACCAACAAAGGCAATCGGTGAACTCTTGCTTGCAGGTTGGGCGGCGGCGTTCGGCTATGCGCCCGAATGGATGGCGCCGAGAACCCGCAATCCGCGCGCGCCGGTGACTTCGGGCAGGTTGCCCGGCCGGCCGGCAAGCGTTTCCCGCGCCAGCCAGGCGAACGCCATCGCCTCGATGAAATCCGGATCGACGCCATGCCCGGCGGTGGATTCGATGGCGATGGCCGGCAACGATCGCGCGAGTTTTTCCAGCAAGACACCGTTGTGCACGCCACCGCCACAGACCAGCACACGGCGGCATTGGGGCATCTGCGCAAGCAATGCATCGGCAATGCTGCGCGCGGTGAACTGGCACAAGGTCGCCTGCACATCCGCAGGCGCAAGCGAAAGCCCGGCGAGTTTTTCCTCCAGCCATTCCAGATGGAACTGATCGCGCCCAGTGCTCTTGGGTGGCGGCAGTCGCAGCCACGACTCGTCGAGCAGGCGGTCGAGCAGTTCGGTATTGACCATGCCCTGCGCGGCAAATTCACCATTGCGATCGAATTTCTCGCCACGATGACGCAGGCACCAGGCATCCATCAGGCCATTGCCGGGGCCGGTATCGAAACCACGGACCGAGCCGCTGATCGGAAGCAAGGTGAGATTGGCGATTCCGCCGATGTTGAGCACCGCGCGATCTTCGCCGGCGTCGCGCAACAGCCGGGCATGTAGGACCGGCAATAGCGGAGCACCATGGCCTCCGGCGGCGACATCGCGCCGGCGGAAATCGGCGACGGTGGTCAGGCCGGTGCGCTCGGCAATGATGTGGGCATCGCCCAATTGCATCGTGAAGGGCGCCTCGCCGAAGGGACGATGGCGCAAGGTCTGCCCATGCGAGCCGATCGCACGTACTGATCGGGGATCGGTCCCGCTGTCGTTCAGGAGCTGCATTACTGCGCTGGCGAAAGCCTCGCCGAGCCGCGTATCGAGCGCACCCACTTCATCGAGCGAAAGCAATGCCTGCGATTGCGACAAGCGCAGCACCTCGGCGGCCAGTGCATCGGGCAGCGGATAGGTGCGTGCGAACAACAGTCGTGGAGAAGGTTCCAGAGCCACCAGCACCGCGTCGATGCCATCGACGCTGGTGCCCGACATCAGGCCGATGAAAAACCCGGAATCGCCTGCGGACCCAACGCCTTGTTGTGATGACGCGGCGACAGGCTGCGTTGCCATGCGCGATCAGCGCGTAGCGATTCGGGAGTTGCTTTCCACCAGCAACAATTTGGCGACAGCCGGTGCGGTGGCGGCGCGAAACTGGATCAGCTCGGTACCGCTCAAAGGCTGTGCTTTGGGCATGGTGACGGTCAGCGGATTGACCTGTTTGCCGCCAACCCGGAATTCGTAATGCAGGTGCGGCCCGGTGGCCAAGCCGCTGGCGCCGACGTAGCCGATGGTTTCGCCCTGACTTACGCGCTGGCCCACTTTTTCCTTGCCCCAGGCCGACATGTGGCCGTAAAGCGTGGTGCGGCCCTGGCCGTGATCGAGAATCACCGCCCGGCCATAGCCGCCTTTCCAGCCGACGAATTGCACACGCGCATCGCCCGCGGCCATGATCGGTGTGCCCGGCCGCGCGGCGTAATCCACGCCCTTGTGCGCACGCATCAGGCCCAGCACCGGATGCCGGCGCATGCCGAAGGTCGAGGTCAGGCGCGCGAACTCGATCGGAATACGCATCAGCACTTTCCGCAGCGGACGTCCGGTTTCGTCGAAATATTCGGCGCGGCCGTTTCGCTCGAAGCGAAATGCGGTATAGCGCTTGCCGCGGTTGATGAAGGTGGCGCCGATGATGTCGCCGCTGCCGATGCGCTGGCCCTGGTACCAGGGCTCCTCATAGACAACCTGAAATGTGTCGCCATCGCGGAGGTCTTCGACGAAGTCGATGTCGTACTTGAAGATATTGGCCATCTCGTTGATGGACGCATTCGACAGCCCGGCGCGGGCGCCGTCGGCATACAGCGAGCTGGTGATGGTGCCGGCGGCGATTTCCACCCGGTGTTCGATTTCCTTGGCGTGCACCTTTTCGATGACCGTGTCGCCGGAGACGCTGAGTTCGACGCGGTTGTAGGTGTCACGATCGAAGCGCAAGGTTTCGAGCTGACCGGCCGGGTCGATCTTGAAGGCGAGTTCCTGTCCTTCGCGCAGGCGAGTCAACGCAGTCTTCGAAGTCGTCTGCTCGAGCATCCGGTGCATCAGCGCGGGCGAGAGATTCAATTGCGCAAACACCGTGCCGAGGGTTTGCCCGGCGTGGACGCGGACGAACTGCCAGCCGGCATTGGCGATCTGCGACGGGGTCTTCGACGGTGCGGGGAGCGGCAGGCTCAGCGAGACCCGATTGAGTGATGGTTCGAGTGCCGGTTCGCGCATCGCATTGGCAAATCCCGGCACGATGGCGATCAGGGCCGTGCCCAGAAAGCCAAACATTCCGGCCAACAGCCAGTGCTCATGCGACCATCGGCCCCGCTTGGCTTCTGAGTGGGATGAGGACAAAACGAACTCCACGGCATAACCGGACAGAAGGGCGGGGTACAATAACCAGACTTAAAAGCTCACGTCAAACCCTTGTCGAGACTGGATTTTTTGCCGCGCGCTCTTTAACTTTTGATTAACGCCAATTGAATACATCCTTGCCTTTTCATTCATAAATCCTGCTCCGATTCCAATCCATGACCGACCTCAACCATGCCCTCGAACTCATCGGCCGGGGCGCCGAAGAAATCCTCAAGCACGAGGAACTACTTGCACGTCTCAAGCTGGGCCGTCCGTTGCGCATCAAGGCCGGTTTCGATCCGACCGCGCCCGATTTGCACATCGGCCACACGGTGCTGCTCAACAAGATGCGGCAGTTCCAGGATCTGGGTCATCAGGTCATTTTCTTGATCGGCGATTTCACCGGCATGATCGGCGACCCGACCGGCAAGAATGTCACGCGCAAGCCGCTGACCCGCGAAGACGTGCTGGCGAACGCCGAAACCTACGCCGAGCAAGTGTTCAAGGTGCTCGATCGCGAAAAGACCGAGCTGCGCTTCAATTCCGAATGGTTCGGCAAGATGGATGCCGCCGGCATGATCAAGCTGGCCGCGCAGCACACGGTCGCGCGCATGCTCGAGCGCGATGATTTTTCCAAGCGCTTCGCCGGGCAGCAGCCGATCGCGATCCACGAATTCCTGTATCCGTTGGTCCAAGGCTACGACTCGGTGGCGCTCAAGGCCGATGTCGAACTCGGCGGCACCGATCAGAAATTCAACCTGCTGATGGGCCGCGCGCTGCAAGAGCATTACGGCCAGCCGCCGCAGATCGTATTGACCATGCCCTTGCTCGAAGGCCTCGATGGCGTCAACAAGATGAGCAAGTCGTTGGGCAACTACATCGGCATCAACGAGCCGGCCATCGATATCGTCACCAAGACCATGAAGATCGGCGACGATCTGATGTGGCGCTGGTTCGAGCTGCTGAGCTTTGAAGTGTCGTTGGCCGAAATGGCACAGATGAAGGCCGATATCGCCGCTGGCCAGCTCAATCCACGTGATGCCAAATTGCGTTTGGCCCGGGAATTGGCTGCGCGTTTTCACGACAAGGCGGCTGCCGAAACGGCATTGGCCGGCTGGCACGCGGCCGTGCGCGGCGAAGGCGACACGTCGGTGCTGGAATTGACCGATGTGACAGTGCCTGCCGCTGGCTTGCGAACCGCAGCACTGCTCAAGGCCGCCGGCCTGGCTGCGAGCAATGGCGAAGCCAGCCGCAAGCTGGCCGAGCGCGCCGTGCGCATCGATGGCGCCGTCATCGAAGACGCCCAACGAGTGTTCACTCCCGGATTCGAGGGCGTCCTGCAAGTCGGCAAACGCAACTTCGTGCGCGTGCGTTTGATTTCCGATTGAGTTGGTTTTCGATTGAGTTGGTTTTCGATTGAATTGGTTTTTGATTGAACGAGGGGCTTTCCATTTCACATCCGATCCCGTATTCTTTGCGGCCCCCAACGTGAGTCGTGAGACGGGCGGTGGGTGTCGGGATCTCGGTGAAGCGAGGTGTTGACGGAAGGTAAAAGCGCCGTATAATGTGCGGCTCCCTTGGACGAAACGTCCTGAGGGCGGGAAGAGGAAAGATTCTCAACCCTTTGATCTTTGACAGTGTGCGCAGGAAATTTGTGCGGGCGCCTGTGAGATGGACGAGTCCAATCTTGCAGATGTCTGTCAAAAAGCTTTAAGTCAATTTAGTTGTACATGCAACGCAAGCGACAAGAAGCCAGATGGTCGGTCTGCAGGTAAAGCTGAACATATTGTTTTGTTTTAACTGAAGAGTTTGATCCTGGCTCAGAGTGAACGCTGGCGGCAGGCCTAACACATGCAAGTCGAGCGGCAGCGCGGGGGCAACCCTGGCGGCGAGCGGCGGACGGGTGAGGAAAACATCGGAATCTACCTTGTCGTGGGGGATAACCTCGGGAAACCGGGACTAATACCGCATACGACCTACGGGTGAAAGCGGCGGACCGCAAGGCGTCGCGCGATTGGATGAGCCGATGTCCGATTAGCTAGTTGGCGGGGTAAAGGCCCACCAAGGCGACGATCGGTAGCTGGTCTGAGAGGATGATCAGCCACACTGGAACTGAGACACGGTCCAGACTCCTACGGGAGGCAGCAGTGGGGAATATTGGACAATGGGCGCAAGCCTGATCCAGCCATGCCGCGTGTGTGAAGAAGGCCTTCGGGTTGTAAAGCACTTTTGTTCGGGAAGAAAAGTCACCGGTTAATACCCGGGGATTCTGACGGTACCGAAAGAATAAGCACCGGCTAACTTCGTGCCAGCAGCCGCGGTAATACGAAGGGTGCAAGCGTTACTCGGAATTACTGGGCGTAAAGCGTGCGTAGGTGGTTCGTTAAGTCTGTCGTGAAAGCCCCGGGCTCAACCTGGGAATGGCGATGGATACTGGCGGGCTAGAGTGCGGTAGAGGAGAGTGGAATTCCCGGTGTAGCAGTGAAATGCGTAGAGATCGGGAGGAACATCAGTTGCGAAGGCGGCTCTCTGGACCAGCACTGACACTGAGGCACGAAAGCGTGGGGAGCAAACAGGATTAGATACCCTGGTAGTCCACGCCCTAAACGATGCGAACTGGACGTTGGGTGCAATTGAGCATTCAGTGTCGAAGCTAACGCGTTAAGTTCGCCGCCTGGGGAGTACGGTCGCAAGACTGAAACTCAAAGGAATTGACGGGGGCCCGCACAAGCGGTGGAGTATGTGGTTTAATTCGATGCAACGCGAAGAACCTTACCTGGCCTTGACATCCACGGAATCCTTTAGAGATAGAGGAGTGCCTTCGGGAACCGTGAGACAGGTGCTGCATGGCTGTCGTCAGCTCGTGTCGTGAGATGTTGGGTTAAGTCCCGCAACGAGCGCAACCCTTGTCCTTAGTTGCCAGCGAGTAAAGTCGGGAACTCTAAGGAGACTGCCGGTGACAAACCGGAGGAAGGTGGGGATGACGTCAAGTCATCATGGCCCTTACGGCCAGGGCTACACACGTACTACAATGGTGGGGACAGAGGGTTGCCAAGTCGCGAGGCGGAGCCAATCCCAGAAACCCCATCTTAGTCCGGATCGGAGTCTGCAACTCGACTCCGTGAAGTCGGAATCGCTAGTAATCGCGGATCAGCATTGCCGCGGTGAATACGTTCCCGGGCCTTGTACACACCGCCCGTCACACCATGGGAGTTTGTTGCACCAGAAGCAGGTAGCTTAACCGCAAGGAGGGCGCTTGCCACGGTGTGGCCGATGACTGGGGTGAAGTCGTAACAAGGTAGCCGTATCGGAAGGTGCGGCTGGATCACCTCCTTTTGAGCAAAGACGAAGCTGTTTTACAGGCGTCCGCACAAGTTTCCTGCATTCAGAGAACAGACGACAGGGCGAGAGCCGTGTGGTTTGTGTCCCGTATTGACGGGGCCATAGCTCAGCTGGGAGAGCACCTGCTTTGCAAGCAGGGGGTCGTCGGTTCGATCCCGACTGGCTCCACCACTGAAGCGAGAACGTCTACGGACGGGTCTGTAGCTCAGGTGGTTAGAGCGCACCCCTGATAAGGGTGAGGTCGGAGGTTCGAGTCCTCCCAGACCCACCACTTTTGCGCCGGCGTTGTAGCGATCGAACGTATCGGCCAAGTCCGGGGCGTTTGCTCGTGTCGAGGTCGACACAAAAGCCTGGTGAGCTAAGAAAGTCTCTGAATGAACGAAGCGCACACTAATGAATGGGAACCCGGGTTTGAAGCCGGTGTTCGGTTCTTTGAAAACATGGGACGTAGCGAGCGTTTTAGACGAAATACTGTCGAAGATGTGTCGTAGAGGCTAAGGCGAGTCCGAAAGGACTTATTGAATTGAGTGTTGTCGTTGAACATTCGCGATGATGACTCCGAGGCGACTTGGGGTTATATGATCAAGCGAATAAGCGCACACGGTGGATGCCTTGGCGGTCAGAGGCGATGAAGGACGTGGCAGCCTGCGAAAAGCTCCGGTGAGTCGGCAACAGACATTGACCCGGAGATGTCCGAATGGGGAAACCCACCTCGTAAGAGGTACTGGGCACTGAATACATAGGTGTCCAGAGCGAACCCAGGGAACTGAAATATCTCAGTACCTGGAGGAAAAGAAATCAACCGAGATTCCCCCAGTAGTGACGAGCGAACGGGGAGCAGCCCAAAAGTCATTGCGGTTTTAGCAAAACGGTCTGGAAAGTCCGGCCATAGATGGTGATAGCCCAGTATGTGAAAGGGCCGCAATGATGAACAATGAGTAGGGCGGGGCACGAGAAACCCTGTCTGAATATGGGGGGACCATCCTCCAAGGCTAAATACTCCTGACCGACCGATAGTGAACAAGTACCGTGAGGGAAAGGCGAAAAGAACCCTGGTGAAGGGAGTGAAATAGACCCTGAAACCGTGTGCGTACAAGCAGTGGAAGCCCTTCGGGGTGACTGCGTACCTTTTGTATAATGGGTCAGCGACTTACTGTCTGTGGCGAGCTTAACCGACTAGGGGAGGCGAAGGGAAACCGAGTCTGAACAGGGCGCATAGTCGCAGGCAGTAGACCCGAAACCGGGTGATCTAGCCATGCCCAGGGTGAAGGTGCGGTAACACGCACTGGAGGCCCGAACCCACTCCTGTTGCAAAAGTAGGGGATGAGGTGTGGCTAGGAGTGAAAAGCTAATCGAACCCGGAGATAGCTGGTTCTCCTCGAAAGCTATTTAGGTAGCGCCTCGCGTGAATCTTCTTGGGGGTAGAGCACTGTTATGGCTAGCGGAGCATTGCGCTTTAGCAAACCATTGCAAACTCCGAATACCAAGACAGACTACGCGGGAGACACACGGCGGGTGCTAACGTCCGTCGTGAAAAGGGAAACAACCCAGACCCGCAGCTAAGGTCCCCAAATTACCGCTCAGTGGAAAACGATGTGGGAAGGCATAGACAGCCAGGAGGTTGGCTTAGAAGCAGCCATCCTTTAAAGAAAGCGTAATAGCTCACTGGTCGAGTCGGCCTGCGCGGAAGATTTAACGGGGCTAAGCGGTATACCGAAGCTCGGGGTGTGCATCGTTGATGCACGCGGTAGAGGAGCGTTCCGTAAGCCTGCGAAGGTGGATTGAAAAGTCTGCTGGAGGTATCGGAAGTGCGAATGCTGACATGAGTAACGATAATGGGGGTGAAAAGCCTCCACGCCGAAAGCCCAAGGTTTCCTTGCGCAACGTTCATCGACGCAGGGTGAGTCGGCCCCTAAGGCGAGACCGAAAGGTGTAGTCGATGGGAAGCTGGTTAATATTCCAGCACCTCGCGTGACTGCGATGGGGGGACGGAGAAGGTTAAGTGTACCGGGCGTTGGTTGTCCCGGGGAAAGGAGGTAGGCATGTCACGTAGGCAAATCCGCGTGGCTTTATGCCGAGCACCGAGACGAGTCCTATAGGACGAAGTCACTGATACCACGCTTCCAGGAAAAGCCTCTAAGCTTCAGGTCACGCAGACCGTACCGTAAACCGACACAGGTGGGCAGGATGAGAATTCTAAGGCGCTTGAGAGAACTCGGGTGAAGGAACTAGGCAACATGGCACCGTAACTTCGGGAGAAGGTGCGCCTTCATTGGTGGCAACATGCGTTGTTTGGCCGATGGAGGCCTCAGAAACCAGGCCGCTGCGACTGTTTATCAAAAACACAGCACTCTGCAAACACGAAAGTGGACGTATAGGGTGTGACGCCTGCCCGGTGCTGGAAGGTTAATTGATGGGGTTAGCCGCAAGGCGAAGCTCTTGATCGAAGCCCCAGTAAACGGCGGCCGTAACTATAACGGTCCTAAGGTAGCGAAATTCCTTGTCGGGTAAGTTCCGACCTGCACGAATGGCGTAACGACAGCGGCGCTGTCTCCACCCGAGACTCAGTGAAATTGAAATCGCTGTGAAGATGCAGCGTTCCCGCGGCAAGACGGAAAGACCCCGTGAACCTTTACTATAGCTTTACATTGAACGTTGAGTTCGTCTGTGTAGGATAGGTGGGAGGCTTTGAAGTCCAGGCGCTAGCTTGGATGGAGCCAACCTTGAAATACCACCCTGATGTGCTTGACGTTCTAACCTGGGCCCGTTATCCGGGCCGGGGACATTGTATGGTGGGTAGTTTGACTGGGGCGGTCTCCTCCCAAAGAGTAACGGAGGAGCACGAAGGTACGCTCAGCGCGGTCGGACATCGCGCACTGTGTGCAAAGGCATAAGCGTGCTTGACTGCAAGATCGACGGATCAAGCAGGTACGAAAGTAGGTCTTAGTGATCCGGTGGTTCTGTATGGAAGGGCCATCGCTCAACGGATAAAAGGTACTCCGGGGATAACAGGCTGATACCGCCCAAGAGTTCATATCGACGGCGGTGTTTGGCACCTCGATGTCGGCTCATCACATCCTGGGGCTGTAGTCGGTCCCAAGGGTATGGCTGTTCGCCATTTAAAGTGGTACGCGAGCTGGGTTCAGAACGTCGTGAGACAGTTCGGTCCCTATCTGTCGTGGGCGTTGGAGATTTGAGAGGGGCTGCTCCTAGTACGAGAGGACCGGAGTGGACGAACCTCTGGTGTTCCGGTTGTCACGCCAGTGGCATTGCCGGGTAGCTATGTTCGGAAGCGATAACTGCTGAAAGCATCTAAGCGGGAAGCGCGCCTCAAGATGAGATCTCCCGGGACACAAGTCCCCTAAAGGAACCATCAAGACTAGGTGGTTGATAGGTCGGGTGTGTAAGCACAGCAATGTGTTGAGCTAACCGATACTAATGATCCGTGTGGCTTGATCATATAACCTCAAGTCGCTTCTTCTGTGCTCCGCGCACACTAGAAGCCCTTAACCTCGAGACACGTCTCGACACTGACTTCTCTAAATCGCTCATTACGTCCCATCCCCATGAGAGCGTGGCGCCAATCCGTCTTTATCGGACCGGCGACTCCTCACCCTCTCCCTGGTGACCATAGCGTTGTGGAACCACCCGATCCCTTCCCGAACTCGGAAGTGAAACGCAACCGCGCCGATGGTAGTGTGGCTCAAGCCATGCAAGAGTAGGTCATCGCCAGGGGCTTTATCCTAAAACGCCGGATCAATCGATCCGGCGTTTTGCTTTTGGCGTGCTGGAAAGCGCGACCTCTGCGCGTCGCAAGCAGCTAACCGAGGGCTTCCAAGTAACCTTCGTAGGCCTGGTCATCGCCAGGGGCTTTATCCCAGAAGGCCATCCCGCAAGGGATGGCCTTCTTCTTCTTCTTTGTGGCGTCCGTATTTACGGTAGAAAAAGAAATGCCTCCATCGGACGATGGAGGCATTTATTGTTTACGGGCTGGAACCAGCCTGCGGTCGCTCGATCGGTTCTACCCCACCCTCACCGCAGCGTGTAGCCAAACTGCTGCCGGAACTGCTCGGCAAACTCCTCAAAATCAAACCGCTGGTTCTGCGGCCCCAAATGCTCGATCTTCAACGCCCCCATCAACGACGCGATCCGTCCCGTCGTCGATAAATCCATCTCGTTCATCAACCCGTAAATCAACCCCGCCCGGTACGCATCACCGCAACCCGTCGGATCCACTACCCGCATCGCATTCGCCGCGGGGATTTGTGTGGTGGTGTCGTGCAATTTATTTCAGCACGTCACGGATTCAAATGCCTGACAGAAAAATTCCGATCGAACAGGCAAAAGCGCCTAGCCAGAGCAGGCTCCGCAAGGTTGCGATGTTGAACAGGTAGGCCAGGCCGTAGAAGAGCCTCACGGCGATAAACAACATGGCCAGATAATTGACCCGGACAGGATCGGCGTTCCCCAATTGGGCTACGAGGACGGCAACAGCAAATAGCGGGAAGGCCTCGAAGCTGTTCAGATGAGCCGAGTGTGCCCGATGGGCGAGACCGGAAAGGCGCGATTGCCAAGTTCGCACATCGCGGTTGTCGTAGCGAGGGCCGGCGGTTTTGGCAACGGCGGTCCACAAGTAGGGCATCAAGCCGGCGATGAGGACGCAAATCAGTGCAAGTTGCATAAGACTCCAAGATGGCTTTGGCTGAAGCCGCATTATGCCCGTGCAAGCCGCGCCAACGGCCCGATTCCAAAGCAAATCCGGGTTGTCTGGCGCTGCATGCGGCTGCTATAATTTTGCGTCTTGGCAGGGCGGTTATCTGCGGCTTTTCGTTGGATCAGGTGCAGCGCGTGCTCAACTCCTTGGCCGCCAATCGTCGCCTGGCTTTTCGCGTGGTAGCGATCCAGGCTGCCATCGCGGCGCTGGTGGCTCTCGCCTTCCTGACGCAGGATGCGTTGGCGGCCGTGGCGGCAGCGACTGGCGGCGGAGCCATGGTTCTGGGAAGTCTGCTTTTGGCTTGGTGGTCGACGAAAGGACTTGCGTACTCCGCAGGTCACGCATTAGTGCGACTGACCACCGGAATTGCGTTGAAGTGGTTTGTGGTGTTTTCAATGCTGTATTTGGCGTTTGTACGGTTTGGGTTGCCGCCGCTGCCGTTGCTGGTGGGATTGGTCGCAACCACAGCCTCCTCGTTCCTGGTTTATAAATTAAAAGCATAGGTGTTCTGTGAGCGCTGAACAGAGCTCGGGCGGTTTGACCGAATACATCCAGCACCATCTAACCCACAATACCCAGCTGCTGCCGGGGAGCGGGTTGCATTGGGACTCGTTGATCATTTCCTTCGGGCTTGGCGTATTCATCTGCGCCTGGCTTTATTTGTTTGCGCGCAAGGCATCTTCGGGCGTGCCCGGCAAGGGGCAGGCATTCGTCGAGTTGGTCGTCGAATTCGTCGATGGCCAGGTCAAGGACGTTTTCCATGGCGACCGCCGGTTCATCGCGCCGCTCGCGCTGACGGTTTTCATGTGGGTGTTCTTCATGAACGCCATGGACCTGCTGCCGCTCGATGCGGTTGGTAGCGCAATCGCGGCCACGGCCGGCCATGAAGTTGCGCATCATACCTATTGGCGCATGGTGCCCTCAGCCGACGTCAACACCACTTTCGCGATGTCGATCGTGGTGTTTTTCATGGTCATCTTCTACTCGATCAAGGCCAAGGGTGGATGGGGTTTCACCAAGGAACTTTTCACCGCTCCGTTTCATGCCAATGGAGCGTTCGGCAAAACCCTGCTGGCCATCCCGAATTTTTTCCTGAATGTCGTCGAGTACCTGTCCAAGCCGGTGTCGCTGGCGATGCGACTGTTCGGCAACATGTACGCCGGCGAGCTGGTCTTCATGCTAATCGCCGGATTGATGACATCCTGGCTGACTTTCGTGCCGGGTGTTTTCGCCAATGCCGGATGGGCGATTTTCCACATCCTGATCATCGCCTTGCAGGCCTTCATTTTCATGGTGCTCACCGTCGTCTATATCTCGATGGCGCACGAACACCACTGATCCGTTTCAACCACAACCGTACCACCAATCACAGCTATATCTAGGAGAAGCAACATGTTGGAAGCCATCGCCCAAATTCAGGGTTTCACGGCCCTCGGTATCGGCCTCATCATCGGTCTCGGCGCGATCGGTGCCTGCATCGGCATCGGCATCATGGGTTCGAAGTTCCTCGAGTCCGCCGCGCGTCAGCCGGAACTGGTTCCGATGCTGCAAGGCCGCATGTTCCTGCTCGCGGGCCTGATCGACGCCGCGTTCCTGATCGGCGTTGCCTTGGCGATGTACTTCGCGGTGGCCAACCCGCTGTTGTCGAACCTGCAGAACGTTGCCGGTTAAGCAAGTCATTGCGTCAGCGCGCGGGCTTGCCTGCGTGAAAAACCACGCCGCGGAGCGATCCGCGGCCAGTTCGAGCCATCAGGAGACGTCATGGATCTGAACATGACAATTTTTGGCCAGATGCTGTCCTTCGGGATATTGATCTGGTTTACCGCCAAATTCATCTGGCCGCCGTTGATGGCGGCGATCGAAGAGCGTCAGGCGAAGATCGCCGATGGTCTGGCTGCCGCCGATCGCAGCAAGAAGGATCTCGCGCAGGCCGAGGAACGGGTCAACGAAGTTCTTCGCGAAGCCAGGGCCAAGGCCAACGAGATCATCGCGCAGGCGGAAGCCCGCAAGATCCAGATCATCGATGCCGCCCGGGATGAAGCGATCAACGAAGGCAACCGGCAGAAGGCGGCGGCGCAAGCCGAGATCGCCTCGGCCGCGGGCCGCGCTCGCGAAGATTTGCGCAAGCAAGTGTCCCAGCTCGCCGTGGCCGGCGCCGAGAAACTGATTCGTCGCGAAATCGACAGTACCGCCCACAAGGCGTTGCTGGACGAACTCGCCGCAGAAATCTGAGCATCGGATACGCATTGCCATGACCCAAGCCATCACCCTCGCCAGGCCCTACGCGCGAGCTGCATTTTCCCTGGCGCGCGAGCAAGGCCGCCTGGCGCAGTTTTCGCGGGATCTGAGTTTTGTCTCGCAGGCTGTCAACCAGACGGCAGTGCAGACGGTGCTCGGCGATCCGCGCGTTTCGGCGCAAACGCTGATCGATGTGTTGTTGCCGCCAGACGCCGATCCGGTGTTCGGCCAGTTCCTGGGGGTGCTCTCCGAGAGTCGCCGTCTTGCGCTGCTGCCGGAGATCGCGGGTCTGTTCGAGCAATTGCGCGCCGAAGCGGAAAAAGTAGTCAAGGCGACCATCACCTCGGCACAGGCGCTCGATTCCGCCGAGCTGGCCAAGTTGCACGACTCGCTGAAAAAGCGGTTCGGGCGCGAGGTCGAAATCAGCACGGCGATCGATCCTGCTTTGATCGGTGGGGCGGTGATCGATGCCGGTGATGTGGTCATCGATGGCTCATTGCGTACCAAGCTCGAACGCCTGGGAGCGGCGCTGGCGAACTGAGTCGGATGCCGGGCGCGGGAAACAGGCGCCGGGATTCCTGCGATGCAGGCTCCGAGGCAGCAGCGGTTTCCGATTCCAGTAATCCGGTCCAAGCAACAACAACTTGATTGAAACCACGGGCGCCTTAGAACGCGCACGATAAAGGAAGCGACAATGCAAACGCTCAACCCGTCCGAAATCAGCGAACTCATCAAGAGCCGCATCGAAAAGGTCAAGCTGACCGCCGAGGCGCGCAATGAAGGCACCGTCACTTCCGTGTCCGACGGTATCGTGCGCATCCACGGCCTGGCCGACGTGATGCAAGGCGAAATGATCGAGCTGCCCAACAGCACCTTCGCGCTGGCACTGAACCTGGAGCGCGACTCGGTCGGCGCTGTGGTGCTGGGCGATTACGAGAATCTTCGCGAAGGAGATGTCGCCAAGACCACCGCGCGCATCCTCGAAGTGCCGGTCGGTCCGGAATTGCTTGGCCGCGTGGTGAACGCGCTGGGTGAGCCGATCGACGGCAAGGGTCCGATCAACGCCGCGCTCACCGAGCCGGTGGAAAAAGTGGCTCCGGGCGTGATCTGGCGCAAGTCGGTGTCGCAGCCGGTGCAGACCGGCTACAAGTCGGTCGATGCCATGATCCCGATCGGCCGCGGTCAGCGCGAGTTGATCATCGGTGACCGCCAGACCGGCAAGACCGCGATGGCCGTCGATGCGATCATCAATCAGAAAGGCACCGGCGTTAAGTGCGTGTACGTTGCGATCGGCCAGAAGGCTTCGACCATCGCCAACGTCGTGCGCCGCCTGGCCGACAACGGTGCGCTCGCACACACCATCGTGGTTGCCGCTTCCGCTTCCGAATCGGCGGCGATGCAGTACATCAGCGCCTACTCGGGCTGCACCATGGGCGAATACTTCCGCGATCGCGGCGAAGACGCGCTGATCATCTACGACGATCTGTCCAAGCAGGCCGTGGCCTACCGTCAGATCTCGCTGCTGTTGCGCCGCCCGCCGGGCCGCGAAGCCTATCCGGGCGACGTGTTCTATTTGCACTCGCGTTTGCTCGAACGTGCCGCCCGCGTGTCGGAGGACTACGTCGAGAAGTTCACCAACGGCGCCGTCAAGGGCAAGACCGGTTCGCTGACCGCGTTGCCGATCATCGAGACGCAGGCCGGCGACGTGTCCGCGTTCGTGCCGACCAACGTGATTTCGATTACCGACGGCCAGATCTTCTTGGAAACCGACTTGTTCAACGCCGGTATTCGTCCGGCCGTGAACGCCGGTATCTCGGTGTCGCGCGTCGGCGGTTCCGCCCAGACCACGATCATGAAGAAGTTGTCGGGCGGCATTCGTATCTCGCTCGCGCAGTACCGTGAGCTGGCGGCGTTCGCGCAGTTCGCCTCCGATCTCGACGAAGCCACCCGCAAGCAGCTCGAGCGCGGTCAGCGCGTCACCGAGCTGATGAAGCAAAAGCAGTACGCGCCGATGTCGATCGCGCAGATGGCGTTGTCCATCTACGCCGTCAACGAGGGCTATCTCGACGACGTGCCGATGAACAAGATCCTGGCTTTTGAAGCCGGTCTGCACGCGCACCTGGCCAACAGCTACGGTGATTTGCAAAAGCAGATCGTCGAAACCGGCGCCTGGGACAAGGACATCGAGGGATCGTTCAAGAAATTGATTTCCGAGTTCAAGACCACCGGAAGCTGGTGAAAAGAGCCGGGACTCGGGACTCGGGACTCGGGATTCGCAAAAGCGAATTCTGATGAACGAAAGACCGATCCCGGACTAGGAAACGACGAGGTGCGGCACTAGAAGTTTCGACTTCGAGTCCCGAGTCCCGAGTCCCGAGTCCCGAGAGAAGACATGGCAGGCGGCAGAGAAATCAAAACCAAGATCAAGAGCGTGCAGAACACTCGCAAGGTGACGCGCGCGCTCGAAATGGTCTCGGCGTCGAAAATCCGCAAGGCACAAGACCGAATGAAGGCCTCGCGCCCCTATGCGCGCTTGATGACCCAGTTGATCGGTCACATCGCCAAGGCCAACTCGGAATACACGCATCCGTTCATGGCCGACCACGGCCAGATCAAGCGGGTCGGCTACGTCATCGTTTCCACCGATCGCGGACTGTGCGGCGGTTTGAATTCGGCGATGTTCCGCAAGATCCTCGCCGACATGCGCGATTGGCAAGACAAGGGCGTCGAAGTCGATGTGGTCTGCATCGGCCAGAAGGCATCGACCTTCTTCCGCCGCCTGAAGGTCACCATGGCCGGCTCGGTCACCCATCTGGGCGAGAAGCCGCAGATCGATGCGTTGGTCGGTGTCATCAAGGTCATGCTCGATGGCTACAGCGCCGGTCAGCTCGACCGCGTGTTCCTTTGCTACAACGATTTCATCAATACCATGGCGCAGAAACCGCGCCAGGATCAGTTGCTGCCGTTGCCGGCCAGTGAGTCCTTCCAGACCAAGCACGACTGGGATTACATCTACGAGCCGGGCGCCGAAGCCGTGCTCGATCACGTGATGACCCGTTATGTCGAGTCGCTGGTTTACCAGGCGGTGCTGGAAAACCTCGCTTCCGAACACGCCGCGCGCATGGTGGCGATGAAGTCGGCTTCCGACAACGCCACCAAGCTGATCGGCACGCTGAACCTGATCTACAACAAGGCGCGCCAGGCCGCGATTACCCAGGAAATCTCGGAAATCGTCGGCGGCGCTGCCGCGGTCTAACCATCATCCACGCTGGCGCGGCTCGCGTCGCCCGGCCAAGAAACGAACTGCTTCTCAGAGGAAATGAAAATGAGCCAGGGCAAGATTGTGCAGATCATCGGCGCCGTCGTGGACGTGGAGTTCGACCGCCACGATGTGCCGAAGGTGTACGACGCGCTGAAAGTCGCCAACACCGCGATCACGCTGGAAGTGCAGCAGCAGTTGGGTGACGGCGTCGTGCGCACCATCGCGCTCGGCTCCACCGACGGCCTCAAGCGCAACCTGATCGCCACCAACACCGGCCACGCCATCTCCGTGCCGGTCGGCAAGGAAACCCTGGGCCGTATCATGGACGTGCTCGGCAATCCGATCGACGAGGCGGGCCCGGTCAACACCAAGGACCATTGGGAAATCCATCGCGCCGCGCCGTCCTACGAGGATCAGAGCTCGACCAACGAACTGCTGGAAACCGGCATCAAGGTGATCGATCTGATGTGCCCATTCGCCAAGGGCGGCAAGGTCGGCCTGTTCGGCGGCGCCGGCGTCGGCAAGACTGTGAACATGATGGAGCTGATCAACAACATCGCCAAGCAGCACGCGGGTTTGTCCGTGTTCGCGGGCGTCGGTGAGCGTACCCGCGAGGGCAACGACTTCTACCACGAGATGAAAGACTCCAACGTGCTCGACAAGGTCGCGATGGTGTACGGCCAGATGAACGAGCCGCCGGGCAACCGTCTGCGCGTGGCGTTGACCGGCCTGACCATGGCCGAGTACTTCCGCGACGACAAGGATCCGGCGACCGGCAAGGGCCGCGACATCCTGTTCTTCGTCGATAACATCTACCGCTACACGCTGGCCGGTACCGAAGTGTCGGCGCTGCTCGGCCGCATGCCGTCGGCCGTGGGTTACCAGCCGACGCTGGCCGAGGAAATGGGCGTTCTGCAAGAGCGCATCACCTCCACCAAGACCGGTTCGATCACCTCGATCCAGGCCGTGTACGTGCCCGCGGACGATTTGACCGACCCGTCGCCGGCGACCACCTTCGCCCACCTCGACGCCACCGTCGTGTTGAGCCGTAACATCGCTTCGTTGGGTATTTATCCGGCGGTCGATCCGCTCGATTCCACCTCGCGTCAGCTCGACCCGAACGTGATCGGCCACGAGCACTACGATACCGCGCGCAAGGTGCAGGCGACGCTGCAAAAGTACAAGGAGCTCAAGGACATCATCGCGATCCTGGGCATGGACGAGCTGTCGGAAGAAGACAAGCAGGCCGTGTCGCGCGCGCGCAAGATCGAGCGCTTCTTCTCGCAGCCTTTCCACGTGGCCGAAGTGTTCACTGGTTCGCCGGGCAAATACGTCACGCTCAAGGACACCATCCGCGGCTTCAAGATGATCTGCGAAGGCGAATGCGACCACCTGCCGGAACAGGCCTTCTACATGGTCGGCGGCATCGACGAGGCCTTCGAGAAGGCCAAGAAGATGGCGGAAAAGGCGTAATTGCCTGGCGCGGGTTTCGGCCCGCATTGCGACTAGCCCACGGCGGGCCCCGGCCCGCCTTACGGACGACGGAATAGAACATGACCTCCACCATTCGTTGCGACATCGTCAGTGCCGAGGAAGAAATTTTCCACGGCGACGTGCAGATGGTCGTGGCCACCGGCGAGATGGGTGAGCTCGGCATCGCGCCGCGCCACGCTCCGCTGATCACACGCCTGAAGCCCGGCAAGGTCGTGCTGACTTTGGCCAATGGCGACAAGATCGATATCGCCGTGTCCGGCGGCATCCTGGAAGTGCAGCCGCAGGTCGTCACCGTGCTGGCCGACACCGCCATCCGTGCCGAGAATATCGACGAGGCCAAGGCCAAGGCCGCCAAGGAAGAGGCCGAGCGCATCCTGGCCGGTCGTGGCGAAGCGGTGGAAATCGCCGAAGCGCAGGCCAAATTGGTTGAAGCCACGGTGCAGTTGCAGGCGCTGGAGCGTCTGCGCAAGAACCTCAAGCACTGATCGCGGCTTCATAGCCCTGATGAGAAAACGCCGGCCTCGTGCCGGCGTTTTTGTTTTGCGACAGAGATGGCAATCGCGATAGAAGATCCTGGCCTCGATGGGTGGCCGTTTTTTCGAGGGGCTGTTGCGGCATGGTTTCTTATTGAGAGCGTTGCTCCGGCATGGTTTTTTCGAGAGAACTATCTTGGTATGGGTTCTTTTTTGAGAGAGTTGTCTCGGCACGATTTCTTATCGAGAGAGTTGTTCCGGCAAGCAGATAGGCGAAAGGTAGCAACTGCCAAGGTAGGCATGGTAGTAACTGCTGAGGTAGGCATGGCCGCGATTGCCATCGTTCCTACAATTTCATGCCGGGAAAAGCGGCCATTGCCGGGCCGCGAATCTGGGCATCGCCGCAAAGGCTGGCAGCCGCGCGCATCGCCGCCGATACTATTGGCAAAGGAGTGTCCCGATGAACGAACTTCTGCATGTGGTGATCCTTGCCGCGGGCGAGGGCAAGCGCATGAAATCGGCGAAGCCGAAAGTGCTGCAGCCTTTGGCTGGCCGGCCGATGCTGGCGCATGTGATCGACGCCGCGCGAGCCCTGGGTGCCGATGTCATCCATGTCGTCTTCGGCCACGGCGGCGATCAGGTGCGCGAAGCTTTTGCCGACCAACCGGATTTGCGTTGGGTCGAACAAGCCCAGCAACTGGGCACTGGCCATGCTGTGCAACAAGCCATGCCGACGATCCCCGATGGCGCGCGCGTGCTGGTGTTGTATGGCGATGTTCCCTTGATCCGTGCCGCGACCTTGAACGCATTGCTGCAGACAACCGGCACGTTGTCGTTGCTGGCCGCCGAACCGAAAGACCCGACCGGCTACGGCCGTTTGCTGCTCGACGCCGCAGGCAAAGTGCGCGCGATCGTTGAACACAAGGATGCCAGCGCCGAGGAAAGAGCGATCGGTCTGATCAACACCGGCATCGTCTGTGCCGACGCGGCGCCGTTGCGCGCCTGGTTGGCGCAACTGCGCAATGGCAATGCACAAGGCGAGTATTACCTCACCGATATTTTTGCGATGGCCGCAGCCGCCCATCAACCGGCGACAATGGTGCGCGTGGACGATCCGATGGAAACCGAGGGCGCCAACGATCCTTGGCAATTGGCGACTCTCGAACGCGCGTATCAACAACGCGCCGCCAAAGATCTCGCCCGGCAAGGCGTGCGTTTTGCCGACCCGGCGCGATTCGATCAGCGCGGAACGGTGGAAGCCGGGCACGATGTCGAGATCGATGTCGATGTGATACTCGAAGGGACGGTAGTGCTCGGCGATGGCGTGCGCATCGGTCCATTCTGCCGGTTGTGCGATGTCACTCTTGCCGCTGGAACCCAGGTGCGTGCCCATTGCGATCTGGAAGGCGTGGTGACCCACGGCGCTTGCAGCATCGGTCCGTTCGCGCGTTTGCGCCCAGGCACTGAATTGGCCGAAGGCGTGCACATCGGCAATTTCGTGGAAACCAAGAAGGCGCGTCTGGGCAAGGGCTCGAAAGCCAATCACCTCAGTTATCTCGGTGATGCGCGAGTCGGCGCTGGCGTGAACATCGGCGCGGGCACCATCACCTGCAATTACGATGGCGTGAACAAATTCGCCACGCAGATCGACGATGGCGCGTTCATCGGTTCCAACTCATCGCTGGTGGCGCCGGTGACCATCGGCATGAACGCCACCATCGGCGCGGGCTCTGTCATCACCAAGGATGCACCGGCCGGGCAGTTGAGCGTCGCGCGCGGCCGGCAGGTCAACCTGCCTAGTTGGACACGCCCAGTCAAGAAGCCGTAATCGTATCTTTGCCGCGAATGCGTGAGATGCGCGGAGTCGAGTGATTGGTATCGCGTAGAAAAAATTTCGCGCGCTAAACCGGCAGCACCAGCGCGACCACCAATCCGCCGCCTTCGCGATTGGCCAGTGCAATCCGGCCGCCGTGCGCTTCGGCGATTTCGCGTGCGAGCGCCAGGCCCAGGCCGGTGCCGCTGCGCTTGGTCGAATAAAACGGCACCAATGCGTTGGTGAGCACGGCATCGTTCATGCCGGTGCCGCGATCCATCACTTCGATGCGCAACGCGGTCGAGCCACGGCGCACGGCAAGCTGGATCTGCTCGGGACTGGAACCCGATTCGTGCGCATTCTTGAGCAGGTTCAACAGCGCCTGCTGCATCTGCGCCGGGTCCAGGCGCGCCGGTTCGTCGGGCAGCGGACCTTGCAGCGAGAACGCCATCTGCGATGCCAGCCGCGCGATGAAGTCCGCCCAGACGATGGATTCCATGCGCGGCGCCGGCAGTTTGGCAAAGCGCGCATAGCCGCGAATGAAACGCTCCAGATGCCGCGCGCGTTCCTCGATGGTGCCGAGGATTTCCGGAAGCCGCTCGCTTTGTCCGCGCCGCAGCAGTTCCGCGCCCGAGTGCGCCAGCGAGGCCACCGGCGCGAGCGAGTTGTTCAGTTCGTGGCTGATCACGCGGATGACTTTTTTCCAGGTCTGTACTTCCTGGCGGCGCAGTTCCGCAGTGAGCTGGCGCAGCAGCAACAATTCGTGCGCGCGACCATTGAGCCGGAAGTTACGCCGGGCCAGATGAAAGACCTGCTCTTCCTCTTCTTCTTCCTCATCCACCGAGAACAAACCGTCGCCGCCACGCGCGAGCGCATCGCGAAACGGCGCGGCCACGTGTTCGAGCAATGTGGCGAAGTCGTGGCCTTCGAGCTTGCGGCCCTGATTGAGCAATTGCCGGGCCGCGAGATTGGCGTACACGATCGGCCCGCCATCGGCGATCAACAACATCGCCACCGGTGTGTTCTGCACCATGGTGTCGAGCAGCAGCTCACGTTGCACCAGGCCCAGACGCTGCTCGCGCAACACATCGCCGAGAGCGTTGTGTGCCTGGACCAGATCGCCCAATTCATCGCCGCGCGACCACCGCAGGCCAAAGGAAAAATCGCCATCGCGATAACTGGTGACCGTGCCGGTCAGCGCGCGAAACAGAGACAGCATCGGGCGAAACTGGCTGTGTGTCCACAACGCGCACAGCGGCAGCACGATCAGCAAACTCAGGCATCCGGCCAGCAACGGACTGTCCGTGAACAGATAATCGAACATCAACGCGACTGTCACCGCGACGATCACCAGCACCGCCGTCAGCGCTGCGTGGCGAGCTTCCAGCGAATGGCGGCGAAAGAACGAGGGCATGCTCAGGAGCGGACGATGCCCAGACGATCCATGCGCCGATACAAGGCCTGGCGGCTGAGTCCCAGTTCCGCGGCGGCCTGCGAGATCATGCCGCCGGCCTTGGCCAGCGCGCGCTCGATGCTTTCTCGATCGGGCTCGGCATCGGCTGGCGCGGCGATGACGCGTGCGCCGGGCAGTCCCAGATCCGCCGCGTCGATGGTGTCGCTGCTGGCCAACAAGGACGCGCGCTGCATGGTGTTTTTCAATTCGCGTACGTTGCCCGGCCATGGATATTTTCCGAGCATGGCGCGCGCCGATTCGCCGAGCGTCTTGCCGTCGCCGAGAAAATGCTCGGCCAGCGGCAGGATATCGCCCGGGCGTTCGGCCAAGGGTGGCAGCCGCAGTTCGATCACGTTGAGTCGGTAAAAAAGATCTTCACGAAAGCCGCCACTGCGGATCATCGCCGGGATGTCGGCGTTGGTGGCGCTGATCACGCGCACCTTCACCTGCCGCTCCTTGTTGGAGCCGAGCCGCTCGAAGCGGCCGGTTTCCAGCACGCGCAAGAGCTTCATTTGTCCGGCGGCCGACAGATTGCCGATCTCATCGAGAAACAAGGTGCCGCCATCGGCCGCCTCGAATTTTCCTTCGCGCGATTTGTTGGCGCCGGTATAGGCCCCGGCATCGGCGCCGAACAGTTCGGCTTCGATCAATTCCGAAGGCAGTGCGCCGCAGTTGAGCGTCACGAACGGCCCGTTCTTCACCGATGAATTGGCCTGGATGATGTCGGCGATGCGCTCCTTGCCCGCGCCGTTGGGGCCGGTGATCAACACCGGCACATCGGCGCGCGCGACCTGGCAGGCAAGACTGAGCACGCGCTCGGTGGCCGGATCGGCCCAAACCATGCCGCGCAGGTCGAAGCGTTTTTCCAGATCGCGCCGCTGCCGGCGTTCGCGCTGGACGCGGCGTTGCAATTCGCGGCTGGTTTGGCTGAGCTCGATCAGATTATCGACCGTGGCGATCAGCCGGCGATCGTCCCAAGGCTTGGCCAGATAATCGGCCGCGCCGGCCTTGATCAATTCGACCGCCGCATCCAGGTGCGTCCAGGCGGTCAGCAAGATCACCGGCAGGTCGGGATGGCGCGCGCGGATTTCGCGAAACAAAGCCACGCCTTCCTCGCCGGAAGTGGTGTCGGCGGAGAAGTTCATGTCCTGCACGACAAGATCGACATGGGAACGGGCGAGGATCGTCAGGCCTTCTTCCGGCGACAGCGCGCGCAGGGTGTCGATCTCGTGCAGCGAGAACAACACCTCCAGCGCGGTGGCGATGGCTGGATTGTCGTCGATGACAAGGACGGTTGCGGTGGTTGCGGGCATCGGCCTAGCGTACCGTCAGGCGCTGCGCGTGGCGATGGCCGGGGAGATGCCCGAAGCACGCCAGGCCGGGCCGTAAACGGCTAGCACGCCCAACAGCCAGAGCAGTCCCGATCCCACCGCCAGATAGCCCAGCGGCAAACGCGCCATTTCCAGTTGGCTGACCAGCAATTGGTTCAGCGCCATCGCCAGCATCAGGCCGACGGCGATGCCTCCGGTGGTGATCAGCACGTTCTCGGTGATGAAGTAGCGCAGCACATCCACACGCCGCGCGCCCAATGCGCGGCGCACGCCGATCTGTTTGCGCCGCTGGTTCACCCACAGCGTAGCCATGCCGACGATGCCGCTGGCGGTGACCAGCAGCAGCATGATGGTGACGGTGGTCAGCAGCCAGGCGACGGCCTTGTCGTCGCGGTAGCGGTTGTTGCGGTCGGTTTGTACTGAATCGTTGCTGACGATCAACCGGCCCGACTCACTCTTGGTCAATGCCGCTTCGACTTCGCGCATGACCCGGTCGAGCTGGCCCGGTTCGGTGCGCACTGCGTATTGCGAATAACTGACGGCAAAACGAACGCCGGCAATCACCGAGTATTCGTTTTTCTCACTGGTCTGCGCCCAGGGTGTTTGCAAGCGTTCGACGACGCCGATGATCCGCAGTTCGTTGGCGCTGTCGCCGGTACCGATCAGGATCGGCTTGCCGATCACCGATGCTGCGCCGGGGTAGAGTTTGTCCGCCAGCGGTTTGCTGATGATGGCCACGCGCCCGAGTTCGGAATGGGTGCTCGGGTCCACCTCCATGATGTCGGCATCGTTGAAGTCGCGTCCTTGCAGCAGCTTCAGGCCAAAAGTCGCCAACAGCGGACCGGGTGTCATGTAGAAAGCCGCGTTGATCGTATCGGTCTGCTTGCGGTCGGTGGCAAATCCCATGCTCCAGCCCGATCGGCTCATCGGCGTCTGGGTGGTCCAGGCAGCCGACGTCACGCCGGGCACGGAGCGGATCACTTGCTCGTCGCGTTGTTGCATGGCGACCTTGTCCGTTTGGTTCTTGAACGGTGTGATGCTGATGTGGAATACGCGGCTCTCGTCATCGATGCCGCTGGGCCGTGCGGCCAGGGACAGACGGTCGGTGACGATATGCAGCGCGTTGCTGACGATCGCCAGGGTCAAGGCGATCTGCATCGCGATCAGCAGCGCGCCGGTCTTGTTGCGAAGCAAGGAAGAAAATATGGGACGAAATTCCATGGTCGTTACTCCAATCGAGAATGGTTTTCCCGGAGCACGGATGCGCCGACTGGCTCGACATTAGTCGTGCCGATGTTGCGCATGGCATCGCGCGGGGGAAAACCGGAAGTGCGGTTGTCGATTCGCATCGGCGCTACTGCGACTTGAGCACGGTGGCGGGAGTGATCTGGCAGGCGCGCCAGGTGGGCAGCAGTCCGGCCAACACACTGGCGGCGACCGAGAGCAGCAATGTCAAAACCAGCATTGCCCAATCCATGTGCGCCACCGCGGCCATCGCTTCCGATTGCCGCGCGATCAGCCACAGGCCGCCGAAGCTCAGCAATAGTCCAAGCAATCCACCGACCAGGCCGAGCACACCGACTTCGATCAGATACTGCCGGAAGATTTCACCGCGCGGCGCGCCCAGTGCCCGGCGCACGCCGACTTCGCCGGAGCGTGCCGCGAATTTCGCCAGCAACAGGCCGACCGTGTTGACCAGGCACACCAGCAAGAAGCCGAAGGCAAGCCAGGTGGAAAGCTTGCTGTCCTTGTCCACCACGCCCAGGTGCTCCATCCACTGCATCACATTGCGCAGCCGGTTGTTGAGCGGGCGCGGGAAGCGTCCGAGTTTTTTCTGATCGGCCACGTAGCCATCGAGCCAATCCTTGATGCGGCCCTGGTCGGCGGCGCTGCTGCCCTCGAACCAGAACTGGATCCAGGTGCATTCCGAGTCGAGCCAGCCCTGCCAACCGGGCGCGGCGCTTTCGCCGGAGCAATTGTTGTTGCCGCTGTTGCTCATCTCGTGGCGCACGGCGGTGGCGAAGGGAATGAAAAACTCGTCGCGGCCAGAAAAGCTGCCGCCGTTGCCGTTGATCAGCCGGTAATAACGCGGTAGTGGATCCCATTTGTCGATGACGCCGATGATCTGGAAATCGGCGTTTTCCATGCGGACGCGCTTGCCGACCGGATTGGCGCCGCCGAAAAGTTTTTCGCTGAGCCGGCGGCTCAGCACGATCACGTCGGTCTTGGCTTTGTCCTGCTCCACCGTCCAGGCATTGCCGAAGCGGAAGGGCACCTCGAACATCGCGAAGAAATCGGCAGTCGGCGCCACGCCCTGCACCAGGAACGGCGGCAGGTCATCGCGCCCGCTCTCGATGCCGGAGTCGACACCATAGACGGCGGTGCGGCGCACGCCGGCGCCACCGGCCAGCAGGTTGACCGCATCGCGATAGGTCATCTGGTCGCCGGGTTCGGCGCCGGGCTCGACGCCTTGCAGCGGATTGTTGTCCAACTGCGGCACGAACAGACGATCGCTCTTGGAAGGAATCGGATCGCCAGACATCACATACAGCACCGTCAGCGTGGACATGCTGGCGCCGATGCCCACGGCCAGAGTGATGACCATCAGTGCGGTCAGCGCCGGATTGCGGCGCAGATTGCGAAAACCCAAGGTCAGGTAATAGCGGAACATGGCCGTCTCCTCAGGCGCTGGCGACGGCGACGGCGGCCAGCGAGGCCGTGGTTTCGCGCATCAAGTCCGACACCTGGCCGTCGATGATGTGCACGTTGCGTTGCGCGCGCGCGGCCAGTTCCGGATCGTGTGTGACCATCAGAATCGTGGTGCCTTGCTCGTTGATTTGTTCGAGCAATTCCAAAACGCCGCGCGCCATCTGCGAATCCAGATTACCGGTCGGTTCGTCTGCCAGCAGCAGCTTGGGCGAGCCGGCCAGCGCGCGGGCAATGGCTACACGCTGTTGCTGGCCGCCGGACAGTTCGGCCGGGAAATGTTTCATGCGCGAGGCCAGCCCGACCCGGCCGAGCGCTTCTTCGATGCGCCGCTTGCGTTCGCCCGCGCCGAAGCCGCGATAGCGCAACGGCACATCGACGTTGTCGAACAGGTTCAAATCGGGAATGAGGTTGAAGCCCTGGAAGATGAAGCCGAGTTTCTCGTTGCGAAGTCGCGAGCGGTCGTCATCGCCCATGCCGCGCACATCGACGCCATCGAGCAGGTACTCGCCGCCGGTGAATTCCTCGAGCAGTCCGGCGATGTTGAGGAAAGTGGTCTTGCCCGAACCCGACGGCCCGGTGACAGCGACGAATTCGCCTTCCTTGACGTGTATGTCGAAGCCGCGCAGCGCGTGCGTTTCGATCATGTGGGTGCGATAGACCTTGCTCAGATTGTGCATGCGAAGCATGGCGGTTCCTTTTCTGGATGACGGGTATGTCAGGGGCGAGGCGGAAGGCGAATGAGTGAAAAATGCGAGACAAAAAACGGAAGATCAAAGCGCCGAAAGCGCAAGACAGGCCGTGCTCATGGCGCACCATTGACCTTCACGCGCTCGGCGTTCTCGAAGGTGTCGGTGCCGGCGATCACCACTTTCTCGCCGGGCTTGAGTCCGCCGGTGATTTCCACCGCCGAAACACTGGTGGCGCCCAGTTGCACCGGGCGGCGCACGGCGACGCTGCCGTCCATGACATAGGCAAAGCGCCCGCCTTCGTCTTCGACGAAGGGGCCGCGCGGCAGCATAAGGACATTGGGTTTTTCCTCGATCAGCACGCGCGCCGAGACGCGCTGGTTCTGACGCAGGCCGGCCGGCTGCGCGCCGTCGAAACGCACGCGTGCCAATACCTGATGATTGACCACCTCCGGCGACAAGGCCGAGAGCTTGCCGGTGGCGTTGGTCGTGCCGATGCTCACTTCGGCGCTCATGCCCAGGCCCAGGTCGTCGGCGTAGCTTTCCGGAACTTCCAATTCGACTTCGAGCCTGGACAAGTCCACCACGGTCATCAATGCGGTGTTGGCGGCCACCACGCTGCGGTCGGCGACCGACAGCGTGCCGATCACGCCATCGACCGGCGCGCGCACATTGAGTTCATCGACCCGGCGCTGCACATCGGCCAGCAGCAGGCGTTGCCGCTGGAGCTGGCTGAGTTTGGTTTTCAGCTCCAGGCCGACATCGCGAATCTCCAACCCGGACGCCTGGTTGGCCTGCTTGCTGCGGATCTCGGCGGATTTGAGCGCGTCTTGCGCGCGCATGAAATCCACCTCGGAGATGGCGCCGCCGCGAAAGCCGCGCTCGGTGCGTTCGAGGATGCGCTGCGCGCCCAGGCGCGCGACTTCGGCTTCATCGGCATCGCGTCGGGCAACGAGTTTTTGTTTCTCGGCCAGGATGTGTTGCCGCGCGACTTCCGCTTCGAGCTGGTCGAGGCTGGATTGTTCGCGTGCGAGTTGATTGTTCAAATCCGGCGAATCAAGCACGGCGAGCAGGTCGCCTTTCTTGACCGCATCGCCGGCATGGATTTTCAGCGTCACCGTGCTCACCGCCGGGGCATACAGGGTGGGGCTGACCGCCGCCACGACGCGGCCGTTGACGGCGGCATCGCGCACCAAGGTGCCGCGCGCGACTTCGGCGATGCGCAGACGCGAAACGTCGACCGAGCGTTCGCTGCTCGCCCAGCCCGTGATCAGCCAAAGCAGGATCAACACGGCGGCCACGCCCGCGCCCAGCAGCAAGGCGCGGCGTTTGTTGCGTTGACCGGGGGAAGCGGCAAGGACGGTATCTTGGGCGGAAGTGTCGCGGATCATGGTTCGCTCTCAGGACGATTACTGTCTCGTGAGCAGGAACCGTGCCAACGTCTATCTACTTGTATTGAAAAGAAATTGTGTGGTGGCACCACACTGTCCAGGCTGTCCGGCCGGCGTCCGCTCCGGGAACCGGACGAGCAAAAAAACAGGAGCCGCCTTGCCTACCGCCTTTCGCGCCGGCCGCTGGATTTGCCGCCCGGCATCCATGTTCGGCTGGTTGATCAGCGCTGCCGCCCTGGCTTACCTGGTGACGGTGTTCATCGCCATCGACCGGCACAGTCATTCGGTTTCCGACACGCTGTACGCATTCTTTCCGCAGGCGGCCGCAGCCTTCCTGCTTTGGGACTGGATCGCCAGGCGCAGCTCGGCTTCGCGGTAAACTGGGCGTCTGGTCACTTAGGAGCGTGCCCCCATGTGCGGAATCGTTGGCATCAGCGCGCAGCGCCCCATCGTCCATCACCTGATCGCCGGTTTGCAGGCCCTGGAATATCGCGGCTACGACTCGGCCGGCATCGCCATGCTCACCAGCCACGGCATCGAGCGTCTGCGCGCCAAGGGCAAAGTGCGTGATCTGGACACCTTGCAAAAACAAAGCGGCCTGGATGGATTTTCCGGCATCGCACACACGCGCTGGGCCACCCACGGCGTGCCCAGCGAGATCAACGCGCATCCGCATGCCTCGGGTCAGGTGAGCGTGGTGCACAACGGCATCATCGAAAACCACGCTGCGCTGCGCGCCGAGCTCAAGGCCGACGGTTTCGAGTTCAACTCGCAAACCGATACCGAGGTGATCGCGCACATGATCGAGCGCGCGCAGCGGCAAGGCTTGAAGCTGATCGATGCGGTCAAGCAGACCGTCGCGCGCCTGCACGGCGCCTACGCGATCGTGGTGATCTCGGCGCGCGAGCCGGGCACCTTGGTCGGTGCGCGACTCGGTTCGCCGCTGGTGGTCGGCTACGGCGAGGGCGAGAACTACTTCGGTTCCGATGTGCATGCGCTGATTCCGCTGACGCGGCGTTTCAGTTATCTGCTGGAAGGCGATGTCGCCGAAATCACCCGCGACAGCGTGCGCGTGTTCGATGGCCACGGCGCCGAGGTGGTGCGGCCGATCAAGGAATCGAATTTCAATGCCGGCGCGATCGAGCGCGGCCAGTATCCGCACTACATGCTCAAGGAAATCCACGACCAGTCCCAGGCCGTGGCCGACACGCTGGAAGGGCGCATCGCCGGCGGCAAGATCCTCACCCAGATTTTCGGTGTGGATGCCGAGCAGCTCCTGCAAAACACCGAGGCGGTGCACATCGTCGCCTGCGGCACCAGTTATCACGCAGGGCTCGTGGCCCGGTATTGGATCGAGCAACTGGCCGGCGTGCCATGCACGGCCGAGATCGCCAGCGAATACCGCTATCGTGAGCCGGTGACGCGCGCGGGCACGCTGTTTCTGACCATTTCGCAATCGGGCGAAACCGCCGATACGCTGGCGGCGCTCAAGCTCGCCAAGCAACGGCCGTACCTGACCCAATTGGCGATATGCAACGTGCCCGAGTCCTCTATCGTGCGCGAATCGGGCCTGGTGCTGATGACTCGTGCCGGCCCGGAAATCGGCGTCGCTTCGACCAAGGCCTTCACCACGCAGTTGGCGGCGCTGGCGTTGTTCGCACTCGAATTGGCACGCATCAAAGGGCTCGATGCCGAACGCTACAGCGATGGTGTGCGCCAGCTCGAAAGCCTGCCGGCGCTGATCGTCGAAACGCTCAAGCTCGATGGGCAGATCCGCGAACTGGCCAAGGATTTCGCCAGCAAGCAGCACGCGCTGTTCCTGGGTCGCGGCACGCATTGGCCGGTGGCGATGGAAGGCGCGCTCAAGCTCAAGGAAATCTCCTACATCCACGCCGAGGCTTATGCGGCCGGCGAGTTGAAGCACGGACCGCTGGCGCTGGTGGACAAGGACATGCCGGTGATCGCCGTGGCGCCCAACGATGCGCTGCTCGACAAACTCAAATCCAACATGGAAGAAGTGCGCGCGCGCGGCGGCGAGCTTTATCTGTTCGCCGACGAAACCGTGGCTCACGGCATGTCCGGCCATCTGGTGATATCGATGCCCGCCGCCGGCATCATCGCCGCGCCGGTGATATCGACCATTCCGCTGCAACTGCTGGCCTACCACGTCGCGGTGTTGCGCGGCACCGATGTCGATCAGCCGCGTAACCTCGCAAAATCCGTGACGGTGGAATAGTTCGAAAATGACGACGAATACAAAACCCAGATGCACCGTCTACGCCGCTTCCAGCGCATATAGTCCGCCGGAATACATGGAGGCCGCGCGCAGTCTTGGCGGCATACTGGCGCGGGCAGGCTGGACGCTCGTCTATGGCGGCGGTTCGCAGGGGTCGATGGGCGCGGTGGCCGATGGCGCGTTGGCGGCGGGCGGCGAAGTGATCGGCATTCTTCCGCGCTTCATGGCCGATCTGGAGTGGGGTCATCCGGGCCTGACCCATCTGGAGCTGGTCGAGGACATGCGCGAGCGCAAGCACAAGCTGCTCACCGGCTCGGATGCGGTGGTCGCACTGCCGGGCGGCTGCGGCACTCTGGAGGAGTTGTTCGAAGCCATCACGCTCAAGCGCCTGGGCTTGTACTTCAATCCGATCGTGCTGCTCGACACCCGCCGCTACTGGTCGCCACTGACGAAATTCCTCGACGAGCAAGTGATCGGCGAACACTTCATGAATCCCGAGCATCGGCAAATGTGGCAACGGGTGGCCACACCCGAGGATGTGCTGCCGGCGATTCTCGCCACGCCCGCCTGGCACGAGAACGCGCGCGACTACGCGATCGTGCGGCCGGGTCCGTGAACTGATCAGAGCATATTCGCTCTGCGTAGCGATGACTGCGAAACGAAGAAGGCACGCACGCGGCATATCGTCCGCTTGCGTGCCTTCTTTTCAATTGCGAAATCCCCGCATCAATAATCGAAACGCATCTCCGCCGACCAGGTGCGCTGGTTGTAGGGATGGAAGTTCCAATACGTCTGATTGTTGAGATTGTCGATGCCTACCGCCGCGCTCCAGTGCGCGTCGTATTTGTAACGCGCGCGCACGTCGATCACGAAGAAAGGGCTGGTGCCGGTGTAGGCGTGGCTGTGCACATCGGAGTTGTCCAGCGTGTTGAACTGCTTGCCGCTGTAGCGTGCGCCAGCGGTGAAGTTCCAGTGCTCGCCCCAGCGATAGTTGGCCAGCAGGTTGGCGCGCCAACGCGGCACGCGCGGCTGCCAACGGCCGACGCTGGCCGGGAAATTGTCGTTCTCGCGGATGATCGAATCGGCGAAGGTCACGCTGGCATTGATATCCAGGCCTTCGATGGCGACATCGGTGAATTGTCCCGCCAGTTCCAGGCCGGTCGTGCGGATCGCGTCCACGTTCTGGATGTTGGTGACGTTCGGCGTGACGGTCACGTTGGTCTGCGAGTACAGCGCATCGCGGGTGCGTTCATTGAACACGGTGGCGCGCAGGTTGCCGTTGTCCAACCGGCGCAGCAGCGACAGCTCGGTGGTGGTCGAGCGTTCCGGCTTGAGGTTGGGATCGTTGTTGACGATGGTGTCGGTCGAGATCGAACCCTGGTACAGCTCGCTCACCGTCGGGAAGCGGACCGCGCGGCCGATCGAGCCTTGCAGCGTCCAGTCCGGCGTCAAGGCGAATGCCAGTGCGGCCTTCGGCGAGAAGGTGTCCTCGCTGCGGCGGGCAAAACCAATCTCGGTGCTGGCATTGGCCAACTTGCCATCGCGTGCCTGCCAATGCTCGAAGCGCAGGCCCAGCGTGCTGGTCCAGCGCTCCGACCAGCGCCAGGTATCTTGCGCGTAGGCGCTGCTGAGTTGGGTCGTTCCGGCGAAAGCGGAGAAACGCGATTGCGGCGCACCGTGTATCCAGTCGCTGGTGTTGAACACTTCGGTCTGCAGTTCATAACGGTCGTCCTGCAAGCCGAATTCGACCACGTGCGCCGCGTTCGGCCGCCAGGTCGTGGTCAGGGCGGCGGTGTTCCAGCCGGTGCCGGCACTGTCGGCGATCCGGCCCGCGCCGCCATCGTCGGCCTGCGTCCGCGCCACGAGCGGCGAACGAATGCGGTCGGTCACATAGTCGTATTGACTGAAGCTGACGGAAAAATCCCAGCGCTCGCCACTGCTGCGCTTGAGCGACAGGCCGTGGATGCGATGTTCGAGCTCGGCGCGTTGCAGCGAAATGGCGGTGGGCGCGATGTTGAAGCGGTTGCCGTCGATCACCACGTTGCCGCTGTACACCGGATTGCCAGCATCGTCTTGCAAGAAGCTTTGCGAATCGCGGAAGACATCGTTCTTCCACAAGCCGAGTACGTAGCTCAGGCGCAGATCGGGCGAGAAGTCGTAGGCCAGCTTGATCTTGGCGTGGTCTTGCACCGTGTTGGTCTGGTTGGTCGCGCCCACCAGATACCAGGGCTGATTGCGCGGGTTGAGGCCAGGCACGGCGCCATCGACCACGGTGCCGGCGCCTGACGTGCCGGCACTGGTCAGGACGTTGGCGAAGACAATCGGTTGCGCTTCACTGTCGAGCCGATTGATCGACAGCCACGCGGAAAAATTGCCCCAACGGTTGCCGATCGACGCGCTCATGGCGCGTGCGGGGAAGTCCTCGTCGGTTTTGTAGAGCTTGAAATGCTCCACGTAATAACCGTATTTGACGTGGGCCTCGAATTGTTTCGGCATGCGCGTGACGAAATCCACCACCGCGCCGACCGAGTTGCCCGAATACGCCGCGGAGAATGGGCCGTAGAGCACGTCCACGCGCTCGATCTCCTCCGGCGTTACCAGGCCCCAACGTGGAGTGAAACTGGCGCCGTTGCCCAGCAGATTCGACAGCAGGATGCCATCGGCATAGACCAGCGAACGCGCGCTGTTGCCGGTGCCCGAGGCGCGCGTGGCCAGCACCGCGTGGTCGTAGTCGCCGATGTAGCGCTTGCGCACCAGCAGGCTCGGGAAATACTTCAGTGCATCCTCGGCGTCGGTGGCGTTGATCTTGTCCTCGACTTCCGCGCCGGTGATGCCTTCCATCGTGGTGGCGATCTGGGTCGGCAGCGAGGTCGGCTGAATGCCGGTCACGGTGACGGTGCCGAGCGTGGTTTCGTGCGTGTCGGCCGTGGGCTCATCAGCGGCAGTGTCGTCGCTAGCCCAAGCAACGCTGGAAACCAGCCCGAGCGCCAAGCTCAGGGCAAGGAAAAGTCGAGTGCGTGTCATGGTGGTTCCCCGGTGGTTCATTCGCCGCTCGAATGGCGGTTTCGTGTTCATATTGACTTTCAGGGTGTGCCTACCGTCTGCGGCAAAACGCCGCACCGAGGCCGACAATGGTCGTATTGACCACGCGGGAGCAGGATTTCCCGGATTGGTTTCGGGTCGCGCGGCACCGGAGTTTTTGTACCGTGGCCGTTGCCTGCATCTTCGCGAGCGCTCGCAAGCCGGTCAGGTCATTGGTATCTTGCCCAGGTCGATGGCCGGTTCCGGATGGGGCCATGGCAGGGCGGCGCATTGGGCAGGATCGATACAGCGGCGAGCGAAACAGCCATGACTCATGAACTCGGGAATGGGGCCCGTGCTATGGCGCCTTGGGGATTTCCCGACTCGATGGGGTTGCTCGATACCGCCAGCTTCCACGCGCCATCGCAGGCATTCATGGGTCAGGGGATCGAGGAGCGTTTCATGAGTTTCGAACATGTGGCAACGGGCTTGCCGTTCGATGCAGCCCAGGGAGCGTTGCGAAAAACCCGCGTCATGGCAAAGCCATCCAGCATTGCGCGCAGTCATGCGCGGGTGCGTCCATGACTACCCGCTCGGTCGCCGGTAGCGACATTCCGCGCAATTCGCTGGTGGAGCTTGAGTCCACACTGATCTGGCTGCGCTGGTGCATGACCATCGGGCTTGCGATCTTGCTGGTGATCGCCCGCGACATCATGGATCTGTCGCTGGATTTCATGCCGCTGTGGCTGGGCGTGGTCGTATTGATCGGCGGCAACGCTGCGCTGGCCTGGCGGATGCGGGTGGCCTCGGTCACCGATTTGCGGGTGATGCTCGCGCTTGCGCTCGACCTGGCCGTGTTGGCGTGGTTGCTGTATTGGTCCGGAGGCACGACCAATCCCTTCGTCATGCTTTTCCTGGTGCCCATCGCCTTGACCGCAACGGTGTTGACGACCGCGCGCGTCATCGTCCTCGCGGTCGCGGCCAGCGCGCTGTATGGAATGCTGATGTTCGATGCGCAGCCGTTGCCGGTGTGGCCGGGCGTCAATGCGCTGGCCGTGCATTTCATCGGCATGTGGATCACTTTCATGATCTCGCTGGTCCTGCTGACGATCTTCGCGCTGCGCATGGCCTCGCGCCTGGAGGCGCAACGCAAGGCGCTGGTGGCCGCGCGTGCGCGCGACGGGCGCGAGCGGACCTTGCTGACCCTGGCATTGCAGGCCGCGGGTACGGCGCACGAGATCAACACGCCGCTCTCGACGATGGCGACGGTGGTCGATGAGTTGCGCTTGACCCGGTCCGACGATTGGGAGTTGACCGAGGATCTGGCGGTACTCGCGCAGCAACTGGAGCTGTGCCGCTGCTCGATCCGGGCGCTGGGCGCTTCCGCGCGCGGCGAGGCGATGATGAAGATGACCCTCGACGCCTGGTTGCGGCAACTGGTGTCGCGCTGGCGGATCGTGCGGCCACGCGCGCAGGTGGCCATCGATTTCGAGCCGTCGCTGGAGCGGGTGCATTTGATCCTGGATATTTCGCTTTCGCAAACCGTGTTGAATTTGTTCGACAACGCCCTCGATGCGTCATTGCACAATGGCCGTGAGGAGATCGAGCTGCGTGCGTTCTCCCGCGATGGCGACCTGGAACTGCGCGTACGCGATTTCGGCAACGGCTTTGCCGGCGAGACGGTTTACGGCGTGAGCAACAAACCCACCGGTCTGGGTTTGGGCTTGCTGCTTTCCAATACTTGCCTGGAAACCCTGGGCGGCAGCCTGAATCTCCTGCCGGCCTCGCGCGGCGGCACCGAAGCCGTGCTGCACGTGCCCAGTTCGGCGCTATTGCCGGAACAACCACAGGTGGCTGCATGAATTCCAAGCGCCTGCTGGTGGTCGATGACGATGATGGCTTTCGCAAGGTACTCGCGCGCGCATTGACCCGGCGCGGCCATGTGGTGGCCCAGGCCAGCGACGGCGCAGGTGCGATGGAACAAGCCGAGACGCAAAGCTTCGATGGCGTGATTCTGGATTTGCGTCTGGGCGAGGAAAGCGGGTTGCATCTGCTCGAAGGCTTGCGCGAGCGGCAGCCCAAGGCGCGCATCTTGTTGTTCACCGGCTATGCCAGCATTGTCACCGCGGTGGAGGCGATCAAGCGCGGCGCCAACAACTACTTGCCGAAACCCGCGCCGGTCGAAGAAATACTGACGGCCTTGTTCGAAGAATCCTTCGGCGCTGTGGTGCCGGCCACGCCGGTCCATCCGCGCCGATTGGAATGGGAGCACCTGCAACGGGTGCTGGCCGATCACGAAGGCAATATTTCCTCAGCGGCGCGCGCACTCGGCCTGCATCGGCGCAGCCTGCAACGCAAACTCGGGAAAAAACCGTTCGACGAGCGTTGAGTTCGATTGCGATTTCTTGCCGTGCGTGCCATCTGAAGAAAGCAGGCATCGCACGTTTGGGCTCGTGAGAATCGGCGTGCGCATTCGTGCCGAACATCACCGCATCGAGCACATTGAACAAACCGATGCGCGGATCCGGAATGGGTTCGAGTCAGGCTTCGTCGCCGATCGCGCTGGGATCGTCGAAGCCCAGATCCGGCTCGAGCGCCAGGGCTTCCTCGGGTTCACTGTGGGTCGTGGTCACCGGCCCGGAAGCAGGCATGCGCCGGTTCTTGGGCTGCGGCAACAACGCGACGGCGGCATCGGCGGCCAGGATCAATTCGTTGCGGCGCTGGTTCGGAATTTCCTGCCAGTGGCAATCGAGGATCGCGCCTTCGAGCGCATACAGAAGATTCAGGCTCGGCTTGAATCCGGCGCGCTTGACGCGCACGAACGCGGCCAATGCCCCGACTGCCTTGAGATCGTCCAGCGTGCGAACGCCCGTTTGACGCAACCAGGCCATGCTCTTGGGGCCTATGTTGCGCAGTTTGACGCTCATCCCAGCGACTCCAGATAAAGCGCGGCGACCGTTTCCAGGCCGCGCTGGTCCTCGGCGTCGAAGCGGTTGGGATGCGGGCTGTCCAGATCGAACACGCCAACCAGTTCGTCACCGCGATAAAGCGGCACGACCAATTCCGAACGCGATGCCGAATCGCAGGCGATGTGGCCGGGGAATGCGTTCACGTCGGCAACGCGTTGCGTTTGCCGAGTCTGCGCGGCGGTGCCGCAAACGCCCTTGCCCAGCGCAATGCGCACGCAGGCGGGCAGGCCCTGGAAAGGGCCGACGACCAGTTCGTTGCCGTCGAAGAAGTAAAATCCGACCCAGTTCAAATCCGGCAGGCCGTGATAGACCAGTGCGGCGAGATTGGCCGCGTTGGCGATGCGGTCGTTTTCGCCATGCAACAGACTGCCGGCTTGTTCGGCAAGCTGGAGGTATTGTTCAGGCTTGCTGCCCGAGAGGGTGGCGCTGGCGAACATCGATCGACTCCGTGCCCGGAATGCACAGTGTAACGCAATGCCCGTATGCTATTGGGCTCGGCGCGGTGCGTCATGCGCGGTGAAGATAAGACACCTGCGACTGTCGTAAGTTGCGAAACATCGGGCGCGATCGACGAGCGATCGTGATTGAAGATATTCGGTCATTCGGTCGTTATGTAAGCAACGATCGCTTGAACGCGATGTTGGTGTTGTCCAGCATGTGCGCTCCGGTTTTCGGTCATTTGGCCACCGATCGTCCGATTGTCGATGCTGGAAGTTTTGATGGAGTGATTCAATTATGGACAAACGCGGACTATTCATCACCGGAACCGATACCGATGTGGGCAAGACGGTCGTCAGCACGGTCTTGCTTCATGCCTTGCGCCGGCACGGTTACAAAGCGATCGGAATGAAACCGGTCGCCAGTGGCTGCACGCAGACCGAAGACGGTTGGCGCAACGCCGATGCCTTGGCTTTGCAGGCGGCCAGTAATCCAAGGCCCGAGTATGCGTTGATCAACCCGTTTGCATTGCCCGAACCTACAGCGCCGCAGATAGCGGCCGCTCGCGCGGGCAAGGTTGTTTCCCTGCCGCCGATATTGGCCGCTTATCGCCAGCTGGCGGCGCAGACAGACATGATGGTGGTGGAGGGCGTTGGCGGTTGGTTGGCGCCCTTGGCCGATCAACTCGATCAAAACGCGTTCGTCCAGACATTGGAGCTCGATGTGATTTTGGTGGTGGCGTTGCGCCTGGGTTGCATCAACCATGCACGCCTGACCGAACGGTGCATTCTCCAGGACGGCGGACGGCTGGTGGGTTGGGTGGGCAACACGGCAGATACCCGGCTGTCGTTCGCCACCGAGTATTTCCAGACACTCCAGCGCGCGCTTGCCACACCTTGCCTTGGACTGTTGCCTTTCGCACCGCAAGCCGACCCGGCCATGCTGGCGGGCTACCTCAACATCTCTTTTTGAGGTTCCGGGACTTCTGGCAGGGTGGACGCAGGCCTCGTTAAGCTAAACTGGCCAGTACAGCAAGTATTCCCCCGGCCCTGGTTTTTCGCATCGAGGTTGCTATATGCGCCGATTTTTCCCGTTCCTGATTCTTCTGGCATTGCTGCTGGGAGCTGTGTTCGGTTACCGCCATTTCACGGCGGGCGCGGGTCAGCCCGGTGCTGGCGGTCCACCCGGCGGCATGCCGCCCACCCAGGTCGAAACCGTTCGGGTAAAGGCACGGCCGCTTGCCAGTCAGTTCGAAACCGTCGGCAGCTTGCGCGCGGACGAATCGGTGGTGATTCGGCCGGAAGTGGCGGGAAAGATCGAGAAGATCCATTTCACCGAAGGGCAGCGGGTTCCAGCAGGGGCATTGCTGTTCAGCCTCGATAGCGCCTTGACCCAGGCCGATCTCAACGAAGCCAACGCCAATCTCGAAAACAGCCGCCGGGCCAACGTGCGCGCCATCGAGCTGGCGAGTAAGCAGTTGATTTCCCATGCCGATCTGGACAAAGCCAAGGCCTCGCTGGGAGTCGATCAGGCGCGCGCCGCGTCGGCGCGTACGCATCTGTCCAAGACACAGATCCGCGCTCCCTTCGAGGGCGTGGTGGGATTGCGTGAGGTCAGTCCCGGCGATTACGTCAATATCGGTCAGGCGCTGGTGGATCTGGTTCGCCTGGATCCGATCGAAGTGAATTTTTCCGTGCCGGAAATTGAACTGGGCCGGCTGGCGGTCGGGCAGAAAGTGAATCTGCAGGTCGATGCCTACCCGGATGAGAAATTTGTTGGCGAGATCGTCGCCATCGCGCCGACCATCGACGCCGCCGGACGCAGTGCCACGCTGCGCGCGCGCGTATCCAACAGCGGTCTGAAGCTGCGTCCGGGATTGTTCGCCCGAGTCCAGATCGTTTTTTCGACCAATCCGCAGGCATTGATGATTCCCGAGGAAGCGATCTGGCCGCAGGGCGAACAGAAGATGGTGTTCGTGGTCAATGACGGGGTGGCCAAGCTGGTACCGGTCACACTCGGCACGCGCGAACCGGGTCAGGTGGAAGTGGTCACGGGCCTGAAAGTGGGCGATGAAGTGGTGACCGCCGGCCAGCTCAAACTCCATGACGGCGCCAAGGTCATGACCGCGGCCTCAGGCCAGGGTCATACCTCGCCTGCTGCTTCGAACTGATCCCGAACCAAGCACGGGAAAACCCGCATGATCCTCTCCGATATCTCCATCCGCCGCCCGGTATTGGCGACGGTGATGAATCTGGTGGTGCTGCTGTTGGGCATCATTTCCTACGACCGCCTCGCCGTGCGCCTGATTCCCAACGTCGATGTGCCGGTGGTGACAGTCGCGACCAACTATCCCGGCGCCAACGCGCAGGTGATCGAATCGCAGATCACAAAGCCCGTGGAGGACGCGCTCTCGGGCATCGAAGGCGTCGATTTCATCCAATCGGTCAGCCGTGCCGAATCGAGCCAGGTGACGGTGCGTTTCCGGCTCGATCGCGATGCCGACGCGGCCGCTTCCGATGTGCGCGACCGTGTGGCGCAGGCGCGCGGCATTCTGCCCGACGAGGCCGATGAGCCGATCGTGCAAAAGCAGGAAGCCGACGCGCAGCCGATCATCTACTTGGCGTTTTCTTCCGATCGCCACTCGCTGGTGGAGATCGCCGACATCGCCAGCCGGCTGGTCAAGGATCGCGTGCAGACGATTCCCGGCGTGGCCCAGGCGCAGGTGTACGGCAATCGGTTCGCGATGCGGGTCTGGCTCAATCCCGAACGTCTGGCCAGTGTCGGGCTGACGCCGGCTGACGTCGAAGCGGCGCTACGTGCGCAGAACATCGAAATTCCCGCGGGCCGCGTCGAGAGCCGCCAGCGTGAGTTCACCGTGCTTTCGGAAACCGACCTGAAAACGCCCGAGCAGTTCGCCGCGATCGTACTCAAGGACTCGGACGGTTATCTGGTGCGATTGGGCGATGTCGCCAAGGTCGAGCTGGGCGCCGATTCCTCGCGCTTTCGCGCGCGCTTTAATGGCCGCAACGCCATTCCGCTGGGCATCGTCAAGCAAGCCGTCGCCAATCCGCTGGAAATTTCCGCCGCGCTCAAGAAGATGCTGCCGGAAATCACCCGCACCCTGCCCGCCGGCATGAAGGTGGAGATCGCCTACGACTCCACCATCTTCATCCAGCGCTCGATCAACGAGGTGTACAAGACCGTCGGCGAAGCCGTGTTGCTGGTGGTGCTGGTGATTTTCCTGTTCCTGCGCAGTTGGCGCGCGGTGCTGGTGCCGTTGGTGACCATCCCGGTGTCGATGATCGGCGCGTTCGCGTTGATGTATTTGTTCGGTTTCACCATCAACACGCTCAGCCTGCTGGCGATGGTGCTGGCGATCGGTCTGGTGGTCGATGACGCCATCGTGATGCTGGAAAACATTTACCGGCATATCGAAGAGGGCATGGCGCCGTTCGAGGCCGCGCTCAAGGGCAGCAAGGAGATTGGCTTCGCCATCGTCGCGATGACCTTGACGCTGGCGGCGGTGTACATGCCGTTCGCATTCTCGACCGGGCGTACCGGCAAATTGTTCATCGAATTCGCGTTGACGCTGGCCGGCGCCGTGCTGGTGTCGGGTTTCACCGCGCTGACACTGTCGCCGATGATGAGTTCCAAATTGCTCAGCCACGAGAAAAAGCACGGACGCATGTTCGAGTTCGGTGAGCGCGTGCTCAAGGGGCTCGACCGCTTCTACAAGAGTTCGCTCGAACGCGTGCTGGGCATGCGCCTGCTGGTGGTTTTCTTCGCGGGCCTGTTGTTCGTGGGTATCTTCGGACTGATTAAATTCCTACCCAGCGAACTGGCGCCGCAGGAAGATCAGGGCCTGGTGATCGGTTTCGGCACGGCGCCTGAAGGCGCGACCATCGACTACACCGACAACTACGCCAAACAGATGGAGTCGGCGTTCGCGAAGTTGCCTGAGATGGATCGCTACTTCGAGATCGTCGGATTCAACGGCGTGACTTCGGCGATCGGTTTCGTCGGTCTCAAGGACTGGGCCGAACGCGATCGCACGGCGCAGGAAGTGGCTGGCGGTTTGTTCCCGCAGTTCATGGGCATCACTGGCCTGATGGCGTTTCCGATCACTCCACCACCGCTGGGGCAGGGTGGTTTCGGTCAGCCGGTGAGCTTTGTGGTGCAGACCACGGGCACCTGGGAGGATCTGGACGCGTTGGTCAAGAAACTGTTGGTCAAGATCGCGGAAAATCCCAAGCTGACCAACCCCGATTCCGATCTCAAGCTCGACAAGCCCGAGCTGCGCGTGGAGGTCAAGCGCGACAAGATCGCCGCCATCGGCAGCAGTGTGACCACTGTGGGCAGGACATTGGAAACGATGCTCGGCGGGCGCAATGTCACGCGCTTCAAGAAAGGCTCCGAGCAATACGACGTGATCGTGCAGACCGATGACGATGCGCGGCGCACGCCGGAAAATCTTTCGAACATCTTCGTGCGCGCCGGTGACGGCTCGATGGTGCAATTGAGCAATCTGGCCTCGGTGCGGGAAACCGTCGCGGCCAAGGAACTCAATCACTTCAACAAACTGCGTGCGGCTACCATCAGCATCGGTTTGGCGCCGGGCTACTCGCAGGGCGAGGCGCTGGCGTGGATGGAGAAAGCCTTGCAGGACGTGGCGCCGGGCGCGCAGTACGACTTGTCGGGGCAATCGCGCGAATTCCGCGAGTCATCGAGCGATTTCGCGGTGATGCTGTTGCTGGCGATCGTGTTCATCTACCTGGTGTTGTCGGCGCAATTCGAGAGCTTCATCGATCCGCTGGTGATCCTGGTCTCGGTGCCGCTGGCCGTGTTTGGCGCGTTCCTGTGCCTGGTCACGCTCAATGTCGGTTCCGGATTGCACCTTTGGAATAGCACTGGCTCGTGGAATATCTACACGCAGATCGGCGTGGTGACCTTGGTTGGATTGATCTCCAAGCACGGCATCCTGATCGTGGAATTCGCCAACCAGTTGCAGGAGCAGGGCCGCAATCGTTTCAACGCGGTGGTCGAGTCGGCATCGCTGCGCCTGCGTCCGATCCTGATGACGACGGGTGCGATGGTGTTGGGTTCGATTCCGCTGGCGTTCGCGGCCGGTGCGGGCGCCGAGGCCCGGCATCAGATCGGCTGGGTGATCGTCGGCGGCATGAGCTTCGGCACGATGTTCACCTTGTTCGTGGTGCCGTCGGTGTACTTGGTATTGCCGGCGTTTGTGCACGCGATCGGCCGGATGATTCGCAGCCCGAGCCCTGCCAAGGCCTGAGAGTTTTGAGCGCCGCCCGGTGACGGGCGGCGCGGTACTTTCCCAGTTGCCTCAATTGCCGCTGTAGCGGCAGCCGGACGTGCAGGTTTCGTGGACCACGACCGTGGACAACTGCGGCAACACGGGCTTGAGCCGGTCCCAGATCCAGATCGCCAACTGCTCGCTGGTGGGGTTTTCCAGGCCGGGGATATCGTTGAGATAGTGGTGGTCGAGCTGCTGGTAGAGCGGCTCGAATGCCGTCTTGATCTCGGAAAAATCCATCACCCAGCCGCTATGCGCGCCCGGCGTGCCGGAAACCACCAGCTCGACGGCGAACGAGTGTCCATGCAGGCGCGCACACTTGTGCCCGGCCGGAACATTGGGCAGCCGGTGCGCCGCTTCGATGCGGAAGATCTTGAAAATATCCATCGGCTTGACTGTTGCGGCACTGGAAAACGAGGGAAGAGATCGATAACGGCGTCGGCCATTAAATGACGTGCCCGTGTGAGTCGTGTTCGGGCGAATCGAGGGCGGCCGGCCAACGGGCTTAAGCCACCGAACGCGGCATTATGCGGGCTATCCCGGCAGGAGTCACCCACGGAATCGGATGCGAGTCCTGCGCTGCGTCGCGGTTTCAATCGAGTTGTTGCGGTGGAGGGATGTTCCGGTCGCCGCGAATGATGCCGGATAAGGTGGTATGGATTCGGCAGTGCGGCCGGCCAGCTCCACGAACATCGTGTCCGTTTCCCGTTGCTGATGGTGTTCCAGAACGTGGCGAAGCGAATGCGCGGCATCGAGCAGGGAAAGGCTGCGCGCGCGCCGGGCCTTGGGATCGGCTGCCGGAGACGATCTGGCGCCGGTCAGGCGTCCACGGTGCTTGTTGAGCAGCAATCGCAAACGGTCGTGTTCGGCCAGATACACCTGCACGCCCCAACGCGGCGCCGGTAGTGTGGCCAGTACCGGGAACAGCATCGATTCCTCGCGCGCGAGATGGTCGCGCAATCGCATCGCAAACACATCGAAGCACGCCAGCGCCGCAGCGAAGTCGCCAGCGATCACGCGGTCCAGATGCGCACCGAGCAGCGACTCCAGCGTCTGGTGTTCCTTGTCCAGACTCTGCAGGGTGGCCGCAAGGTGCGTGAGCTCGGTCATTGGCCAATTGGCTTGATTCATCTGCCAAAGCGTGGCCGCGCAGGTCCGAATCCGCCTTGATCTGGGTCAGCCGGAGGCAATGCGGCCTGTCCGATGCTCGATGAGACTGCGCTGCGTACGTGATGCGTGAGCGATCTGGCGGCGACTTGACCGGAATCAGGGCAAGACCCGGTTGCGTGGTGCATCTTGCGGGCTCGCGGCGCGGCAGGCGCAGCGTGACCGCGATATTTCATTTGAAAAGGAGGATTCCCCATGCAGTTCCACATCAAGATGACCGGCCCGGCCCCCGATCTCGGCGTCATCGAAGAAGCGATGCGCGAAGCGGACCCATCGGCGCTGGTCGATATCGATTCGGAGAATCAGACCTTGAGGATGGCGACATCGCTGGATGCTACCCAGTTGCTTTCGTTGGTCAATCAGGCCGGATACCCGGTGTTCAAGCATCAGTTGGTACAGGTTCCCTCCGAATGTTGCGGCGGATGCGGGGGATAATCGAACTATCGCCAGACACGTAGTCTCCAGGCACAAAAAACCCGCCGATCGGCGGGTTTTTGCGATTACTTGCCGCTGACGTGACTGCTGTACTTCTTGCCACGCAGGCGCGCTACACGCCGTCTTGCTCTGGAACGCTTCATGGTAGTGGCCTTGTATTGCGAGTGGTGAAGTCGGACACAAGCGCCGACGGCATGAAATGGTGGCTATGGGTGGACTCGAACCACCGACCCCGGCATTATGAGTGCCGTGCTCTAACCGGCTGAGCTACATAGCCACGCGGGCTCCGTGAATCTTCATGAAAATCTCCACGGGGCCGCGAATTCTACCTGCCCATACCCCGCACTGGCAATTGCGATCGCCTGCTTGTGAGCGGGGTCGTGCCTGTGGCAGGCTTGCGGATATTGAATTTGGAGTCCGTTTCGTGATCGATCCGGACGGTTACCGTCCCAATGTGGGCATCGTGCTCATGCGCACGGATGGTCAGTTGTTCTGGGCCCGGCGGATCAGCCGGGACGGCTGGCAGTTTCCGCAAGGCGGCATGAATACCGATGAAACCCCGTTGGAGGCCATGTACCGAGAGTTGCATGAGGAAACGGGACTGCGCACCGAACATGTCGAGGTGCTCGGTGCGACCCCCGGTTGGTTGCGTTATCGCCTGCCCGAGCGCTGTGTGCGCCGCTCCAGCCGGCCGACTTGCATCGGCCAGAAACAGGTCTGGTTCTTGCTGCGCCTGATCGGCCAGGAGGGCGATGTGCGTCTGGACCTGACCGACAAGCCCGAATTCGACAGTTGGCGTTGGGTCGATTTTTGGTACCCGGCCGACAATGTCGTGCACTTCAAGCGCGAGGTTTACGTCCGGGCTCTGCATCATCTGGCGCCCTTGGCGCGCACCATCGCGGGAGAGCAGGCGGTGCGGATTCAGAATGTTCCGCCATTGCCGCAGATGTTCGGCCGCGCGCGGTAGTGCATCCCGACACCTGGGTTCTCGCGTGGCGTTGGCGTCGCCGGCCGTTGACGGACACGGCTTCGAGCGCACCCGGTTTCATCGTCTCCCGTCTCCCGTCTGTCGGCATCGGATGACGGCGAGACGCGCGCGGTCAGCGATCGAGCAAGGCTTGCAGGGCTGTTTTGGCGCGGCGGAATTCGTTGCCCAGCATCACGACCGCCACGGCCGGGCGCGGCAAGGTTTGCGAACGGGCTCCGAGTTCGATGCGTTTGGCCGCCGCTGACAAAGCCAGGGCGCCCAGATTGGCGCTGGAGGATTTGAGCGTGTGCGCCGGCGCGACCATCGCGGCGATATCGTTGGCAGCCGCCGCCGCCTCCAGGCGCTGAATGTGTCCGGGGGCATCCTCGAGAAAAAGCCGGATCAGGCCCAGGTATTCCAGGCCCATGACATTGCGCAACTCCTCGATCACATCCATCGACAGAACGGCGGTGGCCGGTTCGGCCGATGCCGCCGATGGCGTCGGCTCAGCCATGGTGGCAACGGCACTCGCGGGTTCGGAATGGGCGCGCGCGATCTGCGTTGCAGCCGGGTGTGCGGCTGCTGGCGAGGCAGGCCGGGAGGTCGGGTAAACGGTGTCGGAATCTACCAGTGCCATCGGCTCGGCCAATAGGGGCGCGACTTGACCGGCATGGGTACCACGCAGCGGTGAGCGCTGTAGCCAGCGTTCGATGCTGCTTTCGAGCAAGCGCCGATCGACCGGTTTGGACAGATAATCGTCCATTCCCGCGTCCAGGCATTTTTGCCGATCGCCGGCCATGGCGTTGGCGGTCATGGCGATGATCGGCAAACGCGGCAGATTGAAGGCGATTTCGTGTTCGCGCCATTCGCGGGCTGCGCTGTAGCCATCCTTGACCGGCATTTGGCAATCCATCAGCACCAGATCCAGGTTGCCCAAGGTCATTCGCTCGAGCGCTTTTTCGCCATTGTCGGCGGTTTCGCAGGAAAGCCCCAAAATGCCGATCAGCCGTTGAGCCACCATCTGGTTGACCGGATTGTCCTCGACCAGCAGGACCCGGCCGCGCATGCGCGCCCCGCTGCTGGCGTTGCTGCCGGCACTGGGTTTTTGGCCGAAGGGAGTGACGTTGGAACTGGCCGGTAGCGGCGGGATTTCCTTGTCCGCCATGGGCGCACTGGCGATGAAAGCGCTGATGGCGGTGCGCAATTCGGTTTGCCCCATGTTCCTCGAAAGCATCATTACATGCGCGCCTTCGTTCAACTCGGGCGCGGGCGTGCTGCTGCCGACCAGGTAAACCACACGCAGATCTTCCAGTTCCGGATTGTTTTGCAAATTCCGGTGCAAGGCGATCGCGGTCGCGCGCACGCTGTTGAGATCGACCATCAACAGATCGAAATTCCAGCCTCGGCCTCTGCCCAGCGCGGAGCGCAGGCGCGCCAGCGCATCCTGCGTGGTCTCGACCAAGGTCAATTGCGCGCCCCAGTCCGGCGCCGCCAATTGCAGGCGCTGGCGCAGCGGTGTGTCGTTGCTGAGCAGCAGGATTCGCGCGTTGTTGAGATCGGCGCGCTGGCCCTGGATGTCGCCGGCCGCCTTGAGCAATCCGATTTCGAACCAGAAACTGGTGCCGCGCCCGACTTCCGAATCCACGTCGATCCGGCCGCCCATCAGATCGACGATGCGCTTGCAGATCACCAGGCCAAGACCAGTGCCGCCATACAGACGCGTGGTCGTGGTGTTGGCCTGGGCGAAGGCGCGGAAAAGATTTTGTCGGCTTTCCTTGTCGATGCCGATGCCGGTATCGCGCACCTCGAAATGAATCTGGTGCTGGGTGCGGGTTTCGCCCTTGCGCGTGACGATCAGGCTGACTGCGCCGCGCTCGGTGAACTTGATCGCATTGCTCAGCAGATTGGTCAGAACCTGGCGCAGGCGCACCGGATCGCCGCGCATGGGCAGGCGCAAGCTGGGGTCGAGTTGAAGGTTCAGGCGCAGGCCTTTGGTCTCGGCCGGTTTTTCCATCAGGCGGATGACCGAGTCGAGCAGCTCGCGCAAATTGAAGCTGGTCGATTCCAGTTGCAGTTTGTTGGCCTCGAGCTTGGAGTAGTCGAGGATGTCATCGACGATGCGCAGCATCTGCCGCGACGAGGTGTAGGCGGTCCGCAGAAAATCATGCTGATCGGCGGGCAGGCGCGAGCCCATCAACAGCTCCAGCATCGGGATGATGCCGTTGAGCGGCGTGCGTATCTCGTGGCTCATGGTCGCCAGGAATTCGCCCTTGGCCATCATGGCCGCTTCCGCCGCCTGCTTGGCTTCGGTCAGTTCGCGTTCGAGGCGGCGATGGATTTCCAGCTCTTGTTGCAATGCATCGACTTCGCGTTTTTGTTCACCGCTTTCAAGGGAGGCCTCGACCAGCGCCTCGTTGTATTTGTAATAGGTGCGCCACAAACCGGCTACGCCGGCAATGGCGAGCAAGGCGGCGACGAAGGCGACAGTATTCCAGTACGAGTTGCTGGTGAATGCCGCGATCGCTGCCGAGGCGGCCGCGCCGGCGGCGCCGGCAATGGCCAGCCAGCGAACGATCAGGGCGTGATGAGGTTGGGGATTGTTCATTCACAACACCGCTTGGTTGAAATCGAAATCCAGTTCCCGGTCAGCGTGCTGCACCAGATTGCCCTGGATGAAATCAATGCCGCTCATCCACAACGTGGCGGCCGATTGCGCGTCTTCGACACTGTGCCCGATCACTTCCAGGCCGCGGCGGTGGGCGCGGTCGATGGCGGTTTTCAACTCGTCGCGCAATTGCGCGGTCAGGTTGCCGGCTGTGTATTTGCGCGCCAGCTTGACGAATCCCAGAGGCAATTGCTGGAGCAGGGGGTCGGTATCGGCGTTGGCTTCGAACTGGCTCAGGCAAAACTGCACACCGTCGGAGACCATGGAGTCGCAAAATTGCCGCACGGTCGCGGCATGCACCGCGGCATCCTCCAGGCGCAATTCGATCACCAGCGAGGTGCCGGGCACATCGTGGTTGGCCAGTTCGGTTTTGAGCCATTCCGTTTGGCCCGGATCGGCCAAGGTCAGCGGCGATTGGGTGACGAACAGCCGCAACGCGCGTTCCTGCAGACGCTGGTCGCGAATCTTGGCCAAAGCCTGCAGCAACACCCAGCGATCGATGTCCACAATCAAATCGGAGCTTTCGGCCATCGGGATGACTTCGGCGGCAGAGTGCAACTTGCCGTTGGAATCGCGCAGGCGCAACAGGACTTGATATTGCGAATCGTCGCTGCCGGCCACGGCGACCACCGGCTGGTAGAGCAATTCCAGGCCGTGATGGCTGATGGCTTGGCGAATTTGCGCCAATAGCGCCTCTTCGCGGCTGGTTTCGGAGACTTTCGGCGGCTCGTAGTGACGGATGCCGCGCTCGTCGGTGCGTGCCTGGCGGGCAATTTTTTCGACAGTATTGAGAAAAGCGCCGGTATCGCCCAGCTCATGCTTGAGTGCGCAGATGCCCACCGAAAGGCGCAGGCGCAGCGGATGGCCCTGGGCCTGGAACGGGTGTTGGATCAGCATGTTGCGGATTTGCGCCGCCAGGGCGTCCAGTTCGGGCGAATCGCGTTGCTCATCGAGCACCAGATAACTGCCATCGCCAAAGCGCGCCACGGCGGTCTGGCCCAATTCGCTGGTGAGCAGGCGGCTGACTTCGCCGAGCAGTTGTTCCAGCGCCGACAAGCCGATGCGTTCGCGCAGCAGCGCCAGGCTTTCGATTTCGAGAAAAAGCAGGCCGCCCTTGCGCGGACTGGCATTCAGGCATTGGCCCAATTGTTCGAGCAGCACCCCGCGATGGGTCAGTCCGGTCACCGTATCCTTGACCGGGCGCTTTTGCTGCCGCTGTTCCAGGGAGCGATGGCGGCGTACACGATTTTGCACGGCGGCGATCAGATGCTTGGGGCGAATGGGTTTGCTGAGGAAATCATCGCCGCCCGCGTCGATGGCATCGAATTGCAAATCCTGGTCGCACTCGCCGGAAAGAAACACGATCGGCGTGTTCTCGAATGCCTCTTGCTCGCGAATGAGCGAGGTGAGCTCGATGCCGTTGGCGCCCGGCATGTTCAAATCCATCAGGATCAGGTCGGGCTGGAATCGCTCCAGCGCCGGCATCGTGCCCAGTGCATCGACGACCACCAGCGTATCCATCCCGGCGTTGCGCAGGATGCCCTCGGCAAACAGCGCCTGACTGCGGTCGTCCTCGACGATCAGGATGCGGAAAGGAGAGTCGTGCTCGGGATCGAGCAACGCATGCAGCCGCTTGAGCACCTCGTCGGCGTTGTGCGGGCCGACCACCAGCGCATCGACGCCTGCGCGGCGCGCGGACAGGCGCAGCGTGATGTCATCGGCCTCGGAGATGGCCACCAACAGCAATCGCTTGCCGCTGCGTGCCCGTGCCGTGCGCACTGTTTCGCCGATGCTCTCGAGCTGGCTGCTGAAACTGGCATCGATCAAGGTCAGATCGGCCGGAAGCGCGCCGAGCAGCTCGTTGAGCTCCTGGGCGTCTTCGAGCAGTTCCATTTCCGCGCCTTGTGCTTCCAGGCGCTGGTCGAGCTCCAACGAAAGCGCGCCGTGGCTGGTGAGGTGGTAGATGCGAAAACCGGCCGGCACGCTCAGGGATTGCGATGGGTTGAGTGGCGTAGTCATGGGCTTGGCGGCCGGTCGGATGAGGGGCGCAATCGCCGCGGCAGCCACGGCATCCTGGGGTTCTGGCGTGCGCGAGACCGCGGCGGGGCGGTCGGGCGGGGTCGGTGGTTTGGCCGCAGTCAGGTTATCGCGCTGCGTTGGCTCGCCCCAACGGCCTATGTCCTGAGAGGTAGATCCGGAAACGACATCGTCTTGCTCGCCGCCAAATGACAGAACGCCATCTCCCCAGCGCCTCCAGTAGTTGGGGGGTGGAAACTCGGCGCGTTTCTTGTTGCCCAGCAGGCGTGGATTGTCGGCATCGTAGGCCGACTCGCTGACGCGGGGAACGACGGCGCCGATCTGTTCGACCAAGTGCCAAAGACGTTCGCCCAGATGGCTATCGGGGAGCGCTTGTTGTTCGAGCGTGTCCTTGAGCAACCCGGCCATCGCCTGCAGGTGTCTGCCAGCCGCGTTGAGGCCGTACTTGGCGCAGCCCTCGCCCAGGCGAGAGGCATCGGCGTGGATCAGCCAAAGGCCATTGATGTCCCAGCCCGATTGCAGGAAACGATGCAGCCGGCGGCCGATGATCTCCGTGCGGTTGGACAACTGGCGCAGGAAATCGATGTGGTGTTCGGCGAGTTGGGACTCGTCGTGAAGATTCATCACAGGGCTCCCCGTAAGCCGAGAATTATGCCTCCTCGGCCATAGCCTGTCAGGGCGGTGTTGGAGGCACCGCTCAATGACCAACGCATGATGGCATCGCTTGTGGACATGACTTATTTCGTGTGCAGAAATCGTGCCAACACGCGGCTCAGCCGCCGTGCCATCCACAACGCCAGCAACAGCCCGATCGACACGGCCGCCACGATCAGACCCAGCGCCAGCCAGGGATGGACGAACACCAGCGCCAGGCCGGCGAGCGCCGCGGAATCCTCTCCCAGCGATGCGATCCAGTTCGATAGCGGTTCGGGCGATGCGTTGATCAACACCCGCGTGCCGGTCTTGAGCGAGTGGGTGAGCAAGGCGGCGCCCGCACCCGAGGCCAGCATTCCTGTCGATAAGTGACCCTCCGGGGAAAGCATGGCGGCGGCCAGGAAGGCACCAACGGGAATTCGCAGCAAGGTTTGCAGCAAGTCCCAGCCTGAATCCACGCCGGGAATCTTGTCAGTGCAAAACTCGATGACCGCTAGCGCGCCCGCCGTGCCCAGCACCCAGGGCGAGCTGACCACATGCAGCGCTGGCGGCAGGTCGATCCAGCCCAGCCATCCGGCCAGGCCGAGGCCGAATACCGTCAAGTAGGCGCGAACGCCCGACAATGCGGCCAGGGCCAGTCCAACGGCGAACAGGTGGGCATCGGTCATGGGCATGGCCAGGTTGGGTTGGAGTCGTTATCCCCGGTTCAGCGTATAGCGGGTCTTGCCTGCATAGCGGCTGAGCGCTTGGCGGCATTGCGGTTTGCGGGCGTGCCGCGGCGGGCTCGCCGGTTTTCGACTGCAGTGCAGGATTACGTCATCTAGCGGACGTACGCACGCGAATGGCGGCATGATCGGCGCAAGATCGCCGCATCGCTCGTTCGCGGGATGAAGATGCCTTATCCTGAGCCGATGAGCTCCCCCGGTCCTGATTCACAACGCTTCGTCATTGTGCCCAATCGTCCCAGCCAGCGCGGCCGCCTGATACTGGCGGCGGCCATGTTGTGGCCATTGAGCCTCTTGGCGACCTGGTATTTGGCGACACACCATGCGACGCCTTCGCTGGCGGCCATCAGCAGCCGGCTCAGCGACAGCAGTCAGGAGCTGGGCGAGCAACAGGCGCAGGTCAAGGCCTTGCGCCAGCAGGTGGCCACGCTCAAGCGCTCCGACCAGATCAGTCGCAACGCCAACATCGAGCTGCAATCGACCCTGACCGAGCGCGAGGAGGAAATTTCCGGCCTGCGCGCGGATGTGGATTTTTACGAGCGTCTGGTCGGTTCCACCGGACAGCGTCACGGGCTGCGGGTCCACGAGGCCCTGTTCACCCCCGAAGCAGGCGGCACCTGGCATTACACGGTCACCCTCACGCAGAACCTCAATCGCGGCGCGATCAGCAAAGGCACGATGCGGATCGCGGTCGAAGGCGTGCGCGGCGGCAAGCTCAGCAGCATCAAGTGGGACGATCTGCTGCAAACTCCCAACGCCGCCGGCCAGCCGTTTTCGTTTCGCTACTTCCAGCAGCTCGAGGGCAGCGTGATGCTGCCGCCGGGATTTACTCCGCAGCGTGTGCGGGTTTCGCTCAACGCCGCTGGCAACGCCGTGGACCAGGCCTTCGCCTGGAGCACCAAGAAAACAGGAGAATGAGATGTTCGGTGGTAAAGACAAGAACGCACGCGGCACGACCAACACCGTGGAAACATTGATCGGACCGCGCGTGGTGATCCATGGCGATGTCAGTTTTTCCGGCGGCCTGTACGTGGAAGGAAAAATCATCGGAAAAGTCATCGCCAACGAAGGCACGGCGGCGGTGCTCACCATCGCCGAACAAGGCAGCATCGAAGGCGAAGTGCGTACACCCGCCGCAGTGATCGCCGGACAGCTCAGCGGCGATGTGTATGCCACCGAGCGCATCGAACTTGCCGCCAATGCGCGGGTTCAGGGCAACATCCACTACAAGATCGTGGAAATGGCCGCCGGGGCGATGATTACCGGCCGGTTGATCCACGCCGATGCGTCGCCGCAGGCGCAACTGACCGGACCGGAGCCGGAACTGGCGTGATGGATGGGTTCACTCTTGAATCAGTCCGAACGGTCCATACTTGACGCCTATGGATATCCAGCCCAGCTATCTCGATTTGGACCACCCGCTCGAATTCACCGCGGCGGCGGCGAGCAAAGTGGCGGCGTTGATTGCCGAGGAAGGCAATCCGGCGTTGAACTTGCGTGTGTACATCAGCGGCGGTGGTTGCTCGGGCTTCCAATACGGGTTCACCTTCGATGAAGAACGCAACGAAGACGACCTCGCGCTCGAGCGCGATGGCGTGACCTTGCTGGTCGATCCGCTGAGCCTGCAATACCTGATGGGCGCGGAAGTGGACTATCGCGAAAGCCTGCAGGGCGCGCAGTTCGTCATCCGCAATCCCAACGCGAAATCCACCTGCGGATGCGGTAGCAGCTTCACGGTGTGAGTCAAAGCCCGCGCCACTACGCATTCCAACATCCGGGCCTGGATCGCGCCGAGCACTTGCGCGAAGACCGGGCGGTGCTGTCGCGGCACTGGGCCGATGCCTGGGTGATGCTGGTCGATGCCCAGGGTCAGGCGATTTTTTCCGGCGGCGGCGACACTCCCGAATTCCCTCGCGGCGGCGAGTTGTTTACCGAAATTCCCGAGGACGCCAGTTTCCTGGGCATCGATGGCGAACAGGCCTGGTTCGCGCTGCCAGCCGAGCGTTTGAGCAGCTTGCCGGGTCCTGCCTTGGATTTGCGCAGCGCCGCCGTGCAATGGCCGGCCGCGCATGCTTCGATCTTCGCCCAGGCCCGGGCGCTGCTGCATTGGCAGCAACGCAACAAATTCTGCGGCGGCTGCGGCCAGGCGCTCATGGTGGTTCGCGGCGGGTTCACCGCCAGTTGCGCCCAGTGCGGCCTGGAACATTACCCGCGCACTGATCCGGCGATCATCGTGGCGGTGAGCGATGGCGAGCGCTTGCTGCTCGGCCGCCAGGCCAGTTGGCCGGAAAGGCAATGGTCGGTGCTGGCGGGATTCCTGGAGCCGGGCGAATCGTTGGAACAAACGGTGGTGCGCGAGGTGATGGAAGAAGCCGGCGTGCTCGTTCACGACTGTCGCTATGTTGGCTCGCAGCCCTGGCCGTTTCCGTCGGCATTGATGCTGGGTTTTCATGCGCTGGCGCGTGAGCAGCCAGTCAAAGTGGGCGCGGAGCTGCAGGACGCGCGCTGGTTTTCGGCAGCGCAGTTGCGCGAGAAAATCGCCGCCGGGGAAATGAGGATCTCGCCGCGCCTGTCGATTTCGCGCTGGCTGATCGACGACTGGCTGGCCGCGCACTGAGTCCGGGCGGTTTGTTTCGGACTACAATCGGGCCAACTCACTTCTTTCCAGAGTGGACATGGCCCTGACACTTATTGCCGTCGTGCTGGCGCTGGTGCTCGGGCATGTCGCTCCCGGTCTGCTGGCTTTACGCCGCTATGGCTGGTTCGTGGCATGGCTTCAATTCCTCGGAAGATCGCTCGGCGGGCAGAGTGTCTGGAGCGGGCGGTTCGGTTTGCTGATCGGCGTTGGCTTGCCGGTGCTGGCGGTGGGGGCGGTGCAATACGTGCTTGGCGATCACTGGTTCGGTTTGCCGTTGTTTGTCTTCGCACTGGCGGCACTGGTCTACACCTGGGGCCCGCGCGATCTGGACCTGGATGTCGATGCGGTGATCCAGGCTCGCGATACTGATGCGCGCCGCGCTGCGGCGGTGGCATTGTTTCCCGAAGGCGGCGAGCCGGTCATCGAAGGCCCGGCGCTGGTCGAGGCGGTGTTTCGCTGCGCGCTATGGCGTTGGTTCGGCGTGTTGTTCTGGTTCTTGTTGTTGGGTCCGGCTGGGGCGATTGGCTACCGGCTGGCGTCACTGAGCGCCCAGGGCGAGGCGCAACGCGTATTGCCGTCATCGCAAGGGCAGGCGGCGCGCTGGTTGATCGCCGCGCTCAATTGGCCGGTGGCGCATCTGATGACCTTCGCCCTGGCCTTGGCGGCCAACTTCGACAGTGTGCTCGCCGCTTGGCGCGACTGGCATGCCAATGGCGGCTTCCGTCTGGATATCGGTTTTCTCGGCGACGCCGCGCGCGCCAGCGTGGTGTGCGAGTTGATCGAGGAAGACGCCTACGCCATCGATGGCCCGGCGCAGGCTCCGGCCTTGCTGGAACTGCGCGATGCGATGAGTTTGGTGTGGCGTGTGTTGCTGCTGTGGCTGGCGGTGCTGGCGCTGTTCGTGGTGGCGGGGTTCGTGAATTAGTCGGGACTCGGGACTCGGGACTCGGGACTCGGGACTCGGGACTCGGGACTCGGGACTCGGGACTCGGGACTCGGGACTCGGGACTCGGGACTAAAGGCTTGCGAATTTTTCTATAGGAACGATGGCGGCGACAGGAGATTGCGAGATTTTTACGGGCCTTTGATTTTTGTCCGCGAAGGACGCGAAAGGCGTGAAGGAAAGCGGAAGAAGATTTGGAGCAACTCCAATTACTTCACCCGTTCGCCCTGATTCTGATCCTCCTGAGCCTGTCGAAGGATCGCAGGATCGAAAGATCGAAGAGCCTGCAAGGTTTTTGAATTATCGATTCCTCCGTTCATGGTTCGACCAACAATCAAACCCACTCCGCACGCAAAGTCCGGACTTTCGTTTCCAGCATTTGCGCCGTGGCATGTTCGCCCGGCACCGGCGCGTCGGCCTGTACTTCGATCGCGGCGCGAAAACGTCTCGGTACCCGCATCCGGCCCAGGCGCGAATCGCGCTTGCTCCACATGCTCGCCCACAGGCCCTTGAGCGCCATCGGCACCACCGGCACGGCGCGCTTGGCCAGGATGCGTTCGATACCGCGTCGGAATGGCGCGATCTGGCCGTCACGGGTCAAGGCGCCTTCGGGGAAAATGCAAACCAGCTCACCGGCGGCCAACGCGGCATCGACTTCGGCGAATGCTTTTTCCATCAGCAGCGGATCTTCCTTGCTGCCGGCGATGGGGATGGCGCCCGCGGTCCGGAAGATCCAGCGCAGCACCGGAATATCGAAGAACCGGTAATACATGACGAAGCGGATCGGCCGCGGCACCGCGCCGCTGATCACCAGCGCATCCATGTAGCTGACGTGATTGCACACCAGCAACGCCGGACCTTCGTCGGGCACGTGTTCCTCGATGCCGGTGATCTTCACCCGGTACATCAGCTTGACGTAGGCCCAGGCCATGAAGCGCATCAGGAATTCCGGCGTGAGCGTGAAGATATAAATCGCCACCAGGCCATTGAGGATGGCCACGGCAAGGAAGAACTGCGGAATGTTCCAGCCCAGCACCTGTTGCGAGACGATGCCGCACACCGCCGCCGCGACGATGAACAAGGCGTTGAGGATGTTGTTGCCGGCGATCACGCGCGAGAGTTCGCTCTTGGCGGTGCGGCTTTGCACCAGTGCGAACAGCGGCACCAGATACAGGCCGCCGAACACGCCGATCATCATGAAATCGAGCAGGATGCGCAGGCTGCCAGCCGATTGCACGAAGCCGAGAATATCCAGCCCGGTGCTCGACGCCAGCCCGGTGCGTGCGAAATACAGATCGATGCCGAAAGCCGTCACGCCGAACGCGCCCAGCGGTACCAAGCCGATTTCCACTGTGCGGCTGGACAATTTTTCGCACAGCAACGAACCGATGCCGGTACCGACCGAAAACACGCCCAGCGCCAGCAGGTTCAGCGATTCGCCGCCGCCCATGTGCAGCTTGGCGTAGTTGGGCAGTTGCGCGGTCAGCGCCGTGCCCAGGAACCAGAACCAGGAAATGCCCAGCACCGAATTGAGCACCGTCCGTTGCTTGGCGCACAGCTTGCACACGCGCCAGCTTTCGGTGATCGGATTCCAGTTGATCTTCAGCAGCGGCGAGGTGGGCGGTGCGGAGGGAATCGCGCGCGAGGCGACATAGCCCACGACCGCAATGCCGAGCACCGCGATCGACGCCAGCAGCGGGCCGTTGCCCGGCACGCCCATCAGACTCATGCCCAGCATCATGCCGAACAAAATCGCTAGCGCCGTGCCCGATTCCACCAAGCCATTGCCGCCGACCAGTTCTTCCGGATGCAACGCCTGCGGCAGGATCGAATACTTGATCGGACCGAACACCGTCGAATGCAGGCCCATCAAGAACAGCACCACCAGCAACAAGCTGGCATGGTGCGCGTAGAAACCCCAGGCGGCCACGGACATGGCCACGATCTCGAACAATTTGACCGCGCGGATGATCCGGGTTTTTTCGTATTTTTCCGCCAACTGGCCGGCGGTGGCGGAAAACAGGAAGAATGGCAGGATGAAAAGTGCGGGCGCGAGGTTGGAGTACAGCGTGACTTGATGGGTGCTCAACCCCATCTGGAAGGCAATGAGCACCAAGGTGGCATTGCGAAAAACGTTGTCGTTGAACGCGCCGAGCAATTGAGTGACAAAAAAAGGCGCAAAGCGCCGCGTGCCGAGCAATGCGAATTGGTTGTGCGCCATCGGCCGGTTCCGGACTCGGGGGATGGGCAAAGACTAGCAGAGCGTCGTCACGCATAGGAGCAACGGAAATCACGAGCGGACGTCGTGGTCGGAGCGATGGTAATCGCGACAGGCCGCCGCGGTAGGAGCGATGGAAATCGCGACGAGGCCGCCGCAGTAGGAGCGACGAAAGTCTCGACAGGTCGCCATTGTAGGAGCGATGAAAATCGCGACAGGGCCTACCCCGGCAGTCGCTGCCTCCAATTCATCTGCTTGCCGAGACAAATCTCTCGAAAGAAAACCAAAGGCCGGGGCGATCGCAACCTCCGGTCGCAACTTCCGTTGTTCCTGCGGAAGCGGGCAGTCGCGATTGCCATCGCTTCTACGGGGAGATGCTCAGCCGCGTTCGCGGGCGATGGCGCGCCAGCCGATGTCGTGGCGATGGAATTCGCCATCCCAGGAAATCTGTGCCGCCGCCTCGTAGGCAAGGCGCTGTGCTTCGGCCACGTCATCACCCAGTGCACAAGCGCACAGCACGCGTCCGCCGGCGGTGAGCACATCGCCATTGACCGCTTTGGTACCGGCATGGAACACCTTGCTGCCGATCGGTTGCGGCATGTCGAGACCGAGAATGCGGTCGCCGGTTTTCGGTGTGCCCGGATAATTCGCTGCGGCCATCACCACGCCCAGCGCCGGCCGCGGATTCCAGCGAACCTCGGTCTCGTCCAGGCGCCGGTCGATCGCCGCATCGAGCAGGTCGGCTAGATCCGATTGCAGGCGCATCATCACGGGCTGTGTTTCCGGATCGCCGAAGCGCACATTGAATTCGATGACCTTGGGCGCGCCGGTCTTGTCGATCATCAAGCCGGCGTACAGGAAACCGGTGAACGGACGGCCATCGATGCGCATGCCTTTGATCGTCGGCTCGACGATCTCGCGCATAACGCGCGCATGCACCTCGGGCGTCACCACCGGCGCCGGCGAATACGCGCCCATGCCGCCGGTGTTCGGGCCGGTGTCGCCGTCGCCGACGCGCTTGTGATCCTGCGATGTCGCCATCGGCAGCGCGGTATCGCCATCGACCATCGAAATGAAGCTGGCTTCCTCGCCATCGAGAAATTCCTCGATGACCACGCGCGACCCGGCACTGCCGAAAGCGTTGCCGCCGAGCATGTCCTGAATCGCCGCTTGTGCATCATCGAGTGTCATCGCCACCACCACGCCCTTGCCCGCGGCCAGGCCATCGGCCTTGACGACGATCGGTGCGCCTTTCCCCCGCACGTAGGCCAGCGCCGGGTCCACATCGGTGAACACTTGATAGTGCGCGGTGGGAATGCCGTGCCGCTTGAGGAAATCCTTGGCGAACGCCTTGCTACCTTCCAACTGGGCGGCGGCGGCGCTCGGCCCGAAAATGCGTTGGCCCGCGGCGCGGAACCGATCGACGATGCCGGCCACCAGCGGACCTTCGGGGCCGACCACGGTCATCGCCACGCTTTCACGCTTGGCGAGCATCAGCAGGCTATCGATATCGGTCGCGGGAATGTCGACGTTGCGGCATTTCATTTCCCGGGCTGTGCCGGCATTGCCGGGAGCGACCAGCACTTCGCTGACGCGTTTGGATTGGGCGAGTTTCCAGGCCAATGCGTGTTCGCGTCCGCCGGAGCCGATCACCAAAATCTTGATGCGTTGCTGTAATTGGACCGTCTTCGGGGCGTTGGCCGCCGCGCGCCCATTGAGCAACCAGTACGAGATCCACAATACCGGCGAATACATCAGGCAGGAGAGAGCGGCGATCAGCAAGCCGATACTTTCGGGGACTTTCCGGAATGCGAAAGGATTGGCATTGCCGAAGCGGATGGCGATCACGAGCACGATCGACAAAAACACCAGCAAGAATAGTTCCGACCCCCAGAACAGACGCCAACTTTCATTGCTGCGCAGCGGGCGTATGTAGTCGGCGAGAAAACGCCGGCGTGCGAATTCGGCGCTGGCGAAGATGATCACGATGCCGCCGATGATTCTTACCAGCGTCGACTTCGGCAACACCATCTGCACGATGCCGGCCAGCAGTCCGGTGACGAAAAACGCTGCGACAAACCACATCACGTAGCGAAACATCGGTTCGGCGGGTTCTGGTTTGTTGCGATAGGAAGGGGACATGAATGGACCGGCAGTAAGAAGGGTGCGAGTGCGAGGATGTGTCAGTGACGGAAATGCCGCCGCCCGGTAAACACCATCGCCATGCCATGTTCATCGGCGGCGGCGATCGATTCGGCATCGCGCATCGAACCGCCCGGCTGGATGACTGCGACGATGCCCGCCTTGGCCGCGGCATCGATGCCATCGCGGAACGGAAAGAACGCATCCGAGGCCATCACCGAACCGGGCACCGTCAGGCCCGCTTCCTCGGCCTTGAGTCCGGCGATCCTGGCGCTGACCACGCGGCTCATCTGACCGGCGCCGATGCCGATGGTCTGTGCATTGCTGGCATAGACGATGGCATTGGATTTGACGAACATCGCCACTTTCCAGGCGAACAGCAGATCGCTCATCTGCGAAGGCGTGGGCGTGCGCTGAGTGACGATTTTCAAATCGGCGGCGGTCAGCGAATCGGTGTCGGCGTCCTGCACCAGCAGGCCGCCGCGAATGCGCTGGTAATGCATTCGCGACCAATCGACATCGGCGGTCGCTGAAGGTTTTTCCGCATGTACGATTTCGCCGCGTGCGGGCAACTCACCACAAGCGAGCACGCGCACATTAGGCTTGCCGGCGAAATGCAGCAAAGCCTCGTCGGAAATCGCGGGTGCGATGACGACTTCGACGAATTGCCGCTTGAGGATTCGCGCGGCGGTGTCGGCATCGAGCGGACGATTGAAGGCGATGATGCCGCCGAAGGCCGAGGTTGGATCGACGGCGAAGGCGCGGTCATAAGCGGTGGAAAGATCGTCGGCGAGCGCGACGCCACAGGGATTGGCGTGCTTGACGATGACGCAGGCAGGTTGCTCGAAGACCTTGACGCATTCGAGCGCGGCATCGGCATCGGCGAGATTGTTGTAGCTCAGTTCCTTGCCTTGCAGGAACCGCGCGGTCGCGACGATTCCCGTCGCCGCGCCATGCTCCAGATACAGCGCGCCGCGTTGGTGTGGATTCTCGCCATAGCGCAAGGGCGTGGACAGATCGAGCGACAGATGCAGCGTGTGCGGCCAGGTTTCCGGCGTTTGCGGTTCTTGCGCGCGCGGCGACAGCCATTGCGCGATCTGCCCGTCGTAGGCGCTGGTGTGTGCGTAGGCCTTGGCCGCGAGCCGGCGGCGTTCGGCCGCATCGGTGCCGCCGTTTTTCAGTGCCGCGATCATCACCGGATAATCGGCGGGATCGACCAGCACGCTGACGCGGGCATGGTTCTTCGCCGCCGCGCGCAGCATCGCCGGGCCGCCGATGTCGATGTTTTCGATGGCATCGTCATAACTGCAATCGGGCTTGGCGATGGTGGCGGCGAACGGATAAAGATTCACCACCAGCAAGTCGATCGGCGTGATGCCGTGTTCGCGCATCACAGTATCATCGGTGCCGCTGCGGCCGAGCAGACCGCCATGGATTTTCGGATGCAGGGTCTTGACCCGTCCGGCCATGATTTCCGGAAAACCGGTGACCTCGGAAACATCGCGAACCGCGATGCCGGCCTCGCGCAGCAACGCCGCGGTGCCGCCGGTGGAAAGCAGTTCGATGTTCAGGGCCGCCAGTTCACGTGCTAGATCCAGCACGCCGGTTTTGTCGGATACGGACAACAGCGCCCGACGCACGGGCTGACGGTCTGCGGACATGGGCTCACCTCGATGCGGAGGCGAGATTATAGCCGTCGCCATCGTCCGGCGAGCGTCGGCCGCGCCCAGGAATGGGTCAGGGAATGCCGGTGGAAAACGTCAGCCTTTATTGACGATCGTATCGGCGATCGTTCCGGTCAGCGCGGTTGTTGTGCCATTTCCGATGCGGGCCCGCAGTGCGCGCGGCGCGGATTTCGGCGAGCCCCTGACTTATTGCCGACTGGATATCTCCGGCCGGACTCGAGATGAGAACGAGCGGCTGAGATAAATCATAGTTTTATTAACTAATGCCGTATTCCTTGAGCTTCTTGCGCAACGTGGCCCGATTCAGGCCCAAGGTGGCGGCGGCGCGGCTTTGATTGCCTTCGCAATGGCGCATTACTTCGATGAGCATCGGCGCTTCGATCTCGCGCAATACGATGTCATACAACTCGTTGGTATCGCACTCGCCCAGATCCATCAGGTAGCGGCGCACGGCCTTGGCGACGTAATCGCGCAGAGCAGGTTGTGGATGCGAGAGCGGCGCCGGCTCTGCGCGCAGGACGTGCAGATTGTTCAAGACGTGCAGATTGTTCACGAACAGGTAACTCCAGAAGATGTGGCCGCTTCCGTGCAGCGCGCCGGAACTTCAGGGCAGGGGAGAAGCGAGTGTAACTGTCAAAAACCTTGCTCGCCAAGCAGAAATAAAAAAAATGTTGCCGACAATGGCGCATCGCGCGCGCGATCGTCGATGGCGTTCACGGTTTCGCGCGTCGGCATGGCGGACGCGTGCTTGGATCGGTATTCGCGAACAGAAATGCGTCATCGAAAATCGAATCCGAAGGCGACCGCGCGCTTTCCGGGATCGAGAATTTCCAGGGTGATGCTTGCCGATTGCCCCGGTGCGATCAGCGCGCTGGCGGGTTCTCCGCCCAGGTATTCGCGTGGCGTGAATCGGCGCAGGCCGAGCGAATCGCCATCGAGATTGGCCAGCGATAGTTGCAGTTGCGGCCAGCGTTGGGCGAATTTCGCATCGTTGCGGAAACTTGCAGTCACCAGCAGTGCACCGGGCACCGAAGGATGCGGGCGAATCTCGCGTGCGATGACATGAAATGCGGCAGGTTCGTGCCAGGCCGGCACCGTGCAGCCGACCCAATTGCAAATGCCTTCCACGCGCGGACGCCATTGCGCGTCCGCGGCCAGACGCGCGCGATCGGCGACGGCGATCTGCAACAGCAAGGCAAGTGTGAGCGCCGCTGCCGCCAGGCACAGCCACAGCGTGCCGCGCGTGATGAACGGGCCGGCACTGGGCTGAATGAAATCGGGAGAATGCAAATTCATGCGCTCAACATAACGGATCGGAATGGCGGCGTCGGCCAGTGATGCGCATCCAATCGTCGAGCCGGGTAACTTCGAGTTGTTCGAACCACGGCGCATAGCGTTCGAGCAATGCCGTCTCTTGCCCGTGCAAGATTCCCGACAGTGCAATCGCACCGCCCGGTGCGACGCGCGCGGCCAGCGTGTCGGCCAAAACATCGAGCGCCGATGCCAGGATGTTGGCGACCACCAGCGGGTATTGCGCGGCGATTTCATTTTCCGGCAGCGACACGGTGAGCTGCTCGCCGACACCATTGCGCAGTGCATTGTCGGCGCTGGCCAACAGCGCTTGCGGATCGTTATCGACGCCGACCGCACGCGCGGCGCCGAGCTTGAGCGCGGCCACAGCCAGGATGCCGGAACCGCAACCGAAATCGAGCACGGTTTGTCCGCGCAGATCGAGCGAATCGAGCCATTGCAGGCACAGCGCGGTGGTCGGGTGCGTGCCCGAACCGAACGCCAGGCCCGGGTCCAGGCGCACGATCGCGCCTCCCTCGGCTTCGGGCGGCGCGGGCATGTTCCAGGGGATGATCCAGGTCCGCGCGCCGAATTTCATGGGCCGGTATTGGTCCATCCACGCGCGTTCCCAATCCTGGTCCTCGACCACGCGAAAACTCGCCGTGGAAAGATCGATCCGTTCGTCGTAGGCCTCCAGCGCATGCAGCAGCAATTGCTCATCGACATCGCGCTCGAACAGCGCCGATAACGTCACTTCCGGCCACAACGGAATTTCGCCGACGCCGGGTTCGAGAATCGCTTTTTCGTTTTCGGCATCGGCCGCATCCATCAACGACACGGACAATGCGCCGAGGTCTTCGAGCGCCGCTTCCAGCCGCGATTCGTCGGCGGCGGGGCAGCGTAGTGAAAGTTCAAGCCAGGGCATGGTTGGGTTCTGAGGAAGTGATGAGGACTCGGGACTCGGGACTCGGGACTCGGGACTCGGGACTCGGGACTCGGGACTCGGGACTCGGGACTAAAAGCTTGCGAGGTTTTTCATACGAAAATCATCCTGTCCGCGAAGGACGCAAAAAGCGCAACGGGAAGCGGAGGAAGAAATTCTGGAAGCTGCGATTCATTGCATTCGATCCCTCTGGTTCTGCGCTTGCCGAAGGATTGTAGAACCTTCCATTATCATCATCGGGATTGTCGTGACCGTTTTCACTCGCGGGGTGATTGCCGCGATGGCATCAGATTTTCGGAATGCGCAGCGTCTTGCTGATCATCAGCGAACCCGACAGCGCATACAACAACACCAGCGGATGCCATTGCCACGGGCCGAGTGTCATCTGGCCCAGGTAAATCGCATTATCGATGCGGCCCTGCCAGGCGGCGAAGCCGAGCAGGCCCACCAGCAAAACGCTGCTGGGGATGGGCGTGCCTTCGAAATACTTCACCTTGCCGGTGCCGGCCGAGAGAGTCTCGGCGGTGACGTTGAAACGGGCCAGGCGGCTGACGCCGCAAGCGACGAAGTAAACCAGTACCAGGCAATCCCAGAAACCGTTCATGCCCGCGCCGTAAGCCAGCACCGCCGGCGCCACGCCGAAGGAGATCACATCGGCCAGCGAATCGAGTTCGCGGCCCAGCGCCGACTGCGTTTGCCGCCAGCGGGCGATGCGGCCATCGAGCACGTCGAACACGAATGCCGCGGGAATCAACAGCGCCGCCAGCAACAGGCCGTCGGGCTGTGACCGATCCAGAAACGCCATCACCGCCAGGATTGCACCCATGCCGCACAGGGCATTGGCGATGGTGAACCAATCGGCGAGATGAAAATCGCGGATCATGGAAAAGTGCGCTTGTTTGTTCATGCCTGTGGCCTGCTTGCATTGAAAACGCCGCATTGCCGCACTCGGCGCGAATCGCTCCACGGTGCGGGAGCGGACTTGCGTCGTTGGGTTCGCGATGGACGATCGGAATTCGGGAAACGGAGAATCCGGCTGGCGCGATCGCTCAGGCCAGGCCGATCATTTTTTCCTTGCGCTCGGCCAGGCGTTTTTCCAGATAGTGGATGTTCGCCCCGCCGTGCTGGAAACCGATGTCGGACATGATCCGCTGTTGCAGCGGAACATTGGTCTTGATGCCATCGACGATCATTTCCGAGAGCGCGACCTTCATGCGCGAGATTGCCTGCGCGCGCGTGTTGCCGTGCACGATCAGCTTGCCGATCATCGAGTCGTAGTTGGGCGGCACTTTGTAACCTTCGTAGATGTGCGAATCCACACGCACGCCGGGGCCGCCGGGCGCGTGGAAATGCTTGATCAGGCCGGGATTGGGCAGGAAGGTTTCCGGATCTTCGGCATTGATGCGGCATTCGATGGCGTGGCCGCGCATGACGATGTCTTCCTGGCGCAATTTGAGTTTTTCGCCGGAGGCGATCAGCAATTGTTCGCGCACCAGATCCACGCCGGTGACCATCTCGGTGACCGGATGTTCGACCTGGATGCGGGTGTTCATTTCGATGAAATAGAACTGGCCGTTCTCGTACAGGAATTCGAACGTGCCCGCGCCGCGATAGCCGATGCGGATGCAGGCATCGACGCAGACCTTGCCGATCCGCGCACGCTGTTCTTCGGTGATGCCTGGCGCCGGCGCTTCTTCAACGACTTTCTGATGGCGCCGCTGCATCGAGCAATCGCGTTCGCCCAGATGGATGGCGTTGCCCTGGCCGTCGGACAGTACCTGGATCTCGACGTGGCGCGGGTTCTCCAAGAATTTTTCCATGTACACCATGTCATTGCTGAACGCGGCTTTGGCCTCGGCCTTGGTGGTGCTGATCGAAGACAGCAGCGCCGATTCCTCGCGCACCACGCGCATGCCGCGACCGCCGCCGCCGCCGGCCGCTTTGATGATCACTGGATAACCGATGTCGTTGGCGATACGCAGGCATTCGTCGCCGTCATCGCCGACCGGGCCGCCGGAACCGGGCACGCAGGGCACGCCCGCGGCTTTCATCGCCTTGATCGCCTCGACCTTGTCGCCCATCAGGCGAATGACTTCGGCGGTCGGGCCGATGAAGATGAAGCCGGACGATTCCACGCGCTCTGCGAAATCCGCGTTCTCGGACAAAAAGCCATAGCCGGGATGGATGGCTTGCGCGTCGGTGACTTCGGCCGCGGCGATGATCGCCGGGATGTTCAAGTAGCTTTCGCTCGACGGTGCCGGGCCGATGCAGACCGACTCGTCGGCCATCGCCACATGCTTGAGGTTGCGATCGACCGTGGAGTGGACGGCGACAGTCTTGATGCCCAGCGCGTGGCAGGCACGCAGGATGCGCAGTGCGATTTCGCCGCGGTTGGCGATGACGATTTTATTGAGCATGGCGGAGGGCTCGCAGGGTTGGCTTGCGCGGATCGAAGGCCGGTGGAAGGCGGTCGCCAGTCCGATGGCCGGGACAATGGCGGCGGCTGATCATTGATCGTCCGAATCAGCCGATCACGAACATCGGCTCGTCGAATTCGATCGGCTGGCCGGTTTCGACCAGGATGGCGCGCACCGTGCCGGAGACATCGGCCTCGATCGGATTGAACATCTTCATCGCTTCGATGATGCCGAGCGTTTCGCCGACCTTGACGGTCTGGCCGACTTTCACGAACGGCGAGGAATCGGGATTGGGCGAAGCGTAGTAAGTGCCGACCATCGGCGAACGGATCATGTGGCCGTCGGGGATGTCCTTGCCGCTCTTGCCGCTGTGCGATTCGCTGTTTGTCGCCGGAGCGGCCGGGGCCGCATGCGTGGCCGGAGCCGGCCGCGGCAGTTCGACATGCGCGGGCGCCGGCGCGACGGCCGCGGGTGCCAGGTGCGAGTGGCGCGCCAGGCGCACCGATTCCTCGCCTTCCTTGATTTCCAGTTCCGCGAGATTGGATTTTTCGAGCAGATCGATCAACGCTTTGATTTTGCGAAGGTCCATGGAGGCCTCGTCTTGGGAGTATTCGAAGGGAAGGGGCGGCTCAGTGGCCGGCTTGAAGGGGAGCGGACGGCTGGCGCTGGTGCAGATGGCGCAGCGCTTGTTCGAGCGCGGCGTAGTAGCTGTGCGCGCCCAGCCCGCAGATCACGGCGCTGGCCAGGTCGCTGAAATACGAATGGTGGCGGAACGGTTCGCGGGCATGCGGGTTGGACAGGTGCACTTCGATGAAGGCAATGCGTGCCGCCGCCAGGGCGTCACGCAGGGCGACCGAGGTGTGGGTGAACGCGGCGGGATTGATCACGATGAATTCGGTGCCATCGTTCATCGCCGCCTGAACCCGGCCGACCAGTTCGTGCTCGGCATTGGACTGGAACGATTCCAGCGCGTGGCCGGCCTCGTTGGCGCGGGCGGCCAGTTGCGCGTCGATCTGGGCGAGCGTGGCGTGGCCGTAGATACCCGGCTCGCGAGTACCGAGCAAATTCAAGTTAGGTCCGTGCAAAACGAGAATTTTGGCCACCGATGTCTCCCGCGGGGGGAGGCAGTGTTACCTAGTTGACCGCGTGTTGTCCAGACGATGCCGGCGTTTTGTCGGTAGATCGCAACTGTTTGATTGTTGTTAAAACAGTGTCTAAAGCTTTTGCGTCGCCCATTGCCGCAGGTCCTGCATGCTCTTGAACGCTCCGAAGCGGCGGGCGATCAGCTTGCCATCGGCCCCGATCAGCACCGAATAAGGCAGCACACCCTGAGTATTGCCCAGGCGCGCCGAACTGTCGTGCAGGCCGGGGGATTCGAGCAGCATGGGGAAACTCGCCGATTGCTGCTGCAAAAACTTCAAGGCATCGGCCCGTTCGTCCAGGGCGATGCCGGTCACTTGCACGATGTTCGCTTCCTGCTCTCGGGCGAAGGCATCGAGCAGCGGAAATTCTTCGCGGCACGGCTCGCACCAACTGGCCCAGTAATTGATCAAGGTGACTTGGCCGGGAACGGGCAATTGCGGCAAGGCGCCTTGCAGCGCCGGCAAGGCGAAGGCCGGTACCGGCTCGCCGGGTTTGATGACGACCAGACCCGGGGGCGCGTCCGGTTCCAGCAACCAGCCCAGCGCATGTTGCCCAAACGGCGAGCGCAGCAAGGGGCCAGGACCATACATGGCCACGCTCGCGGCCAAGCCCAGGCCCGCAGCGATCAGCGCCGCCGCGAGGATCGGCAGCGATTGCCGCCAGCCGATCATTTCTTCACCGCCGATTCGAGCGCCTGCTTCAGGATGTCTTGGCTGAGCAATTGCGGCAGCTTTTTCCCCGGTCCGCCATCGGCTGGGAACACCACGTACAAGGGCACGCCGGGCGCGTTGAACTGATCGAGGAACTTGCTGATCTCGGCGTCCTGGTTGGTCCAATCGCCCACCATGTAGACCGCGTTGGTGCGCGCGAGCAGCAGGCGGAACGTCGCGGTATCGAGCACGGCTTTCTCATTGACCTTGCAGGTGATGCACCAGTCGGCGGTCATGTCCACGAACACGGGCCGGCCCTCGGCGCGCAGCGCTGCCAGACGCTCGGCCGAGTAGGGCACGATATCTTCGCTGGTCGCGGCCGTCGTGGATTTGGCTTCGGCCGGCAACCGCACGGAAGCGGCGAAAATGCCGATCGACAAGGCGAGCAAGGTATAGGCGAGCACTTTTTTCGGCAGGCCGCCGGCATAGCGCTGGCGCTCGAACCACCACAAGCCCAAGGCAAGTACGACGCCGCCGATCAGCAGCAGCGCCAACGCATCCACGCCGCGCTGTTTGCCGAATACCCAGGCCAGCCAGATCGCGGTCAGATACATCGGGAATGCCAGCCACTGCTTGAGTGTGTCCATCCACGCGCCGGGCTTGGGTAGGCGTGCGGCGAGGGCCGGAACAAAACCGATCAGCAGAAACGGCAGCGCCAGACCCAGACCCAAGGCCAGGAACACCAGCATCGCCGGCACCGCCGAAGCGGTGAAGGCATAACCCAACGCACTGCCCATGAACGGCGCGGTGCAGGGGCTGGCAACCACCACGGCCAGCACGCCGGTGAAGAAATCGCCGCGCGCACCGGATTTTTGCGTCAGCGACTGACCCACGCCGGCCAGCCCCGCGCCGAATTGCACCACGCCGGACAAGCTCAAGCCGATCGCAAACATCAACAAAGCCAGCGAGCCCACCAGCCACGGTTGCTGCAACTGAAAGCCCCAGCCGAGCGCCTGGCCGGCGCCGCGCAGGCCCATCACCAAAGCGCCGATCAAGGCAAAACTGGCCAGCACTCCGGCTGTGTACCAAAGTGCATGTGAGCGCGCCCGGGCATGGCTTTCGCCGCCTTGCGCCAAGCCCAGCGCTTTGAACGAGAGCACCGGCAACACGCACGGCATCAGGTTCAGGATCAGGCCGCCGCCGAGCGCGAGCAACAGCGCCAGCAGCAGTCCCGGAGAACTCATCGCGCCGCCTGCAACGCTGGCGAGGGCGGTTTCTGAAGTGGCCGTCTGGACCGCTCCCACGCCCGCCGGCAAGGCGACGTCCAGAATGCGTGTCATCGGCGGATAGCAGATGCCATCGGTCAGACAGCCCTGGAATTTCGCCTCCAGCTTGATCGTCTGCGCCGAGGTGTCGCTGCGAAGCACCGGCACCGGGATATCCGCCGCGTCGAAATACACCACGACCTGGCCGAAGTGTTCGTCGCGATAGTCCTTGCCCGCCGGCCAGCGCGGCGCGCCCAGCGTCACGCCATCGACATCGATCAATCGGAAGGAAGTCTTGTCGCGATATAGGTAGTAATTCGTTGCCGGTGTCATTCGCACCAGCAGCTCGGCCGGTGAATTGGCGATGGCCTCGATGCGGAATGCCTGGTCCTCGGGCAGTGCGTCCTGAGCGCCCAGCAAATTGCCGGATGGATTGTCACTCAGCGCCGCCAGTGGATTGCTGCTGGCGATTGGGTCGACGAGCGGCGCTTGATCGTTTCCGAGTCTGTCGAACGAAGTTGAAGATGCAGGAGAACTCGTCACCACCGAGGCAGCGATCGGCAAAGCCACCGTCAAGGTTCGCGTCTGCGGCGGATAGCACACGCCCAGGTCCGCGCAGCCCTGGTACTTGATCTTGAGCGAGACCGAATCGGCCGCGCCGGTGGCAAAGCCGGTCAGCGCCGCCGTCACCGATTGCCGATAGGTTTCGACATCGCCGAAGAATTCGTCGTGATGTTTTTTTCCGGCCGGCAACTGCAAGGGATCGAACCGCAGCGCCGCGTCCACCGGCTGCACGCCGAATCGATGCCGATACAGGTAATAACCCGGCGCAATCTTCCAGGTGAATTCGATGCGATCGCGGCTGACCGCCGTGGCACTCAGTTGGTAAGCCTCATCGACCGGCAACAGATCTTTTTCGCTGACGGCCTGGGCTTGCGGCAACCACGACAAGGCCAACAACAAGCACAAGAAAACTCGTTTCATGCATCTCTCTCATGGCGCGCCGGAGCGGCGCGCACGTGAACGGAAACCGGAAGGCCGGGCCACCCAGCCGCCCGCTTCGACGCCCATTATCCCGGGAAGTTCACCCCAATGGGGCGAACCGGTGGTTTATGGGGGGCGGACCAGGAATTCGTCAGGCCAAGCCCCATTTCTGGTCGAGGGCGCAATGAAAATAATCGGATTGGGCTGGGCCGAGCAAATGTGGGATAAACCGCGAGTGCTGTTTTATCTGACACCAGCGAATGCAGTAGTACAGATAGACCTGCTCGGTACGCAAACTGTAGTGCTTCAACCGCAGCCTGCGTCGAACTTCGTCGAAGAGCCGAAGCCTTGGAGGCGGGTTGGGCGAATTGGAGATGGCTGCAGGAATTTTGGTCTCCTCGCCGTATAACACCCTCGATGTTTCATCCCGGCCGCATCTGCATCATCGGCGCAAGTCGCGGGTTTTTGTAGGAAAAGTCTGATTGACGGGTTTCCGCCAGCATGCCCAGAATCCGCGCTGCACCCTATTGTGGGGTCTAATCGTATTTAGGTGCCGCATGAGGCTCATGAGCAAGCTGCTTGTCCTGATATGTTTCTCATTGCTCACGGCTTGCAGCCAAGCACCCGATAGCGTCGTTGATGATCACGACGATACCCAAATTCAAGAAATTGCCGTACCGGGCCATAAGAGTCCTTCTTTTGTTTTATTTGGTAAACCTACTGCCACTATCTGCGGTTTCAGAGAGCACAACGCGCAGGAGCTTGCTGCAGTGCGGGATCAAGCAAAGCCTTATCGCGATGGATATTCTTACGTGGATACGTACAGTGATGGCTCCGGCGATCATCGGCTTTATTTTAGTGAGTCGCGGGCACGCTCCCCGAAAGATACGGTGCTCATTTTCTGTTCCGGAAAAAGCAGCCAACTTGGAGCCTCGTGTGGCCTGCTTGGGATATCCCCCGCAGGATGCTTCGAGACAAGTGTCGGAGCCTACACTCTTATCGAGCTGGAACAACTCACCGCCAACATCAATCGTAGCTACCCAAAATGGTAACCGCATCAAGGGCGACACCTAACAATTCCGTAAGGAGCTTTCCGTCAACCCCAAGCGCATGATGCTCTTGCCTTAGCTTTAGGCGGTTGCTTCATCCTTCTCCTTGTCGGACTGCGGTTATGTAACGCGTGCCAGTGCGAGGCGAGACAACGGAGGCCAGACGGCATTTCCGTAATCGGTCTTGTGGGGTGATCTTGCTCACCCGGACGCAGGGTATAAACCGCACCCAGAGGCCTCTTTCATTCATCGGTTTCGCCCATGCCGGGGTGATCAACCGCCGCATGTGCTGGCACCGCCTAGTTAGTCAGGCTCTCTCCGGGGTGGTCTGACCCGTTGTCTACCGCGTCGCTCTGGCGTGGAACGTTATTGCTTGTCGATCACCGGCTGGCCGCTCGCTGCACCATCGGATGCTTGAGCCAGGCGTGGGCGTCATAGGATTCATCTCGCGCCAGCATCGCCCACAATTGCCGTGCGTGCTTGTTGGCGATAGCCACCACCAGTTTTCCGAACGGCAGCCGCATGGTCAGTAGTTTTATCCATATCTGTTCGGGGGTGGCTTTCTCGCGGGACACGGCCAGGGCACGCTGCCAACTACTTCGCGCGCCCTGGATCAACAGCGTGCGCAAATACGCATCCCCGCGACAGCTGATGTGGCCCAAGCGATCATGGCCGCCACTGGCGTGCTGCGTCGGCGTCAAACCCAGCCAAGCACTGAGCTGCCGGCCGTTCTTGAACTCCTGCGCGGACCCCACCGTGGCGACCATCGCATCGGCGGTGAGGGAGCCGATGCCGATGATCGCCTGGGCGCGAACGCATCGTTCGTCGACTTGGGCGTGCGCGGCAATGCGCCGGTCACAGGTCGCGATGCGCTCGTGCAGTTGGTGCCAATGCCGGTTGAGATCGCCCAGCAGCTCGATCAACGAGGCCGGCAAGGCGTGTTGGCCAAGGTCCGACAACACGCGACGAAGCGCGGCATCGCTTTGGGCCACCACCACACCAAACTCGGCCAACAAGCCACGCAAGCGGTTGCTCACGGCCAGGCTTTCGGTTTTGTCCCCTTCGCGGACCCGGTGCCAGGCCAGTCGGGCCTGCTGTTCCACCGTTTTGACCGGCACGAAACGCATGTTGCCTTGCCGTGCTGCCGTGGCGATCGCCTCGGCATCGTTACGATCATTCTTGCGTGTGCGGCTCTTGCGGAAGGGCGTGACGAACTGGGCGGCCATCAGTCGCGGTTGCAATCCACATTCGAGACAACGGCGGGCCCAATGATGGGCGCCGCTGCAGGCTTCCATCGCCACCACGGTTCCTGCCGGTTGCTGTGAGAGCCACACCGAAAAACCGTCACGCCGCAGTTCCTTGCGCTGCAAAACCCGGCCGCTGGCATCGACCGAGCAGACCGAAAAAACATTCTTTGCCAGATCCACACCGATGGTTATAGTGCGCATGGGAGACTTCTCCTTCGTTGATTGTTGTGTCGCAGCACAATCATGGCACTCGATGCCGACGCGGCTTGGCCGCGGAAGTGGGAAGTCTCCTTTTTACTCATTCAAGCCGAAGCCGCTTCGTGGCTCGGCTTAATTCAGGCGTTACGCCTTCTTCGCTTCAGGTTTCCCAGCAGACACAGTCATGTTGCGGGCAACAATTCGCCCCCGACAAAAAACAGCGCCGAGACTTTCGCCCCGGCGCTGTAGTTGTGCCGCATATCAGTAATGCGAACTGGCTCAGTTCATCGTGCAGCTCGCGGGCTTTGCCGAGTTGAACAAGGCGGCTGTCGCCCATTCCGGATGGTCGATGAACGGATTGCGGTTGCCTTGGAAGCTGAAGATCACTTCGTTGCGGGCGCGTTCGGCGGCGTCCGGCGGGTCGGCCTGGTGCCAGGCCAGCAACGTGGACAGCAGGCCCATGTAGGCGGGCGAGGACGAGGTGATGACGATCTTGCTGCGAACATCGGTCAGTTCCAGATCTGGCTCGGATTGTCCAGTGACCGGGCTCGGATCGCCTTCGTAGCGGATGGCCATGTACAACACCGCGCGCGCCATGTCGCCTTTTCGCTTGCCCCAGACTTCGAACGAGCCGGCGTTGCCATCGGGTGATTTGACCCAGTTGGAATTGCCCGGATACACGCCACTACCGCCGCCGGCACCGTTGTTGACCTCGGTGCTGCGTTCGCTGCAACCGCTGGCCAGGGTGCAATCGGCATACGGCTTGTTGCCGCGGTCGGCGTTGTAGGCCGAGTCGGTCAGATAAAGCATATGCGTGTCGGTGTACGGCGAATTGGGCAGGCCCAGGTTGCCGGTGGGCGTGCCGAAGCCTAGCGAGTTCGGCCAGGTGTGCTCGCGGTTGTAGCGAAGGCCCGAACCGGAGCCGGCGCGTTCGGTCACTTTGATGTAACTGCGGTTGCGATAGGCATCGAGGATGCGGCCGGCGTTGTTGGGATCTTCATCGGCGATTTCCAGGATGGCCCAGGTATCGGTGTTGCCGCTGCTGCTGTAGGGATAGGCGGTGTGGCCGCGAATCGTGTTGTGCAGCGAGCAGCGCAGTTGCTCGGCGCTGGAGGTGTTGACGTGGCTGTAGTAGCCGGACACTGCATTGGCGATGGTGAAATTGATCACGCTGTTTTGCGCGAGCTTCGCACCGCCGGTATCGGTGACATTGGCCGCCACGACCGTCAACGCGCAGGTTTCGCCGCCGCGCAACGCAGTGTTGGTCGAGATCACGAAGCCGCTGCCGCTGTTGGGATAAGTCAGGGCGACATTGCCCGACACCGCGCATTGCAAAGTGAAGGCGCCCGCCGCAAGCGAGACCGGCTCGCTGAAATTGACCTGCAAATCACCGGCCGCCGGGAAATCGGTGGCGCCGTTGACCGGCGTGGTCGAGGTCACGGTGGGTGGCGGATTGGGCGAGCTGAAGGTCTGGCCGTTGTTGCAGGTGCCGAAGGTCTGCGTGGCCGAAGCTTTCCAGGTGAAATTGGCCGAACCGCTACCACTGCCGCCCAGTTGCAAAGACGTACCGGCGGCGGTGCTGTTGGTTTCGGATACCGGAAGATTAGTGCTGACCTTGCCCGAGGCAGGGCCGCCGGAGCCGGTGATCGCGCCTTCGTAGCTGATGAACTGCACCAGCGCACCGCTGCCATCGACCAGGGCGATGCCGTCGTTGCCGCCGTTCTGGATGCCGTTGGTCGGATAACTCACCACCGCGATCCGCACCGTGCCGCCACAGGTGACATTGCTGCCGGCCGGGACCAGATCATTGTCGTAGGACGTCGCCGCGCTCGGCGTGCTGGTGCCGTTGTAAAGATAGACGCGGTAGTTGCTGAGCGTTTCGCCGGCAGTGGCGACAATCTCGATCCGCTCGCCGGTATCGCCACTGGCGGTGGCGTCGTCGTAATGCAACTCGTTGATGAAAACCTCGGCCTGCGCCGCACTGGCACATAAGCCAGCCGCCAGCGCCGCACCGAGAATCCGGTTGAACCCCTTGTTTGAAAACCGCATTGAACCTCTCCCCTAGATGCCCAAGTCTGGGCGATGAATGAAGCACCCCTCCGGTGCCGCGCAATTGTGTCAGACCGGCTGTGCCAGGGGAGAGCCGGTAGCGGGGCTCTTGAAACCTTTCGCCCCGGCCCCATCAAGAAACGACCGTGGCGCTACCTTTGCGCCATATTTGTGCGCTAGTATTGGCACTCACTGGGGTCGAGTGCTAACAAAGGTGCTCGGTAACAACATAACTATTTGATTCACAAGCCAATAGAGGGTAAGCATGAACATCAAGCCGCTCCACGACCGCGTGGTCATCAAGCGTATGGAAGAAGAGAAGGTTTCCGCTGGCGGAATCGTCATTCCCGATTCGGCCACCGAAAAACCGCTCAAGGGTGAAGTCGTCGCCGTGGGCGAGGGTAAGACGCTCGACAACGGGTCGCTGCGGACCCCGAGAGTCAAGGTTGGCGACAAGGTGGTTTTCGGCAAGTTCGCCGGCACCGAAATCAGGCTCGACGGCGTCGATATCCTGATCGTCAAAGAAGACGACGTGTTCGCCATCCTGGGTTGATCGCCACCTTGCGGCACTGATGCCGCGTCGCGACTACCCATTTCCCATTTTCGATTCCCGCTTTCGAGGTAACAACAATGGCTGCCAAAGATATTCGTTTCGGTGAAGATGCCCGCGTCCGCATGCTGCGCGGCGTCAACATTCTCGCCAATGCCGTCAAGGCCACGCTCGGCCCGAAGGGTCGCAACGTCGTGCTCGACAAGAGCTTCGGCTCCCCCACCATCACCAAGGACGGCGTGTCCGTCGCCAAGGAAATCGAACTGTCCGAGAAGTTCGAGAACATGGGTGCGCAGATGGTCAAGGAAGTCGCCGCCAAGACTTCCGACACCGCCGGTGACGGCACCACCACCGCCACCGTGCTCGCCCAGGCCATCATCCGCGAAGGCATGAAGGCCGTGGCTGCCGGCATGAACCCGATGGATCTCAAGCGCGGCATGGACAAGGCGGTCACCGCCGCTGTCGCCGAGCTCAAGAACCTCTCCAAGCAGTGCGACACCAGCAAGGAAATCGCTCAGGTCGGTTCGATCTCGGCCAACTCCGACGAGAACATCGGCGAGCTGATCGCCAAGGCGATGGACAAGGTCGGCAAGGAAGGCGTGATCACCGTGGAAGACGGCTCGGGCCTGGAAAATGAACTCGACGTGGTCGAGGGCATGCAGTTCGATCGCGGCTACCTGTCGCCGTACTTCGTCACCAACCAGCAGTCGATGGCCACCGAGATGGACGATCCGTTCATCCTGTTGCACGACAAGAAGATCACCGGCGTGCGCGAAATGCTGCCTGTGCTCGAAGCCGTCGCCAAGGCCGGCAAGCCGCTGCTGATCGTGGCTGAAGATGTCGAAGGCGAAGCGCTGGCGACGTTGGTGGTCAACACCATTCGCGGCATCGTCAAGGTTTGCGCCGTCAAGGCTCCGGGCTTCGGCGACCGTCGCAAGGCGATGCTCGAAGACATGGCCATCCTCACCGGCGGCACGGTGATTTCCGAAGATGTCGGCCTGACTTTGGACAAGGTCACGATCAAGGATCTGGGTCGCGCCAAGAAGGCTCAGATCACCAAGGAAAACACCACCATCATCGATGGCGCCGGTGCGGTCGATGGCATCCAGCTGCGCATCAAGCAAGTCCGGGCGCAGTATGAGGAAGCCGCTTCCGATTACGATCGCGAGAAGCTGCAAGAGCGCATTGCCAAGCTCGCTGGCGGCGTTGCGGTCATCAAGGTCGGTGCTGCTACCGAAGTCGAGATGAAAGAGAAGAAAGCCCGCGTCGAAGACGCCCTGCACGCTACCCGTGCTGCGGTGGAAGAAGGCGTGGTTCCGGGCGGCGGCGTTGCCCTGGTTCGTGCGTTGCAGACCATCGGCAAGCTCAAGGGCGCCAACGAAGACCAGAACCACGGTATCACCATCGCGCTGCGCGCCATGGAAGCTCCGCTGCGCGAAATCGTCACCAACTGCGGTGAAGAGCCGTCGGTGGTGCTGGACAAGGTCAAGCAAGGCACTGGCAACTATGGCTACAACGCCGCGACCGGCGAGTATGGCGACATGCTGGCCATGGGCATCCTGGACCCGACCAAGGTCACGCGTACCGCGTTGCAGAACGCCGCTTCGATCGCTGGCCTGATGATCACCACCGAAGCGATGGTGACCGACGCCGGCAAGAAAGAAGAGCCCATGGGCGCCGGTGGCCACGGTGGCATGAACCACATGGACTATTGATTCGACGCTTGCCGCGTCGCAAGGCGCGGCGATCGTTGGCCGGTTCGATGGGCCTTCGGCCGTTCGATCCGGCAAATCAGAATCCATCTTGTTGTATCGAAAGCCCCGCTTCGGCGGGGCTTTTTCGTGCAATGACGCAAACCCGATACCACCGTTCTTTTGGCCGGGGATACAGCCACAAGCGCGGCTTGCCGCATCGGAATACCTGTTTGCATGGGCCGAAACAGCGCCATGACTAACTTTCCGGCGAGTGTGTCGGGTACGCTATGCCGGTCGACTGCAAATCGTCAGGGAATCCCGTGTCGTCCGAAGCTCGAACGCTGGTAAACAAGATCGCTGCCCTCGATGTCTTGACGGCGATCGAGGCTCTCGATCAGCGGGACGCGGCGGAGGTGGCGCAAATCCTTGCCGCGTTGCCGCCGGGCCGGGCCAACAGCATTCTTTCAGCGATGTCCGACGAGACACGTTCGCAGGTCCTGGAAGCGGCGCCAGGCAATACCGATTGGATGGATGGCCTGCGCTATCCCGAAGGCAGTGTGGGCCGGTTGCTGGAAGATCCGCCTGCGGTGTTTCGCACCGGCACCAGTGTTGCCACCGCGATCGATGTATTGCGCGATACGATCCGCCAACAGCGCACGCTCGCCTATTTGTTCGTGGTCGATGCCCGGAACCGTTTGATCGGCGTGACCGCGTTCCGCGAACTGTTGTATGCCGAACGCAATCAAAGCCTGGATGAAGTGATGCGGCGCGAGCCGTTCTTCCTGCGACCGGAAATGACCTTGACCCAGGCCATGCGCGAAGTGGTGGCCCGCCACTATCCGGCCTATCCGGTTTGCGAGCAGGACGGCACGCTGGTGGGACAGGTGCGCGGACAGACCTTGTTCGAGCAACAGAATTTCGAGACCTCCGCGCAGGCTGGCGCCGTGGTCGGCGTCGAGCGGCAAGAGCGGCTGGCCTCGCCTTGGCTGCGCAGCTTCAAGTTCCGCCAGCCCTGGCTGCAAATCCACCTGATGACGGTCTTCGTCACCGCCGCGGTCATCGCCATGTTTCAGGACACCATCGGCAAGCTGGTGTTGCTGGCGATGTTCTTGCCCGTGCTGGGCAATCAAAGCGCGAATCTGGGCAGCCAGTCCCTGGCCTTGATGCTGCGCGGCATGTCGCTGAGTGAACTCGATGATCTGAAAATCGCGAGACTGATCGGCAAGGAGGCGCTGCTTGGATTGGTCAACGGGCTGATTGTCGGTGCGCTGGCCGCGGTGGCGATGTACATCGTCGCCGGCCGTCATCCGGAAAATGGTTCGCCGCTGTATTTGAGCGCGATCACCTTGTTGGCGATGACCGCCAGCTGCATGGTGGCGGGCGTTGCCGGCAGCACGATTCCGCTGGTGCTCAAGCGATTGGGCGCGGACCCGGCCATGGCCTCGGGCATCATCCTCACGACGATCGTCGATGTGTTCAGCATCGGCACGTTCCTGGGCCTGGTGACGGCGTGGGTGCTTTGAATGGTGCGTTGCAACGTGCATTGACGGCCGCTTCAGGCGAGCATGTCCCCAGCTTCCGGGGGAGGGAGCGGAAAGCCCGTAACAGCTTGACGTTGCGGGCTTTTCTTTTGGCAGCGCGGACGTTGGCCGACGACATCGGCGAGCGCCATCGGTGAGCGGGTTTTCGCTGCACTGCGCTATGCCAGAATCCACGCATGTCCGCTGATTTCGATTCCGCGCTGTCCACGCTCGTCGAGCGCGCGCTGTCGCGCCTGGAGCAGGTGCGTCCGGGTCTGCTGGACGATCCGGAATCGCGAGCGAAATTCGCCCGTCTTGCCTTGGCCAGCGACTTTGCCATCGACACGCTTTGCCGCCAGCCGCATGCGTGCGATGTGCTGACGCAATCCGCGCAAGCGCCGCCCGATTTGCCCGCCGATGACGAGGCGGCCTGGCCGGGTTTGCTGCGGCGTTGGCGCGTGGTGCAATCGACGCGCTTGATCTGGCGCGATGTGCAGCATCTGGATGGCATCGAGGACACACTCGCCGCCAGCAGCACGATTGCCGAGCAGGCACTCTCTGTCGCGCTGTCGGCGATCACGGCGGTATTCCGCGCCAGGCACGGCGCGGCCTGTACCGAATCGGGCGCCGAGCAATCACTGGTGGTGTTTGCCTTGGGCAAGCTTGGTGGTGGCGAGCTGAATTTTTCCTCCGATGTGGATTTGATCTACGCCTTTCCCGAACACGGGCAAACGCAGGGCGCGCGTGCGCTGGACGTGGAGACCTACTTCACCCGGATCGGCCAGCGTCTGGCGCAACTGCTCGGCGAAGTGACGGCGGAGGGCTTCTGCCATCGGGTCGATCTGCGCTTGCGTCCGTTCGGCGCCTCGGGCCGGATCGCGCTGAGTTTTTCCGCGATGGAGCAGTACTACCAGCGCGAAGGCCGCGATTGGGAGCGGTACGCGTGGATCAAGGCGCGGCCGGTCGCCGGCGATATTGCTGCGGGTGAGCGTCTGCTGGAAACTTTGCGGCCGTTCGTCTACCGGCGCTATCTCGACTACACCGCGCTCGACGGCTTGCGCGAGATGAAGGCATTGATCGATGCCGAGGTGCAAAAGCGCGAATTCGCCGAGCATCTCAAACTCGGCCCCGGCGGCATCCGCGAAATCGAATTCCTGGTGCAGGCGCTGCAACTGATTCGCGCAGGCCGCGAATCAGGCTTGCGGCAGAAGTCCCTACTCGCGGCACTGTTCAGGCTCACCGAAGCAAACCATCTCCCCGCAGCGACCGCACAAGCTTTGGCCGAGGCCTATCGCTTCCTGCGCCGATTGGAAAATCGCGTGCAGATGCTGGGCGATCAGCAAACGCATGTACTGCCGGAAAACCCATTGCAGCGCGAACGCATCGCGCGCGCGCTGGATTATCGCGATACCGCCGAGATGATGCAGCAGCTCGACGCGCATCGCGCGGTGGTTTCGGAAGCGTTCGCCGGCTTGCTGCAATCGCGGCGGCGCAAAGTGCAGGCCAGCGTTCTCGAGCAATATTGGCGCGGCCTGCCGGAGCTGGGCGAGGCGCAGGTGCTGCTCGATGCCGGGTTCGCCCAGGCGCAGGCGCACCATGCGAAGTTGCGCGATCTCGCCCGCTCGCCGGCGATACGCGCGTTGTCCGAGCGTGCCAGGCAACGTCTGGATCATGTGTTGCCGGTGCTGATCGAGGCTTGCGCCGAGAGCGCCGCGCCGGACGCCGCGCTGCCGCGCAGCTTGGCGTTGATCCAGTCGATCGCGCGCCGTGCCAGTTACCTGGCCTTGCTCGAAGAACAACCCGCGGCGCTCGCGCGCCTGGTCGATGTCACCGCGCGCAGCGCCTTGCTTTCCGAACGCCTGGTCGCGCATCCCTTGTTGCTCGATGAATTGCTCGATGCCCGTGCTGCCGGTGCGGTGCCCGATGCGGCAACGATCCTGGCGCAGATCCGGCAACTGGCCGAAGGACTCGACGACGATATCGAAGCGACCCTGGCCGCGCTCAACGAGCTCAAGCAAAGCCTGTCGTTTCGCATTGGTCTGGCGACGCTGGCGCAACGGCAACCGGCGTTGGAAAGCTCCCGGCAACTGGCCGTGCTCGCCGAAGGATTGTTGCAAGTGGTGTTGATGCTGGCGCGGCACGAATTGCAGGCCGCGCATGGCTCGATCCCCGGCACCAGTTTCGCGGTGATTGCCTATGGCAGCCTCGGCGGACGCGAGTTGGGATTTGGTTCGGATCTGGATCTGGTATTCATCCACGATGCCCGCGGCGACGAAATCTCCAACGGCGCGCGACCGCTCGAAGCGCCGCGCTATTTCGCACGCCTGGCGCAGAAGCTGGTCAGCTTGCTCGCTACGGTGACGGTCGCCGGACGTTTGTATGAAGTGGACGTGCGCCTGCGGCCCGATGGCGCGAAGGGTTTGCTGGTATCGAGCCTGGATAGTTTTTCCGATTACCAGCAGCAACGCGCGTGGACCTGGGAGCAATTGGCGCTGGTGCGCGCACGCGCCATCGCCGGCGATGATGGGTTGCGGGAAGGAATTGCGCGAGTGCGCCGCCAGGCATTGATGCGCGAGCGTGACCCGGCCGAGTTGCGCGAGCAAGTGATTGCGATGCGCCGGCGCATGCGCCAGGAACTCGATCGCAGCGATGGCGCTCGCTTCGATCTCAAGCAAGGCGAAGGCGGGCTGGTGGATCTGGAGTTTTTGTTGCAGGCAAAAGTGTTGGCGCTGGCGGCAACGCATGAGTCCTTGTGCGAGATCAACGACACGCCATCGTTGATCCGCGAGTTGGACGCACTCGAAGGCTGGCTGCCCGGACAGCGCGACGAACTGTTGCTGGCGCATCTGACACTGCTCACGCGCGGCCTGGATTGCACGCTCGATCAGCGCCCGCGCATATGCCCGGAGGATGCCGCCATCACCGTCGCACGCCACGCCGTTCGTGCCGCGTGTCAGGCGCAGGGGCTGGATTTTTCGGCGACGGCGTCATCGTAGATGCGGTGACGATCGCGATCACTGGTCCCAATGGAAGTCATCGTCCGCCATAGGAGCGACGGTAATCGCGACCATGCCAAGCCTACCCAGGCAGCCACTACCTTTCACTCATCCGCTTGCCGAAACAAATCTCTCGAGCGGAGAAGGCAAATGCTTACCGAAACAAATCTCTCAAGTGGAGAAAACAAATGCTTGCCGAAACAAATCTCTCAAGCGGAGAAGACGAGTGCTTGCCAAAACAAATCTCTCCCAGCAGATGACAAATACCCGCAGTCACAACCGCGTGCCACGATAGTCGTCACTCCCGCATTTCACGGCGATGGGGAATTATGGCGAGGCGGGTTTGTGTTGGCTCGGGCAGCGCTGGCCATACGGAAGCGGGGGTCCATCAGGCGGAGTTTTTCGCGCACCTTCGCGGCAACGCGCCGGGTTTCGTCCAAGGGCGATACCGGGAAATTTTCCGGTTCGCGCTCCAACGCACGCACTCGGCCCAATGCCTGTAGCTGGGCAATGAATTTTCGCACCCGGCCGCTGGCGCGTTCGGGTTCGGCGATCCAGACCGGCACGGAAGTCGCGCAAGCTTCGGAAATCATGTTCACCGAATCGGGCGAGACGACGATGCGGTCGGCCCAGGCCAGCACACTGGCATACGGATTGGGTCCGTCGCTATCGTCCATCCAGGTGATCCCTGGCGTCTGGCGAAAGCATTCGCGTATTGGCTGGCGAAAAATTTCCGGCGTGCGCCGGGACCCGCAGATCATCACGCTGCCGCCATCGACGGCTCGCCAATGGTCGAGTTTGACGATCAAGTTCTCGATCGCCTGAAAATCGAAAGTGGTCGCTCGCGTCGGCCCGCCCAGCAGCACGGCGATGCGCGGGCTGGGCAGTTGCCCGAGTTCGGGAAAATCCGAACGTGCTCGCAGCAGCCAACCGGCATCGACCGGATTGAGACTGCCGAGCATGGCGATGACATTCTCGCCGCGTAATCCATCGTGCTCGGGCGCGATGACCAGATCCCAGTGACGCGGGTCGATGCGCGGGTTGAGGATTTGCACGGCCTTCGCTCCGGCGTCGCGAGCCAGCCGCGTCGCCAATGCCGCCTGGCGGCCACAGCCGATCGCCAGTCGCGGCGGCGAGGTATCGAGTCGGGCGAGAAATTCCTTGTTGAACGCGCGGGCGCTGCCCGGGATTTTCCAGGGCGCGAACCAACGCGCCGGAGCGCGCAGATGCAGTGTCCATTCGAGGCAAGGCATTTCCAGTGCTTGTGCCAAAGCCAAGGCCTGGCGGCAATTGCCGGCGGCGCCGTCATGCATCACCCAGCAAGGTGCGTCGGGAATCATTTCGCGGGGCGCTCGAACATCGTTCCGGCCGGTTTCATGCGTGCCAGGGTGTGAGCTTATCAGCTCGATCGCTCCGCCCGGCGGGCGCGCAGGCGCTGCCGCAGCATCGGTGAAGGCCGATGAACAGGCCCGCGTTGCGCCCCCAACAACGATCCGTTGCGCATGTCCGGCTGCGTTGCAGCGGCCGCGCCCGTACACTTGGCCTTTGCTGGATCTGCCGCCGTGGCGGCCTTTTGGAGAACACGATGTCCGAACCTATCGGCGCGGCTGCGCTGGACCAGTTGTTTCGCAGCGCCCGCACCCACAACGTCTGGCTCGACACGCCAGTCACCGACGAACAATTGCATCAATTGTATGAACTGCTCAAATGGGGCCCGACCAGCGCCAATTGCTCGCCCGCGCGGGTGGTGTTCGTCAAAAGCGCCGAAGCCAAGGAGAAACTCCGGCCGGCGATGAGTACAGGCAATCTGGAAAAAACCATGAAGGCGCCGGTGACAGCGATCATCGCCACCGATTACGCGTTCTACGAGAAACTGCCGGAGTTGTTTCCGCATACCGATGCCAAAAGCTGGTTCGTCGGCAATCAGGCCTTGATCGACACCACCGCGTTTCGCAATGCGACCTTGCAAGGCGCGTATCTGATATTGGCCGCGCGTGCGCTGGGTCTGGATTGCGGGCCAATGTCGGGCTTCGACAACGCGAAAGTCGATGCGGCTTTTTTCGCAGGCACCACCATCAAGTCGAATTTTCTGGTCAGCCTGGGTCATGGCGACACCAGTGCGTTGTTCCCGCGTTCCCCGCGACTGGCCTTCGATCAGGCCTGCCGCATTCTTTGACAAGCGAGTTTTGAAAAATCAGGAGATTTGCATGAAGCGTATTGTTCTTTCCGTTCTGCTCGGTCTGGGCTTCGCCGCCTCGGCGCAAGCGGCCAGCTACAACATCGACACCAGCCACACCCAGGTGTTGTTCACCTACAACCATCTGGGCTTTTCCAACATCACCGGTCGGTTTGACCAAGTAAGCGGCAAGTTCGATTTCGATCCGGCCAAGCCGGTCAGCTCCAACATCCAGGTGCAGATTCCGATGTCCAGCCTGAGCACGGGCGTGGCCAAGCTCGACGAGCATCTGAGCACGGCGGATTATTTCGATGCCGAGAAATTCCCGACCGCCAGTTTCAACAGCACCAAGGTGACCGAGGCGGGCACGAACAAGCTCCAGGTCGCCGGCGATCTGACCATCCACGGTGTCACCAAGCCGGTGGTGCTGGATGTGACGATCAACAAGATCGGCGTGCACCCGGCCAAGAAAGTCCCGGCGGTGGGTTTCGATGCCAGCACCACGATCAAGCGTTCGGATTTTGGCGTGGCCAACAGTGTTCCGTTCGTCAGCGATGCCGTGACCTTGCGCATCACCATGGAAGCTCAGCAGGCCCAGGCGGAAACCGAAGCCAAAGCCAAAGCCAAGTAATTGTCCAGGCGCCCGGCATGACTGCCGGGCGCAGGCGAGTTTTGCTTATCCCTTTGCGAGCCTGAACAGATGCTCGCGTGCTCGCCCCGGATAGCTGAGGCGGGGTAAAATACGTGCTTGTCCTGTCCGGAAGCGAGCCATGTCGTCCTCTGAGTCCACACCGGCCAATACCGAGCGCCGTTACGAAGTCTCGCGTGCCGATCTGCCGGTGAGCTGTCCGACGCCCGAGATGGCGTTGTGGAATTCGCATCCGCGCGTTTATTTGCCGATCGAGGCCACAGGCTCGGCCAAATGCCCTTACTGCGGCGCGCAATTCGTGCTCAAGGACTGAGGCAGAATCCTGGACAGACGCCATCTGACCGTAGTGCAACTGCTGCCGGCATTGGCAAGCGGCGGCGTCGAACGGTCCACGCTGGAAGTTGCCGAGGCTCTGGTACGCGCAGGCCATCGTTCGATCGTGATATCCGCCGGTGGACGCCTGGTCGAGTGCTTGCTGCGCACTGGTAGCGAGCATATCGATCTGGACATCGGCAAGAAGTCGCTGCTGACCTTGCGCCATGTGTTTTCCCTGCGCCGATTGTTCACCGAACTGCGGCCCGACATTGTCCATGCGCGTTCGCGCCTGCCGGCCTGGCTGGGATTGCTTGCCTTGCGCGGCTATCGCCAGCGTCCCCGGCCGCATTTCATCACCACCGTGCATGGGCTCAATTCGCCGGGCTGGTATTCGAGCGTGATGACTCGTGGCGAGCGGGTGGTCTGTGTCTCGCAAACGGTGCGCGATCATGTGCTCAAGCAATGGCCGCGCACCGACCAGAAAAAACTGGTCGTGATCGAGCGCGGCATCAGCCCGAAGGCTTTCGAACACGGGCAGGGCGTGAACATGGATTGGCGTCGGCGCTGGGAGTCCGAATTCCCTGCGCTGGTGGGCGGAAAATTGCTGCTGTTGCCCGGACGCGGCACGCGATTGAAAGGCCATGCCGCTGCCATCGAGTTGTTGGCGGCGGTTCGTGCGCAGGGTGTGGATGCACGGCTGTGGCTGCTCGGCACCCGCGAGCGAGGACGCGAGGATTATGTGCGCGAGCTCGAAACACTCGCGCAATCGCTTGGGGTCGCACCGTTCCTGGCCATCAGCGCGCCGCGCGGCGATATCCCGCTGGCTTATGCGCAGAGCGATCTGGTCTTGCAGCTTTCCGAGCGTCCCGAGGCATTCGGCCGCACCGTGCTCGAAGCCTTGTCGATTGGCCGGCCGGTGCTGGGCTGGGCGTTGGGCGGTGTGGGCGAACAATTGCGCCGGCTTTTCCCGCAAGGGGCCGTCATTGCAGGCAATCACGCCGCACTGCTGGCGCGTGCGCTGGAGTTGCTCAACAATCCGCGCCCGGTCATTCCACCGATGCCGGATACTCTGACGGTCATGCAGGACAAAATATTGAAGGTCTATGAATCACTCGTCGTCTGACGCATCGGGCTTTCAATGGACACCCTATGCGGTGTTGGCGTTCGTGGCCTTGTGGCCGACGGTCGGTTTGTCGGAGTTGGTGTTGGGTCTGGGTGCCGCCGCCAGCATCGCCATCTTGGTCTATCGGCGTTTTCGCGATGGCATGGCTTTGCTCAGCCGTGAGGCATGGGCGCTGATCACCGCGCTTTTCCTGTGCTATTGGCTGCCGGAGCTGGTCTCGGCGATCGATGCCATCGACAGCCAACGCGCCTGGCGCGAAGTGTTGGTGGACTTGCGCTATCTACCCTTCCTTTGGTTGACCGCGATGGCGGTGGCGCGACGGCGCGGGCGCAAGATCGTATTCACCGGCATCGGCTTGATCGCCCTGTTCTGGGCGCTCGATGGCCTGCTTCAGGCGTTCACCGGCTGGAGTCTGGGCGGTTCCAATTCTTCGGACCGGCTCAGCGGGATTTTCGGTGCGGACAATCTCAAGCTCGGGTTGGTATTGGCGACGCTTTCGCCCTTTGCATTGGCTGCGGCGGCACGCAAATTCGATGGACTGGGCTGGACGCTGACCGCCATCGTTTTTGGCGTGGTCATTTTGCTGGCTGGTTCGCGCGCGTCCTGGCTGGTTTTCGGATTGGTGCTGGCGGTCAGCGGTTGGCGGCGCTTCGGTGGAAAACGTCTGCTGCTTTCCCTGTTCGCGGGAGTCACGCTGGTCTCGGTATTGGCGTTCAGTTTTTCTCCGCAATTCGCCAGTCGCATCCAACGCAGCATGGCCGTTCTCAGTGGCGATACTGCGGGCCTGGACGAAGCGCTGTCGGGCCGTCTGAGTATCTGGCGTGCCGCATCGGGAATGATCGCCGACCACCCGATCAACGGTGTGGGCGTGCGCGGGTTCCGTGACGAGTACGCGCACTACGCGCGGGCTGACGATCGCTGGTTGAGCCACGGCGAGGGCGGTGCACTGCATGCGCACCAGATCGTGCTGGAAGTGCTCAGCGAGACCGGCACGATTGGTTTGCTGTTGTGGTTGATGGGCCTGGCGCTGGCGACCCGCGCCTGGCGCTGGGCCATGCCCGAGTCGAGAAAACGCGCGGCGGTGCCGGCGCTGGCGCTGGGCGTAGCGGTGTTTCCGCTCAACACGCACCTGGCCTTCTATTCCACTTTCTGGGGCGGTGTGTTCTTGTTGCTGCTGGCTTTGTTCGCCGGAAGCTTGTTCGCGCTGGAAGACGATGCGAAAACACCCAGTTAGCGGGGTCGTGACGACACTCAACAACGCCGGCACGCTGGAAAACTGCCTGGCGAGCCTGTCGTTTTGCGATGAAATCGTGGTGCTCGATTCGGGCTCGACCGATGCGACGCACGAGATCGCGGCACGTCATGGCGCGCGTTGGTTCGTCGAACCGTTCAAGGGCTATGGCGCACAAAAGCAATCGGCCATCGACAAGGCGCGGCATGACTGGATCTTGTTGCTCGATGCCGACGAGTCGCTGACAGATCGTGCGCGATTGGCGATTGAATCGGAACTGCAAGCACCGCGCGCGCCGGGTTATCGGCTGCCGCGACAGGAATGGCTGTTCTGGCGCTGGACGCATCCGGGCACGCGGCCGAACTGGCAGTTGCGCTTGTTCCGGAAAAGCCTCGGCGGCATGAATACTGTGCCGGTGCATGCGGCGCCGGAAGTCAGCGGCAAGGCGCTGAACCTGGACGCGCCTTTTCGTCATTTCGGCGAACCGCAGCTCGCTGTGCGCGTGGAAAAAATCAATCGCTATTCCAGCGGTCTGGTCAAGTACAAATCAAGACAATCGCCGCATTGGCTCGGCCTGCGCCTGATGGTGTACCCCACCTGGATTTTCCTGCGTTTTTATTTCGGCAAGCGTTATTTCCTCAACGGCTGGGCCGGTTTTTTCGCGGCGCGGACGCAATCGTTTTACGTGTTCTTGAAATACGCCAAGGTACTCGAAGCGATGCGGGCCGATCGCTCGCACAAAGATGGCACAAGATCCGATACCGCCGCACCGCCGCGCCGCAACGATCCGGATTATTGATCGTGCGTTGCCTTTTCATCGCGCCCCTGACTTGGCTGGCGATGCTCATCGCCCGGTTGCCGCAGCGTGTCGTGCTTGGACTGGGCAGCGCGCTGGGTTTGATGTTCTGGCCTTTGCTGGCGTCGCGGCGTCGCGTCGCGCGGATCAATCTGGCCTTATGCCTGCCCGAACTTTCACCCGGGCAGCAAGCCAGATTGTTGCGCGACAACATCATCGCCACCGCCACCGGCGCGCTCGAGTTGTGTCGTGCCTGGTATGCACCGCCGCGCGCGTTGGAAGGGCTGGCGCAGATCGAGGGTCTGGAGCATGTGCGCCAGGCGATGGCGCGCGGGCAAGGCGTGTTGTTGCTGTGCGGGCATTTCACCCATACCGAACTTGCCGCGCGCTTGCTGGCGCAGGCGCTGGGAACACCCGTGCGCGTGGTGGTACGCCGGCACAATCATCCTTGCCTGGAGCGCTGGTTCGAGGCCGCGCGCCAGCGCGTGTTCGGCCCGACGCTCGCCAAGAAGGACATGCGTGCGTTGCTGCGATCGCTGCAATCGGGACAGTTGGTGGTCTATAGCGCCGATCAGAATTTCACTTATCAAAATGTCTTCGTGCCGTTCTTCGGCGTGCCGGCATCGACCTTGACCGCCGTTCCGCAGATCGTCAAACGCGGACAAGCGCAGTTGTCGCCGTTCTGGTTTCATCGCGACGGTTCCGGAAAATATCGTCTTCGCATCGAAGCCACGTGGCCGGATTGGGCCACGGCCAGCGACGAGGAATCGGCGGCGATCTACATGCGCGAATTGGAATCGGTCGTGCGTGAATGTCCCGAGCAATATCTGTGGGTGCATCGCCGGTTCAAGACCCGTCCACCGGGCGAGCCGGCGGTTTACTGATACGGCGATGCCCGGCCTTCGGGCTGGCGCTTGAAGCGCTGGTGAATCCACAGGTATTGCGCCGGCACGCGGCGAATCGAGGCTTCCATCAAGGCCATGACTCGGGCGGTATCGGCGAGGGCATCGGTGCTGGGAAAATTCTCCAGCGGCGCGCCGATTTCCAGATGGTAATGGCCATTGTCCAGGCGTTCGTGAAACAGCGGCAGCACCAGCGCGCCGCTCAGTCGCGCCAATTGGTGAGTCGAGGTCAGGCTCCAGGCCGCTTGCCCGAAAAACGGCACGAACACGCTTTCGCCGCGTCGCGTTTCCTGATCGGGCGCGAACCACAACACGCCGCCGGATTTGAGCAGGCGAATGGCCGGTCGCAGTTCGTCGCGGGTGAACATCGCCTGGGTGTAGCGCAGCCGGCCGCGTTTGACCGCCCATTCCAACGCCGCCGAATCGTGCGGGCGATACATGCCGGTGATTTGCGCATGCCGGCACAGCAGGCGCACGCAGATTTCCAAAGTGGTGAAGTGCGGCGAGATCAGGATGACGCCTCGGCCGCTGGCCTGGGCATTTTGCAAATGCGCCAGTCCATCCAGCGTGTAGCGTGTGTCCAATGGCGCCAACCGGCCCCACCAGGCGCGCAGGAATTCGAAGGCGCCGATGCCCAGCGATTGGAAATGCGCATGCAACAGATTGCGGCGCTGCGGCGCGCTCAACTCGGGAAAACACAGCGCCAGATTGATCCGGGCCACGCGGCGGCGCGAGACCATGGTCATGCGCATCAACCAACCCAATACGCTGCCGGCGCGGCGGGCCAGCCACCAGGGCCAATGCGCCAGTGTCCAGCCAAAGGCGATACCCGCCCAGGCGGGCCAATGCTGCATGGACAGGGGAGGTGAAGGGAGGGACTCGGACACGGACAGATTCTAGCGGTCTCGGCTATCCTGTGCCCATGCAAGAACGTCTCGCGTATCGCGCAATGCGCGGTCTGTACTCGCTGGCCATCCGACTGGCGCTTCCCATATCGCTTTACTACCTGATCTGGCGCGGCCTGCGCCAGAGCGAGTATTTCGATCGATGGAGCGAGCGCTTCGCGTTCTATCGTGGCACCGGAGTTTCCGGGTGCCTGTGGCTGCACGCGGTTTCCTTCGGCGAGGTCAATGCCGCCGCACCGCTGGTGGCGGCCTTGCAGGCACGCCATCCCGACCGATGCCTGCTGGTCACCACCACCACGCCGACCGGTTCGGCGCGCGTGCGCGCGCTGTGGGGCGACACAGTCAGGCACGTCTACCTGCCTTACGATTTGCCCGGCGCCGTGCGCAATTTCATGCAGCACTTCCAGCCGGAACTGGCGCTGGTGATGGAAACCGAAATCTGGCCCAACCTGTTTGCCGAATTGAAGCGGCGTCAGGTGCCGGTGATCATCGCCAACGCCCGGCTCTCGGAGCGTTCGCTCAAGAGCTACCGGCCGATCGCGCCGTTGGTGCGTAGCGCGTTGTCGGGTGTGGATTTCGTTGCGGCGCAATCACCGGCCGACGCGCAACGCTACCGGCAGTTGGGCGCGCCCAAATCCGCCGTGCATGTCACCGGCAATCTCAAATACGACCTGCCGATCGATCCCGGCATCATCGAGCAGGCCGAACACTGGCGAAAGCAATGGGGCGAGCGGCCGATCTGGATCGCCGCGAGCACCCATGCCGAGGAAGAAGAAATCGTCCTGGCCGCGCACCGGGCTGTGTTGCTCGAACATCCCGATGCCTTGCTGCTGTGGGCGCCCAGGCATCCGGAGCGTTTTCCCACTGTGGCCGCCGCGAGCGAACGAGCGGGCTTCATTGTCCGCCGCCGCCGCGAGGACGGCCTGCCAGATGCGACGACCGAGATATTCGTGATCGATACCTTGGGCGAGTTGATGTCGTTCTACGCCGCGGCCGATGTCGCCTTCGTCGGCGGGAGCTTGCAGGAAGTCGGCGGTCACAACCTGCTCGAGCCGGCCGCGCTTGGCGTACCGGCGCTGGTCGGCCCGCACACGTTCAATTTCCAGGAAATCGCCGAACTGCTGATCGATGTCGGCGCGGTGCAGCAGGTCAACGATGCATCGTCATTGACGCAAGCGATACTGCGATTGATCGATGACCCGCAGGAGCGTAGCCGACGTGGCGATGCCGGCCGTGAGCGGATCGCGATCGAGCGTGGCGCGTTGGCGCGAACGCTGGATTTGGTCGAGAGCTATCTGCCGGAAAAACGAAACCCGAAATCGTAGGGTGGGCGTAGGGTGGGCTTCAGCCCACCTTCGCACCGCCGACCATCATCCTTCGTTTCGTGAATCATGCCGTGGTGGGCTTAAGCCCACCCTACGCCCACCACATCGTCACCCTACGGTGACGAGGGGCGCACCGATCAATTGGTATCGGCGCTGTCGAGCGAAGCGTTGGCGTCGGCGACCAGCAAGCGATTGACCGATTCCAGATCCGAGGTTTCGATGGTTCCCGCCGCTTGGCGCAGGCGCAACTGGTTGACCATGTAGGTGTTGCGCGAGAGCGCGAAGTCGCGTTGCGCCTGGAACAATTGCTGCTGGGAGATCAGCACATCAACGATGGTGCGCGTGCCGACTTCGAGGCCGGCTTCACCGGCTTCATAGGCGGCCTTGGCCGAGACCACGGCCAGACGGCGCGCTTCAACCTCGGCTTGGCCGGAGATCAACGAACGATAGGCGCTGCGGGTCTGGCGGATGATCGCGCGTTTTTGTTGTTCGAGCTGATCTGCGGCGGCATCGCGCCGATACAACGATTGACGCACCTGCGCGCGCGTGCCGAAGCCGCTGAAGATCGGCACCGAAAGCTGCAGGCCGTAGGTGGTGCCATCGCCGGAGCTGGTGGCCGGAAAATTGAACCCATTGAAGCCGCTCATGCCCCAAGTGGAACGATCGCCATAGCTGACGCTCGCGCTGAGCGTCGGCAGATGTCCCGCCCGTGCGCTATCGACATCTTTTTGCGCCGCTGCCAATGCCTGCTCGCTGGCGCGCAAGGCCGGATTGGTATCCAAAGCGATCTTGACCCAGTCCTCGGCAGTGCGAGTGTCGTCGTTGGTCGGCTGGAAATTGCTAGCCAGACCCTTGAGGTTTTGAATAGGTTGCCCGGTGATTTCGGCCAGGGCTTCGTAGGCATCGTCGAGCGCGTTGGCGCCGGCGATGGCGGTGGCGCGTGCATTGTCGTAACTGGCACGCGCCTCATGCACGTCGGTGATGGGCGCCAGGCCGACTTCCAGCCGCTTCTCGGCCTGGTCGAGCTGACGTTTGGCCGCGCGTTCCTGTGCACGCGAGGAGGCCAGCGTTTCGATGGCAGTGAGCGCATTGAAGTAGGCGTCGGCCACGCGAACGATCAGCGAGTTGCTGGCGTCGTCGTACTGCGCATCGGCCTGCATCGCGCGCGCTTTGCTGGCACCCAACTGCGTGTAGTTGCGCCGGCTGTAGATGCTTTGTTGCAGATCCAGTGTGTAGTTGCGGGTCTTGGTGTCGCTGGTGCTGTTGCTCTGGCCGAAGCTGACCGTACCGTCGCCGTTGGGCCGAGTGCTGAACTGGCTGCTGTTGGAGTCGGACTTGCTCAAGGTGGCATTGCCGCTGATCTGCGGCAGCAAAGCCGCGCGCGAGATCGCTACGCCTTCGTTCTGTGCGCCGCGCTGGGCTTCGGAAGCGGCCAGTTGCGGGTCGCTTTGGCGGGCCAGTTCATAGGCCTGCATCAGGTCGGTGGCGTGGGCCTGTGCCGACAAACCGGCAATGATCAGTGCAACGCACAGCGGACGAAGTCGAAGTGGCATGAGGGTTCCCAATTCAGAGTGTGAAGCGCGGTGCCGGTTCGGCGCCACGCAGATAGGGGATATCGGATTCGAACAGGCTCTCGCTATGCAAGTTTTCTCCGCGGCGAGTCACCCGCACGGCTTCCTGCACCGGAGAATAGCCGCAAACCACGAACATGCGACCGTTGGGCTTGAGCCAGTCGGTGAACAGTTCGGGGATACGGGCAACCGCGCCAGTGACGGCGATCGCATCGAATTGCCGGCCCGGCCGCCAGGTCATCGCATCGGCCGTTTCCAGCCGGGCATTGATGATCTCGCACTGGCTCAGTCTGCGCCGTGCGGCTTCCACGAAATCGTCGTGGATATCGATGCTGGTCACTTCGCGCGCCAGTCGCGCCAGGCAGGCAGTGACAAAGCCGGTGCCGGTGCCGATTTCCAATACTTCATCGCCCGGTTCCAGATCCAGCGCTTGCAGCAGCCGGCCCTCGACCACGGGTTTCATCATCGTCTCGCCATGCGCCAGCGGCAGCGGCAGGTCGGCAAAAGCCATCTGTCGATATGCGGGCGGCACGAAGTCTTCGCGACGCAAGGTCGTGAGCGCTTCCAGCACGCGCGGATCCAGCACCTCCCAGGGCCTGACCTGTTGCTGGATCATCGCGAAACGGGCTTGGTCGAAATTCATCGGCATGTCTAATGGGTTCCGGTAAACGCAAAGGGCTCAGATTGTAAGCCTGGCAGGCATTCGGGGTAAGACAGGATCGCGTACGGGCGCAATGGCCACGTAGTGCCAAAAGTCACCGGGACATGCGGGCGCGCGGCGCGCCGGGTCTTGGCGCATGCCGATACGCTGGCGCGGCAACTCATGGCGTGCGCCCCGATGCTGCGGGCGCGGCATAGGCGCGCATGAACATCGCGACCACTTCATCCACATGCGCCTCGCGCTCGGCGCGGGTGGGCTTGGGGCTCAGTCCGACCAGCACGCGCAGATGGCGAAGGCCTTTGAGCAGGCAGAAAAAATGCTCGGCCGCTCGCGCTGGATCGGGTAGTCGCAGGGCGCCGGATTGATCGGCCTGGCGCAGGAAGTCTTCCATGTCCTGCAGTGTTCGGCGCGCGCCGGCACTGTAGAAAATTTCGGTCAGTCGCGGATTTTGCCCGGCTTGTCCGATCACCACGCGATGCAAGGTGATGGCGCGCTCGTCCATCACCAATTCCATGAAGCCGCGCCCGATCATCTGCAAGGCTTCGGCGACCGGCAGATCGACGCTGGGGAAGAACAGGCGGTGCGGCAATTGTTGCTCGCAGCATTCGGTGACGGCCGCGGCGAACAGCGATTCCTTGTCCTCGAAATGGCTATAGACGGTGAGTTTGGAAACGCCCGCGCTGTGCGCGATGGCATCCATGCTCACGCCATCGTAGCCGCGCGCAAGAAACAGCGTCACCGCCGCCTCGAGGATGGCGGCGCGTTTTTCGGGATCTTTCGGGCGCCCGGGATTGGTGGGGCGGGGTGTCGACAAATTCATGGCCGATTATTGTACTACTCGGTTCTATAAAGATAGCATACCCGCCAGTACATTATTTGGGTTCGACTTATGTCCACTCCCGGCCTCGTGGTCCGCCTGGTTGCCGCTGCGCTCGCGCTGACGTTGACCGCCTGTGGCGCAGACAAACCGGTCGAGCCACCCCGTCCGGCCCTGGTTATCCAGCCTGTCGGCGGCGATGCCGGGCTACAGACATTCAGCGGCGAAGTACATGCCCGGGAAGAACCGCCATTGGCCTTCCGCATCGGCGGGAAGATCGTGCGCCGGCTGGTCGATGCCGGAGCGCGGGTCAAGGCCGGACAGGCGCTGGCCGAACTCGATGCCAGCGATGTCGATCTGCAAAACGAAGCGGCGCGGGCGCAGTTGGCGTCGGCGCAATCGGAGCTGGAACTGGCCCGGGCCGAACTCGACCGCTATCGCAGCCTGCTCGATCGGCAACTGGTGAGCCGCTCGCTCTATGACGCGCGCCAGGCCAGTTTCCGTGCCGCGCAGGCAGGCGTGCGCCAGGCGCAGGCGCAGGCGCGGGTGACGGGTAACCAGGCCGGCTACGCAGTGCTGCGCGCGCCGAAGGATGGCGTCATCGCCCAGCGTCTGGCCGAAGCCGGGCAGGTCGTGGCCGCAGGGCAGGCGGTGTTCGTGCTCGCTGCTGATGGCGGACGCGAAGTGGCGATCAGCATTCCCGAACAAAGCGTGGCCCAGTATCGGGTCGGCCGCGATCTGCTGGTCGAGTTGTGGTCCGCGCCCGGCAAACGATATCCCGGCAAGTTGCGCGAGATCGCGCCGGCCGCCGATGCCTTGACCCGTACTTATGCCGCGCGCGTGAGTTTCGCTGGCGATGGCGAAAATATCGAGCTTGGACAAAGCGCGCGTGTGCTCGCACAGGCCGATCAGCGCGCACGCTTGCGCGTGCCCTTGTCGGCGGTGATCCAGGGCAAAGGCCGATCAGCGGTCTGGGTGGTCGATCCGGCAACGTCGAAAGTCCATCTCAAGCCGGTGCAGATCGGCCCGTATGAAGAAGACGGTGTGTCGGTGTTAGGTGGATTGCAGGCGAGCGATTGGGTGGTCTCCACCGGCGCGCATCTTTTGTTGGAGGGCGAGGCGGTAGCGCCGATCGATCGTGACAATCGCCCGGTCGTGCTTGGCGCGCGCGCGGCCGAACGCAACCCCGACGCAGTGCACTGAGCCCGGCCCGCATGAGCAATTTCAATCTCTCGGCGTGGGCGCTGAAAAACCGCACGCTGGTGCAGTACGCCATGGTCGTGCTGGCGCTGATCGGCATTTACAGTTATCAGCACCTTGGCCAGTCGGAAGACCCGCCGTTTACTTTCAAGATCATGGTGGTGCGTACCTTCTGGCCGGGCGCCACCGCCGAGGAAGTGGGCCAGCAGGTCAGCGATCGCATCGAAAAGAAATTGATGGAAACCGGCGAGTACGAATTCATCCGTTCGTACTCGCGGCCCGGCGAATCTCTGGTCCAGTTCGTGGCAAAAGACGCGCTGCACTCGCGCGATATTCCCGCGCTCTGGTATCAGGTGCGCAAGAAGGTCGGCGATATCCAGAGCACGCTGCCGCAGGGCGTGATCGGGCCGTTCTTCAACGACGAGTTCGGCGACACCTTCGGCAATATCTACGCGCTCAGCGGCGAGGGCTTCGACTACGCCACGATGAAGGACTACGCCGAGCGCATCGAGCTCAACCTGCATCGCGTGCCCGATGTGGCCAAGGTCGAGTTGATCGGCTTGCAGGACGAAAAAATCTGGATCGAGCTTTCCAACACCAAGCTCGCCACGCTGGGCATTCCGATGAGCGCGGTGCAGCAGGCGATCGATGCGCAGAACGCGGTGGTGCCGGCGAGCTTTTTCGAAACCGGGACCGATCGCATCCAGTTGCGTTTGACCGGCGGCTTCAAGAGCGTCGAGGAAATCCGCAACTTCCCGATTCGCGCCGGCGACCGCAGTTTCCGGCTGGCCGATGTCGCCACGGTCAAGCGTGGTTTCTCCGATCCGGCCGCGCCGCGCATGCGTTTTCTGGGCGACAACGCCATCGGCATCGCGGTCGCGATGCGGCCTGGCGGCGATATTCTCGGCTTGGGCGAAAAACTCGAAACCGAATTCGCGCGCCTGCAAAAAACTCTGCCGGTGGGCATGAGCCTGCGCAAGGTATCCGATCAGCCACTGGCGGTGCGCAATTCGGTGAGCGAATTCGTCAAGTCGCTCACCGAGGCGGTGGTGATCGTCTTGCTCGTGTGTTTTTTCTCGCTGGGCAAGCGTCCTGGTCTGGTGGTGGCGCTGTCGATCCCGATGGTGCTGGCGATGACCTTCACCTCGATGTACTACCTGGACATCGGCCTGCACAAGATTTCGCTCGGCGCGTTGATTCTCGCGCTCGGCCTGCTGGTCGATGACGCGATCATCGCGGTGGAGATGATGGCGGTGAAGATGGAGCAGGGCTTCGACCGCCTGAGCGCGGCGAGCTTTGCCTACACCAGCACCGCGTTTCCGATGCTCACCGGCACTTTGGTGACTGCGGCAGGTTTCCTGCCGATCGCCACGGCGCTGTCGGGCACTGGCGAATACACGCGTTCGATTTTCCAGGTCGTCACCATCGCGTTGTTGTTGAGCTGGATCGCGGCGGTGGTGTTCATTCCGTTCCTGGGCGACCGGCTATTGCCCGATGCCGCCGAGCACGCGCGGCAACAACGCGAGAGCCGCTGGAACCTGGCGCGCGAGCGTGTCGCGTTGATCCTGCCGCGCTGGCTCGGTGAATTGGTTGCGCCGGACACCGCACGGCATGGCGACCCTTACGACACGCGTTTTTATCGTCGATTGCGTGGATGGATCGCCTGGTGCGTGGATCATCGTGTGCGTGTGATTACGATCACCACGGTGGCCTTGTTCATGGCAGTCGCGCTGTTTCGTTTCGTGCCGCAACAATTCTTTCCCTCGTCCACACGATTGGAATTGGTGGTGGATCTGGAACTGGCCGAAGGCGCTTCGCTGGAAGCAACCAATCACGCCGTCGAGCGGTTCGAGACCGAATTGAAAAAACGCAAGGACCTCGACAATTACGTGGCCTACATCGGCACGGGTTCGCCGAGGTTCTATCTGCCCTTCGACCAGAAATTGCCGCAAACCAACTTCGCGCAATTCGTATTGCTCACTCGCGATGTGCAATCGCGCGAGGAGATCCGTCGCTGGGCCATCGATGTGCTGGCCAAGGATTTTCCCGATCTGCAAGGTCGCGTCCTGCGTCTGGAGAATGGCCCGCCGGTTGGTTTCCCGATCCAGTTCCGCGTTTCCGGCGAGCATCTGGACGAAGTGCGCCGCATCGCCCAGGAAGTCGCCGCGAAGGTTCGCGCCAATCCAAATGTCGATAACGTCAATCTCGATTGGGACGAGCCGAGCAAGATCGTGCGTCTGAACATCGACCAGGAACGCGCTCGCGTCCTGGGCGTGAGTTCGGCGGAGCTGGCGCAGTTCCTGCGTGCATCCTTGTCGGGCATGTCGGTGAGTACGTTCCGCGAAGGCAATGAATTGATCGAGATATTGCTGCGCGGGCCGGAGCAAGAACGTGCGCGCCTGTCCTTGCTCGGCAGTCTCGCCGTGCCGACCAACAAGGGCCGCACGGTGCCGCTCTCGCAGATCGCCACGCTGCAATACGGTTTCGAGGACGGCATCATCTGGCATCGCGATCGCCTGCCGACCATCACGGTGCGCGCCGATATCTATGGTGATATCACGCCACCCACCGTGGCCGGGCAGATCCTGCCCACGCTGCAGGACATTCGCAGCCATCTGCCACCCGGATTCTTGCTGGAAACTGGCGGTGTGGTCGAGGATTCGGCGCGCGCGTCCAAATCGGTGGTGGCTGGCGTGCCGCTGTTCGTGCTGGTGGTGACGACTTTGCTGATGATCCAGTTGCGCAGTTTCCGGCGCATGTTGATGGTGTGGATGACCGCGCCGCTGGGCTTGATCGGTGTCACTGCGTTCTTGCTGCTGTTCCGCGTGCCATTCGGTTTTGTGGCCATGCTTGGTACCATTGCGCTGTCGGGAATGATCATGCGCAATTCGGTGATCCTGGTCGATCAGATCGATCAGGACATCGCCAGCGGACACACGGCTTACCAAGCCATCATCGACGCGACGGTGCGGCGGTTCCGGCCGATCGTGCTCACGGCGATGGCGGCGGTGCTGGCGATGATTCCGCTCTCGCGCAGCGTGTTCTTCGGGCCGATGGCGGTGTCGATCATGGGTGGCCTGGTGGTCGCCACCGGATTGACCGTACTGGTGTTGCCGGCCCTGTATGCCGCCTGGTTCCGGGTGCCGGCGCAGAAAAACATCTGATTCGCGGCCGGGTCGTTTTCTTCGGTTCCTTCCCCTGAACTGAAGAGCGGCCCGGTTGGCGATGTGGGGACTCGGGACTCGGGACTAAAAACTTGCGAAGTTTTCTGTAGGAGCGATGGAAATCGCGACAGGGGGTTGCGAGGTTTTTACGGACCTTTGTTTTTTTGTCCGCGAAGGATGCGAATGGCGCGAAGAAAGGCGGAAGAAGATTTGGGTTGAGGCGATCCTGATTTACCTCACCCGCTCGCCCTGAGCGTGTCGAAGGGCCTTCAAGATTTTTGAACGACCCGACACATCCGTTCATGATTCGACGGCCTCGGTGCGAACGGCGCGAACAAAGATGAATGCCGGTTTCCCGAGCCTCTGCAGGAGATTCCTTCCGCGCACTCGCTTCCCTCCCGCCAACGTGCTGAAATAGCCGATTGAAGCGGGGGTGCCTTCGGGCTGAGAAATACTCTTCGAACCTGATCCGGTTGAACCCGGCGTAGGGAAGCTTCGAGGCGCGGTCGTCCGCGCCCGGCGCCGCCGCTTCGTTCCCTGCTCCTCGAAGGAGCGCCCGAGGACGAAACGTATGAACGCACAACCCACCGAGCTGCTCCGCCAAGCCCAACAACTGTCTGAATCCGTGACCCGGCCAATTCCGGGGTCGAAGAAAATCCATGTCCAGGGTTCGCGCGCCGATCTGCGCGTGCCGATGCGCGAAATCGCGCTCAGCGATACGCCCAAGATGTTCGGCACCGAAATCAACGCGCCGTTTTGCGTGTACGACACGTCCGGCCCGTACACCGATCCATCCGCCGCCATCGATCTTGGCGCGGGCTTGCCTGCTTTGCGCGCGCCGTGGATCGCCGAGCGCGGCGATAGCGAAGGCCTGAATTCGCTCAGCTCGGAATTCGGCCGCAGCCGCGAGCGCGACGCCAAGCTCGATGCGGTGCGCTTCGGCCACCGGCCATTGCCGCATCGCGCCAAGGCCGGCGCCAACGTCACGCAGATGCACTACGCACGACGCGGCATCATCACGCCGGAAATGGAATACATCGCCATCCGCGAGAACCAGCGCATCGAAGCAATCCGCGAAGCGCACCTGCTCGCGCAACATCCGGGCGAGAGCTTCGGTGCGGCGATCCAGAAAATCATCACGCCCGAGTTCGTGCGCGACGAAGTCGCACGCGGCCGCGCCATTATCCCCGCCAACATCAATCACCCGGAATTGGAGCCGATGATCATCGGCCGCAATTTCCTGACCAAGGTCAACGCGAATATCGGTAACAGCGCCGTGTCCTCGGGCATCGCCGAGGAAGTGGAAAAAATGGTGTGGTCGATCCGCTGGGGCGCCGACACGGTGATGGACCTGTCCACCGGCAAGAACATCCACGAGACGCGTGAATGGATCCTGCGCAATTCGCCGGTACCGATCGGCACCGTGCCGATTTACCAGGCGCTGGAAAAAGTCGATGGCCGCGCCGAGGAACTGACCTGGGAAATCTTCCGCGACACCTTGATCGAGCAGGCCGAGCAGGGCGTGGACTACTTCACCATCCATGCTGGCGTGCTGCTGCGCTACGTGCCGCTCACCGCCAAGCGCGTGACCGGCATCGTCTCGCGTGGCGGTTCGATCCTGGCCAAGTGGTGCCTGGCCCATCACAAGGAAAATTTCCTCTACACGCACTTCGAGGAAATCTGCGAAATCATGAAGGCCTACGACGTGAGCTTCTCGCTCGGCGACGGACTGCGTCCGGGTTGCATCGCCGATGCCAACGACGCGGCGCAGTTCGGCGAGTTGGAAACATTGGGCGAGCTCACCCAAATCGCCTGGAAGCACGATGTGCAGACCATGATCGAAGGCCCCGGCCATGTGCCGATGCACTTGATCAAAGAAAACATGGACAAGCAGCTCGCCGTTTGCGGCGAGGCGCCGTTCTACACGCTCGGCCCGCTGACCACCGACATCGCGCCCGGCTACGACCACATCACCTCGGCCATCGGCGCGGCGATGATCGGCTGGTTCGGTACGGCGATGCTTTGCTACGTCACGCCGAAAGAACACCTGGGCCTGCCCAACAAGAACGACGTGCGAGAAGGCCTGATGGCCTACAAGATCGCCGCGCACGCGGCTGATCTTGCCAAGGGCCATCCCGGCGCGCAGGCGCGCGATAACGCGCTAAGCAAGGCGCGTTTCGAGTTCCGCTGGGAGGATCAGTTCAATCTGGGTCTGGATCCTGAACGAGCACGTGAATACCACGACGAGACCTTGCCCAAGGAAGCGCACAAACTCGCGCATTTCTGCTCGATGTGCGGGCCGAATTTCTGTTCGATGAAGATCACCCAGGACGTGCGCGATTACGCCGCCGATCAGGGCGTGAGCGATGCCGCCGAAGCGCTCGAGCGTGGCATGGCCGAGAAGGCCGCCGAGTTCCGCGCGACCGGGGCGTCGGTATATCATCGCGAATAGTCCTCGCGCCCGCGCGATTTTCCGGTCCGGAGTGCAGATGCCGAGCGGTTGCCCATGAAACTGCAAGTTCCCTTCATCCAGTTGCCATTGCGCTTCGACGCCGAGGCGCTCGCGGCGGAAATCCAGGCGCTGGATGAAAGTTGCTGGAAGCCGCATCCGCAGGGCTTCGCCGGCAATTCGATGTTGCCGCTGATCGCGGTCGATGGCGATCCGGACAACGAAAGTTTTTCCGGTGCGATGCGTCCGACCCCGCATCTGGCGCGCTGCCCATATCTCACGCAGGTCATGGGTTCGATCGGCGCCACGCTCGGCCGTTCGCGCTTGATGCGCCTGTCCGGTCATGCCGAAGTGGCAAAGCACGCCGATCAAGGCTACTACTGGGTTGAGCGCGTGCGCGTGCACGTGCCGATCATCACCCAGCCGACGGTGCGTTTTTTCTGCGGCGATGCCGAAGTGAACATGGCCGCCGGCGAGTGCTGGATTTTCGATACCTGGCGATTGCATCGGGTGTTGAACGACAACGATCACGCGCGCGTGCATCTGGTGATCGATACGGTCGGCGGTGACAGATTCTGGGAACTGGCCGCGCGTGGCCGCACGCATGATGGATCGCAGTCGGCGGGCTGGAATCCGCACCCAGTTTCTCCAATGCCTGGAATGAAGCCCGAGCTTCGTTTCGAATCGGTGAACCTGCCTACGGTGATGAGTCCGTGGGAGATCAATACCCATCTCGCGTTCCTGTTCGCCGAATCGGTGCCGCATCCGCAGTTGCCCGCGCTGCAAACACTGGCGGCGCGCTTTTCCCGGCACTGGCAGGGTTTGTGGGCGTGCTACGGCGATCGGGCCGAAGGCAGGGCGCAATTTCGCGCGGTGCTCGATGCTTTCCTGCGCGAGTTTCGCGCGCACGGACAGCAAGTGGTCTTGCGCAACAACATCCAACTGTTCAGCGCCGTGATGACCATCATCGGCAAGGTGGCCGTCGCCGCCGATCGCGCGCCCTTGCGCACCGCCTCCATCGATCCACGAGCCATTGGCGATCGCGCCTGAGACTTATGACCGACTCCCAACCGTCTGCAACATCGTCTTCATCGTCCCTGCCTCGCGTTGGCGAGGACCCGCGTTTCGATCGTCCGGTATTCATCGTTTCCTCGCCGCGTTCGGGCTCGACCTTGCTGTTCGAGACATTGGCGCGCGCGCCGGGCTTGTTCACCATCGGCGGCGAGAGTCACAAAGTCATCGAAGGACTGGCGCCGTTGAATGTCACCGAGCGCGGCTTCGATTCCAATCGGCTCGAAGCCATCGATGCCAGCCCGACGATTACCGTCGCGTTGCGGCAGCGTTTCGATTCGGCATTGATCGACCGTGATGGCATCAAGCCGGGGCCGGGCCGCATCCGCATGCTGGAAAAAACGCCGAAGAATTCCTTGCGTATTCCGTTCCTCGCTCGCGTATTTCCGGAGGCGCGATTCGTTTATCTGTATCGTGATCCGCGCCAAGTGCTGGGCAGCATGATCGAGGCATGGAACTCGGGACGCTTTCGCACCTACACCGGCTTGCCTGGCTGGCCGCGCCCGTTCTGGGCCTTGCTGTTGACGCCGGGCTGGCGCGAGTTGGCCGGCAAGTCTCTGGCCGACATCGTCGCCGCGCAATGGGAAACGACCACGCGCATTTTGCTCGACGATCTGGAGCAATTGCCGCGCGAACGCTGGCATGCGTTGAACTATGAAGCGCTGATCGGCAACCCGAAAACCGAGATCGACCGGCTATGCACCGCGTTCGATCTGGGTTGGGACCGTCCACTCGACGGCGCCTTGCCGCTGGCGCGCCATACCTTGACCAAGCCCGACCCGAACAAATGGCGGCGTCACGCCGCCGATATCGAGCCGCGCCTGCCGCGAATGCAGGCCACGATCGAACGTGCCGCGCGCATTGCTTCGATGTGATTTCCCGTCCGGCAAATGCTGGCGTGCAAATCAGTTAATCAGCGATAGAACGGACGCTGCGGACGTTCGTGGATATTGTCTTCGACTGCACACGCTCGTATTGAACGTGTGCTTGTTGTTGGCTTTTGTTTGAAGCCGCGAATTCAGAAATTCGGTTTGTCGGGCAAAGCGTTGTAGCGCTCGACGCTCTTGATGATTTCCGCGCGCGCCTCATCGGCATCGGCCCAGCCATCGATGCGGACCCATTTGCCCTTTTCCAGATCCTTGTAATGCTCGAAGAAATGGGTGATGCGCTCGCGGGTCAGGTCCGGCAAATCATCGGCCGAGAGTACCGAGTCGTAGGCCGGAAATACCTTGTGTACCGGCACGGCAATCAATTTCATGTCCTCGCCGGCTTCATCGCTCATCTTGATCATGCCGACTGCGCGACAGGCGATCACCGAGCCTGGAATCAAAGGCATCGGCATGATCACCAGCACATCGGCCGGGTCGCCGTCGCCGGAAAGCGTGTGCGGGATGTAGCCGTAGTTGCACGGGTAGCGCATCGGCGTGGTCAGCACGCGATCGACGAAGATCTCGCCGCTGGTTTTGTCCACTTCGTATTTCACCGGCTCCGAATTCATCGGGATCTCGATGATCACGTTGAATTCGTTGGGCACGTCGCGGCCGGTGGGGACAAGATCGAGGGCCATGGGCAATCCGTTTCTGGGAGGTAAGAGGGCGCGAATCTTAGCCCAAGTCGGTTGAGCGATCACTCGGGCGCAAAATCCCGCTCCTGAAATCGCGACCGGACCGGAAGCAGGGTACATTAGGCTCACCGCCCCCAGATGCGACGACGATATGTCCCCTGGATCACCTATCGACCCCAATGCCCTGGATCTGCTGCATTCCCTGGAATCGGATCGCCCCGGCACCATGAGCGAGTTGGTGCGGCTGTTCGTTGCCGATGCGCCGAATCAGATGCAGAGCATCGAAGACGGTTACCAATTGCGCGATGAACAACAAGTGCGACAGGCCGCGCATTTTCTGCGCTCCGGTGCATTGGCATTGGGAGTGGCACAATTGGCCGAAATCAGCCATGCCGTCGAGCGGCTCGATGTCGCGCAATTCGGTCGGCCCGATGCCGATGAGCGACTCGCGCAATTGCGCGTTGCCTTGCGCAATGCGTTGCTGGCGCTGCTCAGCCAGGTGAAGGAAATCTGAGCGTGCATCACGCGCCCACGAATGGGCGCGTGATGCGTTGCGAAACTATTGTTGCTGCACGCAGCGCACGTCCGGATTGCTTGCCTGCATGGCAAGGCAGCGTTGGTTTTGCAACGCCGCTTCCACCGCACTGCGGCTGGGGCGTGCACTGGTCTTGCTGGTTTTGCCGGAGGTACTGGCACTGGCATGCTTGAGCGCATCGAAGGTGACGGCGGCAAGCACCTGGTCTTGTTCGCCCCAATGGTAGAAGACCGCGTAACTGCCGACCGGCAGTTCCCATGTCGTGAGCTGGTCCCAGAAGTTGCCGTCGGAGAACACCCCACGATAGCGGCTGTCGGCCACCGGTTTGCCGGTGCGGGTGTCCATCACCAGCACTTCGAGAGTGCGACCTTGCGCGTCGGGAAATCCGCCTTCGGCGCGGATCGTCCAGGCTCCGGCTGTGTCTTCATACACCCGGCAGGCCACACCGGCGCAGCGGATGTTTTTCAATTGCGAGCCGCGCGCCACGCCAGGGCCGGCAATGCCGGTGTGGCCGACCTCCTGCCAGCGCCATTGGTTCGGTTGCCCGACCACGGCGGTATCTTGCGCGGGTGGGGTATAGCGCGGTTGTACGGCATCGGCATGGCGCGGAGGCGGCGCCGAATCCTGCCGTGGCGGAGTCGCCTCGACGTGTCGCGGCTGGACCGCCTCGGCGTGCCGCGGTTGTACTGCCTCGGAATAACGCGGCGTGACAGCGTGTGTTTGCCCTGTCGAAACAAGCGCGCCGAGTCCACTGAAAAGAGCCAATTGCATGATCTTGGATAGGGTCATGGTTTTCTCTGTGGGGTGTGAATCCGGGCGATGGTGTCAGCAAGGTTCGTGTCTGTAAACGGGCCTTTCCAGCGATGTTCACGAATGGGCAAGTTATTGATGTGTCAAGGTTTTGACGGCTGCTGCGATGCCATTTTGTTGTCGCAGGGAACAGCGGTCGCATGCCGTCAAAGACGGGCGCATCGGCCTGTTGCGCAGCGCGATTGCTCCGCAATATCGGCATATTCGTATCCGGGCTTGCTGTGCATCAATCAATGCACAGGCGCCGCATCCAGATTGTCCAGTACCGGGGTGCGCGGACGCTGCATTACCAGAAAATCATTGCCAGCCGCCTGATGGCAACGGGTGCAGGCCTCCGAAAGCCCGTCATAGGCTTTCTCGAATGCCGCTTTGTCTCCAGCATCGATGGCGATGCGCATATTTTTTATGGCCGGATCCATCATGCTGGGTAGCACTTCGGCCAGGCGCGCTGGTTGCAGCGCCGCGTGGTCCCCGTTTTTTGCCACGACTGCTCCCAGCGTTTCATCCAACTCAGCCAGCATGAAATGCGCCAGCAGCCAGTTTTCCGCTTGGCCGGCGGCCCATAGGCGCGCATGCCGTGTCTGTAGTTCAAGCATTTGCTGGCCGAGTTCTACCGGCTCTTGATTGGCCTTGAGCGCATCGACTTGCTGTTGCAAGGCTTGCAGTTGCTGCTTGAGTTGCGCGTTGTCTGCTTCCGATGCCGGCTTGACGGAACAGGCAGCGAGAGCGACAGCGACACACGAGGCAATCAATAAAGGGATCAGGCGCATTGGAAACCTCAATGAGAGTGATTTGCATCCAATGGTGGCATGGATGACTCGTGTTTGCCTGTAAATACGGTGCGCGCAGAGAGTATTTCCGACAAGACTCGTGAATGGCGACGGTATGCCGGCCGGAGATTATGAACAAGACATCACGACATCGGCCCAGGCCGCACAAAAAAGAAACCCCGCATTGCGGGGCTCTTTTTTGTTTCATGTTTTCCTGCGGAGCAGGAAGATCGTTCGATCAAGCCAGCAACGGGATCAGCAGCAAGGCCACGATGTTGATGATCTTGATCAGCGGATTGATCGCGGGGCCGGCAGTGTCCTTGTACGGGTCGCCCACGGTGTCGCCGGTAACGGCGGCCTTGTGCGCTTCCGAACCCTTGCCGCCGTGGTGGCCTTCCTCGATGTACTTCTTGGCGTTGTCCCAGGCGCCGCCGCCGGTGCACATGGAAATGGCGACGAACAAGCCGGTGACGATGGTGCCCATCAGCAGGCCGCCCAGCGCCGCGGCGCCGAGGAAATAACCGACCAGCACGGGGATGATCAGCGGTAGCAGCGACGGCACGATCATTTCGCGGATCGCCGACTTGGTCAGCAAGTCCACGGCCTTGTCGTATTGCGGCTTGCCGGTGCCTTCCATGATGCCCGGGATTTCGCGGAACTGGCGACGCACTTCCTCGACCACCGCACCCGCTGCGCGACCCACCGCCTGCATGGCGAAGGCGCCGAACAGATAGGGAATCATGCCGCCGATCAGCAGACCAATCACCACGGGCGGGTTGTTGATCGAGAAGTCGGCGACGATGCCGGCTTCGGTCAGCTTGTGCGCGTAGTCGGCAAACAGCACCAGCGCGGCCAGACCCGCCGAACCGATCGCATAACCCTTGGTCACGGCCTTGGTGGTGTTGCCCACGGCGTCGAGCGCGTCGGTGATCTTGCGGATTTCCGGACCGAGATGGCTCATTTCGGCAATGCCGCCGGCGTTGTCGGTGATCGGGCCGTAAGCATCGAGTGCAACGATCACACCGGCCATCGACAACATCGAAGTGGCAGCGATCGCAATGCCGTACAGACCGGCGATTTCGTAGCAGCTATAGATGGCGGCAGCAACGACGAGCACCGGCGCGGCGGTGGATTTCATCGACACCGCCAGACCGGCGATGACGTTGGTGCCGTGGCCGGTTTCAGAGGCTTTGGCGACTTGTTGCACCGGGCCGTATTCGGTCGCGGTGTAGTACTCGGTGATCACCACCAGCGCGGCGGTCAGCGCCAGGCCGATCAATGCGCAGAAATACAAGGGCATGCCCAACTCGGTCGGGAACATCTTGTCGGTGACGACATAGAACGCACCGGCCGCGAGCACGCCGGAAACGATCAGGCCGCGGTACAAGGCGTTCATGATCTTGCCGCCGTCACGCACTTTCACGAAGAAGGTGCCGATGATCGAAGCGACGATCGACACCGCGCCCAGCACCAGCGGATAGATCGCGCCGGCCCAGCCGTAGGTGCCGTAGGCAATACCGGCCACCAGCATCGCTGCGATGATGGTCACTGCGTAGGTTTCGAACAAGTCGGCCGCCATGCCGGCGCAATCGCCGACGTTGTCACCCACGTTGTCGGCGATCACCGCCGGGTTGCGCGGGTCATCCTCGGGAATGCCGGCTTCGACTTTGCCGACCAGGTCGGCGCCGACGTCCGCGCCCTTGGTGAAGATGCCGCCGCCGAGACGGGCGAAGATGGAAATCAGCGATCCGCCGAAGGCCAGACCGATCATCGGCTGCAAGGCCGCCTTGAGCGTTTCTTCGCTGGCTCCGGCGCTGCCGGTCACGATCATGAAATAGCCGGCCACACCGAGCAGGCCCAGGCCCACGACCAGCATGCCGGTGATGGCGCCGCCCTTGAAGCTGACATTCAGCGCCGCGTTCAAGCCGTGGGTCGCCGCCTGTGCCGTGCGCACATTGGCGCGCACCGAGACGAACATGCCGATGAATCCGGCCAGGCCCGAGAGCGTCGCGCCGATGGCGAAACCAATGGCGGTCGGCCAACTGCCAAGGGCAAGGCCGATGATCAGGAACAAGATCACGCCGACGATGGCGATGGTGAAGTACTGGCGACGCAGATAGGCGCCCGCGCCTTCCTGGATGGCCGCAGCGATCTGCTGCATCCGCTCGTTTCCAGCCGGCTGGGCGATGATCCAGAACGCCGATGCGACGCCATAAACAATGGCCAGCGCCGCACAGGCCAGCGCCAGTTGTAATCCGTATTGCTCGAACATGCCTTTCTCCCCGAGGTCAACAAAAAGCGGCCCCAGGCCGCCAGCGGGCAAGTATCGCAGAGGCCGATGCGACGTGCCAGCGTGGGCGGTCCGGCAAGCGGCTGCGCTCCGCGCGGATCGAGCGCTGAATGTTGCTCGAGGTTGCTGGATGCCGCCATCACGGCCCGGCACCAGAAGTTTCGCTGGAAGCCAAGGGCATCGCTCGCAAAAGCTTTCACGCTCGAGTCGGCATCATTTCGATGTGTTCGGTTGCATCGAGGGCGTTTTGATCCCTGTCGTTGTATGTCTTCGAATGCGCCCGCCGACTACTCTTGCAGCGGCTGGAATCCGTGCGAGAGGAGATTCGCCGGAAACTACCCCGCAAAAGGCGCGAGCCGTTTCGCGGTCAACTTATGCTCCAGGCGTGCATGTTTTGGCAGTCCGTCAGGGCCATAAGGCACGGGCGCTTCGCCGCGAATGAGCGGTTCCAGATAAGTGCGGCAAGCAGTGGTGATGCCGTAGCCATCGGCGCGGACGAAGCTGGCGGGCATCTTCTTTTCCTGGTTGGCGATATCGGTCAATTTGGCCGCCTCGACTTTCCAGCGATAGGGTTTGTTCGAGGTGCGCACGATGATCGGCATGACGCCATTGCTGCCTTTGAGTGCGTATTCCACGGCCGCCTTGCCGACCGCCAGCGCATGCGCGAGATCGGTTTTCGAGGCCAGGTGTCGGGCCGAGCGTTGCAGGTAATCGGGCACGGTCCAATGCACTTTCAGGCCGAGTTTGTCCTTCACCCTCGCCGCGATCAGCGGGCCGACGCCGCCGAGTTGCGAATGGCCGAACGCGTCCACGCTGCCTTCGCTTTCGGCAATGAATTTGCCGTCGGGCCCGCGCAATCCTTCCGAGACCACGACCACGCAATAGCTGTTTTTCGCGACGGCGTTCTGGACTGTTTCGAGAAATCGGGCCTCATCGAACGCGACTTCCGGGAAAAGAATGACGTGTGGTGCATCGCTGGCGGTTTTCCCGGCCAGGCCCGCAGCCGCCGCCAGCCAACCGGCGTGCCGGCCCATGACTTCATAGACGAAAACCTTGGTCGAGGTGTCGGCCATCGCCGCCACATCCAGTGCCGCCTCGGTGAGTGAAACCGCGGTGTATTTGGCGGCCGAACCGAATCCCGGGCAGCAATCGGTACGGACCAGATCGTTATCGACGGTTTTCGGCACGCCGATGCAAGTAAGCCCATAACCGCTGGCCTCGGCCAATTGCGAGAGCTTGAGCGCGGTATCGGCCGAATCGTTGCCGCCGTTGTAGAGAAACCAGCGCACGTCATGGGCCTTGAATACTTCAAGCAAACGCTCGTATCGGGCGCGGTCGGCGTCCAGCGACTTGAGTTTGACCCGGCAGGAGCCGAACGCGCCGCCCGGCGTATGGGCCAGGGCCTTGACCTGGGCCAGCGAGAGCTTGGAGGTATCGATCAGTTCCTCGCGCAGAGCGCCGAGGATGCCGTTGCGGGCGGCCAAGACCTTGATTTTGTGTTTTCTGGCGGTCTGGATGACCGAACTTGCCGTGGCGTTGATGACCGCAGTCACCCCGCCGGACTGGGCATAAAGGAGCGTGCCTTTGCTCATAAAATTATTCTCGTTTGACTTAAGAGGCCCCGGCCGTTAGCGTTTCCCCTGTCCGCACGGCCATTCTGCGGCCCCACTATAGCCAAATGGGGTGACGATGGTGCCGTGCGTTTTTGTTCATAGGGGTTTTCATGCGATTGGTATTACTCGGTGCGCCCGGTTCGGGCAAGGGCACGCAGGCGGCACGCTTACGCGAGCATTTGCAGGTGCCGCATATTTCCACGGGCGAGTTGTTGCGCGCGGCGGTGGCTGCCGGCACGGCGCTGGGCCGGCAAGCCAAGTTGGTGATGGAGTCGGGCAATCTGGTGTCCGATGAGATCGTGCTGGGCATGCTCGAAGAGCGCCTGCGCCAGCCCGACACCGCCAATGGCTTCATTCTCGATGGCTACCCGCGCAACCTGGCCCAGGCCAATGCGCTCGATGCCTTGCTCGCGCGGATCAAGCAACCGGTGGACATCGCGGTGCAACTGGACGTCGGTACCGACCTGCTGGTCGAACGCCTGTCCGGCCGCGCCCATGTCGAAGGCCGCGCCGATGACAGCCCGGAAGCTGTTCGCCATCGCTTGAATGTCTATAACGAACAGACCGCGCCGGTAGTGGATTTCTATCGCGCCCAGGGCAAGCTGGCCTGCGTGCTCGGCGTGGGCAGCATGGACGAGGTACTGGGACGGATCCTTCAAGCCATCGAGCCGGCCTCCAACGTCGGTTGAGCGATATTCGTGCGGCGTCGCCGCCGGATTCTTGGGTAGAAGATGAAACTGCATATCCTCGGCATTTGCGGCACCTTCATGGGCGGCGTGGCCGCATTGGCGCGCGAGTTGGGCCATGACGTCGATGGCAGCGACCAGAACGTCTATCCGCCGATGTCCACCCAGCTTCAGGCGCTGGGCATCACCCTGACCCAGGGCTATCTGCCCGAAAACATCGCCGATGACACCGACAGCGTGATCGTCGGCAACGCACTCTCGCGTGGCAACGCCGCAGTCGAACACGTGTTGAATGCCCGGCTCGATTACACCTCGGGCGCCGAATGGCTGCGCGAGCAGGTATTGCCCGGCCGCACTACGCTTGCGGTGGCCGGAACCCACGGCAAGACCACGACCAGCTCGATTCTCGCCTTCCTGCTCGAAGCCGCCGGCCGCGATCCGGGATTTTTGGTCGGTGGTGTGCCGGAAAACTTCGGCGTGTCGGCTCGTTTAGGTTCGGGCAAGGAGTTCGTAGTCGAAGCCGACGAGTACGACACCGCCTTTTTCGACAAGCGCTCCAAGTTCGTGCATTACCGGCCGACGGTTGCGGTCTTGAACAATCTCGAATTCGATCACGCTGACATCTTTCCCGATCTTGCAGCGATCGAGCGGCAATTTCACCACCTGGTGCGGATCGTGCCGGGCAACGGCCGGTTGATCGTCAACGGCGAGGATGCCGCGCTGGAGCGCGTGCTGGCGAAGGGTTGCTGGACGCCGGTCGAGCGTTTCGCCATCGATGGCCAAGCCGAGTGGCAGGCCCGGCTGATTCGCGAGGACGGGACGGAGTTTGCCGTGTCGTATCACGGCCGGCAGATCGGCATCGTGCGTTGGTCATTGCTTGGCCGGCACAACGTGATGAACGCGCTGGCGGCGTTGGCGGCCGCCCAGGCAGTGGGCGTGGACGCGGGTACGGTGATGGCCGCACTGGCCGATTTCGTCAGCGTCAAGCGGCGCATGGAAAACCTTGGCACCGCCCGTGGCGTGACGGTCTATGACGACTTCGCCCATCATCCGACCGCTATCCGCACCACGCTCGAAGGCTTGCGCGCGCGGGTCGGCGCGGCGCGGATCGTGGTGGCGCTGGAGCCGCGCAGCAATTCGATGCGCCTGGGCGCGCACGCCGCGCAACTCGCGCCCGCGCTCGACGATGCCGATGTGGTGGTTTTCCTGCATCGGCCGGAACTGGCTTGGGATGCCGGGGCGGTAGTGTCGGCGCTGCGCGGGCAGGGCGAATCCGTGGCCGACGTGCGGGCTTTGATCGATAGACTCACGCAGGTTGTCCGGGACGGCGATCATCTGGTGTTCATGTCCAACGGCGGCTTTGAAGGCGCGCCGCGCCGCTGCCTGGCAGAGTTGGCCGGTTAAGCATGCGCCCCCTAAAATTCGAGCGTGGACACTACCGAGCTGCCGTTGTTTCCTCTCAACGCCGTGTTGTTTCCCGGCGGCCGGTTGGCGCTGCGGGTTTTTGAAACGCGCTACCTCGATCTCATCGGCGAATGCAGCCGGACCGATCATGGTTTCGGTGTCTGCCTGATTGCCGATGGCCAGGAAGCCGGTGTTCCGGCGGTGCCGGCCGCCGTTGGCTGCGAGGCGCGCATCAGCGATTTCACGACCACGCGGGAAGGTTTGCTGGGACTGATCGTGGACGGTGCGCGGCGATTTCATGTCAACAGCACGCACATCCGCAACAACGGCCTGGTGGTGGGCGATGTGTCCTGGTTCGATGCGCCGGTCCGGGCGCGCATCCAACCCGAGCATGAATTGTTGGTCACTTTGCTGGCCCGTATTCTCGATTGCGCCGGATCGCCGTTCGACAAAATCGACAAGGCGCTGCTGCAAGATGCCGAATGGGTCAGTTGGCGGTTGGCCGAATGGCTGCCCTTGAGTTGGCACGAACGGCAAGCCTTGCTGCAGATGCAGGATGCGAATGCACGATTGCAATATCTGGTCGAACGTATTCCCGATTTCCAGCAAGAATGAGTTCAATGGCCTGCGCTTCACTTTGCCTGCAGGCATCCATCGGTTTGTGCGGGGGCAGGCGATGAGCTGATCGGAGTATTGCTTCGATTGGATTGATCGATAAAACAATTTTCGTTGGCTGATCGTTGCGTTCGGCGCGAGCGGTAAGCCAGCACCACTTTTCCCAGGGAGATCGGAAGCATGGGCACATTGCGTGGAAAGACCTTGTTCATCACCGGCGCCTCGCGTGGCATTGGCCTGGCCATCGCGCTGCGCGCCGCCCAGGATGGCGCCAATGTCGTGGTCGCGGCCAAGTCCGATGTTCCCAATCCGAAACTCCCCGGTACCATTCACAGTGCTGCCGCGGCGATCGAGGCCGAGGGCGGCCAGGCACTGGCGATCAAGTGCGATATCCGCGAGGAACAGGAAGTACTCGCCGCCGTCGCCAAGGCCGTGGAGCGTTTCGGCGGTATCGACATCCTGATCAACAACGCCAGCGCCATCTGGTTGCGTGGCACGCTCGATACGCCGATCAAGCGCTTCGATTTGATGAATCAAGTCAACTCGCGCGGCACCTTCCTGTGTTCACAAGCCTGTTTGCCGCATTTGCTCAAGGCCGAAAATCCGCACATCCTCACTTTGGCGCCGCCGCCCAATCTCGATCCGCGCTGGTGGGGGCCGCACGTGGGCTACACGCTGGCGAAGATGGGCATGAGTCTGGTCACGCTGGGTCTTGCCGAGGAATTTCGCGAGCGCGGCGTGGCGGTGAATGCGCTGTGGCCGCGGACGGTCATCGCCACCGATGCGATCAACATGATTCCGGGCGTGGAAGTCGCGCGTTGCCGGCGTCCGGAAATTCTCGCCGACGCCGCGCATGCCGTGCTGACCACGCCCGCGCGCGAGCTCACTGGCCGGTTCCTGATCGACGAAACGTTGCTGCGTGAGCGTGGCGTGGTCGATTTCAGCCATTACGCGGTCGATCCTGATCGATCCTTGTTGCCCGATCTTTTTCTGGATGAGGCACTGCCATGAAATACCTGCATGCCATGGTTCGCGTTCGCGATCTCGATGCATCGCTGGCCTTTTACCGCGATGCGCTGGGGCTAGTCGAAACCCGCCGCCGCGATCATCCGCAAGACCGTTTCACGCTGGTCTATTTGGCCGCGCCGGAAAATCCCGAAACCGAGGTCGAGCTGACCTACAACTACGATGCCGAAGATTACGGCAGTGCGCGGAATTTCGGACACCTGGCCTTTGCCGTCGATGACATCTATGCGCTGTGCGAGCGTTTGCAGGCGAAAGGAATCACCATTGCTCGCCCACCACGCGACGGCCGTATGGCGTTCATCCGTTCGCCCGACGATATTTCCATCGAGCTGCTGCAAAAGGGTTCGGCATTGGCGCCCCGGGAGCCGTGGGCGTCGTTGCCCAATATCGGGGCCTGGTAAGCCCCGTCGCTTTATTGTTCGAGAGGTCAATCGGCCAGGGCGCGGCGCAGGTCGGCGATCAAATCATCGGCGTTTTCCAAACCCACCGAAAACCGCAGCAAGTCTTCCGGCGACATCGGATTGTTTCCTTCCGACGAAGCGCGATGTTCGATCAGCGATTCACATCCGCCGAGCGAAGTCGCGTTGAGAATCAGCTCGAGACGGCTGGCGACTCGCACTGCCGCTGCACGGCCACCCTTGAGCCGGAAGCTGAGCATGCCGCCGAAATCGGACATCTGTTTCGCAGCGATCGCGTGATTCGGATGGTTCGCCAAGCCCGGGTAATGCACCGCCTCGATCGCCGGATGTTCGGCCAGAAATCGCGCAATGGCCAGGGCATTGCGGCAATGCCAGGCCATGCGCGCCGGCAATGAACGCGCGCCGCGCAAGGTCAGCCAGGCGTTGAAGGGCGACATCACCCCGCCGGTCAACAGGCGGCGATGCGCAACGGCTTCGAACAAGGCATCGCGCCGGGCGAACACCAGTGCGCCGCCCAGCACATCGCTATGGCCACCGAAGTATTTAGTGGTCGAGTGCATCGCCACATCCGCGCCCAGTGTCAGCGGCCGTTGCAAAACCGGCGTGGCGAAGGTGTTGTCGCAAACCAGCAATGCACCGTGCGCTTTGACCACGGCCGAAAGCGCGGCGATATCGACGATCTTCATCAGCGGATTGGACGGCGTTTCCACCCAGACCAGTTTCGTCGCCGGAGTCAGCGCGGCGCGCACCGAGGCAAGATCGGCCATGTCGATGGCGATCACCTGGACATTTCTCTGCGGCAAAAAATCCGTGCACAGCATCCGCAGGCCGCGATAGCAATCGTCGGGGATCAGGATTTGCGAACCGGGCGGCATCGATTCCAACAGCGCAGCTATTGCCGCCATGCCCGAAGCGAATGCCAACGATGCCTGTCCTTGCTCCAGCGCCGAGAGCATGGTCTCGAGCCGGTCCTGGGTCGGGCCGCTTTCGCGCAGATATTCGTAACCGGCGATGCGCGTGCCGTCCGCAGCGTGCTGGAACGTGGTCGCCAGATGGATCGGCGGCGCGATCGCACCGGTGGCCTGATCCGGTTCACCACCGGCATGCACGGCCAGTGTTTCGAATTTCAATTTCCCGTCCAACCCGCTCATGCCGATACCTCACTAAACGCTTCGCGCGCCGCTTCGATCGTATGTGCGATTTCGATATCGCCATGCGCGGCGGAAATGAAACCAGCCTCGAACGCCGACGGCGCGAAATACACGCCGCGCTTGAGCATGCCGTGGAAGAACCGATTGAATGCCGCGCTATCGCAAGCGATCGCCTCGGCATAGGTTTCCACTTTGCGGTCGGTGAAGAACAGGCCGAACATGGCGCAGGTGCGATTCGTCGTGACGGCGACACCGGCTTCGCGCGCGGCTTGTTCGAGGCCATCGCAAAGCTGCTGTGTTTTTTGCTCGAGTGATTGGTAAAAGCCAGGCGCCTGGATCAATTCGAGTGTCGCCAATCCCGCAGCCATCGCTACGGGATTGCCGCTCAGTGTGCCCGCTTGATAGATCGGTCCGCTCGGTGCGATTTGCCGCATCAAGTCCGCACGGCCGCCATAGGCGCCGACCGGCATGCCGCCGCCGATGATCTTGCCGAACGTGGAAAGATCGGGCGTGACGCCATAGCGCTGTTGCGCACCGCCGAGCGCCACGCGAAATCCGGTCATGACTTCGTCGAAGATCAGCAACGCGCCATGCTGGCTGCACAATGCGCGCAGATGCTGCAGATAACCTTCGCGCGGCAGGATGCAGTTGGCATTGCCGACGATGGGTTCGACGATCACGCAGGCGATGTCGCCGCCGAGTTCGTCGAATAATTTAGTGGCTGCATCAAAATCGTTGTAGGCGAGAGTTAGCGTCAAATCCGCCAACGATTTGGGTACGCCCGGCGAAGTCGGTACGCCCAGGGTCAACATGCCCGAGCCCGCCTTGACCAGAAAAGAATCGCCGTGGCCGTGATAGCAGCCTTCGAATTTGACGATGCGACTGCGCCCGGTCGCGCCGCGCGCCAGGCGGATCGCCGAGAGCGTGGCTTCGGTGCCGGAGTTGACCATGCGCACCATTTCGCAACTGGGCACCAGGCGCGTGATGGTCTCGGCCATCCGCACTTCCAGCGCATTGGGCGCACCGAAGCTCAAGCCATCGCGCATCACCCGCGCCACTGCATCGAGTACGTGCGGATGCGCATGCCCGGCAATCATCGGGCCCCAACTGCCGATGTAATCGACATAGCGATTGCCATCGACATCGATGAGATAGGCACCCTCGGCGCGTTGGACGAAGAACGGCTCGCCGCCGACCGATTTGAACGCACGCACCGGCGAATTCACTCCGCCGGGCATCAATTGCAACGCACGGGAAAACAACTCATGGCTTGTCTGGGTTTTCATCGACACTCACTCGAAGCAAGAATGGAAAGCGCGCACGCTGGCGGCTGGATCGGGCGCATCGAACACCGCGCCGATGACGGCAACCAGGTCCGCGCCCGCGGAAATCACGATGCGTGCATTGTCCGGGGTAATGCCGCCTATCGCTACCATCGGAAGGCCCAGGCGCTTGCCAGCGCCCAGCAACGATGGTTCCGCGCGACGGGCCGCAGGTTTGGTGCCGGAGGGAAAAAATGCGCCGAAAGCCAGGTAACTGGCGCCATTGGCTGCCGCGCGTTCGGCATGGGCCAGTTCGTTGTAGCAAGACACACCGAGGATGGCTTGCTCACCCAATGCTGCCCGTACCATCGCCAGCGAATCATCGTCCTCGCCCAGATGCACGCCATCGGCGCCGATCTCGGCGGCAAGGCGCCAGTCGTCATTGACGATCAACGGAATCGAGTATTCCCGGCACATCGCCAAAAGCGCGCGCGCCTGTTTTCGCCGCAAGTCTGCATCGGCTTGCTTGTTACGGTATTGCAGCATCGCCACGCCTTCGTTCAGCAATGGCCGGACGCGGGCAAGCAAACGCGCGGTGTCTTGCTCGTCCGGGGTCAACAGGTACAGGCCGCGTCGCGGCCAGGGCAGGCGTGCGTTCATTTTTTTGCCGGCAAGGTAATGCGACAATGATAGCGTCCTGTTTTTACTGAGATGGCTTCCCCCGAGATGGCAATGACTGAATTGGTGGCCTACCGCACCTGGATGTGCGTGGTCTGTGGTTTTATCTATGACGAAGCCGAAGGCTTGCCCGAAGAGGGCATCGCTCCCGGCACGCGCTGGGAAGATATTCCCGACACTTGGGTGTGCCCCGATTGCGGCGTGACCAAATCCGATTTCGAGATGATGCCTGCCTGATAGCGAACCATCGCAAATCGGCGACTGCGTGCCGCATCGATTCGCGCAGGGGCTGGCTCAATTCAGGCGTGACCGTCCGCCGCTGATATCGACCAGCATCGTCCTGATGGCTTCTTCGTCATCGGCATTCGGCAGGACCTGCAGGTATCGCAACAAATCGTCGCGAGCGCCCTGCACGTAGCCCAGTTGGCGGTAAGCCATGCCGCGCTCGCGCAGGGCTTCGGCGGAATCGGGCGAAATTTTCAGAAGGCGATCGGCAGTTCGCGCGACGCGTTCCCAGTCGGCTTGTTGCAAATACAGGCGATTCAGATTACGCAACATCCGGAGCAGGATCGTGCGATGCGTGGCCGGCGCCAGAATGTCTATGAGCTGGTGATCGTCGGGCGTCTGCCCGCCTAGGTGCGAGGAAGCGCGTTCCTTGAGTTCCTCGACGCTGACCGGGCGTCCCTTGTTGTAGGGATCCATCACCAGGATTCCGTCCTCGACCGGCAGGCGTACGAGAAAGTGCCCAGGAAACGAAATGCCATCCAGCGGCAGTCCGAGCCGGCGCATCAGTTCGATCTGCACCACGGCCAGCGAAATGGGAATGCCCAGCTTGCGATCGAAGACCTCGTTGAGATAACTGTTGCGCGGGTCGTCGTACTGCATGATGTTGCCGGTGAAGCCCAAATCGTCGAACAGATAATGATTGATCGCGATCAGCTTGGCAGGCAGGCCGGAGTCTTGCGGCAGCTTTGGACGCAATGCATCGGCATAACCTTGAATCGTGCTCAGATAGGAAGCGGCATCGAGTTGTGGGTATTCGTCGCGTGCGATCAACAGCGCCGTATCGAGCAACGGCAGTTCGTCATCGCCATAGCCGGCGAGAGCATTCCAATCCGGCAGGGCGTAGTGGCTGCGCATGCCTCAAATGTGGGCGCGTGCGATGGACAAATCAAGCGCTACTTTGGTTGGCGGATGCCGGGTCCGATAAGCAGTTCATCGCCGCGCTCGACTCCCAGCGATTCGGCGATGCCGGCATTGATCTCGAGCACATAAAGCGCATCGCCATCGCTGGCATAAGGCGGGCAATCGTCGCCCGCCGAGCAGGGCGGGACGCGCTCTTGCGCTGAAACCAGCTTGCGCTTGTGATCGAAATACAGAATGTCGAGCGCGATCTTGGTGTTCTTCATCCAATAGGCCAGCGGCTGTTCGGCGTCGTGGACGAAAATCATGCCGTGGTCCGGAGCCATCTCGTCGCGAAACATCAACCCACGCTCGCGTGCCGCGGGATCATCGGCGACTTCCACCACAAAGCGTTTCCCTTTGAGTTCGACCCAGTGCTCGCCGCTGGCGGTGGCGCAGCCGGAAAGCACGCTTGATAGCGCGCAAACGAAAACGCCCAGGGAGAACAGGCGACGCATGGCAGACATGATGGTGATCCTTGGTTGATGTTGAAGTGACGTTCCCGGACGCGCGGGGCATGTGTCAAGAAAAATAGTTTGTGAGTTGGGCTTCCAATAAAAACTTCTTCCCGTTATTCTTTGCGGCCCCCAACGTGAGTCGTGAGACGGGCGGTGGGTGTCGGGATCTCGGTGAACGAGGTGTTGACGGAAGGTAAAAGCGCCGTATAATGTGCGGCTCCCTTGGACGAAACGTCCTGAGGGCGGGAAGAGGAAAGATTCTCAACCCTTTGATCTTTGACAGTGTGCGCAGGAAATTTGTGCGGGCGCCTGTGAGATGGACGAGTCCAATCTTGCAGATGTCTGTCAAAAAGCTTTAAGTCAATTTAGTTGTACATGCAACGCAAGCGACAAGAAGCCAGATGGTCGGTCTGCAGGTAAAGCTGAACATATTGTTTTGTTTTAACTGAAGAGTTTGATCCTGGCTCAGAGTGAACGCTGGCGGCAGGCCTAACACATGCAAGTCGAGCGGCAGCGCGGGGGCAACCCTGGCGGCGAGCGGCGGACGGGTGAGGAAAACATCGGAATCTACCTTGTCGTGGGGGATAACCTCGGGAAACCGGGACTAATACCGCATACGACCTACGGGTGAAAGCGGCGGACCGCAAGGCGTCGCGCGATTGGATGAGCCGATGTCCGATTAGCTAGTTGGCGGGGTAAAGGCCCACCAAGGCGACGATCGGTAGCTGGTCTGAGAGGATGATCAGCCACACTGGAACTGAGACACGGTCCAGACTCCTACGGGAGGCAGCAGTGGGGAATATTGGACAATGGGCGCAAGCCTGATCCAGCCATGCCGCGTGTGTGAAGAAGGCCTTCGGGTTGTAAAGCACTTTTGTTCGGGAAGAAAAGTCACCGGTTAATACCCGGGGATTCTGACGGTACCGAAAGAATAAGCACCGGCTAACTTCGTGCCAGCAGCCGCGGTAATACGAAGGGTGCAAGCGTTACTCGGAATTACTGGGCGTAAAGCGTGCGTAGGTGGTTCGTTAAGTCTGTCGTGAAAGCCCCGGGCTCAACCTGGGAATGGCGATGGATACTGGCGGGCTAGAGTGCGGTAGAGGAGAGTGGAATTCCCGGTGTAGCAGTGAAATGCGTAGAGATCGGGAGGAACATCAGTTGCGAAGGCGGCTCTCTGGACCAGCACTGACACTGAGGCACGAAAGCGTGGGGAGCAAACAGGATTAGATACCCTGGTAGTCCACGCCCTAAACGATGCGAACTGGACGTTGGGTGCAATTGAGCATTCAGTGTCGAAGCTAACGCGTTAAGTTCGCCGCCTGGGGAGTACGGTCGCAAGACTGAAACTCAAAGGAATTGACGGGGGCCCGCACAAGCGGTGGAGTATGTGGTTTAATTCGATGCAACGCGAAGAACCTTACCTGGCCTTGACATCCACGGAATCCTTTAGAGATAGAGGAGTGCCTTCGGGAACCGTGAGACAGGTGCTGCATGGCTGTCGTCAGCTCGTGTCGTGAGATGTTGGGTTAAGTCCCGCAACGAGCGCAACCCTTGTCCTTAGTTGCCAGCGAGTAAAGTCGGGAACTCTAAGGAGACTGCCGGTGACAAACCGGAGGAAGGTGGGGATGACGTCAAGTCATCATGGCCCTTACGGCCAGGGCTACACACGTACTACAATGGTGGGGACAGAGGGTTGCCAAGTCGCGAGGCGGAGCCAATCCCAGAAACCCCATCTTAGTCCGGATCGGAGTCTGCAACTCGACTCCGTGAAGTCGGAATCGCTAGTAATCGCGGATCAGCATTGCCGCGGTGAATACGTTCCCGGGCCTTGTACACACCGCCCGTCACACCATGGGAGTTTGTTGCACCAGAAGCAGGTAGCTTAACCGCAAGGAGGGCGCTTGCCACGGTGTGGCCGATGACTGGGGTGAAGTCGTAACAAGGTAGCCGTATCGGAAGGTGCGGCTGGATCACCTCCTTTTGAGCAAAGACGAAGCTGTTTTACAGGCGTCCGCACAAGTTTCCTGCATTCAGAGAACAGACGACAGGGCGAGAGCCGTGTGGTTTGTGTCCCGTATTGACGGGGCCATAGCTCAGCTGGGAGAGCACCTGCTTTGCAAGCAGGGGGTCGTCGGTTCGATCCCGACTGGCTCCACCACTGAAGCGAGAACGTCTACGGACGGGTCTGTAGCTCAGGTGGTTAGAGCGCACCCCTGATAAGGGTGAGGTCGGAGGTTCGAGTCCTCCCAGACCCACCACTTTTGCGCCGGCGTTGTAGCGATCGAACGTATCGGCCAAGTCCGGGGCGTTTGCTCGTGTCGAGGTCGACACAAAAGCCTGGTGAGCTAAGAAAGTCTCTGAATGAACGAAGCGCACACTAATGAATGGGAACCCGGGTTTGAAGCCGGTGTTCGGTTCTTTGAAAACATGGGACGTAGCGAGCGTTTTAGACGAAATACTGTCGAAGATGTGTCGTAGAGGCTAAGGCGAGTCCGAAAGGACTTATTGAATTGAGTGTTGTCGTTGAACATTCGCGATGATGACTCCGAGGCGACTTGGGGTTATATGATCAAGCGAATAAGCGCACACGGTGGATGCCTTGGCGGTCAGAGGCGATGAAGGACGTGGCAGCCTGCGAAAAGCTCCGGTGAGTCGGCAACAGACATTGACCCGGAGATGTCCGAATGGGGAAACCCACCTCGTAAGAGGTACTGGGCACTGAATACATAGGTGTCCAGAGCGAACCCAGGGAACTGAAATATCTCAGTACCTGGAGGAAAAGAAATCAACCGAGATTCCCCCAGTAGTGACGAGCGAACGGGGAGCAGCCCAAAAGTCATTGCGGTTTTAGCAAAACGGTCTGGAAAGTCCGGCCATAGATGGTGATAGCCCAGTATGTGAAAGGGCCGCAATGATGAACAATGAGTAGGGCGGGGCACGAGAAACCCTGTCTGAATATGGGGGGACCATCCTCCAAGGCTAAATACTCCTGACCGACCGATAGTGAACAAGTACCGTGAGGGAAAGGCGAAAAGAACCCTGGTGAAGGGAGTGAAATAGACCCTGAAACCGTGTGCGTACAAGCAGTGGAAGCCCTTCGGGGTGACTGCGTACCTTTTGTATAATGGGTCAGCGACTTACTGTCTGTGGCGAGCTTAACCGACTAGGGGAGGCGAAGGGAAACCGAGTCTGAACAGGGCGCATAGTCGCAGGCAGTAGACCCGAAACCGGGTGATCTAGCCATGCCCAGGGTGAAGGTGCGGTAACACGCACTGGAGGCCCGAACCCACTCCTGTTGCAAAAGTAGGGGATGAGGTGTGGCTAGGAGTGAAAAGCTAATCGAACCCGGAGATAGCTGGTTCTCCTCGAAAGCTATTTAGGTAGCGCCTCGCGTGAATCTTCTTGGGGGTAGAGCACTGTTATGGCTAGCGGAGCATTGCGCTTTAGCAAACCATTGCAAACTCCGAATACCAAGACAGACTACGCGGGAGACACACGGCGGGTGCTAACGTCCGTCGTGAAAAGGGAAACAACCCAGACCCGCAGCTAAGGTCCCCAAATTACCGCTCAGTGGAAAACGATGTGGGAAGGCATAGACAGCCAGGAGGTTGGCTTAGAAGCAGCCATCCTTTAAAGAAAGCGTAATAGCTCACTGGTCGAGTCGGCCTGCGCGGAAGATTTAACGGGGCTAAGCGGTATACCGAAGCTCGGGGTGTGCATCGTTGATGCACGCGGTAGAGGAGCGTTCCGTAAGCCTGCGAAGGTGGATTGAAAAGTCTGCTGGAGGTATCGGAAGTGCGAATGCTGACATGAGTAACGATAATGGGGGTGAAAAGCCTCCACGCCGAAAGCCCAAGGTTTCCTTGCGCAACGTTCATCGACGCAGGGTGAGTCGGCCCCTAAGGCGAGACCGAAAGGTGTAGTCGATGGGAAGCTGGTTAATATTCCAGCACCTCGCGTGACTGCGATGGGGGGACGGAGAAGGTTAAGTGTACCGGGCGTTGGTTGTCCCGGGGAAAGGAGGTAGGCATGTCACGTAGGCAAATCCGCGTGGCTTTATGCCGAGCACCGAGACGAGTCCTATAGGACGAAGTCACTGATACCACGCTTCCAGGAAAAGCCTCTAAGCTTCAGGTCACGCAGACCGTACCGTAAACCGACACAGGTGGGCAGGATGAGAATTCTAAGGCGCTTGAGAGAACTCGGGTGAAGGAACTAGGCAACATGGCACCGTAACTTCGGGAGAAGGTGCGCCTTCATTGGTGGCAACATGCGTTGTTTGGCCGATGGAGGCCTCAGAAACCAGGCCGCTGCGACTGTTTATCAAAAACACAGCACTCTGCAAACACGAAAGTGGACGTATAGGGTGTGACGCCTGCCCGGTGCTGGAAGGTTAATTGATGGGGTTAGCCGCAAGGCGAAGCTCTTGATCGAAGCCCCAGTAAACGGCGGCCGTAACTATAACGGTCCTAAGGTAGCGAAATTCCTTGTCGGGTAAGTTCCGACCTGCACGAATGGCGTAACGACAGCGGCGCTGTCTCCACCCGAGACTCAGTGAAATTGAAATCGCTGTGAAGATGCAGCGTTCCCGCGGCAAGACGGAAAGACCCCGTGAACCTTTACTATAGCTTTACATTGAACGTTGAGTTCGTCTGTGTAGGATAGGTGGGAGGCTTTGAAGTCCAGGCGCTAGCTTGGATGGAGCCAACCTTGAAATACCACCCTGATGTGCTTGACGTTCTAACCTGGGCCCGTTATCCGGGCCGGGGACATTGTATGGTGGGTAGTTTGACTGGGGCGGTCTCCTCCCAAAGAGTAACGGAGGAGCACGAAGGTACGCTCAGCGCGGTCGGACATCGCGCACTGTGTGCAAAGGCATAAGCGTGCTTGACTGCAAGATCGACGGATCAAGCAGGTACGAAAGTAGGTCTTAGTGATCCGGTGGTTCTGTATGGAAGGGCCATCGCTCAACGGATAAAAGGTACTCCGGGGATAACAGGCTGATACCGCCCAAGAGTTCATATCGACGGCGGTGTTTGGCACCTCGATGTCGGCTCATCACATCCTGGGGCTGTAGTCGGTCCCAAGGGTATGGCTGTTCGCCATTTAAAGTGGTACGCGAGCTGGGTTCAGAACGTCGTGAGACAGTTCGGTCCCTATCTGTCGTGGGCGTTGGAGATTTGAGAGGGGCTGCTCCTAGTACGAGAGGACCGGAGTGGACGAACCTCTGGTGTTCCGGTTGTCACGCCAGTGGCATTGCCGGGTAGCTATGTTCGGAAGCGATAACTGCTGAAAGCATCTAAGCGGGAAGCGCGCCTCAAGATGAGATCTCCCGGGACACAAGTCCCCTAAAGGAACCATCAAGACTAGGTGGTTGATAGGTCGGGTGTGTAAGCACAGCAATGTGTTGAGCTAACCGATACTAATGATCCGTGTGGCTTGATCATATAACCTCAAGTCGCTTCTTCTGTGCTCCGCGCACACTAGAAGCCCTTAACCTCGAGACACGTCTCGACACTGACTTCTCTAAATCGCTCATTACGTCCCATCCCCATGAGAGCGTGGCGCCAATCCGTCTTTATCGGACCGGCGACTCCTCACCCTCTCCCTGGTGACCATAGCGTTGTGGAACCACCCGATCCCTTCCCGAACTCGGAAGTGAAACGCAACCGCGCCGATGGTAGTGTGGCTCAAGCCATGCAAGAGTAGGTCATCGCCAGGGGCTTTATCCTAAAACGCCGGATCAATCGATCCGGCGTTTTGCTTTTGGCGTGCTGGAAAGCGCGACCTCTGCGCGTCGCAAGCAGCTAACCGAGGGCTTCCAAGTAACCTTCGTAGGCCTGGTCATCGCCAGGGGCTTTATCCCAGAAGGCCATCCCGCAAGGGATGGCCTTCTTCTTCTTCTTTGTGGCGTCCGTATTTACGGTAGAAAAAGAAATGCCTCCATCGGACGATGGAGGCATTTATTGTTTACGGGCTGGAACCAGCCTGCGGTCGCTCGATCGGTTCTACCCCACCCTCACCGCAGCGTGTAGCCAAACTGCTGCCGGAACTGCTCGGCAAACTCCTCAAAATCAAACCGCTGGTTCTGCGGCCCCAAATGCTCGATCTTCAACGCCCCCATCAACGACGCGATCCGTCCCGTCGTCGATAAATCCATCTCGTTCATCAACCCGTAAATCAACCCCGCCCGGTACGCATCACCGCAACCCGTCGGATCCACTACCCGCATCGCATTCGCCGCGGGGATTTGCACCATTCCCGATTTCGTATGGATCTCCGAGCCTTTCGGTCCACGCGTGACCAGATAGCCGCGCACGCGCTCGGCGATCTGCTTTTCACTCAGGCCGGTCTTGTCCTGCAACAGGTTCGACTCGTAATCATTCACCGTGACGTAGGTGGCCTGTTCGATCATGGCGGTCAGTTCGGCGCCGCTGAACAAGGGCATGGCCTGACCGGGATCGAATATGAAGGGGATTTCGAGCTCGGCGAAATCGCGGGAATTTTGCAGCATGGCTTCATAGCCATCCGGCCCGACGATGCCGAAGCGGACGTCGGCGACATCGCGGACCTTGTTTTCGTGCGAGCGCATCATGGCGCCGGGGTGGAAGGCAGTGATCTGGTTGTCGTCGAGGTCGGTAGTGATGAAGGCCTGGGCGGTGAACAGGCCCTGGATTTCCTTGACGTGGCTCAGGTCGATCCCGCACTCGGTGAAATGTTCGCGATAGGGACCAAAGTCCTGCCCCACCGTGGCCATCGGCAAGGGATAGCCGCCGAGCAGTTTGAGGTTGTAGGCGATATTGCCCGCGCAGCCGCCGAATTCGCGGCGCATGCGCGGAACCAGGAACGACACGTTCAGGATATGGACCTTGTCCGGAAGGATATGGTTCTTGAACTGGTCGGGAAACACCATGATGGTGTCGTAAGCGAGCGAGCCGCAGATAAGGGCAGCAGACATCTTGGTGCGATCCTGTTTTTGTTGGTTGGCGGCCGTTTGCGTCGGCCAAAGTGTGCAATGGTAGCGCAAGGTGCTTGTCTTCCGGTTTGCATCGCGTGAGCACGGATTATCCTTGCTCGCACTCGGGGGCGTTGGTACCCTAGCAAGCTTGGCAAATCCCCCCAAAATTGCAGGCTTTTCCTGATGTTCAAGTACCTGCGCGGCCTGTTCTCGAACGACTTGTCGATCGACCTGGGTACCGCCAACACGTTGATCTATGTGCGCGGCCAGGGCATCGTCCTGAACGAACCTTCGGTTGTTGCAGTCCGTCATACCAATGGTTTGCGTGAAGTGGCCGCCGTCGGCATGGAGGCCAAGCGCATGCTCGGCCGCACGCCCGGCAACATCACCACGCACCGGCCGATGAAAGATGGCGTCATCGCCGATTTCACCCACACCGAGGAAATGCTCAAGCAGTTCATTCGCAAGGTGCATACCTCGCGTTTCCTGCGTCCGAGCCCGCGTGTGTTGATTTGCGTTCCCTGCGGCTCGACGCAAGTGGAGCGCCGCGCGATCAAGGAATCGGCCGAAGAAGCCGGTGCCCGCGAGGTGTATCTGATCGAAGAGCCGATGGCGGCAGCGATCGGCGCCGGCATTCCGGTCGATGAGGCACGCGGCTCGATGGTCATCGATATCGGCGGCGGTACCTCGGAAGTCGCGGTGATCTCGCTCAATGGCGTGGTTTATTCGCAGTCGGTGCGCATCGGTGGCGACCGCTTCGATGAGGCAATCATCAATTTCGTGCGTCGCAGCCACGGCACGTTGATTGGCGAAATGACTGCCGAGCGGATCAAGATCGAAATCGGCAATGCCTATCCGCAGGTCGAAGTGCGCGAGATGGAAGTGTCCGGCCGCAATCTGGCCGAGGGCGTGCCGCGCATGATCGCCATCAATACCACCGAAGTTCTGGAAGCGTTGCACGAGCCGCTGGCCGGCATCATCAGCGCGGTCAAGCAGGCGCTGGAGCAGACGCCGCCGGAACTGTGCGCGGACGTGGCCGAGCGCGGCATCGTGCTCACCGGTGGCGGCGCGTTGTTGCGCGGGATCGACAAGCTCATCTCCGAAGAAACCGGACTGCACGTGCACGTGGCCGATGACCCGCTCACCTGCGTGGCGCGCGGCGGTGGCCGGGCGCTGGAGTTGATCGACATGCACGGCAACGGATTCTTTTCCCCGGAGTGAACCATGGCCCCGAAAAAAATCGGGGGTGATGGTTTCCCACGGGCCGGTGGTTCTCGGATGCCTCGGCCGAAGCCGGGTGTCCGATCGATCATCAGGTCGGGGTGACCCGCGTGGCCTACGCCGGAAAGAATACCGCGCGAGTCGGTGACAGCGTCCTTTCGACTCTTCCTCTGATTCTTTATCTGGCCATCTCGATCGGCTTGATGGTTGGCGACCATCGCGCCGGCTACGGCAGCACCGTGCGTCAAGGGTTTTCCCTGTTGATCGAGCCTTTCTGGTGGGTGGCTTCCACGCCGGTGCGTGCGGCCAGGGCGATGCGCGAGGGGTTGGCATTGCGCGGACAGATGCAGGAAGACAACACGCGTTTGCGCCATGAACTGGAAATCGCCACCGCGCGCATCCATCGCCTCAACGCCGTTGCCGAGGAAAACGTCCGCCTGCGCCAGTTGCTCGGCGGAACTCGCGGTTATCGTCTCAACGCCCGTATGGTCGGTATCGTCGATATCGATCTGGACCCGTATCGGCAACGATTGGTGCTCGATGCCGGCAGCGAGGGCGGTGTCGAAGTTGGCCAGGCGTTGATCGATTCGGGCGGTGTGCTGGGCCAGGTCATCGAAGTCGGCAGGAACCGCTCGATCGCCTTGCTCGTGACCGATCCCGACCATGCCGTTCCGGTGCAGGTGGCCCGCTCGGGGCTTCGTGCGATTGCCTACGGTACCGGCCATGTGGATCGCCTCAAATTGCCCAATATCTCGCAAAGCGCCGATATCCGTGCGGGCGATTTGCTGGTGACTTCCGGAATCGGCGGTAATTTTCCGGCGGGTTTTCCGGTCGGAGTGGTCACGGCCATCGACCCCGATACGACGCGTCTGTTCGTAGCGGCCGAAGCGCGACCGGCTGCGCATCTGGAGCGCGGCATTGAAGTGCTGTTGATCAGCAATCTGCCTCCCACCACCGATATCGGTCCGCCGGCGCCCGCTCATACCAACACGCCGCAGATAGCGCCGCCGGCCGATCCAGCGGCGGTGAAGCCATGATTCGCGGGCCAACCCCGTGGTTGCTGTATGGCAGCCTGTTGCTGGGCTTGCTGTTTGCCATCATTCCGCTGCCGCATGGTGTCGATGCGGCGCGTCCCTACCTGTTGGCGTTGTTGTTGATCTACTGGTTGATGGAAGCACCGACGCATGTAGGCTTGGGCACGGCGTTCATCGTTGGTTTGATGGCCGATCTTGGCTCGGCGACCTTGATCGGCGAACAGGCGCTGCGTCTGGTGGTTCTTGCTTTTCTGGTGCAGCGTTTTCGCGCACGTCTGCGTTTTTTCCCGCTCTGGCAGCAAGCGCTGACGGTGGGCTTGTTGTTGTTCAACGACCGGGTGATCGTCGTCGTCGTTCACCTGGTCGCGGGTGTGCCGCAATTGCCCTGGACGCAATGGCTCGGACCTTTGCTGGGAATGTTGTTGTGGCCGTGGCTGTTCGTGTTGTTGGATCTGGCGCGCCTGCGTGCCCGTGAGCGTGACTGATTCATGCGCAGTACTCGCCGGCAATTGATGAAAAACCCGCATACGGAAGCTGATCAGTTCCGTCGGCGTGCGGTGGTCGGTTTTCTCGGGATCGCATTGGCTTTGCTGGGGCTGAGCCTGGGTTATTTCCGCTTGCAGGTGTTGCAGCACCAGGAGTACCAGACGCGCTCGGAAGCCAATCGCATCAAGCCCCGTCCGATCGTGCCGGTGCGTGGATTGATCTACGACCGCAACGGCAAGCTGCTTGCCGAGAACACGCCGGCCTACCGGCTCGAACTGGTGCCTGCCGAGACTGGCGATTTGTCCGTGACCTTGGCGGGCCTAGGCCAGTTGGTGGATTTGAGCGCGGATGAACTCGAGCAATTCGAATCGGCGCGCAAGGCCACGCGCAGTTTCCGGCCGGTGGTGCTGAAGTTGCGCCTGAGCGAACAAGAGCGCGCCCGGCTCGCGGTCAATCGCTATCGTTTTCCTGGTGTGGATGTGGTGCCGTATCTGACCCGGCGTTATCCCTACGGGAATCTGTTTGCGCATGTGGTGGGTTATGTGGGCCGGCTCGATGCCGATGACCTGCAGGCGCTCGGCGACAGCAAATTGGCCGCGTTCACGCATATCGGCAAATCCGGACTGGAGCGGTTTTACGAACAACGCCTGCGTGGAGCGATCGGTTACGAGAACGTCGAGCAAAATGTCGAAGGCCGCGTGTTGCGGGTCGTCGATAATGTGCCCTCGCAGCCGGGCGTCGATTTGCAATTGAGCATCGATGCCGATTTGCAAAGCGTGGCGGTGCAGGCCTTCGGCGATTTCGATGGCGCGGCGGTAGCCGTCGATCCGCGCACAGGTGAGATCCTGGCGATGGTCAGCCTGCCTTCGTTCGATCCCAATTTATTTGTCAGCGGCATTTCGCATGCCGACTACCGAGCCTTGACCGGCAATCTCTCCGTGCCCTTGTTCAATCGCAATTTGCTGGGCGGTACGCCGCCGGGCTCGACGCTGAAGCCTTTTCTTGGCCTGGCGGGATTGGAGTCGGGATTGCGCCGGCCGGAGGATCGTTACTTGTCCACCGGCGAGTTTTTTCTGCCCGGTGTTTCCCGTGGTTATCGCGATGCGCACGTGGGCGGCCATGGCTGGGTCGATTTGCGCGAATCGATCGCGCAGTCGGTCAATACCTATTACTACCAGTTGGCTGTGGACATGGGCATCGTCCGGTTCGACGATTACATGCGGCGCTATGGTTTCGGCCGAGCGACCGGCATCGATCTGCTCGGTGAAAGTGCGGGTGTGCTGCCGTCTCCGGAGTGGAAGCGCCGACGTTTTCGGCAAGACTGGTACCTGGGTGAAACGGTGAATGCGGCGATCGGGCAAGGTTACTGGGTGACCACCTCCTTGCAATTGGCGCAGGCGACCGCGGCACTGGCGGCGGGTGGCGTCAGGCACAAACTGCATCTCGCTCGCGCCAGCCGTCAGGGATTCTCTTCGCCGTGGCAGTCGTTGCGGCAGCCGCCGGGCGAATTGATCGCGAGCAACAGCAGCAATCTGGAAGCGGTGAAGGAAGGAATGATCGCGGTCGTGCACGGTCCCACCGGCACCGCGCGTTCCATCGGCATCGGTGCGCCGTACCTGATCGCCGGCAAAACCGGCACCGCGCAGCGGGTCAGCCGCAAGGGCAATATCAGTCTCGATCCGCATTCGCTGCCGCTGAGCCAGCGGCATCAGGCGCTTTTCATCGCTTACGCACCGGCGAACGCGCCGACCATTGCCGTCGCGGTGGTGGTCGAGCACGGCGGCTTCGGTGCATCGACCGCGGCGCCGATCGCACGCAAGATCATGGATGCCTGGCTGCTGCCCAAACCGACCAGCACGGCCTTGCCGGAGAAGACGCCATGATCGCCTGGCTTCGCGATGCGCTACTGGCGTGGCTGGACAAGATCGACATGTCGTTGCTGCTGGCGCTTTGCTGCGTGATGGCGGCCAGCCTGGTCGTGCAGTCGAGCGCGGGCGGCGGAGATAGTCACGTGGTGGTCGCGCAAGGTATCCGCTTTGTCGCGGGCCTTGGCGTGATGTTGCTGCTTTCGCGATTGCCACCGTCCCGGCTGCGGGTCTGGACACCGGCAGTGTTCGTGCTGACCTTGGTGTTGTTGTTGCTGGTGTTTGCCATGGGCTCGGGACGCAGCGCGCGTTTGTGGATCAATCTGGGTGTTTTCTATCTGCAGCCGGGCGAATTGCTCAAGCTCTCCGTGCCGATGATGCTGGCCTGGTTCCTGCACCGCGTCGTGTTGCCGCCCGGTTGGGGTGCGCTGGCGATTTGCGCGGCGATCATCGGCGTTCCGGTGGCACTGATCATTCTTCAGCCGGATTTGGGCACGGGCATGCTGGTGGCCGCATCGGGCGTGTTCACGGTGTTTCTCGCGGGCATCGCCTGGTGGCGCATCGGATTGTTCGCCGGGCTCGGCGTCGGCGCGCTGCCGGTGGCTTGGTTGTTTCTTCTGCCGTATCAAAAAGACCGCATCCTCACTTTCATCCATCCCGAATCCGACCCGCTCGGCGCGGGCTGGAACATCATCCAGTCGAAAATCGCCATCGGCTCCGGCGGCTGGTTCGGCAAGGGCTGGGGACAGGGCAGCCAGGCGCATTTGAATTTCCTGCCCGAGCACACCACCGATTTCGCATTCTCGGTCTTGTCCGAGGAATGGGGCTGGGTCGGCGTCAGCGTGTTGTTCGCGCTGTATCTGTTCATCATCGGCCGCAGCCTGTGGATCGCCGCCAATGCGCGCGACAGTTACTCGCGCTTGTTGGCAGGTGCGCTGGCGATGACGTTTTCCGTTTATGTGCTGGTCAACGGCGGCATGGTCGTGGGTCTGTTGCCGGTAGTTGGCGTGCCGATGCCGTTGTTGAGCTATGGCGGCACGTCGGCGGTTTCGTTGCTGGCCGGGTTTGGAATCATCATGTCGGTGCGAGCGCACCGGAAGCTCATGTCCTGAATGGTCATGCACTGCGGACGAACGCGGACTGCATGTTACATTCCCCGCGGGCCAATCGAAGCTATGCCATGCGACTAACTCCTGTATTGACTGCACTGTTGATGATCTTGTCGTTGGCCGCCTGCCATCGACAGGTCCGGCCGATGGCGGCGGGTGGCGGCGCGGCGCTGCCTGTGCCCGCGAGCGCGGCATCCGATGACGCAGCCGATCCGGCCGATCCGGTGTTGCCGCCGGAAAAAGAGGAGTTGTTCGCGATGCAGGCGGCCTTGCTTAGCGGAAGCAAGCCCGAGGAAATCGAAACCTGGCTGTCGCAGGCGCGGTATCAGAAAAAAATCATCGAAGCGATCAGCCGTCCGGCTGAAGCCAAGCCATGGAAGGACTATCGTCCGATCTTCCTCAACGACGCGCGCATCGCCAATGGCCGGGCATTTCTCGCCGAGCATCGCACCGAGCTGGATGCGGTTCAGGCACAGACCGGCGTGCCGGCCGAGATCATCGTCGCCATCATCGGTGTGGAAACCAACTACGGCCGCATCACCGGCAATTACCGGGTGCTGGATGCGCTGTACACGCTGGGATTTTTCTATCCCAAGCGCGAGGAGTTTTTCCGCAACGAGCTGCTCCAATTGTTTGCGCTTGCCAAGGAAGAAAACCTCGACCTGGGCACGCTCAAGGGCAGTTACGCCGGGGCCATGGGCTGGGGTCAGTTCATGCCGTCGAGCTATCGTAATTTTGCGCGCGATGGCGATGGCGACGGTCGCCGCGATTTGTTCAACTCCACGCGCGATGTGTTCGCATCGATCGCCAATTACTTCATCGGCCACGGTTGGCAGCCCGGACAGCCGGTGTTCGTGGCGGCTACCGCCGATGCCGGCGCGGCGCCGTTCGTGCCGGAGAATTTCGAAGCCAATTATTCACTGGCCGACTTGGCCGCACGCGGCTATCGGCCACAAGAGGCCGGTGCCGAGGATCTGCCGGTGACACTGCTCACCCTCGAAGGCGCCAACAGTCCGGAGTATTGGATTGGCTACAAGAATTTCTCGGTGATCACGCGCTACAACCGCTCGCCGTTGTATGCGATGGCAGTATTCCAACTGGCCCGCGAGATCGGTGCGGGCGATAGTGCTGCAGCTTCGCCCTGATGCGGGCGCGTTACCTGATTCCGATCGTGTTGATGCTGGCCGCCTGCGGCCATGCGCCGATACGCGAACACAGCGGAGCGCGTCGCGTCGCGATCTCCAGTGGAGCGAGCGCGGCTCCCGTCGATGCCTGCGCGCCGACACGGGTGCATCGCGACAGCGATTACACGGCCGGTGGTTTGTATGCGCCGGAAGTTTCCGATGGCGAGCCTTCGGCGCCGATCGATGTCAGTGGGCTGCCCGAGCCGGTGCCGCGCGACGAACCGTTGTCACGCTACGGCAACCGCTCGCCGTACACCGTGCTCGGGCAAAGCTATCGCGTGCTCGAGCGTGCGGAAGGTTATGTCGAACGCGGCACGGCCTCCTGGTATGGCACCAAATTCAATGGCCGTGCGACTTCCAGCGGCGAGCTCTACAGCATTTGCTCGTTCACCGCCGCGCACAAGACACTGCCCTTGCCGACCTTCGCGCGGGTGACCAATCTCGACAATGGCCGCAGCGTGATCGTGCGCATCAACGATCGCGGTCCGTTCCATTCCGATCGCCTGATCGATCTGAGCTACGCGGCGGCGGTGCGTCTTGGCGTGGATCGCACGGGAACGGCACGCGTCGAGGTTCGTGCCATTAGCGGCGGTAGCGGCGATGCGGGCCCGGCGATTGCAGGTGCCAAGGTTGAATCGCCCGTTCGCCAAATGCCCGTCGGTGCGGGCGGCGTGGGCCTGGATCGAGGCTATGTGCAGGTGGGCAGTTTCGCGGTCAAGGACAATGCCAAACGCGTCGCCGATCGCTTGCAGGATGCGGGCATCGACGATGTCGATCTCGATCATGCCGAAGTCGATGGACTCGATGTCTGGCGCGTCAAAGTCGGCCCGGTCCGGCCCGAAAAATTTTCCTCGTTGATCGACAAGATTCGTTCGCTCGGTTTTTCCGGCGCGCGTGTATTCAGCGAATAAACCGTAGAATTGGCCCACTTTTTCCGGGCTGTTTCATCGCCTTCGCATTCTGGAGTTCTCCCATGCGCTTTCCCCGAATTCTTCTAGCCGCGCTCGCTGCCGCCCTGGTGGCCGCCGCAGGCGCGCAGACACCTGCGCCGCAACCGGTCGCGGCCGTCCCCGCCATCCCGGTTCCGCCGGCACCGGTCCCGACCGGCGCCAAGGCCTGGCTGTTGATGGACTACGGCACCGGGCAAATCCTCGCTGGTGAAAACATCGATCAGCGCATGGAGCCGGCCAGCATCACCAAGGTCATGACTTCCTACGTCGCCGCGGCGGAAATGAAAGCGGGTAAGATCAAGCCCGACGATCTGGTGACCATCAGCGAACGCGCCTGGCGCGAGGGCGGCGCCGGCACCGAAGGAAGCTTCAGCGGCTTTGCGCTCAACAGCCAGGTCAAGCTCAGCGATCTGGAAAAAGGCTTGTCGGTGCAATCGGGTAACGATGCGGCGATCGCCATTGCCGAGCATGTGGCCGGCAGCGCGGAAGCCTTCGCATCGTTGATGAACAGCTACGCCCAGCGCATCGGCATGACCAATAGCCACTTCGTCAACGCGCACGGACTCACCGCCGAAGGGCATTACTCCACGGCGCGCGATTTGGCGATGCTGGGCCGGGCAATGGTCCGCGACTTTCCGGAAACCTACGCCTACAACAGCATCAAGGATTTCACGGTCGGCAGCATCACCCAGCACAATCGCAATGGCCTGTTGTGGCGCGAGGGCAGTGGCATCGATGGGATCAAGACCGGCCACACCACTGGCGCCGGCTTTTGCCTGCTGGCCTCGGCCAAGCGCGGCGATCAGCGTTTCATTTCGATCGTGATGGGGATCGACAGCAAATCCAAGGCCGAAGGTTTCCGTCTTCGCGAAACCGGCAATTTGAATTTGCTCGAATGGGGTTTTCGTTTTTTCGAGTCGCACAAGCTCTATGACGCCGGTGCGAAAATCGCCAGCCAGAAAGTCTGGAAAGGCTCGGTCGCCAATCTCGATCTGGGCTTGGCGCAACCGCTGACGCTCTCGGTGCAGCGCGGACGCTATGCCGAGCTCAAGCCGGTGATGGATGTGCCCAAGACGTTGGTCGCGCCGATCAAGAAGGGTCAGGCGATCGGCAAGCTGCGCGTCACGCTCGATGGCAAAGTGATTGCCGAGCGGCCACTGGTCGCCCTGGCCGAAGTGCCGCAAGGCGGATTCTTCACGCGCCTGTGGGACGAGTTCTGGATGTGGTGGGAATCGGAATAAGATTTTCCTGTCCGATATCCGATCGATATCGAGTACCAAAACAAAGCCGGCGCAAGCCGGCTTTGTCGTATCAGGCATCGGATGAAGTTCAGTATCGATCAAGTGGCAGCGGACAAGACCTGTGCGTGATGGCGAAGATGATCTTCGATGAAGCTGGCGATGAACCAGTAGCTGTGGTCGTAACCCTCCTGCCGGCGCAGCATGAGCGACTGTCCCGACGCTTGACATGCGGCTTCGAGTAATTCGGGACGCAATTGCTCGGCGAGAAATTTATCCGCGCTGCCTTGGTCGATCAGAATCGTCCCCGGAAAGGTCTGGTGTGCGAGTAGTTCGCAGGCATCGACATCGGTCCAGGTTTTTCGATCCTCACCCAGATAGCGCGAAAACGCTTTTTCGCCCCAAGGCACGCGGCTCGGTGCGACGATCGGCGCGAAGGCCGAGACCGATTTGTATCGCTGCGGATTTTTCAGCGCGAGGGTCAACGCGCCGTGACCACCCATCGAATGGCCGGAGATGCCGCAACGCGCGTGATCGCCGGGGAAATTCTGCGCGATCAGTTCCGGCAATTCGCGCGTGACATAGCTGTACATCCGGAAATGTTTCGCGAACGGCGCTTGTGTGGCATCGAGATAAAACCCCGCGCCTTCGCCGAATTCCCAATCGCCGGTGACGCATTCGATGTTGGTCTGGCGCGGACTGGTGTCGGGCGCGACCAGCATCAGGCCAAGCTCGGCCGCCACTCGCTGCGCGCCGGCCTTGATCATGAAGGTTTCCTCGGTGCAGGTCAGACCGGCGAGAAAATACAGCACCGGCACTTTTCCATGCGCGGCTTGCGGCGGCTGGAATACGGAAAAACGCATCGCCGAATTGCATTCGTGCGATGCGTGACGATAAATGCCCTGGATACCGCCGAAACAGCGTTGCTCGGAAATTGTTTCCAGGCTCATATCGTTTTTCTCGTTCTTTCCAAACCAGCAAATCCAACCAGGAAACTTCTCAGTAGATGACCACGCTGCGAATCGACTCGCCGCGATGCATCAGGTCGAATGCGTGGTTGATTTGTTCCAATGGCATGGTGTGGGTGATCAGCGAATCGATGTCGATCTTGCCTTCCATGTACCAGTCCACGATCTTGGGCACGTCGGTGCGTCCGCGCGCGCCGCCGAAGGCGCTGCCGCGCCAGTTGCGACCGGTGACCAGTTGGAACGGCCGGGTCGAAATCTCCGCGCCGGCCTCGGCCACGCCGATGATGATGCTGGTGCCCCAACCTTTGTGACAGCACTCCAGCGCCTGTCGCATGACCTTGGTGTTGCCGATGCACTCGAAACTGTAATCGGCGCCGCCGCGGGTCAGGCTCACCAGATAAGGCACCAGATCGCCTTCGACTTCATCGGGATTGACGAAGTGGGTCATGCCGAATTTTTCGGCCATCGCGCGCTTGCCGGGATTCCGATCGACACCGACGATCATTCCGGCGCCAGCCAGCCGCGCGCCCTGGATCACGTTCAAGCCGATGCCGCCGAGACCGAACACCACGACTTTCGAGCCCGGCTCGACTTTCGCGGTGTAGATCACCGCGCCGATGCCGGTGGTCACGCCGCAGCCGATGTAGCAGACCTTGTCGAACGGTGCGTCCTCGCGGATTTTCGCCACGGCGATTTCCGGCAGCACGGTGTATTGCGCGAAGGTCGAGGTGCCCATGTAGTGATGCAGTTTTTTTCCGCCGATGGAAAACCGGCTGGTGCCGTCCGGCATCAAGCCCTGGCCCTGCGTGCTGCGAATGGCTTGGCACAGATTGGTTTTCGGGTTCAGGCAATACTCGCACTCGCGGCATTCGGGCGTGTACAACGGGATGACGTGGTCGCCTTTTTTCAGCGACTTCACACCCGGACCGACATCGACCACGATGCCCGCGCCTTCATGGCCGAGAATGGTGGGGAACAGGCCTTCGGCATCGGCGCCCGACAAGGTGTAGGCGTCGGTGTGGCATACGCCGGTGGCCTTGATCTCGACCAGCACCTCGCCGGCCTTCGGGCCTTCGAGATCGACGGTTTCGATGCTCAGCGGAGCACCGGCCTGATAGGCGACGGCGGCACGGACTTGCATGGGAATATCCTGAAAAAGAAGAGTCCTCCATTTTATCGGGTCTTGGCCCGGGCGAGCGTAGGATGGGCTGTAGGGTGGGCTGTAGGGTGGGCTTCAGCCCACCTTAGGGAAGAGATGTAGGGCAAGCGTAGGGTGAGCTGTAGGGTGGGCTTCAGCCCACCTTAGGGAAGAGTGAAGCGGCAACGCCAGGTTTTGCGGACGGAATTTCTCTAACGTTACCGCCGCTCATCAGCCATCAAGGCCACAAGTACCAGAACACCAGGTTGCTGATGATCGCGTAGATCGCTGCGTCGAGCAGACCCTTGGCCACGCTGATCCAGAGTTTGCCCATCCAGAAGGTGGAAGGTGGGCTTAAGCCCACTTTACGGGAAGAGATGTAGGGTGGATTGTAGGGTGGGCTTCAGCCCACCATGCCCACTGGGTCATTACACATGAAACGTGTGCGAGTTCGAGTGTGATTGCATCCGCTATCGGCGGATCACAGATTGCGACCCGCGGTTGAGATGGGTTCGGACAGCAAGAAGCTCACTTTGCCGGGACGGAATCGCAAGATGCCGCCATTGGCTTTTATCCGCCCATCGAGTTCGAGCGAGCCGGGTGTGTCGGAATTACAGAGCGCGGCTCCGGTCGCGCCGACGGCGGTAACAGATAGCGCAATGCCCTGAGTGTCACCGAACCTCCATACTCGGGCACGGATCACGAAGTGTTTAGGAGTATGTGCGCCAAGCAGTGCGATTGCATTGCACGCACTGCGATAGGCGGTCAGTTGGGTGTCCACGCTCAACCGTTTCGCTCGGCCAGACAGCATGTACCGAACCAGCGCCCCGCCGGCCCAGATCGAACTGAAGGCGCTGCTTTGGAGGGCGTCGTAAAGCCCTTTCTGTTCGATTTGCACGGGATAGATCGCCGAGACATATTCGTTGAACTGCTGCGCGTGGATGGCGCCATACTTTGTCAATTCCATCGCTGCAGCGGAGTGGCCTTTTTCCTTGAGCAGTTGGATGAGCGTTTTGTGCGATTCATCGATGTGGTTCTGCGCCTGCGTCATTGCCATCACGCGATCGCGCATGAGGCGCTCGCTCGAAAAGAAGCCGGTCTGGGCAATCTTCAGCGCGTGGCCCTCGGCAATGCCAAGCTGCCGGGCCTTGCCGTAGTGGTCTGAAATGATCACGCCCAGCGCGAGCAGTACGGTCGAGCTGATAACGAGCGCCTGTTGAGCGACGAATGTTATTGCGTCGTGTGCTCCAACGTAACCGTCGAACCCGACATACGGCAGGGTGAGTCCCACGGCGATGGCGGCCATGAATACCCCGAGTGAAGCGCCGCGCCAACCATGCCGAAGGGTCAGTGCTGCTCCGGGAGCGATCATCAGCATCAGTAGAACCTGCCGCAGCTCGGGTTTTGCGTATTCGGCGTGGACGGCCAGGATGAGGCCAGCCATGAACATGGCGGCTAGGGCGCTGTCTCGCCAGAACTGGCGCGGGCTGTGCAATTGATCGCGTTTGTTCAAAATCAGAAGCAGGGGCGCGACGACGACCAGTATTCCCACATAGTTGCCGACACCCCAACGCAAAAATTTTTCCAACATGTCGTTGTAAGCGGGCCCGGACAGCATGCGATTGACCAGCATATTGACAACGGCGGACCATAGCGCTGTCGCCAATGCGACAACGGAAATCCATCGCATCTTCTCCGTCAAATCGCCCAGCATTTGCCTGAAGATAAAAGGAACGATGGAAGTAGTTGGTGCGAGCAGTAGTGGGCTCAAGTACGCCCACAGTTCGCCGTACTTATCCGCCTTCGGTACGCGCAGGAACAGGTAAGCCATGGCGTCGCCCGCATAGACATACGGCCAATAGCGATACGGGAGAAAAAACAGCGCAGCGACTCGAATACCAGCAGACAGGGACCACTGATCGACAGACAAGTACCACGCCAACAAGAGTGCCGGGCAATACAGCGCAGTCAACGCCATCCCCTTTACCCACTCCTTGTTACTGCCTACTCCCATGCCGATCCCCTGGTACTTATTCCGCATCGTATCCGAGCGTTGGTTTTTTCCTAGCTCCAGTCTGATTAGACAACACCGACGACTGCCCCAAAAAATCTTGAAGCTTTCAGCCTCATCCTTGTAAACGCCGACAGTGTCCGCGCCTTTGCAGGCAAGGAATTTTCATAAGTAAAAACAAGGGCCTTGGGAAGCAACGCCGCCTGAAGGTGAGCCACACCCCGAAAGTTGGGCACCGTCCTGATCTCAAAGGCGCAGCATCTCGACTGGGCAGTTTACGGGATTGCGGTCACTGACGTGCATCGTTTTGTTCGTGTACCGTGAATGTGTCGAATCGCCTGCGGCGATCACGGCTCGGCTATTTTTACTATCACAATGAATCAAGGAGGTAGGTATGTCCAATACAAGATCACGCAGTGCGACACTCGTACTTATCAGCGGTGTTCTGCTCACGACTCCATTCGTAGCCATGGCTTGCTGCGCTGGCGATGGGCACAGCCCCAATCAATCGATGTCCGGCCTCGGGGAGCCATTCCCCACGTCAACAGATCTCTCCATCTCGAGCACATGGAGCGTGTACGAGTTCGAGCGTGATGGCATCCGCTATCTGCAGATCAACGACAAGGCGGGCAATGTACGTGCTGCGGTTGGGCACATACCTGGCACGTTCTGGGTGTTGCCGATCGGCAGCAATGCCGACCGGGTTGCCGTACCGGGTACCTCTGTCCCGGATTCGTTCGGCGCGCCGACGAGCCTCATTTATCGAAACAGCGAAGTCGAAATCTGGCGCTATCAGAGCGACAAGGGCGATGCCTGGGTCATCTCGTCGGCATCGACGGAGCGCTGATCGCGACCCGCGGTTGAGTGGGGTTCGGGCAGCAAGAAGCTCACCGCATCGGGACGGAGTCGCAAGATGCCGCCGTTGGCTTTTATCCGCCCCTCGAGCTCGAGCGAGCCGGGCGTGCTGGGATTGCAGAGCGCGACTTCGGTCGCGCCGACGGCTGTCACTGAAAGCGCAATGCCCTGAGTACCGCGGAACCTCCAGACTCGGGCACGGACCACGAAGTGCCTGGGAGTGCACGCGCCGAGCAGTGCGATCGCGCTGCATGCGCTGCGATAGCTTGTCAGTTGGATATCCACGCTCAGCCGTTTCGCCCGGCCTGTCAGCATATATCGAATTGGCGCTCCGCCGGCCCATATCGAACGGAAGGCATCGGCCTGGAGAACATCGTAAAGCCCTTGCCGTTCGATTCGCACGGGATAGATCGCCGAGATATATTCGTTGAACTGTTGCGTGTGGAGGACACCGTGCTTTGTCAGCTCCATCGCTGCAGCGAAGTGACCTTTTTCCTTGAGCAACTGGATGAGTGCCTTGTGCGATTCATCGATGTGGCTCTGCGCCTGCACCATTGCCATCACGCGATCGCGCATGAGGCGCTCGCTCGAGGAGAAACTGGTCTGGGCAATCTTGAGCGCGTGACCTTCGGCAATGCCAAGTTGCCGGGCCTTGTCGTAGTGGTCTGAAATGATCGCGCCCAGCGTGAACAATGCGGCCGAGGCGATGGTGAGCGCCTGTTGAGCAACGAATGTCGTCGCATCATGCGCTCCAGCGTAACCGTCAAACCCGACATACGGCAGGGTGAGTCCTACTGCGATGGCGGCAGCGGATATTCCGAGTGAAGCGCCGCGCCAGCCATGCCGGATGGTAAGTATGACTCCGGGAGCGATCATCAGCGTTAGGAGAACCTGCCGCAGCGCGGGCCTCGCATATTCTGCGTGGACAGCCAGGATAAGACCAACCACAAAGGCGGTGGCTATGGCGCAATCTTGCCAAAATTGGCGAGGGCTGTGCAATTGATCGCGTTTGGTCACAACCAGAAGCAAAGGCGCGACGATGACCAGCATGCCCAGATAGTTGCCGACTCCCCACCGCAGAAACTCTTCCAGCGCATCGCTGCTGGCGGGTCCGGACAGCATGCGATTGACCATCATGCTGGCAACCGCAGACCACATCGCTGTCGCCAACGCGATAAGGGGAACCCATCGCATCTTTTCCGTCAGGTCATCCAGTATTTGCCTGAAGGCGAAAGGAACAGCGGAAGTGATTGGCGCCAGCAGAAACGGGCTCAAGTACGCCCACAGTTCACCATACTTACCTGTCATCGGCACGCGCAGGAACAGGTAAGCCATAGCTTCGCCAGCATAGACGTACGGCCAATAGCGGTATGGGAGAAAAAACAGGGCTGCGGCCCGGATGCCCGCGGGCAAGTACCACTGATCGACAGACAAGTACCACGACAACAAGAATGTTGCGCAATACAGCACACTCAACGCTATCCCCTTCACCCACTCTTTATTACCGCCTACTCCCATGCCGATCCCCTGATCCTTGTTCTGCTGCATCGCATCCGAGCGCTGGGGTTTTCTTTGCTCCAGTCCGATTAGATAACACCGACGACTGTCCCAAAAATCTCGAAGCTTTCAGCATCATCCTTGTAAACGTCGACAGTGTCCGCGCCTTTGCCTGACCCGGCGACGGCCCAATGGTCGCGCCGGTTCAGCACGCGACGGATGCCAGGCCGATCCCACAAGGAGTATGCGTAGATTGCCCCATCGATCAACTCGGATAGCTTCGATTGCGTCACATCTATCAACACTAGTGCGTTGTATTCGATCTCGGGTTCCATCGCGTGCGTCGGGTTCAGCGCCCACCTCACGTTCTCGAGTGGCGTCATGCCGGTTTTTCGTTGCACCAGGAATTCGGGCAGCAGGATGCGACTGGGAGCATCGATGGGACCGAACCCTGGCAGTCTGTCGATCCCGGCGTGCCCAGGGATAGAGCCGTAATTGTGCTTTCCGCTGAGGATGTAAAAGACATCCGCGCCTCGGTCGGCGATGCCGGCGAGGTAGGTCACGTCCGGCGACGTTTCGCCGTTCTCGTACTTCATTTGTGTGCGGCGGCTGACTCCCGCCGACTCGGCGAAATTCTCCTGGCTGGCGCCTAGCCGGACGCGCTCTTCCCTGAGGCGTACACAAATTTCTTCCACGATGGGCTTGTATATGCTCATAAGTTATTGACATGTGCAGTTTTCTGCACAATTATCTATTGGAACTTCACAACCCTACACTTTATTCATCCAATGTCCACCCAAAAGAATCGCCCCTCAAATCCCGGGCCGAGGCTTGAGCAGACCTCGAATTGCGCGGCATCCCGACTGCGTCTTTCGAGCGGCAACACTTGCTGCGATACACGACGGTCTATCGGGTGTTGACCGGGGAAAGAAAGGACTAAAAGGCGAGGCGCACTGCGTTCTTGGGCAGAAAGCGGGCGGCTTGGCAAGCGCGCCCGAAATCCATGAGTGATGCACTGAGAAAACCTGTCCCACTGCGATCGTCCCATTTGGGCGCGCATCAAAGCACCGCTCTCGCCAGCCATTAGCTACGAAGGAGAAAAGTATGTACATGAGCACTGACAAAGAGCCGGCAACGGCGAAATTCCGCACGGATGCAGGCGTCGAAACCGCTGTTCGGCACGGCACAGCACGATTGAACGATGAGGCCATGCAAGCGTTCAGTGCTGCGTGCATCAGCTTGTCCGAAGCCAGTGCGATTCGCCTGCGCGCGGAGGAAGCCGAGCAGCGGGCCATGATAAAGGCGCTGACCATCGATCCGTTTCTGAGCGACGCCAAACGCTGCATGCTGATCCGGCGAGCTGAGCAACATGCGGAGAGGGCCGCTGCTGCAGCAAACGCCAGGGTTCGCAGCACAGATTTGCTGAGCCAATATTTCCCGCCGTAACGCGCAGCTCATGAACATCGAGTAGGGTGGGCTTCAGCCCACCACGCCTCCCAACAAGGCATGGTGGGCTGAAGCCCACCCTACGTGTGCTGTTTGTTTCGCGTCCTTTGCGGACAAGCAATATCCGCCTGCAAAAACAAAGCCGCCCGAAGGCGGCTTTGTGATTTGTATAACGATGGAAACGTCGCGTTATTTTTTCTTTTCGATCTTCAGGCCGCGACGCTCGAGCAGCGGCTCGACGTAGGGCTCGCGGCCGCTGAAGTCGTGGAACAGCGAGATCGCATCGGCGCTGCCGCCGCGCGAGAGCAGGGTGTTGCGGAAGTGATCGCCGTTGGCGCGGGTCAGGCCGCCGTTTTTCTTGAACCATTCCACGCTGTCGGCGTCGAGCACTTCGCTCCACAGGTAGGCGTAGTAACCGGCCGAATAGCCGCCGCCCCAGATGTGCGAGAAGTAGGTGCTGCGATAGCGCGGCGGTACCGGAGCGAAATCCACGCCGGCGCTCTTGAGCGAGCTTGCTTCAAAGGCCAGGGCATCGGTCGGAATCTGGTTCGGCGCAAGCTGGTGCCAGCGCTGGTCGAGCAACGCTGCGGCCAGATATTCGGTGGTGGCGAAACCCTGGTTGAACTTCTGCGTGGCGAGCACCTTGTCGAGCAATTCCTTGGGCATCGGCGCGCCGGTCTGGTAGTGCTTGGCGTAATTGGCCAGCACCGACGGCCAGGTCGCCCACATTTCATTGACCTGCGAGGGATATTCGACGAAATCGCGCGGCACATTGGTGCCGGAGAAGCGCGGGTATTTCACGTGCGAGAACATGCCGTGCAGCGCATGGCCGAACTCGTGGAACATCGTGTTGGCCTCATCGAAGGTCAGCAGCGTCGGCTGGCCCTCGGGCGGCTTGGGAATGTTCAGGTGATTGGCGACCACCGGCTTGGTGCCGAACAGGCCCGATTGCGAGACGTATTCGTTCATCCAGGCGCCGCCGCGCTTGTTGCCACGGGCGTACATGTCGGCCAGGAACAAGGCCAGCGGCTGGCCGTCGGCATCGAACACTTCGAACACGCGCACGTCCGGGTTGTACACCGGCAGGTCCTTGCGCTCCTTGAAGGTCAGGCCGTAGAGCTGGTTAGCGGCATAGAACACGCCGTTTTGCAGCACCGAGTCCAGTTCCAGATAAGGCTTGAGTTGCGCTTCATCGAAGTCGTAGCGCTGCTGGCGCACTTTCTCGGCGTAGTAGGCCCAGTCCCAAGCGGCGAGCTTGAAGCCGCCCTTGTCCTTGTCGATCAGTTTCTGCATGTCGGCTGCTTCGCGGCGCGCGTTGGCGACCGCAGGCGGGGCCAGGTCGCTGAGCAGCTTGTTGACAGCCGTGGTGGTGCGCGCGGTTTCGTCTTCGAGCACGTAGGTGGCGTGGTTGGGATAACCCAGCAGCGCGGCGCGTTCGGCGCGCAGCTTGGCGATCTTGATGATCACTTCGCGGTTGTCGAACTCGCCGCCGTGGCTGCCGCGGTTGACCGAGGCTTCATAAAGACGCTGGCGCAATGCGCGGTTTTCCAGCGAGGCTTCCGACGGCTGGCTGGTGGTGTTCATCAGCGCGATCACGTACTTGCCGGGCAGGTTGCGGGCCTTGGCCGCTTCGGCGGCGGCGGCGATCTGGTTGTCGGAAAGTCCAGCGAGCTCGGCGCGGTCATCGACCACGACAGCGCCGGCGTTGGTCTCTTTGAGTACGTTCTGGCTGAAGGTGGTCGAGAGCGTGGCCAGTTGCGAGTTGAGTGCCTTGAGCTTTTCCTTGTCGGCATCGGACAACTGCGCGCCGGCACGGATGAAGTCGGTGTGATAGCGCTCGAGCAGGCGCTTGGATTCGGCATCCAGGCCGAGCGAATCACGCGCGTCGTACAGGGTCTTGACCCGCTGAAACAACTTGCCGTTGAGCAAGATGGCGTCGTTGTGCGCCGACAGCTTGGGCGACAGATCGAGCTGGATCGCTTCCATGGCGTCGTTGGTGTTGGCGCCGGTCAAATTGAAGAACACATTCGATACGCGCGTGAGCAACTGTCCGCTGCGCTCCATCGCGACGATGGTGTTGTCGAAGCTCGGAGCATCGGCACTATTGGCGATCGCATCGACCTCGGCGATCTGCTGGCGCATGCCTTCGGTGAAGGCGGGCGTGTAGTCCTCGTTCTTGATCTTGTCGAATGCCGGCAATTGATACGGCAATGTGCTCGGAGCGAAGAAGGGGTTGGTGGCCACAGCGGCGGCAGGTTCGGTCATGGGGGCTTTTTCGGCGATCGGCGCGCTGCTGCAGGCAGCCAAAGCGAGGCTCGCAGCAAGAAGCAGGACAAGAGGTTTTTTTGACATGAGGTATCCCGGTCAGGTCGAAGGGACGGGCCAGCGGCCCGAACCGCCGATCATACGGCCAAACCCCTCCGGCGCATGTGCCGAAAGGGCTGGGGTTGGGAAAGCCCGGGTTGGGGCCGATAATGCCTGCATGGACAAAACCCAGGAACACAGGGGCTTCGAGTTCCCCGGCATCTTCGAGATCACCGCCATGGGCTCGGCCGAGGCGGGGCTGGAGCGGGAAGTGCCCGCGCTGCTGATCGCGGCCGGCTTGACCGTGCTGCACGAAACCGTCCGCTCGCGCGCCTCCCGCGCCGGGCGCTACGTTTCGATCTCGATCAGCTTCCAGGCCGATAGCCGCCAGCAGTACGACGCCGCGCACGTGGCGCTGCGCGCGCATCCGGAAGTCAAATGGACGCTGTGAAAAGCGCGCGTTCCTGGACCATCCGCGAACTTGGCCGCCAGCCGTTCCTGCGAGTCTGGCCGGCGATGGAGCGCTATACCGATGAACGGGCCGAGGATGCCGGCGACGAGTTGTGGCTGGTCGAGCACGATCCGGTGTTCACGCTCGGCCAGGCCGGCAAGCCCGAGCACGTCCTCGCCGCGGGTGACATTCCGGTGGTGCGGACCAATCGCGGCGGCCAGGTGACCTATCACGGGCCCGGGCAGATCGTCGCCTATCCGCTGGTGGACTTGCGCCGGATCGGCCTGGGCGTGCGCGAATTCGTCTGCCGGATCGAGCAGGCCATGATCGACACGATGGCGCATTGGGATATTCGGGCCGAACGCAAGGACGGCGCGCCCGGTGTCTACGTGGCCGGGGCCAAGATCGGCGCGTTGGGACTGCGTGTGCGGCACGGCTGCACCTTCCACGGGCTGGCCTTCAACATCGACCTGGATCTGGAGCCGTTTTCGCGCATCAATCCCTGCGGTTATCAGGGATTGGCGGTGACCTCGATGTTAAAATTGCGCGGTTCAGCTTCGATGGCCGAGATCAAGCCGGCGTTGATATCGGCGTTGTCGTCGCAGCTTGGCCTGCGACCTGAATTAACCCCCTCCTTACCTGCCTTGTTGCAGGATGTCCCTCTTACTGTTTGAGTCGTTCATGTCCGAGTCCGTCGATAAATCCATTCCGCTTCAGGTGCTGGGCCCGCTCGAGGCGGGAGTCAAACAATTGGGCGAGGACAAGATCGCGCGCAGCCCGGTGAAGTTCGACGAAAGCGCTCCGGTGCTGCGCAAGCCGAGCTGGATCCGGGTGCGCATCCCGGCCGGCAATGCGGTGCAAAAGCTCAAAAGCAAACTGCGCGAGAATCATCTGGTCACGGTCTGCGAGGAAGCGAGCTGCCCGAACATCCACGAGTGCTTCAGCCACGGCACCGCGACTTTCATGATCCTTGGCGAGGTGTGCACGCGCCGCTGTTCGTTCTGCGACGTCGCGCACGGCCGGCCCAAGCCGCCCGATGCCCGCGAGCCCGCCAATCTGGCGCGCACCATCGCCGACATGGGCCTGCGCTATGTGGTGGTGACCTCGGTGGACCGCGACGACCTGCGCGATGGCGGCGCCCAGCATTTCGCCGATTGCATCCGGGAAACCCGCGCGCTTTCGCCCAACATCAAGATCGAAATCCTCACGCCCGATTTTCGCGGCAAGGGCCGCATGGAGCGCGCGCTGGAGGTGCTCCAGACCGCGCCGCCGGATGTGTTCAACCACAATCTGGAAACCGTGCGCGAGTTGTACCCGAACGTGCGACCGGGCGCCGATTACGACTGGTCGCTGCAATTGCTGCAGCGCTTCAAGGCGCAGCACCCGCAGTTGCCGACCAAGTCCGGAATCATGCTGGGCCTGGGCGAGACCCGTGAACAGGTCGAAGGCGCGCTGCGCGACTTGCGCGCCCACGATGTGGACATGATCACCATCGGCCAGTACCTGCAGCCCACACCGCACCACCATCCGGTGATCCGTTACTGGACGCCGGAGGAATTCAAGGAACTGGAAGTGTTCGGCTATGGTCTAGGGTTTACCCATGTCGCTTCCGGCCCCATGGTGCGCTCGTCCTACCATGCCGATCGAATGGCGGCTGAAGCGGGCTTCGTCGAAGTTCCGGTCTGATCGATTTGCCTAGTACCATCGGCACAGGTTGTTGTAGTTTTAAACGCGCAAGCTAAATCACGTACCACGGTCTCGAGGACCGCTCCAATGTTCAATCGCAAGCTGCTTACCTTCTGCGCCCTGCTGCCGCTGACCCTGGCCTTGGCGGCAACCCGGATTCCCACGCCGGCCTCGGGCGCGGCACTGCATCCCACCGATGCCCAGGCGGCTGCTTCGCGATTGGTCTATGGACTGCTTTCCGACAGTCGTTACGCCTATCGGCCGATGGCCCTGGACGACACCATGTCGGCGGACATCTTTCGCCGCTACCTGGATTCGCTCGACGGCCAGAAGCTGTTTTTCACCCAGGCCGACATCGCGCGCTTCGCGCCCTACAAGACCGGCATTGGCGATGCGCTCAAGAAGCAGCAGTTGCAGCCGGCCTACGACATCTTCAAGGTTTATGTGCAGCGTGTCGATGAGCGCACCGCGTTCGCGCGCGGTCTGCTCAACAAGCCGTTCGATTTTTCCGCGAAGGAATCCTGGGCCTACGATCGCGAGAAAGCGGCCTGGGCGCCTGATCAGGCAGCACTCGACGAGATCTGGCGCAAGTACATCAAAAACGATGTTCTGCGTTTGAAGCTGGCGGGCCGTCCGGCGGATGAAATCCGCAAGACGCTCGACAAGCGCTATGTCAATTTGTCCACGCGCGTGCATGAGCTGCGCGGCGACGATGTGTTCGAAACCTTCATGAACGCCTATGCGGCAGCGATCGACCCGCATACCAATTACATGAGCCCGCGCAGCGCCGAGAACTTCAACATGCAGATGCGGCTCTCGCTCGAGGGCATCGGCGCGGTGTTGCAGCGGCAGGAAGATTTCGTGGTGATCCGCACGCTGGTGCCCGGCGGGCCGGCGGCATCGACCGGCAAGATCAAGGTCGGCGATCGCGTGGTCGCGGTCGGTCAGGGCGACAAGGGCCCGATGGTGGATGTGGTCGGCTGGCGCATCGATGATGTGGTCGATCTGATTCGTGGCAAGAAAGGCACCCGCGTGCGTCTGGATGTGCTGCCCGCCGATGCCGGCATGGATGGCGCGCACAAGACCGTGGCGATCGTGCGCGACAAGGTCAAGCTCGAGGAACAGGCCGCAAGCAAATCGATCATCGACACCGAAGGCAAGCGCATCGGCGTGATCACCTTGCCGGGTTTTTATCTGGACTTCGAAGCTGCGCGCCGCGGTGACGCCGATGCACGTTCGGCGACCACGGACGTGGCCAAGCTGCTGGCCGAGCTCAAGGCCGCCAAGGTCGATGGCGTGGTGATGGATCTGCGCGAAAACGGTGGCGGTTCGCTGGTCGAGGCGGTCGAGTTGACCGGCTTGTTCATCGATCACGGCCCAGTGGTGCAGGTGCGCGAGTCCGGCGGACGCGTGAGTGTGGAAGACGACGACAAGCGTGGCGTGGCCTGGGATGGCCCGCTGGCCGTGCTGGTCAACCGTTCGTCGGCGTCGGCCTCGGAGATTTTTGCCGCCGCGATTCAGGATTACGGCCGTGGTTTGATCATCGGCGAGCCGACCTTCGGCAAGGGCACGGTGCAAAACCTCATCGATCTCGATCGTTGGCCGGGCAAGAGCGGGCCGCAGTTCGGCCAGGTCAAGCTGACCATCGCCCAGTTCTTCCGCATCGACGGCACCACCACCCAGCATGCCGGTGTGGTGCCGGATATCCAGTTCCCGGTCACGGTCGATGCCAGCGAGTTTGGCGAGAGCACCTACGACAACGCGTTGCCGGCCACGCGGATCACCGCCGCGCCGCACAACAACCTGGGCAATTTCGCGCCGATCACCCCGATGCTGTTGACCGAGCACAATACCCGCGTGGCCAAGGACAAGGAATTCCAGTGGTGGACGCAGGACGTGACGCAGTTCCGGATCGAGCGCGAAAAGAAAACGATTTCGCTCAATGAAACCGAACGCCGCAACGAACGCGATCACCTCGAGCAACAGCGCAAGCAACGCGAAACCGAGCGCAAGGCCCTGGGCCTGAGCACTGACAGCAAGGCGGTCGCGGCGGCTGGCAACGACGATGACGGCCTGCAAGCCGATGAGCGCAATGTGGCGCAGCAGGTTGCGGCCGAAGAAGCGGCCAAGAGCCGGCCCGATCCGCTGTTGCGCGAGTCGGCATCGGTATTGGCCGATGCGATTTCCCTGTTGACCGGCAGTCGTCAACTGGTCGCCCAGGTCATGCCGGTCACGCACCAGGCAACGGTTTGGAGCGACTGAGCGCGGAGTTTCATTTCCGCAAGATGCGGATAGCCGGCGGCGCTTGCGCCGGCTAGTGTGAGGCCATGAACCAGATCATTTCCGATCCCCGGCTGGAACAGGCCCGTCGCTTGCTCGATGACGACGATCACACGCTGCAAAATCTGGGCGCGGCGGTCGGATTGAGTCCGACGCATTTGCAGCGACGGTTTCGCGCCGCGTTCGGCCTGAGCCCGGCCGAATATCGCGCACAGAAAAAGCTGTCGATTCTCAAGCAGCAATTGCGTGCGCAAGGCGATGTCACGCGCGCCTTGTACGAAGCCGGATACGGTTCCAGCAGCCGCGTATATGAAGACGGCGCCGCGCGCCTGGGCATGTTGCCGTTGGCGTATCGCCGTGGTGGCGAGGGCATGCAACTGCATTGGACGGTGTTGGAAACAGCGCTCGGGCTGGCCCTGGTGGCCGCGACCGAACGCGGATTGTGCTCGATTGCGCTGGGCGAGAATGCCGCCGAGCTGGAAGCGGGGCTTCGCCGGGAGTTTCCCAATGCGCAGTTGTGTTTCGTCCAGGAAGGCCGCGATGATTTTCTGGCTCCGCGCGTGCGTGCCGTGGCGCAGATGCTCAGCGGCAAATCGGGCAAGGTGGACATCGAATTGATAGGCACGGCGTTCCAGCAAAGAGTGTGGCAGACCTTGATGAAAATTCCACGCGGCCAGACCCGAAGTTATGCCGAGCTGGCGCAGGCGATCGGCCGGCCCAGCGCGACGCGCGCGGTGGCCCGTGCTTGCGCGCAGAATCGCCTGGCCGTGCTGGTGCCATGCCATCGTGTCATCCGTGGCGATGGCTCGCCCGGCGGCTATCGCTGGGGCTTGCCGAAGAAGAATGCATTGCTGCAATCCGAACGCGGCGATGGACAGGCCATTGGTCCGCAATGATCGCCATCGGCGTTGATGCACGCGCCGTTGGTTTCCAGTGCGCTCGGCATTGGAGCGCTTTTGCGTTCGTCCATGCGTGATCTCCTCAACACACGGACTTGCGTTCGTGCCACTTCCACCTTGCTTGAAATTCCTGGATAGATTGCATGAGCGGTTTGAAATCGATGCATGGCGCGAGCCCGGCCAAAGTCATGCTCGCGCTGGCCTCGGTGTATCTGGTCTGGGGTTCGACATATCTGGGTATTCGCATCGGCCTGGAAGGCTATCCGCCATTTTTGATGGGCGGTTTGCGATTCGTCGCGGCAGGCTTGGTGCTCTATGGCTTCCTGCGTTGGCGCGGCGGCCCGGCGCCGAGCCGGGCGCAATGGCAAAACGCCGCGGTGCTTGGCGTGTTGATGATGTTGCTTGGCAACGGATTGGTGAATCTCGCCGAGACCAGTGTTTCTTCCGGGCTTGCAGCGATCGCGGTTGCTTCCATGCCGTTGTGGGCCGGTGTGTTCGGTGCGCTCAAGGGCCGTCATCCCAGCCGCGGCGAATGGCTGGGATTGGGCATCGGTTTCGCCGGTGTGGTCTGGCTCAATTTCGGAAGCCAGATGAGCGCGAGCCTGGTCGGCATGATCGCGTTATTGATGGCGCCGGTCAGTTGGGCGTTCGGTTCGGTCTGGAGCCGCGACCGTAATTTGCCGGAACCATTCATGAGCACAGCCGCGCAAATGCTCTGCGGCGGCGCGGCGATGATCTTGCTGGGGCTGTTGCTGGGCGAGCGGATCCATCAGGTTCCGCCCTTGCGCGCGACGCTCGCGGTGGTCTATTTGGCGGGGTTCGGTTCGATCATCGGATTCTCCGCCTACGTGTGGCTGCTTCATCACGTGCGTCCGGCGCTCGCCACCAGCTATGCCTACATCAACCCGCCGATCGCGGTGCTGCTGGGCGCCATGTTGCTGGACGAACACGTCGATGCCCACGTCATCGGCGCGATGGCGGTGATCCTGGCGGGTGTGTTGATCATCACCCGCGCCCGTGCCAGACCCGCCGATTCAGCCAGTACGTAACGCGGTGACTACTGGCAGACGCGCGGCGCGCCAAGCGGGCATCAAGCCGCCGACCAGGCCGATCATCAACGCCAGCACCAGCCCCTGGATCATCAACGCGGGCGTGACCCGGAAATCGAACGCCACTTGGCTGAAATTGGCACCGAGCGTGGCAGCGGTGTAGCCGTTGAAGATCACGTACGCGAGCAGCGCGCCGATCAGGCCGCCGATCAAGGCCAGGAACAAGGCCTCGATCATCACCGAGATCACCACCGGCATCGAGCCAAATCCGATCGCGCGCAAGGTCGCGATCTCGACCGAGCGCGAGGAAATCGCCGCGTACATCGTATTGAGCGCGCCGAAGATCGCGCCGATGCCCATGATCAAGCCCACCGTATAACCGAGGATGTTGATCAGCTTGGTCAAGCCTTCCGACTGCGCGGAGAAATATTGCTTGAGTGTTTCGGCCTTGACCTGCAGGCGCGGGTCGGTGGTGAGCGAATCCTTGAAGCGTGTCATCGCCGATTTGTCTTCGAGCTGCGCGGTTACCGACTGGAAACCATTGCGGCGATAGGCGTTCTGCACCACTTCGGCATCGGCCCACAGTTCCGATTCATGCACGCCGCCGGCGGCCTCGAAAATGCCGACCACGGTCCAGGCCGAATCGCGGAAATCGATCTGCGAGCCGACCTTGAGATTGGCGAAATTCACGGCCGCTTGTTTGCCGACGATCAGTTCGCGCGGACCGGGCGTGAAATTGCGGCCGGCGATGATCTTCACTTCCGGCCGCAACGTGAAAGCTTCGGGTTGAACGCCGCGCACCGCCGCGTTGGCCAGTGTGCCGGTATCGGCTTTCGGCAAGTCGGCGATGACCAGCAGCTCAGCCGAGGCGATCGGCTTGCCGTCCGCGCTGCGCCGGATGCCAGGGGCGGACTTGATGACATCGACCTGCTCGCGGGTCAGTCCACTCGACAGTTCCGAGTTCGCGCCGCTGCGCATGACGATGGCGCGGTCCTCGTGTCCGGCCTTGCCGAGCGTGGCCTTGAAACCCGCCGACATCGACAGCATCGCGGTGAGCACGCCGACGACACCGGCGATGCCGACCACCACCACCAGCGAAGTACCCCAACGCTGCGGGATGTTTTTCAAATTCATCCAGCACACCTGCACGATCTGATTGATCCAGGCAAACATGAGCGTTATCTCCGGTCAGGCGTTGAGTGCGTCGATGATCTTGATGCGCATGGCCCGAAGCGCCGGCAGCAGGCCGACGGCCACGCCGAGCAATACGGCCACGCCCAGTCCCTTGGCAAATACCATGGCGCTGAGCTGCGAAACGCCGAAGCTCGAAAGCGCGGCCTTGAGTCCGCCGATGGCCAGGCTGGCCAGCAGCAGGCCGAGGATCGCGCCGATCAAGGACATCAACAGCGCTTCGGACAGCACGAACCACAATACGCTGCGATTGGAAAAGCCAAGCGTCTTGAGAATGCCCAGTTCCGGAATGCGCTCGCGCAAGGCCTGCGACATGGTGTTGCCGGTCAGTACCAGGATGGTGAAGAACACCGCGCCCAGGATCGAGGTGATGATGAAGCCGATGTCGCCGAACTGCTTGACGAAGCCCTGGGTGAAGGCTTTCTCGGTCTGCGTCTTGGTTTCGTGTTCGGAATTGGCGAACAGCCGGTCGATCGACTTGCCGACCTGGTCGGCATCCTTGGGATTGTTCAAGATCACCAGGTACCAGCCGACGGTGCCCTTGGCGTAGCGCCGGGCCTCGTCGAAATAATCGTAGCGAAACAACAGGGCCATATCGCCGTTGGCCTGGTCCTTGGTATTGTGGAAGGTGCCGACGATATCGAATTGCCAGGTCAGCGAGCCGTCGTTCTGCGGCCAGATATCGGCCTGGATCGGAATGCGGTCGCCGACCTTCCAACCCATCTGCTTGGCCAATGTCTCGCCGACGATCGCGCCGGTGCGTGTGGCATTCCAGGCCTTGAGCGTTTCCGGACTGATGGAAAGTTCGGGCGCGGCGCGAATGTAATCGTCAGGCACGACTGGGAAAATCCCGAACCGCGCCGGTTTGTCCTGCCAGCTACCGCCGAACCAACTGGCGAACGCGACCGCCTTCACGCCCGGCACTTTGGCGATCTGCTGCTGGAAGGAAACCGGCAGCATGTCGATGATCGAATACTTGGAGTTGGTGATCATGCGATCGGCCGAGGCTGATTCGGCGCCGCTGTTGAAGGCCTCGTTGACCGCCTGCAGCAGGCCGAACAACAAGAAGGCGACGATGATCGAAAGCAAGGTCAGCGTCGTCCGCGTTTTCTTGCGGAACAAGCTGGCCCAGATCAGTGACAGGTATTTCATGGGAACCTCGCGCTCAGTGGGCGGCGTCGTTGACCAGGGTGCCCTTGTCGAGATGGACGATGCGATTGGCGAATTCGGCCGCCTTCGGATCGTGGGTGACCATGATGATGGTCTTGTGGTGTTCGCGGTTGAGCTGCTGGAGCAGGCCCAGGATCTCGTCGGCGGTCTTGCGGTCCAGGTCGCCGGTCGGCTCGTCGCAGACCAGCAAGGTCGGATCGGAGACGATCGCCCGGGCGATCGCCACGCGTTGCTCCTGGCCGCCGGACAACTCCTTGGGTTTGTGCCGGGCGCGATCCTTCAGGCCCACCAGTTCGAGCGCGATCTCGGCATTGCGCTTGCGCTGGGCTGCTGAAAGCGAAGTCAGCAGCAGCGGCAGCTCGACGTTCTTGAGCGCGCTCAGCACCGGCAACAGATTGTAGAACTGGAACACGAAGCCCACGTGCGAAGCCCGCCAGTTCGCCAACTGTCCCGAACTCATCTGGTCGATACGCTGGCCGGCCACCGACACTTCGCCCGAGCTTGGGTTGTCGAGCCCGCCGATCAGATTGAGCAAAGTGGTTTTGCCCGAGCCGGACGGCCCCATCAAGGCCACGAAATCACCCTTGGGAATATCGATGTTGATGCCGTGCAATACCTCGATCTTCTCGGGGCCGCGCTGGTAGGTCTTGGTCAGGTTGCGGGTTGAGACCAGGGTTTCCATCGAGTTGCTCCTTGGAGCGTGCTTATTGTTGGGCGTTGGATTGAACCGGCATGCCGTCGGCCAGTTGTTCGGGTGGATTCAGGATCACGGTCTCGCCGTCGCTCAGGCCGGAGAGTATTTGCTGCTTGCCGCCGGATGCGCCGCCCACCCGAATCGCGCGCCGCTCGGCACGGCCGTCCTTGAGCACGAAGCTGACATCCTTGCCGTCGCGCTGGACGATCGCATCGGCCGGGACCAGAACACCCTGGGGTTTGCTTTGCACGACGCCGGGCTTGTCTTGTTCGAGGAAGGCCACCTTCACACCCATGTCCGGAACGATGCGCGGGTCGCGAACCTTGAGCGCGATGCGCACCTTGACCGTGGCCTTGCTGCGGTCGGCGGTCGGGATGATGGCGATGACCTCGGCCGGAATCTTCCAGTCCGGATAGGCATTGAGCGTCGCCTGTACCGGCTGGCCGGAGGTGACCTTGCCGATGAAGGCTTCACCGACATCGACCTGCACTTCGAGCGAATCCATGTCCACCAGCGTACCGATGCCGGTGCGGATCGAGCCGCCGCCGGCCGAGATCGGCGAGATCATCTCGCCAGGCTGCGCGGCCTTGGTCACGATCACGCCCGCGAACGGCGCGCGGATGATCGTGTTGTCCACGCCCAGTGCGGCGATAGCCAATTGGTCCTGCGCCACTTTGACGTTGCGCTGCAGACTGGCCAGGCGCGCAGCCAGCGAATCGCGGTCGGCCACGGCGGCATCGAGCGATGAGGCCGCCACCAGTTGTTTGGCGGCCAATTCACGCTGGCGCACCAGATTGCTTTCGGCCAGTTTCAACTGCGCCTGCGCTTCGGCCAGTTGCGATTGCGTCGAAGCCAACTGCGAGCGCGAAAGCGCGTACTGGGCATTCATGTCATCGGCATCCAGACGAGCCAACACCTGGCCTTGCTCGACCCGCTGGCCTTCCTCGATCAACACCTCGCGCACCTTGCCGGTGATCTTCGAGGAGACCGTGGCGATGCGGCGCGCGGTGACGTAGCCGGTGGCATCGAGTACCGAGGCGGCGGCGTTGCCGGCAGTGGGTGCGGTCACGGTGGCGGTATCCACCAGCAAGGGTTGGTTGCGGCCCAGCAGCAGATAGGCGATCAGCAGCGCAACCAGCGCACCCACACCGAGCAGTGCCCACCACAGTCCGCGCCGTGAGGATTCCTGGGCCGGCGATTGACGATCGATATGCAGTTGCTTGAGCAAGTCGGAAGAGGCTTTCATCGATACTCGCAAGGTTGCGTTGTGGTCGTTGGCTTGCCTGCCGGCAAGCGACGGCAAGCGGATGATACACATACGGTGCCGGCAACACGCCAGGGCATGCGCTTGTGATGAGCGCGAGACCTCAGGCGCAAAACTTGCGCAGTGTGCACGTCATCGCGAGCACGTTCACCGTGCCGGAAGTCAGCCCTGCGCGTAGCGCGTCTTGAGCAATGAGAACGCGGCACGAAGACTCTGCGCTTCGCCGCCGGCCGGTTTGCCGGGACGGTCGTTGTCGTTCCAGGCATAGACATCCACGTGCGCCCACGCTTGCGCCTCGGGCACGAAGCGATCCAGATACAGCGCGGCAGTGATCGACCCGCCCATGCGCGAGGCGCCGGCATTGGCGATATCGGCGATGTTGCTTTTGAGATAGCTCAGGTAAGGCTGCCACAGCGGCATCCGCCAGAGCCGGTCGTGGCTGCGCTCGCCCGCCGCCAGATATTCGGCGGCCAGGGTTTCGTCATTGCAAAACAACGCAGGCAGATCCGGCCCCAGCGCGATGCGCGCCGCGCCGGTGAGCGTGGCGAAATCCAGAATCAGCGTCGGTTTTTTTTCCACCGCATAAGCGAGTGCATCGCACAGCACCAGACGGCCTTCGGCGTCGGTGTTGTCGATCTCCACGCTCAAGCCGCTGCGGGTGCGGATGACTTCGCCGGGGCGGAAGGCATTGCCGGCGATGGAGTTTTCCACGGCTGGCACCAGCAAGGTCAGGCGCACCGGCAGTTTGCGCATCATCACCAGTTGCGCCAGCGCCATGGCATGCGCGGCGCCGCCCATGTCTTTTTTCATGTTGCGCATGCCGTCGGCGGCTTTGATGTCGAGTCCGCCGGTATCGAAGCACACGCCTTTGCCCACCACGATCACATGCGGATGCGCGGCATCGCCCCAGGACAATTCGATCAAGCGCGGCGCGCGATGACTGGCGCGGCCGACCGCGTGGATGGTGGGGAAATTGTTCGCAAGCAAATCCTCGCCGGCGACCACCTGCAAATTCGCGCCGTGGGTTTGCGCCAACGAAGCCGCGACTTCTTCCAGATGTTGCGGCCCCATGTCTTCGGTCGGCGTGTTGACCAGATCGCGAACCAACACGCTGGCTTCGATCAACGCGATGGTTTCGTCGTCGATGGCATCGATCGCCAATTGCGCGAAGGCTTTGGGCGCACTCAAGTAACGGCTGAAACGATACGCACCCAAGCCCCAGCCCAATTGAACGAGCGCGGCCGGCATCGACACCGGCGAGTCGGGCGACAGGCGATACACGCCCGGTGGCAGGAGCGCGGGCAAATGCGCGAGTGCCAATGGATCGGCTGCATCGCCGATGCCGACCGCGATTTGATCCGGTGCGCCGTCAGCGCCGGGAATGGCGAGGAAGCTGCCCGCACTGGCGTTGAATTGGTGCGCGTCGAGCCAGGCACGCGTCTTGTCGGTTTGCCGCTCGCGCCAGGCGGAGTAATGGCCGCGATCGAGCACGATCAATGCGCGCGCAGCAGGGGCCTCGGCGGCGGGAACGAAACAAGACGGCAAGCTCATGGGATCTCCGAAACAGGGGAATGGGCATCCAGCCAATCGGCCAGAGCGGCGAGAGTGGAAAATTGCAGGTCCGGCGGCGGCAGATGGCCGGGCCAGGTTTCCTGCCGGCGATTGATCCAGCAGGTGCGCATTCCGGCGCGCGCGGCGCCGCTGATGTCGAGCACGGGATCGTCGCCGATGTGCAGCACCTGATCGATCGCCACGCCCAGGCGTGTGCAAGTGACATGGAAGATCGGCGCGTCGGGTTTGGCGTGGCCTTCATCGCGCGCCATGACCTGCACGGCAAAGTGCCGGGCAATGCCGATGCGTTGCAAATCGGCGTTGCCATTGGTCAAGGCCGCGATCGGAAAACGCGCCGACAATCGCGCCAGCGCTGGCAGCGCATCGGGGAAGAATTCGATCTGGTTGCGCGCCTGGTAAAACGCTTCGAACGCATCCTCGGTGTGCGCCTGATCATCACCGGCGATGTGCAGGGCGTGGGCGAGCGAGAGTTTTCTCTGCCGGGTGAAATCGTGCGCGTATTGCGGGTATTCGGCCGCGATCTTCTCGCGCAGCAAACGCATTTCCGGCACCGGAAACCGTTCGGCGGTGCGCGGGCAGCGTTCTCGCAAAAACGCATCCAATGCCGCTTCGGCGCGCTCGATCGCCGGCCAGATCGGCCACAGCGTATCGTCGAGGTCCAGGCTCAGCGCTTTGGGAGAAAAAGTCATCTTGCTAGGGTAGCGCGGCCGGGCGTTGCGCGGGACGCCGATGGCCGTTTATTCGATCGCCTTGGCCCAGTGCTGCCAGCCATCGACCCGCTCGGCGAAAATCTTGCAGCAGGCCAGCATCGGCACCGCCAGCAGCAGTCCGGCGATGCCCCACAGCCAGCCCCAAAGCACCAGCCACAGCAGCACCACCAGCGGCGAGATGGCCATGTGCCGGCCGAGCACGATCGGTGTGATCAATTGCGATTCGAGCACGTGCAGGGCCAAGTACAGCATCGGCGGCAGCAGCATCTGCAGCGGCTGGTCGAATGCGACCACACCGACCAGTGCCAGCGCCAGCACGCCGGTGAGCGGGCCCACGTACGGAATGAAATTCAGCAGCGCCGCCACCGTGCCCCAAAGCAGCGCGTCGGCCAGGTCCAGGCCCAGCCACCACAGCGCGCCAGTCAGCGCCAGGCCCAGCAGCACATTGATGACGCTGATGGTCAGCACGTACCGCGAAATATCCGATTCGATGGTGCGCAAAATATCGACCGCACGGTTTTTCTTCTGCGGATCGGGCATCTGCGCAATGATTTGTCGCTGCAACGTCTCGCCGTAAACGAGAAAAAAATAACTGAGCAAGACCACCAGCAGGATCGTCGCCAGGATGCGCGGCGCGCCGACGATCAACGACCACAGATTGGGCGCATGCGGCTTGTCGGCATCGCTGACGGCTGTAGTGACCGGCGCGCTGGCGCCGGCCGCCTTGGCGATGGATGCGGCGGCCTTGTTGGCCTGTTCGACTTGCCGGGCCAAGCTTTTGATTTTGGGCGCCAGTTGCCGCAGTTCCGTGGGCGCTTGTCGCACCCAATCCGCCGCCGGACCCACCAGTAAACTGGCCAGCAGCACCGCCGAGGCCAGCCCGCCGAGCACGACGCCCAAGGCGCCGAGCCAGCGCGGCACCCACCATCGATGCAAGCGGGTGACCATCGGATTGGCCACCAGCGCCAGGAACATCGCCAACAGCAGCGGGACCAGCAAATCACGCGCGGCCCAGCAGGTGACCAGCACGGCAATGGCGGCCAGAACCTGCAAGGATCGCAAGCCCGGCCGCGGCGCGGGTTCCGGGGTTCGCGGTGGGGCTGAGGTGTCCAGATCGCTTGGGTCGGTGTCGCTCATCGGCCGAGCTTAGCAGGCGGTTCCGGCTGGCGTTGTTCCGTGGCGCAACATCGATGCCGCTGTTCACACAGGCACTTGTGGAACGCCGGCATCACTGCATTTCCAGCTCGCCGCGTGAGCCGCCGCGTTGCAGCATCAGGATCAGTCGCTTAGGTGCCGGACTGAGTTGGGCGCGGTAGGCGTTGAGGTCCTCGATGCTCTGGCGATTGATCGCCAGTACCAGATCGCCGGCCAGCAGTTGGTTCTGCTCGGCCCGGCTGCCGCGCGCCACCTTGCTCACCACCACGCCGCGCAAACCTTGCTGGCGATAGCGTTCGGGCAGGTCGCTGAAACTGGCGCCGGTCAGGCGCGAGTCGATCTTGCTTCCATCGATTTCCTTGGGCAGCGCCTTGAGCGCGGCCTGCACCGAGAGTTTTTGGCCGTCGCGCAACAACTCAAGTTTCACCGGCTGGCCGACCGGCAACAGGCCTTCGAGATTGTGCAGGCCCTCGGCACTGTCGATGCGCTCGCCATTGGCCAAGGTCACCACATCGCCGGGCTTGATGCCGGCAAGCTCGGCCGGCGAGCCGCGATACACGCGAGTCACCAGCGCGCCACGAGCGGAGGTCAACTTGAGCTGGCGCGCCGCGTCCGGGCCGATGTCCTGGCTGTCCAGGCCGAGCGAACCGCGCCGCACTTCGCCATAAGCCATCAACTGGCGCATCACCTCACGCGCCAGATTGACCGGGATGGCAAAGCCCAGGCCGATATTGCCGGCATTGCTGCCCTGCGGATTGAAGCTGGCGGCGTTGATGCCGACCAACTCGCCGCGCAGGTTGATCAGCGCGCCGCCGGAATTGCCCGGATTGATCGAGGCATCGGTCTGGATGAAGTTCTGGAAGCCGAATCCGGTCAGCCCGCTGCGCCCGACCGCCGAGACGATGCCCGAGGTCACCGTCTGGCCCAGACCGAAGGGATTGCCCACGGCCACGACGAAATCGCCGACCCGCAGATTGGCCGAATCCGACAGCGGCACGGCGGTCAGGTTGGTGGCGGTGATGCGGATGACCGCGATATCGGTGTCGGCATCCGAGCCGATTGGCTGCGCTTCGAAGGTGCGGCCATCGGCGAGCGTCACCGCCACCGCATCGGCGCCTTCGACCACGTGGTTGTTGGTCAGGATCAGGCCGCGCGTGGCGTCGATGATCACCCCCGAGCCCAGCGATTGCCGTACCCGTTCCTGCGGAAAGCGATCGCCACCGAAGAACTCGGCCAGTGGGTTGCGCACGCGCACCACTTGCTTGGTATAGATGTTGACCACCGCCGGCATGGCCTTTTCCAGCATCGGCGCCAGCGAGGGCATCGGTGCGCCGCCCACCTGCGCGGGCAGGGCGGCCTCGACCCGTCTGGGCAAGGTCGCGTCGGCCGCTTGCTGCATCAAGGTCATCGCCGGCGCGGGGTCGGCCGGACTGGGGGTGAGGAAGCGGGCGGTGGCGCCGCCGCCCAAAGCGGCTAGCAACAGGCAGGAGACAAGTGTCAGAGGGCGCATGGGTGATCCTGAATCGGAAAACGCAAGGTGATGAGCCTAGCAAATATGGCTGAGCGGGCCCTGAGCAAGGGGTTTGGCGAAATAATTTCCCTGTTTCGAGCCTGTTCCGGAATGAGGTTCACACCGACTGCCTACCAGGCACGATTTCCAGGAAGCAACGGTTGACAGCCCGGAATCGCCAGCGTACTTTCAATCCCCGACCTTCACACAACATATTGGGTGAATGGCGGAAGAAAGCCCCAAATATGGGGCCCGGCAAGTCCTGCGCTACGCGACGAGCGATACAGCATGGGTTCGAACCTGAGGACAAAACCAGAACGCTCGCGGGTACAGCCCGACAGGCGTGCTTATGTGTCCTTTTTGGTTTAAAAGTGAGACGTGGATCACACAATAAATCAGCGTCCGGTCAACCGGCGCCAGTGGAGGAAACATCAATAATGAGCACGGTTCGTCTGGAAGCGGTCAAAAACGAGATGCACACACCAATGGCGTCAGACATTGCCATGCAACCAGCGTCCTATGACATCTGGGACAAGAAATACCGCCTCAAGACCAAGCAGGGCGAGCCGGTCGATGCCGACATCGACGGCACCTACCAGCGCGTGGCCAAAGCCCTGTCGGAAGCCGAGCCCACCATCGAAAAACAAAAGTACTGGTACGAGCGCTTCGTCTGGGCGCTGCGCCGCGGCGCCATTCCCGCCGGTCGCATCACTTCCAATGCCGGCGCGCAGGAACACAAGCCCGCCACCAGCACGATCAATTGCACCGTCTCGGGCACCATCACCGATTCGATGGACGACATTCTCGACAAAGTCCACGAGGCCGGTCTCACACTCAAGGCCGGTTGCGGCATCGGCTATGAATTTTCCACGCTGCGTCCGCGCGGCGCGTACGTCTCCGGTGCCGGCGCGTACACCTCCGGCCCGCTGAGCTTCATGGATATCTACGACAAGATGTGCTTCACCGTGTCCTCGGCCGGTGGCCGGCGCGGCGCGCAGATGGGCACCTTCGATGTCGCCCATCCGGACGTGAAGGAATTCATCGGCGCCAAGCGCGAGGACGGCCGTCTGCGCCAGTTCAACTTGTCGTTGCTGATCACCGATGAGTTCATGGCCGCGGTGCAAAGCGACGGCGACTGGCCGCTGGTGTTTCCGGTCAACATCAAGGAAAAGGACGAGATCGATCTCAACGATCCCAAGCAGGTCGTGTGGCGCGATTGGCCGAACAATGCCAACTACGTCACCCGCGAGGACGGCCTGGTCGCCTGCAAAGTGTACGGTCACATCCGCGCGCAGCATCTGTGGAACCGCATCATGGCGGCCACCTACGATTTCGCCGAACCCGGTTTCATCCTGATCGACCGCGTCAACGAGATGAACAACAACTGGTGGTGCGAGAACATTCGCGCGACCAATCCTTGCGGCGAACAACCGCTGCCGCCCTATGGCGCCTGCCTGCTCGGCTCGATCAACCTGACCTGTTTCGTGCGCGATCCGTTCACCGGGCATGCGCGTTTTGATTGGGACGAATACAAGGAAGTCGTGCGTGTGTTCACCCGCATGCTCGACAACGTGGTCGAGATCAACGGCCTGCCGCTCGAACAGCAACGCAACGAGATCGCCCGCAAGCGCCGGCACGGCATGGGCTTTTTGGGTTTGGGCAGCACTGTGACCATGCTCGGCATGAAATACGGCGAGGCCGCCAGTTGCCAATTCACCGAGGATGTCTCGCGCGAAATGGCCATCGCCGGTTGGGAAGTGGCGTTGGCTTTGGCCAAGGAAAAAGGTCCGGCGCCGATCATGGACGAGGAGTTCAAAGTCACCGCCGCCATGCTGCGTTTGCGTCCGGAGATGAAGCGCGATGGCTGGAAGCCCGGGCAGAGCATCAAGGGCCGCCAGTTGCACGCCAAGTATTCGCGTTACATGCAGCGCGTGGCGACCGTCGCGCCGGAGTTGGTGCAGGCGTTGTCCGAAGTGGGTTCGCGTTTCACCCACCACAGCTCGATCGCCCCGACCGGCACCATCTCGCTGTCGTTGGCCAACAACGCCTCCAACGGCATCGAGCCGAGCTTCGCGCATCACTACTCGCGCAACGTCATCCGCGAAGGCAAGAAGTCCAAGGAAAAAGTCGAAGTGTTCAGCTACGAGCTGCTCGCTTACCGCACCTTGGTCAATCCCGATGCCATGCCTTTCGCCACCGACGACAAGGCGCGCTTGCCCGATTACTTCATCAGCGCCGACGACATCACGCCCAAGGCGCATGTGGATATCCAGGCCGCGTCGCAAAAATGGATCGACTCGTCCATTTCCAAGACCGCCAACGTGCCCACCGATTATCCCTACGAGGATTTCAAGGACATCTACCTGTATGCCCACAAGCAAGGTCTGAAGGGCTGCACCACGTTCCGCTTCAATCCCGCCGCCTTCCAGGGCGTGCTGGTGAAGGAGGCCGATCTGGAGAACACCATCTATCGCTTCGAGCTCGAAGACGGCAGCGTCGTCGAAGCGCGCGGCAATGAGGAAATCGAATACGACGGCGAAATACATTCGGCCGCCAACTTGTTCGACGCGCTCAAAGAAGGTTATTACGGCAAGTTCTGAAACACTGTTTTCACAAACAAGGAAGGAGTGAGCAAATGAGCAACGGCAACGGGATAAACAAGACCCTGTCCAACGCCATGGACAGTGTCAGTGAAAAGGCCCAGGAAATCGGCGAGGCGATCAGCAAGCGCGCCCAGCCCATGGTCGAGGCCGCGCAGAAAAAGGCCGCGCCGATGATCAAGAAGGCCAAGGCGGAAATCGCCAAGGCGGAAAAATCCGACGCCGGCAAAGCGGTGAAGAAGGCCGTGGGCGCGGCCAGGAAGCAAGCCGCCGCCGCAGTAAAGGCCGTCAAGGATCGCGTCAGCGCCGCCACCAAGAAACCGGCCGCGAAAAAGGCAGCCAAAAAAGCAGCCAAGAAAGCAGCCAAGAAAACCGTAGCGAAAAAAGCCGCCAAGAAAGCCGCCCCGAAAAAAGCGGCCAAGAAGGTCGCAAAGAAGGCCGCCAAGAAGGTTGCAAAGAAAACCGCCAAGAAAAAATAAGCACGCGCAGGCATTCGAGACGACGCGGCCAGCAACACCGATGGCCGCAGCGGCGAGGCAGACGCGGGGTTTTGATTCGGAGGCCCGCGATTTACCTCCGTTCCTGGTAAGTCTGTCGAACCATGAGCGGAGGTTGCTGTGAAGGTTCAAGGACTTCGGGAAGTCCTTCGATCTTGCGTCAGAGTCGAGTTCAGGGCGAGGCGATGAGATAAATCGGAGCCTTTCCACGAAATACGAAGCAACACAAAAAATTACACGCGGCGATACAAAGATCGCCGCAGGCAAGAGCAATCCAGGAGCACGGCCCATGGCCATCAAGATCACAAAAAAAATCAAAGGCTACAGCGTCAGCAAACCCGAAGACCGGGCCAAGGAAGCCGCGGCTCCAACTGCAGCCGCCGCTCCGCTTGCCGCCGTGCCGGCCAGCGCCGACATCATCCAGATGCACGAAAAACTCGAACGTCCCGAGGTGCTGATCGGCTCCACCTACAAGATCAAATCGCCGCTGGTCGAACATGCGATGTACGTGACCATCAACGACATCGTGCTCAACCAAGGCACCGCGCACGAGCTGCGCCGCCCGTTCGAGGTATTCATCAACTCCAAGAGCATGGACCACTTCCAGTGGATCGTCGCCCTGACCCGCATCATGTCCGCAGTGTTTCGCAAGGGCGGCGATGTCACCTTCCTGGTCGATGAAATGAAGGCCGTGTTCGACCCGCGCGGCGGCTACTTCAAGGCCGGTGGCGTGTACATGCCCTCGATCGTGGCCGAGATCGGCAGCGTGGTCGAGGAGCACCTCAAGTTCATCGGCATGATCGTCGATCCGGAACTGAGCGACGCCCAGCGCGCGCTGATCGCCGAGAAGCGCGCCGCATTCGAATCGCGCGCAAAAAAAAACTCTGAAACCAGCCGAGCCAATTCAGAATCCAGCAACACGAACCGAGTAAGCGGCGACCTCGCCGGAGCCGGAGCCGACAGCGCCACCAGCGCTGACGAGGCGGCCTCCGAATCCGGCGAGGGCGCTTCTTTCCCCGCCACCGCCACGCTGTGCTTCAAGTGCAACACCAAGGCGATGGTGCTGATGGATGGCTGCCAGACTTGTTTGAATTGCGGGTATTCGAAGTGTGGGTGAGCTTGAGGGAATAACTTATATCTGGCCTTCTCTGTGTGGGCGGTCAGAAGGCGCTAGTTGAGCGGTGAGAAGTCGCTAGTCCTGATGGTCAGAAGATACTAGTAGATAGAATTATTCCCATGGAACTCTTCGGAGCCCCTTTTTGTTGTGACAAACCTGCAGATTGGCGGGCCGCTCTCGACGGTGGATTCAACTGGTCGACGCAACAGATTGGCTAAAGCGTTCCGCTGTGAAGCTTTAAACTGGCTGTCATAGCCTCATGCGGTGATTGTGTGGCTTAGCGCCGGTCGGTCCAGTGAGTGTCGAACGCCTTCAACGCGGTCACCATGCAGTTAGATGGGATGAGTGTCGTCTGACCCAAATCGGGTGTCGCAATGACGGATCAAACAAATTTAGCGCTGTCCCTAACTCAGATTCTGCAAGGTAAGTATCCACCTTCACCTGCGGTGACGATCGAGCATGAAGGCGACGGCGCACTTATCGAACAAGACTGGCCCAAGGCGATCACTGTCTACGAACAGTGCGGAGGCTTGCATGCCGACGAGAAACGAGGCTGGTGCCTTGTCCAATCGGAAAGGTGGGAAGAGGGAGTTGCATTGTTGGCGCTCCATCGCGACGGTTTGTCTTCAGCGGGGCTGACGGCGTTAGCAATTGCGTTGGCAGGCGGGTGGAGCACGCGATATCGATTGGATGAATCTGCGAGGTCGGTGTTCGACGAACTGCTAAGCGAAGCGTTGGCGGACGAAACGCCTGATTATATGGCCTATGCGGCGTTGTTTTGGTTCAGAAGTCGCCGCCAATACGACGTAGAGCTTCTGGAGCACGCAAGGAAAGGGGTTTCGCTATATCCGAACAGCCCGTATCTGCGTCTGCAGATGGCTGAATGCAGCTGGAAGCAGCAAGGAGACCAAACCGAGGCCTACTCCATTCTCAAGGCTGGCTTAGATGCCACTAGCACAACTGAATATCTATGGGCATGCGCTTTGTCGGCCAGCAGCTTGGCGCGATGGGACGATGCACTCGCATATCTCGATCGAGCCGTGAAGATGACGATCGCGGATGGAGATCGTTCGCGGCAGACGGCTCAGCAGTTGCGTCTGAAACAAGCCGAAGTGCTGGTGAATGCTGGGAGAGATCAGGCGGCCGTCGCGATTTATCAGGAACTGGCAGCGCTGGATATCTCGACAGGAAGATATGTCGCGCTCGCTGCCCTTCGGGCATTGCTGGCTATGGCCTGTCGTGGTGGCGATTTCAGACAAACTCGGGATGCGCTCGAATCCTGGCTGAAGGAAGCAATTCCCTCGCTTCAACGCTGTTCCGTGAACGACCTCATTGAAGGGGAGTGCGAGCCCATCTATTTCTTCGACGGGGAAATGGGGAGCTTTGACACTGCGGAGTCCCTTGCCGAGCACCACGAGCGATTGCTCGAGGTCGCGGAGGCAAATGAGCGCGGCTTGGTCAGATTTCTGTTTGCAGAGCGTGAGCGATACATCAGTGACGCATATGACAGACAGGCATTCGCCGAATCGATGCTAGAGGCGGCGAAGGAAACGGACAGCCCAGTGATCCTAGCCGCGCTGGCAACCGCCTATGCCATTAAGAAGATGCCGAACTGGCAGTTGGCGGGAAGTACTTGGGCCCGGTATGAATTGCATCGTCTGAGTACTGGTTCACTGGATTTTGGAATAGAGCCCTTAGACGCCGACGCTCCGCCATCAGAGGCGGGGATTGAAGCCTATGCCAAGGGAATGCGCCAGGTTTTCAAAGAGGCAGCGCCCTCACAGCATCTATCGGAAATCTTTTCTTCATTGCGTGAGGTTCTTAGAAAGGCAAAGATGTACCGCGCATTCCGCGACCTGGCCGACCTGGTGGCGAAGGGGTCTGAGGACTCAGAGAAAATCTTCGATGCGGCTTTAGGCGCGCACTGGTGCAAGGACCATGATCGCGCCATAGCCCTCTACTGGGATGTGCTATCTCGAAACGCAGAACACTATTCCGCGCTCCACAACCTACTGTTGCTATACCGAGATCCAAAATACGCCGGCGACGTGGAGCAAATCGCAAAGTTGGTCGAGACTTTCCCAGCCGATGATTCCGAAAAGAATGGCAAGCTCCTCCAAGTCCTAGCCGATGCACGCGAGGCCTGTCGAGACCCAAACGACGTGGCTCGAAGGGCGGTTCAAGTTGAGCTACGTCAGTATCCAGCGCTGATCACAGCGCTGCCAAAGGCAGCGAAGGTGCCGCTGCAGGATGCCGTGACTCTCATGACCCTGATGCGGATATGCGATCCAGCGGACGGGTCCCTGATGCTACAGCCGTTTGGCCAGAGCGGGCAGTTGTTCTCGCCGACTACTGTTCATCGGCGGGGCCTGTTTCGGCTGATGCAGTCCGGGCTGATCGAGATTGCTGGTGATACGCCTCTCACGGCGTTCGATGTGAAAGACGATCGAGTTCGCGGTTACTACTTCGACCGAATGTGGTGGCGGATTTCTCCGGCGACGATCTCGCTGATTCAGTCGATTCAAGAGCTAGCGGCCAAGTCGGTATGGCCACAGGCATGGTGCAATGCGGCGAGGGTACTGGCCGCAGCTATCGCTGAAGAAGAATGCGTGCAATACGTGATGCACGTTGCCGAGGATCGGGGTTGGCCGGGCCCGGACGACGATGCCAAGGTTCATGTGTTGGCGAAGTCACTGGTGCAAAGCGTGTCCGTAAGCCAGGCGTTCTACTTGATCTATCTGGGGGCAATGGCTGCGTCCGATCATAAGCAACGCTATCCGATCAACAATCAGCAGGCGTCAAACATCATCGTCTTGCGCGCCGGTCAGCGGTTGGATGCCTGGATGCAAGAGGGACGTCAACTGAAGAGCTATTCGCGCAATAAGCACGTGCCAAGATCAGTGATTGCTCAGGTGTTTCACGATGAATTTCTTGGTGTTGGCGAGCGTGCATTCAGCGAGCGAGTGGAAGATCTTCCATACCCGAGAGCCAGGAAGACAAGCGCGCGCACGTAACAGCCCAGCGCGGTAACGCTGACGGCAATGGAGGAAGGGTGAAAGGGATGACAGGAGTCAACGATGCTTAGGAGAGTTCGATTTGGCGGCAATGATTCCAAACTGCGGTCCGGCTCCCACCGATAGCCGCGCGGAGCAACTCGTCTATCACCTCCTAAAGGGTCAGTTGGCAGAGGGGTTTACGATAATACACAGCCTCCCGTGGCTCAGCTCCGCTGTCCGCGAGATCGCAGGCGTCAAGGCCGTGACAGGCGAAATTGATTTCCTGATTGTTCATTCCGAGCTGGGTGTGCTGGCAATCGAGGTAAAGGGCGGTGCACACAAGGTTCAGGGCTTGGCCTTCGTTCACGTCAACTCTGGAACCACGACTCGGGCAGTGGAGCAGGTACGCGCAAGCACGCATGGCTTGGCCAAGTGGTTAGGAGTAAACCCTGATCTGCGCCTAAAGATCGGCTATGCACTGATATTTCCGGATAGCGATTTCAACGGTCAGGTCGCCAGCTTAGCTCTGACCGATACTACTGTTGATCCGCCGGAATCAATTGTGATCGACCGGAAGGGAATGCCAAGAATCGGGCAACGGATTGCCGAGATAATGTCCTATTGGAAGGCGGCGCTTTCCAATCTGCCGCTAGGAGAAGAGCGCCGGAAAGCGCTCATCGATACGTTGTGTCCGTCGTTCGATGGAACTCCATCGTGGGGTGCTCGCGTCATTTGGGACGAAAAGGTATGGCTGCGTTTGACTCCTGAGCAATCCGCTGTCGTCGATGATGTCGTCATCGGCGATAGAATGGTGATAACCGGTTGGCCAGGGACCGGAAAAACTCTGATCCTGATCGAGAGCGCCAAGCGTCTACTGCGCGACGGCAAGAGAGTACTAGTCATAACCTTCAATGCGCTCCTTGCACAGTTCATTCGGAAGCAGATAGGAAGTCACAAAGCACTGAAGGTAGGGACTTGGCACTCGCTTTGTGGGTCTGTGGCTGCAAGATCTCAGCGAGGGAATGAAAGGGATACGGGCTGGCTTGAGCGTGGATGTTTGGAAGACATCAATCGCGCGGCTTCGCGAGGCGAGATTCAGCCATTTGATGCAGTGTTGATAGATGAAGCGCAGACCTTCAGGACGGAATGGATTGAATGGCTATGCGGTTGGCTGTCCGAGGGGCAACTGCTTGCTTTTTGCGACGAAACGCAGGTATTCGCGTTTGAGGATGGAAGGGTTTCCTTGCCCAAGTTGTGTGAGCTGATCGGAGTCGCCAGACCATTCGCCCTCACTACAGTTCTTCGATCTCCAAGGGCTGTCTACCAGCGACTGACATCCGTTAAAAAATCGGATTACCAGCTCCACATGCCCCGCGATCTGGAGGCGGATACGCTCAAGGAGGTTCTAGTCGTTGGCATGGGCGAGTCGATAGCACGCATGCTCACCATGCTTGCTGAAAAAGGTGTGCCCAGTTCCGATATCGTGATGCTCGACAAGTACGGCGGGATGATGAATGGCGATGCAACGCCAACCGTTCGCCACCATACGCTTTCTCGTTTCCGAGGAATGGAATCGCCCATCATCATCATATGCAGTGCCGAGCAGATGGATGATACCGAACTTTTCTGCGCTTACTCACGGGCAACGACGCTTTGCATTGCTTTGTATGACGCAGAGATCTTAGGGGTCCGAGGTGCCGATTGTCTGTTTCAGGCGAGGGTAATGGCCGAACCTGGCCATGTGGGTCAGGCCGAGAGTGCACGATTGAGGGCGCAGACGGGCGAAATCGTTCGCGCCAACCTTGCGCCAGAATGGTTTGGATTGGAAAGCGTCAAGATTGGGTGGTTGAGGGAATGGGGTGCTTGGATTGTTGTGGAGCAGAACGCGCTATCTAGTTACTGGGTCGACTATCTTGCGCTGAACTATCCATGGCATACCTATTACTGGAATGAATACTCCTTGCGCGAAATTCATTCAGCATTGCCCGTGGACAGTTTGGTGGGTGGCAGTCCTGGAGGGGGTTCCTATAAGTTGCGCCCTTGCCAAGAGTGTTTGATTGTCACGCCGCAGCGATTAAGTCCGTTGTCCCGTGATGACGTGTGGCAATGCGAAATATGCGCCAGGGGTGAGAAAATGCCATCCGAATCGCCTGATGATCGAATGATTGAGAAACTCAGGGCGCTAGATGCTCTTCTCATGGTGGAGAATCCGAAGTTGCTGAGTGAAGTGGAGAGAAGATCTCTTCCTTTACCGCTTGCTGCGGGGGCGGCACTCTTGTTTGCCGAGCGTGATGTAACTCGCGATTTGGTGGGAATTGATCTGGTCTCAGGTGGGCGTATTGCCTACCACGCAGCGATTGGATTTGTTTATTCGCTCGTCAATTTGCTTCCGCCAGGCAGAAATATAAAAGTAGCTGATATGGCCAAAGAGCTGTATGGCCGTTACCTGATTTCAGAAGGATTGACATTTGAGATGTGGAAACGGGATTTTGCACAGGCATGTAGCGTGGCATACAAGCGCGGCCACTTAAGTAAAGTTGAGAAAGGAATCTATGCACCGCAGCGGGCATAGTTGACGTGCTTCATAAGGCACGTGAATTGGCCGCGCAGTAAAATTCCTACGGGAATTTCATATTGTTGTCCGATGGATGATGGCCGCGCATGACGACGCACTGATTTCGTCGGTAGGCTACCTACACGGCCGCCACGCCGAATTTCAGCAAAAAAATTTCTTTGATAGGATGACCCGGTCTTTGGGGGGCCGGATCTGGGGGGAGTTTCATCTTTCCGGGTCGTTCGATTGAATTCAAACGGGTCGTGGTCGAAGGAAGCCTGGCTTATAGCCGGCGCTTTGATTTTTCTTTTTCGACAAACCCATCGTCGTCTCCGCCAAAGAAACCTGTCTCGTTATTCCGAATTTCCCTGAAATGGAGAGCATGCATGAAAACCCTGGTTGCGTTTGTCGCTGTTGGCGTTCTTGGTCTTGCCGCACAGATATCCCCGGCGAGAGCCGAGTTGAAAGTCGGAGCGCAGGCGCCTGATTTCAGTGTGCCGGCCTATCTGGCCGGCGAGCCGTTTACTTTCCACCTGGCCGATGCGCTGAAGAAGGGGCCGGTCGTGCTTTACTTCTTCCCGGCTGCCCATACGGCTGGCTGCAATATCGAAGCTCACTTGTTCTCCGTGGCGATCGAGAAGTTCAAGGACGAAAAGGCGACGGTGATCGGCGTGACTGCCGGCAACGTGGATCAATTGGCCGATTTCTCCAAGGAAACCGAGCACTGCAGCGGCAAGTTCCCGGTCGCGGCCGATTCGGGTGCGAGCATCGCCAAGAGCTACGACGCGGTGCTGGCGCAAAAGCCCGAGTGGTCGAGCCGCACCTCCTACGTGATCGCGCCGTCGGGCGAGATCGTGCACGTCTATTCGAATCTCAAGCCCAACGAGCACGTCAACGAAACCTTGAACGCGCTGCATACGCTGAAAAAGTAAGCGCAACGAGAAACAAGTAAGAGCGGAGGCAATCGGTCACGCTGATTTTCTCCGCTCTTTCTACGTATTCGATGGCCAATGGCGATTGGCGATCCGCGCATGCCTACGGTTGTCCCACACTGTCTGCGGCATCGATCGATTTCAACAATGCGGTCTGGAAATCCTCGCCCTGCGGCTAGACCAAGATTTTGCAGAGCCAGCAAATCATGGAAGGGCAAGCCCGCGAATACGGCAACATGCGTGCGATGAACGCTGAAAAGTAGCGCGCGGTGGTTCGCGGCGTTCCTGGATCGAGATTGGGGATGGGACTTTCTTCATGGCTTGGCACGCGCAAGTCGCCAAGCTGTCGTTAAACTGCGGCAGATTCAATATCCGGCCACCAGCAAAGGACACTCCGCATGCGCCGCTATCTGCTTCTCGCTCTCGCACTTCCCGTCCTCGCCGCAGCACAAACTCCCAGTCCCGCGCCGAATACAAAACCCGCCACACCTTCTTATGTCATCCGCGCCGCGCACTTGATCGACGGACGCAACGATAAAGTGCGCGACAACGTCGTTGTGCTGGTCGAGGGCGAGCGGATCGTGGCGGTGGGTGGTGCGCAGGAGATGGCTTCCAGGATTCCGGCGGAGGCGAAGGTCATCGACCTTGGCGGCGCCACGATTCTTCCCGGGCTCATCGACAATCACACGCACGTGCTTTTGCAGGGTGATATCAGCAGCGCTGATTACGATGATCAATTGCTCAAGGAGAGCATTGCCTATCGCGCCATTCGCGCGACTGCCGCGGTGCGGATTTCCCTGATGAACGGCTTCACGGCGATTCGCGACCTGGAAACCGAGGGCGCGATGTATGCCGATGTCGATGTGAAGACCGCGATCAATCGCGGTGTCATTCCCGGCCCGCGCATGTTCGTCTCCACGCGTGCGATGGCGCCCACCGGCATGTATCCGCTGCTGGGCTATTCGTGGGAACTCAAGCTGCCCGAGGGCGTGCAGATCGTCGATGGGCCCGATGACATCCGCAAGGCCGTGCGCGAGCAGGCCAAGTATGGCGCCGACTGGATCAAGTTCTACGCCGACCGCAAGTACTACATCGGAAGCGATGGCCGGCTGCGCTCGTGGGTGAATTTCACCGATGCGGAGATGAAGGCGATCGTCGATGAAGCGCATCGCATCGGCAAGAAAGTCGCCGCGCACACCATGGGCTGGGACGGCATCGACGCGGCATTGCGCGCGGGCGTGGACACGATCGAACACGGCGATGGGCTGACCGACGATTTGATCGACCGCATGATTGCGCAAAAGGTGTACTGGTGCCCGACCATTTATGTCGGCGCTTACGTCGCACCGGGGCGCGGCGGCATCTGGCCGAAGATGGTGGAACTGGAAAAAATCGCTTTCGGTAAGGCCGTCAAGAAAGGCGCGTTGATCAGCTTCGGCACCGATGCCGGCGGCTACGCCTGGACGGAAAACCAGGCAAAGGAATTCTCGTACATGGTCCAGTACGGAATGTCGCCGATGAACGCCATCAAGTCCGCGACCTCCGTGGCCGCCAGGCTGCTCGATCAAGGCAACGAGATGGGCGCGGTGGAAGCGGGCAAGCTCGCCGACCTTATCGCCGTGCCCGGCAATCCGCTGGCCGACATCAGTGAACTCGAACATGTGAGTTTCGTGATGAAGGGCGGTGTTGTTTACAAGGGCGAGGGCGCGCGCCAGTAACGCCAAAAGCTTTCAGGCCCGGGTGTAGGAATTATCTGACACCACCATGAGGCAATCGCCGACGGCGGCATTCACTCGACATTGCGAAGATGGCTCCGTGGTTCTGGCATATGCCTTCCACAGTCGTAATTACAAGGAAGTAACAAGGAAGTACAGGGTAACTAGGTCCAAATGACGGGGCCAGGGTGTCTATCCCGTTCTTGGGCGCCCTGGTTCCGTTTTTTGTCTGCGCATGTCTCCTGTTTTGGCAATTGGAATGGACTTCAGCGGGCCTGCTTTGGTTCAGTCATATGGTTTTCCGGAGCGCGACCTTGGTGAGAGTGTGGTTTTCGATGGCACTTTTGTTCTTGGCCGTTCCAGTGGCAGGGGCGCAGCCCCTGTTTAAATGTATCGATGCCAAGGGCGCGGTGAGTTTCCAATCAGATCCATGCTCGACCGGCGCCAGACAAGTATGGGTGCGGGATGTGACACCGGAGCCGCCGTTGTCGCCGCAGCAGCGAGCGGCGCAGGAAGCGAAACGCCGGCAGGATCACGCCGACGCCCGTGAGCTTTCGCACGATGCGGGCACCGACCAGTTGGCAAGACCGCAGCGCAGCTATTCAAAATCTGAGCTCGGATGCGCGGCCATGCGGGAGCAGGAAAAGGTCTATCGACAAGCAAGAGGCCTGCGTATCACCCACGATGAACTGCGCCAGTGGGGCGACCGCGTTTACGAGGCCTGCAAGTCCACTCGATAGCCCGCGCGCTGAACGAAGCCTTGGTGATTGTCGAAAGTGTTCAGCAGGCTCTGATTTACTTCTGTTCGCATGTCGCATGTCGCATCGCGAATGGGGAGCCGACATCGTGCAATGAGTACCGAGGCCCATCGGACTTTCACCGACTCCGGTATCGGGGTGAACGAATGATTCCTATCCGAGTTTCCACGGTGTTATTGCTGGCGGCTGTGGGTGGTTGCCGCGTGTGCGGCCGATGGAGTCATGCGAATTCCCTGACTTTCGACGAGTCAGGCATGGCAGCGCTGACAAGGTAGCTTGGATCTTTCGGTCCAAATAAGATTGCCAGGTGTTATTTGCCCTGGTTTTTCTTCTCCTCGATGAGACTTTCCTGATGCTGGTTTCTGCTTTCTTGCTGGCCGCGGCGCTTGCTTCAAACTCCGCCACTGACACTACACCGATCGACTGCGGCAATTGTGCGCAGTGGAATGCGCCGCAAAAACCGTTTCGCCTGCATGGCGACTCCTATTACGTGGGCGTAAGCGGCTTGAGTTCTGTGCTTATCGCCACACCGCACGGTTTGATCCTGATCGATGGCGATCTGCCGCAATCGGTGCCGCAGATCATCGGCAATATCCGCATGCTCGGTTATCGCATCGCGGATGTGAAATGGATCGTTGTCTCGCACGCGCACTACGACCACGCCGGCGGCGTGGCGGCGTTGGCGCGTCTGAGCGGCGCACAGGTAGGCGCCAGCCCGTCGGCAGCTTCGGTGCTGCGCGCGGGCATGGTGCAAGACGACGATCCGCAGGCGGGGTTCGGCGATGAGATGCGTTTTCCGCCCGTGGCCCACGTGCGTGAGATGGTCGATGGCGCATCGATAAGTTTGGGAGGCGTTTCGTTGACGGCGCATGCCACGCCCGGCCACACGCCGGGAGGCACCAGTTGGAGTTGGCGCAGTTGCGAGCAGGACCAATGCCTGAACATGGTTTATGCCGACAGCCTCACGCCGGTGTCCGCACCGGACTTTCGCTTCACCGGTGACGGCAACGCGCGGGTGGATGCGTTTCGCGCCAGCATCGATAAAGTCCGCCATTTGCCCTGCGACATATTGGTTTCCGCGCATCCGGGTTATTCGGGCTTGTTCGAGCGTCTGGCCAAGCGCGATGCCGATCCCGCGCGCAATGCCTTGATCGATTCCAATGCGTGCAAAGCGTATGCCGATGATGCTGACAGAAGCCTGGATTTGCGCATCGCGCAGGAACAAAGCGGCCAGTGACAATCAGATCGCAGGCTCCGCAATGGCCGGTGGCGGCATTCGCAATGCGATACGACAAGTAACTCTTGCCATGTCCCGGCGCCGCACCCGAGGAGTAGGCCATTTCCGGATGCGGTCAACAATTCAGCCAGTCCCAAGCCGCTTGGGAACAGGAGATCAGGGTTGCGGTTGCGGGTTTTTTGCTGAATCGGAACTGCGGTTTGTAACTTATATCACCGGATAATTCCCGGCCGATCCGGGTGCATTCTGAATTTCAGCAAATTCGGCTATAAAGGCATTACATATCTGCGCAAAGCTGATATATAGTCGCTTCGCAACTCAAAACCTAGGGGAATTCAAATGCTTACTTATGCGGTCATTATTTTTGCGGTTGCGGCTGTCGGCGGCTTGCTGCTCGCGGCCAACGTGCTCAAGGGAAAACTGGCTCCGTGGTCGATCTCCATCGTGCATGCGCTGGTGGGAGCCACGGGCTTGATCGTTCTGATTTACAGCGTGCTGCAGGGGGCAACGGTCGCTCGCGTGACGGCGGCTTTGGCATTGCTGGTCATCGCTGCTTTGGGAGGGTTTTTCCTGGCTTCGTACCACTTGCGCGGCAAGGTCGCCCCCAAGGGCGTGGTGATCATCCACGCCGGTGTGGCGGTGGCGGGTTTCCTGACTCTGCTTAGCGCCGTGCTGGTCTGAGAAGCAATCAGATGAGCCACCCATTACACCCGGCGCTGGTGCATTTCCCGATCGCTTGCTGGTCGCTCGGCACGATCGCCGACATCGCCAGCCTGTGGTTGGGTCAGCCGGCGTGGTGGTTGGCTGGCGTATTGCTTGCCGTGGGGACGGTAATGGCGATAGCCGCGATGGTCACTGGCTTGATCGAGCTTGTGAAAATCAACGAGCAAAGCCCGGCGTTGCAGGATGCGAATCGACACATGACGCTCATCCTCATCGCCTGGACTTTTTACGCGGCAAGTATTTTTCTGCGTTTGAAAGGCATGACGCTGATCCAGCCCGATTCCATCGGAATAGGATTGTCGGTCGCCGGTTTCTTGTTTTTGGCGGCGGCGGGCTGGTTTGGCGGCAAGCTGGTCTACGGACATGGAGTCGGTGTAGGCAAATAAGGCAGTGCAAGCCAGAACGGGTATCCGTAGCAATCGGATACTCGTTCTGGCTTTTTTTTGTCGCGGATATCCATTGCACGCCGGATATCGAGCCGGGTATAGAGTTGGATAAAGTGTCGGCCGGAGATGGCCCGATGCCTTGGCTTGCCGCAAACGCCGATGTCCGAAGGCTCACCGAAAACATCGGGGACGATGCGTTACCCTGCCATCTCCGATGTTGTCTGTTCGCGTGGCGGTGTGACAACGCCGCGTCCAGACCGATGAGCATTGCAGGGAGTCCGGGATGCGTATTTATCGCGGTGTGTTGTGGCTGGCATTGTTGCTGTGCGCTGTCGGCGCCCATGCGGAGGTGCCGCCCGGCGAGACTTGGATCATCGTGGTGCGTCATGCCGAAAAGGCTGCCGACGATCCACGCGATCCGAGCCTGAGCGATGCCGGACAGCGTCGCGCGCAAGCCTTGGCCGACACGCTCAAGAACAGCGATGTCCAGGCCATCTACACCACCCAGTATCGGCGCACGCAATTGACCGCTGAACCCTTGTCGAAGCAGACCGGCGTGGCTGTCAGTGTGCGGCCGGTGACGGCGGACAATGCCGCCGGCTACACGAACGCACTGGTATCGGAGATTCGCGCCAAGCATCCCGGTCAAACGGTATTGGTGGTCGGCCACAGCAATACGGCGCCGGAGATTGTCGCGGCGTTTTCGGGCGCGGCTGCGGCCCCGATGCAGGAGAGCGAATACGACCGGCTCACACTGGTCGCATTGCCGGCGAAAGGCAAAGCACGCGTCGTGGTGAGCCACTATGGTTCGGCGCCATGAAGTGGTGAATATGCATTCGGCAGTTACTCGGCATGCAGCATGTCGCGCAGTCAGCACGTGTTCGATGGTCTGATGCGGGCTGCACTACTCAGCGCGCACGTGATCGACTTAGATGAAGCTTGCTTGCAAACAAGGCGATCAGTCGATGAACTCTTATCCGGTATTGCGAGTGGCCCGGCCGACAGATCGCCTGGAGGACGTGCTGTGTTTTTATCGCGGCGGTTTGGCAATGATCGAGTTGGGATCGTTCAAGGATCACGATGGCTTCGACGGAGTGATGCTGGGCTTGCCGGGCGCGCCCTATCATCTGGAATTCACCCATCGCCCAGGACATCGCGCGGGCGGTACGCCGAGCCCGGAGCACTTGCTGGTTTTTTATCTTCCCGATGAACAGCAGTGGCGGCAGGCAGTCGAACGGATGTCGGCTTCAGGTTACGCGCCGGTCGCTTCATGCAATCCGTACTGGGAAACACGAGGGCGTACCTTTGAAGACCCCGATGGCTATCGCGTGGTGCTGCAAAATGCCGTGTGGCCCGCGCCGTAGATGCAAGAGAGCGAGTGCGGCAAGCTCTGATCGGGCCGCTCCGGTTACGCCGTTTTCGCCACCGGAGACTCGTGGGTTTCCGGAGGCACGCGAAAAGTGATCGCCAGCCGGTTCCAGCCATTGATGGCGACGACCGCGAGGGTCAAATCCACGAGTGCCTTGTCGTCGAAGTGCTTTCGCGCGGGGGCGAAAATTTCATCGGGCACATGCCCAGCCGGCAATCGTGTGATTGCTTCGGCCAAGGCCAATGCCGCGCGTTCGCGATCGGAGAAAAGCGTCGTCTCCGCCCAGGCCGACAGAACATCCAGGCGTTGTTGCGATTCACCGCTGTCCCGCGCCTGCCGGTGGTGCATGTCCAGGCAATAAGCGCAGCCGTTGATTTGCGAGACGCGGATTTTCACCAGTTCCAGCAACGAGTGTTCCAGGCCCGAACCGCGCAGGTAGGTTTCCAGGCCCAGCATCGCCGCGAAGGCGCCGGGTGCTGCTTTCTTGTAATCGATGCGTTGTGTCATGGTCTTTGCCTGATCGAAAAAGTATTTTTGGAAACCTTGGCGTGTTCGTAGGCGTGGTTCGGTCTTTCGACCCTTCGACAGTCTCAGGGTCGGGTCCGCCACGAACGGAAATGAATCAGCGCCTGCCTATCCGTTTTGGATTTCAGCCATTGCCGAACATTCCTTGCACCTCCGGATGGGTCAGCGCCGATTCCAGACATTCGAAGCGGCCGCTGTCGCGCAGCTGCCTGGCGGCGGTGTCGATGGACGACAGTGCGATCGTGGCAAAGCGCGTGGCCGTGCTCACTCGCGCCACGCCCAATCGCATCAGTTCGGCAACACTGGGCATGCCGGGCCGCGCGGCGACATTGATCGGCGCATCGAGCGCCTTGACCAGGGCTCCGAGCGTGGCGTCATCGCCCAGGCCAATGGGATACACGCAATCGGCGCCGGCCGCCAGATAGGCCTGCGCGCGCCGCAGGGTTTCATCGAAGCGCTCGGTTTCGCTGGCGCCGTACTTGATCAGATAAGTATCGGTACGCGCGTTGATCACGATCGGCACGCCGGAAACGGACGCCGCCTCATGCGCAGCGCGGATGCGCTCGGCGGCATCGCCGATCGCGCGCAGTTGGCCGGTGGCCGGCAGACGATCTTCGATGTTGACTCCGACCGCGCCGGCCGCGATGACCGCGCGCACTGTCGCGGCGACGGCTTCGGGCGTGGCGCCGTAGCCGGTTTCGATATCCGCGCTCACAGGCAGGTCGATGGCTCTTGCTATGCGTGCCGTGGCCTCGAGCACTTCATCCAGCGGCGCGTGTTCGCCATCGGCATAACCCAGCGACCAGGCCACGCCGGCACTGGTGGTGGCGACAGCGTTGAAGCCTGCGCGTGCGAATACGCGGGCACTGCCGGCATCCCAGGCATTGGGCAGGACGAGAATGTCGCGTCGGTCGTGCATTTGCCGGAACAGTCGAGCCTTGTCGATCTGCGCGTGGTTGTTCATGGGAATGTTCGGTCCTTGAATCGAGGAATGCGGGAGGTTGTCGTCCCGGGCATCATAGGCTCTGGCCCAAAGCATGGTGCCAATGCGTATTGCATGAGGGGATAAGATATCTGGCCTGCGGATAATCCGTCAGGGTCAGGACATTGCCGGGATCGGCACAAGGGCGCGCCATGACGATTTTTCGTGTTGTTGCCTGTGGTTTGATCGTTCTGCCGGCGACTATTGCTTTTGCCGGTGACGGTACGCTGTACAAATGCGTCGATGCCAAGGGCGCGGTCAGCATTTTGTCGGAGCACTGTCCCGCCGGCAGTACGCAGGCATGGAAGCGCGGCGCCGCGCCGGACCCGGCGCTTACCCCCGAGCAGGCAGCGGCTGCGCAGGCCCGGCGGCTCAAGGACGCCGAGGATGCGCGTGCCTTGTCGGAGATGGCGGGCACCACGCGAAAAGCCCCGGCACCGACGCCGCCTGTACCGGTGGCCGCTCCCGTTGTCAGCGCGCCGGCTGCCGATCCGCCGCCCAAGAGCGATTGCCGGAAGGCGCATGAGTTGGCCGATGCGATTGGCGGCATGGATTGGCTGGCGTTGCGCGAGGAACAATTGCAACGCCTCGGCGACTGGGTGGTACGCCAATGCGCGGATCCTCCGGACTAGCGCGATCGAATCCGCGCTGATGGGCAAGAGTCGATGAACGACGGGGCTCGCCCGCCAAGGCAGGCGTACAGTGAGTTTGCCAGCTGGCCCATCTAGTCATTCCAGGCTGGATTGGCACGCCGCTGTCCGGCTTGGACGGGCAAGCCAGTCGATGCGAGCCGGAGTATGGTGGTGTTGAACCCGGCCGAGGGAGTCAGGAGGAGTTATGCCAAAACTCGCCTCGCTACTCACTGACCGTCTGCACTTGTGGCTGGGCGGCACGTTGTTTGTCCTGGCGTTGATCGGAGGCTGGTTTTTCACCGGCTTCGTCGCTCATGTCGGCGAAGGGTTGGAGAGAAATCGGCTTCAGTCTCTGGCCAATACCACCGCCGCGTCGTTTCCGCCGGAGGTCATCATGCGGTTGCAGGGCAAGCCGTCGGATCTGGAAACGACCGCATTCAAGAATGCGCATGCGCAATTGCGCCGTGTGTTCAAGGCCAATCCCGACTCCCGGCTCGTTTATCTGATGGGCTTGCGCGAGAACAAGCTGATTTTCCTCGCCGATGCGCAGTTGCCGGGCTCGCGCGATTATTCCGAGCCTGGCTCGGTCTATGTCGAGGATGTGGCGGGCATGCACGAGGTGTTTCGCACCGGCCAGCCGAGGATTGAAGGGCCGTATGTCGATCGCTGGGGCGAATGGGTGACGGGGCTTGCACCGATCAAGGACCCGCGCAACGGGAACGTGATGGCCGTATTGGGAATCGACATCAAGGCCAATGACTGGCAGATGCACATGGCACGCTACCGGGCGTTCGGCGCGGCCTTGTCGTTGCTGGTGGCGGCGCTGGTGGCGGCGCTGGTGGTGATTTTCTCGATCGGAAAATATTCGCAGAAGATCTCTGATCAGCGCATCGCCGAAGTCAGCGCGCAGCTTGCGCAGGAGTTCGAGGAACTATCGCGGACCCAGCAGGACTTGCGGCTTGCCGATGTCGTGGTCAAGCACACCGGCGAAGGCGTGATGACCCTGGATGCCGATATGCGCATACAGTCGGTCAATCCGGCCTTCGAGCGGATCACCGGATACTGCGCCACGGAAGTCCTGGGCCGCAGTCCCCGGATGCTGGTGTCGAGCAAGCAGGATCCGAGTTTGTTCCGGCACATCCGTTCCGAGCTCAAAAGCGTCGGCGAATGGGAAGGCTTGCTCTGGACCCGGCGCAAGAACGGAGAGAGCTATCCGCAGGAAACCACGGTCGATGTGGTGCGCGACGAACAGGACACAGTCATGCACTACGCGGTGTTGTTTCGCGATGCCACCATCCAGAAAAGGCTCGAGGACCGGCTGCGGGAATTGTCGGCCACCGATGGCCTGACCCGCGTCGCCAACCGGCGCATGTTCGATGAAGCGCTGGAACGCGAATGGGGCCGTGCCATGCGCGAGGGCGAGCCGTTGTCGCTGGTGATGGCCGACATCGACAATTTCAAGAACTACAACGACATCTACGGGCATGTCGCCGGCGATTATTGTCTCCAGCAGGTGGCGGCGGCGCTGCGCGTGAGCGCGCACCGCAGCGGCGATGTCATCGCCCGCTACGGCGGCGAGGAATTCGTGGTGATCCTGCCGCGCACGGGCGCCGAACAGGCCAAGGAAATCGCCGAGAAGATCCGCCTGCAGATCCAGTCGCTCGGGATCGTGCATTCGGGCAACCCTGCCAATCATTACGTGACCTTGAGCGTGGGCGTGGCCACCGAGGTTCCGATGCAGGGCATCGACTGCGTGCGCTTGATCGAACGCGCGGACAAGGCGCTGTACCAAGCCAAGGAAGGCGGACGCAATCTTGTCGTCGTTGCCTGAACGATCGCTGCCAGACCTTGGCCGCAATGGCCGCCGTGGCTGTTCGAATCGGCTTGTGCGGGCGGTCGCCGCGCGGTAAAAAGTCGATGGCCCGCGCGAGCATGCGCGGCATGCCTGGCGAGTCGAAACGCGCGCAATAAAAGGATCGGATGCTCAAGCACCATCATGTCATGCGTCATTGCCTGGCGTTTGCCGCGTTGGTGTTGGCCGCATCGCTGGCGCAGGCGAGCCGGGCCGATCGGCCAGAGACCGATCTGTCCGCCGATGGCGTTCCGCAACGGCTGGTGCTTGCGCTCGATGGCATTCCCTATGATGTGTTCGTCGATTTGCAACAGCGTGGACACTTCGCCGGCTTTCGTCCGGCGGCGCGGATGGTATCGACGTTTCCCTCGCTCTCGGATGTTTCGTTCGCGGCCATCGGCGGCAGCCAACCGCCCGATGGCTACCAGGTGATGCGCTTCGATCCGCTGAAAAACAAAGTCGTCGGCAATACTCTGGCTTCCCTGTCCGATCGCGCGCACCCCAATCTGCCCGCCGATTCGAGCGGGCATACGAGCTTGCACCGCATGATCGGCTATGTGGCGGCATACTCGATCGCGGTGCATGACATGCATGCGATCGGCCGTGAAGTCCTGCGCAGTCCGAAGGCGACGTTCGTGGCCTATCTCGAACAAAGCGATGCGGTGCTGCATGTATCTGGACGCCCTGGCGCGGAAAAATTCCTGCTCGCGCTCGATGCGTACTTGCAGCGTTTGCAAGCGCAAGTGCGCGCACGCACGGGCCGGGAGTTGATGGTCGATATTGTCTCCGATCACGGCTCGACTTTAGCCAAGGGCCGCGCCGTGCCGATCGAGAAATTGCTCCGTGGCTGCGGATACCAACGCAGCAACCGGCTTGAGCGTCGTGACGAGGTCGCCTATTCGCTCAGTGGGATCATCGGCTCGGTGGCCATCACCACTGCAGACGATCATGTCGAGGAAGTGGCGCGCTGCATCGCCGCCGCTGAAGGCGTGGATCTGGTGGCGATCGATCGCGGCGAGGCGGTGGGCATCGTGTCCAGCGGTGGTGAGGCTGAGGTCAGGCTGGCCGATGAACTGCTGGAAGCGTATGACTACCGAACCTTGCGCGGTGATCCGCTCGGACTCTTGCAAGACCAGGCGGCACCGGCCGAGCGCCGGTTCGAGGAGAGTCAGCTGTTCGCGCAAACCGCCGACGCCGCGCGTCCCGATCCGCTGCGCCGCCTGTGGCGAGCTTTCCATGGCGCGGTCAAGGTGCCCAGCCCGATTCTCGTTTCGCTCGCCGATGGCCACGAGGCCGGCAACGGCGTAGTGCGCACCTTGGCCAAGGTGCGCGGCCGTGCGGGTACGCATGGTTCGATGACACGACTGGCATCGCTGGGTGTGTTCGCCTCCAACTGGCGTGATGTACAGGATGTGGATGCCTGGCGTGCCAATTCGGCGTTGTTCGGCCCTGACACTGTGTTGGCGGCACGCCGGGTGGCCAGCGAGCGGATTGCCCATGATTCATTGCTGCCCTCGCCGTCGCCCGCACGGGGTGTACAGCGGCGTTGATTGCGCCTGGGTGTAATAAACGGTCACGGTACAAGCAGAGCCGCTGCGGCGAGCGAAATCGCCTTTCATGGCAACTCATGGCAACGAGGGTGCCTGACAGCGCTCTCACTCGATGTGCAAGACATGGCATCGGCGATAAGTTCGGGAGTGAAGGCCGGGACCGCGGGGCTTTTGCGTTCTGATTGGCAATGGGGACACGGGAGATGCTGGGCGCGCACTTGGCCCTGTTTCTATGCCAGACGATCGTTCCACCACTGTGGAGTTTCCGCCCGGCTGGTATTTGTCGAGTGCGAGCGCACGTGTGTTTGGCGTGCTGGTGTTGCTGGCGGTACTGGCCCAGGTTCTGATCGCCGTTTCCGATGAGGCATCACCCGCAAGCGGGTTCCGGGACTTTCTGCTGAACGGGGCTCCCTCCGCATTGCTGGCGTTGTGGCTGATTCTCAACGACCACACCCGTGCGCGCTGGAGCCACTGGATCGGATTGGCGATGGTCGCCGTGGCGGTGGCGGTGATGTTATCGCCGGCTTTCTCATCTGCCGATCGTGCGGCCCCCGTCATCGGCGCACTTGCCGCCGCCATCGGATTGGCGCTGTGGATGGCGGCGCCGGCTTTTCCGATGCAGGTTCTGTCGCGGGCAATGGGTGCACTGCAAACTTTATTGGCGCTGCTGGCATTGGCGATTTATCTGAACGGCGCGCCCAACCCGAGCCTGAGCTGGGCAGCGATCCTCGCGCATGCCGGTTTCGGTGCATGGTTGTTCGTGCGGCGCGGACCGATTGTTGCGCGTTACCGGATTCCGCAGTGGTGTTCGTCAGCGATGCTGGGCATCGGCATTTTGACGATGGCCGGCTGGGTGTTCGGCAGTGGCACGATCATCAATGGAGGATTCGGCGAGATATCGACACAGTTTCAGACCGCATTTTGTCTTGCATTTTCCGGGCTGGCGCTATGGCTGCTGGCCAATGATCGCCGCATGGACGCGATGCTTTGCCTGGTGCCGGTGATCGTGGTGACGATGAGTGTACTGGCCGAGGAATACACCGGCCGTTCTCTGGGCATTGGCCAGATGATGCTCGGCCAGGGCGTGGTTGCCGATGGCTTCACTACCGGCAAGATGGCTGCCGCTACCGCCATTGCCCTTTTGATTGGTGCGTTGGGCGTGATCCTGGCTCCAGAACACCACGATACCGGTGTGATTCGATGGTCGGGTACCTGGGCCTGTGGATTTGCCGTTGCGACCATCGCGGTGTTGGTGTTGATCGGCTATTTGCTCGATGTCTCGATCGTCCGCAGTTGGGGCATGCACAGGCAGATGACATTGCAGGTCAGTCTGACGATGATCGCCTATGGTGTGGGTTTGGGATTTTCCGGCCCGCAGGCACGATTGCAGAGTCAACACCGTAGCTTGTGGCTGCCGTTGTTGATCGGGACGTGCGCGGTCATAGCCTCGGTCATGATCTGGTATGCCATCAATCGCAACTGGGTACGCAGCGAGCAAGAGCGCATAGCGCTTCAGATGCATCTGGTGCAGCGAACCTTGAGCGATGGCTTGCGTTCACGGGAACAGATGCTGCAACGATTCGCCGATCAATTGGCGGTCCAGAACGATGTTGACCGGGCCAAATCGCTCGACCAGGATGCGCAACTTTATCTGCGTGATTTTCCCAGTCTTTATGCCATCGTCTGGGTCGATCGAACCGGCGTCGTGCAACAGTCTTTCGCACACGAGCAACAGGATCCTCCGCGCATCGGCGAGCGCTTGGACAACGCCGGGCTCACTGCAGACTTGCTCACCAGAACCGGAAATTCCGGGCAGGAAGTGTCGTTGCCGGTGATCTTGCCCAACGGGGAATGGGGGCAATGGATCGTGACTCGTGCAAGACGGGACGCGCAGAGCCAGGGATACCTGGCGGTCGCCCTACGTCACCAAAGCTTGTTCGGCAGTTTGCTGAGCGGAGTGGCTCCGCAAAGCTCGTTGCAGCTTGTCTATGGGGAGAAGACGCTCTACAGCCGTGGCAAGCCGGGTAATGGCCCGGCATTGTCCAGTCTTCTCGATGGCTTGGGGTATCCGGTCCAGGTGCGATTGTGGTCGCTCAGAAGCGATGACAGCACCAAACGATTGGCCAATGTCTTGCTGCTGATGGGCCTGGCGACGGGCGGACTACTGGCGCTGGTGCTGCGGCTGGCCGCGTTGGCGCGCGAGCGGGCGGAGTTGGCCGAGGACGCCGGACGGCGGCTTGGCATCAGCATGGCGCAACGCCGCGACAGCGAGGAGCGCCTGCGGGCAATTCTGGAAACCGCGGTGGAGGGCATCATCATCATCGATGAGAATGGCTTGATCGAGTCGGCCAATCCGGCGGTCGAGGTCATGTTCGGTTTTACGGAAGACGAATTGCTGGGCGAGAACGTCAAGCTGTTGATGCCCGAGCCCTACCGGCACGAACACGACACGTACCTGGACAACTACCGGCAAACCGGCCGGGCCAAGATCATCGGCATTGGCCGGGAAGTGTTCGGACAACGCAAGGACGGCAGCACGTTTCCGCTGGATCTGTCGGTCAGCGAATTGAAACTGGCCAACCGGCGCATGTTCGCCGGGTTCGTGCGCGACATCAGCCAGCGCAAGCAGGATGAGGCGGCGATCCGCGAAAGCGAGGAGCGTTTCCGCACGATGGCCAATGCCATGCCGCAACTGGCGTGGATGGCGCACGGCGACGGCCATATCTATTGGTATAACCGGCGCTGGTACGAATACACCGGGACCACCCTCGAGCAAATGGAAGGCTGGGGCTGGCAAGGCGTACACGATCCCCAGGTGTTGCCGCTGGTGATGGAACGCTGGAAGGAATCGATAGACGCTGGAACGACTTTCGAAATGGAATTTCCGTTGCGTGGCGCGGATGGGCGTTTTCGCACGTTTCTCACGCGCGTCCAGCCGTTGCGCGACGGCAGCGGGCAAGTGGTGCAATGGTTCGGCACCAATACCGATGTCAGCGAGCTGAAGCGCTCCGAAGCCGAACTTCGCGAAACCTCGCAGCGTCTGGAAATGGCCTTGGGTGCGGCGAAGCTGGGGACATTCGATTTCCGGCCGCCTACCGGCGAGGTTTCCTGGGATGCCCGCATGGCGAGTTTGTGGGGCTTTTCACCCGAAGCGCAAGTGGACTATTTGCGGGCGATCCAGTTGGTGCATCCGGACGATCGCGAACAGCTCGAGCAGTCGCTTCAGGAAATGTTCGCTTCCGGCAGCAGCGACTACCACCTCGATTACCGCATCGTTTGGCCGGACGGTTCGATTTACTGGCGGGTGGATCGCGGCCAGATCTTATACGAAGGGGAAGGCGAGCAACGCCGCGCGGTGCGCGTGATCGGCGTGCACATGGACGTGAGCGAAAGAAAGGAAATGGACTTGCAGTTGCAGCGCACTCTGGCCGACCTGAGCAATCGTAATCGTGAGCTGCAGGATTTTGCATTCATTGCCTCGCACGACCTGCAGGAACCGCTGCGCAAGATCCGCGCCTTTTCCGACCGTCTGTTGTTCCGTCATGCCGGGCAGTTCGATGAACAGGCACGCGATTATCTGGTCCGTACCGGCCAGGCGGCTGAGCGCATGCAGACCCTGATCGACGATTTGCTGGCGTATTCGAGAGTGTCGGCACGCGGCAGGCCATTCACCAAAGTCGATTTGAATGCGCTGGTCGCCGCCGTTCTCGAAGACCTTGAAGCGCGGCTGGAATCGAGTGGCGGTCGGGTGGAAGTGCTGGATGCGTTGCCGGTTCTGGATGGCGACGCCACGCAGCTTCGCCAGGTATTCCAGAACCTGATGGCCAATGCCTTGAAATTCCGTTCGCCCGACCGGCCGCCGCATGTACGTGTATCGGCCGTGCCGACGCGCGATGCCGATGGCCAGCGCGCCTGGACGATCCGGGTCGAAGACAACGGCATCGGTTTCGATTCCAAATATGCCGAGCGCGTATTCGCACCGTTCCAGCGATTGCACGGCCGCGAGGAATACGAAGGCACCGGCATTGGTCTTGCCATCGTGCGGCGTATCGTCGAGCGGCATCGGGGCGTGATTCATGCCGAAGGCCGCTTGGGGCACGGCGCCGCGTTTGTGATGGTGCTTCCCGAGCGGCAACCCGCGCCAGCCGAAGAAACTTCCGTTGACATTCTGGCCGATACCGAAGGTGAACCCCTGGTCTGATGATCCGCACTACATCGTATGGGAGCTATGCCGATGAATCCGAATCTGGGACCGATCACTATCTTGATGGCCGACGACGATGCCGACGATCGCATGATGACGGCGGATGCGTTTCGCGAGTGCCGATTGAACAATCCCTTGCAGTTCGTGGTCGATGGCGAAGAGCTGATGGACTATTTGTATCGGCGTGACCGCTTCGCCGATGAAGCCCGCCACCCGATGCCCGGCCTGATCCTGCTGGATCTGAACATGCCCAGGAAAGACGGGCGCGAGGCTTTGCACGAGATCAAATCCGATCCGTTTCTTCGCCAGATTCCCGTGGTGATTCTCACCACTTCCAAAGCCGAGGAGGACATCGCACGCAGTTACCAGCAAGGCGTCAACTCCTTCATCACCAAGCCAGTCAGCTTTGCCGCCTTGATCGATGTCGTGGGCGCATTCAGCAAGTACTGGTTCGAGATCGTCGATTTGCCCGAAGATGGTGTGGACGGCGCATGAACCCACCACCATTCCGTGTCCTGGTCGTCGATGATGACAAGGAGGATTTTCTCATCCTGCGCGATCTGCTGGTTGACGATCCGCAGTGCAATTACCGGATGGAATGGGTGCCGACGCTGCAGCAGGGCATCGATGCGCTGCGTTCGGGGCAATACGATGTTTATCTGGTCGATTACATGCTCGGTCCCGACAACGGCATGGAAATCCTCAAAGCCGTCGCCATCGAGGGAATACATCGCCAGGTGATCATGCTCACCGGGCACGGTAATCCCGATCTGGACGATCAGGCGATGAAGGCCGGTGCCAGCGATTATCTGGTCAAGGGGCAGATCGACCAGGAAAACCTGTCGCGTGCCTTGCGCTATGCGATCGAGCGCGGCCGGCAGATCGCCAAGCTCGACGAAATCGCCAATCGCTACCGACTGTTGTTCGAGCTCAATCCCATTCCGGCCTGGGCCTACGATCTGGAGACACTGCGCTTTGTCAGTGTCAACGATGCGATGGTCCGGAACTACGGATACAGCCGAGAAGAATTGCTGCAGATGACCATTCTCGATGTCCGTCTGCCGTCGGAGCGCGAACGATTCATCCAGTATCGATCCGACCCGAGCCATTGCCAGGGCCCATCAGGCGTCTGGAAACACCGGCGCAAGGATGGCAGCAGTCTATGGGTGGAAATCACCGCGTTGGCGCTGGTGCTCGATGGCCGTGCCTCCCGCCTGGTGATCGCCAACGACATCACCGCCCGGCGCGATGCCCAGGCCCGCCTGCACCTGCTAGAACGCGCCGTGCAATCGACGATGAACAGCATCGTCATCACCGATGCAAATGAAACTGACATGCCGATCACCTATGTCAATCCGGCATTCGAGCGAATGACTGGCTACACCGCCGAGGAAGCCATCGGCCGCAACTGCCGGTTCCTGCAAGGCAGCGAGCGCGACCAATCGGAGCTTGGCCTGATCCGTCACGCATTGCGCACCCAATCGGAATGCAGCGTGATCCTGCGCAATTATCACAAGGACGGCACCTTGTTCTGGAACAACCTGTTCATCTCGCCGGTTCGCGATGAAGACGGCGAGGTGACGCATTTCGTCGGCGTGCTCAACGACCTGACCGAGCAGCGCAAGATCGAGGCGGAGCTGACCTACACTTCCAGTCACGACGCGGTCACCGGCCTGCCCTTGTATCCGGTGCTGGAATTGGCCTTGGCCGGGATGATCGAGAGCGATCAGCAGGTGTGCGTGTTCTTCATCGATCTGGACCGTTTCCACGCCATCAACGAAACGATGGGTCATGTGATGGGTGATGAAGCATTGCGGCTGATCGCCGAGCGTTTGCGCTTCGTCGCTGGCGATGCGGGCGGGCATATCGCGCGTTTCGCCGGCGACGAGTTTGTCGTCGCGGTGCCGGGGCTGACTTCGGCCGGTGCTTTGGCTCTGGCGCATGCGCTATGCACGGCGGTAGCCGAGCCGATCGAAGGCGATACTTATCGGCTGCAAATCACCGCCAGCATCGGCATTTCGCGGTGGCCCGAGCACGGCGGCAGTGCCATGGATTTGTTGCGCCGGGCAGAAGCGGCGATGACTCGGGCCAAATTACGCGGCCGAAACGGAGTATGCGAGTTCTCCGTCGAACAAATGCAGGAACTGGAAGATCGCCTGGTGCAGGGCGCCGCGCTGCGCGAGGCCATCAGCCGCAATGAACTGGAATTGCACTATCAGCCGAAAGTTCGCGCCAGCGACAACGCGCTGACAGGATTCGAGGCGCTGTTGCGCTGGAACAGCAAGGAGCTGGGCCAGGTGCCGCCGGCGCGATTCATTCCCACTGCCGAGGCCTTGGGCCTGATGTCAGAACTCGGCGAATGGGTGCTCGATGAAGCCTGTCGCCAGGCGCGCGCGTGGCTCGATGGCGAATACAGCCGATTCACAGTCGCGGTGAATGTATCGGCGCAGCAATTGCAGCGCCCCCATATCATCGGTCAAGTGCGTGACGCATTGGAGCGTTATCGGTTGCCGCCATGCGTGATCGAGCTTGAGTTGACCGAAAGTTCGCTGATGGAAAATATTGAGGACGTGCGCGATACCCTGTCGGACCTCAAGGCGCTGGGTGTTTCGCTGTCACTCGACGATTTCGGTACCGGCTATTCCAGTCTGTCTTATCTCAAGCAGTTTTCGCTTGACAAACTCAAGATAGATCGCAGCTTCGTCAACGATCTTCCCGATGACGCCGATGCCATGGCCATTGCCGGAACCATCATCGCCATCGGTCATCAGTTGCACATGGTAGTCGTGGCCGAAGGTGTGGAAACCGAAGCGCAGGCGCAATTCCTGCGCGAGATCAAATGCGATGAATTGCAAGGCTACCTCATCGGCTATCCGGTCGATGCCCTTGAAGCGACGCGGTTGCTCAGCCTCGGTACTGTGCCGCTCAATTCGACAGCGTCATAGCCGGCTACGTCCGGCCAAAGTTGATTGCCTGCGCTGCTGAAACGGCCATTCCATGATGGCAATGGCCGTTCGCCGCCAAGCGCTTCCATTCATTCACGAACCGGCAGGCGCCGACTCGACACTCTTGTTCATCTATCGCGCATTTCTGGACGCGCGGACTTTTGCTATTTAGTATCAGCGGTTCCCTCCTCGCAAAAGGTGGCCGTTCGTGAAGCCATTACTGGTGGTTCCGCTCTCGTTTTTGCTTACTTCGGCCGCACTGGCCGCCAACACACCGACCTTCAGCCCGCAGCGATTGTCCGATGAGGTCAAGGCGTTGTCCTCGGATGCTTTCGAAGGCCGCGGCCCGGCCACACCCGGCGAAACCAAGACGGTCGATTACGTCATCGCCCAGATGAAGGCGGCCGGATTGCAGCCCGGCGGCGATCTCAAGGACGGCAAGCGTAGTTGGACACAGGCCGTGCCGCTGGGACGTTTCGAGATCACTGGCCCGATCAAGCTCGATCTGAAGGTGGACGGAAAGGACCAGCCTTTGACCCAGGGCAGCGAAATCGCCGTGCGTGCGGCGATGAATGGCGCAAAGTCCGTGTCCATCAATGATGCGCCGCTGGTGTTCGTCGGTTACGGCGTCAAGGCGCCCGAGCGCAATTGGGACGATTTCAAGGGCGTCGATCTGCACGGCAAGATCGCCGTGGTGCTGATCAACGATCCGGATTTCGAAACCGGCCAGGGCGATTTCGGCGGCAAGGCCATGACCTATTACGGCCGCTGGACCTACAAGTTCGAGGAAGCCGCGCGGCAAGGCGCGGTGGGCATGCTCATCGTCCACGAAACCGATCCGGCCTCCTACGGCTGGGAGACAGTCAAGAACTCCAACACCAATGTGATGTTCGACATCGTCCGCAGCGATCCGGCCGCCGCGCATCCGTTGCTCGAAGGCTGGATCCAGCGCGACCTGACGGTCGATCTGTTCCGCCGCGCGGGCCTGGATTTCGAGGCACTGAAAAAGCAGGCGCAGACGCGCGAATTCCAACCGGTGCAGCTCAAGGACACGAGTTTTTCCGCCAGCTATGCCGTCGATGCCAAGGTGATCACTTCCAAGAACATCGCCGGCCGGGTGGTGGGCAGCAAGCATCCGGATGAAACGGTCATCTACAGCGCGCACTGGGATCATCTGGGTGTCGGCGGCCCCGATGCCAAAGGCGATCGCATCTACAACGGCGCGGTCGATAATGCCACCGGCACCGCGGCGTTGATCGAATTGGGCCGCGCTTTCGCGCATCAGCCGCGCCCGGCGCGTTCGGTGGTTTTCCTGAACGTGACCGCTGAGGAAAAAGGCTTGCTCGGCTCGGAATACTATTCGGCCAATCCGCTGTATCCGCTGGCCAAGACCGTCGGCGTGATCAATATGGACGCGCTCGATCCGCACGGCCCGGCGCGCAACTTCACCATCTCCGGCAGCGCCAAGCTCGATCTGCTCGATGATTTGATCGTGAAAGCGAAATCGCGTGGCTTGACCTTCTCGCCCGATCCGCGTCCGGAAGCCGGCCACTTCTTCCGCTCCGATCATTTCCCCTTCGCCAAGCGCGGTGTTCCGGCCATTTCCTTCGGCTCGGGCAACGATTGGGTCGATGGCGGCCTGGCGGCAGGCGAGGCGGCGGACAAAGCCTATACCGCCAACAATTATCATCAGCCTTCCGATGAGTGGCATGCCGATTGGAGTTTCACCGGCATGGCGCATGACATGCAGATCTTGTATGAGTTGGGCCACGATCTGGCCAATTCGAAAGCCTGGCCGAACTGGGCCAAGGACTCGGAATTCCGCGCCGCGCGCGACGCGTCGGCGGCCGAGCGCAAGTAAACGCAAAACCGGCAGTTGGATGCGGCGGCGATGCCCGCCGCATCCACCCGCCCCGCATCCACGCTTGCCGATGCTTCTTGCGAGTTTTTCGCGGCGGATTTCGAGCGGATTTCCCGTCGATGAAATCATCATCGAAACCCTCGTCCTCCTAATTCACGCCATTCCCGATGGGCCGGAAAGCCAGAGCGTTGACGCCACCCCATCGGACGATCTTGAAAAACTTCAAGCCCGAGGAAGGCAGTTAAGACAGCGGCCGAAATCTCGCGAATGTTGGCGGCCAACGGCACTCGAATTTGCTGGCACCGCTGGCGGAGGATCATAATCGGCGACTGGCGATAGCGCGCTCGAAGTTCGTGCCAGACGCGCGAGGATATTTCCAGTGACCCGGGGGCTGCTCAACCATCTCGATCTGACCGTGACCGATCTGCCGCGATCGGCCGCGTTCTACGATCAGGTGCTGGCCGAGCTCGGTTACAGCCGCAGCAGCCAATACGCGGGCGAGGTGCCTTGCTGGGCGATTGGCGGTGGCAGCGTCGGCGAATTCAGCATCGGTTTGCATTCCGCCCGGACCGGCCGCGCGCACGATCGTCATTCATCGGGCTTGCATCATCTGGCATTCCATGCCGAAAGCCGCGAAGCCATCGATCGATTTCACCGATTTCTGCAAGATCGGCGCCTGCCTGTTCTCGATGCGCCCGCCGAGTACGAATACACGAGCGGCTACTACGCCGTGTTTTTCACCGACCCCGATGGCATCAAGCTCGAACTGGTGTTCGAGCCGCGATTGCATACCAGCGTCTAGACGCCGCGCGAAAATCGCATGACGGGGATCGAATAGTTTCGATGGATGTTTTTTCCTGTGCGCAATCGAACATATCGAGTGCGTTGTGTTTGTTATGGTTTGAAGTTACTTGAAAGGGAGCAAGACGATGAAGATTCTGATGGTTCTGACCTCGCACGACCAACTGGGCGAGACGGGCAAGAAGACAGGTTTTTGGCTGGAGGAGTTTGCCGCACCTTATTACGTGTTCAAGGATGCCGGTGCCGAAGTGGCATTGGCTTCGCCCAAGGGCGGGCAGCCGCCGATGGATCCGAAAAGCGATGCGCCCGACATGCAAACGCCAGCGACCACCCGCTTCAAATCCGATTCCATCGCACAAGCCGCCTTGGCGGCGACACAGCCGCTGGCCGATATTTCCGCCAACGATTTCGATGCCGTTTTTTATCCCGGCGGCCACGGCCCGCTGTGGGATCTGGCCGAAGATCGCAAATCGATCGCACTGATCGAAGCCATGTTCGCGGCCGGCAAGCCGGTCGCCGCGGTGTGCCATGCGCCAGGCGTGTTGCGCCATGCACGCGGCCCGTATGGTTTGCCGCTGGTGCGCGGAAGATCGGTCACCGGCTTCGCCAACAGTGAGGAAGCCGCTGCCGGGCTGACCGATATCGTGCCGTTCCTGGTCGAGGACGTACTCAAGGCCAAGGGCGGCAAGTACAGCAAAGGCGCGGACTGGCAAGCGCACGTGGCCACCGATGGCAAATTGGTGACCGGGCAGAACCCGGCCTCATCCGAGCCTGCGGCCAAGGCGGTGCTGGCGTTGTTGCGCTGATGCCGCTTCGATAGGCCGGGCATTCGGTCCAAGGGGAACCGAATTCGGTGATCGCATGTCAAAGGCAGCGGTTCAAAACGTGAACTGCATCGACTGGTGCATTGATCGGATTGCGAAAAGCGATTTGGTTGGTGACAACAGTCACATTCAAGCAATGTGCAATGACATGCATGCAATTTACGTTGAGGCCAACAAGCCGATAAGCTGTGCAAGCGGCTCGGGAGAGATGTGTCGTCTCTACTCGGCAGCCGTATAAATAAACTGGGGAGAGGGTAATGCGTTCTTTTATTCGTGCCGGTGCGCTGGCAACGGTGTGTCTGGCAGTGGCCATGCCGGGTTTCGCGGCCGACAAGGCCGTCGAGAAAACGGCTGACAAAGCTGTCGCACAAACTGCCGTGAAAGCTGTCGATAAAGCCAAGGTCGAAAAACTGATGGTCTTGATGAAAACCGATGTGGCAATCGGCCAGTTGAAGGATGTGGTGATCAGGAATGTCGAGATGGGTTATACCGACGGCACGCAAGCCAGCGGCGCGACCAACGAACAAGTCGCCCAAGGCCGGCCGATCGTCGATGGCATGATCGAGACGATCACCAAGTCGCTGGGTTGGGACGCGCTCAAGGCAGAGCTGATCGACATCAATGCCAAGGAACTGACCGAGGCTGAAGTCGATGCCGGCATCAAGTTCTACGAAACACCCGAAGGCAAGGGATTGGCGGAAAAGCAGCTCAAGCTCGCGCAGCGCAGCACCGATGTCGCGCAAGCTCGCCTGCAGTTGATTTGGGCGCCGTTGCAGAACGAGATGAAAAAAGCCCTCGACAAGGCCAAGGAAAAGCCCGTCGCCAAGGCCGCCGATGCGGATGCCAAGAAAGCTGACGAAAGCAAGGCTGACGAAAAAGCTGGCGGAAAGTAACAGACCGGGCAGGCTGGGGAGGCGCGACCTCCCCGGGCCTGCTGCCGGCGCTCGCTTGCATGCACAGGAGCGCCGGGGCGATAGCGTCGAGTCCATCGCACCGAATCGATCACGCCAAAACGATTGCGCGATAGCATCACCAGCGCGAGAGCGTGTGGGTGAAGCCCGGAATCTCACGCCTGTTCCATCCGGCTGATGATCGAGATCGCATCGGGCAAGCCGGAAATAGTCTTTGCGGCCGCTGCGCCGGCCTTGGCCGGTTGCCGCTGTGCTTTTCGTGCCTTCCCCATTTCGCTGGAGGGGATAAACTGCCGCCCTGTCATTCGATGAGGCACGGCGATGATCGGTCTGGTGGGTTTCGACGGCGACGACACACTGTGGCATAGCGAAGGTTACTACCGCGCCGCGCAGGCCGAGTTCGAGAACATCCTCGGCCATTATGTCGATCTGGCCGACGCTCGTTTGCACGAGCGTCTGTTGGAAACCGAAAGTCGAAACATCGCGCTGTTCGGCTACGGGGCCAAGGGCATGACCTTGTCGATGCTCGAAACCGCCATCGCCCTGACCGGCGAAAACATCAGCGCACGCGATCTGCACCGCATCATCGCCCTGGGCAAGCAAGTGCTCGAGCATCCGGTGCAGTTGCTGCCCGGCATCCGCGAGGCAGTCGAGGCGGTAGCCAAGCGTTATTCGATCGTGCTGATCACCAAGGGCGATCTTTTCCACCAGGAAGACAAGGTGGCGCGCTCGGGCTTGACCGATTTGTTCCAGCGCATCGAGATCGTTTCGGAAAAAGACGCCGCCCGTTATCAGCGTGTCCTGCGCGAATTCAAACTCGACGCGGAGAGTTTCGTGATGGTTGGCAATTCCCTGCGTTCGGACATCGAGCCGGTGATACGCCTGGGCGGCGCCGGCATCTACATGCCATACCACGTGACTTGGGCGCACGAGCTGGAAAACGGGCTCGATGCCGACGAGCCGAGGATGCTGGAGATATCGGCGCCGGATCAAATACCCGCGGCGCTCGACACACTCTCGGCCCGATGGATGGGTGGTTCGCGGGCTTGACGGCCGCGCATCGCGCGGACACTCGCGCCCGGCCGGAGCGCACGGGTGACATTCCCCATCGCAGGTTTCAACGCGCGAGAGTCCGGCATGGCGTTTGTCGATGACTGCGCGTCGGCATGGAAAAATTTTCCGGAGCGGCCTTCATTCATTCATGTCGTTGCGGCGTGATGTCCGATGCACACAACGAATGCAGGCAAGGACTTGCTGAACGCGCGCATTGCGAAACGGCGAGACAAGCTGACTGTTCGCTGCACGGGGAAAATCGACTCCGGGCGGATTCAAGATCGATTCATTGCCGGCACGCGAGTCTGTCACCGAGTTCCCTGCTCAGGAGTTGGACATGCGTGCTTCAAGAATTCTCACCCTCTCGCTGGCCGTGCTGCTTGCCTCGGCCGCCAGCCTCACCTACACCGCGCCGGCACAAGCGAACGATACGCGCGTGCGCATCTACCTCGACCTCGGCGATGTGTTGTTCGATTACGGACGCCCGTATTACCGTTATGACCGGACGCCGGTTTACATCACTTACGACAGTTGGGGCCATCGCCGGTATTACCGTTATGGGCCGCGCTATGTGACCTATGGCCCGCCGGTGTATTACGGTTCGTACGGTTATGGCCGTCGGGATGGCCGTTATGATCGACGCTATGACCGCGACCATCGGCGTAATTGGCGAGACCGCGATGACGGCCGACGTCGCGGCCACGACCGCGATCGCGATGATCGCCGCTGGTAACGGCGCTGACGGATTCGCGACATTCTGATCGTTCGCTATTGCGGACAGGCCGGACGGATCCGAAGTGACGTGGCAATCGCAGGAAGTCGGGTTCTGTTTATCGACATCGCTGATGGCAACCAATATCGCCGCTGGCAATGACACGCCAGCGGCGATTTCGTCGGAAAACCGGAAAGAACAAGCCGCAGGAAAGTCGCTGCGGTTTTTTTGTGTCCGCGTCCGGCCGGCCAGATAATCGCTCGAACCGCTGAGCCGATGCCAGGCACGAGTGCTGGATCGATCGCCGCGAGTGATCCACACCAGGGGCCTCGAGATGAGGGCAGAATCGTCGAAAACCCGGGTCCAGCCGCATTAAACTACGGCGGGCAAAAACGGAGACACGACGATGGCATGGTGGATCTGGTTGATCGTCACTGGCGTCCTGGCGTTGGCCAGTGCCTTCTTCGCGATGCTCAGCCTGTCGGCCGGTACCGCTTACGGCACCGAATACCACACGCTAAGCGCCAGGCAACGGGTGATGGCCCGGGTACTCTATCTGGGGGCCTTGGCGGCGGCGTTGATTTGCGGGTTGGCTGGGTTGGCCGCGGCGTTTTTCATCGTGAAATTGCTGTGGACCTGAACCGCGCATGGTTGCAGCTACGTGGCAATGCGGTTCGATGACGCGGTTCGCCCTGATTTCCGGTACAACACTCACTGGTTGGGCACCTGAGGAGATTCCATGAATATTCGCATCGTTGTGTGTTCGCTGGTTCTGGGTTTGTCGTTTTGTGCAGGCGCAAGCGCCAGCAGTATCGCCATCGGTTACAACCCGCACACCGGCGATGTGTGGCTCGATGCGCAACTGGGTCAGGTCAATGGCTATGGCCGCGATGACGGCGATTACTTCATCGACGATATCGTCATCAGTTTCGGTGCGCCGCGCTATCTGGTGCGCGAGCTTTACTACGACCGGCATTGGGCGCCGGGCGATATTTATTACGCCTGCGCCATCGCCTATCAGGTGCGCCGCCCCTGCACGGAGGTGGTCCACGTGTATGAGAAAGACCGCGGCCAAGGCTGGGGTGTGATCGCCCAACGCATGGGCATCAAACCTGGCTCGGCGCAGTTTCATGCGCTCAAGGGCCAGGTCGGCAAGTCCAACGATAAGTTCAAAGCCCACGGTCATGGCCAGGGCAACAGGATGGGTGGCGGCGACAACGATCGCGGTCCAGGGAGATCTTCCGACCATGGGCCGGGCCAATCCGGCGATCACGGCCCCGGCAATTCGGACAAGGGCAAGTACAAAGACAAGGGTAACGGCAAAGGTAAAGGCAAGGACAAGGGCGAGGGGCATTGATGGCGGTCGATAGCGCGTGGGTGACCCATCGCGGCGGCTGCCATTGCCGCCGCGTCGTGTTCGAGGTCGATGCTCCGGCGGCGATCACCGTCCAGGACTGCAATTGTTCGTTGTGCCGCATGAGCGGGTTCTGGCACTTGATCGTGCCGCGCGCGCAGTTTCGGTTGATTCGTGGTGCGGACGATCTGATCGAATACACGTTCAACACTGGTGTGGCCAAGCATCGCTTCTGCCGGGTGTGCGGGATCAAGAGTTTCTACATCCCGCGTTCCAATCCCGATGGCGTGGACGTGAATGCGCGCTGCCTGGATGAAGGCACGGTTCAAACGTTGACGATCGAGCCCTTCGACGGCCAGCACTGGGAGCAACACGCCCAATCGCTGGCGCATTTGTCGAAGGCCTGATCGATCGGTTTCGATTGATCGTGTGCGCTCAATCGTGTCAACTCAATCGAGCCGCTTGTGTATGCGCCGGGTCGAGACGATCAAGAGCACGGCGGCGATCAGTGCCAACGCCAGCAGATCGTTGGGCAAATCCTTGAGTTCAGCGCCGCGCAGCATGATGCCGCGGATCAGCCGAATGAAATGAGTCATCGGCAACAACTCGGCAATCCACTGCGCCGCAGCGGGCATGCCCGCGTAGGGAAACATGAAGCCCGACAGCAGGATTTGCGGCAGGAACGTGAAGAACGCCAACTGCATCGATTGGAACTGGCTTTGCGCGAGCGTTGAAATCAGGATGCCGAGCGAGAGATTGGCCAGGATGAACAACAGTGCCGCCGCATAGAGTTCCAGCAGATGCCCGCGAATGGGCACGTCGAACACCAGCTTGCCCAGCAGCAACACCACCGTCACCTGCACCAGACCGATACCGATGAAAGGCAGCACTTTGCCGACCGTCAATTCCCAAGGCGAGACGGGTGTTGCAATCAGCATTTCCATGTTGCCGCGCTCACGCTCGCGCACCAGCGCCATGCCGGTGAACATCACCAAGGTCATGGTCAGGATGACGCCGATCAAACCCGGCACGGTATTGACCGGCGCGCGCCGCTCCGGGTTGTAGAAGTTCACCACCTCCACCGCCTGATAGCTGTCGCGCAGCCCCGGCAGCGGCATCGATGCCAGTTGCCGCGCCGCGGCCTGGATGGTCTGGTCCGATCCATCCACCATCACTTGCAGTGCCGGGCGTTCGTGCGGATTGGATCTGGATACTTCCAGGCGTTGTTCCATGTCCTCGGGCAACACGATGCCGATGCTGATGCGGCCTTCGCGCATGAGTGTCTGCAGTTCATCCGGGGTGCGTACTTGTTCGCGCAGGCGCACCACGCCGGTGGCATCGAGGCGGGCGATGATTTCCCGCGAGTGCGCGGTCTGCGACAGATCGGCGACGGCGGCGTCGATGTGCCGGACATCGAGATTGATCGCAAAGCCAAACAGCAACAACTGCAAAGTCGGAATGCCCAGGATCATGCCGAAGGTCAGCCGGTCGCGGCGGAGCTGGCGCAGCTCCTTGAGCACGATGGCGAACAGGCGGTTCGGGCTCATGCTGGCTGCGCGCGCGGTGTGTGGATCGCGGCGACGAACACGTCTTCGAGATTGGCCGGAGTCCATTCGATCCGGGCATCGGCGTGATCGGGCAGGAAGCTGGCCAACGCTGTCTCGTCGATCGCCGGCGCTGCCAGCACGCGCAGGTCGTTGCCGATCTGCGCGACGCCGAGCACTTGCGGATGCGTGCGCAACGCCAACTCGGCGGTACGTGCTTGCTGCGTGCGCACGAGCCAGACACGGCCGGGCAGGGCCGCGCACAGCGCTTGCGGCGTGTCGTCGGCGACCAGCCGCCCCTGCTGCAAAATGGCCAGGCGATGGCAGCGTTCGGCTTCGTCCATGTAGTGCGTGGACACCAGCAAGGTGGTACCGGCATCGGCGAGCTCGAACAGACCAGCCCAGAACTCGCGGCGCGATTCGGGATCGACCGCGCTGGTGGGTTCGTCGAGCAACAGCAATTCGGGTTCGTGCAACACCGACCCGGCCAGTGCGAGCCGTTGCCGCTGTCCACCCGAGAGCGTGCCCGCGAGTTGCTTGTGGCAATCGCTGAAGTGGTAGCGTTCGATGGCGCGGTCCACGCGTTGCGCCGCCTGCGCGCGCGGGATGTCGTGGATGGCGGCGAGAAACTGCAGGTTCTCGCGTACCGTCAAATCGTCGTACAGCGAAAATTTCTGGGTCAGGTAGCCGATGCGGCGTTTCAGCGCTTCGGCCTGTTCGGGAATGCGCAAACCCAGCACCTGTACTTCACCGGCGCTGGGCGTGAGCAAGCCGCACAGCATGCGCAGCGTGGTCGATTTCCCCGAACCGTTGGGTCCGAGAAAGCCATAGACCTTGCCGCGCGGAACCGACAGGTCGATGTGATCGACCGCCGTCAATGCACCGAACCGGCGAGTCAGGCCGCGCGCGAGAATGGCCGGTTCGCTGGCATTGTCGGTGCTCATCGCGATATGCGTGCCTGTATCGGCAATCCGGCCGGCAGCGTGTTCGCCTCGGCATCGTCGATCACGATTTCCGCGCGATAGACCAGACGGCTGGCGTCATCGCCGGTCAGGGCGAAATACGGAGTGAACGCTGCTTCGCTGGCGATGCTTCGCAGGTGTCCGTGCAAATCGTGTTCGATGCCTTTGACACGCAGCAGGAATTTTTGCCCTTCGCGAATTTTGGCGCGCTCGCTGGCCGGAACGAACACGCGCGCATAGGGCGCGGGGCCGACCAGCAAGCTGGCGACACTGGCGCCAAGCGGTGGCTGATCGCCGGGTTTGAACGGCAGGGCATCGACCCGGCCATCGCGCGGCGCGCGCACTTGCAGGCGCGACAGCGTCACTTGCAGCGCGGCCAATGTCGCCTGTGTGGCTTGCACCGCCGCCTCGGCCTGGTCGATCTGCTCCGGTCGCGTACCGTTGACGAGCTCGCGCAATTGCGCCTGGGCCGAACCGAGTTCGGCCACGCTGCGATCGCGTGCGGCACGCGCGGTATCGAGCGTCGATCGCGCGACCAGTTGCTTGTCGGCCAATTCTGCTTGCCGGACAAATTGTTTTTCCGCCTCGGCACGACTCGCCTTCGCACCGGCCAACGCCGCGCGCGCGGCATCGAGTTGCTCGCTGCGCGTCCCGTGCAGCAGTTCGGCCAGATGCGCCTGTTGCTGCGCCAATTGCGCCTGCGCCTGCTGCGCCTGTGCCTGCATGCGTCGCGCGTCGAGCGTGACCAGCAGGTCGCCGGATTTGACGCTCGCTCCTTCGCGCACATGCAATGCAAGCACCCGTTCGCTGGCTTCGGCCGGCAATGCGATGCGATCCCATTCGAGCGTGCCCAGCAAAGGTTCGGGCTGCGTCGGTGCGCAGCCCGCGAGCATCAACGACATCAACAGCAATAGGCTTTTTGCCTTCATGGGTACCCTTCACCAGCCATGCCGGAATCTGCCGGGCGATTGTACGCCGTGCGAAAATGCCGGCATGAGTACGATCCCTTCCGCCGAGAGCCTGCGTCTGTCCGTCGCCCCCATGATGGACTGGACCGATCGCCATTGCCGCGCGTTCCATCGCGTGCTCGCGCCGGATGCGCGGCTGTATACCGAGATGGTGCATGCGCAGGCGGTGATCCATGGCGATCGCGAGCGCTTGCTGGGTTTCGATGCCAGCGAGCATCCGCTCGCGCTGCAATTGGGCGGCAGCGATCCGGCGCATTTGGCGGAGGCCGCGCGGATCGCCGAGCAGTGGGGCTATGACGAAATCAATCTCAACGTCGGCTGCCCGTCGGACCGGGTGCAGGCCGGGCGCTTTGGCGCGTGCCTGATGAAAGAACCGGCGCTGGTGGCCGAGTGCGTGCAGGCGATGATCGCGGCGGTGCGAATTCCGGTCACGGTCAAATGCCGGCTCGGTGTCGATGAGTTGGAAGACTACGATCTGTTTCGTGCCTTCATCGATACCGTGGCGGCGGCCGGTTGCGGCGTGTTCGTGGTGCATGCTCGCAAGGCCTGGCTCAGTGGATTGTCGCCGAAGGAAAACCGCGAGATTCCGCCGCTGCGCTACGACTGGGTGTACCGGCTCAAGAGCGAGCGGCCCGAGTTGCGTATCGTGCTCAATGGCGGACTGAGCACGGTGGAAGATGCGCTCGTGCCGCTCGATCGACTCGATGGCGTGATGCTCGGCCGCACCGCGTATCACGAACCCTATCGGCTGCATTTGCTCGATGCCGCGCTGTCGGGTCGCACCGTGCAAACGCGCGAGGCATTGATGCGAAATTTCCTGCCCTATGTCCATGCCCAGTTGGATCGCGGCGTGGCGCTCAAGCACATCACCCGGCACGTGCTCGGATTGTTCCATGCGCAGCCGGGCGGTCGTTCCTTCCGGCAGATACTGAGCGAAGGCGCGCCCAAACCCGAGGCCGGCATCGAATTGCTGGAAAATGCCCTTGCCGTCACACGGACTTCACTGAGCAGCGCCGCATGATCACTCGCGATCTGGATGCCTTCGAGAAATTCTTCCGGGCGTGCCCGGCCGATTTCGGACCCGCCTGCGCCAAGGCCGCGTTCCTGGTCGCGCCGGAGGGTTTTGCCTTGGCCGAGCAATCGGCCAGTGATAACCGTTATATGGACTTGCAGGTGCCCGTCAGTGCCGAACGCGCACTGGCCCAGCATCGCCAATTGCAGCAGGCCCTGTCGGAAACGCTGCCGACCTTGTGTTTCCCCGGCAGCGCTCAGACGCCCGATGCGCAGTTTCCCAACAACGTCTTCGCCACCGCGCGGGGCAAGCTGATCCTCGGCCACATGCGTCATCCGGTGCGGCAGGCCGAAGCAGAACGCGAGGATATCCGCCGGTTTTTTTGCGATGTGCTCGGCTATGGAAGAATCGATCTGCGCGAGCAATCGGGTATTTGCGAATTGACCGGCGCACTGGTGATCGACCATGCCCGCGGCCTGGGCCTGTGCGGCCTGTCCGAACGCTGCGATGCAGCCGGTGCCGCGGCCATGCACGAAGCCTTCGGCTTGCGTGCCACCTTGCTGTTCGACCTCGCCCCTGGCGAGTACCACAGCAATGTCGTGCTCAGCGTGCTGGCAGGCCGGGCAGTGGTCGCTGCGCCCAGCGGCTTTGCCGATCCGGCCGTCGCCGAACGTATCGCCGCGCTCTACGCACCGCATGCGGTCTTGCTTTCGTCCGAGGAAAAATCGGCCTTCGCCGGCAACTGCCTGGCCCTGTCGAATGACCAAGTGTGGATGAGCCAGGCCGGGTTGCATGCGCTTTCGCCGAAAAACCGCCGGGTGCTGGCCGATGCCGGCTTTGCCTTGCGTGCCGTAGCATTGGATGAGATCGAAAAGGCCGGTGGGTCGCTGCGTTGCTGTGTGGCCGAGATTTTTTGAGAAGGGTTGGGGCCGGCAAGTTCAGACCGGATTCACCGCCGCGCCGCCAGACTTTGCCGCAAGCCCATTGGCTAGCCGCCACTCATACGGATACCATCGGACGCTATGCATCTGTTCTCGCGACCTTTGCTGCTGTTGTTCCTGCTGATCTTCGGATCGACGGCGGCCGACAACGTCTGGGCGCAATCGAAAGGTTCGCACAGGCACGAGCAAAACGATTCGGCGCTGCCCGATTCGGTGCGCCGGGCCGAGCGCCAAACCGGCGGCGAGGTCTTGCGCGCCGAGCCGATGCAGCGAGATGGCCGCGAGGTCTATCGCCTGAAGGTTCTCACCGCCGACGGGCGTGTGCGGGTCATGCAGGACGATCCGCAAGATCGTCAGTCCAACCAACGTCAGAGCCGGCGACAAGGCAATCAACGAGGATCGTCGCAATCGGACGATTCGGAAAGCGACCCGCCACCCCATTGATCCGGCTATAAGCAGCCGAATCCCTCCCAAGGAGACGACATGCGCATCCTGCTGGTCGAAGACGAAGCGCCACTTCGAGAAACACTGGCCGCCCGCCTCAAGCGTGAGGGCTTTGCCGTCGATGCCGCCGCCGACGGCGAAGAAGGTCTGTACCACGGCCGCGAATTGCCGTTCGACGTCGCCGTGATCGACCTGGGCCTGCCCAAGATGTCGGGCATGGAACTGGTACGCAACCTGCGCTCGGAAGGCAAGAAATTTCCGATCCTGATCTTGACCGCGCGCTCGAGCTGGCAGGACAAGGTCGAGGGCTTGAAGGCCGGCGCCGACGATTATCTGGTCAAGCCATTCCATGTCGAGGAACTGCTCGCGCGCATCAATGCGTTGCTGCGCCGTGCCGCTGGTTGGAGCAAGCCCTCGCTCGACTGCGGCCCGGTTAGCCTGGACTTGTCCTCGCAGACGGTCAGCGTGCACGGCGCGAGCGTGGATTTGACCAGCTACGAATACAAGGTTCTCGAATACCTCATGCTGCATGCCGGCGAGCTGGTGTCCAAGGCCGATCTGACTGAGCACATCTACCAGCAGGATTTCGATCGCGATTCCAACGTGCTGGAAGTTTTCATCGGCCGCCTGCGCAAGAAGCTCGATCCCGAAGGCGAACTCAAGCCGATCGAAACCGTGCGCGGCCGCGGCTATCGTTTCGCCATTGCCCGCAGCGAATAAGCCCAAGGAATGGCGCGGCGTCCGCTTTCCCTGCACGCCCGCCAATTGCTGGCGGCGAGTTTGGGGTTGGTCGCGTTTCTTGGATTGACCGGTGTTGCGCTGGACCAAGCGTTCAAGGAAACCGCGCTGAGCAATTTGCGCGAACGCTTGAACAGCTACAGCTACGCTTATTACAGCGCGATCGATTTCACCCGCAATGGCGACCTGATTCCGTTGCCCGAGGAACTGCGGCCCGACGAGCGCTTGAGCCGGCCGGGCAGCGGCCTTTACGCGCAGATTCGCGGCGAAAAAGGTTTGCGTTGGGACTCGCCCTCGGCGATGGGCCAGGCCTTGCCCGAGCCGCCGCCGTTCGAGGCCGGGCGAGTGAGTTTCGACGGCCCGATCGAATACACCGATAGCTCCGGCGCCACGCGCAAGGCATACCGATTATTGCGCGACATCGTCTGGGAAATCGGCGAAGTCGGACGCGGGCGCGAAGTGGCGCGCTTTACCTTCAGTGTGTTCGAGGACACCGACCAGCTCGAACGCCAGGTGGAAATATTCCGCCGAGCGCTCTGGGGTTATCTGGGCTTGGCCACGGTCCTGCTCTTGTTGGTGCAGACGCTGGTGTTGCGTTGGAGCTTGCAGCCATTGCGCAATCTCGAGCACGAACTGTCCCGCGTGCAGCGCGGCGTCAGTGCGCGCCTGTCGGGCCGGCATCCGCCCGAGCTCGAATCGATCACCGACAGCATCAACGCCTTCATCGAGAGCGAGAACACGCATCTGGACCAGAGCCGCAACACGCTCTCGGATTTGGCGCACAGCTTGAAGACGCCGTTGGCGGTGCTGCGTTCGCGTCTGGATTCCGATGCCACTTACGAGGAATTGCGCACCGACGTGGCGATGCAGGTGCAGCGCATGAACGAGATCGTCTCCTATCAACTCTCGCGCGCCGCGCGCAGCGGCCATGCCTTGTTTTCCGCGCCGATCCCGATCGAGCCGCGTGCCGAGGAAATCGTCGCCAGCCTGGAAAAGGTGTATGCCGGCAAGGGCGTGTTCTGCGAATTCGATGTCGATCCGCAGGCGTGTTTTCACGGCGAGCTCGGCGACTTGCAGGAGTTGATCGGCAACTTGCTGGAGAACGCTTTCAAATGGTCGCAGCGGCGCGTGCTGTTGACCGTGCAGGTCGAGCCGGCCATCGGCAATCGCCGCTCGGGAGTGTTCATCGCCGTGGATGACGATGGCCCCGGCATCGCTCCGGAAAATGTCGATCGCCTGTTGCAACGCGGCGTGCGCGGCGACGAGCGGGTTCACGGCCACGGTATCGGCCTTGCCATCGTGCAGGACATCATTCGCGCCTATCGCGGCGAATTGAAGGTGGAGCGTTCCGAGGAATTGGGTGGCGCCAGGATCAGTGCGCGGTTCCCGCCGGTGTTTTAAAAACCGGGACTCGGGACTCGGGACTCGGGACTCGGGACTCGGGACTAAAAACTTGCGAAGTTTTTTAGCGCGAACCGGCTAACGAAACATCCCCGGAAGCAAACTGTGCCAGCGCGGCGAGGCCGCCTTCACGCTGCTGCGGCCGTGGACGCCGCCGCCCGTGCTACCGCTGGTGCGGGCGCCGAGCGTGCCATCGTTGTCGGGAACATTGCCGGCCATGTTGGTCTTGTCGTTTTTCGGACAATTGGCCGAAGCGTCGTCGTTGATCGCCGGGCTGCCGGCCAGGGCCGCAGTGGCGAAAAGACTCAGGCAGATCGCGAACAGGGCACGGGACATGGCACGCACTCGATGAGTGGGACTTAAAGGATGGATGCGGGCAAGGGGAAAACGGTTGCATCCAAAGTGTAGCGTGAAGTTGCGGACGATACGCGGGCTATGTTGCAATGCGGCATGGCGTAATCATCCGGATACGGCAAACTACATCACGAATGCGAGCCGTTGTCCGTACCCCATCCCGTTTGCGAATCCGTGGTCCTGCCCTGCGTCGCGCCCTTATTGCCGGAGCGCGCCGGGTCATCGCCCAGCGTGAGGCAATCAACAAGATCAATGTCTTCCCGGTGCCCGACGGCGATACCGGGAGCAATCTGGCTTTTACCCTCGGCAGCGTACTGACTGGCGCCCTGAGCCGGCGCATTGCCGGGGCCGGCGAATTGATGCACCGCGTCGGCGAGGATGCCGTCGATGGTGCGCGCGGCAATTCCGGGGCGATCCTGGCGCAGTTTTTCACCGGCGTCGCCGAGGCGATCGGCGGCCGGGTGGCGATCGATCCCGGGTCCATGGCGCTGGCCGTCAACGCCGGAGCCTTGTCGGCGCGCCAGGCGCTGTCTGAGCCGCGCGAGGGCACCATCCTCAGCGTAATCAGCGCATTCGCCGAATCCCTGGAACATCGTGTCGAAATCACCGATATTCGCGCCTGGTTCACCCGGGCGCTCGAACACGCCCGGCATGCGCTGGCCAATACTCCCAACCAATTGCCGGTACTGATGAAGGCCGGCGTGGTCGATGCCGGTGCGCAAGGATTCCTCGACCTGCTCGAGGGCATCGGCGAGTTCATGCACGCGGGCAAGATCGATCTGGAACCGCTGGCCGAGCAGTCGAGCGGCGATCTCGAGGCCGCGCAAGGCCATGGCGAGATTCTCGATGCCGACCCCGAGCATCGCTGGTGCAGCGAATGCCTGCTGCTGGGCGAGGGGCTCGATCGGGTCGGCCTACGCGCGGCGGTCAGCGATCTCGGCGCGTCCTGCGTGGTGGTCGCCGGCTCGCATTCGCGTTTGCGCCTGCACGCCCATGTCGCCGATCCGCAGGCGCTGTTCGATGCCGCGGCACGTTTTGGCCGGGTCGAATCGACCAAGGCCGATGACATGCATGCGCAGGCACGCACAGCTTCGGGCGGCGGCGGTGTGGCGATCATCACCGACAGCTCGGCCGATCTGCCCGATACGATCGCCGAGGCGCTCAACATCCACGTCGTGCCGATGCGCCTGAATTTCGGCGACCAGGATTATCTGGACAAGATCGGCCTCACTCCTCGCGAGTTCTACCGGAAGCTGCGCGAGGAGATCGTCCTGCCGCGCACCAGCCAGCCTTCGCCGGGCGATTTTCGCCGGCAGTTCGAGTTCCTGCTTTCGCATCACCCGACGCTGATTTATCTGGGTGTGTCGCGTGCGGTGTCGGGCACCATCCAGTCGGCGGAAACCGCGGCACAACGCGGCCATCCCGAGCGTACCTGGATATTCGACAGCGCCAATGCCGCCGGCGGCCTGGGCTTGTTGGCCATCGCCGCGGCCGAAGCGGCCAAGCGTGGCGAGAGTGCCGCCGCGATCTTGCAGCGGCTCGAACGCCTGCGCGTGCAAACGCTAACCTGGGCGGTCACGCGCGACCTCACTCTGGCGGTGCGCGGCGGCCGCGTGCCGGCCTGGGCCAAGCCGCTGGTGCAGGGGCTGGGTTTTACGCCGATGGCCAAAGTCACTCCGCAAGGCCGGTTGGGCGTTGTCGGCGGATTGTTCGGCGGCAAGCGTGTGCCCGAGCGTTTTGCCAAGTACATCGTCAAGCGGGTGGATCGCTCGACGCGCTGGCGGGTGATCGTCGGCCATTGCGATGCCCAAGCCGATGGCGAGATCTTGCTCGCCGAGATCAAACGGCAGCTCGATTGTCAGGACGCCTGGCTGGCCGAAACCGGCCCCGCCATCGGCGCGCACGCCGGACCCGGTGCCTTGGTGGTCAGTCTGCAGCCGGTGGAGCCGGCCTAGCCGCAGCGCGTATCCGGCGACGGGCATTCCCGGGCAAGAGCAACGGATTTCGCCGCCGATCCACAGCGCCCGCATCGGCCGATTCAAGCGATAATCGCGGGCATGTGGCCTTCCATTTTTTTCATACTGATTGCTTATTTGCTCGGCTCCTTGTCCGGCAGCCTGCTGCTCGGACGGCTGCGCGGCGTGGACATACGCACGGTCGGCAGCGGTAATGCCGGCGGCACCAACGCACTGCGCACGCAGGGGTTCAAATTCGCCTTGGGCACGGTGTTGGTGGATGTCGGCAAGGGCGTGCTGGCGGCGTGGCTGGCTTGGCGGCATGGGCCGCAGTCGATGCAGGCGTGGTTGCCGTATGCCTGCGTGCTGGCGGCGGTGGCCGGCCATATCTGGCCGTTGTTTCATGGCTTTCGCGGCGGCAAGGGTGGGGCCACCTTGCTTGGCGGTTTGCTGGTTGTTTGGCCTTGGGCGTTGCCCTTGTTGCTGGCGGTTTGGGGGCTGACCTTGATGTGCACTGGATACGTCGGTCTTTCGACGATTCTCGCTGCCGCCAGCCTGATCGCCACGGCATTGCTGAGCGGTGACGGCAGCGAACGCCTCGTGTTCGCCGTGTCGGTGGCGTTGTTGATCGCCTATACCCATCGCAGCAACATCCAGCGTCTGCGCGCCGGCACGGAACCGCGTGCCGAGCGTGCACGGCTGATCGGCCGGTGGTTTTCCCGGAAGCTGGCATGAGCGATCGCGCGGTGCTCGAACGGCTGTGTCACGGCTCGGTGACCGGCGTCGTCCTGGCGCGGGAGCTGGGAATTTCCCGTAGCGCGGTGCACAAGCGCATCGAGGCCTTGCGCGCGGCCGGTGTCGAAATCCTCGTGCGGCCCGGTGTGGGCTACCGACTCGCGCATCCGCTGCAACTGCTCGATCGGGAGGCAATCGTCGATGCGCTGGGTACCGATGCGCGTGCTCAATTGCAGGCACTGACCGTGGAGTACGAAATCGCCTCCACGCAGACGGCGGCGCTATCGGTACCCGCACCGCAACAAGGTTGTGCGGTGTGGCTGACCGAACGGCAAATCGCTGGACAAGGACGGCGCGGGCGAGTGTGGGCTTCGCCGCTGGCAGCCAATTTGTATTTGAGTTTGTCGCGCCGTTTCGAGCGCGGTTTTTTTGCGTTGTCCGGCATGAGCCTGATGGTGGGCGTGGTGCTTGCCGAAGCGCTGCGCGATCTGGGATTTACCCAGGTTGGTGTGAAGTGGCCGAACGACTTGATGGTCGAAGGAAAAAAACTCGGCGGCATACTCGTGCAATTGCGCGGCGAAGCCAATGGCCCGTGCGAGGCGGTGATCGGCCTTGGCATCAATGTACGCATGCCAGCCGGATATGCGGCGGCGATCGATCAACCCTGGTGCGATCTGTCGCAACTCGATGGCGGCCGAACGATTTCGCGCAATGTCCTGGCCACCGCTGTGCTCGATCATTTGCTGCCGGCGCTGGCGCAATTCGAACATGAGGGCTTGGCGCCATTCGTGCCGCGTTGGCAAACACTCGATGCGCTCGCCGGGCGGCAGGTGCATGTGCTCGATGGGCCGCGCGTCAATCAAGGCGTGGCGCTGGGCATTACCGAAACGGGCGCGCTGCGGGTCCGGCAAAGCGACGGCGAGCGCATCTATTACAGCGGCGAAGTGAGCCTGCGCGCAGCATGAACGGCCATGGCGCGCGCTGGTTGATCGATATCGGCAATACCCGCATCAAGTGCGCGTCGTGCGATGCGCGCGGTGTGCGTGATCCGGTACAGGCATTCGCGCATGAACAAGCCGATGCCATTACTGCGTTGTTGGCGCATCTGCGGCAAGACGATGCGCGCGATGAAGTCTGGCTGGCCTCGGTCGCGCCTGCGAAAACCACCGATGCTGTCGATGCTGCACTACAGGCAAGCGGTCATCGTGTGCATCGTGTGCGGACGATGGCGCAGTGCGGAAGCTTGCGCATCGCCTACGAGGATCCGGAACGATTGGGTGTGGACCGCTTCCTGGCTTTGCTTGCGGCCAACGCGCGCGACGATGGCCCTTGGCTGATCGTTTCTGCCGGCAGTGCGTTGACGGTGGATTTGCTCGATGTCGGCGGCGAACATCTGGGCGGCTTGATCGCACCCACCGCCGAACATATGCGCGCTGCGTTGGCGCAACGATTTTCGCAACTGGATCTGCCCGAAGGCCGCGTGCACGAGTTCGCCGACAACAGCGCCGATGCCATCGCCTCCGGCGCGAATGCGGCGGTACTGGGGCTGCTCGAGCGCAGTCTCGAATCGGCGCGGAAAAAACTCGGCATCATGCCGACACTTCTCATCACCGGCGGCGGCGCGGCGGTTTTCGATACACTCGATCATCCACGCATCGTCAAACTGCCTGCACTGGTGCTCGACGGTCTGGCGATTCTCGCCTGCCAAGGAGGCGTCTGAATCATGTTGCGCGCGCTGATCTTGTTGCTGTTGTGCATGAACCTGGGCGTCGCCGCCTGGTGGATATGGCATCACGAGCCCGAGGCAATCGTGCTTCCGGCCACCGACAAAGGCGTGTCGTCGCTGACCTTGCTCAGCGAATCCGAACGCCCGCCCGTGGTCGCGGCCACGGAGCTGGACACCGTGCCGGAACCGGAGAGCGCAAGCCTGCACTGCCTGAGCCTGGGGCCGTTCGCAACGCCCGCCGATTTGCGTCGTGCGATGAACCTGCTGATGCCCAAGGTCGAGCGCATCCAGTATCGCGAAGTCGCCGCTGCGGCCTTGCGCGGTTATCGCGTGTATCTGCCGGCCGCCGGAAGCCGTGCCGAGGCGTTGGAAGTCGCCCGCGCGCTGGCGGCGCACGGTGTCAACGACTACTACGTGGTCACCGCGGGCGATCAGCAAAATACCGTGTCGCTGGGGATCTTCCGCGATCTGGAAAACGCCAAGCGGCGCCAGGACGAGATTGCCGCGATGGGCTACAACCCGACCGTCGAGGCACGCACCGGACAGGCGTCGCAATGGTGGATCGATCTGGCCGCCCCCGCCGATTTCCAATGGCAGACGCTACTTCCCGACGCCGATCTGAAGGCGGTGTCCGCGAAGTGTTTTTGACTTTCGCCGAGAGTCGATCCCATTCATTGTTTCGGTGGAAGATTCCGTCGGGCTGCTTCGATGCTTGTTTCGATTGGCCGTTTCGATTTATGGGACCGGTCGAGTTAGAATTGCCGCCGTGCCGGCATAGCTCAGTTGGTAGAGCAACCGCCTTGTAAGCGGTAGGTCCCCAGTTCGAATCCGGGTGCCGGCACCATCATTCAGCGATTGCGCAAAAATATTTTCCCCTTGTTGCATCGCCGCAAGCGATACTTCGATGAATCCTCGAAGCGATGAGGCGTCGATGCAACCGCGCGATGCATTGCCAGCGCGCTCGTCCGTGATCTCCACCGGCCAGCATCATCTCGATGCGAAAGCCGCCATCGGCGATGCCTGTCGCGCGCGGATGTGGTAAATCGGAGTCTCCAAAAACAACGAAGGGAGCCGTCCATGAGTGCTGAACTTACCTATCTGGTCTGGGTCACCGCGCTTACCGCGGTCATGTGGGTGCCTTACATTCTGGATCGGATCGCGGTGCGCGGCGTGATCGATGCGGTGGGTTATCCGGAAAATCCCAAGCCGCAATCGGCGTGGGCCAAGCGGATGATGGCCGCGCATGCCAATGCCGTGGAAAATCTGGTCATCTTCGCCGCGCTGGTCTTGGCCGCGCACGCCGCGGGCATCAGCAACCACAGCACCGTGCTGGCTTGCGCCATTTATTTCTGGGCACGTGTCGTGCATCTGCTGGCCTACACCTTTGCCGTGCCGTGGGTGCGGACGCTGTCGTTCGCGGCGGCGTTTGTCGGCCAAGCCGTACTGATCCTGCAGCTTCTGGGTCATTGAAGTTCGCCGCGTGTTGCCGTGTCCGGCATCGGGCGCGGCAACCCTTGGCATGCTGCCCGTGAACCTTCTTGCGTGGCGGGCGACGCGATGGGCGGCTTCTTCGTGAGTGTCGGACCAGGATTCCCGGAATCCCGAACCGGGCAATCGCTTATCATGTTGATTGTTTCCCGCGTTGTGCCGATGGAGCCGCCATCATGTTTCGCAGATCGTCCCTTGTCTTGATCCCGGCCGCATGCCGTTTCGGGAGCCATCGCCGATGAGCAGGCAACGCACCATCGCCTTGATCGGCGCGCCGACCGATATCGGCGCCGGCCATCGCGGCGCTTCGATGGGGCCTGAGGCGCTGCGCGTGGCCGGGCTTGCCGAGGCGCTGCGCGAGCGTGGATTGACCGTACTCGATCGCGGCAATCTCGCCGGTCCGGTCAATCCCTGGTTGCCGCCTGTCGATGGCTACCGGCACTTGAAGGAAGTCGTGTCCTGGAACAAGACGGTGATGGACGCGGTGTACGCCAGCCTGCGCAGCGGCCAGTTGCCGATCCTGCTCGGCGGCGATCATTGCCTGGGGATCGGTTCGATCACCGCAGTGGCGCGTTATTGCCACGAGAACGGCAAGAAACTGCGCGTGCTGTGGCTCGACGCGCACGCCGATTTCAACACGCACGAAGTCACGCCCTCGGGAAATCTTCACGGCATGCCAGTGGCCTGCCTTTGCGGGCTCGGGCCGCAAGCGCTGACCGAACTCGGAGGCAGTGCGCCGGCCATCCGTGCCGAAGACATCCGGCAAATTGGTATTCGCTCGGTCGATCGCGGCGAAAAACGCCTGGTCAAGGAATTTGGCCTCGACATCTACGACATGCGCTACATCGATGAGATCGGCATCAAGCAAGTGATGGAAAAAGCGCTGGCGGGCGTGGATGCCGACACGCATGTGCACGTGAGTTTCGACGTGGATTTTCTCGATCCGTCGATCGCCCCCGGCGTGGGCACCACGGTGCCGGGCGGCCCGAATTATCGCGAAGCGCAACTGGTGATGGAGATCATCGCCGACTCTGGCCTGCTCGGCTCGCTGGACATCGTCGAGCTCAATCCGGCCTTCGATGAACACAACCGTACCGGGCAACTGGCAGTGGATCTGGTCGAAAGCCTGTTCGGAAAATCGACGTTGATGCGCGATTGATGCCCGGCTTCGCCGTTCGCGGTGCATTCGCCCATCGATCGCTGAAAAACTGTTGCTGAACAGATCGGGCAAGGATCGATGCGGCTCCTTTCCCGTTCATCAAGCCGGTTTTACATTGCCCCCGTCATCCACCGATGGGAGACCGCGATGAAGCGCTTCATATTCATTTTGCTGCTGCTGAGTTTCAGTTCTTCTTTCCTGGCCGCTTGCCACACCATTTCGGGTATGGGCAAGGACGTCAAGGAAGTGGGCGAGGAAATCCAGGAAACGGCCGACGAAGCGCACAAGTAGTTCGGTCGTAAGATAGTTTGCACAGGCCGGGCGGGCGAAGCCCGGCCTTGTTTTTGGACTCGCTTGACCGTACCGGTGCCGTGCTCCATCGCGGGCGCCGGGACGCTAAACTGCGCCAATGTTTTTTAGGAGGCTGCCATGACCCGTACCCGACTGATTCTGTTCGTCCTGTTCTCCGTGTTGCTGGTGAGCGCCTGCAACACCATCGAAGGCATCGGCAAGGACATCAAGTCCGCCGGTGGTTCGATCGAAGGCGCGGGCAAGAACGGCAAGAACTGAGTCTGCGGACAACACCGCCGCATCATCAGCGGCGGTGCTTCGATGGTTCTGTTCCCGGTCATTTATCCGGGGCCATTTACCTCGGATCGGGCACGAAGCCGATCGGGAATGGATCGGGCTGAAACCGGCCTGGACGATCGCGGTAGCGGCGCGGTATGACTCCGCGCGCGACCAAGGCTCGATAGGAATCGTAAAACAACGAAACCACTTGGTTGGGCTGAGTGCTTTTGCGCTCGAAAGTGGTTTGCGTGACCGGGTCATAACGGCGCTGCCCATGCCCGGTGCCGATTTGCTGGGCCATGGCCGAGGGCGCAGAGGATGATTCGGCGCGGCGAGCCAGATTGCCGGTCGCATCGGCCGAGGACCGGGATTTTTCCATCGTCGCGGTTGCCGGTGACGCCGGCATCGCCGGTTCATCGGCCACGGGCTCGGGCTGGCGCTCGCGGAAGGCCGCCACGCCGATCACGCCCACATTCTGCGGCCGGCCGGTACGCGCGGCGTAGCTATCGGGCAGGGCGGTGAAGTAGAACTCGGCGATGTCGCTGTAGCTTTTTCGCCAGCCGCGAATCTCCGCGCGCTGCCATGGTTCGAGCACATAACCCGCCTGCGCGGAGCTGGCAGTCTGGCCGCTGACGGCATTGACGCCATCGACCGAGAGCACGGTCAGGACCCGCTCTCCGGTCATGTTCTGCAGCACGACCGAGAAGCGGTGGCCGGGCTGTCCTTCGATGTAATCGCGGCCGGCGTGGGCCATCTGTTGCAAGGGATTGGAAAGTTCCCGGTCGAGGATTTTCACTTCCACCAGACGTTCGGGTTGGGCGCTCGCGGCTAGCGGCAGCAGGCAATACAGGGCCAGTGGGATGAGCAGGCGTTTCATGGAAAGTCTCCGTGATGTCGTGGCGTTGGGTGCAAGAGGGATAACGCCCGACGCCGGCAAACGGGGTTAGCGGCTAAACTAGCGGTCCACCAACGAAGCCATTCCATGAGCAAGCAGCGCATCCTGACCGGAATCACGACTTCCGGCACGCCACATCTTGGCAATTACGCGGGCGCGATTCGCCCGGCCATCGCCGCCAGCCGTCGCCCCGGGGCGGAGAGTTTCTACTTTCTCGCCGACTACCACGCCCTGGTGAAGGTGCAGGAACCGGCGCGCGTGCAGCGCTCGACGCTGGAAATCGCCGCCAGTTGGCTCGCTTGCGGGCTCGATCCCAATACCGTCTGGTTTTACCGGCAGTCCGATATCCCGGAAATCCCGGAACTGGCTTGGCTATTGGCCTGCGTGGCCGGCAAGGGCCTGCTCAATCGCGCCCATGCCTACAAGGCGGCGGTGGACAGGAATCTGGCCGTGGGCGAGGACGAGGACGCCGGCATCAATGTCGGCTTGTACTTGTATCCGGTGCTGATGGCAGCGGACATTTTGATGTTCCGCGCGCACAAGGTTCCGGTGGGGCGCGACCAGATCCAGCACATCGAAATGGCCCGCGATTTCGCGGCGCGTTTCAATCACCTGTATGGCGAACATTTCGTGTTGCCCGAGGTGACGATCGAGGAAAACGTCGCCACCTTGCCGGGCCTGGACGGCCGCAAGATGAGCAAGAGCTACGACAACACCATTCCCTTGTTCGCGCCACCGGCGGAATTGAAGAAGCTGATCTACGGCATCGTCACCGATTCGCGCGCGCCCGGCGAGCCGAAGGACACCGCGAACTCGGCGATTTTCTCGCTGTACCAGGCCTTTGCTTCCGACGAGGAAACCGCCGCGATGCGGCGCGCATTCGCCGATGGCATCGCCTGGGGCGAGGCCAAGCAGGCCTTGTTCGAGCGCATCGATCGCGAAGTGGCGCCGATGCGCGAAAAATACGAAGCGCTGATCGCCCAGCCGATCGAGATCGAAGCGGTACTGCGCGAGGGTGCGGTCAAAGTGCGCAAGATTGCCACGCCGTTCATCGCCGAGCTGCGCCACGCGGTGGGGCTGCGGGATTTGCGTGAGGCGCCGAGGCGCGGCCTGGAATCGGGGTCGCGCGGTTCCAGCGGAGTTGGCGACCAAGGCGGGCCGACCGTTGCCGGCAAAGCGCCGCCGCGTTTCAAGCAGTATCGCGAGGCCGACGGCAAATTCTATTTCAAGCTGCTTGATGGCGAGGGCAAGCTGCTGATGCAAAGCCAGGGCTACGATTCGGCGCGCGATGCCGGACAGTTGATCGCGCAGATGAAGACACAAGGCGTCGCCAAGCTGCGTCACTCGCCGCCTGCGGACTTGCATATCGACGAAAAATTTCTCGGGCACCTCGCCAGTGGCGCCGAGCTCGATGAAATCGTCGATGCTCTGGTCGCTTTCGCGGACGCGGCGTCATAAGCGGATGTGTGCGTGAAGACGTAGGGTGGGCTGTAGGGTGGGCTTCAGCCCACCGTAATTGTTAGAGATAAAAATGGTGGGCTTAAGCCCACCCTACGTCCATCATGGATTTCAAGGATAAGGAATGGTGGGATTGAACCCACCCACGGTCAAATCCAGGAATTGAGTTCGATGCCGGTCTTGGCCGGTTGCTGGCGCACCACGCAAAAGCGGTGGCCGGTCGGGGCCTGCATGACCCACCAGCGTTTGACGAATTGCACGCGGGTGGCGCCGAGCGCTTCCAGTCGCGCCACTTCGGCATCCAGATCGTCGGTTTCGATATCCAGGTGAATGCGCGCGTCGTGATCGACTTTTTGTAGCAGCAGGAAAGGTTCGTCGTTTTCAGTGCGCAGCTCCGCGTAGCGGCCGTCGCCGTCCTGGTCGCGGCTGGCGATGGGTTTGCCGAGCGCGGCGCTCCAGAACTCAGCTGCCGCACCGATGTCCTCGACCTTACAGTCGAGGACGTAGGCAATCAATGCACTCTTGTGCGCCATCGGTCGGGCCGTATCGGTCGTGTCGTTTTAATCTGGCCGCTGCAGATCGTCGATCATCACGCGCAGGAATCGCGCGGCTTCGCCGCCGGTCGCGGCGCGATGATCGAAGGTCAAGGACAGCGGCATCATCTTGTGTGTCTGCATGCCGCCGAGCACCGGCACCACCGCGTGGTGCAGGCGGCCGGCGCCGACGATGCAAACGCAAGGCGGCACCACTACGGGCGTGGCGTACTTGCCGGCGAATACGCCGAAGTTCGACAGCATCAAGGTGTAGCCGGTCAGGTCTTCCGGCGGCAGGCTGCGGTTTTTCACGCCATCGCGCAGGCGGTTGAGCTCGCTGCGTATCTGCACCGGATCGAGCCGCTCGCAGCCGCGCAATGCCGGCACGAACAGGCCCTCGGCCGAATCCACGGCGATGCCTACATCCACGCGCGAATGCCGGCGCAGGGTGCCTTCCTTGGCGTTGAGCCAGGAATTGAGCGCGGGCTCGGCCTGTGAGGCCACCACCAGCGAGCGGATCAGGCGCGCCATGATGTCCTCGCCATGCGACCAGGCATGCAGGTCGGCGTCGTCCATCAAGGTGGTCGGCACGACTTCGGCATGCGCGGCGCTCATCACTCGCACCATGTTGCGGCGGACGCCGCGGATCGGCTCGTCGCTGTCGAGATTGGGAGCGACATCGCGTGCCACTGATTGCGTGGTTCTTGCGGTTGCCGGTGTGGGTTGCGGTGGAGCGGGCCGTGCAGCCTCGCGGTCGCCGCGCAATACTTCAGCGACGCGTGGTGCTGGTGCTTGTGCTGGCTGCGCGGTGCCGCCGGCCGCGGCTTTCTTGACATCGGCCAGGGTCACGATGCCATCGGCGCCCGAAGGCGACACGCGAGCAAGATCGACGCCGAGTTTTTTCGCGAGCGCGCGCACGGCCGGCATGGCCTTGACGCCGCCGATCGAGAACACTTGCTCGCTGCGCACGGCATCGCTGCTTTGCATCGCGCCGACCACGGTGCCGGCGTCGGATTTTTCCGCGGCCGGTGCTGCAGCGGGTGCGGCAGGCGTTGGTTCGGGTTCGCTCGCGGCGGCGGCGGGAGCGCCGTGATGATGTCCGGTGTCTTGCGCTTCAGCGCGTTGCGGCAGGCTCGGGTCGATCTCGAATTCGGCCAGCCAGGCGCCAGTGACGATCACATCGCCGGGCCCACCGGCGAGCTTGAGCACCTTGCCGGAAAACGGCGAGGGCACATCGACCACTGCCTTGGCGGTTTCCATCGACACCAGCGGCTCGTCCAGGCGAATGATGTCGCCGACCTTGACCATCCACTCGACGATTTCGGCGTCAGGCAAGCCTTCGCCGAGGTCGGGCAGGAAAAATTTCTTGATATCGCTCATCGGTCATCCTCTCAACTGGCGGCCAGCGTGCGCTTGGTCGCGGCGACGATTTTTTCCACGCTGGGCAGGTACTTCATTTCCAGGCGGAACAACGGAATATGCGTGTCGTAGCCGGTGACGCGCTCGACTGGTGCGACCAGATCGAACATGGCCTTCTCGGCCAGTTGCGCGGCGATCTCGGCGCCGAAACCGGCGGTGCGCGCGGCTTCGTGCACGATCACGCAGCGGCCGGTTTTCTTCACCGACTCGTGGATGGTGTCGAAATCCAGCGGCTTGAGCGTGGCGACATCGATCACTTCCGCGCTGATGCCGTCCTTGGCCAAGGCGTCGGCGGCTTCCAGCGTTTCCTTGACCTGCGAGCCCCAGGTGACCAGCGTGACATCGCTGCCATCGCGCAGTACGAAGCACACATCCAGCGGCAGTGCTTCGCCATCGTCGGGCACTTCTTCCTTGTACTGGCGATAGATACGCTTGGGCTCGAAGAAAATCACCGGGTCCGGATCGCGAATCGCCGCCAGCAACAAACCATAGGCGCGTTGCGGTGAACTGGGCAGCACCACGCGCAGGCCCGGTACGTTGGTGAAGATGGCTTCGTTGGCCTCGGAGTGGTGCTCGGGCGCACGGATGCCGCCGCCCCACGGCACGCGCAGCACCATCGGGCAGCTCATGCGGCCGCGCGTGCGGTAACGAAAGCGCGCCGCATGGCAGACGATGTGATCGACCATCGGATACATGAAGCCATCGAACTGCGCCTCGGCGACCGGCTTCATGCCTTGCGTGGCCAGGCCCACGGTCAGGCCGGCGATGGTGGTTTCATCGAGCGGTGTATCGAGCACGCGATCGGAGCCGAAGGTCTGCTGCAAGCCGGCGGTGGCGCGGAACACGCCGCCATTGACGCCGACGTCCTCGCCGAGCACGACCACGGTTTCGTCGTGTTTCATTTCCCAGGCCAGAGCCTGGGTGATCGCTTCGATCAAAGTGATTGCGGCCATTAAAACATTCCCCCGTCCGTCATCCCGGCATCGGTCGGAAGCGGTTGCTGGTTCGAGTCAAAAGAAAATTCGTGCGCTTGTTCCGTGCATGCAATGAGCGGCGATGCGAGCCGACGACGATTGGCCTCAGTCATGACGGCTCTCCCAGCGCAGCGCTTGCGCGCGTTGTTCGGCGACATCGTGCGGCAGTTCGGCGAACAGATAATCGAACATCGCCTCCACTGGCTGCGTCTTGGTTTCCAGGTAGGCGTTGACTTCGATGTCGGCAAGACGATTGCACTCTTGCTTCCATTCGGCTTCCTGGGTTTCGCTCCAGACTTTTTCGTTGATCAGGAAAGTGCGAAGGCGAGTGAACGGCTCGCGCTCCCACGCAGCCTTGACCTCGGCGTCGTCGCGGTAGCGGCGCGCATCGTCGGCGGTGGTGTGGTCGGCCAGGCGGTAGGTGACGAATTCCAGCACGCTGCCACCGTGGCCGTTGCGCGCGCGTTTGATGGCGTGATCCATGGCCGCGCGCACGGCGATGATGTCGTTGCCGTCCACTTGCAGGCAGTCGAGACCGCCGGCGATGCCTTTTTGCGCGAGCGTTTTGGCGCCGGTCTGCGCGCTGCGCGGTACCGAGATCGCCCACTGGTTGTTGATGATGCATTGCACGAACGGCAAGGTGAATGCGCCGGCGGAATTGATCGCCGCGTAAGTGTCGGTCTTCGAGGAGCCGCCATCGCCGACGCAGGCCACCGCCACGCGCGGCTCGCCGCGCAACTTGAACGCCAACGCCGCGCCGGCCGCATGCAGGCATTGCGTACCGATCGGCACGCACCAGGAATAATCATGCGGCGGTCCGGAGAAATCGTTGCCGCGCTCGTCGCCGCCCCAGTACAGCAGCACTTCGCGCGGCTTCACGCCGCGCATGAATTGCGCGCCGTATTCGCGGTAGGAAGGCGCGAAAACATCGTCGTATTGCATGGAGCTGCCGATGCCGACGTGGGTGGCTTCGTGGCCCAGGCACGAGGCATAGGTGCCCAGTTTTCCGGTGCGCTGCAAGGCCACGGCCTTGGTGTCGAAACTGCGCACCAGCAGCATGTGTTTGAACAGCTCGACCAAGTTGTTGCGGTCTTGCGCGAACTCGGGCAGATCCTCGCGTACCAGCCGGCCGTCCGGGCCGAGATATTGCAGGTATTCGATCTCGAAAGTGGTGACTATTGGCATTACTCAGCCCTCCCAGGCAGACAGACAAGATACCAGCCCGGGCCGGGCCGCTGGAAGGATAAGCAGCGCGTAACGAAAAAAGCGCGGCCTGGGCCGCGCTTATGCAATCCGCCGAAAGCCACGCCGCATGGGCGTGGCGGGCGACAAGTGTGGTCGATTCTAGTCCACGCCCACGACGCGAGCGGTGGCCGCGGCGTGGTTGTTGCCCGGTGCCGAATCGGGCGTTGCGCTGGTGAAATTGGCATCGATGGTGAGCATGGTGTGTTTCTTGATCGTGCCCGGTTGCACGCCGACGAGAATTTCGTCGCTGCGGCCAGCGATATAACTGGCGTCGGTGCGGCAGCTCCACGTGCTCAGTTCCGGTGTGTCGGACATCACTTCGCAGGCGAACTTGCCGCTTTCGATCGAGCGCACTTCACTGGCCGGTGCGTTCAGGCTGAACACCAGTCTGGCTTCACTGGCGGGGAATGCACCGATGTTGTCGAGCGCAATGCGGTAGCTGCGCACGACGCCACGGGTCACCAGTGCGATGGGCGCGGTCACTTGCGCGCGCAGATCGGTTTCGGCGGTGACCAGGATCGAAGCCGATGCCGTGTCGTTGGCCGGTACCGGATCGGTGGCCTGGCAGTCGATCGCCGCGCCCAGGGATAGAACCTTTCCGTATTGCGTGGCGGAGGTGGCGATGGTGACGAGGAACTCGCCCGAGTCGCCGCTGGCGAACACACTGCTATGGCAATGCACCAACGTGGAACTGGCGCCATCGAGCACCGGAGCGCCGCAAGTCCAACCCGCGGCGGGCACGACGCTGACCGTTTGCGGCATGACCGCGATCGACAGATCCAGTTTCACACCGCGCGCATTGTCGATGCCGGTGTTGCTGGCGGTGACCTTGAACTGCGCATTCTGGCCGAACAGTACGAACTCACTGGCGGGCGTCACGGTGGTGCCGAGATCGACGGTGTTGAAGGTCGATTCACTCAGGAACAACACCACCGGATCGTGATCGGAAACGCGCACCGGCACACTGTAGTCGCCGAAGTTGTCTTCGCCGAAATCCGAATTCAATCGTGCGTGTTCGGCGCGCACAGCGGCGGTGCCATCGAGCAAGGCCTGGTTGACCACCATGTGGTCGAGAGATTGCGCGTTGCCGTCGAAGGAGAACGAGTAGCGCTCCGAAGCCGGCGAGAGATCGGCCATGTTGGTCAGGGGCGTGGTGATCGGGCTGGCGACGTAATTGATCACTTCCGTCGCCGGGGCCGCGCGGCCGGTGATGATGCCCATGCTGTCGGCGAAGCCGTCGTTGAACTCGAAGGCGTTGAAATCGCCCAGCAGCACGATCTTCTCGTTCGGGTCGGCCGATTGCCGGTCCTGGATGTAATCGGCCAGGAACTTGGCCTGCGCCGCACGCTTGGCGCGGATGCGCTCGCCATCGGTCGCCCAGCCATTGCTGCCGGCGGTGGTGTCATCGACGCCGCTGAGCGAGCGCAGGTGATTGGCGATCACGGTCACATCGTAGCTGGCGCCGTTGTCCTGGTGGATGCGCGCGCGCAGCACCAGCGACGGGCGATCGTTGAGCAACGCGGAGCTGCCATCGGGATTGGCGAACAGCGTGTCCTTGCCGATCTGGGTGATGTCGAGCACCTCCACGCGCGGCGTGCCGGGAGCGACTTCGGCGGTCTTGATCAAAAAGCCGATATCGATGCCGCCTACGTCATTGCCTTCCATCAGGTAGGCGGTGTAGTTCGGGTTTTCGCTGCAACTACCGGGGAACAAGGTGTTGCCGGCCTGGGTGTTGACCGCGTTGGCGAGCGCGCTGAGCGCGTTGATGTTCTCCACCTCCACCACGCCGAGGATGTCGGGGTTGCGGGTGTAGGCGCAGATCGCGTTGGAGGTCTTCATCAGGCGATTGTTGAAGGCCGTGGCGGTGAGCACCGGATCGCTGACGCCGGGGTCGTTGACGGTGTCGAAGAAACGCAGCAGGTTGAAGCCGCCGATGGTGATCTCGTCCTTGGCGCGGATCGAGACCGGGCTGGCGATCGAACCGGGCGTCACGGTGGCGTTGGCGGCCGGGTCCGGCGTCAGCGTGTAGGCGCCGAAGCCGTAGTCGAGCACGCCGACCAGGTTGTTGATGGTGTCGCCCACGTCCACGCTGATGCGTGGCGCGCCGGTCTGACCGGTGCTGCGCACGCGGATGCGCTCGGGATTGGTGTCGAACACTGGCGGCACTACGCCCGGCGGCAGCACGATGTCGCTGAGCGCGGCGATGCCCGGCTCGCGGAACGGACGCGGCACGCCCGGCAGTACGCCGTAAAAGATACCGTCGCTAGTCGAAGTGGCGTTGGCTTCGCTGATGTTGCCGCCGACCGGTGCGACGACCTTCAAGGTGGTCACGCTTACGCGCATGCCTTCGTAGCGTTCGAGTTGGTCGAGCGATCCGGCAGGATTGGTATCGGCGGCGGTCAGTTCGATCGGGGCCGGCAGCGGATTGCCGCTGCTGAGCGCGATGATGGTGGCGTTCTTGAGTTCGGTCAGCGGCAGTTGGCCGGTGGCTCCGAACTCATCGAGCGTGGCGACCACGCGCACCCGGTTGCCGATCGCGGCGCTGGCCGGTGGGGTCGCGCCGAGGAATACGAAGATGCCCTCGGAGGTGCTCAGGTCGAGGTCTTCCTCGCCCGTCGCCGTTTGCAGAAAGAAGCCATTGGATACGCGCGCGGTGACGATGCCTTCGGTGGCGACCGTGCTGCCCACGGTCATCGGCGAGCGGCGGCCGTTGCCTTGGATGTCGTGGATGGAAACGAGCGTGAAATCATCGTTGATCACCGTGCCGGTCGCCTGGGCGTTGACCACATTGGCGCCGGTGACGTTGCTTACATTGACCAGGAAGGTTTCATCCGGCTCCACCTGCGTATCGCCCGAGATGGCGACGCTGAAGCTGGCGCTGGTGGCGCCGGCCGGAATGGTCTGGGCAGTGGCCGAGAACGCTGAGTAATCGCTGTCGGCGAGCGTGGCGCTGCCGTCGGCGGTGGCGATGTCGAACTGCACGCCGCCGGCACCGGCGGGCGCACTGAGGCTGACAGTGAATACCGCGTTGCGGGTGCCGCTGTCGCCTTCGGCGAGGCTGACATCCTGGATGCTGAGGTTGGGCGTGGCGCTGCCACTGCAGACATTGAAGGCGCTGGCGCTATTGCGCGGAGCGGGGGCCGCGGCGGTGAAGTCGGCGGCGTTGTTGTTGCTGTCGGTACAGCCTGCGTCACTGCGGAATACCGACTTCGTGGCGCTGGGCGCGGGCGTTGATCCACTGCCTTCGAAGCAGCTCACGCCGCTGCCGTAGCCGACCAAGTCCAGTACGGTGGCGCCACCGGGGCAAGTGCCGCTCAGCGCGGTGGTCGCGCCGACCAGGGCCACTTTGCCGGCGCCGGCGGCCATCGCCGTGGTGCCGCTGATATCGACGGTGGGCAGGGGGCTGCCGTTGGCGCCGCTGCTCATTCCCACCAGCAGGTACTGACCCGGCTGGAGCGAGGCGCTGCCCAATTGCGTGGCCTGCCAGGTGCTGCCGGCCGCCGAGGCGTATTGCACCGACCATCCGGACAGGGAAACGGCGGAACTGCCGGCGTTGAACAATTCGACATAGTCGCGGTTGAGTACGGCGCCGGTATTGCCGCCCGCGCCATAGACCTGGCTGATGACCACTTGCGCCTGCGTGGGCAAGGCCAGCGAAGCAAGCAACGCACAACAGAGCCAGCGATTTGGGTGTCGCATGAGATTTCCCCTGGAATGAAGCCGGCTCCCGTAGCCGGCCTCGAAGCGGGCCATATTACTGGCGCATCAGTGTCAAAGCCATGACATCGGGCCTGTCAAAAAAGGATCGGAACCGCCCGATGCGTTAGGCTTTGACTCTCACCCCCACACCTTGCAGACCCATGCCCCAACCCCCCAATCAGCGCCCGATCGAGCCGGGCATCACCACCGACCTGCGCGAACGTCTGAGTTATTCCGGTTATCTGCGCCTGGACAGGCTGCTCGCGGCCCAGCAGCCGCTGTCGCAGCCCGAGCATCACGATGAGCTGCTGTTCATCGTCCAGCACCAGGTGGCCGAGCTGTGGATGAAGCTGATCATCCACGAGCTGCGCGCGGCCATCGGCCACCTGCAACGCGATGAGTTGCATCCGATGCAGAAAATCCTGGCGCGGGTCAAACAGGTGCAACGGCAGTTGTTCGAGCAGTGGGCGGTGCTGGAAACCCTCACCCCCAGCGAGTACCTGCAATTTCGCAACGTGCTGGGGCCCGCCTCGGGCTTCCAGTCGCTGCAATACCGGCTGATCGAATTCCTGCTGGGCAACAAGAACGCCGACATGGTGCAGGTGTTCGCGCACGATTCCCAGGCATCGGCGGAGCTTGGACAGGCGTTGACGGCGCCGAGCCTGTATGACGAATTCCTGCGCTATTTGCGTCGTCACGGCCACGCCGTGCCGGACGAATGCGTGGAGCGCGACTTTACCCTGCCGCATGTCCGCAACGCCGGGTTGATTCCGGTGTTCAAGCGCATCTACGAGGATACCCACGCGCATTGGGAGGCCTATGCGATGTGCGAACAACTGGTGGATGTCGAGGAAAGCTTCCAGCTCTGGCGCTTTCGCCACATGAAGACCGTCGAGCGGATCATCGGCTACCGGCGCGGCACCGGTGGCAGTTCCGGCGTGGGTTTTCTCAAGCAGGCGCTGGAATTGACGTTCTTCCCGGAGCTGCTGGAAGTGCGCACTGTGCTGGGCTCTCCGGCCTGATGAGACGGGGCGGCGGGACATTCAGGTTTGACGGCGGGCGGCATTGCGGTTACACCTTGCCGACCCCGCGCGGCTTGCCGCCGGGATTTTTTGTTCAATCGATGCTCGAAAAACAGGGAGAGACCGCATGAGCGGTGCTGCTACTGCGCCCAACACGGGTGCTGCAATTCCAGAGTTCAAACAGATCATGGGGCACCCCAGCCCGCTGTGGATGCTGTTCATGTCCGAATTCTGGGAGCGCTTCGCGTTCTACGGCATTCGCTGGGCGCTGGTTCTTTACATCGTCGCGCAGTTTCATGGCGGCTCGGCCACCGGCCAGGGCGAGGCCAATCTCACCTACGGTTCGTACCTCGCGCTCGTCTATGCCGGCGCGATTTTCGGCGGCTACATCGCCGACAAGGTCATCGGCTACCAACGCTCGATCCTGCTTGGCGCGGTATTCATGGCGGCCGGACTATTCGCGATCACGCTGCCCGATCCGAATATCTTCAAGCTCGGCTTGGCCACCATCATCGTCGGCAACGGCCTGTTCAAGCCCAACATCTCCACGATGATCGGCAAGCTGTACGCCATTGACGATCAGCGCCGCGACAGCGGTTTCACCATCTTCTACATGGGCATCAACATGGGTGCCTTCGTCGCGCCCATTTTCACCGGCTGGTTGGCGCAGTCGATCTTCGGCTCCGATGCCGCGCCCGCGTACAAGTACGTGTTCTTCGCTTCCGGCATCGGCATGCTGATCAGCCTGGTTTGGTTTTATTTCGGCCGTCGCCAGCTCAAGGGTATCGGCCGGCCGCCGGAAGGAGCCGAGAATCGTGCGCGCGTGATCTATGTGGCCATTGGCGCGCTGGTGGTCATCCCGGTGGCGTATTTCCTCTTGGCGGTGGGTGCGGAAGTGTTGCAGTACGTGTTGTCGGCGATGTTCATCGGTCTTGCGACCATGCTGATGATCGAAGGCTTCCGTGACGGCAAGGTCGCCCGTGACAAGGTGATCGCCATGCTGATCATCTTCGCCTTCAACATTTTGTTCTGGATGTTCTTCGAGCAGGCTGGTAGTTCCTTCACCTTCCTGGCCGATCAGATCGTCAACCGCGATTTCGGCAACTTCATCTTCCCGACCGCGTGGTTCCAGAGCGTCAATTCGATCGCCATCATCACGCTGGCGCCGATCATCGCCTGGATCTGGGTCTGGATGGCGCGCAAGAACGTCAATCCTTCCATCCCGCGCAAGTTCGGCCTGGGCCTGTTGTTCAACGGCGCGGCCTTCCTGCTGCTGATGTATGCGCTGTCGAGCCTGGTCGATGTCGATAACAAGATCCCGTTCTGGACTTTGTTCATGGTCTATGTGATCCAGTCGGTGGGCGAGTTGTGCCTGTCGCCGATCGGCCTGTCGATGGTGACCAAGCTGGCGCCGGTGCGTCTGGTCGGCCTGGGCATGGGTGGCTGGTTCCTCTCGACCGGCATCGGCAACAACCTGTCGGGCATCTTCGCCAGCCACGTCAGCGGCGAGGGCGGCATGACCACCCAGTCGGCGCTCAGCGGTTATACCTTCGGGTTCTGGTCGCTGATCGGCGCGGGTGCGCTGCTGTTCCTGATCGCCCCGCTGATCAACAAACTGATGCATGGCGTGAAATAAAACGCCTACCTGTTCGACTGAAACGGCGGCCTTCGGGCCGCCGTTTTTTTATGCGGCGGCTATGCCGATTCGTGAGTGCTGTCGCTGGTTTCGTAGCGGCGGTTGAATCGCCCGAGCGCGGCAATCGCGGTGGCCAGGCCATCGCGTTCGGGCGCGGTCAGGTGCGGATTCCAGATATCGAAAATCAACACCACGCGGGTGTGCTCGCTTTGGTTCCAGGCTTCATGCACGAAGGAGTCGTCGAACACCAAACATTGGCCGGTCTGCCAGCCGCGCGGCTGTCCAGCGGCGCACAGCGCGCCGCAGTTTTCTGGAACGATCAAGGGCAAATGCACCGTCAGCCGGCCGTTGATCACACCGGTATGCGGCGGAATATGCGTGTGCGGTTTGAGCACCGAGAACAGGATCTCCGGCGAGTGCTCGGGGATGTGCATCAGCGCCAGCGATTCGAGCAAGGCGACGGTTTTCGGACAGCGCTGGCAATGCGCTTGAATCTGCTCGCCATGCCGGTAGAGGTGGTAACTGCTCCAGTCGGGCGAGCGGTTGAGCTTGTGCCAGATCTGCGCCGCCGGGGCGCTGTCGGGCATGTCGACGTAAGGCGAGAGATTGTTTTCATCGCCGAGGATGCCGAGCAATTCTTCGCGAATGATCTCCGTAGCCTGCTCGAGCTGCGCGAGGAACGGAAATTGTTCGCGCTCGAACCAGGGCTGGTCCGGCAGGCCGGGAACCCAAAGCAAGGTGGGCTGCTGCAAGGGGTCGTTGGGGCGCGGCGCGGGCAGGCCGTAAATGCGCGCCAACGCGGCATCGACGCGAGCGAGGGCGGCGTCGCCGACACGTTGGCGAAGCGACGCGAGGGATTCTTCGATCGCTTCGCGGCGCGCTTGTTGCACGCTGGCGATGGCGCGATCCACGCGTTGGCGCAGCGGTGGCGCCAGATTATCGATTCGCGCCAATGCGCCGCTGTGCTCGGCCAGGGTCAGCGCCTGCAACTGGCTGCGTAGTGCGTCCTGATGGCGGCCGAGCGCCAGTTCCTGGTCGGCTTGCCAAAGCGGCGCCGCGAGCAGGGCCGGATCGCATTGGCGCGCCTGCCGGAAGGCTTGCCATGCCGCTTCATGATCGCGCGCCGCTGCCAGCGCCAGGCCCAACTGGAAATGCAGTCGCGCCGAATCGCCGCGTGCCTGCACAGCAGCGCGGCTGATGTTCAATGCCCGCGGGATTTCTTGACGCGCCAACGCGCGGCCGACCAAAAATCCGACCACATCCTCGTGGCCGGGATCGCGCACCGAGAGGATTTCGGCCAGCCGCTCGGCGCGGTCGAATTCGCGCGCGGCCATTGCCTGCCGCATTTGTGCGAGCAGTTCGGAAGCCGCGAGTGTGGGCGAGGGTTCGGCCATCGGACAGGTCAGGGCGCGCGGGCGATTTCCGCCGCGTCGAGTTTGTCCAGGATGCGGCCCAGCCACTGCCGTTCTTCCGGGTCCAGTTGCGAGAGCAGGTCGCGCTCGAAGCGCAATGCCAGCGGCGCCACCTCGTCGTAGATCCGGTAACCCTTGGCTGAAAGTTCCAGCACCGAGCGCCGGCGGTCGCTGCCGTGCATCCGCCGCTTTAGGCGGCCGTCCTTGATCAGTTTCGCCATCGCCCGGCTCACCGCCACTTTGTCCATCGCCGTGCGCTCGGCGACCTCGCTCGCCGACAGGCCGGGGTAGCGGCCGAGCACGGCCAGCACGCGCCAGTCGGTGATCGCCAGGCCGAAGCGTTCGCCGTAGAACTGCGCGATGTCCTGGCTGATGCGGTTCGACAGCACCGACAGCCGGTACGGTAGGAAGCGACTCAGTTCGAGCACGGCGTGGTGGTCGGAGGTCGGTGCCTGGCTCATGGGTTCCTGCCGTTCACGCGGCGTATCGCTTGCCAATGGTTTCATATGAAACTATATAATTCCCCGTTGTAGTCAGCCGTCCCGCAGGAGGCTCCCCATGAGCGCACATGCCCGTTCCATCCCCGATCACCCCGTCCCCGTGAATCTGGGCATGCAGCCCACCACCTTCGCCAACCCGATGGGCATCGCCGGATTCGAGTTCGTCGAATTCGCCGCTCCCGCCGGCCAGGCCGAGGCCTTGCACGCCCTGTTCCGGCGCATGGGTTTTTCCGCAGTGCTCAAGCACAAGACACGCCCGATCACAGTGTACCGTCAAGGCGGCGTGGATTTTCTGATCAACGAAGACCCCGATTCCTTCGCCGCGGACTTCGCCGCCGCCCACGGTCCGTGCGCTTGCGGCTTCGGCATCGGTTTCACCCTGCCCGTGACCAAGGTGTTCACCCAGGTGCTGGCCAACGGTGGCGAGCCGATCGAACACAAGGTCGATTCGCGTGCCATCAAAGTCCCGGTGATCAAGGGCATCGGCGATTGCATGCTGTATCTGGTGCCCAGCAAGGGCAACAGCTATGCCGATTTCGCACCGATTCCGGGCGCGCAGCAAAACCCCGTGGGTTTTGGCCTGACCTTCATCGACCACCTCACCCACAATCTGTATTTCGGCAACATGGCCAAGTGGTCGGACTACTACGAGCGCTTGTTCAATTTCCGCGAGATCCGTTACTTCGACATCAAGGGTGTCAAGACCGGGCTGGTGTCCAAGGCCATGACCGCGCCCGATGGCATCGTGCGCATCCCGCTCAACGAAAGCAGCGACCCGGCCAGCCAGATCAACGAATACCTCGATGCCTACCAGGGCGAGGGCATTCAGCACATTGCCTGCTTTACCGATGACATCTACTGGACGGTCGAAGCCATGCGTGCGGCCGGCGTGACTTTCCTCGACACGCCCGATGCCTATTTCGATGCCATCGACGTGCGCGTGCCCGATCACGGCGAGGACGTGCCGCGCCTTCGCAAGAACAAGATCCTGATCGACGCCGACCAGGAAACCAAGCGGCGCAAGCTGTTGCAGATATTCACCGAGAACGCGGTCGGTCCGATTTTCTTCGAGATCATCCAGCGCAAGGGCAACGAAGGTTTCGGCGAGGGTAATTTCCAGGCGCTATTCGAGAGCATCGAGCGCGACCAGATGCGCCGCGGGGTGTTGTGATCGGACGTTTTTCTGCCAGACAATGAACGGCATCCCTCTCCCGGATGGAGAGGGCGTTACCGGAGCGAGTAATGATGAGTGGTTATCAATCGGGCTTCGGTAACGAGTTCGCGACCGAGGCGTTGGCCGGTGCGTTGCCCGAGGGCCGCAATTCGCCGCAGAAAGCGCCGTTGGGTTTGTACGCCGAGCAATTGTCGGGCAGCGCGTTCACCGCGCCGCGGCATGGCAACCGGCGCAGCTGGTTGTATCGCATTCGCCCGAGCGCGATGCACACGCCGTTTCAACTGCTCGATGAGCGCGCGTTCCACAACCGCTTCGACGAGCAACCGGCCACGCCCAATCAATTGCGCTGGAATCCCCAACCTCTGCCGCAGACGCCAACCGATTTTCTCGATGGCCTGTTTACCCTGGCTGGCAACGGCGGAGCGGCGGCGCAGACGGGCGTAGGCATCCATGTCTATGCGGCCAATCGCTCGATGCAGGGGCGATATTTCTACAACGCCGACGCCGAAATGCTGTTGGTCGCGCAGCAAGGACGGCTACGCATCGTCACCGAGTTGGGCATCATCGAGGCCGAGCCGCAGGAGATCGCAGTGATCCCGCGCGGCGTGCGTTTTCGCGTCGAACTGCCCGATGGTCCGTCGCGCGGTTATGTCTGCGAGAACTTCGGCGCGCTGCTGCGTTTGCCCGATCTGGGTCCGATCGGTTCCAACGGCTTGGCCAATTCGCGCGATTTCCTCACGCCCATTGCCGCCTACAAGGATATCGAAGGCGACTTCGAGTTGATCGCGAAATTCCAGGGTCGCTTGTGGCGCGCCGGCATCGATCATTCGCCGCTCGACGTGGTAGCCTGGCACGGCAATTACGCGCCGTACAAATACGATCTTCGCCGCTTCAATGCGATCGGCTCGATCAGTTTCGATCATCCCGATCCGTCGATCTTCACCGTGCTCACCTCGCCCTCGGACACGCCCGGCACGGCGAACATGGATTTCGCGATCTTCCCGCCGCGCTGGCTGGTGGCGCAGGACACGTTCCGTCCGCCGTGGTTCCATCGCAACATCGCCAGTGAATTCATGGGCCTGATCCACGGCGTGTACGACGCCAAGGCCGAGGGCTTCCTGCCCGGCGGCGCGTCCTTGCACAACTGCATGAGCGGCCACGGCCCGGATGCGGCTACCTTCGAGAAAGCTTCTCACGCCGACTTGTCCAAACCCGATGTGATCACCGGAACGATGGCTTTCATGTTCGAAACGCGCGCGGTGATTCATCCGGTGTCACAGGCATTGCAGTCTCCGTCGTTGCAGCATGACTACTACAAGTGCTGGGAAGGATTGCAAAAGCACTTCAAGGCGCCGGAGACGTCGTGATGGATTGGACAGCCGGCGTCGCGGGCGATAATGCCTGTCGGCTGGCAGTGTGATTTTCAACCAGGCACGATGTTTTCGAGAAAGAGTCTTTTGAAGCGGTTTCGATTTGCCATTGAATGGCGCTTGTTTTGTTTCGATCAAAAAATAGGAAAAACGTGAAACTAGGAACTCTCAAAGAAGGCGGCCGCGACGGCACCCTGATCGTCGTCTCGCGCGACCTGTCCAAAGCGGTCAAGGTTTCCGGCATCGCAGCCACGTTACAGCGTGCGCTGGAGGATTGGGAATCGACCGCGCCACGCTTGAACAGCGTGTACGAGGCGCTCAATCTCAGCCCCGCGAAAACCATCAACGGCGAGGCGGTGTTCGCGCTGGATTTCGCGCAATTGGCCGCGCCGCTGCCGCGCGCCTATGAGTTTCTCGATGGCAGCGCCTACCTGCCGCATGTGGCGCGTGTGCGCAAGGCGCGCGGCGCCGAAGTGCCCGAGAGTTTCTATCGCGATCCATTGATGTACCAGGCAGTCAGCGCCGGTTTTTATGGCCCGCGCGATCCGGTGCAGGTACCGAGCGAGGAGTTCGGCATCGATCTCGAAGCCGAAGTGGTGATCGTCACCGACGATGTGCCGATGGCGGTGACGCCGGAGCAGGCGGCGAACCATATCCAGTTGATCGGCCTGATCAACGATGTGTCGCTGCGTAATTTGATTCCCGCCGAGTTGGCCAAGGGTTTTGGTTTCGTGCAATCCAAGCCGCGTTCGTGTCTGAGTCCGGTGTTGGTCACGCCCGATGAGCTGGGCGAAGCCTGGCAGGGCAGCAAACTGCATCGGCCGATGCTCACGCACCTCAACGGGCAGTGGTTCGGCGCGCCGGAGGCGGGCGTGGACATGCAGTTCGATTTCGCGCAGTTGCTCGCGCACGCGGCCAAGACCCGGCCCTTGTCGGCCGGCACGATCATCGGCTCGGGCACGGTCGCCAACGAGGACACCAGTCTCGGCGCTTCGTGCCTTGCCGAGCAACGCACGGTGGAAACCTTGCGCGACGGCAAGCCGAGCACGCCTTTCATGAAATTCGGCGACGTGGTGCGCATCGAAATGCTCGATGCCGAGGGCAATTCCATCTTCGGTGCGATCGAACAACGCATCGTCCATTCCGCTTGAATTTCCGGCGCGACGGCCTTGCCGGTCGCGCTGGCTAGCTTTTCGCGGCAGGTGTAGGCTGGCCGCCGACAACCGCTGATTGCACGGAACCATCGTTGGAGGGCGAGCCCGTGAATGCAGAATCGATCCGGCTGTACTCCTATTGGCGCTCCAGCGCTGCCTATCGGGTGCGCATTGCGCTCAATCTCAAGGGACTGGATTACCAGATCCATCCGGTGAATCTGGTGGGCGACGGCGGCCAGCAGCACGCGCCGGAGTTCGCCGATCTCAATCCGCAGGAACTGGTGCCGGTGCTGGTGCACGGCAATCGTGTGTTGCGCCAGTCGATGGCGATCATCGAATACATCGATGAAGTCTGGCCGGATTGCCCGTTGATCCCGAGTACCGTTCGCCTGCGCGAGCGGACCCGGGCGATCGCGCAGATGATCGCCTGCGACATCCACCCGCTCAACAATCTGCGGGTGATGCAATATCTGGAATCGCATTTCGCCGCCAGTCCCGAGCAACGCCAGGAGTGGATGCGGCACTGGATCGGCGCGGGATTCGCCGCGATCGAACGAGTGCTCGCGGACAACCCTTCGACCGGCACTTTCTGCGAAGGCGATATGCCGACAATGGCCGACTGCTGCCTGGTGCCGCAGGTCTACAACGCCAACCGGGTTTCGTTGGATTTGACGCCGTTTCCCAATATCCGCCGGATCAACGAGGCCTGTTTGTCGCTCGGCGCCTTCGACAGGGCGCGGCCGGAAAACCAGGTGGATGCGCCGGCTAGCGTTGGCGTGTGAGCCGGGGCACGAAAATCGCGTAAATAAAGCTGCGTCGTTGCACAGCCACCCGAACTCGTGGGGACGACGATCTTCGTCCGCACACGGAACACGGAAAATCGTAGGGTGGGCTTTAGCCCACCATCATGCGCATTTTGTGGATTGGTGGGCTTAAGCCCACCCTACGCAGGGTGCTCGGTGGATTGCGATCTTGGGGCTTGCTCGATGAATTGGCGCGGATTCGTCCGCACACGAAACATGGAAAATCGTAGGGTGGGCTTTAGCCCACCATCGTGCGCATTTTGTGGATTGGTGGGCTTAAGCCCACCCTACGCAGAAGGCGAACGGGAAGGGTAGATCAGAGTTTGCCTAGAACGTCGCGCTTTGCTGATCGGTGGTGCCGTACAGGTCGCCGTAGGGATCGTGCTCGCCGGTCGAGCCTTCGGCGAGGCGGATCTTCAGGGCCAGGCCGTCGCGGGAATCGGCCTTGCGCAGCGCTTCCTCCAGTTCGATCTTGCCATCCTTGTACAGGCGGAACAGTGACTGGTCGAAGGTGTGCATGCCCTCTTGCAGCGACTTGTCCATCGCGTCCTTGACCTCGTGCACCTCACCGCGGCGGATCAGGTCGCGGATCATCGGTGTGTTGATCAGCACCTCGCTCGCGGGCAGGCGCTTGCCGTCCTTGCCCACCACCAGGCGCAGGGAAATCACCGCCTTGAGATTGAGCGAGAGATTCATAAGCACATTCTTGTGCGCGGTCTCGGGGAAGAAGTTCAGGATGCGGTCGAGGGTCTGGTCGGCGTTGTTGGAGTGCAGGGTCGCCAGACACAGGTGGCCGGTTTCGGCAAAGGCGATGGCCGATTCCATGGTCACCGCATCGAGGATTTCGCCGATCAGGATGACATCGGGCGCTTCGCGCATCGCGTTCTTGAGCGCGTTGTGGAAGGCGTGGGTATCGAGCCCGACCTCACGCTGGTTGACGATGGATTTCTTGTGCTTGTGCAGGAATTCGATCGGATCCTCGATGGTGAGGATGTGCCCGGTGTTGTTGGAATTGCGGTGATCGATCATCGCCGCCAGCGCGGTGGATTTGCCCGAGCCGGTTGAGCCGACCACCAGCACCAGGCCGCGCGGTTCCATCACGATGTCCTTGAGCACCGAGGGCAGCTTGAGCTGGTCGATGTTGGGAATCTCGCTCTTGATCGCGCGGATGACCATGCCCACTTCGCCGCGCTGCTTGAAGCAGTTGACGCGAAAGCGTCCCGCGTCCTTGACGGCGATGGCCATGTTGAATTCCAGGTCGCGCTCGAAGATCGGCACCTGGCCCTCGTCCATCAGCGAGTAGGCGATCTTCTTGACCATGCCCGCCGGCAGCCCGGTATTGCCCAGTGGATACAGCTTGCCCTCGACCTTGATGTAGACGGGAGCCCCCGTGGTCAGGAACATGTCCGAGGCATTTTTTTCCGTCATCAGCTTGAGAAAATAGCCGATATCCATAATCAATCCTTTTCCTGGTCGCCCGTTGCGCGGGTATGAGCGCCCGTGAACAATACCGCGTATAAGTTATCGAGTATGAGAGTTATGACACTATCCCGGAGAAAAATCTATCTGGCCCTGGCCTTGTCGGGAGTGGTCAGCACGAGTTTCGCCGCGTCCCCTCCCGATGCCGAAATGGCCGCCGCTGCCACCGCCATCGCCAGTGCCGAGCGCGCCCAGCCGCGCGGTGTCGCGGCCGAAGCGCTCGATCAAGCACGGCAACGTTTTGCATTGGCGCAACAGGCCATGAGCCGGAAGAAATACAAGGACGCGCGAAGCCTTGCCGATGAGGCGCACGCGGCCGGCGACTTGGCGGCGGCACGTGCGCGTCTTGCCAATGCACGCATGGAAGTCGATGAAAAAACCGCGCGCAACGCCGACCTGCGCCGGCAATTGCTGGTATTGCCGGAGGCCGGGAAGTGAGTGGCGTGCATCGGCACTTGTCCGTACTGGCGCTGCTTTGGCTGGCACTGGTTTTCACCGGTCCGGCGATGGCCGCCAACAAGCCCGATCCCGATCTGGATCGCTTGACCGCGGCACTCGCCGCTCTCGATCAAGACCCCACGCTGGCTGATCTGGCCGGGCTCGAACGCCTGAAGGCGCGACAGGCGGTAGCTGTCTTGCAAGGCGCGCGTTCCCGCGATCGCGAACATGCCCTGACGCTCGCCGACTGGTGGGTCGAAGCGGCGCAGGACGCCGCACAAGCCGAGTTGCTGGCCCAGCAATCGATCCAGCTCGACCGCGAGCGCGACCAGATCATGCTCGAAGCCAGCCGCCGCGACGCCGAGATGGCGCGGCGCGAAGCCGATCGCCTGCGCCTGCAAAGCCTGGCCCATGAGGAAGAAGCGCAACGAATGGCCGAAGCGGCCGAAAACGAGCGTCTGGCCAGCGAGCAAATGGCGGCCAATGCCCAGGCAGCCAATGCTCAGGCAGCGCAAGCGCGAAAGCTGGCCGAGGCGCGTGCCCAGGAAACCCGCCTGGCGCGCAAGGAGGCGGAATTAGCCGCCGCAGTGGCCGCCGACTCGCTGGATTCGTCGAGCCCGGCGCCCATCCCGTCGCGACAATCGGGTGGCAAGACGATCTACAGCCTCGCCGGTTCGGCCTTCGGCAGCGGCAGCTCGCAACTGACTGCCGGCGCCCAGGCCAGCCTGCGCCGTCTGGCGCCGGAGCTTGCCGGCAACAAGGGAACGATTCGCATCGAAGGCTATACCGACAGCCAGGGTGCCGATGCGGCCAACCTGGCCTTGTCCAAGCGGCGGGCCGACGCGGTGCGCCAGGCTCTGATCGATTCGGGAGTCGCCGCGAGCCGGCTCAAGGCGGTCGGCAAGGGCGCGGCCGATCCGGTGGCCGACAATGGCACCGCCGCGGGCCGAAAGCGCAATCGGCGCGTCGAGATCGTTCTGGATTAGTCATTGAAAACAATGAGATGGCGGCCGTTCATGATTGGCCGCTCAGCTAAGTGCTTGAATCCCTTGGGTGCGGCTGCCGGTAAATGAACCCGGGTTCATTTTATAATTTCCTTGATAATCAAGCATTTATCGGGTGGCTTGCGGCCTCCGAAAGCCGGGAGTAGGTTCGGCTTGCCATGCGGCGCGTTGCCGCAGGGCCTACCGAGCCAGGCCGATGAAAGCAGACCTCGTCCCAACGCACCGCGCCTTTGCAAAGCTCCAGGCGGGTGCGTTTTTCAAGGACGCCGACCGCGCTAGCGACCTGACCTTGTTTCAATCCCTGACGCCCCTTGCCCCCCGGTTTGGGGCGTTTGCGTTTCTGAAGGAGGTCAATGATGTTTGAAGGGCAATCACAAAACGAAGTCGACGCGATGATGAAGAGCGACCCGGAATTCCGGCAGCTTTATCACCGCCATCGCGAGCTCGACAAGCAGGTGCTTGATGCCGAGCTGGGCGTATTGCCGCTCGATGACGTTACCCTGGCGAAAATGAAACGCGAAAAACTCCAAGCCAAAGATCGCCTGACCCGGATGTACGACGCCAAGCGACATTGAATCTTCTACCGCGGTGGCGGCGGTCCTCCTCGTCGGACCGCCGTCACCGCACCTTGCCGGTGATGGCGCCGGTTGTCACCAGCGGCCAGGCGGCCATCGATTGCCTGGCCCGCGCTACAATCGACCGTCGGCCTTCGGCCATTCCTTGCGCAGCAGCGCCCTATGACGGTTCATCAAAGTGTTCTGGAACTGATCGGCGAAACCCCGATCGTCAAAGCCCAGCATCTGGATGCTGGCCTATGCGAGTTGTATCTCAAGCTCGAATCGCAAAACCCCGGCGGCTCCATCAAGGACCGCATCGGCCTGAAGATGATCGATGCCGCCGAGAAGGCCGGCAAGATCAAGCCCGGTGACACCCTGGTCGAAGGCACCGCCGGCAACACCGGCATCGGCCTGGCGCTGGTCGCCCAGCAGCGAGGCTACCGGTTGATCCTGGTCGTACCCGACAAGATGAGCCGGGAAAAGATCTTCAACCTGCGTGCAATGGGTGCGGAAGTTGTGCTTACCCGCTCGGATGTGGCCAAGGGCCATCCGCAGTATTACCAGGACATGGCCGAGCGCCTGGCGGCGGAAACGCCGAACGCTTATTTCATCAACCAATTTGGCAATCCCGATAATCCGCTGGCGCACGAACAAGGCACCGGCCCGGAAATCTGGCGGCAGATGGACGGGCAGATGGACGCGATCGTGTTCGGTTGCGGCAGCTCCGGCACCATGACCGGCTTGTCGCGCTTTTTCGCCAAGGCCGCGCCGAACGTCGAACTGATCTTGGCCGATCCGGTCGGTTCCATCCTCACCCAGTACATCAATGAAGGCGTGCTCAGCACCAAGACCGGCAGTTGGCTGGTCGAGGGCATCGGTGAGGATTTCCTGCCGTCTATCTCCGATTTCACCCGGGTCAAGAAGGCGTATTCGATCTCCGACAAGGAAAGCTTCCTGGCCGGGCGCGACCTGCTGATGAAGGAAGGCATCCTCGGCGGTTCTTCGTCGGGCACTTTGCTGGCCGCGGCGCTCAAATATTGCCGCGAGCAGACCACGCCGAAGAAAGTGGTGGTGTTCGTCTGCGACACCGGCAACAAGTATTTGTCGAAGATGTACAACGATTACTGGATGCTCGACCAGGGTTTCCTGGAGCGGCCGGCCTATGGCGACCTACGTGATTTGATCCTGCGCCCCTACGCGCAGCGCGACACGGTCGTGGTCGGCCCGAACGATTCGCTGACCGTCGCCTACCAGCGCATGAAGATGTACGACGTCTCGCAGCTTCCGGTGATCGATGACGAGCGTATCGTCGGCATCGTCGATGAATCGGACGTGCTGATGCATGTGTACGGCGACGAAAAGCGTTTCCTCGATCCGGTTTCGACGGCGATGGTCAGCAAGCTGCACGTGCTCGAGGTCACCGCGCCGATGGAATCGCTGCTGCCGGTATTCGATCGCGGCCATGTCGCCATCGTGATGGACCAGCAGAAGTTCCTCGGCCTGATTACCCGCATCGATTTGTTGAACTACCTGCGCCGCCGCGCGCAATGACGATGTGATGTCCGCCGTCATGCAGCCGGGGGATCGCATCCCCAACTTCGCGCTCACGGAAAAACAATCCGCGGGCGCCTTGTACGACTGGCACCAGGGCCAGTCGATGCTGCTGTTGTGGGTGGGCCAGATCACGCCGGAAACGGAGCGCATCCTGCGACGTTGCGAGGCGGCGATCGATGATCGGTCGCGGTTGCTGGTGCTTGCGAGCGGACAAGCCGTGACGCAGCTGGCCGATATCGCCGCGCCATCGAACACCCTCTTGGCTGTGATGCCGCAGGTGTACGACACGCTGATCGGCGCGCCGGCATCGGGCTGGTGCGTGATCGCCACCGACCCGGCGCTGCGTTTGTTGGGCCGGTGTTCGGATGGCTTGCAGGAACTCGATGCGGTGCTGTCGTCCTGGCATGAAATCTGTGCGGATGCCGATGCTCGCGCGACGCACGCGCCGGTGCTGCAGATTCCCGATGTGCTCGAACCGGAGTTTTGCCGCGAGATAGTCGATTACTATCTCAACGCCTGCGGCGGCGGTGCGCCGTCGGGCGTGCTGCGCTATCAGGGCGGGCAGCCGCAATTCACACTCGATCCGAGCATCAAGGTCCGGCGCGAGGCGATCGTCCAGGATGCGGCGATCGAGCAGCGCATCCACGAGCGACTCGAACGCCGGGTCATTCCGGAAATCCAGCGCGCTTTTCATTACCCGGTCGGCCGCCGCGAGCACTTCAAGATCATCAGCTACGACGCGGGACAAGGTTATTTCCGCGCCCATCGCGACAACGACACGCCCGATGTGGCGCATCGGCGCTTTGCCATGACGCTCAATCTCAACACGCACCAATACCAGGGCGGCCAACTGCGCTTCCCGGAATTCGGCACGCGCCTGTATCAAGCGGCGGCGGGCGGCGCGCTGATTTTTTCCTGCTCGCTGTTGCACGAAGTCACCGAGATCCAGACCGGAACGCGCTACGCGATGACCACTTTTTTCTCGGGCGATCGCTGAGCGCTATCGGCTCAGGCAAGGCGGTGCAATGTTCCCGGAAGTTCGGGATGGCCCATGCCGGTCAATGCCCGGGCGGCCCAGTCCATGCCAGCGCGAACTTCATGTTGGAAACGCGAACCAGCCTCGCGGATTTCACTCTCGCGCATCGAGCCATCGAAAACCTGCCTGGCGTCCTTGGAATAGACCGACATCAGGCCCGAATCCAGCGCTGCTTCGATGTGTGCGTTGTCCACCGGCAAGCGATAGTGCGCGAGCAATCGTGTCAGGCCCGCGCGCGGGTCGGCGAGGAAAGTATCGAAATTCAGCGCCAGCAAACGTTCGGTCATTTCCGGCCGTCGGCATAGTTCGGTCCAGCGCAGTTGTTCCACCAGCCAGCTCATGGCCAGAAGCTCGGGGTCGGTCAGCGCCGCGATGGCCGCGTCGTCGCCGCTGAATCGCTGCCAGTCGCGGATGCGCGCTGGCGCTTGTTGCCGGGCGGCAAGGCATAGATCGGGCGAGCGCAGCATCAGGCACAGCCAGCTTTCCAGGTCGATCCACAGGAAAGCAGCTTGAGATGGCGGCTGCATCGACAGAATGTCGTCGGCCAGATTGAGCACGACACTGGTTGGCTTGACCAGCACTGCACGGGTATCGGCAAAGCCGCGCGCGAGCAGCGCCAGCACCAGATTCAGTGCGCTGCGATACACGGCGCGGTCGAAACGCAGCGCGGGGTCTTCGACTTCCATGCGGATCGCGGCCAGTTCCAGCAGCGGCAACGGTTCGCGCAAACCCAGCACGCCCGGTTGCTGATCGAGCAGGCGGCTGACCAGGGTCGAGCCGCAGTGGCCGATATGGAAAAGCCAGTGCATCGCCACCGGATTGCCTGGCCGATGCAGCAGGTGTTGATGCAATTGCTGGAGCGGGAAATTGGCTCCGGCGATCGGCCGTTGCCCGAGTGCGCGTTCATCCAGAAATGCAGCCCGGCGGTAATCCTCGGGGAGAAATTCCAGGACCTGGGCCTGCTGCGCGCGCAAATCGAGCCGGAAAAGCGGGTAGGCCGCATTGCTGGCGAAATCGGCGGGAAGCGAGGAATTTTCTGGGTTTGGCATGATTCGGGCGGCAGGCGGGTCGGTGACAGGCAAGGCAATAACGGGCATTCTAGGCGGTGCCGTATGACCGGCCTACCCGCATGCCCCGGCAATGTGCCGACGAGATCCGGCGAGGGTGGTTGCGCCGCAGGCAACCACCGCTACTGCGATGACCATCGCGATCGACAACGAGAGGAAACATGGCTGACAACGACAACGGTTTCGGCATCGGTACGCGCGCCATTCATGCCGGCCAATCGCCGGATCCGAGCACCGGCGCGGTGATGACCCCGATCTACGCCACCTCGACCTACGTGCAGCAAAGTCCGGGCGTGCATCAAGGTTACGAATACTCGCGCAGCCACAATCCCACGCGCTTTGCCTATGAGCGCTGCGTGGCCTCGCTGGAATCGGGCCGCAACGGCTACGCCTTCGCCTCGGGCCTGGCGGCCACCTCCACCGTGCTCGATGCACTCGATACCGGCAGCCATGTGATCTGCATGGACGATATCTACGGCGGCACCTACCGTTTGTTCGAGCGTGTGCGCCGGCGTTCGGCGGGTCTGGACTTCACCTACGTCGATCTCAACGACATGGCCGCATTGGCTGCGGCGGTGCGGCCGAACACGCGGATGATCTGGTGCGAGACGCCGACCAATCCGTTGTTGAAGATCGTCGATATTCCGCGCCTGGCCGAATTCGCCCGCCAACGCGGCATTCGCTTGGCGGTGGACAACACTTTCAGCTCGCCGATCCTGCAACGTCCGTTGGAACTGGGCGCGCATCTGGTCATGCACTCGGCGACCAAATACCTCAACGGCCATTCCGATATGGTCGGCGGCATCGTGGTGGTTGGCGATGACACCGAGTTGGCCGAACAGATGACCTTCCTGCAAAACGCAGTGGGCGGCATTCAAGGCCCGTTCGACAGCTTCCTGGCCTTGCGCGGCCTGAAAACCCTGCATCTGCGCATGAAGGCGCATTGCGATAACGCGATGCACCTGGCCCAGTGGCTGGCGCAGCATCCGGCGATCGAGAAAGTCATGTATCCGGGCCTGACCTCGCATCCGCAACACGAACTGGCCAAGCGCCAGATGCACGGCTTCGGTGGCATGGTCAGCGTCTGGCTCAAGGGTGGATTGCCGGCCGCGCGCCAGTTCATGGAGCGCACCAAGCTGTTCGCCTGCGCCGAGTCGCTCGGTGGCGTCGAGAGCTTGGTCAATCATCCGGCGATCATGACCCATGCCTCCATTCCCGCCGAACGCCGCGCGGCGTTGGGCGTCACCGACAATCTGGTGCGCCTGTCGGTGGGCGTGGAAGATGTGACCGATCTCCAGCGCGAATTGGCGTCCGCACTGGCTTGAGTCCCCACGACTTACCCATGAGCCAAGCCCATACCGAGTCCTCTAGCACCGGAATCCTCATTCTCGGCATGCACCGCAGTGGTACCTCGGCGCTGACCCGGGTGGTCAATTTGCTGGGCGCGGCCTTGGGCGAACGGCTGATGGGCGCGCAGGAATCCAATGAGGAAGGTCATTGGGAAAGCCTGGCGGTCTATGAGGCGCACGAGAAATTGCTCGCCGCGCTCGGCCGGCGCTGGGACGATTTTCGCGAGATGCCCGAGGAATGGCTGGCGCATCCGCAAACCCGGCGCACCGCGCAGGCGATCGGCCGATTCGTCGGCGAGGAATTGCTCGGCGAAAAACTCTGGGCGGTGAAAGAACCCCGAATGTGCCGGCTGATGCCGATGTGGACTCAGGCGCTGTCGCCGCTGCCGATTCGCCTGGTCTCGATTCTCGTGGTGAGAAATCCACTCGAAGTCGCCGCATCGCTGGCACGGCGCAATGGCATGGACCATGCCAGCGCCATCTTGTTGTGGATGCAGCATCTGCTCGAAGCCGAACGCGCTTCGCGCGGATTGCCGCGAATGGTGATCCATTACTCGGACCTGATGGACGACTGGCGCGCGAGTGTCGCGACGATTTCGCGCGAGCTGGGGTTTTCCTGGCCGCGTCCCATCGAAGATATTGCAGCGGAAGTCGATGGATTCCTGTCGCCGCGCTTGCGTCATCACGATGTTTCGCATACGACGGGTCTCGCGGCTGATTCGGGATTGCCCGAGCTGGCGCAACGGCTCTACCAGGCGAGCCTGCGCGTGCGGACCGATGCATCGGCCTGGGCGGAGATCGCCGCCATTTCCGACGAAGTCGAACAGGCGGCCGCCTTGTACGGCCCGTGCCTGGATGAAGTCGTCGCACGCGAACAATTGAACGAAGACCGCGCCGCCGCGGCCGAGGCGACCGTCGCACGCGGCCTGGCCAAGCCGGATCTGCTTTCCGAACAAAACGACTTGATCCGGCAATCGCGCGATCAAAGCCACGCGACCTTGACCGAGCTCGAAAAAACCGGCCTGCTGTTGGCCGAATTGGTTCGCCAGGTCGAGGCGCAACGTCAGGAATCGAGCGAGCATCTCAATCGCTTGGCCGAAAGCCTGACGCTGGCGAAGTCGCTCGATGAAAAGCTCTCGGCGACGCAGGCGGCGCTTGCGGCGCAAACGCTTCGGTCGAGCGAGTTGGAGCGAAGTCTGGCGCAATCGCAATCGCAGGTTGCCGATATGCTGGCGTCCACCAGTTGGAAGCTGACCGCGCCGGTGCGTTGGCTTCGCCGCAGGCTCAACAACGCCGCCGATGCGCTCAAGCGCCGGTCCGGCCTATCGGGCAATCCAGTGCCGGCGACGGCAGCGCCCGGGAACGGGCTTTCTCCCGGAGCGCTCGTCTCGGAGGAGGGCACGAACACGGCGGTGAGCTTGCGGGAGACTCACGAATCGGACTCAGACTCGGGCGCAGTGTGGCGGACCGGCAATGTCGCACGCAGCCGGGTTGGTTCTGCAATCGAACGCATGTATCGCGGTATGCCTGTGCCCGGCAAATACAAACGCGCGTTCAAGGGACTGTTGTTCCGTATCACCGGCCCTTTGTTTCAGCGCACCGGCGCATACCGTCGTTGGCAGGCTAGCGAACGCACGCATGCGGCCAATCCGCGCCGCTCGGCGGTGCACGCGCATCACGCCGGTGTGGCGCCGCTGCTGCAAATCCAGCAACTCGAAGCCGATGGATTGCATCAAGCCGATGGCGAGCGCGAGTGGCTCGACTACCAGCCGGTGCGCGAACGCATCGACGCCGAGCTCGCTCGGCAACAAGAGGCCAAGCATCCCAAACGCTGGCCGATTCTCGATTTTGCCAATCGCAAACTGTCGGAGGCCGCTGCGGAAATCCGCCTGCCGGCCGCGCCGGAACATCCCGATGTCACCTTGCTGATTCCGGTTTACAACCATCTGGTGACCACGCTCGAATGCCTGGCATCGATCGCCGCCCATGCCGATTCTCGCGGGCCGAGCTTTGAAGTTCTTGTCGCCAACGATGCCTCGACCGACGACACGGCCCGATTGTTGGCGAGCATTGCCAACGTGCGCCTGGTCAATCAGCCGCAGAACCTTGGATTCCTGCGCAACTGCAACACCGCCGCCCAGCAGGCGCGCGGCAAATATCTGCTGTTGCTCAACAACGATGTGCAAGTGAGCAAGGGTTGGCTTCGGGCATTGGTCGATTGCATCGAAGCTGATCCAAACATCGGCGCGGTGGGCCCGAAGATCGTCTATCCCTCGGGCTGGTTGCAGGAGGCGGGCATCAGCCTGCGCCGCGATGGCAGCTCGGAGATGATCGGCCTGAACGACCTGCCCGATCTTCCGCGTTATGCTTACACGCGCGACGTGGATTACTGCAGCGGCGCCAGTTTGTTGCTCAGGCTGGAGGATTTCCGGCGTCTCGGCGGTTTCGATGAGCGCTACGCTCCGGCCTACTGCGAGGATTCGGACTTGTGCATGCGTTTGCGCGCGGAAGACCGCCGCATCGTCTATTGCGCCGAAGCCACCGTCGTACACCACCTCAGCGGTACTTCCGATGGAATGCAGGGCGATTACAAGCTGCGCTGCATCGGCCGCAATCTGCAGGTGTTTTCTTCGCGCTGGCAGGCGCAGCTGGACACGATGGACGATGTCCGCACGATCGCGTTCTACCTGCCGCAGTTCCACCCGATTCCGGAAAACGATTTGTGGTGGGGGCCGGGTTTCACCGAATGGGCCAATGTCAGCAAGGCACGGCCCAACTATGTCGGCCACTATCAACCTCGGGTTCCGGCCGATCTGGGGTATTACGATCTGCGCGTGGCCGAGGTCATGGAGCAACAGGCCGCGTTGGCGCAGCGCTATGGCTTGGGCGGTTTTTGTTTTTACTACTACTGGTTCGCCGGCCATCGCCTGCTCGAGCGGCCGATCGAGAACATGCTCGATAGTGGCCGTCCCGGCTTTCCGTTCTGTCTGTGCTGGGCCAACGAGAATTGGACGCGGCGCTGGGACGGTGAAGAACACGATGTGCTGATGGCGCAAAAGCACTCCGACCAGGACGATCTGGCGGTCATCGAAGATCTCATTCGCTATTTCCGCAGCCCGCACTACATCCGCATTGACGGCAAGCCGCTGATGCTCATCTACCGGGCCGCGCTGTTTCCCGATTTCAAGCGTACCGCGGCATTGTGGCGGCAAGTATGCCGCGACCGCGGCATCGGCGAGATCTATATCACTCACGTCGAGTCGTTCGATGGCGTCAGCGCCGGCATTCATCCGCGCCAATGGGGCTGCGATGCGGCGGTGGAATTTCCGCCGCACGGCATGGCCGACCCTTACCCGGTCACCGCGACGATTCTCAATCAGAATTTCCAGGGCGCGGTGGCCGATTACCGCGACCTCGCGGTGCGATACGCCACGCGTGAGTTGCCTGCGTACAAGCGCTTCATGGGCGTGATCCCGGGCTGGGACAACACCGCGCGGCGGCAGAACAATAGTTATTGCTTCGACCACGCCACGCCCGGCGCGTTCCAGGCCTGGCTGGAGACGGCCATCGCCCGCACCAAGCAGCAGATGAGCGGGGACGAACGGCTGGTCTTCATCAATGCCTGGAACGAGTGGGCCGAGGGCGCGTATCTCGAACCCGATCGCCGCTTCGGCCACGCCTTTCTCCAGGCACTCTCCAATGCCCGCGAGTCGGGCCATCTGATCCGCAAAGATCGATATTCGCTCGGCTGAATTCCCGATGTCCTCGATGCCCGTTCCCTGCCTTGTCGGCCATCCTTTCGCGCCCATCGGACGCGGCGAGGACTTGCGTTGCTCGTTCCGCGCGCTGCGTTCGGTCGCGGTGAAGCCGAAGGTGTTGGACTTGTATGGATACAACAAGCCTGATCCCGATGCCGCCGAAGAATTCGAACCGTTTTTGGGCAAGGACTTCGGCGAGATCAATGTCTTCCACCTCAATGGTGATGAGATCGAACTGGCGATGGCGACCGTGGCCGATACCATGCCAAGACAAGTGGTCAACATCGTCTATCCGGCCTGGGAGTTGTCGCGCTATCCGAAGGAATGGGCCGCGCAACTGGATCGATTCGACGAAATCTGGGCGCCGACGGAATTCATCCGCGACGCGCTGGAACCGGCGGTGTCAAAGCCCGTCGTGCACATGCCGCTGGCTTGCGAGGTGGTGTTGTCCTCGTTTCGTTCGCGCCGATTTTTCGGCATTCCGGAATCGGCCTACGCCTTTTTGTTTTTCTTCGATTTCCGCTCCTACGCATCGCGCAAGAATCCGTATGCGGTCATTCGTGCGTTCGAGCGCCTTCGCCAGCTCCGGCCGACCGCCAACGCCTGCCTGGTCATGAAAGTCAGCGGCAGCGACGCCGCGCCCGAAGCGCTCGCCGAACTGCAGCAGGCGCTGGCGCCATTGCGTGGCCGCGTGGTCTTGATCGACCAGTCGATGACCGACAACGACACCAAGAACCTGGTCCGTTGCTGCGACAGTTTCGTGTCCTTGCACCGCTCTGAAGGCTTCGGCCGTGGCTTGGCCGAAGCCATGTACCTGGGCAAGCCGGTGATTGCGACGAACTATTCGGGCAATCTCGATTTCATGGACGAGAGCACGGCGTTGCTGGTCGATTACCAACTGGTGCCGGTCAAGCCGGGCGAATATCCGTTTCCGCAATCGCAAGTGTGGGCGGACGCCGATTCCGAGCATGCCGCCGTGCATATGGCAGCGCTGGTGGATGACCCCGAACGCGGCCGCGCGCTGGGCCGCGCCGCGAGCCGCTCGGTGCGAGAGCGCGTGGGATTGCGCGCTGCCGGCATGCGTTACCGGACAAGACTGGAAGCGATCGGCGAGGGTCGATGACGATGGCATTGGCCGGTTCGCGCATGCGAAAAGCATCAATGCGAAGCGGGTGTTTTCCTGATCGAGGGTGTTCGGCAAAGTTCACCATGGAAGGAAATTCCGATTGAACACGACCGCATGGCATGGCACCGGAGTTCGTTATCTGTCGAGCCGGGCGGAAGCGGAAGCCGCGCTCGCCGCGCTCGCGTCCACGGCCAAGGTGATCGAGGACGCGGTCATTGCCAACGCCGGCATGTCGGGTTGGTGCGTGGGCTGCGGGCGCTGGACCTGGATGACGCAGCCGCCGACGCCGGACGGCGATTGGGCCAATCTGCGCGAAGGACTCAACTGCCCTTGTGGTCTCAATGGCCGCATGCGGATGATTCTCGCGGCCCTGGACGCCTTGCTCCTGCAAAATCCTGCGCTGCAACGCGCAGTGGTTTTCGAAAAACTCACGATCCTGTTTCCGCAATTGCTTCGGCGCCTGCCCGAACTGATCGGCAGCGAATTTCTCGGCCCCACTTATGCATCGGGCCAGATCGGAACGGTGATGGAACAGGAAGTCCGGCACGAGAGCATGCTCGATTCCTCCTATGCCAGCGGCTCGCTGGATCTGGTGATGCATTTCGATGTGCTCGAACACGTTCCCGATTCGGCGCGGGCATTGGCCGAGTGTCATCGAATCCTGCGCCCGGGTGGATGGTTGCTGTTCACCTGTCCGTTCTATGTTGGCCTGGATCGCACGCTGGTGCGCGCCCGCATGGTCGATGGACAAATTCGGCATGACCTGGAGCCTTGCTTTCACGGCAATCCGGTCGATGGCGGCGGCGCATTGGTGTTCACCCAGCCGGGCTGGGACTTGTTGGAAACGATCGTGGCCGCAGGCTTTCCCGACCCGGGCATATTGCTTTGCTACGATGTGACGCAAGCGCTTGTTTCCGATGCTTGTCCTTTTGCCGATGGCCATACTTGGCCGATGGTCTTTGCTGCGCGCAAGCCTGTCGCGGCGAAGACCAAACGCAGCTTGAGCTCCTGGCTTGGCTTGCGAACTGGTTAGCGGTCTTTCAATCCGGTTGGCTTGCGCATGCGCTCATGCCAGTTTCTTTCATCAACCAAACGATTTTCAAAAGGGGATTTATGCGTGTAGTCCATGTTCTGTTGTTGAGTATGCTGGTGGCCGCCTGCGATCGCCCGGCGCCTGCGGGTACTGCCAATGAGGCCAAGCCTGTCGCCGAACCGCCGGCAACCGCCAGTGCGGAAAACACAGCGCAGGCGGATGGCTTGGTTGCGCTCACGCCCGAGCAAATCCGCGCTCCGGTGTCTTCGATGACCTGCAATATCGAACAGATCGGCGGCGTAACCATTCCCGATTCGCAGCCGATCGCCGTTGACTCACGTATCTTCGCGGTCGCCGGATGGATTTTCGATGACGTGGCGAAGACGCCTGTCTCCGACTTGCATATGCGCATGACCGCCAAGCCGGGGGGAAGCGCCTGGCAACAAAAGATCGTCTCCCGGCTCGATCGTGCCGACGTGCAAGCGGCTTACGGTGGTGATGCGACGCTGCTCAATACCGGCTTCACGACCACCTTGGACACCTCGGTGCTGCCGCCGGGCGAATATGCGGTGGCGTTTTTCTACCAGCGTGGTGGACAGGATGTGGCCTGCGACAACGGTCGTGTCGTGGTCTTGAAATGATTTTTGCCTGACTTGCGTTACAACGGCTCGCAGTCTTGCGGGGGGCCGTTGCGCGAAGCGGGCGGTTTGCCTGCCAGATCTCGTTTCGCCAGGATGCCCGTCATATGAGCCAGTTTCCCTTATGGTCCACCCAGGCCGTTGCATTTGTCCTGGTCGGCGCGTTGCAATTGCTGGTCGATTGGGCGATTTTCGTCGCGCTGACTTACTACGGCGTGCCGGTGGCGGCGGCCAATTTCACCGGCCGCTTGGCGGGCGCGACGCTTGGCTTTTCCTTGAACGGCCTGTTCACTTTCCGCGCCGGCTCCAACGGCAAGCTCACCTCCGAGCAGGCACTGCGTTTTGCCATGTTCTGGCTGGCGGCGACATTCGTGAGCACTTGCTCGGTTTATCTGATCGGCCAGCAACTGAGCTTGCATGCGGCCTGGCTGGCCAAGCCTTTGATCGAGGCGCTGCTGGCGGTCGTCGGTTTCGTGGTCTCCAAACTCTGGATCTACCGCAATGCTAAATGAAGCAGATAGTGCCATCGATCATCGGGTACTTCCCGGTGCCGTGAAGGTGGCCGTGGTTATTCCCAGCTACAAGGTGAAAAAACACATCCTCGATGTGATCGCCGATGTGCTGCCGTATTGTGAAACGGTTTATGTCATCGATGACGGCTGCCCCGAGCAGACTGGCCGGTTCGTGCTGCAGAACCAGTTTTCTGCCCGCGTCGTGGTGCTTTTCAATGCGGCCAACCAGGGCGTGGGTGGCGCGGTCATGCACGGCTACCGGAAGGCAGTCGAGGATGGCGCCGATATCATCGTGAAAGTCGATGGCGACAGGCAGATGGATGCCTCGCTGATTCCCGAGCTCATCGCGCCGATCGTCAGCGGCGAGGCCGATTACACCAAGGGCAATCGTTTTTTCGATCTGAACAACATCAAGCAGATGCCGTCGGTGCGGATTTTCGGCAATGCGGTGTTGTCGTTCATGGCCAAATTGTCCACCGGTTACTGGGATATTTTCGACCCGACCAACGGCTACACGGCCATCCATGCCGATGTCGCCCGGCGGTTGCCATACGGCCGCATCAGCGAGCGTTATTTTTTCGAGACGGATCTGTTGTTCCGGCTCAATACGTTGCGGGCCAGCGTGATAGATGTGCCGATGGATGCCAAATACGGCGACGAGACGAGCAATTTGCGAATCAACAGGATTCTCGGTGAATTCCTGTTCAAGCATGCACGCAATTTCCTCAAGCGGATTTTCTACAACTACTGCCTGCGCGATGTTTCCATCGCCTCGCTGGAATTGCTGGCGGGCTTTTCGCTGATGGCCTTTGGCATCGTATTCGGGTTAATGCATTGGATAGCATCGGGCGAGCAGGGAATCAGCACGCCGGTGGGCACTATCATGGTCACGGCGATCTCGATCATTTCCGGCTTGCAGTTGCTGCTTGCCTTCATGGGTTACGACATCGCGGCGGTACCGCGACGGGCGATACACCGGCGATCGCCCCGGAGGCGTTGAGCGCGGGTTTCCGCCGGGACATGCGGGCCTTATCGGCGCGTTTCGCCAGTGGTCTTCGCCCATCGTCTGAAAGTACCAGTGCCGCCTGCCGCGTCAGCGGGTAAACTTTCACTTTTCCAGCCTGCATGAGAGCGTTGCCATGACGCAAACCCACGATATCCCACCCACGCGCCGGAAGGACAAACTTTTTCCCGATGCGGCCCAGGCCTTGCGCGACCTGTTGCAAGACGGGCAAACCTTCGCGGTCGGTGGATTTGGCCTGTGCGGGATTCCCGAGGCGCTGATCGCCGCATTGCGCGACAGCGGCGTGCGTGGTTTGACGGTGATTTCCAACAATGCCGGTGTCGATGGCTTCGGACTGGGCTTGCTGCTGGAAAGCCGGCAGATCAAGAAAATGATTTCCTCCTACGTGGGCGAGAACAAGGAATTCGAGCGGCAGTTCCTCTCGCACGAACTCGAACTCGAATTCAATCCGCAAGGCACGCTGGCCGAACGCCTGCGTGCCGGCGGCGCAGGCATCCCGGCCTTCTACACGCGCACCGGCTACGGCACGGTGGTGGCCGAAGGCAAGGAGACGCGCGAATTCGACGGCCATCATTACGTGATGGAGCGTGCGCTCAAGGCCGATATCTCATTGGTGAAGGCCTGGAAAGCCGATCGCGCCGGCAACCTGGTGTTTCGCAAGACCGCGCGCAATTTCAATCCGGTGGTGGCGATGGCGGGCAAGATCTGCGTGGCCGAGGTCGAGCAGATCGTGGAAGTGGGCGAGCTCGAACCGGATCAAGTGCACACGCCGGGCATCTATGTCGATCGCCTGGTGCACAACCCGCATCCGGAAAAGCGCATCGAACAACGCACCGTGCGCGCCTGAGCGCGCAATCATTTGCCCACGAGGAAAAGATCATGGCCTGGACCCGCGACGAGATGGCGCAACGCGCCGCCAAGGAACTCTACGATGGCGCCTACGTAAACCTGGGCATTGGTTTGCCCACGATGGTGGCCAACCACATTCCCGCAGGCGTGGATGTGTGGCTGCAATCGGAAAACGGCCTGCTCGGCATCGGCCCGTTTCCGACCGAGGCCGAGATCGACGCCGATCTGATCAATGCCGGAAAACAAACTGTTACCGCGCGCCCCGGTGCGAGCTATTTCGGCAGTCACGAATCGTTCGCGATGATTCGCGGCGGCCATATCGACCTCGCCATTCTTGGCGCGATGCAGGTGACCGATCAGGGCGATCTGGCCAACTGGATGGTGCCGGGGAAAATGGTCAAGGGCATGGGCGGCGCGATGGATCTGGTGGCCGGTGTGCAGCGCGTGGTGGTGCTGATGGAGCACACCGCCAAAGGCGGCGTACACAAGATCCTGCCCCAATGCGACCTGCCGTTGACTGGTGTTGGCGTGGTCAATCGCATCATCACCGACCTTGCGGTATTCGACATCACCGCCGATGGCTTGGTGCTGGTCGAGACTGCGCCCGATGTCACCGAGGAAGAGCTGCGTCAGAAAACCGGCTGTTCGTTCAAGCGCGCGGCTTGAGCGCGGCGGGAGGTTTTTTGCCGCATTGCGAAATCGCGCGATCGATTCGTTCTGTTTCCCATAGGAGCGATGGCGTGCGACAGGGGGGGTGCAGCCTTGGCGGTTTGTCGTTTCCGTTCGAAGAATCCATCCCGGCAATTAGGTGAGCGAAAGGTAGTGGCTTTCGGAGTGTGCAGGGCATTGCCGCACGCCATCGCTCCTACGCGCTCAAGTCATCGAGACTGTTTCCATTCGTGGTTCGACACGCTCACCACGAAAGGAAATCAATCGGAGCTTCCTTGAGTCTTTTCGCTTTCCTTGGCGTCTTTCGCGTTCTTCGCGGATAGGTTTTCTTGTCTTTACCGCAAGTTCCGAGCCAACAGATGCGTGTTCAAAACACCACGCCGCCGTATTCGGTCAGGCGTGCGCGCTCGCCGCGATGCCAGGCATTGTCGTTCCTGGAAAAATAGCGGGACTGGAATTTGCCGCCATCGGCGTCGTTCCATAAGCCGACCGGCATCGACGGGAAAGGCGCCGTGCAGGTCAGGTCGCCGACTTCATCGGTGACAGATATGCCTTGGCTATCGAGCACTTCGATTTTCGCTCCCAGACTGCGGCATTGCAGTTCACCGCGCCGCACCGGCAGCAAGGGCGCGCCCAGCGCGAAGAAGCCGATGGTATCGGCGCCTCCTGACATGGCGCAAAGTAGTAAGCGCTCTTTCACGTCGCGATAGACGTAATCGAAGCGTTCCGCGGGCAACGATGGACCGACGCACAACAAGGTCTTGAGTGCGAGCAGCTTGTGCGAATCCCGCGGCTTGAGCCCGGCGCCTTCGGTCGCGGTAAGCCATTGGGCGCTGACGCCGAACACGCTGATGCCCAGTTCATCGACCAAGTCCCAAAGCACGCTGCCATCCAGGTGCAGCGGCGAGCCGTCGTAGAGCAGCACCGTCGCGCCGACCGCGAGATTGGAGACCAGCCAGTTCCACATCATCGAATCGCCGCTGGTACAACAGAACACCTTGTCTTCGCGCTTGATGTCGGCGTGCAGCAACAGCTCTTTCAGATGTTCGATCAGCACGCCGCCAGCCCCGTGCATGATTGGGTCCGGCGCACCGTTCGGTCGCGGCGAGAACAGGATATACAGCGGATGATCGAACGGCGTGGGCACGAATTGCGGTGCGGCGCCGGCATGCGCGGCGACGAACGATTCCAGCGACGTGGCATCGCGCAATGGCAATGACGAGGGCGAGGGCGATGCGTCCGGATACGACACCACCACAACATGTTCGATGCTCGGCAGATGTTGCAGCGCCTGTGCGATAGAACCGAGGCAATCGCGGCGCTCGCCATCGCGCAGATAACCGGTTGCAGTGAACAGGATTTTCGGTGCGATCTGCTTGAAACGACCGATCGCATCATCGCTGCCGGCATCGACCGGACACGATGCCCAGATCGCGCCCAGGCTGGCGCTGGCAAGCATGGCGATGACCGCTTCCGGGATATTGGGCAGCCAGCCGGCCACGCGATCGCCCAGGCCCACGCCTTGATCCTTCAACGCGGCGGCGAGTTCCGTGACTCGGCGATTGAGCTGTGCGTAGCTGATCTGCTGACTGTCGCCAGCCTCGTTGCGAAAGCGAATGGCAATGCGCTCATCGTCAAAACGCAGCAGGTTCTGCGCGAAATTGAGTCGGACGTTGGGAAACCAGCGCGCCTGCGCCATCGATTCGGCATCGGTCAGCACCACGCTGCGATCGCCGCTGCTGCGGATGCCGCAAAAATCCCAGAGCAAGGTCCAAAAGCGTTCGGGCTGGGCGATGGAAAAACGATACAGCGGCGCGAAACTGTTGATGTCGGCGCTTCCGGTTTCCTCGCGCACGAAGCGCATGAAGCGATTGAGGTTGGCACGCTCCACGCGTTGCTCGCTGGGAGTCCAAAGCGGTCTTTCTGCGGTGAGGCGGGAACTGAGCGTCATATCGGAGTGCTCATTCGGAAATCGCCGGTGCGGGAAACCCGTCTTGCCGTTGACCTGAACACGAACGGCCACATCAGGCCGCTGTGGATTCAGGACGAGTCCACAGGCTACCTAAAAAAAGGTGGTCACGCGATGCCCGGCGCGGCGGGTTCGGCGAATGCCTGAACCCGGCCGGGGCGAACCCCGGTCAAAGTGCCTTTTCGAGCTCCGGCACGATCTGGAACAGATCGCCGACCAGGCCGAAATCGGCGATCTCGAAGATCGGCGCGTCGCCGTCCTTGTTGATCGCCACGATGGTGCCGGCATCCTTGATGCCGGTCAGATGCTGAATGGCGCCGGAAATTCCGATCGCCATGTACAGCTCCGGCGCGATGATCTTGCCGGTCTGGCCGACTTGCAGCTCGTTGGGCACATAGCCGGCATCGACCGCGGCGCGCGAGGCGCCGACCGCCGCGCCGATCTTGTCGGCGAGCGAATAGATGATCGAGAAATTCTCGGCCGAACCCAGCGCACGGCCGCCGGAAACGACCTTGCTGGCGCTTTGCAGATCCGGGCGATCGCTCTTGCCCTGCTGCAGGCCGACAAAACGGGTGTGCGTGGGCAGCGTGGCGGTGACATTGGCTGCCTCGACCGCCGCGCTGCCGCCATTGCCGGCGGCCGGCCAGGACGCGGTGCGCACGGTCGCGACCACAGCCTTGTCGGCCGGCGCGGTGACCGTGATGATCGCGTTGCCAGCGTAGATCGGGCGCTTGAACGTGTGCGCGTCCTCGACCGCCATCACGTCGCTGACCTGGGCCACGCCCAGCAGCGCGGCGATGCAAGGCATCAAATCCTTGCCGAACGTGGTGGAGGGGCCGAACACATGCGTGTAGCCGGCGGCCAGTTGCGCGATCTGCGGTGCCAGCACTTGCGCGAGCGCATGCGCGTTGGCGGCGTTGGCGATGGTCAGTACCTTGCCGACACCGGCGATCTGCGCCGCTTCGGCAGCCACGGCTTCGGGCGTATCCGACAGCACGACGATGTCGATGCTTTCGGGTTTCATCGCCAGCGCGCAGGTGACGCAGCGCGCCGTGGCGGAATTGAGTTTGCCGTTGAGGTGCTCGGCGACGATCAGGACTTTGCTCATATCTGATTCCTTGCGATTCCAGTTTCCACCTTGCGGCGGGACTACATCAGTCCCTTGGTCCTGAGCGCCGACACCAGTTCGGCGACATCCTTGACCATCACGCCCTTGCTGCGTTTGGCCGGCGGAGCGTAGTGCGTGGTGGACAGGTGATCGCCCGATTCCACACCAAGGTCGGCCAGCGCGATCGTCTCCATCGGCTTGCTCTTGGCTTTCATGATGTCGGGCAGCTTGATGAAGCGCGGCTCGTTCAGGCGCAAGTCCACGGTGACCACGCCGGGTAGGGTGATTTCCAGCGTTTCCAGGCCGGCATCGACTTCGCGCGTGACCGTGGCGGTGTCGCCGTTGATTTCGAGCTTGCTGGCGAAGGTCGCCTGCGGCCGGCCCCAGAGCGTGGCCAGCATCTGGCCGGTCTGGTTGGCGTCATCGTCGATGGCCTGCTTGCCGAGAATGACCAGGCCGGGTTGTTCTTTCTCGATCAGCTTGAGCATGGCGCGTGCGGCCGTCAGCGGCTGGATGGCTTGCTCGGTGACCACGTGGATGGCGCGGTTGGCGCCCATCGCCAGGCCATTGCGCAGATGCGCCTGGCAATCGGCGGGGCCCATCGTGGCGACGATCACTTCTGTGGCCAGGCCCTTGTCGCGCAGGCGCAGCGCTTCTTCCAGGGCGATGTCATCGAACGGATTGGCCGAAAGCTTGACGCCATCGGTGACCACGCCCGAGCCATCGGGCTTGACCTGGATGCGGACGTTGTAGTCCACCACCCGCTTGTAACCGACCAGGATTTTCATGCTTGCTTCCTGTGAGACAAAAATGCTCGCGGCGCAGGCCGCAAACGATGGTTGGAAAGACGCGCATTGTACCTGCAGCCGCGTTACCGGCGCATCCGCGTGGCGTCGCGGCGGCGCACGGGTGGCGCCGGATCAGGCGCTCAGGCGTTTCCGCAACAGTGCGGCGAAGCGTTCGGCCGCCTCGTGGGCGTACAGGAAAAACAGCGAAGGCTCGGTCAGTTCCAATTCGAGCAGGCGCGGTGAACCGTCGCCATCGCGGATCAGATCGACGCGCGCATAAGCCAACGGCGCATCCGGTTGCGCGGCGAGCACGGCTTGCGCGACGGCCAACTCGTCCAGGCCCGGCGTGCGCGCGACGATTTTTTCCGGCGCGAACAAATGATTGGTCGGGCCTTCGTCGCGTTGCAGCAGCGCGCCTTTGCGGATGGCATGGCTGAACACGCCATCGAAGAAGATCAACGCTGTCTCGCCGGCCTTGTCCACCGAGGTCAGGTACGGCTGCATCAGCACGCTGCGCTTGGCATCGAGCAGGCGCGCGATGTGGCCGAGTGCGGCCTCGCGCTGCTCGCGGCCATAACGCTGGGCATCGCGCGAACCGGCGCCGACCGCGGGCTTGACCACGAATTCCGCGGCGTCGTTGTGATTGGCAAGAAAGATATTCAGCGCTTGCGCGGCGTCATCGCCGGGCTCGACGAAGGTGCTCGGCACGATCGGCACGCCGGCCTTGGCTAGGTCGGCCAGATAGTGCTTGTCGGTGTTGCGGCGGATCACTTCGAGCGGATTGAGCAGGCGCGTTTGCGAACTGACCCGCTCGGCCCAGGCGAGGAATTCCGGCAGCCGATGGGCGTAATCCCAGGGCGAGCGCAGCAATGCGGCGTCGAAGCGCGACCAGGACACGGTCGCATCGTCCCAGGCCAGGATCGGTGCGTGGATACCGCTTTTTTCCAGCGCCTGTTGCAGCGGCGCGAGGTCTTCATCCAGGGAAAAAGCGGCGACGGCGGTAACCAGTGCGATTTTCATCCGGGCATTTTCGCACACCCTCATCGAGGCCGGTGCGCGGGCCCGAGCCGGTGAAATGTCCGGGTGCGGTTACGGGTGCCGAAGTTCCTTGCGCGGCAGCGGAAACTGCTCGGACAAACGCTGTACCCACAAGTGGTACATCGCCGCCGACGGATGCAGGCCATCGGCCGTGAGCATCTGCGGCAACGCGCCGAGTCTGCGCGTGTCCTCGGTGATATTCAGCCAGCGCACGCCGCGCATGGCGCATAGCGCGCGGTTGATGGCGTTGAAGGCGTCGATTTCCTCGGATATCCGCGCGGTGTCGCGGCCGCTCGCTTGCCCGAACGGTGTGACGCCCCAATCGGGAATCGAGAGCACGAACACGCGCTCGGTTTGTCTGCCGGCCAGCAGGATGGCGCGTTCGAGCAGCACGGAAAATTCGAGCCGGTAGTTTTCCAGGTCGCGATGCCGATACTGGTTATTGACGCCGATCAGCAGGCTGACGATGTCCCACTCGCCCAAGGGTTCGGCCTGGTCGATCGCCAGGGCCAACTCATCGGTGCTCCAGCCCGATTGCGCGATGACGCGCGGGTCGTCGATAGCGATGCCCGAATGGCGCAGCGCGGCGCACCATTGTTGCGGCCAGCCTTCGTGCCGCGCCACGCCTTCGCCGATGGTGTAGGAGTCGCCGAGTGCGAGGAATCGCAGCGCGGTCATGACGATCTACGCCACCGCGGTTTGCTGGCGCGTGTTGGCCTCGGCGTAGCGCGACAGCAAGCAGTCGATGCGGCGGAACACTTCGCGCATGGTTGGCGCTTCGGGCAACAAGGTCACCCGGAAGTGATTGCGGTAGGGCACGTTGAAGCTGCTGCCGGGCACTACCAGCACGCCTTCGGTTTCCATCAGTTCCAGCGCGAAGCGATGATCGTCGAAACCCTCGGCGGCTGCGCCGACCACGCCGGGAAAGGCGTACAGCGCGCCTTGCGGCAATACCAATTGCAAGTGTTCGCTCTGCGCGCAGGCTTCGATCACCGTGCGCCGGGTTTCGTACAGGCGACCGCCTTCGGAACATAGTGGCGCGATGGTGTCGGGGCCGTTCAATGCCGCGGGGACCGCGAACTGGCCGGGCACGTTGGCGCACAGGCGCAGAGCGCCGAGCAGGTCCATCGCGTGATGGTAATCGCCGATGCGCGTGGCCTCGCCGGAAAGCAACGCCCAACCGATACGCCAGCCGCAGGCACGATGGACTTTCGACAAGCCGCCGAAGCTGATGCAGGGCAGTTCACCGGCCAGCGGCGCCAGCGGCTGGAAGGCCGCGCCGTCGTAGGTGATGCCGTCGTAGATCTCGTCAGCCATCAGCAAAAGATGATGCTTGCCGGCGAGCGCCACCAGGCGTTCGAGCAGCTCGCGCGGGTAGACGGCGCCGGTCGGATTGTTGGGATTGATGATCACCAGCGCGCGGGTGCGCGGGGTGATCAGCGTTTCGATCTGTTCGGGGTCGGGCAGGAAGCCGTTCTCGGCGCGGCAAGGGTAATGCACCGCCACGCCATCGTTGAGGATGGTCGCGGCCGTCCACAACGGGTAATCGGGGCTGGGGACGAGTACCTCGTCGCCGGGATTGAGCAAGGCGCGCAGGGCGACATCGATCAGTTCGCTTACGCCGTTGCCGACGAAGATGCGCTCGGCGGTGGCATGCGGTGCGCCGCGTTGTTTGTAATGGGCCGCGACCGCCGCGCGTACCGCCGGCAAACCTTGCTGGTGGGTGTAGGCGTCGGTATTGGGCAAGGCCTGGGCGATGGCCTGTTGCAAGTGCTCGGGGGCGCGGAAGCCGAAGGCGCCGGGGTTGCCGATATTGAGCTTGATCAGCTCTCGTCCTTGCGCCTCCAACTCGCGTGCCCGGCGGGCGAGTTCACCGCGGATTTCATAACGCACCTGGGACAGGCGTTCGCGCGTGGCGAGGCGGGGAGCAAACATGGGCAAAGGGCGTGCGACGGGAGGAGGGCCGAGACTAACCGATTCCCCGCGAGCTTTCAGCCAACAAGCCCGCAGGGGGCTAGAATACGGGCGATGCAGCCACTTTCCGATGCTTTCGACCGTTTACGTGTGATCGGCTGGCCTGATGACCTTGCGTTGTCGCAGGCGGCCGGTTCGAGCCGTGTGGCCCGGGTCATCGGCCAGCACCGCAGTGGTTTCGATGTGGCGGAATTCGCCGGCGACCTGCGCCGGGTGCAGCCGCCCGCAGCCTGGACGCGGCCGCGTGGCGATCCGGCCTTGCGTGCGGTGGTCGGCGACTGGGTGGCGCTCGATGCCGACGGCAAGAACATCCTCGCCCTGCTGCCGCGCCGGGCGCTGCTCAAGCGCGGCGCGGCCGGCGAGCATTACCGCCAGCAATTGATCGCCGCCAACATCGACCACGTGTTGGTGGTGTGCGGGCTCGATGCCGATTTCAATCCGCGCCGGATCGAGCGCTATCTGCTGGTGGTGCAAAGCAGCGGCGCCTCGCCGGTGCTGGTGCTGACCAAGGCCGACCAGTGTCCCGATCTCGATGCGGCATTGACCGCGCTGGCGGCGGTGCGCCTGGAGGGTATTCCCGTGCATGCGATCAATGCCAAGGATCCGGCCAGCGCCGCCGTGCTCGCTCCGTATCTCGGACCGGGCCAGAGCGTGGTGCTGGTGGGTTCGTCGGGAGCGGGCAAGTCCACGCTCACCAACACGCTGCTCGGCATCGAAAAAATGAAAACCCGCGCGGTGCGCGAAAACGATTCGCGCGGACGCCACACCACCACCCATCGCGTGTTGATGCCGCTGCCGCACGGCGGCTGCCTGATCGACACGCCGGGCATGCGCGAACTCAAGCTCAGCGGCGAGGAAGATTTCGCCGAGGGCGGGTTCGAGGATGTCGAAGCCATCGCCCAGGATTGCCGCTTCAGCGATTGCGGACACAGCAACGAGCCCGGCTGCGCAGTCAACGCCGCCATCGAGAGCGGCGCGCTCACCTCGGCGCGCTATGCGCATTACTGCAAGTTGCGCGACGAGCGCGACGCAGCGGCTATCTCACTGGCGCAGCGGCGCAGCGAAGAACGGGAAATACACAAGGCCTTTCACAAGCGGCTCAAAGACAAGTATGGCCGTCACTGACACGACCGCATTGCCGGCCGATCTTTCCGTCGACCTCAAATACCACGCCGCGCTCGATGCGCGACTGGTGGCGGCGGTCAAGGGAATCCGCTTGCTGGAGTCGGTGAGTTGGCCGGCGCAGACGCAGGAAAAATTCCTGGCCGCATGGCGGATCGGGCGGATCTCGATGCCGGTGGTGGAATATCCGCGCAAGGATTTTCACGAGGTACGCGCCGAACTCGAAGCCATCGATCGCGCCGCCGATCCCGATCATCCGATCGGCCATTACCTCAAGCAGACCGCCGAGAGCTGGCGTATCGCCACGCGCTTGCTCGATGCCGTTGGCAGCCATCGCGTCACTGCCTATTCCGCACGATTGTTCGGCCGCCCCGTGGAGTTGTTGCCCGGCAATGGCCCGACCAATCTCGAAGCCGCGCTGCATTTCATCAACCTGGCCAATGAACTGGACCAGGAACTGCGCGCAGTCGAACCCGAATACGTGCTCTCCGCCGAACAGGTCCAACTGGAACTGCAAAAGGCCATCGACGCGTTCTTTCCCGATCACAAGGTGCGGGTAGAACTCGATCCGGGCCTGATCGCCAAGGCCGCGGCCAGCTCCACACGCATCCGATTGCGCACCAACACCGGCTTCAGCGAATACGACCGCAACCAGTTGCTGATGCACGAGGCGTTCGTGCACACGTTGACGGGTTTGAACGGTCGCGGCCAACCTTTATTGCAATCGATGGTACGCGGCTCGCCGCGTACGACCGCGACGCAGGAAGGGTTGGCGACGATGTCGGAAATGATGAGCGGCTTCATGGACATTGAACGCATGAAGCGCATCAGCCTGCGCATCGTCGCCATCGACCGGGCGATCCACGGCGCCGATTTCATCGAAGTGTTCCGCTTCTTTCTCGATGAAGGCCAGTCCGACAGCGACAGCTTCACTTCCGCGCAGCGGATATTCCGCGGCGTGCCATTGACCGGCAGCGCCGCGTTCACCAAGGACACCGTGTACTTGCATGGCTTGCTCAGCGTGCACACGTTTTTCCGCTGGTGCCTGCGTCACCGCAGTCTCAATCGTGCGCGCCAGTTGTTTGCCGGGAAGATGGCGCTGGAGGATGTTTTTTCGCTGGAAAGCGCTTTCCAGTCCGGCGCGATCGCCGCGCCGCGCTATTTGCCGCCGTGGGTGCAACGCGCCAATGGGCTGGCCGGCATGCTGGCGTTCTCGCTGTTCGCCAACAAGATCCGTCTCGACAACGTCGATGCCGACGATCTGGTGCTGGGTTTGTGAAAACCATCGCGGCGAATGCGACCCGATGACCGTCACGATGGCTGGGTTGCTCCGGAAAAATCCAGACGGTGGCGAATGGTTTCAGGTGCCGCGATTGGTGTTGCCGGTTCATTCCGGGCGCGGTATCGGCCGGCGTATGAACGCAGTGTGTAATTGGCAGGATATTCGCGCGCGAGCTTCGCCTCGCAACAAGAAAACTTGCGGTTGAGTTGTCTGTTTCCCCCACTACAATCCCAATAGTCGAGGCCATTGAAGACCCCCATGTCCGAACAAGAAGATTTCAGGCAGTGCGCTTTGCAATACCACCGGCAATCGCCGTCGGGAAAAATCAAAGTCATGGCGACCAAATCGATGGCGACCCAGCGCGATCTCGCGCTCGCTTATTCGCCCGGCGTGGCGCATGCCTGCGAAGCCATCGTCGCCGATCCCGGGCAAGTCTCCGAGCTGACCGCGCGCGGCAACCTGGTCGCTGTCATCACCAATGGCACCGCGGTGCTGGGCCTGGGCAACATCGGCCCGCTGGCGAGCAAGCCGGTGATGGAAGGCAAGGGCGTGCTGTTCCAGAAATTCGCCGGCATCGATGTGTTCGATCTGGAGATCAACGAGAACGATCCGGACAAGCTGGTCGATATCATCGCCAGCCTCGCGCCGACCTTCGGCGGCATCAATCTCGAGGACATCAAGGCGCCCGAGTGCTTCGAGGTCGAACGCAAATTGCGCGAGCGCATGAACATTCCGGTGTTCCATGACGACCAACACGGCACCGCGATCATCGTCGGCGCGGCGATGCTCAATGCGCTGCAAGTGGTCGGCAAGAACATCGAGGATGTGCGCCTGGCCACCAGCGGTGCCGGCGCGGCGGGCATCGCCTGCCTGGACATGCTGGTGTCGCTGGGCATGAAGCGCGAGAACATCCTGGTGGCGGACAAGGACGGCGTGCTGCACACCGGCCGCCCCGGCCTGAGTCCGGCGATCGCCCGTTACGCGCGTGATACCTCCGCGCGCACGCTGGCCGATATCGTCAAGGGTGCTGACTTGTTTCTCGGTTTGTCGGCGGGCGGCGTGCTCAAGCCGGAGATGGTCGCCACGATGGTCGAGCGTCCGGTGATCTTCGCGCTGGCCAATCCCAATCCGGAAATCACGCCCGAGGACGTCAAGTCGGTGCGCCCGAACGCGATCATCGCCACCGGCCGTTCCGACTATCCCAACCAGGTCAACAACGCCTTGTGCTTTCCGTACATTTTTCGCGGCGCGCTCGATGTCGGTGCGACCACGATCAACGAGGAGATGAAGCGCGCCTGCGTTTACGCCATCGCCGAACTCGCGCGCAAGGAAGCTTCGGATCTGGGCAGTGCCTACAGCGGCGAGACACCGCGCTTCGGCGCCGAGTATCTGATTCCGCGTCCGTTCGATCCACGCCTGTTGATTTCGGTGACGCCAGCGGTGGCGAAGGCGGCCATGGATTCGGGCGTGGCGACGCGGCCCTTGGCTGATCTGCGCGCCTACACCGAGCGGCTGTCGCAATTCGTGTTCCGTACCGGCTTCGTGATGAAGCCGATGTTCGATCGCGCCCGCGCCGACATCAAGCGCGTGGCGTTCGCCGAAGGCGAGGAAGAAACCGTCCTGCGCGCGGTGCAGACCGTGGTCGATGAAGGCCTGGCGCTGCCGATCCTGATCGGCCGTCCGGCGGTGATCGAACGGCGCATCAAGCGCTTGGGCCTGCGTCTGCGCGCGGGTGTGGATTTCGAGCAGACCAATCCGGACGACGATTCGCGCTTCAACGAGTATTGGCAGCATTACTACCAGATCATGGCGCGGCGCGGCGTGTCGCCATCCACGGCCAAGGCCATCGTCCGCTCGCGCAGCACGGTGATCGCCGCATTGATGGTCAAGCGCGGCGATGCCGATGCGATGCTGTGCGGCTTGGTCGGCCGCTACCAGGGCAAGCTCAAGCATGTGGTGGACGTGATCGGACTTGCGCCGGGAGTGAAATCCTTGTCGGCCTTGTCGGCGGTGATCAGCGACAAAGGTCCGTTGTTTTTCACCGACACGCATGTTCAGTACGACCCGAGCGCCGAGCAGATCGCTGAGTCGGCCTTGCAGGCGGCGTTCCGCCTGAAGTTGTTCGGCATCCATCCCAAGGTGGCGTTGGTCTGCCATTCCAATTTCGGTTCCTCCGACACGCCCAATGCACGAAAAATGCAGCAAGCGTTGGCGATCATTCGCGAACGCAGCCCCAAGCTGGAGGTCGATGGCGAAATGCACGTCGATACCGCGCTCAAGGCCGAGATCCGCGATCGCATGCTTCCCGATTCGCGTTTGACCGGCAGTGCGAACTTGCTGGTCTTGCCCAATCTCGATACCGCCAATACCGCTTACAACGTGAGCCGGGTCATGTCCGATGGCATCGGCATCGGTCCCGTGCTGATGGGTATGGCAAAACCAGCGCACGTGCTCACACCTGCGGCCAGCGTGCGCCGCGTGGTCAACATGACCGCCATCGCCGCGGTCGAAGCGCAGATTCGCACCGCGTTCGGCACATAAACGCTGCTATCGGTGTACCGAGGGGTCCGGCAAGGTTCTTTGCCGACCCTTGGGCTAAACTGTGCGGCTGAAGACTTGCAATGGCTGCGCGAGCGCGCGGCGAGAGGAGCTGAAATGAGTTGGCTGAACGACATCATCGACAACGACCGCGATCCGAACGAATCCCGCGAGTGGCTCGAATCGCTCAAGGCGGTGCTCGATCACGATGGCCCCGAACGCGCGCACGAATTGCTCGAGCGCATGGTCGAACTGACTCGTCGCGCCGGCGTGCAATTGCCGTTCGAGCCGACCACCGAATACGTCAACACCATTCCCGCGCATCTGCAAACGCCTTCCAGCGGCGACGCGCACATGGAGTGGAAGATCCGCTGCCTCATCCGCTGGAACGCGATGGCGATGGTGGTGCGCGCCAACCGCAAGCCCTATGAACTCGGCGGCCACATCGCCAGCTTCGCCAGTTCCGCCACGCTCTACGATGTCGGCTTCAATCATTTCTGGCGTGCGCCCACGCCCGAACATCCGGGCGATCTGCTCTACATCCAGGGCCACAGTTCGCCGGGCATCTACGCGCGCGCTTTCCTCGAAGGCCGCATCAGCGAGCACCAGCTCGACAACTTCCGCATGGAAGTGGACGGGCAGGGCATCAGTTCCTATCCGCATCCGTGGCTGATGCCCGAGTTCTGGCAGACGCCGACCGTGTCGATGGGCCTGGGCCCGATCAGCGCGATCTACCAGGCGCGCTTTTTCAAATACCTCGAAGGCCGCGGCCTGTTGCCGCCGTCCGATCGCAAGGTCTGGTGCTTTTTGGGCGATGGCGAAACCGACGAGCCCGAATCGCTCGGCGCAATCTCCCTGGCCGGACGCGAAGGCCTGGACAACCTGATCTTCGTGATCAACTGCAATCTGCAACGACTCGATGGCCCGGTGCGCGGCAACGGCAAGATCATCCAGGAGCTGGAAGGCAACTTCCGTGGCGCCGGCTGGAACGTGCTCAAACTCATCTGGGGCAGCTACTGGGATCCGCTATTGGCGCGCGATACCAACGGCTTGCTGCGCAAGGTGATGATGGAGACGGTGGACGGCGAATACCAGAATTGCAAAGCGTTCGGCGGCGCCTACACGCGCGAGCATTTCTTCGGCAAATATCCCGAAACCTTGCAGATGGTTTCGCACTTGTCCGACGACGACATCCGCCGTCTCAATCGCGGCGGTCACGACCCGCACAAGGTCTATGCCGCCTACGCCAGCGCGGTGGCGCACAAGGGCCAGCCGACCGTGATCCTGGCCAAGACCGTCAAGGGCTACGGCATGGGCGCGGCGGGCGAATCGCTCAATCCGACTCACCAGACCAAGAAGCTCGACGATGTGTCGGTGCGCGCGTTCCGCGATCGTTTCCAGATTCCGGTCAGCGACGAGCAACTGCCGGAAGTGCCGTTCTATCACCCGGGCGAAGATTCGGCGGAAATCCAGTACCTCAAGGCGCGCCGCGCCGCGCTCGGCGGTTCGCTGCCCCAACGCCGGCCGAAGACCGATCTGTCGCTGCCAGTGCCCGAACTGAGCACCTTCGAACGTCTGCTCAAATCCAGCGGCGAACGCGAGATCAGCACGACCATGTCGTTCGTGCAGACGCTCAATATCATCCTGCGCGACAAGCAGGTCGGTCCGCGCGTGGTGCCGATCGTCGCCGATGAGGCGCGCACCTTCGGCATGGAAGGTTTGTTCCGGCAAATCGGCATCTACGCGCCGTTCGGCCAGAAGTACAAACCGGTCGATGCCGACCAGTTGATGTACTACCGCGAAGACGAAGCCGGACAGGTTTTGCAGGAAGGCATCACCGAGGCCGGTGCGTTCTGTTCCTGGCTGGCCGCGGCCACTAGCTACAGCAGCAACAACCAGCCGATGCTGCCGTTCTTCATCTTCTACTCGATGTTCGGCTTCCAGCGCATCGGCGACAGCACCTGGCAGGCCGCCGACATGCGCGCGCGCGGCTTCCTGCTCGGCGCCACGGCCGGACGCACCACGCTCAACGGCGAAGGCCTGCAACACGAGGACGGCCAATCGCATCTGATGGCCGGCGCGGTTCCCAATTGCAAACCGTATGACCCGACCTTCGGTTACGAAGTCACGGTCATCGTGCAGGACGGCATGCGCCGCATGCTCACCGATCAGGAAGACGTTTATTACTACCTGACCTTGATGAACGAAAACTACGTTCATCCGGAAATGCCGGCCGGTGCGGAACCGGGCATCCTCAAGGGCATGTATTTGTTCAAGGACGCGGGCAAGCCCAAAAAGGGCGAGCTGCGCGTGCAGTTGCTCGGCAGCGGCACCATCCTGCGCGAGGCCATCGCCGCCGCCGAATTGCTCGACAAGGACTTCGGCGTCACCAGCGATATCTGGAGCTGCCCCAGCTTCACCGAACTGCGCCGCGATGGTTTCGATGTCGAACGCTGGAACCGCCTGCATCCGGAATCCGAGCCGCGCAAATCGCATGTCGCCCAGTGCCTGGAAAACCGCCAGGGTCCAGCCATCGCCGCCACCGATTACGTGCGTGCGTTCGCCGACCAGATCCGCGCCTTCGTGCCGATGAAATACACCGTGCTCGGCACCGACGGTTTCGGCCGCTCCGACACGCGTGCCAATCTGCGCCGGTTCTTCGAGGTCGATCGCTACTACATCGCCCACGCCGCGATCGCCGCATTGGCCGCCGAGGGCAAGATGAGCGCCAAGGATGTCGCGCGAGCGATCAAGCAGTACAAGATCGATCCGGAGAAAGCCAATCCGGTTGGCGTGTGATTCGCACTGCGGATTTGAACGAAAGGGCGGCCATTGGCCGCCCTTTTTTCATTCACAATGACTGTCTCGAAGTCGAGATGAGACGGGTCGATAAGAAAATTTCGATATGGCTTGATTTCGTGGTGATGGGATTTCGGACTCGATCGGGAATCGGGCGGCGAATACAAAGCACGCCGCAACACCATCACCCGCCAAACCGCCGTTCATAACCGCGCTCGGCGATGATGCGATCCACGTCATCGTTGGCCATTTCCGGAACCACATAAACCGCGTAAAGCACCTCGCCGCCACGGCGCGCGGTGCGATACAGCTTGTAGCGATGCATGCCGCTGCCGGAGCTTTCGGGATAACGTGCGGGCGGATCCTTGCTGTCTTGCAGATCCAATTCGAAATTGTCCACCTTGCCGCCGATGAAGAGCGCTCTCATGACCGGACTCCTCTCTGACTGGTCCTGATGACTCGATGCAGGCGGCTGTTCGCGAGTGTGGCGCGCCGGCAATCGAGCGATGGGCGAATCGGACTGCGGATTCGCCCCGAGTCCAAGCTACTCCGGGCCGCTGAACTGCGGCATGAACCGCCAGATGACGGAATCCGAACCCCGGCGATGGCGGAAAGGCGCGCTTTTGACCGCCACGGGCCTGTGACTGCGTTTGCCTAGTCGCATCCCAGGAAGGAGCTTTGCCATGAACCATCGATTCGTTGCGATCGTGTCTGCCCTTGTCCTATGCACACCGCTGATCGCCTGCAAGCGTACCGAGACTCCGGCCACTGCCGCGGTGGATCTGACCAAGACCGCCAGTGTGCCGGCCGCCGCATCGACTCCTGCCAACGCGCCACAGCCCATGGAGGCGAGCAAGAAGCCGCCGATCGACTTCGAACAACTGGCGCAGCGACTGGTCGCCAACGCGGGTGTCAAAGAGGGCGAGATCGTGCTCGTCGCCGGGCAGATGCAGGACGCGGAACTGCTCGAGGACATCGCCGTCAATGTTCGCAAGGCCGGCGCATTCCCGCTGGTCGAATACGGCAGCGACCGTTTGAGCAAGCGCCTGTTTTTCGATGTGCCGGACAAATACGATGCGCAAACCGACGCGGCCGGCATGAAGCTGGCGGGCATGGTCAACGCGATCATTACCGTCAGCGACAGCATGGCTGAGGATTTGTTCGAAGGCGCCGATCCCAATCGCCTGGCCGCACGCGGCAAGGCCAACGAAGCGGTCGGCAAGGAATTCATCAAGCGCAACGTGCGCACCGTCGAACTGGGCAACGGGTTCTATCCGACCGCGTGGCGCGCGACCCGCTACCAGATGTCACAGGACGATCTGTCGAAGATGTTCTGGGAAGGCGTCAACATCGACTTCGCCGATTTGCAGACGCGCGGTGAGCAGGTGAAGACGACATTGGCGGCCGGCAATGATCTGCACATCAGCAACCCCAATGGCACCGATTTCAAGGTGCGTGTGCAGGCGCGTCCGGTCTTGGTGAGCGATGGCGTCATCTCGGCGCAGGACATGAAAAAAGGCGGCGCCGCCGTGGCGGTCTATTTGCCGGCCGGTGAGGTCTATACCACGCCCGTGCCCGGCTCCGCCGAGGGCAAGATCGTCCACACGAAGGATTTCTACCGCGGCAAGCAGATCGACAATCTCACGCTCACTTTCGCGGGTGGAAAACTGACGTCGATGACCGGCTCCGGGCCGGGCTACGCCGAATACAAGGCCGATTACGATGCGGTGCCCGATGCCCGCAAGAATCTGTTCGGCTTCGTCGATCTGGGCATCAATCCCAGCGTCAAACTGCCTGCGAGCAGCCAGGTCGGCAGTTGGGTTCCGGCCGGGACGATCACCGTCGGCGCCGGCAACAACACCTGGGCGGGCGGCGACAATTCCGTTTCCTACGGCATGACGGTCTATCTGCCCGGAAGCACCGTCACGCTCGATGGCAAGGCGATCATCGAGAACGGAGAGCTGAAGATTTGAGCGGCATCGCATCCATCGAAGCGTGCAAGGAATCGGCGCGATGCACTCATTGACTTTGTTGATTGGCGTGAATTTCGACATCGCCGGTGGTGAGATTTGGGCCGTGCGGATTTTGCAGATCTTGCGCAGTTCGATCGCGCCGTTCACCGACACCGCACCGCTGGCGATCAGTGCCTTGTCGGCGCTGGCGGTTGCACAGTCCGGCGTGAGCCAGGGAAGTCGCCCGAGTTCGATATGGCCGCGTTCGAATCGAAATGGATACGCTGCATGAAGCATCCCGGGAGGGAGGTGTGGCGATGAGAGCGTCGCGCCGCGCGGCCGTTGAATGGGCCGGCGGCGCGACGCGGAGAGGAATCACGCCTTCCCGTTTGCGGCATGGATTGTAGGATGGCCGTAGGGTGGGCTTTAGCCCACCTTTCCACTTCGTCCACCTCGCTCATAAGGGTGGTATTGAAACAGGAATGGTTCGAGGCGGATTGAATCCATTCGATGGCGAAGGTGTTTTGTGATGTCGTAATTGGGTGGTAATGGTGGGCTGAAGCCCACCCTACAGTCCACCCAACAAGGGAAGAGAGCGATAGGACGGGCGTAGGGTGGGCTTTAGCCCACCTTTCCGACTTTTCATCTTCCACCTCTCACGCCTCACAACCCATCACCAAAAACCGAATTATCCCTACCCACCCTTGTGTCAATCCCCGCCTGTTGTTTGTGGCGCAGGGATTCATGCTGCATGGATGCCGAACTATCGACGAATCTGGATTCCGGGTGGGGCGTATTTCTTCACCGTGGCGGTGGCCGAACGCGGCACGTCGCTGTTGACCGATCACATCGACAAGCTGCGCCGGGCATTCCAGACGGTGCGGCAGGCGAGGCCCTTCGAAATGACGGCGGTGGTCGTTCTTCCCGATCATTTGCATTGTCTCTGGGTGCTGCCGTCCGGAGATTCGGATTACGCGTTGCGTTGGGCGGGCATCAAGGCGGCTTTCTCGGCGAGCCTGCCTGCTGGCGAGAGTGTGCGCCGTTCGCGCCGCCGCAAACGTGAGCGAGGGTTATGGCAACGCCGCTATTGGGAACATCTCTTACGCGACGAGCACGACCTGGCCGCGCATGTGGACTACATCCATTACAACCCGGTCAAACATGGATTGGTCGAGTGTGTGTCGCAGTGGCCGTATTCGTCGTTCCATCGCTATGTGCGGGATGGGCGTCTGCCGGTGAATTGGGGTGGCTGTGTTCGTTCGGGGGAGATCTGGAGCGGCGAGTGAAATTGTTTGTGGTGGTGGGCGGTGGGCGGCGGGAGACAGGAGGTGGAAGGTGGAAGGTGGAAGGTGGAAGGTGGGCTTAAGCCCACCCTACGGGAAAAGATGTAGGCGGGTGTAGGTGGGCTGTAGGGTGGGCTTCAGCCCACCGTACGGGAAGAGATGTAGGGCGGGTGTAGGTGGGCTGTAGGGTGGGCTTCAGCCCACCGTACGGGAAGAGTGGAGCGGGCAACGCCAGGTTAGCGAATGGAATTTTCCTGACGTTGCCGCCGCTCGTTGGCCATCAAGGCCACAAGTACCAGAACACCAGGTTGCTGATGATCGCGTAGATCGCCGCGTCGAGCAGATCCTTGGCCACGCTGATCCAGGGTTTGCCCATCCAGATGCCGGCCTGCACGCTGCCGCCGGCGTATGTCAGGAAGCTGAGGATGCCGACCAGATGTCCGGCGTAATGGGCGCTGCCTTGAAGGCCATAGACTTTCAGGGCGACGGCCGCGGCGATCGTTGCGACCAGCAGGTTGAGCACGAACCACTGGGTCAGCGCACTGCCCATGGCGGGCGGGCCGTTTTTCTTTAGCGTCAGAAAACCGATCGGCCCTTCGTTATATTTCTTCCGCATTTCCACGGCCTGCATGGCCTTCATGTCCGCGCAATGCGGCAGCACGTATTGCCCCGGCTTGGGTGAACCGGCACGAATCGCCGCACGCACGTCGTCTTCGTTCGACAGCTTCCGGTAATCGGAGTTGTGCCACTTGAACACCATGTGGATCAGGCTGCTGGCGATGAATACCAGCACGGCGGTAACGAGGATGGGCAACCAGAATTGGAGGAGGTCGTTCATTGCAAGCTCCTGTTGGTTTGCTGGAATGGGCGGCGCCTTGCTGTGGAATGCCTGCGGCAAGAAGGCGCGGGTGATTTATACCTCAATTCCTTCGCGGCGCATGGGTTCCGGATCATTGTCGATGCCGGTCGGCCGCATCGATCGCGGCCACGGCGATATCGCTGGAATACGGGTCGCTAGCGGCATAAAGTGCCGCGAATGTCGGCCTGCATGGCCCGCGGTCATTGCGCAACGATTCGCAAGCTGTCTTCATGGGCGAGAGTGCGGTTTTCGGAGCGTCCCGAATTCTTCCGGATATTCGATCACACCATTGCAATTGGATATGACGAGCCAGAGTGACGATTCGACCGCTGTGTTGCCGCCATCGCCGTGCGTGCGCAATTGCTGCCTGGACGAGCACGACGTGTGCCTGGGCTGTGGCCGCCAACTGTCGGAGATTCTGCGTTGGCACAAGGCCGCCGCGGACGAGCGCGAGACGATCCTCGCATTGGCGAAAACCCGCCGGGTGCAACGCGCGCTATGAATCCGGGTGCTGTGTTGCGAAAACTCAACTCAGGACATGGATTTCGACATCGTCGATGGTGACGATTTGGGCTGCGCGTATCTTGCAGGTCTTGCGCAGCTCGACCTGTCCATCCACCGATACCGCACCGCTGGCGACCAACGCCTTGCCGGCGCCGCCGCTGTCGCACAGGCCGACCAGTTTGAGCAATTGGTTGAGTTCGATGTAGTCGCGTTCCAGTTGGAATTGAATACGTTGCATGGGGTGTCCGAGAAGGCGTCGCAAGAATGTGGGCATCGCCTGCGCGACCGTTGAACGGGCCGGTGGCGCGGTGCGGTGAGGATATGCATCTTCTCAGATCGAACGATCGCATCGTGCATCGCCCGGGCATGGGCCTGCGCTGCGGCTGGGAGTTGTTCGTAGTTGCAGCGATCGGAGACGGACATCGGGCGCCGACGGTAATGCCTTCGGACATCGCCAGTCGCCCTTGCGTTTGTCGAGCTATCAACGCCGTAGCGCCGCCAGATGCACCAGCACTCGCCGTAGCCCTTCGTCGCTGTCCTGGGCGATCTCGTAAGTCTTCGTTATGGGGTCGCCGAGCCAGCTCTCCCTGATCCAGTCCTGGGCCTTGGCCCCGAAGACCGCGTTGGTGGCGCGCATCAGAATGCGGTAACGAATCTGCTTGGCCTGTTCCTGATAGGACGCCAGATGCGAATCGACGAAATCGGCGGGATCGTGCATGGCCCCAGCCCATCGCGTGGTCTGGCTGGCGGGAGCGGGCGCGAATCGCTGCGCCGCCGCGTCGAGCAACAGAGCGGAAATTTCCATTCGCTGTATCCGTTCCTCGGCGGTGTGCGCCGGAGTCCGCAGCTCTCGCGCCATTCGTCGGCATTCCGAGGCCAGGGTATCGAGGTCGGCGTCGAAGTATGGGTTGCTCTCGGCCATCATTCCCGGGTACGGGAAAAGATGAATAAAAAGGTCATATCGCATGGCCTTGATCGCGTGGGCGGTGATTGGCCGATCCTTCCACCATCGCCAGGAATCGGCGCCCGTATTCGCATGCGTGGCACGCGTTTTCGGCAGGAGTCGGCCGGGGCGGGGAAGGCATCGGCGGCTTCGATTGCCTGCGCCGGTGTTTCGTGGCTCACTTGTACGGATATTTTCTTTTCAGGGTTTGGTCTGTCATGCCGAAAATGCAGCACGCTCCTTCCTACTACGCCGCCTCGGCCAATCCTCAACCGGCGCGCCCGATGCTGGAAGGCGCCATCGAGGCCGACATCTGCATCGTTGGCGCCGGTTACACCGGACTATCGTCGGGTCTGCACCTGGCCGAAGCCGGTTTCAAGGTAGTGGTGCTGGAGGCGGCCAAAGTCGGTTGGGGCGCATCGGGCCGCAACGGCGGGCAGATCGTGCACAGCTACTCGCGCGACATGGACGTGATCGAAGCCAACCACGGCAAGCAGGCCGCGCAGGCGCTGGGCGCGATGGCCTTCGAGGGCGCGCAGATCATCCGTGAGCGCGTAACCAAATACGGTATCGATTGCGATTTGAAGGACGGCGGCGTGTATGCGGCCAAGACCCACAACAAGGTCAAGGCGCTGGAAGAACACAAGGCGCTGTGGGAGCAATACGGGCACAAGCAATTGTCGATGCACGATCGCAGCGAGGTGCATCAGTTCATCGGCACCGATGCCTACGAGGCGATCCTGGTCGATCGCAGCGGCGGGCATTTTCATCCATTGAATTTGGCGTTGGGCGAGGCGACGGCGCTGGAAAGTCTCGGCGGCAAAATCTTCGAGGATTCGGCGGCGATCAAGATCGAGCGCGGCGCGAGCCCGATCGTGCGCACGCAAACCGGCCAGGTCAAAGCGAAATTCGTGATCGTGGCCTGCAATGCCTACATCGGCGACCTGGAGCCCAAGCTCGCCAGCATGTCCATGCCCTGCGGCACGCAGGTAGTCGCCACCGAGCCGTTGGGCGAGCGCTGGCGCGAGATCCTGCCGTCGGATTATTGCGTGGAAGACAACAACTTCCTGCTCGACTACTACCGGCTATCAGCCGACAAGCGTCTGATTTTCGGCGGCGGCGTGATCTACGGCGCGCGCGATCCCAAGCACGTCGAATCGATCATCCGTCCCAATCTGGAAAAGACCTTTCCGCAACTCGAGGGCGTGAAGATCGATTTCGGATGGACCGGCAATTTCCTGCTCACGCTCTCGCGCCTGCCGCAGGTCGGCCGCCTGGAAAACAACATCTATTATTCGCAAGGCTGCTCCGGCCACGGCATCACTTTCACGCATTTGATCGGCCGTGTGCTTTCGGAGGCCATTCGCGGCCAGGCCGAGCGCTTCTCGGCGTTCGAGCGTTTGCCTCACTATCCGTTCCCGGGCGGCCGGCACTTCCGTGTGCCGCTCACGGCATTGGGCGCGCTCTGGTACGACCTGCGCGACCGGCTGGGCGTGTGATTTCTTCGTGGGTCGTGCGTGCAGCTACATCACGCCGTTACATGATCAACAGTACGTTTTCCGGCGGACGGCCGAGCGCGGCGCGTTCATCGATCACCACGATCGGGCGTTCGATCAGGATCGGATGCGCGAGCAGGGTGTCGATCCATTCATCATTGCTGCGTTGATCCTGCGCTGTGATGCCGAGTTCCTGGCACAGTGGTTCGGAAAACCGGACGATGGCCTGCGCTGGCTTGCCCAGCAGGCCCAGGATGCGTTCGAGTTCGTCTCGTGACGGCGGTGTTTCCAGGTAATTGACGATCTCGGGCTCGATCAGGTGTTCGCGCAGAAGATCAAGCGTCTCTAGCGATTTGCTGCAACGGGTGTTGTGGTAGATGACGGCTTTCATGAGGCGATAGAAGTCGTGCTGGGGAAGGGTGTCCCGAGCATAGCAAACGGTGCCGCGGCTCGATGTGGAGGACGTTTTCACATTGAGCGACTGTTTCCAGGCAATTTGCCGCTGGCCTTGAAATATCCGACACTCGCCCGGCACTCCTTGCTGGATGGCCTCCATGAAGTTTTCCAGGATTCCGCTCTCGCTCGCGTTGCTCGCTGCTTTTGCGTTGTTGTTCGCCGGCCCCGGCGTGCGACTGAACCTGTGGCCGTTCCCGATCGGCTTCGAAATCATGCGCTACGCCGCCTATGCCGCGCTCGCCGCGGCGGTATCGGGATTGTTGTTGATGACGGTCGGAAAGATCCGCCGCACCGGGCTGGCCGCGCTGGTGGGCGCGGTGGTGATCGGCGGGCTGGCGGCCGGCGTGCCCTGGTGGCAATTGCAACAGGCGCGCGCGCTGCCGCCCATTCACGACATCAGCACCGACACCCGGGATCCGCCGCAGTTCGTGGCCATCCTGCCCTTGCGCGCCGATGCACCCAATCCGGTCGAATACGGTGGCGAGGAGATCGCCGCGCAACAGCGCGCCGCTTATCCCAAAGTCGTGCCCTTGCGGCTCAAGGCACCGCCGAAGGCCGTCTTTGCCAGGGCGCTCGACAGCGCGCGTGCGATGGGCTGGGAGATTGTCGCCGCCGATGCCGGTTCGGGCCGGATCGAGGCCACCGCGACCACCTTGATGTTCGGCTTCAAGGACGATGTGGTGGTGCGCATCCGCGCCGAGGGCAAGGGCAGCGTGGTCGATGTGCGCTCGCTCTCGCGCGTGGGCCGTAGCGACATCGGCGCGAACGCCCGGCGCATTCGCACCTACATGGGCCATTTGCAGGGCGGTTGATCGCGCCGTGTTTGGCTCGATGCTGCGCGGGTCTTGGCCGCGTGCATGCCAGGACCCAAAGCCGCGCGCATCGGCGGTGTAAAATCGCCGCTTTCCCATCGTTGGCGGAGTTCTTGTCTTGAGTGCCCATTCCGCTTTCGGTGCCGTGTCGGACGCGGCGCTCGATACCTTGTTGCTGCCCTTCGCCACCGGCACGCTGGCGTGGCCGGGCGATGGCCGAGCCTTGTTCATGCAGGCGCGCGCGGGTTCGTCCTTGAGCCGCTTCGCATCGCCTGATCTGGTTTGCGAGCAGGATTTCCGGCCCTTTGTCGATGCGCTCGAGCGCAGCGGATTGCGGGTGTCGAACGCAACCGAAAAAAACTTCGAACTGGTGCTGCTGTTGCCACCACGACAACGCGAGCAGGCACGCGCCTTGTTTGCGCGCGCGCTGCAACGCACCGCGCCCGGCAGCGTGTTGGTGGCGAGCATGCTCAATACCGAAGGTGCGCGTTCGGGCGAGGCCGATCTGCAACGCTTGGCGGGCAATGTGCAAAGCCTGCCCAAGAACAAATGCCGGGTGTTCTGGACGGTGGCCGATCCGGCCGCGATCGATTCCGCACAAATCGCTGAGTGGGCCTCGCTCGATGCGCCACGGCCAATCGCCGAAGGCCGGTTTCTGAGCCGCCCGGGCTTGTTCGCCTGGGACCGCATCGATGCCGCCTCGAAATTATTGGCCGAGCATTTGCCGTCGGACCTGGCCGGGCGCGGCGCCGATCTCGGTGCGGGTTTCGGTTATTTGTCGGCGGAAATGCTGGCGCGTTGCCCCCAAGTTACCGCACTCGATTTGTACGAAGCGCAAGCCAGTGCATTGGATCTGGCGCGGCAAAATCTGGCGGTGCACGCGGGAGCGGTCGCGTTGGATTTTCATTGGCACGATGTGACCACGGGCCTGCCGCATCGCTACGATTTCATCGTCAGCAATCCGCCGTTTCATCAAGGCCGCGCCGATCAGCCGGAGCTGGGCATGGCATTCATCGCCGCTGCGGCGGCGGCACTGCTGCCGGGCGGGCGTCTATGGCTGGTGGCCAACCGGCACCTGCCTTACGAGCACGTGTTGGCGAAAGGTTTCGCCACTGTGCGCACGGTCATCGAACAAGAGGGATTCAAAGTGATCGAAGCGGTCAAGGCGCGCGCATGAAACTGGTCAAACTGCTCGCCAATCTCGGTTACGGCAGCCGCAAGGAAGTCAGCCTGATGCTGCGCAATGGCTGGGTCACGCGCGTCGATGGCAGCACGCTCGGCCCGGACGATAGCGCCGAGCACGAGAACATCCTCGTCGATGACCAGCCGCTGGATCCGGCGCAGGGGTTGATCATCATGCTCAACAAACCGGTTGGCTACACCTGTTCGACCAAGGACAGCGGGCGTCTGATCTACGACTTGTTGCCGCCGCGTTACCGGCTGCGCAATCCGGTGTTGTCGTCGGTGGGGCGGCTCGATCGCGATACCTCGGGCCTGTTGCTGATGACCGACGATGGCGCGCTGCTGCACCGAATCACTTCGCCCAAGGCGCATTTGCCAAAAGTTTATGCGGTCACGCTCGCCGATGATTTGCGTGGCGATGAAGCGGCCATTTTCGCCAGCGGCACGCTGATGCTGGAATCGGAAACGCAGCCGCTGACCCCGGCGCAGTTGGAGGCGATTACGCCGCGCCAGGCACGAATCACGCTGATCGAAGGCCGCTACCACCAGGTGCGCCGGATGTTCGCGGCGGTGGGCAATCATGTGCAAACGCTGCAACGGGTCTCGATGGGCGGGCTGGCCTTGGGCGACCTGGAACCGGGCGCGTGGCGAGTGTTGGGGGCGGAGGATCTCGGGGCGTTGTTTCGGGTGTGAGGGTTGGTGGTGGTGATGGTGATGGTGATGGTGGGCTTAAGCCCACCCTACAGCCCACCCGACGCGTACCCACAGCCCACGCTACGTTGCTTGGAAATTACCGAACTGCCGTAGGGTGGGCTTAAGCCCACCTTGTAGCCCACCTTATAGCTCGCCCTACGCCCACCTTGCGTTGATCGACGCCTGAACCAATAGGGCGAATGCGTTTGAAAAAGACGTCATCGATGGCATGAGCATGTCGCTCTTGCCTGCATCAATCCCAGAAATTCTCGAACTGCCGTAAGGTGGGCTTAAGCCCACCCTACAGCCCACCTTACGCCCACCCTATGCATGCCCTATGGGCGTCATGCATCAATCCCGGAAATTCTCGAACTGCAGCGGCAACTCGAACTCGGTGTTTTTCAGCAATGCGATCGCGGTTTGCAAGTCGTCGCGTTTCTTGCCGGTGATGCGCAGCTTGTCGCCGTTGATCTGCGCCTCGAGCTTGAGCTTGGCGTCCTTGATCGCCGCGACGATTTTCTTGGCGATCTTCTGCTCGATGCCTTGCTTGATCGTGATTTTCTGTTTGGCCTGGGCGAGGTTGATTTCCGGATCGGCGATATCGAGACAGCGGATGTCGATGCCGCGAGTCACCAGCCGGCCACGCAGGATGTCGAGCATCTGCTTGAGCTGGAAATCGCTCGGCGCCGATTGGGTCACGACGAATTCATCGAGCTCGAAGCGGGCGTCGCTGCCCTTGAAATCGAAACGATTGCCCAACTCGCGATTGGCGGTATCGACCGCGTTGGTGAGCTCGTGCTTGTCAACTTCGGAGATGACGTCAAAAGAAGGCATGGCGTTGCAACCTGAACTGGGAAAACGCGATTTTAGCCCAGACGCCGCATCGGCCGAATCTCGCCTGGCCGGTGGCGGACAAGCGCCGGCTGCTGCGCTATCGTTGGCAGTGGCAACTTCGGATACGCGTCATGACCGCCGGAAAATCCAGCATCGACCACGACAAGCTCGACCGGATCGTCGCCCAGGCCCGGCGCGATGCCGCGCAGCGCGAAAAAGGTTACCGCGAGCAGGCGCTGAAAATGTATCCGTGGATCTGCGGGCGTTGCGCGCGCGAGTTCACCCGCGCCAACCTGCATGAACTGACCGTGCATCACCGGAACCACGACCACGATTTCAATCCGCCCGATGGCAGCAATTGGGAATTGCTGTGCCTGTATTGCCACGACAACGAACATTCTCGTCAGGTCGATTACACCGGCGGCAGTGCGCTCAGCGCCGAGGACAAACCGGCCGCCGCCACCGGCAATCCGTTCGCCAACCTCAAGTCGATGCTCGAGCGCAAAGGCAAGTGACCGGCGGTGATCGGATCAGGGAGTGTTCGACTGCCCGCCAATGGGCGCGTTGTCTTGCCGCGACAGATTTGCCGAGACTCATCCGGCCTGATGCAGTGATTTCATGAGCGCCTATTGCGACATCGCTCCCGGCCATCCCTGGCATGGTCCGTATCACGAGAACGAATACGGATTTCCGGTGCGCGACGATAATGTTCTTTTCGAGCGCCTGGTGCTCGAAATCAATCAGGCTGGATTGTCGTGGCTGACCATCCTGAAAAAGCGCGAAGGATTTTTTCGTGCCTACGAAGGTTTCGATATCGCCCGCGTGGCCGCTTACGGCGAGGCCGATCGCCAGCGGTTGCTGATGGACGCCGGCATCATCCGCAACCGGCTCAAGATCGACGCTGCCATCGCCAACGCCGGCCGCATTTTGCAATTGCAGGAGCAGTGGGGAAGCTTCGCCGCCTGGCTCGATGCCCATCATCCGCGCGACGCGCTGCAATGGCAGGCCTTGTTCAAGCGTACGTTTCGTTTCACCGGCGGGCAGATTGTTAGCGAGTTCCTGCTCAGTACCGGCTATCTGCCCGATGCGCATCGCATGGATTGCCCGGTACAGTCGCGCATCATCGCTGCCGGTCCGCCTTGGCGGCGCAGTGTTTCGCCAAGCCAGTAAAGCCAAGCCAGTAAAGCCAAGCCAAGTAAGCGCTGTCGGAAACGTGATGGCATGCGATGGCTGCGCGCGTGTTCGGAACCGACGAACGAAGGTTGCAGCAAGCATCCAGCCGTAGTGTCCGTTGATTCAGACTCTTGACGTTTCCTGGCATCGACAAGGAATGCGTTCGCGCGATTGGCCGAGTGTCATGGCAAATCGCGTGTAAGGAAAATACCTACAGTGCTGCTTTCGCCGCAGGCAATGTTGATTCGAAGATCGCATCGCATGACTGTTGTTGATGGCAGCCTGTTGAGCAATTTGTTTCCAAACTGTTTGTCAAAATATTGACGCGAAATCGCTATTGGCAACAACGCTGATACTTTTGTATATCGCTTGTTCGCGATCCTGCGCAACGCGCGATATTGCACATCATGACAAGCATTTTTCGAGAACAGCGAGATAGAATGAGCGGTCAATTTGCGGAGCTCTCATCATGCTGACTACGCGTGCTTATGCTGCCGTCACCGCCAAATCTTTGTTGGCGCCTTTCACCATCGAGCGCCGCTTGCCGCGCGCCAATGAAGTGCTGATCGACATCCTGTATTGCGGTGTGTGTCACACCGACATCCATTTGGCCCGTGATGAATGGGGTTTTTCGCGTTTCCCGATCGTGCCCGGTCATGAGATCGTCGGCCGCGTGGCGCAGGTCGGCAGTGCGGTGAGCAAATTCAAAGTGGGCGATGCGGTGGGCGTGGGTTGTTTCGTCGATTCCTGCCGCGAGTGCCCGCAATGTCTTGCACATGAAGAACAATATTGCGACCAGCGTCCGACCATGACCTACAACGGCGTGGAGCGCGACGGCGTGACGCCGACATTCGGCGGCTATTCCACGCGAATCACCGTCGATGAGTCTTATGTGCTCTCGATTCCCGAGGCGATTCCGCTCGACCGCGCCGCGCCCTTGCTCTGCGCGGGCATCACGACGTATTCACCGATGCGTCATTACGGTGTCAAGGCCGGCGACAAAGTCGCGGTGGTCGGATTGGGCTGGCTCGGGCACATGGCGGTGAAGATCGCCACCGCGATGGGCGCGAAAGTGACGGTGCTCAGCACCTCGCCGTCCAAGCATGACGATGCGCTGGCACTGGGCGCGGTGGATTTTGCCGCGACCGGCGATGGCGCGGTGTTTCAACAACGCACCGGGCAATACGATTTCGTCATCGACACCGTTTCGGCGCCGCATGACTACAACGCCTACCTGAATTTGCTGAAGGTGGATGGAACGATGGTCCTGCTTGGCGTGCCGAACAAGCCGGCCGCACTGGAGCCGAGTGCCTTGATCATGCGCCGGCGCAAGCTGGTCGGCTCGCTGATCGGCGGCATCGCGCAGACTCAGGAAATGCTCGACTTCTGCGCCAGCCACGGGGTGGCATCCGACATCGAGTTGATTCCCATCGACCAGATCAACCAAGCCTACGAGCGCATGCTCAAGGGCGATGTGCGTTACCGATTTGTGATTGACATCGCTAGCCTTCGCGCCGAATGAAGGCATACTCGGCCACCAGAAACGGCTGCGTCGAGTTGAACAATATTCCTTACTGCCATTCGTGGGGGCGATGACATTGAGAGAAGAGGCGAGCGACGCGCACGTTCCATTGCTGGAGGAGAATTACACACCGCGTCGTTTGGCGGTCGTAAGACGTTTGATGTTGGTCAGTGCGGTCATTTTCTTTCTGATCGGCGGCAGCGACTTCGTATTGGCCAGGCAGCATGCCGTCGAAGTGTTCATCTACCGGGTGTGCGTGGTTTCGCTGCTGCTGCTGGTATGGTGGTTGTCGCGGCACTCCCGCACACGTAATCAATTGGCAACCTGGGTTTGCGTGGCGGTTCTGGTGGTCTCGATCGGGCAGAGTCTGTCGATGACGCTCGATCGAAGCATCCTGATTCCATCGCTCAACAGTTATGTCCTGTTGGTATTGATCACCGGGCCGTTGTGGTCGGAGGCGCGGCATTTCATCGCCGGCATGGCCTCGGCGCTGGTACCGCCGATGGTGGCGCTGTTCGTACTGGACGTCGAGTTGGCTACCTGGGTGGCCTATGTGGTTTATCTGGCCGCGGCGGCCTTGGGCGCTTTTGCTTTATGGCGCACACGGTTGCGCGCTTCTTTCCACTCGGCGCAGTTGCGTTCGGAACTTGAGCATCGCGCGGTATCCGATGGCTTGACCGGCATCCTCAATCGCGCCGGCTGGGACCAACACGCCAATGTGGTTTTGCATTCGGCGATCGCTGCCGGACTGCCGGTCTCGCTGATTTACCTGGACCTGGATCACTTCAAGGCAGTCAACGATCGCTACGGCCATGCCGCTGGCGACGAAGTCTTGGAGGCGACAGCGCGCCTGATCCGCATCCAGGTTCGCCATGGCGATCTGGTGGCGCGCATTGGTGGCGAGGAATTCGTCGCGTTGCTCATCGGCGTCGGGCTGGAAACCGGCACTACGGTCGCCGAACGTATCCGCAACCAATTCGAGCATCGTGATGGACCGATCCACGGGACGCTAAGTGCGGGCGTCGCGCAAATCTCCGACGGCGAGGATCTACGTTGCTTGCTCGCCCGCGCCGATAGCGCGCTGATGCGCGCCAAGCGTCAAGGCCGGAACCGGGTGGTGCAGTCGCTGGTACCGGCTTAGGCACGGATTTTCCGACGGGTGGCGATGCAAGTGCGCGCTCACGGGTGCGCGGCAAATTTTCCTGTCACTCGTGACCGAACAATTCGGATTGCGGCGGCAGTGCATCGGCATCGCGGAAATTGCCGAGGCCCACGCCGATCAGCCGATAGCGAGTGCGCGAGGGCAGATCGACACGCTCGCGCAGCGACAATGCCAGCGCGATGATGTCTTCGGCCGAGGCCGGTGGTGCGGCCGGAGTGTGGCTGCGGGTGAGCTGGCGAAAATCGCTGGTCTTGAGTTTGAGCACCACGGTGCGGCCGATGCGCTCGGGTTCCTTCGCCGCCGAAGCCCAGACTTTTTCCGCGAGTTGCCGCAGCGTGGCTTCGGTTTCGGACAAGAACACATCATGCGCGAAAGTATCCTCGGCCGAAATTTGCTGCGTCGGCCGGTCCGGTTGCACCGGGTGTTCATCAATGCCCAGCGACAACTCATGCAGGCGCTGGCCCCAGCGGCCGAACCGGCGTTGCAGTTCGGGTTCGCCGAAGGCGCGCAACTGGCCGACGCTGGCGATGCCCAATTGCGCGAGCTTGGCTTCCATCACCTTGCCCACGCCCGGCAGCTTGCTCACCGGCAAGGGCGCGAGAAAGGCTTCCACATCCTGCGGCTTGACCACGAATTGGCCGTCGGGCTTGCGCCAATCGGAGGCGATTTTCGCGAGGAATTTATTGGGCGCGATTCCGGCCGATGCGGTGAGCTGGGTTTGCTCGCGGATCGATCGGCGGATCGCTTCGGCCACCGCTGTGGCGCTGGGTAGCCCTTGCTTGTTTTCGGTGACATCCAGATAGGCCTCATCCAGCGAGAGCGGCTCGACCAGATCGGTATGTTGGAGAAAAATCTCGCGAATGAGCCGGGACACCGCACGATAGCGCGGGAAATCCGGCGGCACGAAAATCGCCTTCGGGCATAGCCGCTCGGCGCGAACGGCAGGCATCGCCGAGCGCACGCCGAACTTGCGCGCCTCGTAGGACGCCGCGCAGACCACCGAACGCGCGCCGCGCCAGGCCACGACCACGGGCTTGCCGCGCAGCGCCGGATCGTCGCGCTGCTCGACCGAGGCGTAGAAGGCATCCATGTCGATGTGCACGATTTTGCGCATGGCTGGTGGTGTGTTCGGATGGCACATGCTAACGCCGTCGGCAAGCGCAGCGGCCATGCGTTAGCATGAACGCATTTCACGCTCCGGAGCCGAACCATGCTGACTCAAGTCCGCGCTTTTCTCGCAGGTTTTCTTTCGACGATGATTTTTCATCAAGGCCTGCTGCAGATTTTCTACCTGACCCATCGCGTGGCAAAGCCGGCCTGGAACCTTCAAGCGGTGCCGCCGCTGGGCGTGCCTTCGGTGGTGTCGCTAGCGTTCTGGGGCGGCATTTGGGGCGTCGCGCTGTGGTGGATGCTGGGTCGCTCCCGTGGCGCGGCGCGTTGGTTGCAGGCCATTGCCCTGGGCGCGGTGTTGCCCAGCGCGGTGGCGCTGTTCATTGTGTTTCCGCTCAAAGGCATGGCCTTCGCGGGCGGATGGGATCCGAAGATCATCGTCGGCGCATTGCTCTTGAACGGCTTCTGGGGAATGGGCGTGATGGTGTTCATGCGCGTGTTCGGCGAGCGCAATTGATCCGCAGTCACGCGGCCGGCGGGCCGTTGGTATTGCCACCGATACAGCCGTACATTTGCTTCGGCGACACAACCACGCTAAAGGCGTGGCGTGCCGGTCAGCGCATCAATGCCAATTCGCCAATTCGTCCGCAGTGATGTAGCCGTCGTGATTGCGATCGACCAGTTTGAACTCGGACGCCAGCGCATGGCTTGGCGGCACCTCGCTGCGGGAAATCCTGCCATCCCCATCACGGTCCAGATCGCTGATCTTCACCGAATAGTCGGCGGCATTGGGCAATGTCGCCGGTTGACCCCAAAGTACAGTCACTGGTCCGCTCTGGGCTTCGATCTGGGTCTGGTGCGTGGGTTGGGTATCCTGGGCCATTGCCGGCGAAAGGCCAGTGGCACAGAGCGCTGCAATGAAAAAACCATGGCGGAATTTCATGAGAGATCCTCCTTCATGGGCGGGAGAAAACTATTGCCGAACGACGGGCAATCGCAGATGAACTCATCTGCCGGATGACCATGGCATTCAGCCTGCGGTCGGGCGTCGCCGGGGCGGTACTGATCGGCGGAACTGCAAAGTTCCGCGCCCATTGGCGGCGAATTTGCGCAGCGAGCCGACGTTCCCGCTCACGCGCTTTTCGTTGCCGCGAAACTCAGTGGGGCCGCAGCCGGTAGCGATCGCGGTAGTCGCCGGGCGTCATCGCCGTGGCGCGCTTGAACAGTTTGCGAAAACTCGCGCTGTCGCTGTAGCCGCAACGCTCGACGATCTCCTCGAAACTCAAATGCGTGGTTTCCAGCAGCGCCTTGGCGCGTTCCACGCGCAGGTGCTGGATGTGCTCGACCGGCGAGACGCCGTGATGGGCGCGGAAATGCCGCAGCAGGCTGCGCTCGCTGGTGCCGCAATGTTCGGCTAGGCGAGTGACGCTGACCTCGCGATGCAGCTCGTGCTGCAAAAAATGCTCGGCTTTTTCCGAGAGTGAATTGCGCGGCCGCTCCATCAAGGCCTGGCTGACATAAGGCGCCTGGCTCTGGCGTTCGGAATCGATCAGCAGCAAGCGTGCGGTTTGTTGCGCCAGTTCCTTGCCTCCGGCTTTTTCGATCAGGCGCAGCATCAGCGCCTGGATCGAGCTGGCGCCGCCAGCGGTGAAGAAGCTGCCGTCTTCGACCACCATCGCATCGGCCTCCAGGTTCACGGCCGGGTAATGCGCGCGGAACGCGGTCGCCAGCCACCAACTGCAAGTGGCGCGATGGCCATCGAGCAGTCCCGATTCGGCCAACAGGAAACTGCCGCTGCACGAGCCGGCCAGCATCGTTCCGCGCAGGTGCCGCTCGCGCAGCAAGTCGATTTCCGGTTGCATCTGCCCGACTTTCGCGATCAACTCCTGCGGGCTGCGATGCACGATGCCCGGTAGCAGGATCAGATCGAGATCGCCGGTGTCGGTGCTGAATCCGCCCAGTTCCAATCCGGTCGAAGTCCGTATCCGCTCCTGTCCGCGCGCGGCGAATACCACGCTTTCCAGGCGCAGCCCGCTGTGGGGGTGCCGGATGTCGGCCAGTGTCTGCGCCACCTGCAGGCAATCGCAGACCGAGGCGATGCTCGAGAGCATGCAGCCATCGTGCGCCAGCACCCCCAACCGCAATCCCGATTCAGTTGTTGACATAAATCGCACCCGTGTTGGCGACCAGAAGATCGATCAAGGCCTGCGGCGCGGTCAGCGCAGGGCCGGGTTCGGCGTTTTCGCAAGCGCGCAGGGCAATGCTGTCGTTCGCGCCCGCGGGCAAGGGTGTGGTCGAAGGCGCCAGCAGCAGCGGATGGCCATCGATGTCCGATACCACCAGCCACAGACCATCGGGGATAGGCGTTTTCGCTGCGCAGTCGCTGGTGTCGATTTCCTGGTCCGGCCCGTTGAACGGCAACAAACGCCACTTGTGGTTGCCCTGATGAAATTCGGCGGTGTACTGGCCTTTGGTATAGACCGGGCCGGCATCGTCGGATTGGGCGAGGGCAGCGGCCGGCAGCAGCAAGGCGGCGAGGGCGAGAATGTTGAGTGTGTTGCTCATGACACTGCTCCGTGGAGATGGGTCGCAGGACCCGGGGTAGGCATAGCTTGGTCTTGGCCAGGCCTATATAGCAGTGGCGGAAACGTCATTATAATGGCGAAAACGGACAATTATGCGAAGCGCAAAATGAACGTGCCTCGGGGCCGTCTTGAGGCAGCGTCAGCCAATGAGTCGCACGCAAACGCAGCGATGGCGCGTATGGAGCAATGCGGCCCAATGCGCCATGCTAGGCCGATGATCTCGAGCGATACGCCGTAAATCCCCATGTGCCTGATTGCCCTCGCCTGGAAAACCGACCCCCGCTACCGCCTTGCGCTGATCGCCAATCGCGATGAATTCCATGCCCGGCCGGCTCAGCCGGCGCAGGCGCACAGCGATGCGCCGCAAGTATTTGGCGGGCGTGATATCGAAAAGGGTGGCAGTTGGCTGCTGGCATCGCGGGCTGGCCGCATGGCCGCAGTCACCAATGTACGAGTAGGGCTGTCACAGGGTCCGGCGTTGCGCTCGCGCGGCAGCCTGGTCGATGAATTCGTCAAATCCGGTCAAAGCCTCGAAGAATTCCTCGCTGATTTGGAGGAGTCCGCGTCCGAATACGGCCGTTTCAATCTGATCATCGGCGATGGCGATTCGCTGGTGTTCGCCAGCAATCATCCCGAATTTCGCTGGCAGCCGATTTCACCGGGCTTGCATGCCTTGTCCAACGGCGATTTGGACGCGCCGTGGCCGAAGGTCGAGTGCGCGCGCCAGGCACTGGGGCAATGGCTGGAGGCCACTCAGGCGCCATCTTCGGCAGATCCCGGCGTGACCGCATTGTTCGATGCGCTGGCCGATTCGCGCGTGGCGGCAGATAAGGCCTTGCCCGATACCGGCGTCGGATTGGAGCGCGAGCGTTTGCTGTCGGCGCCGTTCATCGTCGGCCCTCATTACGGCACACGGGCGAGCACGATATTGCTGATGAATGAAGGCAGCTTGTGGCTGGCCGAGCGCAGTTTCGCCGCGAACGGTGTTTTCACGGGCGAGCAGGTGCTGAGCGTTCCTTGATCGAAGTTGCCGATACCCGCTGACCGAGCGACCACGAGCCCGGGAAATCCCGTGCAAGGTGCGACAATGCCGGGCTCATCGACCCCAGGAAATCGCCCGGTGCCCCATCGCTCGCGCAATCTACGAGGCATCGTCGCCATGTTGTTGGCGGTCGCGGTTTTCTCGCTGATGGACACGGCGATGAAAATACTGTCGGCACACTATCCGGCCATGCAGGTGGCGGCGATGCGCGGGCTGTCCTCGTTGCCGCTGGTGTGCGTGTATGTGCTGTGGCGCGGCGCGTTCGGTTCCTTGTTGAAGGTGCGTTGGTCGCTGCATTTTTTTCGCGCGGTGCTGGGCATCGTGATGCTCTCGCTGTTTGCCTATGCGCTGCGGCTGTTGCCGCTGGCCGAGGCTTATTCGATCTTCTTCATCGCGCCCTTGCTGATCACCGCCTTGTCGGTGCCTTTGCTCAAGGAAAAAGTCGAACCCGCGCGCTGGTGGGCGATCGTGGTCGGCCTGCTCGGCGTGCTGGTGGTGTTGCGTCCCAGCGGCGCGGGATTTTTCACATTGGGCGGTTTGGCAGTACTTGGATCGGCGGCATGCTATGCCATCTCATCGATCACCGTGCGCTTGCTCGGCCGTAGCGACAGCAACGAGAGCATGGTGTTCTGGCTGATGCTGATGCTCTCGATCGGCGCGACCGCGTTGGCGGCAGCGCACTGGTTGCCGATTCGCGGACAAGACTGGCCAGTCATCGCCGGTCTTGCCGTCACCGGATTCCTCGGCCAGGTGCTGATCACCGAAGCCTTTCGGCATGGCGAGGCCTCGGCTATCGCGCCCTTGGAATACACCGCGCTGGCCTGGGGCATGGGCCTGGACTGGGTGTTGTGGCATACGTTTCCGGACCGCTTCATGTTGCTTGGCGCAGCGATCATCGTCGCCAGCGGCGTGTACCTGATCCGGCGCGAAAAGACGCACGTCGAATCCGAGCATCCGTGATTGGTGCGACGAGCCCGACTGCGGTCGCAATGTCCGCAGGTCGGGCACGAAACAAAATCAGCGCGTCGGAAAATCACCTTCGAGCGTGTACAACATGCGATCGAGTTCGGTGCGACCATTGGGATCGGCAAGCACACCCAGCAGTACCGGCTGTTTGCCGGTCAAGCGCACGGCTTCGAGAAAGTAGGCGGTGTTGGGCCGCTTGAAGAAGAAGACCCGGCCGCCATGCGATTCGCGCAGCGAGTCATCGAGTGTCTTGTCGAAGTTCGCATCCGAGATGGCCTTGGGCCAGCGCTTGAAGCTGACCTTCTCGATCTCCGCGCCCAGGTATAGATGCAGGCCATAGCGAGTCTTGTCCTCGACGAATACGATTTCCTTGGCCGGGCCCGGCAACAATGGCCGCATTTGCGCGGCCAGATTGGCGGCACTGTTGCGGCGAAGCCCTTGTGACAGCGCGTTGTTGCCGGGCAGGTTCACACTGGCCAGCCCCTTCAGGCCGATCAGCAGCAACAGCCAGATGCCGATCAACAACCAGGTCTTGCGGGTAAAGCGCATCGACGACAGCGCCCTGGCCATCAACAGGCTCAAGGGCGCGCAAAGCGGCAACACGTACAGCGGCAAGCGCGAACGCGACAGGCAAAACACCAGCAGCGGCAAGGCCAGCCACAGCCAGAGAAAGCGCAATTCCGGCATGGCTTCGGCCCAGCGTGGACGGGCATGACGGATTTTCCATACGGCCATCGGGAGCCACGGTATCAAGCCCACCGTCAGCGTCGGCAGATAGACCAGCAATGGGCCATACCACTGCGGGTGGCGGCCCAGTTCCGGATTGGCGACCCGGGCGAGGACCTCATGCCCGAGAAAATAATCGAGCAATCCCGGGTGTCTTTGGATTGCCAGCACGTACCAGGTAAAACCGATCACCGCGAAAGCGAGCAATCCCCAGGGTCGGAGCAAACCTGGCTTCTTTCGATGTATCAGGTCGAAGGCAATGATTGCCAATAGTGGCAGCAGACCAGGCGGCCCCTTGGTCAGGAAGGCCAGGCCGAATGCCGCCCACATCGCATCCAGCCAACGTGGCGAACCGCCGGCAAAGCGCGCCTGCACGTAGCACAACACCGCCAGTGTCTCCATCGCCGCGAGCACCGAATCGGTGTTGATCAGATGCGCGCCGAAAAATGGCAGCGGCGTACTCAGATAAATCAGTGCCGGCAACCAGGGTTTGTCGGGCACGAAGGTCTTGCCCAGTCCGAAAACCAACAGCACGCTCAGCGCGAATGCCAATGCCATCGGCAGGCGTGCGGCCCATTCGTTTTTGCCGAAGGTTTCCATGCTCGCCGCCATGGCCCAATAGGTCAGCGGCGGCTTGGTGAAGTGGTAGGAGTCGGGGTGCCGGTACAGCGTGATCGGGTCGCCGGTGCGCAGCATCTGCAACGAGACATTGGTGTAGCGGCCTTCGTCCGGATCCCACAGCCCGCGATTGCCCTGGAAAGCCAGGCCCATCAGCAATGCAAGCGCTAGTAGTGCCAACAGCCGATGACGGCCGATCAGATTGGGCAGGGCCAAGGCAAGTACTCGCGTCGAAGGGGCGTCTAGGATACGAAAATTTTTTTGAACTTTTGCAAGCAGTTGCTGTCTTAACGAAAGCTTGAGATTCGATGGGCGGCGCATTTGAAAATGCCCGCGCCCGATTTGTCGCAATGGGAGCCCGTTTTCATCCATGACCTTAGTCATGCCGCCGATCGGCACGTTCCGGCCAGGCGGAGTTGTGCAAAAGTTGCCACCATGCAGGCATCACACAGGGGCGCGTACATGAAGTGCATGGCAATCGGAATTACCTTGCTGCTCGCCAGTGGTTTGGCGCAGGCGCATACCTCGGTCGAAGGCACGCGTATCGGCTGCGACATCCACTCCAAGTATTCCCTGAGCACCTATCGCAGCGCTTTCGTATTCGACCAGCGTGGCGACACGCCAGGGCGCATCGCGATCGGCGGCGGCAGGATGTTCATCGATGGCCGTGAAGCGGCTTTGTCGGCGAGCGATCACGACCGCGTCGCGCAGATCGAATCGCAGCTGCGGATCTTGTTGCCGAAAGTGCATCGAGTCACCAGCGAGGCGATCGATATCGCTTTTACCGCGCTCACCGAAGTCGCGCGCGGTCTGTCCAGCGATCCCGACGCCACGATCGCCAATCTGGAGTCGGCGCATCGCCGTGCACGCAGCCAGATCAACGACAAGCCGTTGGCGGTATTCAACGACAATGCGCTGAGCGGCGTGATCACGCCGATCATTACCGAATTCGTGCCGGACATCGTTGGCGGGGCGTTGTCGATGGGATTGAAAATGGCCTTCGCCGGCGAGGAAAAATCCAAGGCCTACGAAGCGCGTATGCGACGCATGGAGCATGAACTCGACGAGAAGGTCGATGCCCGGGCCAAGGCGCTCGAACCCTTGGCCGAATCGATGTGCGAAAACCTCAAGGAAATCGACAAGATCGACGACGCGCTCGAATTCCGTTTGCCCGATGGCCGGCGATTGGAATTGCTGCGCGTGGACACCAGAAAAAAAATCGATTAGCGCTGAGCGCACTTACGGTGGTGACACCGTTTCCCCTACCCTCCTCCCCGGGAGGGTTTTTTTTGCCTGGTATCTAGCTGAGCGATCCTTTCGATTCGCCGCGTCTCGATACTCCGGCTCGGCCATTGTGACGATGGCAATCCAACCAGGCCATCGGACATTCTGTCCGGTTTGCCGGACCGAAGTCGTTTTGGATACGGGTTCGAAGCAATGCGGCAGGGGACAAACAGCCCGAGGCCCGGCCTGAACGGCCACAACCCAACACAGCGTCAGCGTCGTGCGGTGCTCGCCACATTTTGATTTCCCCTGTCGAAGGAGGAAGGCAATGATGGACGCAAAGCGTGAGACGAATGAAACACAGGCTCGCGCGAACGACTCATGGCGTCGCTGGCTGATGAGGACAATGGTTCTGGCCCTCAGCCTGGCGACCGCCGGCTGCACGCAGCCAGAGCCTGCTCCCTTGCGGATCGGCAGTGTCGTATGGCCGGGTTTCGAACCGCTGTTCGTGGCGCGGAATCTGGGGTACCTGGACTCGAATGAAGTTCGCCTGGTGGAATACACCTCGGCCACGCAAATATTGAGCGCCTACAGCAACGGCACCATCGATGCCGGCTGCCTGACGCTCGATGAGGCGATCCTGCTCGCTCAGGAAGTTCCCGATGTTCGCGTCGTGCTGGTGTTCGATATCTCCAATGGTGCGGACGTGATCATGGCCAAGCCGGAGATCACCAGCCTGAAGGAGCTGAAGTTCCACCGCGTCGGGGCGGAAACGACGGCGCTTGGCGCTTACGTTCTTGCTCGCGCATTGCAGATAGCCGGTTTGACGCGCCAGCAAGTGATGATCGTGCCGATGGATGCTTCCGAGCACGAGTCCGGCTTCAAGCAAGGGCGCGTCGATGCGGTGGTGACCTACGAGCCGACGCGGACGAAATTGCGCAATTACGGCGCCAGGCAAATTTTCGACAGTACGCAGATACCCGGAGAGATCGTCGATGTTCTGGTCGTGCGCAAATCGTATCTGGACGCGAACCCGGAAGTGGTCAAGCGTCTGCTCCGGGACTGGTACCGCGCACTGGAGTATTTCAAGGACAAACCGCAGGACGCCGCCCGGATCGCTGCAAGACGTGTCGGCTCGACGCCGGAAGAGTTCCTGGCATCCCTCGATGGCCTGAAGTTGCCCGACGCCAGGCAAGCGCGCCACTTGCTGGTCGGCCAGCCACCGGCACTGCTCAAAACCGCGCAGGCGTTGTCCGCCGTGATGCGCGAACAATCGTTATTGCAAAAGAAAGTGAATCCAGAGCTGCTATTCGATCAAAACGAATTGACTCGCGTTCTCCCGTGAATCGCCCCCAGTCCATTCCGTTGCGTGTTTCACTCCCGGCGCTTTTGCTCGGTTGCGCGGCTGTGGCGAGCTTGGTGGCGTGGATGTTCAACCTTAAATCGGTCGAGCAGGAAGTGGAAACCCAGTCGGTCACCGAGGTCGCCGATCGGATCACGCGCCTGCAAGCGACGCTCGAATACCTGTTCCGAAAGGGCGATACCAATGGCATCCGCCTGGAAGTGACCGGAGTGGCCACGCACAGCGATGTGCTCGCGGTGTTCGTGCTCAACGAACAAGACCGCATCCTTGCCGCGACGCAATACGCGATGATCGGAGAATCCACGGAATCGATCGAGCGGCAGCTTCCTCCGGACCTGAGGCAGCAGTTCGTGGCGCAGATCGCCAATGTCAGATCGACGCTCAGGGGCAGTGTGAATATTTCCAAGGACAGGCGAACCGTGGCCAGCTATTGTCCGCTGCAGGTCACGATGGACGAGCATACGCTGCGTTCGGTGCCGCAGGGCCTGGTGATCATGCTGTCGGACATGAGCAAGGCCAAGGAGTTGGCGCACAAGGAAGTATCGCGCCAAGCAGTGAATTACGTCCTGCTTTTCACCGGCCTCACCGCCTGCATCTGGACTTACATCTACTTCAGTTTGACGCGGCGTGTCGAGCAACTGGTCGCCACCACGCGGCAATTGGCGTCGGGAGACCTGGACGCCCGCACCGGCATCGACGGGAACGACGAACTGGCACAGGTAGCCAAAGCCATCGATACCATGGCGACGCAGATTTCCGAAGATCTCCTCCAGCGCGGGAAGGCCGAGGAAGCGTTGCTCAAGAGCGAGCAGCGTAATCGCCTGATCGTCGAAACCGCCAAGGACGCCTTCATCACCATCGACACGGCCAGCCGCATTCGGGACTGGAATCCGAGCGCGGAGGCTACCTTCGGTTGGACACGGGCCGAGGCGATCGGCCGCATGCTGCAAGAGACCATCATCCCGCCGAAATTCCGTGACGCGCATTCGCACGGCCTGGAGCGTTTCCTGGCCACTGGCGTAGGGCACATACTGAACAAGCGCATCGAAATCACCGCGCTACACCGCGATGGTCACGAGTTTCCCGTGGAAATAATGATCTCGTCCCTGCGCGTGGGAGACGATCTGACCTTCAACGCTTTCTTGCACGACATCAGCGAACGCAAGCGCGTGCAGGAGCAATTGGAAACTCTGAACAAGCAATTGCTCGACACATCCCGCCAGGCGGGCATGGCGGAGGTGGCCACCGGCGTGCTGCACAATGTCGGCAACGTACTCAACAGCGTCAATGTCTCGGCTACCTTGGTGATCGACCATGCCCGGCAATCCCGGGCCACGAACCTCGATCGTGTGGTCGCCCTGCTGGAGGAACACAAAGGCGATCTAGGCACGTTCATCACCGAAGACCCGCGTGGCAAGCATCTGCCGGGTTATCTGGCCTCACTGGCCGAGCGCATTCGCGATGAGCAGACGACGGTCATCGAAGAGCTGGAATCGCTGCGCGAGAACATCAAGCACATCAACGACATCGTGATGCTCCAACAAAGCTACGCGAAGGTGTCCGGGGTGAAGGAAATCGTCAGCGTCGTCGATCTGGTGGAAGACGGCGTGCGCATGAATGCCGAGGCGTTCAACCGGCATGGCGTGAAAGTGGTCCGCGAGTACGAAGAGGTGCCGCCGCTCAATCTGGACAAGCACAAAGTCCTGCAGATCCTGGTCAACCTCATGCGCAACGCCAAATATGCCTGCGCCGAGTCCGGGCAAACGGATAAGCGAATGACGCTGCGCGTTCGCAATGGCGATGGCAGGGTCAGGATTGAAGTGGCCGACAACGGAGTCGGAATCGCGCCGGAGAACCTGACGCGGATTTTCAGTCATGGCTTCACCACACGAAAGGATGGTCACGGTTTTGGTTTGCATAGCGGAGCGCTGGCGGCCAAGGAGCTGGGCGGCTCGCTTAGCGTGTACAGCGACGGGGTCGGCGCCGGGGCGCGGTTCGCTCTCGATCTGCCGGCGCCAGTTACTAGGGAAACGTCATGAACAATTTGTCCGATTCTGGCAATCGCCGCATTCTGGTGATCGACGACAACGAATCCATTCACGAGGATTATCGAAAAATTCTCGCCTCCGATTCGGCCAGCGCAACTGCTTTGGCCGAGTCGGAGGCGGCCTTGTTCGGCGACATTCCGGCGGTGAAGCAGCACTTTGAACTCGACTCCGCCTACCAGGGTCAGGACGGACTGGAGATGGCAACCCGGGCGCGTGCTGAGCACCGGCCCTACGCGATGGCATTCGTGGACATGCGCATGCCGCCCGGCTGGGATGGCGTGGAGACCATCGAGCGACTTTGGCAGGCCGATCCACGACTACAGATCGCGTTGTGTACCGCTTATTCGGATTATTCGTGGGATGAGATATCCGCGCGCCTGGGTTTCGACGACAGGCTGCTCATACTGAAAAAACCCTTCGACAATATCGAAATCCGGCAAATGGCCAGCGCGCTGACTGCAAAGTGGCAGATGACGCAGGAGGCCGCGCTCAGGATGTTGGATCTCGAGCAGACCGTCGAGAAAACGACGCTTGACCTGCAAAAGATGTCGCACATGGCCATGTACGATGCGCTGACGGCCCTGCCCAGCGGCATCCTGTTGCAGGACCTTCTGACCAAGATGATCGCATCGTCCCAACGGCACCGGAAGAATCTCGCGGTGGTGTTCGTGGGCCTGGATCGTTTCAAGCGCATCAACGCTTCGCTCGGGAATCAGATGGGCGACGCGTTGTTGAAGTCGGTCGCCAATCGTCTGGTGTCGACGGTACGCAAATCCGATGCCATATTCCGCCGGAGCGGGGACGAATTCGTGCTCGTGATGGAAGACGTGGAGCACCCTGAACAAACTGTCATCATCACCGAAAAACTTCTGTCCGCGCTCAGGAAACCGTACAGCATCGAAGGAAACGACCTCAGCATCGCCGCAAGCCTGGGTGTGAGCATCTATCCGATGGACGGTGAGGATGCCGAGACCTTGATCATGAAGGCGCGGACAGCGATGCAGAATGCGAAGCTTGAAGGCGGGGATACTTGTCTGTATTTCAAGATGGAAATGAACCATCGCGCCCGTGAGCGGCAGTCGATGGAGGGAAACTTGCGTCGTGCCATCGAACAAAACGAATTCATTTTGCACTACCAGCCGAAAATCGATATCTATTCAGGAGTCATTACCGGTGCCGAGGCGCTGATCCGCTGGCGGCACCCGGAGCTGGGGTTCGTTTCTCCTGCGCAGTTCATCCCTGTGGCCGAAGATTGCGGGCTGATTGTGCCGATCAGTCAATGGGTCATGCGCGAGGCTTGCCGGCAAGCGCGAACTTGGCATGATGCAGGCCTGCCGCCGATGTCGGTGGCGGTCAATGTTTCCGCGCTGGATTTTCGCAGCAAGAGTTTTCTTGGCGATGTTCGCGCGGCGCTCGAGCAAAGCGGTTTGCATCCTGATTGCCTTGAGCTCGAACTCACCGAGGGCGCGCTCATCCAGGATGTCGAGTCCACGACTTCCGTGCTTCGCGGGCTCAAAGAAAGTGGTGTGAGCCTGGCCATCGATGACTTTGGCACCGGCTACTCCAGCCTGAGTTATCTAAGGCGATTCCCGGTCGATGCCCTGAAGATCGACCAGTCGTTCGTCCGGGACATCAACACGGACGAAGACGACGCCAATATCGTCAAGGCCATCATCGCCATGGGAAAAAGTCTCAGGTTGAAACTCATTGCCGAGGGCGTGGAAACGCGGAATCAACTGACCTTTCTTCAGGAGAATTTTTGCGATGAGGCGCAAGGCTACTACTTCAGTCGGCCCGTGGAGGCCAAGGAGTTCGCCAAACTGCTCGCTTCGGGAATTCCCGGGGTCATCCAGGCGCTCGAAACATCGGCATAAGGCAGGCATTCACGGACGTGATGCCCATTGAGTTGGGTGCGCACGTGCATGGAAAACAAGCGACTCCTGCCGGGCAGGCAGGAGTCGGGAGGCAGCACCGACAAGGGTACTTGTCTGGTTATCGTTTCCTTCGGGGCATCGGGCTTCAATGCGCGGTGATGTCGTTCCTGGCCACCACGCCACCCTTCATCACGAAGCGCACGCGTTCGAGTTCCGACGCATCCGCCAGCGGATTGCCCGACACGGCGACCATATCGGCGAAATAACCCGGTTGCAGATGGCCGACGCGATCCTTCATGCCCAGCAGATTGGCCGCTTCCACGGTGGCCGAACGGATCGCCTGCAGCGGCGTTTGCCCCCATTCGACGGCCTTGGCGAACTGTTTGCCGTTCCAGCCGTGCGGATAAACACCCGCGTCGGTGCCGTAGGCCATCTTCACGCCGGCACGCACGGCGCGGCGGAAGCTTTCGCGTTGCAGGCGGCCGACCAGTTTTTCCTTCTCGACCATGGTCTGCGGATAACCCAGGCGTGCATATTCGGCGAGGATGTAATCGTCGTTGTAGATGTCCATCACCAGATAGGTGCCGCGCTCCTTGGCCATGCGCAGGCCTTCATCGTCGATCAGACTGGCGTGCTCGACCGAATCCACGCCGGCGCGGATCGCCATCTTGATCGCTTCGGCGCCGTGCGCGTGCGCGGCCACTTTCTTGCCCCAGCGATGCGCCTCATCGACGATGGCGTCCATCTCCGCTTGCGAATACTGTGGCGCACCGACCGATTCTTCGGCGCTTAGCACACCGGCGCTGGCCATGAACTTGATCACGTCGGCGCCGCGCTTGACGTCCTCGCGCACTTTCAGGCGCACCGCATCGATACCGTCGGCAACGCCGGTCGTGCCGTGAAATTCGATGAACGGCGAAAATCCGGTGCTGTCGTCGGCATGTCCGCCAGTCGCACCCAGCGCCAGGGCCGCGGCAATGATGCGCGGACCCGGTACTGCGCCACGGTTGATGGCGTTGCGCAACGCGATGTCGATGTATTCGGCCGAGCCCAGGCTGCGCACGGTGGTAAAGCCCGCCTGCAAGGTCCGTTCAGCGTAGATGTGCGCGGTTACCGCTTCATCGATGACGCTGCGCTTGACCACGTCCTGATAGTAGTTGCCCGAGGAAGCGGTGGCATCGCCGGTGATATGCACATGGCTGTCGATCAAGCCCGGCAACAGCGTGGCGCTGCCGAGTTCGATCAAGCGCACGCCTTCGGGCGCTTTGCCGCCGGGCGTGACGCTGACGATGTGTTCACCTTCGATCAGCACCAGCGGCTGTTCGACCACCTGGCCGCTATCGACATCGATCAAGTGTGCGGCATGCACCGCCACTTGCTCGGACGCCGTGGCGGATTCGGCGGCGGCCAGAGGCCAGCAAACGGTAAAGGCGAGCGTGGCGAGTACAGTACGAAAGCGCATGGAAACAGTCCTCCAATGGGAGGCCATAGCCTACACAGAAGCGGGCGTTTTGCGGCAACGGTTGGCCGCTGCGCGCAACCGGGCCACAATAGCGGCCTTCGAATCGTAAGGCAGGTGGGCAACAATGGCCGAGCTAAAACAAGCGCGCGTCCCCGACATCGGCAGCGACTCGGGCGTGCCGGTAATCGAATTGCTGGTCAAGCCAGGCGATGTGGTCAAGAAAGACCAGGGTCTGGTGACGCTGGAATCGGCCAAGGCGACGATCGAGGTGCCGGCACCGTTCGATGGCATCGTGCGCGAGTTGAAAGTGAAAATCGGCGACGAGATCACCACCGGCGCGCTGGTGGCGATGATCGAGCCCACGGCCGAAGAATTCGCCGCCGCTCCCGAGCCGGCCAAGGCTGCTACGGCGGCCCGTGCGACTGCACCCGCCGCGGTCAGTGCCGCTCCCGCAGTTCCCGCTGTGGCCGCTGCAACCATTGCCGCGCCTGCCGCCGCCACCTCCACGGCGCCGGTGATCCGCACCTTCGCCGCTGACGACATCATGCCTGGCGTGGTGCCTTACGCCAGCCCGGCAGTGCGCGTGTTCGCGCGCGAGTTGGGTGTGGATTTGGCGCAAGTGCGCGGCAGCGAACGCGGCGGCCGCATCAGCAAGCAGGATGTGCAGTCCCATGTGAAATCGGCGCTGGCCGGCGGAGCCGTCGCTGGCGGCGCGGGCGGCGGTTTGAATCTGATTCCCTGGCCGCAGGTGGATTTCGCCAAGTTCGGCGCGATCGAATCGCAGCCGCTGTCGCGCATCAAGAAACTCTCCGGCGCGAATCTTGCGCGCAACTGGGCGATGATTCCGCACGTCACCCAGTTCGATCAGGCCGACATCACCGAGATGGAGGTTTTCCGCAAGAAGCTCGGCGAGGAAAACAAGGACGTCAAGATCACGCCGCTGGTGTTCATGATCAAGGCCGTGGTCGCGGCGTTGAAGAAATATCCGCAGTTCAACGCCTCGCTCGATGGCGACAACCTGGTATTGAAAAAATATTTCCACATCGGCATCGCCGTGGACACGCCCGATGGCCTGGTGGTGCCGGTGCTGCGCGATTGCGACAGCAAGGGCCTGCTGGAATTGTCCACGGAGCTTGCAGCGATCAGCGTCAAGGCACGCGAGAAAAAACTCGGCCCCAACGACATGCAGGGCGGCTGTTTTTCAATCTCCTCGCTGGGCGGCATCGGCGGCACCGCGTTCACGCCGATCATCAATGCGCCCGAAGTGGCGATCCTGGGCGTATCCAAGGCGCAGACGCAGCCGATGTGGAACGGCAATGAATTCGCGCCGCGCCTGATGTTGCCGTTGTCCTTGTCGTACGACCATCGAGTGATCGATGGCGCGGCGGCGGCGCGCTTTACCGCGTATCTGTCGCAAGTGCTCGGCGATTTGCGCCGGCTGCTGGTGTAAGGATCGGACATGAGCACGATCGAGATCAAAGTTCCCGACCTTGGCGCCAGCAAGGACATCCCCGTCATCGAATTGCTGGTGAGCGTGGGCGAGACGATCCGCAAGGATCAGGGACTGGTGACGCTGGAATCGGACAAGGCGACGATGGAAGTGCCTTCGACCGCGGCCGGCGTGCTCAAGGAATTGAAAGTGAAAGTCGGCGATGCCGTTTCGGAAGGGCAGGTGATCGCCGTGCTCGAAGCAGCCGATGCCGCGGTTGCCGCGCCCGTGGCGAAAACCGCACCGGCAGTGGAGGCAAGCAGCGCCCGCGAAAATAAACCGGCTGCATCGCCCGTTGCCGCGCCGCCATCGCCACAGGCTGCCACAGCGAGTGGACGAAAGGCCGACATCGAATGCCAGCTCGTCGTGCTTGGGGCCGGGCCAGGTGGTTACACCGCCGCATTCCGTGCCGCCGATCTGGGTTTGGACGTCGTGTTGATCGAGCGTTATCCCGCGCTCGGCGGCGTGTGTTTGAACGTCGGCTGCATTCCGTCCAAGGCCTTGCTGCATGCTGCCGAGGTGATCGATCAAGCTCGCCATGCCGCCGATTACGGCGTGAGTTTCGGCGAGGCGAAGATCGACCTGGACAAGCTGCGTGCGCACAAGGACAAAGTGGTCGGCACCATGACCGGCGGGCTGTCGTCGATGGCCAAGCAGCGCAAGGTGCGCACCGTCACCGGCACTGGCCGTTTCGTGTCCGCCAACGAAATCGAAATCGAATCGAACGATGGCAAGCAATTGCTGCGTTTTGCCCAATGCATCATCGCCGCCGGGTCGCAGCCGGTGAAACTGCCCGGATTGCCCTGGGACGATGCGCGGGTGATGGATTCGACTGACGCCTTGCTGCTGGCCGATGTTCCGAAGAATCTCCTGGTGGTCGGTGGCGGCATCATCGGCCTGGAAATGGCCTGCGTGTATTCGGCGCTCGGCAGCGCGGTAACGGTGGTCGAGTTCATGCCGCAGTTGATGCCCGGCGCCGATGCCGATTTGGTCAGGCCGCTCGCCGATTTGTTGAAAAAACGCGGCGTCGCCATTCACCTGGGCACCAAGGTCGCCAAGGTCGAAGCCAAAAAAGATGCGCTGTATGCAAGCTTCGAGGGCGACAAGGCGCCGGCGTTGAACCGATACGATCGCGTGCTGGTATCGGTCGGCCGCGTGCCCAACGGCGGCAAGCTCAATGCCGAGGCCGCTGGTGTCACGGTATCCGAGCGCGGCTATATCGCGGTCGATCGGCAGATGCGCACCAACGTGCCGCACATCTTCGCCATCGGCGATCTGGTCGGTCAGCCGATGCTCGCGCACAAGGCCACGCACGAAGGCAAGCTGGCCGCGGAAGTGGCAGCGGGCGAGAAGCGCGAATGGGTGGCGCGGGTGATTCCTTCGGTGGCCTACACCAATCCGGAAGTGGCCTGGGTCGGTGTGACCGAAACCGAAGCCAAGCAGAAGAATCTCGATATCGGTGTCGCCAAGTTTCCGTGGGCGGCCTCCGGTCGCGCGGTGGGCCTGGGCCGCAGTGAAGGTTTCACCAAATTGATTTTCGATCAGGCCACGCACCGGATCATCGGCGGCGGCATCGTCGGCGTGCACGCGGGCGATCTGATCGCCGAAATCGCGCTGGCTATCGAGATGGGCTGCGAGGCTGGCGATATCGGCCACACCATCCATCCGCATCCGACCTTGAGCGAATCGCTGGGCATGGCGGCGGAAGTGTTCGAGGGCAGCATCACGGACCTGTATATTCCGAAAAAGAAATAAGCCGACGGCAAAGGAGTCTTCATGCTGAGCGCAACCGGTTTGTTCCTGCTTGGCTTGTTGCTCCTGCTGCTTGGCGGCGATTCGCTGGTGAAGGGCGCTTCCGGGCTCGCTCAACGCCTGGGCCTGTCGCCTTTTGCCGCAGGACTGTTGCTGATCGCCTTCGCCACTTCGGTTCCCGAGCTTGCGGTCAACACTTATGCATTAGGCGTCGGGCAAACCGATCTGGCCCTGGGCAATGCGATCGGCAGCAACATCGTCAACATTGGCCTGACTTTAGGTATCGCGGCTGTGGCCGCGCCGTTGTTGATTCAGATGCGTTTGCTGGCGGCGCAAGTCGTGTTCATTCTTGTCGCAACGGGCGCGGTGATGTTTTTCGGTCGCGATGGCGTGCTCACACGCTGGGAAGGCGGCCTGTTGTTGCTAGGTTTTCTGGGGTCGATGGTTTTTCTGTTTCGCCGTGGCCGGAGTGAGAGCGCGGCGGTGCAAGCGGAATTGGCGCAATACGCCGAAACCCGCACAGGCTTGACACAGAATCTGATTCGCCTGGGATTTGCGGCGGGACTTTTGTTCTACGGCAGCAAGTTGATCATCGCCAGTGCGCCGCTGCTTGGGCAGGCGTTGGGGTTCGGTTCGCTGCTCACTGGATTGACCCTGGTGGCGGTCGGCACGGCCTTGCCGGAGATCGTCGTCGCGGTGATGTTGGCGCGGCAGGGCCAGGGTAATGTGGTCGTGGGGCAGGCGTTGGGCGCGTGTTTGTTCAATGTGTTGTTCATCGTCGGCGGCATGGCGGCGATCAGGCCCTTGCCGTTGCCAGCATCGTTCGTTGCCTTCGAATTGCCGGCGGCGATGGCTTTCGCCTTGCTGCTGTTTCCGATTCTCGATGGCGATATGCGCATCAACCGGCGCGAAGGCGGCTTGTTGATTGGCTTGTTCGCGCTCTGGATCGGTTTCGAGATGTTCAGCGCATGGCATTGAAGCCAGCGCCGGCCGGTGAAACCGGCATTCAACGCGCAGCGCAGATGCTGCTTGAGTTCTTTCGTCTGGAATCGGCCGGCGGCCTTTTGCTGATGTTGGCCGCGGTGTTGGCGATGATCGCGGCCAACTCGCCGTTGTCTGCGTTGTATGCGGGCTTTCTGGATTTGCCGTTGCAATTGCGCGCCGGTTCGCTGGATCTGCACAAGCCCTTGTCGTTATGGATCAACGATGGGCTGATGGCGATTTTTTTCCTGCTGGTCGGGCTCGAACTCAAGCGCGAAGTGCTCGAAGGCCAACTCGCCGATCGCAGTCAGATCACCTTGCCGCTGGCCTGCGCACTGGGCGGCATGCTGGTTCCGATGGCGATCTATGCCTGGATCAATCGCGGCGATGCGATGGCCTTGCGCGGCGTGGCGATTCCGGCGGCGACCGATATCGCTTTCGCCTTGGGTGTGCTGTCGTTGCTGGGCTCGCGCGTTCCGCTGGCGCTCAAGCTTTTGCTGACTGCCATCGCCGTCGCCGACGATCTGGGTGCGATCTTGATCATCGCGTTTTTCTACACTGAGAGTTTGTCCTGGCTATCGATGCTGGTGGCCGGTTTGGCATTGGTCGGCTTGGTATCGCTCAACCGCGCGCGGGTCACCGGCCTTGCCGCCTATGCGTTGCTGGGCGTCGTGATGTGGGTGGCGCTGCTCAAATCCGGCGTGCACGCCACGCTGGCTGGAGTGATCTTGGCGATGACCATTCCGCTGTCCTCGACCCGCGATACGCAGCGGCGGCCGCTGGAAACGATGGAGCATAGCCTGCATCCGTGGGTCGCGTTCGGCATCCTGCCGCTGTTCGCATTCGCCAATGCCGGTGTGCCGCTGGCCGGGCTGTCGTTGTCGAGCCTGCTCGAACCGGTGCCGCTGGGCATTGCCCTCGGACTGTTGGTTGGTAAGCAATTGGGCATTTTCGGCGCCGCCGCGGCCCTGGTCGGATTGGGCTGGGCGCGATTGCCAGCCGGAGTCACCTGGAGCGCGCTGTATGGCATGGCCTTGCTGTGCGGTATCGGTTTCACCATGAGTTTGTTCATCGGCTCGCTGGCATTCGGCCAGGGCGCGCCCGAGCTGCTGGTGCTCGATCGTCTGGGCATCTTGCTGGGCTCGGTGTGCTCGGCCGTGCTGGGATATGGCTGGCTGCGTTATGTACTGCCCAGGCGAGCGGACTGATGCGCGCGCTGGTGTTTGGTTTGAGCGGGCAGGTCGGGCTGGCATTGCAGCCGCGATTGCTCGAACGCCAGATCGAAGTAGTGGCGGTGTCCCGGCAGGCGCGGCCACCGCAGACGGGAGTCGAGTGGTTCGAAGGTTATCTGCAGGCGATGCCGCCGATTCCCGATGGTATCGATACCGTTCTCAGCCTCGGTCCGCTGGATGCTTTCGCGGCCTGGTTTGCCGGCAGCGGTCTGCGCGGCGTCCGGGTGATCGCCTTGGGCTCGACCAGCCGATCCAGCAAGGTCGATTCGCCACTGGCGGCCGAGCGCGACTTGGCGCGGCGGCTGGTCGAGGCGGAGGAAACGTTGTTCGCCGCGGGCGAACGGTTCGCATCACCGGTGACCGTGCTCCGGCCCACGCTGATTTACGGCAATGGCCGCGATCGCAGCCTGTCGCTCTTGCTGCGTTTCGCCCGCCGCTGGCACTGGCTGGTGTTGCCGGCCAAGGCCAATGGCCTGCGCCAGCCCGTGCATGTCGAGGATGTGGCCGGGGCCGTGCTCGGTTGCCTGGATGCTCCCGGCACAGCGGGACAGGCTTTCGATCTGCCGGGGGCGGAGGTGCTGAGTTTCGCCGCGATGCTCGATCGCAGCCTGCAACGGTATGCGCCCGATTGCCGGGTCCTGCGGCTGCCCAATGTGTTGTTTCGCACGGTATTTGCGGCTATGTCCGTGTTCCGGCCAGGTTTCTCCGGCCTCGGATTCCTGGCGAGGCTACAGCGCGACCAGCTCGCCGACCCCCGGCCAGCGGGCTTGGCCTTCGGCTACAACCCCCGCCGATTCGAGCCCTGAAGCGGTCAAATGGCATTTTGCTGCTTCGCAGCAAAAAAAGATTTCCCATTCCATACGCAAGGGCATTGCTTCTTTACGTAACGGACTTTTAATATGGGTTAGAGTAGCCCCTCTAACCCGGGGGAAGGGTTTTTTCGATGTATACAGCCAATCGCACCGCATTTCTTAACCGGCCATTTTCTTCCCGATGGCTTTGCTGCGCATTCGTCCCGAATGTTTTGCCCTGATGAGGATCCGAAGCTAATGAAATCCAATAAACCTCTTCGCGGGCTGCTCGCCCGTGCCCCGCTCGCGGCTGCCGTTGCGGTTGCTTTGCTCACTGCTCCTGCTGCCCAGGCGTTCAACTTCGAACATGGCGATTTGACTGGCAGCCTCGACACCAGCATTTCCTATGGCGTCTCGGTGCGCACGCAAAGTGCCAGCAACAGCCTGATCGGCAAGGCGCATTTCAATCCGCTGCTGTGCGCGTTCAACCAGACCCTGCCGCCTCCGGGCGCACCGCCCAGCGCGGCCAACTGCTCGGCCGGTTTCCCCGGTTCGGCAGCCCAGATTGCCGCTCCCGGTCGGTTCTCGGTCAACCGCGATGACGGCGATCTCAAGTACGGCAAGGGCACGCCGTTCTCCAACGCCTTCAAGATCACTTCCGAACTGGGCTTGAAGTACCACGACTGGGGTGCATTCACCCGCGCGACCTATTTCTATGATTTCGAGAATGCAGATCGCAACGATCTGACCGACATCGCCAAGGAAAAAGTCGGCAAGGATTTCAAACTGCTCGATGCGTTCATCTTCCGTGACTTCTCCGTGGGCGATCACAAGGGCACCGTGCGCGTGGGTCGCCAGGTGGTGAGCTGGGGCGAGAGCACCTTCATCCAGAACGGCATCAACGTGATCAACCCGATCGACGTGTCCAAGCTGCGCGTGGCCGGCGCCGAGCTCAAGGAGGCCTTCCAGCCGATCGACGCGGTCTGGGCTTCGTTCAATTTCAGCGAAAGCCTGTCGGCCGAATTGCTTTACATGCTCGAATTCGAGGAAATCGAAATCGATCCTGCCGGTACCTTCTTCAGCTCCAACGACTTCGCCACTCCAGGCGGCAGCTATGTGATGCTGGGTTTTGGTACCTCGCCGCAGCCGGTGAACAATCCCGAATTGTTCGCATCCACCTGCCTTCCCGGCGGCAGCGTCGCCAACAGCGATTTGTTCAGCACCATCGGCGCCACCGCCGTCACCATCGGTTGCCGCAGCTCGGTGCCGCGTCTGCCCAACCGCAATGCCCGCGACTCCGGGCAGTACGGCGCAGCGGTTCACTATTTCGCCGAAAACCTCAACAACACCGAGTTCGGTTTCTATTTCCTGAACTACCACAGCCGTCTGCCGTTGCTGTCGGGCCGTACCGTGTCCACGGCCGCGCTGGCTCCCGGCGCTGCGCCCGGTTTGACCGCGGGTTTCTTCGTCGAGTATCCCGAAGATATCCAGATGTACGGCATGAGCTGGAACACCTCGCTGCCCGGCGGCGTGGCTTGGCAGGGTGAAATCAGCTATCGCCCGAACATGCCGTTGCAGGTCGATGACGTGGAGTTGCTGTTCGCCGCGCTCAGCCCGCTCAACTCGTTCATCCCGACCCCGGCCGGACGCTTCTGCAGCCAGCTCAATCCCGGGTGCACCGCATCGGCTTTCTCCAGCGAGCAGCGCGGCTGGCGGCGTCATGAGGTGTCGCAGTTGCAGATGACTTTCACCAAGGCCTTCCCGGATGTCTTCGGTGCCGAGCAGATCGCTCTGGTCGGCGAAGTCGGTGCGACCGAAGTGTGGGATCTGCCGCCGCCTTCGGTGCTGCGCTATGAAGGTGAGGGCACCGATACCGGTGGTGGTCCGGATGTGGGCGACGTGCTCGCCGGCTTCCCGGCCAGCACGGTGTTGCTGCCGGGCGCGCTGCGCAATCCGCAGACGCTCAGCGATGGTTTCCCGACTCAGTTCTCCTGGGGCTATCGCCTGGCTGCGCGCGCCGATTACAACAACGTGTTCGGCACCTCGTACACGCTCTCGCCGCGCATCGCGTTCAATCATGACGTGAATGGCATCACTCCGGGGCCGGGCGGCAATTTCCTGGAAGGTCGCAAGTCCGGTACGATCGGCATTGCAGCCAACTATCTCCAGAAACTCGAGTTCGACCTCAGCTACACCGCTTTCTTCGGTGGCTCGCCGTTTAACCAGATCGCTGACCGCGATTTCGCTTCATTCTCCGTTCGGTATTCGTTCTGAGCCATTGGGAGGGCAGACGATGAAATTGATTAGATATTCCACGCTGGCATCAGTGGCCAGCGCTGCGTTCTTGATGGCAGGACTTGCTCAAGCCAATGTCAGTGCAGAAAAGGCCGCACAACTGGGCGATACGCTCACGCCGATGGGTTCGGAAAAAGCCGGCAACGCCGCCGGCACGATTCCGGCCTGGGACGGCGGCATCACCAGCCCGCCCGCCGGCTACAAGGCCGGTGGCGATCACATCGATCCGTACGCCGCCGACAAGATCCTGTTCCAGGTCACGCCGGCCAACTACCAGCAATACGCTGACCGTTTGGGCGCGGGCCAGAAGGCCATGTTCGCCAAGTACAAGACGTTCCGCATGGACGTCTATCCGACTCGCCGCAGCGCTTCGTTTCCCAAGCGTACGTTGGAGTACACCAAGAAAAACGCCACGTCCTGCCAATTGATCGCTGAAGGCGAGGGCATCAAGAACTGCGCCGAGGGCTTTCCGTTTCCGATCACCAACAACGCCATGGAGATGATCTGGAACCACAAACTCAAGTACAAGGGTTTGTCGGTGGTCAGCTATTCCAACCAGGCGGCACCGACTGCCAACGGCGCCTACACCTTGATTCGCCTGCGCGAGGAAATTCTCGGCCTGTACTACAAGCCGGGCAACACCTCCGAATCGATCAACAACAACCTGCTGTACTTCAAGCAGGATGTGTTGTCTCCGGCGCGTCTGGCCGGTGGTGTGCTGCTGGTTCACGAGACCTTGAACTCCAAGGCCGCGCCGCGCCAGGCCTGGGTGTACAACCCCGGTCAGCGTCGCGTGCGTCGTGCGCCGAACGTGTCCTACGACAACCCGGGCACCGCCTCCGACGGTCTGCGTACCAACGACATGACCGACATGTTCAACGGCGCGATGGACCGCTTCAGCTGGACGCTGGTGGGCAAGAAGGAAATGCTCATTCCCTACAACGCCTACAAAGCCGACAGCAGCAAGGTCAAGGTCAAGGATTTGATCCGCCCCGGCCACATCAATCCCGACTACCTGCGTTACGAGCTGCACCGCGTCTGGGTGGTCGAAGCCAAGCTCAAGCCCGGCGCCCGCCACATCAACAGCCGGCGCACGTTCTATCTCGACGAGGACAGCTGGCAGATCGTCATGATCGATCACTACGACGGCCAGGGCGGATTGTGGCGCTACTCGGAAGCCGAGCCGATCAACTACTACGAAGTGCCGACCCTGTGGACGACGCTGGAAACGCATCACGACCTCAAGTCCGGCCGTTATATTTCCGGCCTGCTCGACAACGAGGACAAGCCGCGTGACTTCAGCTTCCAGAGCACACCCGCCGACTATTCGCCGCAGAACCTTCGCGATAGCGGTATTCGTTGATCCAAGCAATATCGGCCGCGCCCCTCGGGGCGCGGTTGTTTTCGGGGCCGCGTGCGCGCCGCGGCCAGTCAGGAGCGGTAACGATGTCCAGACTTCGTATTCGCAGTACTCGCCGGACCGGCGCGTTACTGCTTTTTCTTAGTTTTCCAATCGCGGCGCAATCGCCGCCAGTCGCGCCAGCGGACACGCCTTCCGCCGCTGCCCAGTTACAAGTTTCCGCCGATGATCCGTCGGCCTTGTCTTCGGAGATCATGCCGCGCGCAAGCAAGTCCTTGCTGCTCGACATCACCCGAACCCCCGCCGGCTATTTCGTGGTTGGCGAACGCGGGCACATCCTCAATTCCAGCGATGGCCAGAACTGGACACAATTGCCGGTCCCGACTCGCTCGACCCTGACCACACTTGCCACGATCGATGGCCAGCTCTGGGCTGGCGGGCATGATGGCGTCATCGTGCATTCGGCCGATGGCGGGCAAACCTGGCAAGTACAGCGCCGCGACCCCTATGCGCTTGCGCCGGGCCAGAGTTCGTTCGATCACGATCCGCGCCAGGGCGCGCCGATCCTGGATATCGAATTTTCCGATGCGCAAAACGGCATTGCCATCGGAGCCTATAGTCTGATGCTGGTCACTCACGATGGCGGCGCCACCTGGACTTCCAGGCAGGCCATCGCGCCCTCGGCCAAACCCGAACGCGCGCCGGCCCAGATGCAGGGCGACATCTTCAGCGAACAAGATCTGCAACTGGAAGAAGAATCCGATCCGCATCTCAATGCCATCGTCCGCACCGGCGCGGATAGCTTGTTGATCGTCGGCGAGCGAGGCACTGTCCTGCGCTCGCAAGACAATGGCGAGAATTGGCAGAAGATCGCATTTCCGTATCAGGGATCGATGTTCGGCGTGTTGTCCTGGGACGACGGCCGCATCCTGGCCTATGGCCTGCGTGGCAATGTGTACGAGTCCACCGATTCGGGTTCGAGCTGGGTCAAGATCCAGACGCAGGGCAATGTCAGTTTGCAAGGCGGCTATGCGCTGGAAAACGGTGGTGCCGTGCTGGTAGGCGCCAACGGCACAGTGTTGATCCGCAAAGATGCCGCGTCGCCTTTCGAAACCGTCATTTACAAGAATGGCAACGGCGAAACGCCCTTGCTGTCCGGTGTGCATCCCACCGGTGATGGCAATTACGTGCTGATCGGCGACAAGGGCGTCGGTCGCTATCACCCGCAGTGACGGAGTTTCCATGAGCGCTGTACAAAGCTTCGCCGAGAAAATCGTATTCGGGGCTCGCCCGCTGGTACTGCTGTTGTTCGCAGCGATCACGGTGGCGATGATCTTTTTCGCCAGTCAGTTGAAGGTTGACGCGGGGTTCAAGAAACAGATCCCGCTCCAGCATGAGTACATGCGCACCTTCGTCGATTACGAGGCCGATTTCGGCGGCGCCAATCGCGTGCTGGTCGCGGTGATGGCCAAAGACGGCAACATGTTCAGCGACCAGTACCTGGGCACGCTGCAACAAGTCACCAAGGACATCATCGATCTCGACGATACCGATGATTCGCGCGCCCGCTCGCTGTTCACGCCCAATGTGCGTTTCATCGAAGTGGTCGAGGACGGCATCTCCGGCGGCAACGTCATTCCCAACGATTACGATCCGGCGTTCAAGCCCGGCAGCAAGGAACAGTTCGACACCATCCGCAGCAACATCGTCAAGGCCAATATTCTCGGTCGCCTGGTCGCCAAGGATTGGTCCGGCGCGATGGTCTGGGCCGATATCATTCCCGAATCGGACACGCACAAGGTCGATTACCAGAAAATCGCCAAGCAACTGGAGGCGATTCGCGCCAAGTACGAAAAAGGCAACATCACCGTACACGTCATCGGTTTCGCCAAGATGGTCGGCGACATCAGCGACGGCGCCGTGTCGGTGATCAAATTCTTCGGCGTGACCATTGCCTTCACCTGGCTGTTGCTGTTCCTGTATTCGAGTTCGGTCAAGCTCGCTTCGCTCACCGTGCTGGTGGCCATGATCGCGGTCATCTGGATGCTGGGCGCATTGCGCTTGATGGGGTTTGGCATCGACCCGATGAACATGCTCACGCCATTCCTGATATTCGCGATAGCGGTCAGTCATGGCGAACAAATGATCAACCGCTTCCGAGGCGAGATTTTCTTCGGCGGATTGGAGGAAGGCACCGTCGAAGAACTGCGTGAGCGTGCCAAGTACGCGGTCGAACCGCTGGAAGCCGCCCGGCTGTCGTTCCGCATGCTGCTCGCTCCCGGCGCGGTGGCCTTGCTGGCCGGCTGCATCGGCTTTGGCGCCATCTGGTTCATTCCCATCCAGATGATCAAGGAGTTGGCCATCACGGCCACGGTCGGTGTCGGCTTCACCATCCTGACCGACTTGATCCTGCTGCCGGTATTGCTCAGCTACACGAGGCTGCGCAACCTCGAAAGGAAGCGCGAATACCGTCTGCGCCAACTGACCCAGTTCGACAAGATCTGGGCATTGCTGGCCCGGCTCAGCCGTCCCAAAGCAGCAGCGGTGGTGATCGCGCTTGGCCTGGTGATGTGGTTCTTCGCCTGGCAGGAAGGCAACAAGGTCATGATCGGCGATGCTCAGGCCGGCGTAGCCGAACTACGGCCCGACGCCCGCTACAACAAGGACGCCGTGCTGATCAGCAAGAAGTTCGCGCTGGGCGTGGATATTCTCAATGTCATCGTCGAGGCCGGCCCATCGGCTTGCACCACCAGTTTCAAGGCCATGGAAACCATCGACCGCTTCGCCTGGCACATGAGCAATGTGCCCGGCGTCGAACAGGTGCTGACTTTGCCGATGGCGGCCAAGATCGTTACGGCCGGCTGGAACGATGGTTCGGTGCGCTGGCGCGTGCTGCCGCGCGACCAGGACACCTTGCGCCAGGCCACGCAGAGCTTCGAGACCGATTCGGGCCTGCTCAACGCCGATTGCAGCGCCATTCCGGTGACGGTGTTCACCAGCGATCATCGCTCCACCACGATCGATCGGGTGGTGGCGGAAACCAAGAAATACCGCACCGACAATCACGCCTACGATCCGGACTTCGCCAAGAAACGCGACGCAGCGGCCAAAGCCGCGCAGGAGAAGGGCGAGGATTACCGGACCGACCAGGTCAATTTCCGATTGGCCACCGGCAGCCTGGGTGTGGCCGCCGCGATCAACGATACCGTACGCGCGAAAGAGCATTTCATCCTGTACCTGCTCTACGCCGCCGTGTTCACGATGTGCCTGATCAGCTTCCGCAGCGCGCGCGCCGCCTTGTGCATCCTGTTGCCATTGGTGTTGGTGACCGAGCTCGGCCACTCGCTGATGGTGCATCTGAACATCGGCATGAAGGTCAACACCATCACCGTCGTCGCGCTGGGCGTAGGTATCGGTGTGGACTATGGCATCTATATCTTCGCGCGCATGGCCGAAGCGATGAAGCAGGGTAAGACGGTCAGCGAGTCCTATTTCATCGCGCTGAAAACCACCGGCATCGCGATCTTCTACACCGCGCTCACGCTGGCGGTCGGCGTGGCGATGTGGATGTTCTCGACCCTCAAGTTCCAGGCCGACATGGGCGTCATGCTGACTTTCATGTTCGTGCTGAACATGATCGCGGCCATCGTGTTCCTGCCGGCCTTGTGCCGGTGGATCCTGCGGCCCACGGAAAAGGACACCTGGTCGCCGCCGGCGGCTTGATGGTTGGTATAGCGGTGGACTCCGAGTCCACCGCATGAAGGCTAGGGAATTGACCTGCAAAGGACGCGAAGGATAGCCAATCGTGATGATTGGAAAATCCTTGGTTCTTCATGCGCTCGCGCAGGCCCCGGGCATGTTGAAGTGTCGAAGGGCTTCGATGAATCATTGAACTGCCTACGCAGTTTCTTCGTGGTTCAATTCTTCGACGGGCTTTGGATCGTCACGACCGCAAACAGATCAGCAAAAGCAAATCGGCGCTTGTCTCGCACCGATGCTTCCAGACTGAATCATCTTCGTTGTGTTCACCGCATGATCAAGCGGCGCAATGAATCGAGAATGCCCAATCACGGCTCATGCGCCGGCGGCATCGCCCGGGTCTTGGCGAGATTGCGTATCCCGATGATGAACACGCCGCCGAGCACCATCGCGCCGCCCAGCCAAAGTCGCGGGCCGTGCTGGTCGTGCATGAACACCATGCCCAATATCGTCGCCAGTACCGGCGTTGCCAGAAGGTACGGTGTGACTTGCGCCACCGGATGGCGCTGCACCAGCACGTAGTAAATGCCGTGGCCGATCAGCGATGAGCCGATCGCCGCATAAATCACGCCGATCCAGGCCACCCAGCTTGCATTGGCGATGGCCGTGCTTACGCCGGGCTCGAAGCAAAGGCTCAGGACGATCAGCGGCAGCAAGCCGATTACCGCGGTCCAGCCCTGCTGGTTGTACAGGTCCATGCCGCGAAGATTGCGCATCAGCACCGTGCCGACCGCGAGAAAGAATGCCGATATCAACATCAGCACCAGCGCCATCGGACTTTGCAGCACGGACGGATCGAAACCCAATACCAGCACGCCCAGGAAACTCAGTGCGATCGCTGCACCGGTGCGCCAGTGGAAACGCTCGCCCAATACCCACCAGGCCAGCAGTGAGGCCATCGGCACATAGCTTTGCAACACGATGGCCGGCGAGGCGAGATTGCTTGAGAGCTTCAGCGACCAGAAACTCAGGCCGAAGTGCAGCACGCCGTTGCACAGCGCGACCGCGATCAATCGCAGCCATTGGCCGGGTTCCGGGCGCTTGAGAAACGCCGCCAGCACAATCACCAGCAAGGCCAGCCGCAGCGCCGTGAACAACATCGGCGGGAATTCCAGCAGGGCCAGCTTGGAGGTAAGAAAATTTACCGCCCAAGCCAAGCAGATGACGCCGACCAGGAACAGATCGCGTCCGCCCAGCGCGTAGCGCGCGTCAGTAGCCAACGCCGATCCGGATGTAGAGTTTGCGCAATGTCCATAGCGGACCGATCAACAGGTACACCAGATCGGTCAGGAAACTCGGGCGCTTGCCTTCGATGTGATGGCCGATGAACTGCCCGACCCATGCTACCGCGAACACGCCGATGGCCAGCCACAAAAGCGCCTGCATGCCGAACGCATCAGCCACCCAGCGATTGAACAAGGCGCAAAGAAAGAAAGCGGCGAACACGCCCAGAGCCAGTTTTCTCGACAATTTCCAGTAATACAGACAGGCCAGGATCATCGTCAAACCGGCCACGGCACCGGGTTGCATCAAGCCTGTCGGTACCGGGATCGTCCAAAGCATCGCGGTTACCGACCAGACGATCGCCGGCACGCAGTACAGGTGGATGACCTGATTGCTGGGGTTTTGGTGATCGCCCGAATACTGGTCGAGCAAAACGTCAATCTGGCGCATCGAGCCTCCTCAACAATCGAATACTCTTTCCGTTGATCCATCTTATCCAGGCCGCTGTGCAACCTGGTGCACACAGCGTCAACCGGAATTGCCATCGGTTTCCTTCACACGTTGTCGATGCCGGCCAGCCGGCGCAGCGCTTCGGCGTATTTGTCGCGCGTGGCCATAATAATTTCGGCGGGCACATGCGGCCCTGGCGCGGTCTTGTTCCAGTCCAGCGTTTCCAGATAGTCGCGCACGTATTGCTTGTCGTAGCTGGGCGGATTGCTGCCCGGCACGTAGGATTCGGCCGGCCAGAAGCGCGAGGAATCGGGCGTGAGCATCTCGTCCATCACATGCAGCACGCCGTTGTCGTCGAGCCCGAACTCCAGCTTGGTGTCGGCGATCAGGATGCCGCGTTCGGCGGCATAAGCCGAGGCGAAGCGATAGATCTCCAGCGTGGCCGCGCGCACTTTTTCGGCGAGCTCGCCGCCGATCTGCGTCACGATCGTATCGAAGCTCACATTCTCATCGTGATCGCCCGCCGCCGCTTTGGTCGAAGGCGTGAAGATCGGCTCGTGCAGCGCCTGTGCAAGACGCAATCCGGCCGGCAGGGCGATACCGCAGACGTGTCCGGTCCGTTGATAGTCCTTCCAGCCCGAGCCGATCAGATAGCCGCGCGCGATGGCCTCCACCGGAATCGGTTTGAGTTTCTTGGCGACGATACTGCGCTTGGCATACAGCGCCAGGTCCGTTCCGTGCGGCAGCACATTGGCGACGGGCTCGTGGGTGAGATGGTTGGGAATCAGGTGCGCGGTCTTGTCGAACCAGAAGTTGGAGATCTGGCACAGCATCTCGCCCTTGCCCGGAATCGGGTCGGGCAGTACCACATCGAAGGCTGAGAGCCGGTCGCTGGCGACCATCAGCAAACGTCCGCCACCATGCAGGGCGGCCGGCGATGCGGGCAGGTCATAGACATCGCGTACCTTGCCGCGATGCAGCAAGTGCAGGCCGGGCAAGTCGGAGGTATGCAAGGTGGTGGACACGGGCGGATCCGGATGAATTGGAACAAAGCCTATTGTACCCGCCGGGCACGGCGGGGCGGCTGATAGAATGGCGCCCATGACTCGATGGATCGCCGCCGCTGTACTTGCTTTCACTGTCCCGATGGTTTCGGCGGCGCCCGCGCCGCGTCCGGCCAAACTCGGTCAATGCGTGGCCTGCCACGGCGAAACCGGACGAAGTTCAATCGCCGGCACACCGCATCTTGGTGGCCAAAACGAGACCTATCTGATCAATGCTCTTAATGCTTACCGCCGCGGCACCCGCACCGCGGCGCCGATGAACTCCCTCGCCAATACCCTGCAACCGGCCGACATCGCCGCACTGGCGCGCTGGTATTCGCAACAGACAGGATTTACCAAGCCATGAGTTGGACCGGCAAGATCATTGGCGTGTTGTTTGGCTTGCTCACCAAGAAATGGCAGATGGTCCTGTTCGGGCTGGCGCTCGGGCATCTGTACGACATGGGCCTGTTCAACCGCCGGCCGCCGCGCGAGGCCGCACCGAAAACTCCGCGTGCGGGCGATCCCTACGTTGTTCTTGGCGTGTCTTCTTCGGCCAGCGATGCCGAGATCGAACAGGCCTACCGGCGCATGATTTCCGAATACCATCCCGATCGCGTTTCCAATGCCGCCAAGGAAATCCGCGCGCTGGCCGAAAAGCGCGCACGCGAAATCAACGGCGCCTACGAAGAGATCAAGCGCCTGCGCAGCCGCGGCAAATAAGATCGGACGGTTCGCCTTTCGACAGGCTCGGCGGGCCGGTATTTTCCACGAATGAAAATGCTCGTTCGTGACGAGCCTGTTTCCTCCGGAACGGATCACCCGCCATGTCGAAGTGTTTGATCGCCCCGTCCATTCTCTCGGCCGATTTCGCCCGGCTCGGCGCGGAAGTCGATAACGTGCTCGAAGCCGGCGCCGACTGGGTGCACTTCGACGTGATGGACAACCATTACGTGCCCAATCTCACCATCGGCCCTCTGGTTTGCAAGTCGCTGCGCAAGCATGGCGTGACCGCGCCGATCGATGTGCACCTGATGGTCAAACCGGTCGATCGCATCGTGCCTGATTTCGCCGAGGCCGGCGCCAGCCTCATCAGCTTTCATCCCGAAGCCAGCGAGCATATCGACCGTACTCTCGGGCTCATCCGCAGCCACGGCTGCCAGGCCGGGCTGGTGTTCAATCCGGCCACGCCGCTGAACTATCTCGACTACGTGCTCGACAAGATCGATCTGGTGTTGATTATGTCGGTCAATCCCGGTTTCGGCGGGCAGAGCTTCATCCCCGAGGCGCTGGAGAAACTGCGCCGGGCGCGCAAGATGATCGATGCCAGCGGTCGCGACATCCGCCTGGAGATCGATGGCGGCGTCAATCCGGACAACATCGGCCAGATCGCCGCTGCCGGCGCCGATACCTTCGTTGCCGGTTCGGCGATTTTCAATGCGCCCGATTACGCCGAAGTCATCGGCAGGATGCGCGCCGCCGTCGCTGCCGCGCGTCCCTGACAGCCGCGCGCGGCTTGCGCTGCGCGGTTCGTCGCACTTCATCGCTCCCGCAATCCGGGAAGCCGTTATAGCCAAGCCTGTCGCGCGATTGCCCGGCTATACTGAGGCCTTGCTTCAATTTCCGGATTTTCCCGTGATTTCAGCCGATCAATTCCGGCAGCTCGCCGCCGCCGGCTACAACCGTATCCCGGTCGTTCGCGAAGTGCTGTCCGATCTCGATACGCCGCTCTCGGTGTACCTCAAACTCGCCGATGGCCCGCACACGTATTTGTTCGAGTCGGTCGAAGGCGGCGAAACCTGGGGCCGCTATTCCATCATCGGCCTGCCGGCGCAGCGCACCTACACGTTTCGCGGCAATACCTTGACCGTGTGCGAACACGGCGAGGCGACCGAGACGCGCGAACTTGCCGACCCGCTGGCCGAAGTCGATCGCCTGCGCGAGAGTTTCAAGGTGCCGCGACTGGCCGAACTGCCGGCCTTCACCGGCGGCCTGGTCGGTTATTTCGGATTCGAGTCGATCGGCTACATCGAACCGCGCCTGGCCAATCCGACGCGAGACGGCAAACCAAAACCCGATCAGCTCGGCACGCCCGATGCGTTCTTGATGCTCTCGGAAGAACTCGCGGTGTTCGACAATCTCAAGGGCCGCCTGTATTTGATCGTGCATGCTGATCCGGCCGAACCACAGGCTTATTCCAAAGCAGTGCGCCGCCTCGACGAACTGGTCTATCGCCTGCGTCATTCCGGCCGCAGCTATCCCGACGTGCTCGATCCGGCCTTGCTCGCCGAGGCCGATTTCATTTCCGGTTTCACCCGCGAAGGTTTCATCCAGGCGGTGGAAACGGCGAAGGAATACATCCGCGCCGGCGATATTTTCCAGGTCGTGCTCAGCCAGCGCATGAGCGTGCCGTTCCGCGCGCGCCCGGTCGATGTGTATCGCGCGCTGCGTGCGCTCAATCCCTCGCCGTACATGTATTTTCTCGACCTCGATGGTACCCAGATCGTTGGCAGCTCGCCGGAAATCCTGGTGCGGGTCAAGGACGGTGAAATCACCGTGCGTCCCATCGCCGGTACGCGTCCGCGCGGACGCACGCCGGAAGAAGACTTCGCGCTGGAAGCTGAGCTGCTGGCCGACCCGAAGGAGCGCGCCGAGCATCTGATGCTGATCGACCTCGGCCGCAACGATGTCGGCCGCGTTTCCGAACCCGGCAGCGTGCACGTCGGCGAGCAGTTCGGCATCGAGCGTTATTCGCACGTCATGCACATCGTCTCGGAAGTGCAAGGCAAGCTGCGAAGCGACATGAAATTCGCCGACATTCTCAAGGCTACTTTTCCTGCGGGTACGGTCAGCGGCGCGCCGAAAATCCGCGCACTGGAAATCATCGGCCAACTCGAACCGATCAAGCGCAACATCTATTCCGGCGCGGTCGGTTACCTCGGCTGGTGGGGCGACGCCGACACCGCCATCGCCATCCGCACCGCCGTCATCCAGGACGGCCGCCTGCACGTGCAAGCCGGCGCCGGCATCGTCTATGACTCCGACCCCGAAAAGGAATGGGAAGAGACGATGAACAAGGGCAGGGCCTTGTTCCGCGCGGTGGCGCAGGCGGCGGGGGGATTGTGAGTCATGTCCGCACTTCTGACGGAAAAACACGTTTCTAGTTTTTCTGAACTAATCGATTTTCTTTCCGAATTTGGAAATGAAGGTGGTGAAACGATTTATAGAGGGCAGCCAGATGCTTCTCTGCCATTGCTCCCGTCCGCTTGGAGGAAAGGCAGCAAAGTTGAAGAGCTCATGAAAAGGTTTTTTCTTGGGTCCGTTGGAAGTAATTATGCAGATCGCGAAGCAGAAATTATTCCTGACGCAAACCCTGGAAAAGTAGAAAACTTGAAAAAATTGGAGGCGTGGCTCGATGCTGAAATGTTGTTTGTTTCAGATTTCTGCAAAAGGTGCGACTTAGCAGCATTGCCAGTGCCAGGCATGGCATCGCCATATAGAGACTTCAAAATATCTTTTCACCCGTATGCCAATGTTCCCGCTTTCAACTTTAGGCCGGCTTTTGCTCTGGCGCAGCATCACGGGGTTCCAACGAGGCTGCTCGATTTTTCAGATAATCCGTTGGTAGCGTCATTTTTTGCGGCCGATCAAGCATGTCAGAAAATGACTCTCATGAATGTAGAGTCCAGATTTGCAGTATGGGTATGCCAGCGTCTGTATGAGCAAATCGATGAGCGTATTCAACGATTTAAAAATGGTAACGACTCGATGGTTATGCGAGTTTTGCGATCTCAAATTAAGAACGTAGCTGCTCAAGATGGAGTGTTTTTGTGGGCTACGGGCGGAGCGAATAGGTTTTACATCGACAATGGGAGATGGCCAAATTTAGACGAAATGCTTGATGGCTGGCGTCTTACTAAGGTTACAGCGCCCGTTTCTATACGCGATGATTTGATGAAACGGCTTTCAACGTTTGGAATCAATGAATCGAGATTGAAGCCAAGCTATGATGCAGTCGCAAAAGTCACACTACGACAGTTATAAATGTTTTAGTAATTCTTCTCATGCTCCTGATGAGCAATGCCCTCACCTACAACCCCGTCCAGTATTTCGGCGAGCAAGGCAGCGGGTGAAGGTCATGCGCAACGATGCGCTGACGATGGCGGAGACTGCCGTCACATAACTTGCACCTACGCATCCAGGCACTCCCGGAACCGATCGATTCTGTTCTCGCTCGGCACCAGGAGATGTCCGCTGGCGGCTGGACAGCGCTGCGCAAAAAACCCAATCAGTGGGTAAACAGCTTCCCCACTTTGTTTATGCCCAGCTCGGTGAACCAGATGTCGCCGTCCGGGTCTTGCACGATGCGATGCATCACGGTCTGCGTCGATGGCGTTTTGTAGTAGGTGAAGGGAACCTTCGAGATATCGGACGCAGCGGCCGTGAGGATCGACTTGTCGATGCGAATGATCGAATCGCTGCCCGAGGGGCTGGGATTGGCGGGAGTGGGATTGTTCTGGTCGAGGTATTGCTGAACCCACAGGTTGTTCTCGCTGTCGAAGGCCAGGCCGGCGAGGATGGAATTGGGCTGCGTCATGGGGACGGGGAATTCGGTGATCGTGCCGTCGGGAGTGATGCGCGCGACGCGGTTGCCGGCTTCTTCGGTGAACCACATGGCGTTGCTGCCGGGCTCGGGAACGATGGCGATGGGACGGCTGTTGTGCGTCGGGATCGGAAACTCGGTGACCTTGCCGTCGGCAGTGATGCGTGCGATCGCGTTGCCGACCAGTTCCGTCACCCACATCGTTCCGTCGTTGCCGGCGCGGACGTAGATCGGGACGCTGCCGACGGTTGACAGCGCGTAGGTCGTCATCTTGCCGTCGGGGGTGAGTTGGCCGACCGTTCCCGTCGCCTTGCCGGTGAACCAGATCGTTCTGCCGTCCAAGCCAAAGCTCATGCCGTGAGGATGCGTGTTGATCTTCTGGCCGTTGGCGCAGGTCGGGCAGTTGAGTTTCACATCGAATGTCAGATCCGGCTTGCCGTTGGCATCGAGGCGCACGATCTGTCCGGAGAATTCGAGGCTGACCCAAAGACGGCGATCGGCGTCGAACCCGATGCCGTGCGGACCGCTGCCGGCGGGCATCGGATAGAACGTCATCGCCCCCGACTCGGTTACCTTCACGACCGAGTCGTAGTTCTGGCCCGTGACCCAGAGCGTGTTGCCGCCCTTTGCGTCGAAGGTGATCTCGTGCGTGGAGCCGTTCGGCGCCGGATGGCAAGTTCCGGTTGCCACGGTCGGCTGATTCGGATACGCGACTGGAAACTCGACGATCGTGCCGGGCGGCTGTGCGAGGGCCGGCATCGAAAAAGCGGCGCAGAAAGCGAGAGCGAGATTGTGTATGCGCATGAAGTGTTTTCCCCTGTTCATGGTCGTGACAAACGCGCGTAGTGTTGCATAGGTTCACGCGCTCTCTGCCTGCCGGGAACGAGCCGGAGCGCGAGAAGATCGGGGTGTCGAATCCACGGTCCCAAGCGCCTGCCGAAATCTTCATGCAGCGGGCTCGCCAGCAGGACAGCCCACTGAGCGGCAATAGCTCAGTAAACTGGCGGTCTGTGCGATGGCGGTTGACCCGGTCCAGGCAACGGAATGTCCTGCTGGCGCTTGTGCGGCGTTGCACATTGCTTTTATTCAAAAACAAAGAGATAAATCAACCATGCTGCTGATGATCGACAACTACGACAGCTTCACCTACAACCTCGTCCAGTATTTCGGCGAGCTTGGGCAAGAGGTGAAAGTCGTGCGCAATGACGCGCTGACCGTGGCGGAAATCGCCGCGCTCGAACCTGAGCGCATCGTCATCTCGCCCGGGCCGTGCACGCCCAACGAGGCGGGCGTGTCGCTGGAGATTCTTGAAGAACTCTCCGGCCGCGTGCCGATCCTCGGCGTTTGCTTGGGGCACCAGAGCCTGGGCCAGGCTTTCGGCGGCAAGGTGATTCGCGCCAAGACCATCATGCACGGCAAGACCTCGATGATCCGGCACACCGGCAAGGGCGTGTTCGCGGGCTTGCCTGACCCGTTCGAGGCCACGCGCTACCACTCGCTGGTGGTCGAGCGCGATTCGTTGCCCGATTGCCTGGAGATCACCGCCTGGACCGAGCACGCCGACGGCAGCTTCGATGAAATCATGGGTCTGCGACACAAATCGCTGCCGGTCGAGGGCGTACAGTTCCACCCCGAATCCATTCTCACCCAGCACGGACATGCCATGCTGGAGAATTTCCTCAACACGAAAATATAGGCCGCCGTTCATCGCGACAGTTCCAACGATGTGATTTTTCACGCGGCCACCACTTCCACGAAAATTCCATGCCGATCAGCCCACAACAAGCCCTGCAACGGGTCATCGAGAACCGCGAGATCTTCCATGACGAAATGGTCGATCTGATGCGCCAGATCATGCGCGGCGAAGTCTCGCCCGCACTCACCGCGGCGCTGCTCACCGGTCTGCGGGTGAAGAAGGAAACCATCGGCGAAGTCGCCGGCGCCGCGCAGGTGATGCGCGAGTTCTGCGCCAAAGTGCAGGTGCCGGACAACGCGCATTTCGTCGATATCGTCGGCACCGGCGGCGATGGCGCGCACACCTTCAATATCTCCACGGCCGCGATGTTCGTCTGCGCCGCCGCAGGCGCGAAGGTCGCCAAGCACGGCAATCGTTCGGTCAGCTCCAAATCCGGCAGCGCTGATGTGCTCGAAGCCTTGGGCGTGGCGATCGAACTGCGTCCTGAACAAGTGGCTGCCTGCATTCTCGAATCGGGCATGGGTTTCATGTTCGCGCCGATGCACCATCCGGCGATAAAGAACGTCGCGCCGGTGCGCAAGGAATTGGGTGTGCGCACGATCTTCAACATCCTCGGGCCGCTGACCAATCCGGCCGGCGCGCCGAATATCCTGATGGGCGTGTTCCATCCCGATCTGGTCGGCATCCAGGCGCGCGTGTTGCAGCGATTGGGCGCCAAGCGCGCACTGGTGGTGCATGGCCGCGACGGATTGGACGAGATCACGCTGGCCGGCGGCACGATGGTCGCCGAGCTGCGCAACGGCTCGATCGACGAATATGAAATCCTGCCTGGCGAATTCGGCCTGCCGATGGCGGACTTGCGTGCGATTCGTGTCGAAAATCCGGCACAGTCGAAAGATATGCTGCTCGATGTGCTCGCCAACTTTGCCGGCCCGGCCCTGGATATCGTCTTGCTCAATTCGGGTGCGGCACTGTACGTGGCCAATATCGCCGATTCCATTGGCGATGGCATCGCCAAGGCGCGTATTGCCATCAAAAGCGGCGCGGCACGCGCCAAGCTCGACCAATTTGTGCAGATCACCCAACGCCTGGCGGGAAAATGAATCAGGCGCCTGCGATTCAAAGGTATTTTCCGTAACTCGAACCCATCGGATGCAGGACATCATGAGTTTTGCCAGCACCCCCAAACCGCCGTATTACGCGGTGATCTTCAGCTCGCAACGCAGCGAGGGCGAGGCCGGCTATGGCGCAACGGCGCAGCGCATGGTCGAACTGGCCGCCGAGCAGCCGGGATTCCTGGGTGTGGAGAGCGTGCGCGGCGAAAGCGGTTTCGGCATCACGGTCAGCTATTGGGAAAGCGAGGACGCGATCGCCGCATGGAAGCGCAACGCCGAGCATTCGCTTGCGCGCAAGCGCGGCAGGGAAGGCTGGTACGAGCACTTTGAAATTCGTGTGAGCCGCGTGGAGCGTGCGTATTCCGGTCCGAAGCCGGAGCAGCCGGAATGAACAGCCATCGGCATATCGACGATAATTTCCATACGCAACGCCGACCAAGCTGGCAAGTGGATCACGGCAACGCACACACATCCGGAAAAACGAGCGCATGAGTGACATCCCATGAGCGACATCCTCAATACCATCCTGGCGCGCAAGGCTGAGGAAATTCGCGAGCGGTCCATGCGGGTTTCGTTGCACGAACTGTCCGCACGCTGCCAGGGTCTGCCGCCCACGCGCGGTTTCGCGGAGGCGTTGCAGGCGAAGGTCGCGGCCGGGCAGGCGGCGGTCATTGCCGAAATAAAAAAAGCCAGTCCGAGCAAAGGCGTGATTCGCCCCGATTTTCATCCGGACCAGATTGCCAGAAGCTATGAAACCGGCGGTGCGGCCTGTTTGTCGGTCTTGACCGATGTGGATTTCTTCCAGGGTGCCGATGCCTACCTGCAGCAAGCGCGTGCCGCCTGCGCGCTGCCGGTGCTGCGCAAGGATTTCATCATCGATGCCTATCAGGTTTATGAAGCGCGGGCGCTCGGTGCCGATTGCATCTTGCTGATCGTCGCCGCACTCGGCGATGCGGCGCTGGCGGAACTGTCGCACCTGGCGATGGAACTGGACATGGACGTGTTGGTGGAAGTGCATGACATCGACGAGCTCGAACGCGCACTGCAGATTTCCGCACCGCTGGTGGGCATCAACAATCGCAATCTGCGCACCTTCGAGGTGACGCTCGATACGACACTCGCGTTACGCTCGGCGGTGCCGCTCGATCGCATCCTGGTGACCGAAAGCGGCATTCATGCACCCGGCGATGTGGCTTTGATGCGTAGTCATGGCGTGCATACGTTCCTGGTCGGCGAAGCGTTCATGCGTGCAACCGATCCGGGTGCCGAGCTGGCGCGTTTGTTCGGATGAAGCCCGCTGGCGGCATGATGCAGGAGTTGCGATCTTCAGCGCCCGCAAAGGATGCGGCAGGCGCAGCAATCGCATCGTGCCTGGCTATGCGGGCTTGCCGCGAACCGAAGTAAACGAATCGAAGTAAACGAGCTGAGCTAAACGAATTGAATAGAAGCAGCGGCGAATTCGTCACTCGTTGATCGCCATCGCACGCGGCAACAATAGGTGCAGCACCAGTCCGCCTGCGGGCCCGGAAGATTCGGCATACAGTTGCCCGCCCATCGAAGTGACGGCGTTCTCGGCCCAGGGCAGGCTAAGACCCTGCGTGTCGTCGCCGATCTGCCACTCACGGGCGAACAAGGCGGTCAGTGTTGCCGGGTCCGGAGAAGGGCGATCGTCGCTGAAGCGCAGATGCAGCATCGGCTTGCCGTTGACGGATTCAGGGCTCGCCGAAATACGCAACAGCCGCCGTGATGCAGAGCCGGCCGGATCGGCTGGCACCGACTGCGCGATCAGTACATTGACCACTTGCTGAAGAATCTCGCGCGCCGCTTCGACCTTGGGCGCGAGGTAGAGGCGCTCATCGACTTGCACATCGATCGCCTGATACTGCGTCGGAGGCAGGTGTCGCAAGCTATGGTCGATCAACTCGTGCATCGCCACCTGCGTCAGTGAACTGGAGCTATTGATGTAGCGCGAATATTCGGTGACGACGTTTTGCAGATGTTCCAGGCTCTTGCGGATGCCGCGCAACTCGCCGCGCGCTTCGGCCAGGTAGTTGGCCTGTTCGCTGATCTGGTCCTGCAACAGGGTCGATATTTCCATTTGCCGGTGCGAGGACGTATCAGGCGCGCTCAGCTCGTGCAGGAGCATCTGCATGCCCGAGGTTTGCGCGCTATCGAGCAACCGCAACGGCCGGTCGATATGTGTCTTGAGCGGGAGCAGGGATTCGCGCACATCACGTATCACGCCGCCGGCCATTTCGTTGGCGCCGGTGCGGTAGCTCTCGCTGAGCAAACGCTGGCGGGTATCGGCGAGGCGATCGAGCATGCGGTCGAACTCCTTGCCCAGCTCGCCGATCTCATCGGAGCGGTCGAGTTTGAGTCTGGCGACATTGTTGTCGTCGGTGCCGATCTTGCGCGCCAATTGCGTCAGCCGCGCCAGCGGAGCCACGATGTTGGCATCGAGCAGCCACAGCAGGATAAGCGTGATCAGAAGGCCGGCCAGGCTCACCGAGAGCATCGACAAACGCAATGCCCGGCGCCCTTGCGCGGTCACTTCGCGCGGCATTTCGAGGTTCAGATCCAACAGCGGCCTGCCGTTCATCCCGGCCAAGGTCGTGCTGGCTTCAATCGTGTCGGTGCCGGTATGGAATACGAAATCGGTGTACGGAATCCGCCGGCTGGTGGCGCCGTCGTGGGCAATGACCGTTTGTTTGCTGCGAGTTTGTCTGAGCGTGATGCTTTGCAGTGTTTGCTTGGCGATGCGTTGTACCGCTTCGTCGTCGAGAAAGCGGCCCATGATCAAAGTGCCGTGGCGTGGACCGATGCGGGATGAACGCAGAATGGGCGTGCCAACCGCGAGCATCGGACCGCGAGAAGTATTGAGCAGGCCGACACGAACGATCGGAGTGTCTTCATGGGCGAGCAAGGGATAGTCGGCCGGCAATCGGTCCTTGGCGAATTCATCCAGTGGAAAAGCCATCATGCTTGCGAAATCGAAACCGCGCGACCAAAGCTTGCGGCCATCGGCGTCGTAAAAGGCGAGCAGGTTCACATCCAGGCTGCGCTGGTTGGCCTCGGTGAGATTGACCTGCGCATAAGTGGCATCGAGGTCTTGGGCGAAGCGGTAACTATCGTCCCAGTAACTCCAGTTTTCGCAGATGGGAGCCAGCAGGGCCAATTCACGGTTGATGAACTCGATCACGCGCTCGGCGCTGCGCTGCGCATGTTGTTTCTCGAGCGCCACGAAGCGCGGGTAGATCAGCCAATGCTCGACCATCTGCACCGAGCCCCAGGTAACGAGCATGAGCAGGCAGACAATGAGTAGAGTGCGCCGGCGCAGGCTCATGCTCATGCAGTTATCAGGCGTCTCCCAGGCGCTTGAGGAATCGCAACGCACCATCGCTGTAACCGCAGGAACGATAGAACGCATGCGCGTCGGCGCGATGACCGGCCGAAGTCAACTCGATCCGCGCGGCGCCCGCGGCGCGTGCCCGCGATTCGGCTTCGCGCAGCAACAGGCGGCCGACACCGCGCCGTTGCGCGCCGGCGGCGACCGAGAGCGCGGTGATGCGGCAGGAAAGCGCACCCAGTGGCAGGTAATACATCAGGTCATAGCAAAGCAAACCGACCAGCTCGCCGTCGTGTTCGGCGACCAGCAGGCGCTGTCCCCGGTCTTCCTGCAGGGCCAGGACCCGTTCGCGGGCTTCCTGGGGCGTGCATGGATAACCGAGCACGTCCAGCAAAACCGCCAGCCCTTGCGCATCATCGGCCGTTGCGGGTCGGATTTTCGGATGGAGCAGGCCGGACGGAGCGGCGCTACCCATGGCTCATCTCGTGCCGAAGATGACGACGGTCTTGCCGCGGGCGTGAAGCTTGCCGTCGATTTGCAGTTGCTTGAGGACGCGTCCGGCCATCTCGCGCGAGCAACCGACGATGCGCGCCAGCTCCTGGCGCGAAACGCGGATCTGCGTGCCTTGCGGATGGCTCATGGCGTCTGGCTCGTGGCATAGGTCGTTGAGCGTGCGGATGATGCGGCCGGTGACGTCGAGGAACGCCAGTCGGCTGGCCTTGCGGCTGGTATCGAGCAAGCGCTTGGACAGTTGCGCGCCGATGGCGTACAGAATGCGCGGGCATTCGTTGGCCAGCGAACCGGCGAACAACTGGTGCAGGCGCTCGTAGCTCAGTTCAGCCAGCTCGCAGGCAGTGCGCGTGCGCAAGAGGACTTCGCGGACATCGGCGGCGACGAACAGACCCATTTCACCGATGAAATCGCCGGCGTTGATGTAACCCAGCACCAGTTCGCGGCCATCGGGTTCCTCGCTGATGACGCTGAGCGAGCCGCTGACCACGTAGTACAAGGTGCTGGCGGCATCGCCGGGCCGGAAGATGTCGCTGCGTGCCGGATGGCGTCGACGGTGGCATTGATCGAGGAAGTGGCTGAGCGAAACCGGATCCAGGGCCAGGGGGCTGACGACCGGCGTGCGGTTGAGCGGTTCGCTGAGCGAGGTCCGATTTGGGGCCATAGAGGAGCCTGCCATTGGGTGGTATTGGCCCCAAGCTTAGGCTGTGGCGTGGTTCCCAGCAATGGTGTCCGGGACGTGGGACAATTTGCGGTTCCCACGGGGGTCGGTTTGCCCGATAATGCGCCCCCATCCGAATTCCCTTCTTCCGTCGTATCTGGGACTACTGCCGTGCTCAAGCCACTGCCGCGATTGCGGCTTCAGGGTTTCAACAACCTCACCAAGGCCCTGAGTTTCAACATCTATGACATGTGCTATGCCGTGTCCGAGGAACAGCGCAAGCGCTACATCGAATACATCGACGAGGTGTACAACGCCGAGCGCCTGACCCAGATCCTGACCGAAGTGGCGCACATCATCGGCGCCAACATCCTCAACGTCGCCCGCCAGGACTACGACCCGCAAGGCGCATCGGTGACGATCCTGATCGCCGAGGAACCGGTGGTCGACAAGAAAGCGGCGGGCCGGGAGATCATTTCCGACGCCGTGGTCGCGCACCTGGACAAGAGCCACATCACGGTGCACACCTACCCGGAAACGCACCCGCACAACGGCATTGCCACTTTCCGCGCCGATATCGATGTAGCCACCTGTGGCGTGATTTCGCCGCTGAAGGCCCTGAACTTCCTGATCGAGAGTTTCGATTCCGACATCGTCGTGGTCGATTACCGCGTGCGCGGCTTCACCCGTGATGTGAAAGGCAAGAAACACTACATCGACCACAAGATCAACTCGATCCAGGACTACCTGTCCAAGCCGATCAAGTCGCACTACGAAATGCTGGACGTGAATGTCTATCAGGAAAACATTTTCCACACCAAGATGCATGTCAAGGAGTTCGACCTGGACACGTACTTGTTCGAGGAAAAGGCCAAGAATCTGAGCTTCAAGGACCGTTCGCGCGTGGAAATCCAGCTTCGCCGCGAGATCGAGGAGCTGTTCCACGGGCGCAATCTGATCGATTGAAATCCCGCGGGACGACCCGCGGCCGGGATCGTTCCCGGCATGAGCAAGACCGACGACGGTTCGGAGCGCAGGCTCCGGGCCGTCTTTGTTTTCAAGGCGACGAAAGAAGGAGAAGGGACATGGCGTGGATCTACCTGGCGGTTGCCGGCTTGCTCGAGATCGTCTGGGCCGTCGGCCTGAAATATTCCGAGGGTTTCACTCGGTCCCTGGCCAGCACGGTCACGGTGGTGGCGATGGCCGGCAGCATCTGGTGCCTGGCGGTGGCGCTCAAGCACATTCCGCTGGGCACCGGTTACGCGGTGTGGGTCGGCATCGGCGCGGTGGGCACGGCGATCCTGGGCATCGCCCTGTTCGGCGAGTCGGCGGCCTGGCCGCGATTGGTCTGCATCGCCCTGATCCTGGCCGGCATCATCGGCCTCAAGCTCACCTCGTCCTGACCGTCCATAAAGGTTCCAGGTTCATTCCTGAATTCGGGAATGAACCTGGAACCCGTCTGAATGGCTAGAGGCGATACGCCACCGTCTTCATCACGCCCGAACTCAACGCCATCAGCCAGGTGATCGGTGGCGGCAATTTGCGGGCACCAGCCGCCTCGGCGTTTTCGGCGTGGCGGGCTTCGTCGGTTTTCATGGTTTCCACGATCGCACGGCTACGCAGATCCTCGGGCGGCAGTGTTTGCAGATGCTCGGCCAGATGCGCTTCGACCTGGCGCTCGGTTTCGGCGACGAAGCCGAGGTTCCAGCCGTCGCCGCGCAGTCCCGCCGCCAGGCCAATGGCGTAACTGCCGGCAAACCAGAGCGGATTGAACAGGCTCGGCCGGCTGTCGAGTTCGCGCAGGCGTTCGCCGCACCAGGCCAGGTGATCGGTTTCCTCCTGCGCGGCCCTGAGCAATTGCTCGCGCGTGGCCTCGTCCCGGGCGACCGCGGCTTGCCCGACATAAAGCGCCTGGGCGCAAACCTCGCCGGTGTGATTGACTCGCATCAGGCCAGCGGCATGGCGGCGGGCTGGCTCAGTCATTTCCACGTCCGCTTCGGATTGTGCGGGGTTGGCCCGTTCGGCGCTGGCGACGGCGGCGCCGGTGTTGAGCGCTCGCTGGGTCTGGATGATCCAGCGATCCAGGGGCGAATAGTGACGAGTGGCGTTCATGCAAGTTGCTCGGCTAGAAACTCGAGAGGATGACGGACTGGCATCGCGATGCCGTTGGCCAGATGCAGGCGGCAGCCGATGTTGGCCGACAGGATTTCGCTTGCGGCGAGATTTTGCACCGCTTCGATGATCGGTTCACGCAAGGTCGCCGCGCGCGCAGGTTCGTTCAGCATGTGTGTGCCGGCGGCCCCGCAGCAGCCGGTATCGGGAAGATCGATCAACGTCAGGTCCGGCACTTGCGCCAACAGCCGTCGCAGCGCCGGTCCGGTTCGGGTCACGCTGCGTTGGGTGCAGGGCAGGTGCAAGGCAATGCGCCGGCCTTGCGCTGAGCGAAAACGCAAGCCGTCGCTACGGGCTTCGAGGAAGGCCACGGCATCGTGTACTTCGGCCACGTCATCGAGGCTGTGGCTTAAGGTTTCCTGGCAGCCGCTGGACAGGCTCAACACCTGCGGCCGATGCGTGAATGCGGTTCGGTTTTGCGCAGCCAGCCGTTCGGCCTGGATGGTGTCTCCGGCGTGAACGGCCGCTGTTCCACAACAAGTTTGGCCCTCGGGGATGCTCGCTTCGACGCCTGCTGCAGCCAATAGACGGATCAGGGCCGCGCGCACTGGTGGCTCGTACGCGCGGGCGATACAGCCCACGAATACGGCGGGGCCGATCGACGAATCACTGGTTGGCGCGAGTGGATGAATCGGCGGGCGGATCAGCGGGCGCAGCCTCGTCGGCAAAATGGGGAACGCGGCACGGTAAACTGCCAACAGCCGCGTGAGTAGCCCAGGCTTGGCAAGCAGATGCAAAGTGAGGCGATCGCGCCAGCGCAGTGGGCGACGGACGAACTGCTCGGCGCGGGCTCCGGCCAGCAATGCGCCATACTCGACACCGGCCGGGCACACGCTTTCGCAACGGCGGCAGCCCAGACAGTGGTCCAGATGCAGGTCGCCGATGCCGCTGGGCGGCAACAGCCCGGTCGCCAGTGCCTTCACATAGGCGATGCGGCCGCGCGGAGATTCGGCCTCGGTGGCGTCGAGCCGATAGGTCGGGCAGTGCGGCAGGCACAGCCCGCATTGCACGCAGCGATCGGCCATATCGGCCAGCGGCGTGGCGGAACGGGCTGGCGGGGCAGGCTGCGCAAGCATCCGAAGATGCTAACACGCCGGTAATTAAAGACTTGCGCGGTCTGGGGCCTGCGGCTATCATTCCGCTTCTTTCTCTCACGCTTTTCCATTGGAGCCGTCATGAAAGCCATGACCGTCAGCACCAAGCCGGAGACCGTCAAGCAGGATTGGTATGTTGTTGATGCCACCGGCAAGACCCTGGGTCGTCTGTGCTCGGAACTTGCGCGCCGTTTGCGCGGCAAGCACAAACCGATCTACACCCCGCACGTCGATACCGGCGATTACCTGGTTGTCGTCAACGCCGAGAAGATCGCTGTCACCGGCAAGAAGTTGCAGGACAAGATGTACTACCGGTTCACCGGCTACATCGGCAACATCAAGTCCGAGTCGCTGGGTCAGGCCCTGAACGCTCACCCTGAGCGTGTCATCGAGACCGCGGTCAAGGGCATGCTGCCCAAGAATCCGCTCGGTCGTGCGATGTACAGCAAGCTCAAGGTCTACAAAGGCCCGAACCATCCGCATACCGCCCAGCAGCCCCAGGCGCTGGACATCTAAGGCATAGGCAGATACCCATGGCTTCGCAGCACAACTACGGCACCGGCCGTCGCAAATCCTCCACGGCCCGCGTTTTCCTGCGCTCGGGCAAGGGCGCCATCACGGTCAACGGCCGTCCGTTGGACGAATTTTTCGGCCGCGAGACCTCGCGCATGATCGTGCGTCAGCCGCTGGTGCTGACCAAGATGACCGACAAGTTCGACATCAGCGTAACCGTAGAAGGTGGTGGTATCACCGGCCAAGCCGGCGCCATTCGTCTGGGTATCGCGCGCGGTCTGGTCGAGTACAACGAATCGCTCAAGGGCGAGCTGCGCAAGGCCGGTTTCATGACCCGCGACGCCCGCGAAGTCGAGCGTAAAAAGGTCGGCCTGCACAAAGCCCGCCGCGCGACCCAGTTCTCCAAGCGCTAATTGCAGCTTAGAGTATTGCTTGGCGGTTCCAGGCGCATCCCGAATTGGGGAATCGTCTAACGGTAGGACAACGGTCTCTGACACCGTTAATCTAGGTTCGAACCCTAGTTCCCCAGCCAAAAACACAAACCCCGCTTCGGCGGGGTTTGTGTTTTTGCGGTCGGCGAAAACTGCGAAGGCAGTTTCGATCAATGACCCGTTATTCTCGGCCTTTGTCCGGAATGCTCATTCGTGGGCATGCCAAGGTGCTCGCTCGTCGCACTGAGGGGCTCGAGTCAGGCATTGGTGCGCAATATGCCGTCGACAATCACTTTATCGGCCGGGCGTTTGGCGAACAGGCCCACGGTGACGACACCGGGGATTTGGTTGAGGTCGTTCTCCAGCGCCACCGGGTCGGTGATCTGCCAGTGGTGCACGTCCAGTATCCAATTGCCGTTGTCGGTCACCACGCCTTCGCGCCAGACCGGCTGGCCGCCGCGGGCAGCAATCTCGCGTGCGACCAGGCTGCGCGCCATCGGAATGACTTCGATGGGCAACGGAAACTTGCCAAGCACTTGAACCTGCTTCTTGCCATCGATGATGCAGATAAAATTTTCGCTGGCCTGGACGATGATTTTTTCGCGGGTCAAGGCGCCGCCGCCGCCTTTGATCAAGCGATTGTGCCGGTCGCACTCATCGGCGCCGTCCACGTAAAGCGACAGCGGGCCCACCGCGTTCAGATCCAGCACCGGAATGCCGAGTGCCTTGAGCAATTGCGTGCTCTGTTCCGAACTCGATACCGCGCCTTCGATGCGATTCTTCATTCGACCGAGCGCCTCGATGAAAAAAGCCACGGTCGAACCGGTGCCGACACCGACGACGCTGCCATCGATCACGTATTCGGCGGCTTTCTCGCCGGAGCGTCGCTTGCCATCAAGTTCGGACATGATTTTTTGCCTATTCGAGCGAGAGGATGAACTGCCATTGCGCTGCGGTCACCGGCAGCACCGACAGACGATTGCCACGGCGCAGCAGGGGAAAGTCGCCGAGATTGTCGACGGCATTTTTGAGTTCGTCGAGTGAAATGGTGCGCTTGAGCTTGCGTTTGAAACCCAGGTCCACCAGCCACCAGCGCGGATTGTCGCGCGGACTGGATGGGTCGTAGTAATCGGATTTCGGATTGAATTGGGTCGGGTCGGGATAGGTGTCGCTGACCACTTCGGCCAATCCGGCGACACCGGGAATGGCGGTGTTGGAGTGATAGAACAACACGCCGTCGCCGATGCGCATGTCCTTCATCATGAAATTGCGTGCCTGGTAATTGCGCACGCCGCTCCAGGGTTCACGGCCGACGCGGGCGAGGGCGTCGATGGAAAATTCCTCGGGTTCGGATTTCATCAGCCAGTAGTTCATGCGAGCCTGTATCGGGGTGCGATGGTGGGCTGCCGTGATCGAAGGCGGCAAACGGGGATGATGGGCAACCTGGGATCGATACCCAGAAAAAAAGCACGCACAAAATACACGACGGCTCTTTGCATATACAGCATATTGAAGCGAGCCAATCGCGATATCTGTTTTTCCGAGCGAACGATGGTCGATCGCGTATCTCGCATTCGCCAGGAGTGACTCGGATTTGTCGTGCCGCGCTCATTAGAACAAATCACAGCGCTGATTCTGTGATCTGCGTCTATATTTTCGTGGTGTTGGGGCTGCCCATTGCTACGGCAAGATCATTTGGCACAATCGATCAGCTCTTGTTCGGTGACGATCGCATCCATCGCCACATCGAAGTCGTGACGATGGAAACCCTCGACTTCCTGAAAGCCGTAGCCGACGCCGATCAGCCAAGGCGGTGCCGGAGTGGTGCGGCGAAAGGCGAGGCTGCGATCGTAGAAACCGCCGCCCATGCCCAAGCGTGCGCCATCACGAGTGAAGCCGAGCAACGGCGCCAGAATCAAAGTCATTTCCCGCGCATCCAGTTGCGAACTGGGATCGGTATCCGGCTCGGGAATTCCGAAGCGGTTGCTGACCAGCGCATCGCCCGAACGCCAGGGCGCGAAGCGCAGTCCGCCATCGGCCTGGATGCAGGGCAGGCACCAGATCTGGTCGCTGCGCAAGTTCAGTTGCAGCACATGCAATGGCAGCTCGCCGCCGGTCGCCCAATAACCGGCGACATAGCCGGGCTTGGCGAACGCGGGATGGACTTGCAGATGATCGACGATCGCCTGGGCGGCGGCCATGCGTGCGGGCGCCGGCAATGCTTGCCGTTGCGTGCGCAGGTTGGCGCGCAGTTCGCGTTTGCGCCGGATCGGCGCGGACAATTTGTTCAAGGATGCATCCTCCGCCATGCCGATGCTTGCGAAACGACCTTGATCCCTGGGATCAAGTGGGCACCTGCACGATTGCATCAGGCTTTCCGCAACAAGGCGGACGTGCACACCGCTTTCGCACGCGATTCCCAGGTCGTGTTTATGGGACAAGGTGTATGTTAGCGCACGCTGTCGGACACGGCAGAGGATACGAGGTGAGTATAGCTCCGCACCGGTTTGGCGAAGCAAATATTTCAGCGCATCGCCAGCGAGTCGAATAACCCATCGAGCTTGCGGTTCATCTCGCTGAGCGTATGGGCAATGGCCTGGTCGTGCGTATTGTCTTGCTGCTTGAATTGAAGCAATTCGTGGGCCAGATTCAATGCCGTGAGCACCGCCACGCGATCGAGCGCGGCCATGCGATTGCTGCCGCGAACCTCGCGCATGCGCGAGTCGAGCAACTGCGCGGCGGCCATCAGTTTGTCGCGTTCGTTGGGTTCGCAACCGACGGTAAATTCGCGATCGAGAATCTTGACGCTGACCGGCTCGCTCACGCGTTGTTCTCCAATGACTTGAGCCGATCGATCATCGCCTCGACCCGCGAGCGAGCCATCTCGTTCTTGTTGAGAAGCTGCGCGCGTTCGTTGATCAGTTGTTCCTGCCCTTGACGCAGACTGCGGTTTTCGTCGGCCAGGCGGCGGGTCAGATCCAGCAGTTTGTCGAGGCGTGCGGCCAACTGCTGCAATTGCGCGTGGGTGATGTTGGAGTCCATTCCGGCACGATAGGCGCGGGCCGGGCGTGGGTCAACAAGGCGAAGGGGCGGCGGTTCAGTAAGGCGCGGGAATGGCGGCCACCGCGCCGGGCTGCCAACTGCGGATGAAGGCAAGGCAGCGGTGCGAGTCGATCGGCGGCGATAACCAGTAACCCTGGATTTCATCGCAGCCTTGTTCGCGCAGATAGCTGAGCTGCTGTTCGGTTTCCACGCCCTCGGCGATCACATTCAACCCCAGCGAGTGACCCATGGTGATGATGGTGGCGGTGATCGCCTCGTCATCCGGATCGCGGGTCAGATCGCCGATGAATTCCTTGTCGATCTTGAGCGTGTCGATGGGCAGACGTTTGAGATAGACCAGCGAGGAATAGCCGGTGCCGAAATCGTCGATCGCAAGACTCGCGCCGACGCTGCGCAATTCGTTGAGCACGGCGGTGGTTTGTTCGGCGTTCTGCATCACCATGCTTTCGGTGACTTCCAGCTCGATGCGATTGGCGGGAACGCCGCTGCTTTCGAGAACCTGGTGCAAGTGCTGCGGCAGGTTGCCGCGCAACAGTTGCAGCACCGAGACGTTGATGCCGATCGAGATTTCGGTCAGGCCGTGGTTGCGCCAGCGCTTGAGTGTCTGGCATGCCTCGTCCATGACCCACTCGCCGATCTGCAGGATCAGTCCGCTCTCTTCGGCCAGCGGGATGAACACCATCGGGCTGATTTCGCCCAGCTCCGCGCTGTACCAGCGCAGCAGCGCTTCCACGCCGGTGATGCGGCCATCGGCCAGCGACATGCGCGGCTGGTACACCAGCCGAAATTCGCCGCGGTCGAGGGCCTTGCGCAAGGAAGCGAGCACGGTCGCGCGCCGGCGCGATTCGGCGTCCATGGTTTCGTTGTAGATCTGGTACGTGTTGCGGCCTTCGGCCTTGGCCTGGTACATCGCGGTGTCGGCGAACTTGAGCAGGTCGGTCGGCACCAGTGCGTGATCGGGATACAGGCTGATGCCGAGCGAGGGCGTGATGTTGACGTCGTGCCGTTCGTCCACTTCCAGCGGCATGGAAAACGCGTTGAGGATCTCGCGCGCCATCCGCTCGACCGCCGGCAGGCTTTCGACATCCTCGAGCACTACGGTGAATTCATCGCCGCCCAGTCGCGCCACGGTATCGGAAGCGCTGACGGTCGCCTGCAAGCGGGTGGCGGCGGCCTTGAGCAGGCGGTCGCCGGCGGCATGGCCGAGCGAGTCGTTGATGTCCTTGAACCGATCCAGATCCAGGAACAGCACCGCCACACGGGTTTCCTGGCGGCGCGCGCGGACCATCGCCCGGCCCAGGCGCTCGGACAGCAAGGCGCGGTTGGGCAGCCCGGTAAGGGTGTCGTAGTTTGCCAGGTAGCGCAGTTCCTGTTCGGCGCGCTTTTTGTCGGTGATGTCATTGAGCACGGCGACGAAATGACTACGCATGCCTTGCGTGTCGCGCACTTCCGACATCTCGACCCAGCCCAGGAACTCCTCCGAATCCTTGCGCCGCTGCCACATCTCACCGGCCCAGTGCCCGGTGCGTTCGAGGATGTCGCGCACACGGCGGTAGAAGTCGGTGTTGTGCTGGCTGGAATCGAGCAGTTGCGAATTTTGCCCGATGACTTCCTCTTCGCTGTAGCCGGTGATGCGGGAAAAAGCCGGATTGACCGAGATGAAACGGAATTCCAGATCGATGACCGCAACCGCCTCGCTCATGCTGCGCAGCACCTCCAGTGCGACGCGGCGTTCGCGTTCGGCCCGGCGGATCGCGGTGATGTCGCGCGCGGTGCCGGCCATGCGCAAGGGGTTGCCGGCCGAATCGCGTTCGACGACCTTGCCGCGCGAACGCACCCAGACCCATTCACCACGCGCGCTGCGGATGCGATGTTCGGAATCGTACAGGTCGGTATGGCCGACGATGTGCTCTTGCAACAATTTCTGCACGCGCGGCAGATCGTCGGGATGAATCGAATTGGCACGCCAGTCGTCGGTGTTCAGGGTTTCTTGCGCGCTTTGGCCGAACAATTGATTGGCGCCCAGCCGGTAAAGGCTGTTTTCGCGGATATTCCAGTCCCAGAACTCGTCACCCGAACCCCACAGCGCGAGATTGAGCCGTTCTTCCCGTTCATGAATTTCGCCCAGCAGCGCCGTTTCCTGTTGCCGCCGTTTGTGCAGAACCCACCACAGCAAGACGATCAACAGTACGGCCAAGGCCAACAGGACAATCTGGACGAGCGGCAATCCCTGCGCTTCGGCGCTTTGCGCGAAAACCGCCGGGGCAGCGGCGGTCGAAAGCACGCCCAGCGCACCACGCAGGCGTCGCACGGCGCGCCGGGAAGGCTCGGCAATCTCATTTACCGCCTTCACCGAAGACAACTCCTGCATTGGGCCCGACCGCAGTTTATGTGGGCAACCGCGAGGTCACAAGCTGAGCGCGCGAGCTTGTTAGAATGACGCCAAATCTCCGGTTATGCCATTCATGTCCGAATATCGACTGCCGTCCTACAGAGAAATCACCGAACAGATCGCCAAGCGGCGCCTGGGGCTGGAGCCGGCCGAGCTGCATGGACTGCTGTGCGGTTTTCTGTCTGGCGCGAGCGCGCCATCGGCGCGCAAGGATTGGGTCGGCAAGGTGATGGCCGATCCCGATGCCTTGGCGGTCGAGGCCGACAGTGCGCTGGACCGGTTGTACCTGGCGAGCATGGAAACACTGGAATCGCCCGATTTCGGTTTCGAGCTGTTGTTGCCCGACGACGATGCGCCGATCGCCGAACGCGGCGATGCGCTGATGCACTGGTGCCGAGGCTTCCTGGGCGGCTTCGGGCTGGCCGCGGGTGCGGCACCGCCGTTGTCGGAGGAATCACAGGATGCGCTCGGCGATTTGTCGCGCATGGCCGCCAGTGATCTGAGCTACGACGATCCCGAATCCGACGAACAAGCCCTGGAAGAGGTGGCCGAGTACGTGCGTGTTGCAGTCCTGTTGCTGCATAGCGATTGCGTGCTGGCTCCCAAGCACAGACGCACCCTGAATTGACCGACGCATGATCAAGGCTTCGGAATTCGCCAAACGGCGCAAGCAGCTCATGCGCATGACTGATGAGGATGCCATCGTCATCCTCCCCGCCGCGCCCGAGCGCACCCGCAGCAAGGACACCACGTTCGCCTATCGGCAGGACAGCGATTTCTGGTATCTCACCGGTTTTGCCGAACCCGAGGCCGTGTTGGTGCTGGCGCCCGGCCGCAAGCATGGCGAGTGTTTGCTGTTCTGCCGTGAACGCGATGCCGAGAAGGAAGCCTGGGATGGCCCGCGCGCCGGTCCGGAGGGCGCGGTCGAGCGGTTCGGCATGGATGACGCCTATCCCATCTCCGATCTCGACGACATCCTGCCGGGGCTGCTGGAAGGCCGTACCCGGGTTTACTACCACTTCGGGCGCGATACCGATTTCGACCTGAAGTTGATCGGCTGGCTCAATCGTGTGCGTGCTCAAGTGCGCCAGGGCGCGCAGCCGCCGCACGAATTTCTCGAGCTCGGCCATCTGCTGCATGAGTTGCGCTTGTTCAAGAGCCGCGACGAAATCAAGTTGATGCAGCGCGCCGCCGACATCGCCTGCCAGGCGCATTTGGCGGCGATGCGTGCCACTTGTCACGGTGCGCACGAATACGAGGTCGAGGCGGCGTTGCAATATGTTTTTCGCAAGAACAACGCCGTCGCCGCCTACGAGCCCATCGTCGGCGCTGCCGCCAATGGTTGTGTCCTGCATTACCGGGCCAACAGCGCGTCGATGAAAAACGGCGATCTACTGCTGGTCGATGCTGGCGCCGAGTACGATTGCTATGCCTCGGACATCACCCGTACTTGGCCGGTGAATGGCGTTTACTCGAAAGAGCAGCGCGCTCTGTACGAATTGGTATTGAAAGCGCAGCAAGCCGCGCTCGACAAGGCGCGTCCGGGCAAGCACTGGATCGCAGGCCATGAAGCGGCGGTGGAAGTCCTGACCGAGGGCTTGCTGTCGCTGGGGCTGCTCAAGGGAACGCTCAAGCAGAATCTGGCCTCGGGCGAATACAAGCGCTTCTACATGCACAAGACTGGGCATTGGCTGGGCTTGGACGTACATGATGTCGGCGAGTACAAAGTCGCCGGTGCGTTTCGCGAATTGGAACCGGGCATGGTGTTCACCATCGAGCCTGGCCTGTATATCGCACCGGGCAGCAAGGGCGTGCCGACGAATTATCAAGGCATCGGCATTCGCATCGAAGACGATGTGCTGATCACCAAGGACGGTCATCGGGTCTTGACCGATGGCGTGCCGCGAACGGTCGATGCCATCGAGGCGATACTGGCCGGACGTTGATTGTCGAGCGTTGACGCGACGTGCGAAGCGATGCCGCCGCACTCGCGAAATTCACATATCGAATTTCTTCAACTCGATACCGCGCGTCTGGTATTGCCGCCAGCGCTCGCGTAGCGGAACGCGTGCCGAATCATCGGCTGGCACCACTTCCAGCACGCGCTCGAAATTTCCTTCCACGGCCTCGTTGCGAAGATTCAATACCAGCGGACGCATCGGCGCCTGGAATTCCGGCGCCACGATCAATACCGGCGTGATGTCGTCATCCTCATCGGTGCCGGCGATCTGGTGCGGGATGTAGGCGTCGGGATCGAATTCCCAAAGCAGCTCGTCGAGTACCTCGGCCTGTTGCGCCGATGCGGCCAGAATCAACAAGGGCTGGCCGCTGTCGCAGGCCTTGCGCGCCAGTTCGCAGACCAGCAGCAGCGGCTTTTCCAGAAAACGCGGTTTGGCGATCAGGTAAAAGTCGGCGCGGGGCATGGTCAATCCAGAAAGGGTTGCAAGTCGGTGGGTATCGGCATCGGCCGGAACGCGCTGACATTGGCGCCGCCGGTATTGCCGGCCGGCACCCAGATCCGCGAGAAGAGCAGCGCCGCCACGATCCGGAACGATTGCCCGATGATTTCCCGGACGTCGCGACAACGCCATCCGTGGCCGAGCATGCGCAAATGAACGCGGACATGCCAAGCGGTATGTCGCTGGGCAAGAATATGCGCGCGCTCGAGATGGACGAATGCGCGCGCCGGATCGGCCCTGCGGCTGGCTTGTGCCAGGTCCAGTTCGCTTCGCAGCGCGGCGGCCAATGCGGGTTTCATGCGCGCCGGTCGCGGCTTGTCATCCGAATCAGTTGACGCGATCGAGCAGCCATTGACTCAGCAGTCCCACCGGCCGGCCGTTGGCGAAACCCTTGCGGCCTTCGTCCCAGGCGGTGCCGGCGATGTCCAGGTGCGCCCAGCGCTGGCCTTCGGTGAAGCGCGACAGGAAGCAGGCGGCAGTGATCGCACCGGCCCACTTGCCGCCGATGTTGTAAACGTCGGCGAACACCGAGTCGAGCAGTGTCTGGTATTCGTCCCACAAGGGCAGGCGCCAGGCGCGGTCGAATACACTCTCGCCCGCACTCGCCAGTTCGTTGGCCAGGTCGTCGTGCTTGCTCATCAGGCCATGGGCGTATTTGCCCAGGGCGACCACGCAGGCGCCGGTGAGCGTGGCGACATCGACCGTCGCTTGCGGTTCGAAGCGCTGGGTGTAGGTGAGCGCATCGCACAGGATCAGACGGCCCTCGGCATCGGTATTGCCGACTTCGATGGTCTTGCCGCTCATCGAGGTCAACACATCGCTCGGGCGGTAGGCATCGGCGTCGGGCATGTTTTCCACGGCCGGCACGACGGTGACCAGGTTCAAGGGCAGCTTCATCCGGGCGCAGGCCAGGAAGGTGCCGAGCACGGTGGCCGCGCCGCACATGTCGAATTTCATTTCCTCGATGCCGCCCTGGGTCTTGAGATTGAGACCGCCGGCATCGAAAGTGACGCCCTTGCCCACCAGGGCGAAGGGCTTGGCTTCGCCCGCGCCGGTGTAGCGCAGGACGATCAGGCGCGGCGCGTTGGCCGAACCGCGCGCCACCGCCAGCAGCGAGCCCATGCCGAGCTTTTCCAGCTCGCCCCGTTCGAGTACGTCGCAACTGACGTTGTCGTGATCCACCGCGATGCCCATCGCTTGTTCGGCCAGATAGGCGGGATTGCAGATATTGGGCGGTAGATTGCCCAGTTCGCGCGCGAATTGCACACCGGCGGCGATGTCGGCGCCGCGCTGGAGTTCCGGTGCCAGCGCGGGGTCGGCATTGAAGGTGATGGAAGCGAGGGTGACTTCGGCTTTCTTGCTGCGCGTGGCAGTGTATTCGTAGGCGGCGTGGTCGGCCGCGATCACTGCCTGACGCAGGTTCCAGGCCATGTCGCGGTCGGCTAGGGCGAGTTCCGTGAGGGTGAGTACTGCTTTCCTTACCGGACCATTGCGCAAGGCGCGCACGGCATCGCCGATGGCTTTGAGGTATTGCGGCACCGCGAATTTGCCGGCCTCGCCCAATCCGACCACGAGCACGCGCGCCGCGCTCACACCCGGCACATCGGGCAACAGAGCGGTTCGGCCGGTCTTGCCGGAGATGTCGCCGCGATTGAGCAACGCCGAAATCCGACCCGCACTGGCGGCGTCCAGGGCCTTGGCCGATGGACTGAGTGTGTTGTCGGCAAACGCACCCACCACCACGCAGTCCGTGTCGGCGATGACCGGGTCGAGGCGGTTTAGCTGAAATTCGATGGACATGCGGGAGATTTCCGTACAATTGAGTGTTGAGGACCGGCGAAGCGGCGGTTATTTTGCCGTGATGCCGATCCAGACAGTCTAACAGGGTGGCGAAAAGTCCCTGGCAGAGCCAGTCCGCCGATGCCCTGGGCAACGGTCGCGCCATCGGATCGGTTGCCGGTTCCTTACCGCTCCCAACACCTTCCCACTCTTGCCGAACGGGTTCCGATGCTGTTGATTGAACGTCATTTGCTGCGCCAGTTCGCCGAGAGTGTGGTGGCAGTGGCCATTGTCCTGCTGCTGGTGAGCTTGGGCGGGCTGTTCGCCGATTTGATCCAGGAGATTGCCAAAGGCAAGGTGCCGGCAGGATTGCTGCTGTCCCAGCTTGGGCTGCGTTCGATCCGCTTCGTGACCTTGGTGATGCCGCTGGCCTTGTTCGTGGGCCTGCTGCTGGCGATCGGACGTATGTATGCCGAAAGCGAAATGGCGGTGTTGGCCTCGGTCGGCATCGGTTCGCAAAGGCTTTGGCGTCCAGTGCTGTGGGTGAGCGCGCCGGTGATCATCGTGGTCGCGATTGCCTCGTTGTGGCTGGCGCCGCTGTCTGCGAGCGTCGGTCGGCAGATGATCGATGTCGCCAATCGCTCGTTCCTGATGGCGGGATTGGAGCCGGGTCGATTCGTCGAGTTGCCGGGCAAGGGCGGCATTTTGTACGTGAGCGAGCTCACGCCCGATGGCACCCACTTCAGGCACCTGTTCGTGCAACGCGAATATCAGGGCCGGCTCGATATCGTCACGGCTCAGGAGGGCGATGTCGAACTGGTCGGCGAGACCGGGCGCTACCTGCGCCTGAAAAACGGATTTCGCGTGGAAGGCGCGCTGGGCGCGAAGGATTTTCGGTTGATGCATTTCGAGCGCAATGATGTGCGGGTTCCCGACCGCGATCAGGATTACCGTGCCGACGACTTGTCGGCGACACCGACCACCCAGCTCATCGCCGATGGCACGCCCTCGGCCCTGGCCGAATTGCACTGGCGGTTGGCCATGCCGATTTTCGCCAGTCTGCTGGCTCTGCTGGCGTTGCCGCTGGCGCGCAGCGAGCCGCGACAGCCGCAATACGGGCTGATCCTGTTCGCCATGCTGGTCTATGTGGTCGGCATGTTGTTGTTACTGGTAGGTACCGGCCTGCTCGGCCGGGGCACGCTGCACGGCGGTTTTGGCCTTTGGTGGATTCATGTGCCGATGCTGGTGCTGGCGGTGTGGCTGTTCTGGCGCGATGGCCGCTTGCCCAAACCCAAGACGGTGCAGGCATGAGAATGTTTCCGCGCCGTATGGCGATCTATCTGACCGGCAATGTGCTGGTGATGACATTCCTGGTGGGCGTGGTCCTGCTGGGGTTCGGTTCGATCATCGATTTCTCCAAGGAGCTGCAAGATGTCGGCAAGGAGAGCTACACGCTTAGCCATGCCGTGCTCTATATGTTGTTGACGACGCCACGGCGTTTGTACGACACCTTTCCCTATATCGCGCTGATCGGTTTCCTGCTCGCGCTCGGCGGCCTGGCGGCACGCTCGGAGCTGACCATGATGCGCGCGGTGGGCTTGTCGAAATTGCAGATCGGCCTGGGTGCACTGTTGCCGCTGCTGGTGTTGACCGCGCTGATGGTGGTGGATATCGAAACCATCGGGCCTTCCGGCGAGCAACAGGCGCAGGAGCTGACCAACAGCAAATCCCGGCAATTGATCGTGGCCCGCTACTCGGGATTGTGGGCGCGCGAGGGCGATGTCTTTTTCAACGCCCGTACCGGCGTGCCGCGCAGCAAGGACGGTAAAAGCTGGATCGAGCTCAACGATGTGCGCCTGTACCAGTTCGATGCCGAGGGCCGGATTCTTTCGCTGGCGCATGCACAAAAGGCCGAACACAGCAAGGAAGGCTGGACGCTGCACCAAGTCGAGCGCACACGCTTCCAGAAGCGCTCGGTGAGCGTGGAAAAACACGAGCATGAGCATTGGAAAAGCCAGCTCGACGATCGCTCGCTGGAGGCGGCGCTGGCGCGCCCGAACTATCTGACGTTGGGCGAGCTCGACAGCAATATCGATTATCTAAAGCGTAACCAGCTCGATGCGGTCAAGTTCGAGGTCGCCTACTGGTCGCGCTGGTTCTATCCGGTCAAGGTGATTGCCTTGTGCCTGGCGATATTGCCGTTCGCGTTCGGTTCGCTGCGTTCGGGCGGCTTGGGCAAGCAGTTGTTCCTGGGCATATTGATCGGTGTCGGTTACGTGCTGGCCGAGCGGATGATGGTCAATCTGTCCGATGTCTATCGCTTTGACGTGCGCTGGGCTTTCGCCATTTCGCCGGTACTGTTGCTGGCGATATGTTGGGGTTGGTTGGCGCGCAGGATTTAGGAAAACCGGGACTCGGGACTCGGGACTCGGGATAAAAAACTTGCGAAGTTTGTTAGGAATTTTGAATTGGTCCGCGAAGGACGCGAAAGGCACGAAGGAAAGCGGAAGAAGATTTGCCTTGAGAAGGCCCTGATTTACATCACCCATTCGCCTTGAGCTCGCCGAAGAACCTGCAAGTTTTTTGTAGGAGCGATGGCAATCGCGACGGGAGGCAGCGAGTATTTGAAACTGCCCTCATTCACTCGCCGCCAACGAAGAAGAATCGGAGCTTGGGAGCTTTTCGACTTCCGCTCCGAAGCCGATGCGTTCAGCTATCGAGCCGCACGAACAATGTGCCGCTGGCCAGATCGTGCCAGCCGCGGCGTTCGCTATCGACCAGCGCCCACAGCAAGCACAGCCCCGGCGTGAGCGAGGCGACGACATAACGCAGGCACAGCGCCTTGAGTTCGGCGGGTTTGCCGTTGTCGGCAAGCACCTGCAAGCGCCACGGGCGCATGCCCATGGTCTGTCCGCCACGGCGCCAGGACATCACGGCGTAGAGTCCGATCACCGCCCAGAAAATGAAAAACTGCAACGCGGCCAACAGCGGCGTATGTTCCACCGTGCGGCCGCCGCGCGCGAGCACGAACAGGCCGCTGGTGATCATCAGCAGTCCGATCGCCGGGATGCTGTCGTAAGTCAATGCCAGCAAACGCCAGCCCAGATGCGCGGGCGTGGCGGTCTTGGATTTTTTTTCGGTGTCGGACGATGTGTTCATGCGACAAGGATAGCCGCCGGGCAGGGTGATGGTTAAGCTCATCGCATGATTTCGCGCACGCCCGCCGATCGCCGCCTAAGTGTTCAATCGCTGTCGCCGGCTGCGCCCGACGATACGGCACGCATCGATGCCTTTCTGGAACGGCTGTGGGCCGAGTCTGGATTGTCGCGGCACACGCTCGACAGTTATCGCCGCGACCTGGATGGATTGGCGCGCTGGTTGCGCCCGCGTGGCCTGCAATTGTTCGATGTGCAGCGACAAGTCTTGTTCGATTATCTGGCCGAACGCACCGCCGGCCAATACGCCGCGCGCAGCAATGCCCGGTTGCTATCGGCGTTGCGGGCGTTCTACGCGCAGCAGTTGCGCCTGGGCGCGATCGATGCCGATCCGACCAGCCTGCTCGATTCGCCAAAGTTGGGTCGGCCCTTGCCGAAAGCACTTTCGGAAAGTCAAATCGAAGCGCTACTGAATGCGCCCGACATCGATTCGCCGCTGGGATTGCGCGATCGGGCGATGATCGAATTGATGTACGCGACGGGCCTTCGCGTGAGCGAGTTGGTCGGCCTGCCGAGTGTGGCGGTCAATCTGCGCCAGGGCGTGTTGCGGGTGATGGGCAAGGGCAGCAAGGAGCGGTTGGTGCCGATGGGCGAGGAGGCGCAGCACTGGCTGGAGCGTTATTTGGCCCAGGCGCGTCCAGCCCTGGCGGGTAAGCGCCATCTGGCGCCATTGTTTTTGAGCCAGCGCGGCGAGGCTTTGTCGCGCCAGCAATTCTGGGGGCTGGTCAAGAAGCTCGCCGCACGCGCGGGCATCGAGCCGAGCAAGGTCAGCCCGCACGGTTTGCGCCACAGCTTCGCCACGCATCTGCTCAACCACGGCGCTGATTTGCGCGCGCTGCAAATGTTGCTGGGCCATTCGAGTCTGTCCACCACGCAGATCTACACGCTGGTCGCGCGCGAGGGGTTGAAGCGCCTGCATCAGCAGCACCATCCGAGAGCGTGATCGTTCCGGCTCGACTTTTCTCCGGAAAATCACGCGAGACGAAAACCGCTTGCGTCATTGGCAAGTTGGATATGGCCACGCAATCGCGTCGAGTGTGAACGAGGCCGATGCCACGCCAATGCCATGCAGGGATGTCCAAATGAACGCCGGCTTGCGTTGCGACGGTCTCGTGTTCAGTTTCTTCGCTCGCTGGTTTTCCGTTGCTTATCTGCTGTCCTCGCTGTGAGACAATCCGCCACGGCGGAGCCGGCCAAGACAACCGCGTCGCAGCGATGCGCCGAGGAAAGTCCGGGCTCCACAGAGCAAGGTGCCAGGTAACGCCTGGGCGGCGCGAGCCGACGGAAAGTGCAACAGAAAACAAACCGCCGAACGGCGTTCGTCTCACCTTCGTGGTGTGGCAAACGTGCGTGGTAAGGGCGAAACGGTGGGGTAAGAGCCCACCGCATGCGGGGACAACGCCGCATGGCACGGCAAACCCCACCTGGAGCAAGGCCAAATAGGGGTGCTATGGACTGGCTCGGTCCGCACCCGGGTGTGCTGCTTGAGTCCTGCGGCGACGCAGGATCTAGAGGAATGGTTGTCCACGACAGAACCCGGCTTAGCGGCCGGCTCCGCCACTGTCATTGGTCGAACCCGTGCCGGATCAAAACCGGCTCACGCACTCGTCGCCAGGTCCGGCTTGGAGCCGGCCAGTCAGGTTCAGGAAGACACTCATCGGCATCCGGCTGCTACTGGAGCGGGATGTTTTTTGATCCCACCCACGGTTTTGCTTGACCTGCGCAAGCCAGTTCGTTCCGTGATCGATTCCAGTCGATGTGGCCACTTGCGCTACCTCCGAGACGTTTCGGAATGCTTGCTGATGTCGCCGGTGAACATGAGTCGAAACAACACTTCCCGCAGGGTTCTTAAACAAGAGTATGAAGATTGCTGCAAGATATTGATTCCCTTAACGAAATTCCCTGATTTTGTTCTTGACAGCCCCCAGAGGCAGGTCTAACGTGGGCTTCTGAGGAAATTTAGGGTTTTCCGTGGGGTTTAGTGGATATGTTCCAAGGCGAAACCGCGATCACGATCGACGACAAGGGACGGCTGGCGATTCCCACCGCCTCCCGGGACTTGGTCGCGCGTGCCTGCGGCAATCGTTTGGTGATCACCTACAACCCGTACGAGTCCGGTTGCCTGTGGCTGTATCCGGAAGCGGTCTGGGAAAAAGTCCGTGACCAGGTCAATGCGCTGCCCAACGCCAAGCGCGTGCATCGCAACCTGCAATTGAAGCTGGTCGGCGCCGCGACAGTGGTCGAGCCCGACGGCAGCGGTCGCATCCTGTTGCCGCCCAGCCATCGCCATGCCGCGGGCATCGAGAAAAAAGCCGTGCTGCTGGGAATGGGCAATAAATTCGAATTGTGGAGCGAGCAAGCGCACCTGGCACAGATTCGCCAAACCATCGGCGAAGACGAAGTCAGCGACGACATGCTCGATTTGAGGCTGTAACCGGTGGCGGCCGGGAAATCTGTGGAGACGCAGAGCCCCCGCCATCTTCCGGTGATGTGGACGCAGGTCATGGACGGCTTGCGTGTGCTCAAGGATGGCAGGTATCTCGATGGCACGTTCGGGCGTGGTGGCCACGCACGCGGCGTGCTCGACCGGCTTGGGCCGGAAGGCAGATTGTTGCTGATGGATAAAGACCCCGAAGCGATTGCGTGCGCCGCCGAATTGTTCGGCGACGATGCGCGCGTCGCCATTCGCCGGGGCTCTTTCGCCGCACTCGCCGATTGGGACGAAACCCGCGCCGGGCTCGATGGCGTTCTGCTCGATCTGGGCGTGTCCTCGCCGCAACTGGATGTCGCCGAACGCGGCTTCAGCTTCCGTGGCGATGGCCCGCTGGACATGCGCATGGACCCCGATTCGGGAGAAAGCGCGGCGCAGTGGTTGGCGCGCGCCGATGAGCGCGAGATCGCCGATGTGTTGTGGATCTATGGCGAAGAAAAAATGAGCCGGCGCATCGCCCGCGGCATTGTCGCCGCGCGCGGCGATGCCGCGATCACCCGCACCGCGCAATTGGCCGAGTTGATCGCCAGCATGGTCGGCCGGGGCGACGGCAAGATCCATCCGGCCACGCGCAGTTTCCAGGCAATCCGCATTTTCATCAATCGCGAACTGGAAGACCTCGAACTCGGATTGGCCGCCGCGCATGAGCGGCTCAAGCCGGGCGGACGCTTGGCGGTGATCAGTTTCCATTCGCTGGAAGATCGCATCGTCAAGCGCTTCATCGCCGCGCATGCCAAGGCTCCACCCGGCAATCGCCGCATGCCCGCACCGCAGGATTTCACGCCCACGTTGTTGGATATTGGTGGCGCGCAGCGCGCCGAATCCGATGAGATCGCGAGCAATCCGCGTTCGCGCAGCGCGGTGTTGCGCGTTGCCGAGAAAATCGGTGGCAACGGCCCTGGAGCCGACGCATGAGCCCGCGTGTGTTTCTCATTTGTTTGCTGATCGTCGCGGTGCTCGGCAGCGGCATCGCCGTGGTCTATGCGCGCCAGCAGCATCGCCAGGCCTATATCGAACTCACGCGGCTGGAAAAACAGCGCGACGAGCTCAACATCGAATTCAGTCGCCTGCAATTGGAACAGGCCACGTGGTCTGAGACCAACCGCATCGAGCAGGTCGCGACCGAGCGCCTGGGCATGGTCTTTCCGCAAGGCAAGGACGTGGTGGTGATCACGCCATGAAAATCCGCGCGCGCCCCTACGACCTGAAAATGCGCCTGATGGTGCTGGGCGGCGTGCTCGGCCTGTGCGGCGTGGTGCTGGTCGGACGCGCCGCGCAGATGCAATTGCTGAACAAGGATTTCTACCAGCACCAGGGCGATGCGCGGTTCCTGCGCGAGCTGCCGATCGCCACTTCGCGCGGCATGATCATGGATCGCAACGGCGAACCGCTGGCGGTGTCCACGCCGGTCGAGTCGGTCTGGGCCAATCCCCGCGAGCTGCTGCAGCATCCCGAACGCATGCCGGAGCTGGCCAATGCGCTGGGCATTCCGCAGGACATGCTGACTCAGCGCATCGCCCAGCGATCGGAAAAAGAATTCGTGTTCCTGCGCCGGCACATCAATCCCGATGATGCCCAGGCGGTGGTCAAGCGCGGTATTCCCGGCGTTTATTCGCAGCGCGAGTTTCGTCGCTTCTATCCGCATGGCGAGGTGATGGCGCATGTGCTGGGCTTCACCAACATCGACGACCAGGGTCAGGAAGGACTGGAGCTGGCCTTCGATAGCTGGCTGACCGGCAAGCCCGGTGCCGAGCAGGTGATCCGCGATCGCCGCGGCCGCATCGTCGAGAAGGTGGATCTGATCCGCGCCGCGCAGCCGGGCAAGGACCTGACCTTGTCGATCGACCGGCGTATCCAGTACCTGGCCTATCGCGAACTGAAAGCGGCCTTGACCGCCAATGGCGCATCGAGCGGCTCGGTCGTTGTATTGGATGTGCCGACCGGCGAAGTGTTGGCGATGGTCAACCAGCCGTCCTACAACCCGAACGCCCGGCAGGCGGTGATTCCCGGCACGCATCGCAATCGCGCCGCGACCGATGTGCTCGAACCGGGCTCGGTGATGAAATCGATGACGGTGATGGCGGCGCTGGAAAGCGGCGTCAATCCGAACCTGATGATCGACACCAACCCGGGCATCATCCAGCTCGGCGGCTATCCGATCCGCGATACCCGGAACCACGGCGTGGTGAGCCTGACCGGGCTGCTGCAGTATTCCTCCAACATCGCCGCTGCCAAGCTGTCGATGGAAATCAGCAACGAACACTTCTACGACGTATTGCGTCGCTTCGGTTTCGGCCAGAGCACGGGCTCGGGATTTCCGGGCGAATCGGCCGGTGTGCTGGCGCCCGCCGGCACCTGGGGCATCGTGCAGAAAACCCGCATCGCCTATGGCTATGGTGTATCGGTCACGCCGCTGCAATTGGCCCAGGCGTATGCCGCGCTGGCCAATCACGGCCGCCTGATGCCGCCCACCTTCATCAAGGGTGGCGAAGGCACGGGCCGGCAGGTGATGGATCCGAAGATCGCGCATGAAGTATTGATGATGCTTGAAAGCGTGATTACGCCGGAAGGCTCCGCGCCCAAGGCGGCGGTGACCGGATACCACGTGGCCGGCAAGACCGGAACCTCGCGACAGGCCAGCGGCGGCGGTTATTCCCGGCGTTACTCCTCGTTGTTTGTTGGCGTGGTGCCGCTGGATCATCCGAAGTTCGTGATGGTGGTGGTGATCCACAATCCGAGCGGCCGCGACTATTACGGCGGCCTGGTTTCGGCGCCGGTATTCCACAACGTCATGGATGGCGCGTTGCGATTGATGGATGTTCCGCCCGACCGCATCGAGGAGTGGTACGCCAAGGAACCTGCGACCGCTTCACCAGCGACAACGCCGACGGCGATTCCGGCGGTCGCCACCGCCTCCGGCGGAGCAGCGCAATGAGCCAGGCGATGCCGCTGCAGCAATTGCTTGCCGGTGAAGTGCCGGACTTGCCGGCGTTCAATCCGATGGTCTGCGGCTTGTCCGCCGACAGCCGCGACCTGCGCGAAGGCGATGTTTTCATCGCGCTGGCCGGTGCGACCACGCATGGCCTGCGTTTTGCCGACAAGGCACAGGCCGTGAATGTTTCTGCGATCGTGTTCGAAACACCGGCGCCGGCGGATGCAACCTTGCCGGCCAACGCCGTGGGCGTGGAGCAGTTGCGCGAAAAGCTCGGCCGGATCGCCAATCGCTTCTACCACGCACCATCCAAGGTGCTGAAAATGATTGGCGTCACCGGCACCAACGGCAAGACTTCGACGGTGCAGTTGATCGCTCAGGCGCTGGAGTTGCGCGCCATTGTCGCCGGCACCATCGGCACGCTCGGCGCGGGCGTGTCCGGGCGCATCGTCGCCGGCGAGCGGACCACACCCGATGTCATTTCGGTGCACCGCCTGCTCGCGCAGATGCTCGGCCAGGGCGCGACGCACGTGGCGATGGAAGTCTCCTCGCATGCGCTCGAACAGGGCCGCGTCGATGAGGTCGCCTTTCGCGTGGCGGTGTTCACCAACCTCACTCGCGATCATCTGGATTACCACGGCACGATGCAGGCTTATGGCGATGCCAAGGCCAAGTTGTTCGCGTGGCCGACGATCGAGGCGGCGGTGATCAATCTCGATGACCCGTTCGGCGCGGAGCTGATGCAAAGCGTCGCGGCCCATGTGCGCCGCATCGGCGTGAGCTCGCGTGGCGCGCAGGGAGCCTCCTTGCGCGCCGACGACTCCAGGCTGTCCACCGAAGGGCTGCATTTCACGCTCGTCGAGGGCAGTAACCGTTTTGATATTTCCTCGCCACTGCTGGGCCGTTTCAATATCGACAATTTGCTCGCGGTCGCTGGCGCATTGCGCGCCTTGGGCTGGAGCCTGGGCGAAGTGGCGCGGACGCTACCGCAACTGACGCCGGTCGGTGGCCGCATGAGCCGGGTCGGCGGTACCGATGGACTGCCGCTGGTCGTGGTGGACTACGCGCACACGCCCGATGCCTTGCAGCAAGCGCTCGCCAGCGTGCGCGAACACTCGCCGGGTCGGTTGACCTGTGTGTTCGGCTGCGGCGGCGATCGCGATCGCGGCAAGCGCCCGCAGATGGCGGCGATCGCCGAACGCGGCGCCGACCGGGTGATCGTCACCGATGACAATCCGCGCAGCGAAGATGGCGATGGCATCGTCGCCGATATCCTGGCCGGATTCGTTCATCGCGATGCGATCATCGTCCAGCGCGACCGCGCCCAGGCTATTGCCCAGGCCCTGCAGGACACCGGTGCCGAGGACATCATCCTGATCGCCGGCAAGGGCCATGAAACCTATCAGGAAATCGCCGGCCGCAAGTTCGCCTTCGACGATCTGGCGATTGCGCGTGCCGCGCTGGACGCGATGCACAATGATGCGCGCGTGCCGCGGATGCAGAATGCGCAGGAGCGGCCGCGATGAGGCCGCTGATGCTCTCGCAAATCGCCGCCTGGTGCGAAGGCCGGCATCTGGGCGCGGATGTCGAGATTTCCGCCGTGAGCACCGACACCCGCACGATCGCGCCGGGCGCCTTGTTCGTGGCGCTGCGCGGCGAGAATTTCGATGCCCATGATTTCGTCGCCACCGCGCAGACGCGCGGCGCGGCGGCGTTGCTGGTCCAGCGTGAAGTGGACAGCGATTTGCCTTGCATACTGTGTGCTGATACTGAAGAAGCACTCGGCGAGCTGGCGGCCGGCGTGCAAAAAGACCGCCCGGCCATCGTCGTGGCGTTGACCGGCAGCAACGGCAAGACCTCGGTGAAGACACTCACGCTCGGCATCTTGTCGCGGGCCGGCCGCGCCTACGCCAATCCGGGCAATCGCAACAACGAGATCGGACTGCCGCTGGCGGTGCTCAATGCACCCGAGGACACGCAGTTCGCGATTTACGAAATGGGCGCGGGCAAGCCGGGCGACATCGCTTACCTTGCCAGCATCGCGCCGCCGCAGGTGGCGCTGGTCAACAACATCGCCCCCGCGCACATGGAGCGCATGGGCAGCATGCTCGGCATCGCCGAAACCAAGGGCGCGATCTATCAGGCACTATCCGATGACGGCGTGGCGGTGATCAATGCCGACGATGCGTTCGCTCCTTATTTCATGCAACTGGCCGGGGCGCGGCGCAGCTTCCGCTTTGGCATCGAGAACGATGCCCAGATTCGCGCCAGCCGCATCGTGTTCGATGCGCAGTCCTCGCGTTTCCAATTGCATACACCGGCCGGCAGCGTCGAGATCCAGTTGCCGTTGCCGGGCCGGCACAACGTGATGAATGCCTTGGCGGCGACGGCGCTGTCACTGGCCGCCGGAGCTTCACTCGATGCCATCGTCGCCGGTTTGCAGCACGCCGAGCCGGTTTCGGGCCGGCAGGTCGCGCACCAGTTGCGCAGCGGTGCGGTGTTGATCGACGACAGCTACAACGCCAATCCCGGTTCGGTATCGGCAGCCATCGAAACGCTCGCGCAAAGCGGCGACGAGGCCTGGCTGGTGCTCGGCGATATGGCCGAGTTGGGCGAGGGCGCAGCCGCGTTGCATGCGGGACTCGGCGAACAAGCGCGGCGCGCAGGCCTCAAGCGCTTGTGGAGCGTCGGCCGTTTGAGCATCGAGGCCAGCCGCGCCTTTGGCGAAGGCGGCCGGCATTTCGACAGCCAGAGCGATTTGGGCGCGGCACTGCATGCGCAACTGCGCAGCGGCGTGCGCTGTCTGGTGAAGGGTTCGCGCTCGAGCGCGATGGACAGGATCGTCAGTTCGCTGCTGGCGCAAGACAAGGGGAATGACGGGCATGTTGCTTGAACTGGCGCGGCTGTTGCAGGGGTGGGCGCGTTTTTTCGCGTTGTTCGACTACATCACCATGCGAGCCATTCTCGGTGCGCTGACCGCGCTCGGCTTGTCGTTGTGGCTTGGCCCGACCGTGATCGAACGCCTGGCGCGGCTCAAGGGTGGCCAGCCGATCCGCACCGACGGCCCCGCTTCGCACTTCGTCAAGGCCGGAACACCGACGATGGGCGGCGCGTTGATCATTCTGACCATCACGATGTCAACCTTGCTCTGGGCGGATCTGCGCAATCGCTATGTCTGGGTGCTGCTGGCGGTGTTGGTGAGTTTCGGCGCGATCGGCTGGTTCGATGATTGGATCAAGATCGTCCGTCGCGATCCGAACGGACTCAAGTCGCGGCACAAATATCTGTTGCAGTCGCTGTGCGGATTGCTGGCGGCGTTGTTTCTCTACTACACCGCGAGTGTGCCGGCCGCCACGACCTTGTACTTGCCCTTGCTGAAACATTTCGCGCTGCCGCTCGGTGGCGGTTTCGTGGTGATCGCGTATTTCTGGATCGTCGGGTTTTCCAATGCGGTCAATCTCACCGATGGTCTCGATGGACTGGCGATCATGCCCACCGTGCTGGTCGCCGCGGCGCTGGGCGTGTTCGCCTATGCCTCGGGCAATGCGGTGTTCTCGCAGTACCTGCAGATTCCGGCCATTCCCGGTGCTGGCGAACTGACCATTTTCTGCGCGGCCATTGCCGGCGCCGGTCTCGGGTTTTTGTGGTTCAACACTTACCCGGCGATGGTGTTCATGGGCGACATCGGCGCGCTGGCGCTGGGCGCGGCGCTCGGCACGATCGCGGTGATCGTGCGCCAGGAACTGATCCTGGTGGTGATGGGCGGCATCTTCGTGATCGAGACGCTGTCGGTGATGTTGCAAGTTGCTTCGTTCAAGCTCACCGGCCGGCGCATTTTCCGCATGGCGCCGATTCACCACCATTTCGAACTCAAAGGCTGGCCCGAGCCGCGCGTGATCGTGCGTTTCTGGATCATCTCGGTCGTGCTGGTGCTGGTCGGCCTTGCCACCTTGAAGGTGAGATGACATGGGATCGCTGAGCGAGAGCGCCAGTCAGGCACTGCGGTTCGACGACCTGGAAGGTCGCTTCGATCCGTGGCTGCTGGCCATCGTGATGGCCTTGGCGGGACTGGGTGTGGTGATGGTGGCCTCCAGCTCGATGCCTTATGCCATGAGCAATGGCGTGGGGCCGTTCTACTATCTCGCGCGACATCTGGTTTTTCTTTCCGCGGGTATCGTGCTTGCGGTCTTGCTGATGCGCACCGAAATGAAGCGCATCGAGCAGTACAGCCATCTGTTGTTGCTGCTTTGTTTCGTCTTGCTGATAGCGGTGTTCGTGCCAGGCATCGGCAGGACCATCAATGGCGCGCGGCGCTGGCTGAATCTCGGTGTGTCCAATTTCCAGGCGGTCGAAGCGGTCAAGCTGATGCTGATCGTCTGGCTGTCCAGCTATCTGGTGCGTCATCGCGATGCCATCGGCGATAGCTGGAAGGCGATGATGAAGCCCTTGATCATGGCTGGCGCCTTGGTCGGATTGTTGCTGGTGCAGCCCGATTTCGGATCGGCCGCGTTGATCCTCGCCATTACTGGCGGCATGGTCTGGCTCGGCGGTGCGCGCATTCGCAATCTCGCCATCCCGGCATTGGCCGGTCTGACGGTGATGTCTTTCATCGTCATGCTCGAACCCTACCGCGTGCGCCGTCTGGCTTCGTTCCGCAATCCCTGGGCCGATGCGCAAGACAGCGGCTATCAGTTGGTGCAGGCCTTGATCGCCATCGGCCGCGGCGACTGGACTGGCGTCGGGCTGGGCGGCAGCATCCTCAAGCTCGATTATCTGCCCGAGGCGCATACCGATTTCATTTTCGCGGTCACGGCCGAGGAATTGGGTTTCATCGGCGTCTGCGTGGTCATCGGATTGTTTGCCTTGTTCACCTGGCGCGCGCTGCACATCGGTTTGCGTTGCATCGAGATGCGCCGGCACTTCAGCGGCTATTGCGCGTTCGGCGTGGGCCTTTGGATCAGCCTGCAGGCATTCGTTTCGATGGGCGTGAATCTCGGTTTGCTGCCGACCAAGGGCCTGACCTTGCCGCTGATTTCCTCCGGCGGTTCCAGTGTGCTGATGACTTGCGCCGCGCTCGGTGTGTTGCTGCGCGTGAGCTATGAACTCGATCGCGCCGAACGCAAGGTCGCGCGCCTGCGCGGCGATGCGCAGCGGGTGGAATCGGAGCTCAACGCCGACATCGATGAGCGTTTGCCGAGTGTGGCAATCGTGCCTGCGCCGCTGGTCGCCACGCCGGTATTGTCGTCGGCTCGCGGCAATCGCGGCCGCATCGAACCCCGGATGGGAGCGCAACGATGAGCGCCGCTTCCATGCAATCGCCGGTGATGATCCTGGCCGGAGGCACGGGCGGGCATATTTTCCCGGGGCTCGCGGTGGCACGCGCATTGCGCGATAGCAATGTGCCGGTGCTCTGGCTCGGTGCGGATGCCGGCATGGAAACGCGATTGGTGCCGGCCAACGGTTTTGCGATCGAAACCATCGCCGTGCGCGGTCTGCGCGGCAAGGGATTGATGACGACATTGGCCGCGCCCTGGGTCGTGTTGCGCTCGTTGTGGCAGGCGCTGTCGGTGCTGCGTCGGGTGCGTCCGCGTGCGGTGGTGAGTTTCGGCGGCTTCGCGGCGGGGCCGGGCGGTCTGGCCGCTTGGCTGCTGCGGCGTCCGCTGATCGTGCACGAACAAAATCGTGCGCCGGGCCTGACCAACCGCGTGCTCGCGCGTCTGGCGAAGAAAGTGCTGTGCGGTTTTCCCGGCAGTTTTCCCGGTGTCGCCAACGAAGCGGTCGGCAATCCGGTGCGCCCGGAAATCACCGCCTTGCCCGATCCCGCACAACGCATGAGCACACGCACCGGCGCTCTGCGCTTGCTGGTGCTCGGCGGCAGCCAGGGCGCGCGCGCTCTCAATGCGGCGATTCCGAAAGTGGCCGCGTCGCTGCACGTGCCGCAAGGTCTGGAGATTCGCCATCAATGCGGCGAACGCATGCTCGAACCCACGCGCGCGGCGTATGCCGAAGCGGGTGTCGAGGCAAGTATCGAAGCGTTCATCACCGACATGGCGCAAGCCTATGCCTGGGCCGACTTGGTGATCGGCCGCGCCGGTGCGCTGACCATCGCCGAATTGTGCGCCGCCGGTGTGGGCAGCGTATTGGTGCCATTCCCCGGCGCGGTGGACGACCATCAGGCGCGCAACGCCGAATATCTGAAAGAGCGCGGCGGCGGCGATTGGCTGCGCCAGGACGACGCGCTCGAACAACAACTGCAAACGCGCTTGCAAGCGCTGCTGACCGATCGTGGGCGATTGCTGGCGATGGCCCAGGCAGCACGCGCGGCGGCATTTCCCCAAGCGGCCCAGCGAGTGGCCGAGATCGTGATGAAGGAGTCCATTGCATGACGCGTCGCCGGTTACAACAAAGCGGTGATCTGGCGCGAGCCTTTCCGCGCGCGCATTTCATCGGCATCGGCGGCGTCGGCATGAGCGGTATCGCCGAGGTGATGGTGACCTTGGGTTATCAGGTGTCCGGTTCCGACCAGAACGAATCGCCGACCACGCGCCGGCTGGTGCGTCTGGGCGCGAAGGTGCATCGCGGCCACCGGGCCGGCAACATCGATGGCGCCGATGTGGTGGTCATTTCCAGCGCGATCAAGCCCGACAATCCCGAGCTGCTCGCCGCGCAACAGCAACGCATTCCGGTGGTGCCGCGCGCGGAAATGCTGGCCGAGCTGATGCGTTTCAAGCACGGCATCGCCATCGCCGGCACGCACGGCAAGACCACCACGACATCGCTGGTGGCGAGTGTGCTTTTCGAAGGCGCGCTCGACCCGACTTTCGTGATCGGCGGCCAACTGTTGTCGGCCGGCGCGCACGCGAAACTCGGTACCGGCAAGTGGCTGGTCGCCGAGGCCGACGAAAGCGACGGCAGCTTCCTGCGCCTGAATCCGCTGATCGCCGTGGTCACCAACATCGATGCCGATCACCTGGAAAACTACGGCGGCGACTTTAATCGCGTGCGCACCGCGTTCTCGGAATTCCTGCATCGCTTGCCGTTCTATGGGCTGGCCGTGTTGTGCCTGGAAGATCCGGAAGTCGTCGCATTGTCGCAACAAGTGCCGCGCCATTCGATTGGCTACGGTTTTGTCGAACACGCCGATGTGCGCGCGTCCGACGTCAGCCAGGACGGCAACAGCATGCACTTCACCTTGCATCTGCCCGAGAGCGAGCCCTTGCCGGTTCGCTTGAATCTGCCGGGCCGGCACAACGTGCTCAATGCGCTCGCAGCCGCCGCGATCGGTTGGCAATTGGGTGTGGATGGCCAGGCCATCGCGCGCGCTTTCGCAAAATTCCAGGGCATCGGCCGGCGCTTCAATCTCAAGGGCGAGATCGAATTCGGCCGCGGCAAGGCGCTGCTGGTTGATGACTACGGCCACCATCCGCGCGAGCTCGAAGCGGTGTTCGCCGCCGCACGCGGCGGTTGGCCGGAGCGGCGTTTGGTAGTGGCGTTCCAGCCGCATCGCTACACCCGCACCCGCGATTTGTTCGACGATTTCGCCGCCGTGCTTTCCAGTGCCGATGCGCTGGTGCTGACCGATATCTATGCCGCCGGCGAAGCGCCGATCGTCGGCGCCGATGCCAAGTCGCTGGCGCGTGCGATCCGCGCGCGTGGCCGCATCGATCCAGTGCTGGTTGGCGGCGCCCGTGAACTGCCTGCGGTGCTGTCGGATGTACTGCTCGATGGCGACCTGCTGTTGATGATGGGCGCGGGCGATATCGGTCATGTCGCTGCCGACATCGCCGCCAACGGATTCGAAGGAGCCGGCAAGGCATGAGCAAGATTACCGACCCGCGCGAATTCGGACGGGTGGCCGTGCTGATGGGCGGCACCAGCTCCGAGCGCGAAGTCTCGTTGAATTCCGGCGCCAATGTGCTGGCAGCCTTGAGTGCACGCGGCGTCGATGCGCATGCGGTGGACGGCATTCCGGCGTTGGTGGCGGCGCTGGTCGAGAAAAAATTCGATCGCGTTTTCAACATCCTGCACGGCAACAAGGGCGGTGGTGAAGATGGCGTGCTGCAAGGCTTGCTTGAAGCGCTTGGCGTGCCTTGTACTGGCTCGGGCGTGCTCGGTACGGCGCTGGCGATGGACAAGATTCGCAGCAAGCAAGTGTGGCTGGCGCTGGGTCTGCCGACGCCGCGCTATGTGCGTCTGGCGCCGGGTGACGATGTTCATGCCGCGGCGCGTTCGCTCGGCCTGCCGGTGATCGTCAAACCCGCGTGCGAGGGTTCCAGCGTCGGCGTCAGCCGGGTGTTCAACGATGCCGATCTGGACGACGCGGTCGCCTTGGCCGCGCGCTATCCGGGTGAGTTGCTGATGGAGCAGTTGATCGAAGGCCAGGAACTGACCGTCGGCATTTTGGGCGAGCAAGCATTGCCGTCGATCCGCATCGTGCCGGCCGGCGAGTATTACGACTATCACGCCAAATACATCAGCGACGACACCCAGTATCTGTGTCCCGGACTGGAAGGCGAGCCGGAAATGGAAATCCGCCGACTGGCGCTGGCAGCTTTCCATGCGATCGGTTGCAGTGGCTGGAGCCGTGTTGATGTCATGCGCGACAAAGCCGGCAAATTTTATTTGCTGGAGGTCAACACCGCGCCGGGCATGACCAGCCATTCGCTGGTGCCCAAGGCCGCCGGGCAGATCGGCATCGATTTCGAAACCTTGTGCTGGCGAATCCTGGAAACCTCGTTCGGAGGTGCATCGCTCGCATGAACGCCCTGTTGCGCATCGCTGCCTGGTCACTCGCCATCGCCTTGGTGGTCTTGCCCGTGGCCGCCGTGCTCAATGGCTGGATCGCCGGATCGCGCTGGCCGATGCGGCACTTGGTGGTGACCGGGGAGTTCCGCCAGATCAGCGATACGCGCGTGCGCGATGTCGTCTTGCCGTTCGTGAAAAACGGATTCTTCGCGGTGGACCTGGATCGGCTGCGCGCGAAACTCGCCGCGCTGCCCTGGGTGCAACAAGTGCAAGTGCGCAAGCGCTGGCCGGACCGGCTCGAAGTGTCGCTGGTCGAGTACAAGCCGCTCGCGCGCTGGGGTCAGAACCAGATGCTTTCGGAAAACGGCGAGTTGTTCATGGCGCCGATGGGCGTGGTGACATCGTTGCCGTTGTTCGATGGGCCGCGCTCGCGCACCAGCGAATTGATGGCGTTCTACAGCCAGGCCAAGCCGCTGTTCCTGGACAGCGGCCTGCATATCGCGGTGGTGCGGCTGTCGGCGCGCGGCAGTTGGAACCTCAGTCTGTCCGACGGCACCGAGATCGAAGTCGGCCGTGGCGACCCGCAAGCGCGTCTGGCGCGCTTTGCCCGCACGCTGCCGCGCGTGCGCGGCGCTGATGCGCGCGAATTGGTGCGCGCCGATCTTCGCTACACCAATGGATTTTCCCTGACCTGGCGCGACAAAAAACCCGCCAGCCTCACCGAACACGCAGCACAGGCCAAATCATGAATCGCAAGGGTGACAAAGCATTGATCGTCGGACTCGATATCGGCACCTCGAAGGTGACCGCGCTGGTCGGCGAGTACTCGCCCGGCCAGGAGATCGAAGTCATCGGCATCGGCTCGCACGAATCGCGCGGCATGAAGCGCGGCGTGGTGGTGGATATCGAATCGACCGTGCAATCGATCCAGCGTGCGATCGAGGAAGCCGAACTGATGGCCGGCTGCGAGATTCGCTCGGTGTACGCGAGCATCTCCGGCAGCCATACGCTGTGCCGCAATTCGCCGGGCATCGTGCCGGTAGCCGGCGGCGAAGTGACCTACGCCGATCTCGATCGCGTGCTCGAAGCGGCCAAGGCGGTCGCGGTGCCGGCCGACCAGCGCATCCTGCATGCGGTCGCGCAGGAATACATCGTCGATAACTCGCAGGAAGGCATCCGCAATCCGGTCGGCATGTCCTGTGTACGTTTGGAAGTTCGCGCGCATCTGGTGACCTGCGCGCTGTCGGCCGCGGCCAACATCAGCAAGTGCGTCAACCGCTGCGGTTTGCAGGTCGATGATCTGATCCTGAGTTCGGTGGCGTCGAGCACGGCGGTGCTGACTTCGGATGAGAAAGAGCTGGGCGTGGTGCTGGTCGATATCGGCGCCGGCACCACCGACATCGCGGTGTTCGTGCAAGGCGCGATCCGGCACACCGCGTCCTTGCCCATCGCCGGCGATCAGGTCACCAACGACATCGCGCATCTGTTGCGCACGCCGACGCCGGAGGCCGAGCAGATCAAGGTGCGTTACGCCTGCGCGCTGGCGCAACTGGCCACTGCCGAAGAAAGCATCCAGGTCCCTAGCGTCGGCGATCGCGCGCCGCGGCGATTGGCGCGGCAGGCCTTGGCCGAAGCCGTGCAGAACCGCTACGAGGAAATTTTCGAGATGGTGCAGGCCGAATTGCGCCGCTCGGGTTTCGAGGAACTGGTGCGCGCCGGACTGGTACTGACCGGCGGCAGTTCGCGCATGGAAGGCGTGGTCGAACTGGCCGAGGAAATGCTGCACATGCCGGTGCGCGTCGGTATTCCCCAGCACGTATCGGGCCTGGGCGAAGTGGTCGGCAATCCGGTGCACGCCACCGGCGTCGGCCTGCTGCTCTGGGGCAGCCAGCTCGAACACCCGCATCGGCCGCGCATCAACACCGGCAAGGCCGGAACCTTTTTGAACAAGCTGCGCAATTGGTATCGCGGCGAGTTTTGAGTCACACCCCCCAATAACAACAACATCTCCCATTGCACACACGAGGACACGGACATGGCACATTTTGAACTGGTAGAGAAACTGGCACCCAACGCGGTGATCAAAGTCTTCGGCGTGGGCGGCGGCGGCGGCAATGCCGTGGCGCACATGGTCAACGCTGGTGTCGATGGCGTGGAATTCATCACCGCCAACACCGACTCCCAGGCCATCAAGCAGTGCGGCGCCAAGCAGCAACTGCAACTGGGCGGTAATGTGACCAAGGGCCTGGGCGCAGGCGCCAATCCTGAAGTCGGCCGCCAGGCCGCGCTGGAAGACCGCGAGCGTATCCTCGAAGCCCTCGATGGCGCGGACATGGTGTTCATCACCGCTGGCATGGGCGGCGGCACCGGCACGGGCGCGGCGCCGGTCGTAGCGCAACTGGCCAAGGAACGCGGCATCCTCACCGTCGCCGTGGTCACCAAGCCGTTCCCGTTCGAGGGCCGCCGGCGCATGCAGGTCGCGCTCAAGGGCATCGAGGAGCTGGCCAATCACTGCGACTCGCTGATCACCATTCCGAACGAAAAACTGATCACCGTGCTCGGTCGAGACGCGACCATGATGCAGGCTTTCCGCGCTGCCAACGACGTACTGCTTGGCGCCGTGCAGGGCATTGCCGATCTGATCGTGCGTCCGGGCTTGATCAACGTCGACTTCGCCGACGTGCGCACGGTGATGTCGGAAATGGGTCTGGCCATGATGGGCAGCGGCACCGCTCGCGGCGACGACCGCGCCCAAGCGGCAGCGGAAGCGGCGATCAGCAATCCCTTGCTCGACGAAGTCAATCTGTCCGGCGCCAACGGCGTGCTGGTCAACATCACCGCCGGTCCGGATTTCACCATGCGCGAGTTCGACGAGGTCGGCCGCATCATCGAGGAATTCTCGTCCGAGGACGCCACGGTGGTCATCGGTACCGTGCTCGATCCGGAAATGGCCGACGAGGTGCGCGTGACGGTGGTGGCGACTGGCCTCAATCGCAACGCCGCCCGCCAGCCGGTGCGTACCGGCGAGCGTGACAGCCTGCGCGAACCGATGCGTGCGCCGGTCAAGCTGGTGCGCAATGCCACTACGGGCTTGGCCGATTTCGACGCCATGGCCAATACCGCGCCCAATGCCAGTTTCAATTCGGCCGGCAACAATTTGGGCCTGCGCGCCAGCCGCGGCGGAGAATCCGCCCCGGCGACCGCACTGGCCGATCTGCCGACCGATCACAGCTACCTGGATATTCCGGCATTCCTGCGCCGCCAGGCTGATTGACAGGTTGCGAGAGAGGCCTTCCGGCACTGACCGGCAGGCCTCAGGGAGGGCGAGACTGAACGGATCTTGCCCGATCTGTGCGGATCGAGAGATGCAGGGCGGCGACAAAATGGATATCCTTGCCCGCCGGTTCGGCCAGTGTTCCACGACCGGGAACTTGTCTGGCAATGGCCGGGTCTCGTTCACCGCTCCGGGGGATGTCCCGCTCAGGACGTGAAACCGTGTCTTTCTACACACTCTTATGATGAAAGCTTATGCTAGGCTTGTTAAAATTTTGTGTCTCCCAACCGGGGAACGCTGAAAGATGATCAAGCAACGTACCTTGAAAAACGTCATCCGGGCGACCGGAGTCGGTCTTCATAGCGGCGAGAAGGTGTACATGACCCTGCGCCCGGCCGCTCCGGATACGGGTATCGTGTTTCGACGCACTGATTTCGCCAAACCGATCGAGATCAAAGCGCGTGCCGAGTTGGTCGGCGATACCAGCCTGTGTACGGCGCTGGTGCAGAACGATGTCCGGGTCATGACGATCGAGCATCTGCTCTCGGCAATGGCCGGTTTGGGTATCGACAACGCTTATGTGGATCTGTCCACGGCCGAAGTGCCGATCATGGATGGCTCGGCCGGACCGTTCGTGTTCCTGCTGCAATCGGCCGGTATCGAAGAACAAAACAAAGCCAAGCGCTTCATCCGCATCACCAAGACCGTGCAGGTGGAAGACGGCGACAAGTGGGCGCGTTTCGAACCCTACGATGGCTACAAGGTCGGTTTCACCATCGACTTCAACCATCCGATGTTCCAGAAAGCCACCTCCAGCGCCGAGTTCGACTTTTCCACGACTTCCTACGTCAAGGAAGTCAGCCGCGCGCGCACCTTCGGTTTCATGAAGGACATCGAGTTCCTGCGCGAGCGCAATCTCGTGCTCGGCGGAAGCATGGACAATGCCGTTGTCCTCGACGATTACCGGGTGTTGAACGATGACGGCCTGCGCTACGAGGACGAGTTCGTCAAGCACAAGATCCTCGATGCCATCGGTGACTTGTACCTGCTCGGCCACAGCCTGATCGGCGCTTTCTATGGATACAAATCCGGCCACGCTCTCAACAATCGTTTGTTGCGCGTGCTGCTGGCCCAGCAGTCAGCCTGGGAATATGTGACTTACGAGGATGAGGATACGTCGGCCGCGCCGATTTCCTACGCTCATCCGGCACACGTTGCCTGAAGATGTTCTTCCATGGATTTTCCGCGCCTATCCCTGGCGCGGGAAAATTCCAATGTCTTGTTTAACTGGATATTAACGGACTGCTTCACACTATGAGGCAGAATGTCCGCCGTCAGGCAATTCAAGGCAGGGATGCCAGCTTCAACAATTGAGCCCGGAGTTCTGGATCTTTTACGGACTGGGCGGTCGCTCGCAGTGATTCGCGAACGGCTTCGGTAAGGGGGGATCCGATAGCTGCGCCCGGTGGGGTCGGGGGTGTCGGAACCACTTTGATCACCAGCGTGCGGACCGGATGACCGGCCGCGGCGGCGGCGTCCAGGAGGACGTCAGCCATCAGCCGCAGCTTGTTGTTCCAGACCGGAGCGTTGACCAAAAACACGAGTCGGTCACGATCGATATTGGCCAGACGGCATTGTCCGGCCAGTGCCGCGGGGAGACTCTGGCGCAGCAAACGATCGAGCTTGTCCAGGCGTTGGGCGCGTTCGATCACCGGACCCAGTCCTGCCATCGAGGCCGCCTGCAAGGCCTGCGGAGGAGAACCGGATCCGATGCCGCCGCCAACTTGAGAGCGAGTACGTTTAGTCATGATGAACGTTATCATCGTATCCAAATTTCTGCGGTCGCCGAAGAAATTGGCGTTCGACAATCCGAAAGTCGTGGCAGGCACCGCCGCCATCCTGCTTTCAGTTCTAAGTATCACTTTCATGGCGGGTTTCGTATCGCGAGGCGCCAACGGCGCGGCGGAATCGGAAATCGCCCAGCTCAAGACTCAGTTGAGTCAACAGCAAAAGGCCTTGGCGTCGGCACGCGAAGACGCCCAACGCGAGATCAATGCGGTGGCCGCCCGGGTGGGCGAGCTGCAAGCGCAAGCCAACCGACTCAATGCCCTCGGCGAACGTTTGACCCGTGACGGCAAGATCAGCGACGGCGAGTTCAAGTTCGATCGCACGCCCGGCATGGGTGGCGACGAAACTGTTTCCGACATGCCCGCCGGCGATCTGCTCGGCAGCCTGGATGCATTGAAAGCACAATTCGATCAATCCGGTCGTCAACTTTCGGTGCTCGAATCGCTGCTGTACAACCAGCACCTGCAAATGAGCAGCGTGCCATCACGCATGCCAGCCGCCGGTTACATCACCTCGGGTTTCGGTGGCCGCGCCGATCCGTTCTCCGGCGGTCACGCCCATCACATGGGTATAGACATCGACGCCAACATCGGCGACCCGGTACGCGCCGCGGCCGATGGCGTGGTCAGTTTTTCCGGACAAAGAAGCGGTTACGGCAATGTGGTCGAAGTCGATCACGGCAATGGCTACAGCACGCTGTACGCACACAACTCCAGCTTGCTGGTGCGCCCTGGCGACTTGGTGCGTGCCGGCCAACAAATTTCCAAGGCCGGTTCGAGCGGCCGCTCCACGGGTCCGCACGTGCATTTCGAGGTTCACATCAACGGCCGCCCGGTCAATCCGCGCCAGTTCCTGGACAAGATTCGCGGCTGATCGGCCGAAGATCGGTGCGGACTTGATATCCCACCGGTCTGTCCACACGTTAAACTAGGCGGCCGTCCGCGAGGATGGCCGTTCGCATTTGTGGCGGATCGATTCACGTCAGCGCGACTCCACTTTCCCAATCGGCTTACCCATGCTCAACAGTCTGCTCACCCGCATTTTCGGCAGCCGTAATGAACGTCTGCTGCGTCAGTTCCAGAAGAACGTCGTCCGCATCAATGCGTTCGAGCCGGAGCTGGAAAAACTCGACGATAGCGCCCTGCGCGCCAAGACCGACGAATTCAAGAAACGCCTCGCCGAAGGCGCGACCCTGGACCAGATCCTGCCCGAGGCCTTCGCTGTTTGCCGTGAAGCCTCGCGTCGAGTGCTTGGCCTGCGCCATTACGATGTGCAATTGATCGGCGGCATGGTGTTGCATTCGGGGCGCATTTCGGAAATGCGCACTGGTGAAGGCAAGACCCTGGTCGCCACCTTGCCGGTTTACCTGAATGCGCTGGCGGGCAAGGGCGTGCATCTGGTCACGGTCAACGACTATCTGGCCAAACGCGACGCGGCCTGGATGGGCAAGCTCTACAACTTTCTGGGCATGAGCGTGGGTGTGGTTTATCCGAACATGCCGCACTCGGACAAGAAGTCCGCCTACGATGCCGACATCACCTACGGCACCAACAACGAATACGGCTTCGATTACCTGCGCGACAACATGGCCTTGGCCAAGGAAGATCGATTCCAGCGCGGCCTGAATTACGCGATCGTCGACGAGGTGGACTCGATCCTGATCGACGAGGCGCGCACGCCATTGATCATCTCCGGTCCGAGCGATGGCTCGCAGGATCTGTACGTTCGCCTCAACCGCATCATGCCGCGCCTGATCAAGCAGGAAAAAGAAGACGGCGACGGCGATTTCTGGGTGGACGAGAAACAAAAGCAGGTGCATCTGTCCGAAGCCGGCATGGAGCACGTCGAGAAGTTGTTGCGCGACGATGGCATCATCGCCGCCGACGACACGCTGTACTCGGCCAACAATCTTGCCGTGGTCCATCACCTCAATGCCGCGCTGCGCGCTCATGCGTTGTTTCAGCGCGATGTGGACTACATCGTCCGCGATGGCGAAGTGATCATCGTCGATGAGTTCACCGGCCGCACTCTCGCGGGCCGCCGCTGGTCCGACGGTCTGCACCAGGCGGTGGAGGCGAAGGAAGGCGTGGTCATCCAGCGCGAGAACCAGACGCTGGCTTCGATCACGTTCCAGAATTATTTCCGCATGTACGCCAAGCTCTCGGGCATGACCGGCACCGCCGATACCGAAGCCTACGAATTCCAGAGCATCTACGGCCTGGAAGTGGTGGTGGTGCCGACCCATCGGCCGATGGTGCGCAAGGACCATTCGGATTTGGTGTACCTGACTCGCGATGCCAAATTCGATGCCGTACTCGAGGACATCCGCGATTGCTATTCGCGCGGGCAACCCGTGCTGGTCGGCACGACCTCGATCGAAACTTCGGAGTTGCTGGCCGAGAAACTCGCCGCCGCGAAAGTTCCGCATGAAGTGCTCAACGCCAAGCAGCACGAACGCGAAGCGCAGATCGTCGCCCAGGCTGGCCGGAAAAAGAGCGTGACCATTGCTACCAACATGGCCGGCCGCGGTACCGACATCGTGCTCGGCGGCAGTCTGGAAGCCGAATTGCTCGCACTCGGCGAGGATGCGTCGGAACTCGATCGGGCACGCGTGAAATCGGAATGGCAAAAGCACCACGACGAAGTGCTGGCCTTGGGTGGTTTGCACATCGTCGGCACCGAGCGCCATGAATCGCGGCGCATCGACAACCAGTTGCGCGGCCGTTCCGGCCGCCAGGGCGATGCCGGCTCCTCGCGCTTCTATCTGTCGCTCGAAGACAACCTGATGCGTATCTTCGCCGCCGACTGGGTGAAGAACGCCATGCGCAAGATGGGCATGAAGGATCACGAGGTGATCGAGAGCAATCTGGTCAGCAAGCAGATCCAGAACGCCCAGCGCAAGGTCGAGGCGCACAACTTCGATATCCGAAAGAACCTGCTGGACTACGACGACGTCGCCAACGACCAGCGCAAGGTGATCTACCAGCAGCGCAATGAACTGCTCGAGTCCGAGTCGGTGCAAGAGACTGTCGATGCCATTCGCGAGGACGTGATCGCCGAGCACGTGCGCCGCTTCGTGCCGGAGAACTCCATCGACGAGCAATGGGACATCGATGGCTTGCAGCGTTCGCTGAGCGAAAACTTCGGTGTCGAGGTGGATTTCCGCGCGTTGGTCGATGCCAGCCATGAACTCGACGACCAGATGATCGTGAGCCATGCCATCGAGGTGGTGAAGGCAGAGCTGGCGAAAAAGGAAGCCATGGTCGGCTCGGAAGTCATGCGCCAACTGGAAAAGCACTTGATGCTCAACGTGCTCGACCAGAGCTGGAAGGAACACCTTGCGCGCATGGATTACCTGCGCCAGGGCATCCATCTGCGCGGCTATGCGCAAAAGCAGCCCAAGGACGAATACAAGCGCGAATCGTTCGAGTTGTTCTCGGAAATGCTCGACCGGGTCAAGCACGAAGTCATCACGATGCTTGCGCGAGTGCGCGTACGCAGCGAGGAAGAAGTGGCGGCGATGGAAGCGGCCGATCGCGAGCGCATGCAGGCGCAGGCGGGACGGATGCAGTTCCAGCACGCCGAAACCGGTGGTTACGGCAGCGACGAGGAAGCGGCGCAAGCGCAGGCTCAGGCCGAGCGTGGCGAAGGCGTTCTGACCCAGGTCCATCGTTCCGGTCCGAAGATCGGCCGCAATGATCCTTGCCCTTGCGGTTCGGGCAAGAAATACAAACAGTGCCACGGTCAATTGGTCTGATCCGATCTCCGGGACCGGCACGCATTCGCATGCCGGCGCATCGGCAACGGACTGCGCCCGATTTCGTTTCGTGAGCCAACCAGACACCCACACAGGAAAATAACCGGACGCATCGTGTATTGCCGCGTTTGCCCCGATTCCAATTTGCCGATGGTATTTCCCGCAGGCTCCTGTGCGTGTGATTGGATGATTTCTGCAACAAGCCATGCCTGTTGATCCGCGCCAATCCGTAGTTCATGTCGCCGCCGGCGTGTTGAGCGATGCTCGCGGACGCATTCTGTTGGCGCGGCGCACCGCTGGCCGGGATCTGGCGGGGATGTGGGAATTTCCCGGCGGCAAGGTCGAAGCCGGCGAGACCGCTTCGCAAGCGCTCGATCGCGAATTGCACGAAGAACTCGGCATCCGCGTTACCTCGAAAGAACCGTTGATCGCGGTGGCGCAAGCCTACCGGGACAAGCGCATCGTGCTCGATGTGTTTCGCGTCGGTGCCTTTGAAGGCACGCCGCATGGACGGGAGCGGCAGGCGCTGGCCTGGTCACCGATGGAGCGGCTGGCGACATATCCCATGCCTCCCGCCGATCGTCCGGTCGTTTCCGCACTGACTCAACCGCTGCATTACCTGATTACGCCGGATGTATCGGATGCACCCGCAGTGTTTGTCGATCGTATCGAGCGTGCGCTGGCATCGGGGATTCGCCGAATCCAGCTTCGGGTGAGCATCGGTGTCGAATCGGGCTTGTCCGCGCTGGCCGCTGAGGTCAAGCGCCGCTGCGATCAATACTCGGCCGAGTTGTTGATCAATGGGCAGATCGAGTTGGCGGCCGATCTCGGTTGCGGCGTCCACCTGACCGCGAAGCAATTGATGGCATTGCAGATGCGGCCGTTGCCGGAGGATCTGCCGGTGGCCGCGTCCTGTCACAACGAAGACGAATTGCGCCACGCGCAGTCGCTGGACGTGGATTTCGTCGTGCTCGGACCGTTGGCGAAAACGCCCACGCATCCCGATCGTCTGCCGCTGGGCTGGGCACGCTTTGCGCAGATGCGCGAAATTGTCGCGTTGCCGATCTACGCGCTCGGCGGATTGGGTTTGCCGGATCTGGAAATCGCTCGTCGCCATGGTGCACAAGGCATCGCAGGTATACGCGGTTTCTGGCCGGAGTGAGCGGCGGATTTTGCCGCGAAGCGATCTTTTGATGTGCTTGCGAGCGCGCTCGGCCTGATCTGTTTCTAACTATCTCGCCAATTCACGAAAGATCGCATCCAGGCGTTGCACCGGTGCATCGAGGTCTTCGATCGCACCATCGTTGATGAGGACATCAGTGGCCAGTGCAAGTCGCTGCTCACGGCTGGCCTGAGCGGCAATCATGCGCTCGGCGAGATTGGTGTCGATGCCGTCGCGGCGAACCAGTCGCGCACGTTGCATTGCGATCGGCACATCCACGACCAGTATTCGCTGCAGCCACGGATAGGAAGTTCGCACGCCCGACTCGGCCAGCAACGGGATATCGACGATGACATAGGGCCCGGCGGCTTGCTCGCATTCGACCTTGAGTGCGGCCCGAATACGCGGATGGGTGATCGATTCCAGGTCACGCTTTGCGGTTGGGTCGGAAAAAATCAACTCGCGCAGTCGGGTTCGATCGAGCTGCCCATCGCTTAGCAGGACATCATCGCCAAATCTTGCCCGAATCTCCGCCAGCGCCGGTTGCCCGAGTGCGACGATGGCACGTGCCACTACATCGGCATCGGCGATGGTGATGCCCAAGCGTTGGAAGCAGCCGCAAACCGCGCTCTTGCCCGATGCGACGCCTCCGGTGATGGCTACCACGACTGCGGCCATATCAGCCGTGCGTGGCCCAGCGCAGATAGATATCCAGCAGGTCAGCGCCGGAAATGAATTGAATCCAGCCGGCAATGGCCAGATACGGGCCGAAGGGAATCGGCGTCGCGTGATCGCGGCCTTTGAACAACAACCACGCCGACCCGAGGATCGCGCCGACCAGTGAGGAAATCAGCAGGATTGGAATGACGGCCTTGATACCACACCAGGCCCCGAGTGCCGCGAGCAGCTTGAAATCACCGTAACCCATGCCTTCCTTGCCGGTGACGAGCTTGAACAGCCAATACACGCTCCACAGGCTCAGATAACCGGCCGCCGCGCCGAGAATGGCTGAGACTGGATTGACGAACAGCGAGGTTGCACCCGCGAGCAGGCCAAGCCACAACAAGGGCAAGGTCAGTTGATCGGGCAGCAAGGTGGTGCGCAGATCGATCCCGGCCAGTGCGACCAGGAAGGCGCTGAGCACCATCCCCGCGCCGCTCTGCCAGCTCACGCCGTAGCGCCATACGCACAGGGCGAACAACACACCGGTGATCAATTCGACGGCCGGATATTGCCAACTGATGGGTGTGGCGCAGACCCGGCATTTGCCGCGCAGCAATACGAAACTCAACAGCGGAATGTTTTCCCAGGCCGCGAGTTTGTGATTGCACTGCGGACAATGCGAGGACTCGATGACGATGCCGGGCGGCGCCGGATCGTATTGCTCGGCCATTTCGAGCAACTCGCGGCTGTCTTGCTTCCAGCGCCATTCGAGCCGCTTGGGCAGGCGCAGGATGACGACATTGAGGAAGCTCCCGACCAGTAATCCCAGCGCCAGGGCAACCGAAATGGCTGCGATCGGATTGTCGGCGAGTACCTCGAACATCCGTGCTTAGATGGTGGCCGCGAGCTTGAAGATCGGCAGGTACATGGCGATCACCATGCCGCCGACGAGCACGCCGATGATCACCATGATGAATGGTTCCAGCAGACTGGCCAGGGCATCCACCGCATTGCTCACTTCCTGTTCGTAGAACTCGGCCACCTTGAACAACATGGTATCGAGCGCGCCGGCTTCTTCGCCGATGGCGGTCATCTGGGTAACCATGTGCGGGAAGATGCCCACCTGCTTCATCGCCATGTTCAACTGATAGCCCACCGCCACATCATCGCGGATGCGCTTGACCGCTTCGTTGTAGACGATGCTGCCGGTGGCGCCGCCGCAGATGTCGAGTGCTTCGACCAGCGGCACGCCGGCGCGGAAGGTCAGGCCCAGGGTGCGGGAGAAACGCGCGATCGCCGACTGGTGCAGGATCTGGCCGATCACCGGAAGTCGCAGCATGAATCGATCGACCAGGTGCTGCACTTTTTCCGATCGCTTGAACACAGTGATGAATGCGAAAATCGCGCCGCCGATGACGGCCAGCATCAGCCACCACCATGCGACAAGAAAGCGTGAGGCATGCACGTACATCATGGTGAAGGCGGGCAGCTCGGCGCCGAAGTTCTTGAATACTTCCTCGAACTGCGGGATGACGAAAATCAGCAGGATCGCCGACACCAGCGCGGCGATCGCCATGATGCCGGCCGGGTAGAACAAGGCCTTGCGGATCTTGCCTTTCAGCGCTTCGATGCGTTCCTTGTAGGTAGCCAGCGTGTCGAGCACGGTATCGAGCACGCCCGCGCCTTCACCAGCCTTGACCAGGTTGCGGTACAAGTCGTCGAACTGGAGCGGATGACGGCCGAGCGATTCGTAGAGTGTCGAGCCGCCGGAGATCGAATTGCGGATGTCCTCGAGCATCAAGCGCATGCGCTCGTTTTTCTGTCCGCTCGAGAGAATTTCAAAGGACTGCACCATCGGCACGCCCGATTGCAGCATGGTCGCGATCTGACGGCTGAATACCGCGATTTCCAGCGCACTGATCCGCTTGCCGGCTTTGCCGAACAAGGGTTTTGGCTTGGGCTTGACGATGGTGGGATTGATGCCCTGCCGGCGCAGTTCGGCGCGCACCATGTTGACGCTCTTGGACTGCACTTCGCCTTTCATCTTGGCGCCGCGTTTGTCGGTGCCTTCCCAGACGAAAACCGTGAAAGGATTGGCGCGGGTCGTGGTCGCGGTTGCGGCGGCTTTGCTGGTTGCCATGGCTTAATCCTTGGTCACGCGGTTGATTTCGGCCAAGCTGGTGACGCCGTTCTTGGCTTTGAGCAGTGCGGATTGGCGAAGGTCCTTGACGCCCGAGCGAATGGCGGCCTCGGCAATTTGCAAGGCATTGCCGCCTTCCAGGATGATCTTCTGGATTTCCTCGCTCATCGGCATCACCTGATAGATGCCCACGCGGCCCTTGTATCCCTCGTTGCAGTCGTTGCAGCCGACGGCCTCGTAGATGGTGATGCCTTCCTTGATTTCTTCCTCGGAAAATCCCTCGGCACGCAATGCCGGATCGGGCAGATGCACCGCGCGCTTGCAATCGTGCAGGCGGCGGGCCAGGCGCTGGGCAATGACCAGGGTGACCGAGCTGGTAATGTTGTAGGGAGCGATGCCCATATTCATCAGGCGTGAGATGGTCTGCGGCGCATCGTTGGTGTGCAGGGTGGAAAGCACCATGTGACCTGTTTGCGCGGCCTTGACGGCAATTTCGGCAGTTTCCAGGTCGCGGATTTCGCCGACCATGATCACGTCCGGGTCCTGGCGCAGGAACGAGCGCAGTGCGACGGCGAAGGTCATGCCTTTCTTCAGGCTCACCTGCACCTGGTTGATGCCCGGCACGCGGATTTCCACCGGGTCTTCGGCGGTTGAGATATTGCGCTCGTCGGTGTTGAGGATATTCAGGCCGGTGTAGAGCGATACGGTCTTGCCCGAGCCGGTCGGGCCGGTCACCAGGATCATGCCGTAGGGTTTTTGCAGCGCATCGAGGTAGAGCTGTTTTTGCTCGTCCTCGTAACCGAGCTTGTCGATGCCCAGTTTCGCCGCCGACCCGTCGAGCAGACGCAGTACGATTTTTTCGCCGAACAGCGTCGGGCAGGAGCTGACGCGAAAGTCCATCTGCCGCGTCTTGGAGATATTGAGCTTGATGCGTCCGTCCTGCGGCACGCGGCGCTCGGCGATGTCCAGTTGCGCCATCACTTTCAGGCGCGCCGAGATGCGCGGGTGCAGTTTGACCGGCGCCCGGGCCACCGAGCGCAAAATGCCGTCCATGCGCAGGCGGACACGAAATTCGTTCTCGTAGGGTTCGAAGTGGATGTCGGAAGCGCCGCGCTTGATGGCGTCGAGCAGCATCTTGTTGACGAACTTCACGACCGGCGTGTCATCACCCTTGGTATCGACGACATTGTCATTGGACAGCTCATCGTCGCCGCCAGTCGATTCGAGGTTTTCCAGCCCTTCTTCCTCGCCCATGTCATGGCCGAGATTGTCGCTGGCGGTCAGGGCGTGCTCGATGGCGCGGCGCAGCCGATCCTCGTCCACCAGGATCGGCTCGACCGTGAGGTTGGCGGCGAACTTGATCTCATCGAGCGCGCGGGTGTTTGTGGGGTCGGAGATACCGACATACAAACGGTTGCCGCGCCTGAGCAGCGGCAAGGTCTGGTGCTTTTGAATCAACTCCTCGCTGACCATCTTGGCGGCGGAGAAACGCAAGTCCATCGCCGAGGGATCGAATATCGGCATGCCGAACTCGATCGAGTTGGCCGCGGCGATATGGGCCGAGGTCACCAGGCGCTGTTCGAGCAGATAGACGTGCGCCTGTTTTTTGACTTTTGTGGCTTCATCGAGCGCTTTACGCGCATCGGCCTCGCCCAACACCCCGTCCAAAACCAATCGACGAGTGATGCCAGTGATCCCTGCCAGATTATTGGTGGCGACATTCATGGCGAGCTTTTCCCTTGTGGCGGTGGGACTTTACCGTAATTTTCTAATCCCGCGTAGCACTATTGGGCTGAGTCGGCCAGTGCAAATTTCGCGTCGTGGCCTCTATGGTGGTCAATTTTCGTTACCCCGCGGCAGAAAATTTTCAGACGAGGCTTAGAGTTAGCTCGTATGGAAGAGATGAATCTGTGACGTGCTTCACAGTTTTATCGCGATTTGAGCTTTGTCGTATGCACTCGGTCCATCCGATGCGCGACGGCACAAGCCGCGTCCCGGCCATCCGTTTTGCCGGGGCAGGGGATGTGCAGCGACAAGCAATGCATTCCGAGGTTTTGCGGCTGCTCCGCCTGCGCCGCTCATCAGTGCACTACAGGGTGCCGAGATGGCTCCTGATTCCCCGTCGGGTTAACCTGAGGGTTGGTCGAAGGGGCGAATGATGCGGATTTCACTGATACTTCCAGCCAAGAACGAGGCCCAGGGCCTGCGCCAGGCATTGCCCGGCGTGCGCGAACTACTGCCGGAGGCGGAGATCATCGTGGTCGATGACGGCTCGACCGACCAGACCGCGGCGATCGCCCGCGAGTTTGGCGCCCGCGTGCTCAGCTCGCCCTATTCGATGGGCAATGGCGCATCGATCAAGCGCGGAGCGCGCGCCGCCAGCGGCGATGTCCTGGTTTTCATGGATGCCGATGGCCAGCACAACGCCGCATTGATCCCACGACTGCTCGAGCGCCTGGACCAAGGCTACGACATGGTGGTGGGCGCGCGCGGCTGGGATGGTCAAGCCAGCGTCGGCCGAGGTCTGGCTAATGGTCTTTACAACCGGGTCGCTTCATTGATGACCGGATTCCAGGTGGCCGACCTGACCTCGGGCTTTCGCGCGGTGCGCGCCGATAAATTCAAGGAATTCCTGCATTTGCTGCCGAACGGATTTTCCTATCCGACCACCATCACCATGGCGTTTTTCCGCAGCGCCTACGCGGTGGCCTACGAGCCGATTCCGGTGGCGCAGCGTCTGGGCAAGAGCCATATCCGCCCGATTCGCGATGGCATGCGGTTCCTGCTGATCATCTTCAAGATCGCCACGCTGTATTCGCCGCTCAAGCTATTCGCGCCGGCCAGCCTGGTGTTCGCGGTGCTGGGGCTGGGCAACTACATACACACCTACATCACCGAATCCCGGTTCACCAACATGAGCGCGCTGCTGCTGAGCGCATCGGTAATCGTTTTCCTGATCGGATTGATATCCGAGCAGATCACAACACTCACCTATCGTAAGAATTGAGCATGGGGACCGGGCATAGTTTTTCAGTATTCGTGGTTGGAACCCGAGCACAACTGATCAAAGTCGCTCCGGTCATTGTTGCCTGCGAGCGTAGAGGGCAGGCAGTCTTACTGCTATTGACAGGTCAGCATAAGGAGACAATGCAGGATCTGGTGCAGGAATTCGAAATCAATTCGCCGCAGGAGTCGGCGGTCGATAGTTCTGAGCGATCGACGGTTCTGTCCTTAATCATGTGGGCGCCGCGCGCGTATCGCGGACTGGTCAGGCGGCTTCGCGTGCTGAAGAAGGCGCATGCTGCGGTAAACGTCGTTGTTCACGGTGACACGCTTTCGACAGTTATTGGCGCGCTTGCGGCAAAGCGTGTCGGTGCCAAGGTGTTTCACCTTGAAAGTGGGCTGAGTTCCGGAAAAATTCTGGATCCTTTCCCGGAAGAGCTCTCGCGGCGCTTCGTATTCCGATTGGTGGACGTTGCCTTGTGTCCAGGAAAAGTGGCGGCCACGTACATGCAGTCCCGTTACAAATGCGAGGTAGTCGATACAGGCGAAAATACAATTGTTGACGCAGTAATGGTGGCTGTTAAGGCCTGCCCGGGCGGCATCGGTTCAATTGAGAAAAAAAATTACATTGTTGTCTCATTGCATCGATTCCAGAATATTTTTGATTCCGGAAGACTGCGCCACCTTGCGGCCCTGATCGAGGCTCTCGCATCAACTTATCCCATACATTTCGTATTGCACCCGGCGACGCGCAAGCGGCTCGAATCGGAAGGATTGCTGGCGAAGCTGGCTGCGATACCGGCCATACATCTCTCGCCTCGACTGGGGTACCGGGACTTCCTAGGCTTGGCATCCGGCGCAGCCTGCGTCTTGACGGATGGCGGTTCGAATCAAGAGGAGCTGGCGGTTCTTGGTGTCCCCACAATCGTCATGCGGCAACACACCGAAAGACCGGATGGTCTGGGGCGCAATGCAGTAATGGAAGGAACTTTGAGCAAAGGCGTCCTTGATTATTGTGTCAACGGCGGTGTCAGTTCGTTGCGCGAATCGCCACGCATTGGAAATGACTTTGGGCCATCGGAATTGGTGGCTCGTATCCTCGCAAAATAATTCGACTCCAGATGCAAAGGCGAACTAAATAGCGTGTCGCAAGAAATGAAACTTCATTGATTCATTCCGCATAAGAACCCGCGGTTTTGAGCAGGTAATGTCATGAGTGCACGGGAAAGAGGGAAATGGTATTCATCTTGTTATCGCAAGCAATGATGAGCCGTCCTCGAATGTGCGTGCTGGAATGCCGTAGTTTGATGCATTGGCTTTTGGCAGATAATCAAAGGGCCCATGCCGGTGAAAGACTGGAATACAGTGGGTCAACAGGGTACGAGACACATTGGCAATGGTGAGATTGTGAGAAGGGAGCCAACACTTGGCATCATCATCCGGCATTTCCCGGCGAATGGGCGTTTGTCCGGACTGGTGAGTTTTTCCCGTCTGCTGATTTCGGCCCTTTCAAAGCAAGTTCCGATAAAGGTATTCGCGGATTCGCGATACGCGGGCAATCCCGCTCCTGATGGGTTGCACATCGAATATGTCAAGTCTCCTTATTGGGTGAACGTATGGCGGGTAGCCCGCCGCAACCAGGTCGAAAGTCTTCTCGTGATTTCGGGGATCCATCGCGCCTTTTTGGTGTTTCCACTGCTACTGCTGGCTTTGTTTTTTGGCCCTGGCGGACTCTCGCGGGTGTTCGTCCAGGCAGTTAACCTCGATCGCGCTTTCGGGCGCGCGACCGCTTGGCTTCTTAGCCGGTTCGGTGGACTTTGCATACTCAATCCCGACGAGGCCAAGCGATGTTCGGTAGTGTTCCCGGCTTTGATGCAAATCTCACCAGGTGTCAGTCTCTCCGAGATTGCTGCGAGCATACCCTGGTCGCGTGAGGCGCCGTTTCGGGTGGGTTTTTTTGGCCATATGAACCGAGTCAAAGGTGCGGACCGGGCGCTGTCCATTATTTGTGCGATGACTGGAGACGAATGGGATGCGATTATGTCGGGAACAGGGGACATGCTTGCGCGCGTGCAAAAAGAAAGTGCGCATCTTGATGTGCGAATCCATGTGATGGGGTATATGAATGACCCCATCCCTGCGTTGAAGTCTTGTGATGTGCTATTGGCTCCATTTCGGGAGAGTCGAAGTGTGCTTGGTTATTCACAGGTGGTTCTCGAGGCTCTTGCATGTGGAGTGGTGGTTGTGGGTGCTAGAACAACTGCTGTCTCTGCCGCGGTGCGCGATGGAGTTGAAGGGTTCATATGCGACTCCGAGGAAGAAATGCTGAGCCGAGTCGAGGAGTTGCGGAGGAGTGCCACGTTGTTGCAACGCATGTCCGAGAATGCATTCTTGCGGGCACGGGAATTCGATGTTGAGTCGAGTGCGATGCAATTGCTAGCCTATGTCAACAGGAGTCAATGATGGACAGCACCGGGTCCACACGACGCAAAGTGGCTTCGTACTACGATGATTTCGCGCGTACTTACAGCGGTCAACGGCGTGCTGGGTATTTTGGTTTCGTGAATGAATTGGAGACTTCGATCATCATCGGGGAAGTCGCAGGCAAGCGGGTGCTTGAGATTGGCTGCGGAACGGGGCTTATTCTGGACATGGTCGCACTGAATGAACCGGCCCAACTGACAGGCGTTGATTTGTCGCCAGGCATGCTGCGAGATGCCAAGGTATCGGGCCACGCTGTCGTGAATGGTTCGGTTCTGGCACTGCCATTTCGTAATGATACTTTCGACATCGCGTATAGCTTCAAGGTTTTGCCTCATGTTCCGGATCTTCGTCTGGCACTGGAGGAAGCCATGCGGGTAGTGGCAGACGGCGGTATCTTCTTTGCCGAGCTTTATAACCCGCTCAGCTTCAAGGGGATATTGGATCGTTTGCGCGGAGCCGCGAAAAAGGTGTATCTACGCCACGATTTACCAGCGCAGGTGCGGGCGAGCGCACCATCAGGTTATGTTGTGGAATGCGTGGCGGGCGTACGCATTTTTGGACCGGCTCACTGGTGCTACACGGGTCGACTGGGTGGATTTTTCCGTAAATTGGATCGCGCCGCCATGCGCACCTGGTGGAAGTATTTTGCCGGTTATCAGATATACGCAATTCGCAAGCTGGGCGATAAAGTTTAATGCTGCGCAAGATTGCCGGTTGGGTAATTGTCCTTGCCTTTGGCGTTTGGGCTATTGCAGTTTTTGTGCGCAAGAGCGACTCACTGCCGCCTTTGCGGTTGGACGTTTTCGAGGTATTCGGCTATTTGATATTGGCGGCGCTCGTGGTGGTATTGAACGCAGCCTTGGTTAATATCGTGGCGCGTCGGGCGGGCCGTGGAATCCCTGCAAATGAGTGGATCGGGCTTGGGTTTGTGGCGACTTTGATGAATTACTTCTTGCCGTTGAAAGCAGGCATGGGATTGCGGCTAACCTATTACATGCGATGCGCGGGACATGATGTCTGGCAGTTGTCGGCCGCATTGACTGCTGCGACGTTGCTTAGCCAGTTGGTGAGCATTGCCTTGTTGTTGTTTGCTCTTGTGCATATCGGCCTCCTGCCCGTTGAGATGATAGTGGCGGCAACTATTGCGGCTCTGGCTCTTGGATTGGCGCTGGCTGTGGCTAGCCGCGATCTGCTCACCACTGCGCAAGGCAAGCTGGAACATACAATCAATAAAGTGCGGGCTGGGTTTGGAGTCATCTTGCTTTCGGGCAGGACCGCCGCGGCTTCAATTGTTGTGCTCAGCTTGGGAGTGATGCTGTTTACTGCATTGCGGCTTTTGCTAGGTTTCGAGATGCTGGGACAGTCATATGGTTTTATGGCGGCGCTAGTACTGGCCACGGCCGTATCTGTATCCGGGTTGGTATCGGTTTCCGTGGGTGGTTGGGGAATACGTGAAGCATCCATCGTAATCGCTGGCCGCTACTTGGGCATGCCCCAGGAGACTAGTCTCATGTTGGCATTGCTTGACCGCGTTCTGGTGTCGCTAGTAGTTGCGGCGATCGCAATACCTTGGATGAGAAGAATCCCGGCGCAACTTGCGAAGGGATCGAATCGGGAAAAGGTTTGGTGATGTGTGACTGATGCAGTGACCGTCAGGCCAGTGATAACCTTCAAGCCAGTGATACTTGCGCGCTGGCATGGGTATCCTCACAAGAATTTCTGTTTACGAGGCTAGCGATTATGCGCACGAGCAGCCGATCGTAATTTCGTTTCAAGCGAATTAGCCGCTGCTGCATATTGTCCAAACCTACCAAGCTTGCGTAGCTGCGCTATCTGCATCCGCGCCTGGTCGTAGCGGCCCAACGCGATCATCAACTTGGCCAGGCTGATGTGATACTGCGGTTCGTAGGGCTTGAGCGCTGCGGCTTCCTGCCACAGACGTAGCGTCAGTTCGGCGTCGCCGAGCTCATTCAATACATAGTTGCCATAGATGTTCAACACTTCCGCATTCGGCCCATGGCTCAAGGCGGCGTTGAAGGTGGCGAGCATGGCCTCATGCGGGAACTGGCAGTGGTGTTCGAGTACACAATCGGTCAGGGCGCCGAGTGCGGACAGTTGTTGCGGCCCGAGGGGATCGTTGCGCAGCTTGGCTTGCATGTCCTCCCACCAGACGGGCTGGATCGGTGCGCCGATGCGGGCCGCGAAGATGAGCGTGGCCTGGTCGGGCAGGATATTGCTGTGCGGTACTCGTCTTGCTCGTTCGAGTGCCTTGAACGTATCGCCGATGAAAGGCGAGTGGACATCATAGTTGGACAGCACCACCAGGGTACGGGCGAGGTCGTAGGTGGCACGCGGCGACTGCGGGTGCTTGGCCGCTTCGGTGCTGGTGAATCGCACGGGATGGCTCCATTCGCTTGCACGCAGAAAAGTAATGACCGTGCAAAACATCAATAGAGCGGCTGCGATCAAAGCGCCTGCCTTGCGTGCGGTTTGCGTGCTTGGCGCAAGCAGTAACAAGTCGGCCAAAGCCAGGCCGATACCGAGCGAGGCAAAGTAATTGCGATGCTCGAATACGAGCTCCAGCGGAATGATGGTCGCTGTCAGCAATTGCGCGCCGAGAAACCAAAGCAAACCAAGGCTCAAGAGTGGCCGATGTCGGCGACACCACAAGGCAGTTGCGAGCAAGGCGGGGATGGCGATCAATCCCAATACAGTCGATGGTGGATTCCACAAGCCGCGCGAGGGCAGGTAATCGTCGTGATAGAGGCTCAGATGACCCAGGTCCGGCAGAAAAATCCAATGCAGATAATCGAGGACGACACGTGGCTCGGTCAGCAATCGCTCGCCCAAAGTGAAATCACGCGAAGCGAATGCGACCGGATCCAAGGTCTTGGGCAATAGCCAGACCAATCCGATCAGGGCAGGCAAGCCCAGCAAAAGGACATACAGGACATGCAGGCGTCGATCACTACGCACTCCGTCCGTGCTGAAGCGGAACAGGCAAAGCTCCAGGCACAGGGCATACACCGGCAACAGCGCCGCCGATTCCTTGACCAGCATCCCGAACGCAGTGCAGGCGATCAGGGCCGATGAAATCCAGGTCCAGCCCGGAAGTCCTTCCATCTGCCGGCGACGACCATTCACGTACAGCCAAAGCCCTGCGAACACGAAGGTATGACTCAGGCTTTCCATGCGCTGCACGATGAACAGCACGGCCATCAGATTGATTGGATGCAGTGCCCAGAAAGCAGTAGTGAACCATGTGGCTGATTCGGTCTGTCGATATCGACCATCATCCAATCGTGTCGCCGCGACAAAAACACTGCGGATGAGTCCGAAGACCAACATCGCGTTGAGCAGATGGATGGCGATGTTGGTCAGTTTCATCGGCCAAGGGTCGAGGCCAGTGAAGTAATGGTTGATGGCGAAGCTCAGCATTGCCAGCGGTCGCTGGATGCTGCTCGAAGGCGAGGAGAAGATGGCGGCCAGCCATTCGTTCCAGACGAGATGGGTCACATGCAGTGCTGTGTTATCGACGATGTTGGGGAAGTCGTCGAACACATAACCGCCATTGAGGCCGGGCCAGTAAGCCAGTGTTATGACGATGAGCAATGCCAGCAACAGGATTGGGCGCAGGCGACGCAGCGTTGCACCGGACGTCGAGGCATTGGCGGTATCGGATTCGCTGCTTGTCACGCTGTCTGAAACTGTTTCGTGCATATCACGGAGCCTTGCCGGTTGTAGCCGCGCGTGCATCGATTTCGGCATGGAGTTTATCCCGCAACACTGCCATCTCGCGCGGCCAATAACCCTGCCGTTGCAGCACACGCTCGTGCAACCACGGCATGCCGAAGCCGGGCTTTATCGCCTTGTCCTTGAGCCGTTCGTAAGTGTCCAGGTGCGCGAGCGCAAATTCGAAATAACCGTTCGAGGCCAGTAGCGCAGTTTGTCTGGCGGCCGCGTCGGGCGTGATGAACACCGCCAGTGCACGATCGAAGTGTTCCAGTGCGTGGTCTGGCTGCTGTTTGATCAAGGCCATTTGGCCGAGAAGATTCTCCAGGTCCTGGCGGCGTCCCGGTGCTGTCGAAAGAGCAGGGTTTTGTTGTGCGGCATCGAGCCAGAGTTTGGCATCGTCAAGACTCATGCCCGGGCAATTCCCGCGTGCTGCTACCGCCAATGCCTTGTCGAGCCATCGATAGATCAACTGCCCGCCGGAGCTTGCGTGTTTCAACGCTTCGGCGATGGCGTGGCTTTCTTCTTTCGATATGCCGCGCCAGGCGCAGGCAGCGTTGATGTAGTTGAAGGCGATCTGCACATCATAGGGATGCTCTCGCCACAGCGGAGCAAGCCGCAGGACGGCACGTTCCGGATGGCCGCTGGTCGTTTCCCAACTGGCCGCGGTCGATTGCGCACGAGAGGAGTCCGGGTTGCTCCGCGCCCACAAAATTGCCTGCTTTTCTTGATGTCCCCACAGCTGTGCGCGCTGCCAGGTAGTGAGTCCCAGCAGTGTCAGTAATGACATGGCAGCCGCCAAGCGAATCAGCACCGATACTCGCCAGGCACACAATCCACGCGCGAGAGGCCAAAACAACAGCATCGCCGGAAGGTAATTGCGGTGCTCGAAGTAAAGCTCCAGCGGAATGACCGTGGATTCGAGTACATGGCCGGCGAAGAAGAACAATACCGCCGCTGACAAGCTGGGCATACGCTTGCGCAGTGCGAAGCCCACACCGATCAACGCCAGGATGAGCAGTAGCGACGGCAGCGTACTCGCCGGCTGCCGCCAGCCTTGCGAAGCCTGGAATGCGTCGTTGTACAGTCCGTTGGACATCGAACTGGGGACGATCAACAGATGCAGGTATTCGAACAGAATACGTGGCTCGGTCAGCAAACGTTGCCCAATGGTCCAGGGGCGGTGTTCCAACAGTGTGTTGAGTTTTGGCAGGAAGCTCGACAGGTATAGCGCTACGACAATACTGGGCAGAATCAGGAGAAGATTCCGCAACAGCCTGAACTGGCGATCGCGAACCGCATTGTCACGCCGGTGATTGAGCACTGTCGCTTCAAGCACCCAGGCCAACAGCGGTAGCAAGATGCCATTGCCTTTGCACAACAGCGACAGAAAGGTTCCCAAGCCAATGCCGGCTGTCATCCACAAAGCGCCGGGCAGACGTTGCGCCCCGGCATACCGCGACCGGCCATGCAGGTAGGCCAGCAGGCCGAGCAGGATGAAGGTAGTCGGCAGCATCGCCTCGCGTTGCACGATGTACAAGGTGGTCGAAACGAAAAGCGGATGCAGCAGCCATAACCCGGCGCCGAGCAGGGCGGCAGCGGTGTTGCGATTGTCTTCGGCATCGAGCCAGTGCCCGAGGCTGCGTAGCAACACAAACAATAGTGTGCCGTTGATCAGGTGCAGCAAGACGTTGGTACGCAGGAAGGGCGTGGGGTTGGCCGGCCAGTCACGAGCGTCGATCAGGAAACTCAACATCGACAGCGGCCGCCCGGTCGGGTCAGCGAAGCCGGAAGTGATGTAGCGCCAAAACGCCGGCCAATTGTCGATCGGTCCGCCATCGCCCAGTGCAGGCAGATTGACGAAATCGTCGAACAGGAAACCGCCGATCAAGCCGGGGCGATAGGCCAGCCACGTTGCGAGCAGCAGGGCAACCCAGGCCAGCCAGGGCCAGTGCCGTCGGATCAATTCGGACATCGGCATCGGTGAGTCATGACCCGGTGGCAATCGAAGTTCACTCTGTCCATCCCGTCGTCGCGGCGAAATCAATGATGTGCTGGATTATGCAAGAGTACTGATGCTGTGTGATGGAGGGAGTTCCCATCGAGTCTTTCTGGCATTGGCTTTGATTTGGTTAGCAGTGGATACGAGCGGTGTTCGGCAATATCGAAAAAGTAAAGAGCCGCGACTGCGGCTCTCTTTGGGATGTTGCTGTATGGGCTGCTTCAGCGGCAGTTGGCAGGTAACCAACGAGCTTCCAACGTAGGTACAGCACTGCCTGCTTTGCAGGTCCAGAAAATACTGCCAGCGTTCGTGGTCGGGGAAAAGTCCAAGGTGCTCCCAACGATGGGCGTGTTGGCCTTGTTGCCAAAAGTGGCGGTAATGATGCCGCTGGTGGTGCTGACCCGGGTGACGAAACTACCAACAATGGATGTGGGTAGAGGAAGGTGGGCGGAAGCGTTGTTGTCCGGGAATCGGCCTTGACTGTTGTAGAACTCGCCGATGGCGGTTTTGACGGCGTAGGCCAGGGATTCGCCCTCGGAGACCTGAGCCCGGATGACATAGTCCTGGTACTGGTTGATGGCGATGGCCGCAAGAATGGCAATGATCGCAACAACGATCATCAATTCGATCAGCGTGAATCCCTTGTATGCGTGCATGTAGATCCCCAATGCCAGCTCCCGAAAGTGGGTCTTCGTCCTACGGCCACGGCAGCCTGACGAGTGGCACTCAATGTTCAGCAAATCTCGTGCCAAGTGGGTTCAATGGGGTTACCGGATTGAACGGGAGACTCCGGGTCTTGTCGACAAGCGAAAAAAAAGGGCCGCAATGCGGCCCTTTTTGATTTGAGGCTTGTAGTAATCAAATCAATCGCGGCAAAGCTGGGGAACCCATTTGTCCTGCATGCCGGCGCTCTTGTTGCAATTCCAAGTGATGCTACCGGCACTGGTGACCGCCGAGAAGATCAGGGTTTCGTCATTGATGGCATCATTAGCCTTTTGCGGATTGGTGTTGGAGTACGTGGCAATGATTTGGCCTTGGGTCGTGCCGACATCTACGGATTTGACATAGCTGCCGACGATCTTATCTGCATCAGCTAAGCCGGCTGACGCATTCGAGCCCGGGAAGCGGCCAGTGCTATTGTAGAACTCAGCGATCGCAGTCTTGGTGCCGTCAGCCAACGACGAGCCTTCCGAGACCTGCGAGCGAATCACGTAGTCTTGATACTGGCTGATGGCGATGGCGGCGAGGATCGCGATGATCGCGACCACGATCATCAGTTCGATCAGGGTGAAGCCTTTTTGATTTTTCATGGTGGTACCCCTAGGTGGTGGATTTGGATCACGTGCACTGGCGTCAGCGTTCCGATCCTTCGGTCCCCGGATCGCCTCGAACGTGCCAGAGAGACGTTGCATCATCTGTGCCAATAAATCCAGCCCAGAACCTGTGAATCCTGTCACCGATCCAACACGTAATTGGCAATTCGGGGCGGTCAGTGCCTCTTTGCGGGGAGCGTGGGCATTTTTCTGTGGTCATAAAGTGACCAAAATGGTCATGCCCCGCGCAGGGCAGTGGAGCGCCGCCAATCTCAGGCCAGGGACTGCCGGTTGTTTGCCAATCGACGGGTGCGTGCGCGCCGCCTACTCCATGCCGAGTTTTTTCAGCTTGTAGCGCAAGGCGCGAAAGGTGATTCCCAATTGCGCGGCGGTTTTGGTCTTGTTGTAGCGGCAGGCTTCGAGGGCTTTCTGGATGGTTTCGCGCTCGATCTGCTCCAACGCCTCGGGCAGGGCGGACTCGGCCGTTGTACGGGCGATGGTGATGGAGTTGATGGATGGGGCGGCTTCGGCCGCCTCGCTGTTATGCGCGGGAAGACTGAGATCGGCGACTTCGATCTGTTCGCCATCGCACATGGCCACGGCGCGCTCGAGGACATTTTCCAACTCGCGCACATTGCCGGGGAAGGGGTAACTGCGCAGCGCTGCCTGGGCCTTTTCCGACAACTTGGGCAAGGTCTCGCCATGCTCGCTACCGAGGCGTTTGAGGATGGCCTGGGCGATCAGCACGATGTCGTCGCCACGCTCGCGCAGTGGTGGTACCGGCAATTCGATGACATTGATGCGGTAATACAGGTCGTGGCGGAACTTGCCGTCCTCGACCAGTTTGGCCAGGTTCTTGTGCGTGGCCGAGAGGATGCGAATATCCAGTGGCACTTCGACGGAAGCGCCGACCGGGCGCACGTTCTTTTCCTGGATCACTCGCAGCAGTTTGACTTGCAGATGCAGTGGCAACTCGGCGACCTCATCGAGAAACAAGGTGCCCCCGTTGGCCGCCTGGAACAGGCCTTCCTTGTCGGCGTGGGCGCCGGTGAAGCTGCCCTTCTTGTGCCCGAACAATTCGCTTTCCATCAACTCCGAAGGAATGGCGCCGCAGTTGACCGGCACGAATGGGCCGCCATTGCGTGCACCTAGTTCGTGGATGAGCTTGGCGACCAGTTCCTTGCCGACGCCCGATTCCCCGCTGATGTAAACCGGCGCCTGGCTGCGCGCCAGCTTGCCGATGGTGTTGCGCAATTGCTGCATGCGCGGGGAGTCGCCGACCAGCCGGCTACTGGTGGGTTGGTTTGTTCGCCGCTGCTCGCCCAGGTCCAGTGCGTTTTGCACCAGCCGGCGCAGCACGGTCAGATCCACCGGCTTGGTGACGAAATCGAAAGCGCCGGCCTTGAGCGCGTTCACCGCGGCTTCGACGTTGCCGTGCGCGGTGATCATGGCGACCGGCGTGTCCGAGTAGCGTTGGCTGATGTGGCTGACCAGGTCCAGACCGGTGCCGTCGGGCAGGCGCATGTCGGTCAGGCACAGGTCGTATTTTCCCGCGGCCAGTTGCGCACGGGCGGCGGCCAGGTCGGCGGCGGTATCGACCCGGATACCCATACGGCCCAAGGTCAGTACCAGGAGTTCGCGGATGTCGCGCTCATCATCTACCACCAACGCGCTGTGGAGGTTTGCCATGGTATGCCGGTAAGTAGGTACGCCATCACATTAGCCCATGCGCGGCCATGGGCCAAGATAGGCCTCCTAGAAAGTCGTGCTGGGTTCTTGTGCGAACAAGCTGGCGGTTGCGGGCAAGGCGATCCGGAAACAGCTGCCTCCGCCGGGAACCGGCTCGACGCTGAGCAGGCATTGATTGGCCTCGCATAGCTGCTTGGCGATATACAGGCCCAGGCCTGTGCCGTGCTCGCTGGTGGTGAAAAACGGCGAGAAGATCTGCTCGGCGACCTTGGCAGGAATGCCTGGTCCGCGATCGATGACCTCGATCAACGGCGCGCCGCGCGGATTATCGGTACGCACCGCCACGGTGACCTTGGCGGGTTTTCCGGGCTCGCGTCCGTAGGTCAGGGCGTTGTGCACCAAGATAGTGATGACCTGGTGCAGGTGCTGCGGATCGACCATCGCCATGACCGAGCGGCCGGTGTTGACGGCCTGGAGAATGTCGGTCTCCAGTGGGTGATTGGTGCGGTATTCCTCGACGAACTGGTTGGAGAAGTTGGTCAACTCCAGGCTCTCGGTCTGCGCTCGTTCCTGCCGGGCCAGGCCAAGGATGTTCTGCACGATGCCATTCATGCGCTGGCACTGCGAATGGATGATCTCCAGCAGGCGCCGGTCGGTTTCCGGCAGCACTTGCGACTCTTCCAGCAACTGCGCCGAATAACTGATCGCTGCCAGAGGATTACGAATCTCGTGGGCGATGCTGGCCGACAGCCGGCCGAGCGTGGCCAGGGTCAGTTCCTCGGCGCGGCCGGAATAGATGCGGCTGTCTTCGAGAAAGATCAAAAACATCTTGTCGCCGACGCTCAGCGCTACGAAACGCGGCAAGACCTCGGGCGCGCCTTCGAACAAGGTCAAGGCCTTGGGCACCTCACCGCGCCCTTGCCGCCAATGCCACAGGCTTTGATGCAGCATGGGTGCCACATCCGACAGATCGCGGCGGTCGGGCGAAGGCGAGCCAAGCAGTCCCCAGGCCGCTTCGTTGCACAGGCGGATGCGATGCGAAGCATCGACCACCAGCGCGCCGGTACGCATGCGCCGGATCACCAGTTCGTTGAGTTCCGACAGGTTGGCCAGCTCCTCGCCCCGTTGTTCCGCGAGGGCTTCGCTGACGTTCATCTGCTTGCGTAGCTGCTGGCACAGTAGCGCCGTGCCCAGATAGGTGACCGAAAACATGATCGTCTCGGCCGCTGTGCGCGCGCCGCTTTCGTTGAACAGGCGGTTGAAAAAATATTCGCCGAACAATGCCATTGCAGCCGTTGCGGCAAAGCCCAGGCCTACGCCGGGTGCAAGAATCAAGGCGCCAGCGCCGATGTTGAAGACCATGAACATGGCGATGCCGCTCTCGCCGCCGTCCATGGTCAGCAGCGCGGAGCTGAAGGCCGCCAAGTCCAAACTCAGCCCGATCGCCGTCAGCAGGCGCGGGTGAATATCGGTAATGCGGCTCAACAGCAGCAGTATCAGCGATGCGATCAGGTAGATAGAAGCGGCGGCCTGGATCCACTCGGGATGACGGATGGTGACCGCCAGTTGGCCCAGTGGCGTGAATGCCATGAGAGCCAATATTCCTGCTTCCAGAACTCGAAACAGCGTGAAGAAATACAACTCACGGCGTTGTTGGGGTTCAAAGCGCAGAGTGTTCGACATGCCGGGGGGCCTGAAGTCTCGCGGGGGAACGAGTGTCCGCAGTATAGACGGATGCCAAACAATTTTGCCTTTTGCCGGAGCGGTCGGCGACAATATGACCCCTTTCGGGCCGAATCGGTCCGGCTTCTGCGGCGCCAGCCGCCCTCCATTCGAAGGTATTGCATGAACTTTCACGAGTATCAGGCCAAAGAACTGTTCGCCGAGGTCGGCATTACCGTACCCGCCGGCCGCATCGCCCGTAGCCCCGAGGAAGCCGCTGCGGCGGCCAAGGCCATCGGCGGCAATTTCTGGGTGGTCAAGGCGCAAATCCACGCCGGCGGCCGCGGCAAGGCCGGCGGCGTCAAGCTGGTCAAGACTCCCGAGGCCGCCAAGGAAGCGGCGGCGGGCATGCTCGGCCAGGGCATGATCACCTACCAGTCGGCCGGCCGTGCGTTGCCGGTCGATTGCGTCCTGGTCACCGAGGCCAACGACATCGTCAAGGAGCTGTACCTGTCGATGCTGGTCGATCGCTCCACGCGCTCGATCACCTTCATCTGCTCGGCCGAAGGCGGCGTGGAAATCGAACACGTGGCCGAACACAACCCCGATGCGATCCACCAGGTCAACGTCAATTACGTCCAGGGCCTGCAGGCCTATCAGTGCCGGCAAGTCGCGTTTGCGATGGGCCTGTCGGCCAAGCATGCCAACCAACTGACCAAGATCATGATGGGCATGTACAAGCTGTTCAACGACTTCGACATGTCGCTGATCGAGTTGAACCCGCTGGCGATCGTCGCCTCGGGCGATCTGATGGCGCTCGACGGCAAGATCAATTCCGACGACAACGCCAGCTTCCGCCACCCGCGTCTGGTGGCGATGCGCGACAAAGCGCAGGAAGACGAGACCGAAGTGCTGGCCAGCGTGCATGACCTCAACTACGTCACCATGGATGGCAACATCGGCTGCATGGTCAATGGCGCGGGCCTGGCGATGGCGACCATGGACGTGATCAAGCTCGAAGGCGGCGAACCGGCCAACTTCCTCGATGTCGGCGGCGGCGCGACCAAAGAGCGCGTGACCGAGGCGTTCAAGCTGATCCTCTCGTCCGACAAAGTGAAGGCGATCTTCGTCAACATCTTCGGCGGCATCGTCCGCTGCGACATGATCGCCGAAGGCATCATCGCCGCGGTCAAGGAAGTGGACGTGAAAGTGCCGGTCGTGGTGCGCCTGGAAGGCACCAACGTGGAGAAGGGCAAGGAACTGCTGAAAAACAGCGGCCTGGCCATCACTCCCGCCGACGACATCAACGACGGCGCCAGAAAGGCCGTCGCCGCCGTCGCAAAATAACTTGTTGTAGGAGCGATGGAAATCGCGACCTTGTCGTTGCAAGCATCGGTCGCGATTTCCATCGCTCCTACGGCCCGAAGGAAGTCCCCTCATGGGACAAAAATCCAAAGGATTCGTTATTCATGAGCGTTCTCGTAAACAAAAACACCAAAGTCATCGTCCAGGGCTTCACCGGCACCCAGGGGACTTTTCACGCTGAGCAGATGCTCGATTACGGCACCAAGGTCGTTGGCGGCGTCACACCCGGCAAGGGTGGCAGCACGCACATCGGCTTGCCGGTGTTCAACACGGTACAGGATGCGGTGGATGAAACCGGCGCCGACGCTTCGGTCATCTACGTACCGCCGCCGTTCGCGGCCGACGCGATCCTCGAAGCGGCCGATGCCGGTATCCGGGTGATCGTGTGCATCACCGAAGGCATTCCAGTGCTGGACATGCTGCGCGTGAAGAACACGCTCAAGGGCTACGAGGATGTCGTGCTGATCGGCCCGAACTGCCCCGGCGTCATCACTCCCGGCGAGTGCAAGATCGGCATCATGCCCGGCCATATCCACATGACGGGCAAGGTCGCCATCGTCTCGCGCTCGGGCACGCTGACCTATGAAGCGGTCAAGCAGACCACCGATGCCGGCCTCGGCCAGAGCACCGTCATCGGCATCGGCGGCGATCCGATCCAGGGCATGAACTTCATCGATGCGCTGAAGCTGTTCCAGGACGACGCGCAGACCGAGGGCATCATCATGGTCGGCGAAATCGGCGGTACCGCCGAGGAAGAGGCGGCCGAGTTCATCGCCGAATACGTGACCAAGCCGGTGGTCGGCTTCATCGCTGGCGCCAGCGCTCCGGAAGGCAAGCGCATGGGCCATGCCGGTGCGATCGCCTCGGGCGGCAAGGGCACGGCCAAGGGCAAGTTCGAGGCTTTGCAGAAAGCCGGCGTCGTGACGGTGAAATCGCCGGGCGACCTGGGCAAGACCATCGCCGGATTGCTGGCCGCGAAGAAGTAAGCGCCCTGTCTGCGTTGTCATGCGAAAGGCCGCTCTGTGCGGCCTTTTGTTTTTTGGATTCGTGGTCGGATTTATCCATGCAGCATCGATGCGAATGCGAGATCGAGGGCGATGCGTTTGGCCCGGGTGTGAAGATATTTCGCGTGTCCGCAGTGAGGCATCGATCTTCTGCCAGCGCATCGAGCCATTCACCGGAGTACGATTTCGTCAGTGACATTGGCTTGAAGTGATACGGTATTCGCCCTGTATCCATCCCTTTGCATTGTTCCAATTTCCTTTTCCCTCTGGTCGGCGAGGGACATGACGGTACGAACTGAAATGCCTGCATCCTTGAGAATCGCCCTGGCCCAATTCGATTTCCCAGTCGGCGCGGTGGCGGCCAATGCGGAAAAAATCATTGCCTTGATCGCCCAGGCACGCGATCTTCACCATGCCGATCTGGTGCTGTTTCCCGAGTTGGCGCTGTCTGGCTATCCGCCCGATGACCTGTTGCTGCGGCCGGCATTTCTTGCCGAGTGCCAGCGCGCCATCGAAGCCATCGCCGCGCAGGCTGAGGGCATCGTCGCGGTCGTGGGATGGCCCGAGTCTTCGGGCGCGGTGGTGTTCAATGCCGCCAGCGTGCTTGCCGATGGGCGAATCGAACGTACCTATCACAAGCGCGAATTGCCCAACTATGCGGTGTTCGACGAGCGCCGCTATTTCACACCCGACGACCAGGCCTGCGTGTTCGAGGTCAAGGGTGTGCGCGTGGGTGTGCTGATCTGCGAGGACTTGTGGTTTGCCGAACCGCTGGCGGCAGTCGCCGCCGAGGGCGCGCAAGTGGTGGTGGTGCCCAATGCCTCGCCGTTCGAGCGTGACAAGTCCGCGCAACGCGATGCATTGCTGGCGCAGCGGGTGCGCGAGTCGAAGGTCGCGCTGGCGTATCTGAACGTGGTCGGTGGCCAGGATGAGATGGTTTTCGATGGTGCCTCCGATCTCGCCGATGGCGATGGCGGAGTGCATCCGGCTGCGCGCGCCTTTGAAGATCAGTGGCTGGTTGCCGACTTCGATGCAGCCACGCGCAAATTCCAACGAGTGCGCTGGGCCGAGGAGCGCGACGAAAGCCACGAGTCGCTGGCCTATCGCGCTATCGTGCGCGGCATCGCCGACTATTGCCTGAAGAATGGCTTCGAGAAAATCTGGCTCGGATTGTCCGGCGGTGTGGACTCCGCCCTAGTACTGGCCTTGGCAGTGGATGCGCTCGGCGCGGAAAACGTCACCGCTGTGCGCCTGCCTTCGGACTACACCAGTGCATTGAGCAACGATCTCGCCCAGGAACAGGCCGACGCGCTGGGTGTTCGTATCGAAACGGTGCCGATCCATTCGCCTTTCGCCGGTTTCACGCAGGCGCTGGCGCCGATGTTTGCCGGCCGCGATGCCGGCATCGCCGAGGAAAACCTGCAGTCGCGTTGCCGTGGCGCGATCATGATGGCCTTGTCCAACAAGTTCGGCGGGCTGGTGCTGACCACCGGCAACAAGAGCGAGTACGCGGTCGGCTACGCCACGATCTACGGCGACATGTGCGGCGGTTTCGCGCCGATCAAGGACCTGTACAAGACCGAAGTCTATGCGTTGTGTCGATGGCGCAATGCGCTGTCGGCGGTCATTCCCGAGGTGGTGATCACACGCGCACCTTCAGCGGAGCTGCGCGAGAACCAGACTGACCAGGATTCGCTGCCGCCGTATGAAATTCTCGATGCGATCCTGCAGTGCCACATCGATCAGGAAAAATCCGCCGCTGAAATCATCAGCGAAGGCTTCGATGCCGCACTGGTGCGGCGGATAGTGCGTCTGGTCAAGGTCAGCGAATGGAAGCGTCGCCAGGCGGCACCAGGACCGAAATTGTCCCGGCGCGCTTTCGGCCGGGAGCGGCGTTATCCGATCAGTTCCGGTTACAGCGACTGAGGCAGTCGCTTCGCAAGTACTTTCTTGATCTGTAGGAGCGATGGCGTGCGACCAAGCCTACCCCGGCAGAGGCTACCTTTCACTTATCTGCTTGCCGAAATCGATCTCTCGAAAGGAAGTGATGAATCCTCGCAACTGCAACCTGCTGTCGCGATTGCCATCGCTCCTACGAGAGGCCAAGTCGCGATTATCATCGCTGCTGCGGGACGGATCCGTTATGCGAGCGGATCCGCTGCAGTCGCTCGCATCTGAAACAAGACGATTGGATTATTACTTGAGCTCGCCCGAGAACGGATTGAGCTGACGCAACAGGCTGCGCTTCTTCGGCCAGTCGCCAGTAAGGTAGGGATGCTGGGGATAGTTTTTCTCCAGCACGCGGCGGGCATCGTCGGCCAATTGTTTTTGTCCAAGCTGCGCGTAGGAGGACGCCATCAACGCCACGGCGTCGCCATCGAATTCGCTTTGCGGATAGGTTTCTAGAATGTATTTGCCGCGATTGGCGGCGGCCACGTAGGCGCCCCGACCCCAGTAAAACAGACCGGCCTTGATCTCGTGCCGGGCCAGTTGGTTGCGCAGATACACCACGCGCTGACGCGCATCGGCGGCGTAGCGGCTATTGGGATAGCGGCGGATGACTTCGTTGAAATCGTTCAGGCTCTGCGTGGGGCCGCTGAGATCGCGCGCCGACAAGTCCATGCGCGCCAGGCGGGTGAGCAGGTTCACGTCGCGGTCGAAATTGATAACGCCCTTGAGGTAATAGGCGTAATCGATATGAGGATGCCGCGGATAGGTGCGGATGAAGCGGTCGATGGCCGCGGTCGCATCCTCGGGCTTGTTGAGTTTGTACAGTACGTAGGTCAGTTCCAGTTGCGACTGCTCGCTGTAGGGACCGAACGGAAAACGCGCCACCAGGCGCGAATAGTATTTTTGCGCGCGGCCGTAGTTGGTGTCGTTGGAAGCCTCCAGCGCCTTGGCGTAGAGCGCCTCGACTCCCAGGGTTTCGGTCTCGGCCTGCTTGTCGCCCCCGAACCAGTGACTGACTGTCTTGCAACCTCCCAGACTCAGGGCCAGGGCAATAATCAGGGCAAATCGCACTAAACCAGTGAAACGGATCATCAGGCGGGCTCGTTCGGGGCTGGTTGGACAGCAATTGGGGGATAATAACCGAAAGCTTCCGACCGCCTCTATCGAGCTTTTCCGACAGACCGGGGCCCGCGGCTCCCATTCCAGGCCCAATGCATGAACCCAGCGAACCTAGACAGCGAAGATTCCGACTACGAACTGCAACAGATACCAGTACCGGTACTGCTGGCAGGCAAGCGCTTCGACCAGGCATTGGCCGAGATGTTCCCGGAGTTTTCCCGCTCCCGGCTGACCGAATGGATCAAGTCCGGCGATGCCCTGCTCGATGGTCAGATCGTGCGTCCGCGCGATCCGGTGCGCGGCGGCGAGACCGTGGCGCTCAATATCCGCACCGAGGTGGAAACCACCGATCAGGCCGAGGCGATCGATTTGGATCTGGTCTATGCCGACGCCGATGTGCTGGTGATCAACAAACCGGCCGGTCTGGTGGTGCATCCGGGGGCCGGCAATCCGCGCGGCACTTTGGTCAATGCCTTGCTGCATTTCGATGCGCGCATGGCGGAATTACCGCGTGCAGGCATCGTGCATCGATTGGACAAGGACACCTCGGGATTGATGGCGGTGGCGCGCTCGTTGCGCGCGCATTCGGCATTGGTCGAGCAGTTGTCCGCGCGTGAGGTGCATCGCCAATACGTGGCGGTGGTGGCAGGCCCGATGATCGCCGGAGGCACCGTGAACGCACCGATCGGCCGGCACCCGACCGACCGCATCCGCCAGGCCGTGGTCAAGGAAGGCACCGGCCGCGAGGCGATCACCCACTACCGGGTGCGCGAGCGTTTCCGCGCCCACACCGTGCTCGAATGCCGCCTGGAAACAGGCCGCACCCACCAGATCCGTGTGCATCTGGCTTATGCCAAGCATCCGTTGATCGGCGATCCGCTGTATGGCGGATCGTTCAAGCTGCCCAAGGCGGCCACGCCCGAGCTCATCGAGTCCTTGCGCGGATTTCGCCGTCAGGCCCTGCACGCCGAGAAGCTCGTCTTCACCCATCCGGTGACCGGCGAGCAGGTACACACCGAGGCAGCGATTCCACCCGACATGCAGGCGTTGATCGCGACGCTGCGTGCGGATACGGAAAACTGGAAAAGCAATGAACGAGGCTGATCCGGACCAGGCCAAGGCGGGACGGTCTCAATTGCAATTAGTGTTGGGCCTGCTTTTGATCGTGGTCTTGGCGGTTGCCGCACACTTGCGGCTGCGTGCGGCATTCGAAACGCTCGTGTGGCCACCGCTTCAAGGCGATTCTGTCCGGTACGTGTCGGCGGCATACAACCTCTCGACCTTCCGGGTTTTCTCGCAATCTCTTACCTGGGACAAGGCGACTGCTACAACGCCCGTTTCGGACGCAGTTTTGTCGCCCGGCTATCCGGCTCTGCTCGCCCTGTTTCTCGATAGTCGCCCGGATAACAGCTTCCTGCGCCGCGTCTTGGTGCTGCAGGCGCTGATCGGCACCTTGGCGGTCGGTCTCACTTATACGTTTGCTTCGCAAGTCTTGCCCCGATTCATGGCTCTGGTGGTGACTGCTTTGGTGGCGATCACTCCGCAATTGGTGTCGTTGGGAACATCGCTGCTGACCGAGACATTGTTCACCCTGACTGTCGTGATATTCCTGTGTGCCTTGGTTCGCGCGGCACGGCGCGAAAGCGTGGTCTGGTATTTGATTGCCGGGTTGGCTCTGGGACTGACTGCGCTTGTGCGGCCGACCTTACAGTACCTTCCGCTCTTGCTGGTTCCAGTCATCGCCTGGTTGTCCACGCGCAATCGCTGGAAAAATGCAGGCGCATTGCTGCTTGGGTGTGTCCTGATGTTCGGCCCCTGGCTGGTGCGCAATCAACTGACGACGGGCGTGGTCGGAGACTCGACGCTCATGACGAGCACGCTTTTGCATGGATCTTATCCGGACTTCATGTACCAAGGGCGGATGGAGTCTTTGGGTTTTCCGTACCGATTCGATCCCGAAGCGGCGGATATCAAGTCGCCATCACAATCATTGCAGCGCATCGGCCACAATCTGGAAGCGGATCCTGTCGGCACGCTGCGCTGGTATTTGCTGGCCAAGCCGCTGCGCTTTTATGATTGGGCCTTCATCGAAGGCGCTGGCGATATTTTCATCAATTCGTTCAAGGCTTCACCCTATCTGTCTCGAAGTGAATTCATCTTCACCCGTGCATTGATGTACCTCGTGCATTGGCCATTGGTGATATTGAGCTTTGCCGGCATCGCGCTCGCGGGATTTTTCGCAATCCGGCGGCGTGACGATGGACGATCGCGTGCCATGGGTCTGCTGGCGGTTGTGATCGTTTTCGTGATGGGCCTGCATGTCATCGGTCTTCCACTGGGCCGCTACAGCGTGCCATTCCGGCCGCTCACCTTCGTGCTGGCGCTTTATGCGCTGGACCTGGCAGCTCGTCATTGGCGATCACGAATAACATGAGCGCTTCGGATGAATCGGCCTTGTGGTGGCGTCCGCATACGCGTGTGCATGCGTTCACCACATTCCGGTACGGGCTGGGCGCGTCGGCACCGCCATTCGATTGCTTCAACCTGGGCTCGCGTTGCGGCGATGATCCGGCCGCTGTGCAGGCCAACCGCGAAGAACTGGAAAGAGCATTCGATCTTCCGCAAGCGCCACGTTGGTTGCGGCAGGTGCATGGAACGAACGTTGTGCGTCTCGATGCCAGCCAAGACGGGCTGTCATCGACACAGATGGAAGTGGGTGCGAGCGAGGTCGAGTTGGAAGCCGATGCTTGCGTGACAGCGACGCCCGGCACTGTGCTTGCCATCCTCACCGCCGATTGCCTGCCGGTGTTGTTTTGCAGCCACGACGGCAGCGAGATCGCCGCCGCACACGCAGGATGGCGCGGCCTGGCTAGCGGCGTGCTGGAAGCGACTGTGCAAGCCATGCGCACCACGCCGGGAGAATTGATCGCGTGGCTCGGTCCGGCGGCGGGGCCCGAGAAGTATGAAATCGGTGCGGAAGTGCGCGAGGCTTTTCTCGCTCACGACCCGGATGCCAATTCCGCTTTTGTCGCGACGCGCGAAAACCATTGGCGCGTGGACCTGTACCAACTGGCGCGGCAACGCCTTGCCGAGGTCGGCGTGACGCGGGTTCATGGCGGCGACTTGTGCACCATTTCCGACCCGTCCCGTTTCTATTCGCATCGCCGCGATGCCCGCACCGGGCGCCTGGCCAGCTTGATCTGGATCGTGTGATTCGAAGCGGGGCCGGGACGACCTGATCGAGATCAAGACCGGCGGCCGGATTCGGGTCATCCTGCGTACGAGCTGCGTGGGTTCTGTGCGGTATCGAACGATCGGCCACCGAGCGAATTGGGCTTGAATCGTTCGCCCATGCCCGCATAAAGCGGATATCGCGGCTTCAGGCTGCTCGTGATCCCCAGAGGAACACCTCATGCGCACAGACAAACTCACTTCGCGTTTCCAGCAAGCGTTGAGCGACGCCCAGTCGCTGGCGGTTGGCCGCGACCACAACCTGATCGAACCGGTGCACCTACTGATTGCCTTGATCGACCAAACCGGCGGCTCCACGCGTCCGTTGCTCGCGCACGCGGGCGTCAATGTCACCACGCTGCGGCAACGCCTGGGCGAGGAACTGGACAAGCTGCCGAAGGTCTCCGGACAGGAAGGCAACATCAATGTCGGCAACGACCTAGGCCGCCTGCTCAACCTCACCGACAAGCTCGCCCAGCAGCGCGGCGATGCCTTCATCGCCAGTGAGTTGTTCGTGCTCGCCTGCCTGGACGACAAAGGCTCGGTCGGCCAGGCGCTCAAGGCCGCGGGTGCGAACAAGGCCGCGATCGAAAAAGGCATCGAGGCCTTGCGTGGCGGCGAGAAAGTGCAAGACGCCAACGCCGAGGAAAGCCGCCAGGCATTGGAAAAATACTGCATCGACCTCACCGCGCGCGCCGAGTCGGGCAAGCTCGATCCAGTGGTCGGGCGCGATGAGGAAATCCGCCGCACCATCCAGGTGCTGCAACGACGTACCAAGAACAATCCGGTGCTGATCGGCGAGCCGGGCGTGGGCAAGACTGCGATTGTTGAAGGCCTCGCCCAAAGAATCATCAACGGCGAGGTCCCCGAAGGTCTGCGCGGACGCCGCGTGCTGTCGCTGGACATGGGCGCGCTGATCGCCGGTGCGAAATTCCGCGGCGAATTCGAGGAGCGGCTCAAGGCCGTACTCAACGAGCTCGCCAAGCAGGAAGGCAATGTCATCTTGTTCATCGATGAGTTGCACACCATGGTCGGCGCCGGCAAGGCGGAAGGCTCGATGGATGCGGGCAATATGCTCAAGCCCGCGCTGGCGCGTGGCGAGCTGCATTGCATCGGCGCGACCACGCTCGATGAATACCGCAAGTACGTGGAAAAAGACGCCGCACTCGAACGCCGCTTCCAGAAAGTGTTCGTCGGCGAGCCCACGGTGGAGGACACCATCGCCATCCTGCGCGGACTCAAGGAGCGTTACGCGGTGCATCACGGCGTGGAGATCACCGACCCCGCCATCGTCGCTGCGGCGACCTTGTCGCATCGCTACATCGCCGACCGGCAATTGCCGGACAAGGCCATCGACCTGATGGACGAGGCGGCCTCGCGCATCCGCATGGAGATCGACTCCAAACCGGAAGAAATGGATCGCATGGAGCGCCGGTTGATCCAGCTCAAGATTCAGCGCGAAGCGTTGAAGAAGGAAAAAGACAGCGAATCCCGGCAGCGTCTGGCCGATCTGGAAACGCAGATCGAAAAACTCGAACGTGAGTTCTCCGACCTGGAGGAAATCTGGAAAGCGGAAAAAGCCACGTTGACCGGCACGACCCGGGTCAAGGAACAGATCGAACAGGCCAAGCGCGAGCTCGACGCGGCGCATCGCCAGCAGGACATCGCCAAGATGAGCGAGATTCAGTACGGCCGCATTCCCGAATTGGAGAAACAGCTCAAGGCCGCGCAAGAGGCCGAGAACAAGGGTTTCAAATTGCTCCAGGACAAAGTCACGGCCGATGAAATCGCCGAGGTGGTGTCGCGCTGGACCGGGATTCCGGTGAGCAAGATGCTCGAAGGCGAGCGCGAAAAACTATTGCGCATGGAATCGGAATTGCACAAGCGCGTGGTCGGTCAGGACGAGGCGGTCAAATCGGTTTCCGACGCGATCCGCCGTTCCCGCGCGGGCTTGTCCGATCCCAATCGTCCGAATGGTTCCTTCCTGTTCCTCGGCCCGACCGGCGTCGGCAAGACCGAGCTGTGCAAGGCGCTGGCGGAATTCCTGTTCGACTCGGGCGATGCGATGGTGCGCATCGACATGAGCGAGTTCATGGAAAAACATTCCGTCGCGCGCTTGATCGGTGCGCCTCCGGGCTACGTCGGTTACGAAGAAGGCGGTTATCTGACCGAAGCGGTGCGTCGCCGGCCATACTCGGTGATCTTGCTCGATGAGGTCGAGAAGGCACATTCGGATGTGTTCAACGTGCTCTTGCAGGTGCTCGATGATGGTCGCCTGACCGATGGACAGGGCCGCACGGTGGATTTTCGCAATGCCGTGATCGTGATGACCTCCAACCTCGGCTCGCAACACATCCAGGATGTGTTCGACAGCAGTAATGCCAACGGCAATGGCTATTCGCCCGAGCAATACACGCAGATGAAAGCGGCGGTGATGGCATCGGTGCAGTCGCATTTCCGTCCCGAGTTCATCAACCGGCTTGACGACATCGTGGTATTTCATCCGCTCGGTCACGACCAGATTCGCGCCATCGCGCGTATTCAGACTGCGTACCTGTCCAAGCGTCTGCTCGATCGGCAGATCAAGCTCGACCTCACCGACGCCGCGCTGGTGTTGCTGGGAAACATCGGCTTCGATCCCGTTTACGGCGCCCGTCCGCTCAAGCGCGCGATCCAGCAACAACTGGAAAACCCGCTGGCGAACAAGATCCTGTCCGGTGAATTCGGCCAGGGCGACACGGTGACGGTGGATGTCGAGGGCGCGATGCTGGTGTTTCGGAAGATGTGAGCCGAAAGTTTGCCGCTGCCGTCTTGCGCGTCAAATCGCGTGATATCGCTAGCTGAGCGATTCGGATCGGGCAATGCGTCGCAGGGTGAGCATAGGTTCACTCTGCGGCTTCGACGCAGCGATGGCAGCGTCTGGATAAGTCTTATTTCTTCTTCCCCCACAACGCTTCCAACCGCTGATCGCGGCCGCAGCGATAGCGGTAGAAGTGATAGCGCACCGGATTTTTCTGGTAGTAATCCTGGTGGTATTGCTCGGCGGGGTAGAACTTCGTCGCCGGCACGATCTGGGTAGCGATAGGTTGGGTGAATCGGTACTTTTGCATGAGTGCGAGTTTCGATTCCTCTGCCAGGCGCTGTTGGGTTTCATCGTGGGTAAAGATGGCGGTGCGATATTGCGCGCCGTGGTCGCAGAACTGACTGTCGACGGCGAGCGGGTCGATACTGTGCCAGTACACATCCAGCAATTTGCTGTAGCTGACTTTGCTCGGATCGAAGCGCACCTCCACCGATTCGGCATGGCCGGTGCCGCCTGCCGAGACTTGTTCGTAGGTTGGGTTGGCGAGCTTTCCGCCGGTATAGCCGGAGGTGGTGGAAATCACTCCCGGCACTTTGTCGAAATCCGATTCCACGCACCAGAAACAGCCGCCGGCAAACGTGGCGATCTCGATTTTTCCGGCCGTGGCCGCGGGCGCTGGCGGACTGGCTTGCGCGAATGCCAACCAGGAAAACAGAGCCAGACCCACACCCATCAGCAACGCGCGGACATGAATTGTTCGGATCGAGGAGAGTCGGGTCGCGATCATGATCAAGTCCTCAAGGCCGGCAGTGGTTCGCTCTTGGGCACAAATCGCAAGGCCAGGCCATTGTTGCACCAGCGTTCGCCGCGTGGCGGCGGACCGTCGTCGAAGACATGGCCCTGATGTCCACCGCAGCGGATGCAGTGGTATTCGGTGCGCAGGAAAAAGGTCTTGAAATCGCGCTTGGTATCGACATGGCCGGCGATGGGCTGGGTGAAGCTCGGCCAACCGGTGCCACTGTCGAATTTGTTCGCGCTATCGAACAGCGGCAACAGACAGGCAGCGCAGACGAAGGTGCCGGCGCGCTTTTCTCCATTGAGCGGGCTGCTGAAAGCGCGTTCGGTATTTTCCTCGAACAAGACCCGGTACGAGGCCTCTGGCAACAGCGCGCGCCATTGTGCGTGAGTCTTTGTCAGCGGCACGATTGTGCCGGTATTGGCCGCCGGTTTTGCCGCCATCGCGACTGATCCGATCCAGGGAAACGCGGCCAGTGTGGCTAGCGATTGCAACAGATTGCGGCGATTCATGATCGACCTCCCTCGCGTTGATGGATGGGACAGTGGCATGGCGCACAAGTTCAGCTTACGCGCGCACAAGCATCGATGCATGTTGGAGGACGGGCGGCAACCTGGGCATCCGACAGTTCGGATTCAGAATCGAGACAACGCCGATGCTGTCGCGGCTAATTCCACGCTGTTCGACTTCCACGGTGTTCGACGTTTCGACACGCCAGGCTCGCCATGAGCGGAAGTGAATCGCTGCCCTGATCCAAACAGTGCGATGCGGCGACGATGCGGTTTTATGTCTGTCTATTCATATCGCATCGGCGGCCGGTGTCTGCCGCAATTTTCCGAAGGCGGGATCGCTCATCACCATTTCGGCCATGCTGTAGGCCAATTCGCGTTCGGCGAGCACGGCGCCGTCGGCGCCGCGTTCGAGCAAATGGCGCACTTCCACATCGCTGTGCGCACGGGCGAGGATGGTCAGCCCGGGATTGGCTTTGCGCAATCTCGAAACGATCTCGCCGGCCTCGAAGGCTTGGGGAATGGCGATCAATGCCCGTGTCGCCGTGGCTGGCGACAATTCCTGCAACCGCTCGGCAACTGCCGCATTTCCGCGAATCGCCGGCAGGCCATCGGCATGGGCGTGTTCGACCAGGTCGCCGTCGTTGTCGATAACCACCAGCGGCACGCCACGGTTTTTCAGAATACTCGCCAGTTGACTGCCGACGCGACCATATCCGATCAGGATGGTATGCCCGCTTTGCGGCAGTTCCGGGCCGGTGCGCGGCGTGTCGGCATGCTCGCGGCCAGTACCATCGTGCAGCGGTTTTTGCCGCGCCTGCCAGCGCGAGAGCGCGGCGAACAGCATCGGATTGACCACGATCGAAAGCAGCGCTCCGGCCAAAATCAAATCGCGGCCTTCGGTTGGCAGGATATTGAGCGCGACGCCGAGCCCAGCCAGGATGAAGGAGAACTCGCCGATCTGCGCCAGGCTGGTGGAGATGGTCAGCGCGGTCGAATTGGGATGACCGAAGGCGCGCACGATCAGGAACGAGGCGACCGACTTGCCGACGGTGATGATCAGAAAGGTCGCCAACACCGGCAAGGGGTGATGGACCAGGACCATCGGATCGAACAGCATGCCCACGGACACGAAAAACAAAACGGCGAAGGCATCGCGCATCGGCAGCGAATCGGAGGCGGCCTTGTGGCTGAGTTCGGATTCGTTGAGCAGCATGCCGGCGAAGAACGCGCCCAGCGCGAACGAGACATCGAACAACTTCGCCGAGCCGACCGCCACGCCCAGTGCGATCGCCAGTACCGCGAGTGTGAACAACTCCCGCTCGCCGGTGCCGGCCACGCGTTCGAGCAGCCAGGGGATGAGACGCCGGCCCACGACCAGCATCAGTGCGACGAAGGCGGCCATCTTGCCCAGCGTCCACGCCAGCGTGGTGAGCAATTGCCCGGTTCCCATCGCCGGGCCTGTGGCATCGTTGCCCAACAGCGCCGTGGCCAGCGAAGGCAGCAGTACCAGCACCAGTACCATCGCCAGATCCTCGACGATCAGCCAGCCCACGGCGATCTGGCCGCGCTTGGTATCGAGCAGGCGTTGGTCTTCGAGTGCACGCAACAGCACCACGGTACTGGCGCCCGAAAGTGCCAGGCCGAACACGATGCCTTGCAGTATCGACCAGCCGAGCATCCAGGCCAGGCCCCAGCCCAGCGTGGTGGCCAGGCCAATCTGCACCAGCGCGCCGGGGATTGCGATGGCCTTGACCTTGAGCAGATCGGCGAGCGAAAAGTGCAGGCCTACCCCGAACATCAGCAAGATCACGCCGATCTCCGCCAGCTCGGTCGCCAATTCCGGATCGCCGACGAATCCCGGCGTGAACGGCCCGGCCAGGATTCCCGCGATCAGGTAGCCGACGATCGGGGATAGTTTCAGGCGATAGGCCAGCGAACCCAGCAGGAAAGCCAGGACCAGGCCGACGGCGATGATGGCGATGAGCGGGGTCTCGTGCGGCATCCATTCTCCGGGCGTGGTGGTTTTCCAGATAGTGGGGGCGGAACAGGCCTGAATCAAACCGGGCCTGAATCAAACGATCACGGCAATCCTCGTCGAGCGCGGGGGGCGGGCCTGTTAGAATGCGCGCCACAGCCAATTGGCACGTTCACCTTTCGTATGATTTCTTTCAAGAATTTCGCCCTGCGCCGGGGCGAACGCCTGTTGCTGTCCCAAGTCGATATCACTTTGCACGCCGGTTGGCGGGTGGGCGTGATCGGCCGCAATGGTTGCGGCAAGTCCAGCCTATTCGCCGCGATCATGGGCGAGGTCGAGGCCGATCTGGGCAATCTGGACCTGCCCGGGCGTGTGCGCATCGCCAGCGTGGCGCAGGAAACGCCATCGCTGCCTGACCCCGCGATCGATTTCGTGCTCGGCGGAGATGCCGAAGTGTACGAAGTGATCCGCGCCGAAGCCGCGGCGATGGATGCCGAGGATTACGACGCCGTCGCCGAGGCGCATCACCGGCTCGATGAGCTCAACGGCTACGACGCGACCGCGCGGGCCGGGCGCTTGTTGCACGGCTTGGGTTTCCCGGCCGACACGCATTCGCGGGCGGTGTCCTCGTTCTCGGGCGGCTGGCGCGTGCGCCTGAATTTGGCGCGGGCGTTGATGAAGCCTTCCGATCTGTTGCTGCTCGATGAGCCGACCAACCATCTCGATCTGGATGCGGTGCTGTGGCTCGAGCAATGGCTGCTGAAATATCCCGGCACCTTGCTGCTCATCTCGCACGATCGCGAATTCCTCGATGGCCTGAGCACGCACACGCTGCATCTGCATGAGGGCAGGGCCAAGCTTTACACGGGCGATTACACCAGCTTCGAGCGCCAGCGCGCCGAGCATTTGCGCCTGCAGCAGATCACCCACGAGAAAGTCCAGGCCGAGCGGGCGCACCTGCAAAGCTTCATCGACCGCTTCAAGGCCAAAGCCAGCAAGGCCAAGCAGGCGCAGTCGCGGGTCAAGCGTCTGGCCAAGCTGGCCGGTACCGAGGCGGTGCGCGCCGAGCGCGCTTTCCATATCAACTTCGCCGAGCCGGTGAAATTGCCGCATTCGCTGATTCGCTTGAACCACACCGATGCCGGCTATCTGCTTTCGCCTGATGCCGCGCGAGTGCAAGGCAGCGACCGCGCGGTGATTCTTCGCGGCGTGGGTTTTGGGCTCGAAGCCGGCGATCGCGTCGGCCTGCTGGGCCCGAACGGTGCGGGCAAATCCACCTTGGTGAAAACTCTTGTCGGCGAACTGCCTTTGCTGGCCGGCGAGCGCGCCGCGCATCCGGATCTGCGGCTGGGCTATTTCGCCCAGCACACAGTGGAGAGCCTGAGCCCGGGCCAGACGCCGTTGTGGCATCTGAAGGAAATCGATCCCGGCGCGGGTGAGCAACAACTGCGCAATTTCCTCGGTCAATGGAATTTCGTCGGCGATCGCGCCTTCGAGTCGGTGGACGGATTTTCCGGCGGCGAACGCGCGCGCCTGGCGCTGGCCCTGATCGCTTATCTCAAGCCCAACGTGCTGCTGCTCGACGAGCCGACCAACCACCTGGATCTGGACATGCGCGAGGCGCTGGCCGAGGCGCTCAGCGATTTCCCGGGCGCGATCGTGCTGGTTTCGCACGATCGCCATTTGATCGGCCTGGTCTGCGACACCTTCTGGCGTGTGGCCGACGGCCATGTCGAAGCCTTCGATGGCGACCTGGACGAATACGCGGCCTGGTTGCGCGCGCGCAACGGCAAGACCACGGAAAAAACCGCGACGCCGCCGCCAGCGGTCACGGCCAAAGCCAAGCCGACGCAGTCCAAGCAGGCGATCGAGGCCAATAGCAAACGGCTCAAGCAAGTCGAAACGCAGATAGCGAAACTTCAGGCCGAAGCCAAACACATCCAGGACGAACTCGCCGACCCGGCCATCTACGGCAGCGACGGCGGCGGAGCGGTTTTGCGCTTGACGCAGCGCCAGGCCGAACTGCAAAAAGAATGCGAAACACTCGAAGCACAGTGGCTGGAATTGTACGAACAGCAGGAAACGGCGTAAGGCTCGGGACTCGGGACTCGGGACTCGGGACTCGGGACTCGGGACTCGGGACTCGGGACTCGGGACTCGGGACTCGGGACTCGGGACTAAAAACTTGCGAAGTTTTTCATCGGAGTTTTTTTGCGATTTTTATTTGAGTCCGCGTTCGGTTTGATTTCGTCGATGGGCGGCGGTTTGTTTTTCTGCCGCCGCCTCGTGCGGTCTAAAATAACGGTCGTTGCTTAAGCGCGTAAGATCCCCACATTCGTGACACCCAGGTTTTTTCGAATCCGCCATGCCCATCTATGCCTTTGAGTGTGAAAGTTGTGGTCACCAGTTCGACCGCCTCCAGAAACTTTCCGATGCCGACCCGACCGAGTGCCCGGTTTGCGGAGCGCCGCAGGTGCGCCGCCAGTTGACCGCACCGAGTTTTCGCCTGGCCGGCAGCGGCTGGTATGAGACCGATTTCAAGAAAGACAGCGACAAGAAGCGCAATCTGGCCGATGGCGACAAGGCGCCGGCCAAGGCTGAAGCCACAACGGCCAGTCCATCCGAAACCAAATCCGCCGAAGCCAAGCCCGAAAGCAAGCCTGCGGCCCCGATCACCTCGTAATCGCCAGCTACCGGCCTGGGTGCCAGGCCACGGATGCCGGTAGAAGCCATCGGGCATTTGCTCCGATTCCCGTCGAAGCCTTAAAATTCAAGGCTTTCCGGCCGTGTCCCGGCCGCGCCTTCCATTGGAGTTTTCATGCGTAGCCATTTTTGTGGACTGGTGTCCGAGTCCTTGACCGGCCAGTCCGTCACCCTGTGCGGTTGGGCCGACGTTGCCCGCAATCTTGGCGGCGTGTGCTTTATCGATATGCGCGATCACGAAGGCATCGTCCAAGTGGTCGTCGAGCCCGATAACCAGGAAGTGTTCGCGGTGGCGGCGCAAGTCGGTTACGAGGATTGCCTGCGTGTCACCGGCACCGTCCGCGCGCGGCACAGTGTCAACGACAAACTCAAGAGTGGCCGGGTCGAAGTGGTGGCCGAGCGCATCGAGATCCTCAACAAGGCCGACAAGTTGCCGTTTTATTCGCACGAAAACCCCGGCGAAGATGTGCGCCTGAAATATCGTTACCTGGATCTGCGCAGCCCGGGCATGCAGCGCAACATGCGCAAGCGCATCGCGCTGGTGCAGGCCTTGCGCCGCTATCTGGACGCGGCCGGTTTCCAGGACGTGGAAACGCCGATCCTGACCAAGGCAACGCCCGAAGGCGCGCGCGATTATCTGGTGCCCAGCCGCGTGCATCCGGGTGAGTTCTTCGCTTTGCCGCAGTCGCCGCAGTTGTTCAAACAGTTGCTGATGATGGCCGGCATGGATCGCTACTATCAGATCGCCCGCTGCTTCCGCGATGAGGACCTGCGTGCGGATCGCCAGCCGGAATTCACCCAGTTGGACATGGAATTCGCCTTCGTCACCGAGCGCGACATCCAGGATTTCGTCGAGGCGATGATCCGCGACGTATTCAAGCAAGTGCAGGACGTCGAGTTGGCTAATCCTTTCCCGCGCCTGACCTATGCCGAGGCGATGCGTCGCTATGGTTCGGACAAGCCGGACTTGCGTATCGATCTGGAATTGGTCGATGTCGCCGAACTGGTGCGTACCTGTGGATTCAAGGTATTCACCGATTGGGCGGACAACAGCGAGGGCCGCGTGGCCGCGCTGCGACTGCCCGGCGGCGCCACGCTCAGCCGCAAGCAGATCGACGATTGCGCGGCCTATGTCGGCAAGTTCGGCGCCAAGGGCCTGGCCTGGATGCGCGTGGACGATCTGGCCAAGGGCCGCGAAGGCATCAATTCGCCGATCGGAAAATTCCTCGATGACACCATGCTCGCCGCCTTGCTGGAAACCACCGGTGCGCAGACCGGCGATCTGTTGTTCTTCGGTGCGGGTCCGTGGAAAACCGTCTGCGATTTCATGGGCGCTTTGCGCTTGAAGGTCGCCAAGGACACCGGCCGCATTGCCAATACCTGGGCACCGCTGTGGGTCACCGACTTTCCGATGTTCGAGTACGACGAACAGGAACAACGCTACGTCGCCTTGCATCATCCGTTCACCGCGCCGAAGGTCGATGATGCCGCCGAACTGGTCAGCAACGCCAAGGATGCGGTCAGCCGTGGCTACGACATGGTGCTCAACGGCAACGAAATCGGCGGCGGCTCGGTGCGCATCCATCGCTCGGACATGCAGAGCACGGTGTTCGATTTGCTTGGCATCTCCCGCGAGGAAGCGCAGATCAAGTTCGGCTTCCTGCTCGAAGCGCTGCGTTATGGCGCTCCGCCGCACGGCGGCATCGCCTTCGGTATCGACCGCATTGCCGCTCTGATGGCCGGCACCGATTCCATTCGCGATGTGATTGCCTTCCCGAAAACCGCATCGGCGCAGTGCCTGCTGACCGATGCGCCGTCGGCAGTGCCAGACAAGCAGTTGGCGGAGTTGCACGTGCGGGTGCGCGAGGGATGAGACTCGGGACTCGGGACTCGGGACTCGGGACTCGGGACTCGGGACTCGGGACTCGGGACTCGGGACTCGGGACAAAAGCTTGCGAAATTCTTAAGCGAGTATTGATTTGTCTCGCTCATGCGCCCCGATCCTGAGATTGCCGAAGGATCGATGTGCTGTCTGAAATTTGGTATCTCCATCCCCGCCGCCATTCGTGGTTCGAGCAGCTCACGACGAACGGAATTTGATCCAGGGCTCGTCAAGAATCGATGATCCACGGCAATGCGATATTTCGCCCGTCGTGGACAGGCATTCGCCATGCGTCTTAATCTGCCGGCTCCAGCGAAAGGAAATGGCATGCACGAGACCATCGATCAGCCAGACCAGCGTGGGCATCGCCGTTTCCTTTCCATCATGGTGGCGTTGACTGTCGTTGCGTTGCTGGTGCGGTTGTTGTTTTTCTTTTTCGTCAAGGTGGACTATCCGGTTCGCGGCGATGTCCGCGAATATTTTTTCTACGGCTGGAACCTGCTGCATCACGCCACGCTTTCGGCAGCGCCACCGGGCAGCGAACTCGTCGTTCCCGATGCATTTCGTCCACCGGGCTATCCTTCTTTTCTTGCCCTCGGCATGGCGATGTTCGGCGAGAGCACGAATGCCGTTCGGAACATCGCGGTCTTGCAGATTGTCTTGAGTTGCGCCGCGGTTCCGTTGACGGTCGCACTGGCGCGCACCTGGTTGTCGCGGCAAGCAGCGCTGCTGTGCGGAGTGTTGGTGGCTCTTTGGCCGCATCTGGTGGTTTTTGCCGGAACCTTGCTGGCCGAAACCTTGTTCGGATTGCTGTTGTTGGCGATGCTGCTTTTGATGCGCATCGCGCAGCGCGATGGCCGTCCTGCTTTTGCGATCGCGGCTGGCCTGGTTGGCGGCGGCGCGTATTTGTTCAATCCAGTAATACTTTTCTTTCCGCCCTTGCTGGCGATATGGCTGGCTTGTCGTTCGCAAACACGCGCGGCGTTGTTGCTGGTGCTGGCCTTTTTTTCGGTGACTGGATCATGGGCGGCGCGCAATGCCTTGCAACCGCTCGACACCAGCAGTTGGAGCCGTGCCGCGGTCAACATCGTCGAAGGCTCCTGGCCGCAATATCACGCGGCCTACAACTCACGATGGGTCAATCCCATTTCGGCTTCGATCATGACGGCCATCGATGAAGAAGATCGTTTGATGGTGAGTGATCCCGCGGCCGGTTTGCGCAAGGTATCGATGCGCCTGTCTTCGGACCCTGCGTATTACCTCGGCTGGTACCTGTTCAAGAAGCCCTATTCGCTGTGGTCCTGGAATGTGCGTATCGGTTGGGGCGATGTGTATTTTCTCGCCGTGCGCGACTCGCCCTACGATCGCAATCCGCTACTGCGCGCCATGCATGCCGTATTCAAGGCGGGCAATCCGCTGGTATTCGCGCTGGCATTGCTGGCGGCGGTCGGATATGTATTTCGAAGCATGTCCACAAGCCTCGCGAGTACTTCGCGCGAGCCCTGGCTGGTCGGAGTTTTCTTTCTTTACATCACCGCGATCCATGTCGTGTTCCAGGCCGATCCTCGCTATGCGGTCGCTTATCGGCCCGTCGAGATCGTGTTGGCGGTCGCGGCATTGGCTGTCGTGTTTGCACGCATCCGCGCGCTGCGTTCGGGAGCCGATGTTGCGGAACCCGCCTTGCAAGATGCGGGCGATGGCCGATGAGCGGGCGCGTGATCTTGCTGCACGGCTTGATGATGCGCCGGCCGCCGTTGCTGGTATTGGCGAGTCGACTTCGCCGCCGTGGATTCACGCCGTTGCTGTTTAGCTATTCCACGTTGTGGGAAAACCCGGACAAGGCCATCGGACAATTGGCGGCGCGCTTGTATGCGCTCGGGCCGCAACCGGTGCATCTGGTGGCGCATAGCCTGGGCGGGTTGATTGCGCTGGAGACGATCGATCGGTATTCGCAAACGCTGCCGCCGGGCCGGGTCGTTTGCCTGGGGTCGCCCTTGGCCGGTAGCGCTGCGGCGCGCGGGTTGGCGGGAGTGCATCTGGGCTTTATCGCCGGCAAGAGCGGAGCCTTGCTGCGTTCAGGGCTCGAGACAATCCCCGAGCAGCGCGAAGTGGGGATGATCGCCGGATCGTGGCCGGTTGGGCTGGGCCGGTTTTTCGGTCACTTCGAGGGCGATCACGACGGAACGGTCGCCGTTTCGGAAACCCGCCTCCCCGGCTTGGCCGACCATGCGGTGGTGGCCACCAGTCATTCGGGGCTGATCTTTTCGGCGCAGGTGGCGCAAATGACCGCCGATTTCCTGGAAACCGGCCATTTCCGGCCTTGAGGCCCAAGCGCTCGGGAGTGGCGCCGGTATAATCGGCCCATCGCAATATTCCGGGGGAATGTATGGGCAGACTGATGGCCATCGAGGGCCGCAAGAACGCGCAGGACGCGCGCCGCGGCAAGATTTTCACCAAGCTCATTCGCGAGCTGTCGGTCGCCGCGCGTGCTGGCGGAGGCGACCCCAAAGCCAATCCGCGCCTGCGCCTGGCGGTGGACAAGGCGCTCGGTGTGAACATGGCCAAGGATGTGATCGAGCGCGCCATCAAGAAGGCCACGGGCGAACTCGAAGGCGTGAGTTACGAGGAAATCCGCTACGAAGGTTACGCGCCCGGCGGTATCGCGGTGATCGTCGATTGCATGACCGACAACAAAGTGCGCACGGTCGCCGACGTGCGTCATGCCTTCAGCAAATGCGGCGGCAATTTGGGCACTGACGGTTCGGTCAGTTTCATGTTCAAGAAACGTGGCGTGCTCAGCTACGCGGCCGGCGCCAACGAAGACGCGATCACCGAAGCTGCGATCAATGCCGGCGCCGATGACATCGTGGTCTATCCCGACGATGGCTCGATCGATGTGCTGACCGCGCCCGAGTCGTTCGAGCCGGTCAAGCAGGCGATGGAGTCGGCCGGCTTCAAGCCCGATCACGCCGAAGTGACGATGCGCGCCGACAACAACATCGCCGTCACCGGCGAGACCGCGCAGCAGGTCGCGAAGATGATCGACATGCTCGAAGACCTCGACGATGTGCAGGATGTCTACTCGAATGCCGATCTGGGCGCCGAGGCGTATCAATGAATCGGGAGATGACGTCCCGAGTCGCGATATCAAGGTTCTCGTTTTGACGAACCCTCAGCCCCGAGCTTCGAGCCCCGTTCGCATTCTCGGCATCGATCCCGGCTCGCAACGCACGGGCGTGGGCATCATCGACGTCGATGCCGCCGGGCGCACCACGCATGTGTTTCATCGGCCGCTGGTGTTGCTCGATGCCGAAAGTTTTCCGTTGCGCCTGAAGCTGCTGCTCGATGGCCTGGGCGAGATCATCGAAACCTACCGGCCCGATGAAGTGGCGATCGAGAAAGTGTTCATGGCGCGCAATCCCGACTCGGCCTTGAAACTCGGCCAGGCTCGCGGCGGCGCGATGTGCGCGGCGGTCATGCGCGATTTGCCGGTACACGAATACGCTGCGAAGGAAATCAAGCTCGCCGTGGTCGGCAAGGGCAGTGCCGACAAAATCCAGGTACAGCACATGATCGGCGTGATGCTCAATCTACCGGGCAAGATCCAGGCCGACGCCGCCGATGCGCTGGCGGTGGCGATCACCCATGCGCATGTGCGCGCCACCGCGGCGCGGATCGGCGTGAGCGCGCAATACGTCTGGAGCCGCAAATGATCGGACGCCTGAAGGGAACCCTGGTCCACAAGCAGCCGCCCTGGCTGATGATCGATGTCGGTGGCGTGGGCTATGAGCTCGAAGCGCCGATGTCCACGTTCTATGACCTGCCCGAAGTCGGCCGCGAAGTTGTTCTGTTCACCCATCATGCGGTCAAGGAGGATTCGGTCGCGTTGTATGGGTTCATGCGCGAGATCGAGCGCCGGCTGTTTCGCGATGTACAGAAAGTCACCGGCATCGGCGCCAAGATCGCGTTGGCGATCCTCTCCGGAGCCAGCGTGGAGGAATTCGCGCGATTGGTGCAATCGGGCGATGTCACGGCGCTGACCCGTATTCCCGGCATCGGCAAGAAGACCGCCGAGCGCATCGTGGTCGAGTTGCGCGATCGCGCCGCCGATCTGACCGGCGGCGGCGTGGCGATGTTCGCCGCGCGCGGCGTGCCGGCCGACCCGGTGACCGAAGCCAGCGTGGCCTTGCAGCAGTTGGGCTACAAGCCGGCCGAGATCGGCCGCATGGTCAAGGCCGCGGAACCGGGCGACAGCGCCGAAGACATCATCCGAAAAGCGCTAAAATCCGTGCTCCGCAGCGGCTGAGCACGGCCAGGAACGACAGACCATGCCCCCACAAGCTCACGGCGCCGGCCAGCAACGCATGGCTCCGCTGGTCATTGGCGCCATTGGTGTCGTCTTCGGCGATATCGGCACCAGCCCGCTGTACACCATCAAGGAAGCGTTTTCCGAGAAATACGGGCTCTCGCCCGATCCGACCAATGTGCTCGGCATTCTCTCGCTGGTGTTCTGGGCATTGATGCTGGTGGTCACGCTCAAATACGTCAACGTGATCATGCGCGCCGACAACCGCGGCGAGGGCGGCATCATGTCGCTGATGGCCGTGGTGCAACGCAGCCTGCCGATCGCCTCGCCGCTGACTTACGGAATCGGCATCATCGGCATCTTCGGCACGGCGCTGTTCTTCGGCGACAGCGTGATCACGCCGGCGATGTCGGTGCTTTCGGCGGTCGAGGGCTTGAAAGTCGCCGCCCCGGCGCTGGATCGGTTCGTGGTGCCGGTGACTCTGGCGGTCCTGTTGTTGTTGTTCGCCTTCCAGCGGCATGGCACGGAACGGGTCGGCAAGATTTTCGGGCCGGTGATGGTGTTGTGGTTCGTCACACTGGCGGTGCTCGGAGTTGTCCAGGTCGTGAAGCATCCGGCGGTGCTGCAGGCGATCAATCCCTGGTGGGGGCTGCAGTTTTTCGCCCATCACGGCGTACATGCCTGGTTGGCGCTCGGCGCGGTGGTACTGGCTGTCACCGGCGGCGAAGCACTGTATGCCGACATGGGCCACTTCGGCCGCCAGCCGATCCGAATCGCCTGGATGGGTTTTGCCATGCCTGCCTTGCTGCTCAATTATTTCGGGCAGGGCGCGTTGCTGCTCACCAAGCCCAGCGCGGTGTACAACCCGTTTTACGAACTGGTCCCGGCCTGGGGTTTGTTCCCGATGGTGATTCTGGCCACGTTGGCGACGGTGATCGCTTCGCAGGCGGTGATTTCCGGCGCCTTCTCGCTGGCGCGCCAGGCGATCCAGCTCGGTTATCTGCCGCGCCTGCAACTGGTCCATACCTCGGCCGAAACCATCGGCCAGATCTATCTGCCCTGGATCAACCGCATTTTGCTGGTGCTGGTGATGATCCTGGTGGTCACCTTCAAGAGTTCGAGCAACCTGGCCTCGGCTTACGGCGTGTCGGTGACCGGCAGCATGCTCATCGACACGATCCTGCTGATCGTGCTGGCCAGCCAGCGCTGGCGCCTGTCGCCGAAGATCATCTGGCCGTTCGCGCTGTTGTTCCTGACGGTCGATCTGGCGCTGCTGTCGGCCAATGCCGAGAAATTTTTCGAGGGCGCATGGTTTCCGGTGGCGCTGGGCCTGGCCGCGTTCACGGTGATGCGCACCTGGCGACATGGCCGCGATCTGGTCCGGCAACAGATCAATCGCGACAGTTTGCGCATCGAGCATTTCGTGCAAAGCCTGATGGCCGACCCGCCGGTGCGCGTGCCCGGCACGGCCATTTTCATGACGCCGTCCAACGAGTATCTGCCGCCTTCGCTGTTGCACAATCTCAAGCACAACAAGGTGCTGCATGCGCGCAATGTCCTGCTCAGCGTGAGCACTTTGAGCGTGCCGCGCGCCGAGGCCAGCGAGCGGGTCGCCTACACCGACCTCGGCCACGGCTTTGCCCGGCTGACGCTGCGTTTTGGCTACATGGAAGATCCCGACGTGCCGAAGGCGCTCAAGCATTGGCCGATCCCGGGGCCACCATTCGATCCGATGGACACGACGTTCTTCGCCAGCCGTGAGGCGCTCACGGCACGTGCCGATCAGGGCATGGCGCTGTGGCGCGACAAGTTGTTCCTGATCATGTCGAGAAACGCGACCCCAGCCACCGAGTTTTTCAGCATTCCGGGCAATCGGCTGGTCGAGCTGGGAACGCAGGTGGTGATTTAGTTTCGGGACTCGGGACTCGGGACTCGGGACTCGGGACTCGGGACTCGGGACTCGGGACTAAAAGCTTGCGAAATTTTTCATTGCAGTTTTTGCGGAGCTTCGATTTGCCAATTCGTTCGTTCTGGGCGTGTCGAAGGGCCTGTCGAGTATTTGAAATGTCACTGCAAGCCGGTCGAGACTCGCACTTCGGTCCTTCGGCAAATTTGCCTGATTGAGGCCCTTTAGTTCCTCGTTGGCGAAAGCCCGTGATTTTCTCGGTAATTTCGTCATCAGCCCGTAAACTGTCGATTCCCGCACCCAGCCCCCCGCCTGTGCCCATGACCGATCGCGTCACTGCCGCTACCGCCACTCGCGAAGACGAAGCCGTCGAGGCCAGCATCCGGCCGAAGACGCTCGATGAGTATCTGGGCCAGGAAACGGTTCGCGAGCAACTGAAGATCTATATCGAAGCGGCCAAGGGCCGTGGCGAAGCTCTCGATCATGTGCTGGTGTTCGGTCCGCCGGGACTGGGCAAGACGACCCTGGCGCATGTGATCGCCAACGAAATGGGTGTGAGCCTGCGCCAGACTTCGGGCCCGGTGATCGAACGTGCTGGCGACCTGGCTGCGCTGCTGACCAACCTGCAGCCGCACGATGTGCTGTTCATCGACGAGATCCACCGCATGTCGGCCGTGGTCGAGGAAGTGCTGTATCCGGCGATGGAGGATTTCCAGATCGACATCATGATCGGCGAAGGTCCGGCCGCGCGTTCGATCAAGCTCGATTTGCCGCCATTCACCCTGATCGGCGCGACCACGCGCGCCGGCCTGCTCACCGGCCCGCTGCGCGATCGCTTCGGCATCGTGCAGCGCTTGCAGTTCTATTCGCCCGAGGAGCTGACCCGCATCGTCCGTCGCTCGGCGAACATCCTCAACATCGCCTGCGATGCCGAAGGCGCGGCGGAGATCGCGCGCCGCTCACGCGGCACGCCGCGCATCGCCAATCGGTTGTTGCGCCGCACCCGCGATTTCGCCCAGGTCCGGGCCGGTGGACAGATCACCCGGGAAGTGGCCGATGCGGCCATGAAAATGCTCCAGGTCGATGCGCAGGGTTTCGATGAAAGCGACCGGCAGTTGTTGCGCATGATCGTGGAGAATTTCGACGGCGGCCCGGTCGGCGTGGAATCGCTTGCCGCCGCGCTAAGCGAAGAGCGCGGCACGCTCGAGGATGTCATCGAGCCTTACCTGATCCAGCAAGGCTACATCGTGCGCAGCGCGCGCGGCCGCATGGCCAGCAACAAGGCCTACCAGCACTTGGGCCTGAAAGCGCCCAGGCGGCCGTCGGAACTGGATTTGTTCGAGGAAAAGACCGGCGAGTGAATTGCCCTGAATGGCCATCGATGAACTTCGCACGTAGTGAGCGCCAATGACTGTTGCGGACAAGGCCGTGCCGATCGGAAATTCATCTCGGGCATGGCCGCCGATGTGAGGAGCGCATGACGTGGCGATTATGAATTCATCCGCGAGTGATGCACCGTTCAGCTTCCCTATAAGGGTGTATTGGGAAGATACCGACGCTGGCGGCGTGGTCTATCACGCCAGTTACCTGTGTTTTCTCGAACGCGCGCGCACCGAATGGCTGCGCGGACAAGGCATTGGGCAACAAGTCTTGCGCGATCGCGACGATGTGGTGTTGGTGGTGCGCGAGATGCGCATCGATTTTCTAAAGCCCGCCAGGCTCGATGATCTGCTGCAGGCGAGCGTAATGCTGAGCGAGCGGCGATCGGCCAGTCTGGTGTGCAAGCAGGAACTGTTTCGGGGCCCGGAGTGTCTGCTCAAGGCCGAGGTGCGTATCGCCTGCTTGCAGGCTTCAAGTTTTCGTCCGTGCCCTTTGCCTGCCTGGCTGGCGCCGGTGTAGTTCTGGAGAAAGAAAATGCCCCCTGTTTTGCTGACACTTTTGACCCCGGTCACCGCATCGTTGCCGCAAACCGCCGGTGCCGCGAATGCGGCCAATGCCGGCAGCCTCAACTATCTGGAACTGGTGCTGCATGCCAGTTGGCCGGTGCTGGCAGTGATGATGTTGTTGCTGATCGCCTCGGTCATGAGCTGGTTCGTCATCTTCCGGAAGATGAGTGTGTTCAGCCGCGCCAATCGCGAGGCCGAGGAGTTCGAGGGCCGTTTCTGGTCCGGCGCCGATCTCAACCAGCTTTACCGTACCGCGACCGAACGCAATCGCGTGGTGTCGGGCCTGGAAGCGATTTTCGAGGCGGGATTCCGCGAGTTCACCCGTTTGCTGCAACAAAAAAAGAACATCGATGCCCGCGCCCAGCTCGAAGGCGCGCAGCGGGCGATGCGGGCGACGCTGGCACGTGAGGTCGACCGGCTCGAACACAGTCTGGAACTGCTCGCCAATGTCGGTTCCACCGCGCCGTATGTCGGCCTGGTCGGCACGGTGTTCGGCATCATGATTTCCTTCCACGGCCTGGCCAACAACAAGCAGGCGACCATCGCTTCGGTCGCGCCGGGTATTTCCGAAGCGCTTATCGCTACTGCGATGGGCCTGTTCGCGGCCATTCCCGCGGTATGGGCCTATAACCGCTTCGCTACCCGTGTCGAGCGCATGTCGGTGCGCTACGAGAGTTTCGCCGAGGAGTTTTCCTCGATCCTGCAACGGCAATCGCATTCGGACGAGCGTTGATCGGCGTGTCCCGGTTACGCCTGACCCCGGCCCGGCCGTTCGCTCGTTGAGGAGTTCACCATGACCGCCGCCTTCGCCCGCCCGCGCAAGCGCAAACTCAAATCCGAAATCAACGTCGTACCCTATATCGATGTGATGCTGGTGCTGTTGATCATCTTCATGGTGACCGCACCGCTGCTCAATCTGGGCGTGGACATCGACCTGCCCAAGTCGAACGCCAAATCGGTGGAGACCAAGAAAAATCCGATCATCGTCAGCGTCGATGCGCGCGGCGGATACACGCTCAAGCTCCAGGAAGATGGCAAGGAGAGCAAGGAAAGCGTGGATGCCGCGACTTTGTCCGGCAAAGTCGGCGCGATCGTGCGCAACAATCCCGATGTCGCCGTGTTCGTGGCCGGCGATGGCAATGCCAGCTACGACACGGTGTACCAGGCGATGGTGCTGTTGCAGCAGGCCGGCGTCGAGCGAGTGGGCTTGATGAGCAAGCCCGCTGAAGGCCGCTGAGCGGGCGCGATGGAGTCCCAGGCCGACAAGGTTCGTGCATTTGTCCTGACACTGCTTTTCCATGTCGGTCTGGTCGGGCTGATCTGGTGGAGCGCCGATTGGGTCCTGCCCGAACGCGAGCTTTCCGCCGCCGGACCGCCGATACAGGCGACCTTGATGGTTTCTGCCGCCGACATCCAGCGCGCGCAGCAGGCCATCAAAGCCTCGCCCAAACCGGCAAAACCGGATGAGCAAACCGCTACGCCGCCGCCGCAACCCAAGCCCGCGCCCAAACCGCAGACCAGCGATTTGCCGCTGCAGGCCAAGCCGCAGGCACCGCTGGACAAGCCTGATACCGAAGATCAGGAACGCATCGCGCGCAATGCCCAGCTCCAGGCGGAAAAACAGGCCAAGGAACAGGAAGAGCGCCGCCGCCAGGAGCAGATCGACCTGACCGAGAACATCGCCCGTCAGCAGGAGGCCGAGCGCCGCCAGCGCCTGCGCGAGCAATACGAAGCGACCAAGCGCGAACGCGAGGCCGCTGAAAAGCGCACGCGCATGGAGGAGCAGCGCCTCAAGCAATTGGCCGACCTGCAATCGAAGCCCGCACCGACTCCACCGCAAAGCACTCCGGCGCCGGCGGCGGGCAATATGGGTAGCGACGAGGGCCTACGCGCGCGCTATATCGCCGCGCTCAATGCCGCCGCGCGCGCCAACTGGAACACCGCGGCCGTGCCGCAGATGATGCGCTGCAGCGTGAGCTTCAGACAGATCCGCGGCGGCGAGGTCATCAAGGTCGAGTTCATCGATTGCCCGTACGATCCCCAGGTGCGCGACTCGGTCGAGCGAGCTTTGCTCAAGAGCCCGATGCCTTATTCGGGGTTCGAAAACGTATTCACCTCGCCGATCAAATTGACCATGTGCTACCCCGAAGAGGCCTGCCAACGATGAAACATCTGCTCACTCTGCTGTTGTTGCTGCTCCCGCTGGGCAGTGTGCATGCCCAAGGCCTGGACATCGGGCTGGTGGTCGGCAACGAATCGGCCCTGCCGATCGCCGTGGTGCCGATGCCGTATCTGGGCAGCAATGTCGCACCCGATACCGATGTCGCCCTGGTGATTGGCACGGACTTGAACCGTTCGGGACAGTTCCGCTCCTTGGCAGCGGCCAGCATCATCGAAAAACCCACGCGCGGCAGCGAGATCAAATTCCCCACCTGGCGTTTGCTCAAGCAGGATTTCGTCGTGGTCGGCCGGGTTCTCGATGGTGCCGATGGCGGTTACAGGGTCGAATACGAGCTCTACGACGTTGCCAAGCAGGAACGGCTGCTTGGTTTGTCGGTCGCCGGGCGAGCCAAGGGCATGCGCGATGTCGCGCACCAGATCGCTGACCAGATCTACGAAAAAATCCTCGGCGTCCGCGGCGCGTTCTGGACCCGGATCGCCTACGTCACCGCCAGCGGTATCGGCCAAGGCACGCAATACGCGCTGATGATCGCCGATTCGGATGGATTCAACCCGCAGACGGTCGTGCGCTCGCACGAACCGCTGCTGTCGCCGTCGTGGAGTCCGGATGGCAAGAAAATCGCCTACGTCAGTTTCGAGCGCGGCAATTCGACCATCTACATCCAGGAAATCGCCACCGGCGCGCGCGAGGCGGTCGCCAGTTTCCGTGGCATCAACGGTGCTCCGGCGTTTTCGCCCGACGGCCGCCGGCTGGCCTTGACCCTGTCCAAATCCGGCAATCCGGAAATCTATGTCATGGATCTGGCCAGCAAGGGCTTGACCCAGATCACCCACCATTACGGCATCGATACCGAGCCGGTGTGGATGCCGGACGGGCAAAGCCTGATATTCACATCCGACCGCGCCGGCAAGCCGCAGGTGTACCAGATATCGGCCAGTGGCGGCGAACCGACCCGGCTCAGCTTCCAGGGCGAATCCAACGCCCGCGCCACGATTTCCTATGATGGCAAGAAGATCGCCATGGCCCAGGGCGTCGGCAACATCTACCGGATCGCCGTGCTCGACCGCGGTTTCGGCGGCAGTGGCCGCTGGCAGACGCTCTCGCCGGGCAATCTGGACGAATCGCCGAGTTTTGCCCCCAATGCCAGCATGTTGCTCTACGCCACCAAGGAAGGCCGGCGTGGCGTGCTTTACGCCGTCTCGGCCGATGGCCGTGTCCGTATCCGGCTCGTGGTCGCGCAGGCCGATGTCCGCGAGCCGGCCTGGTCTCCCTTCAGGCAACGTTGACACCTGCGCCGGTATTCTATTTAGACAAGTTTCACCAACAAAACACATAACGAGGAGTTTCCAATGAATATCACCACCCGCTTGCTGATCGCCGCCACTGTTTGCGTGGCTGTGGCCGCCTGCACCAAGAAGGTGAAGGAAGAGGCGCCGCCGCCGGCTGAACAAGCGGCCGCTCCGGTTGAGACTGCTCCGGTCGCCGAGACCGGCAAGTATCGTCCGGAAGATCTCGACACCGATGCCTGCCTGCGCCAGCGTGTGGTTTATTTCGATTTCGACCAGGACACCCTCAAGCCCGAATTCCAGGCCGCGATCGCCTGCCACACCAAGTACCTGCATGACCGTCCCGAAGCGCGCATGACCTTGGAAGGCAACGCCGACGAGCGTGGTACCCGCGAATACAACCTGGGTCTGGGCGAGCGCCGTGGCAATGCCGTTTCCGGTGCCATCAATTCGGCAAGCCAGACCACCGTGGTCAGCTACGGCGAAGAGCGTCCGACCTGCACCGATTCGAACGAGGATTGCTGGTCGAAGAATCGCCGCGTCGAAATCGTCTATACCGTCAAGTAAGCGATGACACAGTCGCGTTCGATCTCGTTACTGGTTTTGACGGTCGCCCTCGTGGCGACCGTTCCGGCATGGGCGCAAAAACAGAGCTTGGCCGATCGCGTGGCTCGGCTTGAGCAGCAATCGGCGACGCAAACCCAGGCCGCCGGCCAGAGCAATGTCGAGCTGATCAACCGACTGACGCAACTGCAGACCGAAGTGCAGACGCTGCGTAACCAGGTCGAGCAATTGCAAAACGAGAACGAGCAGGCCAAGCAGCGCAATCGCGATCAGTATCTGGATCTCGATACCCGCTTGCAGCGGCTCGAGGGCGGATCGCCCGGTTCCGCGCCAGCGGTGAAACCCGTTGCCGCCGCCGCAGCGCCTGCACCAGCAACGAGCGCCACACCAGTGGACGCTTCAGGCAATGGCGCCGCCGCTTCGGCTGCGGCGACCGACGAGCAGGCTCTTTACAGCAAGGCGTTCGATGCGCTCAAGCGTGGCGATTACGTCGAGTCGGCGCGTGGTTTCCAGGCGTATTTGCATGCCTTTCCCAATGGCGCGCTGGCGCCGAATGCCTGGTACTGGCTGGGAGAGAGTTATTACGTGACCCAGAATTACCCGGTCGCGCTGCAATCGTTCGACAATCTGCTCACCCAGTTTCCCAATTCGAGCAAGGCGTCCGATGCCCTGCTCAAGAAAGGCTACAGCCAGATCGAGATGAAGCAACTCGGCGCCGGCCGGCAAACGCTGGGCCGCGTCATCAACCAATATCCGGACAGCGATGCTTCGCGCCTGGCCCAGAGCCGCCTGCGTGCACTCGATCTCGAGTCGCGGTGAACACGCCGAATTGAAGCAGTCGCAGTGAGCCAGGTGGATCGTATGCAAGAGACTTCGGCCGATCGCCTGCGCCTGACGGAGATATTTCTCTCGGTTCAGGGCGAAGCCCGCAGCGTGGGCTGGCCCACCGTGTTCGTGCGCCTGACCGGCTGCCCGCTGCGTTGCCAGTATTGCGATACCGCCTATGCCTTCCACGGCGGGCAGTGGTGGGAAATCGACAACATCCTTGCCGAGGTCGCCAAGCATGGCGTTCGCCATGTCTGCGTCACCGGTGGCGAGCCCTTGGCGCAAAAGCGCTGTTTGACTTTGCTTACGCGGCTTTGCGATGCCGGCTATGAGGTTTCCCTGGAGACCTCCGGCGCGCTGGACGTGGCCGAGGTCGATGCGCGGGTTTCACGGGTGGTCGATCTGAAAACACCCGGCTCGAAGGAGCAGCATCGAAACTTGCTGGAAAACATCCCGCTGCTCACGCAGAAGGATCAAATCAAGTTCGTGATCTGCGATCGAGCCGACTACGACTGGGCCAAGGGAATGCTCGTCGAGTACCAGCTTCCCGAGCGCTGCGAAGTGCTGTTCTCGCCCAGCTACACGCAATTGGCGGCGCGCGAGCTGGCCGAATGGATACTCGCCGATCATTTGCCGGTGCGCTTCCAGATGCAGTTGCACAAACAGTTGTGGGGCGAGCAGGAAGGGCGGTGACTCGGGACTCGGGACTCGGGACTCGGGACTCGGGACTCGGGACTCGGGACTCGGGACAGAAAAACTTGCGAAGTTTTCAGGCGAGCAGCATTTGCCCCGAGCCTCGGCGTTAGAACAAATTTAGAATCGCATCCCTGCTTTCGCGTGAAAATATTCCGATGACAATTCAAACCCTCGACTCACCTCGCGCTGTCGTGCTCGTTTCCGGCGGCATGGATTCCGCCGTGACCTTGGCGATGGCCCGCGAACAGGGGTTTGCCTGCTACGCGCTCTCGGTCAGTTACGGGCAGCGCCATTCGGTGGAATTGGTGGCTGCCGCCGAGCTTGCCCGGACGCTTGGCGCGATCGAGCACAAGACGGTGAGTATTGATCTGCGCAGCATCGGCGGCTCGGCGCTGACGGCCGACATCGCCGTTCCCGAATCGGCCAGCGCGGGTATTCCGATCACCTATGTGCCGGCGCGAAACACCATCATGCTGTCGGTAGCCCTGGGTTGGGCGGAGGTATTGGGCGCCAATGATATTTTTTGCGGCGTCAACGCTATCGATTATTCGGGCTACCCCGATTGCCGGCCCGAATTCATCGCTGCTTTCGGCAGGCTCGCCAACCTCGCTACCCAGGCGGGCGTCGAGGGCCGTGGTTTGAGTGTTCATGCGCCGCTGATCGACTTGTCGAAGGCCGATATCGTTCGCGAGGGCCTGCGTTTGGGCGTGGATTTTTCGCGCACTGTTTCCTGCTACCAGGCCGATGCGCAGGGCCGCGCCTGCGGCCTGTGTGATGCCTGCCGCCTGCGTGCCGAGGGTTTTGCCGCCGCTGGCGTCATTGATCCCACACGCTATGGCGACCGCCGCGCAAGTTTCGGTTAGAATGCGCTCCCCGGTTACGCCGGGAGGCTGCATCGAGATGGGTCGTTAGCTCAGTCGGTAGAGCAGAAGACTTTTAATCTTTTGGTCCCGAGTTCGAATCTCGGACGACCCACCATCTTCGTTCATGAATGCGCCACGCCGGTTCAAACGTTTCCGGCATTCAGGGTTCGACGTCGCAGAGGCGGCGGCAATCGCGACAATTCCACGCTTACCTCAGCAGCTACTACCCTTCGTCTGCCTGCTTGCCGGAACGGGTCTCTCAAAAAACGGCAAGCCCGAGCATCTGCAATCTTTCGTCGCGATTGCCATCGCTCCTACAGCGCGTTTTGTAGCGGCGCCGTCACGCCGCCTGGTTCTCTCGCAGGATCTCCAACAGACCGGAGCCGTAGCGTTCGAGCTTGCTGCTGCCGACGCCGTTGACCTGGCCCAGTTCGTCCAGCGATTGCGGCCTTTGCGCGGCGATCGAGCGCAGCGTGGCGTCGTGGAAAATCACATAGGCCGGCACGTTCTGTTCGCGGGCCAGGCGCGCGCGCAGTGTGCGCAAGGCTTCGAACAATGGCGCGTCCTCGGCCGATACCGCGCTCGGCGTAGTCGAGTCCGTACGCGCGTTGCGATCGCGGCGGCGTTCGGTTTCGCGGCGCAACGCGACCGATTGTTCGCCGCGAAGCACCGGCCGACTGGCTTCAGTCAGGCGCAACCCACCGAAGCCTTCGACGTCCACTTCGAGAAAGCCCATCGCCACCAGTTGCCGGAACACGCCGCGCCATTGTTTGGCATCGAGGTCGGCGCCGATCCCGAAGGTGCTCAGGCGCTCGTGGCCGAGCTCGGTCATGCGCTCGTTGGTGACGCCACGCAGGATATCGACCAGATGCGTCACGCCGAAGCGCTGGCCGCTGCGGTACACGCAAGACAGCGCTTTTTGCGTGGCGATGCTGGCATCCCAGGTCAGTGGCGGGTCGAGGCAGTTGTCGCAATTGCCGCAGGCTTTGGGATAGGTCTCGTCGAAATTCGCCAGCAGGGTTTGCCGGCGGCAACGCGTGGATTCGCAATAGCCCAGCAGTGTGTCGAGCTTGCGCCGCTCCAGGTTCTGACGTTCGGGGCCGGCATCGGAGGATTCGATCATTTTCTTGAGCATCACCACATCGCCCAAGCCATAAGCGAGCCAGGCTTCGGCGGGGTCGCCATCGCGGCCGGCGCGGCCGGTTTCCTGGTAATAACCTTCCAGGGATTTGGGCAGGTCCAGATGCGCGACGAAACGCACATCGGGTTTGTCGATGCCCATGCCGAACGCGATAGTCGCCACCATCACCACGGCATCCTCGCGCAGGAAGCGGCGCTGGTTCGCGCTGCGCTGCTCGGCGTTCATGCCCGCGTGATAAGGCAGGGCGGCGATGCCTTGCGCGGCGAGGAAGGTAGCGGTCTCGTCCACTTTTTTGCGCGACAGGCAATAGATGATGCCTGCTTGGTTGCGATGCGCCGACAGGAAATCCAGCAACTGGCGGCGCGTGTTGTCTTTTTGCACCACGCGATAGCGAATGTTGGGGCGGTCGAAGGAACTGATGAACTGCCGCGCCTGGTCCAGGCCGAGGCGTTCGACAATCTCGCGCCGGGTCGGGGCGTCGGCGGTGGCGGTGAGGGCAATGCGCGGGACGTTCGCGAAACGCTCGTGCAGCAGGTTCAGCTCGCGGTATTCGGGCCGGAAATCATGGCCCCACTGGGAAACGCAATGCGCCTCGTCGATGGCGAACAACGCGATCTCACTGCGATCGAGCAAGGACAAAAACCGCCCGGTCAACAAGCGTTCGGGCGCGACGTAAAGCAAATCGAATTCGCCGGCCAGCAATTGCCGCTCGACTTCGGCGGCGGCCTCGGCGCTCAGCGAAGAATTCAGATAGGCCGCGCGCACGCCCAATTGCGCGAGGGTTTCCACTTGGTCCTGCATCAGCGCGATCAAGGGCGAGATGACGATGCCCGTGCCCGGGCGCACCAGCGCCGGCACCTGATAGCAAAGCGACTTTCCGCCTCCGGTCGGCATCAGCACCAGACAATCGCCGCCTGCGATCAGGTGCTCGACGATGGCTTCTTGTTCGCCACGGAATTGGGCATGGCCGAAAACGCGGCGCAGAAAGTCGCGGGGGGATGAATTCATCGGTGAAGAATAACAAAGGCGATTGTGCAAACCGCGACAATTGGCAGTGCGTGAGCGATTGCACTGTCAAGCGTGGCTCGGCAGCCGCCGGTTTTTATTTCCGGCAGACCAGCCGGTGCGAGAGTCCGCCTGCGATCCGTTGGCGGTTCTGGATGACGATAGCTGTTGTCTATTTTCATGACGCAGGCTCCGGCTGTGGGAAAATACGGCTTACGCCCGGCGACGGGCCCTGAAGAATCCATTGCAGGCAGCGCGGCCCAGCCGATGCCTTTCGAGCTGACCGATGTCCACACCCGTTCTCGACTTGCCCGCATTGCACGGGTGCCTGACCCGCGATCACCGCCGCCTGCATCGACTGTGGGCCGCGCACCGCAAATCGCCGCGCAGCGTGCCGGCGCGCGAAGCGTTCGATCGCGCCTTCGCCGCTTCCTCGGCCGAAGTCGCGCGACGTGAACAGCAGGCGCCGACGCCCGAATTCGACAACGACCTGCCGGTCAGCCGCGAGGCCGAGACGATCATCGAATTGATCGGCCGGCATCAAGTCATCGTGGTAGCCGGCGAGACGGGCTCGGGCAAGACCACGCAATTGCCGAAGCTGTGCCTGGCCGCGGGCCGTGGCGCCGCCGGCATGATCGGTTGCACCCAGCCCCGGCGCATCGCCGCGCGTGCGGTGGCGCGGCGCGTGGCCGAGGAATTGAAATCGCCGCTGGGCAGCGCGGTTGGCTATCAAGTGCGTTTTACCGAGAACGTCGGCGACGATACCTACATCAAGTTCATGACCGACGGCATTTTGCTGGCCGAGATCCAATCCGACCGCTGGCTCTCGCGCTACGACACGATCATCGTCGACGAGGCGCACGAGCGCAGCCTGAACATCGATTTCCTGCTCGGCTATTTGCGCCGGCTGGTGGAAAAACGCCGCGACCTCAAACTGATCATCACCTCGGCGACGATCGACACCGAGCGCTTCGCCAAACATTTCGGCAGCGCGCCGGTGGTGAATGTGGAAGGCCGCAGTTATCCGGTGCAAACGCATTACCGGCCGCCGGAAGGCGAGGGTGAGGACGACGGCGAGCGGACCATGAACGATGCCATCGTCGCCGCGGCCGATGAAATCACCCGCAGCGATCCGCTCGGCGACATCCTGGTGTTTCTGCCCGGCGAGCGGGAAATCCGCGATGCCCACCTGGCGCTGGCGCGACGCAAATACCGCTCGACCGAATTGCTGGCCTTGTATGCTCGGTTGTCGGCGCGCGACCAGGATCGCGTGTTCCAGCCCGGCCCGCAGCGGCGCATCGTGCTCACCACCAACGTCGCCGAGACCTCGTTGACGGTGCCGCGCATCCGCTACGTGATCGATCCGGGCCAGGCGCGAGTCAAGCGTTACTCGCCGCGGCAAAAACTCGATCGCCTGCATATCGAAGCGATCTCCCAAGCCAGCGCCGACCAACGCAAGGGCCGCTGCGGACGCATCGCTTCGGGCGTGTGCTATCGCCTGTATTCGGAAGCCGATTTCCAGTCGCGCCCGCGCTACACCGATCCGGAAATCCTGCGCGCGTCGTTGGCGGGCGTGATCTTGCGCATGCTGTCGCTGGGCCTGGGCCGCATCGAGGATTTTCCTTTCATCGATGCGCCCGATCCGCGTGCGATCAGCGATGGCTGGCAGACACTGACTGAACTCGGCGCGGTCGATCGCGATCGCCAGCTCACCGCGATCGGCCGCGAGATGGCGCGACTGCCGGTGGACGTGAAGCTGGCGCGCATGCTCATTGCCGCCAAGCAGCATGGCGTCTTGCGCGAGATGGTGGTGATCGCCGCCTTCCTCGGTATCCCCGATCCGCGTGAGCGCCCTGCCGATGCGCGTGGAGCGGCCGACAATGCCCATGCGCAGTTTGCCGACGTCAACTCCGAATTCATTGGCGCGCTCAAACTGTGGGATGCCTATCGCCAGGCGCATGCGGATCTCACCCAATCCAAGCTGCGCGGCTGGTGCGAGAAACATTTCCTCGGATTCCTGCGCATGCGCGAGTGGCGCGAGCTGCATCGGCAATTGCTGCTCAGTTGCCAGGAGTTGGGCTGGACCATCAACGAGCAACCGGCCGAGTACGCGCCGCTCCATCGCGCGTTGATCGCCGGCTTGCCCAGCCAGATCGGACACAAGGGCGAGAAGGGCATTTACGACGCGCCACGACAGCGCAAGTTCCAGCTCTTTCCCGGCTCGACGATGGTCAAGCAGCCGCCGGCTTGGTTGCTGGTCGCCACCATGCTCGATACGCAAAAAATATGGGGCCTGATGGGCGCCAAGATCGAACCCGAATGGGTGATCGCCGAACTTTCGCATCTGCTCTCGCGCCGGCATTTCGATCCGCACTGGTCGCGTGCGCAGGGCCGCGTGCTGGGCTCGGAACAGATCAGCCTGTTCGGCCTGGTGCTGGCGCCGAAAAAACCGGTGCATTACGGCGGTTTGTATCCGGCCGAGTCGCGCGAGATTTTCGTGCGGCAAGGGTTGCTGCCCGGTGAGATCAACAGCCGCGCCGGATTCATCGCGCGCAATCTGGCGATGCTGACGAAAGCGCAGGACGAGGAAGCCAAACTGCGCCGCGCCGGATTGATCGCCGACGAGGATTGGCAGGCGCGCTGGTATCTGGATCGCCTGCCGCCGGAAATCAATTCCATGCAGGGGCTCGATAGCTGGTACGGGAAACTGCCGCCGGAAAAAAAGAAATCGCTGGAATGGTCGCTGGCCGATCTGTTGCCGGGCGAGGGCAGCGAGGAAGATCGGTTTCCGAAATATTTTCCGCTCGGCGATTCGCGTCTGGCGCTGCACTACCGCTTCGAGCCGGGTTCGCCCGAGGATGGTGTCACGCTGGATGTGCCTTTGCACCTGCTGATGGCGCTCGATGCCGCGCGCCTGAGTTGGCTGGTGCCGGGTCTGGTCGAGGAGAAGGCTGCGGCGTTGATCCGCTCGCTGCCCAAGGCCTTGCGCCGCAACTATGTGCCGGCGCCGGATTTCGCGCGAGCGTTCGCGCAAGCGCATCCGCGTGCCGAGGCCGACGCGCTGGAATCGTGCTTGGCGCGGTTCCTCTCGCGCACCACGGGCGCGCCGGTGAGCGCGCTGGATTTTTCCGAAAGCGATCTGGACGCGCACTTGCGAATCAATATCCGCCTGGCCGAACGCGAGGGCCGGGTGTTGGCGATGTCGCGCGATCTGACCGAGCTTCGCGCGCGATTTGCCGAAGGCGCGGAACGCGCCTTCGCCGAGCGCGCGGGCGAGCGACTGGCGCGCTCGGGACTGCTGCATTTCCCCGACACACCGATTCCCGAACAGGTCAGCGGCGCTGCGGGCGTACCGGCCTATCCGGCGCTGGTGGACGAGGGCGAATCGGTGGCCTTGCGCGTGTTCGCCGATCCGGTCCAGGCCCGCCTGCAACATGAACGCGGCGTCGGCCGCCTGGCGCATCTGGCGCTGGCGGAAAAAGTGAAACAGGCGCGCCGGCAATTGCCGGTCTCGCCAAAATTGGGGCTGTTGTACGCAGCGATCGAATCTTCCGAACGCTTGCGCGCCGATATCGTCGATGCCGCGCTCAATGCGCTGCTCAGTGAAGGCTTGTCGCAATTGCGCGATAAGGCGGCATTCGAATCGCGCATGCAGAACATCGGCCGGCAGTTGTTTGCCGAGGCCATGCAACGGCTGCAATTGGCCGAGACCATCCTGGCGGCCTACGCGGAAATCAAACCCAAACTCGAATCCAAATTGATGGGCTGGGCCAAGGGCAATCTCGACGACATCACCGCGCATCTGCACAGCCTGGTGCATGCGGGATTTTTGCGTGACACACCGGCGGATCTGTTGACCGAATTTCCGCGCTATCTCAAGGCGTTGAAGTTGCGTGCCGAACGCGCGCTGGCCGATCCGGTCAAGGACCAGGCGCGCATGCTCGAACTGCAGCCTTACGCCGAGGCATTGCTCCGGGCACAGCGCGCCGGAGCATCAACGCAACCGGGCTGGCTGGCGTTCCGCGCCGATCTGGAGGAACTACGCGTGCAGATATTTGCCCAGGAACTGGGGACGCGCAGGTCGGTGTCGCACAAGCGGCTGGCGCGGGAGTTGGAAAAGCTCAACAGCACGCCCTGATGCCAGGAGGCGGGACGATCGGTTTGCCCGGTTTCTTCCCGTGGGAGCGATGGCAATTTCCCGTAGGAGTGATGGCAATCGCGACTGGATTTGCCTCAGCAGTGGTTGTCTTTAGCTCGCTTGCTTACGGAGAGAAGACGAAAAGTCCGGACAATCGCGCTTCTGTCGCGATTGCCATCGCTCCTACGGTGAGCGGGAGTCGCCCTCGCGAGCGGCGTCGTTACTTGATGCGGCGCACCTTGACGGTCGAGTTGTAGCCTTCGACCTTCAGTGTCCAGTTGCTCATCATGCCGGGGCGAATGGTGACCTTCGGGTTTTGCAGGTGCACGCCGGAAAGGCTTCCGGTTTCGGCTTGCATCCAGGTCTGGCCATTTTCGAGCACGAACTGTGTGCCGCCCTGCCAGCCATCGAATTGCCCGGCGATGTGGCTGACGATTTCGGTGCGTTCGTCGCGCTGCAGGAAACCGGCTTGCTGCGCGCGTTCGGATTTGACCGCCGTTTTCACCTCAGCCTCGATCTTCTCATCGTGCGATTGCATCCAGGCGTTGAGCGAAGCCAGTTCTTCCGCGCTGAGTTTGTCCAGGCCGGCGGCCTTGAACTGTTCGGCGGACATGCGTTCTTGTATCGGAGCGCCGGCCTGGGCGAGCGCCAAACCGGAAAGGGAGATAAACACGACGAGCGCAAACAGGATTCGATTCATGGCGACTGTTCCGGAAAAGGCACAATGCATCTAGTGTAGAGCTTATAGTTTTGCACAAGTGGCTGTAGAAGGCGTGATTGGACCCATGGCGAGCTCTCCGCCCCGTTTTTCCCGATGGCTGCTGCACCCGGATCGGAACGCCTGGCCTGAGCCGCTGCGCGCCTTGTTGTCCGAGGCCGCGCTAGCGCTGCCGCCCGCGCCGGAAGAGGCGATGGTGGTGAGCGTGCTCGACCTGCTGCATTCGCTGCGCGCCGATACCGAAATGATGACGGCGGCGGCATTGCATCTGTGGCCGGCGCTGCGCGAAGCGGTATCGCGCACCGTCGCGCAATCGCTGCCGCAGCTTGGCACTTTGCTCGACGGCTTGCAGGCGTCCGAGCAGGTCTGGAGTCTGCATGCCCAGCGCGAAGGTCGAGGCAGCGCCGAAGGCTTGCGCCGCCTGTTGCTGGCGATCATTCGCGATTTGCGCGTGGTGTTGATCCTGCTCTCGGTGCAGTTGGTGCGCTTGCGCGCGGCCGTGCGCGCGCCGCGCGAGGAGCAACGGGCGCTGGCCGAGTTGACCGCCGACATCCACGCGCCGCTCGCCAACCGGCTCGGTATCTGGCAGCTCAAATGGGAGCTGGAGGATCTTTCCTTCCGCTACCTGCAACCGGAAACCTACCAGCGCATCGCCACGCTGCTGGATGAAAAACGCCACGCGCGCGAGCGTTTCATCGAGGAAGCCAAGCAAAAAATCCGTGACACGCTCAGCGAAAACGGCATCGCCGCCGAAGTGGCCGGACGGCCCAAGCACATCTTCAGCATCTGGAAAAAAATGCAGCGCAAGGGCGTGGGCTTCGGCGAGCTCTACGATATCCGCGCGATCCGCGTGCTGGTCGAGGATATCGCCAGTTGCTATGCGGCGCTCGGGCTTGTGCACCAGTTGTGGACGCCGGTGCCGTCGGAGTTCGACGACTACATCGCCAAGCCCAAGAACAACGACTACCGCTCGCTGCACACCGCGGTGATCGGTCCGGATGGACGCACGCTGGAAGTGCAGATCCGCACCCGGCAGATGCACGAGCACGCCGAGCTCGGCGTCGCCGCGCACTGGCGCTACAAGGAAGGCGGCAAGGGCGAGGCCAGCTTCGAGCGCAAGGTCGCGTGGATGCGGCAATTGCTGGAAAACCGCGAAGGCGATGACGAATCCACGCTGCTGGCCGGGTTCAACACCGCGCTGATCGAGGACCGGGTGTATCTGCTCACGCCCAAGGGCGAAGTGGTGGATTTGCCGCAGGGCGGCACGGTGCTGGATTTCGCCTATCACGTGCATACCGAGGTCGGGCATCGCTGTCGGGGCGCCAAGGTCAACGGCCGCATTGTGCCGCTCGATTTCAAACCCGCCAGCGGCGATCGTGTCGAGATCCTCACGCACAAGACCGGAGAGCCACGCCGCGACTGGTTGCTGGCATCGAACGGATTCCTCGCCAGCGGCCGCGCCCGCGACAAAGTGCGCGCCTGGTTCCATCGGCTCGACCGGGCGCGCAACCTGCAAGCGGGCAAGGAGATGCTGGACAAGGAACTGCGCCGCGTGGCGATGCTCAATGCCGATCTGAAACCAGCGCTGGAGAAATTCCGTCTCGACAGTATCGAGGAACTGCAATTGGCGGTGGCGCTGGGCGATGTCGGCCCCAGCCAGATCAGCCGCGCATTGCACGATCATGCGCAGGCGCAATTGCAAGCGCTGGCGCCCAAACCCGCCGAGCGCACCGCCGCGAAACCTGCACCAGCCAGGCGCGGCAGCAGCGACAACAGTCGTTTCATCGTGCAGGGCGTGGGCAATCTGCTCTCGCAATTGGCGCGCTGCTGCCAGCCGGTGCCGGGCGATGCGATCGTCGGCTATCTCACGCGCGGCCGCGGCGTGAGCATCCACCGGCAAAGCTGCGCCAGCGTGCAACGCCTGATTGCCAGCCAACCCGAACGCCAGTTGCCGGTGAACTGGGGGCAGGCATCCAGCTCGCGTTACGAGGCGGATGTGCAGATCCGCGCCTTCGATCGAAAATCGCTGCTCAAGGAATTGACCAACATCATCGCGCAGGCGGAGGTCAACATCTTGCGGGTGAATTCACAGATCGATTCCTCGCGCGGGCTGGCCGATATTCGCATGACCTTGAAAGTCAGCGACTTTGAACAACTCAGCCAGTTGCTGGCCCGCCTCGATGCCGTGCCGGGAGTGCAGGATGCGCGGCGATTGGGCTGAGTGGGGCCGTAGCCGCGCGCTGCGCTGGATCGCTGCCATCGGTCTGTCGCTGATCGCGGTATTGGTGATCTGGCGTGAGCCGATCAGCCAGCGCTTGTTTCCCGATCCGCGCATGAACCGGCAATTGGAACTCGCCCAGGCGGCATTGCATCGCGGCGAGTTGTCGCGTGCCGATGGCGGCGGCGCACGCGAGTTGTACGAATCGGTGCTGGCGATCGACCCCGACCAGATGGCCGCCCGCGAGGGCTTGGCGCAGGTGCGCGATGCCGCTGTTGCGCGTGCCATCGCCGCGCTCGAAAACCGGCGCATCACCCAGGCCAGGAGCGATCTGGCCCTGGCGCAAGCCTTGTCGGCGCCCGCGGTGCAATTGCAACCGCTGCTGGCGCGACTGCACGATCTGGACGAGGCCTCGGGCAATATTCCCGGACTGTTGGCGCAAGCGAGCCAACCCGGTGTTTCCGATCAGGCGGCGGCCGATTTGTACGACCGCGTGCTCGAACTCGATGCCGACAATGCGCTTGCGCTGGAAGGGCGGCGAAACCTGTTGGCGAGTTGGTTGCGCCAGGCGCAGACGCTGTTGGCGAATGACCGGGTGATCGAGGCGCAGCAAAAGGTCGATGCGGTGATCGCCCGTGATCCAGCGCATCTGGATTTGCCGCCGGTGCAGGCGCAATTGGGCGAGGCGATAGCGCGCTGGCAAAAACGCCAGACCGATATCCTGGACAAAGCACAAGCCGACGAACGTGCCGGCCGCACTGAGCGCGCCGCAGGAAAATATCTCCAGCTACAACAATCGAATCCCGATTCGACTCCGGCCAGGGAAGGCTTGCTGCGCCTTGCCACGCAATGGGCGGTACGCGCCGAACGGCAAGCCGCGGATTTTCATTTCACCCGTGCCCAGGCCATGTTGGACAAGGCGCGCACGTGGAGCCCGGAAGCGCCCGCGATCGCTGATGCCGAGCGCAACATCGCCCAATCCCGGGCGGCGAAAAAACGTCTTGGACCGACGCCCGCGCGTGGCGATCGCCAACGATTGCCGGCGCTGATCGCCGAAGCGAACCAGGCGATGGAGCAAGGACAATTCATCACGCCGCCTGGCGTCAGCGCCTGGGATCGCCTGCGCGCGGCCAGCGCCATCGCGCCACGATCACCTGAGCTGCGCCGCGCCCAGATCGCGTTCGGACAGCGCACCCAGGCCTGCTTCGAGCAGGCGATGACCGATGGCCAGCTCAGCAAAGCGCAGTCTTGCCTGGAAGCGCGATTGACACTCGATCCCTTGGCCGCGAGCGCGCATGAAGCTCGTCATCGTCTCGCCGAGCGATGGCTGGCTTATGCCGAGGAACGCATTGCCGCCAGCGATTATCCGGAGGCGAACCGCGCGCTGGCTTATGCCCGCCGCTGGGAACCGAATCACCCGCGTATCGACGCCATCGCCAAACGATTGCGGCAGGCCAAGGGCACGGTGCGTTAGCGAAGCTCTGATTTATTTCCGTTCGTGGTGATTCTGAGCCTCGAACGTTCGGCCACGTGTCCTTCGCTGATGAATGCCTTTTGCACTTGTCCATTCCGTGTCGCGATTGCCATCGCTCCTACGGAGAGGGCTTCGGCGAGATCAGGGCGAACGGGTGATGTAAATCGGGACCACCCTCAATCAAATCTTCTTCCGCTTTTCTTTGCGTTCTTCGTGTCCTTCGCGGACTCAATGCTTTTTCACTGAAAAATCCGCAAGCTCTTGCTCCGAGTCCCGAGTCCCGAGTCCCGACTCAAGGCTTGCTCGTATCCGGCAGGCTCGACAAATTGGTGAGATAGCCATTCGGATCGCGCAACAAGCTCAATGCGCGGATCGGTGCCGAACTCCAGATCGACAGATTCCATTTGCCGACACCATCGCCGAGCCGGCCAGCCAGTCCTTTGCCGGGATTGCCCGATTCCAGGTCGATCGCCGACAACTCGATGGCGGCATTGGCGGCAAGGTTCAACGACACCTGCCCGCTCGGCCCGAACGTGCCGGTATCGTCGCGCCCGCGCAGGGTGATCGATACCGCCGAGGCATTGGGATTGACCAGCCGCAGCCAACTGACCTGATTGGGATTGTCGGCGGGGTTGAAGAACGGCACGAACGTCGTGGTTCCCTGTGTGCCGGCTTGATCGTGCACCGAGGTCAGGAACCCGTCCGGAGTGCGGATCAATGATTGCGCAAGAATGTCCAGCGGCGTCGAAATCACCAAGGTCCAGTTGCCGTTGCCGGTGCCGAGGCTACCCACCAAGCTCTTGCTGGCATTGCCCGATTCCAGATCCTGCGAATTGAATTGTCTGGATTCGTTGGCCGCCAGCGACAAACTCATCGTTCCCGGCGAGCGATTGCCGGCATCGTCGATGCCCCACACCTGCACGGTTCCGGCCTGTACTCCACGATTGATCAACCGCACGAACCCTTGTTGTTGAGTGCTGGAAGCACGCGGCACCAGCCAGAGCTCTCGCGTGCCTGCCACCACCGGAACACCGTCGGTATTGGGCAGGCCGGACAGATTGGTGAGAAAACCCTTCGGATCGCGCAGCAGGCTCAGGGCGCGCACTGGACCGGAACTGGTCACGGTCAGGCTCCATTTGCCGACGCCATCACCGAGCCGTCCAGTCAGCCCTTTGCCGGTATTGCCCGATTCCAGATCGGCCGCCGACAACTCGATGGCGGCATTGGCGGCGAGATTGAGCGTGACTTGTCCGCCCGGTCCGGACATGCCGGCATCGTCGCGTCCGGCGATGCTCACCGACACTGTCGAGGCACTGGTGTTGACCAGTCGCAGCCAACTGACCTGATTGGGATTGTCGGCGGGATTGAAGAACGGTACGAACACTGCACCGCCTTGTGCACCGGCTTGATCGTGCACGGAAGTCAGGAAGCCATCCGGCGTGCGGATCAACGATTGCGTGAGGATATTCAGCGGCGTGGAGATCACCAAAGTCCAGTCGCCGGTGCCGCTGCCGATGCCTCCGAACAGGCTCTTGCTGGCATTGCCCGATTCCAGGTCCTGCGAATTGAATTGCTTGGACTCGTTGGCCGCGAGCGAGAGATTCAATGTTCCGGTCGAGCGCTTGCCGGCGGCGTCGATGCCCCACACCTGCACCGCTCCCGGCTGAGCGCTGAGGTTGATCAGCCGCACGAATCCTTGTTGCTGCGTATTCGATGCGCGCGGCACCAACCACAAGTAGCGTTCGGCGGTTGTGCCGAGCACTTCGATGTTCGCCTGTCCCCAACTGCAGGCGTTGGAGTCGTCGCAGATTTCATACTGGAACGAATCGACACCGACGAAACCGGGATTGGGCGTATAGGTGAACTCGCCATCGGAGAACACTTCGGACAAGGTTCCGTTTGAGGTATCCATGTACTGGGTGAAGCGAATCCGGTCGCCGTCCGGATCCAGATCGTTGGCGAGCACGCCGGGATTGGAGATCGTCACTGCACTGCCCGGCGGCGTGTTGAATTTGTCCGGCACCGCGACCGGCGCGCGATTGGCCGGCATGGAGCGAACCGACAGGGTCATCGTCGCATCCGATTTGCCATCGTTGGTCATCCGCTTGAGCAGGATCTTGCCGTTGAACCAGGAAAACTGCGGATTGGACGCGCCCGGAGTGACGTTGACGGTCAAGGTCTGGCTGGTTCCCGCGCCGAGCGTGAATTGCATGGGGGTGACAGTGACAGTCATTCCTGGCGGCGGTGTAATCACGACCTGCCAACTACCGCCGCCGGCAAGGTCCGTCACTTGCCGAACTGCCTGGCACGAGCCATTGCATCGGGGCAAGGCGATCGACGGATAGTTGATCTTTTGTGGTTGGCCTTGCAGGTCGGGATCGGCCGTGCGGAAACTCTGGAACATCGGGCCGGGTGCCTGCGAGGAAAAATACAGCGCGGCATTCACCGCGCGGGCCACATCGACGCGGCCGGCGCCGGTGTCAAAGGGCTGGGCGGGGCTGACGGCATCTTCCTTGCGCACACTGCTGGCGGCGGTGGTCATCAGGCTCGATACGATCTGGTCCGCGCCCCAGGACGGCCGTGCCGATTTGATCAGCGCCGCCGCGCCGGCCAGATGCGGCGAAGCCATTGAGGTGCCGCTACTGAAATAAAAACCCGATCCGGTACTGTCGGCGCCGAGGATGTTCACGCCCGGCGCGGCAAGATCGGGTTTGAGGATGTCGGTCTCGGTGCCGGGACCGCGCGAGCTGAAGGCGGCCAGCACATCGGCCTTGCTCGAATCGAGAATGACTGTTTGCCCTTCGATCCGGGCGCGATGGCCGGTGCCGGTGCTCAGCCATGCGAGCAGCGCCTGCGAATCGGCGTAGGTGAGATGACTGGTGGGAATACTGTGCGCGTCGGTGACGATGGATGCGCCGTCGCTGGCCTGATTGAGCAAGAGCATGCCCGCACCGCCGGCCAATCCGACATTGCGGCTCTTGGCCACGCGCGGATAGATGCCGCGATCGCAAAGCACGATCAGTCCGGTGAACAAGTTCGATGTCCACGCCGCCGGTTTGTTCAGACCCGTGGTGTCATCGACATTGCTGCCTTCGGCGCACAGCAAGGGATTGGGACGCAACATCGGCAAAATGCCGGTGCCCAAAGTCTGCCCGGCGCCGACCAGCACGCCATTGCCCGGAGCGGGCGTACTGCCGCCGCTGAGGAAAACCCGGTTAGCAAGCACGCGATCGTGCGTGGCGGCGGCGGCAGTCAACACCCACGGAGCGCTCGCCACGCTTTCCAGCGTTGCCGTGCCCGGCCCGTCGTTTCCGGCCGCCGCAGCGACCACGATGCCGGCTTCGCGCGCGGCCAGCATCGCCATCGCGTTGTTGTCGCTCCAAGCGCCCGCATCCGAGCTGCTGATGGAGTAATTGATCACATCCACGCCATCGACAACGGCTTGTTCCAGCGCCGCCAGCGTCCAGGTGCCACGGCAGTCGGATTGTTCTTCGCAGGCTTTGTAGCTGATCAGCTCGGCGCGCGGTGCCACGCCCGAGGCCGTGCGGTTCACCGTGCCGGTGGCGGTCTGCAAACCCACCGTGACGGGATTGCCCGCCACTGTGGAAGCCACGTGTGTGCCGTGCGGATCGACACCCAGGCCGTTGTTCGGTTCCTGATCGCCGGTGCCGGTGGTGAAATCCCAAAGCCCGATCAGCTTGCTGTTGCAGCCAGCCAATGCGTTGCCCGCGCACAGGCCGAAGAATCTGCCTTTCGGATTGATGTGTGTGTAACCGGCCGCCGTCGCGGCAAAAGAGGGATGGGTCGCGTTGATGCCCGAATCGACGACGCCGACCACCACGCCTTCGCCACGTGCGGTCACACCGGCCGCGCCGGTCCATATCTGGTTCGCACCGATCCAGGTCGGGCCGGCATCGGTGAGTGGCTTGAAGACTTGTTCGGGCTCGACGTCGGCGACTCCCGGCAGCATCGCGAACGCGACGGCTTCATCGACGGTCAAGCGCAAGGACACGGCATTGAGCACCACATCGAAGCTGTGCTCGGGAACCCAGGGGCGGCCGCCGCGTTTGGGCGCGCGGGCGAGGATGTCCGCACGCCGGGATTGCAGATATTTCCGATACGCCAGCGCGGCGCTGGAATTCACGTCCAGTTTCGCTTTTCCGGTCTTGATGCTACCTGTCGTCGCGAGCGAAGCGGTGCCCGGACCGGCGGCGCCTGGGCTTTGCGCCAGTGCCAGCGGTGGGTCGTTGAAGCGCACGATGTAAACCTGCTCATCGGACGCGGATTGGCCTTTGCCGGCCGCGGCCCAACCTTCGGGCGGGAACAACGCGGCCACCAGCAAGATCAGGCTCGCCGTCATCACTGTGACGACCGGGTTTGCGTACTGTTTCATCGGCAACGGCAAGGTTTGGGGCCAAGCCTATATAGCACCGGCCAACAGCGCGCGCCAATGCACTCGTCCGATCCGATGCCGCCTATGGTCGGCGACCGGCAGTCGAGGTTTGGCAAAAGCGAATGCTTGCTTTGCCGGATTGGCGCGATCAGTGATTGCGATCGATGCGCTCAGGGCTTTTTGAGGCTTTCGAGCCAGGGCGAAAGTGTGCGGCGCGCGGCATCGCGGGAAAAATTCCGCCGGGTGTTTTCAAAGCCTTCCGCGCGCAAGCGATTCCAGACAGCGTCGTCGTCGTAAAGCCGCAACACGGCTTGCGCGAATGGTTCGGCGCTGTCGGCGGTCAGGATCGCCACACCGTCTTGCAAGTCCATGCCCTCGACCGCGCAGGAACTTGCCACCATCGGCAGGCCGCGGGCGAGGCTCTGGTTGATCTTGCCCTTGATGCCGGCGCCAAAGCGCAGGGGCGCAAGACCAATGCGGGTGCGGTCGAGCAGGCCGTCGAGATCGGCGACATGGCCGTGATAGACGATGCCTTCGCGCTGACCCAGCGCACGAATGGTTTCCGGCGCATCGCCGCCGACCAGATGCAATCCGATATCCGGCCGTTGCTTGCGAATCAGCGGGAAAATTTCCTCGGCCAGCCAGCGCGCCGCATCGACGTTGGGTGGATGCCGGTAGCTGCCGACGAATACCAGATCGCGGCGTTCGGAAAACCCGGGCGTGTCCGGAACAATGCGATGGATGTTGGACACCACTTCCACTCGCGCCTGCGGTTCGAGTTCGTGCAGCAGTGCTTTCTCGAACGGGCTGACCACCCAGGTCATGTCCGCTTGCCGGATCAAGTCCAATTCGGTCTCGCGCGTGTGTGTTGCCGCCTGTTTGCGCGCCGGTTCATTGGTGTGTTCTGCCGCGCGTTGTTCGCGCAGGAAATGCAGATCGACCGTATCGAAAACGATCTGTGCCTGCGGCGCGCATTCGCGCAGCAGCGGCAGCAGCGGAGCGAGCACGTAATGCCGCGACACCACGATGGCATCGAAACGCCGGCCGTGTTTTTTCAGCCAGCGCGGCACGTTCTTCATCCAGGGTTGCCACCAGACTTCGACGCCCGATTGCTGCAGCGCTTCGGTGTAGCGGCCATCGTGCGTGAGGCCCTGGCAGAAAAATGTCAGCGCGCAGCCTTGTTCGCCAATCAGGTTCATCAGTTCGAGCATGCGCACCGAGCCCGAATCGCGATCCGGCGTTGGCGTGTGCGCATCGATGATCAATATCTGCAATTCCGCGCGATGCCGGGCGGCCGAATCCATGTCCGCTTTCAGCGCGGGCGAGGGATGAGATTGCGCTAGCGTCGAAGCCCAGCGCTCGCGGAATTTTTTCTGATTGGCGACCTGGTAAGCCTTGACCCCGTGGCCCGTGTCGGTGCCCGAGCTGACGCCCTCGTAATGCACCACCACCGAGGCCGGCTGATAACGCACTTTCAATCCATGCCGGCGCACCCGCATGGCGAAGTCGGTGTCCTCGTAATAGGCCGGCGCATAGTACGAATCGAAACCGTCGAGGGCAGCGAAAACATCGCGAGTCATCGCGATAGCCGCGCCCGAGCAGTAATCGGCTTCGCGCACGAAGTTGTAGCGTGGATCGGAAGGGTCGCCGAAACGTCCGTAATTGCCCGCCGAACCATCGGAAAACACGATACCGCCGGCTTCCTGCAAACGCCCATCCGGATAGACCAGCTTGCTGCCGGCAAGGCCGGTACCGGGATGCGTGTCGAACGTGGCCAGCAACGCATCCAGCCAGCCCGGCTGTACCAGCGTGTCGTTGTTGAGAAAAACCAGAAACCGGCCGCGAGCCAGCGCCGCGCCGGCATTGCAGGCGCCGATGTAGCCGAGATTTTGCTGGTTGCGCAGATAACGCAGGCCGGCGATGCGCGGCAGTGTGTCCGCGCTGGCATCGCTGGAACCATCGTCCACCACGATGACTTCAAAGGTCGTTGCGTCGCCACTGAGCATCAGCGAATGCAGGCAGCGCAGGGTGTAGTGGAGTTGGTCGTAAACGGGAATGACGATGCTCGCGCGCGGTTCGGCGGGGCAGGTCAGGTGAATCCGCGCCGGGTCGATGTCGTCGGCATAAAGCACCAGCGCGGGCGGCTGCCAGCGGCGTGGCAGCAGGCGATCGAGCATCACTTTCCAGGTGGCGACAACGCCGCGCGTTCTCAGGCTGGCCATGCCCCGGCGCAGCGAAGACGCGCCTTGCGCGAGGCGATAGGAAAGATGTTTCTTCGGTTCTGAAAACAGCGCCAATGCTGAGCTGAACAGAGTTGCCCACCCCGAGCCCAGAGAACCCGAGCCTGGGGAAAAAGCGGGCGGCTCCGGTTTTTTTTTCTGTTCAGGCTTCATGCTGGAGAGTTCGCTTTTCCGTTGCGAGGGCGGTCTGGCGCGCCCGAGGGCAGATCGGGCCACGGCCACCGCTGGAAATGAGGGCGTGTCCGGTTTAGGTAGCCGGCGCGCGCGCCTGATAAACTGACACAAACCACGAATTATCCCTATCCTTGACCAGCAACGCTGCTTCGCCGTCTGAAGACGACACCCCGATCAATCCCCTCCGGCGCTGGTTATTGCGCGGGATGCTGATTGCCGCCGGTTTGCTGATTGGCGTCGGCGGACCTTACATCTGGCACCTGGACAAACAGGTGCGCGCGCAATTCGCGCAGTTGCACTGGCAAGTGCCGACCCGCGTCTATGCCCGGCCACTGCTGTTGACCGAGGGCGTTCGCCTGGACGGCGAGGCGCTGGAACTGGAGTTGGCCGCGGCCACTTACCGCAATGATGGCGTGGGCCAATTGCCCGGAACCTATGCTCGCGACGGCGGGCGTTTCCATATCGGTACGCGTGCGTTCGTCGATCTCGATGGACCAGTGCCCGAGCAGCGGCTTGAAGTGGTCATTTCGTCCGGCCAGGTCGTGCTGGTGCGCGATGCCGGCAACGAAAAACACCGGATCGAAAGTGCCCGCATCGACCCCGCGCGCATCGCCACGCTGTACGGCAACAGCGAAGAAGAACGCCGCCTGGTGCGCATGGAGGAAGTGCCCGAGCTGCTGATCACCGGCTTGCAGGCGGTCGAGGACCGCAACTTCAAACACCACCACGGCATCGACCCTTGGGGCGTGCTGCGCGCGATCTGGGTCAATCTGCGCGAGGGCGAATTCGAGCAGGGCGCGAGCACGCTCACCCAGCAGATGGTGCGCAGTCTGTTCCTGAGCAACACCAAGACCGTCACCCGCAAGATCAAGGAAGCGCTGTACGCGTTGATCATCGAGGCGCGCTTCGACAAGCGGCGCATCCTCGAGGCCTATCTCAACCAGGTGTACCTGGGCCAGCAAGGCAAACAGTCCGTGCATGGCGTGGCGGCGGGCGCGGATTTCTGGTTCGGCCGCGAGCTCAATACCTTGCGTACCGAAGACATCGCCCTGTTGGTCGGCGTCATCCAAGGGCCGGGCTATTGGGATCCGCGTCGGTTCCCCGAGCGCGCGCTCAAGCGCCGCGCGACGGTACTGGATGTGTTCGCCGAGATGGGCTTGATCAGTCCGGCCGAGGCGGAGCGCGCCAAGGCCGCTCCGCTGGGCGTGAGCAGCCGTCCGGGCGTGACCCGCAACGGCGCGCCGGCTTTCATGGACCTGGCCCGCCGGCAACTGGCGCGCGACTATCCCGCCGATGCCCTGCGTGGCGCGGGGCTGACTGTCATGACTACTTTGGCGCCTTCGGTGCAGACCTTGTCCGAACGTGCGGTGACCACGACCTTGCCGCTGATCAAGCGCAAGCAAGGCCCCGAATTGCAGGCCGGCATGGTGGTCACCGATACCGCCGGTGGCGAGGTTTTGGCCATGGTCGGCAACCTGCGCGCCAGCGAACCGGGTTTCAATCGCGCACTGGAAGCACAACGCCCGGTCGGTTCGCTGCTCAAGCCCTTCGTCTATCTGTTGGCGTTGGCGCAACCGGAACGCTACTCGCTGGCGGGCTGGGTCGATGACAGCCCGGTGCAGGTGACCTTGCCCGACGGCAAGACCTGGAACCCGCAAAACTCCGATGGCAAATCGCACGGCCAGGTGACATTGACCGCGGCCCTGGCGCATTCCTACAACCAGGCGACGGTTCGTGTCGGCATGGATGTGGGGCCGGATCGATTGGCCGATCTGCTCAAGGTGCTCGGCGGATTGCGCGCCAAGCCCAATCCCTCGCTGATTCTGGGTTCGGTGGACCTGTCGGTCTTTTCGATGACCCAGATGTACCAGTTCCTCGCCTCGGGCGGACGCGTCCAGCCCTTGCGCGCCGTACGCGGCGTGCTCGATACCAAGGGCAAGGCGATCAACCGCTACGACTACCACGCCGAGCCCGCGCAGGAAGGCGATGCCGTCGCCGCGCGCCTGGTCACGCTGGCCCTGCAAAGCACCATCACCAGCGGTACGGCCTACCAATTGGTTTCCGATGGTTTGGGCCCGCTGCGCGCGGCCGGCAAGACCGGCACCAGCAACGACAGCCGCGATAGCTGGTTCGCCGGCTACACGGGCGATCGGCTGGCGGTGGTCTGGGTCGGCAACGACAAGAACCAATCCACCGGCCTGTACGGCGCCACCGGCGCGATGCGGGTATGGTCGGCATTGTTTACCAAAATGCCGACCCGGCCGCTGACTGTTACCGGCAAGGGCATCGAATGGGCCTGGCTCGATGCCAGCGAGTACGCCACCACCGAGGAAGGTTGCCCGGATGCGCGCCGCGCCGCGTTCGTCTCAGGGTACCTGCCGCCTGATCACAAGACCTGCCAGCAAAGCAGTTGGCTGGATTGGTTCCATATAGGCGGCGACTCGGAGCCGACGGAAGACTCACCGCCCGCGCCCTCGGAAGGAATGCCTGAAGTGTCGGCTCAGGAGTTGCAAAAATGAAATCGATGATCCGCTTGTCTGCGTTGATCACAGTACTTTCGCTGGCCGCCTGCAGCGGCAGCACCAGCTCGGGAACGGCCGAGAGCACCAAGGAGTTCTCGACCGCGCAGATGCTCGCGCAAGTGCGTGCGGCCGGGGAGATCGGCAACGAGCTCGATGTCCAGCCATTGCGCGATGCCCAGGTCGAGGATTTGCGCGCGACCGCCACGCTGGCGGAAAGCCGTGGCGATATCAGCGCGGCCCAGAGCGCGTTGGAACAGGCCTTGCGAGTGGTTCCGGAAGATCCCGACCTGTTGCAATGGCAAGCCGAGCTGGCCTTGCTCGGGCGCAACTGGGAACAGGCCGAAGCACTGGCAATGAGTTCCTATCAAAAGGGCCCGAAACTCGGCGGCTTGTGCCGACGCAGTTGGGCGACCATCCAGTTCGCCCGCGAGGCGCGCGGCGATGCGTTCAACTCGCTGCTGGCCCAGCAAAACATCGCCAATTGCACCGTGGCACCGCCGGTGCGCATGTAACACGTGTCCGATCTTTCGTATCGAACACGCGCGGCGCTCGCGGCCGATGGCCCGCTGGCGGAAAAACTTTCCGGTTACCTGGTGCGCGATGCGCAGCAGCAATTGGCGCAAGCCGTCGCCGAAGCGATGGACGACCGCGCGACCTTGATCGCCGAAGCCGGCACCGGCACCGGCAAGACCTACGCCTATCTGGTTCCGGCGTTGCTTTCGGGTCAGCGGGTGATCGTTTCGACCGGCACCCGCGCGCTGCAAGACCAGCTTTACCACCGTGACTTGCCACGCGTGCGCGCGGCCTTGGGCGCGAGTCTGAAAATGGCCTTGCTCAAGGGCCGTTCCAATTATCTTTGTCTTTACCGGATGGAACAGGCCAAGGGCGAGCGATTGCCCAGCCGCGAGGCGGTCGCGCAATTCCAGCGTGTGGTCGCGTGGAGCGGACGCACTCAGCGCGGCGATCTGGCCGAGCTTTCCGATATTCCCGACGACAGCGCGCTGCTGCCGCAAGTCACTTCCACGGCCGACAATTGTCTGGGCAGCGAATGTCCGTTCTGGTCCGAATGCTTTGTGGTCAAGGCGCGCGCCGAGGCGCAGGCGGCCGACCTGGTGGTGGTCAATCACCACCTGCTGCTGGCCGATCTCGCGATCAAGCGCGAAGGCTTCGGCGAAATCCTGCCCGGCGCAGCCGCTTTCGTGCTCGATGAAGCGCATCAATTGCCCGAGTTGGCTGCGCAGTTTTTTGGCGAAGGCGTCGGTGCGCGGCAATTGATCGAACTCGCCCGCGATACGCTCAAGGAATCGGCCGGCGTGCCCAGCGCGTTGGCGACTGTGCAGCAGCCGATGCGCACGCTCGAACATGCGGTGCGCGAGTTGCGTTTGGCGATGAATGATTTCACCCAGCGCGGCAGCGCTTCGCGCGTGATCGCGCATCCGGCGGCATCGGCGGCGCTGACGGAATTGGAATCGGCGCTGGCCGATTTGTGCGCCAGTCTTGAGCCATTGCGGGAGGCTTCGCCAGGCTTCGCCGCCTGTGCCGATCGCGGTGAGGATGCGTTGATCCGGCTGCGCCGCTGGCGCGATGCACAGGCCGGTGATGACGATGTGCGTTGGTACGAACTCACCCAGCGCGGCTTCACCTTGCAACGCACGCCGCTCGATGTTTCCGCTCCGTTGCGGCAGTACCGCGAGCAATCGCGTGCCGCCTGGATATTCACTTCGGCGACGCTGGCGGTGAAGGGCGATTTTTCGCACCTCGCCACGCGCCTGGGCTTGGACGCACCGCGCGAGTTGTTGCAGCCCAGCCCGTTCGATTGGCCGGCGCAGGCCCTGTGCTATCTGCCGCGTGGTTTGCCCGAGCCGAACCTGCGCGGTTACGGCACGGCCTTGATCGAACGAGTCAAGCCGGTGTTGTCCGCTTCCAACGGCCGCGCCTTCTTGTTGTTCACCTCGCACCGCGCCTTGCGCGAAGCGGCCGATGCACTGCAAGGCGGCGAGTGGCCGCTGTTCGTGCAAGGCAGCGCGCCGCGCAATGTCTTGCTCGAACAATTTCGCCATTCCGGCAACGGTGTGCTGCTGGGCGCGGCGAGTTTCTGGGAAGGTGTGGACGTGGCCGGCGATGCGCTGTCAGTGGTGGTCATCGATCGTTTGCCGTTCGCTTCGCCCGACGATCCGGTGTTGCAGGCGCGTCTCGATGCGGTGCGCCGCGCCGGCGGCAATCCATTTCGCGACGAGCAATTGCCGCAGGCAGTGATCGCGCTCAAGCAAGGCGCGGGCCGACTGATCCGCACCTTCGAGGATCGCGGCGTGCTGGTACTGTGCGATCCTCGTTTGTCGAGCAAGAGTTACGGGCGTCTGTTCCTCGACAGTCTGCCGCCGATGCCGCGCACGCGCGTATTGGCGGATGTGCAGCGGTTCTTCGGCGCGACACCCGACCCCGAGTCCGAAACCGGATTCGATTACGATCAAGATTCGTTCCAGCACTTTCCCGAGGAGTGGCGATGAGCACGGACAAACCGCGAGTACACGGCATCGGCGGCGTTTTCTTCAAGGCGCGTGATCCGATGGCATTGGCGCAGTGGTACCAGCAGCATCTGGGATTGGATGTGCAGTCCTGGGGCGGCGCGATGTTCGACTGGAACCGACGCGACACCGGCGAGAAGGCCTACAGCATCTGGGCGCCGTTCGCCGAGGACAGCAAATATTTCGAGCCCAGCGACAAGCCTTTCATGCTCAATCTGCGCGTGGACGATCTCGATGCGGTTCTCGATGCTTTGCGCGGCGAAGGTTGCCGGGTACTCGATCGCCGCGAGGAAATTGAAAACGGCAAATTCGGTTACGTGGTCGATCCGGAAGGAACATTGATCGAATTGTGGCAACCGGCCAAGGACGATCCCGCGCTCGGCGAGATGCCATGAAACTGCTCGCCATCGAAACCAGCACCGAGGCGTGCTCGGTGGCATTGTGGATCGAGGGGCAGGTATGCGAGCGTTACGAAGTTGCGCCGCGTCGTCATACGGAATTGGTGTTGCCTTGGGCCGATGAGTTGCTGGCCGAAGCGGGCATCGGCAAATCGCAGCTCGATGCCATCGCCGTCGGCCGCGGGCCGGGCGCGTTCACCGGTGTGCGTTTGGCGATTGCCTTGGCGCAAGGGATGGCGATGGCCTTGGACAAACCGATCGTTGCGATCTCGACGCTGGCGGCATTGGCGATGCAAATTCCCGCTCACGCTCAGAATCGATCCGATGGCAGTGGCGAACATCTGCTCGCCGCCATCGACGCGCGCATGGGCGAGGTGTATCTGGGCATGTTCCAACGCGATGCCGGACAACGGCTGGTGCCGATCGGCGAGGAATGGATGGCCTCGCCGGCAAATCCTCACGTGCCCGCCAGTCATCGCTGGGTCGGCGCGGGCACCGGGTTTGCCGCCAGCAACAACGCACTGGTCGCCGCACTCGGCGAGTCCTTGCAAGATTGCGATGCCGCCGCGCTACCGCATGCGGCCGACATCGCTCGTCTCGCCGTCTTGGCTTATGCGCGCGGCGAAGCTATCGCGCCCGAACTCATCGAGCCGGCTTACCTGCGCAACAACGTCGCCCTCACGCTTGCCCAGCAACGGGACGCGCAAGCGGACAAGCGCGCCCGGTAACACTCAACGCAGGCGATTGGCGATGCCGTGATAGGCCAGCATGCCCACGCCTGCCGCGCCGATCAGCAAACCGATCGCGCCGGGATTGTCGGCTTGCAGATGCAACGCGCTGATTAAACCGAAGGCGATGCCGAGCAAGGTCAGCACCAGGCCCCATTTCAATGCTGACAGGCGGCGGCTTTGTTCGTCAGCGTGGAGCATCGACTTGATCAAATCCTCCGAGGCATTGGTTTCCGCCAGGCGCCGGCGCAGCCGGGAATCGACAATGATCTTGATCGCCACAACGATGCTGACGAACAAGGCGACGGGAATAAGGGCAGCGAAATCCATGGGTCATCTCCGGGTCATTCGGGCACGTCGGCCCGTTCACGAGGATGGACAGGGGCAGAGCGAATCCGGTTGCAATGAAATTTTTGCGGGCCCGGGACTCGGGACTCGGGACTCGGGACTCGGGACTCGGGACTCGGGACTCGGGACTCGGGACTCGGGACTCGGGACTCGGGACTCGGGACTCGGGACTCGGGACTCGGGACTCGGGACTCGGGACTCGGGACTCGGGACTCGGGACGAAAAGCTTGCGAAGTTATTAGGAGTCTTTGATTTATCCCAACCGTTCGCCCTGAGCTTGTCGAAGGGCCTTCGAAATATTTGAATTGCCCGGCGCCTTCGTTCATGGTTCGATCCGTCGCCAGACTCGGGACCACCACGAACGGAGTAAACCGGAATATCCGTGAGTTCCCGTTTTTTGCAGTAGCCTGCAACCGATAGCCCTGCGGCGGTATCCATCTGGCGATGAGCGAAGATCAGGATCTGGTGGCAGCGGTGCTGGCGCGAACGCCCGGGGCGTTCGAGCGCCTGGTCGCGCGTTATCAGGGACTGGTCTGGCATCTGGTGTATCGCATGGTGCAGCACCCGGAAGATGCCCGGGAATTGAGTCAGGATGTTTTCCTGCGGGTGCACCAGCGGCTGCACCAGTATCGCTTTGAAAGCTCCCTGGCCACCTGGATCGGCCGGGTCGCGTTCTCGGTCGCCAGCCGGCATCTGCAAAAGAAAAAGCTGCCGCTGGCTGAAGCCGTTGGCGAGGAAGACCCACTCTCGCTATGCGAACAAGTCGGAGATGGTTTCGATCTCGAAACCGCCTGCGCCGACAACGAATTGATGGGGCACATGGATCGCGCCATCGAACGCCTGCCGCCGCTGCAACGCACGCTGGTCACGCTCTATCATCTGGACGAGATGAGCATCGGCCAGATTGCCGGCATCACCGGCCTGCCCGAAGGCACGGTCAAGAATTACCTGTTCCGCGCGCGGGTGCGTTTGCGGCAACAGTTGGAAACCCGTTTGGGAGTGCTCGCATGAATCCGCACGATCTCGATCGACAAGCCCGTTTCCAGTCGGACGCCGAGCAGGCCGAGCGCCTGCACAAGGCAAGCGGCGACTGGAACGTGGACAGCTACCGCCTCATCGCTCGTGCCGCCAGTCGGCCGCCAGTCGAATCGCTGCCGGGCGATTTCGCCGCACGCATGGCGGCAAGAGCGCTGCTTTCCGAACAGCAAACCAGTCTCGAGGACTGGATGATTACCGGGTTGATGCTGGCGATGGCCATCGGCGGTTTGATCTTTATCCGGCCGGTGATGGCGAATGTGCTCGGCCATCTCAATTTCGCCTTGCCCGAATTGCCCTGGCCTTTGCTGGCTGGCGCGGTCGCGGGCATCGCCCTGGCGTTTGCGCTGGATCGCGGCTGGATGCGCGTGCATCGTCACGCCGGATGATTGCGCGGGTAACCGCGCGCCAAGTTGAATCCTTAGCGCGATCAGCGCAGCAAGATCAATGTCGCCAAGCCCAGGAAGGCCAGGAATCCCATCACATCGGTGACGGTGGTGAGAATGACGCCGCCGGCCAGCGCCGGATCGAGATTCATGCGCTTGAGCGTCCACGGCACCAGTACGCCCGCGCTTGCCGCGGCCAGCAGGTTGATGGTCATGGCCGCGCCGATCACCAGCGACAGCATCGGATCGTGAAACCAGGCCCAGGTCGCCAGTCCGACGATGCTGCCGAGCAACAGGCCATTGATCAGGGCCACCTGCAATTCCTTGAACAGCAACGGCCAGACGTTGGTGGCGGCGACCTGGCCCAGTGCCAGGCCGCGCACCATCAGCGCCAGCACTTGCGTGCCGGCGTTACCACCCATGCCCGCGACGATCGGCATCAGCACGGCCAGGGCGACGATCTTGTCGATCGTCCCGGCAAACTGCCCGACCACGCTCGAGGCCAGGAACGCGGTGCCCAGATTGATGCCCAGCCACAGCACGCGCCGCTGGAACGCGCGCTGGACCGGGCTGAACAGGTCTTCATCTTCATTGACACCGGCCGCCGACAGCGCCTGGTGCTGGGCTTGTTCGCGGATGATGTCGACCACGTCGTCGATGGTGATGCGGCCGAGCAGGATGTTGCTTTCGTCCACGACCGGCGCGGAGATCCAGTCATGATCGGAAAATTGTGTCGCCACTTCGGTCGAAGGCGTATCGACCGAGATCGCCGGCTGTTCGTCGTCGATCAGTTCGTTGATCGCGGTACCGGCCTCGTGGGTGAGCAGCGATGAAATGGCAACGCGGCCCAGGTACTGATGCCTGCGGCTGACCACGAACAGATGGTCGGTGTGGTCGGGAATCTCGCCGCGCAGGCGCAGGTAGCGCAGCACCACATCGACCGTGACATCGGCGCGCACGGTGATGACATCGGGATTCATCAAGCGACCGGCGCTGTCCTCGGGATACGAGAGCGCCTGCTCGAGCCGTTCGCGATTCTCGCGGTCCATCGACTTGAGCACTTCGTCGATGACCGTGTCGGGCAAGTCTTCTATGAGATCGGCCAGGTCGTCGATGTCCAGGTCTTCGACCGCCGCGACGATTTCGTCGGTGTCCATCTCCGCCAGCAGGCTCTCGCGCACGTCCTCGCCGACATGCACCAGGACCTCGCCGTCGTCCTCGGGATCGACCAGGCCCCAGACGATGCCGCGCTTGGCCGGCGGCAGCGATTCGAGCAGGTTGCCGATTTCCGCCGGGGAAAGCGTATTGACCATCCGCCGTACCGGGCCGAGGCGGCCGGTGTCCAGTGCGTCCGACAAGAGCCGGAATTGGCGCGCGGTCTTGTCTTGGCGGACGGGTTCGGCCATCAGGAAGCTCCGGGACAGGCGCCGGTATTATCCGGGCATGATTTCGATCTGCCCAGCTTTTTCGGCAGGCGGCAGGGTCAGTGAGCCATGATGCGCGAGTCGCGCGTGGCCGATGGTGCGCTCAAACGTCCAGACAGGGCAGATGAGCGCCATGATGCGGGCAAGGGACAGGGTGCCCGCAGTGCGGAGGACGACTTGCCCGTTCAGGCATCGCGCGTGAACTGGAAGCCTTTTTCGAACAACGTCGCCAGTGCCGCCATTGCTTCGTCCTCGTCCTCGCCTTCGATGCGCGCCCGCACCGAAGTGCCGGGGCCGGCAGCCAGCAGCATGACGCCCATGATGCTCTTGGCGTTGACCTCGCGTCCTTTGGCCAGAAGAAATGCCTGACTGCGAAACGCTGTGAGCACTTGCACGACCTTGGCCGATGCCTGGGCGTGCAGTCCGATGGGATGAGTAATTTGCAAGTCGCGTTCAATCATGGTCGTTCCTCATTCCTCGGCATCCGACGGCCACGGCCGTGTTCGCCAGTCAATCCGGACGCCCCCGTGCACGTATAGTTGCCCACACCCGAGGGCATTGGCAAGAAAAAACGATGGCCTCGGATGCAGGAATCGCGATTGGCAATTTGCGGCATTGATAAATGTGGTCGTCCGCTGCGGAACGCGTTCGATCATTAGCTTTTCGTTGCCCGCATTCCGGCCTCGGCCTATGTGCGGTATTGGCTATTGAACGCTTGCGCGTTCGCCGTTCATTCCAGTTCGCGATGGAATGTCAGCACATCCTCGCGTCCGCCGCTGCGGCAATGCTGGGCGAGTTTTTCCGCCATGTACACCGAACGATGCCGCCCGCCCGTACAGCCGAAGGCGATGGTGACATAGCTGCGGGTCTCCGACTCGAAGCGCGGCAACCAGGTGTCGAGAAACGCGGCGACCTGATCGACGTATTCGCGCACGCGATCTTGCTGGTCGAGATAGTCGCGCACAGGACCATCGCGTCCGGTCAGCGGGCGCAGGCGGGCATCCCAATGCGGATTGGCCAGGCAGCGCACGTCGAAGACGAAGTCGGCATCGTCGGGCACGCCGTGTTTGTAGGCGAAGGATTCGAACAATAACGACACGCGCGGCGACAGTTCCGATTCCAGTTCGCTCAATACCGATTTGCGCAACTGGTGCACGTTGAACTCGGAGGTGTCGATGACGTGGTCGGCCAATGCGCGCAAGGGCTGCAGCCGTTCGCGTTCGAGCGCGATCGCATCCGACAGCGCCCGGCCGCGGCGTGCCAGCGGGTGCCGGCGGCGCGTTTCCGAATAGCGCTTGACCAAAACATCGTTGCGCGTATCGAAAAAAACCAAACGGTAGTCGTAGCCGAGTGCGCCGACCGCCGAGAGCCACTCGCCGATGCGCGACAAATCCGAAGCGAGATTGCGCACATCAATGCTGACCGCAAGATTGGTGCGTTTGGTTTCCTCGCGCGAGACGCTTTGCACGAACGCGGTGAGCAACTCCGCGGGCAGGTTGTCCACGCAGTAATAATCGAGATCTTCCAGCGTGCGCAACGCCACGCTCTTGCCCGAGCCGGACAAGCCGCTGACCACGGTCAGGATGGGGCGCACGGGCGCGTTCGAAGATTCAGTGGCGGGAGGAGGCGAGTTCATTTTTCCGGACTTCCGTTCAGCAAAGCGGTGTGCCGGGCCAGGAAGGCGGTGGAAGGATCGGAACCTTTGACGCGCAGGATATGCAGGCGCACCGCCGCTTCGGTCAACACCGCCAGATTGCGGCCCGGCGCGACCGGCAGATGGAATACCGGCACGTCCAGATCGAGCACGCGGCGCGGCGCGGAAACTTCGCCGGTCAGTCGCGCCATGGCGTTGGGGCCGTCATTGTGGGCATTGACCAGATGCACGATCAGGCGCAGGTACTTGTTCCGCTTGACCGCCGTGTCGCCGAACATCTGGCGGATGTTCATCACGCCCAGGCCGCGCACTTCGAGCATGTCCTGCAACATTTCCGGGCAGGTGCCGTCGAGCACATCGGGCGCGATTTGCGTGAACTCGGGCGCATCGTCGGCAACCAATCGATGGCCGCGCGAGATCAGCTCCAGCGCCAGTTCGCTCTTGCCCGCGCCGGCTTCTCCGGTGATCAGCACGCCGATGGAATAAATTTCCATGAACACGCCATGCAAGCTCGCGCGCGGCGCCAGCGATAGTGCCATGTGATATTGCAGCAGGCTCAACAACTCATGGCCTCGTCTGGACGATACCCAAAGCGGGGTGCCCGATTCCTCAGCGGCATCGCGCAAGTCGGACGGACAGGCCTGGTCCTTGGCGATGACCAGCGCCATCGGCAGGAAGGCCATGATTTTTTCGAGCATTTCCCAACGCTGGCGTGCATCGAGGCCATCGAGCCAGGTCAGCTCCGCGGCGCCGATGATCTGCACCTTGTTGGGATGGATGACATTGAGATAGCCGGCCAGGGATGGCCGGCGTGTTTTCTGTCCACGCCGCTCGAGGGTTCGATCACCGCCATGCTGGCCGGCGAGCCACCGCAATTCCAGGCGCTCGTGCAGTTGTTCGAACAGTTCGCGCGCGTTGATCCTCGAGAGCATGGCCGCTGGAATGTCGTTCAGCCGAAGCTGTCCGAGCGCGCGGTCGATTCGCCGCGATGGTGGTCCTTGGTTTTTTCCTTTTGCTTGATGACCAGACGGTCGAGCTTGTCGGCGAGCAGATCGATGGCCGTGTACATGTCGGGCGCGAGGGCATCGGCGTACAGGGTCTTGCCGGGAGTGTTCAAGGTGGCTTCGGCTTTGTGGTCGAGCTTGTCGACCGAAAGGATCATGCGCGTTTCCAGATGTTGTTCGAAATGCTTGGAGAGGCGTCCGAGCTTTTCCTGGGCGTAGTCGCGAAGGGCGGCGGTGATTTCCATCTGGTGACCGTTGATGTCGATTCGCATAGCGTGCCTCCTGTCGTTGTTGCCATTGCTGAAAACCGATCCCGCCGCACACTGGGGGCGGCGTTGTAATGAATATCTGGGGGCGCCCGTTGTCCAGAGCAAGAGGCGGCGGCTTGCGAGAGTGTCTGTTGGCTCCCGCTATAGGCGCTGCCGCTCGTTGGACGACGGAATATTCATCGCTTCACGGTACTTTGCCACAGTTCTTCGGGCGACGGGAATGCCGTCGAGTTTGAGCATGGTCGCAAGTTTTGCATCCGAAAGCGGCGAGCGCGGGTTTTCGTCTTCGATCAGGTTGCGCAGCATGGCCTGGATGGCAGTGGCCGATGCGCCGCCGCCGCTGTCGGTGGCGATGCCGGAACTGAAGAAGTATTTGAACTCGAAGGTGCCGCGCGGTGTGCGCAAGTATTTGCGGGTGGTGGCGCGGGAAATGGTCGATTCGTGCAGACCCAGTTCCTCGGCGATGTCCCTGAGCGTCAACGGACGCATCGCCTGTTCGCCGTGTTCGAGAAAGCCGCTTTGCTGGCGGACGATCGAGCGCGCCACGCGCAGCAAGGTATCGGCGCGGGTTTCCAGGCTCTTGATCAGCCAACGCGCCTCCTGCAATTGCGCGCGCAGGTAATTGTCGTTGTCGCGTCCGGATTTTCCGATCAGGCTTTCGTATTGACGATTGATGCCAAGGCGCATGCGGCTGCCGTTGTCGGTGGCGACTTTCCAGACGCCGCCCTGGCGGTAGGCGATGGCATCGGGAACGATGAATTCGGCTTGGCTCGGGCCGATCTGCGAACCGGGCTTGGGATCGAGCGATCGCAAAAGCGCCACTGCGGTATCCATTTCCTCGCAGGAACGATGCAATTGCCCGGCGAGTCGGACCGCGCCGTGGCGAGCCAGGGTGTCGAGATGCTCGCAGGCGATGCTGCGCGCCAGGCACAGGCCGGGCGTTTGCGGATCGAGCAGGCTCAGTTGCACGCACAGACATTCGGAAAGCGTGCGTGCGCCGACGCCGACCGGATCGAAGTGCTGGATCAAATGCAGCACCATTTCGATATCGGCTGGCGAGACGGCCAGGTCCGGCAGCAACGCCGCCTGGATATCCTCGAAAGGCGCGGTGAGATAACCGTCTTCGCCGATGGCCTCGATCAGCGCTTCGCCGATCAGCACGTCGCGCGGACTGAGGTGACTGAGATTGAGTTGCCAGCTCAGATGCTTGTGCAGATCCAGCGGCACCGGAACGCTTTCTTCTCGATCTTCGTCGCTGTCGTTATGGCTGTTGCGCGAAGGGCGATCCTCGTCCCAGCGAAACTCCGGCGCGTCCTCGACATTTTCCGGCGCCTGCGAATCGCCGGCCGGGTTTTCCGCTTCAGCGGTGGAGCCGATGGCATCGGCGTTGGAGGGAAACGGCTCGGGGCTGTCTTCCTCGCGTTCGAGCAAGGGATTGCTGTTGACGACGTCGTTGATTTCCTGCTCGAGCTCGACCGCCGACAGTTGCAGCAATCGGATCGCCAGACGCAATTGCGGCGTCAGTGTGAGTTGTTGGCCTAACCGGAATTGTAGAGTCGGCTTCATGATCGGATCCGCGGGGGCAGCCCGAATAGATTGCGATTTACAACGCTGCGATTTACAACGTTTTCGATTTACAAGCGGAACGACTCACCCAGGTAAACGCGACGCACATCGGGATTGGCTAGCACGGCTTCAGGGGAGCCCTGGGCGAGCACACCTCCGGCATTGAGAATATACGCCCGATCGCAGATACCCAAGGTCTCGCGGACGTTGTGGTCGGTAATCAGCACGCCGATGCCGCGTTGTTTGAGGTGCAGCACAATTTTCTGGATTTCCCCGACGGAAATCGGGTCAACGCCGGCAAATGGTTCATCGAGCAGGATCAGGCGCGGATTGGCCGCCAGCGAACGGGCGATCTCCACGCGGCGGCGTTCGCCGCCCGACAGGCTGGCGCCCAATTGGCCGGCGACGTGGGACACCTGCAATTCCTCGAGCAGCGATTCCATCTCGCGCCGGCGGCCGGCGGCGTTCAGGTCGCTGCGCAGTTCCAGCACCGCCATCAGGTTGTTGGCGACGCTGAGCTTGCGAAAGACCGAGGCTTCCTGCGGCAGGTAGCCGACGCCCCGGCGGGCGCGCTCGTGCATGGGCAGGGCGGTGATGTCCTCGCCATCGAGGGCGATCTTTCCGGCATCGGCCGGCACCAGGCCGACGATCATGTAAAAACAGGTGGTCTTGCCCGCGCCATTGGGTCCGAGCAGCCCGACGACCTCGCCCGGGCCTAAATCCAGGCCGAAGTCATGAACGACATCGCGCGACTTGTAGCGTTTGCGCAATCCACGAGCCGAAAGCATCAGTTCGGGCTGCCGGCCGATTGGGTTTTGGGCAGGAGGCGCATCTGGATGCGTTTGCCGTCGCCGCCACCGTTGAGACGGCCGGTTTTGAGATCGTAGGTGATGGTCTCACCATTCATGTTGCCGCGCGGCTGCTCGACCACCGCGCCGCCGGTCAGGACGACCCGGTCGTTGTCCAGGTCATAGGCGATGCGTTCGGCATGGGCGGTCATCGGTTCGCCGTTGTCGGAGATCTGCTTGAGCTGCGCGGGTGCGCCGGTCAGCAGCACTGATTCGATACTGCCTTTCTTGCGATGGATCACCGCCTTGTCGGCCTTCACCTCGAGGCTGCCCTGGGTGATGACGACATTGCCATTGAGCGTGGAATCACTGTCGTCGCTGAGCACGGCTTCGGAATTGTCCGCCTTGATGTCCATCGGTTGGTTGCGGTCGGCGACCTTGGCCTGCGCGGCACAGGAAAAGACGGCGGCGATCAGCGCGGAAAAAAGCAGGGGATTAGCGGCGGGGAGGCGCATAGCGTCCTTTGACATCGGCAAGCAGTTGGATTCGGTGGGTATGCATATCGGCGCGCAAGCCCGTGCCCTGGAGTATAGAGTCGCTCCGGGTGATGGTCACGGGGTCGGCGCTGATCGCGAGATTTTTCTTCGGGAAGATGTTCAGTTGCGCGGTGCGGAACCGTGCGCGTTCGCCGCGCGGCGTGGGCGGGCCGGTCATCTCGACCTTGTCGATGAGCCGCACTTCGACACCCTTCTCGGCCACCCAGGCACGATCGGAGGTTGCCAGCCAACGGCCGCCGTCACTTTGCGGAAACGAAAAGCGCGGCAGACGCATGGTCAGGCTCTTGCCCTGCGGATCGCGTTCGAGATACGGCGCCTCGACCGAGAACGATTCCTGGCCGGTCTCGCTGAGCGTGGTCAGTTCGAAATTTTCCAGGGTGTAGTCGGACGTGGCGTTGTTGACCTTGCTCGGCTGCGGGCCGGGCAACATTTTCCAATAGACGAATCCGGTCACGACGGCGACCGTCAGCAAGATGACTGCGGGCAGGCGACGGCGCCTCACGGTGCGATGAACCGGGCCAGCACGGCGGCGTTGAGGCCGCGCACTTCGAGAATCAGATCGCACAGCTCGCGCGCGGCGCCCTGGCCACCCTCGCGAGTGGTGATCCAGTGGGCGCTTTCCCGGACCCAGGCGTGGGCATTGGCGGTGGCGACCGCGAAGCCGACATGATCGAACACGGAAAGATCGGGCAAGTCATCGCCCAGGTACGCCACTTCCGTCATGTCGACACTGAGTTGTTCGCAAAGCGATTCCAGGCAGGCGCGCTTGTCCTTGATGCCGACGAACACATGCTGCAAGCGCAGGTCCTTGCCACGCGCCCGCACTGCGGCGCTGTCGCGCGCGGTGATCAGGGCCACGGCGATGCCGTGGTCTTCGAGCAGGCGCAGTCCCAGGCCATCCTGGACGTGGAAGGCCTTGCTCTCGTTGCCGTTGCCGTCGAACCACAGACGGCCATCGGTGAGCGTGCCATCGACATCGAACGCGGCCAGCCGGATGATTCCGGCGCGGCGGCGGACAGCTTCGGGGATTTCCAGTGCGGTCATGCCGTCACACCACGCGCGCGCGCAGCAGATCGTGGATGTTGAGCGCGCCGACCACGCGGTTTTGCTCATCGACCACGACCAGCGCATTGATCTTGTGAGCCTCCATCAAATGCGCGGCTTCGACCGCCAGTTGGTTGGCGCCGATGGTTTTCGGCGAACGCGCCATCAAGGCCTCCACCGGCATGGTGCGCAGGTCGATCTGCGAATCATCGAGCGCGCGGCGCAAATCGCCGTCGGTGAAAACACCCAGCAACCGATCCTTGGCATCGACTATGGCTGTCATACCCAGGCGCTTGCGGCTCATTTCCACCAGTGCCTCGCTGGCGCTTGCGGTGATGCCCACGCGCGGGACTTCGCTGCCGGCATGCATCACATCGCTGATGTGCAACAGCAGGCGCCGGCCCAGGCTGCCGGCCGGATGCGAGCGGGCGAAATCCTCGGCGGTGAACCCGCGTGCTTCCAGCAGTGCCACGGCCAGCGCGTCGCCCATCACCAGGGCCGCGGTGGTGCTGGCGGTCGGCGCCAAACCCAGCGGGCAGGCTTCCTCGGGCACGCTGACATCCAGATGCACTTTGGCCAGCTTGGCCAGCGTCGAGTCGGGCCGCCCGGTCATGGCGATGATCGGATTGCCCTGGCGTTTGAGCGCCGGAACGATGGTCAGAATTTCTTCGGTCTCGCCCGAGTTGGACAGGGCCAGCACCACGTCCAAATCTTTGACCATGCCAAGATCGCCGTGGCTGGCTTCGCCCGGATGCAGGAAAAACGCCGGGGTGCCGGTGGAGGCGAGGGTGGCGGCCATTTTGGTGGCAATGTGGCCGGACTTGCCCATGCCGGTGCAGATCACCCGGCCGCGGCAGGCCAGAAGTTCCCGGCAGGCTTCGGCGAAACTGGGCCCGATGCGCGCCTGCAAGGCTTGCAGCGCCTGGGTTTCGATGTGCATTACGCGGCGCCCGCTGTCGATCAACGAATCGCTCTCGGGGTCGCTCTCGATGGCTCGGGACAGGGGGACGGCAGTCATGCGCGGGGGCTAGGCGGTATGATGGGCGGGCTATTGTAAGGCCTGCCTTGGCCCAATCCCGCTTTTTCCCCTGCTCGCCGATGAACGCCCCGCCCATGAATGCCCAACAGATCCAGCAATTGATCGAAGCCGGCCTGCCCGGCGCACGCGCCCAGGTAGAAGGCGCCGACGGCGTGCATTTCGAGGCGACGGTGGTATCGGAAGGCTTTCGCGGCAAGTTGCCGCTGGCACGGCACCGCATGGTCTATGCCACGCTGGGCGAACGCATGGGCGGCGAGATTCATGCCTTGTCGCTGCGCACGCTGACGCCTGACGAAGCCTGAGGCTGCGTCCGGCAAGCGGGTGGAAAAGAAAAATGCTGCGATCACGCGAGTGATTTCATCGGGGGAATCGATAGCGGGAAGCCGTTGGAGCGCGCACATGGGTGCGTTGCATGAGACGGATGGTTTCCGCATCGGGCTTGTTTTTCTTGCGAGTCTTGCGTCCTTGACCGGCGTCGCCGTCATGTTCGGCGGGCCGGTCCTGGCGTTTGCGGATTCCATCATTCACGAATGAATAAATAATCGGCGCGCCGACGCGCGCCTTGCGATCACTCACTCAACTACGCGAAGACCCAAATAAAATGGCCAAGATCATCATCACCGGCGGTGAAGCATTGAACGGCGAGGTGCAGATTTCCGGCGCCAAGAACGCCGTGCTGCCCATCCTGTGCGCCACCTTGCTCGCCGACAGCCCCATCGCCATCGGCAACGTGCCGCACCTGCACGATGTCACCACCACCATGGAATTGCTCGGCGCGCTCGGCGTGCAATTGATGGTGGACGAAAAGCTGACCATCACCGCCGACCCGACCAAGATCATCAACACGGTCGCGCCCTACGAGCTGGTAAAAACCATGCGCGCCTCGATCCTGGTACTCGGGCCCTTGCTGGCCAAATACGGGCATGCCGAGGTATCACTGCCCGGCGGTTGCGCCATCGGTTCGCGTCCGGTCGATCAGCACATCCGCGGCTTGCAGGCGCTCGGTGCAACGGTCGTGGTCGAGAACGGCTACATCAAGGCGCACGGCAGCCGGCTCAAGGGCGGCCGTTATTCCTTCGACATGGTCACTGTCACCGGCACCGAGAATGTGATGATGGCCGCGGCGCTGGCGCAAGGCACCACGGTGCTGGAGAACTGCGCGCAGGAACCCGAGGTCGTGGACTTGGCCAATTGCCTGATCAGCATGGGCGCCGACATCGAAGGTGCGGGCAGCAACCGGATCGTGATCCACGGCGTGGACAACTTATCCGGCGGTCATTACGACGTGTTGCCCGATCGCATCGAGACCGGCACGTTCCTGGTGGCAGGCGCGATGACCGGCGGCCGGGTCGTGGCACGCCGGACCCGCGCCGATATCCTCGATGCGGTATTGCTCAAACTCGAAGAAGCCGGCGCCGAGATCAACACTGGCCCGGATTTCATCGAGCTGGACATGCACGGCAGGCGGCCCAAGGCGGTGAGCCTGACCACCGCGCCGTATCCGGCATTTCCCACCGACATGCAGGCGCAGTTCGCGGCGATGGGCACGATGGCCGATGGCGTGTCGGTGATCACCGAGAATATTTTCGAGAACCGCTTCATGCACCTCAACGAATTGCAGCGCCTGGGCGCCGACATTCGTGTCGAGGGCAATACCGCGGTCATTCGCGGTGTCGAGAACATGACCGGTGCGCCGATCATGGCCACTGACCTGCGCGCATCGGCATCGCTGGTTCTCGCAGGTCTTGTAGCCAAGGGCGAAACCACGGTCGACCGGATTTATCACATCGATCGCGGCTACGAAAACATCGAAGAAAAACTCGGCGGCCTCGGCGCGAAGATTCGCCGGGTCGCGGCCTGAGCATCGATAAGGCGCGATAGGCGGGTTGCAGCTCGCCAAATCGTAACGCGGAATCGAGCGCGGAATTGGAAACGGCGGGCGCAGGCCCGCCGTTTCGTTTGGACTTGCCGCGTCGCTCAGCGAATCGAAGTGATGTTCATCTCGACGGTATCGCCGTCGGGCTCTTGCTGAAGCACGCGCAGAGGCACGAAATTCTTGTCCTGTCCGAACCAGATCGTGGTGCTGCGGCCGCCGTCGCTTTCGCGGACGCGATCGACCCGGATCGCCCGCTGCATGCCCAGTGCGGTGCTGATTCGTTCGCTCGCCGACGAGCGGTAGCGTTGCGTGGACAGTTCGTTCTTGTCGGGCACGGTGAAAAGAAAATCGCCGGTCTTGCCCGAGGCCAGATCCTGTGTCAGCGCCACGGTGACGGCGTGGCGGTCGATCACGCCCGGCCGGTAATCCAGATCGTAGCGGCGATCCTTGTCGGTGCTGGTGATGCGTCCGGCGGCGGCATCGACGTGCAGGCCGCGTTCGCGCGTCTTCCAGGCCATTTGCTGCTTGTAGCTGTAGCTGACGGTTTCGGCCTGCGCGCCGTTCCAGCGCAGGATCGAACGCTCGTTGACCGCCACGCCGGCGATGGCCGCCAGCCCCTGGCTGCCGGTGGTATCGGAATCCAGTTCGAAGCGATTGTTGGGCAGGGCTTTGAAGGTGACCACGGCCTTGCCGAGTTTCTCGCCGTTGCGCAGCACTTCGTATTGCGCGGTGTAGGGCTTGGGCGGTGCGGCCAGCGCCAGCGCTGGTGCGAGCAACAGCGCTGCGATCAGGAAACGGCGATTCATAGTGATTCCTCCAGGAGGTCGCGTTCGCTCAAGACCAGGGGCGCTGCGAGAGGTTGGCCATGCCAGGAAATTTTTTCGCCGGAAAACGACAGCTCGCCCGTGGCGATTTTCTGCACGCATTGCACCAGCAGCGGATGCTCGCGCGTCAGTACACGTTGCGCCAGCGTTTGCGCGTCGTCGCCTTCAAGCACCGGAACGCGCGCCTGGGCCAGCACCGGGCCGGCATCGAGTGCGGTGGTCACTTCGTGCACGCTGACGCCGTGTTCGCGCTCGCCGGCCGCCAAGGCGCGCGCATGCGTATCGAGACCGGGATACTTGGGCAGCAGCGAGGGATGGATGTTGATCATGCGTCCTGCGAATCGCCGCACGGCGGGTTCGGAAATCAGGCGCAAATATCCGGCACAGACGATGAGGTCGGGATGAACGGCCTCGACCAGATTGAACAGCGATTCATCGTAAGCCTCGCGCGAGGCGAAATCGCGTGGCCGGAGCGCGGCGGTTTCGATGCCATGCTCGCGCGCCAGAGTCAACGCGGCGCAGTCGGGCTTGTCGGAAAACACGCCGACCACGTGTGCATTCAGGGCACCGCGCAACTGAGCCTGGATCAATGCGTTCAGATTGCTGCCGCGTCCGGAAACCAGCACGGCGAGGCGGAACGGTGATGTCAGCGGCATGGCGATTGCGTGCCGCCGCTGCGATGGCATGAACGGGAGTCGTCCATCGCCGGATGATGGGCATCCGCGATTTCCGGCGTCGCTGTGGCGGCTGTGCTCAACCGATTCGCACCCGTTGGGAATCCCGTTCGGCCACGACTTCGCCGATGCTCCAGTGCGCCAGGCCCAGGCGGGTGAGATCGGCCGACAGCGCGGCTGTTTGCGTGGACGCCACGATCATCACGAAGCCGATGCCGCAGTTGAAGGTTCGCCACATTTCCGATTCGGGCACTTGGCCTTCGCGCATCAGCCAGTCGAACACCGGAGGCAGTGGCCAGGCGTGGGCGTCGATGTCCAGGCCCAGGCCATCGGGAATGACGCGGATGATGTTCTCGGTCAGGCCGCCGCCGGTGATGTGCGCCATCGCGTGCAGTTCGTGTTTGCCGAGCAGTTCGAGCACCGGCTTGACGTAAATCGTGGTCGGTGCCATCAGCGCATCGATCAGCCGCACGCCGTCGAGTTCGATTTCTCCCGGCCGGCCGGCGCGATCGAAAATCTTGCGCACCAGCGAGTAGCCATTGGAGTGCGGGCCGCTGGAGGCAATGCCGATCAACACATCGCCGCGACGGACTTTGCTGCCGTCGATCAGCGCGGATTTTTCCACCGCGCCGACGGTGAATCCGGCCAGGTCGTATTCGCCGGGCGGATACATGTCCGGCATCTCGGCCGTTTCGCCGCCGATCAGCGCGCAGCCGGCCAGCTCGCAGCCTTTGGCGATGCCGCCGACCACGGCCACGGTGGTATCGACCTGCAATTTGCCGGTGGCGAAGTAATCGAGAAAGAACAAGGGCTCCGCGCCCTGCACCAGCACATCGTTGACGCACATGCCGACCAAATCGATGCCGATGCTGTCGTGGCGGTCGAGCTGTTGGGCGAGCTTGAGCTTGGTGCCGACGCCGTCGGTGCCCGAAACCAGCACGGGCTCGCGGTACTTGCCGGAAAGGTTGAACAGCGCGCCGAAGCCGCCGAGTCCGCCCATGACTTCGGGACGGAAGGTGCGCTTGACCAGCGGCTTGATGCGTTCGACGACTTCATTGCCGGCGTCGATATCGACACCCGCGTCCCGGTAAGTCAGAGGAGTGGATGGGCTGGTCACGGCGGCCGTCTGTGGGGAAAGCGACATTCTACCAGCCGGCCCCGGGCCGCGACTCGTTGGACGCGCCGGGCCCGCATGCGGCACCATGCGCGTTGCGACCCTTCCCCCGTGAGCCATGCGCACGTTCTTCCGCCTGTTCGCCCTCGCCGTGATCTTCGCCGCCGGCAACGCGATGGCTCAGGCCGGTGGTTCATTACGGCCGAATTCCCCGGCGCAGGCCGACGACAGCCCGGCACAGGCAGTCGAGGACACGGAACCCGCGGACAAGTCCAAGCCGGCGCGCAATCTTGCGTTCTACAACATCGAAGTGGCCGTGGCCTCGCAAAACGCCAACGAGCGCCGTGGCGCTCTGGCCCGCGCGCTCGATCAGGTCATCGTGCGACTGACCGGCGATCCGTTGGCGCCGCGCAATGCCTTGATCCGTCGTGCGGCCGGCAATGCCCAATCGTTGGCCAGCGATACCCGCTATCGCCAGGACACCGAACAGGTCAACGGTGTGCCGGTTTACAAGACCGTGCTGGTGGTGAATTTCGAGCCCGACAGCGTCGATGAGCTGATCGCTGGCGCGGGCCTGAAGTATTGGAGCAGCGACCGGCCCCGGCCGATCCTGTGGCTGGCCATCGACGATGGACGCGGTGCCCGCCTGGTCAGCAGTCAGCAGATCAACGTGGTCAAGCCACTGGCGCGGCGCGGCCTGGAGCGCGGCGTGCATTATGGATTGCCGGCCGGCGGCACGGTCGAGCAAGCGGCGGTCAATGCCATCTGGGCGCAGGACGCGGCCGCCTTGCAGGTATTGAGCGCCCGCTACGGCAATGATTGCCAGTTGATTGGCAAGGTCTATCGCAGCGCGGCGGGTTGGACGGCGGACTGGTTGTTGACGCGGGCCGGGGCAGAACTCGTGCGCTGGAGTTTCAGCGATGCCGACGCCCAGCGCGTGATCGCCTCGGGTGTCGATAAAGGCGTCGATGCTCTCGCCGCGCGCGAAGCCGTCTTGCTCGATAGCGAGCCGGCCGGCCTTTATCGCGTGGATGTGCTGGGCGTGGACAAGCCGTCGGATTTCATCCGCGCGATGGCCTATCTGCAAACGCTGGCGGTCGTGCGCCGGGTCGGCGTCATCGAAGCGCGGCCGGAATATTTGCGGCTGCAATTGGACCTGAGCACGGGCATGAAGGGTTTTCGCCGGATGGTGGAAGTGGGCGATACGCTGCGTCCGGTGTCCGGTGAGGCGGAACAGGCGGCCGGCGTGAAGCCCCGTTCCGCCGCCGATGCGGTTGCGCGTTTTGAATTGCGATGACAAAACGGCGATGTCTGTTCGCGCCGTTGACGGTTTCGTGATCGCCAACATGATGCAGCGGCGGAAAAATTTTTCGGTAATGCGGAGCTTCGTGGAGCTCGCGGGAGAAGATGGGTCAGGCATGCGCGCACGACAAACGCCAGGAGCAGGCAATGAACGATAGCTCGACGACGGCGCAACGCTGGCAAATGCTGGCTTTGCTCGCCATTCTCGGCGGCCTGCTCTGGCTGCTCGGCCCGGTGCTCACCCCATTTGTCGTTTCGGCCTTGCTGGCCTGGCTGGGCAATCCGCTGGTGCTCAGGCTCGAGCGCGCCGGGCGTTCGCGAACCACGGGCGTGATTCTGGTATTCACGCTGATGATTCTGATCTTGCTGCTGGCATTGCTGGTGCTGGTGCCATTGCTGGAGAACCAGATCTCGCAATTCATCGACTGGCTGCCGCGCCTGGCCGACTGGATCGTCCAGCGTGCCGTGCCGTGGCTCGAGGCGAAACTGCGGATGTCCCTGGCCGGCTATCTGGACCCGACCTATCTGATCGGCCTGGTCAAAACGCATTGGCAGCAAGCCGGCGGTATCGCGGCAACGGTGATCGGTAGCCTGTCCAAATCCGGATTGGCGATTCTCGGTTGGGTCGCCAATATCCTGTTGATCCCGGTGGTGACTTTTTATTTTTTGCGCGACTGGCCGAGCATGATCGAACGACTGCATTCGTTGTTGCCGCGCTCGGTCGAAGCGACCGCCGTGCGCCTGGCTCGGGAGTCGGATGAGGTGCTCGGTGGATTCCTGCGCGGCCAGCTCAGCGTCATGCTGGTGCTGGGTAGTATTTATGCCGTTGGCCTGTGGCTGGTCGGACTCGACCTGGGATTGCTCATCGGCATGATCGCCGGGCTGGTGAGCTTCGTTCCGTATCTGGGTGCGACATTCGGCCTGGGCGCGGCGGTGATCGCCACCTTGGTGCAGCACGGCGATTTCATGCATCTGGCCTTGGTGCTGGTGGTGTTCGCCATCGGCCAGACGGCGGAGAGTTTTTTCCTGACGCCGTGGCTGGTCGGCGATCGCATCGGCATGCATCCGGTCGCGGTGATATTCGCGATCATGGCGGGCGGGCAATTGTTCGGGTTTCTCGGCGTGCTGCTGGCCTTGCCGGTAACGGCGGTGGTAATGGTCGGGTTGCGTTACGGGCATGAGCGCTACACGCAAAGCGCGTTGTATGGCGCGAGCGTGGCAGAGTCGTCGTTGCCGGCTTCGCCGGATTCCGATCCACTGACATCCCGGCCCGACGTGTGAGTTCGCAACTTCCGCTGGCGTTGAAGTTTCCGCCCGATCAGAGATTTTCCAGCTTCGTCGGACAGACCGAGTTGCGTCGTCTGGTCGAAGCGGTGGCGCGCGGTGAGAACGGCGATTGGTTGTACCTGGCCGGTCCCGCCGGCAGCGGCAAGACGCATCTGTTGCTGGCGGCGTGCGCGCAGGCGCAAAGCCAGGACCGGCGCGCGGTTTTTTTGCCATTGGCCGCTTCGGCCGGGCGGTTGAACGAAGCGTTGGCCGGACAGGACGCGGCATTGGTTTGTCTCGATGGCATCGACGCCATCGCCGGAAACCGCGACGACGAAGTGGCGTTGTTCCATTGGCACAACCGTGCCCGCGCGCTGCCGGCGCAATTGATTTATTCCGCCTCGGCGATGCCCTCAGCGTTGCCGTTCGTGTTGCCGGATCTGGTGTCGCGCCTGGAACAATGCACGCGTCTGGCACTGGATCCGCTCGATGAAGATGGCCGGCGCAGCGTATTGCGTTTGCGCGCGGCGCGGCGCGGTTTGGAATTGGATGAGGCAGTGCTCGATTATCTGTTTCGCCGGGTCGGCCGCGATCTGGCCACGCTCACTAAACTACTCGACCGGCTCGATCGCGAGAGCCTGGCCGCGCAACGGCGGATTACCGTGCCGTTCCTGCGCGGTGTGCTGGGTGGCGACAAGCGCTGAGTTTTTGCGCGGATTTTTCGTGGATCGGTCTGCTTTCGCAGAGCATTGCTCGCCAGGAATGCGGCCCGCGCGGTTCACACCGACAAGGATTGTTCCAGTTGCGCCAATCGTTCCGGCGTGCCCACATCGGTCCAGCGGCCGTCATGGCGCTGGCCGCTGGCTTGGCCTTGGTCGATCGCGGCAAACAGCAATGGCGCGAGTTTGAAGCGCGGTGGTTCGGCATCGGCGCCATTGGCGGCGCCGATCGTTTTTTGCCAGTCACGCAACAGCGCCGGGCGATACACGCCGATGCCGGAGTAGGTCAGTTTGTTTTCGCCGTCGCGGTGCAATTGGCCTGCTGGATCGAGCGCGAAATCTCCGTTCGCATGCTGCGGCGGGTTGTCCACCATCACCAGGTGCAGCAGACCTTTCGGCTCGCGCGGCAAGCGGGTGAAATCGAAGTCGCTCCAGATATCGCCATTGACCGCGAGGAAGGGCGCATCGCCCAGAAAACGCAGCGCGTGCAGCATGCCGCCGCCGGTTTCCAGCGGCTCGCTGCCTTCGTGCGAGTAATGCAGGCGCAATCCCCAGCGCGAGCCATCGCCCAGGGCCGGCTCGAAACAAGGCGCGAGCCAGGAGATGTTGATCACCACATCGGTGACCGCCAGCGCCGCGAGTTTTTCCAGATGCCATACGATCAGCGGTTTGCCGCCGACTTCGAGCAAGGGCTTGGGCCGGGTTTCGGTGAGCGGACGCATGCGCTCGCCCTTGCCGGCCGCGAAGATCAATGCACGCATGGATGGTCCCGGGTGGTAGGAACGATGGTAATCGCGATTGCACGAAATTCCATGTTGCGATTGCCATCGCTTGCACGAAATTTCCTGTCGCGATTGCCATCGCTTTTGTGGAGAGAGAGTGCGTTCATGCCAGCGGCAAAGTGATGTCGCGCTCGCCGAGCACGTGTTCGAGCAAGTCGATCAAGGGCGCGGTTTCGGCATAGCGGCGACCCACCTCGCGCGTGTAGCGCCACACCAGCGGCAAGTCCTTGAGATAGCCAGCCTTGCCGTCGCGATACCAGAGCCGGCAGAAAATCCCGAGCACCTTGATGTGCCGTTGCAAACCCATCAGATCGAATTGGCGCTGGAAGGTTTTGGCGTCGGCGCGAGTCAGGCCCGCGCCGAGCAGCATCTGGCGATAGGACTCGGCCCAGCCATGCACGCGCTCCTCGGGCCAGGCGATGTAGCAATCGCGCAGCAAGGACACCAGATCGTAGGTCACCGGGCCGCGCACCGCGTCCTGGAAATCGAGGATGCCGGGATTGTTCGAATCGTCGATCAACAGATTGCGCGAATGGTAGTCGCGATGCACGAACACCTGCGCTTGCCGCTGCGCATTGTCGATCAGCGCGCGGAATGCCGACTCGATGACATCCCATTGCTCGCACTCGGGCGTGTGGCCCAGATGCCGTTGCAAAAACCACGTGGGCATCAATTCCATTTCCGCGACCAGGCGCTGCTCGTCGTAGGGCGGCAGGTCGGTACTGTCGATCTCGGTCTGCATCACGCGCAGCGCGGCCAGCGCATCGGCGTAGAGCGCATCGGCGCTGTGCTCGTTCAATTCCGGCAGGTACAAACGCGCGCCCAGGTCCGACATCAGCACGAATCCGAGTTCCGGATCGGCGGCGCGCACGCGCGGGGCATGCAGGCCGGCCGCGTTGAGCCGTTGCGCGATATCGAGCCAGGGCCGGATGTCTTCCTTGTCCGGCGGCGCGTCCATCACGATCCAGGTCTGCGCGTCCGAATGTGTGCGCCAGTAGCTGCGGAAACTGGCATCGGCGGAGGCGCGTTCGAGCAAGGCCGAAGCATCGTTGAGCGCGGTGCGCGTCCAATCCAGACGCTGGGCCTCACGAGAGAGCAGGGACATCGAAAATCCACGGTCGGAAACAAGGCGCAAATTATGACCCAGCCGCGCAGCAAGCGGCGAACGCGGCCCGGTGCATCGCTCTTGCCGCCAGGCGCTGTACGGTCGCGGGCTTGGCGGGCCGTGCGCACCGCGCCAAGCAGGCCTGCCCGTGGCAAGATAGCCGCTGGTTTTTTCTCAGGTTTCGTATGAGCAAATTGACTCCTGTCCTGCTCTCGGGTGGTTCAGGTACGCGGTTGTGGCCCTTGTCCCGGCAATCGCATCCCAAACAATTCCTGCCCTTGCTGGGCGAACATTCGCTGTTGCAAGCCACCTGGCTGCGCCTGCGCGGCCTGCCCGGCGCCGATGCGCCGCTGGTGGTGGCCAATGAGGAACATCGTTTCCTGGTCGCCGAGCAATTGCGTCTGGTCGGTGCGGAACCGTCGGCGCTGATTCTCGAACCCGTCGGCCGCAACACCGCACCGGCGATCGCCGTGGCGGCATTGCAGGCGATGAGTGGCGGCGATGACCCGGTATTGCTGGTGTTGCCGTCCGATCATGCGATCGTCGATGCGGAAGGTTTTCGCGCTGCCGTGCTCGCGGCGATGCCGGCGGCCGAAGCGGGCGCGCTGGTGACCTTCGGCATCGTGCCGTCCGCGCCGGAAACCGGCTATGGCTACATCAAGGCGACGGCGGGCGAGGGCGTGCGCGCGGTCGAGCGCTTCGTCGAAAAACCCGATCAGGCCCATGCCGAAAAGTATGTCGCCAGCGGCGAATATTTCTGGAACAGCGGCATGTTTCTGTTTCGCGCCTCGCGCTACCTCGAGGAATTGGGCAAGACCCAGCCGGGCATGCTCGAATTCGCCCGTCAATCATTGACCAACGCCAAGCGCGATGCCGATTTCCTGCGCCTGGACCGCGAGGCTTTCGCCGCGTGTCCGGCCGATTCGATCGACTATGCGGTCATGGAAAAAACCCAGGCCGCGCAAGTGCTGCCGATCGATGTCGGCTGGAGCGATGTCGGTTCGTGGTCGGCGCTGTGGCAAGTGGCCGAACAAGATGGCGATGGCAACGCGCATCGCGGCGAGGTGATCGCCCGCGATTGCCACAACACGCTGGCGCTCGGCGACAAACGCCTGATCGCCTTGATCGGATTATCGGATGTGGTCGTGGTCGATACCGACGATGCCGTGCTGGTCGCGCACAAGGACCATGTGCAACAGGTCAAGGACATCGTCGATACATTGAAGAAGGACAACCGCCCGCAAGCGACTTGGCACCGCAAGGTGTACCGCCCCTGGGGCAGCTACGATGGTATCGACAGCGGCGAGCGTTTCCAGGTCAAGCGCATCGTGGTCAAGCCCGGTGCGGCGCTGAGTTTGCAGATGCACCATCACCGCGCCGAACACTGGATCGTGGTCCGCGGCACTGCGCGCGTGACTTGCGGCGAGAAAGTTTTTCTGTTGTCGGAAAACCAGAGCACCTACATTCCGCTTGGCAGCAAGCATCGTCTGGAAAATCCCGGCAAGCAGCCGCTGGAATTGATCGAGGTGCAGTCGGGCAGTTATCTGGGCGAGGACGACATCGTGCGTTTCGAGGATGTTTACGGACGCGAGGCCAAATGAGTGCGGATCGAATTCGTCAGCCGGAAGGCGGCTCGTCGGTGAACGGTGAAATCAGCCTGCCCGGCTTGTCGCACCTGGACCGGCTCGAAGCCGAGAGCCTGCACATCCTGCGCGAGGTCGCGGCCGAGTTCCGCAATCCGGTGATGCTGTATTCGATCGGCAAGGATTCCTCGGTGCTGCTGCATCTGCTGGCGAAGGCTTTCGCTCCGGCGCGCGCGCCGATTCCGCTGCTGCATGTCGATACTCTGTGGAAGTTTCGCGATATGTACGCCTTTCGCGATACGGTGCCCGAGCGCTATGGCGTGGACCTGCGCGTGTATGTCAACGAAGAGGGCCGCCGCCAGGGCATGAACCCAGTGAGTTTTGGCGCGACCGTGCACACCGATGTGATGAAGACACAGGCATTGCGCCAGGCGCTGGACGCCGGTGGTTACGATGCGGCCATCGGCGGCGCACGGCGCGATGAGGAAAAATCCCGGGCCAAGGAGCGCGTGTTTTCGTTCCGCAATGCTCAGCATCGCTGGGACCCGAAGAACCAGCGGCCGGAGTTGTGGAACCTGTACAACACGCGCATCCATGCGGGCGAGAGCGTGCGCGTGTTTCCGTTGTCGAACTGGACCGAGCTCGATGTCTGGTTGTACATCTTCCGCGAAAAAATTCCGGTCGTGCCCTTGTACTTCGCCGCCGAGCGGCCGGTGGTCGAGCGCGACGGCGGCCTGATCATGGTCGATGACGAACGCTTCCCGCTGCGGCCGGGCGAATCGCCGATGCTCAGGAAAATCCGTTTCCGCACGTTGGGTTGTTATCCATTGACCGGCGGCTTCGAGTCGGAGGCCGACACGCTGGAGAAAATCATCGGCGAGATGCTCGTCGCGCGCACGTCCGAGCGCCAGGGTCGCTTGATCGATAACGATCCTTCCGCCTCGATGGAGAAGAAAAAACAGGAAGGATATTTCTGATGGATATCCTTGCCCTGCGTGCCGGGAGCCGCGCATGAACCGGGTCGATATCGGCAGTTACCTCAAGCAGCACGAAGCCAAGCCGCGCCTGCGCTTGATCACTTGCGGCAGCGTGGACGATGGCAAGAGCACGCTGATCGGCCGGCTGCTATACGAAAGTAAAAATTTGTTCGACGACCAATTATCCGCGCTCGAACGCGATAGCCGTCGCCATGGCACGCAAGGCGAAGCGGTGGACTACGCGCTGCTGCTCGATGGCCTGGACGCCGAGCGCGAGCAGGGCATCACCATCGATGTCGCGTATCGTTACTTCAGCACCGACCGGCGCAGCTTCATCGTCGCCGATTGTCCCGGCCACGAGCAGTACACGCGCAACATGGCCACCGGCGCGTCCACGGCGGAACTCGCGGTGGTGCTGGTCGATGCCCGCAAGGGTGTGCTGACGCAAACGCGGCGGCACAGCTACATCGTTTCTCTGCTCGGCATCCGCCATGTGGTTCTGGCGATCAACAAAATGGATCTGGTCGATTATTCGCAAGCGGTGTTTGATGAGATCGTCAGTGTTTACGCCGAACTCGCCGCGATGCTGGGCATCGCTCAGGTCACCGCCATTCCGATCTCGGGATTGCAGGGCGACAACATCATCGAGCGTTCACCACGAACGCCTTGGTATGCGGGCCCGGCCTTGCTCGATCATCTGGAGCAGGTCGAGGTCGGGCACGCCTCGGCAGTGCAGGATTTTCGTCTGCCGGTGCAATGGGTCTGTCGTCCCGATCAGGATTTTCGCGGCTTCGCCGGCCAGATCGCGGCGGGCAGCGTGCGTGTCGGCGATGAAGTGGTCAGTGCTTCCTCGGGGCGACGCTCGCGGGTGAGTTCATTGTGGCTGGGCAACCAGTCGCTCGCGTCGGCGCAGGAAGGACAATCGATCCTGCTCACGCTCGAGGACGAGATCGATATCAGCCGTGGCGACGTGATTGCCGCCGCGCATGCCGCGCCCGCGGTGTCCGATCAGTTCGTCGCACACTTGCTGTGGCTGAGCGATGCGCCGCTGCTGCCGGGCCGGCATTACTGGCTCAAGCTCGGCACGCGCACGGTCGGCGCGCAGATCACCGAGATCAAATACAAGACCGACATCAACACGCAGGAACACATCGCCGCCAAACGCCTGGAACTCAACGAGGTCGCCGCGTGCAACCTGAGTCTGGACCAGGCTTTGCCGTTCGAGGCGTATGCCGGCAATCACGTGCTTGGCGGTTTCATTTTGATCGATCGCCAGAGCCTGGCGACGGTCGCCTGCGGCACGCTCGATTTCGCCCTGCGCCGCGCCGCCAACGTGCATTGGCAGGCGCTGGACGTGGATAAACACGCACGCGCAGTGATCAAAGGGCAGACACCGCGCTGCCTGTGGTTCACCGGCCTGTCGGGCTCGGGCAAATCCACCATCGCCAACCTCGTGGAGAAGCGCCTGCTCGCCTCGGGCCATCACACCTATCTGCTCGATGGCGACAATGTCCGCCACGGCCTCAATCGCGACTTGGGATTCAGCGACGAGGACCGTGTGGAGAACATCCGCCGCGTCGCCGAAGTGGCCAAGCTGATGGTCGATGCCGGATTGATCGTGATCGTGTCGTTCATCTCGCCGTTTCGCGATGAGCGGCGCGATGCGCGCGCCTTGTTCGCGCCGGGCGAGTTCATCGAGGTCTTCGTCGATACGCCGATGGAAATCTGCGAGCGGCGCGATGTCAAAGGCTTGTATGCCAAGGCGCGCGCCGGTCTGATTCCCAACTTCACCGGCATCGATTCGCCGTATGAGCGGCCGGAAGCGGCGGAGTTGGTGCTCGATACCACGCAGGCCACATCGGATGCGCTGGCGCGGCAAGTGGCCGAGGCGGCGTTGACCTGGCAGCGGGCGTAATCGCCGCGCTCGCGGCAATACGATATGCGCGAGTGTGCTGAACGGCTTGGGCTTGTTCGTTTTCGCGGACAAGCCCGTTGCAGGATGAATACATCCCGACGCTGGTGATTTTGCCACCGCGTTCGTGCGTGCGATGGCTGATCGCAGGCGCTATTTTTTCTTGATCAACCCGGCCACGAACAACAGCACCAGCGCGCCGACCAAGGCGCCGACGAATTGCGCGTTGTGGCCTGGCGGATACAGATCCAGCGCGCGTCCCAGAAAGGTTGCCACCAATGCGCCGGCGATGCCCAGCAATGCCGTCAGGATCAAGCCCATCTTTTGTTCGCCCGGCATGATCGCGCGGGCAAGCAGGCCGACGATGAACCCGATCAGGATGATGTACAGCCAGCTCTGGCTACCGAACAAACCGTCCATGTGTCCACTCCCAAGGGTGAGGGTGAACCGAGCTTAGCACTGGCTTGTTATCGCTGCGGCCGGGCAAGTGCGTGGCGATGCGAACCACTTGCGTCAACAGTCGCCGATGGTTGCCTATGGTTGCCGATAGTCGTCGCCGTCGTTGCTGTGAAGATTTGCAGTGTCCGCCCACGCATCGCCCGATGGACGATGCGTGGATCGAGACGTTTCAGCAGCAGCCGTGATCGCCGAATTCGGCTTGCCCGGCTTGGGCGGCGACGCCGGTGGTCAAGCCTTTCTGGCTGGCCTGGAAATGTTCGGCGATCACTCGCGCGACGGCGGAAGTCACGCGCTTGCCGGTCGGGATGTGCAGGAATTCGTTCGGGCCGTGCGCATTGGAATGCGGGCCGAGCACGCCGGTGATCATGAACTGCGCGCCAGGGAATTTCTCGCCGAGCATGCCCATGAACGGAATCGTGCCGCCTTCGCCCATGAACATGGCCGGTGCGTTGAAAAATTCCCGGCTGGCGTGATCGATGGCGTGTTCCAGCCACGGCGCCAGGGCCGGCGCGTTCCAGCCGGTGGAGGCTTTTTCCACTTCGAATTCCACTTTCGCGCCGTACGGCGGATTGTTCTCGAGCGTCTGCTTGAGCAACTCGGTGGCAGTTTTCGGGTCGAGTGTCGGCGGCAGGCGCAGGGACAGCTTGACCGAGGTGAACGGACGCAGCACGTTACCGGCATTGCCGAGCGGCGGCAGTCCATCGACGCCGGTCACCGAGAGCGCCGGACGCCAGGTGCGGTTGAGCACCAGCTCGGTGAGATCGGAATTCATCGGCACCATGCCCGGCAGCAAGGGGAATTTGTCGAACACCTCATTGCCCAGCACCTGTGCGACCCGTCCCGCCTGGACCAGCCGGTCTTCGGGAATGTTCACGTGCAGGCCTTCGACCAGGATCTTGCCGGTGACCTGGTCTTCCAGGCGCGAGAGAAGCTGGCGCAGGATGCGGAAACTCGAAGGCACGATGCCCGAGGCATCGCCCGAGTGCACGCCTTCGCTGAGCACGTTCACGGTCAGATTGCCGCCGGCCAGACCGCGCAGCGATGTGGTGCACCAGAGCTGATCGTAATTGCCGCAGCCCGAATCCAGGCAGACCACCAGCGACGGCTTGCCGATGCGCTCGGCCAGGTGATCGACGTAGTAGGGCAGATCGTAACTGCCCGATTCCTCGCAGGCCTCGATCAAGATCACGCAGCGGCTGTGCGGCAGGCCTTGTTCTTGCAGCGCGCGGATCGAAGTGAGCGAGCCGAACAGCGCGTAACCATCGTCGGCGCCGCCGCGTCCATACAGTCGGTCACCCTTGATCACCGGTTTCCAGGGGCCCAGGTCGTCGGCCCAGCCGGTCATTTCCGGTTGCTTGTCCAGATGGCCGTAGAGCAACACGCAATCCTCGCCCTGGCCCGGCACATCGATGTAAATCAACGGCGTGCGGTCTTTCAGACGCACTACTTCCACGGACATGCCGGGAATACCTTGCTTGCGCGCCCAGGCCGCCAGTTGTTCGGTGGCGGCGTCCATATAGCCGTGCGCCTGCCAATCGGCGTCGAACATCGGCGATTTGTTGGGAATGCGGATGTATTCGACGAGTTGACCGACGATGTCGCCATCCCATGCGTCGTTGACGAATCGATCGGTTTTTACGGTATCCATGCGGCGGGCTCCTGGTTAGCCCGCTGATTTTAGCTGATGGGGTAGGAAAAGACTGACCCCCAGGCAAGCCGAATTCCGAGGCGCCTGTGCGCCAAGCAACGATAGGGCCGGCCCGGCCCAACTCCGAGACTGTGCACACCGACACGGCAATGGCCGCGCGGCGACCCAAGAACCTATCGGAGCATTGTCATGAACAAATTCGCCATCCTTCTCAAGAGCCTCGTCCTCTCGGCCCTGCTGGCCCATTCGGCGTTTGCCGCCGAAAGAGTGAACATCAACACCGCCGATGCCAACACTCTCGACCGCATCCTGGTCGGTGTCGGCCCGAGCAAGGCCGAAGCCATCGTGGTCTATCGCAAGCAAAACGGCGCCTTCCGCAGCGCCGATCAATTGGCCATGGTCAAGGGCATCGGTTTGGCCACGGTCGAGAAAAACCGCGACCGCATCCTCGTCACCGGCGCGGCAATGACCCCTGCGGCCAAGCCGGCTGTCACAACAGCGGCCAAGCCTGCAGTCAAGCCAGCAGGAGCGCGGCCTGCCGCCTCGCGGTGATCGACACAGCACCGGGCCGGCCGCATCGGCAGCGTGCGATGCGGCCGGATGAGGAGCGCTTTCGGGCGCGACCGGAGAGAACCATGCACGGGCAACAGTCATCAGGCAAAACCGCCACTTCGATGCAGCATGTTCCACACAGGCAGCGGGTATCGCTACCGGGACATGCGTATCTGCTCACCGCCACCACGCTCTTTCGCCGGCCGGTGTTTCGCGACGACCAGGCCTGCCGGGCCGTTGCCAGCGCCCACTGCACCCGATGGCTATGGCGTGATAGCCAACTGCTGGCCTGGGTACTGATGCCCGACCACTGGCATGCGCTGGTCGTGCTGGGCCAGAGCGATACGCTGGCGACGCTGATGGGCCGGTTCAAATCGGCCACCGCGCGCGTCGTGGACGGTCGTCATCGCATCAACGGCTGGCTCTGGTCGCGTGGTTTTCATGATCGCGCCCTGGCCGATGATGAGGATTGGCAGGCCTCGGCACGACACCTGGTCGCCAATCCGCTGCGCGCACGATTGGTCAGCCATCTCGGCCAATATCCCTACTGGGATGCGGTGTGGCTCGATCCGGAACACATCCCCGCGCCGGTCCGGCGCTTGGGTGCGGAAGCGTTTCCGGCGCGAGGCATCGAGGAAGATTCGATCCGGTTGGGTGCGCGGTAACGAGATTTTGTCGAGCCGGCGTATCCGGCTTGATCCCGTTCGGCTTGATCACATCCGGCCACGCTCACACAATGGCCGCGTGCATATCCAGATCATTCCCGCCAATGAATACCGCCGAGTGCGCTGGAACAACGGCCTGGGCTGGACCCGCGAGATCGTGCGCTGGCCCGAAGACTCCCAGGACTGGGATTGGCGTTTGTCGATCGCCGAGGTCGATAAGCCGGGTGCGTTTTCCCTGTTCGATGGTTGCGAGCGTGAATTGGTATTGCTGTCGGGCGAAGGCATGCACCTGAATTTTCAGGACGGCGAAACCGTGACCTTGTTGCCGCCGCACGCGCGGCATCGTTTCTCCGGGGAGCGGCCGTTGAGCGCGGAACTGCTTGCCGGCCCGACCCAGGATTTCAACCTGATCTGGCGCCGCGAAAAAGTCGAGGCGACGCTACTGCATCGCCCTTTGGTTGGGGCAATGGTGTTTTTCGCCGAACCCGGCGTGCATTGGGCGGTTTTCGTGCTCTCCGGACACGCCGTTTTCAAGGATCAGCCACAACCTGTGGCCTTGATGCAATACGACACCGCCTTGATCGATGCCGGCGAGGGCAGTGCGCATCGTTTGATTCTCGATGGCGCAGGCGAGCTGCTGGTGATCAAGTTCACGCGGAAGTAAGCCTGGGTATTTCCGCTTTGTTCCCATTCGCCGTTCGTATTTCGATGTGCTCAGGGCCATCACGAACGGAAAATAATCCAGCGCTTGCCTAGCGGTCGTCGCGCGTCCACACCGCGCCGTCTTCCACCTTGACCGGAAACCGCACGACCGGGACATACGCGGGGGCGCACAGCGCTTCACCTGTACGCAGATCGAACTTGGCGCCATGCAGCGCGCATTCGATCTGTGTGCCTTCGAGCGTGCCGGCGCTGAGTTCGAAGTCCTCATGCGTGCAGCGGTCTTCGACGGCATAGATGTCGCCGTCGATGTTGACCAGCAGGATCGGCGTGTCGCCATCGAACGCGGTTTTCATCTCGCCGGGGAGCAACTCGTCGGTGGCGCAAACGCGGATCCAGTCGGTCATCGTGTCGGTCATGGTGGCGGGGTATCCGTTCGTGCTGTTTTTTTCGTGCGCCGCTCTGTGGCATTGCACAAGCCCGTCTTGAATTGTTTGTGTTCGGCACTCGGCCAGTTCAGCGCGAACGGGCAAAAATCAAAACGTTTTCAGAGCGTCTTTTCCAGCACTTCAAAACGCAAGTCATCGCGCTTGGGCAATCCGAAGCGCGGATCGCCGTAAGGGAAAGGCTTGTGGACGCCGGTGCGCTCGTAGCCGCGGCGCTGGTAGAAAGCGATCAGCTCGTCGCGCACATCGATCACGGTCATTTGCATGAGCCGGCAATGCCAGTCCTCGCGCGCCTGGCGTTCGGCCTCGGCCAGCAATTGCTTGCCGACGCCATTGCCTTGCAGGTTCGGCCGTACCGAGAACATGCCGAAGTAGGCGGCGTCGGTGTTTTTCTGCAGATGGCAGCAGGCCAGCAATTGGCCGTTGTATTCGGCCAGCAGCACACGGCTGTCGGCGGCGGCGATGTCGGCCGCGACGCCCTCGGCATCGATGCGCTGGCCGTCGAGGAAATCCGCCTCGGTGGTCCAGCCGGCGCGGCTGGCGTCGCCGCGATAGGCCGATTCCACCAGCGCGACGATGGCAGGAATGTCGGCGACAGTGGCGTGTCGAAATTTCAATATCGTCATCGTGGTCGGGCTCAACCCAGGAGTTTGCGCGTCTTTTCGATCGCCGCCGCGAGGCAGTCGATTTCCTCGAAGGTATTGTAGAAGGCGAACGAGGCGCGGCAGGTGGCGGGCACACCGAGATATTGCATCAACGGATGCGCGCAATGGTGTCCCGAACGTACCGCGATGCCTTCCAGGTCTAGCAAGGTCGCCAGGTCGTGTGCATGCGCGCCTTCGACCAGAAACGAAATCACCGCCGCCTTTTCCTTGGCCGAACCGAAGATGCGCAGCCCCGGAATGGCCGAGAGCCGCTCGGTGGCGTAAGCCAGCAATGCCTGTTCGCGCGCCTGGATATTGGCCATGCCCAGCGTTTGCAGATAATCCACGGCGGCGCCGAGCCCGATCACGCCGGCGATGTTGGGCGTGCCGGCCTCGAACTTGTGCGGCGGGTCGTTGAATACCGTCTTCTCGAATCGCACCTCGCGAATCATCTCGCCGCCGCCCAGAAACGGCGGCATGGATTCCAGGTGTTCGCGCCGAGCCCACAGTCCGCCCGTACCGGTCGGGCCGAGCATCTTGTGTCCGGTGAAGGCATAGAAGTCGCAACCGATCTCGGCGATGTCGACCGGGCAATGCGGCACGGCTTGCGAACCATCGACGACGGTGACGATGCCGCGCCGCCGCGCCTGCCGGCAAATCGCCGCGACCGGGTTGACCGTGCCCAGCACATTGGAGACATGGGCCAGGCCGAGGATTTTCACCTCGGGGGTCATCTGCGCATACAGCGCATCGAGATCGAGATCGCCGCTCGCGGTGATTTCCGCGACCCGGATTTGTGCGCCGCAGCGATCGGCGGCCAACTGCCAGGGCACGATGTTGGCGTGGTGTTCCATGCGCGTGAGCAAGATCGCATCACCAGGCTTCAGGCGCGGCAGTGCATAGCTGTAGGCGACCAGGTTGATCGCCTGCGTCGTGCCGGAGGTCAGCACCAGTTCGTCGGCGCGCACGTTGAGGAAGTCCGCGATCTTCTTGCGCGCCAGCTCGAACGAATCGGTGGCCTCCATGCCCAGCGTGTGCACCGCGCGCGCGATGTTGGCGTTGTGCTGGCGATAGAAGGCATCGGTGACGGCAATGACCGGCGCGGGCTTTTGCGAGGTGTTGGCGGTATCCAGGTAGATCAGCGGCTTGCCGTTGATCTTGCGCGCCAGCAGCGGGAAATCGGCGCGCAGCGCAGCCCAATCGATGCCGCCGGCATTGTCTACCGCACTTGCGAGCGCAGGTGTCTTGGAGATCGTGCTCATGTCCGATCCTCCAATGCCGCCAGCCGCGCTTCCAGCCGTGGCGAGAGCAATTCGATCAGGGCCGCATCCTTGAGTGTCGCCAGCGCCTGGCGGCAGAAGGCCAAGGTCAGGAACGCGCGCGCCTGCGCCTCGGGAATGCCACGGCTGCGCAGGTAGAACAATGAGGTGGGATCGAGCCGGCCCACAGTCGCGCCGTGTGCGGCCTTGACCTCGTCGGCGTGAATTTCCAGCACCGGCTGGGTGTCGATTTCGGCACTGTCGGAGAGCAGCAAATTCTTGCTCGAGAGTTTCGCGTCGCTGCCATCGGCACCGGCGCGGATCGTGATGCCGCCGTGGAAGGCGACACGCCCGCGTTCGGCCGCGAGGCCGCGCCAGAGCAAATCGCAAACGGTATCGCGGGCGATATGTTCGACCGCCAGTCGCGTATCGACATGACGACGTCCGCCCGCGAGCAGTACGCCACTGGCCATGACACGCGCCTGTTCGCCTTGCAAGGAAATATTCAGTTCATGCCGCGACAATCCCGCGCCGAGTTCCAGATCGACGCGGCGATAATCGGCGTGCGCCGCGAGCACCGCATCGGTGCGGGCGATCAGCGTGCCGCCGGCATCCTCGTCCTGCACCCGCGCATGCACCAGCCGACTGCCGGGTTTGAGATGGGCATGCAGCAGATGATTGGACAGGTGGCGATGCGCGCCGGCGGACAAGTGATGTTCGACCACGGTCAGCGTCGCGTTCTCGCGCAGCTCGATCAAGTGCCGCTGATGCAGCGCAAGATCGGCATCGGCGGGCGCGCCGATAGAAACCAGATGCAGCGGCGCGGTGACACGCACATTGGCTTCCACGCGCACCAGCGCGCCGTCCAATGCCAATGCCGCGTTGCATCGGGCGAAGATTTCATCGGCGCGTTCGAAGCGGCGGCCGAGCACGCTCACCGCGCGCACATCATCGCCTTGCAACGCTTGTGAGAGCGGCTGCACGGACAGGCCCGGCTCCAGTGTTTGCAATGACGACAGCGCGGCGTCGAAGCGGCCATTGACCAACACCAGGCGCGGCGCGGGAATATCGGCCAGCAGCGCCGGATGCAGCGACGGCGTTTGTGCGCTCGGCGCGAAGGTACGCGTCGATAGTGCGCGCAGCGGCGTGTACTTCCAGCGCTCGCTGCGAGTGCCGGGCAGGCCGTCGGCCAAGGCTTGCGCCAAGGCCGCGCGGCGGGCCGGGCCCAAGCCTTGCGCCTCAGCCAAGGCAGCGGGCATGGCATCGAAGTTCGCCTTCAGGGCGTCGAGCAATGGGCTCATCGCACCGCCTCCGGTGTCACGCGCTCCTTGATCCAGGCGTAGCCGTGTTCTTCCAGTTCCAGCGCCAGTTCCGGGCCGCCGCTTTCGACGATGCGGCCATCGGCCAGCACGTGCACGAAATCGGGTTTGATGTAATCGAGCAGACGCTGGTAGTGGGTGATGACCAGCATCGCCCGCGCGGGCGAGCGCATCAGGTTGACGCCTTCGGCGACCAGCTTGAGCGCATCGATGTCCAGGCCCGAATCGGTTTCGTCGAGGATCGCCAGCTTCGGTTCGAGCACCGCCATCTGGAAGATCTCGTTGCGTTTTTTCTCACCGCCCGAGAAACCTTCGTTGACCGCGCGATGCAGCAGTTCGTCCTTCATGTGCAGCACCGACATCTTCTCGCGCACCAGCTTGAGGAACTGCATGGAATCGAGCTCGGGCTCGCCGCGATGCTTGCGCTGGGCGTTGAGCGCAGCGCGCAGGAAGTAGGTGTTGTTGACACCGGGAATTTCGACCGGATATTGGAACGCCAGGAATACGCCGGCAGCGGCGCGTTCTTCAGGTTCCAGTTCCAGCAGATTGCGACCCTCGAACAGCACCGAGCCTTCGGTGATTTCGTAGCCTTCGCGCCCGGCCAGGATATTGCCGAGCGTGGATTTGCCGGCGCCGTTGGGACCCATCAACGCATGCACCTGGCCCGGCTGCATCTCCAGCGAGAGACCCTTGAGGATTTGCCGGCCGCCGATGCGTACGTGGAGGTTTTCGATCTTGAGCATTTTCTATCTTCCGTAACATGCGCCATGCGCACGAGTGGTTGGAGTGCGTGTTCGATCACGCTGATGAATTCAAAACGATGCGCGGGATGTGCGTTGCCCGAGGCGGAGCGGTTGCGATGCTGTCCGCTCCCGTGCGCTCAGCCGATCGCGCCTTCCAGGGAAACTTCCAGCAGCTTCTTGGCTTCCACCGCGAATTCCATCGGCAGCTCGCGAAACACCTGCTTGCAAAAACCATCGACGATCATCGAAACAGCGTCTTCCTCGCTGATGCCGCGCGAGCGGCAATAGAACAACTGGTCGTCGGAAATCTTCGAAGTGGTCGCTTCGTGCTCGACGGTCGCGCTGGGGTGCTTGACCTCGATGTAGGGGAAAGTATGCGCGCCACACTTCTTGCCGATCAGCAGCGAATCGCACTGGGTGTAGTTGCGCGCGCCCTCGGCGGATTTCTCGACTCGCACCAAGCCGCGATAAGTGTTCTGGCCGCGCCCGGCGCTGATGCCCTTGGAGATGATCTTGCTCTTGGTGCGCGCGCCCAGATGAATCATCTTGGTGCCGGTGTCGGCCTGCTGGCGATGGTGGGTGAGTGCCACCGAATGGAACTCGCCGACCGAATCATCGCCGCGAAGCACGCAACTGGGATATTTCCAGGTGATCGCCGAGCCGGTCTCGACCTGCGTCCAGGTGATCTTGCTGCGCGCGCCGCGGCATTCGCCGCGTTTGGTCACGAAATTGTAGATACCGCCGACGCCGTTCTCATCGCCCGGATACCAGTTCTGCACGGTCGAGTATTTGATCTCGGCATCGTCCAGCGCAATCAACTCGACCACCGCCGCGTGCAACTGGTTTTCGTCGCGCATCGGCGCGGTGCAGCCTTCCAGGTAGGAAACGTGGCCCTTGTCTTCGCAGATGATCAGCGTGCGCTCGAACTGCCCGGTGTCGCGGGCATTGATGCGGAAATACGTGGACAGCTCCATCGGGCAGCGCACGCCCTGGGGAATGAACACAAAACTGCCGTCGGAGAACACCGCCGAATTGAGCGCGGCGAAATAATTGTCGCCTGGTGGCACCACCGAGCCGAGATACTTTTGCACCAGCTCCGGATGTTTTTGCACCGCCTCGGAGAACGAGCAGAAGATCACGCCTTTTTCCGCCAGTTCCTTCTGGAAGGTCGTGCCGACCGACACCGAATCGAACACCGCATCGACCGCGACACCGGCCAGGCGCGCGCGCTCGTGCAGGGGCACGCCGAGCTTGTCGAAAGTCGCCAGCAATTCGGGATCGACTTCATCGAGCGAATCGAATTTTTTCTTCGGCGCGGCGTAGTAGCGGATCGCCTGCATGTCGATTGGGGCGATCTCGAGCTTGGCCCAGTGCGGCGGAGTCATGGTCAGCCAATGCCGGTAGGCCTTGAGCCGCCATTCGGTCATCCATTCGGGCTCGTTTTTCTTGGCCGAGATGAAGCGAATCACTTCCTCGCTCAATCCCGGAGGCAGCGTGTCGCTTTCGATGTCGGTGATGAAACCGGCCTCGTAGCGGCGGTCGAGCTGCCTTTGAATCTCGGTACGTTCCACGGCCATCTGTTTCAGATCCTCGCCAACTTCAGCGGAATGGCTTTGCGCGAGGGCGGCTCGGGAAGCATCTGGGCCAGGCTCATGCCGCGCAAAGTGTCGGAAATCACGTCATTGATGTATCGCCATTGCGTTTGCACGCCGCAATGGGCTTCGTATTCGCATTGGCTGTGCTCGCCTGAGCATTCGGTCATGCCCAGCGGGCCTTCGATCGCCTCGACCACTTCGTACAGGCTGATCTGTTCGGGCGCGCGGGCCAGGCGGTAGCCGCCGTTGCTGCCGCGAAAGCTCTCCACCAGACCGGCATGCGCCAAGGGCTTGAGCACCTTGCTGACCGTGGGCAGTTCCAGCCGGGCGCGATCGGCCAGATCGCTGGCGCTGTGCACGCGGTCGAGGTGTTCGGCCATCGCGGTCAGTACCACGGTGGCGTAGTCGGTGAGTCGGGTGACGCGGAGCATGGCGGGCAGTGAGCACGGTTTAATCAGTACTGAAATTGTACGGTATAGCCCCGGCCCGCTCAATACGGCCGTACGTGATGGTGTGGGCCGTTCAGCCCAGGCTGGTACCCAGCAAGGAGCCGATGCCGAAGGTCAGTGCCCCGGCGCCACCGCCGATCAGCAGCATGCGCAGCCCGCCGTGCCAGGGATTGCGCCCGGTGAACAGGCTCATCGCCGCGCCCGTGCCAAACAGGCCCAGTCCGGCCAGCGAGCCGCCCAGGTACGCAGCGTTGGGTAGTACCGCGCCGAAGAAGAACGGCATCAACGGTACCAGCGCGCCGACCGTGAAGGATACGAAGGAAAAACTGGCCGCACCGACCGGCGAACCCAGATCGTCGGGATTGAGCCCCAGTTCCTCGCGCGCCAGCACATCCAGCGCCTGCTTGGGATTGGCGATCAGGCGTTGCGCGACCGCGCGCGCCTCCTCGATCGGCAGCCCGCGTGCGGCATAGATCAGGGCCAGTTCCTCGGCTTCAGCCTGCGGATATTCTTCGAGCTCGTCCGCTTCCAGGGCGATCTGGTACTCGAACATCTCCCGCTGCGAACGCACCGAAACGAATTCGCCGGCGGCCATCGAAAGCGCGCCGGCCAGCAATCCGGCCACGCCCGTGGCGAGCACGGTGCCGGTGCTCGCGCTGGCGCCGACCATGCCCAGGATCAGGCTGGCGTTGGACACCAGGCCATCATTGACGCCGAAAATGGCCGCGCGCAGATTGCCGCCGCCGAGGGATTTGTGGCTCAGCCCGATCTGCGTCACCGAGGTGGGCATGGCGTGCCCTGGCGCCGCACTGCCATAGGCCGACAGGCCGCGCACTTTCATCGCCGCCAAGGCCGGCTTGATGCGCCGGGGGCCGAGACGGCGCGCGAGCAGGGCGACCAGGCGGGCGCGGGGTTCGGGGATGAAGGCGGGCAGGGTTTGTCCGGCTTCGGTGGCGATCTTCGCCCAATGCAAGGCTTGTTCTTCGGCCGCTTCGCCGAGTTGCTTGAACAACGCGGACATGCGCGCTTCGGGCTCGACGTCGGTCAGCGTGCGGTACAGCCAGGCGGATTGTTTTTCTTCGTGCCAGCTTTCCAGTGCATTCATGCGATAGCCCCCCGAGATGGCCGGCATTGTCGCCCGGCACTGCGCTGTTTGCACAATCGGGCAGGCCGACACGCGGGCCGGAAGTAGGCGACAATGGCCGCTGTCCCCAGCGCCTATTTCCCATGTCATCGAAAATCGTCACGCGCCGCTCGGCCATCCACGGCAATGGTGTCTTCGCCGTCGAGCCCATCAAGAAGGGCACCCGCCTGATCCAGTACAAGGGCCTGCACCGCACGCATACCGAGGTCGATCGCGTGTATGCCGACGATGTCGATACCGGCCACACATTCTTGTTCACACTCAATGACACCTACGTGATCGATGCCAACGTCGATGGCAACGACGCGCGCTGGATCAATCACAGTTGCAATCCCAATTGCGAGGCGGTGGTCGAGGAAGACGAAAACGGCGACCCGATGAAGGACAAAGTGTTCATCGAAGCCCGGCGTGCGATCAAACCCGGCGAGGAATTGACCTACAACTACGGCATCGTCCTGGCCGAGGCGCATACCGCGCGCATGAAAAAACTCTGGGCCTGCCGCTGCGGCGCGAAAAACTGCACCGGCACCATGTTGCAGCCCAAGCGCAAGAAAGCCACGGACTGATTTTCCATCGCGGCACGGGGCGGCGTGATCGCCCCGCGCTTGCGTCCGGCGATGGCCGGGCGTGACTTTCGGGCCGCGCATCGGCGGCAAGACCAAGCCAACAATGCCGCAGGTTTCGCCGGCTTCGGCAGGCTTGCAACGTATTGGCCCGCTTTCGCATCTGAAACCCCAACGACACGCACCATTTTTTGTTTTTTTTTGCCTTTGGGAGATTGCGATGGGATACACGACCGCTGCATGGCTGCTGGTGGCAGCCGCGGCGACCGCGCCAGCCAAGGCCGAATTGATCATCGACGGCCGGCCGGATGAGGCGGAATGGTCCCAGGCGCTTCAGATCACCGATTTCAAGCTGGTCCAGCCGCTCAGCGGCGCCGACAGCCCGTATCCGACGCAGGCCTGGGTGCTGGCGACGCCGGAAGGATTGGCGATCGCCTTTCGCAATACCCAGACGGCCAGCGTGCCGCGCACACGCCAGCGTACGCAGCGTGATGAAGACGCGCAGGTCGATCGGGTCAACCTGATGGTGGATTTCGACGGCGACGGCGGCACCGGCTACAACTTCACGCTCAATCTCACCGACGGCATCGTCGATGCGGTGATCAGCAACGAAAACCGGTTCAGCAAGGACTGGGACGGCACCTGGAAACACGCGGTTTCCGAAGAGGGCGATACCTGGTCGGCGGAGATGCTGATTCCCTGGCATATCGCGCCGATGAAAAAAGGCGTCGATGGCAAACGCACATTGGGTATCTATCTGGACCGGGTCATCGGCTCGACCGGCGAGCGGGTCGCGTGGCCCGCGGCGAGTTTCAACCGGACGCGCTTTTTGTCGGATTTCAGTCCGGTTCCGATCACCGAATACAGTCAGGCCCTGGTCGCGGTTACGCCTTATGTCGTTGCCGTGACCGACCGGGTCAATGGCGGCACGCAGTTCGATACCGGAGCCGACCTGTACTGGAAACCCAGCGGCAATTTCCAATTGACCGCCACGTTCAACCCCGATTTCGGCCAGGTCGAAAGCGACAATCTGGTCGTCAATTTCGATGCGGTGGAAAGTTTCTTCAGCGACAAGCGGCCGTTCTTCACCGAAAACCAGAGTGTGTTCACGGTGCCGTTCGGTGCGGGCAACAGCAGCCTGATTTACACCCGCCGTGTCGGCGGTTCGGCCGATGATGGCAGCGGCGCGGGCGATGTGACCGCCGCGATCAAGCTCAATGGCAGTGTCGGTGCGACCAATTACGGTGTGTTCGCCGCCAACGAAGCCGATCCGGCCGGCCGCGATTTCTACGCACTGCGCGTGACCCACGATCTGGGCGTGCAGGATGTGGGATTGCTGGCGACCCAGGTCAACCGGCCGTTCCTGGACCGGCAAGCCAATGTGCTCGAACTCGATCATCACTGGAAACCCAACGATAAATGGAACGTGGTGACTCAGTGGACCGGTTCTGACATCACGCAAGGCGGTGTCAGTTCACGCGACAACGGCATGCAGATGCGGATCAACAACGAGATCAATCGCGGCTGGCGGCAGGAACTGTATTTCGTGCATCTGGGCGATCAGTTGCAGCTCAACGATTTCGGTTTTCTCGACCGCAACAACTTCAATTACCTGCGCTACGAGATCAAGCACCGCGTGACTGATCTGCCCGAGTCCTCGGGCTATCGTTCCAAGGATTGGGGCTATGCCACGTCGATGCGCTACAACGATCATGGCGTGCGCATCTTCGGCGCGGCGCAGATCAATCGCTACAGCGTCACGCGCAGCGGCGGCGACGAGTATTTCGAGATCACCCGGCTGACGTCTGGGTACAACGATCTAATCACGCGCGGCCACGGCCTGGTGCATCTGCCGGCACGGCTGTTGGCGTTCTACGAACGCAGCCGGCCGCGGCGTGGACATTGGAGCTTCTACGGCAACGCCCGCATCGGCCAGTCCGGCTTCGAGGGCGTCGGCAGTTCGGAAGTGGAGCTGTATTTCCAGCCGACCTTCCACGTCAACGACAATCTCAGTTTCAACGTCGGCCTGGATGCCTTGTATCTGCCCGATTGGCTGCTGTGGCGCGAGGACAATCTGCTCGGCACTTATCGCGGCAAACAGGCCAGCTTCAGTGCCGGCCTGCAATGGTTGATCGGCTCGCGCCAGGAACTGCGCATCAAGCTCGAAACCATCGCGCTAGATGCCCGGCTCAAGCAGGCCTGGCGCGTTTCCGGCGATGGCCGTCCGCATCCGGTGGACGATCCGGTGCCCGATTTCAATCTGCGCAATCTCGGCTTTCAGGTGCGCTATCGCTACGAACTGGCGCCGCTGTCGGATTTGTTCGTGGTCTATAGCCGCGGCGGTTTCGGTTTCGAGGAAAACGCCGGCGGTTCGCTGGGCGGTTTGCTCGGCGATGCCTTCTCGCTGCGCGATAGCGAGCAGTTCCTGGTCAAGCTCAGCTACCGCTTCAGCAACTGAGCCTTGCGTTCGGCGGTGTAATGCCACCAGGGCAGCGGCGGTGCGCCCTGCATGAAGCGCACCGCTGAGATGAAGCAATCGCACAGGCAAGGGTCGTGTATCACGCCGGTGATTTCGCTCATGCGCTGGTAGAGCTGGTACGGGTCCTTGCCGATCAGTTGTCTGGGCTCGGTGATGCCGAGTGCGCGCAGGTCATCGGCAATGGATGGCCCGATGTTGGGGATCTGTTCGAGTCGCAATGCGGTGTCGGCGGTCTTGGCTTTCGTACCCATGATTTTCATCCGCAGAAACGATGGCAGTCGCGACATTCTGACCGAATGCGGCAACTCCAGCCGCGATTGCCATCGTTCTCGCACGAGAGATGGGTGTACTCGAAGACATCAGTCCTCTTCGGGTTTGGGCTTGTAGGCATCGACCAATTGTTTTTGCACACTCCCCGGCACCGGCTCGTAGTGGCTGAACTCCAGGTGATAGCGGCCGCGTCCTGCGGTCGCGCCTTTCAACTCCGCCGCGTAGTCGGTCAACTCCGATAGCGGCACCTGCGCCTTGATCACGATCTCGCCATCGCGCGTCGAATCGGTACCGTTGATGCGCGCGCGCTTGGACGCCAGGCCGCCGGTGACATCGCCCATGTTCGCCTCGGGCGCGGACACGCTCAGGTGCACGATCGGTTCGAGGATTTGCGGCTGCGCCTTGATGATGGCATCGAGGAACGCCTTCTTGCCGGCGGCGACGAAGGCGACTTCCTTGGAATCGACCGTGTGGTATTTGCCGTCGTAGACGATCACCCGCACATCCTGCAACTGGTAGCCGGCGATCGCGCCGCCGAGCAATACCTGGCGCACGCCTTTTTCGACCGCGGGAATGAATTGCCCGGGAATGGTGCCGCCCTTGACCGCATCGACGAATTCAAAGCCCGCGCCACGTTCGAGCGGTTCGATCTTCAAGTACACCTCGCCGAACTGACCGGCGCCGCCGGTTTGCTTCTTGTGCCGGTGATGACCTTCGGCCTTGGCGCCGATGGTTTCGCGATAAGCGATGCGCGGCGGGCGGGATTTCACTTCCACGCCGTAGCGCTCCTTCATGCGATCGATCATTACCCGAAGATGCAATTCGCCCAGGCCGCGGATCACCATTTCGTTGAGCTCGGGATTGTGTTCGATCAAAAACCCGGGATCTTCCTCGGCCAGGCGATGCAGGGCCATGGAGAGTTTCTGTTCCTGGCCGCGGGTCGCTGCTTCGATGGCCAGGCCGAACATGGGTTTGGGAAATTCGATCGGTTCGAGATGTATCTGGTCTTCATCGTGCGAGTCGTGCAGTACGGCGTCGAAATGGATTTCCTCGACTTTTGCAACGCCGGCAATGTCGCCGGGAATGGCCTGCTCGATCTCGATGTGCTCCTTGCCCTTGAGCTTGAACAGATGGCCGACCTTGAATGCTTTTTTCCCGTCGTCGATGAACAACTGCGAATCTTTTTTCACCGTGCCCTGGAAAATGCGGAACACGCTGAGCTTGCCGACGAAGGGATCGTTGACGATCTTGAACACGTCGGCGATCACATGTCCTTTCGCATCGCCCGTTGCGACGATCGGTTGCGCATTGGCGCCAGTGCCTTTGGTGAACGGAGGCTGGTTGCCCTCGAGCGGATTGGGGAACAGCCTTTCGGCCAAATCCAATAAATGCTTGACTCCCGCGCCGGTACGCGAGGACACGAAGCAGATCGGCACCAGATGGCCTTCGCGCAGGCATTGCTCGAAGGCATCGTGCAGATCCTGCCCGGACAACCCGGACTCGCCTTGTTCGAGGTAGCGATCCATCACCGATTCGTTGATCTCCACCACCTGGTCGATGATGCGCTGGTGCGCGGTGGCGACATCTTCCACATCGCTCTGGCCGGTCGGATTGAAGAAACAATCGACGACATCACTGCCGTTGTTGGCGGGCAGATTGATCGGCAGGCATTCGTTGCCGAACCGCTCGCGTAACTGGGTGATCAGCGCCGCCAATTTGCCCGGGTCGGCGTCGATCCGGTTGACCACCAATACGCGGCACAGATTGCGCGCCTTGGCGTATTCCATCATGCGCTGCGTGCCGTGCTCGATGCCGTTGCTGGCGTTGACCACGATGCAGACCGTTTCCACCGCCGAGAACGCCGACAGGGTCGGGCCGCGAAAATCCGGATAGCCGGGCGTGTCGATGAGATTGATGTGGATCGGGTGTTTGGTATCGGTCGCCGGATTGGTGAAGGTATGGTCGATGGAGGCGATGGCGGTGTTTAGCGAATGCCCGCGCGTTTTTTCCATCGGGTCGAAATCGGAAACCGTGGTTCCGCGTTCGACGCTGCCTGCCGTCTGGAGTGCGCCGCCGGCATGCAGCAGGGCTTCGAAAAGTGTTGTTTTGCCGGCGCCTGAGTGGCCTGCCAAGGCCACATTGCGGATTTGCTCGGTGCGATAGGACATAACGACCTCTCCTTGCTACAGGGATTGAGGACGTCATGCCCGGCGCTACGGAGGCGCTGCATCCGGTCGCCAGTGCAGGCAACCGCGCGTCGGTCATGGCGGACGGTCCGGTGTCTGCCGGACACGCCTAGCGTTTCACCGCCGCCGGTCAGGGTCAAGCCGCGCATAATTCGCGTTCTGGCGCTGTTGACGCCGATGTCTTGAATGCGGGCCTGATCGTCAACCAGTCGCGAACGCCATTGCATGCGTTGCCGGCACTCTTGCGAGTATCGTGTGCGAGGGTCACGAATCGACATGTATCTGGCGCGATATCGAACCTGGAAGCGAATCTTGGCTGAGCGAATCGGGAATGCGTTGTTCATCCACGGTGCCGGTGGCGGCGGGTGGGAGTGGAAGATTTGGACGCGCGTGTTCAGCGCGGCTGGCTTGGCTGTTGCAGCGCCGAATCTTCAGCCGTCGGTCGTTGGTCTGGCAGGCACAAGATTGTCCGATTACTCGGCGCAAGTGCGTCAGGCCGCTTTGGCGCTGGCCGCGCCGCGCGTGTTGGTCGGTGCGAGCTTGGGCGGGCTATTGGCGTTGATCGATGGCGATCTGGCCGATGCATTGGTGTTGATCAATCCGCTGCCGCCAGCGCCTTGGCATGCGCGGATGCCGGTGCGTGACGCCTATCCGGCGATTGTCCCGTGGCGGCGCGAAGCCTCGCTGGCCGGTACGCGACGAGCCTTGCCGGATGCCGATGCGGCCGCGTGCCTGTTCGCATTCCGGCATTGGCGCGATGAATCCGGAGCCGTGTTGAATGAGACATTGGCGGGTGTCGCGATCGCACCGCCGCGATGCCCGGTATTGGTGATCGCATCCGGTCGCGATGACGACGTGCCGCACACATTGTCGTTGCAGTTGGCGCAGGCATTTTCCGCCCAGGTCATCGACCTTCCCGAGGCCAGCCATGTCGGGCCCTTGTTGGGCAAGGGCGCCGCCTCGATTGCTGCGCGGACTGTCGCGTGGGTGAACGGACTCGGCCGGCGCCAATGAATTCAGCGTGCGGTTAGCCGACGATTTGTAATGTGGCCTCCACGCCAATCAGGCGTTTGGAGTCTTCCATGAAACGAGCATACGAGCTAACGGCAGAGTCGATTCGAAAGGCGAGCACCGCAGGCGTCAATCGACGTTTCGCCGCCGGTGCTCTGGCGTTTGTCCTGGTGGCGGTTTCGGCCAGTGCGGTTGCCGGCAACCGGGATAGTTACGACAACGGTTACGGGCCGGACTATTACGACAATGGTCCCACCGTCGATGTGGCGCAGGTGACTCGCGTCGATCCCATCATCGACCCACCGCGCCAGATCCAGCGCGAGGAGTGCTGGAACGAGCCGGCCTATGGCCGCAACGATGGCTACTATCGCGACAACCGCAGCAATGCTCCTGGCACGGTGCTGGGCGCCGTTGTCGGTGGCGCGCTGGGTAACTTGGCGGGTAAAGGCGACGGTCGCAAGGCCGCCACCATCGCCGGTGCGGTGATCGGCGGTTCGGTTGGCAACAACGTCAGCCGCAATCAACATGCACGCGACGGTTATAGCGGCGGTGGTTCCGTCCAGCGCTGCCGCACGGTGACCGAATACGAAAACGACGACGACCGCGTTTCCGGTTACAACGTGACCTATCGCTACGCCGGCAAGACCTATCACGCGGTCACTGGTTATCACCCCGGCAAGACGATTCGCGTTCGCGTGGACGTGCAGCCGGTCGATGACAACGTCGCCTACCGTTGATCTTCAAGTCAAAACATCATGCTGAAAAAGAAGGGGCCGAAAGGCCCCTTCTTCATTAGTGGATGCAATCGGGTATGCAGCGCGATTTGTGAAAGCGGCGCGTAGGAGCGACGGAAGTCGCGACCATGCCTATCCCGGCAGCGGCTACCTTTCGCTCGTGTGCTTGCCGGAATGAATCCGCCAAAAAAAGAACTTCACAAAAGAAAACGACAACTCCGAATCACCGCAACCTCGAGTCGTGATTGCCATCGCTCCTACGAAACCGTTTCTTCGTTCCTTCGGGAAGAGGCTGTTGCCTCGCTCGCGTATTTCCTATTTCGCCTTTCTTTGCGCCTTTCGCATCCTTCGCAGACGAAATTCCTTCGATCACCAATTCAGTTGCGCACGCACCACGGTCTGGCTGTGTCCGCCGACCCAGACCTCGCGTTCGGCGTCGATGTGCAGCAGCAGTGTGGCATCGCGGCCGATCTCGCGGCCCTGGCTGACACGAAAGGAAGTTCCGAGCTCGCCCAACGCATCCGCTTCATCCAGAAACGCTGCGATCGCCGCGTTGGCCGCGCCGGAGGCCGGATCTTCGACGATGCCCACGCCCAGCGGGAACGCACGCACCACCAGGTCGTGCGCCTGGCCGTGGCAACGTGCGAACACGCACAGGCCCAGACTCTGGGTTTGCTGCGCAAGCTCGCCGATGGCCTGATTGTCGGCGCGAAAGCCGCGCACGCTGGCTTCATCGCGCAGCTCGGCCAGCCACCAGCGGCGTCCGCCCTCGACCAGGACTGGCGCGGTGAGTCCAGCACCGCCTTCCGCCAAGACCGGCGTGATAGGTCCGACACCGTTTTCCGCCAAGAACGGCGTGATAAATCCAGTGTCGCCTTCCGTCAAGATGTGCCGTAACAAGACATCACCATCGCTGGCATAGCGCACGATGCGCGAGCGCGGCACGCGCACCGACAAGGCATCGCCTGTCTGCACGCGAATCGGCAATAGACCGGCCTGGCATTGCTGTATCAACAAGCCATCGCGCGGTGTGGCCAGGCCCGCAGCCAAAACAGCATGTGCAGTGCCGATGCTCGGATGCCCGGCGAAGGCGATTTCGCGACGGGTCGTGAAAATGCGTACGCGGTAATCGGCGGACGGATCGTCGGGCGGTAGCACGAAGGTGGTTTCGGCCAAGTTGAACCAGGTCGCTATCGATTGCATCTGCGCGTCGCTCAGGCGTCCGGCATCGAGCACCACCGCCAGCGGATTGCCGGCGCCCGCGCGCTCGGCGAACACATCGATCTGGTAGAACGGAAAAGCCTCGCGCGCACTCACCACGTCAGTGTGCCCTCGATGACGGTTTGCGTCTGGCCGCCGATCCAGACATCGCCCGATGCTTCCACCTCCACCTCGACCATGCCGTCGCGGCCGATCTCGCGGCCCTGGCTGGCGATGTATCGGCTCGATCGCAATGCAGAGTTTTGTTGCAGCCACGCACCGATCGCGGCATTGACGCTGCCAGTGACTGGGTCTTCGGGAATGCCGTCGGCCGGGCAGAAGGCGCGCACCGCCAGTTGATGATCGGCCTGCGTGCTGTGCGCAAATACCGCCAGGCCTACGGCGCTCGTACTCAGGGTCAGCGCAGCGATGGCGGCGAGATTGGGCGTCATCTCGCGCACGGCGGCTTCGCTGGCCAGCTCGATCACCCACCAGCGCGGACCGTTGTCGATGATCGTGGCGGGCAAGGCGCCGAGCGTCAGGCCATCGAGCGCCTCTGCCAAGGCGCGTGGATCGGCATTGCCGCCGATCATCCGGCTGGGCGGCGAGCGCACGAAAACCCGTTGCGATGCGCCATGGCCTTCGATGCGCACCGGCAACAGGCCGGCCGCGCATTCCTGGATCAAGCGGCCGTCCTCGGGTACGGCCAATCCTGCGGCCAGCGCCGCATGCGCGCTGCCCACGCTTGGATGACCGGCGAAGGGCAACTCTTGCCGTGGCGTGAATATGCGCACGCGGTAGCTGGCTTCGGGCCGGCTCGGCGGTAGCAGGAATGCGGTTTCCGACAGATTGGTCCAGTTCGCCAGTGCCTGCATCGCCGCGCCGTCCAGGTCCTGGGCATCGATCACCACTGCCAGCGGGTTGCCGGTTCCGGGGCGATGGGCGAACACATCGAGCTGCAAAAAGCGGCGGGAAGCACGCATCGTTTATCATTCCTGGGTCTGCGCAGATGCGCCTGTCCATGATATCGCCTCGACCATGTCCTTCGCCGCGAATGTTTCCGACTGGATCGTCCTTAAATTCGGCGGCACCAGTGTTTCCCGCCGCCATCGCTGGGACACCATCGGACGATTGATGCGCGAACGCGCGGACGATGAGCGATTGCGCGTATTGGTGGTGGTCTCGGCGCTCTCGGGCGTGACCAACGAATTGCAGGCGGTGATCGATCATCACGCCGACACGCAGGAAGTTTCGCGCCGCATTGCCGACCTGGTGACGCGCCACCGCGATTTTTGTGCCGAACTGGAAATCGATGCCGATACCGTTTTGGGCGAACGCTTGGCGATCTTGCAATCGCTCGGCAGCGATCCGCGCCGCGATAGCGCCGCGCTCGATTGGCAAGCTGAATTGCTGGCGCAGGGCGAACTGCTTTCATCCACGCTGGGCGTGGCTTATCTGCGCACGCAGGGACTGCCGGTGGACTGGCTCGACGCCCGCGACTGGCTGCAGGCGCGGGCCTTGCCCAATCAGAACGAATGGTCCCGACACTTGTCGGTGTCCTGCCACTACCAAAGCGATGTTGCGTGGCGCGAGCGGTTCAACGGCAATGCGCCGCTGTTGATCACGCAAGGTTTCATCGCCCGTAGCCCGGAAGGCGGCACGGCCACTCTCGGCCGGGGCGGCTCGGACACGTCGGCGGCGTATTTCGGCGCGTTGCTGCAGGCCGTGCGCGTGGAAACGTGGACTGATGTGCCGGGCATGTTCAGCGCCAATCCGCGCGTGGTGCCCGATGCGCGATTGCTGTCGCGGCTCGATTACGAAGAAGCGCAGGAAATCGCCACCACCGGCGCGAAGGTATTGCATCCGCGCTGTATCTATCCCTGCCGCGAGGCACGCGTGCCGATCTGGATTCGCGATACCGAGCGCCCGGACATGGCCGGGACGATGATCGACCATCGTGCCGCGACCTTGCCCGGCGTCAAGGCCATCAGCTCGCGCCGGGGCATCGTGTTGGTGTCGATGGAAACCATCGGCATGTGGCAGCAGGTGGGTTTTCTGGCCGATGTGTTCGAGCAGTTCAAGCATCGCGGCCTGTCAATCGATCTGATCGGTTCGTCGGAAACCAACGTCACCGTCTCGCTCGATCCTTCCGACAACCTGGTCAACTCCAATGTGCTCGATGCGCTTTGCGCCGACCTGGCGCAGGTGTGCCGGGTCAAAGTAATCACGCCGTGCAGTGCGGTGACGCTGGTTGGTCGCGGCATGCGTTCGCTGCTGCACAAACTCACCGATATCTGGAGTGAATTCGGCCGCGAGCGCGTGCATTTGATTTCGCAAAGCTCCAACGATCTCAACCTCACCTTCGTGGTGGACGAAGCGTTGGTCGATGGCCTGATGCCGCGCCTGCATGAGCTGCTGATCCATTCCGGCGCGATGCCGGTGGATGCGCTCGAAGTTTTCGGACCGAGCTGGCGACAGATCCAGGCGCCTGTCGGAACCCGGAAGGCGTTGCCCTGGTGGCGGCGCGAAAGTGCGCGCCTGCTCGAAGCGGCCAAAAGCGGAACACCGCGCTACATCTACCATCTGCCCACGGTCTGCGAACGCGCGCAGGCCCTGGCCTCGATCACCGCGATCGATCGCCGCCTTTACGCGCTCAAGGCCAATTCGCATCCGCGAATTCTCCGCGCGCTCGATGCCCAGGGTTTTGGCTTCGAATGCGTATCGCAGGACGAGCTCGATCATCTGTTCGCGCACTTGCCCGCGCTCGATCCGGACCGGGTGTTGTTCACGCCCAGCTTCGCGCCGCGCGAGGAATACGCCGCCGCATTGGCGCGCAAGGTGTGGGTCACGCTCGACAGCACGTATCCGTTGCGGCACTGGCCGGAGTTGTTCGCCGGGCGGCAGATCGCGCTGCGCATCGACCCAGGTTACGGCTTGGGCCATCACGAGAAAGTACGCACGGGCGGACGCGAGGCCAAGTTCGGTTTGCCCGCCGATGCGCTGCAAGAGTTCATCGACGCCGCACGCGATGCGAAAGCCACCATCACCGTGCTGCACGCGCATGTGGGCAGCGGTATTTTCGATGCCAAGCATTGGTCGCAGGTGTATGCGCAACTGGTGAAACTGGCCGAGCGGATCGGCACGGTTTCGGCGATCGATGCCGGTGGCGGATTGGGCGTGCCGTACAAGCCCAATGGCGAGGCACTCGATGTCGTCGTCTTCGCCGAGGCGATGGCCGAGATCAAGAATGCCTGGCCGCAGTATGCGCTGTGGATCGAACCCGGCCGCTACCTGGCCGCCGAAGCAGGCGTGCTGCTGGCGCAGGTGACGCAGGTCGCTGACAAACTCGGCGTGCGCCGCATCGGCGTCGATGCCGGCATGAATGCGCTGTTGCGTCCGGCGCTGTATAACGCGTGGCACGAGATCGCCAATCTCAGCCGCATTGACGACCTCGATTGTGCATTGGCCGAAGTGGTCGGACCGATCTGCGAAACCGGCGACGTGCTCGGCCGCCGCCGCTCGCTGCCCGCGGCCACCGCCGAGGGCGATGTGCTGTTGATCGCCAATACCGGCGCTTACGGTTTCGTCATGGCCAATCGCTACAACCTGCGCCAATTGCCGAGCGAGGAAGTGTGGGATGTCTGAGTTGAGTTTCGACCGCCAATCCATTCGTGCGTTTCGTTTTGTGCGCTGCCGGTTCGATGCCGACAGCGGTGAAGCGAGTCTGGTCTATGCCTTCGATGATGGCCCGGAACTGATCGAGCGCGTGCGTATTCCCGGCGCGCCGTTCGTACTCGATGCCGCGCGTGCGGCGGCCGTCGAACAGGCTTTGCGTTTGCTGCATCTGATCGCCGGTGTGAGTTATTACAAGGCCGCGGTGCCGCCGGAAATCCGCATCGACTCGTATGGCATCGATGCCGCGACGGCGGCGTTCCTGACCGAGGTCTATGAAAACGGTCTGGGAGAATTCGCCTATCGCAACGGCATGAGCCTGCGCGGGAAAATAATTTTTCCGCACGATTCGCCGGCAGCGTCATCCGCTTCCACGGGCATGGGCAACACGCCGCTCGGATTGAGACACCACGCCCTGGTCGCGATCGGCGGCGGCAAGGATTCGCTGGTGTCGATCGAAGCCTTGCGCAGCGCCGGCATCGAACAGACCGTCACCTGGATCGGTTCTTCGCCGCTGATCAAGGCCTGCGCCGAACGCACCGGCTTGCCGATGCTCAACATAGGCCGCACGCTGGCGCCGGAATTGTTCCAGTTGAACAAACTCGGCGCGCTCAACGGACACATTCCAGTGACCGCAGTGAACTCGGCGATCCTGGCCTTGGCGGCGGTGCTGGTGAATGCCGATCAGGTCGTGTTCTCCAACGAGCGCTCGGCCAGTTACGGCAGCCTGATTCCGGGCACCGGCGAGGTCAATCACCAGTGGTCGAAAGGTTGGGCCTTCGAGCGCGATTTCGCGGCGCACCTGAAAAAACACGTTGCCGCCGAGTTGCATTATTTCTCGTTGCTGCGGCCATTCTCCGAGTTGGCGGTGGCGCGGCAATTCACCAAAATCGATCGCTACGACGCGCATTTCTCCAGTTGCAACCGCAATTTCCATATTCTCGGCGAGCGTCCGACGCAGCGTTGGTGTGGCGTGTGTCCCAAATGCCATTTCGTGTTCTTGGCGCTGGCTCCGTTCATGCCCAAGCCACGGCTGATGGGCATCTTCGGCCGCAATCTGCTCGACGAGCCCGAACAGGCCAGTGGTTTCGATGCGTTGCTTGAATACCTCGATCACAAACCATTCGAGTGCGTGGGCGAGGGTCAGGAGTCGCGCGCGGCGATGGCCGCGCTGGCCGGCAGTCCGAGCTGGAGCGAGGATGCGCTGGTGGCGCGCTTTGCCCGCGAGATTCGTCCGCAGCTCGATGAAAACCAATTGAAACTGGCGCCGCTGCTGCAAGCATCGGACGTTCACGGAATACCCGATGCTTTGTGGGAGAGGCTGCGTGAAACTTTCCGAGCTTGAAGGCAAGAAAGTAGCGATCTGGGGTTACGGCCGCGAAGGCCGGGCTGCATTGGCCGCCTTGCGCTGGCGCTTGCCGCGCCAGCCGATCACGGTGTTTTGTTCCGACGATGAGGCCGCCGCACTACGCGCGATGGAAGACCCGGGCCTGTTGATCGAAACGTCGGTCGATGGCGACAAGCTCGCCGGCTTCGAGATCGTAATCAAATCGCCCGGCATCAGCCCCTACACCTCGCCTGCGGTCGATGCGGCGCTGCGCGGTACGCACTTCATCGGCGGCACCCGCTTGTGGTTCGCCGAGCATCCGCGCGAACGCACCGTCTGCATCACCGGCACCAAGGGCAAGAGCACGGTAACTGCGTTGATCGCGCATCTGCTGCGCGCGGCCGGACGGCGCACCGCGCTCGCGGGCAACATCGGCTTGCCGCTGTTGGAGTTGCTTGATGTCGAACCGGCGCCGGAATTCTGGGCCATCGAACTGTCGAGCTACCAAGCGCGCGAAGCGCTGAATCCGGAAGTGGCGGTGGTGCTCAATTTCTTTCCCGAACACCTGGACTGGCACGGCACCGAGCAACGCTATTTCGAGGACAAGCTGGCATTGGTGACTGCCGCGAGACCACGCACGGCCGTGCTCAATGCCGGCGATCCGCGTTTGGTGAATCTTGCAGTGCCAGACACCACGCGCGTGATCTGGTTCAACCACGACGATGGCTGGCATCTGCGCGATGGCCTGTTGTATCGCGGCGCTCGGCAGGTGATGGATGTGCGGAGCCTGCCCTTGCCGGGCCGGCACAATCGCCTGAATCTGTGCGCGGCCTTGGCGGCGCTGGAAGCATTGGGCCTGGACGCGGCATCGTTGGCGGTGCATGCGCAGCAGTTCAAGCCCTTGCCGCATCGCCTGCAATCGCTCGGCGCGCGCGAGGGCATCGAGTTCGTCAACGATTCGATCAGCACCACGCCGCATGCCAGTCTGGCCGCGCTGGATTGTTTCAAGGGCCGGCCGGTGGCGATCATCGTCGGCGGCTACGATCGCGGTGTGGATTGGGGCGTGTTCGCCGACCGCATGGCGACCGATCCGGCCAGGGCCGTGATCACGATCGGCCAGAACGGACCGCGCATCCACGATCAACTCAAGCCGCTGGCCAACAACGGCCGTTTCACATTGATCGAAGCAACCGAGATGGACGACGCGCTGCGCGTTGCACGCGAACTGCTGGAAAACGAAGGTGTGATTTTGCTCTCGCCGGGCGCGCCGAGTTTTCCGCGCTACAAAGATTACGTCGAACGCGGCCGCCACTTCGCCAAGCTCGCCGGCTTCGATCCGCAACTCATCAGCGCGATTCCGGGGTTGGGCGTGGCTTGAAAATCAGTAGCGGAAATTCTGCAGCGCTTTCGTGAGAATTCGGGCCGTCGGGAATGTTGATTACCGGTTTTTGGAAGACGGCGAATGTCGCGTTGGTTTTGATTGAGGGTTGGTGTCGATCGATTCTGTTGAAAAACTCGATATTTTGGGATGACCACATTATGAGTATTTGCGACAGTCATTTTCTGATCATTTGATACCCTTTAGGAGACACAGAATCGCATTGTCGCAAGCATTATGAGGTCAGAGATCGTCCTGGTTTTGGAACTGGCGAGTTTTTCAATAAAATCGCCAATAGCAGACCTCGGCGCTAACAACAATTTGGCTGAAAAGCGAGGTCATCTCGACTGACGGCGACTGGTTCAGTGCCCGTTGTCTGTAAAATCTAACTCACGATCCGCCCTTAGATCTACGTAACGCTGCTAACTTCGCAGGAATGATGCGAGCCCGTACCCGGCAACAAGCGATCGGCACAGCATTTGATCACCATCAAAAAAGTGATGAGCGCATTCTTCGGCCGTCAGATGTGGATGCGCCTCCTCTCGCTTGATGCCTAACAACTCTCGCGCTTTCCATGACCTGTGCCGAGCCAAGCGTTCGACGTCCGAGCGATGTTGCGCCATGACGAAATCAACCCATTCAGGAAACTCGCCGATCACACAAAGACAAGCGTGCCCCAGCGCATCAGACACGACCCATGCTGCTTCGGTCGGATGGATCTCGCCGAGGTTCGCGGCAACGAGACCGGTTCGGTAGGAGACACCGTCTCCGAGTAGCAGATGCTCCGTTCGCCAGAGTTCTTTGAGTCGCTGTTTCGCACGCTCCGTTTGGAACCGATTCTGGTCATCCTGGCATTGCAAGCAAAATCGAGCCGTCATTTGGTACTGCACTTGGTCGAGGTTCAGCAGGTTATGGCGCTCAGGCGATGATAGGAATTGCGATATGTCCAACTCATCCACAGTGTTCCGCACCAGCAAATGCATGGTTTTCCCGAGATCAAATATGGCGGAGCCGGTAACCAGCAAGATCTTTGCGACGCGACGCGCGCACGCCGAATACTGAAGAACGGATTTTCGTGCGGCATTACCATCAAAAGTCGAAAGACACAGCCTGATGAGGTTCTCGGACGCAGACTTGACCTTAGCTTCTGCTCGCAGGGGACCGAGGAAGCCAGGGAACATATCCGCTACTTTTCCCGAGGCATTTAAAGTAAGCAGGAAATGTAACGCGCTTGCCCAATAGGTGTCATTCGTATCGCGCGGTTGCTCTGGGAAGGCCGAAAAGAGGATATCGAACGCACCCGGCTTGGCACGGGCGACCAAGTTCTGAGAGATCGTTTTCAGGTTTCGAACGCTGTTCGGCAAGAAAAAATGCAGATCTATCAGCTCGCGTGTATCCGCCGAACTAAGTCTTTCTGCGGCATCGTCTCCGCTTTTTTTTAGAGGTGCCATCTGCTGGAAGTTACGAAGCACTACAGAGCGCTTGTCGACAAGACGCCGATTCACATCACGTCGAAGTTCCTCTAGCCTACTCATGTTTATCTCGTGGTCGAGCACTTTGTCGATCAAGCGTAGAAGCCGACGCTTCTGGAAGAACCAGGCTTGCCAGGGGGAAAGTAAGGTCCGCAGGGTGTCGAATTCGGCTACGAGATTCTTCACCTTGACCCGCGCTACGGGCATAGATAGCGACTCCTCGCGGTCATAGACCTCGAACAGTCGTCCATCGCACAGCACAAGCAGTGCGGCATTGATGTCAGGATGCGATGCGTATTGAAGACCTTGTAGCATCTCCTTTCCGATGAACCTCAGTGCCTTACGTTTGACGCGCTTTGCCTCGATAATCCAGAAGTTCTCCTCGAAAAGCATCACGCTATAGTCGATGTAAACGTCTTGGTCCACGATCTTGAGGTGTTTCTCGCGATCCACTGAGAAGCTAGTTTGCTTTCTATAGCCCAAGATTTTTAATATTGGGTCGATAATCTCAGCCCGTACGTCGGCTTCTGTGTATTTTTGGACGTCCAGCGTTTCGAGTTCGCGCAACTCATCCAAAGCATCGCCGGGAAGAGGCTGCAGTGCTTTGGAATATCGCAGCATCTCGTTTACCAAGACTTGGTTGACGCAATTTTCTTTTACCTTAGGCATGCCCTCACTATAGAAAGCACCGTATGTCTTGCGCAACGTTTCGCTTTCTGGGCAGTGGCCGCTTACTGTGAGTACTGCGCTCTATGGGTCAGTTTCCGCTTCTTCTCGGAATAGAACTGTTGTGTTGCTATGGTTATTGGCGCTGCCGGCTTTGAGTCGACAGAAGCGAACCATCACCAGCACGCTGGTCAGGAACCATCGGAATCATGGTCAAAAGCATCTAGAGCACGCAGAGCTTAAGCGAAGGGCCATAGCCCCTTAAGAACATTGAATGCCCAGGGCCGCCTCCATCCATTATTCGACCCTGCGCGAAGTTCGGAATCACCGCGAATCGAGGTGAATCAGGTACTCTTTTGATTCAATAGCTTAGATGCACCCATCAGCCCTTCACCAAGCCAAAACTCAGGACGAAGGGCAAGACTGACTCACCGTTGCTTCAATGATTGCGATCGATAGCGTAGTGGGCCAAGCCGCGCAATGCATCGACCCACTCACTGTCGGGCAGGCCGGTGAGGGCGGTTTGCGCGGCTTGCGCGTAGCGTTTGGCCGCATGCCGGCAGTATTGCAGGCTGCCGCTGCTGTTGATCGCGGCCAGCACTTCCGGCAAGGCGTGGGTATCGCCATTGCGGATGATCTCGCTTAGCCGAGCGCGCAACGCCGGGTTGGCCTGGCTCAGTGCATGGATCACCGGCAATGTGGCTTTGCCTTCGGCCAGATCGTCGCCGAGGTTCTTGCCCAGCGCCTGTGCATCGGCGGTGTAATCGAGCACATCGTCAGCGATCTGGAAGGCCAGGCCCAGGTTCAGCCCGTAATCGGACAAGCGTTGTTGCATGGCTTCGTCGGCACCGGCGATCAGCGCGCCCAATCGGGTGGCGGCGGCGAACAACACTGCGGTCTTGCGCTCGATCACCCGCAAGTAATCGGCTTCGGTGGTTTCCGGGTTATGCACGTGCAGCAATTGCAGTACTTCGCCTTCGGCGATGGCGTTGGTGGTATCGGCCAACTCGCGCTGGATGCTCATCCGATCGAGTTCGACCATCAACTGGAAGGCCCGCGAATAGAGGAAATCGCCGACCAGCACGCTCGGAGCATTGCCCCATAGGGCATTGGCGGTACTGCGTCCGCGGCGCAGGTCCGATTCGTCCACCACATCGTCGTGCAGCAAGGTCGCGGTATGGATGAATTCGATGATGACCGCGAGCTGGTGATGCTCGCGGCCGGCATAGCCGAGTGCGCGTGCGGCCAGCATCGCCAGCAGTGGCCTCAGCCGTTTGCCGCCGGCGGCGACGATATGTTCGGAAATCTGGTTGATCAGCACGACATCGGAGCTGAGCCGGTCGCGGATCAAGGCGTTGACCTGGGCCATATCCGGTGCGGCCAGAGCCTGAATATCGGCGATACCGGATGGGCGAGGTAGAGCGGGAATGACAGACATGCGCCGATTATAGCGGCAGCGCCCCTGGCCGGGCCGGATCGATCGGGGCGTTTTCCTACGGGCAAGCCGGAAAATCGCGGCGGTCGCCGGGGCTTGGCTATACTTAGACTGTTCGCAACACTCATTTACGAGGACAGGCCATGGCCCGTGGTATCAACAAAGTGATTCTGGTCGGCACACTGGGCAAGGACCCCGAGGTGCGCTATTCGCAAAGCGGCAGCGCGATGGCCTCGATTTCGGTCGCCACTAACGAGTCGTGGAAGGACAAGAACGGCGAGAAGCAAGAGCGCACCGAGTGGCACCGGGTGAAGTTCTTCGGACGCCTGGCCGAGATTGCAGGCGAGTACCTGAAAAAAGGCGGGCAGGTTTATATCGAAGGCTCGCTGCGTACCGAGAAATACACCGACAAGCAGGGCGTGGAGCGCTACAGCACCGACATCATCGCCAACGAGATGCAGATGCTCGGCGGCATGCCCGGCGGCGCCGAACGTGGCGAACGCGGTGAACGCAGCGGCGGTGGCGAGCGTCCGCAACGCAGCTCGGGCGGCGGTGGTTACGGCGGCTATGACCGCGACAGCGGCGGATCACGCGGCAGCGCGCCGATGTCCTCGGGTGGCAACAACGAACCGTTCCCCGACGACGATATTCCGTTCTGATTGCTTGCTATTTAGTTGACCATGGATCAACGAAAAGGCAGGGGCCGGGGCTCCTGCCTTTTCGTTTTTGGCCTCGCCCTCGGATATCGCCCGTTGCCGTGGCGTTGTCAGCATTCGGCACGGATGAATGAGAGATCCACTGCAGGGGGAACTCCCTAGCGCTTGGCGCGGCGCTGGGCCATGTCCGGCCGGCGATTGCTCGCCTCGGAAATACCCGCAGGTCGATGATTTGTGAAATACCAGCGATTTTTTTGGGTTTTGTGGTGCTTTTATCGATTTATATAGTTAGGAGTCCTTTACAGCATGCTGGCCGTGCGATAGCGTCCTCCCTACAAAACGGCCTTCGATTGGGGGTGAAAGTCGCATCGCTTGCGGGAACATGCGCCACATTGACATAGGACTCCTATTTTTATAGGGCGTGGAAGGTTCATGTCATGTGAGCAATCGCGGTGCGGCGGGCGGGGGACGCACATTTGCTCTTTTCGGCATGGCACATCGATGTCGGAACGGTCGGAACAACCAGGAAGGGGTCCGGCAATCACGAATGGACGGTTGAATTCATCACTTTAGGGGAGTTTGCAAATGTCACACACACAACAATATGTACGAACGAGACGATGTTCCGGTTCACGCGGATGGGCTTCGCCGCTGCGCCGGATCGTCCCGGTTCTCCTGGCCTTCGGCCTCTGCCAGGGCGCGGCATGGGCCGCCGCTCCGGTTGGCGTGGTCGATTCGATCAGTACCGGAACCAACGGGGTCAGCGGATGGGCTTACGATCCCGACACCAAAAGCACGTCGATCGACATGCAGCTCAAGATCAACGGCGTGCTGCATGTCCAGGGACCAGCGAACGTATATCGCTCGGATGTCAACGCAGCTAATGGCATCACTGGTAATCACGGATTCCAGTACACATTCCCGGACATCAGTTCCTGGAGCAGTTTCAAGGCCGATGTATATGCGATGGACTCTTCCGGTACCGGATCGACGCTGATCGGCACGCGATATTCGGTGAAAGTGCGTACCGGCGCATCGTCCGCGACAATCAAGGTTGACTCGACCAACTACACCGCAGACAGCAGCGGCAACTATTTTTTCCACAACATCACTGGTGGCAGCAGCTACACGATTACGCCCAGCAAGTCGGGAACCTGCTTCAGCCCGGCTTCGATCACGCGAACGATCACTTCGGGTGCCACCCCGAGCGATGTCGTGTTCACCTCGGGACCCTGTCTGTCGATCGCGGGCAGCGTGGGCAGCTCGGGTGTGGGCGCGACGGTGAGTGCCGGAGGCAAGTCTGCGACAGCGTCATCGACCGGCGCCTACACGATCAGCGGGTTATTGGCGGGTTCGTATACGCTGACAGCCAGTAAACCGGCCTGCACGTTCTCACCGTCGTCGCAGTCGGTCACCTTGTCCTCGGCCAACGTCACCGGCAAGAACTTCACCACCACATGTTCTTACGCCATCTTCGGCACCGTCGGTGTCCCCGGGGGTGGGGCGACGGTGAGCGCGGGTGGCAAGTCGGTCACGGCCACCTCGACGGGTTCGTACGTCATCACCGGATTGGACACAGGCACGTATACGGTGACTGCCAGCAAGTCTGGCTGCACATTCACGAGCCTGTCGGTCACGCTCGGTCCGGATGCGACCAACAAGAATCTCACGGCCACGTGCAGCTATTCCATTTCCGGCAGTGTCGGCAGTGCCGCGGGAGGTGCGACGATCAGTGCCGGCGGCAAGACGGCCATAGCATCATCGACTGGCGCGTACACGATCAGCGGCTTGGGAGACGGCACGCACACAGTTTCCGCGCTCAAGTCCGGTTGTACGTTCAGTCCGACCTCGCTGCCGGTGACGATCAGCGGCGGCAACGTCACCGGCAAGAACTTCAGCGCCACGTGCGCGTTCTCGGCCTCGGGTAGCGTAGGCAGTGCGGGTGCAGGAGCGACGCTCAGCGCGGGCGGCAAGACGGCCACCGCATCGATCACCGGTGCGTACACGATCACGGGCTTGAGTCCGGGAACGTACACGTTGACTCCGAGCAAGGCCAACTGCTCGTTCTCGCCGGCTTCGATCACGGGCAACATCGACTCGAACCAGACCGGATTGAACTTCACCGCCAACTGCGCCTATTCAGTGTCAGGCAGCGTGGGCAGTGCGGCGGCAGGGGCGACGCTCACGGCGGGCGGCAAGACTGTCACGGCCTCGGCGACAGGTGCCTATGTGTTCACCGATCTGGCTCCGGGAACCTACACATTGACTCCGAGCATGGCCGGCTGCACGTTCTCGCCGGCTTCGTTCACCGGCACCGTCTCGTCGAACCTGACGGGAGTGGACTTTGCATCCACCTGCATGCCGCCCTTGTCCACCACGATCCAGGAACCCACCGAATTGCGCTGGACGGATGTGGTCACGAATGTGATTCCCATCGCCTTGCCCACAGGTAGCGAAAGTTTCGTGATCGAAATCGACTTGGCCAATCTGCACAAGGTCAAGCTGTACGACTCTGATCCGTATTGGTTCAAGTTCTATCGCGGCTTCTTCGGCAATACGCCCAATAGCTATAAAGGCATACCGCTGGTCACCGATGAATCTCCGCCATTCGGTACGAGTGGATGCTGGAGCGGGATGAAGAACACGGGTCTGCCGATCAGCGGCGCCACCGGCATCATTCGCGTCTATCAACAGTGCTACGGCATTGTCCAATTGCTCGGTCCCAATTCCAGTTGGCAAGCGGTGAACCACAATATGGGCGCGATCGGTGCGTACGAAGCCGATACGAGCTCATTTGTCGTCGGGACGACCTACCGGATCCCCGGTTCGCCCTGGAACGATGGCGGCTTCACGATTTCAGGATCCTGGCGCGGACTGCCCACTGTCACCGTGGACTACGGCGCGCTGTTCACTCCCCGCTACTACCAGGTGGATCGGACGGTGTTGGCCGGTGAAGTGACATCCGAAGGTTGGGGATTGGTGCCCTTGGATCCTCACCCGACCGGCGGCTGGGTGTGGGTGAAGGATGCGGCCAAAGCTTGGACGCCACCTCCGATGGACGGCAGCTATCCCAATCTGCCTTCGCCTTACAACTGGATGCAGTTCTACGACTACAGCGGTCTGTCCAGCAAATCCAATGCATTCCAGCAATCGGGCGTTGCGCTAGGACTGGGCGAGGACATCACCGGCAACGACAAGTCACGCGAGGGTTTCTACATCATCGGCAAGAACGCGAACGGTACGTGGTCGCGTTCGGAGATGGTGGATTCCAAAACGGCGATGACTTACATGAAGGACAGCCGCAGCCTGGTCATCAACGGCTCCGGCAACAGCTTCTCGTCGGCGATGTTCGCGATGGAAAGAATTGTCGAGGAATCCGGCAAACCCTACAGCGTGGCTTATTACATGCCGCAGTCGGTCGGGCCGGCTTCGTACTTGTCGGCGAGCAATTCCCAGATGCGAAGCAACTTGACCGAGGTCTTCAACAAGACAGCGGCCGAGGGTTGGAAATTGAATGTGGCCACGCATAGCTGGTCGGGTTACGTCACTACCACGACCTGCGCCAACAACTGCCAGAACATCAACCACATCAGCTTCGCGCCGGCGACCATGCCCAGTCTGTGGTCGGCGATGAAAAGCGCGTACCTGGGATGGAACGGCACGGGCACGGTAGTGGTCGGCAACAAGGATCTGCTGTCGGACTACACCGCTCAAAGCACGCGTCCTGGCGACAGCGGCAGGCTCAATGAGGTCCGGGTCGATACCAACCATCCGATCGCCCGCATCCTGGGCTGGAGCGACTTCAAGGGTCTTTGGAAATACTGAGTTGGTCAAAGCTTCTCCAGGTGGTCGGTCCCGTCGATCACCTGGAGTTTTTTGCCGCGGCTCAGCGATGAAATACAGACGGTCCACGCCACCAATCAAGGCGTGATGAGGAATTCATATGGCTGCCTTCAATTTTCATGATTGGCGCATGCGATGGGATGGAAGTGGATTTCAGCGGGCGCTGATCACAGTCTTGGCCCTCGCCGCACTGAGTGGGCTCGCGTGGGTGATCTTCGAGCCGGGGAGGGCGGTTGGCCAATCGCCAGGCCACCAGTTTGAAATCGGCGAAATTCCCAAGCACGTCATCGACGTTTCCGAGTTGCGAGCTCAGCAGAAGATGCACAACCCCGTTTCCGGCACCAACGACGTGCCCGACCCCGGCGCCGTCGCGGTGACGAACCGCCTGCTGCCGATGGTGGAAGCCGCCGACTCGAAGGCGACATCTTCACTGGTGCAACTGGTGAATACGTGTGATGGATTCAATCGATCGCGTGCCCGGTATGCCAATGCTTCGCCTGGCGGAGAACCCAAACAACTGCGGTTGCAGAATGAAGCGCGCAAGCGGCTTCAGGCGATGTGTTCGGACCCGAGGTTGCACGATCGGGAGGTGCTTGGCCTGGTGGAAGCAACACAGGCGGAACTGGCTGCGTCCGGCGACGATCTGTCGAGTGTCGAGCGGCTTGGCAGGGATGGCTGGGGAAAGTCGAGAAACGCAAAAGTGAAGGAGATTTGGGATCTGGCCGCGAACAGTGATGAACGCGAGGTCCGGCTCGCTGCAATCGATGCGGTGATCGAGCGCGGCTTGGCCGAAAAGTACGAGGCGCCATTCAACGTCGATGACAAGCCGTGGAATCCGAAGATCGGCAGTTACCGGGCCGCGGCCGCGGCTGTGGTCGCTTGCGAAATCGAAGGAGTCTGCGGTCCATTCACCCTGTTCCAGGAGCAGCGTTGCATCGAGAACGGCGAGTGCGCATCCGATCTCGATGTTCGCACCTTTGTGCGAACGGTGGCCTTCTCCGATTCCGAACGCGACCCGTTGCTGCACTACATCGATGCGATCACCGAACAGTTGAAATCTTCCAAGGCCCGGCGTGGACGTTGAGGAAGTTCCGATTTGCTTCGCTCGTTCGCCCCGACCTTGAGCATGTCGAAGGGTTGAACCATGAATGGAAACGAATCAGGGCTTCCCCGAGCATTTTGCAATCGCGCGTATGGCGATTGAAACGCTATGGCTTTTCCAGTCGTCCGAAAACGCAGACCGATGGCGAGTGCGCCGCGTCGAAAGGGACAACGCCAGCCCGCGCGTGAATCCGCAGCGCAGGCCGGTCATGCGCGGCGCTGCATCACTTGGAGACCAACGTCTTCCAGTTGGCGCTGGCGACGGGCGCAGCCGCCGGTTCGTGTTCGGCGCAGTCGAGCCTGAGCATCGACTTGGGCAGCGGCGCATCGACGAACTTGCAATGGTGCGGACGTTGCGCATCCTTGCGGGCATTGGCGACAAAGTACCTACAGCCGACACAGGCTCGCAGCTCGGGGAAATGCCCTGCCCGCAACAGCGTGCCGATGACCGACAGCAACGAATCGAACAAGACTTGCTGCTGTGGATCGGGCAGCGTTCCGACGGAGTCGGCCACGAACTGCAACGCACCCGACAAACGCTTGGCAACCGTCAAGCCATCGCGTGTCAAGCGCAGCGCCACTGCGCGCCGGTCGTCCGGAGCCGGAGTCTTCTCCACCAATCCCTTGCCGACCAAAGCGCTGACCGAATCGCTGGCGCTGGCGCTGCTGACACCCAATTGCTGCGCCAGCCATGACAGGCGGACCGGTTTTTTCCTCAGGTACAGTATTTCCAGGACATCCGCTTGCGCAGGATTGAGCCCTTCCTCGGTTGCCGCATGCCACATTCCCGCACGCATGACGCTCGCGATACGGCTCATTGCGCTGACAACTCGTGCGGTGAGTGGTGGCGTTTCGCTCCAAGGCGACGACGACTTAATAGCCATGCTTCATATTGATCCAATGAGGAATACGTGTAAAGGAATCCTAACTATATGAACGAAAAAGCGACCGCTGGGCTCAAAGAAAAGGCCCAACCTGCGCTCGCGACATACAGTTCAAATCATGGCTACGGATTTCGAGGCCCCGGACGGCCAGCCCAGCCAGATGCCGATGATTCAGGAACGGCGTCTCGCAAGAGTCCCGAGTCAGGCGCCGATTGCGTACAATCGGTGCCTGCGCAGCCCCATGTCGCCCACGGAAGGTAAGGCGGTAGTGATGGGGGCCGGAATCCATATCCCCGGCCCTTGGCAATTGACTACCAGTCCGATCCGCCAGGCTTCCGATCCGCCTTCGATGGCCGAGGTGGCCGGAAATGCCCGATCCGTGCCGGCGCCGGGGACGCAGCGCTCACAGGCTCGAAAAATCCACAGGTTGGGTGAATGAAGACTTGGTTAGTGACCGGCGGCGCCGGTTTCATCGGCGGCAATTTTGTTCTTGAGGCCTTGGCGCGCGACGGTGTCGGCATCGTCAATCTGGATGCGCTCACCTATGCCGGCAATCGCGACACGCTCGAATCGGTGGTCGGCCACCCGCAACATACTTTCATTCACGGCGACATCGGCGACCGCGCGCTGGTCGCGCGATTGCTGGCCGAGCATCGACCCGAGGCGGTGATCAATTTCGCCGCCGAGAGCCATGTCGATCGTTCGATCGATGGACCCGCGGCCTTTGTGCAGACCAATGTGGTCGGCACCTTGAGCCTGCTCGAAGCCACCCGCGATTACTGGCGCGAGTTGCCCGAATCCGAACGCACGCGGTTTCGCTTCCTGCACGTTTCCACCGACGAGGTGTACGGGTCGCTCGGCGACACCGGCGCGTTCACCGAACAAACTCCATACGCGCCCAATTCGCCGTATTCGGCCAGCAAGGCGGCATCCGACCATCTGGTGCGCGCGTTCCACCACACCTATGGTTTGCCGGTGCTGACCACCAATTGCTCGAACAATTACGGTCCTTACCAGTTTCCGGAAAAACTCATTCCGCTGATCATCCACAAAGCGCTCGCCGGCGAGGCATTGCCGGTTTACGGCGATGGCAAGAATGTCCGCGATTGGCTGTTCGTCAGCGATCATTGTGCGGCGATCCGGCGCGTGCTCGAAGCCGGACGCGTGGGCGAGACCTACAACGTCGGCGGCGATGCCGAACGGCAGAACATCGACGTGGTGCGGCTGATCTGCGCATTGCTCGATGAACATCGTCCGCGTACGGATGGGCAGTCGAGGCAATCGCAGATCACCTACGTCAAGGATCGCCCCGGGCACGATCGCCGCTACGCAATCGATGCCGGCAAACTCAAGCGCGAACTCGACTGGCGGCCCACGGTGGATTTCGAACAGGGCATGGCGCGCACCGTCGATTGGTATTTGCAGCACCAGGACTGGGTGCGGCGCGTGCTCGATGGCAGCTATCGTCTGGAACGCATCGGCCAGGGAGCCTGAACATGCAGCGCAAAGGCATCATCCTCGCCGGCGGTTCCGGCACCCGCTTGTATCCGATCACGCAGTGCATCAGCAAACAACTGCTGCCGGTGTACGACAAGCCGATGATTTATTACCCGCTGAGCGTGCTGATGCTGGCAGGGATTCGCGAGGTGCTGATCATCAACACGCCGCATGAGCAGGCCCTGTTCCAGCGCTTGCTCGGCGATGGTTCGCAATGGGGCATGCGCATCGAATATGCGGTGCAACCTTCGCCCGATGGTCTGGCGCAGGCCTTGCTGATCGGCCGCGATTTTCTTGCCGGTTCGCCGAGCTGTTTGGTGCTTGGCGACAATATTTTCCACGGTCAAGGCTTTAGCGAACTGCTCAAGCATGCCGATGCGCGCACGAGCGGCGCGACCGTGTTCGGCTATTGGGTGCGCGATCCCGAGCGCTACGGCGTGGCCGAGTTCGACGGCTCCGGCCGGGTCATTGGCCTGGAAGAAAAACCGGTCAAGCCACGTTCCAGTTATGCAGTGACCGGATTGTATTTCTACGACAACCGGGCCAGCGATTATGCCGCGAGTCTCAAGCCGTCCGCGCGCGGCGAACTGGAAATCACCGATCTCAATCGCTGCTATCTGAATGATGGATCGCTGCACCTGGAACGACTCGGCCGTGGCTATGCCTGGCTCGATACCGGCACGCACGAGTCGCTGATGCAGGCCTCGAATTTCATCGAGACCATCGAAGCGCGCCAAGGTTTGCGCGTTTGCTGCCCCGAGGAAATCGCCTACTTCAACGGCTGGGTCGATACCGAACAACTGCGCGCGCTCGCCACGCCGCTTTCCAAAAATGGCTACGGCCAGTATTTGCTGAGCCTGCTCGAACACGGCCGCATCGAATGAAGATCATCGACACCGACTTGCCCGGCTGCAAGATCATCGAGCCGCAGGTGTTCGGCGACAGCCGCGGCGCGTTCTACGAATCCTGGAACAAACCGCGTTGGGCCGAGCACGGGCTGGATATGAATTTCGTGCAGAGCAATGTGTCCATTTCCGAGCGCGGCGTATTGCGCGGCCTGCATTACCAATGGCCGCAGCCGCAAGGGAAGTTGGTCAGCGTGCTCGAAGGCGAGGTGTATGACGTGGCGGTGGACATCCGCCGAGGTTCACCGCATTTCGGGCGCTGGACGGCGGTCGTTCTCAACACACAGAACAAGCGCGAATTCTGGGTTCCCGAAGGTTTTGCGCACGGCTTCGTGGTGCTCTCCGAGCACGCCGTGTTCCACTATCTGTGCACCGCGCCGTATTTGCGCGAGGCCGATGCCGGCATCCGCTGGAACGACGGTGAGCTGGCGATCGATTGGCCGGTCAGCGCGCCGTTGTTGTCGGACAAGGATGCCGCCGCGCCGTTTTTATCGGAAATTGCCACTGAACGCTTGCCGGAGTTTTTGCCGTGAAAATTCTTTTGCTGGGTGCCGATGGTCAGCTGGGTTATGAACTGCATCGCGCCTGCGCGCCGCTCGGCGAAATATTGCCCTACACCTTCAGCGGCAAACTTCCCGGCGCGCAAAATTGCGGGCAGATCGACTTTGCCGTTCCCGGCGCCTTGTCCGCGTTGATGGCCCAGCATCGCCCCGCGCTGGTACTCAATGCCGTCGCGCATACCGCGGTCGATCGCGCCGAGGACGAACCGGCGCTGGCGCAGCGAATCAATGCCGAAGCGGTTGGCGAACTCGCCGCCGCCTGTCGCGAAGGCAATGCCAAACTCGTGCATTACTCGACCGACTATGTGTTCGGTGGCCAGAGCACGCGTCCCTGGCGTGAAGACGATGCCACCGCGCCGCTCGGTGTATACGGGAAAACCAAACTCGCCGGCGAGAATGCCGTGCGCGAAAGCGGCTGCCGGCACATGATCCTTCGCACCGCCTGGGTGTATGCCGCGCGCGGCCAGAATTTCCTGCGCACCGCCTTGAAGTTGGCGCGTGAGCGCGATGAAATCCGCATCGTCCACGATCAGATCGGTTCGCCCACGCCCGCGCGCTGGCTGGCTTCGGCCACCGCTTTGGCATTGGCCAAGCGTCCCGAGCTCGATGGCGGCACCTGGCATGTGGTCGCCGATGGCGAATGCAGTTGGTTCCAGTTCGCTTCGGCCGTTTGCTCCGAAGCCCTTGGTGCGAAAGTCATCGAACGTGCGCCGCGCCTGATCGGTATTCCCAGCAGCGAATACCCGACCAAGGCCAAGCGTCCGGCCTACTCGCGCCTGGACTGCAGCAAGTTCGCCGCCGATTTCGGCCTGCGTCTGCCGGAGTGGCGGATCGGATTGCGCGAGGTGATTGGAGAGTTGGCTGAGGCGAACGTTCCGTAACGTCGATCAGCTACTGCAAAACAATTCGCACGGGAAAGTGCTTTTGGTTTTGAATTACTTCAATGCAATAAAAACGGCGCCCCAGGGCGCCGTTTTCCATTCCGCTCACGCATCGCGACCGGATCACTTGATCCCGTGCATACCACGCTTGATCAGCGGCGAGGCGATGAACGCGAGCGCGGCAAAGCCCAATCCGATCCACATCATCAGCCAGAACAAACCTTCGTATTTCGATGCGGCGTCGGCGACGTTCATAACCGTGCCTTCAGGAACATCGATCGCCGCGAGTTTGCCGAACAAGGCCGCCAAGGTTTCCGAGAACGCGGTCGCCAAAAACCAGGTGCCCATCATCAGGCTGACCACGCGCGGCACCGACAATTGCGTCACCGCCGACAGGCCGACCGGCGATAGGCACATCTCGCCGACTTCCAGCACGAAGTAGGCCAGTACCAGCCACCACACGCTCGCCAACTCGCCGGTCGCGCCCGCCTGTTGCGCGGCGATCGCCAGTGGGATGAAGGCCAGGCCGCCGAACATCAAACCAATCGCACTCTTGATCGGCTTGCTCGGGTTGGCATTGAACTTGTCCAGCCAACCCCACAGGCCGGTGAAGATCGGCGCCAGTAGCACGATGAACAGCGCGCCGAGGTAAGTCAGCGAGCTGGCGTTCTGCGGCAGCACCAGCAAGTCGCGGACCATCAACATCAGCATCAGCACGAAGGCACCGCCGAATACCAGTTTCGGCATCGGCGAGGTTTCGCTGCGCTCGGACAGATTGGCGGCGAGCATGAACGACATCGGCGCCAGCAGCAGCGAGAAGATCGACCAGGGCGAGTGGCCGAAGAACACACCGGCATTGCCCAGCCAATTGCTGCTCCAGACGATCTCGGTTTCAGCGCGCACGAAGCTCGGGAATAAATCCTTGGTCAGCAGCCGGTCGGTGAAAGTCACCCAACTGCCATAGGTCTGTTCGTACAAAGTGAAAAACACCAGGCACATGAAGATCAACGCCATCAGCGAGATCATGCGTTCGCGTTCGACCTTGGTGCATTTGGACAAGGTGAACCAGATGAACCAGGCCAACACTGCCAACATCACCAGAATCATCAGCCCCAGCGCCAACGAAATATGCTCACCGAGCGTGAACGCGCCATTGGCCACCGCCCACATCAGCCCGGCGACCGGCAACAGACCGAGCAGGGCGCCCAGATAAATGCTCCATTCGCGATTGAGGCCGATCATCGTGCGTGCGGCCAGGCCTTCGGGATTGGACGATTCGGCATGGCCATGCAGGTATTTCTGACCCCAGATGAACATGATCAGACCCAGCCCCATGCCGATGCCCGCCGCGCCGAAACCGTACTGCCAGCCGAGCGTCTTGCCCAGATAACCGCACACCAGCGAGGCGAACAGCGCGCCAAGATTGATGCCGGCGTAGAACAGCGAAAAACCCGAATCGCGGCGCGGGTCGTCCTGCGCGTACAACTTGCCGACGATGGTCGAAATATTGGGCTTGAGAAAACCCACTCCCATGATGATCAGCGACAACGACAGGTAGAAAAACCGCAGCGCACCTTCATCGCGCACGATCGCGCCGTTGACCGATTGCGCGGCGTTGCCCTCGATCGCCATGCCCAAATGACCGAGCACCAGCAGCAGGCCGCCGAAGATCACCGCCTTGCGCATGCCCAGGTAGCGATCGGCGAGCAGGCCGCCGATCACCGGAATGCAGTAAACCAACCCGCCATACGCGCCGATCACGTCGTAACCGACCCGGTCGCCGAACTTGTGGTGTTCGATCAAGAACAACAGCAGCAATGCCTTCATTCCGTAGAAGGAAAAGCGCTCCCACATTTCCGTGAAAAAACACACGTAAAGCCCTTTGGGATGGCCGAGGAAATCCTCGCGCGCGGGCATGGCAGCGAGGGCGTCGATCGGCGGGGCGGCGGCAATTGGGCTCACGGACAACGCTCCAGATCCAGATTCGGAAAGGCCCGAGTATAGCCAACCCGGCGGCCGGGGCGGCCGGCTTTGCTTTAACCGGCGCGCCTACCTACCATGGAGCCCCCTTCACGGCATGGGTCCACAGATGAATATGCGTCCCTGGTTTCTCGCTTTGCTATTGCCCGCGTTCCTGCCGTTGTCGGCACAGGCCGGCCGGCCGTTCGATGTACGCGATCTGGCCACGCTCGAACGCGTATCCAGCCCGGCGCTGTCGCACGATGGCCGCAAACTGGTGTTCGCCGTGCGGCAAGTGGATTTTGCCAACAACAAATCCAGCACCGGCTTGTGGATCGAGGATTTGTTCGCGCGCGACGCGGCGCCGCCAACGCGGTTCACCGCCGATGGCATGAACGTCAACAGCCCGAGCTTTTCGCCGGACGGCAAGACGGTGTACTTCCTGTCGGCCAAGTCTGGCTCGATGCAGTTGTGGTCGCAGCCGGTCGATGGCAACACAGCGACGCAATTGTCGAGCTACCCGCTCGATGTGGGCAGCTACAAGATTTCCCCGAACGGAAAATCGATCGCGCTGACCTTCGAAGTCTTCACCGATTGCGCGGATCTCGCCTGCAGCAAAAAGCGCGTGGATGACCACAGCGCACGCAAGGCCAGCGGCGAGGTGTTCGACAAGTTGTTCATCCGGCACTGGGATACCTGGGCCGATGGCCGACGCAACCAATTGTTCGCAGCCAACTTTGCCGCGGATGGAAAACTCGCTGGCGAGCCGGTTCGCGTCTCCACCGGCATCGATGGCGATGTGCCGTCCAAGCCCTTTGGCGATGCGGATGAATACGCCTGGTCGCCCGATGGCAAGTCGCTGGCGTTCGGTGCGCGCATCGCTGGCAAGAGCGAGCCGTGGTCGACCAACTTCGATTTGTATCTTGCCCCGGCCGATGGCAAATCGACGCCGAAGAATCTCACTGTCGCGAACAAGGCCTGGGATGCCGGCCCGGTGTTCAGCAGCGATGGCAAGACTCTGTATTACCGCGCGATGAAACGCCCGGGCTTTGAGGCCGACCGCTTCGCCTTGATGGCGATGAACCTGCGCAGCGGCGCGGTGCGCGAACTCGATCCGCTTTGGGATGCTTCGGCCGATTCTCTCGTGTTGTCGAAGGATGGCAAGACGATTTATACGCAGGCGCAGGAGTTGGGCGAGCATCCGTTGTTTGCGTTCAACATCGCCGCCGGCCAAGCCACGCGCGTGGCGGGTGATGGTTCGATCAGCGCATTCGTCGCCGTTGGCGATACGCTGGCATTCGTGCGCGACAGCCTGAAGTCGCCGGGGCAATTGTTCACCGCGCGTACCGATGGCAGCGCCGTGCGGCAGATCAGCGTCAACAATGCCGATGTGCTCAAGGACATCGCTTTCGGTGATTTCGAGCAATTCAAATTCATCGGCTGGAACAACGAAACCGTGCATGGCTATGTGGTCAAGCCGGCCAACTACGAGGCCGGCAAGAAATATCCGGTGGCCTTCCTCATTCACGGCGGACCGCAGGGCAGCTTCGGCAATGGCTGGAGCTATCGCTGGAACGCGCAAACCTACGCGGGCCAAGGCTATGCGGTGGTGATGATCGATTTCCACGGCTCCACCGGCTACGGGCAGGCCTTCACCGATGCGATCTCGCAGCACTGGGGCGATCGCCCGCTGGAAGATCTGCAAAAAGGTTGGGCGGCAGCGCTGGCGAAGTATTCCTTCCTCGATGGCGATCGCGCCTGCGCACTGGGCGCCAGTTATGGCGGTTACATGGTCAATTGGATGGCCGGCAACTGGCCGCAGCCGTGGAAGTGCCTGGTCAGCCACGACGGCGTATTCGATGCGCGCATGATGGGCTACTCCACCGAAGAGCTGTGGTTCAACGAATGGGAAAACGGCGGCACGGTGTTCGATGCGCCGGCCAATTACGAGAAGTTCAACCCGGTCAACCACGTCAAGGACTGGCGCGTACCGATGCTGGTGGTGCACGGCCAACTCGATTACCGCATCCCCGTTGAACAAGGCATCGGCGCATTCACCGCCTTGCAGCGCAAAGGCATCGAAAGCCAATTCCTGTTTTTCCCCGACGAAAACCACTGGGTGCTCAAACCGCACAACAGCGTGATGTGGCACGACACAGTCAATGCGTGGCTGAAGCGCTGGTTGCAGTAGTCGTGAATTTTCGGCCGCATCGGCGAGGGTTTCGTTCGATGCGGCTGAGTGGGTTGAGTGGAGTGCTGCGAAATTCGGGACTCGGGACTCGGGACTCAAAGCTTGCGAGGTTTTCTGTAGGAGCGATGGCAATCGCGACAGGAGGCTGCGAAGTTTTTTGAGGCTTTCGATTTACCTCGCCCGTTCGTCCTGAGTCCGTCGAAGGACCCGAGCGAAACTGTCTTTAGGGACGTTCCGATTTGCATCCGTTTGTGGTGATCCTGAGCTTGCCGAAGGATCGAATCATGAGTGTGGGTGGCCGTTGATTCGATGATGCTGGCAAGCGTCTCGACAAAAAATCAGAGCGAACGCGCGGATTTCGACAACAACAGAAGCAATGCTTCGATCCCCGCTTGTTCGCTACGGGAGCAATATTCCCGCAACCGATACGCCCGCATTTTCACCGTGTATTTCATACGCACTCGCTTTGTTCGAATTGCACGCGTCTTGCACCACCGCATCGTGCCCTCTGCATCAGCCAAAGCCTTGATCAGCGGTAAGAATTCACCCTTGACCCACCGCAGAAAGCCATAGACCATACGGTGCAACGCCGTGTATTTACGGTCTACTTAGCGTTGGCCGTCATCGAATGAGCACTGAGGAGAGTAAGTGGGCCGTGGAGCTTGCGATGTTTCGCAAGTTCGTGTGTTCCTCCGGCTTGCTGGTCGCGGCAGGGTCGGAGCGCAAAGGGTCGGCCTTGCACAACGAGCCCGACGTTATCTGCGAGATTGCAGGCGAGGCCGCGGGATTCGAGCTCGCTGAGGCATGCGCTCCGGAGTTCGCAGAAGAAGTTTCTGCGGCGCTGCGCTCTGGCGAAGGTGTTGCCGTTGCGTGGGGCGAGGACGTCTCGCCTGCGACTTTGCGAAAGAAACTGAAAAAGCGCTATGCAGTCGCGTGCCCTGTGCATTTATTGCTTTATCGCAACGGCTTCTCCGCGCTCACCGACGAAATAATCACTGCGAGGCTTCGCCCAGAACTGGCCAACGGTCTTGGCCAGTTCCAGACCATCTGGTTTTTCGGCGATGCAGCTCACTGCATTGCGCCAGCATGACGGCCAACTATGTGTTCCAGCGGACCGTGCGGGCGCAGCGGTATCGCGTTATCGTTGGTCATCGGCCGCACGGCCACTGAACACGACGTTAGGCCGCACACAGGTTTCACGATCGCCATCAATTCCCAGAAGGAGCACCATGGCCAAGTACCTGATCTCTTTTCCAAGCGCGGCGATGGTTGTGCCCGATGGCGAATGGGAAGCGGTGGGCCGCGACGCACACGCTGTGATTGATGAGGCGAAAGCCGCCAGTGTTTACGTCTTCGGCGGCGGAATCGACGAAGACGTACCGCCCATACTCGTTTCAGCTGACGGCGCGGTTGCAATGGGCGGCTATCCTTGGGCACCCACGCTCGACGGCGGCTTCACCGTGTTGGAACTGCCTTCGCGCGATGAGGCCATCGCGTGGGCGGCGCGCATCGCCAAGGCCTGTCGCTGCGACCAAGAACTGCGCGTCTTCGGGTTCGACCCGCAGTCCTAAGGGCAGCACTGAGATGGCGCGGCAAGTGCGGCCCTGGCTGAATTACGGTAGTGATGCACCGAGGCGTTATCGGGCTCGCGCACCGGGCTCTTGGCTTCTAGACTACGGAAGATTCAAGACATAAGGCGTTAGATACATGCTTTTCGGTCGCAAACAATTGCCCCTCCTCGTCGTCGCTGCTGGGTATTTCCTCGCGGTAGGAGTGGGCATTTGGTTGGCTCAGCCAGCTTGTTTCGCGCCGCCGTGGGCTCACCCCGCCACTTTCATCCTGCTGGGCGTGGCCGTCTTTGCCGTTGCTTTCCTACCCCGTCCATCGCTTGTAGAAGTTCCGCTCCGGCTTGCAAAAGCAGCCGGACTAGTTGCTGTAGTCGTATTGGTCAGGGTGTTCGCAACTCCATTATTTCCCGGCATTGATTATCCTGGTCCGACATCAATAGATTCGTATCTGTTCAACGTGCAACTGCAATGGCATAACAGCTTTTACTTCGGCTCCTGCTCGGGTTTGCTGCGTCCGGGTGAAGTCGGTTGACCGACAAGCATCCAATTATTCCGCAAGGAACTTCCCGTCAACTCCGAGCGCATGACACTCATGCCGTAGCTTCAGCGGTTGCTTCATCCTTGTCGATCTGCGGTTACGTAACGCGTGTCGGTGCGAGGCGAGTCCTCACGCAACTATTCGAGCGTTAGACGTGAGTCCCAGTGTGCGGTCTTGGCTGGATTACGGTGACGTGCTCCGAAGCGTTATCGGGTGCGCACACCGAGCTCTCGGTTTCTAGACTACGGAAGATTCAAGACATAAGGTGTTAGCTCGTCCAAACAGCAATCGTTCCAAGTGCCAACACTAGGAGGATGGCTATGAAGTACATGATCAGCTGGTTCGAACGCCCGCAAGGTTCGCCTGCGGAGTACGAGAATGTCCAGAAGCGGATACTTGAGGTATTCGGTCAATGGAAGGCGCCCGCCGGATTCAATATCGAGTTGTTCGTAGTGCGGGTGGGCGAGTGGGGTGGGTACGCGTTAGTGGACTGCGACGATCCGTTGGCCGTTCACAAGTTCTGTTCGACGTACCCGGCTTTCGAATTTCAGGCGCGGCCAGTGATTGCCGTCGAAGACGCAGTTCGGGTCGAACTCGAAGCCATCGCCTGGCGCGACGGGCTGAAACGCAGCTGACATCCGAGAAGATCATATCGGACAGGCCGAAAGGGCTAACAATTCCAATCAGGTGATGCAGTGCGTGGGCAAACATCCCTGGCATCAACTGCGCCTGCAAGTCCACCGGCAACAGCCTTGGACTCATATCAACTCGCTTGCATCGCGCCATCGCTGCCCTTGCTGGCTTGCCGTCATTGCAGCAAGATCGTGGGAGTTTTTCTACAGCCTCGTTAGGCCTTACAGGGGACGCATCATGGAATGGCACAAATGCATTGAAACCATTACCCCGCATCTGGTGCATATCTCGACACCAAGAGGGTCTGGCACAGGTTGGTTAGTATCTGTAAGCGCAACCACTGATCTGTGCGCAATCGCTACGGCCGCTCACGTAGTCGATCATGCACACTACTGGGAAGAGCCCATAAGAATTTTTCACGCCCATTCAGGCGAGTCCGTTCTACTTCGCGCAGCAGATCGGGCTATTCATCTCGACAACTCAATTGATTCTGCTGCGATCGTATTCCACCGCGGGGATCTGTCTCTGCCATCATCCACGCTGCCTTTAACAAGGAGCGGATACTTCACCAAGCCAGGCGTCGAGATCGGCTGGATGGGATACCCAGCCATGCACCAATCGAGTGCCTGCTTCTTTTCTGGTCGCATTAGTCACTACGACCAACCGCGCAAGAGGTATCTCGTCGATGGCGTTGCGATTAATGGTGTTAGCGGCGGTCCCACATTCTGGAACTACGCAGCTGGCCACGATGACGGCCTTGAAATGATCGGCATTGTCTCCGCGTACATGGTTAATCGCGCAACTGGTGAAGCATTACCGGGTCTTGCCGTCATTCAAGATGCCTCGCAGTTCTACGACATCGCCCAGCGGTTCGCCAGCCTGGATGAGGCCAAATTAAACGAGACATCGCCGCAAGAGACAGCTGAGGCACAGCAGGAGTCCGAGGCAAGTGCAGGCTCCTAGCCTCCTAAGGCCTCAATTTCGTAAGAGACTTCCCATCAACACCGTGGACCTGATGCTGTTGCCCTGAGCTTTCGGACCACTACTGGTCATTGTGTTGTCCTCGTTGCTGCGTCGTGCGCGTCAGTGCTGGGCGGGGTTCAGACTGCATTTCCGTAAACGGTCTTGTTGAGTTGTTGCCACCAACTCGGACCAGAGTATAGACCGCGCCCGGAGACCTCATTCATCCTGCGGTGTCGTCCGTGCTCGAGAATCGGTCATGGCATTTATTGCCGAGCCGTTTGGCCGCTGCAAGGGTAGGCCCCCGTTTTATTCATTCAGGCCCAGCCGCCTCACGGCTCGGCTTGATTTGGCATTGCGTATTGAAACAAGAAACACAAACCGTACTTTTGCCGCACAACACGAGCCACCCATGAAACCGCATATTTCCTTGCTCACTCTTGGGGTCCAAGACCTGGAAAGAGCTGTCGCCTTCTATCGCGATGGTCTTGGTTTTCACACCGAGGGCATCATCGGTACGGAATTCGATAACGGGGCGGTTGCGTTTTTCAATCTTCAGCACGGTTTGAAGCTCGCGCTCTGGCCTCGCAAGAGTATCTCGGCGGATACCGGCCTTCCGTTGCAAGAACCCAGTGCGACCGAATTAACGATCGGCCACAACGTTTCTTCGACAGAAGAAGTCGTTGCGGTCATGGCGCAGGCCGCTCAGGCTGGCGCGAAAATCGTCAAACCCGCGCACGCCACGTTCTGGGGCGGATATGCAGGCTATTTCCAGGATATGGATGGTCACTTGTGGGAAGTCGCTTTCAATCCGGGCTTCGAATCGCTGGGCTAAGCAGCGGATTGGGAATCCGAGTGCTTCAGTGGAAGCGAGCATGCGGTCTTGTTGTCGAAACGGCAGCTCGAGGGAAGCCGCGCACTGCCGCTTATGCCAAACGCCGACCATTCGTGAAGCGCATTGTTCATGGCCGGTCCATTGAAGTCATCAACGATACGAAAGGAGATTTCCCATGACCGTAGGCATCGCCATTTACACAGGCGGTAACCCGTATACGGCAAACACTCCCTACCAAGGCAGTACTACACAGCAGCTTTTCTCCGACATCGCAGCGAGTGTTTACAACACGGTGGTCATCTGGGCGGCGCATATCGATAGTGCTGGCGACATCAGCATCAACGATAGCAAGGTCGTCCTGGGTGGAGTGTTTCAAAGTGCTGCGCAACCTTGGGCGGATCAGGTTGCGGCGCTCAAGAAAAACGGTTCGATCACTCGCATAGAGCTTTCGATCGGCGGAGACAGCACGTCCTTTGCGAACATCAAAAGCTTGATCGATCAATATGGAACCGGGTCCAGCAATCCACTCTACAAAAGCCTGGCAATCCTGAAAACGGCGTTGACACTGGATGCTGTCAACTATGACGACGAAAGCGAGTACGACACATCATCCAGTGCGGCACTCGCTTCGATGTGCTCCAGCCTGGGAATGCAAGTATCCATGTGCCCCTACATGAATACTTCGTACTGGGTGAACCTTGTGACAACCATCAACAAGGCGAGCCCCGGTACGGCGGATGCTGTTTATCTGCAGTGCTACGACGGCGGTGCTGGAAATGATCCTGGCGATTGGAACGATGCTTTTCAGGCGACTGGCCTGACCATCGCGCCCGGGTTATGGGCGATTCATTTTGAGGCCGACTCGCAGATATGCACCACTTCGACCAGCGCCAGCCAGGCGCAGACACAGATCGCGAGTTGGACCAAGCAAACGTCGCTGGACGGTGGCTGGATGTTCTGCGGAACCGATATGTTGAATTGCCCCGGCGGGGGAAGCCCCGGTGCTTACGCCAAAGCCATTGGCATCGGTTTGGGCCGCGCATAGTCACCTAGGCTCGATGGAAACTCTGAGCTTGCACTTCGTTGCCTGGTTCAACAGTCCGTGAAATCCGAAATGGTTCGCGTCATTGGCCGTTGCGAAAAACAAACGCATTGGAACCCGAGCGGTCTGATTGTCGAAAGACAAGGCTCGCGTTCGATTCTTCCAAGCCCGAACCAGCCGCGTACCACTTCTTGCTCTCTTACTGCTTGCCAGCTTCGCAGTTCTCCCGTACTAGCCGGAGCAAATCATGACAAAGAAACCGCTCGCGCTTGCAAAGGTCTACCAGTTGATGGAACCGGGCCCGGTGGTTCTGTTGACGACGGCTCGAGAGGGAAAGCCGAATGTGATGCCGATGTCCTGGCATTGCATGCTCGAGTTCGAGCCGCCATTGATCGGATGCGTGGTCAGCGACCGCAATTACTCGTACCGCTTGTTGCGGACGAGCGGCGAGTGCGTGATCAACATTCCCACAGTCGATATTGCCAGACAGGTCGTCGGTTGCGGGAACAGCACTGGAGCCAAGGTCGATAAGTTCAAGAAATTCGGCCTTACGCCCAGTCCGGCGAAGCGCGTCAAGGCGCCATTGATCGACGAGTGTTTCGCCAGCCTCGAATGCCGCATCGACGACGCCAGCATGGTGGAGAAATATTGTTTCTTCGTGCTTCGCGTACTCAAGGCCTGGGTCGATACTTCGGCGCAGCCGGCGGCAACGATCCACCATCTCGGCTACGGGAAATTCATGGTCGCCGGAGAGACGATCAAGCTGCGCTCGAAGATGAGGTAGCCGCCGGCCCATGCGCGTCCAGCAGGCATCGAACCGGGCATCAACACGCAGTCGCAAAGCGGGTGCTTGGCTGTTTCATCGAACAGGTGTTCTCAGATGCGTCTGGAAAAATCATGCGCCCCATCCAATGGCGGGTTCACCTGGCCGTGATAGGCGACAAAGCATTGCCGCAAAAAGAATCAATCGCCGGCGATCCATTTGGTACCCGCAACCAAACAGTCGCGGCTGGCGAGCCTACAACCACTTCGCCTTGCGCAACACTCGATACAAGACAATGCAGGCGGTGGCGGTGACGGCGATCATGATCCAATAGCTGTAGCGCCCGCCGAGTTCGGGCATGTGCCGGAAGTTCATGCCGTACCAACTGGTGAGCAACGTCGGTGCGGCCAGCAGCGCGGCCCAGCCGGCCAGGCGCTTGACGATCTCGCCCTGGGCAACGGTGACCAGTGACAGGTTCACCGACATGGCGGCGGTGAGCATTTCGCGCATGGTGTCGGTGGATTCATTGACGCGGATGACATGATCGACGACATCGCGCAGATAGATGTGCACTTCCTCGCGAATCAGGCCCGCATGGAAATGCATGAGCTGGCTGAGCATGTCCTGCATCGGCGAAACCGCCAGGCGCAATTGGTTCAAGTCGCGTTTGAGTTCGTACAGGCGATGGATGGTCTCGCGCCGGTAATCCTCGGCGAAGATGTCTTTTTCCAGTTCGTTGAGTTCGTCCTGGAATTCCTCGACGATCGGGAAATAATTATCGACCACCGAATCGAGCACGGCGTACAGGCCATAGCTGGGACCGAGTTTCATCAGCTCGGCATTGCGCTCACAACGCTCGCGCGCCGGGGTGAATGGCAGTGAGGCCCCATGCCGCACGGTGAGCAAATAATTGGGCCCGATGAAGATGTGCGTCTCGCCAAAGGCGATATGGCCCTTGACCACCTGCGCCGTATGCAGAACAAGAAACAGCGAATCGCCATACGGTTCGACTTTTGGCCGCTGGTGCGCCTTGAGTGCATCCTCGACCGCGAGCGGATGCAGGCCGAATTCTTCCTGCATTTTGAACAGCAACGTCTCGTTGGGCTCGTACAGACCGACCCAGACGAATCCGCCGTCGTTGCTGGCGAGCACATCGCTGATCTGTTCCAACGTGATGTCGCCGTGGCGCATGCCGGTGCGGCTATAGGCCGCGACATTGCGAACCATCAGCGATTGGTCGTGGTGCGTGGCAGTTTCCATGGCCGCATCATCGACCAGCCCGGTGTTTGGGAGCAAGCGTTACGGCTTGGGGCTCAGCACTCGCGCCAGAGCCCAATGCACCGGCAACAGCAACAGCACCCATTCGACATTGCCCTGCGGCCGGAACGGCAGGAACTTCAGGAAGCCGGCGATCGCCGCACTGCCGGCCAACAGCCACAGCAGCGATTGCATGCGTGGCGATGCCGCATGTCCGCGCGCCACGTTCCAGGCGCTGGGCAACAACAGCAAGCTCAGCGGACTGAGTAGCAGGATGTTTTCGTTGCCGTAACCGGCAAAGTGCGCCGTGCCCAGCCACAGGTACAACATCAAGGAGCCGACGAGGCCGGCGATCAGCCAGAACGGCATGGCCAGCGCCACAAGCAGACGCGGCTTGCGCCGGCCGCCCCAAAGAATGAGGGCGGCCAATGCGATTCCGGCAAACAATGCCGGTACGCGCCAGCGAGGCATCTCATCGGGAGGCAGCGATATCCGATGTGGCAACAGGATTTGCTCCGAGGCCACCAGCGGACGGCCGTCGGCGAGTTTGACTTCGCGCAATGAATCGCGCAGCCGCATCGGGATGAAGGCTTCTTCCCAGCGCGAAAGCGGGCGGTCGGCAGCACCGGCCAGGCCCAGATGAAAACCGAACGCCATCCATTTCGCCGGCCAGGCCAGGCGCACCGATTCGGTACGCCAGGTGTTGCCTTGCGAACGCCCTGCCAGTTGTTGCTTGAGTTGTCCTCCGAGCGCGTCATCGAGCGAATCGCGAACCCGGGTGGAGCAATTGGCGGTGAAGTAGTCGTAGCGGTAGCGCGAATTTTCCGGTCGCGCGTTGTCGGCCAACTTCGCCGCTATCGCCTGGGCCTGGCTGTCGCTGAAGTTGAGCCACTGCACAGATACGCCGCGGCCTTCCTGCCGGTACACCGACAGGTCCTCTTCGACCGGCAGGGCGACCAGGTAGTACATCATGCGGCCACGGATGAAGTTGGCGACAAACCCCGGCTCATCCATATCGAAGAAGCCGAAGTTGTAGGAAATGGCGGTGCCCTTGTCGGTGTCCTGCACCAGGATCGCGTCGTGGCCGAAGCGTTCCCAGAACTCCTGGCCCGGCTCCATGGTGATGACGCCGATGCGCAGCGACGCGTGGGCGAAACCGGAGAACAGCAACAGTGCCAGCGCCAGGAACAACGATTTACTTGGGCGCATGCACACTCACCACGAAACTGTGCACCCGCCGCCGGTCGGCGCGGCCGACGCGGAAATGGAAGCGATCCAGGCTCAGCTCTTCGCCTGCTTCAGGCAGATGGCCGATCACCGAGGTGATCAGGCCGCCGACGGTGTCGTACTCATCGTCGAGAAAATTGGCGCCGAACTGTTCGTTGAAATCGGCGATCGGCGTCAGCGCATCCACCGCGAACTGACCGTCGGCTTGGGCGGCGATCATGGTGCTTTCCTCGGCTTCGTCGTGTTCGTCGTCGATCTCGCCGACGATTTGTTCGAGCACGTCCTCGATGGTCACCAATCCCGCGACGCCGCCGTGTTCATCGACCACGATCGCCATGTGGTTGCGCGAAAGGCGGAACTCCTTGAGCAAGACATTCAGGCGTTTCGACTCGGGGATCAGTACCGCCGGACGCAATAGTTCACGGACCTGGCCGGGGCCGCCATCGGCAACGATGCCGCGCAGCAGATCTTTGGCCAGCAAGATGCCGAGGATGTCGTCCTTGTCATCGCCATGCGCGGGAAAGCGCGAGTGGCCGGATTCGACCACCATTTTCATCAGGTCCATGAACGGCGCATCGGCCGGCAACGAGACCATTTGCGAGCGCGGCACCATGATGTCGCCGACCTGCAGATCGGACACGGCCAGCGCGCCCTCGAGCATTTTCAGCGTGTCGGTACCGATCAGGCCGTTGGCCTGGGCATCGCGAAAGATTTCGGCGAGGTCTTCACGCGTTTGCGGTTCGCCGGAAAAAGCCAAGCCCAGGCGTTCGAGCCAAGAGCGTCGTTCGTGGGTGGGACTGTCTGGATCGTCGGACATGGGAAGCAAAAGGCGCCGGAGCCGGCGGGACTCTCAGTTTAACAGGATGGGCCGGACGGGGCAGGCGGGGCGGCTTGCCAGGCCGCCGGAAGCGAGTGGGGCCGTGGTTTCAGAGGCCGCGGGGAGGCTTGTTCAGCTTTCGATGTAAGGGTCTTCGTAGCCCAATTCCGCCAGGACTTCACGCTCGATCTGCTCCATGATTTCGGCCTCGCGGTCGTTTTCGTGGTCGAGCCCCAGCAGATGCAGTACGCCATGCACGGTGAGGTGGGCGTAGTGGGCGTTGAGCAGCTTGCCTTGTTCCTTGGCCTCGCGGGCCACCACCGGAGCGCAGATCACCAGATCGCCCAGCAAGGGCAGCGGCATGTCCACGCCTTCTGGCAGCTCGGCCGGAAAACTGAGCACGTTGGTGGCGTAATCCTTGCCGCGATAGTGGCGGTTGAGCGCGCAGCCTTCCTTGCTATCGACCAGGCGGATGGCCAGATCCGCCTTGCGGATGCGGCCTGTGCAAGCAGCGCTGGCCCAGCGTTTGAAACTGACCGGCGCGGGCAGCCCGGCACGCGGCAGGCCATAACTGACACTGACAACGAGCTGGAGAGGACCACGGGTCATTGTTTCAAGTTTATCCAAATATTGGGGCGGGTGTTGGCAGGACTCGGGACTCGGGATTGAGCTTGCGAAGTTTTTTCCTGGAATTTTGATTTGCCTCATTCGCTCGCTCTGCGCTCGTCGAAGGGCTTGGGCGATACCGTGCGTTAGCGTTGGTCTTTACGGATGTTCATCCCTCAACCCCATCAGCTCTCGTGATCGAGCCTGCCATCGCGCGCATCGTAGGCCTCGACGATGCGCGCGACCAGCGGGTGACGAACCACATCGCGCGCGGTGAAGAACGTGAAGGAAATTCCATCCACGTGGCGCAGGACATCGAGCGCGTCCTTCAATCCGGATTTTTGCTGCTTGGGCAAATCGATCTGCGACAAGTCGCCCGTGACTACGGCGGTCGAGCCGTAGCCGATGCGGGTCAGGAACATCTTCATCTGCTCGATCGTGGTGTTTTGCGCTTCGTCGAGAATCACGTAGGCATCGTTGAGTGTGCGTCCGCGCATATAGGCCAGTGGCGCAATCTCGATGACATTGCGTTCGATGAGCTTGGCAACTTTTTCCACGCCGAACATTTCGTACAGCGCATCGTAGAGCGGGCGCAGGTATGGATCGACTTTCTGCGATAGATCGCCGGGCAAAAAGCCCAGCTTCTCGCCTGCTTCCACCGCCGGGCGCACCAGCAGCAGGCGCTGCACTCGCGATTCGTTCAAGGCCTCGACCGCGCTGGCCACGGCAAGAAACGTCTTGCCCGTGCCGGCCGGGCCGATGCCGAAATTGATGTCGTGCGTGGCGATGGCGTGCAGGTATTTTGCCTGGTTGGCGCCGCGTCCTTTGACGTAGCCGCGCTTGACCTTGATGGAAATTTCCTGCGGCTCGAAATCGCCGTTTTCGTTCAGGCGATCGACGTTGGCCGCGCTCATGCGCAGATGGATCTTGTGCGGATCGAGCGCTTCCACCGCGGTGTCCTCGTACAGGCTGCGCAGCAAGCGCTCGGTGCTCTTGACCGCCTCGGGCTCGCCGCTGACGCGGAACACGCCGGCGCGATTGGCGATCTCGACGCCGAGCCGCAATTCGATCTGGCGGAAGTGTTCGTCGAACGGGCCGGCAAGATTGGCCAGACGCTCGGGATCGCCGGAATCGAGAGTGAAATCACTATGGGTCAATGCAGTCATGGTTTTTCGTTATCCCGGCTCGCGCCGGAATGACGGTCATGCAACGGTTTCGGTTTCGGCGGTCAGTACCCGGCCACGCAATGAGTTGGACATCACTTCGGTGATCTGCACATCGACGAACTGTCCGATCATGCGCGGATGGCCGGCGAAATTCACGTAGCGCATGTTCTCGGTGCGTCCGGTGAACTCGCTCGGATCGCGCGTGCTGGTTTTTTCCACGAGCACGCGTTGCACGCTGCCGACCATCGCCAGCGAGATCGCCTTGGCGTTGGCATTCAACACCGCCTGGAGCCGGCTCAGCCGCTCGCTTTTTACCGCTTCGCTGGTGTCGTCGGGCAAGTTGGCCGCCGGTGTGCCCGGACGCTTGGAATAGATGAAGGAGAAACTCTGGTCGAAGCCGACGTCTTCGATCAGTTTCAAAGTCGCCTCGAAATCCTTGTCGGTCTCGCCGGGGAAACCGACGATGAAATCCGAACTGATGCAGATGCCGGGTTTGGCTTCGCGCAACTTGCGCAGCTTTGCCTTGTATTCGAGCGCAGTGTGGTTGCGCTTCATCGCCGCGAGGATGCGGTCCGAACCCGATTGCACCGGCAGGTGCAGATAGCTTGCGAGTTCGGGCACATCGCGGTGCGCCTCGATCAGCGAGTCGCTGAATTCCAGCGGATGCGAGGTGGTGTAGCGGATGCGGCCGATGCCGTCGATCTGCGCGATCGCGCGGATCAGCAGTGCCAGGTCGGCGATCTCGCCATCGAACATCGGGCCGCGATAGGCGTTGACGTTCTGGCCGAGAAGGTTGACCTCGCGCACGCCTTGCGCCGCCAGTTGCGCCACTTCCGCCAGTACATCATCGAACGGTCGCGATACTTCCTCACCACGTGTGTAGGGCACCACGCAGAAACTGCAATATTTCGAGCAGCCTTCCATGATCGAGACGAAGGCCGTGGGGCCTTCAGCGCGTGGCTCGGGCAGGCGGTCGAATTTCTCGATTTCCGGGAAGCTGATATCCACCTGCGAGCGGCCGGTCGCGCGTTTGGCGTCGATCATTTCCGGCAGTCGGTGCAGTGTTTGCGGGCCGAACACCAGATCGACATAAGGCGCGCGCTTGAGGATGTTCTCGCCTTCCTGCGATGCAACGCAGCCGCCGACGCCGATGATCACCGACGAATTGGCGGTCTTGAGTTCCTTCCAGCGTCCCAGTTGGGAGAACACTTTTTCCTGCGCTTTCTCGCGGATCGAGCAGGTGTTGATCAGGATGACGTCGGCTTCAAACTCGTTGTCGGTCAGCTCCAGGCCGTGTTCGGCGGCCAGCACGTCGGCCATCTTGGCCGAGTCGTACTCGTTCATCTGGCAACCGTGGGTCTTGATGTAGAGCTTGCCGGCGATAGCGGGATTCCCGGGCATGGTGATTAATCCGGTCGGGATATGGGGGGTTGATATTGTAGTGGCCGCAGGGGCGCGGGGCTATGGCCGGATGGCTTCCGGCAGGGCCGATAACCAGCCCGGCCGCACCCGAGACTTGGAATTTCATGAAGATGAGCGGAGACTTCGCGAAATGTCGGCCCGGAACGCGCTAGTACTGGCTTGTCTGTTCGCCGCCGCGCCAGCCACGGCGGGGACGCTGTACCGTTGCGTGGGCGCCGATGGCATCCCCAATTTCTCCAGCAAGCGGGTGCCGGCGACAACGTGCAAAGTCGTGGCCAGGACTTCCGGCAACACCCGGTTCGCGAAATCGCCGCCCACACCAGCCGCTGTTGCCGTACCCACTCCGCCGCCGACCCAATCACCCTCTGCTGCCGCGAGCGAAAGCAACACCGGCCGTGTTGTGCAAGCTCCGCCTGAAAGACAAGCCATCTTTCGCACTGCGGCCGACAGCAGCGCGTTGCCAGCGGTCGATCCCAGCATCGATGTCCGGGTCACTCGCGGCACGGTGTACCGATATCAGGTCAATGGCGTCATCCACTACACCAACCGTCCCCCCAAGGGCCAGCAAGCGAAGGTGCTCTTCAGTTACCTGGAGACTTGCTATGCCTGCGGCTTGCAGCGGGGCTTGAACTTCAGCCGTGTTGCACTCAACACCCAGGCCTACCGCGACGAGATCCGCGCGGCGTCCAGGCAGTTCGGTGTCGAAGAAGCGATCGTGCGCGCGGTCATCCACGCCGAGTCGGCATATCGCCCGAATGCGCTTTCGCTCAAGGGCGCGCAGGGCCTGATGCAATTGATTCCCGCGACCGCTTCGCGTTTTGGCGTGTCCGATCCGTTCGACCCTTCGCAAAATATCCGCGGCGGCGTGCAATACCTGGCCTGGCTGATGCGGCGCTATCGCTCGGATCTGCAATTGGTCGCCGCTGCCTACAACGCGGGTGAGGGTGCGGTCGATCGCAATGGCGGCGTGCCGCCGTATTCCGAGACCCGTCTTTACGTGCAACGGGTAGGGCTGCTGGCCGATCGTTACCGCAGCGCGCTGGCCCGCCCCAACGGCTGATAAAAGAATCCTTGTCGTTCGCGGCAGGCGGCGATGCCAGGCCGAATGCGTTCGGCGGAGGGAAACGGCAGCGCCGTGTGATCGGAGGCAACGATAGCCGCCGTTCCTCGGGCAACTTCGCCCGGCCGAGCAAATCCACGAGCACCGCTCCATTGTCCCGCGCTTGAGGCATCCGCTACAATTGCGGAGTTTGGCGGGCGGTTTCGCTCATCACCCTTTAAATTTCTTGAAGCTAATCTCGGAGAGCCGAATGGCTAACGATGAGGTCAACACGGGGCGTCGCCGTTTCCTGACCGCCACCACCGCAGTGGTTGGTGCGGTGGGTGTGGGCATTGCGGCCGTGCCGTTCATTACGTCCTGGAAACCCAGTGCCCGCGCCCTGGTGGCCGGTGCGCCGGTCGATGTGGACATCAGCAAGATCGACAACGAGCCGGGCATGCGCATGAGCGTGCAGTGGCGCGGCAAGCCGGTCTGGATTTTCAAGCGTAGCCCCGATCAGCTCAAGGCGTTGCCCGCGTTGGATGAGCGTTTGAAGGACCCCAAGTCCGACAATGCCGACCAGACGCCTGCCTTCGCCAAGAACGAAACGCGCGCCATCAAGCCCGAGATCGCCGTCATCGTCGGCATCTGCACCCACTTGGGTTGCGTCCCCGGCTATGTGCCCGAAATGTTGCCGCAGCCGTTCGATGCGCAATGGAAGGGCGGCTTCTATTGCCCTTGCCATCAGTCGCGCTTCGATTTGGCCGGCCGCGTCTTCCAGGGCGTGCCCGCACCGTCGAATCTGGAAGTGCCGCCCTACCATTTCGCCGATGACAATCACCTGGTCATCGGCGTCGCGCCGCAAGGAGCTGTCTGATGAATCCCATCGTCCGCGCCGTGACCGGCCTTCAAGGTTGGATCAACGATCGCGCTCCGGGCCTGATGCCGGCGTATCGCAAGCACATGACGGAGTATTACGCTCCGAAGAACTTCAACTTCTGGTACTACTTCGGCTCGTTGGCGATGCTGGTGCTGGTCAACCAGATCGTCACCGGCATTTTCCTGACGATGCATTACAAGCCGAGCGCGATGGAAGCGTTCGGCTCGGTCGAATACATCATGCGCGACGTGCAGGGCGGCTGGCTGATCCGCTACATGCACTCGACCGGCGCATCGTTGTTCTTCATCGTGGTTTACCTGCACATGTTCCGGGGCCTGATCTACGGTTCCTACCAAAAGCCGCGCGAGCTGGTGTGGATTCTGGGCATGCTCATTTTCCTGACCCTGATGGCCGAGGCCTTCATGGGTTATGTGTTGCCTTGGGGCCAGATGAGCTACTGGGGCGCGCAGGTGATCATCAATCTGTTCGGCGCCATTCCGGTGATCGGTGGCGATTTGACCGAGTGGATTCGCGGCGACTATCTGGTTTCCGACGCCACGCTCAATCGTTTCTTCGCCCTGCATGTGGTGGCCTTGCCGCTGGTGATCCTGCTGCTGGTTGTGCTGCATCTGGGCGCGCTGCACGAAGTGGGTTCCAACAACCCCGATGGCGTGGATATCAAGAAGGTCAAGAACGACAAGGGCATTCCCAAGGACGGCATTCCTTTCCACCCGTACTACACGGTGAAGGATCTGTTCGGCGTGGGCTTCTTCCTGACGATCGCTGCGTTCATCCTCTTCTTCGTGCCGACTTTCGGCGGGCTGTTCCTCGAGCACGACAACTTCGTGCCGGCCAACCCGATGGTGACGCCGCTGCACATCAAGCCGGTCTGGTACTTCACGCCGTTCTACGCGATGTTGCGCGCGGTGCCCGACAAGCTGGCCGGTGTGATGACCATGGGCGGCGCGGTCATGATCCTGTTCGCCCTGCCGTGGCTGGATCGCAGCCCGGTCAAGTCGATCCGTTATCGCCCGATGCTGCACAAAGTGATGATCGCGCTGTTCTCGATCGCGTTCCTCATTCTGATGTGGCTCGGCATGCAGGCCGGCAGCACCACGCAGACCTGGGTGGCGCGCGGACTGACCGTCTTCTATTTCGCTTTCTTCATCTCCATGCCGGTCTGGAGCCGCCTCGGCGCGTTCAAGCCGGTGCCTGAGCGGGTGACCACGCATGATTAAGTCTCGTCTTCACCGGTCGTTCCTGCTGGCGACCGCCTTGCTGCTGACCCCGTGGCTGGCGACGGCCTCCGAAGGCGGCCACAAGATGGAGTCGGCCCAGATCGATCTGAGCGACAAGGCTTCGCTGCAGCGCGGCGCCGGCCTGTTCATGAACTACTGCTCGGGCTGCCATTCGCTCGAATACCAGCGCTACTCGCGTTTGGGCGAAGACCTGGGCTTGACCCAGAAGCAGGTCGAGCAAAACCTCATCTACTCCGATGCCAAGTACGGCGAAGTGATTCACGCCGGCATGAGCATGGACGACAGCGCCAAGTTCCTGGGCAAGGCGGCGCCGGACCTGAGCGTGGTCGCGCGCACCAAAGCCGAGGGTGCGGACTGGATCTACAACTATCTCAAGTCCTTCTATCTGGACGAGTCGCGTCCGGTGGGCTGGAACAACACGGTCTTCCCCGGCGCCTCGATGCCGCACGCGCTCTGGGAGCTCCAAGGTATCCAGCACGCGGTGACCGAGCCCAAGAAGAAAAATGCCGAGGGCGTGGAAGAAGCCTGCGAGAAAGGCGAATTCCAGGGCCAGTGCATCACCGGGTTCCTGATTCCCGAAGCGCAGAAGGGCCGCCTGAGTCCCGAGCAGTACAATGCGGTCGCTCGCGATATCAGTGCTTTCCTGGCTTATGTCGGTGAACCGGCGGCGATCAAGCGCGAATCGATCGGTGTCTGGGCGGTACTGTTCCTGGCCTTTTTCACCTTGCTCGCCTATCTGCTCAAGACCGAGTATTGGCGCGACGTGCATTGAACCCGATGACGGCCACGCGCCTGCCGCGCGGCCTGAATTTCTGCAAAAGGCCACCTCCGGGTGGCCTTTTGTTCGTGCCGGGGCTTGCAGAAAATTGGCCATTTCGGCAGGGTTAGGGCTTGGATGACTGACGGCAGGAGCCGGAGGCATCCCATCCAGAGGTGCTTTCGATGGCCGCTAGTCCGCGAATTCGCAATGCCCTGACTCTGTTTTCCTCGCCAGATTGTGTCGTTTGTCACCGCGTGCGGCTGGTATTGGCCGCCAAAGGGGTGAGCTATGAACTGGTTTCAGTCGATACCAACAATCCACCCGAGGACTTGCTCGATCTCAATCCCTACCATTCGGTACCGACTCTGGTCGATCGCGACCTGGTGCTCTATGCCGCCTCGGTAGTCAGCGAATATCTCGATGAGCGCTACCCGCATCCACCGTTGATGCCGGTTGATCCCTTGTCCCGCGCGCGCCTGCGCCTGGCCATGTTGCGGGTTGAACTCGAATGGGTGCCGCATGTGCAGGCCATTCAGAACGGCAACAAAGTTCAAGCCGAGGCCGGGCGCAAGCGGCTCAAGGAGTTGTTGCTGGGTGCCTTGCCTTTGTTCAAGGCGGCACGGTTTTTCCTCAATTCGGAAATGAGTCTGGCCGATTGCGCGGTCGCCCCCATCGTTTTCCGCTTGCCGGCGTTGGGAATCGTGTTGCCCAAGGAAGCCAAATTGATCGAGGATTATGGCCAGCGGATTTTCCGAAACCCCGGATTCCTGCGCAGCCTGACCCCGGAAGAAAAGCAATTACGTGAGATTCCTGCGTGAGCGATCCCGTGCCGATGAGTTCCAACCGCCCGTATTTGCTGCGGGCGTTGTATGAGTGGATCAACGACAACAACATGACGCCGCATCTGCTGGTCGATGCCACGCAACCGGGCGTGCAGGTGCCCAGTTCCACTATCAAGGACGGCCGCGTCGTTCTCAATGTGGCCGCACGCGCGGTGGCCCAGCTCGATATGGGCAATCGTGAAATCCGTTTCATGGCGCGTTTTGGCGGCGTCAGCCAATTGGTGATCGTACCTTTGCCGGCCGTATTGGCCATTTACGCCCAGGAAACCGGGCAAGGCATGATGCTGCCCGAGGATGGCGGCATGCTCGCGCCCGATGACGATGACGATGACGATGACGATACGCCCGAACCGCCCGAAGGCGGGCCCAAGCGTGGCGGTCATTTGCGGGTAGTGAAATAGGATTGGACGCGGGGTTTGGCTCTCGACTCAATGCACTGTTTCGGCAACCACCGGCATTGGCCCGACCAAGCCACTCAACGTGGTGCCGAGCATGGTGATCAGACCTGCATGGCGGTCTTGGCCGCCGGTCGAATACTCGAAACGGTATTGCCGTTCCCAATGCAAGCGCCCTGCCGCGTTGCGGCGCAAGCGCAGACGAACCTGGTGCACGCTCTGGTCGAGCCATTGCACGCCGGCGTTTTCGCAGGCGCGGCGGCCGTGTTCGGTCGCGCGTTCGGCGGCATCGCGCCCCGAGGACCAAAACAGCACGACCGGGAAGGCCAACAACAACAAGATGAGCGGCATGGGCATGTCATTAGTGTGGGGCCGCAGGGTTTGCGTCTCAAGTCAGGTCCGATTGGCCTTATCGACACCGATCATGGCTAAGATAGGGGCAGGGATTTCGGTTGCCGGCCACTTTTTCGCAGGAGGGCGAAAATGAAATTGGTATTTCCCAACGGGGAACATGGTCAGGTACTGCTTCATCACGGCGCCAATCGTATTGGTTCGGCCAACGACAATGCGGCTGTGCTGACTCAGGCAGGGATATTGCCGCTGCATTGCGTTATCCACCTCACCAATGCCGGCGCCAATTTGCAGGTGCCCGAGGGAACCGGCCCGGTCAGCCTCAATGGCAAGCCGGTCAACGATCTGATTGCCTTGCGTCCGGGCGATACGATCGGCATTGGTCCGGTTGTCGCCAGATTCGCGATCGTCGAGGCCGTACGAAGCACCGAAGCGGCGAATGTGCCAGAAGAGGACTCCGGCGCAACCCGTGTTCGCATGGCGGTGCCCAAATTCCTGTTGCGCGGCGTGTCTGGTGCGGTGTTTGGCAAAGTGTTTCCAGTGACCAGCCCGGTGGTCATCGGTCGCGCCGCCGAGTGCGACATCTCTGTGCCAGGGGACGAGATTTCCCGGCGCCATGTTCAGGTCAATCCCACGCTCAACGGCTTGTCCGTGGAGGATTTGGGATCGTCCAACGGCACCTACATCAACGACAAGCGTGTCCAGCACGGATTCCTCAATCCCGGCGATGAATTGCGCCTGGATGCGGTGCGCTTCATTCTGGTCGCGCCGGGCCGGGAACTGGCGACCGCCGCGCCTGCGGCGCAGCCGGTGCGCCCTTCCGTGTCCAACTCGCAGAGCAACTCTAACCGGATGCAGATGTGGGCATCGATCCTGCTGACATTGGCTGCGTTGGTGGTGATTGTCTTGCTGATCACCAAGCGCTGAGTGATCCAGGCATTGGCAACGACCTTGCGGCGCGGGTCGCCGCATTGGGCGTGAGCGGCTATCCGGGCGGCTCGCCCAGGCGCATCGACAGGTCCACGGCCTGGACATGCTTGGTCAGTGCGCCAATGGAAATGAAGTCCACGCCGGTTTCGGCGATCTGGCGCAGCCGTGGCAACTCGACACCGCCGGAAACTTCCAGCGCAATCCTGCCGGCCGAGCGGCGCACCGCTTCGCGCATGTCGGCGAGCGAAAAGTCGTCGATCAGAATTCGCGTGCAATCGGTCGCCAGGGCCTGATCGAGTTCGTCGAGCGATTCGACTTCGATGATCAATGGCAATTGCGGATAACGCGACTTGGCCAGCGCCGCGGCAGCGGCGATCGAGCCGGCGGCATGGATGTGGTTTTCCTTGAGCATCACCGCGTCGAACAGGCCGATCCGATGATTGTTGCCGCCGCCGACGCGTACCGCGTACTTCTGCGCAAGCCGCAGACCCGGCAAAGTCTTGCGGGTATCAAGAATGCGAGCACGCGTGCCGGCAATGGCGGCGACGTATTCGGCGGTACTGCTTGCCGTGGCCGAAAGCGTTTGCAGGAAATTCAGCGCGCAACGTTCGCCACTGACCAGTGCGTGCGATCGGCCTTCGAGCGTGCATAGCACGGTATTTGCCGACACCGATTGGCCTTCGCCGATCCGCCAGTGAATGCGAACCTCGGGATCGAGCGCACGAAAACAGGCATCGAACCAGGGCCGGCCGGCGATCACCGCCGCCTGCTTGGCGATTACATAGCCATGCTGTGGCACATCGGGCAACAAGGAGGCCGTGACATCGCCGCTGCCCAGATCCTCGGCCAACGCGCGCGCGACATCGGCATCGATCACCGCTTGCGGTGGCGGCACGATGCCGGAAGAAGATTCCCACCGGACAGATTCAGAAGTGGCGGCCCTTGGCGCTTGTTCATTCATGCGCGTGAATGGCCGAAGTCAGCGCGGGAAATCGGCGATCGGCGCAGTGGCGATCGCCTCGTCGGCCAACAGCACAGGGATACCATCCTCGACGCGGTAGATCATCTTGCGGTCGCGGGTGATCAACCCTTCCTTGAGTGTTTGTTTTTGCTCGCTGCCATCCGCGCGAAGCACGCCGCCGGCGGCGATGGCGCGGTTGACGGCATCGAGTTCGGCGCTGTTCAGCAGTGCCAGGGGCTGCTTGGTGCTTGGGCAGCACAGGATGTCGAGAAGCTTGCGATCCATGGGTCGTAGAGTCGGCTGGAAGATGTGTCTAGAATACCCCTTTACCCGCACCGTACGGTGTCCGTCCTCTGGGCGTATCGCCGCCAATTCACCTCGCTTTTTCGATCAAAGCCGATGCCATGAGCACAAGCGCAACGCCTTTAGTGGGTGTCGTGATGGGGTCCCGCAACGATTGGGACACGATGCAGCATGCGGTCGCCCGGCTCGAGCAATTGGGCGTGCCGCATGAAGTGCAGGTGGTGTCCGCGCACCGCACGCCGGATCTTCTTTTCAGCTACGCGCAAAACGCCGCCGCACGCGGCCTGCGCGCGATCATTGCCGGGGCAGGGGGCGCAGCGCATTTGCCGGGCATGCTCGCGGCGAAAACCGCTGTGCCGATTCTTGGTGTGCCGGTGCCGGGCAAGGCACTCAACGGATTGGATTCGCTGTTGTCGATCGTGCAAATGCCGGCCGGCGTTCCCGTGGCTACCTTCGCTATCGGCGCGGCGGGCGCGGCCAATGCCGGATTGTTCGCGGCGGCGATGCTGGCGTTCGAACACCCGCGGATTGGCGCGGCGTTGGAACAGTTTCGCAACGCGCAGACACAGGATGTTCTCGACCGGCTCGACCCGAGGCAGACTTGACCACCGTCGGCATTCTCGGCGGCGGGCAGTTGGCGCGAATGTTGGCGCTTTCCGGTGCGCCGTTGGGCCTGCGTTTCCTGCTGCTCGATTCCACCGCCGATGCTTGCGCGGCGCAGTACGTGCCGTTGTTGAAGGCGGATTTTCACGACCAGGCCGCGTTGGCGGAATTCGCATCGCGAGTGGATGTGGCGACCTTCGATTTCGAAAATGTCCCGGCCGAATCGGCGCAGTGGCTGGCCGAGCGCATTCCGGTTTTCCCCATTCCACGGGCGCTGGCCCTCACGCAGGATCGTCTCGCCGAAAAAAACTTGTTCCTCGAACTGGGACTTTCGTTGCCCGCGTTCGCCGATGTCGCCACGCGCGCCGATCTCGATGCCGCCATCGCGCGCATCGGTACGCCGGCGATTTTGAAGACGCGGCGACTGGGTTACGACGGCAAGGGCCAGTTCCGGATCAAGTCGGCGGCCGATGTCGATGCCGCATGGACCGCGCTTGGTACACAGGCGGGCAAGGTCGGGTTGATTGTCGAGGAGTTCGTTCCGTTCCAGCGTGAAATTTCAGTCATCGCCGTGCGTGGCCGCGACGGGGAATTCCGCACCTGGCCACTGACCGAGAATTGGCACGACAGCGGCATCCTTTCCGCCAGCCTGGCGCCTGCCAGCCTCGACCCCGCGCTCGCCGCGCAGGCGGTCGAAAATGCGCGCCGCATCGGCGATGCACTCGATTATGTCGGTGTGTTCGCGCTTGAGTTGTTCCTCAAGGATGGCCGCTTGTTCGCCAACGAGATCGCCCCGCGCGTGCACAACTCCGGGCACTGGACGATTGAAGGCGCGGAAACCTCGCAGTTCCAGAACCACTTGCGTGCCGTGCTCGGCTTGCCGTTGGGCAGCACGCGCATGCTCGGCCATGCCTGCATGCTCAACTGGATCGGCGCGCCTCCCGAGGCCGCGGGCGTTCTGTCCGAAGCCTGCGGGCATTGGCACGACTACGGCAAATCACCGCGCGAAGGACGCAAGGTCGGGCACGCGACGTTCCGTGCCGATACGAAGGAAGAACTTGTTGCCGCGCTCGAACGCACAGGCCGTGTGCTCGGACGTGAGGTGCAGGTCGCACCAGTGATTGCGCGCCTGGGCAATTGAGTGGTGGAAGTTGGAGGCAGCGCTCGGCCGGTTCAGGCCAAGCGCCGCGAAGATTCCTTCCACAAAAAGCTTGAGTGGGTGTTCGCGCCTCAAGCCATCTGCGCGGCAACGAAATCCCAATTGACCAGATTCCAGAACGCCTCGACATATTTGGCGCGGGCGTTGCGGTAGTCGATGTAGTAAGCGTGTTCCCAGACATCGCAAGTCAGCAGCGCGCGATCGCTGCCGGTCAGCGGGGTCGCGGCATTGGGCGTGCTCACCAGCGCCAGCGAGCCATCCGGGCGCTGCACCAGCCAGGCCCAGCCGGAGCCGAAGGTGGTCAGGCAAGTCTGCGTGAATTGTTCCTTGAACGCCGCGAAGGAGCCGAAGGACTTGTTGATCGCTTCCAGCAGGCGGCCGGTCGGCTCGCCGCCGCCGTTGGGTTTCATGCAGTTCCAGTAGAAGCTGTGGTTCCACACCTGCGCGGCGTTGTTGAACATGCCGCCCTGGGCCTTGCGGATGATCGCCTCCAGGTCGAGATTCTCGAACTCGGTGCCCTTGATCTGGTTGTTGAGATTGGTGACGTAGGCCTGGTGGTGCTTGCCGTAGTGGAATTCGATGGTTTCGGCCGAAATATGCGGGGCAAGCGCGGTGCGCTCGTAGGGAAGAGGGGGCAGTTCAATGGCCATGTGGGTCTCCGGAATGTGGATCGCACGGGGGCGATACGAACTATAATTCTAGCCCAATACGCGGACAGGCCCGTGTTGCCCCGCGAACGGAGACAGCAATGAACGAGATCGACCGGATCCAAGCCGAACTTTCCAGCCACCCCATCGTGCTTTTCATGAAAGGCACACCGCAATTTCCGATGTGCGGTTTTTCCAGCCGGGCCAGCCAGGCATTGAAGGCGGCCGGCGCGCAGTTCCATTCGGTGAATGTGCTCGAAGATCCGGAAATTCGCGCCAATCTGCCGCGCTATTCCGACTGGCCGACCTTCCCGCAGCTTTTCATCAACGGTGAGTTGATCGGTGGCTGTGACATCACCGTGGAATTGTTCGAAAGCGGCGAATTGGCACGCATGGTCGCCGAGGCGCAAAAAACCGCATGAGCAGGGTTCCGGCCTCGGCGAGCGAGACCGTGATGGACTCCGCTCCGGGCCAGGCATTGGCCGGGCGGGTGATCCTGATCACCGGCGCTTATGGCGGTCTCGGCGAAGCGGCCGCGAAAGCCTGTGCGCAGGCCGGCGCGCAAGTGGTGCTGCTCGGTCGCAAGGTGCCCAAGCTTGGCCGCGTCTATGACGCGATCAAGAAGCTGGGCGGCCTGGAACCGGCGCTGTATCCGCTGGACATGGCGGGTGCTGATCCGGCTGATTACGAAGCGATGGCCGACAAGATCGGCGCCGAATTGGGTGGTCTGGACGGTGTGTTGCATTGCGCGGCGGAATTCACCGGCTTGCAGCCGCTGGAAACCCTGCCGCCAGCGGACTTCGTCCGCAATCTGCATGTCAATCTGACCGCGCCCTGGTTGTTGACGCAGGCCTGCCTGCCCTGGCTGCGCAAAGCGCCCGACAGCGCCGTGGTTTTTGTCGTCGATGACTTGAGCCGGGTCAATCGCGCCTATTGGGGTGCTTATGGCGTGGCCAAAGCTGGCTTGATCGGTCTGGTGCGATTGCTGCACGATGAAACCGATAACGGTTCGGTGCGCGTGAGCGCCCTGCAACCGGGGCCGATGCGCTCGAGCCTGCGCGGGCGCGCCTATATCGAGGAAGCGGCCACCCATTGCCCCGCTCCCGAGGCTTATGCGGGTGCTTGTGTGCATTTGTTGTCGCCGGCCGGTCGCGATCAGCGCGGGCAGGTCTTTGCGCCGGTGCTCAGCCAGTGACCTCGACCACATCGGCAGCCTTGTTGCTGTTCCTGATTCTCGACCCGCTAGGCAATATCCCGATTTTCCTCGGATTGTTGCGGCCTCTACCGGCGGCACGGCGCCGAATTGTGCTGGCGCGCGAACTGCTGATCGCCTTGGTCGTGTTGTTCGGCTTTCTCTGGGGGGGGCGTTATGTGCTCGAACTGATGCACTTGCGCCAGGAGTCGGTATCGATCGCCGGCGGCATCGTATTGTTCCTGATCGGCCTGAAAATGATCTTTCCCAGTGCCGAAGGCATGTTCGGCCAGTTGCCGGGTGGTGAGCCGTTCATCGTGCCGATGGCGATCCCTCTTGTGGCGGGACCGTCGGGCATGGCCTCGGTGATGTTGCTTGGTAGCCAGGAGCCGGGGCGCATGGGCGATTGGAGCCTGGCCCTGTTCATCGCCTGGTTGGCGACCGCCTCCATCCTGTTTTCCGCCACTTATCTGTTCAAAGTGCTCGGACAGCCGGTATTGGGGGCCGTGGAGCGCCTGATGGGCATGTTGCTGGTCGCGATCTCGGTGCAGATGCTCATGGATGGGATTCAAGCCTACCTGTAACCCAGGTTTGACCACATTCTCGTCACTTTCCCGCAATGAAGATCGCGAGCGGGCGGGTTGAACCTGTCATGAACGTGACATGCTCCCCCGGCATCATGTTAAAATCCCGTAATTGTCCAGGGTTGGCCCCGGACACGGGTTAGGCAAGCAAGTAGGTTTCCAACGCCAAATCCAATGGGTTCGGCGGTGAAACCGCGGCAGGAAGCCGCGCACGGACGCGTCATTGTCGCTTCAGGCGGATTGCCGTCGGCGACCGTCAGGTTTTTTTACTTTCCACTACTCAGGGGTTACACCATGACCAATCGCAACTGGGCACAGCTTTCCAAGCTTTCCCTTGCCCTGGCTTTCGCGTTCGCTGCCACACCAGTCTTCGCGCAAAACACCTCTTCGGCCGTGGCCGGCCGCATTTCCGGCATCAATAACCAGGCTGTCGCCGGCGCCGATGTCACAATCGTCCATGAACCTTCCGGTACCGTCAGTCACGCCACCACAGGTGCAGACGGACGATACATCGCCCGCGGTCTGCGCGTCGGCGGTCCGTACACCATCACCATCACCAAGGACGGCAAGTCCGAAAAACGCGAAGGCGTTTACCTGCAATTGGCGGAAACTTCCAATGTGGATGCCAGCATTGGCGTCGGCGCCACGGAACTTGCCGTGGTGGAAGTGGTTGGTACTTCTGTTTCCAACATCTTCAACCCGACCAATATGGGTACGGGCACCAACGTGACTCGCGCGCAGATCGAGGCGCTGCCCTCGACCGGCCGCAACATCCAGGACTACATCCGTCTCGATCCGCGCGTCTCCCAGGTCAGCAAGGCCGATGGCGCGATCTCTGCCGGTGGTCAAAATACGCGTTTCAACGCCATCCGCATCGACGGCGTCTCCACCGCTGACCCGTTCGGTCTGGAATCGAACAACCTGCCGACCGAGCGCCAGCCGGTATCGCTCGATGCCATCGAGGAAGTCAAGATCGATCTGGCCAACTACGACGTGACCAGCAGTGGCGGTACCGGCGCAGTGATCAACGCGGTGACCAAATCGGGCACCAACGAGTTCAAGGGTTCGGTCTATTACACCTATCGCGACAAGGATATGGTGCGCAAAGAACTCAACGGCGTGAAGTTCAATGGTTTCAACAGCGAAAAAACCTATGGCGGAACCTTCGGTGGACCGCTGATCAAGGATCGCTTGTTCTTCTTCGCCAACTACGAGAAGTACACCCGCTCGGCACCCGGCACCAGCCTGACCGACACGCCCTTTGGTCGTGGCCAGATCACCGACGCCAACATCAACGATGCCATTCGCATCGCCAAGGACAAGTGGGGCTTCGATGCGGGTTCTCTGTCGCTTGCAGGCAGTAACGACACCGAGATCGAAGAGTACGCGATCAAACTCGACTGGAACATCACTGACAGCCAGCGCGCTTCGTTGCGCTACAGCAAGCTCGACCAGACGGTCCTGCGCTTCCCGCTGATCAGCTCGAGCCAGGTTTCGCTGAGCAGCGCCTGGTACAACCAGCCCAAGCAGTTCGAGAGCTACGTCGGTGAATTGTTCAGCGATTGGAGCGAAAACTTCTCGACCGAAGCGAAGGTTTCCTATCGCGACTACACCGCGGTTCGCGACACCTTGTCCAACTTGCCGCAGATCCAGGTGCGGTTCGGCAACCAGAGCCTGTTCTTCGGCACTGAGCAGAACAGCCACGTCAACATCGTCGATACCACGCAGTGGAACGGCTTCTTCGCCGGTAACCTGTACCTCGACGAGCACACGGTGAAGTTCGGTTTCGATTACGAGAAGAACGACATCATCAATTTCTTCGGCCGCAACCTCAACGGCGTTTATGATTTCCCGAGCCTGGCCGCGTTCGAAGCCGGCACGCCGAGCAACTACATCGTGCGCACGCCCCGTCCGGGCCGCACCGTTGCCGACATTCCCGCTTCCTTCACCCAGACCAATACCGGTTTGTTCGTGCAGGACAGCTGGGCGGTCAACTCCAACTTGAACCTGATGTTCGGCTTGCGTTTGGACGCGCCGGACTTCAAGGACACGCCGCTTCGCAACGATGTGATCAGCACCCTGTATGGCTTCGACAACACCAACACGCTCGATGCCAAACTGTGGCAGCCGCGCTTCGGCTTCAACTACACGTTCGATACCGAACTCCCGACCCAATTGCGCGGTGGCGTGGGCCTGTTCCAGGGCGCCGCTCCGAACGTCTGGCTGGCGGGCACGTTCCAGAACACTGGCCTGAACTCCATCGAGTACAACGTCAACAATCCGGGCGCCATCTTTACTCCGAACATCGATCCGCCGTTCGTGCCGAACGGTCTCCCCGGCGGTACGCCGAGGCAGAACGTGGATATCGCCGAGCCGGGCCTGGCGCTGCCGTCAACCTGGAAGGCCAACGTCGCGTTCGAGAAGCAGTTGCCGTACTTCGGCCTGGTCGCTTCGGCCGAGTTGCTGTTGACCGAAGTCAAGGACGCCATTTATTTCAATCGCCTCGACATCAGCGCGCCGACGACGGTCGGTCCTGACGGCCGCATGATCTACTGGAACGCCGCCGGCCGTGATCCGAGCAAGGTCAGTGGCACGCGCGGCATCCAGAGCGGCACCAATGGCGCCAACAACCGGGCCAACCGCCCCAGCAACGTCGGCGATGTGATGCTGGCGCGCAACACCGACCTGGGCAACGGCCAGCAGTTGACTGTGAGCCTGAGCTTGCCCAAGAAAGAACACTGGTCCTGGACCTTGGGCTACACCTACACCGATGCCACCGAAGTCAGCCCGCTGACCAGCTCGCAGAACACCTCGAACTGGAACAACACGCCGATCTTCCAGGCCAACGAAAACATCGCCTACGATTCGCGCTACGCGATTCGGGATCGCTTCACCGGCGTGCTGAGTTACGAGAACAAGTTCTTCGGCGACAACAAGACCTCGGTCTCGCTGTTCTATGAAGGCCGTTCGGGCCGCCCGTTCAGCTACATCTTCTTCAATGACGCCAATGGCGACAGCGCCGCCACCAACGACCTGTTCTATGTGCCCACGGGTCCGGGCGACGTGCTGTTCACTGGCGGCGCGGCGATGGAAAAGCAGTTCTTCGACTTCCTCGCGCGCACTCCTGACCTGGCCCGGTTCGCCGGCAAGGTCGTGCCGGCCAACAGCGGCAACGCAGGCTTCGTCAACAGCTTCGACGTGCGGTTTAGCCAGGAGATTCCGAGCTTCTTCAACGACAACAAGATCGAGTTGACGCTCGACCTGATGAACGTCGGCAACATGCTCAACAAGAAGTGGGGCTTGATCGACGATTACGGCTTCTTCTCCACTCGCCGTGTCGCCAACTATGCCGGTATCTGTACGGCTACGGTCACGCCGGTTTGCCCTGCCGGTTCCAACGGCAAGTACGTCTATACCTTCACGAGCCCAGACGAAACAGCCATCCAGGAAAACAACAACGACAAGGGCAACACCGGTGTTTCCCGTTGGTCGGTGCAACTGGGTTTCCGCTACAAGTTCTGATCGTAAATTTATTGCCAGACCCGACGGCCGGTGGCGACACCGGCCGTTTTTTTGTCTCGCGATCAAATGCCGGGCAGTGCTAGAGTTTGTGTTCAACCAAATGACGAAAACAGATTGACGCGATGAACGATATCCAAACCAAACTTCCCACTGTCGATGCCCGCATCTCGCCGCATGGCGGCCTGGACATTCTTTCCCGCCAGGAAATTGCTGCGCTGCGTGATGCCTCGTCGGGCGGTCTGCATGAATTGCTGCGGCGTTGTGCGCTGGCGGTGCTGACCACCGGCAGCGATTCGGACGATCCTCGCGCTGCCCAGCAACGCTATCCGGATTTCGATATCCAGGTGCTGCAACAAGATCGCGGCATCAAGATCGAACTGCACAATGCGCCGGCCCTTGCATTCGTGGACGGCGAAATCATCCGCGGTGTCGCCGAACTGCTTTTCGCGGTGGTGCGCGACATCGCCTACACCGCGATCGAGGTCGATGAGAGCGGCAAGTTCGATATGGACAGCACCGAGGGCATCACTGGCGCGGTGTTCGAAATCCTGCGCAACGCCCGCGTGTTGCGGCCGCACCAGGATCCGAACCTGGTGGTGTGCTGGGGTGGCCACTCGATCGGCCGCGAAGAATACGACTACACCAAGAAGGTGGGTTACGAACTGGGCCTGCGCCGGCTCGACATCTGCACCGGTTGCGGACCGGGCGCGATGAAAGGTCCGATGAAGGGCGCGACCATCGCGCATGCCAAGCAACGCTGCACCGGCAATTGCTACATCGGTATCACCGAACCGGGAATCATCGCCGCCGAGTCGCCCAATCCGATCGTCAATCATCTGGTGATCATGCCCGACATCGAGAAGCGTCTCGAAGCCTTTGTTCGACTGGGCCACGGCATCATCGTGTTTCCCGGCGGCGTCGGTACCGCCGAGGAAATTCTCTATCTTCTGGGACTGCTCATGCACCCGGAAAATATCAATGTTCCGTTTCCGCTGGTGCTTACCGGCCCGAAAGGATCGGCCGCCTATTTCGAGCAGATCGATCAATTCCTGCGCCTGACGCTCGGAGAAGCGGCGACTTCGCGCTATCGCATCATCGTCGATGACCCGGCCGAAGTGGCGAAGGCGATGGTCCTGGGCATCAAGAAAGTTCGCGAACATCGGCGCGAGTTCAAGGATGCGTTCTTCTTCAACTGGTCGTTGACCGTTCCTCTGGATTTCCAGAAGCCGTTCAATCCCAACCACGAAGCCATGGCCGCGCTGAATCTGCATCGCGACCAGCCGGCGCACAAGCTCGCGGCCAATTTGCGCCGGGCTTTTTCCGGCATCGTCGCCGGCAATGTCAAGGAAGAGGGGATGCGCTACATCGAGCAATCGGGACCGTTCGAGATCCACGGCGATCCGGAAATCATGCAGGCGCTCGATGCTTTGCTACGCGCGTTCGTCGACCAGCGGCGCATGAAGATGACCGGCGAATACCGGCCGTGTTACCGGGTGCTGGCGTAAAGGTCAGGGCTTGGGAGGCTTCGATTTGTCCAGCCCACTCAGTCCACTCTCGAATTGCTCGAAGGGCTAGCGGGTCTCGATAAACGATCAAATCCCGGTGCCGATCCATTCGTGGCTCGGCACGTACGTAACGCATGGAAAAAATCGGGAATTGCCTCAGTTGCAGGAGGCGGTTGCCCAGGACGGTTTGGCGTTACCGTTGGCAGTCAATGTGCCGCATTTGTCATTGGCCTGAGGGCTGCCAGCGGTTCGGGTGGCCGTAAGGGTGTAGGTAGTCGCATTCGCACCACTCAAAGCGAATGTGTAGTACTTGCTGGTTCCCAAGGCCGGGTAGGTTCCGCTTCCGCAAGGAGTAGGAGTGCATGCCGCGTAGGAAGGGTTTTCCGCGCGCCAGCGTTCCATCGCCAACTGCATGGTGCTGACCACGCTATAGGCCTCCGCGCGGCGGCCCTTGCGGATTTGTTCCTGATAACTGTTGATGGCGATGGCGCTGAGGATGGCGAGCACGAGCACCGTAATCATCAGTTCGAGCAACGTAAAACCGTGGTTCCCGTTTCTACGGCGCATGGCCCACCTCGCATTTCTGTCAGTGGCCCCATCCTACGAAGGATGCCGTCCGGATGCCAGCCGTTCGTCCCTATCCGTCGCCCGCTGGTCGGGGCTGGCTGTTTTTTGCCTTGACCGCAGTCTAGGATGACGCTCGGACAATGTGGGGGAGATCCATTGTGTCTCAGCGCAGCCTGGGTTTCACTTTGGTGGAGTTGATGATCGTCGTGGCAGTGGTGGCGGTGCTGGCCGCATTGGCACTTCCGTCATTCCGCGATTATTTCGACAAGGCGCAAGTCAGGGGCGCGGCCGATGGGCTGGTCACCATGATTGTCGATGCCCGTGGCGAAAGCGTGAAACGCAACCGGGATGTCAATATCAGCTTCAACGGTAGCTCCTCGGTCTGGTGCGCTGGTGCCAATGGCGCGACCGAGCCAGGCACGGCGGGTGATGTCATCCAGCCTGCTCTGTCTTGCGATTGCTCCATCGCCAATGCATGCGATGTTGGCGGTCGCGAAATGGTGGTAAAGAGCAGCGACTACAAGGGAGTCACTGTAGTTGCCCTGCCTGCGGAATTCGTCTTCAGCAGCCAGTTCGGCACTGTGTCGCCGCTGGGCACGACCAGCCTCACACTCAATTCGCCCACGAGCAAATTCCAGTTGTCCCTGGTGACTTCGCCCCTGGGCCAGACGAGCGTCTGTGTTCCGTCAGGCAAGCCCGTCATTTCCGGATACCCGCCATGCTGATCCGTTCGAATAAATCCCCGCGCAAGATGCACGGCGTGACCTTGATCGAAATGATGGTCGCCCTGGTGTTGGCGTTGATCGTCAGTGGCGCGGTTCTGGCGTTGGTCATCGCGACGATGAAATCCAACAGCGACACCATTCGGGCTACTCGTTTGACGCAAGAACTGCGTACTACCACCGAGGTGATCAGTCGCACGATTCGCCGTGCGCAAAGTGTTGCCGATCCGGTAGGCAATATTGGCGTGCCCGACAGCACCTTGTTGATGCAAGCGTGCAACACACCCGATATTTCGGTCGCAGGCTGTATCCGGCTCGGGTATGACTGCGGGTGGGATGCGGCGGGCAATGCGGTCGGCAATTTCGTATCGATCCGGCGCGAAGTTGCCGGAGGAATCGGCGCGGTCGTCATTGCCACGGGTACGGGCCCGCAAGCATGCACCGCGGCAGGCACCACGGTCAGTTCCCCGGCGATCAACATCACCAACCTGACGTTTGCCAGCCCAATACCTGGCACGACCGACACAGCAGGAATCAGGATCAATCTCAGGGGCCAATTCGCCTCGACCGGACTCGCTTCGGATCAGATCACGCGGACCATTTCGCAAGACGTTCGCGTGCGTTCGCCAACGGTGACGCCATGAAAAATCATCCAGGGAGTTTCCCAATGAACCACGCATCCGCGCAGAAAGGCTCTGTGCTCTTTGTCGTGATCATGCTGTTGCTGTTGGCCAGTGTGCTGACGGTTTTCGCGCTCAATGTCGGCATCTTCGAGCAGCGGACCTCGGGCAACGACTTCAGGGCGAAGATGGTCAATGAAGTTGCCGATGCCGGCCTGACTCACGGCATGGAGTATTTGCGCCAGCACCACGCCGACATCCAGGCGACCGGAAAATGGGAGTTGTGCCTGGGAACCGATACCACTTTCCCCTGCGGCACTGTTCCGCAAACAGTCATTGTGAAATCCAAGGATGCGTTGGGCAATTTCGTCGAACAGACCGTCAATCGCCGTTCGACGATGTATCGCTGGAACAGCGTCGGTTATGACTTCAACGGCGATGGCAGCATTTCCGGTTGGGAAACGCACATGCTTCCCGTGTCTTCCGGCAATGTGTTGTCATCGACGGGCGCCAATTTCACGGTCAATTACGGTATCAGCGCGCTCAAGTGCCAGGTCGCCTTCAAGGCTGCGCCCAACGATCCCACGCTGTGCACCACCGATCCCGCCCAGGCTTCGTCGATCAATCTGCTTACCGTCGTCAGTGTTGCAAGAATGCCCGGCGAGGGCGCACGGGCCACGCTCACGCAGACGGTGGGTTCTTACGATCTGATCAACAACCCGCCAGGCAAGCCGCCGGTGGTGGCGTCCGGTGGTGTAGATGTCACCGGTGGTTTGCAAATCGTCACGAATCCCAATGGTGCCGGTCCCGGCGTACCGGTAACGGTCTGGACGCGCAAGGACGTTACCAAGACAGGTACGCCAAATACCTGTTACTTCGATGAATTCATCCGGTACGGACAAAAGGCGGCCAAGCCTGCCACCGTCGATGCCACGACCGGCATCGTGCTTTGCGATACCTGTCAGTGCCCGAGTGGTCACACCTTGTCCTACGACAATTCCGGCAATGCCCAGGACGAGGGCATCGATATTCTGGACAAAGATGCGGCGGCCCACGTGGGGGCGAATTATGACGTCAAGCCCGAAGAGTTTCCTTGTGACCTGTTCGAGTTCGTTTTTGGCGTTAAGTCCTGGGTCGATAACACCAGTCCCACGGATTATTTCTGTGAGACCAAGTTGATGACGTTGTACAAGAACCCAAATACCGGCGCTTCGGTGTCGATGGGCAAGGACGAGGCATACCTGTACGAAAATGCCGGCAAGGTGATTCCTTCGGCGGCCACGACAGCAGCCAATTTGCTCAAGACCGGCCAGGCCTATTCCGGTACTTTTCCGCAGGCCTCCGATTCCGGCTTGATCTGGTGCCAGACCGGTTGCGATGTCGGCTCGAACAAAGTGTTGGGCAGTCCCTCCAAACCGGTGCTGCTTGTGGTGGATGGCGCGGCCAAGATACAGGGCACGGTTTACGGAATGATCTTTTTGCGTTCGACGGGTACAACCTTGAATCCCACGACCGGCGGCGATGCCACGTTGGACATGAATGCCGGCGCCGTCGTCTATGGCAGCGTCATCGTGCAAGGGCAAGTCGATAAGGCCAACGGTTCGGCGGCCATTGTTTACAACGCCGATATCCTGACCAACCTCGGAAAGAACTCCATTCCCCCGGTGTTTGGTGGGGTGCCGGGCGGTTGGTCCGATCGCTCGAACTATTGATTGCGGAGAATGTACATGCGTACCTTGATACGTGGCCGCAGTAGCGAGGGCTTCTCGCTGATCGAGGTCCTGATCGCGGTGGTGATCCTGGCGACGGGTCTATTGGCCTTGGCGGTATTGCAGTCCAGCCTTACTCGCAATTCCGCCGATACCAAGGCTCGCTCCCGGATAGGCGGGCTAGTGAGCGGACGCTTGGACCAGGTGCGGGCCAGCGGCTATGGCGGCATTCCGGCATCCACTGGCGGCACCACAGTGACGATTTTGCCGGTCTGCTCGCCTACGCCCAATGATGTGTGCGATGTGCAAAATCAGGCCGGCGTGAGCAACCTGCAGCTGACCCAGCTCAGTACGCAGTTCCATGGCGTGGATGCCGGCGCCAATTTCGTCGCTGGCACGGTCGGGGCCAACGAGGCGGAATACAAGCGAGTCGTTTTGACGGCGACCTGGACCGATGCCAGCGGGACTTCGCGCAACTTGAGCATGACCACGCTGCTCAGTCCGTTGTCGCTTTCCGGTGCCAGCACTTTGATCAATCTGGGTTTGGCCGGTAGTTCCGCCGCCAAGCCGATCGTGCGGCAAGCCAACCCGACTTCGGCCGGCATGATCCCGATCGCCATCGGCAATAACACCGACACCGCCGCAACCAACCCCAAGCCGGAAACGGGCGGTGCGTCAGCGAATCAGACCTTGCCTTCGACCACTTTCACGGTGCTGACCTATCGCAACGAAAATTCGACCGATTCGACCATCCAGAAACGCTTCGAAACCACATTGGTCGAATGCACTTGCAAGAACGGCAATATTTCCGAAATACCTGCCAATCCCAGCAATCTGCGCACAATCAGCTATCGGCCGACATTCTGGGATGCCACACGCTATACCGTACCGGAGGATGCCAAGAGAACGCCGACTTCCGGTCCGTTCACTTCGTCGGGCGCGGTCAAGCAGAGTGATCTATGCACCGAGTGCTGCCGCGACCATCGTGATTCGGCAAGCGATACCGTCAAGTTCAATCCTTTCAGTGCCGACTACAACAAATATCAAGCCACGGTTACCGTGACCAAGGTCAAGGGCAAGGACGTGGCGACTGTTTCCCTGCCTCGTTCGGGCAGTCCGTCCTCTTTGATCGTGGCTGGTTCGAGCGACACATACATCGACGCTTGCCGTCTGATCCGGACTGATGGTGTTTGGCGCGTGGCTGCCGATTACAACGCCGAGCACATGGGCTTGCTTCCGACCCAGCCACTCGGCGAAGCCACCAACTCCCAGCCCACGGTTGCGGGCGCGGCTGCTTACGAGGAGTTCGTCATCGATTATCTGGGGTCGAGAATCACCAATCTGCTCGCCAATCTCACGGCACCTTTGGCGGAGACTTTCTTCGAGTCCCATGGATTGAACAATCCCGATCTCATTCCCGCCAAAGTCAACGACAAACGCTATCTCAACTCGCGCAATCTCTATCTCGATTTCCTCGAGAAGCCCGCGTTGGACAAGATCAAGAGCGTCAACAGTTCCTGTGCCGCTGCCGACAAGCCAGGTTGCCTGTTGCCCTATCTGCCGTTCAACACCATCAACGTGACCGATTTGGCCAACTGGACGCAGTCCAATGCGACCATCATCGGCGTGACCAATGGTTCCGGCTCGGTGGGCGATCCTTTGAATCCGGTTCGTGGCGCGGTGACCGGCAAGGCGGCCGGAACAGCGAATGCGCAGGTAACGATGGGGCGCTCGAATTCGGCGATTGCCTCCTCGTACCTCATCAGTCCTTTCGAGGAGTTGGCGGCGAACAACTTGGCGGATGCGCAGCCGTTCAGAATCTCCGGCGGCGCGACCACCAGCACCTTCTTCACCAGCATCACGGGCCTGGGGCAGACCAGCGATCTGAGTACCAACAACGACCCATTGGTTGCGTGGAAGTTGGGGGGCGATACAAGCGATTGTTCGGCAGATCTCAGTCGCACCGATACGGATCCGAATCCATACCGGTGTGTGGTGACATCGGCATTGTCCTTGCCGATGACTCTGATCTTCAGCGGCTACAACCTGAAGGAGTTGCGCACCGAGGCCAATCCTTGCGATGCCAATGCGAACAATGTCCAACGTCCGTATCTAGTCTGCAATACGGTGGCCTCGGTGAGTGGTGTCACGGGTCTGTTGTTCAGTAACTCCGTGACCGGAAGCAAGACCGCCGGTGAACAGTCGACACTCACGCTGACGGGTTCGACGTTGCCGGCCAATTCGACGGTGATTGTCGATTTCGATCCGAACGGTGAGGCGGCCGCCAGCTTTAGCTGCGATGCCACCACGAATCAGCCGGTGTTCACTGCGCCGACGTCATGCCCATGACTCTGGCAGGCCCGCTAATTGGCGGGTCTATAAGTCGTGATGGATGAAAGACGAATTCGAGTTCCATCAAGTCGCAAAAAAATAAACCGCCGAAAGGCGGTTTATTTTTACGGGGAATTTTACACACTCAAAGAAAAAGGGCCTGCGATTCACTCGCAAGCCCTTGAATTTTCTGGCGCCCGAAGTTGGACTCGAACCAACGACCCCCTGATTAACAGTCAAGTGCTCTAACCGGCTGAGCTATTCGGGCGGGGACGCGAATTTTCGGCTATTGAGCGAGTGTCGTCAACCGATGTGCGCGTTTCCTGAACATTCCGGTAGGCAAATGCAGGCGGTGGCGGCAGCAAAATCCCTCATGAAGCGCACACCCGGGCGGCGGTGGCGGCGTTTGCAGTGGTTTCGCGCAGGCCGCCTTGGTTGTTGAGGATGAGGGACACTGCTTTTGAAGGCCCGCGCCCGTCGCAGAGTGTGAAGGTCACGTTGCTGCCCGTATTGCCGCCATTGCCCTGGAACACGATGCGGGTACGGCCGACGGTGCTATGCAGACGCACGCGCGAGGGCAGGGCGGGTTGGATGCGCTGGATCGTGTCGTCAGGCGCGATTTCGCGGTCCCCGTCCATATCCTGGAATACGATCCAGCCCTGGCTCCAATCCGGTGAATTTGAACATTGAATGCTATCGAGACTGGGGCAAATGACAGTGCGTGTCTCAGTCAGAGCCGCTTTTGTGGATGCCGTGGTCAGGCTAGCCAGTAGTGCGGATCGGGCGTCCGCGGAACGGGCGGCATCCAGGCCGCCACTGATGGCCGGTACGGTGATGCTGTAGAGAATGCCGATGACAGCCAGGACAATAATTAGCTCGATGAGGGTAACGCCGCGTTGCCATTTCATTGAGGGGTGTTCCGGTTTGGAGTGCGCGCAGGTTAGAGCTCGAATCGACCGCGCCCCATCCGTCTTTGCCGGATTCGTGGGTAAGAGATTGCTTACCTGGAACCGTCGCCGCCTGGTTCAAATCCCGGCGCTATACTGGCCGTTTCGCTCTCGGCGCCCTCCATGTCCGACCGCTTCGAACTAGTTGCCCCTTTCGAGCCCGCCGGCGACCAGCCGGAGGCGATTCGTCGTCTGATCGAGGGCTTCGAGGCCGGCGTGGCGCACCAGACCCTGCTCGGCGTCACTGGCTCGGGCAAGACCTTCACGATCGCCAACGTCGTCCAGGCGGTGCAGAAACCGACCCTGGTGTTGGCGCCGAACAAGACGTTGGCCGCTCAGTTGTACGGCGAGTTCAAGAGTTTTTTTCCGCACAACGCGGTCGAGTATTTCGTCAGCTATTACGACTACTACCAGCCGGAAGCTTATGTGCCGGCCAGCGATACCTTCATCGAGAAGGACTCGAGCATCAACGAGCACATCGAGCAGATGCGCCTGTCGGCGACCAAGGCGCTGCTGGAGCGTCGCGATGCGATCATCGTCGCGACCGTGTCTTCGATCTATGGCTTGGGCGATCCGAACGAATACTTCCGCATGGTCCTGCACCTGGTGCGCGGCGATCGGATCGACCAGCGCGAGTTGATTCGACGCCTCACCGAAATGCAGTACACGCGCAACGATGTCGAGCTACGCCGCGCCTGTTATCGGGTGCGCGGCGAGGTCATCGACATCCATCCGGCCGAAAGTGAAGTCGAAGCGCTGCGCGTGGAATTGTTCGACGGCGAAATCGAAAACCTTGCCTTGTTCGATCCGCTCACCGGCGAGGTCTATCGCAAGCTGCCGCGTTATACGTTGTATCCGAAATCGCACTACGTCACCACGCGCCGCACCGTGCTCGATGCCATCGAAACCATCAAGCCGGAGATGAAAGAGCGGCTGGAATACTTCTATCGCGAAAACAAATTGGTCGAAGCGCAGCGGCTGCAACAACGCACCCAATTCGATATCGAGATGATGGCGGAGGTGGGCTTTTGCACCGGCATCGAAAATTATTCGCGCCATCTCACCGGGCGTATGCCGGGCGAGCCGCCGCCGTGCCTGTACGATTACCTGCCGCCGGATGCGCTGCTGGTGGTGGACGAATCGCATGTGACCATCCCGCAGCTCGGCGCGATGTACAAAGGCGACCGCTCACGCAAGGAAACCCTGGTCAATTTCGGCTTCCGCCTGCCTTCAGCGCTCGACAACCGTCCGTTGAAATTCGAGGAATGGGAACGGCGTTCGCCGCGCGCCATTTTCGTTTCCGCCACGCCAGGGAAATACGAATACGCCCACACCGATGGCCAAGTCGTGGAATTGCTGGTGCGGCCTACCGGCCTGATCGATCCGGAAATCGAAGTCCGTCCGGTCGCCACGCAAGTCGATGACCTGCTTTCGGAAATCCACCTGCGTACGAAACTCGGTGATCGCGTCCTGGTGACCACGCTGACCAAACGCATGGCCGAAAACCTGACCGACTACCTGGCCGAGCATGGCGTACGTGTGCGCTACCTGCATTCGGATATCGAAACGGTCGAACGCGTGGAAATCATTCGCGATCTGCGCCTGGGCCGTTTCGATGTACTGGTCGGCATCAACTTGCTACGCGAAGGCCTGGATATGCCGGAGGTGTCGCTGGTGGCGGTGCTCGATGCCGACAAGGAAGGTTTCCTGCGTTCGGCCGGTGCCTTGATCCAGACTATCGGCCGTGCCGCGCGCAACCTGCGCGGCAAGGCGATCTTGTATGGCGACAAGATCACCAACTCCATGCGAATCGCCATCGATGAAACAGATCGGCGTCGTGCCAAACAAGTTACTTACAACCTCGAACACGGCATCGTGCCTAAATCGGTCACGCGCGAAATCATGGATGTGATGGAAGGCGCGCGTGCGGAAATGGAATCGGGCAAGGGTCGCGGCAAGGCGCGTCAGGTCGCTGAGCCGGGCGGCGAGTATGCGATCCTCGAGCCGGGCAAACTGGCCGCGCGGCTCAAGCAAATGGAAGCGCAGATGTACCAGCATGCCCGCGATCTGGAGTTCGAGGCGGCGGCCAGGATTCGCGATGAAATGCAGCGATTGAAGTCGGCATCGCTGATTTCATAGCCATTGCGCTGGATTCAGGTTCAAAAGCATTCACGAAAACCGCGTGGCGATACGCATGTGTTACGCACGTCTCACGAGGCGCCCCTTTGTCCCGCAACCCATTTGCCACAATTGACCGCGCAGCAACTTGCAGCTTGCCCCGATGATCTGTTGACGCTACAATTTCGCCCCTTCGTGGGCGGTTAGCTCAGCGGTAGAGCACTACCTTGACATGGTAGGGGTCACAGGTTCGAACCCTGTACCGCCCACCACGCCTTTACGGCGTGACACGAAGATTCACGGTTCGGCCCGAAGGGTCCGCCTGCCGGTTTTGACAGGTTCGTGACTGGGCATTAGATTTGCGCCATCAAGTTCATAAGGGGACGCCGGGAAACCGCCGTCATGCGTGCGACATGAGCACTACCAGCCGCCGACACTGACCCGACCAGGCCTCAAGATTCATCGAAGGACGCCTGGCGTCCTTTTTTGTTGCCCGCAGGAGCGAATGAATCCGCATTTCTCCGGGCGCCCAGGCCGTGATCGTTATCGCGCCTACGAACCTATCGCCCAGACCCCATGATCAACATCACTCTCCCCGACGGCAGCCGCCGCCCGTTCGAACATCCCGTTACTGTCGCCGAGGTCGCCGCTTCCATTGGCGCGGGCCTGGCGAAAGCCGCGCTGGCCGGTAAGGTCGATGGCAAGCTGGTCGATACCAGCCATCGCATCGAGGGCGATGCTTTGCTGGAAATCGTCACCGACAAACACCCCGATGCACTGGAAGTGCTGCGCCACTCCACGGCGCACCTCTTGGCGCAAGCTGTGCAGCGCCTGTATCCAGGGGCACAGGTCACCATCGGCCCAGTGATCGACAACGGCTTCTATTACGACTTCGCCTACGAGCGCCCATTCACACCGGAAGACCTGCCGAAGATCGAAGAGGAAATGCTGAAAATCGTCAAGGAATCCCTGCCATTGTCGCGTTCGATCAAATCGCGCGATGAGGCGGTGGCCTTCTTCAAGGGGCTTGGCGAAGACTTCAAGGCCGAGATCATCGAATCGATCCCGGCGACCGAAGATCTCTCGCTGTATTCCCAAGGCGAATTCACCGATCTGTGCCGCGGTCCGCACGTGCCGAGCACCGACAAATTGCGCGCGTTCAAGCTGATGAAAGTCGCCGGCGCTTATTGGCGCGGCAATTCCGATAATCAGATGCTCTCGCGCATCTACGGCACCGCATGGCTCAACGACAAGGACCTCAAGGCCTATCTGCATCAGCTCGAAGAAGCCGAAAAGCGCGACCACCGCAAGATCGGCAAGGCGCAGGACTTGTTTCATCAGCAGGAAGAAGCGCCGGGCATGGTGTTCTGGCATCCGAAGGGCTGGGCGCTGTGGCAGGTAGTCGAGCAGTACATGCGCCAGGTGTACAAGGATTCGGGCTACCAGGAAGTGCGTTGCCCACAGATCCTCGACGTCTCGCTATGGAAGAAGTCCGGGCACTGGGACAACTACCAGGAAAACATGTTCTTCACCGAGTCGGAAAAGCGCACCTACGCGGTCAAGCCGATGAACTGCCCCGGCCACGTGCAGGTGTACAACTCCGGCCTGCACAGCTACCGCGATCTGCCGATCCGCTACGGCGAATTCGGTGCCTGCCATCGCAACGAACCCTCGGGTGCGCTGCACGGCATCATGCGCGTGCGCTCGTTCACCCAGGACGATGGCCATATCTTCTGCACACCGGAGCAGATCGAGTCGGAAGTCACCGCTTTCCATCGCCAGGCCATGAAGGTGTATGGCGATTTCGGTTTCACCGACATCTCGCTCAAACTGGCCCTGCGCCCGGAAAAACGACTGGGCACCGACGCTACCTGGGACAAGGCCGAAGGCGCTTTGCGCGCGGCGCTATCGGCCTGCGGCGTGGAGTGGCAGGAACTGCCGGGCGAGGGTGCTTTCTACGGCCCGAAGATCGAATACCACATGCGCGACTCGATCGGCCGCGGTTGGCAGGTCGGTACCATGCAGGTCGATTTCATGATGCCCGAGCGTCTGGGTGCCGAGTTCGTGGACGAACATTCCGCGCGCCAGCACCCGGTCATGTTGCACCGGGCCATCGTCGGCTCGATGGAGCGGTTCATCGGCATCCTGATCGAAAACCATGCCGGCTCGCTGCCGCCCTGGTTGGCCCCGGTCCAGGCGGTGGTGCTCAACATCACCGATGCCCAAGGGGATTATGTCGATTCGGTACAAAAATTCCTTTTAAATCAAGGGTTCCGGGTTGCCAGCGATTTGCGCAACGAAAAAATCGGCTATAAGATCCGCGAACATACGCTGCAACGCGTGCCTTACCTGCTGGTAGTGGGCGACCGCGAAAAAGAACTGGGGCTGGTCGCCGTGCGCACCCGCAGCGGTGAAGATTTAGGCACAATGACGCCAGCCGCTTTTGCCGATAAGCTGCGCGGCGAATCCACCCCGGCCGCCTAGGCGGCTGGATTTCCATTGACGAACGAGGACTGACGAATCAATACGCCCGCCACCGAAAAAGGTAACCGCAAGAACAATGAAATCCGCGTCCCACGCGTACGCGTGATCGGCGCCGACGGAGAGATGGTCGGCGTGCTTTCGCGCGACGAAGCGCTGGCGCTGGCGGAGGAGTCCGGGCTGGACCTGGTCGAGATCCAGCCGACCGCCGATCCGCCGGTTTGCCGTGTCATGGACTACGGCAAGTTCAAGTTCGAGGCCCAGAAAAAAGCCAACGCCGCCAAGAAAAAGCAGAAGATCGTCGAGATCAAGGAACTCAAGTTCCGCCCGACCACCGACGATGGCGACTACAACATCAAGCTGCGCAATCTGCGCCGGTTCCTGGAAGAAGGCGACAAGGTCAAGGTCAATATCCGCTTCAAGGGCCGCGAAATGTCGCACCAGGAGCTGGGCATGGCGATGGCTGCACGCATCGAGAAAGACCTTGCCGATGAAGTGGTCATCGAGCAGCGTCCGCGCCTGGAAGGACGGCAGATGATCATGATGGTGGCGCCGAAGCGGAAGTAGTTGTTCTTTCTCGAGGGCCGGTTCGGCCTTCGTCGGAATAGCCCAGCGCAATTGGCGCATTTCCTTGCACGGAGTTTTCGTTCCTCTGGTACGTCCCGGAGCCATCAGGGGCGCGGACGCACTCACCGATGGATGCTCGATTCCTGGCCTCGCTGGTTTGAGGAATCGAAGAGGCATTCGCGAAGTTCGACTCCTGGATCGTGGTGCCTCTCGCGGCAGGAGCGGCCTCGAGCTTGCCCAAGGGCCCGGTTTTCCTGCATAATCGCCAGTTCTCGGCGCAAGCCCTGAACCCGGTGCGGTATCCGGGCCCGGAATATCGGGCGAAACCGCTATGGACCCAGTGCTGATTGTTTTGGTCAGTTACTTACAAGCCGGCAAAGGCAGGACGGAAAGTGTGGCTCAGCCACCGCCTAGGCCAGTCGAATAACACCGAAAGGACATCCCATGCCCAAGATCAAGACCAATCGGGCCGCAGCCAAGCGCTTCCGGAAGACCGCTTCCGGCAAGTACAAGTGCGGCCATGCCAACCGTAGCCACATCCTCACCAAGAAAGCGACCAAGCGCAAACGCAACCTGCGGCAGACGAACCATGTTCGTGCCGAGGACGCGGGCCGTCTGGACCGCATGCTGCCGTATCTTTGAGGAGGACTGAACCATGGCACGAGTCAAACGTGGTGTAACGGCGCGTCGTCGCCACAAGAAAATCATCAAGCTGGCGAAGGGCTACTTCAACGCTCGCCGCAAAGTCTTCCGCGTCGCCAAGCAGGCCGTCACCCGGGCTGCGCAGTACGCCTACATCGGCCGCAAGCAGCGCAAGCGCCAGTTCCGCGCCTTGTGGATCGTGCGCATCAACGCCGCCGCCCGCATGTATGGCCTGAGCTACAGCCGTTTCATGAACGGCCTGCTCAAAGCCGACATCAAGCTCGACCGCAAGGCCCTGGCCGATATCGCCGTGCATGACCTGCCGGCTTTCGGCAAGATCGCCGAACAGGCCAAGCGCGCTCTCGCGGCGTAAGGCATCGCCGGCAGGGCCAGTTCGCTGGCGATTTGGCGCCCTCGGCGCTCCTGCGGCAAACACAGATGGGGAAGGGCGAGAGTCCTTCCCCATTTTGTTTTTTGAACCCGGATTTTTCTCGTCCCCTTCTTCCGCCGATAGCCGCGGCAATGGCATCGGCAGATAGCGCGAGCACACGATGAGCGATATCGAACAACTGACCCATTCGGCCCTGGCCCAGATCGAAGCCGCCGCCAGCCTCGACGCGCTGGAAGCGCAGCGGGTGGCCCTGCTCGGCAAGTCTGGCAGCATCACCGGCCAGCTCAAGCAGCTCGGCACGCTGCCGCCGGAGCAGCGCAAAGCCTTCGGCGAGCACATCAATCGCGCCAAGAATGCCATTGGCGAGGCGATCGCCACACGCAAGCACGTACTGGAAGAAGCGGCTTTCACCCAGCGCCTGGCGAGCGAGCGCATCGACGTCACATTGCCCGGGCGCGGCAATGGCATCGGCAATCTGCATCCGGTATCGCGCACGCTCGAGCGCATCACCGATATCTTCGCGCGGCTCGGTTATCAGCTTTCCGATGGCCCGGAAATCGAGGATGACTGGCACAATTTCGAGGCCCTGAATTTTCCGCCGCACCATCCGGCGCGGGCGATGCACGACACCTTCTATTTTCCCGATGGCCGCCTGCTGCGCACGCATACCTCCGGCGTGCAGGTGCGCTTCATGGCGCAAAACAAACCGCCACTGCGAATGATCGCCGCAGGCAAGGTGTATCGCAGCGATTCCGACCAGACCCACACGCCGATGTTCCACCAGGTCGAAGGCTTGCTGGTCGATGAAACCTCCAGCTTCGCCGACCTCAAGGGCACGCTCGCCGAATTCGTGCGTGCGTTCTTCGAGCGCGATTTCCAGATGCGCTTCCGGCCGAGCTACTTCCCCTTCACCGAGCCTTCCGCCGAGGTCGATATCGCCTGGCAGCAGCCCGATGGCAGCATGCGCTGGCTCGAAGTGCTTGGCTGCGGCATGGTGCATCCGAATGTATTGCGCAACTGCGGCATCGATCCCGAACGCTACACGGGTTTTGCCTTCGGCCTGGGTGTGGAGCGCTTCGCGATGTTGCGCTACGGCGTGAACGATCTGCGCAGCTTCTTCGAGAACGACAGCCGTTTCCTGAAACAGTTCGCTTGATCGCGTTGCCCCGGCGTTGGCCGGGAAACGAATCCAAAGAATTCCGGAACACACAACAATGAAATTCCCTGAAAGCTGGCTTCGCGAACACGTTACCGTTTCCGCCTCGCGCGATGAGCTCGCCGCGCGCCTGACCGCGATCGGTCTGGAGGTCGAGAATGTCGAGGCCATCGGCGGCGCACTCGATGGCGTGATCGTCGCGGAAATCGTTTCCTGCGCCAAACATCCGGAAGCCGATCGCCTGCAGGTCTGTCAGGTTGCGGTCGGTGGCGGCGAGTCGGTGCAAATCGTCTGCGGTGCGCCCAATGCCCGCGCCGGATTGCGAGCACCACTGGCACGGCTCGGCGCGGTGTTGCCCGGCGGCATGGTGATCAAGGCGGCCAAGTTACGCGGCGTGGAATCGTTCGGGATGCTGTGCTCGGCAAAGGAATTGGCGATCGATCCGGATGCCTCCGGTCTGCTCGAATTGCCGGCCGACGCGCCGATCGGCCAAGCGTTGGCGCAATATCTCGGCCTACCCGATGCCAGCTTCGAGCTCAAGCTCACGCCCAATCGCGCCGATTGTTTTTCCGTGCGCGGCGTGGCTTTCGATGTCGCCGCTGCCTTGGGCACGAACGTCAATGCGTTGGAAATTCCCAATGTCGAGATCACCTCGCAAGCGCGTCTGGACGTCGTGCTCGATGCCGGTGCCGACTGTCCGCGTTATTGCGGCCGTGTGATCGAAGGATTGAATCCCGACGCCAAATCGCCGCTGTGGCTCACCGAAAAACTCAAGCGCGCTGGCTTGCGGCCGATAAGTCCACTGGTGGACGTGAGCAATTTCGTGATGCTCGAACTGGGCCAGCCAATGCATGCCTTCGATGCCGACACCTTGCGTGGTCCGGTGGGTGTGCGCCGCGCGCGCGCGGGCGAGACCTGCAAGCTGCTCGATGAGCGCTATGCCGAACTGGATGCGGGTTTCCTGATCATCACCGATGCCGACAAGCCCGTTGCATTGGCCGGCGTCATGGGTGGTTTCGATACCCGCGTCACCGGCAAGACCACGCGGGTATTCCTGGAAAGCGCGCATTTCGCGCCGCAGGCCATCATCGGCCGCGCCCGCCGTCTTGGGATGCACACCGATGCTTCGCACCGGTTCGAACGCGGCGTCGATCCCGAGTTGCCGCGCTATGCGCTGGAATACGCGACGTCGTTGATCCAGAAGATCATGGGCGGTAGTGCAGGTCCGATCACTGAAGCCGTTGTTGCCGAACACTTGTCCCAATCCGTTCCGGTCAACCTGCGTCGCGCGCGGCTCGCCCGCGTGCTCGGCGTGACGGTGAGCGATGTCGAAGTCGAACGTATTCTTCGTGCGCTGGGCATGCAGGTGGCCGCTGCCGCCGATGGCTGGCAGGTGATCGCGCCGCCGCGGCGTTTCGATATCGCCATCGAAGAGGACCTGATCGAGGAAATCGCGCGCATCCACGGCTACGAGGCCATTCCGGTGCGCACGCCGACCGGCGAGATCCGTCTGGCGGCGCCCAGCGAATCGCAAGTTTCCGAAGGTGTCGTACGTCGCCAGCTCGCGGCGCGCGATTATCTGGAGGCGATCAACTATGCCTTCATCGATGCGCAAACATTGAAGACTTGGCAAATGGATGCCGGTGTCGTCGAACTGGCCAATCCGCTGACTTCCGAAATGGGCGTGATGCGGACTTCATTGCTGCCGGGACTGGTCGAGGCATTGCGGCACAATCGCGCGCGCCAGCAAGAGCGTATTCGCTTGTTCGAATTGGGCCGCGTGTTTCATCGTGCCGCCGATGCCTCATCGCCGCTTGAAACGCGCCGTATCGCCGCAGTCGCCGCCGGCCATGCCGATGCCGAGCAGTGGGCGGGCAGCACGCGTGATGTCGATTTTTTCGACATGAAGGCCGATCTCGAAAACCTGCTGGCCCTGGCGGGCGTCTCCGTGCAATTTCGTTCGGCTGACGATGCTTTCGGCCATCCCGGCCGCAGCGCGACGGTTTGGCGCGAGGAGAAAAAGATAGGCTGGGTCGGTCATCTGCATCCGCGACTGGCCAAGGCGTTGGATCTCGATGGCGAGGTCGTGGGCTTCGAGCTCGATCTGGACGCGGTGACCGAACGTCGCATCCCGCATGCCGTCGATCTTTCCCGGTTTCCGTCAGTTCGCCGGGATTTGGCGCTGGTGGTGCCGGAGTCGACCCCGTGGGCGGCGCTGGAGACCAGTCTGAAGACTGCCTTGGGCCCGGTACTGAGTTCGGCCGTACTGTTCGATCAATACCATGGTCCAGGGCTCGAAATGGGTACAAAGAGCCTCGCTATGGGCTTGATATTACAGGACGTTTCACGCACGCTTACGGATCTGGACGCCGACCAGGCGGTCAGCGAGGCCTTGGCTGCACTGGGCCGCGACTGCGGTGCGAAGTTGAGGGAATGAGCCGATGCCTGCAACGGTTCAACAGGGGATGACATGGCACTGACCAAGGCTGAGATGGCTGAGCGCTTGTTCGAAGAGGTTGGCCTGAACAAACGTGAAGCCAAGGAGTTCGTGGATCTTTTTTTCGACGCGTTGCGTGAGTCGCTCGAACAGGGACAGAGCATCAAGCTGTCCGGTTTCGGTAACTTCGATCTGCGCCGGAAAAATCAGCGGCCCGGCCGCAATCCCAAGACCGGGGAAGAAATTCCCATTTCCGCACGTACGGTAGTCACCTTCCGTCCGGGCCAGAAACTAAAGGAGCGCGTGGAGGCCTATGCTGGATCCGGGCAGTAATCGCGAGCTCCCGCCGATCCCGGCCAAACGCTACTTCACCATCGGTGAGGTCAGCGAGTTGTGCGAGGTCAAGCCGCACGTCCTGCGTTATTGGGAGACTGAATTCGAGAGCCTCAGTCCGGTCAAGCGGCGCGGCAACCGGCGCTATTACCAGCGCCACGACGTGTTGATGATCCGCCAGATCCGCGGCCTGTTGTACGAAGAGGGCTACACCATCAGCGGCGCGCGCCAACGCATTGAAGGCGAAAGTGGCCGGCAGGAATCGAGCCTGTCCGTACAGATCGTCAAGCAAGTGCGGATGGAGCTGGAAGAAGTATTGAACCTGCTCAAGCGTTGAGCCGATTTCCGTAAGAGCGATGGCAATCGCGACAGGGTTTTGCGGTTGCCAGAGTTTTCGTTTTTCTTTCGAGAGATGCGTTTCGGCAAGCCGATGAGTGAAAGGTAGTGGCTGCTGCGATAGGCTTGCCATCGTTCCCGCGCCGGACAATTCACGTATAATCACCGCCGCAGTCGGGGCGTAGCGCAGCCTGGTAGCGCATCTGCCTGGGGGGCAGAGGGTCGTGGGTTCAAATCCCGCCGTCCCGACCAATGTTCCAACCGTTCGCAACAAAAAACACCCCAACAAAAACCCGCCTTCTGGCGGGTTTTTGCTTTTTCGGATTCTTGTCACGACACGTGCGGCCCAGATGCCATGCCGCTGCAAGGCGATCGCCGGGCAGGGCAGGATCGCCTTCGGCTTTCACTCGCGGCGAGGATGGTCGCTGGCCTTTTCGCAGGGGAACGATTGCATCGTCCCCTTGCGGGTTTTTCTTGCTGCGAACGCCGATCAACTATCGAACAGTGCCGCATCCAGCGCGAGCAGATTGTTCGCGCCGCTGCGCATCGTCGCGGCGTGGGTGTGGATGCGCGGCAGGATACGGGCGTAATAAAACCGCGCGGTTTCCCGTTTCATGGTCTTGAATTGCGCCGGATAGTTTCCGGCATCGGCAGTCGCCACCGCTCGCGCCCACCAGTAGGCCAGCGCCACATAGCCGGAGTAGAAAAGATAATCGACCGAAGCGGCGCCGATCTCGTCGGCATTGCTCATCGCCTTCTTGCCGATCTCCATGGTCAACTCGCCCCACTGCTTGGCCACTTCTGCCAGCGGCAGGACGAATTCGATCAGAGCCTCGTCCTTGGCGTGCGCTTCGCAGAAGCTTTGGATCATTTGCAGGAATTGGCGCATGCCGGCGCCTTGCAACTGCATGATCTTGCGCCCGAGCAGATCGAGTGCCTGGATTTGCGTGGTGCCTTCGTAGATAGTGGTGATGCGCGCATCGCGCGCCAGTTGCTCCATGCCCGATTCGCGAATATAGCCGTGGCCACCGAAGCATTGCAGCGCGTGGTAGGTGCACTCCACCGACCACTCGGTCAGCATGCCCTTGACGATGGGGGTAAGAAAACCGAGCAGTTCGTCGGCGGCGTTTTTCTCGGCCTCGTCCTGCGAGCGTTCGATGATGTCCACTTGCGTCGCGGCGTGCAGCGCCAGCATGCGGCCGCCTTCGGATAAGGATTTGCAGGTGAGCAGCATGCGCCGGATGTCCGGATGCACGATCAACGGATCGGCGGGTTTGCCGGGGAATTTCGCACCCGACAAGGCGCGCATCTGTAGCCGGTCACGAGAATAGGCGAGCGCATTCTGGTACGCGCGATCCATCAGCCCCAGACCTTGCAGGCCAACCGCCAGACGCGCGGTGTTCATCATGGTGAACATCGCATTGAGGCCCTTATTCGGCTGGCCGATCAAATAGCCCTGCGCGCCATCGAAGTTCATCACGCAAGTCACCGAACCATGGATGCCCATCTTGTGTTCGATCGAGCCGCACCGCACCGTGTTGCGTTCGCCGACCGTGCCGTCGCGCGTGACTTTGAGCTTGGGCACGATGAACAGCGAAATGCCCTTGGTGCCGGCCGGTGCATCGGGCAGACGCGCGAGCACCAGATGGATGATGTTGTCGGTGAAATCGTGTTCGCCGCCGGTGATGAAGATCTTGGTGCCGCTGACCGCGTAGGTGCCGTCGGCATTGGGTTCGGCGCGGGTTTTCAGCAGGCCCAGGTCCGAGCCGCAGTGCGGTTCGGTGAGGCACATGGTGCCGGTCCAGCGGCCTTCGATGATGGCCTTGAGGAACACTTCCTGCTGCCAATCTTCGCCGTGGAGTTTCAGCGCTTCGATCGCGCCGTGCGAAAGCAGCGGGTAGTTGCCCCAGGGCAGATTGGCGGCGTCGATCATTTCCTTGGCGGCGGCGCCCAAACTCTCGGGCATGTCCTGGCCGCCCAATTCTTCACGCGCTGTCAGTCCGCTCCAGCCGCCTTCGACGAATTGCGTGTAAGCCTGCTTGAAACCCGGCGGTGTGCTGACCGCACCGGTGGCCTTGTCGTAAATGCAGCCGTGTTCATCGCCGCTCATGTAAAGCGGCGCAAGCACGTTCTGGGTGAACTTCGCTGCTTCCTCGAGCACCGCATCCATCACATCGCGTTGTGCGTTGGCGATACCCAGGCGCTGGTACAACGGCTCGGCGCCGATCACATCGAACAGGGCGAAACGGATGTCGCGCAGCGGAGCGGTGTAGCTGTTCATTGCAGGATTCCTTGCAGTTCAATTCAATATGTTTCAGCGCAATACGCCGTTCAAACCCGGTGCCGGATTCAGGATGCTGTCGGTGTCGAACTCATCATTGCGGTCGGGCTCGCGACTGGTGATTTTTCCTTTCAGGCGATATCGCACTTCCCGGCGACCGGCCAGCGCCGAAGCGACGGCGATCTTGGCTTCGGTGCCGGGAGTGATCGTGGCCGTCACGATATCCGCCGTTTCCGGGCCGACTTTCAGTTCCGGTTTTAGATCGATCTGGCTTGCGTCGCGATCGTTGACGGTGAGTTTGGCGTTCAATGCCGAGTAGGTCATGGGCCCGGAGCTGAAATTTTGCAGGCGCAAGGTCAGCTTCCATTGGCCATTGGGCTGTACGGCCAATTCCTGCACGCTGGCCTTGGGCGGATAGAAACGCTTGGGTGGCTCACCGCCGCCACAACCGGCGATGGAAACAAGCAAAGCAATGGCCACTACTTTGTGCGCAAGACGCATGAGGATTCCTCGGCGTATGGAGCGAATGGCTAAGAATAGCAGGCGCTGCGGCGCACCGATAATCGCGCCGGTTGGCGTGCGGAATGGTGACTCGGCACTGCAATGCAGAAACCAAATATTCCATTGTTGGTTGCCGCGCCGTTGGATGCATAGAAGATTGCGTGCGGCTTCACGCCAGGTTTTCAGTCAGGCCCCGAGTAGCGGGCTGCCGAAAACACAAAACCCCGCAATTGCTTGCAGGGCTTTGTGATGAAAATGGTGGCCAGGGAGGGAATCGAACCCCCGACACGGGGATTTTCAATCCCCTGCTCTACCAACTGAGCTACCTAGCCATTGGATTTGTTGCGCTGCCCCGACGCTGCGGAGCGAGGGTGGGATGATAGCGGGCCGGGCCTGTCCGTGACAAGGTGCCAGGCGCATTGCGTGATGGAAAATCGCGGCTTAACGAGGTTGACTGCGGCTATGGCAGGCCATTTGACGTGGGAGTAGGGTGAGTCCGCACAGAATTTTGGAACCAGCTTATGATCAGCAATCGTCAAATTACTTGTCTGGTGGCCGGTTTATTCATGGCCGGACAGGCACTGGCCAATTCCGGCTACGCTGAACGCGAGCAGCAGCGTCTGGAGCAGGTCCAGGCCAGCGCCGGCGCGCCGGTGGATTCAGTGCGTTTTTACCGCACTCGCAGTTGGGAGCCGCTGGGTGATCATTCCTTGCTGGTTTGGGAAAGCTCACAGCGCGCTTATTTGCTTGAAGTCGATACTCCCTGCAATGAGCTGCCCTGGGCGAAGACGATAGCGATCGTCACCCAGACGCACATGCTCAATGCGCGTTTCGACAAGGTCAAAGTCGGCAGGCAGGACTGCCGGATAATGCAGATCCGGCCAATCGACGTGAACAGCCTCAGGGCGGCCGAGCGCGAGACGCGGCAGGCAAGGAAGTAAGTCCTGCTTGAGTTTGGCTGTTGATTGCGTGCCGGAAAACTTTCGATCGGCCTGCGCTGATCTGAGCGGATCATGAGTGCGGCTTTCGTGTCCGTTCATTGATTCGCGGGAGTGCTTCGGCACTTCCACGAACTGTGCGCGGATGAATCCGGCGGCGCGGAATCGGGCAATCGATCAGGATTCGGGTGCCACGTAGTCAGCGGGTTTTTCCGCGCCTTCGCCGAACAGGAATTTTTCCATCTCGCCTTCCAGAAACGCGCGGTGTTTCGGGTCCAGGGGCGAGAGCCGGTTTTCGTTGATCAGCATGGTCTGGTGTACCAGCCATTCCTGCCAGGCGCGCTTGCCGATGTTCTCGAACACGCGCTTGCCCATGGCGCCGGGCCAGGGCACGAACGCCAGGCCTTCGGTTTCTTGCTGGTGTTTGAGGCAGAACACGGTGCGGCTCATGCGAGGCTTCCCAATAATTTGCGAACTGGTGCGGGCAGGCCGACGTCATCGAGTGCGTTCAATGCCTGCCAGCGATGCAGGTCATTATCGCCGATCCGAAGTGCGGGTTGCGCGTCTTGCCAAAGCAGTGGCGCGATGTGCAGACGGTAATGGCTGAAGGTGTGTTCGATCAGGGCCAAAGGAATATTGGCGTCGAAATCGGTCCGTGCATGGTGGATGAGGAACTCGCGCGCCGCATCGTGATCGGTCACTTCAGGCAACGACCACATGCCCGACCACACGCCAGTCGGCGGCCGTCGTTCCAGCAATACCCGGCCATCGCCATCGCGCAATATCAGCATCAGCGTGCGGCGCTCCGGCAGGGGCTTGCCCGGTTTGGATTCGGGTAGTTGCTGCACGCGCCCTTCGCGGAGCGCGACGCAATCGTCCTGCAACGGACACAGCACGCAGGCGGGGTCGGAGCGTGTGCACAAGGTCGCGCCGAAATCCATGATGGCTTGGGTGTAATCGGCCAGGCGTTCGTGCGGAAGATGTTGCTCGGCCAGTTGCCAAAGCCGGGTTTCCACAGCGCTGCTGCCTGGCCAGCCGGCCACGCCATGAAAGCGGCAGAGCGTGCGTTTGACGTTGCCGTCGAGAATGGCGAAGCGGCTCTCGTGTGCCTGCGCCAAAATCGCGCCGGCGGTGCTGCGGCCGATACCGGGCAGCGCTGTGAGAGCATCGAAAGCGGTTGGCAATTGTCCATCGTGATGTTGCACGCAAAGTTGCGCGGCCTTGTGCAGATTGCGCGCGCGCGCGTAATAGCCAAGTCCGGCCCAGAGCGCGAGCACGCGGTCGAGTTCGGCATCGGCGAGTGCCGCCAAGGTCGGCAGTTCGCGCATGAAGCGTTCGAAATATGGGATCACCGTTTGCACTTGGGTTTGTTGCAGCATGATCTCCGACAGCCACACCCGGTATGGCGAGCGTGGATGCTGCCAGGGCAGGTCATGCCGGCCGCTCGTGTCGAACCAGCGCAGGAGGCGGGCGGAGAAAGATTCGTTCAAGTTTTGCTGCATCTTCAAGGCGATGAAGCTGCGGGCGTATCGTCGCGGATCTCGATCTGCACGCCTTCCAATTCAACGCCTTCCATTTCCAGTTTCGGCGTGCTCAGTATCGCGTTGAGCGGCGGCAATGGTGAGCCTTCCGGCGTTGCCAGCCATTGCTGGATTTGCGGAACACGCAAGCTCGCCTGGAGCAGGGTCGGGTCGCGTGTCAGGTTCAACGACAACGGATCGCTCAGATCGCTCTTGCCGAGATAGGAAAGCTGTAAGGGCAAATTGTCGGAGTTGGCGGCGAGCGGTTGCGGTAATGCGGGCCAGTCCTTGGGCCATTTCAACAACACGGCATCGAGGCCGAATTGCATTCGTTCGGCAAGCTTCAGTTGCACCTTGCCGGAGAGATTGGGCAGAGGCGAGGTGCCTTCGAGCTTCAATGAATCGGCATCGAGCGAGAGCCCGGCATCGTCGGAAAGAAAACGTCCGGCCATTTGCAATTTGAAAGGCAGCGGCTGCGGCTGTTGTTTGAGCGTGCCACTGCCGTCGAGCGTGAAATCCGATTGCAGGCCGGGCGTGGTCATGGCGATGTGGGTTGCGAACTCAACGATTGTCTGGCCTTGCGTGAAAGTGCCGGAGATGGTGGCCTGCGCCGGGTCGCCGGTCTTCAGATGCGGCAGGTCCAATGCGAATTGCGAAATTCGATAGCCATCATCATCGAGCGTGCCGGCGGTCACGCGCATGCCACGAGTCAGTGTCGGCAACTCGAACGGCACCTTCGGCCGTGCTGCCAGCCAACGGCGCAGCTCCGGAATATCGAGCGTCGGCTGATCGAGTTCGATGCGGGTGATGACTGGCTTGCCGCCGGTCAAGGTGTTCCAGGGTAGAGAGATTTCGACGCGCGCGGCGGTAACGAACAACTTGCCGTCATTGCGATTGCGTACTTGCAGATTCGGTATCAGCAATCGCGGTTCGGGCTTGAACGCATAATCGGGCGTGCCTTCGAAGCGCAAGTCCAGATCGAGCGATTTTCCTGCGGCATCGAGCACCCAAGTGGTCAGGCGTTGCGGTTCGAGTTGGCGATCGATCCACCATGCGCCCAAGGCCGACAGCCCGGCCAGCACAGCGAGCGCGATCAGCCAGCGACGGCCGCGTGCGCTCAGTGCCATCAGCTACCCAACGACTCCGGCAACAGCGCATCGACGAAGGCTTCCGGATCGAATACGCGCAGGTCCTGGAGTTTTTCGCCCAGTCCGACGAAGCGGATCGGAATGCCGAATTCGCGCGCCAGCGCAAACAGCACGCCGCCCTTGGCACTGCCGTCGAGCTTGGTCACCACAAGGCCGGTGACCGTCACCGACTGGTGGAACTGGCGCAGTTGACTGAGCGCGTTCTGGCCGGTGGTGCCATCGATTACCATCAGCACTTCCTGCGGCGCGCTTTCATCGATCTTGCCGAGCACACGGCGGATTTTTCCAAGCTCGGCCATCAAGCCGGTCTGCGTATGCAAGCGGCCGGCAGTGTCGGCGATCAACACATCGAATCCGCGCGCCTTGGCGGCTTGCAGCGCATCGAAGGCGACCGAGGCAGCATCGGCGTTTTGTCCCTGCGCGATCACCGCCACATTGTTGCGCTCGCCCCAGATCTTGAGTTGCTCGACCGCCGCGGCGCGGAAGGTATCGCCGGCCGCGAGCATCAGGCTATGCCCGTCGGCGCTGAAACGGTGCGCGAGCTTGCCGATGGTGGTGGTCTTGCCGACGCCGTTCACGCCGACAGTGAGGATGGTGAAGGGCTTGTGCGCATCGTCGATCACCAGCGGCTTGGCGATCGGCGCGAGGATGGCCAGCAGGTCGGCACGCAGTGCCGCGAGCAGGGCATGCGCGTCGGCGAACTCGCGCGCTTTCATCCGTTTGCGCAGTTTCTCGACCAACTCGCCGGTCGCGGTCACGCCGACATCGGCGCTGATCAGCGCGGTTTCGATTTCGTCGAGCAAATCTTCATCGAGTTTTGGATTGCGCGAGAACAACCCGCCCAGGCTGCGCGCGAACAAACTGGTGGCGAGCGTATCGCGCATGGCTTCGCGCGTTTGCAGGCGCTCGGCCTCGGCGCGCGCGGCTTTTTCTTCCTGGTGTGTGGTGTACGCCCGCGCCAGATCTTCCGGACTGAAGCCCGTTCTGGCCGGAGTATCTGCCGCCGTCGGGGAAACAGCAGGCGCGGCTGCTGTCTGCGCAGCAGGCTGGCCCGGCTCGGGCTTGACGGGTTTTTTCTTCAGGAATTCGAACATCGGCTGACAAATTGCGGACAATGCGCGAATGTTATCACCCGCCCGCTGTGCTCCCCGATGAACAAGATTCCGCCTGGTCAGGTACGCATCATTGCCGGCATGTTGCGCGGCTCGAAGCTGCCGGTGCGCGATATGCCCGGTCTGCGGCCGAGCAGCGACCGGGCGCGCGAGACTTTGTTCAACTGGCTGCAAAATCATGTGGCAGGCAAACGCGCGCTGGATGTGTTCGCAGGCTCCGGGGCCCTGGGATTCGAGGCCGCCTCGCGCGGCGCGGCCGAAGTGGTGTTGCTCGAACGCGACGGCGCGCTTGCCCAAAGCCTGCGCGAGAGCGCGCTGCGGCTCAAGACAGCCAACGTCCACGTCGAATCCGCCGATGCACTGGTGTGGCTGGCGCGTTCGCCTGATCGCAAGTTCGATCTGGCCTTCCTCGATCCGCCGTTTCAGGCAGGCCTGTGGGATTCAGCCGCGCAGGCGCTGTCGCCGTGGCTGAACGAGGGCGCCTGGATTTACGTGGAATTGTCGCGCGCCGCAGAATTCGTCGCGCCGCCAGGCTGGATACTGTACCGGCAAGGCCAGACCCGCGAAGTTCGCCACCTGCTGTATCGTCTGGAAAGCCCCGGTCAGACTGCTACACTAGCGCCCAGTTCCTAGGGGCAGGGCTTGATAAGGCATGACGTCGAGAAACCGGATTGCCGTCTATCCCGGCACATTTGACCCAGTCACCAACGGCCATGTCGATCTGGTCTGCCGAGCTTCCCCACTGTTTGAGCGTGTCATCGTCGGTGTTGCCGAAAGTCCCGGCAAAAGCCCGGCCCTGCCGCTGCAAGAACGCGTCGATCTGACCCGGATCGCTCTGTCGGGCCTGGACAATGTCGAGGTTCGTGGGTTCGATACGCTGCTGGCGCATTTTGTCGAGGAAGTCGGCGCCGGCGTGCTGCTGCGCGGCTTGCGCGCGGTGTCGGATTTCGAATACGAGTTCCAGCTCGCCAGCATGAACCGGCACTTGATCCCCGGCGTGGAAACACTGTTTCTCACACCCGCCGAACAACACAGTTTTCTGTCTTCATCGCTGGTGCGCGAGATCGCGCGCCTGGGCGGTGACGTTTCCGGTTTTGTGCACCCAGCGGTCGCCGCCGCCCTGTCGGCCCGCTGGGGGCATTGTTGAGGGTCCACTTAGTCCAAGAGGTCTGCCATGTCCCGATCATTCACTGCTCCGCTGATGTTGCTGCTTGCTCTTTCTCTTTCAGCCTGCCAGCCCGGCGGCGAGGCCGAAGCTCCGAAGCAGGCAGCGGCATCAGTCGAACTCAAGGCTCCCGAAAACAACGATGCAGGCGCCTGGAAGGCCTACCTGGGCCAGGTGGTCGGCAAGAACATGGCCGGTGTCACCGACCGCGTGTTCCCCTATTTCCTGCCCGCCGACAGCGGCACGCCGACCCCGGGCGATCCGGACAACAAGAGTCAGTACGATCGCCAGCTCGAAAACGTGAGCGCCGTGCTGGCGCGCACCGTGTTGCCCGGCAACATGCTGGCCTTCGGTTCGCCCGACAGCGCCAAGATGGCCGATCTGATCATCGCGGCTTTCAAGGATGCCAAACCTGATGCGCTCAAGGGCTCGCAGGTGTTGTTCATCGGCAAAACCGAAGACAGCGAGCGAGTGAAGGCGGCGGTCGAGGCGGCCGGCGGAAAGTACATCTTCGTCGAAGCCAAGTAATTCAATTCCGAATCGCCCCGGCGCTTGGCCGGGGCGATGTCCGGGCGTAGGGTGCGAGATTCACCAGCACGCCCAGGCACTGGTTCTGGCCTGCGGCCTTCCAGTCTTTCTTGTCCGGCGCCGAATCTTCTCGAGCCGGGCGAAGTTCCGAGTTCCCGATGGCCCTGCGCATCAACGAGCTTTGCGTCAACTGCGATGTCTGCGAACCGGTCTGTCCGAACAAGGCCATCACGCAGGGCGAGACGATTTACCTGATCGATCCGGCCCTATGCACCGAATGCGTGGGCCACTACGACGAACCGCAGTGTGTTGCCGTTTGCCCGGTCGAGTGCATCGATCTGGATCCGGCGCATGTCGAGAGCAATGAACAGCTTCTGGCCAAGCTGCACAAACTCCAGGAGGAGAAGCAATGAAGCGCTTGTTGGTGGTGATGCTGTGGTTGTTCGTATTGCCGGTGCTGGCCAAGGCGCCAGCCACGCAAACCCCGCCCGGTGCGGCGATCGCTTCGGCGCATCGACTGGCCACCGAAGCCGGACATGAAATCCTCGGCAAGGGCGGCAACGCTTTCGATGCGGCGGTGGCAGTATCTTCGGTGCTCTCGGTGGTCGAGCCGGTCAGTTCCGGTTTGGGCGGCGGCGCATTCTTCCTGCTGCACGATGGCAAGACCGGCCGCGACATCATGATCGATGCCCGGGAAACGGCACCGGCTTCGGCGACTCCGGAAAAATATCTCGACGCGGCAGGCGAGCTCGATCGCGACAAGGCCGAGAACGGGCCGATGTCCGCCGGTATTCCCGGGCTGCCTGCAGGCCTTGTGCAACTGTCCAAAAAATACGGACGCCTGCCGTTGTCGGCATCGCTAGCGCCGGCCATTCGCATCGCCCGCAATGGTTTCGAGTTTTATCCGCGTCTGGTCGATTCCTACGGCAAGCGCCGTGAAGTGATGGAGCGCTACGAAGGCACGCGCAAGGTCTATCTGGCCGATGGCGATGCGCCCAAGGTCGGCGAAATCTTCAAGCAGCCGGAATTGGCGCATACGCTGGAGTTGATCGCCGCACAGGGTTTCGATGGTTTCTATCGCGGCCAGACCGCGCAAAAGATTCTTGCCGACGTGAAGAAATACGGAGGCGATTGGACAGCGGACGATCTGGCCGGCTATCGCATCAAGGAACGCGCGCCGATCAGTTTCAAATACCGCGACTGGAACATCGTCACCGCGCCGCCGCCGTCTTCCGGCGGCGTGGCGCTGGCGGAAATCCTGCAGATGCTCGAAGGCTGGGACTTGGCCAAGCTCGATGAACCGCAGCGCGTGCATATCGTCGTCGAAGCGATGCGCCGGGCCTATCGCGACCGGACTTTGTATCTGGGCGATCCGGATTTCGTCTCGATGCCGATCGCCCGTTTGGTCAGCGACGACTACGCTGCCGGCCTGCGTGCCGGCATCCTGCCCGACAAGGCCACGCCCAGCGAGATGCTGCCGGGTGTGAAGCCGCCGCTGGAAGGCGAGCACACCACGCATTTTTCTATCATCGATGGCGAGGGCAATTACGTCGCCACCACGCAGACAGTGAATCTGCTCTACGGCTCGGGCATGGTGGCCGAGGGCACCGGCGTGCTGCTCAACAACGAGATGGACGATTTCGCGCTCAAGCCCGGAACGCCCAACGCCTTCGGCGTGCTCGGCTACGAGGCCAATTCGGTCAAGCCGGGCAAGCGCATGCTCAGCTCGATGACTCCGAGTTTCATGATCGGCAAGGACAAGGTCGCCGTGCTCGGCACGCCCGGCGGCAGCCGCATCATCACCATGGTGTTGCTGGGCATGCTCGGGGTCGAGCAGGGTCTGGATGCGCAACAGGTGGTTTCCTTGCCGCGCTATCACCATCAGTATCTTCCCGACACCATCTATCTCGAACCCGATGCCTTGCCCGAAGCGACGGTGAAAGCGCTCGAGGCGATGGGCCACAAGGTCGTTCAGGGCAAGAGCGACTGGGGCAATATGCAGGCCGTGGATTGGGATCGCCGCCACAACACGCTGCGCGGCGGCAGCGATCCGCGCAACCCGGTCGGTGCGGCGGTTGTGACGGCAAAATCGGAAAAATGACGCGTTTGGCGCGATAATTGGCGCCTGGATTGTCTGCGTTCCCGATGTCGTTCCGGCGGCATCGGAGTTCGCCGTTGGCGAGGCGTCGGACAAACCAGTCACGGCATTCGCCGAAACAGTCGAACGCATCGGAAGCGACCGGATCATCAAGATGCAGATCCGCATCGCTCGATGGGCCAGACAGCGATACACCCATCAGAGATTTTGCAGATGAAGCTTTGGTCGATTCTCGGAAATTCCCAGCGCCTCGATGGCGGGGCGATGTTCGGCAATGTGCCGCGCGCGATGTGGGAAAAATGGATTGTCCCCGACGCCGAAAACCGCATTCCGCTCGCTTGCCGCGCACTGCTGGCCGATGGACTGAACGGCAAGCGTGTGTTGTTCGAAACCGGCATCGGCGCATTCTTCGAGCCGAAGATGCGCGAGCGTTTCGGCGTGGTCGAAGCCGGACATGTGTTGCTCGACAACCTGGCCGCGGCCGGGTTCTCGCACGAGGACATCGATGTGGTGGTGCTCTCGCATCTGCACTTCGACCATGCCGGCGGTTTGCTTTCGGCCTGGGCCGAAGGCCAGTCGCCGAGGTTGCTGTTTCCCAACGCCACCTTCGTGGTCAGCGAAGCCTGCTGGCAACGCGCGCTGGCGCCGCATCCTCGCGACCGCGCCAGTTTCATTCCCGAGCTGCAGCCCTTGCTCGAAAACAGCGGCCGGCTGGAGATTGTCCGGGGCGATCATTGCGCGGCACTGGGCGAGTCGGTGCGTTTTCATTACAGCGATGGCCACACGCCCGGATTGATGCTTGCCGAAATCCTCGGCGAAAAAGATCGCGGCGGTGTGGTGTTCTGCGCCGATCTGATTCCGGGGCGGCCCTGGGTGCACCTGCCGGTGACCATGGGCTACGACCGCTATCCGGAAATACTGATCGACGAAAAACGCCGCTTTCTCGAAGACAAGCTTGCGCGCGGCGTGCGCTTGTTTTTCACCCATGATGTCGATTGCGCGATGTCGGATGTACAGCGCGACGACAAGGGTCGTTATTCCACACGCAACAATTTGGCCACATTGCAGGCACTGCCGCTGGCCGCCTGAAACCATCTGAAGGAAGTTCGATGATCACCCTGCTTTACGCTGGCCTGTGCACGATACTCGTTGTTTTTCTCGCCATCCGCGTCGCGCTTTGGCGCAAGCATCACAAGATCGGCCTGGGCGATGGCGGCGACCGCGAATTGCTCAAGCGCGTGCGCGCGCATGCCAATGCGGTCGAGAACATGCCCCTGGCTTTGATCCTGCTTGGCGGAATGGAGTTGAACGGCTACAACAATTACTTGATCCACGGTTTCGGCAGTGTGCTGTTCGCCTCGCGCCTGGCGCATGCCTGGGGATTGAGCCGGCACAGCGGCAGTTCGGCCGGCCGCTTGGTCGGCATGTTGTTCACCTGGTTGCCGATGCTGGCGATGGCATTGTTTTCGGTCATCGCATATTTCCTGCAATTCACGGTGGCTTTGGCCTGAGCAAAGCCACACGATCAAGTCGCACGATCAAGTCAGAACACGCGTACGCGACGCATGCATCGCTATCGCCATCGCTCCGGTCAGTAGTGCCGCCACGGCGCCGGCCAGGAATGTGGTGGTCGGGCCGGACCAGGTCCACAAGGCGCCGGCCAATGCGCTGGCCGGCAACAGCATCAGCCCGCGCGCCAGATTGACGATGCCGAACGCGGTGCCGCGCAAGTCGGCTGGCGCGTATTCGGCGGTGAGCGCCGACAGCAATCCTTCGGTCAGGCCCATGTGCACGCCCCAAACGGCGATACCGAGTCCGACCGTTTCCAGCGTATTGCCAAAGGCCAGCAACAGATCCGCCGCGATCATCACCGCGCAACCGGCGGCGAGCAGGCCATGCCGGGAGATGCGGTCCGACAACCAGCCGGCCGGGTAGGCGGTCAACATGTAAGTGCCGCTCATCACTACCAGCGTCATTGGCAGATAAGCCGTGGGCGATCCGGCATCGATGGCGCGCAGCACCAGGAAGGCTTCGGAAAAGCGCATCAGGGTGAACATCAATACCAGCGCGATCAGCGCCCAGAATTTTTTCGGAAATCGCCGCCAACCCGCGAACAGGTGTTCACGCGAATGATTGCTTGGCGCGAGGTGTTCGGGTTCGCGCACGAAAACCGCGAGCACCGCGACCGCCAACAAAGCGGGCAACACCGCGATCCAGAAAATCATCCGTATATCGAATGCGGCCAACACCATCAACGCTGTGGCAAGCAGCGGGCCGGCGAAGGCTCCGGCCGTGTCAAGGCTTTGCCGAAGCCCGTAGGCGGCGCCGCGTTGCTCCAGCGGAGTGATATCGGCGACCAGGGCATCGCGCGGCGCGCCGCGAATGCCTTTGCCGATGCGGTCGATCCAGCGCGCGGCGACCGCCATGCCCGCGTGATAGGCCAGCGGGAACATCGGCTTGCTCAGTGCCGCCAGGCCATAGCCGAGTAGCACCAGTGGTTTGCGTTTGCCGAAACGGTCGGAAAGCACGCCCGAAAAAATCTTGGTGAGCGAGGCGATGGCCTCGGCCACGCCTTCGATCAAGCCCAGGGCGAGTGCGCTCAAACCCAGCGTGCCGACCAGGAACGCCGGCAGCAGCGCATGGATCATCTCCGAAGACATGTCCATCAAAAGGCTGACCAAACCCAATGCCCAAATGCCCGCGGGCAGGGCATGCCGTTTGGAGGACGAAGGATTCATCGCCGCAGTCTAATCGTGCGGCGAGAAAAAAGTAGCGTTCGTGATGTGCGATGGATCGCCGCGCCGGGAGTCATCGCCCGGTCGCGGCGTCATGCTTTGGCGAAAGTGCTCGGTGTGCTTATGCCGCTTCGGCCTGCGCGCGGCGCGGCCCATGCAGCAGGGCATGGCGGACGTTTTCGATGATCAGGTCCACTTCCTCGCCGGTGATGGCGAAGTGCGGAGTGAAACGCAGCGAGTTGGCGCCGCCGTGGATCACGCCCAGGCCGCGCTGGCGCAGGAATTCCTCGGTGGAGCCGGCGCCGTAGCACTTGAAGCTGGAATTGAGTTCGCAGGAAAACAGCAGGCCGGTGCCCTGGACCTGGGTGATCAGGCCGCCGAGTTCGTCCTTGAGTTTGTTCAACTTCTGCAAAAATTCCTGACCGCGGTCGCGGATGTTGGCGCGAAGCTCCGGCGTCAGCGAACCCAGCACCACCGAGGCGATGTCCAACGCGCGCGGGTTGGTGGTCATGGTGTTGCCGTACACGCCCTTGCGGTAAAGACCCGCGGCGCGTTCGTTGACCGCCAGCACCGAGAGCGGGTACTGGCCGGCATTGAGCGCCTTGGAATAGGTTTCCATGTCCGGCGCTTCCAGGCCTTCGAAGCCTGGGTAATCGACGATCGACAGCACGCCGTGCGCACGCAGGCCGGCCTGGATCGAATCGACCATCAGCAAGCTGCCATGCGCTTGGGTCAGTTCGCGCGCGGCGGCGTAGAACGCCGGCGGCACCGCGCGTCCCGGATCGCCTTCGCCCATCACCGGCTCCAGGAACATCGCTTCGATGAACCAGCCGTTGGCATCGGCGCTGGCGAACGCCGCGCGCAATTGCTCGATGGAATACGGCTCGACCGTGATCAGGCTGTCCTCGTGGCGGAAGCTCGCCAGGTGCTGCGCATAGGTCTTGCGGCTGGAATCGGAATAGATCGCGGGAAGCTCCGTGCGGCCGTGGAATGCGCCCTTGACCGCCAGGCGCTTGATGGTGCGGCCGGCGTGGCTGCCACCGGCATCGGTACGCAGCCGGGCATTGACGTCGGCGATGCGGCCGGCCAGCGAGACCGATTCCGAGCCCGAGTTCAAGTACAGGAATTTCGCGTAAGGGCAGCCGTTGCGGGACTGGCCGATTTCCGCGCGTAGCGCGCGCGTCACGCGCAGTTGCGAAAGGCTGGGCGACATCACGTTCGCCATCACCTGCGGCTTGGCCATCGCTTCGAGCACGTTCGCCGGCATATGCCCGAAACCGAGCATGCCGTAGCCACCGGAATCGTGCAGCACCCGGCCCTTGAGCGTGATCACCCACGGGCCGCGGGCGGCAATGGCGACGTACGGATTGACCGCATCGTCGGCGTAGAAGTTGACCAGCCCCGCCTGCACGGCATCGATCTGTGCCTGCTCGTCGAGATCGAGCAAATCGGCGAATTCCGCCTGGATGGCGTTGAACTGATCGACGGCCGCTTGTGCTGCCGCAGCCAATTCCGGAAAACGCATCGACAATCGGTTGACCGTGGCATCGTCAAGGCCTGCCGTGCGTACGGCGCCGGCGCGGTTGCGAAGGGGTTTGAGAAGCTCGGTCGTGCTCATGGCGGTCTCCCGGATCGATGAAAGCGCTGAAAAGCAAAAAAGCGCAGGCGTTGCCCGCGCAGTTCTTTTCAAGCAAAAAGAATGACTTAAGTTGTCATGTTAGCACGCGGTTCCGGGCCGGATAACCCCCTGCGCCCGCGCCGCGCTCAGCCCGCTACAATGCACGGCTGCACAGAAAGCCGTCCATGAAAAAATCAGATTTCCATTTTGAACTGCCGCCCGAGCTGATCGCCCAGGCGCCGTTGGCCGAACGCTCGGCCAGCCGCCTGCTGGTCGTACCGCCGGCGCCGGAGGCGTTTGCCGATCGCAGCGTGCGCGATTTGCCCGAGTTGCTGCGCGCGGGCGATTTGCTGGTGTTCAACGATACCCGGGTGATGCCGGCCCGGCTTTTTGGTGTGAAGGCCACCGGCGGGCAAGTGGAGATATTGCTCGAGCGCATCATCGGCGCGCACGAGATTCGCGCGCAGATCGGCGCGAGCAAATCGCCCAAACCCAATTCGCGCATCACCCTCGATGACGGCACCGCGTTGACCGTGCTCGGGCGCGATGGCGAGTTCTATCGCCTGCGTTTCGATACCGATGAGCCGCTGGAAAAAATCCTGATGCGCGCCGGACGCATGCCGCTTCCGCCTTATATCCAGCGGCAGGCCGACATCCGCGATGACGAGCGTTACCAGACAGTGTTCGCCAGGCACACCGGCGCGGTCGCCGCACCGACCGCCGGGTTGCACTTCGATCAGTCGTTGCTCGATGCGCTCGCAAGCAAGGGTGTCGAATTCGGCCATGTGACCTTGCATGTCGGCGCCGGCACGTTCCAGCCCATGCGCAGCGAGTCATTGCACGAGCACGTGATGCACAGCGAGTGGCTCAATGTCGGCGCTGACCTGTGCGCCCAGATCGCCCGCGTGCGCGCGGCCGGTGGCCGGGTGATCGCGGTGGGCACGACGGTGGTGCGTTCGCTGGAGACGGCGCTGCGCGATGGCGAGATAAAACCGTTCGCGGGCGATACGCAGATCTTCATTTTCCCCGGCTATCGCATTCGCTCGGTGGATGCATTGGTGACCAATTTCCATCTTCCGGAAAGCACGTTGTTGATGCTGGTGTCGGCCTTCGCCGGACGTGAGCGGATTCTCGCCGCCTACCGGCATGCGGTGCGCGAGCGCTACCGGTTTTTCTCGTATGGCGATGCGATGCTGCTGTATCCGCAGCCCGAGCAATGAGCCTGCCGTCCGGTGGATGGCAGCAAATTTTTTTGGATTCATCAGGAACAAGAATCGGGTCGTTGCCGTTTGATTCGGGGCGACGAAGCCGACGCTGGAACAAGGAAAGAATATGAGCCGCATGCAATTTGAAAAACTCGGTCAGGACGGTGCGGCTCGCCGTGGCCGCCTGAGTTTCCCGCGAGGCACGATCCAGACTCCGGCTTTCATGCCGGTGGGCACGTATGGGTCGGTCAAGGCGATGAAGCCGGTCGATATCCAGGCCAGCGGCGCCGAGATCATTCTCGGCAACACGTTCCATCTGTACCTGCGGCCGGGCCTGGAAGTCATCGCCGCGCACGAAGGGCTGCATCGATTCACCGGCTGGTCCAAGCCCATCCTCACCGATTCGGGCGGCTTCCAGGTCTGGTCGCTGGCCAAGCGTCGCAAGATCACCGAGGCCGGTGTGACGTTCGCCTCGCCGGTCGATGGTGCGCGGGTTTTTCTCGGTCCGGAAGAAAGCATGCAGATCCAGCGCGTGCTCGATTCGGACATCGTGATGATCTTCGACGAATGCACCTCCTATACCGCCACGCAACGGCAGGCGCGCGATTCGATGGAGTTGTCGCTGCGCTGGGCAGCGCGCTCCAAGGCCGCGCATGCGGGCAACGACGCGGCGCTGTTCGGCATCGTGCAAGGCGGCGTGTTCGATGAGCTGCGCACGCAATCAGCCGAAGGACTGAAGGCGATCGGGTTCGACGGCTACGCAGTCGGCGGCCTGGCCGTGGGCGAATCGGCCGCCGAGCGCGAGCGCACGCTCGAACACATCTGTCCGCAATTGCCCGAGGATCGGCCGCGTTATCTGATGGGCGTGGGCAAGCCCGAGGATATCGTCGAGGCGGTAGCGCGCGGCATCGATATGTTCGACTGCGTGATCCCGACCCGCAACGCGCGCAACGGCCATTACTTCACCCACTTCGGCCAGGTGCGCATCCGCAATGCGAAATACGAAAAAGACCTCGACCCGATCGAGCCCGGATGCACCTGTCATGCCTGCGCGAACGGATTCACGCGCGCCTACTTGCGGCACCTGGACCGTTGCAACGAAATCCTGGCCTCGATGCTGGCCACCATCCACAACCTGCACTATTACCAAAGTTTAATGAGCCAGATCCGTGTAGCGATCGAGGCCGGGCGCTTCGCCGAATTTCGCGAGCAGTTCTACGCCGCCCGGGTGGTCCGATAGCTCGGGAACCCGTCAGAACGTGCATGGGCCGCGCTCCCGGCCGGCTCAGGCTGTGGCATACTCCTTGGCTTGATTACCCAGCCTGGACTTTTTAGCCCATGTCTATCTTGGATTTTTTGATTTCTCCCGCTGCTGCCCAAGCCGCCGCAGGCGGCCAGTCCAACCCGATGGTCGGATTGCTTCTGCCGCTGATTTTCATCGGTGTGATGTTCTTCTTGATGATTCGCCCGCAGATGAAACGGCAGAAGGAACACCGCCTGCTGTTGTCCAAGCTGGCCAAGGGCGATGAGGTCATCACTAATGGCGGCATCGCCGGCCGCGTCGATGACCTGGGCGAGAATTTCATCACCGTGGAAATTGCCGAAGGCGTCCGGGTCAAGCTCCAGAAGACCTCGATCGTCGCCGTGCTGCCGAAAGGCACGTTGAAGTCCGCCTGATCCATCCCCATTCGTTCCTGACACGGCCCGCCGGGCCTTAGTGGTTTCGCCATGCTTGAATTCGCTCGCTGGAAATATGTCGTCATCGTGGTGGTGCTGGTGTTCACGGCGCTGTATTCAATGCCGAACCTGTATCCGCATGACCCCGCTGTGCAAATCACCGCCGGCCGTGGAGGCAGCCTGGATGCCGCCTTGATTTCGCGGGTGGAAGGATTGCTGCACGCCAACAAGCTCAGCTACAAGAGCGTGGCGGTGGAAGGCTCGAACCTCATGGTTCGATTGCACGACAGCGATACCCAGATCAAGGCCTCGGACCTGATCCGGCCGGAGCTCGGCAACAGCTACACAGTGGCCTTGAACCTGGGGTCGACGGTGCCGCATTGGCTGCAGGCCATCGGTGGCAGGCCCATGTCGCTTGGCTTGGACTTGCAAGGTGGCGTGCACTTCCTGATGGAAGTGGACGAGCAAGCGGCCATCGAAAAGCGCAGCAATGCCTTTCTCGACGAAGTCCGCGTGGTGCTGCGTGAGAAGAAAATTTCCTACACCAGCGTGATCCGCACCCCGGCGGGCATCCAGATCGTGCTCAAGCGTGCCGAGGACATGAATCGGGCGCGCCAGTTGATCGCGGCCAATACTCCCGAGCTCCAGGTTTCGACCGATTCGTCGCAGCCGGCCAGCCTGATGGCGGTCATTCCCGAGGCGCAGATTAAGCAGATCACCGATGAGGCGGTCGAGCAGAACATGGGCACGTTGCGCAATCGCATCAACGCGCTTGGTGTGGCCGAGCCGGTGATCCAGCGCCAAGGTACGGGGCGCATCGTGGTGCAGATGCCCGGCCTGCAGGATACCGCTGAGGCCAAGAAACTGATCGGCGCGACCGCGACTCTCGAATACCGCGCCGTCATCGAAGGCAACGCCTACGAGGCGATGGGCTCCGGCCGCATTCCGCCGGAAGCGCGGATCTTCTACGAACGCCGCCTCGGCCCGGATGGCAAGCCGGCGCCGATCATGTTGTCCAAGCGCACCATCGTCACCGGCGACCAACTGGTCAATGCGGTGGCGCAGATGGATTCGCAAAGCGGCAGTCCGTCGGTGTCCATCGAGCTCAACAAGCTCGGCGGCGACCGGATGTTCAAGTTCACCCAGGACAACGTCGGCAAGCGCATGGCGGCGGTGTACATCGAGACCATTCCCAGCGTCAAAATCGTTGACGGCAAGGAAGTGCGCACCTCGCGGCAGACCGAGGAAGTGATCAACGCCGCGACCATCCAGGGCGTATTCGGACGGCAGTTCCAGACCACGGGCCTGGAGAACATGCAGGAAGCCCAACAGTTGGCCCTGCTGCTGCGCGCCGGTTCGCTGGCTGCGCCGATGGTCATCGTCGAAGAGCGCATCGTCGGCCCGAGCCTGGGCGCCGAGAACATCGCGCGCGGCACCGAGGCAGTCACGTATTCGTTCCTGTTCGTGCTGGTGTTCTTCCTGATCTATTACAAGACTTTCGGTATCGTCACCAACCTCGCGCTGCTGCTGAATCTGGTGATCGTCGTGGCGATCATGTCGGCGCTCGGCGCGACCATGAGCCTGCCGGGTCTGGCCGGTATCGCGTTGACCGTAGGTATGTCGGTGGACGCCAACGTGCTGATCAACGAACGCATCCGCGAGGAATTGCGAATAGGCAATACACCGCTCGCCAGTATCGCCGCCGGCTATGACAAAGCGGCTGGCACGATCGCCGACGCCAACATCACTGCCATGTTGGGTGGTCTGGCCATGGCGGCGTTCGGTACCGGCCCGGTTCGCGGATTCGGCATCACCTTGATCATCGGTATTCTCGCTTCGATGTACACCGCGGTTTCGGTGTCTCGCGGCATCGCCACCTTGATCTACGGCCGCCGTCGCAAGCTGGCTAAAATCTCGATTTGATCTCGCCCCGGGAGTCGGTGTGGAACTCTTTCCGTCCAACAGCAATTACAAATTCATGCGGATGCGCACGGCGTCGATCGCCGCTGCGGTAATCCTGTTCGTCATCGCCATCGGCGCAATGGGTTTCAAGGGCTTCAACTACGCCCTCGATTTCACCGGCGGCACCGTGGCCGAATTGACCTTCCAGAAACCGGTCGAGGTCGAGCACGTCCGCGAACTTTTGCACGGCGCAGGTTTTGAAAGCCCGGTCGTGCAGACCTTCGGTACCGGCAATGAAATCGTCGTCCGCCTGCAGCCTCGCGCCGGCGAAAAGAGCACCGCGCAAAACGGCGAGGTGATCTTGCGCACGGTGCAGAGCGCCGACAACCCCGCCAAGCTGATACGCAGCGATTTCGTTGGCCCCCAGGTCGGCAAGGAACTGGCGATCAACGGCATCTACGCGGCGGTATTCGTCGTCTTCGGCTTTCTTGCCTATATCTGGATCCGTTTCGAGCTGAAATTCGCGATCGCCGCGATCATCGCGACCATGCATGACGTGGCGCTGGTGGTGGGCTGGTTCGCCATCAGCGGGCATGAGTTCGATCTGACCGTGCTCGCGGGTGTCTTGTCGGTGATGGGTTATTCGATCAACGACACCATCGTGGTGTTCGACCGCGTGCGCGAGAACCTTCGCTCACTGCACAAGGTCGAGCCGATGGAGGTGCTCAATCGATCGGTCAACCAAACGCTGTCGCGCACCATCATCACTTCGTTCGTGGCCTTGCTGACTGTCCTGGCCTTGTACATCTACGGCGGCAACTCGCTGCGCGGCATGGCCGAGTCGCAGATCATCGGCATCGTGATCGGTACCTGGTCTTCGATCTTCATTGCCTGCCCGATCCTGTTGCTGCTGGGCGTGAACAAGCAGGACATCATGCCGCGAGTGCGCGATGACGCGGAGCTCGCGCGCCGGCCGTGATCATTGGCTTTCGCGCCGTTCGCTTCGACGGCGCGAAAGACGAATGTTGGATCACCATTCAAGTAACGAAAAAGCCGCGCAATGCGCGGCTTTTTCGTTGTGCCGATCTATTACGGCTAATCGATGTTTTGGCTAGCTGATGGATTGGACGGCGACATCGGAAGGTCCGATTGTTTCGTGCTTGCCTCAGGCGAATGCCGCCGCGTAGGAAGATTGCACGATCGCCTTTTGCAAGGCATCGACCATCCGGATATTGCCGGCGACCATTTGCCCGCCGTTGAGCAATCGCTCGCCACGGCCACGAAAATCGCAGACCCGGCCACCGGCTTCGCGCACCAGCAACATGCCGGCCGCGATATCCCAGGCTTTCACGCCGGCTTCGAAATAAGCGTCGGCGCGGCCGGCGGCGACGTAGGCCAGATCCAGCGCGGCTGATCCGGTACGACGAATGTCCTCGGCCTCGGCGAGCAGGGTGCGGAGGGTATCGAGCTGCGGTGCCAGGCGAGAACGCTCGCGCGGCGGGAATCCTGTGATGAGCAGGCTGCCGGTCAGATCCTTGCGGTCTGCGACGCGCAGCTTCTTGTCGTTGAGCAGGGCGCCGGCGCCGCGGCTGGCGGTGAAAAGTTCATTGCGCAGCGGATCGAAGATCACGCCATCGACCGGCTCGCCGTTTTCGACCAGGGCGATGGAGATGCAAAAATGCGGCAGACCGCGCAGAAAATTGGATGTGCCATCGAGAGGGTCGATGACGAACGTTTGCCGGCCCTGGCCCATCGCGCCCGATTCCTCGCCGAGGATGGCGACATCGGGATAGGCGCGGCGCAGTTCGCGGATGATTTCGGCTTCGGCGAGCGAATCGACTTCGCTGGCGTAGTCGTGACGGGCCTTCTCGAAGACATTGAGGCTGTCGAGCTTGCCCATGTGGCGCAACAGTACCGAACCGGCCTGGCGCGCGGCCTTGACCATGACATTGACGACAGGTTTTTGCATTCGCTTCCCGTCCAGATCCGCTGAGTTGATGAAGAACCGTGCCCGGGTCGAGCCCGAGAGCTGGGCATGATACCAGTTCATGGTCGAACTCGCGCCGCTGCGCGACCGCCGTTTCGCTGTTCGGCGCATTGGCCAGGCGATGGCCCAGACGGCGCACCCATGCGCGAATGCCGCCGCGAGCGGGTGGCGCACAGCGTAAAATGCCGACCATGATCGATTCCCTGCGCATCGTGCTGGTCGGCACCCAACATCCCGGCAATATCGGCTCGGCCGCACGGGCCATGAAAACCATGGGCCTGTCCCGGCTGACGCTGGTGGCGCCGCTGCGGTTTCCCGATTTCGAGGCGGTCAGGCTCGCAGCGGGTGCGGACGATCTGCTGGAGGCGGCCGAAGTTCATCCCACGCTGGAAAGCGCGGTGGCCGATTGCCGGCTGGTGATCGCCACGACGGCCCGGCGCCGCACCGTGCCGATGCCTGAGTTGATGCCGCGCGAGGCGGCCGAGCGGCTGGTCGCAGCGCAAAATCACGGCGAGGTCGCGCTGGTGTTCGGGCGTGAGCGCACCGGTCTGGAAAACGATGAGCTGCAGTTGTGCCATGCCGCCGTCAGCATTCCGGCAAACCCCGAGTACAGTTCCTTGAATCTGGCGGCGGCGGTGCAGGTGCTGGCCTACGAGTTGCGCATGGCGGCGCTGGCGGCCGCGCCGGTTGCCGATGCCGCCACCACCGATGCCGTGCCGGACCCCGAGGAACTGCCGGCCAGGCAGGAGGAGATGGAGCGTTTTTTCACGCACCTCTGGTCGCTTCTCGATGACATCGATTTTCACAAGGGCCGCGCGCCGGAAATGGTGGTCCAGCGCTTGCGCCGGTTTTTCCTGCGGGCGCAGCCGGACCCGCGGGAGTTGCGCATTTTTCGCGGAATATTCTCCGATACCCAGCGTTTGCTTCGACTGTCGCAAAAATCCTGAGCCGATGCACGACCTGCCACGTTCGGATACGCTTGGGCGGAAAACCTGGGCGGGTAGGGCCATGGACCGACGGTGCGCGCAATGGTTTTGAAATTCCTGCAGAGCTTGCGCGGCCAGTTGCTGAGCGCGCTCGTCTTGTTGCTGTTGCTGGTGCTGGCGCTTATCGCTGCATTCTGGAATGGCGAGCAGGCCAACCATCGTCAGGTGCAGGCCTTGGCCGATTCGGCCATGGGCGAACTGATCAGGGACAATCTTTCGCGTCGTGGCCGGCAGCTTGCGGCCGAATTCGCATCCAGTGTCGCCGCGTCGATGGCGACGGCCGATGCCGGGCAAATCGCCTTGATCGCCCGCACGATGCGGCGCCAACCGGACGTGCGCTATGTCATCGTCTATGACCGCCACGGCCGCATCGTCAATGCCGGCGATGACAGCAGCCAACTGGGCCAGCCGATGGTCGATCCGCTGGCCGATGCGGCATTGCTGGCGAGCAGCCTGAAACTTCAATGGAGCGATGACCTGCTCGATGTTACGGCGCCTGTGCAACTCGAGGGCAAACGCCTGGGCGGTGTGCGCATCGGCCTGGTGACCGGCAAACTCAGCGATGCGCAGATGCGCATTCCCGAGATCATCGACCGGCAGTTGTCGGCTGCCAACCGCTGGCATTACCGCTGGATGATCGGAATGTTGGCCGCGTTGATGCTGATGGCCATCGCGATCGTGTTGTTGTTGGAGTGGCGAGTATTCGGGCCGATCCGTGCGTTGGGCCGGCTGATGAGCGAGGACAAGCCCGGCCAGCCATTGCCGCTGCCGATGCCACCCGAACGCGCCGACGAGATCGGCGATTTGATGCGTGCGTTCTCGCGCATGCGCGCCGGCGTGGCCAAGCACGATCGGGAAATCCGGCGCATGGCCTACACCGATCCATTGACTGGCCTGGCCAACCGGCTGGCGTTTCGCGAGTCGCTCGACGATCGCTTGTTGACGATCAAGGCCAGCAGCGGCGAACTGGCCTTGCTGTTCATCGACCTGGACGATTTCAAACGGGTCAACGATACGTTGGGTCATGAAACCGGCGATGAAGTGCTCAGCCAGCTGTCGGTACGGGTGCGCCTGACCCTGGAGCGTTTTGGTGCGCCATCGACCGATATCGCGCGTTTTGGCGGCGACGAGTTCATCGTCCTGTACCTGGCCGACGATATCCGCGTCGCTTCGGCGCGGCTGGCCGAGGCCTTGCTCGAGGAAATCGAACGGCCGCTGGTGCTCGCCGGCAAACAGGTGTTTCTCGGCGCTTCGATCGGCATCACCTTGTTCCCGTTCGATGCGGAAAATGCCGGACAGTTGCTGAAAAATTCCGACATCGCCATGTACCAGGCCAAGGTCGCCGGCAAGAATTGCTACCGCTTCTACAGCCGGGCGATGGATCAGGCGGTCGAGCGGCGCGTGCAACTGGAACAGGATCTGCGCGGCGCCTGGGATCGCGGCGAATTGAGTGTGGTCTATCAGCCGATCTACCACCTGGCCGATGGCCGCATCATGGGCGCCGAGGCATTGCTGCGCTGGCAGCATCCGCGATTGGGCATGATCCCGCCGTCGGTGTTCATCGAGGTCGCCGAACAAAGCGGCCTGATCGAAAGCCTCGGACGCAATGTATTGGAAAAAAGTTGCATGGACGCGGCCCTGTGGGGCTCGCCGGAATCGCCTGCACCGTTTGTCTCGGTGAACATCTCTCCGCGGCAATTGCGCAGCGGCGAGTTGCCCGACGTGGTCAACAACGCGTTGCACAATTCGGGATTGATGCCGCAGCAATTGCACCTGGAACTGACCGAGACCGCCGTGCTCGGCGATGAGGCGCAAGTGAGCGCGCTTTTGTCACGCGTGCGCGTGACCGGCGTGAAGGTTTGGCTGGATGATTTCGGCACCGGCTTCTCGGGGCTGAGTCATTTGCGCCGGGTGCCGATGGATGGCGTGAAGATCGATCGCAGCTTCGTGGCTGATGTGCTGCGCGATCCCGACGATTTGGCCCTGACCACGGCGATCATCGCGATGGCCCATTCGCTGGGTATCACCGTGGTGGCCGAAGGCATCGAAACCGAAGGGCAGTACGAGATTCTGCGCGAGCGCGGCTGCGATCAGGGCCAGGGATTCTGGCTGGGCCGGCCGATGTCGCCGGAAGATCTCGGACGCCGGTTCCAGAAATGATCGCGCGTGACCGGCTCGACGCATCCGGCGAAAATGTCGCAATCTAGAAAAGCGTCGCCGCCCATGCCGCGATCTTGCCGGAGAAACCGGCCATGACCGCGATCTCCGACAGGCCAAAAATCCAGGCGATCATCATCAGCCGGCCATCGCGTTCGATCAGCGCGAAGGCATAGCACAGCAGAATCAGCCCGAACGGATAGTTGGTCAGCGGCAGCGGCAGACTCAACAAGATGCCCAGCAACACCAGTTGTAGTCCGGTGAAGGCATGCGCGAACGGATGGCTGATCATCAATGGGTTGCGCGGTTTGGTCAGCCGTTCGATCCAGCCGAGCCAACGGCCCATGGTGTCGCGGAATCTCATCAGGCTGCGGCGGTGGATGGGTCGCTGCGCAAGCCATTGCGGCAGCCAGGGATGTTCGAATCGAAGCAGGAATTGTCCGCCGATCAATGCCGCCAGTAGCCCGCTGATTCCTCCGGCGCCCAAGGGCAACGGAATGAAGATGGGCAGCATGATGATCAGCAGGAACAAACCGAAGCTGCGTTCGCTGAAATTGTCGAGCAGTTCACCCAGAGTCATCGTTCCCTCGGGGCTGCCTTCACAAAGCTGGTCGATCAGGGCCCGGGTGCTGAGGGTAGGAGTGACGGTCATGGCATGGACATGGGGCGGCGCGCTGCCGACATCAAGTTTGGCGACGAAGAAGATGCGCATGTTGACTGCGATGCGCTGAACGGGCCGTGTCCGACGAGGCGCGACACGAATGGCCCGGTCACGAATCGGACTCCGGATTGGCGTCGGGGGCGCGTGCGATCAGCAGTTTGTCGATGCGCGCGCCATCCAGGTCCACCACTTCGATTCGCCAGTCCTGCCACTGGAAGTGCTCGCCGGTATGCGGAATGCGCCCGAAGTGGGCGATGACCATGCCGGCGACGGTGGTGAAGTCGTTCTCGTCTTCGCCGGGGAGCAATTTCAGGCTCAACAGTTCGCGCAGATCTTCGGTCGAAAGCCTTCCATCCACCAACCAACTGCCGTCGTCGCGTTCGATGACCAGTGCTTCGTCTTCGGCGCTTTCGCTGGCCTGTGCGCGGCCGAGCACGGCGCCGAGCAGATCGTTGACGGCGACCAGGCCCTGGATGTCGCCATACTCATCGACCACCAGCGCGAGCGGTTGTTGTTCCTCGCGAAATATTTCCAGCAACTTGAGCGCGCTGGTCGAATCGGAAACGAACAGCGCCGGCCGCAGTTTCTGGAACAACTCCTCATTGCTGGCGCAGGCACGGCCGGCCAGGGATTTGAGCTCGAGAATGCCGATCACATCGGTATCGCTGCCGCGATAGACGGGATAACGCGAGAACGGGGTTTCCCGCATCGTCGCGAGGTTTTCTTCGAGGTCGGCGTCGGCATCGAGCCAGGTGATGCGGGTGCGTGGCGTCATCAGCGAATCGGCACTGCGATCGCCCAGGCGCAGCACGCGATTGAGCATGTTGCGCTCGTCCTCGTCGATCATGCCCTGCGCATGGCTTTCCGCAACCAGGTGGCGGATTTCCTCGTCGGTGACTTTTTCCTCGGCCAGTGAACCCATGCCCATGACGCGCAGCAGAAAACGCGTGCTGCCGGCCAGCACCACCACCGCGGGCCGGGCCACGGTCGCCAGGAAATGCATGGGAATGGCCACCATCGCCGCGATCGGTTCGGGCCGCAAAGTGCCCAGCCGCTTGGGTACCAGTTCGCCCAGCACCACCGAGATGAACAGGATCAAGCCGAAGCTGCCGGCAAAGGCGATGGCGTGCGCGTAGGGCGCGAGCAGTGGTATCGATGCGATCGGGCCTTGCACTTGCGATGCCAGCGATTCGCCGCCGAAATAGCCGGTCAACAGGCCCAGCAAGGTGATCCAGACCTGCACGGCGGAGAGGAATCCTTCCGGATGTTCGGCCAGCTCCAGCGCCTTGCGCGCGCGCCGGCTGTCGCGGCCCATTTCCATCAAGCGGCCCTTGCGCGAGGTGATCACCGCCATCTCCGACAGCGCGAAGAAACCGTTGAACAGGATCAGGACAATGACGATCGACAGTTCGAGCATGAGCAATTATTGGCCGGTGAAATGCGAGGCATTGAGCCACAGATGGACCCAGATGCTGGCGATGTAGCCCAGCGCGATGGCCCAGGTCCATTTGAGATGGCCGAAAAAGGTATAGCGGCCGCGAGCGACGCCCATCAGCGCCACGCCCGCCGCCGAGCCGACCGAGAGCAGGCTGCCGCCGACCCCCGCGGTCAGCGTGATCAGCAGCCATTGGCCGTGGTCCATGACCGGATTCATTTGCAGCACCGCGTACATGATCGGGATATTGTCGACGATCGCCGAAAGCACACCCATGATGGCATTGGCCCAGGTAAAGCCCAGGCCGCCGTAAAGGTGTACCGAGGCCAGTTGCATGAAGCCCAGGGTCGCCAGTCCGCCCACGCAGATGAGCACGCCGTAAAAAAACAGCAACGTGTCCCACTCGGCGCGGGCGATGATGTTGAACACATTGTAGGGCTCGCCCGGCCGATTCGCCGTCCATTGACGGCTTTCGTGACGCTGGATGAAGAAGCCCTGCAGCTTCAGCAGCCCCAGGCCGGCCATCATGCCGAACACCGGCGGCATGTGCAGGAACTGCTTGGCCGAGACGGTAAAGGCGATGGTGAAGGCGAATAGCGCGCAGATGAACCAGCCGCCGTACTTGACGTCGGCATCGTCCCGGCCCGGCGGCGGGCTGCCCTTGGGCAGTGCGAAGTGCATGCACAATGCCGGAATCGACCAGTTCACCAGCGATGGCACGAAGATCCGGAAGAACTCGAAGAACTCGACCCGGTGCGCCTGCCAGACCATCAGCGTGGTGATGTCGCCGAACGCGCACCAGGCACCGCCGGCATTGGCCGCGACCACCAGGTTGATGAATCCCAGCGTGATGAATCGGACATTCCCGGCCGCGACCGCCAGGATCACCGCCGACATGATCAATGCCGTGGTCAGGTTGTCGAGCACCGCCGAAAGGAAGAACGAGATGATGCCGGTGATCCAGAACAACGCGCGATAACTGAAGTTGCGGCTCACCAGTTCGGCGCGCAGTGACTCGAACACATTGCGTTCGCTGATGGCCGCGACAAAACTCATCGCCACGATCAGGAAGAAAAACAGCTCGGCGAATTCCAGGAAAACATGCCGGAACGCCGTGGCCGCGAAATCCGGTCCGAGCATCGGATCACTGGATGCGTGCCAGGCGATCACGGCCCAGATCAGCGCGGCGCCGATCATCATCGGCTTGGATTTGCGCAGGTGGAGTTTTTCCTCCAGCACGACGAAGGCGTAAGCGATCACGAAAAGCGTCAGGGCCAATAGGCCGATCGGGCTGGTAGTCAGGTCGAGATTCGTGGTTTCGGCCGTGCCGGCCAATGCGGGCAGGGACAGGCCCAGGGATGCCAGGGTGCCGAGTCGCAAGCGGTTGGAAAGGGCCATCAATGGGGTTTTGCACTGGTTTCAACCAGCCAAGGATACACGGGGGCGTATGCCAACCGCCGTGCCGGGGGCCGGTGCAAAGCCGGGCAGTGTAATATTCGCGTCACAAAAACCTCGGGCGATCGCCCGCCACTCACGCGACAGGGGCCGCTGCATGTTTTCTCTTCAGACCATTTTCGGCAAAGGCGACAAGTTCTACAGCCTGCTTGAAGCCAGCGCGGCGGAGGCCCGCGAAAGCACGCAAGCCCTGGTCGAGCTGCTGGCGGCAGCCCCCGCCGATCGTTCGCTGGAAAAATTCACCCTGGCCCGGCAGCGCGAGAAGAATCTCGCCGCGCAGATCAGCCACGAGTTGGTGAACACCTTCGTCATCGCCTTGGAGCGCGAGGACATCGAGGCGTTGTCGAATGCCTTGTACAAGATTCCGAAGATCGTCGAGAAATTCGGCGAGCGCTATGTGCTGGCGGCCGAGCGCATGGGCGATGTCGATTTCGCCTCGCGCGCGGCCATGCTCGAACGCTCCTGCGCGGTGATCGAGGAAATGGTCGGCCTGCTGCGCAAGGGCATCAAGCTCGAACCGACCAAGGCGCTCAACGACAAGATGCAGGCGATCGAGGCCGAAGCCGATCGGCAGATCCTGGAGCTTTATCGCGAGACCTACGCCAACGAAAAGGATCCGATGCGCTACCTGATCCTCAAGGATCTGTTCGAGCTGCTGGAAAAGGCCATCGACCGTTGCCGCGATGTCGGCAATGTGATTTACCAGATCGTACTCAAGAACTCCTGAGGGCCGCCCCGTGCTGACCCTTCTGTTCCTGGTGCTGTCGGCGGCACTGATCTTCGAGTACATCAACGGTTTCCACGACACCGCCAACTCCATCGCCACGGTGGTGGCGACCAAGGTGCTCACGCCGGTGCAGGCGGTGATATTGGCGGCTACAGCCAACCTGATCGGCGCGCTCTGGGGCACGGCGGTGGCCAAGACCATCGCTTCGGGCCTGCTCGATACCGGGCTGGTCGAGATCACCTCGCAGGTGCTGATCTGCGCGCTGCTCGGCGCCATCATCTGGAACCTGATCACCTGGTGGATGGGCTTGCCGTCCTCGTCCAGCCATGCGCTGGTCGGCGGATTGTGCGGCGCGGGCCTGGCCGCCGCGCATAACCAGTGGGCGGTGTTGATCTGGTCGCAGCCCGATCATCCGTTCTGGAAGGGCAAGGGCCTGCTCTGGAAAGTGATCGTGCCGATGTTCGGTTCGCCGGTGCTGGGTTTCGTCAGCGGGTTGCTGGTCATGGGCTTGCTGTTTGCCATCATCGCGGGGCTCGCGAGTCTTGGCGGATTGTTCGCGCGATTCGTGCGCACTCGCTGGGTCAATGCCTTCTTCGGCAAGGCGCAGATGTTCTCGGCCGCGTACATGGGCTTGGCGCACGGCAGCAACGACGCGCAAAAAACCATGGGCATCGTCACGCTGGCCTTGGTCGCGGCGACCAGCGCCGGCACTTTGGATCAGGTTCCGGACTGGATGCATTTCCTGCGCGTCTCCGGTGGCGACGGCAAGGAACTGGACATCCCGACCTGGGTCAAGCTCACCTGCGCATTGGTGATGGCGTCCGGTACGGCGGCGGGCGGCTGGCGCATCATCAAGACGCTCGGACACAAGCTGGTCAAGCTCGATCCGATCAACGGTTTCGCTGCTGAAACCAGCGCCGCGACGGTGATCACTTTCGCCTCGCACTTCGGTATCCCGGTATCGACCACACACAATATTTCAGCGGCGATCATGGGTGTGGGCGCGGCCAAGCGTTTCAGCTCGATCCGTTGGACGGTGGTCGAGCGGATGATCTGGGCCTGGCTGTTGACCATCCCGGCGACCGGATTGGTTTCCTGGCTATTGGTGCGCTTGCTGCAGCACTACGGGCTGAGTTGATCGTCGGGGCCTTGGCAATAGCGGTTTGGAGATACCGCAGGAGCGATGACAGTCGCGAGTCGCAAACTCGCTTTGCGTTATTCCGGCAAGCATGCGAGTTTGGGGTAGCCGCTGCTGGGGTAGGCATAGTCGCGATTGCCATCGCTCCTACACGGATTTTTGCGCGGCGCGGTTTCCGCCGCGCGGTTACAGCAAATCGCCGCCCGCCGAGAGCATGCGTTCGAGGTTGTCGCCAATGCCGCCGATTTCCAGGATCAGGCGATCCACTTCGGCGGCGGTGATGGTGTCGTAGGGGCGGTTCTCGCAAAGTTGCAGGTAGGGCACCGAGTCGAGTTCGCCGATGGCCATGTAGCCCACGCGGCTTTGCCAGTTGTAGGCGAGCATGCGCCGGGCGTCGATGCCGGTCATCGGCGCGATCACCGTGCTCACGCGAAGAAACTTGCGGCCATCCTCGCCTTCGATTTCGGCGAGAAAAATGCTTTGGTGGCGACGGCCTTGCGCGAGTGAGAGTTCGACGCAAATCAGATACGGATCGCGGGCGGTGATCTTGTATTTGCCTTGGACGTGGCTGCGAATTTGTTCGAAGTTTTGCATGGCGATTCATCCTGAGTCAGGCGTATCCTAGACCGGCATGCCCGGAAAGTCTGCTACCGACAAGATACTTGCCGCGATCAATGCCGTCGGCCGGGGACAAGTGGCCGGTTATGGCGAGATCGCGCGCCGCGCCGGGCTGCCGGGCCGCGCCCGCATGGTGGCGCGCATTCTTTCCGAGAATCAGGACCCACGCCTGCCCTGGCATCGCATCCTGCGCTCGGATGGCCGCATCGCGTTCCCGCCCGATGACCGGCAATTCGCCGAACAAGTGCAGCGTCTGCGCGCCGAAGGCGTGATCGTCGAAAAAGGCCGCGTGCGCGGACAACGCGCCGCCGCCGATCTCGACGAAATTCTTTGGGCGCCGAAATGAAAAATCGTTGGTGAGTTCGCGACTGCGGTGAGCCGATCGTGGCTGCGTCTGCATTTCTTACGGCGGCGATGCGCGGCGGCGAAACCAGGCGGCGATGCTCAATCGCGGCTGCGTGGCCGGCAGCACTTCATGCTCGATCTGTTCGCTGAGAAACATCACCGTCGTACCCATGCGCGGCGCGATGTCACATGGCCCATTGGGCAGATGCAAACGCAACGCACCGCCCGCGTCTTCGGGCCAGGGCCGGTTGAGGTAGCACACCAGCGACAGCACGCGGGTATCGTCGTCGCGGAAGCGGTCGCGATGCCGGCTGTAACCGACACCGGCCGGAAATTGCGCGAAGTGCGCATCGATTTCGGCCAGGCCAAGCATCAGATGGCGGCTCAATAGCACGCGCAGGACATCGAGTTCGGCCAACAGTTGTTTCGAAGCCGCGCCGCAACGGGCATCGTCGAGCCACAAGGTGCTATCGCCGCGCAGCGTTCCCACATGTCGTCCGGCACCGTGACCGGTGGATGCCGAGCTCAGCTCGCCCGAGGCCACGTGATGCAGGGCTTCGTCCTGCAAATCCGACAACAGCCGCTCGCTGAGCCAGCTTTGCGTTTGCGCATAGCCTTGCTTGGTCAGTTGTCCGACCACCTGATCCAAGGCGCCAGGCATGGGGGCGTGGGGCGCATGCATACGGCTATCATAGGCGCTGATTTCATCGAGAACTCGCACGTGAATCGACTGCCCCCGGTTACCCAGGCCCTGCTCTGGGGCATGGCCATTGTCTTTTTGCTCCAGCAAGCGCTGGGCGATCCGATCTTCGCTCCCTTCATGCTTTGGCCTTTGGGTGATTTCCCGGCAGGCGTCGGCACCGATGGGCTACCGGCCTCGATCGGCTTCATGCCTTGGCAACTGGTCACGTACGCGTTCCTGCATGGCGGCTGGGCACATTTGTTTTTCAATGGCCTGGCGTTGTACCAGTTCGGCTCGCAGGTCGAATACGCCTGGGGTCCACGCCGGTTCGCGACTTACTTCTTCGTCTGTGTCGCCGGCGCTGGCCTGATTCAGTTGGCGGTCGCCACTTATGGCGTTTCCACGCACGGCGCGTATCCCACCATCGGCGCATCGGGCGGGGTGTTCGGTCTGTTGCTGGCCTACGGCATGCTGTTTCCGACCCAGCGGGTGATGCTGTTGATTCCGCCGGTGCCGATGTCGGCGCGCACGTTGGTGATCGTGTTCGGCGCCATCGAATTGTTGTTCGGCATCACCGGCGCGGCATCGAGCATCGCCCATTTCGCGCACTTGGGCGGCATGCTGTTTGGCTGGTTGTTGATCCGCTACTGGCGCGGACAGCCGCCGTTCAAACCTCGCCGGCCGCAAGGCCCGCGCCGGGTGCATTGATCCTCAGCGGCGCAGCGACAGGAAATCCGCGCTGGTGACAAGGCGCAGCGAATCAAGACGCGGACGCGCCTGCGGCAGCACGTGACGCAGGTGTTCGCGTTCGTCGATGAGTGCCTGGATCTCTTCCGGACGCACCGCATCGTTGACACGCGCCAAGGCCTGGATGCGCAAGATCTCCGCATCGAGCAACGCCTCGGCCTGGGCCAGCGCTTCGGTCGATCGTTGCGCGCACGAGGCCACACTTTCCTGGCGTGCTTTTTCCAGCATTGGCGGGATCAAGGCGGCCAGCACCTTGCGCATCGGCGAGAGATCGAATTGGCGATCGCCGGCACGCACGCTGGCGCGCTCGTTGGGTGCGAATCCTGGGCGAACCTGCAATCGTGTATCGACCGCCACACTGACCGGTGTCGCCGGCAGGAAACGCCGGGCGTTGAGATGTTCGGGGGCGATGCATTCGAGCACGAACACTGCTTCCAGGATCGCGCTGCGCGGCGGCAGGCTGTCGTCGATCAGATAGGCGGCGTTGCCGATCTCGCTCGATAGCAACATCTCCTGGGCCGAGCGCAACATCGGGTGGTCGGCGCGCAGGTAGAGCAGGTCGTCGCGGCCCAGCGCGGTCAGGCGATCGAAGGTCACAGAACGCGGCCCGGCCTTGAGTTCCTCGAAGCCTTCCACCGACAAATATTCGGGATCGAGCAGCCAAAGCTTCGGGCTCAGCGGCTCGCTGTGGATGCCGAAGGCTTCAAGCAGGCGCAGCGGATAATCGTCCAGCGCCAAGTCGGCATCGGTGTCGCGCAATGCGGTCATCAGCGCGTTGTCGCTGGCGCCGCGGCGGCTGCCCAGTTCCAGCAAGCGATCACGCCCTTGCGCAATCAACAATGCCAGTTCGGCATGACGGCCACGGGTACGCTCGATCAATTGCGCGAGGGAAATATCGCGCGCTTCGACATCCTCATCGATCAACTGCAACAGGTCCTCGCCGAACTCGCGCAGCAGCGCGCGGCCTTCGGCCACCACGCTTGCGAAGGCATCCAGGCCCTCGTGCAGCCAGCGCAGCAATACTTCCTGCGGGCTGTCGGAGACGGCGGCCACATGCAGATGCACATCGCCGCGCTGGCCGATGCGATCGAGCCGGCCGATGCGTTGTTCGAGCATGTCCGGATGGAAGGGCAGGTCCCAGAAAATCAGGTGCTGGGCGAACTGGAAATTGCGCCCTTCGGCGCCGATCTCCGAGGCGATCAGCAATCGTGCGCCTTCCGGATCGGCGAAGTAGGCGGCGTTGCGGTCGCGTTGCAGCAAGTTCATGTCTTCGTGGAAACGCGCGACCGGCAATCCGCTGCGCAGGCGCAGCGCTTCTTCGAGCGCGCGCACCTTGGCGCGGGTGCGGCACAACAGCAAGGCTTTGGCGGGCGCGATGACATCGAGCTTGCGCAACAGCCAGTCGGTGCGCGGATCGTTCTTGTAGTCGTGTTCGGGTTCGTCGGCCAGATCGCCCAGGTCGTGCGCGAATTCCGCGCGCAGCCGGCCCGGCAACGAAGGATCGTCGCCGGCGGCGAGTATTTCCATGTGCGCGATGCGTTGCGGAAATCCGCCCACGGCCACGCGGCGATTGCGGATCATCACGCGGCCGGTGCCGTGCCGGTCGATCAAATCGGCCAACAGTGCATCGCGCGCGGTTTCATCGCCGGCAGCGATGCTTCCCAGGCGTTGCGTCAGGGCATCGGCCTGGTCGGGAAACAACGGCGCCAGCGCTTGCAGGTCATTGGTGGTCAACGATTCGCTGGCGAGCAGGCGTTCGGCCAGTGCCGACAATTCGATGTAATGGCGTTGCTCGGCGCGGAATGTTTCCAGATCCGAATAACGCGCCGGATCGAGCAGGCGCAGTCGCGCGAAGTGTCCGCCCAGGCCCAATTGTTCGGGCGTGGCGGTGAGCAGTAGCAGCGCCGGTGTTTGCGCCGACAGCGCTTCGACCAGTGTGTAGGCCGGGCTCCTGGATTCCGGACTCCAAAGCAGATGGTGCGCTTCATCGACCAGCAGCAGATCCCAGGAGACGGCGAGCGCTTGTTCACTGCGGCGGTCATGGCTGGACAGCCAATCGAGCGAGGCGATGATCAACTGCTCGTCGTCGAAGGGATTGCCGTTGTTGCGGTCGGTGGCGGATTGACCCAGCTCCAGCGATTCGCAACGCTCCTCGTCGTAGATGGCGAAGGCGAGATTGAAACGGCGCAGCAATTCGACGAACCACTGGTTGACCAGACTCTCTGGCAACAAAATCAGCACGCGCTTGGCGCGGCCGTTGGCGATCAGTTGCGCGGTGATCAGGCAGGCTTCGATGGTCTTGCCCAGGCCGACCTCGTCGGCCAGCAGCAAGCGCGGCGGCCGGCGCGCGGCGGCGATTTCGGCCACGCGCAATTGATGGGCGATCAAATCGATGCGCGCGCCCAGCACGCCCCAGCCGAGATGCGCGCGGGCGGTGGCGCGGCGACCGAGCACTTCGCGGCGCAGTTCGAAGCGGTCGTTGCGGTCCACGCGTCCGGCGAGCAATCGCGCATCGGCTTGCGAGACCGGTTGCTCGGCGTCGAGTTCGCCCTCGGCGTGACAGCCCGTGCCGCAGTGATAGCGAAGCAATCCATCCTCGAGCTCGAAACGCTCGATGATTTTCGTCACGCCATCGACCTGCACGCGATCGCCCGGACGAAACGCCGCGCGCAGCAGCGGCGCGCTGCCGATGGCGTAATGACGCAACACGCCCGAGCCGGTGAATACGATCTGCACTTGCCGTCCGGACAGGCGCAGCACCGTGCCCAAGCCCAGTTCGGGCTCGGCGCTGCTGAACCAGCGTTGGCCGGGGCGAAATTCCATCATCTCAGCGCCAGAGCGCATATTGCTCCTTCTCGGGTTTGAACATGGCCTGCCTGGCTTTGCAGGCGAATGTGGAAGCGAACGCCGGCAAGTTGCTCAGCGGTCCGTTGCTGCGCCACCGGGCGGGTGCGAAGTCCGACTCGGCCGGCGTTGCCGATTCGCGTTCCTGCCGGGCCCACAACGCGGCCCAGGCGGTGAAAAAATCCTTCTTGCCCGCGGCATCGATGGCGCCTTGCGCGTTGTAGGCATCCCACGCCAGCTCCAGTCCGGCGAGATCGGCGGCGTTCTGTCGCTGGGTGCGAAGGCCATCGACCTTGCGATTGCCCGCGACTGGATAGGCGTTGTACTGCGCAATCAATCCCGTCTGGCGTTGCGTGAGGGTGCGACCGTCGGCGCCCTGCAAATCAGCAAACGCAAGACTCATCTGTTGTCCGATCAAGGCGCCGAAACTGCCGAGATCGGCGGCATTGGATTTGCCTTCGAGCGCCGGTGCGCGCAACGCGGCGGCGGTGACGATCACGCGGTTTTCCGTGGCTTGATAACCGATGAGCGGCTGGGTCTGATTGATGGGCCACGGCCAGGCCGGACGATCGAATCGGGCCAGGGCACGCGCATTGTTCCAGCGCCGGAGCGCCAGGAGATTGCCGGCGAAATTGCCGCGATCGAAGGTGAGCTCGGTAAAACCTGGAGGCTCACTGGCTTGGCCGATTTCCAACCGCATCGCCGCCAGCTTGCGTTGTGCAGCGGCCTTGCCTTCCGCACTGAGCCAGTCCGCGCGGTCGATCGCGCGGGCCATCGCTGTGCGAATCGCTTCGCCGATGGCATGGGCTTTCTCGGCAGTCGATCGATCCAGGTAAGTTTCCGCATACGCGGCGCCGAGCAGATCGGCGCCTTCCCGGCCGGTCAGATTGGTAATGCGCACCGACGGGCTGGCACCGGCACTCTCGGGGTCGAGATCATTGAACGCGGCAAGGTAGGGCTGGCGCAGATCCGTGCCCAGCGCGGGCGCCAGCGAGTTCATCAACTGCGTGCGCAGATACGCCTGCCAGTGCGCGACCGGTGTTTTGCTCAGCATCCGATCCACGGCCTTGAAGAACTCGGGGTTCTGCAAGAGCACCTGTGCCGGAGCCACACCGCGTTTTTGCAAATACTCGGACAAGCGTAGCGCCGGATAAGTCTTGTTCGCCTGGGCGATGTCGAATGTTTGCGCGGAGGTCGCATTGCTTGCCTTGGCGAGTGCTTGTTCGATGGCGATGGCCCAGGCCGATTGCTCGGTCAGTTTTTTCCCCGGAACGTCGGCTAAGGCCAGCAGGTCGGCCAGGTAAGCGCGATACAGACCGCCGACGCGTTGCAGTTCCGGCTGCTCGGAGTTGTAGAACGCCGGCTCCGGCAAACCCAGCCCGCCCGCGATGAAAGTCGCCTGTGGCTGGCCGCTGTTGGGCTCGCGCAGTATCTGAAAATCAAACAGCGCCGGCACACCCGCCGCGTGTAGCGCGGCGATGGTGCGGGCGATGTCCTTGGGTTTGCGCATGGCATCGATCTGCACAAGCAGCGGTTGCGCGGCGGCCTTGACCGATGCATCCAGACGATCCGTCTGCTGCCCGCTGGCGATCAAATCGGCGAGCAGGCCCGAAGCCGTACCGCTATTTGTCGCGCGGGAATTGCCGAGCAATTGCCGGGTTTGCGTATCGGCCAACGCATTGAGTTCATCCCAGCGGCTGAAACTTGCCGCATCGGCCGGCAGCGGATGCGCGCGCAACCAGCCATCGTTGACGTAGGTATAGAAATCCTCGCAGGCCGAAGGTGATGTTGCGGCCGGCGTAGCCGTTTTCTTTTTGGCATCGGCGTTGCCGCAGGCCAGCATCAACAGCGCAACGGCAAACAGTGGCCCAAAGGCTCGGGGCATCGCGAAGTCCTCACTGTCAGGGGTAGGGATTCTACCGCCAATGTTCTGACGGAGTCGGCAATGAGTGGTTCGCTAAAACGGGAAATACAGAAAAAATCTGCCACGAAAGGCTTTGCCACGCCGTTTTGCCGAACGGGCAAGGCCGGATATTTCGCCAGGGCATTTTGTGAGTTGCGACGTTACGTCCGCCCCAGGCCAGCAGCAATCGAAAGCAAGTCCGGAGTGGATCTGTGCACGATAGCGAGGGATGGCTGATGCAGCGTCTTGAGTCTGTGATCAAACCGCATGCATCGAGGATTTGCGCCGCTGCCCGTTGTCCATTGGGGCGCGGCAAGAATTGGATGCAAAAAAACGGCCCGGTTTCCCGGGCCGTCGTTGTTGCAAAGGTGGTCGATCCGATTACCAGATCGCGACCTTCTTGTCGCCGCTGCGCACCATCGCATCGCCCGCCTTGCAATCGAAAGCCTTGGCGAAGGTATCGAGGTTGGACGGCGCGCCATTGGCACGGAACATCGCCGGTGCATGCGGATCGGTGTTGAGGCGGACCTTGAGTTCTTCCGGACGGAAGTTGCGGCGCCAGATGGTGCCGAAGTTCAGGAAGAAGCGCTGGTCTTGCGTATATCCATCGGTCTTGGGGTCGGTGTAATTCGCACCCTCGGCGCGCTTCATCGCATCGTAGGACACGGTGACGCCGCCGAGATCGGCGATGTTCTCACCCAAGGTCAGTTGACCCTTGACGTGCAGCGGGCCTTCCTTGGGATCATCGATGGCGACGTAGTTGTCGAACTGCGCGACCAGCTTGCCGGTGCGGGCCTGGAAGTTCTTCAGGTCGGCCGGCGACCACCAGTTGTTGTTGTTGCCCTGGGCGTCGAACTGGCTGCCCTGGTCGTCATAGCCGTGCAGCATTTCATGGCCGATGACCGCGCCGATGCCGCCGTAGTTGAGCGCCGCATCGGCCTTGGGATCGAAGAACGGCGGCTGCAGGATGGCGGCCGGGAACACGATCTCGTTTTTGAGCGGGTTGTAGTAAGCGTTGACCGTTTGCGGCGTCATGCCCCATTCGGTGCGGTCGGCCGGCTTGTTGATCTTGCCCATCTGATAGGCGTTCTCGAACGCGCCCGCAGCCAGCACATTGTCCAGATAGCTCTTGCTGCGATCGATGGTCAGGCCCGAGTAATCGCGCCACTTGTCCGGGTAGCCGATCTTGGGATCGAAGGTATTCCACTTCTCGATGGCCTTGGCCTTGGTTTCGGCGCTCATCCAGTCGAGGTTTTCCAGGCGGGCCTTCAGCGCCTCGCGCAGGTTGCCCACCAGCGTCTGCATCTGGGTCTTGGAGTCTTCCGGGAACACTTGCTTGACGTAGATCTGGCCCAGCGCCTCGCCCATCGAACCGTTGACGGTATCGAGCACGCGCTTCCAGCGGGGCTTTTGTTCCTGCTGGCCGCGCATGGTCTTGCCATAAAAATCGAAGCGCTCGTTGGAAACCGCGTCAGACAGATACAGCGCGGTATCGGCGAGGGTGTGATAGCGCAGATAGGCCTGCCAATCGGCGACCGGCGTGGTGCCGATCATCTTGTCGACTTCGGCGAAGAACTTGGGCTGCGACAGCGAGAAGCCCTTGGTGCCGGCGAGGTTTTCGGCTTCGAAGAACTTCGTCCACGAGAAGTTCGGCGACAGCTTGTCGGCTTCTTCCAGCGTGACGAAGTGATACTGGTTGGCCGGGTTGCGCAATTCGATCGGCGCGAACGAGGCTTTGGCCAGGCGGGTTTCGAAAGCGAGCACGGCCTGGGCCTGGGTCTTGGCGGCGGCAGCGTCCACGCCGCCGAGCGTCAGCATGCGCTCGATGTGGGCGAGGAAGTCATCGCGGGTCTTCTTGTACTTCGGCTCGAGGTAGTAAGCCTTTTCCGGCAGCGACAGACCGCCCTGGAAGGCGTAGCCGATGACGTTCTTGGCGTCCTTGAAGTCTTCGCCGGGACCGAAGGCGAACACCGATTGCTGGCCCTTGGCGAAGCCGTCGCGCAGGTACTGGGCGATCGAGGCGCTGTCTTTGAGTGCATCCACTTCGGCCAGCAGCGGCTTGACCGGGTTGATGCCATCGGCGTTGAGCTTGGCCTCGTCCATGCCGGTGGCGTAAACGTCACCGATCTTCTGCTCGACCGTGCCGGCAGCGGCCTTGGCGGCGGCAGCGGCTTCGACGATCTGCTTTTGCACGGCCAGTGAGCGCTCGCCGAGCATTTCGAAGCTACCCCAGCTGGTCTTGTCGGCGGGCACCGGATTGGCGGCCAGCCACTTGCCGTTGACGTGGGCGTTGAGGTCCTTGCAGACCGATACGCTGGGGTCGATGTCGGCGGCGTTGAAGGCCGGCAGCGGCGGCAGCTTGGACATGTCGATGGTCAATGCCGGTGCGGCGGCGGGCGCGGGCGTGGCGGCAACGGGCGCGGCTTGTTCTTTCTTGCAGGCACCCAGCGCTGCGGCGACAGACAGCGCCAGCGTCAGATGTTTGAGGTTGGTCAAGGTCACATTGGGCTCCATGCCCCGGAGGGCGTCAGGCGATAGACAAGGGAACTGCCGCGCTGCGTGCGCTGACAGGCGCACGAGCGTACGGCAAAAAAAGCGGCCAGGGATGGGCCGATGGTCATGGATCGGGACGCTCACCCTACCTCCCGCCACACAAAAATTCTGTTATCGTCGGCTCGTTGGTACAGGACTCCCATGCGCATGACGCCCCGTCTCCTGGCCGCCGCGACAGTCGTTTTGGTTTCGGTTGCCCAAATTTTCGGCCCTTCCAGGGCCACGCTCCTCGTGCATGGGGTTCTCGCGTCCGTGTTTTTTCCGGCACGCCCAATCCTTTCCCTCACTTGGAGTATCCCATGCGAATTCTTGCCTGCGACGGCATTCATGCCGACGGTCTAACCCTTTTCCGCGATGCTGGCTGGTCGGTGGAAACCTGCGATCCGATCAAGGACCCGCAGGCGCTCGCCGCCAAGCTCGATGGCGTCGATGCCTTGCTGGTGCGCTCGGCGACCTCGGTTTCCGCCGAAGCCATCGCCCACGCCACCCACCTGAAAGTCATCGGCCGCGCCGGTGCGGGCGTGGACACCATCGATGTCGAAGCCGCCACCGCGCGCGGCGTCGCGGTGATGAACGCGCCCGACGGCAACACGCTCGCTGCCGCTGAACATGCGATCTCCCTGTTGTTCGCGCTGGCCCGGCATATCCCCAAGGCCGACGCCGGCATGAAGACCGGGCAATGGCCGAAAGCCGGCCTGGTCGGGTTCGAGTTGGAAGGCAAGAAGCTTGGCGTGATCGGCCTGGGCCGGATCGGCGCGACCGTGGCGCGCAAGGCCGTGGGCATCGGCATGGAAGTGGCCGCTTACGATCCCTTCCTGCCCGCCGCCGCCGCCGGCCGCACCGGCGTGCCGATGAAAACCCTCGACGAACTGCTGGCCTGGGCCGACATCGTGACCTTGCATGTGCCGCGCACCAAGGAGACGACCAACCTCATCGGCGAAGCGCAAATGCTGCGCATGAAAAAAGGCGCGTACCTGATCAATGCCGCGCGTGGTGGCCTGGTCGATGAAGACGCGCTGCTGCGGTTGCTTGACCAGGGGCACCTGGGCGGCGCCGCGCTCGATACCTTCGTCACCGAGCCGTTGCCCGTCGACTCGCCGCTGCGCGCCAATCCCAAGCTCATCCTCACTCCGCACCTGGGTGCATCGACCAGCGAAGCGCAGCAGGCGGTGAGCACGATCCTGGCGCGGCAGATCATCGATTTCCTCAAGACCGGCGCGGTCGCCGGCTGCGTCAACCTGCCGCCGCTGACGGCCGAGGCCGCGCGCGAAGTCGGCCCGTGGATGCCGCTGATGACCGCGCTCGGCAAGCTCTCGGCGCGTCTGGTGCCGGCGCCGTCCAAGCTGCAGATCACCTACGCCGGTCGCACCGAAGCGCTCGACACCCGGCCGTTGTCGCGCCTGTTGGTGGCGGCATTGCTCGGCTCGGCCTCGGGCCGCGTGACGCCGGTGAATGCGTTGCATGAAGCCGCCGCGCGCGGCCTGGAAGTTTCCGAAACGCTCGGCGGCGACGGCGATGGTTTCGATCGCTTGTTGCGCATTCGTGTGGAAGGCGAGGCGGGCGTTCGCGAAATCGAAGCGACCCTGCATCGTGGGCCGCGCGTGGTCAGGCTCGATGGCGTCGAACTCGACTTCGACCCGGGCGCGCACATCCTGCTGATGCAAAACGAAGACAAGCCCGGCGTGATCGGCCTGATCGGCTCCCAGCTCGGCGATGCCGGTATCAACATCGTCAATTTCTCGCTGGGCGCCAAAGGCGATGGCCGCGCGTTGGCCGCGATCACGGTGGATCGGGAAGTCTCGGCGCAACAATTGGCGGGCCTGCGCACGATTCCCGGCATCGTGACGCTGGAAATGGCCTGAGGAAATGCGGCTCACTCTTCGCTCGTGGTGCGTGTGTCGAACCACGAGCGGAATTGGCCGTGACAATCGGATGATTTGGAAAATTCCTTCAGCCCTTCGTCAAGCGCAAGCGCCGGGCGAATGGGTGCGATGAATAGGATGCGATGAATCGGATTTGTTTTTTTACTTAGCGATAGGCAACAGATCAATGAAAATTATTTTGGCAAGACACGGCGAAACTCCATGGAACGCCGAAGGCCGCTATCAGGGCAAGCAGGACATTCCGCTTTCTGAAGTAGGCCTGGCGCAGGCGAACGAACTGGGCCGGCGTTTGCGGTCGGTGCCGATCACCCGCGCCGTCGCCTCGCCGTTGTTGCGCGCCAGACGCACCGCGGAGCTGGCGCTGGGCGAGCAGCGCGCGCCGCAACTGATTCTGGACGAGGGTTTGATGGAAATCGCCCACGGCGAGTGGGAAGGGCTGCTCGCCAGCGAAATCCGCGAGCGTGACCCGGAGCGCCTGAGTGCCTGGCGCGAGTCGCCCGAAACCGTGCAGATGCCCGGCGGCGAGTCGCTGCCGCAGGTGTTCGATCGCGCTTGGCCCGCCTTCGCTCGTGCCTGCACAGGCCTGGGTGCGGACGACACACTGTTGCTGGTCGCGCACGATGCGGTCAATCGCGTATTGATTTGCCGCGTGCTCGGATTGCCGTTGTCGCGGATGTGGACGTTCCGACAGGCGCCGACCACGCTCAACCTGCTCGAAGGTCCGGATGTAGAACACCTGGAATTGGTGCGCCTGAACGATTGCAATCACCACACGGAATTTTTCGGTGAGGCGGTGCATCGGGCGTTGTGAACGCGTCTCCGGAAGTTCCGATTTTCTCTACTCGTTCGCCCTGACCCTGAGCTTGTCGAAGGGGCGAAGGGCCTTTCATGACTTTGAATTACAACGGCGACCTCCCGTTCATGGTTCGGCCCTTCGACGGGCTCAGGATCACCACGAACGGAAATAAGTCGGACTCCACTTATCCGGTTGAGTTGGATCCGGAATTTTCTTCGCACCTTCCCGCGCCGCTGCTGGCAAAATATCGCCGATGATTGAACGCTCGCTCGATGATTGGCTCGATTACCAATTGCGCACCCATCCCCAAGCCATCGCCATGGGCCTGGAGCGGGTGCGCGAGGTCGCCCAGCGCCTGGCCATCGGTCGGCCGGGGAAATACGTCATCACCGTCGCCGGCACCAACGGCAAAGGCTCGACGATCGCCTTCATCGAGGCCATCGCGCGCGCCGCCGGTTTGCGTGTCGGCGCGTTCACCTCGCCGCACCTGCTGCGCTACAACGAGCGCGTGCGCGTCGATGGACAGGATGTCGGCGATGCGCAGTTGATCGCCGCGTTCGAGCGTATCGAGCAAGCGCGCGGGCAGATTGCGCTGACCTATTTCGAATTCGGCACGCTGGCGGCGCTGTTGATTTTGCAGCAGTCCAATCTCGATATCGCCCTGCTCGAAGTCGGGCTCGGCGGCCGTCTGGATGCAGTGAACATCGTTGATGCCGATGTTGCGGTAATCACCACGGTCGATATCGACCATCAGGAATATCTTGGCGAGGATCGCGAAAACATCGGCCTGGAAAAAGCCGGCATCCTGCGTACGGGCAAGCCCTGCATCCTGGGCGAGAAAGACCCGCCGGCGTCGGTGCTGCGCCGCGCTTATGAACTGGGCGCGTTCGCCATTCGCGGTCACAGCGATTATTTGATCGATGTTCTCGAAGACGGCTGGCGTTGGCGCGAGCCGAATTTCGAAATCGACTTGCCGATGCCGGCCCTGACCGCGCCCGCGCAACTGGACAATGCCGCCGCCGCGATCGCCGCGCTGCGTGCGCTGCCGGTGAAAATCGACGAAGGGGCATTGCGTACCGGCATCGCCCAGGCGCGCATTCGCGGGCGATTGCAGAAAATCGCCGAATCGCCGGAAGTCGTCGTCGATGTCGCACACAATCCGCAGGCCGCGCTCCAGTTGGCGCAATGGCTGGTCGAGCACCCCAAGCCCACCCACGCGGTATTCAGCGCACTGGCCGACAAGGACATCGAAGCGATCGTCGATAGTCTCGCGCCTTGCGTGGATCGCTGGTATCTGGCTGGTATCCATGACGCCGGCTCGCGCGGGTTGCAAGGCCACGAGCTGGCCGCGCGCCTGGACACGCACATCGCTGCTGAACGGCGCTCGGTTCACGACACCGTGGCCGAGGCCTTGTTCGCCGCGCGCGCGGCGGCCCGCCCGGATGAACGGGTGCTGGTGTTCGGGTCCTTCCACACCGTCGCTGAGGCGCTCAAGGCCTGTTGAGCGATTGGCTACAGGTATAATCGACGCCTGTTCCGCAGGCAGGTCGACTGAATGGATACCGCACTGAAACAGCGTTTGTGGGGCGCGGGTGTATTGGCCTCGCTGGCCATCATCTTCCTGCCCATGCTGCTCAAGGGCCCCGATGTGCGGGCGCCCGATGCCGCCGATGTCCCGTTGACCATGCCGGCGGCCCCTGATCAACAGTTCGAGACCCGGCAACTGCCTTTGATCCTGCCGGAAGCGACGGCCACTCGCGATGGTGTGCTGGGCATGCCGCCCGCGACACCCGCACCGGCCTCGATACCGGAAGTCGCCAGTACCATCCCGACGCCCGATACAGTGGCACCGCCGTCGCCTGAAGCATCGGTTTCGGCGAATCCGGCGACACCGACCGCCACTCCCGCTCCTGTACCGGCCCCGGCTGCGGCGAACGTTCCGACGCTCGAGAAGGCCAAGCCGAAAACTCCCGCCGTTGCTGAAAAAACCGTTGCTGAAAAACCAGTGGCCGATGCCGCGGTCGCGGCGGGCAATTACGTGGTCAATGTCGGCAGTTTCAGCAATCTCGACAATGCCAAGTCGCTGGTGGCGCGACTGCGCGCCGCCAAGCTGCCGGTGACGACCGATAGCGTCAAGCTCGGCGCGGCCAGCGCGATGCGCATCCGGGTCGGGCCGTATTCCGATCGCGCCACCGCCGAGGCGGCACGTTTGCGCGCCGATGGCGCGGTGGGCGGGTCGAGCAAGGTCATTGCCCTGGATGCTTCGGCTTCGGCGGAAGCGGCGGTGCCTGCGGCAAGCAAGCCGGCGGCGACGACGCCGGCTGTCACAGGCAAAAGCAATTCGGCCAAATCGCCCGCCGCGGTTGGATTTGCGGTGCAGCTTTCCGCGCCGGCCGCCGAGGCCGAGGCCGTGGCCTTGCGCGACCGTGCGCGTAGCCTGGGCTTCGATACCTTCATCCAGCGTGTCGATACCGAGGCCGGTGCGCGCTTCCGCGTCCGCGTCGGGCCGGTGGCCGATCGCGACTTGGCGGCTTCGTTGCGTGAATCGGTCAGCAGCAAGCTGGGCGTGAACGGAATCGTTGTCGCCAACCCGTGAGGATGTTGGGCATGGATAGTGCGTTGGGTTCGCCGGCACTGGCCAGCCACAAATTATCGCCAGAAGTTGTCGTATCACTTTATCGCGCGCGATGATTTCGCACGCGGTTGCCAGGACGGCTGTTGGTTTCGGCCGTTTGTTCTGAACCCGTCGAAGTGTCCAGGCGTCGCCGGGGTTTTCGGCAGGCTCGGCAACCAGTTCGCCATGCATGGACGCAAGTCTCAACTCCCCCAGCGCGCCGTGCGCGTTCATTGCTTCACCGGAGAAAATACATGTGCGGGATCATCGGAATCGTCGGCACCAGCGAAGTCGCCTCGGCGTTGTATGACGGCTTGACCGTCCTCCAGCATCGTGGCCAGGACGCGGCGGGCATCGCCACCCTCGATGGCAGCAAGATCCGACTGCACAAGGGCAATGGTCTGGTTCGCGACGTATTCGATGCGCCGCATATGCGCATGCTCAACGGCCGCGTCGGCATCGGGCATTGCCGTTATCCGACCGCAGGCTCGGCCGGCTCCGACGAAGCGCAGCCGTTCTACGCCAACTCGCCGTTCGGCATCGCGCTGGCGCACAACGGCAATCTGATCAACACCGAAGCCTTGCGCCGCGAGGTGTTCGAGCAGGATCGCCGGCACATCAATACTGAATCCGATTCGGAAGTCTTGCTCAACGTATTCGCACACGAACTGCGCGAACAAGGCGCATTGACCGCGCAGGCGGCCATCGCCGCTGTTGCCGGCGTACATCGCCGCTGCAAGGGCGGTTACGCCATCGTCGCGGTGGTGCTGGGTCTGGGCCTGGTCGCATTCCGCGACCCGCACGGCATTCGTCCGCTGGTGCTGGGCAAGCGTGAAACCAGTGCGGGCGTCGAGTACGCCGTGGCCTCGGAATCGGTCGCGCTCGATATCCTCGGTTTCGCGCGCCTGCGCGATGTCGCGCCGGGCGAAGCGGTAGTGATCACCTCGCGCGGCGAGTTGTTTGCCGAAGCCTGCGGCCCGGTGGTCGCGCACACGCCGTGCATCTTCGAGTACGTGTATTTCGCCCGGCCCGATTCGATGATGGACGACATCTCCGTGCACAAGGCGCGCATGCGCATGGGCGTGAAGCTGGGCGAGAAAATCCTGCGCCTGCGTCCGGACCACGACATCGACACGGTGATCCCGATTCCCGACACTTCGCGCGACGCGGCGCTGGAAATCGCCAATGTGCTCGGCGTGAAGTACCGCGAGGGTTTCATCAAGAACCGCTACATCGGCCGGACTTTCATCATGCCCGGGCAGGACGAGCGAGTGAAATCGGTGCGGCGCAAACTCAATCCGATCCCGCTGGAATTCAAGGGCCGCGTGGTCTTGCTGGTGGACGATTCGATCGTGCGCGGTACCACCTCGCGGCAGATCATCCAGATGGCCCGCGATGCCGGCGCGCGCAAGGTGTATCTGGCTTCGGCCGCGCCGCCGGTTCGTTTCCCCAACGTGTATGGCATCGACATGCCGGCTGCCGATGAGTTGATCGCGCACGATCACAGCGAGGAGCAAGTGCAAGCCTTGCTGGGCTGCGACTGGCTGATCTACCAGGATCTGGCCGATCTGGAAGACGCCGTATCCGGACCCAAGCACAAGCTCACGCGTTTTGATTCGTCGTGTTTCGACGGGCAATACGTCACCGGCATCGAGCCAGGCTATTTCGAACGACTGCAAAAAACCCGCAACGATGCGTCCAAACTAAAGCGGCGCGCGTCTTGAAGCGCAATCGCCTGCCGAGGTTGTCGAACGTGACGGTCGTTGATTTTGCGATCGATGACGGGCGCGCGGAAATTTGTGGAAGTTCTTATCTATTTCCGTTCGTGGTGAGCCTGTCGAACCACGGATGGAAATTGCCGAGCCAATTCAATGGTCTATTGAAGCGCTTCGACCCTTCGCCGAGCTCAGGGTCAGGGCGAACGGGGAATGAATTAGAGCTTACTTGTCATGGCTGATTCCTTGTTCGATGCGGCTCGCCGTTGTCTGGATGCGTCCGATCCCATCGAAAAGGTTGAGCGCACACGCGCGGCGGCAGTAGTATTCGGCAATGGGGCTTTGACCGTTGCGCACACCGATGCGCTGCCCGAGCCGATCCGTGCACCGGGCCGCCCCGAGCGGCCCGAGCTGGTATCTCCGCGCGATCTGCCGCATCGTGGACTGGGCAGCGTCGAAGGCCGCGCGGCCTTCATACATGCCATCGCACACATCGAATTCAACGCCATCAATCTGGCTTGGGATGCGGTCTATCGCTTTCGCGACATGCCGATGCCGTTTTATGCCGACTGGGTCAGCGTGGCCGACGACGAAGCCCGGCACTTTTCCATGCTCTCGCAACGCTTGATCGAACTCGGTGCAAGCTACGGCGATTTCCAGGCGCACAACGGCCTGTGGGAAATGGCCGAGAAAACCGCCGATTCCTGCCTGGCGCGCATGGCGCTGGTGCCGCGCGTGCTCGAAGCGCGCGGGCTGGATGTAACGCCGGGCATGATCGCCCGCTTGCGCGGACTGGGCGACAACGCATCGGCGGATATTCTCGAAGTGATACTGCGCGAAGAAGTCCGCCATGTGGCCATCGGTAGCCAATGGTTCGCCTGGTGCTGCCAGCGCGAGGGTCGCGATGCCGAGAGCGCATTCATCGAATTGATTCGCGACGTGGCCAAAGGCTCGATCCGAGGACCGTTCAATCTGTCCGCGCGCGCCGATGCCGGTTTCAGCGCGCGTGAAATGGAATTACTAGCGGCGTTGTCCGAGGCGGGGGCGCAATGACGATGCGGATTGTTTTGCTGCTGTTTGTGACGATGCTGTTGGCGGCGTGTTCGGGCGCGGGCGATACCGGTGACGCCGCGCTATCGGCAGCCGATCAATCCCAGGCGCAGGAGATGTTGCGCAATTACGATCAGGCCCGCGCCGGCGAAAACTGGGAAGTGGCCGAGGCAACCGCCGATCAATTGCGCAAGAAATTCGCGGCAAGTGCAGCCGCACAAAAAGTCGATGCGACGCTCGCCGATACCCGCGCGCACGCCGAACAGATGCGCCAGACTCGCCGGCTGCGCGAGCTTTGGGATTATCAGGCGGTCGCCGTGGAAGGCGGCACGCAGCGCTCGGCGGCGATCTACAGCAAGACCGTGCCGGTCGAAGAAGGCGAGCCATTGCCCCGGCCCGACGCGCAACTGGTGTTGCGTGATCACCCGGCCTGGGGTCGCAGCGTCTATCTGTTGTTGGCGCAGTCGAAGTTCGATTGTGGCAAGCCCTGCGCGGTCATGATCGCGTTCGACCAGACGCCGGCGCGGCGATTCGCCGGAAAACAGGCCGATTCGGGCAAAGGGCCAGCCTTGTTCATTGTCGATGAGAAAGGTTTTATCGCCACGATGAGCCAGGCCAAGCAAGTACGCATCGAATTGCCGAAGGGCAGCGGCCTGCTGCCGTCGCTGGTGTTCGAGGTCGGGGGCTACGATCCGGCGCGTTACGCCAAGCCCTGATTTTTTTGCGCGGTCGCGATTGCCGTCGCTCCTACGATGGGGCGGCGGTCGATATCGGATGTGTCATGTAGGAGCGATGGCAATCGCGATTTCGTCGTGACCGCAATGTCACGCTTACGACAAAGCCGCCAACTCGAAACCGTCGCTGCTCACACGCAGCACCGAACCTTGTTCGTACCAATCGCCGAGCACGATGCGTTGCGCCGAATGCCCGCCGATGCGCAGCGAGTGGATGGCGGGGCGATGGGTGTGGCCGTGGATCAGGCGATGAATGCCGAAGCGCGTCATGGTTTGCTCGACGGTCGCGGCGGTGACGTCGGCAATCGTTTCCAGCGTTTGGGATTGAGCCAAACCGGCCTGATGCTGTTGGCTGGCCGCGCGTGCCTGCGCGGCGAAAGCCTGGCGGGCGGCCAGTGGTTGGGCGAGGAAATTTTCCTGCCAGGCCGGATTGCGAACCTGCGCGCGAAACGTCTGGTAGGCCAGATCCTCGCTGCACAGCAAATCGCCATGCATCAACAAGGTCGGCACGTCGTACAGCGAGATCACGCAAGGGTCGGGCAACAAGGTCACGCCGGTTTGTTCGGCAAAACGCGCACCGATCAGGAAATCGCGATTGCCGCGCAGGAAAAAAACCGGAACGCCCGACTGGCGCAATTCACGTAGCGCCGAGCGCACCGAATTTGCCAGCTCGCTGCCTTCGTCATCGCCCACCCAGGCCTCGAACAGATCGCCGAGGATGTACAGCGCTTCGGCTTGCGTCGCCTGATCGCGCAGGAAATCCAGAAACAAGGCCGTGGTCCGCGGGCGTGCATCGTCCAGATGCAGATCGGAAATGAACAGTGTGCTCATGCCTAGTCTTCGACAACGAAGGCGCGTTCGATCAGCACCGCGGTCACTGGCACATCGGCGGAAAATGGCTTCTTTGCGGCGGTCGGCACGGCGCGGATCTTGTCGAGCACGTCCATGCCTTCGAGCACGCGGCCGAACACGCAAAACCCGGTCGCGGCGGGGCTGGTATCGGCGCGATAGTCGAGCTGGCGATTATCGACGGTGTTGATGAAAAACTGCGCGGCCGCCGAGTCCTTTTCGCTGGCCCGGCGCGCGGCGGAAATGGTGCCGCGCAGATTCGACAGGCCATTGTTGGCTTCGTTGACGATCGGCGCACGCTCGGGCTTGAGCTGCATGTCCGGCGTGTACGTGCCGCCCTGGATCAACAAGTCGGCGATCACGCGATGGAAAATGGTGCCGTTGTAGTGCCCGTCTTTTACATACGAAAGAAAGTTGGCGACCGTGTGCGGCGCCTTCTCCGGGTACAACTCCAGCACGATCTTGCCAAGGCTTGTTTCCAGCGCTATGCGCGGCCCCAGTTTCGGGGCGGCCAGCGCGGTGGTTTTTGTCGGGCTGATCTGGGCCAGGGCTGGCCAGGCCAACATTCCGGCGAGCAGGGCCAGTACGGCGGCAAAACGGAGGCGGGGGGCGTTCATCGGAATACTTTACCAGCAGCCGGCCGACCGGCACCGGCAAAATGCCGGGAAAACACTATCGGCGTATTCTTGCCGCGATCTTCCACATAGGAGCGTGTGATGCGCCTTGTTCTGTCTGCCGCTTTTCTGCTTTGCCTGTCGCTGGCCGGTTCCACCGCAATCGCCGAAGGCTTGCCGCGTACCGCCGCGCCTGCCGATGCCAAGGTTTATTTCATCACCCCGCACGATGGGCAGGTGATCAAGGGCGACGTGACGGTGCGCTTTGGCCTGACTGGCATGGGCGTGGCTCCCGCCGGCATGGCCGCCGAGGGCACCGGCCATCATCATCTGATCATCGACTCGCCGCAGCCGGCGCTGGACATGCCGTTGCCCAAGGACGACCAGCACCTGCATTTCGGCAAGGGCCAGACCGAGACCGTGCTTAAGCTCGCACCGGGCAAACACACGCTGCAACTGGTGCTGGGCGATGCCAACCACATTCCGCACCAGCCGGCGGTGGTTTCCGGGCAGATCCACATCACTGTCAAATGACGATCGAATGACGATGGGTGCCGCCGGCCAGCGGGCGCGGCGGCGCTCCGGTAAAATCACCGGATCACCATTTCCAGAGCCTGGCCCGATGACTTGCCGCACCCGCTTCGCCCCCAGCCCGACCGGTTTCTTGCATATCGGCGGCGCCCGCACCGCGTTGTATTGCTACCTGGAAGCGCGCCAGCGCGACGGCCAGTTCGTGCTGCGCATCGAAGACACCGATCGCGAGCGCTCCACCGATGCCGCGGTGCAGGCCATTCTCGATGCGATGCAGTGGCTGGGCATGGACTACGACGAAGGCCCGATCTACCAGACCCAGCGTCTGGATCGCTATCGCGAGGTGGCCGAGCAGATGATCGCCGCGGGCAAGGCCTATTACGCCTACGAAACGCGCGAAGAACTTGAAGCCATGCGCAACGAGGCGATGGCCAAGAACGAGAAGCCGCGCTACAACGGCCATTACCGCGATTTGAATGAGCCATTTCGCGATGACCCGAACCGGGTGATCCGGTTCAAGAATCCGACCGTCGGCAGCGTGGTGTTCCATGACAAGATCAAGGGCCGCATCGAGTGGAGCAATACCGAACTCGATGACTTGGTGATCTTTCGCTCCGATGGTTTTCCCACCTACAACTTCGCTGTGGTCATCGACGACATCGACATGACCATCACCGATGTGATTCGCGGCGACGACCACGTCAACAACACGCCCCGGCAAATCAACATCTACCACGCGCTCGAAGCGGCGGTGCCGAATTTCTCGCACATGCCGATGATCCTCGGCCCGGACGGCACCAAGCTGTCCAAGCGCCACGGCGCGGTCAGCGTGATGCAATACCGCGACGATGGTTTCCTGCCGCACGCGCTGCTCAATTACCTGGTGCGCCTGGGCTGGTCGCATGGCGATCAGGAAATTTTCAGCCGCGAGCAGATGGTGTCCTTGTTCAAGATCGAGGATGTGAACCACTCGGCCTCGCGCTTCGATGTCGAGAAACTGTCCTGGCTCAACCAGCACTACATGAAGAATGACGATCCGGCCGAAGTCGGCCAGCATCTGCTTTGGCATTTGCGCGAAGCCGGCTACGACCTGGCCAACGGCCCGGCGCCGGCCGATGTGGTGGTGGCGTTGCGCGATCGCGTGCAAACGCTCAAGGACATGGCCGCGCGCGCGGCGGTCTGGTATCGGCCGCTGACCAGCTACGACGAGGCGGCGGTCGCCAAGCATCTGGTCGCCGCCGCGCAGGCGCCGTTGACCGCGGTGCGTGCGAATTTCGCAGCGATCACGCACTGGTCGCCCGAAGCGGTGCATGCGGCGCTGGCTGCCACTGGCGAGGCGCTGGGTCTGGGTCTGGGCAAGATCGCCCAACCGCTGCGGGTGGCCATCACCGGCACCCAGGTATCGCCATCGATCGAGCACACTGTTTTCCTGGCTGGCCGCGATCAGGCGCTTGGGCGCATCGATGCGGCGCTGGAGCGGATTGCCAAGGGCTGAAGGTTACGGAGCAGGGCCGGCAAACTCCGATTTGCCTTCGTTATTGCTGGCCTTGTGCCTGAAAAAAGAGTCGCGCTTCGTTAATAACGAAACGCCTCTGCGGCTTCGCGCGCATGGGCTTGAATCTGACTGGGCCAGGGCCCACGCTACCGGCATGAGCCATGATCACGACCACGCCTGCACCGACCCCTCGCACCATGTGCACGATGCCGCAGGCTTCGTGCGCGCGGTCGAGCAGGCCTGCCAGACCCGTGGCCTGCGGCTCACGCCACTGCGCGCCCAGGTGCTGGGATTGGTGGCGGCGGCCGGCAAGCCGGTCAAGGCCTATGACCTGCTCGATTTGATGAAATCCGCCAGCGGCAGCACCGCGCCGCCGACGGTCTATCGGGCGCTGGATTTTCTGCTCGAACAAGGCTTTATCCACCGCCTGGCCTCGGTCAATGCCTTCGTCAGTTGCCATCACCCGCAGGTGCGGCATTCGGTACCGTTTTTGATCTGCGACAACTGCCAGAAAGCGGTCGAACTCGAAGACGAGCGCATCGCCACATTGCTCGAATCCCAAGCCAGCTCGCTGGGATTCAGCACGCGCGCCCAGGTGCTGGAAGTGCATGGCCTGTGCGCGGCCTGCAACGTGGCGTAGGCGGTAGCGAATCGGATGGCGGTAAACGGCCTGCCCCGCAATGGGGCGGGTGGGGCTTGCTGGGGACAATTGAATGTTATATTGTTCCAACGCCTATCCCAGCCCCTATAAAAACAATGGCCGCAGTTCCACCCGCCAATCGATGGGTAAAGTCGCATTGGGTCGATTCCCTCGGCACGGCCGGAGCCTTGTTGTGCGCGATCCATTGCGCCTTGTTGCCGTTCGCGCTCGCCCTGCTGCCGATCCTGGGGTTGGGAGTACTGGCTTCATCGACCTTCGAGATCTGCTTTGTGTTGATTGCCACGGCATTGGCCGCGGTCAGTCTCTGGCAGGGTTATCGTCATTACCGCACCTATCGCGCGCTGGCTTTCCTGGTGCCTGGCCTGCTGACCGTCTGGGCGGGTGTGTTCGTTCCGCAGTTGCACGAGCATGTGGTGTCGCATGCGGTGACGATGAGCCTGGGCGGCACCCTGATTGCGATAGCGCACTTGACCAATCTGCGCCTGGGCTACCGCCAAGCGCAGGACGAGTGCTGCGTGCCTTCGGCCTGAGCCGCTTGGTCGGTAAGGCTTGCGATGGTAGGCTACGCGCCTTGAAAGCCATCAACTGAAGGAATCACCATGGGCAAGGGCGACCGTAAAACCGCCAAGGGCAAGCGCAATATTTCCAGCTACGGCAATGCCCGCTCTGCCACGACCAAAACAGTCGTGACCAAAGCCGCCGTCGTCACCAAGGCTCCTGCCGCCGCCAAGAAGGCGCCGGCCAAGAAAGCCGCCAAGTAATTCTCGCCACCCTGGCGAAGCGACGAAGCCCCGCAAATGCGGGGCTTCGGTGTTTGTGGCCTCTGGAAAGCCTGACGAGATCGCGGGATAGGGCCGTCGGTGTTGGGCAGGCGATGTCTCGGTTTCCAGCCATGCGTCATGGTCCGCGTCGGAAGCAAAGGGAAAGCGGTTTTGCCGCATCACGGTTCCAGGCAACTTGAGGCGGCTGGTTTTGGGGCGGGTCGCGGTGCTGTTCGGTACTTTTTACGCCCTCGGTATTTTCACGGGCCGGGAAATTCAGGTTTTCTGATGGGTGCGGCGTTGCGTCATTGTCATTTTGTGACGTGGTAAGCACATTTTTATAGTTAGGACTCCTTTACAGTTTTTCGACCGTGCGATAGCTTGGCCGCGACAGCGATGGCTTGGGGATTGAGGTTTTTTGGGGCAACGCGTCAATAGTCGATCGTCTGGGGTTGTCATACGTATTACATATAGGAGTCCTATTTTTTCGCAACAGATCGCTACGCCTGAATTGATCGATGAACGGGTCGCAGAGCCCGGCCAGGAACACGAAATCCATCACTGCAAAGGGGAGTCAAACATGTCACACCACACACCACCGGCGCGAACAAGGCGATCCGGTTGGGCCACACCACTGCGGCGCATCCTGCCGATGTTCATGGCCCTGAGCTTGTGCCCAGGCATAGCCGGCGCCACCGCGCCGAACGGTGCGATCGACTCGATCACTACCGGCACCAACGGCGTTGCCGGCTGGGCCTACGACCCGGATGCGAAGTCCACCTCGATCAACATGCAGCTCAAGATCAACGGCGCGCTGCATGTCGAGGGGCCAGCCAACGTCTATCGCTCGGATGTCAATGCCGCCTTCGGCATTACTGGCAATCACGGGTTCCAGTACACCTTCCCGGACATCAGTTCCTGGGGCAGCTTCAAGGCCGATGTGTATGCCATGGATTCGTCGGGCAGCGGCTCGACGTTGATCGGCACGCGCTACTCGGTGAAAGTGAAAACCGGCGCGGCCAGCGCGACGGTCAAGGTCGGCAGCAGCAACTACACCGCCGACAGCAGCGGCAATTTTTTCTTCCATAACATCACCGGCGGCAGTACCTACACGATCACGCCGAGCAAGGCGGGCGTTTGCTTCACGCCACTGTCGATCACCCGCACCGTCACCGCGGGTGTTACACCGAGCGACGTCGTGTTCTCCTCCGGGCCGTGCCTGTCGATCTCCGGCAGCGTGGGCGCCGCGGGTGCGGGGGCCACGGTGGGCACCGGGGTCGTGAGCACCACGGCGTCTTCGACCGGCGCCTACACGATCAGCAACTTGCCGGCGGCTACCTACACGATCACGGCGAGCAAGCCGGCTTGTACGTTCTCGCCCGCGTCACAATCGGTCCCTTTGTCGTCGGCCAATGCGACAGGCAAGAACTTCACCACGAGTTGTTCGTACGCCATCTTCGGCACGGCTGGCGTCACCGGCGGCGGCGCGACGGTAACCGCGGGCGGCAAGTCGGTCGTCGCCAGTTCGACCGGTTCGTTCGCCATCACCGGTCTGAACACCGGCACCTACACGTTGACCGCGAGCAAGCCGGGCTGCACGTTCAATTCGCTGTCGGTCACGCTCGGGCCGGATGCGACCAACAAGAACCTCACCGCTACCTGCGGGTTCTCGATCTCCGGCAGCGTAGGCGGAGCCGCGGCCGGGGCGACGGTCCAGGCCGGTGGGCAGATCGCCACGGCCTCATCGACCGGCGCCTACACGATCAACGGTCTGGGCGCAGGCACTTACACGCTGAGCGCACTCAAGCCCGGCTGCACGTTCAACTCGCTGTCGGTTACGCTCGGCCCGAATGCGACCGGCAAGAACCTCACCGCCACCTGTGCGTTCACGGCCTCGGGCAGCGTGGGCAGTGCGGGCGCGGGTGCCGTTCTGAGCGCCGGCGGCAAGACCGCCACGGCCTCGGTGACCGGTGCGTACACGTTCACCGGCTTGGCTCCGGGGGCGACTTACACGGTCACACCAAGCAAACCCAACTGCACGTTCTCGCCGGCTTCGATCACCGGCACGATCAACGCGAACCAGACCGGGTTGAACTTCACCACCACCTGCTCGTACTCCGCGTCCGGCAGTGTGGGGGCCGCAGGTGCAGGCGCGACGCTCAGCGCTGGCGGCAAGACGGTGACCGCATCGCCGACCGGTGACTACAGTTTCACTGGCCTGAGCCCAGGCTCTTACACGCTGACGCCAAGCAAGACCAACTGCACGTTCTCGCCGGCTTCAATCACCGGCACGGTCTCGTCGAACCAGACCGGGTTGAACTTCACCACCACCTGCGCGTATTCGGTGTCCGGCAGTGTGGGCGCGGCGGGTGCGGGCGCGGCGCTCACGGCCGGCGGTCAGACAGTGACCGCATCGTCGACCGGTGACTATAGTTTCGCCACTCTAAGTGCGGGTACTTACACGCTGACACCGAGCAAATCCGGCTGCACGTTTTCGCCGGCTTCGTTCACCGGCACCGTCTCATCGAATCTGACCGGCGTGAACTTCACGGCGACTTGCACTACCGTGCTGCCGCCGATGGCGGAAACGATCACCGAAGAACCCGCCGAACTGCGCTGGACCGACGTGGTCATGAATGTGACTTCGGTGCCGATGCAAGCCGGTGGCGAAGGGCTCGTGATCGAGATCGATTTCGCCAACCTACATCGAGTCAAGGTTTACGATTCCGATCCGTACTGGTTCAAGTACTACCGCGGTTTCTTCGGCAATACGCCGGGCAGTTTCAAGGGCGTCCCGCTGGTTACCTCCGAGAGCCGACCCAATGGCCCGGGCTTCGGTTGCTGGACCGGGATGAAGAACAGCTTCCCCATCAGTGGCATCACGGGCACGATTCACACCTACCAGGAGTGCTATGGCATCGTCGATTCGTTCGGCGGCGGCTCTGATTGGCAGGCGATCAACCACAATCTGGGCGCGATCGGTCCGTATACGCCGACGACGCACTCTTTGGTGGTCGGACCGACCTATCAGCTACCGGGCTCGTCATGGAACAACACCGGTATTCAGATCACCGCCTCCTGGCGTGGAATGCCGACCGTCACCCTGGACTATGGCAGCTTCTACAACCCGCGCTACTACCAGATGGGATGGTCGGTGCTGGGTGGCGAAGTGACCGCCGACGGTTGGGGCCTGGTGCCGGAGCAGCCCGATATGCCGACACGGTTCTTCTGGGTCAAGGATGTCGCCAAGACCTGGACGGGCCCCATCGATTTGACCAACACGCCCACCTTGCCGTCGCCCACCAGTTGGAACCTGGTCACCAACTACAGCGGCCTGTCCGACAAATCCACCGCTTTCCAGCAGGCAGGAGTGTCTTTGGGACTGGGTGACGACATCAGCGGCAACGATCGGGCCAGTGAAGGTTTCTACGTCATCGGCAAAAATCCGAATGGCAGTTGGTCGCGGTCCGAGAAGTTGGACATCAACACGGCTCTGTTCTACATGAAAGACAGCCGCAGCCTGGTCATCAACGGTTCCGGCAACAACTTCCAATCGGCGATGGGCGCGATGGAACGGATTGCCCAGGAATCGGGCAAGCCCTACAGCGTGGCTTATTACATGCCACAGTCGATCGGGCCGGCCTCGTATCTGGCGGCGACCAACCAGTTCATGCGCAACGACTTGACTGAAGTGTTCAACCGGACAGCATCGGAAGGCTGGAAGCTGAACGTGGCTACGCATAGCTGGTCGGGCTACGTCACTACCACGACCTGTGCCAACAACTGCCAGAACATCAACCACATCAGCTTCGCGCCGGCGACCATGCCGAGCCTGTGGTCGGGGATGGGCACAGCGTACAAGGCGTGGAATGGCACAGCTACCGTGGTGGTCGGCAACAAGGATCTCTTGTCGGACTTCACGGCGAAAGGTTCGAGGCCGGCCGACAACAGCAAGATCACGGAAATGCGGGTCGATACGCCACACCCGGTCGCCCGCATCCTGGGGTGGGCCGATTTCAAGAATCTCTGGAAATACTGAATTGGTCAAAACTTCTCCAGGTGATCGGTCTTGTCGATCACCTGGAGTTTTTGCCGCGATAACGCGACGGCACATGGGTGATCCAAGTCAGTAATCCGGGCAGCAGCGAGGGGTTTGCATGTTCGCTTTTGAGTTGCACTACCGGGTCAAGCGCTGGAATTAAAGCGTATTTGGCAGGTGCTGCTTGTGGATACGCATGGATCATCTTTTGTTTTTGGTTGCCTGACGAACTGCCAGTCAGTCGCAGTGCAATCGCAATAGCGATTGGATTCATCACTGCAAGGGGGAGCTTGCACATGTCACACACACAACAATATTCACGAACGAAACAATGTTCCGGTTCACTCGGATGGTCCTCGATGCTGCGTCGTTTCGCGCCGGCACTCTTGATCCTTGGCCTGTGCCCAGGCGTAGCCGGCGCCACCGCGCCGAACGGCGCGGTCGATTCGATCGCCACCGGCAGCAACGGCGTTGCCGGCTGGGCCTACGATCCTGATGCGAAGTCCACCTCGATCAACATGCAGCTCAAGATCAACGGCGTACTGCACGTCCAGGGACCGGCGAACGTCTATCGCCCGGACGTCAATGCCGCCTTCGGCATCACCGGCAATCACGGGTTCCTGTATACGTTTCCGGACATCAGTTCCTGGGGCAGCTTTAAAGCCGACGTGTATGCGATGGACTCCTCCGGTGTCGGTTCGACGCTGGTCGGCACCCGCTATTCGGTGAAAGTGAAAACCGGCGCGGCCAGTGCGACGGTCAAGGTCGACAGCAGCAACTACACCGCCGACAGCAGTGGCAACTACTTCGTCCATAATCGCACCGGCGGCAGCACCTTCACGGTCACGCCGAGCAAGGCGGGCGTCTGCTTCACCCCACTGTCGATCACCCGGACCGTCACTTCGGGTGCTACACCGAGCGACATGGTGTTCACCGCGAATTCGTGCCTGTCGATCTCCGGCAGCGTGGGAATTGCCGGCGCGGGCGCGACGGTGACTGTCGGAGGCGTGAGCACCACCGCGTCCTCGACGGGCGCCTACACGCTCAGCGGATTGCCGCCGGCTACCTACAGGTTGACCGCAAGCAAGCCCTCTTGCTCGTTCTCGCCCACTGCGCTGGATGTTCCCCTGACCACCGCCAGTGTCACCGGCAAGAACTTCACGACCACCTGCGCCTATAGCATTCTCGGGTCCGTCGGTGTCGCGGGCGCCGGGGCTACGGTGAGCGCGGGCGGAAAATCCGATACCGCCAGTTCGACCGGTACCTATTTCATTCAAGGATTGAGCGCGGGCACTTACACGATTACGGCTAGCAAGACCGGCTGCTCGTTCACGAGCCTGTCGGTCACGCTCGGTCCGGATGCGACCAACAAGAACCTTGCAACCAGCTGCGTTTATTCGATCTCCGGCAATGTCGGCGCTGCGGGTGCGGGGGCGATAATCGGCGCCAGCAACAAGACCACCACAGTGTCATCGACTGGCGCATACACGATCAGCGGACTGGGCAATGGTACTCATCTGGTATCCGCGTCCAAGGCCAACTGCACGTTCAATCCGCTCTCGCTGTCGGTGACGATCAACGGTGGCAACTTGACCGGCAAGAACTTCACCAGCAGTTGTGCCTATTCAGTATCCGGCAGCGTGGGTGCCGCAGGCGCGGGCGTGACGCTCACGGCCGGCGGGCAGACGGTGACCTCATCGGCGGATGGTGCGTTTAGCTTCGCCAAACTGAATGCGGGCACGTACACGCTGACACCGAGCAAGGCCGGTTGCACGTTTTCGCCGGCTTCGTTCACCCGTGCGATTTCGTCGAACGTGACCGGACTGGACTTCACCGCAACCTGTGGCACCGTGCTGCCACCGCTGGTGGAGACAATCACCGAAGAACCCGCCGAACTGCGCTGGACCGACGTGGTCATGAATGTGACTTCGGTGCCGATGCAAGCCGGTGGCGAAGGGCTCGTGATCGAGATCGATTTCGCCAACCTGCATCGGGTCAAGGTTTACGAGTCCGATCCGTACTGGTTCAAGTACTACCGCGGCTTCTTCGGCGACACGCCGGGTAGTTATCGCGGCCAGCAGACCGTGACTCGGGAATCCCCGCCAGGCAATCCCGGCGTTGGATGCTGGACCGGCACGATGAGTCCTTTGATGTTCGATTCGAGCACTCGCACGGGAGGAATCTACGATTTCCGCCAATGCTATGGCATCCAGAGCATGTTCGGCCCGACGTCCGACTGGTGGGCGATCAATCACAATTTCGGGGCGATCGGCCCGTTCTTGCCCATTAGCTTTGGAATGTACCGGATACCCGGCTCCTCGTTGGGCATCCGGGGTACCGAAATTACGGCCTATTGGAGAGGATTGCCGAGGATTCCCCTGGACTACGGCCCCAACATCAATGAGCTCTCACGCTACACGAATGAGATCCAGGAGGTGTTCGGCGGTGAAGTGACGCCGGACGGCTGGGGATTGGTGCCGGAGAACCCCGACTTGGACAACACCCGCTTATTCTGGGTGAAGGACGTCGCCAGGGAGTGGATGCTGCCGCAGCCAGTGGATACTCCGACCAAACCAATGCCAGTCAACTTCAACCTGATCTACAGCCTTTACACCAACTTGTCCGATAAATCCACGGCTTTCCAGAGGGCCGGCGTCGCGATGGGATTGGGTGACGACATCAGTAGCGACGATGTGAAAAAAGAGGGTTTCTATGTCATCGGCAAGAACCCGAACGGCAGTTGGTCGCGGTCCGGGAAGTTGGACACCGACACGGCCCTTTTCTACATGAAGGACAGTCGCAGCCTGGTGATCAACGGCTCAGGCAACAACTTCCAATCGGCGATGGGCGCGATGGAACGGATGGCCCAGGAATCGGGCAAGTCCTACAGCGTGGCCTATTACATGCCACAGTCGATCGGGCCGAACGCCTATTTGCAGGCGAGCAACGACACCATGCGTGGCAACTTGACCACGGTCTTCAAAACGACGGCCGATCAGGGCTGGAAGTTGAACGTGGCCACGCACAGTTGGTCGGGCTACGTCACCACCACGACCTGCGCCAGCAACTGCCAGAACATCAACCACATCAGCTTCGCACCGGCGACCATGCCAAGTTTGTGGCCGAAGATGAGCACGGCATACGGCGGCTTCAATGGCACCGCGACCGTGGTCGTCGGCAACAAGGACATCCTGTCGGACTACACCGCACTCATGACCCAGCCATCCATCAACAACAGGATCACGGAAATGCGAGTCGATACCCCGCATCCAGTCGCCCGCATCCTGGGTTCGACCGATTTCAAGAATCTCTGGAAATACTGAGTCGATAGTGCTTCTCCGGGTGGTCGGCGGTGCCGGCCATCCGGAGTTTTTCAGGCCCAATCCTGCCCGTATTCGGGCAGGCCATCGAAGCTGTCATGGGTTTCGTACTGTTCGATGCTCGCAGTCTGTTGGCAAGCGCGACGGATCGCACGGCTTGCATCGCTGAACCAGAGAATCAGAACGTCACCGTCTCGCCGGCAATCTTCAGCCGATGCAATGGATTGCCGCCCAGCCAATAAGCCAGCTCCGCGGGATGATCGATGCGCCATTCGGCGAAGTCCGCGCGCTGGCCGACGGCGAGCCGGCCGCGATCTTGCAATCCCAAGGCGCGCGCGGCCTGCACGGTGGCACCGCGCAAGGCTTCTTCCGGCGTGAGCTTGAAATGCGTGCAAGCCAGCGACATCGCCAGTCGCAGCGATTGCAGCGGCGAGGTGCCGGGATTGAGATCGGTCGAGACGGCCATCGCCACGCCATGTTCGCGCAAGGCGGCGATCGGCGGCCGGGTGGTTTCGCGCAGGACATGGAAGGCGCCCGGCAATAGCACTGCCACCGTGCCGCGAGCGGCCATCGTCCGCACGGCGTCCTCGGAAGTGTATTCGAGATGATCGGCCGACAATCCGCCGAACTCCGCGCACAGCGCCGCACCGCCGAGATCGCTGAGCTGGTCGGCATGCAGTTTCACCGGCAGACCCAGCGCGCGCGCGGCCTCGAATACGCGCCGGGTTTGCGCAGGCGAGAAGCCGATGCCCTCGCAAAAGGCATCCACGGCATCGACCAGTCCTTCGGCGTGCAACACGCGCAGCCAATCGCAAACGGTGGAGATGTAATCGTCGGCGCGTCCGGAAAATTCCGGCGGCAATGCATGCGCGCCGAGGAAGCTGGTTTTGACTGTGATGCCGAGGACTTGGCCGATGCGCCGCGCGACGCGCAACATCTTGCGTTCGCTGTCGAGGTCGAGGCCGTAGCCGGATTTGATTTCCATTGTCGCCACGCCATCGGCCAGCAGTGCTTGCGCGCGCGGCAGCGATTGCTCGAACAATGCGTCTTCGCTGGCTTGCCGGGTAGCGCGAACGGTCGAGATGATGCCGCCGCCTTCGCGGGCGATTTGTTCGTAGCTGGCGCCCTGCAGGCGACGCTCGAATTCACCGGCGCGAGTGCCGGCAAACACCAGATGCGTGTGGCAATCGATCAATGCCGGCGTGATCCAGCGCTGTTGCGCCGATTCGACATGGACCGCCAAAGTTTCCGGTGTCTGCGGCAGTTGCGAGCGCGGACCGGCGTAGCAGATCAGGCCGTCTTTCCAGCCCAGCGCAGCATCTTCGATCGCAGCGTACGCACCGGCGTCGTCGCGAAGTATTGCCAGCCGGGCATCGACGATCAGGCCATCCCAGGGTGGAGTTGAATGGTGAGTCATCGAATCGCTCCGGTAGCGCGCAAGACGGTGGGATCCAGACCGCAGGCCCGGGCGATCTCATCGCTGTGTTGGCCCAGTTGTGGCGGTGCCCGCAGGTAGCGCACCGGCGTGCGCGAAAGATTGATGGGACTGGCGATCATCGGAACTCCGCCGAGTTCGATACGCATGCCGCGTGCCCGCGCCACCGGATGATCGAGTGCTTGCCGGACCGAATTGATCGGCGCGGCGGGCACACCGGCTCGTTCAAATAATGACAACCAATGCGCGATGGGTTGGCTGGCGAACAATTCTTCCATTTCCGCACACAAGGTGTCCCGATGCCGGACCCGCTCGGCATTGCTGGCATAGCGTGGATCGTGCTGCCAATCCTCGCGGCCGAGCACCTGACAGGTTTGTGCCCAAAGTTTTTCGCTGGCCACCGCCAACACGAATTGGCCGTCGCTGGCATGAAAAGCCTGGTAAGGCACGATGCTCGCGTGCTCGTTACCGTAGCGCGGCGCGTCTTGTTCGGTGAACAACACATTGCTGCCGATATTGGCCAGCCAACTCAGTTGCGTGTCGAACAAGGAGACATCGATGCGTTGCCCAAGCCCGGTTTTTTCCCGATCCCGCAGCGCGGCCAGGATCGCGATGGTGGCGTTTTGTCCGGTCGCCAGATCCGCCACCGCCACGCCGACCTTGCTCGGTTCGCCATCGGCCGAGCCGGTGATCGCCATCAGCCCGGCCTCGGCCTGCACCACGTAGTCGTAACCCCGCCGTTTCGCGTCCGGGCCGGTGCGGCCATAGCCCGAAATCGAGCAATACACCAGGCGCGGGTTGATCGCGGCCAGTTCTTCGTAACCCACACCCAGCGCTTCGGCCGCGCCGGTGCGGTAGTTTTCGATCAGTACATCGGCACCGCGCACCAGAGCTTCGAGCAAGGGACGCGAGGCTGGCGAGCGCAGGTCGATGGCCAGCGAGCGCTTGTTGCGGTTGCAGCAGGCGAAATAGGCCGACAGCCCTTCCTTGAACGGCGGACCGAGTCCGCGCGTGTCGTCGCCATCGAAGCTTTCGAGTTTGATCACATCCGCGCCGAGATCGGCCAGTGTCATCCCGCACCAGGGGCCGGCGAGCACGCGTGAAAGTTCCAGGACGGTGATGCCCGACAGAGCCGGCTCGGGCGGGGGGGCGGACGAAGGCATGCGGCGATTGTAAGCGGCGGGCGGCGGCTGTGGTTAAACTCGGCGTTGGCAAATTCCAGCGGATGAGAACGTGTCCGGAACATTCGGTAGCGAATCCACGGCAGTCACTGGTTCGGGCTTCTCGATCGCAGGCCTGCCCAACATCCATTCGCACGCTTTCCAGCGCGCGATGGCCGGCTTGGCCGAGCGGCAGAGCAATCCCACCGACAGTTTCTGGACGTGGCGCGAGTTGATGTATCGTTTCGCCGGCCGGATCACGCCGCAATCGCAGTACGACGTCGCCGCGCAGCTTTTCGTCGAAATGCTCGAGGCCGGCTACACCAGCGTTTGCGAATTCCATTACCTGCATCATCAGCCCGATGGCACGCCATACGACGATCCCTCGGCGATGTCGCAGGCGATCATCGCCGCCGCGCGCGATACCGGCATTCGTCTGACGCTGTTGCCGGTGCTGTACATGATCGGCGGTTTCGATGGCCGGCCCTTGTCGGAACGCCAGCGCCGGTTCGGCCATAGCATCGATTCATTCCTGTCGTTGTTCGAGTCCTTGCGCCGTCAAGAGAACGATGGACTGCGAGTCGGCATTGCAGTGCACAGCTTGCGCGCGGTTTCCGAGCAATCATTGCGCGAACTGTTGAATGCACTAGATGCCAGCGATGCAGCGAAAGCCGACTTCCCGATCCACATCCACATCGCCGAACAAATGGCCGAAGTGCAGGAATGCCTGGCTCAACGCGGCGCGCGGCCGGTGCAATGGCTGCTCGACAACGCTCCGGTCGATGCGCGTTGGACCTTGGTGCACGCCACTCACTTGAACGCGGCGGAAGTGCAGGGCATCGCGCAATCCAAGGCTGTGGTCGCACTCTGCCCCACGACCGAAGCCAACCTCGGCGACGGCTTGTTTCCACTCCGCGAATTCATCGCGATGGACGGCCGTTTCGGCATCGGTTCCGATTCCAATGTGTCGGTCTCGCCGGTCGAGGAATTGCGCTGGCTGGAGTACGGACAGCGCCTGATCGAACAGCAGCGCAACATCGGCTCGACCGTGGAGCAGCCCAGTGTCGGCGCGAATCTGCTGGCGCGTGCCGTGGAAGGCGGCCTGCAGGCATCGGGAAGGGCGGCGTCGATCGTTGATCGAGTCGTGCTCGATGTCGATTCGCCGCTGCTCGCCGGTGCCACGATCGAGAATCTGCACGATCGTTTCGTGTTCGCCGGCAATCGCAATCTGGTGCGCGATGTTTTCATCGGCGATAAGCAAGTGGTGGCTGACGGCCGCCACCCGCAGGCCGAAGCCATCGCGCAGCGCTATCGCGACACCTTGAAAAAATTGCTCGCCGACGCTTGAACCAAGGCCGCCTTGAATAGCCTGGCCGTGAACAGCCTGGCCTTGAACAGCGAGTAATTACGGCTCCGGTAAAAAGGATCGTTGAGACGCCGGGCATGCGTCTAAAAAAGTTTCGCGATCAGGCCGAAATTAAGCGGTCAGGATCAGCTTGAGACCGGCGATGGTCAGCACGGCCGCGAGCAGTTTCTTGACGACATCCGGCGGGAAACGCCGGCTGCCAAAGTACGAGCCTGCTGTGCCGCCGACAATCACCGCGATCATCAGCGGTACCACGAACGTCGGGATTTGCCGGGTACTGCTGTAGTTGCCGAGCAGTCCGGAAATCGAATTGACCAGGATGAACATGGCGGAAACCGCCGCCGCGGTTTTTACCCGCGCCCAATGCATCAACAGCAGCAAGGGCGTCAGGAAGATTCCGCCGCCGGTGCCGGTCAGGCCGGCCATCAATCCCAGTCCTGCACCGACTGGCATCGCTACCGGGAGTGACGGTGAGGCAGTTTCCTCGCCAGGCGGCGTACGCCTGAGAAAACGCACTGCCGAACACAACAGGACGATTCCCACCAGAATCTTGAACAAATGTGTCGGCAGGTTCAGGTAGCCGCCAAGAAATGCAAACGGCATGGACAATAGCGCGAACGGCCAGAACAGCCGCCAGTTGAAGTGCCCCGCGCGCCAGAACTGGTAGGTGCCGATGCTCGCCACCAGGATGTTGAGTACCAGTGCGGTTGGCTTGATCACTGTCGGAGCCAGCGAGGCCAGCGACATGACCGCGATGTAGCCGGAGGCGCCGGCATGACCGACCGAGGAATACAGAAAGGCGACCACCAGCAATGCCGTGGTCAAAATAACGAGGTGTTCGAGCGGCATTGGCAGGCATCTGGAGAGCAGCGCAGAGTCTAGCGAAGTTCATCGTTCGTACACATGGGCAGGGCAAAACTGCCCAAAGCAGTGGGATGGCTGCACTCGATGGAGGATCGCCAGATGAAAAAGCTCGCTTTCGCTATTTTGTTCTCGATGCTGTCGGCAGGCGCCTATGCGCAATCGGCGGCGAACCCTGCACCGGAAAGCGATCCGGCCAATCAGGCCAACGCTGCCGCCGAGTCCGCGAGCCCCGCCGCCAAGAACATCCACGACCGGTATTGCCTGCGCGAAACCGGATCGCATATCCGCCATCGTGACAAGAACGGCTGCGTGGAAAACGCCAATGGTCAGGTGTACAGCCGGCGCGATATCGACAGCACCGGCGCGACCGATGTGGGCACCGCGCTCGATCGTCTGAGCCCGTCCGTGCAGGTGCGTCGCCACTAAACAAACACCGCCGCTAGGCAAACACTGATTCGACTCCGTTCATGGCCGTTGGTCGAACCATGAACGGAGGGGGCTGCTGTGATTGGTGATTACGGAAGCAAATCCGTGTTCCCATAATCCGGAAGCGCCGTGAATTCCAGCGCTTCCGGCACAGCTCACGAGAACAATTGCGCTTGTTCCGTATTGCCTGGCCGTTGGCCTTGGCGCACGCCTTCGTGATCGAGCAGGAATCGCTTGACCGGCAAGCCGCCGCCGAACCCGGTCAGGCTGCCGTCGTGGCCGATCACCCGATGGCAAGGTACGACGATGGGTAGCGGATTGCGGCCGTTCGCGGCGCCAACAGCGCGCACGGCCTTGGGCGCGCCGATGTGTTCGGCGAGCTCGCCATAACTGTAGATGACGCCGAAGGGAATGGTCCTCAGCGCCGCCCACACCTTCAGTTGGAAGGGCGTGCCGGTCGGACTCAGCGGCAGATCGAACACGCGCCGCTCGCCGGCGAAATATTCCAGCAGTTGTTCGCGCGCATCGCGCAGCAGAATGCGATCGCGTGTCCACGTGCTGTGATCGCTCGGGCCGTATTTGTCGTGCTCGAAGATGATGTAGCGAAGGCCTTGCCCTTCGCTCGCCACCACCAACGGCCCGATCGGTGTATCGAATTCATCGAACCACATCAGTCGTTTCCTTTCGGGCGGCTGCCCGACAAATGCCAAAGTTGTAATACCGCATAGGCGCGCCACGGGCGCCAGGCTTGCGAGCGCGCTTCAGTCTCGCGTTCGCTCAGGCGTTTTTCGCCGCCGAGTACCTGCTGCAATACCAGATCGCCGGCCGGAAATGCATCGGGGTGATTGAGCGCGCGCATCGCCACGTAATGCGCGGTCCACGGACCGATGCCGGGTAGCGCGACGAAGCGGGCGACGAATTCGTCGAGCCGCTGTCCCGCATTGAAATCGATGCGTCCATCGATCACCGCGGCGGCAAGCGCGCGCAAGGTCGCGGCGCGCGATTGCGGCAGGCCGATGTTCTCGAGCGCCGCATCGACCAGTCGTTGCGGCGCGGGAAATACCCGATCCAGCCCCGCGCGCGCATTGCTGCGCTGCTCGCCGTAAGCATCGACCAATCGCCGCGCCAGCGTTGTCGCACCGGCGACGCTGACTTGTTGCCCGAGCACGGCGCGCACGGCTATTTCAAAGCCGTCCCAGCCGCCGGGCACGCGCAGGCCGGGGCGTTGTTCGATCCCCGCCGCGAGCAGTGGTTCGCCGTCGAGCGCCGCATGAACTGCGTGCAGATCGGCATCGAGATCGAACATCCGGCGCACGCGCCGGACAATGCCGGGAATCGCGCGTGGATCGCTGTCGGAAATCTCCAGACGCAATTGCGGTTTCGCATCGATGGCGCTGACACGAATCCAGATCGAGGCATCGGCGGGCCCGATCACGCGCTCGTATTCCTGCGTGCCCACGCGTTCGATTCCCGGAATCGCGCGTTTGGCCAGAAAGGCTAGCATCGCGGGAAAATCGAACGGTGGCCGGTAGCCCAATCGCAGCGTCAACATGCCGCTTGGAATGTCCCCGTGCTGCCGGCGGATCGCGGTCGGCGCCATGCCGCAACCTTCAGCGAAGGCGGCATTGAACCGGCGCAGGCTGTTGAATCCCGCCGCCAGTGCCACTTGCGTGATCGGCAAGGCGGTTTCGGTGAGCAATTGTTTTGCCAGCAGCAAACGCCGCGTGGTGTGCACGGCGACCGGCGTGGCGCCAGTGCGCGCCAAAAAGATGCGGCGCAATTGCCGTCCGCTCACACCGACGCGTTCGGCCAGGTTTTCGATGGAAGATTCCTGCAGCGCGCCTTCGGCGATCAGTGCCAGCGCGCGCCGGACCGTGTCCTCACCACCGAGCGAATGCGCTTCCGGCGATAGTTCGGGACGGCAGCGCAGGCATGGCCGGAAACCCGCGCTCGCCGCTGCCGCCGCACTCGGAAAATATTCGATGTTGTGTTGCTTCGGCGTGGGCGCCGGGCACACCGGGCGGCAGTAGATACCGGTGCTGCGCACGGCGGTGAAAAACAGGCCGTCAAAGCGCGCATCGCGGGCCTGGCGGGCGCGATCGCAGATTTCCGGGCTGGGCATGTGGGAATGCGTCATGGCGCCATGATAAGGCCGGCCGGCGCGAGTGACTGGCCGTTTTCGGACATCAATGGCCATCGCGAAAGCCGGCACTTCCAGCACATGCCTGGAGACGGGCGGACCCGCACAGTCACGGTCGGACTTCCGGAGGCGAACGATGGACAAGCGATTGGCGATAATTTTTCTGGCATTGCTGCCCGGCGCGATGGCGTTGGCCGATGACAAGCCGGCTGCGTCCGCAACGATGTCTGCAACTGCTTCGATGAGCACCGACGAATGCGCGGTGTGGGAACGCGAACGCAGCTTCGCGCATTCGGTGGAGCGTCACGATGCAAAGGCTTTTGCCGAGCACGTGCATCCGCAGGCAGCATTCATCGGTGGTGCCGAAGCCACGCGCGGCCGCGATGCGGTGGTGCGCGAATGGACGCCGATCATCGAAGGCAAGCAAGTTGTTTTGCGCTGGCATCCCGAGAGCGTGGTGATCGCCGGCGATCCGAACATCGCGCTTTCGCGCGGGCCCTACTGGATCGAGGACCACGACCCGAAAGCGGCGCAGCCGTTTCGCGTCGGTCAGTTCATTTCCACCTGGGTGCGCGGCAAGGATGGCCGCTGGCAAGTGTTGTTCGATGGCGGCGGCGGGTCAGTCGCCAAACCCGCGAGCGCCGAGGAAGTGGCCGCGCTCAAGGCGCGATTGCCTGAGCATTGCCCCATATCCCGATAGCACCCGATAGCACCCGATAGGGCGCGGCGGGCGAGAGTGCGATAATCCGTCGATTGCCGATGGAGTCGCCATGTCCGCTTCCAACCGAAAAGACCCGACCCGCGTCATTCGCGCACCGCGCGGCACGACGCTCGCATGCAAGAGCTGGCTCACCGAAGCGGCCTATCGCATGTTGCAAAACAATCTCGACGCCGAAGTCGCCGAAGACCCGAGCTCGCTCGTGGTCTACGGCGGCATCGGCCGCGCGGCGCGCAATTGGGATTGCTACGACAAGATCCTGCAAACGCTACGCACGCTCGAAGACGATCAAACCCTGCTGATCCAGTCCGGCAAGCCGGTCGGTGTTTTTTCCAGTCACCCCGACGCGCCGCGCGTGCTGATCGCCAATTCCAATCTGATGCCGCATTGGGCGACCTGGGAGCATTTCCACGAGCTCGATAAGAAAGGCCTGATGATGTACGGCCAGATGACCGCGGGCTCGTGGATCTACATCGGCTCGCAAGGCATCGTGCAAGGCACCTACGAAACCTTCGTGGAAATGGGCCGCCAGCATTACCAGGGCGACCTTACCGGGCGCTGGATATTGACGGCCGGTTTGGGCGGCATGGGCGGCGCGCAGCCGCTGGCGGCTTCGCTCGCCGGGGCCTGCTCGCTGACCATCGAATGTCAGCAAAGCCGCATCGATATGCGCCTGAAAACCCGCTACGTCGATGAGCAGGCCAAGGACATCGACGACGCACTGGCGCGCATCGAAAAATATTGCGCCGAGGGCAAGGCCATTTCCGTCGCGTTGCTCGGCAACGCCGCGGAAATCCTGCCGGAGCTGGTGCGCCGTGGCGTGCGTCCCGATGCGGTCACCGACCAGACTTCCGCGCACGATCCGCTCAACGGCTATTTGCCGATGGGCTGGACGTTGGAGCAATGGTTCGATGCGCGCACGCACGACCCGCAGCGCGTCATCGACGCGGCCAAGCATTCCATGCGCGTGCACGTCGAGGCCATGCTGCATTTCGAAGACCAGGGTATTCCGACTTTCGATTACGGCAACAACATCCGGCAGATGGCCAAAGATGCCGGTTGCGTGGACGCCTTCGATTTTCCCGGCTTCGTGCCCGCTTATGTGCGGCCGTTGTTTTGTCGCGGTATCGGTCCGTTCCGTTGGGTCGCGCTGTCGGGCGATCCGGAAGACATCTACAAGACCGATGCGAAAGTGAAACAGCTCATCCCCGACAATCCGCATTTGCATCGCTGGCTGGACATGGCGCGCGAACGCATTCATTTCCAGGGCTTGCCCGCGCGCATTTGTTGGGTCGGCTTGGGCGATCGCGATCGGCTCGCGCTGGCTTTCAACGAGATGGTGCGCAACGGCGAGGTCAGCGCGCCGATCGTCATCGGCCGCGATCATCTGGATTCGGGTTCGGTCGCCTCGCCCAATCGCGAAACCGAAGCGATGCTCGATGGCAGCGATGCCGTCTCCGATTGGCCCTTGCTCAACGCCATGCTCAATGTCGCCGGTGGCGCGACCTGGGTCAGCATCCACCACGGCGGCGGCGTGGGCATGGGCTACAGCCAGCATAGCGGCATGGTGATTGTTGCCGATGGCAGCGAAGCAGCGGCGCGGCGTTTGCAGCGCGTGCTGTGGAACGACCCGGCCAGTGGCGTGATGCGCCATGCCGATGCCGGCTACGAAAGCGCCAAGGCCTGTGCCAAAGCCAAAGGCCTGAATCTGCCGATGCTGTAATCACAGCATCGTTGTAGGGTGGGCGTAGGGTGGGCTTAAGCCCACCTTTTCAATAAATGTTGGTGCGGCGATGGTGGGCTTAAGCCCACCCTACAGCCCACCCTACGCCCACCCACGTTTGCCTTGCGTTCGCCTTGATTTTTTCCGGGACAGCCCCACCTTTCGAGCACCTGTTTCCCGTTATCGAGCCTCGCCATGACCGTGACCGCCGCTCCCGAAACCCACAAATTCGAAGCCGAAGTGCAGCAAGTTCTGCAACTGGTGATCCACTCGCTTTATTCGCACAAGGAAATCTTCCTACGCGAATTGATCTCCAACGCCTCCGATGCCTGCGACAAATTGCGATTTGCCGCGTTGGGCGATCCGGAGCTGACCCGTGACGATGCCGAGCTTCGCATCGAGGTTTCCTACGATGCCGATGCCCGCACCCTGTCCATCCGCGACAACGGCATCGGCATGAGTCGTGAGGAGGTCATCGACAACATCGGTACCATCGCCCGCTCGGGCACCCGCAAATTCCTTGAATCGATGACCGGCGAGCAGCGCCAGGACGCGCAATTGATCGGCCAGTTCGGCGTCGGTTTCTATTCGGCGTTCATCGTTGCCGACTCGATCAGCCTCACCACCCGTCGCGCCGGCGCGAAGGAAGGAGAAGCGGTGCGCTGGCACTCGTCAGGTACCGGCGAATACACGCTGGAGCCTGCGCCGGAAGCCGCGCGCGGCACCACCGTCACGCTGCATCTGAAAGAGGCCGAAAGCGAATTCCTCAACAGTTGGCGACTGCGCGAATTGATCCGGCGCTACTCGGACCATATCGGTTTTTCGATCAGCATGCCCAAGGAAGTCGAAGGCAAGCCGAGTGAAGAATGGGAAGTGATCAACCACGCCTCGGCGTTGTGGACCCGGCCGAAATCCGAATTGAGCGACGCCGATTACCAGGCCTTCTACAAACACCTTTCGCACGACTTCGGCGACCCGCTCGCCTGGGCGCACAACCGCGTCGAAGGGACGCAAAGCTACACGACCTTGCTGTACGTGCCGGCCAAGGCGCCGGTGGACATGTTCTGGGGCGCGGGCCGCGACGAACGCAAGGGCCTCAAGTTGTACATTCGCCGCGTGTTCATCATGGACGCCAGCGAGCAGCTTCTGCCGGCCTATCTGCGCTTTGTGCGTGGCGTGGTCGATTCGGACGATTTGCCGCTCAATGTCTCGCGCGAAATTCTGCAAGACAACGCGCACCTGGCGAAGATTCGTAGCGCCTGCATCAAGCGCGTGCTCGACCTGCTGGAGAAAACCGCCAGCGAGGATGCGACCAAATACCTGTCGTTCTGGAACGAGTTCGGCCAGGTGCTCAAGGAAGGCATCGCCGAGGATTTCGCCAACAAGGAAAAATTGGCCAAGCTGCTGCGTTTCGCCAGCAGCACCAGCGACGGCAAGGCGCAAACGGTATCGCTGGACGATTACATCGGCCGCATGCAGGTCGGACAGGAAGCCATTTACTACATCACCGCCGACAGCTACCTCGCGGCCAGGAACAGCCCGCAACTCGAAGCGCTGCGCGCGCGCGGTATCGAAGTGTTGCTGATGCACGATCGCATCGATGAGTGGATGGTCAGCTATCTCAACGAATACGCGGGCAAGAAACTGAAATCCGTCGCCAAGGGCGATCTGAAGCTCGATCCGCTGGCGTCGCCTGCCGATGAGCAAAAGCGCGAAGAAGCGGAGAAAGACGCCGAAGGACTGATCGGCAAGCTCAAGGAATTGCTCGGCGAGAAGGTCAGCAATGTCCGAGTGAGCCAGCGCCTGACCGATTCGCCGTCGTGCCTGGTGCTCGAGGAAAACGACATGGCCGCGCACATGCAGCGGCTGCTCAAGCAGGCCGGCCATGAAGTGCCCGGCAGCAAGCCGATCCTGGAAATCAACCCGACCCATCCGTTGGTCCGGCGCATCGAGGCCGAGACCGATCAGACGCGCGTCGATGATCTGGCCTTGCTGTTGCTGGAGCAGGCGCAATTGGCCGAAGGCGGGCAACTCGAAGACCCGGCCGCGTTCGTCCGGCGGATGAATTCGTTGCTTGTGTAGCCGGTTGTTGTTCGGCGCATTGCAAAATCACAGGCATCGGGTCGCTCATGCACCCGATGCCTTGTTCGACGGGTCAACGCGCATCAACCAAATGATTCCGGCCGTTTTCGCCAATGCATGGTTTGCATTGGAGCGGCTTGAATCCAGTCCGCGCCATGTTCGGACACACGCCGTCTTAGCTCATCGACACCACGGGCTATGGAGCTACACCGGACTCCGTTGAGCGCGAACAGCCGATCGTCGCGCAGCCGTCTTGCCGGATGATGCTTGCATCAGGTTTTCCAAGCCTTCGTCCCAATACGGCACTGGGCCGAATTGCTCGGCCAGCAGATCGATGAAGGCACGCACCTTCGCCGACAGGTAACGCCGGTGCGGATAGATGGCGTAGATGCCGACTTGTTCCGGGGCATGATCGGCAAGCACGGGAACCAACCGTCCGGCGCGCAAGTCATCGGCGATATTCCAGGTCGATTCCAGCGCGATGCCCAGTCCCGCGACGGCGGCATCGCGCTGCACCTCGACGTTGTTGCACAGCAAATTGCCGCTGACGCGAACCGCCTGCGCACCTGACGGGCCGGTGAAGCGCCAGGTTTGTTCACGCCCGCCATGGTTCGATAGCAGCAGGCAGTTGTGCCGGGCCAATTGCTGCAACTCGCGCGGCTCGCCGTGGCGCTGCAGATATTCCGGCGCGGCGCAAAGCAGGCGGCGGCTGGGCGCGAGCAACCGGGCCACATAATCGGCGTCGGTGGGCGCGGTGATGCGAATCGCAAGATCCAGTCCCGATTCGATCATGCACAGCACGTTGTCGGTCATCTGGATATCGACATTGAGCCCCGGATACCGTTCGAGAAAAATCGGCAGCAAGGCCGCGATATGCCGGCGGCCGAACGATGCGGGCGTGGTGACGCGCAAGGTTCCCTTGACGGTCTTGCGGCTTTGGTCGATCGATGCTTCGGCATCGGCAATGTCTTCGAGAATGGTCTTGCAGCGCTGATAGTAATTGGCGCCTTCCTCGGTCGCGGACAAGCGCCGCGTGCTGCGATTGAGCAGGCGCACACCCAGCCGTGTTTCGAGATTGACGATGCGCTTGCTCACGGCGGCAGCAGACAGCGCGAGCTTCTCGCCAGCGCCGGTCATGCTGCCGCATTCGATGACGGTGGTGAATACAGCCAGGTCGCTGATCGTATCCATGGCGGCCCATTGATGAGTTCTGGTTGAAGATCATACTACCGGTAGCCGCTTTTTCCGATGGCGACGAACCTTGATGATGCGCACCAGATCACCGCTGCAAACATTCTCCCCCGGGCATTGTGCCCAAGCGCTTGCGGCGGTGGTCACTGTCATTTAATCAGGAGAAACTGAATGTCTACCATCCATCGCCATAAGCTCGACACACGCTTCAAGAAGACCTTGGCCGTTTCTGCACTGGTCTTGTCGTCCTGGGCGAGCCAAGCGGTTTTCGCGCATCCGTCCCAACCCGGAATCCATGCCAAGCCGCAAGCCGGAAAACAGGCGCCGGCGCCGTTCGATATCCTCCACACCCGAATTCATATTCACGACAAAAATCTTCTGGTGTTCGACATGAAGCTTGCGGGCGACGCGGGTACACTCAAGCCGACTGCTACTGGCCAGTTTGGCGGCAGCGAAGTTTATTCGTATGTCTGGCCGATCAAGATCGACACGGCGGCAGTGGGCTTTGATTCCGGCGCAGGCATTCTCGCCTTCGCCGCCACATCGCATCCGGATTTCGACGATACACCGCTCTACGACGAAAACCTCGACGGCAAACTCGATAACGACGGCGGCCTGTGGCACAGCCATTGGGTAGTGCTGGTGCCCGATGAGGCTTGTGGACCGAAGGCGCTCAAGGTCAAGGACATTCCTGCAGGAACCACGCCGCGTCTGCCGGCAACCTGGCCGGGCGTGCCGCTGTTGATCGACAGCCCGGGGTATTCGCCGATCTTCGATGGCGGCAACATTTCCGTACGTGTGCCGCTGGCAGCGGTCGGCGCGGTGAAAGGCGTGGCCTATGACGGCGTGACCGCCGGATTGCGCGTCAATGCCAGCGTTCACGAGCCATTGCTGTGCGTGGTCAATGTCTGGGACGTAACCTCGGGCGATTTGAGCCTGCCGGGTAAGATCAATTGACGACACGCTGGCGCCGCTATGTGGCGGCGCCAGCGGATATGCGGCGCATGAGCGCTCCGCATGAACAGGTTGTTTTTCCCAGACAGGCACATTGCGATAACCCGTTGCGCTGACGTGATTGCCGGCGCATTACGCGAGCAAGTGAGGAAATTTCATGGACACCACCTATCCGATGGCGCCCGAATTGCAAACCGAGCGCTGGTTCAATACCGTCGATGCGATCAGCCTGGCTGGCCTGCGCGGCAAGGTCGTGATCGTGCATGCATTCCAGATGCTGTGCCCTGGCTGCGTCTATCACTCCATTCCGCAGGCGATCCGGCAGGCGGCGCAATACAACCCGCAACAAGTCGCTGTGCTCGGCTTGCACAGCGTTTTCGAGCATCACTCGGTGATGACGCCGGCCGCGCTCGCGGTGTTCCTGCATGAATTCCGGCTGCGTTTTCCGGTGGCGGTCGATGCTCCCGGCGACGATGGGCCGATACCGAAAACGATGCACCTCTATGGCATGCGCGGCACGCCGACATTGCTGTTGATCGACGCGCTTGGCCGCTTGCGCGCGCATCAGTTCGGCCAAGTGGAGGATGAAAAAATCGATGGCGCCGTATCGGCCCTGCTGGCCGAAGCGGCGGCGTAGGAAGAACGGCGAAACGAAATTCCGGTTGCCGCAGCCAAATCAGAAATAAAATCAGAAATCGATCTTGAGCACTTCGACTTCAAGATCGCCGGCAGGACGTTTCCACAGGACGGAATCGCCGACGCGCGCGCCAAGCAAGGCCCGCGCCAGCGGCGATACCCAACTGATCAATCCGTGCTCGGGATCAGCCTCATCCTCGCCGACGATGCGGTAATGCGTGCGCTGGCCTTCGGCATCGGCCAGCTCCACGCGCGTGCCGAAGCCCACACGCTCGGGCTTGCCTTGTTCACTGGCAACCAGAATGGCGTTGGCGATGCGCGCCTGCAGCCAGCGAATATCGCGGGCGGTGTAGTCGCGATCCTGGCGGGCGCCTTCGGCGTCGTTGTCGATGGCGGCCAGGTGCTGCTCGGCCTGGCTCAGGCGCGCGCGCAATTGCGCCAGGCCTTGCGGAGTGACGTAGTTCGGATGCGGGCTGACCGGCAATTCGGGCAGATCGTCCGGCCGGTCGCCATCGGTTTCCTTGGTGAACGCGCGGCTCATGAAGGCGCTCGCTGTCTCAGGGTTGCCTCGATCATAGTCCTATGTCGGCGCGAGTGTCGGTGCTGTAACAGACACGATTGTTTCATCGTTCAAACCGGCCGGCGGCATGGCGATGCAATGGCCTAACCGGGAGTAGATGCGGGCCGTTCCTTCGCCGGTTTCCGTGCCCTCCGGGAGGGTTTTGCTGCCACGCTGACTTGCCAGCGTGCTCGCCTGGCGATGATCATGCGATAGTTTGCAGTTGCTTCGGCCCCAATTTTCCCGGCCCCAATTTTCGGAACAGGTCTTTCCCATGTCCTATGTGCGTTGCTTGCGGGGGCTTGCCTCCGGTGTCGAATATTCCGCCGATGTTGCGATGAATCTCGACCCGGTCGATGGCCGGCCGGTGCAGATGGTGCTCGATCTCGAACGTCTGGCCGCCGAGCGCCCGCACGCGCAGTGGTACGACCCGGCGCGCCGCGACCTGTGGCGTTTCGGCGCGTTGATGGCGCTGGACATCAAGGATCCAGCCGATGCGCAGCACATCGTCGCCCTCGGCGAGGGGCACACGCCTTTGCTCGATTATCGCGAGCATCCCATCGCCAAGCGCGCCGGATTGACTTTGCAGCTCAAGGAAGAAGGCAAGGCACATCCGGGTTTTGGCGCCAATCCGACCCAGAGCTTCAAGGATCGCGGCATGGCGATGGTGGTCGCGCAGGCGCGCCGCCTGGGGCTGACCCGCTTGGCCGTACCCACGCAGGGCAACGCCGGAGATTCGCTCACGCGCTATGCGTTGGCGGGCGGATTGTCGATCGTCGTGGCGATGCCCGATGACACACCGGCGCCGATCCTGGGCAATGTCGCGGCGGCCGCGCATCGTTATCCCGAGCAGGTCAAGCTCGAACTGATCGGCCCGACCATCCGCGAGGCCGGCGCCTTACTCAAGGAAAAATATCTTCCGCAAGGTTATTTTTCGGTGGCGACATTTCAGGAACCGGGTTGGCGCATCGAAGGCAAGAAATCACTGGGCCTGGAACTGGCTGAACCTGCGGCGGGCGATATCCGCTGGTCGTTGCCCGATGCGGTGATCTATCCGACCGGCGGCGGAACCGGCGTGCTGGGCATGTGGAAGGCCTGGGATGAATTGCAGGCGCTAGGCCTGATCGGTGCGCAGCGGCCGCGCATGCTGTGCGTGCAAAGCGACGTTACGCCGCCGCTGGTGCGCGCCTTCGAGTCCGGCGTGGCCGACACCACGGCAGTGGCTGCCGGTCACACGCTCGCCACAGGTTTGAACGTGCCCGGCGGCGTGGGACATTTTCGTGTGCTGGAAATCATCCGCGCCAGCGGTGGTGCGGCGGTGGCGGTCAGCGAAGCCGACATCAGCGCCGAACTGGCCCGCGTCTGGCGCGACACTCGCGACTGGATCAGCCCCGAGGGCGCCGCGTGTCTGGCGGCGCTGCCGCAACTGGTCGAGCGCGGTTTGCTCAAGCGTGGCGAGCGCGTGGTCGCGGTGAATACCGGCTCGCTGGAAAAATATCTGCCCGCCTTGCGGCATTTGTTGTAGTCCGGGTATGCCACTTCCAGATCCGACCTTGAAAGATCGCCTCGCGCGCGAAGGCTATGCTTTCGTACAGGCGGCAACAATGCGGCAATTGCTTTTCCGGTGCGGCAGTTTGTCGGACTGGGAGCAGTTCACGGCCAGTTGGAACCATCTCGGCCTCGATACTTACATGGCCGATCACGGCCGCTATCGCCGGCGCCGCTATGCGGTGTATGCCGCGACCGAGGACGGTGCGATCGAGCGCCAGCCGCACCAGCCACATTTCCAGACGATCGATTACAACCGGCTGCACGGCGGTATCGAACGCTGGTTCGAACCCATCGATGCGGCCATCGGCGATGGGCCGAGTCTGCGGACACTGCTCGGCTTTTGCCACGACTTGTTCGGCAGCCTGGCCGCTGAAACACGCCAGTGGCACATCGAGGCGCATCAATTCCGCATCGAGGCCCGCGCTGGCGAACAAGGGCTGCCCACGCCCGAAGGCATGCATCGCGATGGCGTGGATTACGTGCTGGTGTTGTTGATCCAGCGCGTCAACATCGCCAGCGGCACGACCCTGATTGGAACCACGCAGGAAGGTTTCTTCAGCAGCTTCACATTGACCGAGCCATTCGATGCCGCGTTGCTGGACGACGAGCGCGTTTATCACGGCGTAACGCCAGTGCAAGCCTTGGACCCGTCATTGCCGGCCTATCGCGATGTGCTGGTGCTGACGTTTCGCGATGCGTTGACGAGCACTTGGCTTGCCTGACTGTTGATCCAAGGCTTGAGTTCATCCGATTGGTTCACTTCGTTGCCGAATGATTCCACGCGGCGTGGGTGAGAGGATGGATGAAAAATCGGCGCATCAAGGAGTAACCTAGAGGCTCGATGGCCCGAGCGAGTTGCGATGAACCGGTCCGGGATATTGTTGTTGGCGACTTTGACCTGCGGTCTGGCGTGGGTTGCACATGCCGGCCGCGCATTCGCGGAGAACGACATGACATTGACTCTCAGTTCCACCGCTTTCGAAGCAGGCGGCGCGATACCGGCAAAATACACTTGCGAAGGCCAGGACATTTCACCGGCATTGGCCTGGCATGGCGTGCCGGCCGGCGCCAAGAGCCTGGTGTTGATCGTCGATGATCCAGACGCGCCCGATCCGGCCGCACCGAAAATGACCTGGGTGCATTGGCTGTTGTACAACCTGCCGCCAAGCACTGCCGGATTGCCCGAGGCCGTGAGCCACGGCCAATTGCCCGCAGGTACCGGCGAAGGACTTAACGACTGGAAACGCACCGGCTACGGCGGCCCGTGCCCACCCATCGGCCGGCACCGCTACTTCCACAAACTGTATGCACTCGATGTCGTACTCGGCAATTTGGGTACGCCCGACAAACGTGCTTTGGAAGCAGCGATGCATGGACACGTGATCGCGCAGGCCGAACTCATGGGGACTTACCAAAAGCACGCGGCTCGGTGAGTGCGAGCAAGTACCGATGGTCATCGGTTCGATGCGCGATTCGACAAGATACATCCACGAGAAGAATATTGATCAGGCAGGCGCGATCGATGACAGCGCCTGTGTGTGCATGATTCGCTAACCGTCATAAAGATTGATGCATTGATTCCATAGGATGGGCTTCAGCTATCACTCGTAACAAAGATCGTAGGGCGGGCGTAGGGTGGGCTTAAGCCCACCATCACCACCACATGCAGCAGCAAATCAGTTGTGAGATGAGCTCATCACTTCCGGCAAAACAGATTTCGTGACGTTCGGCAAATCGCCTACACTCGCCAGGCCACATTCACTTGGAGAGAGGCGAGATGAAGCAACGTATCGTGACGCTGTTCGCGGGTTTGTTGTTGGCAACTACGGCTCAGGCGCAGACGCCAAGCACGCCGGTCAAGTCCATCGTATTGAAGGCGGCGCATTTGTTCGATGGCCGCAGCGGCCGTTTGAGCGAGCCGGGTTTGGTGGTTGTGCAAGGCGATCGTATTGTCGCTATCGGTGCCAATGCGACTGTGCCGGCGGGCAGCCAAGTGATCGATCTGGGTGATGCGACCTTGATGCCGGGCTTCATCGATGCGCATGTGCACTTGGCCGACGAGATGAATCCCAATTGGGCGCAGGGCTTTTACGAAGGTATGCTGCGCTTTCCGGTCGAGCAATCGTTCTATGCGGCAAGAAACGCCAAGACGACATTGCAGGCTGGATTCACCACCGTGCGCAATGTCGGTGCGCCGGATTTCATCGACATCGGTCTGCGTAACGCGATCAATGCCGGCGTCACCGAAGGCCCGCGCATTCTCGCAGCCGGACACGCCATCGGCTCCACCGGCGGACACTGCGACAACTCGCCGTTTCCGCCTGATCGCGTCCAGCCTTCCGGTCCGATCGAAGGCGTTTGCAACGGTCCCGAGGAATGTCGCGCCGCGGTGCGTTACCAGATGAAGTGGGGCGCGGATGTGATCAAGATCTGCGCGTCCGGCGGTGTGTTGTCCGAGTCCGACCCGGTCGATGTGCCGCAACTCACGCCGGCGGAGCTTGCCGCGATCATGTCCGAGGCGCACAGCTGGGGTCGCAAGGTCGCCGCGCACAGCCATGGCGATCAAGCCGCGCGTTTGGCCGTGGAAGCGGGCGTGGATTCGATCGAGCACGGCAGTTTCCTCAAGCCCGAGACACTGCAATTGATGAAACAAAAAGGCACCTATCTTGTGCCTACCCGCATGACTCAGGAATGGGTGTTGGCCAAGGCCGATACTTATCCGCCCAAGATCGGCGATAAGGCGCGGGCGGCCGCGCTCGCGCACACGGCGATGTTCAAGAACGCATTGAAGATCGGCGTGCCCATTGCATTCGGTACCGATGCCGGCGTTTTTCCGCACGGGATCAATGCGCAGGAATTCGGCGACATGGTGGCGTTGGGCATGGACCCGGCCACTGCCTTGCTGACCAGCAGCCAGGGCGCGGCGAAATTGCTGGGCGTGGACAAGGAAACCGGCACGCTGGAAGTCGGCAAGCTTGCCGATATCGTGGCGGTGCCGGGCAATGTGCTGGAAAAAATCCGCAGCACCGAATCACCGACTTTGGTGATGAAGCAAGGACAGGTCGTTCACGCCGCCAATTGATATCGATATGGCGATGGGTCGTTTCGCGGGGTGGGCATAAGTTTCGTAGGGTGGGCTTAAGCCCACCCTACAGCCCATGTCGATGTTGTGGCGGTGCCGGGCAATGTGCTGGAAAAAATCCGCAGCACCGAATCGCCGACGCTGGTGATGAAACAAGGACAGGTCGTTCACGCCGCCAATTGATATCGATATGGCGATGGGTCGTTTCGTAGGGTGAGCATAAGTTTCGTAGGGTGGGCTTAAGCCCACCCTACGGCCCATGTTGATGTTGTGACGATGCCAGGCAATATCTTGGAAAAATCCGCAGCACCGAATCACCGACTCTGGTGATGAAACAAGGACAGGTCGTCCACGCCGTCAATTGATATCGATATATGACAATGAGTGTTTCGTAGGGTGGGCTTCAGCCCACCTTACGCCCACCCTACAGCCGTGTAACACCGAATCGCCGACCTTGTTGATGGGAACGAGGATAGGTCGTTCACGCCGTCGAGTGATATCGATATGACGATGAGTTGTTTCGCGGGGTGGGCTGAAGCCCACCCTACGACCCTTTCGAAACAACGATGTGTCGATTGGCTCGGCATGTCGCCGGGATTATGATTGCCTCCCCAACGAACCAAGGAGAGCGGCAATGATCGGATACGTGACACTGGGCACCAACGACCTCGCCCGTGCGGCGAAGTTCTACGACACGTTGCTGGCCGAGATCGGCGCCAAGCGAGTGATGGAATCGGAGCGTTTCATCGCCTGGGGCACTGGCCCGGATTCCCCTGGCTTGGGCTTGACCATGCCTTACGACGGAAAGCCTGCCACAGTCGGCAACGGTGTGATGGTCGCCCTGGTGGTCGATAGCCAAGAGAAGGTGGACCGCGTGTACAACAAGGCCATCGAACTCGGCGCCAAGGACGAAGGCCCGGCCGGCCCGCGTGGCGATGGCTTCTATGCCGGATATTTTCGTGACCCGGATGGCAACAAGCTCAACGCTTTTTGCATGGGCTGAGTGAGGAGTTCGAGCGGATCGGCTGAGAGCGGCAATCCGCAAGGGACGCGAAAGGAGAAAATTGGTATTTCGTTGGGAGGATTTTGCGCTATGTGCTCTCGCGAATACGCAGTGATTTGCCCGAAGTGATTTCAGCATCGGGCAAATAAAAAAGGACCGGCTTGCGCCGGTCCTTTTGTTTTTCAGCTTGCCGTATTGCTCAGTTTGCTGCGACCTGGCCTTTCTTGCTGGCGATCCAGCGATTGATCTTGGCATCGAGCACGCTCAAGGGCAGCGAGCCGTCCTTGAGAATCTGGTCGTGGAATTCGCGGATATCGAACTTGTCGCCAAGCTGAGTTTCGGCGCGGACACGCAGTTCGCTGATTTTCAATTGACCGATCTTGTAGGCCAGCGCCTGACCCGGGATGGCCATGTAGCGTTCGGCCTCGGCTTCGGCATCGGTTTCCGATACCGCCGAATTCTGGCGCATGTAATCGATGACCTTCTCGCGGCTCCAGCGCTTGCTGTGCAGGCCGGTATCGACCACCAGGCGGATGGCGCGCCACAACTCGCCCTGCAGGCGGCCGAAGTACATGTAGGGGTCGGTGTACACGCCAAGATCGTTACCCAGCGTTTCGCTGTACAGCGCCCAGCCTTCGACATAGGCGGTATCGCCGCCGAAGCGGCGGAACTTCGGAATGCCGGTCAGCTCCTGCTGGATCGAAATCTGGAAGTGATGGCCCGGAATGGCCTCGTGCAGGTACAGGTCTTCCATGTCCCAGGTCTTGCGCGTGGGCATGTCGTAGGTGTTGACGTAGAAAATACCCGGGCGGCTGCCATCCTCGCTGGGGCCCTGGTATTCGCCGCCGGCCGCGGACTTGGCGCGGAATGCTTCCACCGGACGAATCTCGAATTTCGCCTTGGGCGTGACCGCGAACAGCTTCGGCACACCGGCATCGACTTTCACGCGTAGTGCGTTGTAGGCATCGAGCAGGGCTTTCTCATCCTTGAAGTGGAAGCGCGCATCGGTGTCCATGAACTTGAAAAAGTCCTGCAAGCTGCCCTTGAAGCCGACCTGCGCCATGACTTTTTGCATCTCGCCGTGGATGCGCTCGACTTCCGCCAGACCGATGTCATGAATTTGCGCGGGCGTCATGTCGGTGGTGGTGGAGGCCTTGACGTTGTACGCGTACATCGCCTCACCGTTGGGGATCGCCTGCAAGCCAACGGTGTCTCGGCAGGCCGGCAGGTATTCGTCGTTCACGTAACGGCGCAGTTCGCGATAGGCGGGCATCAATTGCGTGGCGATCAGCTTGCGGTATTCGGCGGTGAGACGCTTTTTGTCGGCGGCGGAAAAATCCTTGGGCAGATTGGCGATGGGCTTCCAGAACAAGGTGTCCTCGGGCTTGTCCTTGATCAACGCATCCAGTTGCGGAACCACTTTGACCATCAGCACCTTCGGCTGCGAGAGGCCGCTGCGCAATCCTTCGCGCATGTTGGTCTGCATCTGCGCGAACAATTCCGGCGCGTGGCTGGCGCGCTTGATCCAGTTGTCGTAGTCGGCGACGGTCTTGAACGGCTGCGCGCTGGTGCCGGAGCCGAGCTGCGCGAATAGGCCGGCGACATTGAAGAACTGGTTCAAGGGCATCAGGTCGGTGCGGAACTGGGTGCCTTCGAGTTCGAGCCGGAGACTGCGCACCATGATGTCGTAGGAAAGCCGCGCCTGGCCATCGAGATTACCGGGGTCGATCGCGGTGAATTTTTCGAGCCAGCCTTCATTGAAGGCGGTGCTCTCGTCGCGATATTTCTGCGAATAGACGTTTGGCAGCAGGTCGTTGTAGCGCGGGTCGCCGACGAAGGTGGCCTGGATCGGGTTGCGCTTGAGGTTTTGTTCCCAATAGTCGGCGTACATCTGTTCGAGCTGCGCGGCTTTTTCGGCCGGCGTCTGCGTTTGCTCGGCGGCGGCAGGAGCCGCTGCCGTGCTGGCGACGGCGGCCGCTGCCGGGGTGGAGGCATAACCGGCCAGAGCGGTCAACAGTGCTAGGGATAGGGCAATAACAAGAGGGCGAGGCGTCATCGGAAGCTCCGGGCGGAAAAACGCGAAGCATGCACCTGCGTTACCGATCGGACAAGGGCAGGAGGTCACACAACGCCATGCGCACGCCCGTTGCGACGGGCTTTGCGGCACTCGATAGCGTGCCGAGCCGGCTTACGGCAGACGCAGTACCGGCTCGGCGAATGCCGCCAGTTGTTCTTGTAGTTGCGTGATGACCTGCTCCCAATGCCGCGGCGACTGGAACCAGGGAAAGGCGGCGGGAAAGGCCGGGTCGTGCCAGCGCCGTGCGATCCAGGCGTGGTAGTGCAGCAGGCGCATTGTGCGCAGGGCTTCGATCAGATGCAGTTCGCGCCGGTCGAACGGGCGGAACGATTCGTAACCTTCGAGCAGCCAGGCCAATTGCTGGCCGCGTGCCTGCGCATCGCCCGTGCACAGCATCCACAAATCCTGCATCGCCGGGCCGGTGAGGGCATCGTCGAGATCGACGAAGTGCGCCACGCCATCGCGCCACAGGATATTGCCCGGATGGCAGTCGCCATGCAGCCGCAGGTCGGTCACGTCACCGGCACGCTCGAACGCGTCTTCGACCTGGTCGATGAGTCCGTGGCAGATGGCCTCGAAATTGGCTTCCAGTTCGGGCGGCAGCCAGCCGGCTTCGAGCAGGTAGCGCACCGGTTCGATCGCGTGCGATTCGATGCCAAGCGTCGTGCGATGCATGAATTTTTTGCTGGCGCCGACCAGATGCAGGCGTCCGAGCGTACGGCCGATTTGCCGCAGTGTGTCACGATCACCCGGTTCCGGCGCGTGGCCGCCTTGCATGGGAAACAATGCGAAGCGAAATCGCCCATGACGATGCAGAGTGCGGCCATCGATCGCGAGCGGCGCCACCACCGACAGGTCGGCCTGCTGCAACTCGGAACAAAATTGATGTTCTTCGATGATCGCCGCGTCGCTCCAGCGCTCGGGGCGATAGAACTTCACCACGCGCGGCGCCTCGTTTTCCAGGCCCACGCGATAGACGCGATTTTCGTAGCTGTTGAGCGCCAGCACGCGGCCGTCGCAAACCAGCCCCAACGATTCCACGGCGGCCAGAATGGCCTCCGGCGTCAGCCCGGAAAATGGGGTGGAATCGATATCGGACATGCGCGCCGGGGCCGTGCGGAAGAGACGGCCGCCATGCTAACGGTTGCGCGGTGCGCGCGCTTGCCTGATTCAGCGCATCAAGCGTTTTCTGCTGCGCAGTTCGGCCTTGAGGTTTTCGCAGGTGCTGACGTACTGCTTGGCCAGCACGCGCACCACATAATTGTTGTCGCGATCCATCACCACTTTCTGCAACGAGCTTTGGATCAGGCTCTCGGTTGCTTCCAGCGCGGTGATGTTGGCCGAATTGATGTCCTGGACCTCGCCGCGCATGTCGGTGTAGGTCTGCTGCACTTCGCCGACCAGATCCAGATGCTTGGTCGAGCGTTTGCGATCGGGCTTGATTTCGCTGCTGAGATTGTCGGCCAGCGCGCTCTTGGCGCGGGCGATATCGATGAATACGCGGCTTAGTTTCTTGTCTTCGACGACTTTTGCGGCTTCTTCGTAAAACTCGGTTCCGTCGCGGCTGATCTCGATCAGGTCATGAAGAAACTGGGCGGTTTCGCTCATATCGGGCTCCTGTTGATGCGTGCGTGGACAAGCTCGGACATCGGCGTGTGTGTCCGATGCGATTGCGCAAAGCGCCCGATCCGGGCATGACGGCAAACGATGGCGCAATCAGCTTTGGGCCGGCTCGGCGGGATGCGGAGCGGTCGGGATCGTGTGCTTTGCGGGCACAGTAGCAAATGCGATATGAATTTTAAGTTATTTCAGCGGCTTGGCCCGCCAGGCCGGTGTCTCAGCGCAGTCCTGGCCGCGCTTATGGGCGCTGTCTGCCGGTGCGATGGCCTGTTGTTCATCGTTGAATGCGTGAAACAAGCAACGCGGCAAGTCTGCCATTGCGGCAGCAATTCGCAGCCGTGGCCCGGGTTTTGTCCGAGCCACGGCAATGTATGCACTCAATTGATCGGCTGGTCGAGCATCAATGCGCGCACATAGCGCACCGAAGGCGAGCCGAACGACAACACGGTGTCGTGATAGCGCTTGAGGTTGAATTTGTCGCCTTCACGCTGTTCCACCGCGCGGCGCAGATCGAGGTGTTCCTGCACGCCGACGAAATAGGTCGGCAATTGCGCGGAGGTCAATTGCGCGCGCACCCATTTGCCGGCCGCTTCGCGCTCTTCCTGGAAGGCCTGGGTGGTCATCATCTGCATGGCCTGTTCGCGGCTCATGCCATCGACATGGATTGCTTGATCGAGAATGGCGTTGGAGATGGTGCGCAAGTACCACTTGAGCTGGATCAGGTGGTACAGCGGATCGCCATCGAGATAGCCTTCGTCTGCCATCACTTTTTCGGCATACACCGCCCAACCTTCGACGAACGAACCCGACGACAGCACCGCACGCAGCACCGAGGGATATTTGTTGGAATGCCAGATCTGTACGTAATGGCCGGGCATCGCCTCGTGGATGCTCAACTCATGGATCGAGCGGGTGTTGTATTCGCGCAGGAAGGAAGTGGTTTGTTCCGCACTCCAGTCATCGGGAATCGGGGACACCGCGTAGAAAGTATCCAGCGCCTTGTCCAGCGGTCCGGGCGAGTCGCAATAAGCCACCGCCACGCCGCGCTGGAACTCGGGCATCAGGATGATTTGCACCGGCGCATCGGGCAGGGTGATCAAGTCCTTGCGGCGCACGAACTCGGTCGCAGTCGCCAGTGATTCCTTGGCGGTATCGACGACCTTGTCGCGGCTCGGGCGTTGCGCATAGGCCAGCTCCAGTGCTGCCTGGATCACTTTCTGTTGTTGATCGGGCGTCGGTGTTGCCGGTGCGGCGGGTGCGCCTTTCTTGCCGGCCAGCACGCCACGGGAGATCTCGTACATCTGCGCGCGCACGCGGGTGAGTTCGGCTTCGGCGCGTTGACGGATTTCCGCACGGCTCAGCGGCGAATCAAGCGCGAAGGCGAGCTTGGCGTCATAGAGTTTCTGGCCAAGACGGAAATCACCCTTGGCGTTCGGCACCAAGGTCTTGTCCAGCCAGTTCTGCTGCTCGTCCACAGCGGCACGCAACGTGGCGATCGCCGCTTGCAGGTGTTGCTTGTCCGCCTCCGGCAATTGGCCGACGTTGGGCACGATCAGTTCATCGACGATGCTGAGGATGCCCTTGTTCTGCTTGGCGACGGTCTGGGCATGGATCAGCGGTACGCGCGCGGGATCGAGATTGGCGCGCATCTGCGCGAACAAGCCCGGCAGTTTTTCCATGCGTGCGGTGGCTGCGCGCAGGCGGTCGGGCATCGGCGCGAATTCGCGCGCCATCAATCCATACAGCGAGCTGCCGGCGAGTTGGCTGTAGATCATCGGATCCCAGGCCCAGCCTTGCAGGCTCTCGGCATTCCACACGTCGTAGCGCAACTGGTTGCGCAGCACCGAGGCATCGACCTGGTTCTCGCGCGAGAGCTGGCTGTGATCGATTTTTTCCAGCTCGGCCAACATGCCGCGCGAGAACGCCAGGCTCTTGGCCCGGCCTTCGGCGCTCATGTCGTCGAGTTCACTGTCGAAACGATGATCGCCAGTCTGCGTGGCGCTTACCGGGCTCAATCGCATCGAGCCGTCGAGCCAGCGTTTGGATAGATCGGCGAATTGCACATCGGCATTCACGGCGACTTGCGCGGTGGCCGGCGGAACAGTCGAAGGCGCCTGGGTGGCGCAGGAGGCCAGCAGCAGAGGCAGGATCAGGAAAGAAAGATGGGAACGGGCCATGACGATTTCCAGAAAAAGGCGGGAAAGGAGGTTGCCGCGGTCTTGAACAAGACAGCCAAGGATAGCTTCAATCGCGGTTGTACGCGCGTTGCCAATGCCGGGCTGGAGCAAGCCGTCTACGGCGTCGCACCCGTGCCTGCCGCCGAATGCGCGTTCTTGCGGCGCATCGTCAACGGGTGCGCGAAGACCGCGATCAGGATCATCGCCACGCCGGCATAAAAACGCGGCGTGAGTTCGCGTTGTTCGTTGAGCAGCAAGATCGCAATGACAATGGCGTACACCGGTTCCAGGTTCAGCGCCAACTGGGTGCTGAAGGCGCTGATGTTGCGCAGCGCGATCAGCGACAGGATGAATGGCAACAGCGTGCAGGCCATCGCCAGCGCCAGCAACAACAACGCATCCTGCACACCCGGCAGTGTGAAGGCCGCGCCGGTGTGCGGCAGCAATGGCGCGATCAAGGTCAGGAACGCCGCGCCCGCGCCGAGCTCCAGGCAAGTCACGGTCAACGGATCGGCGCGTTCGACATAGCGTTTGTTGAGTGCGCTGAACAAGGCGGTGAGGAATGCCGACAGCACACCGATGGCGATGCCCAGCCGCATATTGCCGGGAACGCCGCCCACCAGCATCACGATGCCGGGCACCACGATGATGCCGAGCACGAGTTCGCGTGTATCGAAACGGCGGTTGGTGATGAACGGTTCGATCATCGCCGCGAACACCGAGCCCAGGGCCATGCAACTGACCGCGACGGATGCGTTGGAAAGTTTGATCGCGCCATAGAACGTCAACCAATGCAGCGCCACGACGATGCCGATACCGGCAAAGCGCAGCAGCAGGCGTCCGCTCATGGCACGCAGTCCGCGCCATACGCGCGGCAGCGCCAGCAAGGTCGCCGTCACCAGCAGCATGCGCCACCACACCAGTTGCAGTGCGGGCAAGGTGATGAGCTTGCCGAAAATGGCGGTAAAGCCCCAGAGCAGGACGCAGAAATGGATCTGCCAATAGGCTTTGCTTGTCGGCGTCATCGGACAGTCAGTTTGCCTGATGATCCGATGCAGCAGTCGATGATGCGTCCAGTCGCGCACGCGCGGCGAGCAATAATTTTTCGAAGCTGCGAGTGGCGGTCCGTGCGAAGGCCGGCTCCAGAAACCAGCCGAGCAACGGAATGGCGATGGCAAAACGCGAGCGCCATTGCACGAGCGTACCGCCGTGATCGGGAATCAATTCCAGCCAGCCGCGCTGGTGCTGCAAGGGCAGGAGGCGGCCGGAAGTCTTGCTGACAGTGCGCACCAGATAATCGAAACCGTGTGGAGGATCGAACGCGACGATCTCCTCGACGAACACATAATCCCCGGTCCGCACTTCGCGCACCGCACCCACGCCATTGCGCGTGGATTGCCCGTCTCGCGTCAATCGGCAGCGATGATGTGGACCGGAGAAAAATGTCTCGTGGTCCGCGACTGCGGCGAACACCCGCTCTGGCGGTGACGCAAAGAAAACACTGGCGCGGATTTCCTGCATGGAGGAGTGGGGATCGATGGTGTGTTGGGGTGAAATCGGCCGCAGCTCGTTCGATTATTTCGACGCTGTTCCAGCTTTTTTGGCCGCCGTTTTTTTCGCCGGCGCCGGCTTTCCGGACAAATAAGCCATCACAGCTTCGGCATGGCCTTCGGGGCTGACTTTCGGCCACACCTGCTCGATCTTGCCGTGGCTGTCGATCACGAAAGTGCTGCGTTGCACGCCGAAGTATTTGCGGCCATACATGTTTTTCTCGACCCAGGCGCCGTAGGCCTCCAGCAATTCGTGTTCTGGGTCCGAGAGCAGCGGAAAATTCAGGCCGTATTTCTTGACGAACTTGGCGTGCGATTTTTCATCGTCGGCACTCAGCCCGAACACCGGCACGCCGAGTTTTTCGAAGGCCGGCAGATTGTCGCGGAACGCGCAGGCCTCCTTGGTGCAGCCGGGCGTATCGTCCTTGGGATAGAAATACAGCACATAGCGCTGGCCTTTCAGGCTGGCGCTGCTGACGGTCTTGCCGGTGTCGCTGGACAGTGAAAACGCGGGGGCGGTATCGCCGGCTTGCAGCATGGCGGGGTTCCTTTTGAAGGTTCGGTATCCGAGCTCGGTAGTTTGTCAGGTCGGGCGAAGACCGTGTGCGCTTACGGCCTTGTGCTCGTGGCCTTGTGGGTGTTGAGTGGAGTGTTTAATATATTCAACACTTCGGATTGAGGATACCGCCATGAGCAAGAACACCGATCTGCAGCACCGCCGCGAGGCGGCCGTGGCCCGCGGTGTTGGGCACGCCACCCAGCGCTACGCGGCGCGCGCGCTCAACGCCGAGATCTGGGATGTGGACGGCAAGCGCTACATCGATTTCGCGGGCGGCATCGGTGTGCTCAATACCGGGCACCGGCACCCGAAGGTGATGGCAGCGATCCAGGCGCAATTGCAGGCCTTCGTGCATAGCTGCTTCCAGGTGATGCCGTATGAGCCATACATCGCGTTGGCGGAAAAACTCAACGCACTGGCGCCGATTCGCGGCGCGGCCAAATCGGTGTTTCTCAGCACCGGTGCCGAGGCGGTGGAAAACGCGGTGAAGATCGCCCGCGCCCACACCCGGCGTCCGGGCGTGATCGCATTCTCCGGCGGCTTCCACGGCCGCACCCTGCTGGGCATGGCGTTGACTGGCAAGGTCGCGCCGTACAAGACCGGCTTCGGGCCGTTCCCGGCCGATATCTATCACGCGCGTTTTCCGCATCCGTTCCACGGCGTCAGCGTGCAGGACGCGCTCGATGACATTGCGCATTTGTTCAAGTACGACATCGAGCCCGCGCGCGTCGCGGCGATGATCATCGAGCCGGTGCAGGGCGAGGGCGGTTTCACCGTGACCCCGCCGGAATTCATGCAAGCGTTGCGGAAATTGTGCGACGAGCATGGCTGCCTGCTGATCGCCGACGAAGTGCAAAGCGGATTCGCCCGTACCGGCCAGCTGTTTGCGATGGAACACTACGATGTGCAGGCCGACTTGATCACCGTGGCCAAATCCATCGGCGGCGGTCTGCCGTTGGCCGGTGTGGTCGGGCGCGCCGAGGTGATGGATGCGCCCGCCGTCGGTGGACTGGGCGGCACTTATGGCGGCAATCCGGTCGCCTGTGCGGCGGCGCTGGCGGTGCTGGAGGCAATCGAATCCGAAGGTCTGCTGGCGCGTTCGGCGCAAATCGGCGAGCGCATCCGCGCATTCGTGGCCCGCTTGCAGCCGGAGTCGAAACTCGGCATCGGCGAGATTCGCGGCCTGGGCGGCATGAGCGCCTTCGAGTTGATCGTACCGGGCAGCGGCAACAAGCCCGATGCCGAGGCGACCAAGGCACTGACCGCGCGCGCTGCCGAGCTTGGCTTGATTCTTCTGTCGTGCGGCGTTTACGCCAACACCATCCGCGTGTTGGTACCGCTCACCGTCGAAGATGCGACACTCGAGGAAGCGTTCGGGATTCTGGAGCAGGCTTTGCGCGACGTGCGCGCGGCATAGCGCGCGCAAGACACTTCGGTTTTCGTTCAACGATTTCTTCGCATTTCTTCTCAAAGGCAGACCCATGGCCGTCAAAGCCACCATCTACAAAGCGGATCTGCAAATCAGCGACATGGACCGCAACTATTACCAATCGCATGCACTGACACTGGCGCAGCATCCGTCCGAAACCGAAGAACGCCTGATGATGCGGCTGTTGGCCTTTGCCCTGAATGCGCATGAGTACCTGGCGTTCGGCAAAGGCATCAGCACCGACGATGAGCCGGATCTGTGGCAGAAGGATCTGACCGGCGCCATCGACGTGTGGATCGAAGTCGGACAGCCGGACGAACAACGCATCCGCAAAGCCTGTGGCCGTGCGCGACAGGTGCGGGTGTACACCTACAGTGGCCGCAGCGCCGACCTTTGGTGGGAAAAAAACGCTGAGGCGTTGGAGCGCAACAAGAACCTGACGGTCATCGATATCGCCGCGGATGTCGCACAGGCACTGGCGGCATTGGCCAGCCGCAACATGCAACTGCAATGCCTTATCCAGGATGCTCAGGTCGAATTGATGGATGACGTCCGTTCGTTGCAGATTCCGTTGACCACGCGCAAAGCCGCGCAACCCGGCATGCGCTGAAGCGGTTCGTAGAGGCGGGCTCTTGGAAGAGAGCCGGGCTGGCGACAAATTCGCGAAATCCCCGTTACGGCAACACATGGCAAATTGGCACTGGACGGAAAGTGGCACAAGTCCGATCGCGATTCATGCCGTATTTGTCCAGCCTGGTCAAAATCAGGACGGGTGTTGGTGGTTTCAAAAAAGTCCCCCCCTAAATAAACACGCCGCCCGGGGTTGCCGGGCGGCGTGGGTTGCAGCGTCCTTGCAATGCCTGCCGTGGGGTGTGCCACGGCCTTCAGAAGGGTGAATTTTTCTATGGCGTTGGCGTTACCGCCGAGCCACGGTTCTCGATGTTGGGCAGCGCACGTCATGCGCGGGCGACACTCGAAACGCACACGAGTGCGGCCGCAGTCGAACGCGGTTTGGGTCTGGCGAGGGCTGACGCTTGCCGCTCTGGTCTTCCGGCAGTCGGTACGCTTTCCACGGACGAGGCGGGGCGGACGATGAAGCGCGACGCAGAAAGGACGTTGCAGAGGGTCTGGGATGTCGATTGATAAAACCAAACTCCTGCACACGGGTCTAGGTGGAGCCGACAAGCACCGCCAAATTACACAAGGTTGTGCTGCTGTTCTGTTCGCCATCGCACATAGGCAGAACAATTAGCCGTCAGGAATATGCTCCAAGCACCGCTGCGCCATCCGAAGCCATGCCAGCGGGTCTATCGGGCCGGTCGCCGAGCTGCTGGGGACGATCGGCACAGGCTCGTTGTCTGAGCGATAACCGCCGTCGTTGCTACGCCCAGGCTGTGTGCGTCAACGTACAGATCGCCATGCGAATTGGGCGTATTCCCTGAACCAACTGGCTTTTGCTGGTGATACAAGAAGGAGCCCGCCATGAACATGCACATGAGCATCGGTCCGCTGATTTCGCTGATCGCCGGAATACTCATCCTGATGGTGCCGCGCCTGCTCAATTACATCGTCGCGATCTATCTGATTGTCATTGGCCTGATCGGTTTGCTGGGGTCGGGCGCCATGCACCTCTAATCGCTGTGGCGGTGATGGACCGGCGCGCGGCAGCGCCCGGATATGTGTTCGGGGCAAGGCAGGTAATTCAACACGGAGAAGGCAAATGTCACTGGGCACCATACTTTTGATCATCCTGATCTTGATGCTGGTCGGCGCGCTGCCGACCTGGGGCCACAGTCGATCCTGGGGCTATGGCCCAAGTGGCGTGTTGGGTCTGGTGGTGGTGATCATCGTGATCTTGCTGCTGATGGGCCGGATCTGAAACCCACGGGCAGGTCTGCCAAGCGCGCGATGGCAGCGGCGCGACAGATTCGCGCGTCCGGCTGCGGCAGGAGACCGGGCAGTGCGTTCTAGATATTCTTTGTAGCGCTATGTCGATGGCATAGCTGCCGTTTCTCGGCCGGCGTGAGTTGCTTGATCGCGTACTCGGCCTTGGCCGCGCTGGATCGGTCGGAGTATTCGATGATCGCGGCGAGGCGTTGCGGTGGATGCGAGCGGGTGTAGCGCGCACCTTTGCCCGTCGCATGCGCGACGTAACGCTTGGCGACATCCACGGTGATGCCGGTATAGAGGCTGCCGTCGCGGCATTCGATCAGATAGACGAACCAGGACATGCGTTCGATTCAACGCTGGCCGATGGCGATGCAGCGCCGATCGGCGCGCTTTGCCAACGGGTCAGGGTGGTGTATTGCAAACTCGCCGCAGGCAGGCGCACAGCACTCACCGAATGCCTGTTCGACGATGCCGCAACGGCTCGCGAAACAGCGTGTGCGATCTCCGATGACGCGTGAGCCGGGCATGGCCGGCATTGTCCCATACGTATTAATTGCGGGCATTGATTGCGGGGCGCAAATGGCTGGCGAGGTTTGACTTTGTGCTGGCCGCGTCCTCCCATACGACCCGGCGGCTGGGGCCTGGGCGGTACAGGACAGGGATAAAACGGTAATCTAGGCGCCTGTCATCACATGGGGAGGGGAGCATGACCAAGTTGTACAAGGGAATTTTGTTGGGGCTTTACGGAGTAACAGCGCTGTGTGTAGCCACGCCGATGAGCGTGGCGATGGCCCAGGAGGCCGGCAGCAGCACCGAAGTAAAGAAAGAACAACCCAAGACTCTCGACACCGTGCAGGTGTTGGGTTCAAGAAGAATCACCACCAGTACCGATACCGATTCGCCCGTGCCGGTCGATGTGATCCCGCTGGCGAAAGCCGCCGAACAAGGCGAGGCCTTCGACTTGGCGCAGACGTTGCAATACACCTCGCCCTCGTTCAACTCCACGCGCCAGACCGGCGCCGATGGCGCGGACCTGGTCGATTCGGCAGCGTTGCGCGGCCTGGGCTCGGACCAGACGCTGGTCCTGCTCAACGGCAAGCGTTACCACACTACCGCGCTGGTCAACCTGTTCGGCGCGCGTAACCGCGGCAACACCGGTACCGATCTCAACACCATTCCGGTGCTGGCAATCGACCGCGTGGAAATCCTGCGCGATGGCGCCGCCGCGCAATATGGCTCCGATGCCATTGCCGGCGTGATGAACATCGCCCTGAAAAAGAGCCGGGGCTGCGAGGCGATATTCGGCTATGGCCAGTATTCCGAAGGCGATGGCAAGAATTACATCGCCTCCGGTTATTGCGGCATGGAAATCGGCAACAACGGCAACCTGGCACTGACCGCCGAATACCAGGACCGTGGCCGTTCCGACCGTTCCGGGCCGGACAATCCGCGCACCATCGGCGACAGCAAGATCGAAAACCGCACTTTGTATATCAACGGCGATCTGCCGCTGGGTGAAGTCGTCAATATGTACTTCACCGCCGGTTACCAGACGCGCGATGCCTCGTCGGCGGCGTTCGCACGCGGCGGCATCGGTTCCGACGACATCCCTTCGCGCAACTCGGCGGCGATGTATCCCGATGGCTTCGTGCCTTTCATCAACGGCGATATCGAAGACCGCCATGCCACGGTCGGCGCCTGGTGGATGATGGGCCAGTGGCGCGCGGACTTGTCGAGCACCTACGGCTACAACGAGATGCTCTACAACATCAGCCACACGCTCAATGCCTCGATCGCCACGCAGAACGGCGGCATCAGCCCGAGCCGGTTCGATGCCGGCGGATTCCTGTTTCGGCAAAACACCACCAACTTCGATGTCACGCGCTACTTCGATGGCTGGCTCAAGGGTACCAACGTGGCGTTCGGCGCCGAGTATCGTGACGAGAACTACCAGATCTTCGCCGGCGAGCCGGGTTCGTTCATCGATGCCGATGGTCCCGGCGGCGGCAATGCCGGTAGCCAGGGTTTTCCCGGGTTTCAGCCGGGTGATGCGACCGATAGCAGCCGTAGCAACTACGCGGTTTATGGCGATATCGAAGCAGGTCTGACCGATAAGTTGACCGCCGATTTCGCCTTGCGTTTCGAGGATTTCAGCGATTTCGGCTCCACTCTCAACGGCAAGCTGGCCCTGGCGTTCCGCGCCAGCGACAACTTCCTGCTGCGCGGTTCCTACAGCACGGGCTTCCGGGCGCCTTCCTTGCAGCAGAGATTTTTCTCGTCGACCTTCACCGACTTCATCAGCGGCGTGCCGACCGATGTCGTGCTCGCGCCCAATGGTGGGCCGCTGGCCCGGGCTGCGGGTATTCCGGACCTGAAGGAAGAAACCTCCAACAACTACACGTTGGGCTTCACCTGGAAGATCGCAGACAACACCACGCTGTCGGTGGACGGTTATCGGATCGATATCGACGACCGCATCGTGCTCAGCGGACGGTATGACGACACCGATCCAAACATCGGTGCGGCGTTGCAGTCGCTGGGCGTGGGCGAGGCGCAGTTTTTCGTCAATTCGGTCGATACCAAGACCACGGGTGTCGATGTGACCTTCTCGCATGACAGCGAACTCGCCGGCGGCCAGTTGCAAACGTATGCGGCCATGAACGTGAGCAACACCGACATCACCTCGATCCATCCGCCGGCATCGTTGCAACGCCCGGGCGGCCTGCTCGATGAGCGCGACATCCTGTTCATCGAAAACGGCGCCCCCAAGCAGAAGGCCATCATCGGTTTCGACTACACGCGCAATGCCTGGAACGGCGATTTCAAGATCATCCACTTCGGCTCGCAGACCTTGGGCACCTTCTCCGGAACCGCCAACGGCGTGCCCAATGCCCATTACAAGGCCAAGACTTCGGCCGATCTGAGCGTGACCTACAGCTTCACCGAGAACATGAAGCTGACTGTGGGCGGTGCGAACATCTTCAATGTGCATCCGACCAGCCAGAATCCGGACGAAACCGACAACGGCTTCAAGTACGACAGCGTGCAGTTCGGCCTCAATGGTGCGGCTTACTTTGCGAGATTGTTCGTCAAGTTCTGATCGATAGTCCGTGCTGAAAACAAGACGCCCACCTCTTTGCGGAGGTGGGCGTTCTTATTTCCGAATCTGAAAACCTCCGCCGCAGGAGCGATGGCAATCGCGACCCTGGCTACCTCGGCAGTTGCTACCTTTCACTCATCCGCTTGCCGGAACAAATCTCCCAAAAGGAAACGACAAGCCATCAAAACTACAGCGTCCCGTCGCACGTCATCGCTCCTGCGGAGAGAGTGGTCTTGCCACATTCCGATATCGTTCTAGGGCGCTGCCTGCGCGCGCACCGGAATCGGCACGTTGCAAAGGTCGATGTGCCCGGCCGGCACCTTGTACCAATCATCGCGGCGGTTGCGGCGCGATTCGACCATGGCGGTCCAGGTCGGCGTGTCGGTGCGCAGGATTTCCAGCCGGGTGCGTTCGTTATCCGGAACATCGGCGGCCAGGCGAATCGAGGTTATCGGCAGGCGCTGCTCGGGTTTTTCATAAAAGCCCAGCGGGCCGCTGCCGCGCGGCAGCACCGACAGCAACTCCATGCCCTGGACGACGCGGCCGACCACGGTGATGTTGCGGTCGAGCTGGCGCGGCGACTGGCCGATGACCACATACAACTCGTTGCCGATGCTGCTGTCGGGTGCGACATCGCGTCCGGCGCCGACCGCACCGTAGCAGTGCGCCAGCCAGGTCTGCTTGGTCTTGGGATCGCGCGCTGCCGGCATGCCCTCGGAAAAACCGACCTGCGGCGCCCAGCCATCGACATCGGGCAGGCGCTGGAAATCCAGATCCTTGCCGATCGCACGGCTGAACTCGGCGGGCAGTTTGTGTTCGGCGGTGGTGATCGGTTTTTCCTTGTCCGCCTCGCCGCTGTTGGGGTCGCCCCACTGCACGACGAAATTGTCCTGCGAGCGATTGATCGACAGGCCATCGAAATATTTTTCCCGCGCCAGCTTGCGGATGTTCTCGGCATGGCGCGGCGCGAATTTCGGCGCCAGTTCGATCACCACTCGGCCGCTGGCCAGTTCCAGATACAGCGTGTTTTCCGGATCGAGCGTCCGCCAGTCGCCGGGCTTGGAGGCGGCGAGGATGTCGGCCATGGTTTGCGGTTTCTGCGCCGGTTTGTCGGCCGCATGGGCCGTTGCCAATGCACAGGCCAGTGCCAGGGCCAATACCTTGATCGTTTTTGGCTGCATGTTTGCATCTCCCGGAAGTCGAGCCGCGATTCTGGCACAGGCCGGCGCTTTCGTTTTCGTTCCCGTCTTTCGCGTCCTTTGCGGACAAGACTCGTCAATCGAGCACTTCCAGCGCCACGGCATTCTCGCGCAGGCGTGCGCTGAGATAGGCGTGCGAGCCGCAGGCGGTGAAGCCCGCAGCGGCGAACCATTTGCGATAGCTGTCCGCAGTACGCGGCAGGAAGCCTTGCATGTCGCCGGCGATATCATCGCCCTTGGCATACAGCTCCAGAAAAGCCACGCCGTCGCAAAGTTCGGCGAATCCCGACAGGCCGCGCTTGAGTTCGGCGGTCGGCACGTAATGCATCACGTCCGAGCAGATCAGCAGATCGACCGGGCGGCCGAAACGCAGTTCGGCGAGCTGACCAAAACTCGCCAGCGCGAGATTGCGGCTGCGGCCGTATTTGGCGACTGCGTATTCGCTCGAATCCACGCCCTGGTAGTGCAGCTTCGGGCGTAGCTTGAGCAAGGGCGCGCGCCATGCGGCTTCGCCGCAACCGACATCGAGCACGCTGCGGATCGGCCGTTCCAGATAGAACTCGGCAATGGCCACGGCCATCGCCACCTTGCGCGCCAGACCAGCGCGGCCGGCGATGCCGCGATCGCTATACCAGCGTTTGAAATAGGCGTGATCGTAATTTTTCGTCATGGCGGGGCTCGGCAAGGCAATGCCGGGAGAGTACATTCATTGGCCTTGGCCGTCAGCGACAGGTGCGATGTGAACACGATGATTCGCCCGCAAGTGAAAGCCCATGCCAGTGCCGAGGAATGGCAACTGCGTGTCGATCTGGCGGCGTGTTATCGCCTGATCGCGTTGCACGGTTGGTCCGATCTGGTGTTCACGCATATCTCGGCGCGCTTGCCGGGGCCGGAGCCGCGTTTCCTGATCAATCCCTACGGCGCGCTGTTCGAGGAAATCACCGCGAGCAGCCTGGTGGAAGTCGATCTGCACGGAAACATCATCGGCGACTCGGCGTTTCCGGTGAACCCGGCCGGATTCGTCATCCACAGCGCGGTGCATGGTGCGCGACATGAGGTCGGTTGCGTGCTGCATGTGCATACCGCCAACGGAGTTGCGGTATCGGCGCAAAAGGACGGCGTGCTGCCGATCTCGCAGCAATCGATCTTCGTGCTGTCGAGTCTTGGCTATCACGACTACGAAGGCGTGGCGCTGCGCGAGGATGAGAAGCCGCGGCTGGTCGCGGATCTGGCTGGCAACACATTCCTGATGTTGCGAAACCACGGATTGCTGACGGTCGGCGCCAGCATCGCCGATGCGTTCCTGGCGATGTATTTGTTCGAGACCGCCTGCGCCATCCAGATTCGTGCACAAAGCGGTGGCGGCGAATTGGTCCGCGTGCATCCTGCCATCGTGGCGAGCGCGCAACAGCAGGCGGCGCAGGTGACGAAAAACCTTGGCGGCCAGCTCGCCTGGCCAGGCTTGCTGCGCAAGCTCGACCGCATCGATCCGAGCTTCAGGGATTGAGTGCCATGGCCACGCTGATCTGGGGAATGGTGTTCAGTGCCATCGGTTTGGGATATTTCATCTATGGCAAACGCCAGCAGCACGTGTTGGCGTTGGTGTGCGGACTGGGCCTGATGCTGTATCCGTATTTCGTCGATAGCGCATGGCTGATGGTGTTCATCGGCGTGGCACTGATGACGCCGCCCTGGTATTGGCGATGATGGCCGACGAAGGGTTCATCGCTTATCTGCACGAGCTGCTCGAACCGCTCGGCAGCATCACCATGCGCAAGATGTTCGGCGGGCATGGCGTGTATTGCGATGGCGTGTTCTTCGCCATCGTCATCGACAGCCGCCTGTACCTGAAAGTGGACGAACAGACACGTGAGCGCTTCCAGGCCGCCGGCTGCGCGCCTTTCGTTTATCTGGGCCAGGAAAAGCCCTTGGAGATGAGCTATTGGAACGCGCCCGAGGAGGCGATGGATTCGTCGGAGGAATTGCTGCCGTGGGCGAGGCTGGCGATTGCGGCGGCACTGAGAAAGCCGGCTGCGAAGGCGCGGCGTCGCGGACGTTGAATGGGTGGTGATGGAATTTTTTTCACTTGCGCAATTCTGGCTCTCGAGAGTTCATGCAGTTGTCATGTGGCAATTTTCTTGATGTTGGTCATGACGATGTTTTCAGCAGATCGCGACTTTTCATAGCTATGACCACGGAAGGCCCTTTGTAAGGCTTCTCCGCACCCAGGTTGAAATCTGTCATGCAATTCAATAATCAATGTGCTGACGGCATCGATCCAAGGTTGTGAGTGGTTTAGCACCTCCACCTCTGATCCTTCTATATCCATTTTTACGATGTCGATGTGCTTGATGTTGAAATCCGCCATTACGTCCTGAATCGCAAGTGCCGGGATGCCACTTCCTGAGGGAACCTCCGTTACTCTAAAACTCCAAGTCGCAACGTCAGCGTCTTGGATACGGAGATTTGCCTTCCTGCTCCAAAGTCCTGCCCTTATTGGTTTTATGTTGTGATATTTCTCGGCGTTCCTGAGTAAGACGTCAAAATTGGATGGCTCGGGTTCTATTGCGATGACGGTTGCCTTCGGATACTTGCTTGCAAAGAAAACAGATGACAGTCCAATATGAGCGCCAGCATCAATGATGAATAGTGGGTCTCCGAGATCAATGTCATATTCTTTTACCAAGAATATTTCATCGTAAACATCCTGATCTGCTGTTCCGGGACGAAGATAAACGGGTCCACCTGTCAACGGAGTTGGGACGCTTCCAATTCCCCTCTTACGCAAGGTTATGTAGCTAGAAAGGGCGGGAAAGAGGCCGAAACGTTCTTTATACCAACTCATGAACAGCCAATAGTCTTCCCTCACCGCGGCCTTCAAAATCGCCTTCAGCATGGTTGCGATCTCCTTTGTCTCTTGACGCATAACGCCGCGTTAAGCCGCCGCCGGCCAGCAGCGGTGGGTTTGTGTAAAACACTTCCGCCGTGTGGATCTGCGATGTTTATTTGTCCGTGGGAAATGCGAAGGAATGCAGGCGTGACTGTCACGCCCCAATCAGCAATGAACGCATCGAAATGGCGCTGGTGATCTGATCGTTGAAAAACGACACCGTCTCGCCTTCGCGTTGCAGCGCCAGCACATACAGCAGCGGCAAGTAATGCTCGGGCGTCGGGATCGACAGCAGCGCATCGCTGCCGAGGGTTTCGTAGCCGAGCAGGCCATCGTGGCGGCCGGCGCTGATGCGCTCGGCAACATCTTCATCAAAGCGTAGTGCCCAGTCGTAGGGTGTGGCGTCGTTGAACCGGTGCATCCGCAGGTTGTGTACGATGTTGCCGCTGCCCACCACCAGCACGCCTTCATCGCGCAGCGGCGCCAGCGCCTTGGCAAGATCGTAGTGCCAGGCGCCGGGTTTGAGGACCGCCAGGCTCAATTGCACGATCGGGATGTCGGCCTCGGGATACATCGGCCCGAGTACGCTCCATGCGCCGTGGTCGAGACCGCGCTCGGGGTCCAGATGCACGCGTGCGTCATCGATCAACTCGGCGACGCGATGCGCCAGCGCCGGGCTGCCCGGCGCCGGATAGCGCACGGCGAACAATGCCTTGGGAAAGCCGCCGAAGTCGTGGATCGTTTCCGGCTGCTCGCTGGCGGTGACGTAGACGCCGCGGGTTTCCCAGTGCGCGGACACGCACAAAATCGCTTCGGGCCTGGGCAGGCGTTTGCCGAGGTTTTGCCAGCTTCGGCGGAAGTCGTTGTCTTCGATGGCGTTCATCGGCGAGCCGTGGCCGAGAAAAACAATAGGCATCGGAGCGGTCATGCGCGTTCCTCATCGGGTCAGGCACAGCTTACCGATTACTTGGCCGTGTTCCAGATCGGCGTGAGCCGGAGGTGATCGAAGGGACAGCAGGATCACTGCCCGCGTCAGACGGGCATTCGTGACTTCTGGCAGGTTCACTATAGTTAAGTTAACTATATGGTTCACCTACCCAATGCCGCCGAGTGGGGCGAGGACATGACCGACACCGAGATCCATCTGAAGAAATTCGAGAAAGAGCTCAGCGCAGGGGCTGTCTCGCTGGTCTTGCTCGGTGTTTTGGCCCAGGCCAACGAGCCGATGTACGGCTACCAGATCGCCAAACGGCTGGAGCGAAACGGCGCGGGATTGTTCAGCGGCAAGCAAAGCGCGCTGTATCCGGTGCTGCGCAATCTCGATGGCGCGGGACTGCTGTCGAGCCAGGTCGAGCCCTCGGTCGCCGGGCCGCCGCGCCGCTACTATCGGATCACGCCCGACGGGCGCGAGGTGCTCGCGGTCTGGATGCAAAGCTGGAAAACCACTCGCGATTTTGTCGATACCGTGCTGGAAGGAAACCCGTGATGACTACCTCGACCCCGAAAACAATTCCCCCGAAAACAATCCCGGAGTACCTCGACCAGTTGCGCGCCGCACTGGCCGGCGCCGACCCGGCATTGTTGCAGGACGCGCTCTACGACGCCGAGGAATACCTGCGCTCGGAAATGGCCGAGCATCCCGAGGTGGACGAAGCGACCTTGCTGGCGAGCATCGCCGGCAGCTACGGCGCGCCGGAGGAAGTGGCCGACATTTATCGCCAGACCGAAACCACCGTCGTGCAGGCACTGCGCACGCCGCCCGCACCGCCGCGCCGTTCGGCGCTGGGCCGGTTCTTCGGTGTGGCCGCCGACCCGCGCACTTATGCGGCTTTGTTCTACATGTTGCTGTCGCTGGCAACCGGCATTTTCTATTTCACCTGGGCGGTTACCGGCATCAGCCTGAGCGCGGGCTTGCTGGTGTTGATCATCGGCATTCCCTTCATCGTCTTGTTCATGGGCACGGTATACGCGTTGTCGATGGTCGAAGGGCGTCTGGTCGAGGCGATGCTCGGTGTGCGCATGCCGCGCCGGCCGCTTTACACCGGCGGCGGCAAGACCTTCATCGATCGCGTGAAAGACATCTTCGCCGATGCCCGCACCTGGTCCACGTTGCTGTACATGGTGCTGATGCTGCCGCTGGGCATCATTTATTTCACCGTGGCGATATCGATGCTCAGCGTTTCGCTGGGTCTGGTAGTCGGTTCCATTGCGCAGATGATCTACGGGTTCGGCTGGTTGCAGATCGACAACTTCCACTCCGACTTGCCCAACTCGATGATGCCGCTGTTGTTTGTCGGCGGTGTACTGTTGCTGTTCGCGACTTTGCATCTGGCGCGCGGTATCGGTTATGTGCACGGTCAGTTGGCCAAGCACATGCTGGTGAAATCGGCGCAGGCGTAATCAAGACGCAATGGGCGAAGATGCGTGTCGTCTTCACCGACAAGGTGCCGGTTTTGCGGTATCGTTTGACGACTGTTCCATCCGGGCGGTTTTTCCTGCGCGCTCCACGCGGAGCGTGCGGGGTTTCGAACAAGATCGCCTGGTTCGATCGTCGATGATATGCATATGGCCCGCATCCTGATTCCGCTGCCCGATACCGATTTCGATACCACTGAGGTAGCGGTGCCGTGGCGCATGCTGACGCGGGCCGGGCATGAAATCACATTCGCCACCGAACATGGCCGTGAAGCGGCCTGCGATGCGCGGCTGCTCGCCGGCGTGCTGTTCGGCAAGCTGGGCGCTGACGCCGAGGCCAAGCGGTTCTATGCGCAGATGCAAGGATCGGAAGAATTTCAGCAGCCGATCGCCTGGTCGAAAATCGTTCCGGAAAATTTCGATGCGCTGTTGCTGCCCGGCGGTCATGCGCCCGGTATGCGGCAATACCTGGGCAGTGCCGAGCTGCAATCGAAAGTGGCGGCCTTCGCGAATCTGGATCGCCCGATCGCTTCGATCTGCCACGGCGTTTTGTTGTTGGCGCGCGCGATCGATCCATTGACCGGTATGAGCGTCTTGCACTGGCGCAAGACCACCTGTCTGCCCAAATACATGGAAGCGCTGGCGTACGCGCTCACCGCCTGGAAACTCGGACGCTACTACCGCACGTACTCGGCTTATGTGGAAGACGAAGTGCGCGCGGCGCTCGCTTCTCCCGGCCAGTTCCAGCGCGGGCCGATCACCTTGGGGGTGCGCGGAACGGCGAGCGATGATCGCGATGCCTTCGTGGTCGAGGATGGGAACTTCATTTCAGCGCGCTGGCCCGGCGATGCCTATGCGCTGGCAAAACGGTTGCTGGCCCGATTGCCGAAACCCGTCGTCGCGGAGCGCGTGGCATGAACGACTCGCACGCGCATGTGATTGCCGCCACGCAGGAATGGCTGGAGAAGGCGGTCATCGGACTCAATCTTTGCCCCTTCGCCAAGGCGGTGCATGTCAAGCGCCAGATCCGTTATGTGGTCACCGACGCGACCAGCGAGGACGCGCTGCTGGCGGATTTGCTGCATGAGCTGGAACTGCTCTACGACGCCGATCCCGAACAAGTCGAGACGACCTTGCTGATCCATCCCTATGTGCTAACCGATTTTCTCGAGTACAACGATTTTCTCGATGTCGCCGATGCGGCGGTGTCGGAGCTGGGTTTGAACGGCGAGATCCAGGTCGCCAGCTTTCATCCCGATTACCAGTTTTCCGATGCCGCTTTCGATGATGTCGAAAACTGCAGCAACCGCGCGCCGTATCCCACGCTGCATCTGCTGCGGGAAACCAGCGTGGCGCGTGCCGTGAAGGCGTTTCCCGATGCCGAGAAAATCTACGAACGCAATATCCAGACACTGCGGCAACTGGGCTTTGATGGCTGGAAGAAACTCTGGCGCTGAGCAGGGCGAGAGTTGCGATCACGTTGTTGGTGGGTGGTTTGCCGATGCCAGGATTTGCGGAGGCGGGGTGGGCTCAAGCCCACCCTACGGCAGTGTGTGATTGAGATGTTTGTAAGGGAGTAGCGTGGCTGGGCAAGGTGGGCATGAGCGCAGGAAAAAGCTTTGGCGTTGAGCGGAGTGAGAGTTGCGATCACGTTGTTGGTGGGTGGTTTGCCGATGCCAGGATTTGCGGAGGCGGGGTGGGCTCAAGCCCACCCTACGGCAGTGTGTGATTGAGATGTTTGTAAGGGAGTAGGGTGGTTGGGCAAGGTGGGCTAAAGCCCACCCTACGCACTAGCTCTGTAGGGTGGGCTTTAGCCCACCTTACAACCCTGCCTGCGTGATCAAAACAATGCGGCGTCGAGTTCCATCAGCGGTGCGGCTCCGGCACGCGCGGCCTGCAACTGATAGGCAGTTTCCGGCAACAGCTTGCTGAAATAAAAACGCGCCGTGGCCAGTTTGGCGCGATAGAAATCATCGCCCGAGTCGAGCTTGTCCAGCGCTATGCGCGCCATCCGCGCCCACAGCCAGGCGTAGACCAGATGCCCGACCACACGCAGGTAAGGCACCGAGGCCGCGCCGATTTCGTCGGGGTCGCTCATGGCTTTCATGGCTAGCTCTGTCGTGAGCTGATGCACTTGTTCGCCGAGCGCGGCGAGCGGGCCGATGAATTCCTGCATCTCCGGTTTACCGGTCTGTGCCTGTACGAATTCGCGCACCAGTGCGCCGAACAATTTCAGCTTCGCACCCTGGTCGTGCAACACCTTGCGGCCCAGAAGATCGAGTGCCTGGATGCCGTTGGTGCCCTCGTAAATCATGTTGATGCGGGCATCGCGCACGTATTGCTCCATGCCCCATTCGCGGATGTAGCCGTGGCCGCCGAACACCTGCAGGGCGAGGTTGTTGCTCTCGAAAGCGTTGTCGGTCAGGAAGGCCTTGATGATGGGCGTGAGGAAAGTGCGCAATTGCGCGGCGTTCTCACGCACGCCGGCATCGGGGTGCGACAGTTCGCGATCGGTCAACTGCGCGACCCAGGTGGCGAACGCACGGCCCGCCTCCGTGTAGGCCTTGCAGGTGAGCAGCATGCGCCGCACATCCGGATGCACCATGATCGAATCGGCAGGCTTGTCCGGCTGCGCCGCGCCGTTGGACGCGCGCCCCTGCAAGCGGTCGCGGGCATAGGCGAGCGCGTTCTGGTACGCGACTTCGGCCAAGCCCAGTGATTGCATGCCCACACCCAGACGCGCCGAGTTCATCATCACGAACATTGCCGCCAAACCTTTGTGCGGCTCGCCGATCAGCCAACCTTTGGCCGCATCGAAATTCATCACGCAAGTGGCATTGCCGTGGATGCCCATCTTGTGTTCGATGGAGCCGGCATTGAGCGTGTTGCGCGCGCCGATTTCGCCTTGTGCATTGGGAAGGAACTTCGGCACCAGGAACAGTGAAATTCCCTTGGTTCCGGCTGGCGCATCGGGCAGGCGCGCGAGTACCAGATGCAGGATGTTCTCGGCGATATCGTGCTCGCCCGCGGAAATGAATATCTTGGTGCCGGTCAACGCGAAACTGCCGTCATCGTTGCGCGTGGCCTTGGTCTTGAGCAGTCCAAGGTCGGTGCCGCAATGCGATTCGGTCAGGCACATCGTGCCGGTCCATTGCCCGGAAACGATCTTGGGCAGATAGGTGTTTTTTTGCTGCTCGGTGCCGAAAGCCATGAGGCATTCATAGGCGCTGTGCGACAGGCCTGCATACATCAGCCAGGCCTGGTTGGCCGAGTTGAGCATTTCGTAGAGCCGGTTGTTGAGCAGCACCGGCAGCCCTTGGCCGCCGTAGGCCGAATCGCAGGAAAGTGCCGGCCATCCGGCTTCGACAAATTTTTGGTAGGCCTGCTTGAAGCCCGGCGGTGCGGTGACAACGCCATTGCCGTGGAAGGTGCAGCCTTCGATATCGCCGATGCCATTGAGCGGCGCTGCTATCTGGCTTGCGAATTTGGCGGCTTCTTCGAGCACCGCGTTGATCGTGTCGGTATCGAGGTCGGCGTACTGGGGAATGGTCTTGAGTTCGCGTTCGGCGTCGAGCAATTCAAACAGGACAAAGCGCATATCGCGCAGCGGAGCGTTATAGACGGGCATGTAGGAAACCGGAGGAGGCGAAAGACGCCGTACTCTAGCGTATGTTTTGCGGGTTGTCTTGTGCTTTTGCGGAGGATTTGTCTTCGAAAGGCGCAATAAGTCTGAAGATGAATGGAACTTCTCAAGAAGTTGCCGAGCGATGGTTTCGGAAAGCATTTTTTGCGCCAATGCCCGGGCGAGAGCACGCAAAAAATGGTGTGATTCAAACCCGTTGTTCAGGTAGTCCGGATCATCATGATTGGCACTCGCCGCCCGGCAACGCGATCGGCCAATTGCCTATGGTTGGCGAGTCACAATCGGATATTTCCTCAACGGAGAATAACCATGAATACAATCAAGTCGGCCCTGGTCGCGGCGGCACTCATGTGCACGCCGATGCTGGCATTCGCCCAGGCAGGAATGATGCACGAGAACATGAGTTCTTCGCAGATGAAGTCGATGGATACCAATGGCGACGGCCTGGTTTCCAAGGATGAATTCATGAAGGCGCACGAGGCCAAGTGGGACGCAATGCAGAAAAACAAGGACGGCATGGTCTCGATCGCGGACATGGAAAAAATGCATCGCAACAAGATGGCCAAGCACAGCGATATGAAGAAACAGCACGACGACATGATGAAGAAGGAGCCGACGAAGTAATGCGGCACCGTTCATTTGCCGCGCCATGAACCGATGGCGCGGCATTTGAATATATGAACGATCGTGCAGTTCGAGCGCTCGCACGCAATCACGCGAATTATCCATGCCGCACTTGCCGATAACGGGTACCAGCATCGCATGGGGTACTCGAAGACCAGCCGCTGCCGAACTGCTCAAAGCAGGAATGTCACATCCCTGATGTTGATTGAAAGTTTCTTACGGGCGTCAGGTTTTGGCCCGCTTCGAGCGGGAAGCAAGTAGACGCTTGCGAAACAAACGATCGGAGCGCATGACATGAAGAATGTAGACGCGTTTCCCGTCATGGCGGTAGAACACTCGGCAAGGTGGTTCAATAATTTGCCGGTAGCGAGAACGTTTGAGCTCCTGGGGTCGGCTGCCACTATCGGGATGTTCAGCTAACTGCCCAACGTGAAAAATGACTCGTTGAACAAGCTCTGAAGCAGCAACAGGATTTTCCAACGCAATGTAGTCGGCGATGGCGTCCAGGTCGCTCAACGCCGGTTCGGTCCAGACTATTTCAGCCATCGGGCAAGGCGCGTTTTGACTTGCGCGTGCGGCACGGTGCGGCCTTCGGCGACGGCCTGCTCGCCGCGTGCGATGCCCTCCAGAACGGTCATGCGCTGTTGAAGTAGTTCATAACTCTCCACATCCACCAGGTAGGCGCTAGGCAGGCCGTGCTGGGTAATGAGGATAGGCTCCTTGTCCCGCTCGATGTCCGAGAGCAGTTCAGTGGCCTGGCGTTTAAGAGTAGTGACGAGTTCGGTGCGCATGAAGTGATACTAAAGTAGCACTGTCAATTATGCAAGTGGCGAAGAAAATGATCCCCATTGGGGCATGGCGGTGATAAAGCTTTCGCTGGGACAGGCCAGATAATACTTCTGGTCCGATAGAATGTTCGCCGTTGGTTCCTGATTCACGGTTGCCCATGATGGTCCGAGCACGGTGTGCTCACTCCAAGGGCGTATGGACGACTGCAACTGACTTTCGTTTCGTCAATGAAATGAAAAGTGCCATTGGCGGGAAGAACCCATACAGGCATAGCTAGAACTCACAGATAGCTGGTGATTGCGGGCGCGTTGTGCCAATTGTCGTGCAGCCCATCGACGTAGGTGATCGGCGCGGCGGCGAGCTCTTCGGGAGTGGCATTCTCCAGGCAACCGAGGTTGACGCCGTATATGCGGCCGGGGCCGGAAGCATCGCCAATGCCGAATGCGCGAACACCGCAATGCTTGCAAAAGTAGTGTTCGTTTTTCCTGGTGTTGAAAAGATATTTGGTCAGCTCGGATTCGCCGGAAATCAGCCGGAAGGCATCGGGCTTCACGATCGCCGGCCAGAACCGGTTGCGCGAGCAAATCGAGCAATTGCATCGGTAGGTCGCGACGCTGAGATCGATATCGGCCTCGAATCGCACCGCACCACAATGGCAGCTTCCAATGTAGGTCTTGAGCATTTCGTGTTTCCTCACGCGGTCGATCGGGTCTGACGAGGCTGTAGAAACATCGATGATCTTACTGCAACGGGTCGCCACCCGGCCCTGCCGGTCGCACGCTCATCGCGCAACTGCGGCAGAGTAGCCGGCGTTTCATTCACACCGACCGCAGGGGTCATTAGTCTCGCGCTTCGGCGTACTCGGGTACGGCCGTTGCGGCGGTGACAGATCTTTGAAAGCGGAGCGTCATCTCGCGTCGGCCTCCGGAAACGCGCGCCTCCAATCGGTCTCCGTCCAGGCGGTAAGCGATGCGCTTTGGGAAGTCGTGCGCAGGGTTCTCGAAAGCAACAGAGCCTTCGCCAATTTCAACCAGGCGAAAACGAACTGGCGCGGGGTTGTCTGGTACGTCCGCGATGTAGTGCACGCCTTCATGATCTTCCTCGATACGAAGCTTCTCCTGGAACTGGACCTTGCCGTTTTTCAAGGTGGCACCAAGCCCAACGTATCCGCCCCTATCCACTTGCCACCGCTCGCATCCACTTCGCCCGTCGGGCATGTCATTGCGCTCCCAATGGCCCAACAGTCAGGATAGCGACTCGAGTCGAGAACTGATTTTCTCAGCGCCGCTGGCGGAAGCGGCACAAGCGCCAGCAAGAACACAGGCGAGCAACAGGGTCGTGCGCATATTTCCTTCCTACAGGCGTTTCTATAACAACGTCAATGATCGAGGTTGACTTGTACGAAACCGACGGCCGAACCTGGTCAGCCTATGACCGGCTGAATAAGGCTGGGCTCAGAATGGAGAAACCTGAGACGCTTCACTCTGATCCCTGTTTGGGCTTTACGGAATAGTTGGGCCTATTTCATGCTGCCAATAAACTTCTCCAATAGAGACTGCATGAATTGAATCCCCGCCTTGGACCTAGCTTTCAGCTCACTCTGATCTGTGGGCAGTTCAAGTTCGCGACGCAACGCGGCCGCAAGAGGAATCTGTGCTTCCACTAGTGGCATTGTCTCAGGGAGAAGTTCGGACATGTAGGCCTTTTGGAGCTCGAAGCGTTGCTCAAGCGCATTGCTTCTTGCAGTCAAATGGTCGAGCGACTGCTGCTGATAAAACGCCAATGAGCGGTTTAGCGCCTCGAAAACGGATTGGTCAAATCCTGGGGATTCAACGAGGGTGCGTTGCTGTTTCAGAAGGCGATCGAGCTCCGCTTGCGCTGCATCGTAAAGATCAGCGTGCATCTCTGCGTCTATCTGCAAGTCAAACATCGGCTGTGCCTTGGCAATAAGCCGAAAATATAACTCCGCAAGGCGTTGCCCCGTATGTGAGGCCAAGTTCGCAGTGCTGGAGTCCGCGATCAGCTGCACTCTTGCTGCAGTTGCGTTGAATGCCTGAAGTGGAGCGGTTAGGTTGTCTTTTCGTGGATCAAGTTGCGGAATGGTTCCCAGATGCCCCATAGCCGCAGAAAATTCGCTTGCGGCTACCAAATAAACATCTCGTCTGGCGCTCGTGAGTCTTTCCTTTGACTTCTCTTTTGACTCGTGCTGTTGCTGATCACGCAATCGGCGAGTATTGCTTAAATTGGATATCAGCACGCCTGAGAGCGTAAGAACGGAGGCGATTAGGCCAGACCAGATTACGTCCGGAATACTTTTTAGCCAAATGAACACGGAATGCCAATTCATGGGTCTAACGCCAAGTAGACCGCTAATCCGCGGTATTGCACCGTATGTTGTATGGCATGTCGTTGCTGGTCAAGGAAGAGTTCCTACGCGAGATCAATGTCTTTCGGGTACTTCTGGCAAGTCAATACGATGCACTGTTGTGCGCAACACGATGGAATCGAGGGCGTATGAAATATGCCCGTGGAAATGTGGGCGTATTGGCTGTGGAAAGGTTTGCTTCGGCGGCATCACGCCGATGGGCTAATTAGAATTGTCGCTTAGCATCACTTCTAGCGGCAGCTAGAAGCAGGTATGACCGTCCACAACAAAATCAAACAAACCCACTCGCATAAAACACGCCAATCACCACGAACACCGCGAGTGTCTTGATGATGGTGATGGCGAATACGTCCTTGTAGGCCTGGCGATGGGTGAGGCCGGTCACGGCTAGCAGGGTGATGACCGCGCCGTTGTGCGGCAGGGTGTCCATGCCGCCGGAGGCCATCGCGGCGATGCGGTGCAGTACTTCCATCGGGATGCCGGCGGCGTGGGCGTTGGCGATGAAGGTGTCGGCCATTGCCGCCAGCGCGATGCTCATGCCGCCGGAGGCGGAGCCGGTGATGCCGGCCAGTGAGGTCACGGTGATGGCTTCGTTGATCAGCGGATTGGGGATCGTGCTCAACGCATCGGCGACGATCAAAAAGCCGGGCAATGCCGCGATCACCGCGCCGAAGCCATACTCGGAAGCGGTATTCATCGCGGCCAATAACGCGCCGCCGATCGCGGCCTTGCTGCCTTCGGCGAAACTGGTGATGACCGGTTTCCAGGCGAACGCGAACACGCACACGATGCCAACCAGCAGCGCGCCTTCGACGGCCCAAATTGCGGCGATCTTCGACACTTCCTGCACCACGGGTGCGGGATTACCGACCACCGATGGGACGAACGCATGGCTGGCGCCATAGAACATCGGAATCCAGTCGGTGAACAATTTGTTGGCAAGGCCGACCAACACCAGTGGCAGGACTGCGATCAATGGATTGGCGAGTCGGCCGCCAGCGAACGGCGCGGGTTCGTTGAGCAAGGTCGCTGCGTCGCCGTAACCTTCGCCGGCTTTGAGTGCCACGCGCCGGCGCCATTCGAGATAGGTCAGGCCCAAGATCAGGATGAACACCGCGCCGATCGTGCCCAGCCATGGCGCGGCCCAGGCGTTGGTGCCGAAGAATGCGGACGGGATGATGTTCTGGATCTGCGGTGTGCCCGGCAGCGAATCCATGGTGAAGGTGAAAGCGCCCAGTGCGATGGTGCCGGGGATCAGGCGCTTGGGAATGTTGGACTGGCGAAACAACTCGGCGGCGAACGGATACACCGCGAACACCACCACGAACAACGACACGCCGCCGTAGGTCAGCAGCGCGCACACCAGCACGATCGACAGCATCGCGCGCTGCGCGCCGACGACGCGGATGGTCGCGGCGACGATCGATTTGGAAAATCCGGATACTTCGATCAGTTTTCCGAACACCGCGCCGAGCAGAAACACCGGGAAATACAGTTTCAGGAAGCCGACCATCTTTTCCATGAAAAGACCGGTGAACATCGGCGCGACCAGCGTCGGATCGGTCAGCAGCACCGCGCCGAGCGCGGCGATCGGCGCAAACAAAATGACGCTGTGCCCGCGATACGCCGCGAACATCAGAAAACACAGCGCAGCCAGCACAATCAAGAACGCCATTGCCTCGACCTCTACCCGTCATGGGCTGATATCCCCAGTCGGGAGTGTCGGGATCGGGCGTCGCTGGGCCTATTGTCCGAAGGTACGATGCCGCCCGTGCGCCGCGACCTCTAGCCTTGCGGCCAAGATGCGGCACATGCCGCGCACGATGCATTCACGGGGAGATCTGTTCGATGATGAAGCGCACGCACTTGAGCCTGATGATCGGTTGCCTGTTGATGTCGCCACTGGCGTGGTCGCAGGAAACGTCCGCCGAGCAAGCGGCGCAGCCGCAGGAAACACCGGCTACAGAACAACCGGCGCAGCCAGCGACACCGACCAGTGAGGTCAAGACACTGGAATCGGTCACGGTGACCGCGCGCCGCCGCACCGAATCGATCCAGGATGTGCCGGTCGCGGTCAGCGCGTTCGGCGAGGATCAATTGCGCGATCTGCAGGCCAGCAATGTCGATGGCTTGCAAGGCGCGGTGCCGAACATGAACATCGTGCAGGGCCGTGGCTCGTCCAACAGCGTCAATGTTTTCATTCGTGGCATCGGCCAGCCGGATGCCTTGCAGACTTTCGATCCCGGCATCGGCATGTATGTCGATGACGTGTACTACTCGCGCATCAACGGCGCGTTGTTCTCGCTGTTCGATATTAGCCAGGTGGAAGTGCTGCGCGGGCCGCAGGGCACGCTGTACGGCAAGAATTCCACGGGCGGCGCGATCAAGCTCACTACCCGCAACCCGTTCGATCATGAAGGCGGCTCGGTCGAGGCCTCCGTCGGCGATCACGGTCGCGCCGAAGGACGTTTCTACGCCAGCAGCCAATTCTCCGACACCGTGGCCGGCAGCATCGCTGGTGCGTGGCTGACCAACGACGGCTATGTGCGCGATCCGGTCACCGGCAAGCACTACAACGATGAGGACACGCGGGCGGTGCGCATCAAGTTCGCGTTCCGGCCCAGCGAGACATTCAATGCCACCTTGGCCTTCGATTACACGCGCCAGGACAACGCGCTGACGCTGGGCCAACCGACCGCGCCGCTGACCCAGACCAATCTGTCGCCGTTCGGCATCAAGGTTCTGCTGGTGCCCAGTACCGGCGAGTACGACTTCCGCACGCGCACTTCATTCTCGCCCGACAAGGGCCAGGAGATGACCCACAAGGGCGTCGCGCTGACCATGGGTTGGGATCTGAATTCACAGTGGGCGTTCAAGAGCATCACCTCGTATCGCAAGCTCGACACCGCCTCGTACATTGACATCGATGCCTCGCAGTTCCAGTTGGGTGACGTGTTCGTCGGCGTCGATCAAAAGCAGTGGAGCCAGGAACTGCAATTGGCCTATGACAACGGCAGAAACCTCAACGCGATTTTCGGCGTGTACTACATGGATGAGAAAGTGCCTTCGCACCAGGAGGCCTTCGCCAATGACTTCCTTGCGTTCGGGCCGTTGCCGATCTCGTTCCTGCGCACCATCGATGATGACCTGAGCAACAAGAGCTATGCCGCGTTCGCCCATGCCTCGTGGCAGTTCGCGCCGACCTGGACGCTGGCTGCTGGTCTGCGCTACACCCACGATTCGAAGGATTATTTCCGCACCACATCCACGTTCTCCAATCTGCTCGGCAACGCCGATCCGGCGCTGGCGTTCACTATCGATGACTCGTGGAGTGCATGGACGCCCTCGCTCAGCCTGCAAAAGGCATTCAGCGACGATGTGATGGCTTATGTCTCGGCCAATCGCGGCTTCAAGTCTGGCGGTTTCAACGGCCGCGCCAATGCGGCGGTCGAAATCGGCTCGTTCAACCCGGAGTTCGTCTGGACCTATGAGACCGGCCTGAAGATGCGTTCGAGCGATCACCGCATGAGCGGCAGCATCGCGGCGTTCCACAGCCAGTACAAGGATTTCCAGGCGCGTGTGTCGGAAATCACCAACCCGGGCGCGCCGATTCCGAACTTCGGCTTCCCGGTACTCAACGCCGCTGAATTGAGCATCGATGGCGTGGAGTTCGAGGGTACGGCGCTGATTGGCGAATCCACGCAGTTGTCCGCGCAGTTGGGTTGGATGAACGCGCAGTACGACAAGTTCGTGGACCCGCGCGTGCAGGCCAATCCGGCTCTGGCCGGTCTGCACGAACACGTGCCGTTCTCGCCTGACTTCACCGGACGCGTCGCGTTGCAACACGGGTTCTCGCTCGGCGGCAACGGCACGCTGACCTTCGGTGGCGATGCCTCGTATCGCACCGAGACCTGGCTGTCGGTCGATAACCGGCCCGGCCTGCGGCAGGGTGCTTATACCTTGTACGGCCTGTTTGGCGTGTGGGATTCGCCGGATCTGAATTGGCAAGTCCGCGCCGGTGTGCGCAACCTGACTGACGAAACCTACAAGACCGACGGCCAGGAATTCTCCAGCGTCGGCAATATCCAGACCGCGTATTTCGGCTGGCCGCGCAACTATTACCTGTCGCTGCGCTACAACTTCTGAGCATCCCCCTGGCAGGGGCCGGTGACGGCGGGCTTCGGCCCGTCGTTGCCGTTTTTGTTCAGAGATGCGGCCGCCGCGCCTGCCGCATAAGATGGCGCGATGAGCGCCTGCCCCCTGCCATCGCGACACTGCCCGCGGAACCGTAGCCAATGCTGAGCTTCGGCGTCGTGGTGTTCGCCGCGTTGTTGTGGCTCGGTCTGCTGTTCGGTGCCGGCGTTTATGGCGAACGTCATCCGCGCGTGCTGGCTTCGCATTGGCATCATGTTTATGCGTTGTCGCTGGCGGTGCATTGCACCTCGTGGACTTTCTACGGCACGGTGACGCAGGCGGCGCGTTACGGTTGGCCGTTGCCACCGACTTTCCTCGGCGCGATCGTGCTGTATGCGCTGGCGGGCGGGTTCATGGTGCGCTTGGTGCGGTTGGCGCGCGAGACTAATGCGACTTCGATCGCCGATTTGATCGCGACCCGCCTGGGCAAAGATGCCTGGCTCGCGGCGACGGTGACATTGGTCGCCGCGCTCGGCTTGATTCCGTACATCGCATTGCAATTGAAAGCGGTCGCGATGAGTTTCGCGATGCTGACCACGCGAAGCGATGGCACTTCGTTGCCGGCGTGGCAGGACAGCGCGGTGTATGTCGCATTGGCGATGGCCTTGTTTGCGATGTTGTTCGGCACGCGACGTGCCAGCGCCGCCGAACACAATCGCGGTCTGGTGCTGGCGATGGCGTTCGAGTCCTTGTTCAAGCTCGCCGCGATGCTGGCGTTGGGTGCATTCGTTTGGTTCGGGCTGGATGCGCCGCCGCTGCCGACCCTGTCATCGATACCGCCGGCAACGCCGATAGCGCCGTCGCCGACCGGCGGCTTCGCACCGTTGGTGTTGCTCGGCGCGTTTGCGATGTTCATCCTGCCGCACCAATTCCATATCGCCGTCGTCGAGTGCCGCGACGCGCGCGCGGTGCGTACCGCGCGTTGGCAGTTTCCCCTGTACCTGGCATTGATTGCGTTGCCGGTGTTGCCGCTGGCGCGTGCCGGCGAAGCCTGGCTGGCCGGCAGCGGCGTGCCATCGGATTTGTATGTGTTGGCGTTACCGTTGTCGCAGGGCCAGCATGGACTGGCGCTGTTCGCCTTCCTTGGCGGCTTGAGTGCCGCGACCGGCATGGTCGTTGTCAGCACGCTGACGCTGAGTTTGATGATTGGCAATCACTGGTTCGCGCCGGGCTTGCTGCGCGGTGCGTGGTCACGCAATGACGGCAGCGATTTGCGTGGCAGTGTGCTCGCACTGCGCCGCGCCGGCATCGTCGTAATCATGCTGCTGGCCTGGGCCTACAGTCACCTGGTCGCCGGCAACGAGGCACTCGCCGATGTCGGTGCGGTGTCGTTTTCGGCATTGGCGACGCTGGTGCCAGCGCTCGCATTCGCGGTGTGGCGGCCACAGACACCGCCGCGCGCGGCGGTGCTCGGCGTGCTTGCGGGCTTTGCAGTGTGGTGCTGGGTATTGCTGCTGCCGATGGCATTGCAAATGCGCGGTATTGCGCCCGCGTGGCTGTTGCACGGGCCGTTCGGCTGGGACTGGTTGTCGGCTGATGGTTTGTTCGGTCTGACCGGCTGGAGCCGGCTCGGCCGTGCGGTTGGCGCGAGCTTGTTCGTCGGTACGTTGATGACGACACTGGTGGCGGCATGGCGGCACGAGACACCGCAGCGTGCGCGACGCGGACTGGACGCGCAGACGCTGCGCGATGCCGGGTTGCGATTCCTTGCCCGCGAGAAAGTGGACGAATTGCTGCGCGATGCGCCAGCCGCCGGTGCGGTGCCAGCGCAGACCGAGGAGCGCATCGAACGCGAACTCGCGGCGGTGCTCGGTTCGGCATCGGCGCGAGTGCTGTTGGATGCAGCGCGTCGCGAGGCCGGGCACCTGGACACCGTCGCCACGATCGTCGGCGAGGCATCGCGTGATTTGCGTTTCAACCAGCGCTTGCTCGAAGCGGCGCTCGAGAACATGAGCCAGGGCATCAGCGTGGTCGATGCGCAATTGCGGTTGGTGGCGTGGAATCGTCGCTATGCCGAACTGTTCGGCTATCCGGAAACCCTGTTGCAGGTCGGTACTCCGATTGCCGAGCTCGCGAGTTGGGCGCTACAGCGCATGCCGCCGAAGGGCGAGCCCGCTGCTGCGTTGCGGCGGCGCCTGGCGCATATGCGTGCCGGTACCGCGCATCTGACCGAGCGCGTGTTTCCCGATGGCAGCATCGTCGAGATTCGCGGCGTGCCGATGCCGGGTGGCGGCTTCGTCGCGACTTTCACCGATGTCACCGAGTTCCGTCATACCGAAGAAGCGTTGCTTCGATCCAACGAAACGCTGGAGCAACGCGTCAGCGAACGCACGACCGATCTCGAGATCGCCAAGCGCGAGGCCGAACGCGCCAACGACGCCAAGAGCCGCTTCCTCGCCGCGATCGGCCATGACCTGCTGCAGCCGCTGCATGCCGCGCATCTGTTCACCGATGCGTTGGCGCAGCAAGTGCAAGGCGCGACGCAGCGCGCGTCGGTACAACAAGTGCGCGGCGCGCTCGATTCCACCACCGATTTGTTGACGGGCCTGCTCGACATGTCGCGTCTGGAAGCCGGTGGTTTGGTACCGGAACCGCGTGCGATCGCGCTGGCCGAAGTGCTCGAGCCGCTCGCCTCGGAATTTCGCATGCTCGCCGCCGAACGCGGGTTGGCATTGGGCTACGTGCCGACGCGGGTGTGGGTACACACCGATCCGCAATTGCTGCGCCGGGTATTGCAGAACTTCCTCGCCAACGCCGTGCGCTATACCGCACGCGGCGGCCTGCTGCTCGGCGTGCGTCGCGCGGGGGATGGCATCCGCATCGAAGTGCACGACACCGGCGCTGGCATCGACGCCGAGCAACAAGCGGTGATCTTCGAGGAATTCCGTCGTGGTGATGGCGCGTCGGGGCAGGGGTTGGGTCTTGGCCTTGCGATCGCCGACCGCATCGCGCAATTGCTCGATGCACCGCTGACGCTGCGTAGCCGGATCGGATCGGGCACGGTGTTCGCGCTGACCCTGCCGCGCGTGCCGACGCCGGTCGCACCGATGCCGGCAGTGTTGCGTGGCGGTCTCGCCGGTACTCGCGTATTGGTGGTCGATAACGAAACCTCGGCGCGTTCCGGATTGCGGCAATTACTCGAAGGCATGGGCTGTGTCGTACACGATGCCGCCGATGGCATGAGTGCGGCGCATGTGTTGCGCGATATGCATGCGGACTTGTGGCTGTTCGACTACCACCTCGACGATGGCGATACCGGTGTGGCGGTGTACCAGCGTCTGAGTGCCAGCCATGGCGCGCGGCCGACACTGATCCTCAGCGCCGACGCTGGCCCGCAAGTGCGTGCCGCAGTGCACGAGGCTGGTTTGTCGCTGTTGATGAAGCCGCTCAAGCCCTTGGCGCTGAAGTCGGTGCTGGATCGTCTGCTGGCGGCGCGCGCAGTGCGGGTTCAGGTGTCGAGCTGACGCGCAGGGTCGCTGAGTTCCAACTCGCGTAACACCACACCCGCCTGCGTCCGGTTGCGCACGCCGAGTCGCTCGAATACTTCCGACAGATGCGCCTTGACGGTGCGCTCCTGGATTTGAAGACGATCGGCGATTTGTTTGTTGAGCAAGCCTTCGGCGACCAGCACCAATACCCGGAACTGCTGTGGCGACAGACTGGCCAGACGCGCAGCAAGTTCCGCATCCTGCGGCGCGGAAGGCGCGCGAACCACGGCGCTACGCAACGCCGCTGGCAGCCATTGCTCGCAGGCCAATACGCTGCGGATCGCATTGCGCAGGTCGTCCAATCCGGTGCTCTTGGGCAAATAGCCGGCGGCGCCGTGGTCGAGCGCGCGCCGGATCACGCGCGGATCGTCATTGGCCGACACCACCATCACCGCGACACCCGGATGTTGCGCGCGAATCGCAGCCAGACCGGCGAGGCCGTGGTTGCCGGGCATGTGCAGATCCAGCAGCACCAGATCGATGCCCGGTTCGGCATCGAGCGCGGCCAGCACGCCATCGAGCGATTCGGCCTCGCGCACTTGCAGATCGGCGACCGCGCCTGCGGCCGCACCATGCAACGCGGCGCGAAACAGAGGATGGTCGTCGGCGATCAACAGAGTCGGCATCGGCGCAGGAGCCCTTGGTTATTGCGCAGTCCAGCCACCGTCCACCGGCAGCGCGGCGCCGGTCAGATTGTGCGCCTCGCGCCGGCATAGCCATAGCACCAGCGCGGCGATGTCCTCGGGCAGCGACATGCGCAGGCTCGGCTGCTTCTCGCCGAGCAATGCGCGCACGCCATCCTCGCGCGAACCGCCAGCGCGGCGCGCGTCGATCTGCGGTTCGATCAAGGCGGTTTCGACCCAGCCCGGACACACGCAGTTGACCGTCACGCCGCCGCTGTCGCGACTACCGCTGGCAGCGTATTCGAGTGCAGCGACTTTGCTCATTCCAATCAGGCCGAATTTGCTGGCGACATACGGTGCCTTGTGTATCGAGGCGACCAAGCCGTGCACCGAGGCGACGTTGACCACGCGGCCGAACCCACGCATCGCCATACCCGGCAAGGCCGCCTGCATGGTGTGGAAGGCCGCGCTCAGATTGATGGCCAGGATCGTGTTCCAGCGCTCGGCAGGCATGTTCGCCAATGCCGCGGTGTGCTGCACGCCGGCATTGTTGATCAGCACATCGAGCGGCGACCACGCGGCGACAGTGGTCATCATTGCGGTGATTTGTGCCGGATCGCGCAGATCGGCGGCGACGTGGCGAGCGTCGGGAGCGCCGGCATCGCGCACCGATTGCAGTGCGGCGTCGATTTGTTCGGCATCACCCAGCCCGCTGATCGCGACCCGCGCCCCGGCGCTGGCGAGTGCGCGCGCGATCGCCAAACCGATGCCGGACGTGCTGCCGGTGACCAGTGCGGTACGGCCTTCGAGAAAGCGGTCGCTCATGGTTGCGCCGATGGAAAAGGTAAGGCCACCGTAGCAGGATCGACCGGCGCTGACGTGGTACGAAAGTACGATGCCGGAGCCGGCGCAGCTTGCTATGGTCGGGCCATGAAACCGCATCTAATCCGCACCGCCGTCACTGCCGCCGCCCTGTCGCTCGCCGCCTGCGCGACGCAAGGCCCCTCCCGCGCCACGATGGCCGAACCGGTGTTCATTGGCGAACGAGTCAGCGACCACCGCGACGGCGATGACCTGCTGACCGCGGGCTTGGGCCTGGATGGATTGCGCCAGATAGCACCACCGGCATTCGCCGATGCCACGCAACCGACCGCGGCCGAACTGCGCCGGCGTGCGATCTGGAGCAATTGGCGCGGTATCGCCGATCTCGCGTCGGGTGGTGGTTACGGCACCGTGTACGGCAGCACGCAGGCCGTGCCCGGTCGTGAATACTCCGCGTATGCGCGGGTGGATGACGCACATCAGCCGCATCGGGTATTGGTGCAGATACCCGATGCGTTCGATCGCGATAAACGCTGCGTGGTGGTCAGTGCTTCATCGGGTTCGCGCGGAATCTATGGCGCGATCGCAGTCGCTGGTGCCTGGGGTTTGCCGAAGGGCTGCGCGGTCGCCTACACCGACAAAGCAGCGGGCACCGATTATGTCGATCTCGATGCACAAACCGGCACACGCGCCGATGGCACGATCGGTGCGCTCGGCACCGATGCGGATATTGCCTTCGTTCCGGACACGGTAGCCGGCGCCAAGGGTGTTGCCTTCAAGCACGCACATTCGCGCGACAATCCCGAGGCCGACTGGGGCCGCCACGTTCAGCAGGCCGCCGTGTTCGCACTGCACGCATTGAACCAGGCACTGCCGGAGGCCGTTCCTTTCACCTTCGCCAATACGCGTGTGATTGCGGTCGGTATTTCCAACGGCGGCGGTGCGGTGTTGCGCGCAGCGGAGTTGACTGGCGATGGCATCGATCATGAGTGGCTCGATGCTGTCGTTGCAGGTGAGCCGAACGTGTACGTCGATGGTGGCCGTCCGCTGTATGACTACACCACCGAGGCGGCGATCCTGATGCCGTGTGCGTTGCTGCATCTGCCATCGACATCGCTCGCGCAGCCGCCAATGCGTGCGCAGGCCGAGCCCTTGTGGGCACAGCGCTGTGCCACATTGCGCAGTGCGGGCCTGATCGCGGGCGACGACCTCGCCGCGCAGGCGCGATCGGCCTACGAAAAATTACGCGCCAGTGGTTGGAGCGATGCTGCATTGCGCGCGGGCGCGGCGTCGGTCGGTTTCGATCTGTGGCGCGCGGTGGCGGTGACTTATGCGTCCGCCTACGGCCGTTACGGTGTTGGTGAGCATCCGTGCGGCTATGCGTTCTCCGCGTTGAATCCGGATTTCAGCCCGCGCGCGGCGACCGCGGCCGAGCGCGCAGCGTGGTGGTCCGACACTGCCGGTATTCCGCCTGGCAACGGCGTCGGTATCGTCGACAGCAAACTTGCCGCACCGGATTTCACGCTGCCGGGCTTGCAGTGCCTGCGCGCGTTGTGGAGCGGGCAGGGTGCCGACGCCGAACGAGTCCGCGCAGGCATCGCGCAAACCCGCGCCGCGCTGCCGCGTGCTGGACTGCCGATGATCGTAGTGCATGGCCTCGACGACGGCCTGGTGCCGCCCGCGTTCAGCAGCGCGCCGTATGTCGCGGCAGCGCAGACGGCAGGGCGCGATGTGCGCTACTGGCAGGTGCGCAACGCCGAACATTTCGACGCCTTCCTAGGCTTCCCCGATTACGCCACCCGCTACGTGCCGATGCTGCCGTACGTGTATGCCGCGCTAGATCGTGTCGATGCCTATCTCGATGGCAGTGCGCCGTTGCCGGTTGATGCGGTTGTCGAAACTACGCCGCGTGGTGCCAAGCCGCTTGAGATGAGGCAGTTGGCTATTCCTGATTGAAGGGCGGGTTGCTGTGTGGGCGGTTGCCGCGACTTGAGACGAATCCCGTAGCCGTTGGGTGCTGAGTTATCCCAAGAAGTTCTGACTTACTTCCATTCGTGGTGAGCTTGTCGAACCATGAATGGGGATAAGCCAGAAACACTCAAGCAGTACAACCTAACCCCATAGACGTTTTATCGTTGACTCCCGATTCGCGGATCCCATGATGGCCCGAGCACGATGTGCTCGGCCCAAGACCGGATATACGACTGCGACCGACTTTCGCCCCATCACGAGATTGTCAGGCCGCAGAGAGCGCACTGATCGTGACGTAATACCCGTCCGGATCTCGGAGTGAGAACTCCGCAGTTCCAGTGTTCGGGTTCACGTGGGGCTCCTCTTCGAACCGAGCAACGAGCGCGCGTGCCCTCGGCAATGCCATGTCGAAATCATCGATACGGAAAAACAAGAGGAGGCCGTTGCCAGGCTGCGCGTGATCGGGGCTCATCAATGAGGGATGCTCGTGGGCACCCCACTCGTGAAGGCAGAGCAAGACCGTTCCATCCGAGTCGAGAATTTGACCGAAATAATCATGGGCGGGAGCCGTCTCCGGCAGGCCAAGTAGCGACTGGTACCATTTGAAGCTAGCAGGCACATCGCCAACCCCGATGATCGTCCATGTGCGTTTCATGGAAGTCCTCCTGCGGCCAGAGCAGAACAGGGTTCAGAGTACGTTTTCCGAAGAACGATAGCGGTAAAATCTGACCCCTGTTGCGCCTTGCAGAAGCTCCTTACGGAGTTGTTAGCTTGTTACTACCACTGAATTGACTCGTGTACGTATTTCTTCGCAAGTGACGTCAATTGCTTCGGAGATCTTCTCACGATTGACCCTCGCTTCTTTCCAGTATTCGCCGTGTGGACGCTCGTGATATTCGGCGTCTATCGCTTCATCGTGGCATAGACCAACTACTTTAGAGAGGCGCTGGTAGACCTGCTCTGAGTAGAATGGCTTGTTCTTCTCCACAGTGTCACGAAGAGTGGTAAAGGCTGGTCCAAACTCTTTGAGCCGCTTTGTTAGCCTCTCTTGCTGTGTCTCGTTGGGCTCTACGTAGTCAAGCATAGGTCTGAGTCGCAGCGTCTTCATGCGGAGATCAACTAGCAACGACCATATCTCTTTGTAATTCGCGAGCTCCGAGTCGAACTGAGTTTTGCTGATGTGCAGACGACGGTCGAGATCAGCTTGAAGTACTCGGCTGGTCCGATCAAGCTGGCGTTGAAGTAGGAATTTCTCTCGCTCAACGACGCGTAAAACCCAGATGCGGCCGAGAAACCCTGCAAGCGCTCCCACAACAATCGTATAGCCGCCTAAGGCGGCAAGCAGGTCAGTGAACGTCAGGAGCGAGAAAGTTGCCATAACAAGCAAATGCTATGTAGATCGCAGATCCACGGTATTGCACGGTATGTTGTATGGCTTGTTGCGATCGGTCAAGGACGAGTTCCTGCGTGAGATCAACGCCTTGGCTGATGCAGTTGGCATTTCGAGGCGATGTATCCTTGTGCGCAGCACGGAGGAAATGGGCGCGTGTGCAGAACAGGGGCCAGAGTACATTTTCCGAAGAACAATAGTGGTGAAATATGACTCGTAAGAATTACGAATTGGGATTTGTTGTTTTTTTGTACTCTGAGCTACCGCTCGATGGAGGGGTTAGGCATTCGCCCAGTCTTGGTAGCGAAGTAGCTCAATGAGAAGTGCTCGTGCAGAATTTCGATTTGTGATGAGTTTCTGTCGATAGTCCTGGTTGGCAACGCGCCGTTGCTGCTCGTAATGCAGGTCCGGGCCGGAGCCAAGTGACATGACGAACGCTCGGCGTAGAGGGCCGATCAGCTCGTTGAGTCTCTTGCCGTAGAATTCGCCCATTTCCAAGGCTTGGACAAACTCGACGAGCTCACCAACTTGGCTTTCGATTTCACCGATTGGTTGGTTGCCGGGCGTGACAGCTTCAAGAAAGAGCTGCCGCATGTAGATCGGATGGAACTGGGGTTTGAGGATCGCGGGGTCTTTGTATTTTCGGAAGAGTTGCAGCTTCGGAATCTCGATCTTCCGCGTTGGGTTGTGTTGATCGCGAAGGTGGCAGTTGGGGCATAGTGGCAAGAGATTCAGCAATTCATTGTGCGAAGCATCTTCGTCGATGTGATGCACGTGTGGCCGATCACTGCCGCAAACAGCGCAGCGATGGTCATATTCGTCAAGTAGCGCATCCTTGGTTTTCCTCGGTATGGTTTCGCGCGTCATGGCCGTCCTTGAATGTCTAACGTTTGACTTATGCGAGAGAACAGGGGCGGCTCAGATAACCTCCAGAACCAACAACACTTTACGTATAGTCTTTATGCGTCGTCCCATGTGCCTAATGAGGCTACAGAAAATCTACCGCGATCTTGCTGCAATGACGATTGGCGAACAAGAGGATAATCCTCCATGAAAAGTAGCCGCAATCAAAATTGAGGTTCCTCATAGTCTTATCCGAGGCGGTTTTCGCGAAGAAAACGCGTTTCTCCGATAGCCAGATCATTTGTGGTCTCGACCACGCGGTACGGCGCTCGCAATAACCAATTGGCACGATACGTAATGTCCCAACGATGAGCTCGCGGTCAATCAGGGTGTCAAAAATGGGTTCTTCTGCAACCTCTGAGCAACCCCTGTTTCCGCCCAAGAACAATTTCGGTGAAACCCTATCCACAAGAACAATGAAATTGGATTTGTTGTTTTTGGTTATGACGTTTGTTTTTCGTTTTTGTAGAGCGCCTAGCGCTTAGATTATGCCGCCCCAGTAGCATGTTCGTAATTTACGGCTTTCAGTGAGCAAGACATTAATCCTTGATGAGGTCCTATAAAGCCGAGAACAGCGAAATAGCCACGTATACGGCATTCTGCGTGATAGAGATAAAACAGCGAATCGACTGCTTGATCTAGGCCAAGAATATCGTAGTTGGTCCCAGTGCACTTCAGGTGAGACGGCTTCTCGCCTATCTCTAGTTGCTCAAAGCATTCTTCGTACAACACAAAGTAGGGGGGTGACCCATCGGTGGTTCCAAAAAAATATTCCTCATCAATATATGCGTCGATGAAAACTATTCCGCCTACGTTCCGTGAGATGAATATTCCAAAGTCAACTGCGCCTGAAAATGTGGATAGATCACCACTGAACATAGGACGGCCTAGTGGACTAAGATTTTTTTCACGGTGCTCTATGCCAAATTTCTGCCGGATCTCCGGAATAAAAAATGCGGCGAGTACACCTATTGCAGTAATAAGGACGCCGATTATTTCCACTTAAGTTTTCTCGGGTTTTGTCGATTAGGCGTAACACAAGGCAGGCCGCAAATTCGCCGCCGTTTTATCTTATGTTGTATCGCATGTCATGAAGGGTCAATGGCGACGCCACGCGAGATCAGCGTCTTGGCTGACGTCATTGGCATTGCCGGCGGCGCATATTTCCAATTGTTTTGGATTCTTTCCGCCTTTATTTGCATCCTTCGTACCCTTTGTGGGCAACTCGCCCTTGAGTCGCAGCCACCCTCAGCAAACCAGCCCCGCCGCACGCCCGGAAGCCCAGGCCCATTGGAAGTTGTAGCCGCCCAGGTGGCCGGTCACGTCCACGACTTCGCCGATGAAGTACAGACCTTTGGCTTTGCTCGATTCCATCGTGCTCGATGACAGTTCGTCGGTGTCCACGCCGCCCAGCGTGACTTCGGCGGTGCGGTAGCCTTCGGTGCCGCTGGCAGTGATCGGCCAGTGGCATAGCCGCTTGGCGAGTTCATGCAGTTCGGCCGCGCGGAACTGGCGCATCGGCCGGTTTTCGAACCAGATTTCGCATAGCCGTTGTGCGAAGCGCTTGGGCAGCACGTCGGCAAGTTGTGTTTTGAGTTCCGACGCCGGATGCGATTGCTGGCGTTCGAGCAGGAATGTTTCGGCATCGATGTTTGGCAGCAGGTCGAGCAACAGTTCCTTGCCCGGTTCCCAATACGAGGATATTTGCAGGATGCTCGGGCCGCTGAGCCCGCGATGGGTGACCAGCATCGCGTTGTCGAAGCGTGCTTTGCCGCAGCGTGCCGAAACTGGCAATGCGAGGCCGGCAAGATCGGCGTAGTGCTCCTGGTGCTTGCCGCTGAGCGTGAGCGGCACCAAGCCGGCGCGCTGCGGCAGCAAGCGGTGGCCGAATTGTTTGGCGATGTCATAGCCAAAGCCGGTGGCGCCCATACTCGGGATCGACAAACCACCCGTGGCGATCACCAGTGATGGCGCGCTGCACGGACCGAGCGATGTATGCAGTTGATAGCCGCCATCGACCGCTTCGATGCGCTCTACCTGGCAACTGGTATCGATGCGCACATTCGCGTCATCGCATTCGGCCAGCAGCATCGCGACGATCTGCTTGGAGGAATCGTCGCAAAACAACTGGCCGAGTTCTTTTTCGTGATAAGCGATGCCGTGGCGCTCGACCATCGCGATGAAATGCGCCGGAGTGAAGCGCGCCAATGCCGATTTGCAAAAATGCGGATTGGCCGACAGGAAATTAGCCGGTGTCGTTCCGAGATTGGTGAAATTACAGCGGCCGCCGCCGGACATCAGGATCTTCTTGCCGCAGCGGTTGGCATGTTCGATCAAGCGCACTCGCCGGCCGCGTTGCCCGGCGGTAAGCGCACACATCAATCCGGCGGCGCCGCCGCCGATGACGATCACATCATGTTGCATGAGAGGCGTGCGCCGCGACGGCGGTTTTGATACGGCCGCGCGTTATCGCGGCTGCAACTACTTGCATGTCGAATCAAACCTTGAGCAACTGCTTGCCGAAGTTCGCACCGGCGTACAGACGGCGCAGCGCTTCCGGAAAATTCGTCAGCCCTTCGACGATATCGAGCTTGCTGCCGAGCTTGCCGGCCGCGACCCAAGGCGTCATCGCGGCGATGGCTTCTTCTGCGCGATGCAGGTAGTCGATGACGACGAAGCCTTCCATGCGGCCACGCGCGGCGATCAGCGAGAGATAGTTCGCCGGGCCGCGAGTTTCGCCGGTGGCGTTGTATTGCGAGATGCCACCGCACAGCACGATGCGCGCCTTGAGCCGGAGCCGCTTGAGCACGGCATCGAGGATCTCGCCACCGACATTGTCGAAATACACATCGATGCCATCGGGGCAATGTTGCTTGAGCGCCGCCGATACGCTTTCGTTCTTGTAGTCGATGACGGCATCGGCACCCAGCGTGTCCTTGATGAAGGCGCACTTGTCGGGACCACCGGCGATGCCGATGACGCGGCAGCCCAGCGCCTTGCCGATCTGAACCACAGTCGAGCCGACCGCACCGGCAGCGGCGGACACCACCAGCACTTCGCCGGCACTCGGCGTGCCGATTTCGACCAAGCCAAAGTACGCGGTCAAGCCGGTCGCGCCGAACACGCTCAGCGCCCAGCCCGGATGCGGCAGTTTGCCGGCGTCGAAACGCTGCAGGCCTTTGCCATCTGAAACCAGTTCGCTTTGCACGCCGGTCATGCCGCTGACCCAGGTGCCGACGGGGAATTTTTCGTTCTTCGATTCGAGCACTTCGCCGATGCCGGCCGAGCGCATCACCTCGCCGAGCGCGACCGGCGGCCAATAGGATTTTTGCTCGCTCATCCACACCCGCATGGCCGGATCGATCGACAGATAACGCACCGCGACCCGGATCTGTCCATCGGCCAATGCCATGGCCGGCCGCTCGCGCAACTCGAAGTCGCTGTCCTTGGGCAGGCCTTCGGGGCGGGCGATCAAGTGTAGGGCGTGGGTTGGAGTGCTCATGGTGTTATTCCGATGGATGGCAGGTGTGGATCGTAAGCGGCCTGCATTCGTGGTTCGACGTGCACACCACGAACAGAAATCAGCCAGTGGTCCTTAGCTTTCCGAGCGCGGCCCCTTGCGATGCGGTTTCGGTTTCGGTTTGCCTGCGCCGAACGGCTTGTCACCGAAATCGCGCTTGGCTTTGAACGGCGGTTTGTCGCCGAAGCTGCGTTTGCCGGCGAAGGGCGGTCGCGAGCCGGGTTTTTTTCCGGCGGTGTCCGGCGGCTGTCCATCGCGGGTGATGCGCAGTTGTTGTCCGGCGCACCACACGGTTTTTAGATGAGTGAGCACATCCTTGGGCATGCCTTCGGGCAGGTCGATCAGGCTGTAGTCTTCGAAAATCTCGATGCGGCCGATGTGCTTGCTCTCCAGGCCCGCTTCATTGGCGACGGCGCCGACGATGTTGCCCGGCTTCACGCCGTGGTCGTAGCCGACTTCGATGCGGAAGGTTTCCAGTCCGGCTTCAGGCTTGTGCTCGGAGCGTTCCTTGCGCGGACGTTCCGGACGTTCGCTGCGCTCGGGTCTGTCGAAACGCTCGGGCCGCTCGAAACGATCCGATCGTTCGGCACGCTCGAATCGCTCCGGCCGCTCCGCGCGTGCCGGGCGATCGGACGACGCGGGCCGTTCGCTGCGTGCTGGCCGTTCGCTACGCTCGCTGCGGCTGTGTTCGCTGCGCGCTTCGCGCTTGGGCGGCTCCAGCAGCAGCGGCACATCGCCGCGCGCCATTTTTGCCAGCGCCGCGGCAATCTCCACCGCCGGAACGTTGTGCGCTTGTTCGTAGTCTTCGATCAAACGCTGGAACAGGCCGAGGTCGCCGTTGGCCAACGTCTCGCTGATCGATTGCTTGAACTTGGCGATGCGGACATCGTTGATGGCTTCAACAGTCGGCAGTTCCATCGCCTCGATCGGTTGGCGCGTGGCGCGTTCGATCGAACGCAGCATATTGCGTTCGCGCGGGGCGATGAACAAGATCGCCTCGCCGTTGCGCCCGGCGCGGCCGGTGCGGCCGATGCGATGCACGTAGCTTTCGGTGTCGTAGGGCACGTCGTAGTTGAGCACGTGGCTGATGCGATCGACGTCGAGGCCGCGCGCAGCGACATCAGTGGCGACCAGAATGTCGATCTTGCCGTCCTTGAGCTGCTGGATGGTGCGCTCGCGCTGGGCCTGGACGACATCGCCATTGATCGCCGCCGCGGAGAATCCGCGTGCTTGCAGTTTCTGCGCGAGTTCATCGGTGGCGAGCTTGGTGCGCGCGAACACGATCATCGCATCGAACGGCTCGGCTTCCAGGATGCGGGTGAGCGCATCGAGCTTGTGCAGGCCGCTGACTTGCCAGAACCGCTGGCGGATATTGTCGGCGGTGCGCGTCTTGGCTTCGATGGTGATTTCGGTGGGGTTTTTCAGGTAGGTCTGGGCGATGCGCCGGATCGGGCCGGGCATGGTCGCCGAGAACAGCGCGACCTGACGTTGCTCGGGAGTTTTCTTGATGATCGTCTCGACATCGTCGATGAAACCCATGCGCAGCATTTCGTCGGCTTCATCGAGCACCAGGGTGCTGAGCTCGGAAAGATCGAGCGAGTTTTTTTCCAGGTGATCGATCACCCGGCCCGGCGTGCCGACCACGACATGCACGCCACGGCGCAACGCCGACAACTGCGGGCCGTAGCTCTGGCCGCCGTAGATCGGCAACACGCGAAAGCCGGGCAGGTGCGCGGCATAGCTTTGAAAAGCTTCGGCCACCTGGATGGCCAGCTCGCGCGTCGGCGCCAATACCATCACCTGCGGCTTGCTCTTGGACAGGTCGAGCCGGTGCAGCAGCGGTAGGGCGAAGGCAGCGGTCTTGCCGGTGCCGGTTTGTGCCTGGCCGAGCACATCCTTGCCGGCCAGCAGCAAGGGAATGGCGGCGGCCTGGATCGGCGTGGGCGATTCGTAGCCCAGCTCGGTGAGTGTGCGCAGTAGCGGCTCGGCCAGGGCCAAGTCGTGGAAAGACGAAGTGGACGCGCTTGCGGCCGTCTCGGAAGTCATTGGGATATCTCGCGATGCGCCAGGGCGCGAAAGCGCTGGGCGGGGGTGAAAGAACGCCTATTCTACCCTTTCGGCCGATTGCCCGCCCGATCGCCTGTCTGATGAGCGGAGCCGTGGCATCATTGGGCCCGCACAACGGAGCACGATCATGGCCTATCTGTGGACCAAGACCTTTCACCTGCTGTTTGTCATCGCCTGGATGGCGGCGGTGTTCTACCTGCCGCGCATTCTGGTGAACATTGCCGAAGCCGACGATGCGATTGCAGTGCGCGAGCGTCTGGCGCTGATGGGCCGGCGCCTGTACCGCTTCGGGCACTTGATGTTCGGCCTGGCGGCGGTGCTCGGCGTCATCTTGTGGCTGCACTTCCATATCGCCGGTGGCTGGCTGCATGCCAAGCTGACGCTGGTGGCCCTGCTGCTGATCTATTACATCGTCTGCGGCAAGATGCTCAAGCGCGCTGCGACCGGTGGGCCGCTGCCTTCGAGCACGATACTGCGCTGGATGAACGAGCTGCCGGTGTTGCTGTTGCTCGCGGTGATTTACCTGGTGCTAGCCAAGCCGTTCTGACCCGCTCCGGATTTCGCTACACGCTATCCGGATTTCGCTACACGCTATCCGGATTGCGGCTGGGCAATCGAAACACCAGCCGGGCGGCGAGGTAAGCTAGCGGCAACGGCAGGACGACACCGGCCGCGGTCATCCACAGTGGATGCGGGACGCCGGAAGCATTGGCGAGTGTGCCGGCGGCCACCAGCGTTCCGATCAGCAGGGCCACACCGACGCGATATTGCTGTGCGATTCGCGCGGCGACACCGCCACCGGCGAATGCGCCCAGGCACCAGCCGAATACCACCAGCAGCTTGGCCGCGAGCGGCATGGCCGCCACAGCCGCAGCCACCGCCTCGGGATTATGCGAGTCGAAACCTGGCGGCAACGGAAACAGCTTGACGCAGGTCATCTCGGTAAAAGTGATCGCGATCATCATCGCGAACACGCCACTGAACAGGGCGAAAGCGGTGCGTGCCATCGGTGTTTTCCTCCCCGCGTCGGAATCGGGGAACCTCGGTGTTTTCGTTGCTGGTGAGTTTGCCGATTATCGAAACAACGTCAGCAAGGACCGTCGAACGATCCTTGCTGACGCAGCATCGTGCTTATCCGATCAACGCGCCGGACGCGGGGCATTGCCGCCGCGGCGTTCGCGATGTGCCGGTGCCGCCGAATACGTCTTGGCGCCGGCGTGTGCGTGACGCGGGGCGTTGTTCGCGTGCGGACGGCGCTGCTTGCTCGGCGGGCGCTGGCCGCTCGGACGGCCGGTGCTCGGGCTGTCGTTGCCCATGCGGATCGGGCGGCTCGGTGCGTAGCCATCGACCGGGATCATTTCGATGTCGGTCTTGAGCACGCGATGGATCGCGCGCAGCAGGCTGCCTTCATCCGGCGACACCAGCGAGATCGCTTCGCCGCTCGCGCCCGCGCGGCCGGTGCGGCCGATGCGATGCACATAGTCTTCAGCCACCATCGGCAGATCAAAATTGATCACCAGCGGCAGTTGCGGAATATCCAGACCGCGCGCCGCGACGTCGGTGGCGACCAGCACGCGGGCCTTGCCGGATTTGAAATCGCCCAGTGCCTTCAGGCGTTGCGACTGGCTCTTGTTGCCGTGGATGGCCACGGCCTTGATGCCGGCTTTTTCCAGCAGCTCGGCCAGACGGTTGCAACCGTGCTTGGTCTTGCCGAACACCAGGATCTGATCCTGGTAACGTTTGCTGAGAATGTCGATGAGCAGGTCGCGCTTGCGCGCACCATCCACTGGGTGGGCGCGATGGGTCACGGTCTCGGCGACGGTGTTGCGCGCGGCGATCTGGACTTCGCGCGGGTTGCGCATGAATTCCATCGCCAGCTTCTTGATTGCGTCCTCGAAGGTGGCCGAGAACAGCAAGGTCTGCCGGGTTGCCGGCAATTTGTTGAGGATGCGCTTGATCGCGGGCATGAAGCCCATGTCGAGCATGCGGTCGGCTTCATCGAGAATCAGCATCTCGACATCGCCGAGCTTGACGCTGCCGCGTTCGAGGTGATCGATCAAGCGGCCCGGTGTGGCGACCAGGATATCGACGCCGCGACGCAGGGTATCGAGCTGCGGATTCATGCCGGCGCCGCCGAAGATCACGGTGGAGGCCAGGCGTGCGTGCTTGCCGTAGGTGCGGATGCTGTCGTGCACTTGCACGGCCAGTTCGCGGGTCGGGGTCAGGATCAGCGCGCGGATGCGGCGCGGGCCGGCGTTGCTGCCGGTGGTGGAGAGGCGATGCAGCAGCGGCAACGCGAAGGCCGCGGTCTTGCCGGTGCCGGTTTGCGCGCCACCGAGCAGATCGTGGCCGGCCATCGCCAGCGGAATGGCTTCGGCCTGGATGGAGGTGGGTTGTGCGTAGCCGATTTCCGACAACGCGCGAACGAGCGCGGGCGCGAGCCCGAGCGATTCAAAGGACATGTGATACTCCGTTGTACCCGGAGCGTTCCCTGGAACCGCGCTGCGAGCGATGCAATAAATTGGCGCCAGAATGGCGAGTTTGCGCAGCGTGACGTGCGGAGTGGGCTTGGGCCGGAGCGAACTGGAAAATCGGCGCAGGCGACCGGGGGAATACGAAGCCGGTGCGGCAAACGGGGGCCATGCTACGGCAATCCCTCCGCGGACGCCAGCAAAACCCTGAACGGATGGGGCTCGGGGCCTTGTTCGTTCAGGGTGACACGGCATCGGCGATGGCAAGGCCGGTCGCGCGTTCCAAGGCCACGCCGCTTTCCCACAGGGCGCTATGTGCGTCGAGCAATTGCAGTTTGGCCTCGATCTGGCTGCTTTCGGCCGACAACTGCGCCGAGAGATCGGACAGGCCGGCGCGATAACCGCGTTCGGCCAATGACAGGAGTTGCTGCTGCTGCGACAGATGGTGCTGGGCGTGATGAAACGCGACTTGTCTTGCCTGCAGCAGGGCCAGGGATTGTTCGACTTCGAGCGGCACCAGCCGTCTTTGCGCCAGGGCAAGCGATTGCGCCTGGCGAATCTGCGCATCGGCCAGGTCGCGCCGTGCCCGGCCGGTATCGAAGATCGGCAAGGCCAATTCGATCGTCACACCTTGTTGGCTCATATCACCACTCGCGCCACGCATTCCGGCCACGCCGGCCGAGGGTTCGGTGCTGCGTAATGCGCTGGTTTGCAGCGATTTCTCGGCTTGCGCCTGCGCGATGCCGGCTTCGTTGGCGCGAAGTTCCGGACGGCGCGCGAGCGCCAAGCGTTGCAGTTGTCCTTCATCGAGGCCGGCGAGTACGAACTCGGGCAATTGCTCGGGCAAGTGGATCGGCGCGGAAGAACTCAATCCCAGCAATTTGGACAATTCAGTCATGGCGGTGGCCGTGGCGGCTTGCGCGTTGCCCAGCCCGTGTTCGCGCATTGCCAGGTCCGCCTCCTGTTGCAGCGATGTGGTGACGCTGACTGCCCCTTGACTGGCCAGGCGCTGTGACCAGAGCAGACGGCGATGGTCGATGTCGATCTGCGCGGCGAGCAATTGCTGCCGTGATTTCGCAGCGATGGCCGTGTAATAGGCCGATTCGACATCCTGGGTGAGCGTGATCAGGCGCAACAACACTTCCGCTTCCACGCGCTGTTGCGCGGCATCGGCGACCGCCACGCGACGCGAGCGGGTGAACACGTCGTAAAGGCTTTGCATCAGGCTGTAGTCGAGTTCCCAGCGACCGCCGCCTTCGGGGCGCAGCGCCATGGTCTTGAGCATCGGATTGCTCAGCAGCCCGGCCTGGATGCGCTCGGCCTGCGCAATGTCCAGACGCGCGAGTTCGGCGCGCACCAGTGGATTGTTGAGCAAGGCCGTCTGCACCGCGCGCTCGGGCGTGAGCGTTTCGGCAAACCACGTCGCGTCCGGATAGGGCTCGTCAGCGCCGGGCAGGCGCGGCGCGCCGGTGGCGGTCTGGGCCAGATCGGCGCGCAGATGCGAGTCTTTGTGCGCGGGCATGCCAGTGCAGGCGGCCAGGAGCGATGCGATGGAAATGGCAATCGCGATGCGTTGCAGGTTCATGACGATTCTCCTGTCGCCGATGCCTTGGGCAGGCGGCGACGCAGCATCAGTTTGTAGATGGCTGGAATCACCAGCATCGACAGCAGCGGCGCGCTGAGCATGCCGCCGAGCATCGGTGCGGCGATGCGTTGCATGGTCGCGGCACCTGCGCCGGTCGCGAGCAGGATCGGCAGCAGGCCCGCAATAATCGTGATCACCGTCATTGCCTTGGGCCGGACGCGGCGCAACGCGCCCTCGGTCAATGCGGCATCGAGCGCGCGCTCGTCGTGCAATGCGCCGTTGGCGCGCGCCTGACGCACGGCGGTGTCGAGGTAGATCAGCATCACCACGCCGAACTCCGCGGCCACACCGGCCAGGGCGATGAAGCCCACCGCCACCGCCACCGAGAACGCATAGCCCAGCGCCCACAACAGCCACAGCCCGCCGACCAGTGCGAACGGCACGGTGAGCATGATCAGGCTGGCCTCGGCCACGCGCCGGAACGCGGCATAAAGCAGCGCGAACACGATCAGCAAAGTCAGCGGTACAGCGATCCACAAACGCTCGGTGGCGCGTTGCAGGAACTCGTAGGTGCCGGTCCAGTGCCAGGCCGTACCCGGCGCCAACCGGGCTTCCTGCTTGAGCGCGCGTTCGGCGCGGGCGATGTAGCCGCCGAGATCTTTCTCGCTCAGATCCACGAACACATACGTCGCCAATTGCGCATCCTCGCTGCGAATCATCGGCGGGCCATCGACGATTTTCACCTCGACCAGTGCGCCGAGCGGCAATTGCGCGCCCGAGGGTGTGACCACCGGCAACTGGTTCAGCGCTTCGGGAGAATCGCGCCAGCCCTGCGGCAGACGCAGGGTGATCGGATAGCGCTCGCGGCCTTCGACGGCGCGGCCGATCGCCTCGCCGCCGATGGCGGTCGCCAGCCATTCCTGTGCTTGTTCCATCGACACGCCGTAGCGCGCCAGCATTTCGCGATCGGGTTTGACCTCGATGATGCGCGCGTCGGCGGCGCGCTCGGCAAAGGCCGAGCGGGTGCCGGGGACTTTCGACAATACTTCGGCGATGCGTTGGGCATCGCGCGAGATGCTGGCAAGGTCCGGTCCGGTGACGCGAACGCCGAGCGGCGTGCGGATGCCGCTGATCTGCATGTTGATGCGGTTGAGGATCGGCGGCACCCAGGCGTTGGTCAGACCGGGCAACTGCAAGCGCTCCTGCAATTGCTCGATGATTTTTTCGCGGGTCATGCCGGGGCGCCATTGGTCCTCCGGCTTGAACTGGATGACCGTCTCGATCATGGTCAGCGGCGCCGGATCGGTCGCGCTTTCCGCGCGTCCGGCCTTGCCGAATACGCTCGCGACTTCAGGCATGCTCTTGAGCAGGCGATCGGTGCGTTGCAATACCGCCTGGGCTTCGCCGGGCGAAAGCCCAGGCACTGCGGTGGGCATGTACAGCAAATCACCTTCTTCCAATTCCGGCATGAACTCGCTGCCCAATTGCGACATCGGCACGAGCGCACTGAACAAGCCGAGCACGGCAAGCAGCACGAGCCAGTGCGGACGGCGCAAGGCAAAGGCGAGCAAGGGCCGGTAGAGGTTGATCAGCCAGCGCGTGAATCGATATTCGGATTCGTCCTTGAAGCGGCCGCGAATCCAATAGCCCATCAGCACCGGCACCAGGGTGATCGACAATGCCGCCGCCGAGGCCAATGCCCAGGTCTTGGTCCAGGCCAGCGGCGAGAACATGCGCCCTTCCTGCGCTTGCAGCACGAACACCGGCAGGAACGATAGCGCCGCGATGAGCAGCGAGAAAAACAGCGCCGGTCCGACTTCCACCGCGCTCTGGGCAATCACGCGCCAGTGATCGGCGCCCTGTGCGGGTTCGTCGTTGTGATCTTTCGCCCAGGCTTCCAGATGCTTGTGTGCGTTCTCGATCATCACCACCGCCGCATCGACCATCGCGCCGATGGCGATGGCGATGCCGCCGAGCGACATGATGTTGGCGTTCAATCCTTGCCAATGCATGATCGCCAGCGCCATCAATACACCCAGCGGCAGGCTGATCACCGCCACCAGTGCCGAGCGCACGTGCCAAAGGAACAAGGCGCAGACCAGCGACACCAGCAGCAGCTCTTCGATGAGTTTGCTGCGCAGGTTTTTCACCGCGCGTTCGATCAGGCCCGAGCGGTCGTAAACCGGAACGACTTCCACGCCCGCGGGCAAACTGTGCTTGACCGATTCGATGCGCGCCTTGACCGCATCGATCACGGTCTTTGCATTTTCGCCATCGCGCATCACCACGATGCCGCCGACCGCTTCGCCTTCGCCATTGAGTTCGACGATGCCGTTGCGCGGCGCTGGGCCGAAGCGCAATTCGGCGACATCGCGCAAGAGCACGGCCTTGCCGTTTTTCAGCACGCCGGTGGGTACGGCGCCGAGATCTTCGAGCGAGCGGATATAGCCGATGCCGCGCACGATGTATTCGCTCTCGGCCATCTCGATGCGCGCGCCGCTGGTTTCGCCATTGGCCTCGCGTATGGCCGACACCAGTTGATTGAAACCGATGCCGTAGCTTTGCAGGCGGCGCGGGTCGATCAGTGCTTCATACTGCCGCACGAAGCCGCCGACGCTGGCCACTTCCGCCACGCCCGGCACGCGCTGTAACTGGAAGCGCAGGAACCAGTCCTGCAGCGAACGCAACTGCGCCAGATCGTGCCGGCCACTGCGATCGACGAGCGCGTATTGATACACCCAGCCCACACCCGTCGCATCGGGCCCAAGTTGCGGTTCGATGCCGGAGGGCAGCTCGCTGCGCACTTGCGAGAGGTATTCGAGTACGCGCGAGCGCGCCCAGTATTGATCGGTGCCGTCTTCGAACAATACATACACGAACGAATCGCCGAACATGGAAAACCCGCGCACCGCGCGCGCCTTGGGCACGGCCAGCATGCGCGTGGCGATCGGGTAGGTGACTTGGTCTTCGACGATCTGTGGCGCTTGCCCGGCATAGGGCGTGCGGATGATCACCTGTACGTCCGATAGATCGGGAATGGCATCGAGTGAGAGCCGGCTGACCGAAACGATACTGATCGCCGCCAACAGCACCGATAGCGTCAGCACCAAGCCGCGATGGCCGAGCGACCAATGGATCAGCCGTTCAATCATGACGGTGCTCTCCGGCCTCGGGTTGTCCGGAGTTGGCGGTCTCGTCCATGCGATCGAAACCCGCCTGCAGATTGGCCTCGGCATCGAGCAGGAACTGGCCGGAAACGACTACGCGGTCCTTCACGTTCAGGCCGCTGCGAATCTCGATCCGGTCGCCGTAGCGTTCGCCGATTTCGACTTTCGTGGGCGCGAATTTATTGTTGTCGCGTGCGACCAGCACATGCGCGCCGTTCGCGGTACGAATCACCGCCCAGACCGGCACCAGCAGTACCTGCGAGCGCGTGGCGCCCAGGATCCGCGCATCGAGCAGCGTGCCCAGCGGCAAGTCGCTTTGCCGGTTGTCCAGGGCAAAACGTACCGCGAGGGTTTGTGTCACCGGATCGGCTTCGGGCACGATCGTGCCGTTGTCGGCCGTCCACTGCATTTGCGGTTGTCCGGGCAGCGTAAACGTGGCTTGCAAAGTCTTGCCAAGTTGCAGGCGTTGCGCCGGAAACAACATCGCCTCCACCCACACCGCGCCGCGCGGTGCGATATCGACGATCAGCGAATCGGTCGTCACGCTGCTGCCCTGGCGCACGCCAAGCTCAGTGATCACGCCGCTCACCGGCGCGCGCAGCGGCAATCGGCGTAGCGCCCGGCCACTGCGTTGCACGGCCTGGATATCGGCATCATCGATGCCCATCCGGCGCAGGCGTTCGGTCGCACCTGCGGCGGTATCGGCGCCGAGCAGCAATTCTTCCTGCGCCTGGGCCAATTGTTCGGAATAGATTTCCGCGATTACATCGCCTGCGGCGACGGTCTGTCCGGCCGCGCGCACATGCAGGCGTTCGATGAAGCCGCTCACGCGTGCCTGCAATCGCGCCTGGCCGCGGGCATCGGCGACCACGCGCGCGGGGACGCGAACCTCGGCGCGCACATTCTCGAGCGTGGGCTGAGCGGTGCGAATACCGAGGGTTTGCACGATCGCCGAACTGACCTCGACCGCGGAATCGCCTTGTGCCTCGGCGTATCGGGGCACCAGCGCCATATCCATGAACGGCGATTTGCCCGGCGCATCGAAATGCACGCTCGGATGCATCGGGTCATACCAGTACAGCGGTTTGTCTTCTGCTTTCGCGGCGGGTGCCGCCGCGGTCGATGACGAGCTCTTGCCGGCCGGTTCCGATGCCTTTTGGCAGGCGGTCAGCGAGATCGTCAAAAGTATGCAAACACCCGACAGCACCAACAGGCGCTGTCTCCGAGCGAAAAAGTTTTTCATGGCAGTTTCCGTGAAACACGGCAAGACGCGATCGCCATCGGCGTCGCGGACCAGATCAGGCGCTCAGGCTTGGATCGGAGGTCGGATCGGAGGCGGCGAGCCCCACTTGATGTGCCCGTGATCGGAATTTTCCGGCAAGGTGATGGTCGGCAATGACAGCAGGCCCAGGGTTGCGGGCGCAAAGGTCATGGCCGTGGCGCTGAGAATACCGTCCGGGCAAACGCATTGGCTGCCGCTGCAGTCGTCGCTGGATTGGCGCTGCTGATCGCAGCAGGCCTTGTCACGCTCGCCAATGTCGCAAACCGGCGCGTGCGTCACGGATGAGACCAGTCGCATCGCGGCATCGACCAGCGGTTGGAAATACGGCGCGGCCACGGCCGGCTGCGCAAGCAAGGAGATGACCAGCAAGGTCATGACGACAAAATCGAAACGCTGGCGCCGCCCCTTGTGCAACTCGTATCCCCGATAGGTCACGCGGCCAAGTTTAAGGCATGTTCGCGCCGTCAGCGCAAGACGCGCTTGGCGCCTTGATAGGCCCGGTTCCAGTAGTTGTTGCCCAGAGTATCCAGACGCACCGTGCCGCCGGTGCTCGGAGCGTGGACGAATCGACCCTCACCGACGTAAATCCCGATATGGCTGACCGCTCCGCCCTCGGGGCTGAAATACACCAGATCGCCTGGCTGCAGCTCGTCACGGTCGATGCGCGGCGCGTCGATATCGACCAGTTCACGCGTGCTGCGCGGCAGATCGAGGCCGGCGGCATCGCTGAATACGAAATCGACCAGGCCACTGCAATCGAAGCCGCCCTCAGGCGTGTTGCCACCGTAGCGATAGTCCGTGCCGACCAGACCGATCGCGCGGATCAGCACATCGTTCGATAGCGCGCTCGAATCGGTCGGTTGTTGGTAGCGCTTGCCGGATTCAGCCCTGTCACGGGTTCCGCCATTGCCGGCGCAGGCGGCCAATACGAGCATGGCGAGCAAGCCGATGAACGCCCGAATGGCCTGTTTCGCTGGCGTCGGGGCCGGTAGCTGCGGATAATGCGCGTCTGTCATCGCGGGCGAGTGTGCCGCATCGCCGCGATGGTGTCATCCAGCCGCCTTTTCCGGAATTTTTATGAAGATCGAAGATAACTGCGTCGTCCGTTTCCACTACAGCGTTACCGAATCGGATCAGGCCTTGGTGGAATCCTCGCGCGATCGCGGCGAGCCGCTGAGCGTGCTGATCGGCCATGCCAACGTCATTCCCGGCCTGGAAGCGGCCATGAAAGGGCACGAAGCGGGCGACAAGTTCGCCGTCACCGTGACGCCCGACCAGGCCTATGGCGAGCGCCGCGAAGGCGCAATCCAGCGCGTTCCGCGCAAGCATTTCAAGGGCGCCAAGGTGGTGCCGGGCATGAAGATGGTGTTGCCCACCGACAATGGTCAGCGCGCGGTGACCGTGAAGAAAGTCGGCATCAGCGTGGTGGACGTGGACATGAACCATCCGATGGCGGGCAAGACGCTCAACTTCGATGTGGAAATCATCGACGTGCGTGAAGCCAGCCTCGAGGAAAAACAGCACGGCCATGTTCATGGTGATGGCGGACATCAGCACTGAATCTTCGCGAGGCTCGTCTCTTGGACGAGCGATTGGACAAGTGCATCGAAAACGGCTCGCGCAGGCGGGCCGTTTTTTTGTTTCCGGATCGATGCGAATGGACGATGATGCCGGCATGACCTGTGACACGTGTGCGAGGATCACTCCTGCCACTACCGTGTCTTTCCACTCGCGGAACGACTGATGCCAAATCTTGTCGAGTCATCGCCCTTGCCGGCGCTTGCGCCGGTTGCCGTGAGCGAGCGTATCCAGGCGCTCGATGTGGTGCGCGGCTTTGCGCTGCTGGGCATCTTCCTGATGAACGTGGAGTTCTTCAACCGGCCCTTGAGCGAGCTGGACATAGGCTTGCCGGACACGCTGACCGGCATCGACTGGTGGGCCGGCTGGCTGATCTACAACTTTGTCCAGGGCAAGTTCTGGACCATGTTCTCGTTGTTGTTCGGCATGGGTTTCGCGGTGATGCTCACGCGCGCCGAGCGCGCCGGACGTAACTTCCTGCGTCCCTACCTGCGTCGCATCATCGCCCTGGGCATGCTCGGCGCGGCGCATCATATTTTCATCTGGGCGGGCGATATTCTTTTCAGTTACGCGGTCGGCGCGCTGGCATTGTTGCTGTTGCTTTACGGCAAGGCGCGTCTCATGGAAGTGGCGTTTGTCGTGCTGGTGGCATGCGGATTCATTCCCGGATTCGATGGGCTTTGGGACGTTGCCGGTAGTCTGGCCTGCATCGGTGTGGCCGGCTGGTTCCTGCGCAGCGAGCAAACGGCGAGGATCGGCGATTGGGATGTGCCGGAATTTTCCCTGGCGCCACTGGCGATCGGAGTGCTGCTTGCGATCGTCGCCGTGTGTTTTTGGCTGGTGCCCGGCGCGCCATCATCGCCGCGCCTGCCGCTGAGCATTCTTGCCAGCGCGTTTCTCGCGATCGGCGTGTTTTCGGCCACGTTCCACCAGCCGTCCGAATCGCGCATGCGCCGTCTCGGTGTCGGCATGTACATCTTGCCGTTTCTCCTGATGGCGGCGTTCGGCTTGTCCGATTACGTTGCGTCGCAGACGCCGGCGACGGCATCGAGCGCGCAGCAAATCGCATCGAACACACCGGCCCAGCACGCGCGCATCGCGAAAGCGGAAAAGCAATCCGATCCAAAGCCATCCGACCCGGCGATCGAAGCTCGCGCGAAACGACAGGCTGAGCGCATTGAGCAGGAAAAGGAGCGGGCCGAAGAAATTCGGCAGGAAACACGAACGCTCACCCAAGGCAGTTATGCCGAGGCGGTGCGATTACGCGCCGGCCATTTTGTCGAAGAGGCCCCGGGCCAGTCGGAATTCGCCGTGGTGATCGTCGGCATGTTCTTGCTTGGCGCGTGGTTCGTGCGCTCGGGCGTGATGGAAAACACCGCCGCGCATTTGCCCTTGTTTCGCAAGCTGACGCTATATGGCATTCCATTCGGCTGCGGTCTGGGCTTGGCCGCAAGCGCGATTTCGACGGGACAGCAGCATGGACAGTCGCCGGAGTTGTATCAGTTCGCCAATGCCTTGCACTTGCTCGGTAATTTACCTGCCTGCCTGGGCTATGTCGGCCTGCTGGTGCTGATGCTGCACAGCAAGACAGTGCTGGCGAAGATCCGCGTGGTCGCGCCTGCCGGCCAGATGGCGCTGAGCAATTATCTTGCGCAGTCGGTGATCGGCACTTTGGTTTTCTACGGTTATGGATTGGGCTACTGGGGCTTGGACCGCGCCTGGCAGGTGGTGTTCGTCGTCGTTGTTTTCAGTTTGCAGGTGGTGCTCAGCCACTGGTGGCTGTCGCGGTTTCGCTATGGTCCGCTGGAATGGCTGTGGCGCGCGGTCACTTACTGGCAGATTCCGGCGATGCGCCGGGAGCCGTCGATGGCTTGAGTGAGTAACGAATCCGCGATTGTTGCTGACCTGCCATCGGCGCGGTTCTACAATAGCCGGCATGACACAACGCGATTCGGATGTATTGATTGTCGGCGGTGGCGTGATCGGCCTGGCCTGCGCGCACTATCTGCTGCAAGCCGGAAGATCGGTGCGCATTCTCGAACGAGGACGCATCGGAGCGGGGACCTCGCACGGCAATTGCGGAACGATCACGCCCAGCCACGCACCGCCATTGGCGGCCCCGGGCATGATCGCCAAGGGCCTGAAGTGGATGCTGCTTCCCGATGCGCCGCTCTATATCAAGCCGCGGCTGGATCTTTCGCTTGCACGATGGTTGTGGCATCTGGCAGCGCGTTGCAATCCAGAGGATTGGCGGCGTACGGGCCTAGCCAAGGCCGAGCTTCTCAACACCTCACGGCGATTGATCGAACAACTGATCACCGAGCATCGGCTCGATTGCGAATTCGAGACCACCGGCTTGCGCTACGTTTATCGGGAGCCTGAAGAATTCGATCAGGCCTGTGCAGAGCTTCCGGCGCTGGCGCAGTTCGGCATCCAGGCGCAGGTGCTGGATTCGAAGTCGCTGGCGATCGATGAGCCGGCGCTATTGCCGGACATGGCCGGTGCCATTCATTTCCCCAACGACGCGCATCTGCGGCCGGATCGCTTCACTCGCGAGTTGGCACGCATCGTGCGCGAGCAAGGCGGGGTGATCGAGGAAAACGTCGAAGTCACTGGCTTCGATCGCGATGGCGGGAAAATACGATCCTGCATGACCGCGCAAGGCGAACGGCGTGGCGGTCAGGTGTTGATGGCGCTCGGTCCGTGGTCGCCGCGCATGGTTCGGCAACTCGGTTTGCGTCTTCCGATTCAGCCGGGCAAGGGATATTCGATCACCTATTCGCGACCGACGCTGGCGCCGCGAATTCCGCTCGTGCTCAAGGAGCGCAGCGTGTGCGTCACCGCCTGGGCCAGCGGCTTTCGCTTGGGCAGCACGATGGAATTTTCCGGATACGACGATTCCTTGAACGAAACGCGGTTGCAGGCTCTCGAACGCGCGGCGCGCGAATATCTGCGTGAACCGGCCGGCCCGGAAAAACGCGAGCAATGGTTCGGCTGGCGGCCGATGACCTACGACGATTTGCCGATCCTCGGCCGTGCGCCAGGTTACGAAAACCTCTGGCTCGCCACCGGCCACGGCATGATGGGCATGGGCATGAGCGCGATAACCGGCGAGCAAATGACCCGTTTGATTTGCGGCCACGAGCTGTTGATCGATCCTGCGCCTTGCCGGCCGGAGCGGTTTGTTTAGTGGCTTGGGACTCGGGACTCGGGGTGAAAAGCTTGCGAAGCTTTTGAGAGAAAAGAATCTTGTCCGCGAAAGACTCAAAGGAAAGTGGAAGATGATTGGAGGGCCAGTTTGAGCCGCCTCTAGTTTCTTGGACACCACGAAATGGGGACAATTTGAGCTACCACGGCTGAGCCGTTACAGGCACTTTGCCGCGAATGCAATCTGCGGGAGGATGACAAGCTGTGACTGCTCCAGTGAGGGTTCACTTCTAGGTGGAGCAAGGTGAGGATGGTTATCCTCCCGTTGCGGTGGAATTTTTGTGGGCTAAGCCCGGCGCCCAGCTCGACGAATACGTGATCGACATCGTTCCCTTTTTTATTCGAATTGCGACAGTTGGGGATACGGTGAGAGTGCGTGAAGAAAACAGAATCGTTGGTTCGATGGCTTGGTACGTCGGTCAGAAAACTCTCTGGTGAGAGTTGTGTTCTTTGACCGGGGTTGCGTTGAGGCAGTTAGTGAACGTCTTGTGGCTATGGGGTGCTCTACGGAGTATTTTCACGAGCACAACCTCATGGCTGTGAGCATTCCCTTCAATGTTAGCTTGAGGGATGTTCAAACGAACTTTCAGGCGGAAGCGGATGCTGGCCGAATCGACTTCGAGGAGCCGATCCTTAGGCAGGGCTAAAACAGTTCGGAGGCACAGCTAGGAGCGTACGAATTGACCCATAAATTGAAGCTTATTTGTATTTGCATACTCGTAGCTGCTTGCTCCGGAGTGGCGTCGAGAGATTTGCCGCTCAGTTCGGTAGATTTATTGGAGGAAACCGCATGGTGCCTCACTCGTTCTGTGTCGATATGCAAGAGCTGGAAAGTGCAAGGAGCCCCGTCAGTGTCTTTGCGTGCTGAAGGGGACGAGGATTCTATTGTGTACTGGTTCGAAGCATCTTCTGCTACTGGACTCAGGTTAATTCGCGTGTTGCCTGTGATCGCCGAACCGGGAGGCTCGTTGATCCACCCCGGATACCCTTGGACAATCAGGAAAGTTTTTCTGCAACAGGCTGGTGATGGAGTTGAAGTTTGGGGGGCTTTCTGCACGGAGACTGACAGCTTGGAAGCTCCTGAAGAAGATCAACCCGTGCTCGCTGTTGCATTCAGTGGCGAGATTGAACGAGACGAGGTCGCAGGTAGAGCGCCTGTATTCCGGCGCGTACTCATTACGTCAACGGGATCTAGCGTTCCACCTGCCAGAACTATTCGGCCATGCGGCTTCACTCACGTTGTCAACCCAGACAAACAAGTGAAAAAACGCGCATCAGGGTGAGCATTCCTGAAGCTAGTGATGACTCACCTTGGTCCCGAGCCGGGTGAAGGATTGGCTATCCGTGTTAATCCAATCATGCTTGCGTTGTTCGATCCTTCGGCAAATTCAGGATCGCCATATACGGAAATAAACCCATTTTCCATTTCTCCAGAAGAACCCTTGCTAGACTTCCCGCATGAACATCTGCACCTTGCATCGCGGCACCGCGCCGCTATTGATCAGCCTGCCGCATGACGGCAGCGAATTGCCCGCTCAATTACAAATGCGATTGGTCGAGTCCGCCGCGCGCGCGCCGGATACCGATTGGTTCGTCAGCCGACTGTACGATTTCGCGCGTGCGTTAGGCGCGTCGATCCTGGTGCCGCGTTATTCGCGTTATGTCATCGACCTCAATCGTCCGCCGGACGACATCTCGCTTTATCCCGGACAAAACACCACCGGCTTGTGCCCGACGGTGCAATTCAGCGGCGAGCCGGTGTATCGCGCAGGGCAGGAGCCTTCGGCGAGCGAAATCGCTGAGCGCGTGGATCACTACTGGCGGCCCTACCACAACACGCTCGCCGCTGAACTCGACCGGCTGCGCGCGGAGCACGGCCGCGTCTTGCTCTGGGAAGGGCATTCCATCCGCGCGCGCGTGCCGTTCCTGTTCGAAGGGCGCCTGCCGGACATCAACATCGGCACCGCCAGTGGCGCGAGTTGTCTGCCGGAAACGCAGGCGCGAATCGAAGCGGTGCTGACAGCGCAATCGGAATACACCTGGGTCATCAACGGCCGCTTCAAGGGCGGCTACATCACCCGCCATTACGGCCAGCCGAAAGAAGGCATCGAGGCGATACAACTGGAGCTGGCGCAATGCAATTACATGGATGAGGAACGTGTGGCTTACGACGAACAAAAAGCCGCGCGTGTTCAATCCTTGATCGGCAAATTGCTGGGCAAGCTTTGACTTATTCCGCCTGTTCGCACTGAGCCTCTCGACAAACTCGGCCCGCGACGAACGGAAATTAGTCGGACCTTTCCAAAACGCGTCGCGTTGAACGGTTCCAACTCGAATCAAACGCTTGCCTTCGCCGGAGTGGCGAGCCAATTACAGTTCGTTCAAATCTCCAGCGAAGCCAGGTCTCCCTTGGTTTCCAGCCACGACTTGCGGTCGCTGGCGCGTTTTTTCGACAGCAGCATGTCCATCAGCGAGCGGGTTTCGCCGGCGTCATCGACAGTCAGTTGCACCAGGCGGCGGGTGTCGGGATGGATGGTCGATTCGCGCAATTGCGGCGGGTTCATTTCGCCCAGGCCCTTGAATCGGGTGACGGAAACCTGGCCGCGGATTTTTTCCTTCTCGATGCGTTCGAGCAGGATGCGTTTTTCTTCCTCGTCCAGCGCGTAAAACACCTGCTTGCCCACGTCGATGCGAAACAAGGGCGGCATCGCCACGAAAATGTGTCCGGCGCGCACCAGGCTCGGGAAGTGCCGCAGGAATAGCGCCGACAGCAAAGTGGCGATATGCAGTCCGTCGGAATCGGCGTCGGCCAGAATGATGATCTTGCCGTAACGCAGGCCGTCGATGGCTTCCACGCCGGGATCGCAGCCGATCGCCACGGCCAGGTCGTGCACTTCGTTGGAGGCCAGCACGCCCGAGCTTTCCACTTCCCAGGTGTTCAGGATTTTCCCGCGCAGCGGCAAGATGGCCTGGAAATCCTTGTCGCGCGCCTGTCTCGCACTGCCGCCGGCGGAATCGCCTTCGACCAGGAAAATCTCGGTGCGCGAGAGATCCTGCGAAATGCAATCGGCCAGCTTGCCGGGCAGGGCCGGACCCTGCGTGACTTTCTTGCGCACGATCTGCTTTTCGGTTTTCAGCCGGACCTGCGCGCGTTCGATGGCCAGTTGCGCGATCTTCTCGCCGATCTCGGTGTGCTGGTTGAGCCAGAGCGAGAACGCATCGTGCAGCGCGCCTTCGATGAAGGCTGCCGCTTGCCGTGAACTCAGCCGTTCCTTGGTTTGTCCGCTGAATTGCGGGTCGGTCATTTTCAGCGAGAGAACATAACTGACGCGATCCCAGACGTCTTCCGGCGCCAGCTTGACGCCGCGCGGCAGCAGGTTGCGGAAATCGCAGAACTCGCGCAACGCATCGGTCAGGCCCGAACGCAGGCCGTTGACGTGGGTGCCGCCTTGCGCGGTCGGGATCAGATTGACGTAACTTTCCTGAACCAGTTCGCCGCGATCCTGCGCAGTGTCGGGCAGCCAGGCGACCGCCCAATCGACGATTTCGCTTTCCTTGGACAAATTGCCGGTGAACAGATCCGGCGGCAGCAATTCGCGGCCGTTCAGTTCGCCTTGCAGGTAATCGCGCAGGCCATTCTCGAAAAACCATTCGTTGCGCTCGCCACTGGTCTCATCGAACAGGCGGACGGTCAGGCCCGGGCAGAGCACGGCCTTGGCGCGCAGCAAGTGGCGCAAATGCCGGACCGCGAATTTCGGGCTGTCGAAGTATTTCGGATCGGCCCAGAACTTCACCCGCGTACCGGTGTTGCGCTTGCCGACGCTGCCGACGATTTCCAGCGGCGAGGCGCGAAAGCCATCGCGAAACTCCATCCGGTATTCGTTGCCGTCGCGCTTGATGAACACTTCGAGTTTTTTCGACAGCGCGTTGACCACGCTCACGCCCACGCCATGCAGACCGCCGGAAAAGGTGTAGTTGTTGTTGTTGAACTTTCCGCCCGCATGCAGGCGGGTGAGGATCAATTCGACGCCGGGAATTTTTTCTTCGGGATGAATGTCCACCGGCATGCCGCGGCCGTCGTCGGAAACCTCGCAGGAACCGTCGGCGAAAATAGTCACCTCCACCGTCCGCGCATGCCCGGCCAGCGCCTCGTCAATGGAGTTGTCCACCACTTCCTGCGCCAGATGGTTGGGCCGGGTGGTGTCGGTGTACATGCCCGGGCGGCGTTTGACCGGATCCAGGCCGGACAGGACTTCGATATCGGCGGCGTTGTAGCGGCTGCTCATGGTTTCCAGAATGGCGTCGGTGTAGCCGGGCAGGATGCGGGCGGGAGGCGTTCAGGGTCAAGCCGTTGCGCTGAACGTGCGGGATAGACGCCCACCCGGTAGAATGGGGCTTTCCAGCGCCCCCTTTTCCCATGACGCGTCTAATTTTCGTAACCGGCGGCGTGGTGTCCTCGCTTGGCAAGGGCATCGCGGCGGCGTCTCTCGCGGCCATCCTCGAGGCGCGCGGCCTCAAGATCACCATGATGAAGCTCGATCCCTACATCAATGTGGATCCGGGCACCATGAGTCCGTTCCAGCACGGCGAGGTCTATGTCACCGACGATGGCGCCGAAACCGATCTCGACCTGGGCCACTACGAGCGCTTCGTGCGCACCCGGCTCACGCGCAAGAATTCGGTGACCACGGGCCGCATCTACGAGAACGTGATCCGCAAGGAACGGCGCGGCGATTACCTCGGCGGCACCGTGCAGGTGATTCCGCATGTCACCGACGAGATCAAGCGCTGCATCTTCGAGGCCACCGATGGCTTCGACGTCGCGCTGGTCGAGATCGGCGGCACGGTCGGCGATATCGAATCGCTGCCGTTTCTCGAAGCCATTCGCCAGATTCGCATCGAGCGCGGCGCCGACCACGCGATCTTCATGCACCTGACCCTGGTGCCGTACATCGCAGCGGCGGGCGAGCTCAAGACCAAGCCCACCCAGCACTCGGTCAAGGAACTGCGTTCGATCGGTATCCAACCCGACATTCTGCTGTGTCGCAGCGAGCAGCCGCTTCCGGAAGGCGAGCGGCGCAAGATGGCACTGTTCACCAATGTGCCGGAGAAAGCCGTCATCTCCTGCGTGGACGTGGACAACATCTACAAGCTGCCGTTGTGGCTGCATGAGCAGAAACTCGATGAGATCGTGGTCGAGCGTCTGCATCTGCAAGACCAGGTCAAGCCGGCCGATCTTTCCGAGTGGGAAGCGGTGGTCGATGCCAGCGAACATCCGATCGACGAAGTGACAGTCGCGGTGGTCGGTAAGTACGTCGATCACCAGGATGCCTATAAATCGCTGGCCGAGGCCTTGCGCCATGGCGGCTTGCGCCAACGCACCCGGGTGCGGCTCAAGTGGATCGAATCCGAGCAGGTCGAGAGCGAAGGTGTTGCCGTGTTGGCGAGCGCCGATGCGATCCTGGTGCCCGGTGGTTTTGGCGATCGTGGCTTCGAAGGCAAGGTGATGGCGGCGCGATATGCGCGGGAAAAGGGCGTTCCCTATTTCGGCATCTGCTATGGCATGCAGGCGGCGGTGGTGGATTTCGCGCGGCACGTGGTCGGATTGGCCGGTGCCAGCAGTACCGAGAACGATCGCCAATGCGAGCATCCGGTGATCGGCCTGATCACCGAATGGCGCACGGCCAGCGGCGAGCTGGAGCGGCGGACGCAGGAGTCGGATCTGGGTGGCACCATGCGCCTGGGCTTGCAGGAATGCCGGCTCAAGCCCGGTACCAAGGCGCGGGAAATGTACGGCAAGGATGTGGTCGCTGAGCGCCATCGCCATCGCTATGAATTCAACAACCGCTATCGCACGCAACTGGAAGACGCCGGTTTGGTCATTTCGGCCAAGTCCATGGATGATCTGCTAGTGGAGATGATCGAGTTGCCCAACCATCCCTGGTATGTCGCCTGCCAGGCGCATCCGGAATTCCTGTCCACGCCGCGCGACGGCCATCCGCTGTTCGTCGGCTTCGTCCGCGCCGCGCGCGAACACAAGAGCGGTGGCCGATTGTTGAAGGAAGCCAATGCATGATGATGTGTGAGCGAAATCCGATGCGCTTTCGACAGGCCAAATGCGAACGCGCTTTGTCTGCCGAGGAGTCGTTCAAGTGAAACTTTGCGGTTTCGAGGCAGGTCTCGATCAGCCCTTCTTCCTCATCGCCGGCCCCTGCGTGATCGAGTCGATGCAATTGCAGCTCGATGTCGCCGGCCAATTGAAGGAAATCACCGGCAAGCTTGGCATCCCATTCATTTTCAAATCCAGTTTCGACAAGGCCAACCGCACCTCGGGCAGCAGTTTTCGCGGTCCGGGGCTGGAAGAAGGTCTGAAGGTGCTGGCCGAGGTCAAGCGCCAGATCGGCGTGCCGGTGTTGACCGACGTGCACGAATACACGCCGATCGATGAGGTCGCCGCGGTCGTGGACATGCTGCAAACGCCGGCGTTCCTGTGCCGGCAGACTGATTTCATCCAGAACGTGTGTCGCGCCGGCAAGCCGGTCAACATCAAGAAGGGCCAGTTTCTTTCGCCCTGGGAAATGAAGCACGTCGCGGCCAAGGCCAAGGCCACCGGCAATGAGCAGATCACCGTTTGCGAACGCGGCGCGAGTTTTGGCTACAACAATCTGGTTTCCGACATGCGCTCGCTGTCGGTGATGCGCGATACCGGCTGCCCGGTGGTGTTCGATGCAACCCATTCGGTGCAACTGCCTGGCGGCCAGGACGGCAAGTCCGGCGGCCAGCGCGAGTTCGTGTCGGTGCTGGCGCGCGCGGCGGTGGCGGTCGGTATCGCCGGCATTTTCATGGAAACCCATCCCGATCCCGACAAAGCGCTTTCCGATGGGCCCAATGCCTGGCCCTTGCACAAGATGGCGGCATTGCTCGAAACACTGACCGCGCTGGACCGAATCACCAAGAAAAACGGCTTTCTCGAATCCGCCTGACATCCGCCTGACATCCGCCTGACAATCGCGAATAAAAACATGACTACGATCAGCAAAATAATCGCCCGCGAAATCCTCGATTCCCGAGGCAATCCGACTCTCGAAGCCGAGGTGACTCTCGACACCGGACACGTCGGCCGCGCTGCGGTGCCGTCCGGTGCATCGACCGGCTCGAAGGAGGCGGTCGAATTGCGCGATGGCGACAAGACGCGCTATCTGGGCAAGGGCGTCAAAAAGGCGGTGAACAACGTCAACACGACCATTGCCGAGGCGCTGAAAGGTTTCGATGGCAACGATCAGAAAGGTCTCGATGACCGCTTGATCAATCTCGATGGCACCGAGAACAAGGGCCGCTTGGGCGCCAATGCGCTGCTCGGCGTGTCGCTCGCCAACGCGCATGCGATCGCCGCCGCCAAGGGCTTGCCGCTCTGGGCGCATCTGGCCGATGGCCGCGAAGTTGCATTGCCGGTGCCGATGATGAACATCATCAACGGCGGTGCGCATGCCGACAATAATGTCGATTTGCAGGAATTCATGGTGTTGCCGGTCGGCTTCGATTCCTTCGCCGAATCGCTGCGTGCGGGCGTGGAAATTTTCCACGCGCTCAAATCGGTGCTCAAAGGCCGGGGCCTGAGCACTTCGGTCGGCGACGAAGGCGGCTTCGCACCGGACCTGCGTTCCAACGAAGAAGCGCTGGAAACCATTCTCGAAGCCATCGGCCGGGCCGGCTACAGCGCCGGTCAGGACATCATGCTTGGATTGGATGTGGCCAGCTCGGAGTTTTTCGAGAACGGCAAATACAATCTCAAGGGCGAGGGCAAGCGCCTGAGCTCGGAACAGTTCGTTGATTTCCTCGCCGGCTGGGCCGCGCAATATCCGATCCTCAGCATCGAGGACGGCATGGACGAGAACGACTGGACTGGTTGGAAACTGCTGACCGACAAGCTCGGCGGCAAGGTGCAATTGGTCGGCGACGATTTGTTCGTCACCAATCCGGCGATCTTCCGCGAGGGCATCGACAAGGGCGTGGCCAATGCGATCCTGATCAAGGTCAACCAGATCGGCACGCTGAGTGAAACGCTCCAGGCCATCGCCATGGCCGAGGCGAATCGCTACGCGGCCGTCGTCTCGCACCGCTCCGGTGAAACCGAGGACACCACCATTGCCGATATCGCTGTCGCCACCACCGCCACCCAGATCAAGACCGGCTCGTTGTGCCGCAGCGATCGCGTGGCCAAATACAACCAACTGTTGCGCATCGAGCAGGCGCTCGGCAGCCGCGCCCGTTTCGCCGGACGCGATGCGTTCGTGAGTCTCAAGCGCTGAGCTGACCAACGCATGCGCCGCTGGTGGCCGATCATCTTATTGCTGCTGATCCTGTTGGCACTGCAGGCCAAGTTGTGGATGGGCGATGGCAGTTGGCGGCAGGCGATTGCGCTCAAGCATGCCGTGAGCGAACAGCGCACGGAGAACGTGCGCCTGCAACAGCGCAACGATGCGCTATCGGCCGAAGTCGAGGATCTGAAATCCGGCGAAACCGCGGCCGAGGAACGCGCACGCAGCGAGTTGGGCATGATCAAACCGGGCGAGACGTTCTATCGCGTGGTCGAGCCGCATGCCGCCGTCGAGCCGGCAGCGGCCACCGCCGAACCGGAGCGCAAGCCATGAGTTGGGCAGTGATGCCGGCCGCCGGCCGCGGAACGCGCTTTGGCGGCGATACGCCCAAGCAATACTTGAGCATCGCCGGACGGACCGTGATCGAACATAGCCTGCGAGCCTTGCTCGGCCATCCGGGCATCGACGGCGTGGTCGTCGCGCTCTCGTCCGACGATCCGTATTGGGCCGGTTGGCGGGAGATGGACGACAAGCCCATCTACACCTGCCTGGGCGGTGCCGAGCGCGTCGATTCGGTGCTCGCCGCACTCCAGGCCTTGCCCGATACGATCGGCGAGGAACAGTGGGTGCTGGTGCACGATGCGGCCCGGCCGTGCCTGCGTGGAATCGATCTGTCGCGTTTGATCGCGATGGGACAGGCCGACCCGGTCGGCGCGATTTTGGCCGCACCCGTGCGCGACACGCTCAAGCGCGCCGAAGGGCAATCGCGCAGCGGCGCCACCGAGCCGCGCGAGATGCTCTGGCGCGCGTTGACACCGCAGATGTTTCGCCGTGGCGGCCTCACTCGCGCCTTGCATGCGGCGATGCGCGCAGGCGTCGCCATCACCGACGAGGCGATGGCGATGGAACGGCTGGGCCTGAAACCTTTGCTGGTCGAGGGCTCGGAAGACAACATCAAAGTCACCACGCCGGCCGATCTGGCGCTGGCGGAGTTCATACTCAAGCGCGTGGGCTGAACAATCGCGCGGATGCGGAAAGCGCGCGTCGCGGCAAAGCAGACAGGTGAGCGGTAACGCCTGATGCCAACGAAGGCTGCTTACTTGCACGCTTTTCGGGTCTTGGTTTTTTCGTGATGCGCATTGCGCGCGTGCTATCGACGGATTCAGGAGTGGGTGATGGTTCGTATTGGTCAAGGGTTCGATGTGCATGCGTTCGGCGATGGCGACCATCTGATGCTCGGTGGCGTGCGCGTGCCGTTCGAGCGTGGCGTCGTCGCGCACTCCGATGGCGATGTGGTGATCCACGCGTTGTGCGATGCGTTGTTGGGCGCATTGGCGCTGGGCGATATCGGCCGGCATTTCCCGCCCAGCGATGCGCGCTGGAAGGATGCCGACAGCCGTGTTTTTCTTCGCCATTGCGTGATGTTGATCGATCAACACGATTGGAAGTTGGGCAATGCCGATCTGACCATCATCTGCGAGCGGCCCAGGATCACGCCGCACGCCGAGGCGATGCGGACATTGCTGGCGGAGGATCTTGGCGTGTCGATCGGCCAGATCAGCATCAAGGCCACCACCACCGAAAAGCTCGGATTCACCGGACGCGGCGAAGGCATCGCCGCGCAGGCGGTTGTGTTGCTGGTGAAAGCATGAGCCTGCCGCGCGCCTATGGAGAAGCGGCGCTTGCCGCACGGTTTCGCAGTACGCCGGAAGATTTTCGCGTCGAGGAAATCGATTCGTTCGTCGCCAGCGGCGAGGGCGAACATTTGCTGCTGACCATCGAAAAACGCGGCATGAATACCGCCTTCGCTGCGAAACGAATCGCCGCCTGGGCCGGTATCGCGGAAATGGGCATCGGCTATGCGGGCATGAAGGATCGGCACGCGGTCACCCGGCAACGGCTCTCGGTGCATTTGCCCAAGCGCGTCGCGCCGGACATCGCCTTGCTCGAATCGGACGATCTGCGCGTGCTCGAACATCATTGGCATAACCGCAAACTGCCGCGCGGCGCATTGGCTGGCAATCGTTTCGTGCTGGTGTTGCGCGAGGTTCGCGGCGAGCGCACGGCGATCGAGCAACGCCTGAAAACCATCGGCGAGCAGGGCATTCCCAATTATTTTGGCGAGCAACGCTTCGGGCGCGATGGCGACAATCTCGAAGCCGCGCGGCGCATGTTCGCCGGCGAGCGCGTGCGCCGCGAGCAGCGCTCGATCTATCTGTCGGCGGCGCGTTCGCATCTGTTCAACGCCGTGCTCGCCGCGCGCATCGCTCAAGGCAACTGGAATACCGGCGCACCCGGCGAGGTGTGGATGCTTGACGGCACGCACAGCGTGTTCGGTCCCGAATCGTTCAGCGTCGAGTTGGCCGAACGCGCGGCGCGCGGCGATATCCATCCGACCGGGCCGATGTGGGGCGAAGGCCAGTTGCGCAGCCAGGATGCGGTACGCGCCATCGAAGAAGCGGCGCTGGCGGAGTTCGCCGACCTGCGCGCGGGCCTGGAAAAGGCGCAGATGAAGCAGGAGCGCCGCTCGCTGCGTGTGCGGGTCGGGCAACTGCAATGGCAATGGCTCGAACCGGAGGTCTTAAGGGTGGAATTTGCCCTGGCGCCGGGGGCCTACGCGACCGAAGTTTTGGCCGAATTGGGTGACTGTACCGGGCTTTGAAACCGGGCTGGGCGGCACTTGTGTTCGGCTGGTGCAGGAGTATTTTTGACTTGCGTTTCCATAACTTATGGAGGTCGCCATGTCACGTCTACTCCTGTTCCTGCTCGCCTGCCTCGTCGCCTTGAGCGGTTGTTCCACGACCAAGGCCAAGACCGACGCCGCGCCCGCATCCAGCACCGTCCCTGGCAGCAACGAGATCACCGACAACGATATTGCCTATATGGCCAAGGTCGAACGCTACGCGACGCTGCGTGGCATCGATCTGGTCTGGGTACACCCGCCGAGAGCCAGACGAACCAAGGATTGATTCGTTGATCGATGAGAGTGTCCTAGGCAAGAGCCTTTTGCCCTAAGCAGGCGGTGCTCCGCCTGCTGCGAGAGGTAGTGTCAGCGCTGGCTGAGCAAGACCAGCACCGCTCCGGTACCGCCCTGGTTGGGCGGCGCCGAAGCGAAGGCCAGTACGTCTCCGCGTTGGCGCAGCATGCGATCCACCAGCATTTTCAGCACCGGCGTGCCTTCCGAACGCAGGCCTTTGCCGTGCACGACCTGCACGCACAGATGGCCCTGGATGCGAGACTGATTGAGAAACTGCTTGAGCATCGCCTCGGCATCGGCCGCGCGCAGGTGATGCAGATCGATTTCATCCTGAACGCTGAACTGGCCGCGTCCGAGCCGCTTGAGCGTGTTCTCGGAAACTTCCGGGCGGCGATAGCTTTGCACTTCGGCCAGATCCAGCACGGACAGATTGCTGCTCAGGTCGCGCGATTCGCGCAAAGCCTCGGCCTCATCCATTTTCAGGCGGCGCGGTTCGGGTTTCGGGCCCGGCCGGTCAGTGGCTGCCGCCTCGGTTTCGATCCGGCGCACTTCGCCGATCGCCTCGCGAAACAATTCGGCGTCTTCAGGGCTGACCGGCGGCGGTTTGCGTTTCATCTTCCAGGACTGACCGGCGACGGGAAGTAGTGTTCCCGCAATCATAGGGGCAATAAGCGCGCGGTAAGCGACTGCTGGCCGCGCAGCGCAAGCACAGTGGCTCATAGGCGCGGCGAAAACCAGCCAGACATCGCTCGCGCCGGTCCGGACGAGCGCCTTCGCACGCGCCACATCCGTTATCATTTGCCTTCGGTTCGGGATGAATGATGCGCGTATTAGTAAGCAACGATGATGGTGTGGATGCCCCGGGTATCCGCCACCTGGCCCAGGCCCTGCGCGAGGCTGGCCACGAAGTGACCGTGGTCGCGCCCGACCGCGATCGCTCAGGCGCCAGCAACTCTCTTACTCTTGATCAGCCGCTGCGCGCCAAATCGCTCGGTGATGCCGTCTGGAGCATTGCCGGCACGCCCACCGACTGCGTGCATCTGGCCTTGTCGGGCATGCTGAAAGTCGATCCGCACATCGTGCTCTCGGGCATCAACAACAGTTCCAACCTCGGCGATGACGTGATCTATTCGGGCACCGTCGCCGCCGCGATGGAGGGCCGTTGCCTGGGCTTGCCGGCGATTGCGGTTTCGCTGGTCACGGTCGATCACAAAGCGCGGTTTTTCGAAACCGCCGCGCGCGCCGCGATAGAAATCACCGCCCGGCTGATTACCGATCCGCTGCCGGCCGACACCATTCTCAACGTCAATGTGCCCGACCTGCCGTGGGACGAACTCAAAGGCTTCGAGGTCACTCGCCTGGGTCATCGCCATCGAGCCGAGCCGTGCATCGCGCAGGACGATCCGCGCGGCCGGCCGATCTGGTGGATCGGTCCACCGGGCGCGGCGCAGGATGCCGGCCCCGGCACCGATTTCCACGCCGTTCGCACCGGCTTCATCTCGATCACGCCGATCCATGTGGACTTGACCCGCTACCAGGCGCTGGAAACGGTGGCCAGTTGGGTCAATGGCTTGTCGGCATCCTTGCAAGACTCGGCATGACGATGCGATTTCTCGACAAGCTCGTCGCCCAGGGCCAGGGCATGACTTCGCAGCGCGCGCGCGATCGCCTGATCGAGCGTTTGCGCAGCGAAGGCGGTATTCGTGATGAACGCGTGCTCGCGGCGATGCGTACTTTGCCGCGGCATTTGTTCATCGATGAGGCGCTGGCATCGCGCGCCTACGAAGACACCGCATTGCCGATCGGCAACGGCCAGACGATCTCCCAGCCCTGGGTCGTGGCGCGCATGACCGAGGCTTTGTTGGAACACGGCATGCCCAAGCGCGTGCTGGAAATCGGCACCGGCTCCGGCTATCAGGCGGCGGTGCTGGCGACCTTGGGCATCGAGGTCCATACCGTCGAGCGCATTGATGAATTGCTGCGCATCGCCCGCCGGCGTTTTCGCAATCTGGGTTTGAACCTGCGCAGCAAGCACGACGACGGACAACTAGGCTGGCCCGAGCACGCGCCCTTCGATGCCATCCTCATCACTGCGGCCGGCGCTGCGCTCGATGAGCGCTTGTTCGATCAATTGGCCGAAGGCGGCACGCTGATCGCTCCCGTGGGCGGGCCTTCATCGCAAAACCTGCTGCGCATTCGCAAGACCGCCGAAGGGCGGATTCAGGAAGACCTCGGCAAAGTGGTGTTCGTGCCGCTGGTGTCGGGGATCGTTTGATGAAAGGACTGCGATGAAGATATTCCAGCCGATGTACAACCATGCCATCGTGTGGTCCAAACATAAAAATGCCCCGTGGTTGTTGGCCGGATTGAGTTTTGCCGAGGCGATCTTCTTTCCCGTGCCGCCGGAATTGATGCTTGCGCCGATGTGCATTTCGCAGCGAAAGCGAGCATTTTTATTCGCCAGTTTGAGCTTGTTGGGTTCCCTGGTTGGCGCTGTATTGGGATATATGCTGGGCCATTTCGCCTATGAGCTGATCAAACCACTGTTTGTGTCGTTGGGCTGGATAGACAAGATTGATGAGCAGGTTGCATATCTAAGAGAGGTCGCGGCACAGTCGCCTTTGAAATTGTTCTGGATATTGGTGATTGCAGGATTCACGCCGATTCCACTCAAATTCTTCACTTGGGCGGCGGGTATTGTTGGAGTGCCGATATTGCCGTTTCTCGCGAGTATGTTCGTCGGCCGCGGCAAACGCGTGTTCCTGGTGGCCGGCGCGATTCGCCTGGGCGGTGCGAAGGCCGAGGCGGCGTTGCACAAACACATCGAGCCGGTCGGCTGGATCGCGATGGCTTTGCTCATGGCGGTTGTCGCGTGGCTGATCCTGCGCAGTCACGGTGCATGAGTTTGGTCGTGCTTTATGGTTGAATTCAGGTCAATGGTCCCTTCGATCCGATCACTGACAATTGCGTTGGTCTGCATCATGCTGGTGTCGGCCTGTGGCCACTCCCGCGTGGTGCGCCGCGAGTTCGCTGCGGAGCCGGCGCAAGGCACGCGCGACCGCACAGCGTCGATCGCCCGCGATGGCACTTACGTGGTGCAACCGGGCGAAACGCTCTACAGCATCGCTACCCGGCATGGATTGAAATTCCAGGATGTCGCTGCCTGGAATGGCATCGCCGAGCCATACAGCATCCAAAGCGGCCAGCGCCTGCGCCTGCGGCCGCCACGCTCGCAAATCGCATCAACGTCATCGCGCCAGGCATCGAAAGGTTCGGCATCGGCAGGCTCTGCCGGTGCGGCATCGAAATCCAATGCCGCATCATCGCCAGCAACCACGACAGCAAGCGCCGCCGTAAAACCGCCTCCTCCTCCTCCTCCTCCGGTGTCATCGGGATTGAATTGGCGCTGGCCGGTCAAAGGCCAGATCGTCGGTTCCTTCGTCGCCGGTGAACAAACCCAGCAAGGCATCGATATCGCCGGCAAATCCGGACAGACCATCGCCGCCGCCGCCGATGGCGTAGTGGTGTACTCCGGTGCGGGCTTGGTCGGCTATGGTGAGCTGATCATCATCAAGCACAACGAGCAATGGCTCTCGGCCTACGCGCACAATCGCCGCCGCCTGGTTGCCGAAGGTGCTACGGTCAAGGCCGGCGATGCAGTCGCGGAAATGGGCAGCACCGGCGCGGTTCGCGACATGCTGCATTTCGAGATCCGCTACAACGGCAAGCCGGTCGATCCGCTGGTGTATTTGCCGAAGCTCTGAAACCGGCTATCGCGACGATGCGTGAATCGCATCCTCGTTTCATTCGAGCATGGCGCCAAACAACGACAGGATTCAGCCGCGGCCGGGGTCGCGGCTATCGTGGGCTTTGCGCAACAGCTCGCTGCTTTCGCGCAGCAATGCCGGGGCCAGATCGCCGAAATAACCTTGCGTGTGATTGAAGCGCTCGATCAAGGCGTCGCGTTGGCCGTCGCGCACCAGTTGCAACAAATCGTCCAGCACCTGCCGGTAGTCGGCGAGCAGGTTGGGCAGGCGAGTCGCGGCCATGATGATGTCGGCATACAGCACCGGGCTTTGCGCGAACAATCGGCCGACCATCGCCAGTTCCAGCCGGTAGATCGGCGAGCTCAACCGCATCAGTTCCTGCAAATCGGCGCCCTGCTGCTGCAAGAACACGCCATAGACCATGCTGGTGAAATGGCGCATGGCCTGGATCAATGCCATCGCGCGGTCGTGCTGCTCGGGTGGTTCCTCGCGAAGCACGGCGCCCCACAGGCTCATCTGATCGATCAGCCATTGGTAGTGTGCCTGGTCGCGGCCATGACAGACCACGATCACCTGCTTGGCCAAGCTCTTCACGTCCGGGCCGAACATCGGATGCAATCCGACCACCGGTCCGGCGTGGCTGTCGAGCATCGCCTGCAGTGGTGCGCTCTTGATACTGGTGACATCGGCCAGCACGCAATCGGCGGGCAGCATGGGCAGGGCGCGAATCACCGCGCAGGTGCGGTCGATCGGCACCGCCATCAACACCAGGGAGGCATCGGCAAGCAGAGTTTGCGCCTGGTCCCAATCGTCCTTTTCCAATGTGCGCAGGGTGTAGCCGGAGCGCTCGAAGAACGTTCCCAGGCAACGTCCCAAGGCTCCGCCGCCACCGACGATCACCACCGGCCGGGACAGGTCGCCGGTCGCCGGAAACCTCGCCTCCTGGGTGGAATAGGATTCGCGCATCACCCGGCGCAGCACGTCTTCGACCAGATCGGGATTGACGCGGGCGGCCGATGCCTTTTCCCGCCGGGCGGCCAGCAGCTCCGCTTCGCGCTCGGGCACATACAGCGGCAGGCCGTGGGCGATCTTGTATTGGCCCACCGAGGCGGTCAATCGGGCGCGTTGCGCCAGCAGTTGGATCAGTTCGTCATCGAGTCGGTCGATTTGCGAACGCAGTTGGGAAAGGTCGCTGGACACGTGGGTTGCCGTTGATCAAAAAAACGTCATCGCATTTTGGGTGCGTTGGGTGCCGATGGCAATCGCAATGCGACAGACCGTGCAATCCAGGTGCGAACGCGAGTCCGCACATCATCGCGCAAGGGTTTTGATCATCTCGCCGACGATGGCCGGGAAGCAGAGCCGAAGCTGCCAGCGCCGCAAGAATTGCTGCAGTGCGATCAGTTGCATGCAATTTTTCCTGTGCGATAAAAAGCGAAACGTTTTGGGAGTCGCATCACAAAGTTCGGTGGATGCGGTTGACACTGCGTTTTTCCGGTTGCTAGAAACACCGGGCGCACTGATCGTGCGTATACGACAAACGAGGAGTTTCTATGAAAAGCAAGAAACTGGCTGCTGTTTGCGCTTTCGTTTTCGGTCTTACTTTTGCAATGCAAGTTTATGCCGTGTGCAATGGCACCAAGGCTGGAATCTGCAACGCGAATTACAGTGCATGCCTGGACGCCTCTGGCGGCGATCCGACTGGCGAATGCGAGATAGCCTATTACCGGTGCCTGACTGCTGCAGGTTGCCCGATTCCTTGATTCGACCCGGCATTGGATTGAACAGGGAGGTTTTGAATTTTCCATTGCAAAGAATATTTTCGTAGCGTTGGCCATCGGCCACGTTCGAATGGGGTGCGATGGGAGAGGTCGTAACGGGGCCTGCATGGGGATGCGGCTGACGTACATAAATAATCAGTTGCGTTGCCGCGTCGCAGCAAGACGACGCCCGGCTCTGCTTTGAATGAATGATGTGTGATATCCCATCGCGAAGTATTTCGGATGCGGGCCCCTGTTTTTTCCTTTGCCGGAAACCACGGGCGCACAGACAGTGCGCTCATTTCCAATAAGGAGTTCCAATGAACAGCAAGAAATTGGCACTGGCCTGCGCTTTCGTTTTCGGTCTTACTTTTGCGGTGCAGGTATATGCGGTATGCGATGGCGCCAAAGTGGCCGCGTGCATGGAACAGCATCCCGAATGCGACGGCAGCGATACCGCTCCTGCAAAATGCGAGATCTACTATTACAACTGCCTGCGTATTAGTGGCTGCCCGATTCCCTGATGCGATAGAAGAGGATTGTCTGTCGAAAGCTCCCGATCTGCCTTGCTGCGTGCGGGAAAGATAGATCGGGGGTATCCCAACCAGGTGGCTGCCGCATCTGCGGCAGCCACCTCATCGAACATTGCAGGGACGGCGATGAAAAACATTCTGATGTTGCTTGGGTTTTGCGTGCTCGGCGTGCTTGCCGGCACCGCGGTGATGTATGGCTACTCGAAGTTGTCCAATAACGATGGCCAACTGCAGATAACGCACGGAGATTTTTCCAACCAATACGCGCAAGCGGGAAACCAGGTGATTTTGTTCGGCACATCGACCTGTCCGTATTGCAAACAGGCCCGCGAATTCTTTGCCGCGAACAAAACCCGATACCGGGACTACGTCGTCGACAAGGATGAGGCCGCGCAGTCGAGGTTCCGCGTCATCCAGGAAAAATATTCGATCCAGAGCGTGCCGGTGGTGTTGATCGGCGACACGCTGGTCGTTGGGTTCGACAAGGGGCGATACATGGATGAGCTTCGCCGCGCCAAATTGTCGGGTCCGTAACCGGACTGGAGAATCGTTCCCGGTTTTGTTGTCAGGCGTCTTGATCGCACTGGGTTCGCTGGCTTTGGCCGTGCGCTGGAAAACAATGAATCCGGTCTTTGTCCGCATGAAGATTTGACGTGCCGGAGCGGCCGTTTCGACACAGACATTTGTGCGTCACAGACGCAACAAAAAACCCGCGATCGCTCGCGGGTTTTTGTGTTCAAACATCGTTGCTGGTGTATCTCGTCGAATCCGGGCTCTCCCGGCAAACGAATAAGAAAGATGCTCAGGCCAGGCCGGCCTGCTTCATCACTTCGGCGGCGTAGTCTTCCACCACCTTCTCGATGCCCTCGCCAACCACTAGGCGCTGGAAGCCGATGATGTCGGCGCCTGCGGCCTTGGCGGCGGCTTCGACGGTCTGGTCAGTGTTGAGCACGTAAGCCTGGCCGTGCAGAGTGTTCTCGTTGATGATCTTGGCGACCTTGCCACCGATGATCTTCTCGAGGATTTCCGCCGGCTTGGCTCTGTCCTTGTCCGACATTTTGGCCAGCTCGATTTCCTTTTCCTTGGCGATGAAATCGGCCGGGACATCAGCGGCTTTGTTGTACGGCGGGTTCATCGCCGCCACGTGCATGGCCACGCCACGCGCGAACTCGATGTCGCCGCCCTTGGTTTCGACCAGCACGCCGATGCGGCCGCCGTGGATGTAGGCGCCGACATTGTTGCCGCTGTCGATCTTCGACAGGCGGCGCACCTGGACGTTCTCGCCGACCTTGGCGACCAGCGCCTGGCGGGCTTCCTCAACGGTGCCGCTGCCGAGCTTGGCGGACTTGAGCGCCTCGACATCGGCCGCGCCGCTGGACAGCGCGGCATCGGCGACAGCGCTGGCGAAGGCGAGGAAGTTCTCGTCCTTGGCCACGAAGTCGGTTTCGGAATTGATTTCCACGAGCACGGCCTTGCCGCCGTTGCTGGCCATGACCACACGGCCTTCGGCGGCCACGCGGTCGGCTTTCTTGTCGGCCTTGGCAAGGCCGGACTTGCGCAGGTACTCCATCGCCAATTCGATGTCGCCGTTTTGTTCGGCAAGCGCTTTCTTGCATTCCATCATGCCGGCGCCGGAGCGCTCGCGCAGTTCCTTGACCAGGCTGGCGGTGATTTCCATGGGTTACCTCTCGGTTTCAAATGAGACGGCGCGACGAATCGGATCGGCGCGCAGTGATGTGTCGTAGATGGTTTCGAGCGACGGGAGCGATGCCTTGCTCCCGCAGGTTGGAACGGCTGGACCGTTCAGCGATGCCGGCCCGGAGACCGGGCATCGCAGGGTGGATCAGCGATTACCGGGTGATTACCGACCGTCGCGCTTGTCCGGACGGCCGCCGTCACGGCGCGGAGCGCCTTTCTTCGGCGGCGCGCGGCGCGGGGCGGCCTTCTTGTCTTCCTTGGCGACCGGGTTGCCTTCGGCGTCGAGTTCGACGAACTCGTCGTCGCGGCTGGCGGCCATCGGCGCGGCGGCCTTGCCTTCGAGCACCGAGTCGGCGGCGGCGCGCACGTACAACTGCACGGCGCGGATGGCGTCGTCGTTGCCGGGGATCGGGTAATCAACCAGCGACGGATCGTAGTTGGTATCGACCACGGCGATGACCGGGATGCCGAGCTTCTTGGCTTCCTGCACGGCGATGTTTTCGTGGCCGATGTCGATCACGAACAGGGCGTCGGGCAGACGGCTCATTTCCTTGATGCCGCCGAGCGAGGCGAGCAGCTTGTCGCGCTCGCGGCGCAGGCCGAGCACTTCATGCTTGACCATTTTCAGGAAGGTGCCGTCGGTTTCGCCGGCTTCGAGTTCCTTCAGGCGCGACACCGACTGCTTGACGGTGCGGAAGTTGGTCAGGGTGCCGCCGAGCCAGCGCATGCTCATGTAGGGCATGCCGCAGCGTTCGGCTTCTTCCTTGATCGAGTCGCGGGCCGAGCGCTTGGTGCCGACGAACAGGATGGTGCCGCGCTTCTGGGCCAGGGCGGAGACGAAGTTCATCGCATCCTGGAACAGGGGCAGGGTCTTTTCGAGATTGATGATGTGGATCTTGCCGCGGGCGCCGAAAATGTACGGGCCCATCTTGGGATTCCAGTAGCGGGTCTGGTGGCCGAAATGAACGCCGGCTTCCAGCATCTGGCGCATGGTGACTTGGGTCATGGGACTTTCCTTGCGAAATAGGAACCGTTGCCGCAGGGCGGCAGGTAGGGTTCCGGGGTTGGGCCTCCACCTGGCTGCCGCCTCGAACCTCGATCTTCAAAGCCGATCAAGGCACCCCGGGGCGGGGATGGGCCAGATGTGTGAATTCACCGATGACGCTCGGCGTGGGCGGCCAAAAAAGCCCGCGAAGTATAGCGGGCTGGCCTAAACCCTTGCAACTGTTGGATAATCGAGGCCATGAGAGTATCGATCAAGACCCCCGAAGAAATCGAAAAGATGCGCGTTGCCGGCCGCCTGGCCGCCGAGGTGCTGCAAATCGTCGCCTCGCACGTCAAACCGGGGGTGAGCACCGCCGAACTCGACCGTATCTGCTTCGATCACATCGTCAACGTGCAACAGGCGATTCCGGCCAATGTCGGCTACAAGGGGTTTCCGGCGACCATTTGTTCCTCGGTCAACAACGTCATCTGCCACGGCATTCCCAGCGAATCGAAGATTCTCAAGGAAGGCGACATCATCAATATCGATGTCACCGTCATCAAGGATGGATTCCACGGCGACACCAGCCGCATGTACATCGTCGGCAAGCCCTCGGTGAAGGCGCAACGTTTGGTTACCGTGACCCGTGAGGCGATGTTCAAGGGCATCCGCACGGTGCGCCCGGGCGCGACCCTGGGCGATATCGGCCATGCTATCCAGACGCATGTCGAGGCCGAGCGTTTTTCGGTGGTGCGCGAGTATTGCGGTCACGGCATCGGCCGGGTCTATCACGAAGACCCACAGGTGTTGCACTACGGCACGCCGGGCACGGGTTTCCGGCTGGAGAAAGGCATGACTTTCACCATCGAACCCATGGTCAACGAAGGCGCGCGCCATACCCGCCTGATGCCCGACGGCTGGACGGTGGTGACCAAGGACCGCTCGCTCTCGGCGCAGTGGGAGCACACGGTGGTGGTGACTGACGAGGGCGTCGAGATCCTTACCCGGCTGCCGGGCGACGACAACGATCTGTGAGCCCGGGCGCGCCGGCTGATCGGCTGGCCATGCCTTTGTTGCAGGCGGGAGACGATGCGGCCTGGCGCGAGCTGGCGAAGTCGGCGCTGGCCGAGCATCGCGATACGCAACGGCAATCGTTCGCGCAAGGCCAGGACATCGAGCGCCTGATCGGCCAGCATTGCGCCCTGATCGATACATTGGTGGTTTCGGCCTGGCAGCGTTGCCTGGGGCAATGCGATGGATTGAGCCTGCTGTCCACCGGCGGCTACGGGCGCGGCGAGCTGTATCCGCAATCGGATATCGATTTGCTGGTGTTGGCCGAACCTCAAGCACAAAAAACCTGCGAACCGGAACTGGCGCGCTTTTTCGCCTTGCTCTGGGATGCCGGATTGGCCGCCGGCCATGCCGTGCGTTCGCTGCGCGAATGCGCCGATGCCGCGCGCGATGACATCGCCACGCTCACCTCGATGATGGAGCTGCGTTTGCTGACGGGCGAGGAGCAGTCACTGGCGCAGTTGGTTACCGCGCTGGCGCCGAATCAACTATGGCCGCCGAAAAAATATTTCGAAGCCAAGCGCGAAGAACAACGCGCCCGTCACGCCCGCTACAACGACACCGCCGATAACCTCGAACCGAACCTGAAAGAAGGGCCGGGCGGCCTGCGTGATTTGCACACGGTCACCTGGATGGGCATGCGCCTGTATGGCGCGCCCGGCCTGCGTGCGCTGGTGCCGCTGGGTTTGCTGGGCGAGGACGAATGCAACTCGCTCGAACGCGATTGGCAAGTGTTGGCCAGATTGCGTTTCGGTTTGCATCTGATCGCCGGCCGGCATGAAGAGCGATTGTTGTTCGACCATCAAAAAGCTTTGGCCGCGCTGATGGGGTTTCATGACGAGGCGGGCAATCTCGCGGTCGAGCAGATGATGCAGGGATTTTTCCGTGCGGCGGCCACGATGTTGCGCATCAACGATCGCCTGTTGCAGCGCTTCGAGGAGCAGCTTGCCGGCGAGGCCGCGCCGGTGCCGGTGGAGCCGGGCTTCGAGCTGCGCCACGGTTACCTGGCGATGATCGATGTGACGCGACTGGCGCGTGGCATGGCGGATGTGCTGACTTTGTTCGCGGTGTGGTCGCGGCTGGAAAACGTGCGCGGCCTGCATTCGGAAACGGCTCGCGCCCTGGCCGAATCGCTACCTGCCATCAATGGCTATCGCGATGAACCGGCCGAAGTGCGCGCGCGATTCATCGAGTCGATATCGGATGCCAGCGGCGTGACAACGCTTCGGCGCATGGCCCGGCTCGGCGTGCTGGCGCGCTATCTGCCCGAGTTCGGCAAAGTCTCCGGGCGCATGCAGTACGACTTGTTCCATGTCTATACGGTCGATCAACACACACTGACGGTGCTGCGCATTCTCGATGATATGCTGCACGGACCGGTGCCGGGTTTCGCCATGACCTGGGAAGTCGTGCCGCGCCTGCGCAAGCCGTTCCTGTTGCTGATCGCCGGGCTGTTCCACGATATCGCCAAAGGCCGCGGCGGCGATCACTCCCAACTCGGCGCCGAGGACGTGCGCGCATTCGCCCAGGCGCACGATTTGCCCAGCGCCGATGTGCAATTGCTGGCGTGGCTGGTGCGTGAACATCTGCTGATGTCGGTGACTGCGCAGCGCCAGGATATTTCCGACCCGCAAGTGGTGACCGCCTTCGCTACCAAGGTCGCCGACCGCGAACATCTCGATTACCTGTACCTGCTCACCTGCGCCGATATCGCCGGCACCAGTCCGAAGCTTTGGAACAGTTGGAAGGATCGTCTGCTAGCCGATCTGCATACCGCCACGCGCTATGCCTTGCGGCGTGGCCTGGAACTGCCGCTCAACGCCGAGGACATCCAGGCCGACACCGCCAACATGGCCTTGGCGAAATTGCTCGACTCCGGCTACGACGAAGCGGCGGTCCAGCGCTTGTGGGCGGCTTTCCCCGATCAGGCGTTCCTTCGCTATCGGCCCGAACAACTGGTCTGGCAGACCGAAGGCATTCTGGCGCAGGCGCATCTGGCTTCGCAGGTGCTGGTGCGCGGCCACGATACACCGGGCAGTTTCGAGGTGTTCGTGCGCACGCCCGATCGTGATGGTCTGTTCGCCGCGTTGGTGGCCACGCTCGACCGGCTCGGCCTGAGCGTGCTCGATGCGCGCATCCTCAATTCGAGCGATGGCTGCGCGCTGGACAATTTCCAGGTGCTGGCCAGCGCCTACCAGCCGGAGCCGGCGCGCATTGTCGAAACGCTGCGCAAGGCCTTGCGCGATCCGGCCTCGGTGCGGCCGGCGCGACGCGCGACGCCGCGGTTGCTGCGGCATTTCCGCGTGCCGGTGCGCGTGGAGTTCGACACCCTCGAAGATGGACTGCGCACGCGGCTCAGCCTGGTCGGCACCGACCGTCCGGGCCTGCTCGCCGATGTCGCGCAGGTGCTGCGCGCGCACCATCTGCGCGTGCATGACGCGCGCATCGCCACGTTCGGCGAGCGGGTCGAGGATTTTTTCCTGCTCAGCGACCGCCGCGATCATGCGGTCGCCGATCGGCAATCATTGGAAACCATGCGCAGCGCGCTGATCGCCTGCCTGGAAGGAGAGACGGAGCATGGCAAAGAAAAAGCCAGACAATAACGAACATTTGCGCACGATCATCGAAGATGCGTTCGAGCGTCGCGCCAATCTGACCGCCGCCGAAATCGACGGATCGACCCGGCCCTCGGTGGAGCAGGCGATCGCCTTGCTCGAATCGGGCCATGCGCGTGTCGCCGAACCGGGCAGCGATGGTTGGAAGGTCAACGAATGGTTGAAGAAAGCGGTGCTGCTTTATTTCCGCTGCAACGACATGCATTTGACGGCCGGTTCGCCCGGTCCTTACTGGGACAAAGTGCCCACGCGTTTCGAGGGATTCGATGAGGCGGATTTTCGCGAACTCGGCGCGCGTATCGTGCCGGGCGCGGTGGTGCGCCGTGGCGCGCATCTGGGCAAGGACGTGGTGCTGATGCCGAGCTTCGTCAACATCGGCGCTTATGTCGGTGCCGGGACGATGGTCGATACCTGGGCGACGGTCGGTTCGTGCGCGCAAGTGGGCGCGCGTTGCCACTTGTCCGGCGGCGCCGGCATCGGCGGCGTGCTGGAGCCGCTGCAGGCCACGCCGACCATCATCGAGGATGATTGCTTCATCGGCGCGCGTTCGGAAGTGGTCGAGGGCGTGATCGTCGAGCGCGGCAGCGTGATCGGCATGGGCGTGTTCATCGGCCAGAGCACGCGCATCTACAACCGCGCGACCGGCGAGATTTCCTACGGACGCGTACCAGCCGGTAGCGTGGTCGTTTCCGGGTCGCTGCCTTCGGCCGACGGCAAGTATTCGCTGTACTGCGCGGTGATCGTCAAGCAGGTCGATGCCAAAACGCGCGCCAAGACATCGGTCAATGAATTGCTGCGCGGGGCGGTGGAGTGACCGTGATTGCGTCGATGCGCCATTGCGGCGCCGGCCGGAGTTTTCAGGCAATGTTCCGGCCATTGCCGGAATAATGGAACCAAGGAGTCGTCGTGGTCACTGTTTATGGTTTGGACAATTGCGACACCTGCAAGAAAGCGCGCAACTGGTTGAAGCGTTTTGGCGTCGAGCATGCTTTCGTCGATTACCGCGCCCAGCGCGTCGCGCCTGACATGCTCAAGCAATGGGCGGCGCAATTGGGCGGTTGGGACAAGCTGGTCAATCGTGCTTCGACCACCTGGCGCAATTTGCCTGACGCGCGCAAAACGCCGTACTCAGACCCGGAATGGACATTGTTGATCAAGGAATATCCGACACTGGTCAAGCGTCCGGTCGTGATTACCGACGATGGTATGGTCAGTGTCGGCTTCACCGATAATGGCTTCAAGCAGCGTTTCGGGACGGCCGGATAAATTACTTGCGAGTGCTGCGGGATAGGAGCGGTCGTTGCATGATTTGCGATTCCTCGTTGCGGCAGTGGTAGCGTCGGCACGCGGTTGATGCCCTTGTCGAGGTGACGAGGAATGATTAACAAGAACAGGCAGCTTCGATGAACTCATTGACCAGCGTGCTCGATTTGACTCAGGACTTGATCGCCCGTCCATCGGTCACGCCCGACGATGAAGGTTGTCAGGATGTCGTTGCCGAGCGATTGGAGAAATCCGGTTTCGCGATCCAGCGTCTGTATTTCGGCGCAGTGAAAAACCTTTGGGCCACGCATGGCGAGGGTTCACCGGTGCTGGTGTTTCTCGGCCACACCGATGTGGTGCCGGCCGGGCCAGTCGAGAAGTGGACCAGCGCTCCGTTCGTGCCGACCATTCGCGACGGTTGCCTTTATGGGCGCGGCGCAGCGGACATGAAAGGCAGCGTGGCCGCGTTCGTGGTGGCGCTGGAAGAGTTCGTGGCCAATCACCCCGATCATGCTGGCACGGTGGCGGTCTTGCTGACTTCCGACGAAGAAGGCGATGCGATCGATGGCGTGCGCAAGGTGGTCGAACATTTTCGCGCGACTGGGCAAGCCATCGATTACTGCATCACCGGCGAGCCGTCATCGAAGGAACGCCTCGGCGATCTGTTGCGGGTCGGCCGCCGTGGCACCTTGTCGGGCACGTTGACCGTGCGCGGCATCCAGGGGCATGTCGCTTATCCCGAGCGCGCGCGCAATCCGATCCACCAGGCGATGCCGGCGCTTGTGGAACTGTGTGCAAGGCAATGGGATTCGGGTTATCCGGCCGCTTCCGACACCTTGCCTGCCGCGACACATGTGCGTTCCAGCACGTCGGAATTTCCGCCTTCGAGTTTCCAGATTTCCAACATCCATGCCGGCACCGGGGCCAACAATGTCATTCCCGGAAGTTGCGAGGTCGTATTCAACTTCCGCTACAACCCCGGGTGGCAGGCCGCCGATCTGGAGCGTGAAGTGCATGCGGTACTCGATGCGCACGGCTTGGATTACCAGATTCATTGGCATCGCGGCGGCGAACCGTTCCTGACCGGCGAAGGCCGGTTGCGCCAGGCGGTGCGCGAAACCATCATCGCCCGCTGCGCAATCACGCCGGAAGAAAACACCGGCGGCGGCACGTCGGATGCGCGCTTCATCGCGACGATGGGCGCGGAGGTGATCGAAATGGGGCCGGTCAACGCCAGCATCCACAAGGTCGATGAGCACGTATCGCTCGACGAACTCGAACGGTTGCCGGCGCTGTATCGCGAAATCGCCGAACGGTTGTTGTTGCCCAAGGCAAACGCTTCTCGCGCGTAGGAGCGCGACGACCGCAGCGAAATCCTGGAGTGGGTTTCATCGCTCCTGCGGATTCGACGCCGATTCATATGGCGAATTACCCGGCGTTCTGGCGTGCGTAGCTGACGGTCAGAAGCTCCCAGATATGCCCGTCGGGCTCGTTCCAGTAAACGATGCTGCCTCCGTGCTCGGTGTTGACCTGCCGGTCGGCCGGGCCGTGCGGGTTGCTGCGGTATTCGATTCCCGCGGCTTTGATCCTTTCGAGAATGGCGTCGAACTCTGCTTGCCCCACGCGAAAGCAGTAGTGGTGCACGGGAAAAGGCCCTTCTGTTTCATCGAAGTCGAGCGTGAGTCCATCGTTCACGTACACGGGACAGAACGGGCCATCCGCTTTCGCCCAGGGAACGCCGAGGAGTTTGGCAAGGAGTTTCGCCGAGGCGGCCTTATGGCGGGCCGGCACCAGGAAGTGGTCGAGATATACCGTCATGGCGGTTCTCCTGAATTCTCTGATCAGCACGCACTCAGGCCGATAGTGCGGCCCGGACGCTGAATCGGAACTGGTCGCGAAGCGCGGTCGATCGAACAAGAGCGGGCTTGGATCGTAGGAGCGATGGCAATCACGATCAAGCCTACCTCTGCAGTGGCTACCTTTCGCTTACCTGCTTGCCGAAATGGCCTCTCGAAAGGAAACAACGGATTTGGTCAATCGCCATCGCTCCTACGGATTCGTCATTCCTACGGATTCATCGTCATCTTGTATTGCAGCTTGCCCGGCAGGAACGGCGTCGGTTCGCCGCGGACCCAGGCCTCGTGCCCCGCGCTCCAGAAGGGCGATAGCGGATTTCCGCTTTGTCCGGCGGGCATGTGGATGATGCCGTCTTGTTCATGGCCGGGTGCGACGACCATGCGTTCGGACGCGCCGAAGCTGGGCGCGACCACGCGCGGCATGTTCATGTCGCCGGCCAGTGGATCGGCTGGCATGCACAACAGTGGCTTGATCAGCGCCGGCAGCGCGCCCGCCAGCGGATGGCAAATGGCGGCGGCGTTGCGCTCGCCCCAGGTGCGTTGCGCCAGCGGGCCTTTGGCCTGGAGTTGTAGATCGAGGTCGCGTGCGGCATCGAGCAGCAGCGCATCCCAACTGGCGAACTTGCGCGGCAACAGATGTGCCGGTCTCTGCGATACCAGTTCCCAGGCGACGCCTTCGATCTGCGGCAGATCGGGCATCACGAAATCCTTGCCTTGCGCAACCATCGCCGGCGCCATCAGGCCATGGGTGATGCGCTCGATGACTAACAGCCGCCAGCCGCGAACGATGCGGTAACTCACCGCGTCGGGCTCAGCGCGGCCTTCCCAGTGCCGTGTCGCCGCTTCGATGTGCTGCCAGGCGGGATCCTTGGATGACTGCGCTTGCGTTCGCAGCAACTGCCACCAGCGTTCGAGAAACAACGCGCGATCGTCAAGCGCGATCGACAGCAAATCATGTTCGTCGAATCGGTTTTTCGCGAACAGATCATCGCGGATCTGCTTGGCGCGCGCACCGTTGGCGTAACCGGAATCGCCGATCAGTTTCAGCGCATCGCCATCGACGACACGTGCATTGGCCGTCCACAGGCGATGGCTGGGCGGATCGACTAGGCGCGGATTTTCGCCGGGCGCACGCCAGCCACCCCAATAGCAATCGCCGCTGGTTTCGATGGGCGCGGTCGCATCGCAATCGCCCACGCGTTTGGGCATTTGCGCGGTCAAGCGCCAGGCGATTCGGCCATCACGATCGGCGATGACCAGGTTCTGTCCGGGAATGCCGACGCCGCCGGCTTGTTCAAGTGCAGCATCGAGATTGGCGGCATTGGCCAAATGCGCCAAGCTGAAATTCAAGGCGCCCGGGAATTGTGCCGACCAGCGCAATGCCAGGGATTGCTTGCTGTCGAGTTCCTGGGTGATCGGGCCCCAGCGGGTTTCGCGCACCGGAAAATCGACATTCGGCTCGCCTTTCACGGCAATGGTTTCGTGCACGACATGCACTGGTTCCGTGCCGTTTACGCTGCGGTATTGCGTATGCGCGGCATCGGCCCATTCGATACGGAAAAAATCCAGCCAATCGCCATAGCTGTTGGTGAATCCCCACGCCACATGACGGTTGCTGCCGACGATCACCGAAGGAATGCCGGGCAGAGTGAAACCGCTGACATCGGCTTTTCCACCGGGCGCTTTCACATCGTCGTACAGCAGTCGTGCACGGAACCAGATGCCCGGCGCGCGCAGACTCAGGTGCATGTCGTTGGCGACGATGGCGCGGCCGTCCTGGGTGAGCGCGCCGGCCACGGCGAAATTGTTGCTGCCCGGCGCGGCCGGTTCGGAGATGGCGTGATCGACGTCATCGCTGGGCATCGGCAATCGGCGAAGGTCGAGTTCCTCGGCGCTGGGCAAGGGCACGTTGCCATAGGCCGGGCCAACGAGCGGCGCATCCCATTGCGTGCCTTGCGCTGCGATCAATCGATACAAAGCCTCGGGCACGTTTTGTTTGATTTTCCACAATGCGAGTTCGCGCGAGTTCGACTCGTCCTGCAGATCGAAGAACATCGCGTAGCCGGCCAATGCCGAATCCGCCGGTTGCCAAGGTTTGGGTTTGCTGCGCAGCAGCAGGTACGGCCAGGGCCGCACTCTGAGTTGTTGCAAGCCGGCATTGACGCCTTCGCCATAGGCAACGAGCACAGGCAATTTATCGCCGGCAACCGCCGCCATATTGTCGGTGATGCGTGCGCGCAAACGATGCACGCGCGCGGATTGGTCTTTCTTCAACGCGACCTTGCCGAACAGTTCCGACAACTCGCCGGCGGCGGTGCGGCGCAGCAAATCCATTTCGAAAAAGCGCTCCTGCCCGTGCACATAACCGAGCGCACGTGCAGCATCGGTTTCGTTGGCGGCGTGGATGGTGACCACGCCCAACGCATCGCGTTCGATATTGACCGGCGCCGACAAGCCGGGCAATGACAGCTCGCCATCGAGTGTCGCCAGGCTGCCGCGCATCGCCCACCAACCGGCCAATGCGGTCAATAGCAGCAGCAACAGCAATAGCAGGAACAGGCGAAGCAGCAGGCGCAGCACTCGGGTCATGGCATCGTGTCCGAAAGGGCAGCGTGCATGCTCGCATCGGCAGGGGGCTTGCGCCAGAGCGAGGTTGCGCTATAGTCGGCCCATGCATCGCCTTTTGACCGCCGCCATTTTCGTTGCCCAGGCTTCCCGCCGGGCCGAGGCCGTGCGCCAAAGCAACCGCGATAGCAATCGCAACAATAATCGCAATAACAATAATACCAACGCCCCTTGGCGGGTCGACGATTAGGCGCGATTAACCAGCACTCCTGAATCCAACGACGGCCCGCACTGACCCTGGTGCGGGCCGTTTCCGTTTGCGCGATCCAAAACTTCAACTCACCAAAAAGGAAACGACCCATGTGTTCGATACTCGGCATCTTCGATCTGGCCCAAGGCACCGATCTTGCGGCACTGCGCCGGCAGGCGCTGGAACTGTCCGGCCGACAGCGGCATCGCGGCCCGGACTGGAGTGGTGTGTACGTTGATGACGGCGCGGTGTTGGTGCATGAGCGTCTGGCGATCGTCGGTGTTTCTTCCGGCGCGCAGCCTTTGCGTTCGGCCGATGGCGGACTGGCGCTGGCGGTGAACGGCGAGATCTACAACCACCGCGAACTGCGCCGCGGCGTCGGCGAGCGTTATGAATTCCAGACCGATTCCGACTGCGAGGTGATCAACGCGCTGTATCGCCAGCGCGGCGCGGATTTCCTGGGCGAGCTCAACGGTATCTTCGCCTTCGCGCTTTGGGATGCGGTCGAGCGGCGCTATTTGATTGCCCGTGACCCGATGGGCGTGTGCCCACTGTATCTCGGGCACGACAGCGCTGGCCGGCTTTACGTGGCCTCGGAAATGAAGGCATTGGTCGGTGTGTGCGCCGATATCGAAGTATTTCCGCCGGGCCATTATCTCGATAGCCGCGTCGGTCAGCCGGTGCGTTATTGGCAGCGGCCGTGGCGCGATTACGAGACCACGCGCGGCGTTGAAGTGGCGCCGAAGGATTTGCGCGCCGCGTTCGAGGCCGCCGTGCATCGGCAGATGATGACCGACGTGCCGTATGGCGTGCTGTTGTCGGGCGGGTTGGATTCTTCTTTGGTGGCGGCGTGCGCGGCGCATTTCGCCCGGCACCGCATCGAGTCCGACGATCGCGATGAAGCCTGGTGGCCGCGTCTGCATTCGTTCGCGATTGGCCTGGAAGGCTCACCCGATCTCGCCGCCGCGCGCGTGGCGGCCAAGGCGCTGGACACCACCCATCACGAATTCAAGTTCACCGTGCAGGAAGGGTTGGACGCGCTGCCCGATGTCATCGCGCATATCGAAACCTACGATGTCACTTCGATCCGCGCTTCCACGCCGATGTACCTGATGGCGCGGCGAATCAAGGCGATGGGCGTGAAAATGGTGCTCTCAGGCGAGGGTTCGGACGAGATCTTCGGCGGCTATCTATATTTCCATAAAGCGCCATCGGCACCGGCCTTCCATGAGGAAACCGTGCGCAAGCTCGATGCGTTGCATCTGTACGATTGCAACCGCGCCAACAAGGCGATGGCGGCCTGGGGCGTGGAAGCGCGGGTGCCGTTTCTGGATTTGGAATTCCTCGACGTGGCGATGTCGATGGACGCCGAACACAAGCGCGCTCGCCAGGGCAGGATCGAAAAATCGGTGTTGCGCGAGGCGTTCGTCGGTGCGTTGCCCGACAGCATTTTGTGGCGGCAGAAGGAGCAGTTCAGCGATGGCGTCGGCTATAGCTGGATCGATTCGCTCAAGGCGCATGCCGAGAAAACCATCAGCGATCTGGAAATGGCTCGCGCCGCGCAGACCTATCCACTCAACACGCCGAGCACCAAGGAAGCATTCCTGTATCGCCGCCTGTTCGAGCAGACCTTTCCCGATGCCAGTTGCGCCGGCACCGTGCCCGGTGGGCCATCGATTGCTTGTTCATCGGCTGCGGCGATTGCCTGGGATCCGTCGTTCGCCAAGGCGGCGGATCCTTCGGGACGTGCGGTGGCCGGCGTGCATGTGGCGGCCAATGCGTGACGTGCATTGTGCGGCCTGAGTTTTGTAGGAACGATAGCGATCGCGAAGAGGTCGCGAATTTTTTCCGAGCTTTTGTAGAAACGATGGTGATCGCGAGGAAATAATCGCGACCGCCATCGCTCCTACGATGATTCGTGCCGCTTCATGCGCTTTCGATTCGATCCACTCGTTGGAACCCGCGCGGCAAGGCATGGCCGCGTGCGGCGCGCGCGCCTTCGTAGGCTTGCAGGTCGCGCCAGCTCAGGATGAGTTTGCGCTGGCCGCAATAGAGCGTGAGTTCGCCGCCTTGGCGCACGCTGGCGACGGCGATGACTTTCTCATCGCCGGATTTGAGTTTCGCTGGGGGAATCTGGATCAGCTTGTTGCCCTTGCCCTTGTCCAGCTCGGGCAGGTCGCGGATCGGGAACGCCAGCAAGTGGCCGCTGGAGGTGACCGACACGATCCAGTCGCTGGCGGCGTCGGTGACTGGCGCTGGCGGCAGGATCGTCGCGGCATCGTCGGCATTGATCAGTTGCTTGCCGGCCTTGTTGCGGCCGGTGAAATTCTCGAAGCGCGTGACGAAGCCATAACCGAAACTCGAAGCGAGCACGAAGCGTGCATCGTTGTCGGCGGTCGCCGCGCCGACGAACACCGCGCCCGCCGGTAGCGTGAATCGGCCGGTCAGCGGCTCGCCGTTGCCGCGCGCCGAAGGTAGCGTGTGTGCCAATGTCGAATAGCTGCGGCCGGAGGAATCGAGGAAGGCCACCTGTTGCGTGCTGCGGCCGCGCACGGCTTGCAGCAGATTGTCACCATCGCGATAACTCAGTGCTGCCGCATCGACTTCATGCCCTTTGGCGGCGCGCACCCAGCCCTTGGCCGAGACGACGATGGTCACCGGCTCGCTGGGCACCAGCTCGGATTCGTTGATCGCTTGCGCCACCTCGCGCTGCACGATCGGTGAGCGGCGGGCGTCGCCGAACTTCTTGGCGTCGCCGAGCAATTCGTCCTTCACCTGCTTTTTCAGCTTGGCGTTGGAGCCGAGCGTGGCGGTGATCTTGTCGCGTTCCTTGGCGAGTTCGTCCTGCTCGCCGCGAATCTTCATTTCCTCCAGGCGCGCGAGTTGCTTGAGCTTGGTGTCGAGGATGTAGTCGGTTTGTTCTTCGCTCAGCCCGAAGCGCGCCATCAACGCCGGCTTGGGTTCGTCCTCGCTGCGGATGATGCGGATGACTTCATCGAGATTGAGGAAGGCAACGAGTAAGCCTTCGAGCAGGTGCAGGCGCCGCTCGACTTTTTCCAGCCGGTGCTTGAGGCGCTTGCGCACGGTTTCGATGCGAAACGACAGCCATTCGGCCAGCAGCGATTTGAGGTTTTTGACCTGCGGGCGGCCATCGAGCCCGATGATGTTGAAGTTGATGCGGAAGCTTTTTTCCAGATCGGTGGTGGCGAACAAATGCCCCATCAAGGCTTCGACATCGACACGATTGGAACGCGGCACCAGCACCAGACGCACCGGGTTTTCGTGATCGGACTCGTCGCGCAGGTCTTCCAGCCAAGGTAGTTTCTTGGCGCGCATCTGCAGCGCGATCTGTTCCATGATCTTGGACGGCGATACCTGGTAGGGCAGCGCGGTCAGGACGATGTTGTTGCCTTCGCGCAAGTAGGTGGCGCGGGCACGCACGCTGCCGTTGCCGGTTTCATACATCGAAATCAGGTCATTGGCCGGCGTGATGATCTCGGCGGTGGTCGGGTAATCGGGACCGCGCACGTGCTCGCACAGATCGCGCACGCTGGCATCGGGATCATCGAGCAAACGGATGCACGCGCTGACCACTTCGTTGAGGTTGTGCGGCGGCACGTCGGTGGCCATGCCCACGGCGATGCCGGTGGTGCCGTTGAGCAGCAGGTGCGGCAATCGCGCTGGCAACCACGAAGGCTCCTGCAGCGTGCCGTCGAAATTCGCGGTCCACTCCGCCGTGCCCTGGCCGAGTTCGCCCAGCAGTACTTCGGCGATGGGCGTGAGCTTGGATTCGGTGTAGCGCATCGCCGCGAAGGATTTGGGGTCATCGGTGGAGCCGAAATTGCCCTGGCCTTCGATCAGCGGGTAACGATAGGAAAACGGCTGCGCCATCAACACCAGCGCTTCATAGCAGGCCGAATCGCCGTGCGGGTGGAATTTGCCGATGACATCGCCCACGGTGCGTGCGGATTTTTTCGGCTTGGCGGCGGCGTTCAGGCCCAGCTCGCTCATCGCGTAGATGATGCGGCGCTGCACGGGCTTGAGCCCGTCGCCGAGGAAGGGCAGGGCGCGATCGAGCACCACATACATCGAATAATCGAGATAGGCGCGCTCGGCGTATTCGCGCAGCGGAATTTGCTCGAAGCCGTGGAAGCTGGGGCGGGCGGTGTCGTTCATGGGGGGCGGAAAGATTCGTTCGGAAAGCGGATTTCGCGGTGACGATTCTAGCGGGTTTGCCCGGAGATTCGGTCGCCGCTCACGCCGCTTCAGCTAGCCGGACGGGTTTATTGGCTAAACTCATCGCCTTCGGGTAAACGGGCTGAGCGTTCATGGATTGGATTGCGATTGTATTGATCGTCATTGCGGCTTATCTGACGATCAAAGTGGTTGGATTCTTGTTCAAGGTGTGCATGGTGGTTGTGGTGTTGGGCGGCCTCTACTGGTTGGCCGCGCCGTATTTCGGTATGCCGGTGCCGTTTTAGCGGGCGATGATTTTCCTTCGTATTTCATTGCAAACGCCGCTGCATCATCACAGCGGCGATGCCGGACTCGACGTGCCGCTGCTTTGTTGTTGCAGTCGCCACATCGACGCGTAGTAGCCGTCCTTGGCGATCAGTGCAGCGTGGTTGCCGCGTTCGATGATGCGTCCGGCATCCATCACCAGGATTTCGTCGGCGTCCATCACGGTGGACAGACGGTGCGCGATGATCAAGGTCGTGCGGCCGATGGCGATGCGGTCGAGTTCGGCCTGGATGGCTTTCTCGCTGGCCGAATCCAGCGCCGAAGTGGCTTCGTCGAAAATCAGGATGGCCGGGTTTTTCAGCAACGCGCGCGCGATCGCCACGCGCTGTTTTTCGCCGCCGGAAAGCTTGAGTCCGCGCTCGCCGACTTCGCTGTCGTAGCCGTCGGGCAGGGTGAGGATGAAATCGTGGATGTGCGCGGATTTGGCCGCTTCCTCGACTTCGGCATCGCTGGCGCTGGGCCGGCCGTAACGGATGTTGTAGCGGATTGAATCGTTGAACAGCACGGTATCCTGCGGAACGATGCCGATCGCCGCGCGCACCGAATCCTGCGTCAACATGCGCAGGTCGCTGCCATCGATGCTGATGCCGCCGCCGCCGACATCGTAGAAACGGTACAGCAGCCGCGCCAGCGTGGATTTGCCGCTGCCCGAGTGGCCCACCACCGCGACGGTATGGCCGGAGGGAATCTCGAAGTCGATGCCGTGCAGGATTTCGCGGCGCGGATCGTAGCCAAAGCGCACATCGTCGAAGACAACGCGCGGGCGCGTGGCAATCAGTGGCACGGCTTCGGGCCGGTCGCGGACTTCCTGCTCCTCGTCGAGCAGGCCCCAGAGCCGTTCGATATTGGTCAGCGCCTGTTTGACTTCGCGATACATCATGCCCAGGTAATTGAGCGGCATCGCCATTTGCAGCAGATAGGCGTTGACCAGCACCAGATCGCCGATGCTGAGCTTGCCGATCACCACGCCATACGAGGCTTTCCACATCAACGCGGTGACGCCGAGGGTGACAATGGCGTTCTGACCGATGTTGAGCACCGCCAGGCTCTTGTAGCTTTTGACGTTGGCCTCTTCCATTTGCTGCAGGTTGATGTCGTAGCGGGCGGCTTCGTGGCCTTCGTTGTTGAAGTACTTGACCGTCTCGTAGTTGAGCAACGAGTCCACCGCGCGGGCGCTGGCGCGGGTATCGGCCTCGACCGACGCGCGGTAAAAACGCGTGCGCCATTCGGTGATGGATATCGTCCAGATCACGTACGCGATCAGCACCACCAGCGTGATCAAGGCAAAATAGATGTCATACAAAAACACCAGCACGCCGGTGACCAAGGCCACTTCGATCAGCGTGGGGATGATGGTGTACAGCGTCCAGTCGAGCAGGTCGGAGATGGCGGTGCCGCCGCGTTCGACATCGCGGGTGACGCCGCCGGTGCGCCGGTTCAGATGAAAGCGCAGCGACAGCGAGTGCAGGTGCCGGAACACCGAGAGCATAACCATGCGCGAGCTGCGCGCCATCACTCGCGCGAATACGATCTGGCGCACTTCGGTGAACACGCGTTCGGACAGGCGCGCACCGCCGTAAGCGAGCAGCAGCGCGACCGGGATGACCGCGGGAGTGAGCGGAATGCCGAGTGTGTCGATCAAGCCTTTGAGCGCGATCGGCACCGCCAGCCCGGCCAGTTTGGCCAGCAACAGGCACAGCATCGCGATGGCGATGCGGCCGCGATAGGGCTTGAGGAACGGCAGCAGGCGACGCAGCACGTATGCGGAGCTGTGTTCGTCGTGGCTGCTGTCGAAGGAGAGTTCGGGAGTGCTCATGGGCGAGTTCATCAAGACAAGATGCGGCCGGGAAGGGGCCGATTCAAACCACCTGCTATGCTGACATGGACCCCGGCTGACTTGATCTGATGATTCCCCACCTCGCCATTTCCCGCACGCGTCTGGCCTTCATCCTGGGCGCGCTGGCCATGCTTGGCCCATTCTCGATCGACACCATCTTTCCGGCATTCGCGGTGATGGGGCGCGATCTGGGCGTGGGCAAGGTCGCGATGCAGCAGACCATCAGCATTTACCTGCTCGGTTATGCGGCGATGTCGCTGGTGCACGGGCCGCTCTCGGATGCGCTCGGCCGGCGTAGCGTCATCCTCGCGGGACTGGTCGTATTCACCTTGGCCTCGGTCGGTTGCGCGTTGTCGGTGACGATGCCGCAGATGCTGTTCTTTCGCGCGGTGCAGGGTTTGTCAGCGGGTGTGGGCCTGATCGTCGGCCGCGCGGTGGTGCGTGATGCACTCGATGGCGACGATGCACAGCGCTTGATGAGCCAGGTCTCGATGATCTTCGGCGTCGCTCCGGCGATCGCGCCGGTGATCGGCGGCTGGATATTGGGTTGGACGCATTGGCAGGCCATTTTCTGGTTTCTGGTGTTGTTTGGCGTGGCGGTAATAGCGATGACCGCACTGGCGCTGCCGGAGAGTCACCCGCCGGAAAAACGCCTGCCGCTCCAGGCCAAGGCACTGGCCGGCACGTATCGGGAGATTCTCGGCAACGGCCGATTCCGTCTGCTGGCCTTGGCCGGCACGGCGAATTTCGGCGCGTTGTTTTTGTACATCGCCTCGGCGCCGGCGTTCGTGCTCGATCTGCTCAGGCTCAACGAACAGCAGTTCGTGTATTTTTTCGCGCCGACCATCGGCGGCATGATTTTGGGTGCGTACTTCAGCGGGCGCTCGGCCGGAAAAATCGACGGCGTGCGGCTGGCCAATATCGGCTTCGCGATGTGTGGATTGTCGGCACTTTTCAATATCGCCTATTGCCTGATGTTTCCCGTACTGCAATTGCCTTGGGCGGTCGTGCCGACGGCCTTGTGCGCGTTCGGTGTCGCGCTGGTGTTTCCGATCCTGACCATCGCCATTCTCGATATGTATCCCAAGCAACGCGGCAGCGCGTCGTCGATGCAGGCCTTCGTCGGCTTGCTGTCGAATGCGCTGATCGCCGGCGTGCTTTCGCCGATGCTCAGCGACAGTGGCTTGCATCTGGCGCTGGGCGCAGCGGCGTTCAGTATCGTCGCCTACGCGATGTGGCGCTGGTATCTGGCGCATTGCGACAAGTTTCCCGAAGCCAGTCCCGAGGCCGCGAGCCTGGAGCCCACCGACGAGATGTAGCGCATCAGGCCAGTCGTTTGCGCCAGCCGTGGATCGGTAGTGCCACCGCCAGCAACGCCGCGCCCCAGAGCAGCGACTCGGTGCCGGTGCCGATCAAGGCCCACAGGCTGTAGAGCAGTGCGCCGATGGCGATCAGTTTTTGTCCGTAGCGTGCCGAGGAATTCATGCGAAGCCAGGCCGCGACACTGACCGCGTAAGGCAATAGCGCCGCAGCCGTGGACAGCAGAATCGAGAAAGTGAACAGCTTCACCAGCGAATGGCTGTAATTGGCCAGCACCAGTCCGGTCGCCAGCGACGTGCTCAATAGCAATCCGAGCCAGGGCGTGCCGCGGCTATCGACGCGCCCGAACCATTCTGGAAACAGGCCATCGCGCGCTGCGGCGAGCGGCACTTGTGCTTGCAGCAACACCCAGCCGTTGAGCGCGCCGAAACAGGAAATCGTGGCGACCACGCCGACACCCACACCGGCCCACGGTCCCCACAAACGGCTGGCCGCATCGGCCATCGGCGCCGCCGAATTGCGCAGCACATCGACGGGCAGCAGACCGATCACCACGGTGCAGGCGAGCATCGTCGCCAAACCTGCGATCAGCATGCCGATCACGGTGGCGCGCGGCACCGTGCGTTCCGGATCGCGGATCGCGCCGGCGGGAATGGTCGCCGCTTCCAGACCGAGGAACGCCCACAGCGTCAGCGCGGCCGCAGCGGTAGTGACCGTGAGTAACGGTTGACCGCTGGGATTGAACGGCTGGTACGCGCCGGAGTGAATCCAGGTCAGCCCGAGCACGCCGAACAACACCAGCGGCACCAGCTTGAGCAGCGTGGTCAGCAACTGCATGCGTCCGGCTTCGCGCAAGCCGCCGAGATTGACCGCCGTGCAAAACCACAACGCCGCCAGCGCGCAACCGGCGCCGCGCATCGGCGTGGCGGTGGCCGCGGGCCAGACCGCGCCCAGGCTGCCGGCGAACGCGACCGCCAGCGCGGCGTTGCCGCTCCACATGCAGATCCAGTAACTCCAGGCGACCAGAAAACCCACGCCGTCGCCGAAGCCGCGCCGCGCATAGGCATAAGCGCCGCCGTTGAAGGGAATCGCGCGCGCCAGCCATGAATACACCAGCGCCAGCAGCAAGGCGCCGCCCAGCGTCAGTCCCCAACCGAGCAGGCTGGCCGCGCCATAAGGGGCCAAGGTGGCGGGCAGCAGGAACACGCCCGAACCGATCATGCTGCCGACCACCAGCGCAATCGCGGTCCACAGGCCGAGCGGCCGTTGTGTGGTGCTCACGGGTTGATCGGCGTTTGCCGATAGGCGCGGCGCAGCAGTTCGTGGAAATGATGCACGGCGTTTTCGCGGAACGGATTCAGTCGTCCCGCCTCATACGAACCCGAGGCCAGGCCGCGCTGCACGTCTTCGCAAATACCGACGTCTTCGTCCTGCACTTCGTCGCTGAAGGCAAGATCCTTCGCCCTTCGCGTTTGCGCCTCGATGCTGTCGTCGGGCGTGTAGTAGAAATCGAATTCCACCCGGCAACGGTCCACGCCCAGCGGCAGCACGCGATTGGTTTGCAAGCGGCCGGGCAGGATGTTGAGCATGGTGTTGGGATACAGGAAGTAATACAGCGCTTCGCCATCGCCATACAAATCGGCCGAGCTTTCCAGCGGGCTGAACTGGAACGAATACCATTGCGCGGTTTCGGTGATGTAGCTGCGGTAGTCGAGCAGGCTGTTCAATCCCGGATGGATGTGCGGTACGTGGTAGCCCTCGAGATAATTGTCCACGTACACCTTCCAGTTGCAGGCCACGTCGTAGCTGGTGCGATGGTGGAACTCATGCCCGGCCAGCGAACGCTGCGGGCCAAGACGCGCATCGATGCCGGCGACGAATTCCTCGAAGGGCGGCGCCTCGCCAGCGGCGACGAATACCAGTCCTTGCCACAGATGCACCTGCACTTGCGGCAGACGGACGTCGGAAGGTTTGAAGTCGGGCGCGGCGCCCATCTCCGGCGCGCTGCGCAACACACCATCGAGGCCATAAGTCCAGCCGTGGTAGCGGCAGCGCAGCGCCTTGGCGCCGCGGCCATCGCAGCGCGCGATGGGGCCGGCACGATGCCGGCAGACGTTGTGCATGGCGCGGATCACGCCATCTTCGCCGCGCACGATCACCAGCGGCAAGCCAGCGATCTCGGTGACCACGTGATCGCCGATGCCACGCAACTGCGATTGGTGACAGACCAATTGCCAACTGCGTGCGAACACGGCACGGGCATCGAGTTCGGGCAAGCGCGGATCGGTATAGAAACGCGCCGGCAGGGCCAAGGCATGGTAGAGCGCTTGCGCAGCGAGGGCCTCGGGGGCGAGCAGATCGGTCATGGTCGGCGTTCTTGGTTTCGGTGATGGGAAAGTATCATCCGGCAAGTTTCCCACAGGAAGGGCGGCGTCAGGTTCGTGGCAGGTTAAGCGTGTAAACGAGGTAGTGATCGTCGCGTACGTAGCCCAGGCGCTGGTAGAGCCGCTGCGCGGCGGTATTGCTGCGCGCAGTCTGCAAGAAAATTTCGACCGCGCCCGTGTCTTCGGCCAATTGCCTGGCCGCCTGCATCAGCGCCTGGGCAACGCCCTGGCCGCGTGCGTTTTCGTTCACGTAAAGATCGTTGAGAATCCAGCTTGGCGCCAGCGAGAGACTGGCGAAGCTCGGATACAGTTGCACGAAGCCGACCGCCTCGCCATCGAGCGTCGCTAGGAAAATGACCGATTGATGATTTTGCAGGCGATCGGTCAGGAACTGCTTCGCCGCTTCCGGCGCGACGGTTTTTTCGTAAAAGCGCAAGTAGGCCAGAAATAGTTCGCACAACTCGTCGATGTGCGCCGGGTCGGCCTGTTGAATATGCAGCGTGCTCATCAGTGCGTGGCTGCCGGGGCTTTCGATTCAAGCAACGATTTCAACCGGGTGATTTGCTCGCCGAGCACTTTGTCCACACCCGGCGCGATGTTATCGAGCTTCGCGGAGGCGGGGCCGCTCACGCGATAGCTGATGTCGATCTGCGTGCCGTCCTTGCCCGGTGTCAACTGGAAATCCAGCACCGCGTTCACCGCCATCGCCTGCAGCGGACCCAGCGCGGCATTCACACGCAGCAGGCTATCGGTTTTGATGAACAACACCCGGCCATGCTCGACCTGCCCACCACTCCAACGCTCGCACCAGCAACCGCCCGCGTGCGGATCCAGGCGCAGATTGCCGGCACTGCCCGACCAGGTATGTTCCGAACTCCACCAACGCTCGGGATGCGTGATTGCCTTGAAGCTTTTCGCGCCATTGGCGGGAACGATGATCCGGTGCGTCACCAGGAAACTGGAAGCATCGGCTTGCGCCACGTCGGCGGAAGCGGCGTTGGCGAAGAAGAAAGAAGCGATCAGCAAACCAGTTTCCAGATAACGCATGGGTTCTCGTCCTGCAATGTCGAACTGATCGGGTCCGGGAAATGGTGATGAATGGACCGTGTGTCGTTTCTTGCGAAGGTGTCGGTTTCAACGACCGTGATTCAAACCAGCGGAAAAGCGACTGGAAGTGCTTTTCACTCGTTGGGTCTTGGTCGAATCGAATACATTCCAAAACCATATCCGGCAAGCGCGCCAAGAGCGAGTCCGATGAGGGAAAAAGTAAGCGCGTCATCGAAGAAAAATCTGCCGATGAGCATGCCCAGGCTGAAGCCGATGACGACGCCCGCTCTGGCCATCCGCGACCGAGCGGGGACGGCCTCTTGTGGTTTCCTGGGCGGCCGTTTCGAACGCTCATTTTCGATCAAGACATTGGCAGCGATGTCAGCTTGATTCTTGTCCATTGCAAAAAATCTCCATTTCCAAGGTCAACGTCACCGCATGAGACGATGCATCATGGCCGAGCGGACTTTCCTACGTGATAAATATGTTCAACAGCGAGCACGCCGCATAAGCGAACGCGCCGATAGTCGCCAGATCGATGAGCACACTCGGCCAGTCGTTTCTCAGCCACCAGCCGCCGGCCTTGGCTTTTGCGCTGTCCTTGCTGGTTCTGCCGTTTTCGGCGGACAGGCAAAACCAGTCGGCGTATTTGTCGATCAGTGCCAAGCCGATTTGCAAGCCCGCGCCCAGGAGCAGCAGGTAGGCGATGCAGCGGGCGTTCGGGGCGGCGAGGAACGCTGCCCAAGCTTTGTCGTTGGCCGCAAGAAATACCGGCGCGCCGATTCCGAAGGCGATCAGCCAGGTCCGGAAATTATTGCTGTGCTGCCGGTAGGCTTCTTCCAATGCTCTGGTCTTGCTGTCGTCTGTGCCCATAAGTGGAGGCTCCCGGGAATGCCTTGAGCAAAATCACGAAACCCGCTGCATGCGGCCACCGACTTGCGCCAACCGCCTGGGCAGGCCGGTTGGCGCGGCAATCGATCAGGCCCCTTCTGCCTCCCAACCGCACTGCTTGCCCTTGTTCTGCTCTTCCAGCCAGGTCTTGAGCGGGGCGAAATATTCCAGCACGGCGCTGCCGTCCATCTGCTCGCCGCCGGTGAGTTCCTTGAGCGTTTTCTGCCAAGGCTGGCTCGCGCCTTTTTGCAGCATGGCCCAGTAGCGTTTGCCGGCTTCGGGATTGTTGGCGAAGTTGCACTGGTACAGCGGGCCCTTGAATCCGGAGGCATCGCAGAGCGATTTGTAGAACTGGAATTGCAGGATGTCGGCGAGGAAATAACGCGTGTATGGCGTATTGCCCGGCACGTGGTACTTGGCCCCGGCGTCGAAGAATTCCTCGCCGCGCGGTGTCACCGGCGCCACGCCCTGGTATTTGGCCTTGAGCTGCCACCAAGCCTGGTTGTAGTGGTCGGGCTTGATCGAACCATCGAACACGCCCCAGCGCCAACGGTCGATCATCAGGCCGAACGGCAGGAAGGCGACCTTGGCCAATGCCATGCGCATCTGCGAGTTGATCACCGCTTCCTGACTGACGGCGGGCTTATCGACCAGTCCGATCGAGTTGAGATATTCGGGCGTCATCGACAGCACGATGGTGTCGCCGATGGCTTCGTGGAAACCATCATGCGCGCCGGTTTGGAACAACGCTGGCTTGTCCTTGTAGGCGAGGTAGTAATAGACGTGGCCGAGTTCGTGGTAGATCGTGGTCAGCGATTCCTCGTCGGGCTTGATGCACATCTTGATGCGCACATCGCCTTCGAGATTCATCGGCCAGGCGCTGGCGTGACAGACCACGTCGCGGTCGCGCGGTTGCACCAGTTGCGAGCCGGTGTAGAAGGTTTCCGGCAGCGCGGGCATGCCCAACTGGGTATAGAAACTTTCCGCCAGTTTGGTCATGCGCACGGCGATCTCGCGATCGGCCTTGCGCTCGATTTCCACTTGCTGCGCGGCGGTGAGCTTGCCCATGCCGCCGGCCTGGCTCACCAGTTTGTTGAGGATTTCGTCGCGCTGTTTCTTCAGTGCGCCGCTGACATCGAGACTGCCCACACCTTTGTAGGGTTCGAGCAGCGGCCACAGATTGCCCCAGTCCTGTTGCCACAGATTGCCGGTCAGGTGCGCCGGCAGCATGCCTTTGACCTGGCCTTTTTCCGGACCGTATTTGTCGATGAGTTTGTTCTTGGTGTAGCACTGCAACTGATCGTAGAGCGGCTTGACCTGGCCCCAGAGCCGATCGCTTTCGGTCTGGAAATCGGCAGGGCTCATGTCGTAGCCCGAACGCCACAGTTCGCCGGTGTTGGCGAAGCCCATGTCCTTGGCGCCTTCGTTGGCCAGCTCGACAAAGCGCTGGTAATCGGGACGCATCGGGATCGAGATGGTGTGCCAGCCGTTCCAGGCCTGGAGCTGCTGGTCGTAGCTGCTGTGCGCGGTGTCGGCAAGGGTTTGCGAGAGCTGGCCGATGTCTTGGCAAGTGTCGGGATTTTTCGGGTCGGTGCAGTATTTGCCTGAGCCGTAAGTAGCGCCGAGTTTGCTGGTGACTTTGGTCAGCTCCGCGAGTTTGGCCGGATCCTTGGGCGCCGGAAGCGAGGTGCTGGTCTTGAGCAGCAACATGCCACGCGCGGTATCGGGCGAGAGTTTCTGGCCGTCGTATTTCTTGGCTTGATCGAGGAACTGGTTGAGCTGCGCGAGCTGGCGCTCGTTGGCGGCCGCTTCCACGCGCTGGCTGTCTTCATTGATGTACGTCGCCGCCAGCCAGGACGCGGAAGTGATTTCCGGCGTCATCTTTTTCTGCGTGTCGTTGACGCGGGCGATGAACTGGTCGGCGGTTTCGTTGGCGTTCGCCGTGGCGGATGTCTTGTCGGTGGCGGGCTTGCAGCCCGCCAGCACGAGCAGGCTGGTGGAAATGGCGAGGGCCAGGAATGCGCGTTGTGGTATCACGAGTGTGCTCCGGAAGCGGCCGCGTCGACGCGGGGAACCGGCAGGCTAGTCCGGCCCGGCCAGGGGCGCAAGAGCGGTGGAGTGCCCGCTTTTACGCGATTGCCGGATCGGGTAACAAATCGCGCGATAGCAAAAAATCGCGGGCGTCTTCGGCGTCGTGCTCGAACCAGGCCCGGGCCGAGCCTAGGCGAAAGCTGTAGCCCCAGATATCCATGTCCGCCATCAGCCGCGCGCGGCCGACGCCGGGCAGGTGATCGGCGAGCTCGATTTGCAAATAGCAGGCGGCATCTTCTTCGGCGACCGATTCGCTGGCGTTGGTGTGTATCGAAGGCCGCCGTTCGACCGGCATCACGATCAAGTGCGCGGCTTCATGCAGCAGCGAATGCACGGGTGTGTCGTTGCGCGCGAAAACATTCGCACCGATCAGGCCGGCTTCCGAATCGCCCCAGAAACTGCCGGGGATCGGTTCGCCATCGGCCACATGCACCAGCGTCAAATCGTAGCGGGCCAGCAATGCCTGCGCGATGTCGAATCCGATGTCGCGCAAGGTCAACACAGGAATTGTGGCTTCGGACGCGGCGATCGATTCAGGCATGATCGCCGCGTCCAAGGCCAGGCATCAGCCGCAACTCAGCCGTTGGCCGCCGCGGCATTTTTTTCCGGAAGCGAGACCGAGATATCGAGCACCTCGTTGTCGCCATCCTTGATCAGATCCACCTTCACCGCTTCCACGTCCACGTTGACGTATTTGCGGATGACTTCCAGCAACTCGCGCCGCAACAGCGGCAAGTAATCGGGAGCGCCGCGCAAGCTGCGTTCTTGCGCAACGATGATGCGCAAGCGATCGCGCGCGACGCTGGCGGTGTTCTTGTTGCGGGTGGTGAGGAAATCGAAAATGCCCATGCCTTAGCTCCCGAAGATCTTCGAGAAGAAGCCTCGCTTCTCGACCGTTGTGAAGCGCAAGGCCACGTCGTTGCCCAGGATGCGCGCGACCGCGTCGGTATAGGCCAGACCCGCCTGCGAGGTTTCGTCCAGGATCACCGGGACGCCGGAGTTGGAGCTTTGCAGCACTTCCGGCGATTCGGGAATGACGCCGATCACCTTCAGTCCGAGGATTTCCTCGACGTCGGCGATGGAAAGCATGTCGCCGCGTTCCACGCGCACCGGGTTGTAGCGGGTCAGCAGCAGATGCTCTTTGACGCGCTCGCCGTTTTCGGCCTTGCGCGTTTTCGAGGCGAGCAGGCCGAGGATGCGGTCGGAGTCGCGCACCGAGGACACTTCGGGATTGACCACCACCACCGCGCGATCGGCGAAATACATCGCCAGGAATGCGCCTTTCTCGATGCCGGCCGGAGAGTCGCAGACGATGTAATCGAAACCGTCCTCGGCGATGTCCTTGAGGACTTTTTCGACGCCTTCCTTGGTCAGCGCGTCCTTGTCGCGCGTTTGCGACGCGGCCAGCACGTAAAGATTGTCGAAACGCTTGTCCTTGATCAGCGCCTGCTTGATCGAGGCTTCGCCGAGAACGACATTGACGAAGTCGTAAACCACGCGGCGCTCGCAACCCATGATCAGGTCGAGATTGCGCAGGCCGACGTCGAAGTCGATCACGGCGGTCTTCTTGCCGGCCTTTGCCAGGCCGCAGGCGAGACTGGCGCCGGTGGTGGTCTTGCCGACGCCACCTTTGCCAGAGGTCACTACGATGATTTCAGCCAATGTCTTTCTCCGTAAATGCGGCAATGAGGGTTGAGTTTGTCGCGCGAATACCGAAAAGGGCGGTATCGCCGCCCTTCGTCTTCGCCGCTATGCCATGGCGTTGCATCCTAGCATCGCCTGGCGGGCTGTTTTTCAACAATCGCTCAAGCCAACTCTTCGATATGCAATTGTTCGTTTTCAAGCCAGATCTGCACCGGCTTGCCGAGCAGTTTCTTCGGAATTTCCTCGAGCACCTTGTAGGTGCCGGCGATGGCCACCAGTTCGGCGTTGAATTCCCGGCAGAAAATACGCGCCGAATCCAGCCCGCCGGCACCCGCCAAGGCGCGGCCGCGCAACGCGCCGTAGATGTGGATGGAGCCATCGGCGATCACCTCGGCACCGGCACCGACCGTGGCGCAAATGGTGAGGTCGCGTTGCTGTGCGTAGACCTGCTGGCCTGAACGCACCGGCCGGGTATGCACCAAGCCCGGTTCACCTTTCGCGGCGGCGACAGGCGGCGGTGCAGGCGCAGCAGGTGCGGTTGGGGCGGGGGCTTGCTTGCGGGCCGGAGCCGGTTCTGGATTCGCCGCTGGTGCGGCTTCGGCGCGCTCGTAGGAGGCGCGGAACTTGGCCAGCAGCGGTAGCCCGACCTGTTTGGCCAAATCCTCGATCTCGCTGGTGCCGTAGGCGAGAGCCACTGGCAGCACGCCAGCGTTTTGCAGACCGGCGATCAGTTTTTTTGTCGATGCCGCATCCGGGCAATTGGCCAGCCCGCCGAAGTCGAGAATGACCGCGGCGCGCTCGAATAATTTCGGCGCGCTGCGCACTCTTTCGCGCATCTCGGCGGAAATTTTTTCCACATCCAACACACGCACGCGCAGGTTGGCGATGCCAACCTGACCGATCTTCAGCTCGCCGGCCTGTTCATAATCGGGAATTGCCGCCGCCATGCTCAGGTTCCGGTCGCTAGTTGCGGCTTGCGACCGGGAATCTTGCGGGCGGCAAGCCAGGGCTTGTCAGGCAGTTCATCGCCATAGGTCTGGCGCACGAACGGATAACTGCAAAGCTCCTTCACCAGCATCGCCGCGCGCAGGCCGGGGCCCGGCATCACGTGCTGGCCGACCTCGCGAAAACCGAAGCTGCCGTGGAAAAGCAACGCCGAGTGATTGCTGTTTTCCAGAAAAACTTCGGCCGCCAGCCGCTCGGCACGCACTTCCGAAAAACTTTGCACGTCGGCGTAGAACACCCGGCCGACACCGACGCCGCGCCGTGTGCTGGCGACGACGATGCGATCGACGTACAAGAACTGCTCGTAGCGTTCACGAAACCAGAGGAAATTCGGGCTGTCGTGCGGTGCGTCCTGGGAAAAAGCGACCAGAAAACCGGCCAATAGACCGCCTTTTTCGGCAACCCGAAAATAGTCGGCATGTTCCCAGAAGAAGCGTAATTTGGCGGCATCCATCGGCAGGATGCCAGGCCCGGCGGCATTGTTGAGTGCTAGAACCAGATCCAGCTCGTGCTCGCGCACGTCGCGGATGATGATCGACATTTCTAATCTGACTCCCGGGTCCGGGGAACGCGCCAAACGGGCACGATCACGATCCGGGCGGGATTATTGCATGGCCTCGTCCGCACCGCGACCCGTCGGAGATTGGTTAACTTTGTGTTAGGTATTACTTTCGGGCCGCCTGCGCGCCGTCAAGCTCGCCTAAGATGCAACGATGCAGACACGCCTGTCCCACACCCAGCTGTTGCGCTATACCGGGTTGTTCACCTGGTTCATGGCAGGCGTGCCTTTGGTTTATGCGGCCTTGTTTCCCGACCGGGATTCGACGCTGGCCGACGTGGCGGTGGAAACAAGATGGCTGGCCGGATGGGCATTGGCGCATTCGATTTTCGGCATCGCCTACTGGTGGCTGACCCGCGCACTGGGCGCGCGCAGGCCGGGCTGGACCGACGATTTATTGTTGCTGGTGTTGACGGTGTCGGCGGTTTGCGTGAGTTATTTCACCGGTACCGGCCTCGGCAGCATTTTGTTGATGGTGCTCGCTGGTTTGTTGCCCTGGATGCTGTCGGTGCCGATGGGCGTGGGCTGGCTGCTGGTGGGCAATCTGGCGGTGGTTCCGGTTTATATCGGCGCGCTCGGCTATCCACCGGCCGAGGCATGGATGCAAGCGCTGTTGTATGCGGGTTTTTCCAGTTTCACTTTCGTCATCGGTCTGGTCGCCAAGCAGCAGGCGCAGGCGCGCGAGGAGCAGCGCCGCCTGAATACCGAATTGCGTGCCACCCGCGCGCTGCTGGCCGAAAGCTCGCGCATGAGCGAGCGCTTGCGCATTTCCCGCGAGCTGCACGATTTGCTCGGCCACCACTTGACCGCCTTGAGCCTGAACCTGGAAGTGGCCGGGCATCTGGCTGAAGGCAAGGCGCTCGATCACGTCAAGCAAAGCCACACACTGGCCAAGCTGCTGCTGACCGACGTGCGCGAAGCGGTCAGCGAGATGCGCAAGGAGCGCGGCATCGACCTGACTTCGGCACTGCGGGTGCTGGTGGAGAATGTCCCGGCGCTCGAAGTGCATCTGGATTTGCCTGATCGATTGCACATCGAGGACCCGCAGCGCGCTCAAGTGTTGCTGCGCTGCGCGCAGGAAATCATCACCAACGCCGTCCGCCATGCCGGCGCGCATCATCTGTGGCTGGGCATGAGCCAGGACTTGCGCGAGATTCAACTGCAAGCGCGCGACGATGGCCGCGGCAGCGAAGGCCCGATGCCTGGCAACGGCCTGAGCGGCATGCGCGAACGGCTTTCCGCTTATGGCGGCCGTGTCGATATCACCACCGCACCAGGACAGGGATTTGCTCTGGACGTGCGCATACCTTTGGAGACAGTCCCATGATTCGCGTGTGCCTGGTCGATGACCAAACCCTGGTGCGTCAAGGTGTCCGCTCCCTGCTCGAGTTGGCCGACAACATCGATGTCGTGGCCGAAGCCAGCGACGGGCGGCAGGCGGTCGAGTTGATTCCCAAGGTCAAGCCCGATGTGGTGCTGATGGATATGCGCATGCCGGTCATGTCCGGACTCGAAGCCTTGCAGGCGCTGGCGGCCAGCGGCCAGCTTCCGCCCACCATCATTCTCACGACTTTCGATGACGACCAACTGGTGCTGGCCGGTATCAAGGCCGGAGCACGCGGCTATCTGCTCAAGGATGTCACGCTCGATCAATTGGTTTCGGCGATTCAGACCGTGGCCGAGGGCGGTTCGCTGGTGCAGCCGGCGGTGACCCAGCGCTTGTTGTCGGGTCTGGAAGGCTTGAACAACTCCTTCCTCAGCCTCGAACAGCCCGACCCGCTCACCGACCGCGAGACCGAGATCCTGCGCCTGATGGCCGGTGGTTTCTCCAACAAGGAGATCGCCAATTCCCTGGGCGTGGCCGAGGGCACGGTGAAAAATCACGTCTCCAACATTCTTTCCAAGCTGGGCGTGCGCGACCGCACCCGGGCCGTGCTCAAGGCCTTCGAACTCAAGCTGGTCTGATCTCGCCGCCGCGCGGTTCGACGCGGCGCAACCGTCAAGAATGAGACGCCGATCCGCCGCGGGCGGGCCGGATGAACGCTTCATGGCGCCATGCTGTGCTGGCCTGCGTTGGCTTCGGCCAGCCGTGGCCGGGCGAGGTTGCAATTTCGACAAGATGGGCGAAGGCCCCTGCCGATCAAGATTATGACCTGCTATCCTTTGCCGTTCCTGCGGCCGGGCGAAGCGTTCCCCGGTTGAGGGCCGTGCCTGGAGAGCCCCCGAATGACCCGATTTATCGAGTTCCTGATTTCCCTGCTGATCGTTGTTGTGGTGTTTGTGGCGATCGGCGTGATGCTGCCGTCCAAGCGCAGCTTCGTCTATAGCATCGAGACAAACCGTCCGATGGCAACCGTGAACGATCTGATGAACGGTTTCAGCCGCTTCAAGGATTGGAACTCGCTGGTCCGCTACGATCCGCGAATGAAGATCGAGGTGACCGGCCCGCAATTGGGCGTCGGCGCCAAGTTCAGCTACGCCTCCCGCGACAAGGTCGTCGGTAACGGTAGTTGGGAAATCGTCGAGAGCGTGCCGGGCGAGCGCATCGTCTATAAGCTCGACAACAACACCCGTGGCCATGACAAGACCATGACCATCAAGTTCGAGCGGACCGGACAGCGCAACCAGAACATCAAGGTCACGCAAGAGTACCGCGTCAACTATGGCTGGGATTTGCTGGGCCGTTATGCGGGCATGTACGTGAGCCGCAACGTCGGCGACGAAATGAAGCGCAGCCTGGACAAATTCAGTGGCCTGCTGGCGACCATTCCCAAGTGGGATTACAGCCAGCATGGCGCGGAGTTCGCCTTCGTCGAACAGCCGGTTCAGGACGTGCTGCTGGTGACCACCGCATCCAAGCGCAGCAACGACGAAATCGCCACCGCGATGAAGAACCAGCTCAGCTGGATCAAGAAAGTGATGGAAGGCAACGGCCTGGTCGCTGCCGGCCCGATGCGCATCGTCACCAACGAATTCACCGGCGACACCTATGGCTTCGACGTGGTGATGCCGGTGCGCAAGGCTTCCGCTCCGGCCGGTGAGAAGCTCACCGTCAAGCTCGAAGGCCCGGTCAGCTACGATCAGATTCCCGCGCGCCGTCTGGCCACCACCGAGTACACCGGTCCGGCACCGGGCCTGCCGCGCGTTCGCGACATGCTGCGTGCCTGGGCCATGACGCGTGGCGCCGACACCCAGGATCGTCCGTTCGAGGAATACCTGGGCGGCGTCGAGACGATGCTCAACGAAGACGCCAAGTTCAAGGTCTATTGGCCGGTCAAGTAAATCGCAAACAGGCCGGGTGCGCTGATGACGCGCACTCGGCCTTTGTCTGCAACGGCCGCGCACATCGCAAAGAGACAACAAGAAATCCTTGCGCATGTTCCGCGTCCGCTGCGGATTCATATCCGGGTTGAACCCGCGGGTATGCCGCGGTGCGATGCGCACCGAAAATCATCTTGCATGCCTGCACAACGATTCATGACGTTTTTTCAGGGGCTCCGATGATCGAAGCAACTGCCCTACGCAAGCACTACGGACGATTGACTGCCGTCGATGGCATCAGCTTCAAGGTCGAGCCGGGAGAAGTGCTCGGCTTCCTCGGCCCCAATGGCGCCGGCAAGTCCACTACCATGAAAATGATCGCCGGCTTCCTCGCACCGAGCGAAGGTTCGGCGCGGGTTTGCGGCCACGATGTGCGAACCGATGCGATGGCCGCGCGGCGAAGTCTCGGCTATCTGCCGGAAGGCGCGCCCGCCTACGGTGAAATGACGCCGCGCTCACTGCTCGATTTCATCGCCGACCTGCGCGGCCTGAGCGGTGCATTGCGCCAGCAGCGATTGGCATTCGTGATTGCCCGGCTGAGCCTGGATTCGGTGCTCACGCAGTCGATCGAAACCCTGTCCAAGGGTTATCGCCGGCGGGTGGGTCTGGCCGCGGCGATCGTGCACGATCCGGCTGCGTTGATTCTCGACGAGCCGACCGATGGCCTGGACCCGAACCAAAAACACGAAGTGCGCGGATTGATCACCGAGTTGGCCAAGCAACGCACCTTGTTGTTGTCCACGCATATTCTCGAAGAGGTCGAAGCCGTCTGCACCCGGGCCATCATCATCGCCCACGGGAAAATCCTCGCCGACGATACGCCATCGGCATTGCTGGCCCGCTCGCGCTTTCACAACGCGGTGTCGCTGCAACCGGCCGACAGCATTGCCGCGCGCGCCGCGCTCGATGGCATGCCGGGAGTGAGCGGGTTCGAGCACGACGAGCGCGAGGCGCGTCTGTATGTGTTTCCGCAAGGCAAGGCGGCCTCGCCCGAGGCCATCGCCGAGCGCTTGCATCAGCGCGGCGTGGCGTTTTCCGGACTACGGCTCGAACACGGCCGGCTCGATGAAGTGTTTCGCCGCATCACCAGCGAAGGAGCCTCGGCATGAGCGCGGTAGCGACCATCCTCCGGCGCGAGTTCGGCAGTTATTTCGCCACGCCGCTGGCGGTGGTGTTCATCGTCATTTTCTTGCTGCTGGCGGGCGCCTTCACTTTTTATCTGGGCGATTTCTTTGAAATCGGGCAGGCCGACCTGCAAGTGTTTTTCCGATTCCATCCCTGGTTGTACCTGTTGCTGGTGCCGGCGGTGGCGATGCGACTTTGGGCCGAGGAACGCAAATCGGGCACGCTGGAATTGCTGCTGACCCAGCCGGTGACGCTGTGGCAGGCGGTGTTGGGGAAATTCCTCGCCGCATGGCTGTTCGTCGGTCTCGCGCTGGCGCTGACGTTTCCGATCTGGATCACCGTCAATTGGCTCGGCCATCCCGACAATGGCGTGATCATCGCCAGTTATATTGGAAGTTGGCTCATGGCCGGCGCTTTCCTGGCGATGGGCAGTTGCCTGTCGGCCGTCACCCGCAGCCAGGTCGTGGCTTTCATTTTGACTGTGGTGGTTTGCCTGTTGATGTTGCTTGCCGGATTTCCGTTGGCGCTGGATCCGTTGCGCGCGCTGATTCCGCAAGCCTGGGTCGATGCAGTGAGTGCGTTGAGCCTGCTCACGCATTTCCAGGCAATCACCCGGGGCGTTCTGGATTTTCGCGATGTGTTCTTTTTCCTGTTGACCATCGTCACTTGGCTGGTGGCGACGGTGCTGGTGATCGAGATCAAGAAGGCCGATTGATACGCTGCTCGCCGGCCAATCGCCGAAAGAGGATTCCGAACCCGCTGTTTCCACATTTTGCCAATGACCCGCGTCAGCCTCGCCGCCTGCATCGAATCAGTCTTTGCGATACGGCAGTTGATGTCCGAATGCATTGGGACGATTACACCCTTCGCGCAGGCGTGAAGGACCGAGAGATCAAAAGGACATTGGGATGATGTTGCCTAACCGCCGAATCCTTTCCGTTGCCGCCTTGCCGGCGCTGGCCGTGGCGTTCGTCGTGCTGGTGGCCCTGTCGGCGATGCTGTTGCGCGGAGCCCGTCTGGATCTGACCGAGCATCATCAATACACCTTGTCGCAGGGCACGCGGAACATCCTCGACCGCAACAAGGAACCGGTGAAGCTGCAATTGTTCTACTCGGAAAAAACCGCGCAGAGCCTGCCGCAGTTTCGCGTCTATGCCCAGCGCGTTCGCGAACTGCTCGAAGAACTCGTCGCCCGATCGCACGGCAAGCTGACGCTGGAGGTGGTCGATCCCGAGCCGTTCTCCGAAGCCGAGGACAAGGCAACGGGCTATGGTCTGCAGGGTGTGCCGGTGGGCAACTCGGGCGATACGCTGTATTTCGGTCTGGTCGGCACCAACAGCACCGATGGCGAGACCTCGATGCCCTTCATCCAGCCGGATAAAGAGGCATTCCTCGAATACGATCTGGCCAAACTGGTTTCCACGCTGACTGTGGACAAGAAACCGGTGCTGGCGCTGCTGAGCGGCTTGCCGATGGGCCCGGGCTTCGACCCGGCGAGCGGGCAGCCGACCTTGGGCTGGGTGGTGGACCGGCAACTGGCCGAGTTGTTCGAGACGCGCCGCCTGCAATCCAATCCCACCTCGATCGGCGACGATGTGGATCTGCTGATGCTGGTGCATCCCAAGGATCTGCCGCAGGACACGCTGTACGCGATCGACCAGTTCGTGCTGCGCGGCGGGCATCTGCTGGTGTTCGTCGATCCCGATGCCGAAGCCGACGCATCCGGCAATCCCGCCGATCCCTTGCAATCGCTGCAAGGCCGATCTTCCGATCTACCGGCCTTGTTCAAGGCATGGGGCGTGGATTACGACGCGGACAAGGTCGTGCTCGACATGCCCAACGCTCTCCAGGTCCAGCCCGATCCCAACCAGCCGCCGGTCCGTCATCCGGCCATCCTGGGTTTGAACAAGAAAGCGATGAACCAGCAGGATGTGGTCACCGCCGAGCTGCAGTCGCTCAATCTGTCCAGCAGCGGCGCGCTGGCCCTGAACAAATCATCGAGCCTGACCATGCAGGCGCTGCTGCAAAGCTCGACCATGTCGATGCTCACCGATCCGGACACGGTGCGTGCCGGAGAGCGCAATCCCCAGGCGCTGATCGATGGCTTCAAGGCCGACGGCAAGGGCGCTTATGTGCTTGCCGCGCGATTGACCGGCCCGCTGAAAACAGCGTTTCCGGAGCGAACCGGCGCCGGGCATCTGAGCGCGAGCACGCGGCCGGTGAACATGATCGTCGTCGCCGATACCGATCTGCTCAGCGATCGTTTGTGGGTGCAGGTGCGGGACTTTCTCGGACAGCAGGTGTTCAATCCGTTCGCCAACAACGGTGATTTCGTTTTCAACGCCGTGGACAACCTGATCGGCAACAACGACTTGATCGCGGTGCGCACGCGCGCCACCTCCAATCGTCCGTTCGAGCGTGTGGACGTGATCCGCGATGCCGCGCAATTGCGTTACCAGGCCAAGGAAAAATTGTTGCAGCAGCAGCTCGACGAGCTGGAGAAAAAACTCACGCAACTGCAGCCCGCCACGCCGGGCGCATCGGCTCCGGCCTTGAGCCGCGAGCAGCAGGCGGAGTTGTTGCAATTCCAGCAGCAGAAACTGGACACGCGCAAACAATTGCGCAATGTCCAGCATCAGCTCAATTCCGATATCGAAAAACTCGGATCGCGCCTGAAGCTGGTCAACATCCTGGGCATGCCCGCGCTGGTGATCGTGCTGGCGATCTTCATCGCCTGGCGGCGCAGGCAGCAGCGGCGCGAGCCGTCCCGCTAGCGCCATGGCAGGCCGCCTGCTTCGCGCAGGATTCGCTGTCGGCGCGGTGTTGCTTGCCGCGCTGTTGGCGGCGTGCGGAAAATCGCCGACGGCGGCCGAGCCCTTGCTGTTTCCGACCTTGCACGCGCGCCAGGACCGGATCGATACCCTGCGCTTTACCGCTGCGGACAATACCCCGATATTGACGCTGGAAAAAAACGCCGGCGTTTGGCGCGTGAGCGAACGCGATGGTTGGCCGGCCGATGCGGGCAAGGTCGGCCAGTATCTGTTTGCCTTGTCGCAGGCGCGCCTGATCGAAGCCAAGACCGATAACCCGACGCAGTATTGGCGATTGGGTGTCGAGCCGGTTTCCGGTGCGCAGGCGCAGGGCGTGCGACTCGAACTCGAAGGCGGCGGCGAGCCGCTGGAAGTGATCATCGGCAAGCAAAATCACAATCTCGGCGGCAGTTATGTGCGCATCGACGACCAATCGCACGCATGGTTGAGCAACTTGTCACTGACTCCCGATCGTGATGTCACCGCCTGGCTCGATCGCTCACTGATCGATGTGCCATTGGCGCGGATTGCCCAGGTGCGGGTCGAACCTAGCGCGGGCAAGGCTTTCGTTCTGGTTCATCGTGGCGACCGCTTCCGCCTCGATGACGCGCCAGCCGCGGCGATGGGCGATTCACATCAAGGCGATGCTTTGGCGGGTGTGCTCGATCAATTGAAATTCGATGATCTGGCCCGTGATGACGACACGACGAAACCCGAGCGCGTGCTGCGATTCATCGGCGTCGATGGGCTGGTGGTCGAGATCGCCGCCTGGCGCGTGGACGGCAAAGTGTGGCTGCGCCTTTCCACACGGCTCGATCATGAACGCAGCGAAAGCTGGTCGCGGCAGGCGCCGGGAAATGCCGAACGGATCGTCAGGCTGGCACAGTCGAGCGATGCCTGGAACAAACGCTTCAAAGGACATCGATTCCAGTTGCCCGCTTTTCAGGCGGCGATACTGATGCTCTCGCACGAACAAATCCTCACGGGGACGCCATGACTGTCTTGCTGCGCCGGATTCCCGCATTCGCGGCCCTCATCTGCGGTTTGTCGGTGGCCTTGGGCGCCTACGCCAGCCACGCCGCCAGCGGCCAGGCCAAGGAGCGCATCGCACTGGCGGCGTTGTTCGCCTTCGCGCATGGACTGGCATTGATCGTGTTGGCGCCGCGCACAACGCGCGTGGCCAGTTTCGCCAAGGTATCGTTCGTTTTGGGCATCGTGTTGTTTTCCGGTTCGCTGGCTTCGGCCGGATTGTTCGGCAGCGCCACCGGGGCCGCCCCGTTCGGCGGAGGTCTGCTGATGCTGGGCTGGTTGTTGACGGCGGCCGAGTATTGGCGCAAGGGATGAAGCGATGGCTGTGACCAAATATCAACGCGGATTCGATCTCGATTCGGCAAGCGCGCATCTGGCAAAGCGCGACAGGAAATTCGCGCGCTGGATGGAACGCATCGGCCCGCTGGATCTGGATGGCTGGCGCAAACCATTCGATACCGTCGATACCCTGGCGCGATCGATTCTGTATCAGCAGCTTTCCGGCAAAGCGGCAGCGACGATTGTTGGACGGGTAGAAGTGGCGGTCGGTTCGCGCAAGCTCACGCCCGAGGCCTTGTCGAGAATCGACGATCCGGCGTTGCGCGCCTGCGGTGTGTCGGGCAACAAGACGCTCGCCTTGCGCGATCTCAGCGTTCGCGCTGCGCGTGGTGAGGTGCCTTCCGCGCGCGAATTGCTGTCGCTTGGTGAGGACGAAATCATCGAGCGTCTGACCGCCGTGCGCGGCATCGGCCGCTGGACGGTGGAGATGCTGCTGATGTTCCGGCTCGGCCGTCCCGATGTGTTGCCGGTCGACGATCTGGGCGTGCGCAAGGGCGCCCAGATTCTCGACAAGCTCGATGAAATGCCAAAGCCCAAGGAACTGGCTGCGAGAGGTGAGAAGTGGGGCCCGTACCGCACGCTGGCGGGGCTGTACCTGTGGCGGATCGTCGATGCCGCGGCCGAGGCCAAGCCGAAGGTCAAGCGTTCGCAGGATTGAGCCGCCGCGATTTTTCATGCGCTGTAGTCGCGACTTCCGTCGCTCCTACGGGAAAGCAGCGAATCAAGGTTTCCATGAGCGTGTAGGAGCGATGGCAATCGCGACGGGACTTGCGATACTTGTATCGAAGAACTCCGTATTTCTCCGATCATGATGATTCTGTCGAAGGATCGAGCCATGAACGAAGGCTGCCGAAGCAGTTCAAAACCAAGCAACACCCATCGACAAGCTCAACGCGGACGGTTGAGATCCCCTTAGATCGACTTTCGTTTTCCTTTGCGGATTTTTTCCCCTTTGCGGACAAAATCCTTTTGCCTTCTCAAGACGGCTCCCGCCGTGGCGGCGTGGCCACGAAATACCAATGCCACGGCTCATAGACGATGCCGTGCGGATTGTCGCGCGGATAGCTGAGCCGGAAACCGAATTCGTCGGCGCGATGCATCAACCACGCGAATGCGGCCGTGCTCTCGAACGTTTCCTCGGCCGGCGCATCGCCCGGCGTGCCGATGTCGAGCGCGCGGCCGCTGTGGTGTTCGGAATAACCCGGCGCGGCGTTGACGGTGAGGATTTGCTCGACGCTCAAGCCGCGCGCGAGCTTTCGCGCGAAAATGTTCAACTGATAGGCATGACTGCGATAACCGGAGATCGCTTCGAGGATGATGTCATCGCTGCGCGCTGCCGATTGCATGTCGCGCCAGGCACGAGCGGCGTGGTCACGCAGCCACAAAGGCCGGCGATAGCGATCGTATCCGGCGAACGCCAGGCTGTTGGGCTCTGCAACCAGTTCGAGTTGATGCTTGTGGCCGTAACCGGCATCGATTCCCAGCGTGGTCAGGATCTCGCGCAATCGCGTTAAGGGCAGCGAAGCCGGTGCGCGTGGCGACAGATTCAAATTCTTCGCCAGATCGTTCCAGAAACCATCGCGACGCAGATGCCGGATTTTTCCGCGTGTGACCACGGCCAGATAGCGGCCGTCCTTCTTGCGCCGGATCAACCAGTCGCCCTGCGCCAAGGCACGTGCGGTGGCGTTGCTGCGCCCGCGAACCAGTGCGCAAGGCAGGGCTTCGAGCTGTGCGGAGTTGATCAGTCGCCAGTCGCGCGGATGCATGGGTGCAGCTTACCGCAGCGGCGAGGCTGTCGCCGAGCGACAGTGCGAGCGGTACAGGTCAATGGCGCTGGATTTCATCACGTGCACCCAGCTTGCCCGGCGCATCTTCATGGGCCTCAGAGCGAGCGCTTGAAATACAACCGCGTCGGCTCGAATGGCCGGGTATGCAATACCGTGACCAGCTCCCAGCCTTGCGCACCCATCTGGTTGAGTTTTTCCTGCATTTGTTCACGGTTGGAACCGAAGAAAAATCCCGGCCGGATGTCCACGACCTGATAACTCCATCGTTGCTCAGCCATTGCCTGAATCCTCGTCATCGTTGTCGGGTTTGCCGGGCGATTTGAGCCGCCCGTTCTTGCGCAGCGCTTCGCGCAGTACGTACTCGATCTGCGCGTTCAGCGAACGCAACTCATCGTCGGCCCAGTGCTGGACGGCATCCAGCACTTGGGCGTTGATGCGCAGCGGGTAGGCTTTTTTCGCGTTCACACCGAGTCAGTAGATCGAGCCGGTATTGACGATCGGCTGCGTTCCGCGTTCGCCGCAAAGTACCACCAACAAATTGCTGACCATCGCCGCGCGGCGTTCCGGATCGAGATCGACCACGTTGCGCTTGGACAATTCGCTCAGCGCCATTTCGACCATGCTTACCGCACCTTCGACGATGCGTGTGCGTGCGGCGATGATCGCGGTGGCTTGCTGGCGTTGCAGCATGGCCTGGGCGATTTCCGGGGCGTAGGCCAGATGGCTGATGCGCGCTTCACGCACATTCACGCCAGCCTGGGCCAGGCGCTCCTGGATTTCCTCGGTCAGGTGCTTGGCGATTTCAGCGGCATGGCTGCGCAGGGAAATCTTGCCTTCCTCGTGCTGATCGTACGGATAGCTGGTCGCCATCGCCCGCAACGCCGACTCGGACTGGATGTGCACGAAGCTCTCGAAATCATCGACGTTGTAGATCGCCTCGGCCGAATCCACCACCTGCCAGACGATGACCGCGCCGATCTCGATCGGGTTGCCTTCCAGGTCGTTGACCTTGAGTTTGCCGCTCTCGAAGTTGCGAGTGCGCAAGGACAGTTTCCTGGTGCCGTAGAAGGGGTTGTTCCAACGCAGGCCTTGCTCCTTGGCGGTGCCGACGTATTTGCCGAACAGGCTCAACACCGCCGCCTGGTTGGGTTCGACCATGTAGAAGCCGCCGAGCATCACCAGCAGCGGCACTGCCGCCAGCAAGGCCAGCACGATCTGGATGGGATGTTGTTCATGGACACCGGTGATGATCGTGTAGGCGCAGGCGATAAGTGCGGCCAGCATGACCAGCAGCATCGGGATACCGGAAAGGGAACGGGCGGGGGCTTCTTTCATTGGTTTTCTCCTGGGTTCGAAAATAAGATATCAAAAAGATATCACAAATTCAAACGGCCAGAAAAACCACTTGACCGCAGCCGCAGTGCCTGAAATATCAATGGTTTATCCGGACTTGTAGCGCCTGCCGTATTCGCTAGGGAGGCCGGCGATCGTATTTCCCGGTCGCTTACGGCCGAACCTGAAACCGGATCAAGGGCGAAGGCCGCTGCTCGCTGCCGATCGTCAGGGCCCGGCCATCGAGCGAAAAGGCAATGGCTTCGGCCTGTGGCAGCCAGGGCAGGGGCAGGATGCCAGGCGCGCGCTGCATCACCGATGGCCAGTCTTCGCCGGGCTGGCGCACATATAGATAGATCGAGTGGTAGTTGAGCACCGCCAGCACGCGGCCGTTCGGGCTGAGGTCGGCGCCGCTGATCTGCGAGCGGTAGCGGCCATAGACGGGGTTCTTCTTCAGCTCGGCCTGGTCGGGCTGGTCGATGCCGGGCAAGGTGGCGATCAACTGCGCGGTTTGCAGGCCCGGTGCCGGGCGCAAGGGCAGGCGGAACAATTCCGGCGGCACGCGTTTTTTCGAAACCAGTAAAATCTCGCCCTTGGCGGCATCGACCGCGGTGGCCTCGCAATCGCGCGCGCCATCGGGCCAGCGGAATTCGATAGTCCAGGCCGGACGCAAGGTATCGCCGTCGCGGATGCTGGTGGGTTCTTCAAGGAAGATCAGTGAAAGGGTCTTGCGAATACCACCGTTGTCGCCGGTGTCGGCCAGCATCAGGTAGTGCTTGCCGTCGAGATCGAAACTGTCGAGGTCTTCCCAATCGGTATTGTGAACACCCTCTATCTTGAGTGTCGCCAGACGGCTGCCATCGGCCTTGATCGCCACCAGTTTTTCGCCATTGCCGCTGTCGTTTTGCGCCCAATACATTCCCGGATGCGCACGCGATGCGGCCAGTCCGCTGACCTCATCGAGATCGGGGTCGGTGAACACGCCGGCATATTGGGGTTCGGACCAGCTCTTGGCGAAGGCGTTGCCGCAAAGCAACGCGAGAAGGATAAAAAGTAGGGGCATGCGGAGGCGGGAGACGAAAAGAGGCATCATCCGAGAATGACAGAAAGCCGGGCGGGCTTGAACCCTCACCGCTACAATGCCGCTGGGCCGAGGCCATCGAGTCGGCAGCGCTTGTGCGATGCGCGCCGGAAAATGTGGCTCCGAATTTGTTTTGAAACGCCCGATTCCAAACAAAGAATTTGAAGTCCGAAAAAACACGCGCCAATTGTGTTTCATGAAGTGATCGATACATGCGATTGAACAAATTCATCAGCGAGACCGGCGTGTGTTCCCGCCGCGAAGCCGACCAATGGATTGCCCAGGGACGGGTCAGCGTCAACGGCGCGGTCGCCGAGTTGGGCACGCAAGTCAATGATGCCGATCGCGTCGAGGTGGACGGACGCGTCATCGGGCAGAAGAAAACCCAGGTGTACATCGCCCTCAACAAACCGGTCGGGATCACCTGCACGACTGAGCGGCACATCCAAGGCAACATCATCGATTTCATCGGCCATCAGGAACGGATATTCCCGATCGGCCGGCTCGACAAGGATTCCGATGGCTTGATCCTGCTGACCAACAACGGCGACATCGTCAACGAGATCCTGCGCGCCGAAAACAATCACGAAAAAGAATACATCGTCACCGTGGACCGGCCGTTGACCGAGGCGTTTCTCACCGGCATGGCGAATGGCGTGGAGATTCTCGGTGTTCGTACCAAGCGGTGCCGGGTCAAGCGCATCGGCAAAAACGTATTCAGCATCATCCTCACTCAAGGCCTGAACCGGCAGATCCGGCGGATGTGCGCGGTATTCGATTACAACGTCCGGCGCTTGCAACGCGTGCGCATCATCAACGTCAAACTCGATGGCCTGAAGATCGGACGATGGCGGAACCTGACGCAGGAAGAACTGCATGGGCTGTTGCCTGGGCGCAGCGAGTGGTGATGCAGATCGGGACTCGGGACTCGGGACTCGGGACTCGGGACTCGGGACTCGGGACTCGGGACTCGGGACTCGGGACTCGGGACAAGAGCTTGCGGAATTATTTAAGGCTCTTTCGTTTTTTGTCCGCGAAGGACGCAAAGGAAAATGGAAGAGGAAATGTACGGCGCAGGCAGGCCAGTTTCTTTGTGTAGGAGCAATTGTCATCGCTCCTACGTTTGTGTCATGACGGGTTCACTCGTCGTACGCCGAAATTTCGCGATATGTCAGCGCAAGCTTTCCTGCGCAACATCCACCCAGACCATGTGATGGTCGGTGGCGCCGATCCAGTCGGCGCCAGACTCTCCTGGCTTGGGCCAGAACACGCCGCTCGATAGCACCGACAAACCCTTCGAGGGCAGCACGTAATCCAGTCGCAGATTGCCCACCTGCGGGCCGAAGTCGCCGGTGTCGTTCGCGTGCGGGCCTTTGTGTCGTGTGTTGGCACCACCGGCACTCAAGGCTGAAACCACCGCGCCTTCGCTGCGGGGCGCGGGGTAATCGAGAACGCGCGGGTGGTCGAGCAACTGCCTTATCGCGCCGGGCACGCCATCGCCATCGATAGGGTCGGCGTTGTGGTCACCGGCGATGACGAAGCGCGCGTCCGCGGCCAAGCCGCCGCAATGCCCGGCGTCATCGCATAGCCAAGGTTTATCGCCCGGGGAAATGTATTCGGCCCATAGTTTAATTTCATCGAAATTGCGCGCGCCATTGCGATCCTCGGGGCCATCGAAGACCGGCGGTGTTGGATGGTCGACCAGGAAATGAATCGTACCCAAGGGTGTTTGCACCGGCACGTCCCAGTGCGATTTCGAGGACAGCCGCAGTTTCGACCACACTTGCGGGGCATACCAGGGCATGCCGGTTTTCGGATCGATTGGCTTCATCGCGCCAGGCAAATCCTTCCAGAGAAAATGCTGGAAAGTCCGTACGGCAGCGCTGTCGATCGGATAACGCGACAGCACCAGCATGCCGTATTGGCCCGGATGCAGACCGAAGCCGAACGCATCGTTGCCGCCCGCAATCTTGCCGTCGTTGTCCAGGTCCATGCCGCTGGGAATGCCGGTATTGACCGGCGCCAGGTAACGGTACGGATAGTGGATCGGCGCCTGGCCGTGTTGTCCTGCTTCCAGATAATCGTGCTGGAAAATATCGGCCGCTCGATGCGCATCGTCGTAGTCGAATTCATTGAGCAGCAGCACGTCCGGGCGCTGCTTTTGAATGACTGCTGCGATTTTTTTCGCGTTGTCGTCGCCGGCTTCGAGGCGGGCGATCAGGCCGCCATCCTGTTCGGAATACAGCGAAGTGTTGTAGGTGGCGAAGCGGATGCTGGTGATCGGCGTGGCTGGCTCATCGGAAGCTGCGGGGCGTTCGGAAACATGAGACTGGCAGGCGGCGAGCATCACTAGGAAGGCGAGGGCAAGTAAGCGCATGGCGCGATTGTGCCTGCATTGGCGGCAATGATGGAAATGGCGATGCGAACTCCTGCCTCGCAATGCCTGTGGCTTGTTGCGATTGCCATCGCTCGTGCGAGCGCTTCGATGCTACCGGGGCAATGTCCGCCACTGCCGGCCGGTGAGATATTCCAGCGGCCGGAAACTCCGCTTGTAGTTCATCTTGGGATGGTCTTCCAGCCAAAAGCCCAAATACAGATGATCGAGGCCTTCGCGCCGGGCGTGTTCGATCTGCGACAAGATGGCGAAGGTGCCGAGGCTCCGCGCCGATTCCTCGGGAGCGTAGAAGGTATAGACCGCCGACAGCGCGTTGGGCAGCACATCGGTCACCGCAACGCCGAGCAATGTTTCGCCCCGGCGAATCTGCATGAATAAAGTCGGGCTCCAGGCGCAGGCCAGGAATCCATCGAAGTCCGAAGGCGTCGGATCGTCCATGCCGCCGCCGGTATGCCGCGTATCGACGTAATGCCGGTACAGCGCGAATATCTCGTCGGTGCGCGTGGCCGGTTCGAAGCTCACGGTCAAATCGGCATTGCGTGCCAGGCACCGGCGTTGCGAGCGGTTGGCGATGAACTGCGCGACCGGTACGCGCACCGGAATGCAGGCCTGGCAGTGGGCGCAATGCGGACGATAGACGTGACTGCCGGAACGGCGAAAACCCATGTCCAGCGATGAGGCATACAGTGTCGGCAGGCTGGGATCGGAAGGATCGAGCACCAGATCGCGCGCGAGCCGTCCCGGCCAGTAGCCGCAATTGTGCTCGGCAGTCTGGAAAACGCGGATGTTGTGCTCGGTGCCCATGGCCGTGGGAGCGCTCGTCTGCGAGGTGTCGCGATGGCCCAGTGTAGCCCGGCCGCAGCGTATGGATACGGCCGGGCGCAGACGAGATTCAGGTCGCCTACGGCCTGCGCGCCACCTGGCCCATCCGCTGTCCCAGACGCACCGGCGAGTCGCTGGCGAGGGTATCGAGCGTGATGCCATCCTTGGGCAGCAACACGATGACCGTCGAGCCGTAATTGAAACGCGCCATCTCGGCGAAGCGCTCGAGCGTGATGTTCTGGCCGCGGAAATCCCAACGCACCGGCCGCGAGGCGTAGGCGGGGATGTTCACTCCGTTCCAGACCGTTTCCACGCCCGAAACCAGCAAGGCGCCGACCATCACCATGCAGACTGGGCCCAGGTCGGTGTCGAAATGGCAGACCAGACGCTCGTTGCGTGCGAACAACCGTGGCACCTGCCGAACCGCGCTGGGCGCGACGCTGAACAAGCGGCCGGGCACGTGCAGGGTTTCGGTCAGGGTGCCGGTCCAGGGCATGTGCACGCGGTGGTAGTCGCGCGGCGAGAGATAGATGTTGGCGAACCAGCCATCGGCGAACGGCGCGGCAGCGGCTTCATCGCCCAGCAGTTCGGCGGCGCTGAAGGATTGGCCCTTGGCCTGGAAGATGCGTCCGGCCTCGATCCGGCCGATCTGGCTGATCCGGCCATCGGCGGGCATCAGCAGGCTGTTTGGGTCGGCATCGGGCACTCGTGCACCGGGCCGGAGCGCGCGGGTGAAGAACGCATTGAAACTCGGGTAATGGCTGGCGACGGGATCGGCGGCCTCGGACATATCGACCGAAAACTTGCGCACGGCCAAACCAATCAGCCAATTCTTCCAGGGAGCGAACCGGCAACGCGCTGCCCATAGCGCCAGACGCGAGAGAAAACGGTGCGGCAGTAGATATTGCAGCCAGATCAATGGACTCACGGCGCCGATTCCGACAGCAGACGCAGATCGTCGGCAATGGCTTTCGGATCGAGTGGCGGGCGGATCAGCCCGGCCTGGCGGCCTTGCGGATCGAGCACCACCAAGGTTGCGGAGTGGTCGATCGTGTAGTCGTCGTTTTCCAGCGGTATTTTCATGTAAACCAATCCCAGCGACTGGGTGAAATCGGCGAGCGCGGCCGGCTCGGTGCTGGCGGCGAGTGTGGCCGGATGGAAGAAGTGCGCGTACTGGCCGGTCTTGGCCGGCGTGTCGCGTTCGGGATCGACCGAAACGAACAGCAGCCGCGGTCGGATCTTTTCCGGCAATGCTTCCCAGGCTTTTTGCGCCTTGGCCAACTCCGACAACGTGGTCGGGCAAACATCGGGACAGTGCGTGAAGCCCAGGAACACCACCGTCCAATGCCCGCGCAAGGTAGCGGGCGTGAGCGGGTTGCCATCCGAGAGCGTGAGCCGGTAATCGGGCAACTCGCGCGGCGCGCTCATCAGGCGCACTGCCTTGAGCGAGGCGGCGTCGATTTTCACCGCGCGGCTTTGCGGGCCGAAATAATGTTGTGCGGCGAATAGGCCCAGTCCAGCGGCGAGTGCGGCGGCCATCACCAAGGTGATAGTGCGGTTGGCGAAGCCATGGGGGCGGGTCGTGTTCATGGCGCAAATTATAGCCGCCAGACCGCTATACTTAGCGCCTTCGCAGACGATAGGCCCGGCATGAGCGCCGAATTGACGACGATCATCGATTTCATCCGTTTTGGCGCGAGCCGGTTCAATGCCGCTGGCCTGAGTTTCGGACACAGCTACGACAACGCGCTCGACGAGGCCACGCAACTGGTGTTGCACGTGCTGCACATGCCGCACGACCTGAGCCCGGTATACGGCCAGGCCAAGCTGGTGGAAGAAGAAAAGCAAACCGTGCTGGCCTTGTTCGAGCGGCGTATTCAAGAACGCATCCCGGCCTGTTATCTCACTGGCGAGGCCTGGTTCGCCGGTTTGAGTTTCAAATCCGACAGCCGTGCGCTGGTGCCGCGTTCGCCGATCGCCGAATTGATCGAATCCGGTTTCGAGCCCTGGCTCGGCGGTCGCGAGGTGCATCGCGTGCTCGACCTTTGCACTGGCTCGGGTTGCATCGCCATCGCCACCGCGCATTACCAGCCCGAATGGGAAGTGGACGCGGTGGATATTTCCGACGACGCGTTGGCCCTGGCGAAGGAAAACGTCGAGCGGCTGGAAACGCCGAACGTGCGCTTGCTCAAGTCCGATTTGTTCGCCGGCCTCGATGGCGAGCGATATGACTTGATCGTCAGCAACCCGCCGTACGTCACCCATGCCGAAACCGATGCGCTGCCCAAGGAGTATTCACACGAGCCCGAGTTGGGCTTGCGTGCAGGCGAGGATGGTTTGGATCTGGCTTTGGAAATCCTGCGCGATGCGCCGGCGCATCTGTCCGAACACGGCCTGCTGATTTGCGAGGTCGGCGAGAGCGAGCGGCACCTGGTCGCGTTGCTGCCGGAGTTGCCGTTCGCCTGGGTCGAGTTCAAGGTCGGGCAGATGGGCGTGTTCGTGATCGAGCGTGCCGATATCCTGGCCCATCACGGCAAGATCAAGGCCTTGGCGGACGCGCGGCGGTAGCCGCTTGGCTCGCACGGAAAATTTTTTGCGGATTGGGTCGGGTTTGATTTGGCGTTACGTTTTTCGAGAGAACCAGCAACAGCATCGATTCCGGTCGGTACCGGAATGACAGCAACAGCGGCTGCAACTTTCGTCCGGTGACAGGAACCAGCAACGTGTCGAGCAACAGCTTCGGAAAACTCCTCACCGTCACCACCTTCGGCGAAAGCCACGGGCCGGCGATCGGCTGCGTGATCGACGGCTGCCCGCCGGGCATCGCCATCGTCGCCGAGGAATTCGCCCACGATCTGCAGCGCCGCGCGACCGGCCGCACGCGGCACACCTCGCAGCGGCACGAAGCTGACGAGGTCGAAATTTTGTCGGGCGTGTACGAGGGCAAGACCACCGGCACGCCGATCGCATTGCTGATCCGCAACACCGATGCGCGCAGCAAGGACTACCAGAAAATCAGCGAGCAATTCCGCCCCGGTCATGCCGACTACACCTACTGGGCCAAGTACGGCATCCGCGATCCGCGCGGCGGCGGACGCAGCTCGGCGCGGGAAACCACGATGCGGGTCGCCGCGGCGGTCATCGCGAAAAAATGGCTGGCGGAAAAATTCGGCGTGCGCATTCGCGGCTATGTCGCGCAGATCGCCGATCTGCGGCCGCGCGGCATGGACTGGAACGCGGTCGAGGGCAATCCTTTTTTCTGGCCCGATGATTCGCAGGTCGGCGAGTTGGAAACCTTCATGGATGCGCTGCGCAAATCCGGCGATTCGGTCGGCGCGCGCGTCAATGTCGTGGCCGAACACGTGCCGCCGGGTTGGGGCGAACCGATCTACGGCAAGCTCGATGCGGAACTCGCCGCGGCGATGATGTCGATCAACGCGGTCAAGGGCGTGGAGATCGGTTCGGGTTTTGCCAGCATCGCCGAGAAAGGCAGCGAGCATCGCGACCAGATCACCAGCGACGGTTTTCTCGGCAATCACGCCGGCGGCATCCTCGGCGGCATTTCCAGTGGTCAGGACATCACCTGTTCGGTCGCCTTCAAACCCACTTCCAGCCTGCGCCTGCCGGCGCGCACACTCGATGTGCAAGGCAACGCGGTGGAGGTGGTGACCACGGGCCGCCATGATCCGTGCGTGGGTCTTCGCGCCACGCCGATCTGCGAGGCCATGATGGCGCTGGTGCTGATGGACCAGGCCCTGCGACACCGCGCGCAATGCGGCGATGTGGCCGAGGTGTTTCCGCGCGTTCCGGCCGGCAGGAGTTGAGATAGCCGCGCGAGCGTCTTGTCCGCGAATGCCTGCACTCCCGGCCCCGAGCGGCCGCGCCAAAATGCTCGGCCCGCTTGCAGCAAGTTTCCGTTTCAATCCGTGACCCGTCCAACCCAGGAAAACAGCCGATCATGTCCGCTCCCGTAACTGTTGCCGTTGTCGGCGCCACTGGCGCTGTCGGCGAAGTGATGCTCTCGATCCTTCACGAGCGCAAATTCCCGATCAAGCAATTGATCCCCTTGGCCAGCGAACGATCGGCCGGCCAGAAGGTGGATTTCGGCAATCACAAGATCACCGTCCTCGATCTGGCCACGTTCGATCCGGCCGGCGTGGACATCGCGCTGTTTTCCGCCGGTGGTTCGATCTCGAAAGAGTACGCGCCGAAATTCGCGGCGGCCGGCGCCATCGTCATCGACAACAGCTCGGCGTTTCGCTACGAGGCCGATGTGCCGCTGGTGGTTTCCGAGGTCAATGCCGAGGCGATGAAAAACGCCCCGCGCGGCATCGTCGCCAATCCCAATTGCTCGACCATGCAGATGCTGGTGGCGTTGGGGCCGATCCATCGCGCGGTCGGCATCGAGCGCATCAACGTGGCGACTTACCAGTCGGTATCCGGCGGCGGCCGTTCGGCGATGGAGGAGCTGGGCAAGCAGACCGCTTCCATCATGAATTTCCAGGCGCCCGATCCCAAGCGTTTTCCGGTGCAGATCGCCTTCAACCTGATCCCGCACATCGACGATTTCCAAGACAACGGCTACACCCGGGAAGAAATGAAACTGGTCTGGGAGACCCGCAAGATCCTTGGCGACGAGTCGATCCAGGTCAATCCGACCGCCGTGCGCGTGCCGGTGTTTTTCGGACACTCCGAAGCGGTGCACATCGAAACCCGGCAAAAGATTACCGCCGATGAGGCCCGGGCCTTGCTGGAAAAGGCGCCCGGCGTGGTGGTGGTGGACGATCGCGCGGCTGGCGGCTATCCGACCCCGGTGACCCATGCCTCGGGCCACGACGCGGTGTTCGTCGGCCGAATCCGCGAAGACATTTCGCATCCGCACGGTCTGGATTTGTGGGTGGTCTCGGACAATATCCGCAAGGGTGCGGCCTTGAACGCGGTGCAGCTAGCTGAACTTTGGTTGAAAAATCGCGCGTAAACGGTTATTGAGCATGGGTCATCTGCTCGCTCCTCGGCCCCCGGCCAGGGCACGGGCGCCCGGATTGGGGAGGAGAGGGACGTGAATACTCGGCATCTGACACTTCCGCTGGCCTTGGCGCTGGCGTTGGCGGCACCGCGGGTCGATGCGCTGGGCCTGGGGCAAATACAGGTCAAGTCCGGGCTCGATCAGCCGCTGCTTGCCGAAATCCCGATCATTGCCGCCAGCCCCGGTGAACTCGATCAATTGAATGTACGCCTGGCCTCGCCGGATGCTTTCGCGCGGGTCGGGCTGGATCGTCCGATCGAGCTGACCGCCAATTTGCAGTTCAGCGTCGGCAAGAATGCGCGCGGACAGCAAGTGGTGCTGATCACCACGGCCAGCAAATTCGTCGAGCCGGTCCTGAGTTTTCTCATCGAAGCCGATTGGGGCAAGGGCTCGGTAACCCGCGAATACACAGCGCTGATCGATCCGCCTTATATCGCTACGGCCGTGATCCATCCGATGCAGGCGCCGGTGACCACCAGCGCGCCGGCACCCACGCAAGCCATGCCGCAAGAGGCACCCGCTCCCGTGGCACCCGCGCCCTCGGCGGTGCAGACGATGGCGGCGGCCGAACCGGAACCCGCGGCCGTGGAACCGGCCCCGCTGGAAGCATCGGAACCCGCGCCGCCGCATCCGGCCGCACACGCGCCATCACCTGCGCCATCATCTGTGGCGACTACCGCTAAACCCACGCCGCCAGCGCATCCGGTTGCGCACGAACCAGCTCCTCCGCCGGCGGTTCCGGCGGGGCACTACGGCCCGGTCGCACCCGGCCAGTCCTTGTCGGGCATCGCCCATTCGGTGCGGACGGATCGAAGCATTTCAGTGAACCAGATGATGGTTGCGCTGCTGCGCGCCAATCCCGATGCGTTCATCCAGGACAACATCAACCGGCTCAAGAGTGGCGCGGTCTTGCGCGTTCCCGCCGGGGATGAGGTTGCCCGCCTGTCGGCCGCCGATGCGGCGGCTTTGGTGCATGAGCAAATCAGCGCGTGGCGGACTCCACGCCAACCGATTCCGCAGCCCGCCGAGAGCCTTGCTGAACCGGCTGTCGCCGCTGCTTCCAAACCAGCGGCTCCAGCCGTCGCCAAGCCTGCCGCCTCGCGCGTGGCGGGCGCAGCGCCGAGCAAATCGGCCGCGCGGCTGGAAATCGTGCCGCCTTCGGGCAAGAGTGCTGCCAGTGGTGCGCAATCAGGCGCCGCCGCCGGTGCCGGGGGCGCGGAGCTTCGTGCCGAACTGGTGCAGGCCCGCGAAGAACTCGCAGCCCGGAGTTCGGAAGCGGCCGATCTGAAATCGCGCATCGCCGATCTGGAAAACATCAACGAGCAGCGGCAAAAACTGATCGCGGTGCAAAGCAGCGAGCTCAAAGCCTTGCAGGACCGGCTCCAGAAGATCGAGGACGAGAAAGCCGCCGCCGCTGCGGCCGCTGCTGCTCCAGCCGCTCCGGCCACGACTTTGACCGCCATTGCCAGAGGTGGTGAAGCCGCGCCAGCAGCGGCGCCCGCGGCGAAGCCGGCGGCAAAACCCGTCACGCCAGCGCCCAGTAGCAATGCCACGCCCTGGTATTTCGATCCGTATCTGCTCGGCGGCGGAATCCTGGTATTGCTCGGCGGCCTGGTGCTGGTGATGCGCGGCAGCCGATCCAACGCGGCCAGCCGGGAATTCGCACCGCGCCGTCTTTCCGAAGACGACGCCCTGCGCGCAAGCTTGTCGCCGGTGTACAACGAACCCGACCCGATACCGGCACCGGCACCGGCATACGCCGAGGACGAACAGCCGGAAACGGCGGAAGCGCAAGCCGACCTGCCGCAGGCCGCGCCAGCAGCACCGATCGACAGCCGGTTGCAGGCATTGAGCGACGCCATCGACGCGCGGCCGCATGATCTCGAAGCGCACTTGAACCTGCTCCGTTATCACCACGGCCATGGCGATGCCCTGGCCTACGAGGCTGCCGCACGGACGATGCGTGCCCAGGTTCAGGACATCCTGGACCCGCGCTGGCGCGAGGCCGCATTGCTGGGCGCGGCGCTGCTGCCGGGCAACCCGCTGTTTGGGCAACTGGGCTGGAACGTGCCCCGCTTCAATGGCAACGACACGAGCGCGCGCGCGACGGCGGCGCCGGCCTTCGACAACCAGGCCGAGCCGGTGCGGTACAGCGATGCGAGTGAGAGTGTTCCGGAAAGCGAAATGCCCGAGCCCGTTGCGACCACAAACGCCGACTCCGAGTTGACTTGGATCGACCAAGGAATCACCGACGCGGTCGAAACCTCCGATGCAAGCGACCTGCGGGAAACGGACGTGTCGTTCGATGTCACCGATGACGCCATCGCCGAGCCGTCGCTCGAAATCGCCGACGATGCGGCCGATGCCAACGGTGACGACGAAGCCAGCGCCACGCGCATCGAGCTGGCCAAGGCCTACCTGGACATCGGCGATCTCGATGGTGCCCAAAGCATGCTCGAGGATGTGCTGGTCGATGGCAGCCCTGCGGCGAAAGCCGAGGCCGGGCGCATTCTCAAGGAACTGGGCTGAGAGATATTCGGCTCGCGAAGTACGCGAAAAAGAAATCAGCGTCACTGCAAGCGCAACTCGCCCGGCGCTTGGACACCGGATGTTTCTTTTCCTGTTTGCGTACTTCGCGCCCGTTGCGGATGAACAAAAAACCGCACACTACGCAGCCTCGCCTTCACGATCTGTAAGAAAACCATGCGCTACGCAATCGGCATCGAATACGACGGCAGCGAATTCTTCGGCTGGCAGCGGCATGGCAATGGCCCGACCGTGCAGGCGGCGGTCGAGGAGGCGCTGAGCTTTGTCGCGCATCATCCGGTGGAGGTGGTGTGTTCGGGACGCACCGATGCCGGCGTGCATGCGGCCTGTCAGGTGGTGCATTTCGACAGCGATGCCGAACGCGATGAACGCGCGTGGGTGATGGGCGGCAATACCCGCCTGCCGCCGTCGGTCCGGATTCTCTGGTGCCAGTCGATGTCCGAGGAGTTTCACGCACGCTACTCGGCACGGGCGCGATGCTATCGCTATCGCATCCTTAACCGGAGCATACGGCCGGCCATGCAAAGACAATTCCTGAGTTGGGAACGGCTGCCGCTGGAAACGGAACCGATGCACGAGGCCGCGCAGGCCTTGATCGGCGAATTCGATTTCAGCGCCTTCCGCACCGCGCAATGCCAGGCCAAGCATCCGATCCGCACCGTGCATCGCATCGATGTGCAGCGGGAGCGCGACCAGGTGATCGTGGACGTTCAAGCCAATGCTTTCCTGCATCACATGGTGCGCAATATCGTCGGCAGCCTGATTCTGGTCGGGCATGGCGAGCGGCCCACGCATTGGCTGGGCGAATTGCTCGCCGGAAAAGACCGCACCGTGGCCGGGCCGACCGCGCCCGCGGCGGGGCTGGTCTTCCTCGGGCCGAAATATCCCGGCGAATGGGCTTTGCGGCCCGCGGTCACGCTATGAATCGCACTCGCATCAAGTTCTGCGGCATGACCCGGCCCGGCGATGTCCGGCTGGCCTGCGAGTTGGGCGTCGATGCCCTCGGCTTCGTGCTGGTGCCGCAAAGCCCGCGAGGGCTGGCGCTCGGCCAACTGGAGAGTCTGCGCGCGGCCGTGCCGCCTTTGGTGGAAGTGATCGCGCTGTTCATGAACCCCAGCGGTAGCGAAGTGGTCGAGGTCCTGCGCCGCTTGCGGCCGACCATGCTGCAATTCCACGGCGCCGAGAACGACGCGTTCTGCCGCGGTTTCGGCCTGCCTTTTCTCAAGACCCTGCCGATGGGTGAAGGGTCGGAAGACCCGCGCATGGCCGGAAAACGCTATCCTTCCGCTTCTGCGTTCCTGCTCGACGGGCATGGCCCGGGGCAGACCGGAGGGCGCGGCGAGAGTTACGACTGGAACCGGACACCGAGTCTGGACCGGCCGGTATTTCTCGCCGGCGGCCTGCATCCGGGCAATGTCGGCGAGGCCATCGGCCGCGCCCGGCCTTACGCGGTGGATGTGAGCAGCGGTATCGAGAGTGCGCCGGGCGTGAAGGACGGCGCGAAAATGCAGCAATTCGTAGAAGAGGTCCGACGTGCCGATTTCCAGCAGTACACAGGCAGCCAATCCTGTCGATAGCGTTTCCGATGCCGCCCATTCCATCGGCGACTTCCATGCCTACCCCGACGCGACCGGACATTTCGGCATCTACGGAGGCACCTTCGTTTCGGAAACGCTGATGGCGCCGCTGGCCGAGCTCACCGCCGCCTACGATCGCTACCGCGTGCAGCCGGAATTCCTGGCCGAGCTCGAACACGACTACAAGCATTACGTCGGCCGGCCGAGTCCGATCTACGAAGCCAAACGGCTGAGCGAACACGTCGGCGGCGCGCGCATTTTGCTAAAGCGCGAAGACCTCAACCACACCGGCGCGCACAAGATCAACAACACCATCGGCCAGGCGATGCTGGCCAAGCGCATGGGCAAGACCCGCATCATCGCCGAAACCGGCGCCGGCCAGCATGGCGTGGCCTCGGCCACCGTGGCCGCGCGGCTCGGCCTCAAGTGCATGGTGTACATGGGCGCGGTCGATATCGAGCGGCAGGCGATCAATGTCTTTCGCATGAAATTGCTCGGCGCCGAAGTGGTCGCCGTGCATTCGGGATCCAAGACCTTGAAGGACGCGCTCAACGAAGCCATGCGCGATTGGGTGTCGAACGTGCACGACACCTTCTACATCATCGGCACCGCGGCTGGCCCCAGCCCATATCCGCGCATGGTGCGCGATTTCAACGCGGTGGTCGGCCGTGAGGCGCGCGGGCAGATGCTGGCCGAATACGGCCGATTGCCCGATGCCATCGTCGCCTGCGTGGGCGGCGGCTCGAACGCGATTGGCATGTTCCATGCGTTCTTGAACGATCGCCAGGTGGCGCTCTGGGGCGCCGAGGCGGCGGGCGAGGGTATCGAGACCGGGCGGCATTCGGCCTCGCTGTCGGCGGGCCGGCCCGGCGTGCTGCACGGCAACCGCACTTACCTGATTTGCGATGACGATGGCCAGATCACCGAGACCCATTCGATTTCCGCCGGGCTCGATTATCCGGGCGTCGGTCCCGAACACGCTTTCCTCAAGGACAGCAAACGCGCCAATTACATCGGCGTCACCGACGAGGAATGCATGCAGGCATTCCATCTGCTGGCGCGCACCGAGGGTATTCTCGCAGCGCTGGAATCCAGCCACGCGGTCGCCCAGGCGATCAAGCTGGCGCGCGATTTGCCCAAGGATGCGCTGGTGCTGGCCAATCTTTCCGGACGCGGCGACAAGGACATGTACACCATCGCCAAGCGCGAAGGCATCACGCTGTAACGCATTTGCATAGCGGAAGATTCGGCGCCATTACGCGCGCCGGGTTTCACGCCATCGAGCAGCGTTCGCCTTCGCATCGACCCTCCACTTTCACGCGCAACATCAGAGCCAGCCATGACCGAGCAAGAGAAACCAGCCAAGCCGCTTCCCCGGGAATTCGTTCTTCGCGTCAACGATTTCATCGAAATGGCCAACCGCGTCGAACGCCGGTTCGATACCGCGCACGCGCATTTTTCGATGCTGCATGCCTTTGCCCGCTACAGCGGCCATCACTATCGCAGCACCACGACGCCGGATACCTTGCAAAGCCGCGAGGAGTACGCCGATAGTCTTTGCAGCGTGCTCAAGGAGTCGATTCTTGGCCATCTGTCCGACATGGCAGGCGCCACTCCCGCCGAGTCTTCCGCCGTGGAAGCGCCTGCAGAATGAATCGAATCGCTGAGGTTTTTTCGAGACTCGAAGCCGCCGGACGCAAGGCGTTGGTTCCTTTCGTCACCGCCGGCGACCCTTCCAGGGAAGCCACCGTCGCGGTGATGCACGCGCTGGTCAAGGCCGGCGCCGATCTGCTCGAACTGGGCGTGCCGTTTTCCGATCCGATGGCCGATGGCCCGGTGATCCAGCGCAGTTCCGAACGTGCGTTGGCCCGGGGCGTGAATACGAACTACGTGTTCGATTGCGTGCGTGAATTCAGGAAGACCGACGACAAGACGCCGATCGTGCTGATGGGTTATCTCAATCCGGTCGAAATGCGCGGCATCGAGCGATACGCACAAGACGCGAAGACTGCCGGCGTCGATGGTGTGTTGCTGGTGGATCTGCCGCCGGAGGAAGCCGCGCCGGTACGCGCCGGATTCAACACACAGGATCTGGCTCTGATCTCGCTCGCCGCGCCCACTACCTCGCCCGAGCGTTTGCAGCGTCTGGCCGACGAGTCGCAAGGTTATCTGTACTACGTCAGTTTCGCTGGCGTGACCGGCGCGAATATCACTGATGCCGGCGATGTCATTGCCCGCGCGGGCGCATTGCGTGCGATGTCGAAAGTGCCGGTGCTGATCGGTTTCGGCATCAAGGACGCAGCTTCGGCGGCGGCGTTGTCGCCGATTGCCGACGGCGTGGTAGTTGGTAGCGCGCTGGTCGAAGCGATGTCCGCCGCCAGCTCGCCCGAGCAGGCGGCGGCCTTGGCCGGCGCCTTCCTCGCACCGCTGCGGTCGGCGATCGATGCGGTGGCGTGAATTGATTCGCGCATTGACTCACGCTGCGGCGTTCGTCCTCCGGGCCGGCCGTGCGGTTAGTTCGCTTCGCTCAGTTGGGCTAAACTGGGGATTCACACGATGGCTGCGAGTAGCTCGATGAGCTGGTTGACCAAACTGATGCCAGCGCGCATCCGCACCCAGGGCGGTGGCAAGCGCGGTGTACCCGAAGGTTTGTGGGAAAAATGCGATAGCTGCGGCGCGGCGTTGTACGGGCCGGAGCTGGAAAAAAACCTGCGCGTGTGTCCCAAGTGCAATCACCACATGAGCATCGGCGCGCGCGAGCGGCTGGCGGCTTTCCTCGATGACGACACCGGCGAGGAAATCGGCGCCGAACTCGGCCCCGTGGATGCATTGCATTTCAAGGACCAGAAGAAATACGCCGACCGAATCAAGAGCTCGCAGGAGAACGTCGGCGAGAAAGATGCGCTGATTTCCGTGCAAGGCCATCTGCACGGACGCGATATTTGCGTGAGTGCATTCGAATTCCGATTCATGGGCGGTTCGATGGGCTCGGTGGTCGGCGAGCGTTTTGCCCTGGCCGCCGAACGCGCACTGGCCGTGGGTTGCCCGCTGGTGTGTTTTTCCGCGACCGGCGGCGCACGCATGCAGGAAGGCTTGTTCTCGCTGATGCAGATGGCCAAGACCTCGGCCGCGCTCGGCCGCTTGCGCGAGGCCGGCTTGCCGTTCATTTCGGTACTCACCCATCCGACCACTGGCGGCGTTTCCGCTTCGCTGGGCATGCTCGGCGATCTGAACGTCGCCGAGCCGCACGCGCTGATCGGTTTTGCCGGCCCCCGGGTGATCGAGCAAACCGTGCGCGAAACTTTGCCGGAAGGATTCCAGCGTTCGGAATTTTTGCTCGAACACGGCGCGGTGGATCTGATCATCGATCGCCGGGAAATGCGCGATCGCCTGGCCGCGCTGCTGGCGCTGATGATGCGGCAACCCGCGCGCGTGGCCGGCGAAGGCTGATCGGCGCATGAGCGCGCGCAAGTATTTTGGCACCGATGGCATCCGCGGCAAGGTCGGCGAGGGCGTCATCTCCGCCGATTTCGTGTTGCGCCTGGGCCGCGCGGTCGGTCGCGTGCTTGCCGGCGGCAAGCTGCACGCCAAAGTGGTGATCGGCAAGGACACGCGCATCTCCGGCTACATGTTCGAAGCTGCGTTGGAAGCGGGGCTGGTCGCCGCAGGCGCGGACGTGCGCATGCTAGGGCCGATGCCGACGCCGGCGGTAGCGTTTCTGACCCGATCGTTGCGCGCCGATGCGGGCATCGTGATTTCCGCCTCGCACAATCCGCACGAAGACAACGGCATCAAGTTTTTTTCCGCCGAAGGCGAGAAGCTCGCCGACGAAGTGGAACTGGCGATCGAAGCCGAATTGGACCGGCCGTTCACCACGGTCGCTTCCGACCAATTGGGCAAGGCCGTGCGCATCTCCGATGCACTCACGCGCTACGCCGAATTCTGCAAGACCAGCGTGCCCGATGATTTCTCGCTTGCCGGCCTGAAGCTGGCGCTCGATTGCGCGCATGGCGCCACTTATCAAGTCGCGCCGATGGTGTTTTCCGAACTCGGCGCGGCCGTCACTGCCATCGGCGTGGCGCCCGACGGACTCAACATCAATCGCGACGTCGGCTCGATGCATCCGGCGGCGATCATCGCCCACACGCGCGAGTCCGGCGCGGACATGGGCATCACCTTCGATGGCGATGGCGACCGCTTGATGATGGTCGATAGCGATGGCCGGTTGTTCGACGGCGATGCGCTGATTTATCTGCTCGCGCACGATTGGAAAAAATCCGGCCGCTTGCGCGGGCCTGTGGTCGGCACGCTAATGACCAATTACGCGCTGGAAAAAGCGCTCGGCGAAAGCGGCATCGGTTTCGTGCGCGCGAAGGTCGGCGACCGTTTCGTGCACCAGGCGCTGGTCGAAGGCGGCGGTGTGCTCGGCGGCGAGGCCTCCGGGCATCTGCTGTGCCTGGACAGCGCCAGCACCGGCGATGCCATCGTCTCGGCCTTGCAGGTACTGGAAGTGCTGCGCCGCCAGGGCACGACGCTCAAGGCCGCGCTGGCCGACTACCTGCCATTGCCGCAAAAAACCATCAACGTGCCGATCGCGCCCGGAGCCAAGCCCTTGGATGCGCCGGCCGTGCAGGCCGCGCGTGTCGACGCCGAGGCTGCGCTCAACGGCAAGGGCCGTCTGGTGCTGCGTCCCTCGGGTACCGAGCCGGTCGTGCGCGTCACCGTCGAGGCCGCCGATGCGGCGTTGATGCAACAAGTCCTTGTGCGGCTGTCGGAAGTCGTTCGCGCCGCTGTTTGATCACTGCCAGAGAGATTTTCATGAGCCAGATTCCCTCCCTCGATATCCGTCGTTTCGATACCGATCGCGATGCCTTCGTCGCCGAGCTTGGCGCGGCCTATCGCCAGTGGGGATTCTGCGGCATACGCGGCCACGGTATTTCCGACGAACTCATCGATGGCGCCTACCAGGCGTTCAAGGCGTTCTTCGCGCTGCCTGAGGAAACCAAGCGCAAATACCACATTCCCGGCGGCGGCGGTGCGCGCGGCTATACGCCGTTCGGCATCGAGACGGCGAAGGATTCCAAATATCCCGACCTCAAGGAATTCTTCCATGTCGGCCGCGAGTTGCCCGACGGTTCGAAATACGCCGAGGTGATGCCGCCCAATCTCTGGCCCGAGCAAGTGCCGCAGTTCAAGCACTATGCCTATGGTCTTTACCAGGCGCTCGATGCGCTCGGCTCGCGCGTGTTGTCGGCGCTCGCGCTGCATATCGATCTGCCGGCGAATTTTTTCGCCGACAAGACCAACTTCGGCAATTCCATCCTGCGTCCGATCCATTACCCGCCGATCACCCAGGCCGAGATTCCCAACGTGCGTGCCGGCGCGCACGAGGACATCAATTTCATCACGCTGCTGGTGGGCGCCAGCGCCGCGGGTCTGGAAGTGCTCTCGCGCGGTGGCGAGTGGGTGCCGTTCACCGCCGAGGCCGATACCATCGTGGTCAACATCGGCGACATGCTGCAACGGCTATCCAACCATGTGTATCCATCCACCACGCATCGGGTGGTGAACCCGCCGGGCGAGGCCGCGCGCAAGCCGCGCTATTCGACGCCGTTCTTCCTGCATCCCAATCCCGACTACCTGATCGAAACCCTACCGGGCTGCATCAGCGCGGAAAATCCCAATCGCTATCCGACGCCGATCACCTCGCACGAATACCTGATGGAGCGGTTGCGCGAGATCAAGCTGGTTTGAGTTTTCCAGATCGACATTGCGGACGTTTTGGTTCGCACAGGCAATTCCGATCTATATCGCCGCGATGAATTCAGTCGCGGCCATTCAGCCGCAGTGTTCATCGGTGATCGCCTGCCGCCAGGCTTGCAGCTTGCGCTCGTAGCTCATCGCCGCGTTGGCCGGGCTGGTCGAAGGTAATCGCAGCAATTGCAGGTGCGCTGCTGACAGGCCCGGCAACACCAATCGATGGAACGTGGTTGCCGCCGTCGCGCCATTGAACAGTACGCGCCGCAATCGCGAGTGCCTGCAAAAGAATTCGCCGAAGTCGTTGACTTGCATGGAGCCGGTGCGGATATCGGCATCGAGGCTGCTGTCGCGTTCGCACGAAGCCAGCACATCCCAAAGCGCGATGCCCGCGGCTTTCAGTTGGCGTAGCCGATCGTCGTAGGGCAGCTCGCGTCCGGCGCCGGTCAACTCGCCGATAATCCGCCAGAAATGATTCTGCGGATGCGCGTAGTACTGATCCGCACGCAACGAAGCCTTGCCCGGCATGCTGCCGAGGATGAGGATGCGCGCATCGGCATCGGCGACAGGACCGAAACTGTGGATACGCGGCGGGAGTTCTTTCATCTTGCTGGACACATTCACGCCATCCAGAAAAACACCGCCGTCATGCGTTTCCCGGGCAGGTCGAATCCCCAGTACGAGGTTGCGCTGTGGATCAGGTTGGCGCGATAGACCAGCAGGCGGTTGAAGCGATGGTCGATGCGTAGATCCTCGACGAAGGAATTCGACGGCACGAAGCGCGTGCCCAGGGCCTCGACCAGATTGTGGTGCGGCGGCGAAACCATGTTGCCGCCGAGTTGCCCGTTCGGCAGGCGTTGCCGATAGAAGCTGGTGCCGCAGTCGTCGGGCACGCCGGGGTTGAGATAGAGCACCGCCGCGTACCGGCACAATTTGCGCGAGTCGGTATGCGGCCGTGATTGGCATTCCTGTTCGCCGACCACCTGCACGCAGTTGTGATTCGATTGCGCGCCATCGGGCGCAGCCTCGGCCCAGAGTTTTTTTGTCTCGGTGACTTTGCGTACCCAGGTCTCGATACCGGCCAGTTCGTCCGCTTCCAGTGCCGGAATCGCGCGCAGGCCCGGCCAGCTCTCGGGTTTGTGCGGATAGCCCTCGATCCAGTCGGTCTTGGCCAGACAGCGCGCGCGCACTGCCTCGGCATTGGCCAGCGCATTGTCGAGAATCCAGTAATCGCGGCCTTCGGTGGGTTTGCGATAGGGCAGGATGGCGATGCGCGGCGCGTTGGGATGCATGCTCATTCGTCGTTCCGGAAGTCTTTGCTCTTGCTCGCGACCAAAGCCCGGGCGAGGGCATCGGGCAGATATTTGCAGAGGAAGGCCACGGCCCTGTTTGCGGCACCGGCAACCACGCGCGTCTTGCCTGCTTCGACTGCATCCACACCGATACGGGCCACTTGTTCGCTGCTTTGCCACAACAACTTAGGCAGTTTGGAAACCTTGTCGCGCATGCCGTTGACGTCGTGGAATTCGGAATAGGTGAATCCCGGACACAACGCGGTCACATGAACACCGCGCGGCGCGCATTCCAACGCCAGGCACTCGCTGAACCGGATCAGCCACGCCTTGGTCGCACCATACATCGTGTGTCCGGCCGAGGCCGGCACCAGTCCGGCCAGTGATGCCACGTTGAGGATGCGGCCGCGGCCGGCCGCTTCCATCGCCGGCAGATAACGATGGGTCAATTCGCCAACGGCAGTGATCATCACCTGCAGGAAATCGGCATGGGTTTTCCAGTCGTGCGACAGATAACGGCCCGGAACGCCGTAACCGGCATTGTTGACCAGCGTATCGACGAACAAACTGCGCGCCTGGGTTTGCTCCCACAGCTGCGCGGGCGCGTGCGGATCGGACAGATCCGAACCGATCACCACGCAGGGAACTTTCGATCGCAGTTCCTCAGCCAGCGCTTCGAGCCGGTCGGTTCGTCTTGCCGTGAGGATGAGCGGTTTGCCGCGTTGGGCGTATTCGCGGGCGATGGCGGCGCCGATGCCGCTGGAGGCGCCGGTAATCAGTGCGTATCCGATGGAATTCATAAACCTGACAGTCATGTGGAGTTTTTATGCATTGTAGGCACAGTCGGTTTGCCGATGCGGGTGGGCAATGGCTATCCTGTCGCGTCATTCGGGAGAGAACTCATGCGTGAACGCATCGTTGCCGGCAACTGGAAACTGCATGGAGACCGGGCATTCGCCCGCGCCCTGCTCGATGCCGTCGCGGCGGCGCAGCCGGCCGGCGTGCAACTGGCGATCCTGCCGCCGATGCCTTATCTGGGCGAATTGATCGAACGCTATGCACCGCGTGGCCTGCGATTTGGCGCGCAGGATGTCGATGTGAACGACCAGGGTGCTTACACCGGCGAGGTTTCCGCGCGCATGCTCGCGGATATCGGTTGCCGCTACACCTTGGTCGGGCATTCCGAGCGCCGCCAGTACCACGAGGAAAGCAACGAACTGGTCGCCGAGAAATTCGTCGCCGCCAAGAAGGCCGGCCTGGTGCCGATCCTGTGTGTCGGCGAAACCTTGCACCAGCACGAGGCAGGGCAGACGCAATGGGCGATCGAGCGTCAGATCGAGCCGGTATTCACAGCGGCTGGCCCCCGGGCTTTCGAGAACGCGGTGCTTGCCTATGAGCCGGTCTGGGCCATTGGCACCGGGCGCAATGCCTCGCCGTCGCAGGTTCAGGAGGTGCATGGTTTCATCCGTGGCGAATTAAGCGCACGGGATGCTAGAATCGCAGGCTCGCTGCCGATCCTTTACGGCGGTAGCGTGAAGCCCGCCAACGCGGCCGAGCTGTTTACGCAGCCGGATGTGGATGGTGGCCTGATCGGGGGAGCTTCCTTGGTCGCCCAGGATTTTCTTGCCATCGCCATGGCTGCGGTACGCAGATAAGCAATCATGATCCATACCCTGCTTAACATTTTTTACGTCCTGATCTCGATCGCCATGATCGTGCTGATCCTCCTGCAACGCGGCGCGGGCGCCGCGGCGGGTTCCGGATTCGGTGCCGGCGCGTCGGGAACGGTGTTCGGTGCCCGTGGTTCGGCCAACTTCCTTTCCAGTTCCACCAAGGTTCTGGCCACCTTGTTCTTCGCGCTCAGCCTGTTCATGGCTTGGCAAGCCAGCCGCGAGATCAAGGCAGCGCCGGCCAAGGGAGCGGATCTGGGCGTCATGTCCGAGTTGCCCGATGCCTCGGCGACCAAGTCCGCGCTGCCGGCTGGCGCGACCTTGCCGCCGCCGGCTTCGGTTCCCGCGGCTCCGGCATCGCCGCCGGTCGTTGCTCCGGCTCCAGCCGCTGCGCCTGCAACGGTGCCGCCGGATGCAAAAACCGCTCCGGCACCCGCCGAGGGCAGCAAGGGCGGTTGAAGCGCTGGTACAATCGCCACGCTGTTTCAGTGGCGGAATAGTCAAATGCCCAGATGGCGGAATTGGTAGACGCACTACCTTGAGGTGGTAGCGACTTAGGTCGTGGGGGTTCGAGTCCCCCTTTGGGCACCAATCAAACGAATCAGCCGTCGCCCATTCCGTGGTGCGACGGTCGAAACGCGCTTTAGAGCGCAGGCAAAGGAGTCGCGCGTGTTAGGCGAATATCTGCCGATCCTGTTGTTCCTCGCGGTCTCGACCGTGGTCGGTATCGCGTTGCTGGTCCTGGGCAAATTGCTCGGTCCCAAGCGTCCGGACGCCGCCAAACTCTCGCCATACGAGTGCGGCTTTGAAGCGTTCGAGGACGCCCGAGTGCAATTCGATGTGCGCTATTACCTCGTCGCCATCTTGTTCATCGCCTTCGACCTGGAAATTGCCTTCGTATTCCCGTGGGCGGTGATCTTCCGCAGCCTCGGCCTGCTTGGGCTGATCGAGATGGGAATCTTCCTCGGCTTGCTGGTGCTTGGTTTCGTTTATATCTGGAAGAAGGGAGCGCTCGAATGGGAGTGATCCAGACCCTGTCCCGGGGCTTGCACAACCCGGTGCCGATCGCTTCGGTCGATGACATCCTGCGCCCGGAAGGCGACAACCCGCTCATCGAGCGTGGCTATGCAGTCACCAGTGCCGATGCGCTGATCAACTGGGCGCGCACCGGCTCGATGTGGCCGGTGACCTTCGGTTTGGCCTGCTGCGCGGTCGAGATGATGCACGCTGGCGCCGCACGTCTGGACCTGGATCGCTACGGCGTGGTGTTTCGTCCTTCGCCGCGCCAAGCCGACGTGATGATCGTCGCCGGTACCTTGGTCAACAAGATGGCTCCGGCGTTGCGCAAGGTTTACGACCAGATGCCCGATCCGAAATGGGTGATCTCCATGGGTAGTTGTGCCAACGGCGGCGGCTACTACCACTACTCGTATTCCGTGGTGCGCGGTTGCGATCGCATCGTGCCGGTGGATATCTACGTGCCCGGCTGCCCGCCGACTGCCGAAGCGCTGGTCTATGGCATTTTGCAGTTGATGAAGAAAATCCGCCGCACCTCCACCATTGCGCGATAAGCCATGTCCGAACCAACACAGAGCTTCGCAGATCGTCTCAAGGCCCGTTTTGGCGAGCGCGCGTTGTCCGTCGCCTTGGTCAATGGCGAAGTCACAATGGAAGTGCGCGCCGAGGATTGGTCCACCATCATCGCCGCGTTGCGCGATGAGCCGGACTTCAGCTTCGAGCAACTGATCGATGTTTGCGGTGTCGATTACCTCAGCTACGGCGACGATGAGTGGGAAACCACCGATGTCAGCTCCGAAGGTTTTTCGCGCGGCGTCGATGCGCTCGGCGTCGGCCGTTTCGACTGGGACAACCGTCCGCGCGGCAACGGCCCGGAACGGCGCTTTGCCGCCGTGGCGCATCTGCTGTCGGTCAAGTACAACCGGCGTCTGCGCGTGCGCTGTTTTGCCCTGGACAATAGTCTGCCGGTGGTGCCTACGCTGACGACGCTGTACCCGGTGGCCGACTGGTTCGAGCGCGAGGCTTTCGATCTGTTCGGCATCGTTTTCGAAGGCCACCCGGATCTGCGCCGCATCCTCACCGACTATGGTTTTGTCGGCTATCCGTTCCGCAAGGATTTCCCGCTGATCGGCAATGTCGAGGTGCGTTACGACGCCGAGAAAGGCCGCGTGGTTTATGAGCCGGTGAGCATCGAGCCGCGCATCGGCGTGCCGCGCGTGGTGCGTGAGGATTCGCGCTGGCAGCAGTCGCAAGCCGAACAGGCGCAGGTGTCGAAGCAGGTGCCGCGCACCGGCGGTGAAGCCGATCCCAAGAGTGAGCGCGGGAGCGCGGTCAAATGAGCGAGCCGAGCGTGAGCCAGCAGGAAATCCGCAATTACACGATGAACTTCGGCCCGCAGCATCCGGCCGCGCACGGTGTGCTGCGCCTGGTGCTGGAGATGGACGGCGAAGTCGTGCAGCGTGCCGATCCGCATATCGGTCTGCTGCATCGCGGTACTGAAAAACTGGCCGAATCCAAGCCCTACAACCAGTCGATCGGTTACATGGATCGCCTCGACTATGTGTCGATGATGTGCAACGAGCACGCTTACGTGCGTGCGATCGAAGGCCTGATGGGCCTAGAGGTTCCCGAACGCGCGCAGTACATCCGCACGATGTTCGACGAGATCACGCGCATCCTCAATCACCTGATGTGGATCGGTTCCAACGGTCTGGACCTGGGCGCGATGGCGGTGTTCCTGTATGCCTTTCGCGAACGCGAGGAGTTGATGGACTGCTACGAGGCGGTGTCGGGCGCGCGCATGCACGCGACCTACTATCGTCCCGGCGGCGTCTATCGCGATCTGCCCGAGCAGATGCCCAAGTACAAGTCGTCGCCGTGGCGCAAGGGGCCTGAGCTCAAGCGCCTGAACGAATGGCGCGAAGGTTCCATGCTCGATTTCCTCGATGCATTCGCCGACGATTTCCCGCGCCGCGTCGATGAATACGAAACCTTGCTGACCGACAACCGCATCTGGAAACAGCGCACCGTCGGAATCGGTGTGGTGCCGCCGGAAATGGCGCTGGCCTGGGGCATGACCGGTCCGATGCTGCGCGGTTCGGGCGTGGCCTGGGATCTGCGCAAGAAGCAGCCCTACGCTGCTTATGACAAGGTCGATTTCGATATTCCGGTGGGCGTGCAGGGCGATTGTTACGATCGCTACCTGGTGCGCGTGGAAGAAATGCGCCAATCCAGCCGCATCATCAAGCAATGCGTGGAGTGGCTCAAGCGCAATCCTGGCCCGGTGATCGTGAAGAATTTCAAGGTCTCGCCGCCTTCCCGTGCCGAAATGAAAGACGACATGGAAGCGCTGATCCACCATTTCAAACTGTTCACCGAGGGTTACTCGGTACCGGCCGGCGAGATCTACTCGGCGGTGGAAGCGCCCAAGGGCGAGTTCGGTATCTACATGATTTCCGACGGGGCCAACAAGCCGTTCCGTCTGAAAATTCGTGCACCGGGATTTGCCCACTTGTCTTCGATGGACACGATCGTGCGCGGCCACATGCTGCCCGACGTGGTCGCGATGATCGGTACGTACGACGTCGTTTTCGGCGAGATCGATCGATGAGCATGATCGCCGTGAAGCCGAATCGGTCGAGCAGGTTCGATCAGGCCGATTTTGGAAAGGTTTTTGAAATTGGCATGCGGCCGAGCCGGCAGGGCCAACTCAAGTCGCCGCCCGATATCGGCTTGGTTGAGTCGGCCCTGCCGGCTCGGCTGTTCCCTCAGGTTGCGTCGATCCGTAAGGAGGCGCATGTCGGGTGCCGCGGTGACCAAGCGGATATCGGGCCGCGACTCAACGTGGTACCCGACATGCGCCGCTATGGTGCTGATAACTGTGCGAAAAGAGATTTGAACGCATGAAAGCCACCGGCAATTTCGAAGCCTGCCAACACGTGGACCCGATGGTCGCGCTGACGGCACATACGCGCGAACACATCGATCACTGGGTGGCGAAATTTCCCGCCGACCGCAAACGCTCGGCCGTGATCCAGGGATTGATCGCCGCACAGGAACAAAACGGTGGTTGGCTGAGCGATGAGATCATCGCCGCCGTCGCCAAATACCTCGGTATTCCGCCGGTGTGGGCCTACGAAGTGGCGACCTTCTATTCGATGTTCGATCTCGAACCGGTCGGCCGGCACAAGGTTTCCATCTGCACCAACATCAGTTGCTGGCTCAACGGCGCCGAAGGTCTGGTCAAGCATGCCGAGAAAAAACTCGGCTGCAAACACGGCGGCACCACGTCGGACGGCCGCATCACATTGAAAGTCGAAGAAGAGTGCCTGGCCGCTTGCGTCGGTGCGCCGATGATGGTCGTCGATGGCCATTATCACGAGCGCCTGACACCGGCCAAGCTCGATGAACTTTTCGACGGTCTGAAGTAAGGACGCGAACGATGGCTTATGGTCCCGCCCCGCAAGAACACAGCGTCGTCTATACCACGCTGCATTTCGACAAGCCCTGGTCGTACGACAACTATCTCAAGACCGGCGGTTATGCTGCCTGGCGCAAAATCCTCGCGGAGAAGATTCCGCCCGAGCAGATCATCGACATGGTCAAACAGTCGGGCCTGCGCGGCCGCGGCGGCGCGGGTTTCCCGACTGGGTTGAAGTGGAGCTTCATGCCGCGTTCGGCGCCCGGCCAGAAATACATCCTGTGCAATTCCGACGAATCCGAGCCGGGCACCTGCAAGGATCGCGACATCTTGCGCTACAACCCGCATGCGGTGATCGAGGGCATGGCCATTGCCTGCTACTCGACCGGCAGCACGGTGGCTTACAACTATCTGCGCGGCGAGTTCCACCACGAACCGTTCGAGCATCTGGAAGAAGCGCTAAAGGAAGCCTACGCCAACGGTTGGCTCGGCAAGAATATTCAAGGCTCGGGCGTGGACGTGGACATTTATTCCGCGCTCGGCGCCGGCGCCTACATCTGCGGTGAGGAAACCGCGTTGATGGAATCGCTCGAAGGCAAGAAGGGCCAGCCGCGCTTCAAACCGCCGTTCCCGGCCAACTACGGTCTGTTCGGCCGTCCGACCACGATCAACAACACCGAAACCTATGCCTCGGTGCCGGCGATCGTGCGCAACGGCGCCGATTGGTTCCTGAACTTGGGCAAGCCCAACAATGGCGGCCCGAAGATTTTTTCGGTGTCCGGCCATGTCAACAAACCGGGCAACTACGAGATTCGTCTGGGCACGTCGTTCGCGGATCTGCTGGCGCTGGCCGGTGGTGTGCGCGAGGGTAGAAAACTCAAGGCGGTGATTCCGGGCGGTTCCTCGATGCCGGTGTTGCCGGCCGAGACGATGATGAACTGCACGATGGACTACGACTCGATCCAGAAGGCCGGTTCCGGCCTCGGCTCGGGCGCGGTGATCGTGATGGACGACACCACCTGCATGGTTCGTGCTTGCCAGCGCATCTCGCGTTTTTACTACAAGGAAAGCTGCGGCCAGTGCACGCCTTGCCGCGAAGGCACCGGCTGGATGTATCGCGTGCTGACCCGCATGGTCGAAGGCAAAGCCACGATGGACGACCTGCAAATGTTGAAGGCCGCTGCCGGCCAGATCGAAGGCCACACCATCTGCGCTTTCGGCGAAGCCGCCGCGTGGCCGGTGCAGGGCATGCTGCGCCACTTCTGGCACGAGTTCGAATACGCGATCGTCAACAAGCGCTTCTTTGTCGATGACGAGCAGGCGGGTGTTGTGGAGGAAGCAGCATGAGTACCCACTTGATCGAAGCGGGACTCGGGACTTGGGACACGATACTCGGGAAGTGCAAAGTGCTTTCCCGCAATCATTTGTGTTCCGTTCCGCCGGAAAGCTTGGAAACCAAGCTCCTCGCGATGTCCCCGCTTTTCCGAGTCCCGAGTCCCGAGTCCCGGGTCCCGTTCTCAGAGTCCCGCGTTCCGGGAGTTTTCGCATGAGCGCCCAACCGACCAATACTGCTGCACCGGATATGGTGAACATCGAAATCGATGGCGTGCCCATGCAGGCGCCGAAGGGCTCGATGATCATCCAGGCCTCCGATAAGGCCGGCATTCCGATTCCGCGTTTTTGCTACCACAAGAAATTGCCGATCGCCGCCAACTGCCGCATGTGCCTGGTGGATGTCGAGAAGATGCCGAAGCCCGCGCCGGCCTGCGCCACGCCGGTGATGGAAGGCATGAAGATCTACACCCAGACCCGGCGTGCGCTCGATGCGCAGCGCAATGTCATGGAATTCCTGCTGGTCAATCATCCGCTCGACTGCCCGATCTGTGATCAGGGCGGCGAGTGCGAATTGCAGGACGTGTCTATGGGTTATGGCCGTTCGGTGAGCCGCTATGTCGATCGCAAGCGAGTGATCGCCGATGAGGACATGGGGCCGCTGGTCGCCACCGACATGACCCGCTGCATCCAGTGCACGCGCTGCGTGCGCTTCACCGCCGACATTGCTGGTACCTACGAACTCGGCGGCATGAGCCGTGGCGAGAACTTGCAAATCGGCACGTATGACGGCAAGCCGTTGACGACCGAATTGTCAGGCAATGTCATCGACGTATGCCCGGTCGGCGCCTTGACCAATAAGGTCTTCCGTTTTCGCGCCCGCGCCTGGGAATTGATCGCCCGCGAATCCATCGGCTATCACGATGCGCTGGGCTCGAATCTGTTCATGCACCTGCATCGCGGCGAAGTGGTGCGCACCGTTCCGCGCGACAACGAAGCCATCAACGAATGCTGGCTGTCCGACCGCGATCGCTATTCGCACCAAGGACTGTTGGCCGCCGACCGCGTGCAGCGGCCGATGCTGCGCGAAGGCGATGCCTGGCGTGAGACGAATTGGGACGAAGCGCTGACCGTTGCCGCGGACCTGATCGGGAAAACCGCCGCCGACCAACTCGGCTTGCTTGCGCATCCGGCGACTTCCAGTGAAGAAGGCACGCTGCTTGCCGCCATGGCCAAGGCTCTGGGCACCGGCAATCTGGACCACCGTCTCAAGCAGCTCGATTTCGCCGATGCGGCCGTGGCCGAACCTTTCGCCATGCCGATCGCCGAGATGGAAAAAGCGGCGGTGGTGTTGCTGGTCGGAACCAATATCCGTCACGAAGTCCCGTTGCTGCACCAGCGCCTGCACAAGGCTGGCAAACGCGGCACGAAAATCTTCGCGATCAACCCCGTCGATTTCGATTTCACCTTCAGCGTGGCAGGCAAGCGCATCGTGCCGCCATCCAAATTGCCTGGCGCGCTTGCGGCGGTTGCTCAAGCAGCCGGCGCGACGGTGGCAACGGCCATCGCTGTGGACCAACACGATGGCGCACAGGCAATGGCCGAAGCGCTCAAGGCGGCCAACGGTAATGCGGTGATCGTGCTTGGCGAAATCGCCGAGAACCACGCGCAGGCCTCGCATCTGCATGCTGCTGCGCGCGCCTTGGCCGATGCCACTGGCGCCAAGCTCAACAAGATTGCCCAGGGTGCCAACGCCATCGGTCTGGCCCAGCACGGCGTATTGCCGAGCGGCAACGGCCGTTCGGCTCTGGCGATGCTGGCCGAACCCTTGCGCACTTATGTGCTGTATGGCATCGAACCGCAATACGATTTCGCGCATGGTGCCGGTGCCGCTAAGGCACTCGCTGGCGCGCAGGTCATCGCGTTCAGTGCTTATGCGTCGGACGAGCTGAAGAAATTCGCGCAAGTGATCCTGCCGATCGGCCTGCTACCGGAAATCGAAGCCACGTTGAGTAATCTCGATGGCGTTGCGCAAAGCACGTCGGTGGGCGGCAAATTGCCGGGCGATGCGCGGCCAGGTTGGCGCGTGCTGCGTGCGTTGGCCGAGAAGTTGGGCCTGGCCGGATTCGATTTCACCGATCTGGCCGGTTTGCGTGCGCAGATGAAAACCACTCCGATGTTGTCCGGCGTCGGCTTGGCCGCGGCGGCAACGCCAGGCTCGGGCCTCGAACGCATCGTGACCACACCGATTTACCGTAGCGATGCCGTGTTGCGCCGCGCCCCGGCGCTGAACGCGCATCCGCTGACATTGGGCGCTCGCGCTGTCGTGCATCCAGAGGAAGCCTTGGCGCGCGGTCTGTCGGAGAACGCGATGGTGGTCGTCGGCGATGGCATTGGCAGTGCGGCCATGCTGCTCGCGGTGTCGCCGCGCGTACCGCGCGGTGCGATCTGGATTGAGTCGGGTTACCCGGCCACGGCGCCGTTGTCGCCGCTGGTCAGTCTCGAAGTGGCGAGGGCCTGAGCGTGTTCGATCCCATCCGGATGATGTTTCTCGAATTCGGCAGCGTCGGTTTGCTGCTGTGGACGCTGATCAAGGTGCTTTGCATCACCGTACCCTTGATCCTTGCGGTGGCCTTCTACACCTTGGCCGAGCGCAAGGTCATTGGTTGGATGCACGTCCGTCACGGGCCGCAGTTCGTGGGTGGTCTGTTCGGCATCGGCTGGATCCAGGCGTTCGCCGACGTGTTCAAGATGCTGTTCAAGGAATTGGTCCTGCCGACCAATGCCAGTCCGTTCCTGTACCGGCTCGCGCCGATCCTTGCGTTGGCGCCGGCTTTTGCCGCGTGGGCGGTGATTCCATTCAATGATGGTGCGGTGCTCGCCAACGTCAACGCGGGCCTGCTGGTACTGCTGGCACTGACGTCGATGGGCGTGTACGGCATCATCCTCGGCGGCTGGGCTTCCAACTCCAAGTACGCCATGCTCGGCGCGTTGCGTTCGGCCGCGCAGGTGGTGAGCTACGAGATCTGCATGGGCTTTGCGCTGGTCGGCGTACTGGTCGCGGCGGGTAGCTTGAACATCACCGACATCGTCAACGCCCAGGCGGGTAACGATGGTTTCCTCGAATTCTTTTTCATACCGTTGTTTCCGCTGTTCCTGATCTATTTCATCTCCGGCGTGGCAGAAACCAACCGCGCGCCGTTCGACGTCGCCGAAGGCGAGTCGGAGATCGTCGCCGGTTTCCATGTCGAATATTCGGGTTCGGCCTTCGCCATTTTCTTCCTGGCCGAATACGCCAACATGATCCTGGTCAGCTTCCTGGCCGCGTTGTTGTTCTTCGGCGGCTGGCTGTCGCCGTTCCAGGGCTGGGACATTCCGCTGTTGTCGAGTAACGGCGCGCATTGGCTGTTCCTCAAGGCGGGCGTTTTCGCATTTTCCTTCCTTTGGTTCCGCGCTACTTTCCCGCGCTATCGCTACGACCAGATCATGCGTCTGGGCTGGAAGGTCTTCATTCCGATCACCATCGTCTGGATTTTCGTGACGGCGGTGGCTGCCTATAACCACTGGTTCACCATCGGGGCGTAAGCAAGACTCATGACGCGAATCGCCAGCTATCTCAGGAGCCTGATGCTTCTGGAATTCATCCAGGGCATGTGGCTGACCTTGAAGTACATGTTCAAGCCCAAGTACACGGTGAACTATCCGTTCGAGAAGTTCCCGCAGTCGCCGCGTTTTCGCGGTCTGCACGCGCTGCGCCGCTATCCCAACGGCGAAGAGCGCTGCATCGCCTGCAAATTGTGCGAGGCGGTGTGCCCGGCGCTTGCCATCACCATCGATGCCGCGCCGCGCGAGGATGGTTCGCGCCGCACCACGCGCTACGACATCGATCTGTTCAAGTGCATCTATTGCGGCTTCTGCGAGGAAAGCTGCCCGGTCGATTCGATCGTCGAGACGCACATCCACGAGTACCACTTCGAAAATCGTGGCGAGAACATCGTCACCAAGCCGCAGTTGCTCGCCATCGGCGACCGCTTCGAAGCCGAAATCGCCGAGCGTCGCGCCGCCGACGCGGCGTATCGCTGAGATCAGGAGAAAGACATGTCCTTCGAACTGATCGCCTTCTACGGTTTTGCCCTGGTCACCACGCTGGCCGCACTCGGTGTGATCACGCTGAGGAACCCAGTGCATTCGGTGTTGTCGCTGATCCTGGCGTTTTTTTCCACCGCCTGCCTTTGGCTGCTGCTGCAGGCCGAGTTCCTGGGAATCATCTTGATCCTGGTGTATGTCGGCGCGGTGATGATCTTGTTCCTGTTCGTGGTGATGATGCTCGACAGCGACGCGGCGCCTAAACGCGAAGGTTTCGTCCAGCACTTCCCGATCGCGCTGGCCGTGGCTGTGGTGATGTTGATGGAAATGCTGGTGTTGATCGGTGTGATCGGCGGGCAGCCGGGAGCGGCGCTATCGGCGAACGATCCGGCCACGGCCGCGAACCTGAGCAATGTGGAGTGGATCGGGCAAGCCTTGTTCACCCGGTTCATGCTGCCGTTCGAGGTCGCCGCGGTCATCCTGACGGTTGCCATCGTCGTGGCGGTGATGCTCACCTTGCGCCGCCGCGCGGGCACCAAGACGCAAGACCCGTCGCGGCAAGTGATGGTGCGGCGCGAAGACCGCGTACGTCTGGTGAAAATGAAGGCCGAGCCGCGCCAGGAGGGCAAGCCGTGATCACTCTCAATCATTATCTGTTTCTGGGCGCGGTGCTTTTCAGCCTCAGCGTCGCCGGCATCATCATCAACCGCAAGAACCTCATCGTCTTGCTGATGTGCATCGAGTTGATGCTGTTGTCGGTCAATATCAATTTCATCGCCTTCTCCCGTTTTCTCGGTGACGTTTCCGGTCAGGTGTTCGTGTTCTTCATCCTGACCGTCGCCGCGGCCGAAGCGGCCATCGGTCTGGCGATCCTGGTGACCTTGTTCCGTAGCCGGCGCACGATCAACGTTGCCGAACTCGATACCCTCAAGGGCTGACAACGCATGCTATCGATGACCACCCTCCTGACCATCGCGCTGGCACCATTGCTGGGCGCCGTGGTCGCAGGCCTTTTCGGGCGCCAAGTCGGACGTACCGGCGCGCACGCCATCACCATCGCCAGTGTCGCGGTCAGTTGTCTGCTTTCCTGCCAGGTGTTGTACCAGTTGGCGACACATCAGGCCGACCCGTTCAACCAGAACATCTATACGTTCTTCGAGGTGGGTGGTTATTCGGCGTACATCGGATTCATGGTTGATCGCCTGAGCGCGATGATGATGGCCGTGGTGACCTTCGTCTCGTTGCTGGTGCATATCTACACCATCGGCTACATGAAGGACGATCCGGGCTACCAGCGCTTCTTCAGTTACATCTCGCTGTTCACCTTCTCGATGTTGATGCTGGTGATGAGCAACAACTTCCTGCAACTGTTCTTCGGTTGGGAAGCGGTGGGCCTGGTGTCCTACCTGTTGATCGGATTCTGGTTCAAGCGGCCGACTGCGATCTTCGCCAGTCTCAAGGCCTTCCTGGTCAACCGGGTCGGCGATTTCGGTTTCCTGCTCGGCATCGCGGGTGTCCTGTACTGGTATGGGTCGCTGGATTATTCGATGGTGTTCGCCAATGCCAGCAGCCAGGCGGGCGTTGTCACCCAGATCATTCCCGGCCATGACTGGGCGGTGGTCACCATCATCTGCATTTGTCTGTTCGTCGGCGCCATGGGCAAGTCGGCGCAGGTGCCGCTGCATGTCTGGCTGCCCGATTCGATGGAAGGCCCGACGCCGATTTCCGCGCTGATCCATGCCGCGACCATGGTCACCGCCGGTATCTTCATGGTGGCGCGCATGTCGCCGCTGTTCGAGCTGAGCCAGACGGCGCTGAATTTCATCCTGGTGATCGGTGCTACGACTGCGTTGTTCACCGGCTTGATCGGCGTCGTGCAAAACGACATCAAGCGGGTCGTGGCCTATTCGACGCTGTCGCAACTCGGCTACATGACTGTAGCGCTGGGTGTGTCGGCCTATTCGGGTGCGGTGTATCACCTGATGACCCATGCCTTCTTCAAGGCGCTGCTGTTCCTTGCGGCGGGTTCGGTGATCATCGGCATGCATCACGAGCAGGACATGCGCAAGATGGGCGGCCTGAAGAAGTACATGCCCATCACCTACTGGACCAGTCTGATCGGCACGCTGGCCTTGATCGGCATGCCGTTCTTCTCGGGCTTCTATTCCAAGGACACGATCATCGAGGCGGCCGAGTTGGCATCCGAGCATGGCGGCATGATCCAGCACTACGCCTATTGGTCGGTGCTGCTGGGCGTGGTGGTCACCAGTTTCTACAGCTTCCGTCTGCTCTATCTCACCTTCCACGGCGAGGAGCGCTTCCGCCACGTCGATGCTTCGCATGCACATCTGCATGCCGTCGCGGATGCGCCTTCGCATGCCGATCAGGATGCACACGCCGACGCGCATGCCAATCCGCACCACGACACGCATCATGACACGCATGCCGAAGACGATGACGAGCATGCCCATCATGGTCCAGTCGAGCCGCGCGAGTCGCCCTGGGTGGTGACGGTGCCGCTGATCCTGCTGGCGATCCCGTCCATGCTGATCGGTTTCTTCACCATCAAGCCGATGCTGTTTGGCGAGTTTTTCCATGGTGCGATCGACATGGTGAGCCTGGATGGCCAGCCCAAGCCGATGACCGAGTTGGGCGAGCATTTCCACGATGCGATGGCGATGGCGCTGCATGGTTTTAGCCAATGGCCGTTCTGGCTGGCGTTCCTGGGCTTCGCGATGGCGACTTATATCTACTTGTTCAATCCAGCCGTGGCGGTACGTTCACGTCAGATTTTCGCGTGGCCGATCCGTATTCTCGAGAACAAGTACGGTTTCGACGAACTATGGATCAAGGGCTTCGCGGGCGGCGGTCTTGGATTGGGCAAGTTCGCTTCCCGCTTCGGCGATGCCGGACTAATCGATGGCCTGATCGTCAATGGTTCGGCCTGGTTGATGGATCGCATCGCCGCGCTGATACGCCGTCTGCAGTCGGGTTATCTCTATCACTATGCTTTCGCCATGATTCTCGGCCTCATCATCTTGTTGGCGATGCTGCCGAAGATGCTCGGTCACTAAGTAAGTAAGACAAGGATGCACTGATGCTTTCGTCTTGGCCCCTGCTGAGTATTCTGATCTGGCTGCCCATTTTCGGTGGAGCGCTGACTTTGCTTTTCGGAGACAAGCGTACCGCCCAGGCGCGCAACTTCGGACTGCTTGTCGCCATCGCCACTCTCGTATTGTCCTTGCCGTTGTTCACCGGGCTCGACCAGACCAGCGCGGCGATGCAGTTCGTCGAGAGCCAGGTCTGGATACCGAGCTTCAACATCGGCTACAACATCGGCGTGGATGGTATTTCGGTGGCGCTGATCGGGCTGACCACGTTGGTCACTGTCCTGGTGCTGCTTGGCGCCTGGACATCGATCGATCGCCGGGTACACCAGTATTTCGCCAGCCTGCTGATTCTCGAAGGGCTGATGATCGGCGTGTTCTGCGCACGCGATGCGCTGCTGTTCTATGTGTTCTTCGAAGCCATGCTGATCCCGATGTTCATCATCATCGGTGTCTGGGGCGGGCCGCGGCGAATTTACGCCAGCATCAAGTTCTTCCTGTACACCTTCCTCGGTTCGGTGTTCATGCTGGTGGGATTGATCTACCTGTATCTCAAGAGCGGCAGTTTCCAACTGGATGATCTGGCCGCACTGCCGCTGACCAGCACCGAGCAAATGTGGCTGTTCTTCGGGTTTTTGGCGGCGTTCGCGGTCAAGGTGCCGATGTTCCCGGTGCACACCTGGTTGCCCGATGCGCACGTCGAAGCGCCCACCGGCGGTTCGGTGGTGCTGGCGGCGATCATGCTCAAGATCGGCGGCTACGGATTCCTGCGCTTCTCGCTGCCGATCGTGCCCGATGCCAGTCACGAGTTCGCCTGGCTGGTGATCGCGTTGTCGCTGATCGCGGTGATCTACATCGGTTTTGTCGCGCTTGCGCAGCAGGACATGAAGAAGCTGATCGCCTATTCCTCGATCGCGCACATGGGCTTCGTCACGCTCGGCACGTTCATCGGCTTCGCGCTGGTGCGCGATTACGGCAACATCGATGCGGCCCGCCTGGGCATGCAGGGTGCGATGGTACAGATGATCTCGCACGGTTTCATTTCCGGCGCGATGTTCAGTTGCGTCGGCGTGCTGTACGACCGGATGCACAGCCGCATGATCAAGGACTACGGCGGCGTGGTGAACACCATGCCGTGGTTCGCGACCTTGTTCGTATTGTTCGCGATGGCCAACTCGGGCTTGCCGGGCACCTCGGGTTTCGTCGGCGAGTTCATGGTGATCCTCGCCAGCTTCCAGCAGCAGCCGCTGATCGCCTTCGGCGCGGCAATCACCTTGATCCTCGGCGCGGCTTATACGCTGTGGATGATCAAGCGCGTGGTGTTCGGTAAGGTCGGCAACGCCCACGTCGCCGAATTGACCGATATCAACGCACGGGAATTCTGGGTGCTCGGCCTCTTTGCGCTCGGCGTGCTGGCCTTGGGCATCTATCCCAAGCCTCTCATCGATTTGATGGATGCCCCCATCACCCAGCTGGTCATCCAGCTCGGCACGACCAAGCTGTAAAGGGACCTCGCTCATGCTGCCGACGATTATTTCCAGCGCCGACTTGCACACGCTCATCCCGGAGATGTTCGTGTGCGCGGCCGCCTTCGCACTGTTGATGACGGACTTGTTCCTGTCGCCGCAGCGCCGTGGCCTGACGCATTTCCTGGCCTTGCTGATCCTCGCCGCTGCCGCGGTGCTGACCGCGCGCGACATGGCGACGGGGCAGGTTTTCGCGTTCGACCACATGTTCGTCCGTGACGTCGCCAGCGACGTGCTCAAGATGGGCATGTACGGCATTACGGCGCTGGTGTTCCTGTTCGCCAAGCCCTATCTGATCGATCGCGATCTGTTCAAGGGCGAGTTCTATGCGCTGGTCCTGTTCGCATTGCTGGGCATGATGCTGATGGTTTCGGCCGGCGGATTGGTCACTTTGTACCTGGGTCTGGAATTGTTCGCGCTCAGCTCTTACGGGCTGGTGGCGATGGATCGCGAGAATCCGACCGCCTCGGAAGCGGCGATGAAGTATTTCATCCTAAGTTCGCTGGCCTCGGGCATGCTGCTTTACGGCATGTCGATGGTGTATGGCGCGACTTCCAGCCTGCAATTGGATGCGATCTATGCCGCTGCGGCGGCAAGCAGCGATCGCACGATGCTGATGTTCGGCGTGGTGTTCATGCTGGTTGGCATCGCCTTCAAATTCGGTGCCGCGCCTTTCCATATGTGGTTGCCCGACGTTTACGACGGCGCGCCCACGGCGGTGACTGTGTTCATCGGTTCGGTGCCGAAATTGGCGGCGTTCGGAATGGCTTACCGGCTGCTGGAATCGGGCGTCGGCCCGGTTGGCTATGGATGGCAGATCATGCTGGCATGGATGGCGGCCCTGTCGTTGATCATCGGTAACGTCATCGCGCTGGCGCAGACCAACTTCAAGCGCATGCTGGCCTATTCGACGATCTCCCATGTCGGCTTCCTGTTCATGGGCCTGGCCAATGCGACCAATACCGGATACGCGGCGGCGATGTTCTACGCCATCAGTTACGCGATCATGGCATCGGCGGCCTTCGCGGCGATCATCCTGCTTTCGCGGCGCGGCTTCGAGGCCGACCAGATCGCCGATTTCCGCGGCCTGTGGCAGAGCAATCCGCTGTACGCGATGTTGGTGCTGTTCATCATGGTGTCGTTGGCCGGTGTGCCGCCGTTCCTGGGCTTCTGGGCCAAGCTGGAAGTGATCAAGGCCGCGCTCGATGGTGGCATGACCTGGCTTGCGATCTTGTCGGTCATCTTCGCCGTGGTGGGTGCGTTCTACTACCTGGCGGTGATCAAGGCGATGTTCTTCGAGGAGCCGCAAGGCGATGGACCCCAGGTCCACAGCGATACGCATCTACGCGTGGCGTTCACCATCAATGCCGCTGCGCTGCTGGTGCTGGGTGTCTTCGCCGAGCGCATCGTGATGTGGTGCCGTCTGGCGTTTCCGGTCTGAGTCTTCCGGGTGTCGCGTGCCTGCGCTCAGGATTCGAGCAGGTGCGGACGATGCGGCAATATCGACGATGTCTTGATGAACTGGATCGATCGAGCGCGCCGTCGCGCCATCGCATGATTTCGATGGCCGCAAGCTGATCCGGACTTCGTTTTTTCTGTGTTTGCCGCGAGAAACAAGGCCCTCGCCAACAGGCGTGATCTCAAACAGGGCTTGCGTCACATTCGCGTCGCCCGCTATAATCGGCGTTCACTGCTGCGGGGTGGAGCAGTCTGGCAGCTCGTCGGGCTCATAACCCGAAGGTCGCAGGTTCAAATCCTGCCCCCGCTACCAGTTTCAAGGCAATGTTCGTCCACCAACATTGCCCGGTCTTGTCGTCAATGGCCTCGGCCATTCCGACACCGGAACCTGGATGTACCGGAAAAGGGCCTCACGGCCCTTTTTTGTTTCCCGCGATTAGCGCCCCGGAATTTCCGATCACCACGAGTACCCTCACGAAACCTCGCATGACAGGCAAAGCTGAAGAAATCACCGAATTGCTTTCTCCGATCGTGACTTCGCTCGGGCTGGAGTTGCTTGGTGTGGAATTCGTGCCATCCAACAGCAGCGCCTTGTTGCGTTTGTACATCGATGTCGAGGGCCGTTACATCGGGATCGAGGATTGCGAGGCGGTCAGCCGTGAAATTTCGGCGGTGCTGGATGTGAACGATCCGATCGCTTCGCAGTACACGCTTGAAGTGTCGTCTCCGGGTCTGGACCGGCCGTTGTTCACGCTTGCGCAGTTCGAGCGTTTCATCGGCGAGCAGGTCAAGCTCAGCCTGCGCCTGCCGCAAGGCGGCCGTCGCCGGCTGCAAGGGCGGCTTATCGGCGTTCGCGACAACAGTGTGGTGGTTGGCGAGGAAATTGCCGGCCAGACGCCGGGCGAGTTCATCGTCGCCCACGACAATATCGAAAAGGCCCGTTTGGTGCCGGACCTGGTCGCCCTTGGGCTGGCCGCGGAACCCAAGCCAGGCGGACAGCGCGGCAAACGCCGCAAGCCGCAGGAATCTGACAAAGGTTGAGGGCGCCACGGCGTCCGCACGGAGCGAGTGAAATGAGCAAAGAATTGCTGCTGGTCATGGAAGCGGTCGCCAACGAAAAAGGCGTCTCGCGCGAGGTCATCATCGAGGCGATGGAAGCGGCGCTGGCTTCCGCCGCGAAGAAGCGCTATCACGACCAGGAAGTCGATATCCGCGTTTCCATCAATCCCAAGGACGGCTCCTACGAGACGTTCCGCCGTTGGGAAGTGGTGGCCGACGACGTGGTCATGGAATCGCCCGACCATCAGATCCGCTTGATGGACGTTGTCGATGACAAACCCGATGCGAAGGTCGGCGATTTCGTCGAAGAGCAGATCGAGAATCCCGAGTTCGGCCGTATCTCGGCCCAGGCCGCCAAGCAGGTGATCGTGCAGCGTGTGCGCGAAGCCGAGCGCGCGCAGGTCGTCGATGCCTGGAAGGATCGCATTGGCGAGTTGATCAACGGCGTGGTCAAGCGCGTGGAGCGCGGCAACGTCTATGTCGATCTTGGCGGCAACGCCGAGGCCTTCATTCCCAAGGACAAGGCGATTCCGCGCGATGTGTTGCGTCCGGGCGATCGTGTGCGCGGCTACTTGCTGGACGTGCGCGCCGAGACTCGCGGCCCGCAGTTGTTCATCTCGCGCACCGCGCCGGAATTCATGATGGAGCTGTTCAAGCTCGAAGTGCCGGAAGTGGGCCAGGGCCTGGTCGAGATCAAGGCCGCCGCCCGCGATCCGGGCGATCGCGCCAAGATCGCCGTGCTCGCGCACGATCACCGCACCGATCCGATCGGCGCGTGCATCGGCATGCGCGGTTCGCGCGTGCAAGCGGTGTCGAACGAACTCAACGGCGAGCGTGTGGACATCGTGCTGTGGTCGGACAATCCGGCGCAGTTCGTGATCAACGCGATGGCGCCGGCGGAAGTGCAGTCGATCATCGTCGATGAAGAAAAACATTCGATGGACTTGGCCGTGGCCGAGGACAAGCTCGCCCAGGCGATCGGCAAGGGCGGCCAGAACGTGCGTCTGGCCAGCCGCCTGACCGGCTGGCAACTCAACGTCATGACCCAGGACCAAGTCACCGCCAAGAGCGATGCCGAGCAGGCTTCGGCGCGGCAGTTGTTCATGGCCAGACTCGAGGTCGATGAGGAAATCGCGACCATCCTGGTGGCTGAAGGCTTCAGCACGGTCGAGGAAATCGCTTATGTCCCGGCCGCGGAATTGCTGGCAGTGGAAGGCTTCGACGAGGACATCGTCGAGGAACTGCGCGCCCGCGCCCGCGATGCGCTGTTGAACGAAGCGCTCGCGGTCGAGGAAGACATCGAGGACAACCGGCCGTCGGAAGAATTGCTCGCCGTCGAGGGCATGGACGAACACACCGCCTACATCCTGGCTTCGCGCGGCGTGGTTTCGCGCGATGACCTGGCCGAGCTCGCGGTCGATGAAATTCTCGATATCGAAGGCATGGACGCCGAACATGCGGCCAAGTTGATCATGGCCGCACGCCAGCATTGGTTTGTCTAAGCGTCGGATCGGGTTCGAACGAAGTATCACCACCAGGCGCCCGTTGCGCCGAACGCAAGGAATCACACCCACATGTCTGAAATCACCGTAGGTTCGCTGGCCAAAGTGCTGGGTATGCCCGTCGAAAAGCTGCTGGTGCAGCTCTCCGGTGCGGGCATGACCTTCAGCGGGCCGGATCAGGTGGTCAGCAGTACCGAGAAGATGAAGCTGCTGGGCTTTTTGCGCCGCACCCATGGCCGGGATGAAAAACCCGCCGAGGCCGCCGCGCCCAGACAGATCACGCTCAAGCGTCGAAAGGTCGAGGAGCTCACGGTCAGCGCCGGCAAGGCCAAGACCACGGTCAACGTGGAAGTGCGGCAAAAGCGCACTTACGTCAAGCGCGATCAGATCGAGACGCCGGCCAGCACCGAACACGAAGAAACCCTGCGCAAGCTCGATGAGGCCAAGTCGCGCCAACAGGCCGAACTCGACGCGCTCGCCGTCGGCGATCGCAAGCGCAAGGAAGAAGAAATCGCGCGCCGCCAAGCCGAGGAACAAGCGCGCAAGGCACGCGAGGCCGCGGCTCCGGCTCCGGAACCTGCGGCAGTCGCCGAATCTGCTGCTGCCGTCGCTCCCGCGGTTCCCGCCGCACCTGCGGGCGATGCCAAGGAAGTGCGCAAGGACAAGGACAAACATACGCCGCGTCCGCACAAGGTCGATCTGCCGCGCACCGACAAGCCCGCCGCGCCCAAGGCCGCGGTCAACAAGACCGCGCCCAAGCACAAGGCGCGCGGTTCGCACGCGATGGTCGATAACGAGGGCGACGACGACTCGACGCCGCGTTTCGTCGCCGGCCAATTGCACCTGACCGCCGACGAGCGCGCCCGCCGCAGCTCGGCCGGTAATCGCAAGAAACCCCGGCAGAAAATCGCCGAGCCTTCGCGCATCGGTTCTGCACAGCACGGCTTTTCCAAGCCGACCGCGCCGGTTCTGCGCGAAGTTTTCATCGGCGAGAACATCATCGTTTCCGACCTCGCCAACAAGCTGGCGATGAAGGGCACCGAAGTCGTTCGCGCCTTGTTCAAGATGGGCATGATGGTCACCATCAACGAGGTGATCGATCACGACACCGCGGTGCTGGTGGTCGAGGAACTCGGGCACAAGGCCAGCAAGTCCAACGACAACGATGTCGAGACGACGCTGGAAGCGCAGGCGGTCGAAGTGCAGGGCGAGAAATCGGTGCGCCCGCCGGTGGTCACCATCATGGGCCATGTCGATCACGGCAAGACTTCGCTGCTCGACTATATCCGCCGCACCAAGGTGGCCTCGGGCGAAGCCGGCGGCATCACCCAGCACATCGGCGCCTACCATGTGAAAACCGACAAGGGCGTCATTTCCTTTCTCGATACCCCGGGCCATTCGGCGTTCACCGCCATGCGCGCGCGCGGCGCCAAGCTCACCGATATCGTGGTGCTGGTGGTCGCTGCCGATGACGGCGTGATGCCGCAGACCGTCGAGGCGGTCAACCACGCACGCGCGGCCAAGGTGCCGTTGTTGGTGGCGATCAACAAGATGGACAAGTCCGACGCCAATCCCGACAACGTCAAGCAAGGTCTGGTGAAGATCGAAGTCGTGCCCGAGGAATGGGGCGGCGACGTGCAGTTCGTTCCGGTGTCGGCCAAGACCGGCATGGGCGTGGATGCACTGCTCGATGCCATTTCCGTGCAGGCAGAAGTCATGGAGCTTCGCGCCGTGGTCGATGCTCGCGCCACTGGCGTGGTGATCGAATCTTCGCTCGACAAGGGCCGCGGCCCGGTTGCCACCGTGCTGGTGCAGCAAGGCACGTTGAAGAAGGGCGATTACCTGGTGTGCGGCGTGCACTACGGCCGCGTCCGCGCCTTGTTCGACGAGAACGGCAAGCAGACCGATTCGGCGGGCCCCTCCATTCCCGTGCAGGTATTGGGATTGTCCGGCGTGCCCGATGCCGGCGACGATTTCGTGGTGGTGGCCGACGATCGTCTGGCTCGCGAGGTCGCGCAGCAACGCGAAAGCAAGAAGCGCGAATCGCGCCTGGTCAAGCAACCCGGCAGCCGCATGGAAGACGTCATCGCCCAGATGGGCCAGGCCAACGGCCAGCAGACCCTCAACATCGTGGTCAAGGCCGATGTGCAGGGTTCCGTGGAAGCGTTGTGCGATTCGTTGACTGGCCTTTCCAACGATTTGATCAACGTCAACGTCATCACTTCGGGCGTGGGCGGCATCACCGAATCGGACGCAACGCTGGCGGCGGCGGCCAAAGCGGTCATCATCGGCTTCAACGTCCGTGCCGATGCGACCGCGCGCCGGTTCATCGAGAACAACGGTCTGGACCTTCGTTACTTCTCGATCATCTACGACGTCATCGATCAGGTGAAGCAAGTCGCTTCCGGCCTGCTCGGCGTGGAAATCCGCGAGGAGATCATCGGTATCGCCGAGGTGCGCGACGTGTTCCGCAGCTCCAAGTTCGGCGCGGTCGCAGGCTGCCTGGTGGTCGAGGGCACGGTTCGCAAGAACAAGCCGATCCGCGTTCTGCGCAACAACACGGTGGTGTTCGAAGGCGAGCTGGAATCGCTGCGCCGCTTCAAGGACGTCGTCGAGGAAGTACGCAGCGGCACCGAATGCGGTATCGCGGTGAAGGCCTACAACGACGTGCAGCCGGGCGACCACATCGAATGCTTCGAGCGCATCGAAGTGCAGCGCACGCTGTAAGACTTGTGCCGGCCGCTGGGCCGGCGCTACAGCCAGCGGGCTTCGGAGTTTGACTCCAGGCCCGCCCGGCCGCCGAATCGTCCGGGTTCATCGTTCGGCAACAAATACTTTTGCTATTCATCCTCATCACTGGTTTTTCATCTCATGGCCACCGGCAAGTCCTTCCATCGCATCGATCGCGTATCGGCCCAGCTTCGGCGCGACCTGGGATTGCTGGTGCACCAGGCCGTGCGCGATCACGGTCTGCCATCGGTGAGCGTGTCCGATGTCGAGATCAGCCGCGACATGGCACATGCCAAGGTGTTCGTCACCGCATTGATGCCCGAGCGGGCGCCGGCCGCGATCAAGGCATTGAAGGAACTCGCGCCGGACCTCCGCGCGCAATTGGCCCGCGCGGTGCGCATGCGCCACGTGCCGGAATTGCATTTCCACTACGATGATTCGGTCGATCGCGGCGAACGCATCGACGCGCTGCTGCGCGACAACCCGCCTGCTTCCGACAGCGACGATCAATCCTGATAGAACATGTGTGGGCGTGGCGAAAGCCGCGATTGCTTTTACGATAGCCGCCACGGCATGCCGCTTCGTCCTGGTTCACTGCTACGAACTCTGCCCAGATTGCGCTGACCCATCCAGCCGGTCGCACGGCCATTGAGCCAGCCAACATTTCCATCGCGCTTCCCGTTGCCCTGAAAAATACCGATGAGCAAACTGCCGCGAACCGTTTTCCGCACCCTCGACGGCCTGTTGTTGCTCGACAAGCCGGCCGGGCTGAGTTCCAACCAGGCCCTGCAACGAGTGCGGCATCTGTTTCGCGCCGAGAAAGCCGGACACACCGGCAGTCTCGATCCATTGGCGACAGGCTTGTTGCCGGTGTGTTTTGGCGAGGCGACCAAGATCGCCGGACATCTGCTGGGCAATGCCAAGGCGTATGAAACGACCGCTGTGTTGGGCTCGACCACCGATACCGACGATGCCGATGGACAAGTGCTGCGTGAGCGCGCTGTTCCCGCGCTGACGGCTGATCAAGTTCAGGCGGCGCTGACACCGTTCCTGGGCCGCATCCGCCAGCGTCCGCCGATCTATTCGGCGCTCAAGCAAGGCGGTGAACCGCTGTACGCCAAAGCGCGGCGCGGTGAGACGATCGAAATCGCCGAGCGCGAAGTCGAAATCCATTCCATCGAATTGCTGGCGCTGGCTGAAAATACACTTCGGCTGCGCATCGTCTGCGGCTCCGGCACCTATGTGCGCAGCGTGGTTCGTGATTTTGGCGAGGCGCTCGGCTGCGGCGCGCACGTGGGCATGTTGCGGCGATTGTGGGTCGACCCATTCCGCTCGCCGAGGATGTTTGGCCTCGATGAATTGCGAGCGATGGCCGAGCAGGGAGAGCCGCTTCTGGATGCCTGTTTGCTGCCGATCGAAGCCGGATTGATGAACTGGCCCCGGGTCGTGCTCGATACGGAACAGGCGATTGGCTGGGGACACGGGCGTGCCGTTCAGCTAGGTCATGAAGCCGAAACAGGCGAGGTCAATGTGACCAATGCGACGGGGCGTTCGCTTGGGCTGGGTCTGATCGATTCGGCTCGTATCCTTCGCGTCGGACGTCTGTTTCGTTGGGCTGTCCAAGGTTGAGTATCGGCTTGCGCTGCGTTTGATCGGATCGGCCTGCCGCCATCTGGCTCGGTGCGCCCGATTGTCGAGGGATTACTCTAAATCCCGCATCGCCTGTGGAATGCCGTTCATCGAACCTCCGCCTGGAATGGCGGCGGGGAATCGCCCGGTGTTTCCTTGTGAAACAGGCCCGGCACGCATGCCTTGATCCTTGTTCCGACCCAGGCCGGCGGCTACAATTGCGGGGCTCGATCGAGCACTTCCCTTAACCGGCGGGTCGCGCGGTACGTCGTTGCTTCCAGGCGTTTCTGCTCACTTCGCATCACCGAGAAAAAACATGTCCATCGACACCAGCAAGATCATCGAAGAATTCAAGCGCGTTCCCAACGACACCGGCTCGCCGGAAGTACAGGTCGCCTTGCTTTCGGCCCGTATCGAAATGCTCTCCGAGCACTTCAAGGTGCACAAGCAAGACCACCACTCCCGGCGCGGCCTGCTGAAGATGGTGAACCAGCGTCGCAGCCTGCTTGGCTATCTCAAGAAAAAAGACGCATCCCGTTACCAAACGCTGATCGAACGTTTGGGCCTGCGTCGCTAAACCTGCAACAAACACCGCGGCGCAGAAATGCGCCGCGTCGTTTTTCGGACCGCGCAACGATCGCGCGATCCACCCGGCAAGGGCAGGGTGTTCTTGCCGGCGAACTGACTGAAGGAATCAACAACGTGGCGAAAGTAACCAAGACATTCCAGTACGGACAACATCAGGTCACCCTGGAAACGGGCGAAATCGCTCGGCAGGCCAGCGGCGCGGTCATCGTCCGCATGGACGATACCGTGGTGCTGGTGACGGCGGTCGGCAACAAGAATGCGAAAGAAGGCATGGACTTCTTCCCGCTCACCGTCGATTACATCGAAAAATTCTATGCCGGCGGCCGCATCCCCGGCGGTTTCTTCAAGCGCGAAGGCCGCCAGACCGAAAAGGAAACGCTGATCTCGCGCCTGATCGATCGCCCCTGCCGTCCGCTGTTTCCGGAAGGATTCCGCAACGAAGTGCAGATCATCGCCACGGTGTTGTCGGCCAATCCGGAAATCGACAGCGATATCGCCGCGCTGATCGGCGCTTCGGCGGCACTGACGCTGTCGGGCATTCCGTTCGCCGGCCCGATCGGCGCGGCCAAGGTCGGTTATGCCGATGGCCAATACCTGCTCAATCCCACCGCCACCGAGCTCAAGACTTCCCAGCTCGAACTGGTGGTCGCCGGTACCGCCAATGCCGTGTTGATGGTGGAATCGGAAGCGGCGCTGCTTTCGGAAGACGTGATGCTCGGCGCGGTGATGTTCGGCCACCAGCAGATGCAGACGGTCATCCGCGCCATCAATGAACTGGCTGCCGAAGTTGGCGTCGATCATTGGAAATGGGAAGCGCCGGCCAAGAATCAGGCCTTGATTTCCGCTCTGGAAACGGCGATCGGCGATCGCTTGACCGCTGCTTTCGCGGTGCGTGACAAGCTCGAACGCCGCGATGCGATTTCGGCATTGAAGAAGGACGTCATCGAGTCCCTGAAGGCACAGGCCGAAGCCAATGGCTGGCTGGCCGCCGACTTGTCGAAGGAATTCGGCGAGCTCGAATACAGCACCATGCGCGCTTCCGTGCTCAAGACCCGTTCCCGCATCGACGGCCGCGATCTGGTGACGGTGCGTCCGATCACCGTGCGCACCGGCGTGCTGCCGCGCACCCACGGTTCGGCGCTGTTCACCCGCGGCGAGACGCAGGCGCTGGTCACCACGACGCTGGGCACCGCCCGCGACGGCCAGGTGATCGATGCCGTGTCCGGCGAGTACAAAGAGCACTTCCTGTTCCATTACAACTTCCCCCCGTTCTCGGTCGGTGAAGCAGGCCGCATGATGGGCCCGAAGCGCCGCGAAATCGGCCACGGCCGCCTCGCCAAGCGCGGCGTGCTGGCGGTGATGCCGACCATCGAGGAATTCCCGTACACCATCCGTTGCGTGTCCGAGATCACCGAGTCCAACGGTTCCTCGTCGATGGCGTCGGTTTGCGGTTCCTCGCTGGCGTTGATGGACGCGGGCATTCCGATCAAGGCGCCGGTCGCCGGCATCGCGATGGGCCTGATCAAGGAAGGCAACGATTTCGCCGTGCTCTCCGACATCCTCGGTGACGAAGATCACCTCGGCGACATGGATTTCAAGGTGGCCGGTTCCGAAAGCGGCATCTCGGCGTTGCAGATGGACATCAAGATCGACGGCATCACCGAAGAGATCATGAAGGTCGCGCTGGCCCAGGCCAAGCAGGGCCGCCTGCACATCCTCGGTGAAATGGCCAAAGTCATCAACGCGCCGCGCGCCGAGATGTCCGAATACGCGCCGCGCCTGCTGACCTTGAAGATCCACCCGGACAAGATCCGCGAAGTGATCGGCAAGGGCGGTTCGGTGATCCAGGCGATCACCAAGGAAACCGGCACCCAGATCGACATCCAGGACGACGGCACCATCGTCATCGCTTCGGTCAATCACGCCGCCGCGCAAGCAGCCAAGGCGCGTATCGAGCAGATCACCTCCGACGTCGAACCCGGCCGCATCTACGAAGGCAAGGTCGCCAAGATCATGGACTTCGGTGCGTTCGTCACCATCGCTCCGGGCAAGGACGGTCTGGTGCACGTGTCGCAGATTTCCAACGAGCGCGTCGAGAAGGTTTCCGACAAGCTCAAGGAAGGCGACGTGGTCAAGGTCAAGGTGCTGGAAGTCGATAAGCAGGGCCGTATCCGCCTGTCGATGAAGGCAGTGGAAGAAGGCGAAGGCGTAGCCTGAGTTTTCGGGTCGAATCCGGTCATCGAAAAGCGGGCTTCGGCCCGCTTTTTGTTTGTGCGTCTGCCGTTGTCGATCCCGTTGCCCGCTTCGCTGGCTCCTGTCGATCGGGGCCGGTATGTCGAGAATATGTCTTGATGTCTGTCGCGACAGGATTGCCAGCACGGGAATCTGTGCCTGTCTGGCCGGCCCGGCATCAAGTATGCTCGGGTGCGGTCGATATTCAGTGCTTGCCAGAATGTCGATTAATTCCGGAATCCTGGCTTGGCTTTAGGATAGAGTCGGCCTGACGGATGCGGGGGGCATCCGGTGATGTCGATAGGGGCGAACCATGCGGCACGAGCGAAGCCACGAACAATGGATTCGGGCCATGAGGCGGCTGACCCGGCGCCTGGCCTGGGTGCAATTTGGTATTGCGCGGCGGACGGGGCGGGAATAATGCGTGCTGGTGATCAGGCTGTGCCGGGCAAACAGTCCATATCGCAAAATGGCCCGCTCTCCGAGGACATGGCTAGAAAAGCCTCCTGCGCGATCATCATCACCGACGCATCGGGGCGAATCGAGTGGGCCAATCCGGAGTTCACCACGATCACCGGCTTCAGTCTCGACGAGGCTCGCGGCCACCGCCCGGGAGAGTTGTTGCAGGGGCCTGACACCGACCCAGCGATGGTGGCGCAAATGCGCCAGGCAATGGCGCAGCGATCGGGATTGGCTGTCGAGATTCTCTACTATCGCAAGGATGGGTCCAGCTACTGGGCGCAGGTCACGGTCGAGCCGGTGCTCGATCCGTCCGGAAACCTCCTGCGCTTCATCGGCGTGCAGACCGACATCACCGAAAGCCGGCAGACCGAGCAGGCGTTCAAGCTGGCCATATCGCAACTGACCGCCACGCTCGACTCCACCACCGACGGCATCCTGGTGGTGGGATCGGATCAGAAGATCGCGCGTTTCAACCATCGCTTCGTCGAGTTGTGGCGCATTCCGCAAGACATCATCGACTCCCGCGAAGATGATCGGGCGCTCGGTTTCGTGCTCGACCAATTGAAGGAGCCGACGGCATTCGTCGCCAAGGTCGAAGAGCTCTATGCCTATCCGGAGATGGAGAGCTTCGATGTGCTCGATTTCAAGGACGGGCGCACCTTCGAGCGTTATTCGCGTCCGCAATTCGAGGCCGGCCGCGCCACTGGACGGGTCTGGAGTTTTCGCGACATCACCGAGCGCCGGCAGACCGAGAAGATGCAATCGGCGCTGCATCGCATCACCGAAGCCACGCATGCCGCTCCCGGCTTGCCCGATCTGTTTCGGCGGATCCACGAAATCATCGGTGAAATGCTGCCAGCCAGGAATTTCTTCATCGCCCTCTACGATGGAAAAACCGACACGCTGACCTTTCCGTATTTCGTCGATGAACACCACAAGGCGCCCGAATCGAGAAAACTCAATGCCGGCACGCTCACCGGATGGGTGATCCGTGCCGCGCAACCGCTGCTGCTGACCGCCGATACGCGGGAGAGCGTACCTGCCGGACTGGAGTCCATCATTGGTGCGAATCCTGTTGATTGGCTCGGCGTTCCGCTGGTTTCGCACACCACCGTCATGGGCGCGTTGGTAGTGCAAGGCTATTCGGGCAGCATTCGATACACCGCGCCGGACAAGGTGTTGCTGTCATCGGTATCGGGGCATATCGCCGCGGCCATCGAGCGAAAGCAGGCCGAGAAAGCATTGCGCGAGAGCGAGAAACTGCATCGCCTGCTGGCGGAGAATTCGGCCGACGTCATCTGGACGCTGGACATGAAAGGCCGGCGCACCTACGTCAGCCCCGCCGTGGAGAAACTGCGCGGCTACAGCGTTGCCGAGGTCATGCAGCAATCGCTCGATCAGGTATTCATCCCCGGGTCCGAGCAATTGTTCATGGAGTATTTCCAGTCGGTGCGGACCGGGAAGGTCGATCGGGGCTTTCGCGCCGAAATGGAATTGCCCTGCAAGAACGGTTCTACGGTATGGGTCGAGATGACCGCCAAGGCCATGTCCAACGCCGAGGGCGAGACCGTCGGCCTGCTTGGCGTTTGGCGCGACATCACCGAGCGCAAGACGCAGGCATCGCGGATCGAGCACCTGGCCTTTTACGATGCGCTCACGCACTTGCCCAACCGGGCCTTGTTCCAGGATCGGCTCAATCATGCGTTCGGCTCGGCCGAGCGGCAGAAACGGCGAGTAGCGCTGTTGTTTCTGGATCTTGACCGCTTCAAGGAAATCAACGATAGCCTCGGCCACGCCATCGGCGATCTCGCCTTGGTGGAAGTCGCGCGGCGCCTGCAAACCACGACTCGGCAGGAAGAAACTCTGGCCCGTCTCGGTGGCGATGAATTCGTGCTGATTGCCGAGCGGGCCGATCATGTAGCGACCGCGCTCATCGCCGAGCGGATGCTCAAAGCCCTTGCCGAGCCGGTGGTGGTGATGGGCCATGCGTTTTCCGTCGGTGCGAGCATCGGCATCGCCTTCTATCCCGAGGATGGACAGACTCCCGACGATTTGATCAAGCACACCGATATCGCCATGTACCGGGCCAAGGCGAACGGTGGCGGATTCCGTTTCTATCAGCCGGAAATGGGCATCGATCTGGACAAGCGGCTGCGTGTCGCGCGGCGTTTGGCCGATGCCCTGGAAGCTGGCCGCCTGGAGTTGTATTACCAGCCCCATGTCAGCCTGAAGACCGGTAAAGTCACCGGCGCTGAAGCGTTGCTGCGCTGGCATGACAGCGAATGGGGCTGGGTGAGTCCGGCCGAGTTCATTCCCGTGGCCGAAGAGCGCGGCATGATGGGCTTGATCGGCGATTGGGTATTTAGCCAGGCGTGCCGCCAGATCAAAGCCTGGCAGCATGCCGGTCTGGTTTTTCCCGGACGCCTGGCGATCAATCTCTCCGCGCGTCAGCTACACGAGCCGGATTTCGCGGCAAGATTCCGCGCGATCGTGCGCATGGCCGATCTGACGCCGGACATGTTCGAGCTCGAACTCACCGAAAGCAGCATGATGGCCGATCCGGAAGGCGCGGTGTCGATCATGGAAACGCTGAGCGCCGCAGGTTTCTCACTGGCGATCGACGATTTCGGCACCGGCTATTCGTCGCTGTCCTACCTCAAACGATTCGCGGCGGATCGGATCAAGATCGACATCTCCTTCGTGCGCGACATGCTCAGCGACAAGGATGATTACGCCATCGTCAAGGCGATCATCGCCATGGCCAACAATCTTGGCCTGCAAACCACGGCCGAAGGCGTCGAGCACGAGGCGCAGGCCGAGGCCTTGCTGGATCTGGGCTGCGACTATGTCCAGGGCTATCACTTCGGCCGACCGGAACCAGCCAGTGAATTCGCGAAAAAATGGCTTGGCCCGGCGCGCGTGGACTTGGATCGAGACGGCGGCCAGAGAATGGATCGGATTGCCGTGCAAGATTGAGCACATTGCTGTCGCTCGAAAGTACGACTGTTTGGAACTTGCACGCGAGGATGAAAAAACGGGGCGCTGAGCGCCCCGTTTTCATGTATCGGCAGTGATCAGCTCATTGTCCCAAGGCCGCCTCCGCCGCGGCGATTTCCGCTTGCCGTTTGGTGATCATCTCGCCGATGGGCGGGCCCTGAAAGCGCCGGCGTTCGAAGGCAAACCAGACGATCGCGGTCAGGACCAGGAAGCCGATGGTGATGTTGAGCGCCCATTCGTTCGGAGGCTGGATGCCGATCACGAAGATCAACACCATCGCCACGATCGAAAGGATCGCGAACAGGGAGAACATGCTTCGACCCATGTTCCAGGGCCCCATCGCCGGCCATTTCGAGGTTCCGTAAGTGAACAGGCCCAGGACGATCGGGATGATGAAGGAGAAGAACAGGAAGATGACCGTGCAGGAAACCACGATCGAATACACCGGCGTGTCGCCGATCGAAACCACCGATGAGCCCCAAACGAACAACACCGCGAGCGTAGCGCCGGTCCAGATCGCGGCCACCGGTGTGCGATAGGTCGGCGAGACTTTTGCGAGCGCTTTCGAGAAGGGCAGGCCGCCATCGCGCGAGAAAGCGAAGATCATGCGCGAGGTCGATGTCACCGTCGCCAGCCCGCACAGGAATTGCGAGACGAAGATGGCGATGTACAAGGCCATCTTGGCGATCGGGTTGACCTGCGTATCCAGCGCCCAGAAAAACACGTTCCAGCCCTGCTTGGCGGCGTCTTCCATGTTCGGCAGCATCAGCACGAACGAGCACAGCATGAGATAACCGAACACGCCCGACCACACGACCGACATGACGATGCCGCGAGGCACCGAATGCGCGGCGTTCCTGGTTTCCTCGGAAGTGTGCGCCGAGGCATCGAAGCCGGTGATGGTGTAGATCGGCATCAGCAGGCCGAGCAGGAATATCCAGGTGTTGGATACATGCGGCCAGACATTGCCGCCGACTTCGCCGGAGTTGTTGGTGAAGGTGAACAGGCGTGAGAAGTCGTAACTCGGAGCCGATACCAAGCAAACGACGGAAAGCGCGATCGCGGTGGCGAAGATCAGGTAACCGGAAAAATCCGTCAGCATCGCCGTGAGGCGTATGCCGAAATGATTGAACAATGCCTGCGCGCCGGTGAGCAGCGCCAGGAAGATGATGCGCACCGTGGTCGTATCTTCCATGCCCAGTGCTGGGCCGAACGCACCGAAGAAAAAGTAGTACGTGCCGACGTTGATCGCGCCCATGACCGTGACCAGGCCGAGCAGATTGAACCAGGCGGTCAGCCAGCCGGTGAAGCGATTGCCCAGAATCGAACCCCAGTGATAAAGACCGCCGGCCGTGGGATAGGCCGAGGCGATTTGTGCCATGGCGAAGGCGAAAACACCCGAGACCAGAACACCGATCGGCCAACCGATGCCGATGGCGATGCCGCCCGCGCCGGAGGTCGCCTGCGCCAGCGAATTGATGCCGCCGGACAGGATGCAGATGATGGAAAAGGAAATGGCGAAGTTGGAAAAGGCGCCCATGTTGCGCAGCAGTTCCTGGGCATAGCCCATGCTGTGCAGGAGCTTGACGTCCTCGTCGGTCGCATCGCCGACTCTGTGCTGGTGTCCTGGATTCATTGTGTTCCCCTCGAGAGATGGTTGGTACACATACATCCTGGCTGCGCGTTGCCGGTGGGCCGGAGGCGCATCAGACCGTGGCGCTCAATCCCTTGCGATATCGCTCCTTATCGCGTTGAAAAAATCGTCGTTTATTTGCGCGGCACAAATCGGGAATGCGGGTTGGCCGCGTCACAGGCGGCCGTTCATGGCAGCGGAAAAAATATCGGCGGCATCGGCCAGTGTCAGCGGTCGTGGATTGCCGCTCGCGGAGGGATCGACGATCGCCATTTCGGCAATCAGTGCCGCGTGGCGATCGTCCACGCCCAACTCCTGCAAGGTGTGCGGTACGCCGATATCCGCGCGCAGTGCCAGGATGAAATCCAGGAAGCTGTCGAAGCCCGGCGAAGCCAGGCCAAGATACGCGGCCAAGCGGGTGATGCGCTCTTCGATGGCGGCGCGGTTGAACTGCAACACATACGGCATGAAGGTCGCGTTGGTCATGCCGTGGTGGGTGTCATGCAGCGCGCCGACCGGATGAGAAAGCGCATGCATGCCGCCGAGTCCTTTCTGGAAGGCGGTGGCGCCCATCGCCGCAGCGGCCATCATGTCCGCGCGCGCGTCGAGATCATCGGGCGTGTACACCGCGCGATGCAATGCACCTGCGACCAGGCGCATGCCTTCGACGGCGATGCCATCGGCCATCGGATGAAAGCCCGGCGCGCAGTAAGCCTCAAGGCAATGCGAGAGCGCATCCATGCCGGTGCCGGCGGTGATTTTCGCCGGCATGCCGACCGTGAGCGCGGGATCGCAGATGACCACGCGCGGCATCATTTTGGGATGGAAGATGATGCGCTTGGTGTGCGTGCGCTCGTCGGTGAGCACGCCGGCGCGGCCGACTTCAGAACCTGTACCGGCGGTGGTCGGCACCGCGATCACCGGCGCGATGCCATCGGCATCGGCGCGTGTCCACCAATCGCCGATGTCCTCGAAATCCCAGACCGGCCGATTCTGTCCACTCATGAAGGCAATGAGTTTCCCCATGTCCAGGCCGCTGCCGCCGCCGAAGGCGACCACGCCATCGTGCTTGCCCGCGTGATAAGCCTGCAGGCCCGCCAGCAGATTGATCTCGACTGGATTGGGTTTGAGTTCGGCGAACAAAGCCGCGCCAAGTCCAGCAGCGTGGAGAGAGGCGAGCGCTGCGGTAGTGATCGGTGCGTTCGCCAGTCCGCGATCAGTGACCAGCAAGGGCCGCATGATGCCGAGGTTGCGGCAGGTGTCGGCCAACTCGTTGATGCGGCCGACACCGAAGCGGAGGGTGGTGGGGTAATTCCAGTTGACGTTCGGGCGCATGCTCAGGTCTCGTGGCGCAGATGGAAGGATTTGGGGCGGGTCAGTGTTTCGTAGCCGATGCGAGACAAGGTCGCACCTCGGCCGGTGTTCTTCACGCCGGTCCAGGCCAGCGCCGGGTCGAGCGCATCGCAGCGATTCATGAACACGGTGCCGGTCGCGATTTCATCGCCGATGCGTTCGGCCGCTTCCAGATCGCGTGTCCAGATCGAAGCGGTGAGTCCGAACGGACTGTCGTTCATCAGCGCGATGGCTTCTCTTTCGCCGGTGACGGGCATGATGCCGACCACCGGGCCGAAACTCTCCTCGCGCATCACCGACATTCCGTGGGTCACATCCACCAGCACTTGCGGTGCCAGGTAGGTGCTGCCGGGCTGATCGGCGGGGAATGCCTTTGGATCGATCAAGGCTTTCGCGCCCATCGACACCGCATCGGCGATTTGCCTGCGCACGAATTCGGCGGCAGCGGGCTTGATCACCGGGCCGAGCGTGGTGGTCACGTTGAGCGGGTCGCCGAGCACGTACTTGCGAGTCAGCGCGACGAAGCGTTCGACGAATTCCTGATAGATCTCGTCATCGACATAGATGCGTTCGATGCCGCAGCAACTTTGTCCGGAATTGAAGAAGCTGCCATCGACCAGGTTTTCCACGGCGTGATCGAGATCGGCATCGGCGCGCACATAGGCCGGATCCTTGCCGCCTAACTCCAGGCCCACTCCGAGAAAATGACCGGCCGCGGCTTCCTCTATCGCCTTGCCACCGCTCACCGAGCCGGTGAAGTTGACCTGATGCACACGGCCCGAACCGATGATGGCTGCGGTTTGCGCATGATCGAGCACGAGGTTCTGGAACACGCCATCAGGTAGCTCGGCGCGCCAGAACGCCTCGGCGAAGCGCTCGCCGACCAGCAATGTTTGCGAGGCGTGCTTGAGGATGACGCTGTTGCCGGCCATCAATGCCGGAATGATCGAATTGACCGCAGTGAGGAAAGGATAATTCCACGGTGCGATGACCAGCACGGTGCCGAGCGGTTCGCGCTTGATGTAGCGGCGAAAACCCGGTTTGGGTTCGATCTCGATTGTCGCCAAGGCTTCAGGCGCGATGGCGATCATGTGCCGCGCGCGTTCCTGGAATCCGCGCAATTCGCTGGCGCCGTAGCGCACCGGCCGGCCCATCTGCCAGGCCAGCTCGGCGACGATCTCATCGCCCATCGCCATCATCGCGTCCACCGCGGCAAGACAATACGCGGCACGTTCGGCAATAGGGCGGTGTTTCCATTCGGCTTGCGCGGCGCTGGAGGCGGCCAACGCACGATCGATCTGGCCGGCGTCGGCGCAAAAGCGCTCCACGTAAACGCGGCCGTCGATCGGTGAAACGATTTGCATTTTCGCGGTCATTAGGTCCCTGTCCCTGGTTCGTTGCCTGAATGAGTTCAGATCATTGACGCATGTCTTGTCGCATCGGTTTTTGTCTGTGACAAGAAGCGATAACGCAAAAGGAAAGGCAAATACGGACGTGACGATTCATTTCTGTGACCCGCGTCATTTGCGGGCGCAAAAGCAGCACCCTCAATAACGCTCGAACCCGCGCTGCAATTCCCAGTCGGTCACGCGGCGGTCGTACTCTTGCTGCTCCCAGTCGGCGGTATGGGCGTAGTGCTCGATCACCGCATCGCCAAGCGCGTTGCGCAGCATGCTCGATGCGCGCAACGCTGCCGTTGCCTCGCGCAATGTTTTTGGAACCTCGGGCAGCTTCGCGCCGTAATAGGCGTCGCCCTCGAATGGCGCATCGAGACTGAGGTTTTCGTCGATGCCCGCCAGGCCCGCCGCGATCAAGGCGGCGAAGGCCAGATAGGGATTGAGATCGGCGCCGCCGATGCGGCATTCGATCCGGATGCCCTTGCTGGCCTCGGCGCACAAACGGAATCCGGCGGTGCGGTTGTCGCGACTCCACACCGCGCGCGTCGGCGCGAACGTGCCGACCTGGAAGCGCTTGTAGGAATTGATGTAAGGCGCGAGAAAGCAGGTGATGTCCGCAGCGTACTTGAGTTGTCCCGCCACCCACGAACGCATCAGTGCCGACATGCCGAACGGCGCGCTGGCATCGAAGAACAGCGGCGTCTTGCCTGTCGCATCCCATAGCGAGTTGTGGATGTGACTGCTGGAACCAGCCAGGTCGTTGCGCCATTTGGCCATGAAGGTGATCGACTTGCCTTGCAGCATCGCGATCTCCTTGCAGGCATGCTTGATGATGGCGTGCCGGTCGGCCATCTCCAGCGCATCGCAGTAGCGCACATTGATTTCCTCCTGGCCCGGCCCCCATTCGCCCTTGGAGTTTTCCACCGGAACACCGGCCGCTTGCAGATGCTTGCGGATGGCGCGCATCACCGGCTCTTCGCGGGTGGTTTGCAGGATGTGGTAGTCCTCGATGTAGTAGCCGGCGGTCTTGGGGTGCTGGTAGTTGCGCTCGTGGATGGCGCGGTAGCTTTCATCGAACAGGTAGAACTCCAACTCCGAGGCGAACATGCCGACATAGCCGCGTTCGCTCAGCCGCGCGACCTGTTTCTTCAAGATCGCACGCGGACTGTGCGGCAAATCGTGTTGGTGGTGGTCGAGCACATCGCACAGCACCAGCGCCGTGCCTTCGAGCCAGGGCACACGGCGCATCGTCGATAGATCGGGTTTCAAAATGAAATCGCCGTAGCCCTGGGTCCAGCTTGCGGCGGCGTAGCCGGGCACCGGCTCCATGTCGATGTCGTTGGCCAGCAGATAGTTGCAGCAATGAGTTTCTTCGTGCGCGCTGTCGATGAAGTACTCGGCCTGGAAGCGCTTGCCGATCAGCCGCCCCTGCATGTCCACCAGACAGGCGAGCACCGTGTCGATCTCGCCATCGGCTACTGCGTTTTTCAGGTCGTCGAAACTCAGGAGCAACTCGGTCATGGCGTTTTCCCTGATGAGGTATCTGGCGATGAAGCGGGTTGAGCAGTTGAATCAAATCTTGCCGGGCAGCCGCAGTTCTAATTCTTGAGCGCGGTATCGAGGATTCGTCGCAGGCGCTCGGCCCATTGCCGTTGGCCATCTTCATCGACGATCAGGTCATTGCGAACCTCGATCATCGCGCAGCGCAGTCCGCGCGCCTGGCCGTGCAGATGCAGGCTGTGATAGACGCCATCGCCAGGGCCATAGGGTTGGTTGTCGCCCACGCACAGTGCCGGATCGGCCGCGAGCGCCGAAAGCAACAGATCGGCCAGCCAGCGATCCTCGTGCGAAATCACTCCGACATGCCAGGGCCGCACGACGCCATCGTAGTTGGGCGTGAACGAATGAATAGAAACTACTGCGGTCGCAATGCCATCGGCCAAACGCCGGTCGATCAGCGCGTCCACCGCATTGTGGAAAGGCAGGTAGATCTTCTGCTGGCGACGCAGGCGCTCGTCCCGTGGAAGATCGACATTGCCCGGAATCGGCGTGTCCTCGCTATGGGTGGTGATCGAATCGCTCGCGTTCACCGAGCGGTTCAGATCGAGCATCAACCGCGATTGAGTGGCATAGGCCAAGGGTGCATCCAGTGCGCTGGCCAATTGCCGGGCCAGGCCCAGTGCGCCGATGTCCCAGGCGATGTGACGGTGCAGGTCCGCTTCGCTCAGGCCAAGCCGGTCGTGACTATCGGGGATGTAGTTGCTGGCGTGCTCGCAGATCAGCGCGACCGGGCCGCGGCCGAACGGATTAAAGATGGCCACGGGGGATTCGCGGCGGTCGGCATGAATGCTGGCGGCTGATATTTCGATGATCGAGTCTCATCTGTGCTTGTAATTTATATTACAAGCCGGTTATATAGCCTGACTGGTGTTAAAGCTCTAACATCGCGGCCCACTTGTCAAGCATGACCCGGAGAGCAATCGATGACGCGGACCATCGTGGAAAAACTGCGCGAAGGCCTGGAGGTTTTTTCCAATACCGAGCGCCATGTCGCCCACCAGTTGCTGGCCGAGTACCCGGTCGCGGGCCTGCAAAGCGCCACCGACCTGGCTCGCGCCGTGGGCGTGAGCACGCCGACGGTATTGCGCCTGGTGTCGCGTCTGGGCTTTACCTCGTATCTGGACTTCCAGCGCAGTCTGCGCGAAGAACTCGCCGCGCAATTGAGCTCGCCGCTGACCAAGCAGGCGAAAAAACCCGCCGGGCGGCGCAAGAAACCGCAATCGACCCAGGCGGGTTTCGCCGAAGCGGTGATGCAAAACATCCAGGAGACTTTCGCCAACCTGCCCGGTGCCGAGTTCGAGGCGGTGGTGCGATTGCTTGCCGACCCGCGTTTGCGGCTTCATCTGATCGGCGGCCGGTTCACCGATGCGCTGGCGCAATATCTTTCGGTGCAGTTGCGCATCCTGCGGCCGGGCGTGATGCACATACAAAACCAGGAAGCCAACTGGCGCGATCAACTGATCGACATGGGCAAGCGCGACGTGCTGCTGGTCTTCGATATCCGCCGATACCAGCCGGGCTTGATGCGGCTGGCGCAGGCGGCAGCGGCGCGGCAGGTGCGCGTGGTGTTGATGACCGACCAGTGGCTCTCGCCGATCATGCGCGTGGCCACGCATGTGCTATCGGCGCGCGTGGCAGTGCCGTCGGTGTGGGACTCGGGCGTGGCGCTGATGGCGCTTTCCGAGGCCTTGCTGGCGGAAGTGAGCCGGTCGGGCTGGGAGAAAAGCCGCCGCCGCATTCGCGAGCTGGAAGATTTGCGTGAACAGGTGGGCGATCCGGGGAAGTAATTCAAGCTTTCGTAGGAGCGATGGCAATCGCGACAATGCTTGCAGCAGCCATTATTTCACGCGAGCCTATTTTGGCTTACCGTAACAAGTCGATTCTGGCTCACCATAACAAGCGCGCTACGCCCCCCGTCGCGATTTCCATCGCTCCTACCGCGGATTTTACCCATGAAAATCCTGCTGCTCCGGATCATGCAAGCGCTGGGAATTGTCTGGGCCAGCCCGATGACGCTGGCGGGCCTGATCGTCGGTTTGGCCGCATTGCCCTTCGGCGCGCGAACGCGATGGTCCGATGGCGCATTGGTGTTTCATCGCGTGCCGTTCGGGCCGGGCGGAGCGCTGACGCTCGGCAATGTGATCTTGCATACCGGCGAGAGCCTCGACGAAGCCACGTTGACTTATGCCTGTACCGAACACGGCGGCAACGATTGCGTGCGTCTTGGCGATCACGAGCGCGGGCATGTCTATCAAGCGATGCTGCTGGGTCCGTTCTTTCTGCCGCTGTATTTTTTGTGCGGTGGCATCAGCGCCAATAATCGTTTCGAGCAGGCGGCGGATCGTTACGCGCAGACCGGCAAGGATTGGTGGCCGTGGGCGTGAATATATTTTTTGCGGAAAACGAGCCTTTGCCGTGCCGATCAACGCAATGAAGCATTGATCTTTTCCAGCACCGCGGCACCGGGGCAAAGTTGTTTTTCGCTCAGCGAATTGAATGGCGTATCGACTGTATCGAGATGTTCGTGCAAATCGGCAGCGGCGGGATCGACATACAGCAGTCCGGTCACCACTTCACCGCGCGCCTGGTGTTCCTGGACATAGTTCATCGCCGCGATGCGGTTGCCGGCATCGTAGTCGGCCTTGAGTTTGCGCAGGCGCAGTACCGAGCCGTCATGCTGCTCGACTTCCAGCATTTCACCTTCGGCGAAATCGATGACGATTTCCTCGCGCATCGGGATGATATCGACGCGATTGACCGCCTCGTTGTGCTCGCGCACGTAGTCGTAGCTCTTGGTGCTACCGGGGTGGTTGTTGAAGGCCACGCAGGGGCTGATCACATCCAGGAATGCGGCGCCATGATGGGCGATGGCGGCCTTGATCAAGGGCACCAGTTGCCGCTTGTCGCCGGAGAAACTACGCGCAACGAAAGTCGCGCCCAGCTGCAACGCCAGACTGACCATGTCGATCGGGCTGTCGGCATTGACCACGCCTTTCTTCGAGGTCGAGCCTTGATCGGCGGTGGCCGAGAACTGGCCTTTGGTCAGTCCGTACACGCCGTTGTTCTCGACGATGTAAACCATGTCCACGCCACGGCGTATCGCATGGACGAATTGACCGATACCGATCGAGGCCGAATCGCCGTCGCCGGAAACGCCCAGATAAAGCAGTTCGCGATTGGCCAGATTGGCGCCGGTCAGTACCGACGGCATGCGCCCGTGCACGGTGTTGAAGCCGTGCGAATTGCCGAGGAAATAATCGGGCGTCTTCGAGCTGCAACCGATGCCCGACAACTTGGCGACCTTGTGCGGCTCGATATCCATCTCCCAGCAGGCCTGGATGATCGCGGCCGAGATCGAGTCGTGGCCGCAGCCGGCGCACAGCGTGGAAATCTTGCCCTCGTAATCGCGCCGCGTGCGGCAGGCCTTGTTGCTGGTCAGCGAGGGGTGATGCAGCTTGGGTTTGGCGATGTAGGTCATGGCGTGGCGACCTTTTGTTTCTTGGCCGGCAGCGGATCGAACGCGGCCGCGCGTGCGCCGATCTCGCGCGCGATGAAGCGCGCGGTGATCGGCGTGCCGTCGTAGTGCAGGATCGGCACCAGCTTGGCCGGGTCGATGCCGAATTCGTTGACCAGCAGGCTACGCATCTGTGCGTCGCGGTTTTGTTCGACCACGAATACTTTTTCATGCGCGGCGATGAAGGTCGCCACAGCATCGGGAAACGGAAACGCGCGCAGTCGCAGCGTATCCAACGGCACGCTGCGCGCCTCCAGCACTTCGATGGCTTCGTCCATCGCCGGGCTGGTGGAACCGAAATAAATGACACCCAGCGATGTGGCTTTGGGCGCGTTGCGCAGCACCGGCTGCGGCACCAGCGACTTGGCCGTCTCGAATTTCTTCAGCAGGCGATGCACGTTGTAAAGATAATCGGCACCGGATTCCGAATAGCCGGCGAAGGCGTTCTTGGTAGTGCCTCGGGTGAAGAATCCGCCCTTGGTCGGGTGCGTACCCGGATAGGTGCGGTAGGGAATGCCATCGCCATCGACATCCAGATAGCGGCCGAATTGCTTGCCCGATTCCAGTTCTTCGGCGCTCATCACTTTGCCGCGATCGTAGACGCGTGCGTCGTCCCACTGGAACGGCGCGCATAGGCGCTGGTTCATGCCGATGTCCAGGTCGCTCATCAAAAACACCGGCGTCTGCAAACGATCGGCGAGTTCCAGCGCAGCGGCGGCGAATTCGAAACACTCATGCGGGTCTTGCGGAAACAGCAGCACATGCTTGGTGTCGCCGTGCGAGGCGTAAGCGCAAGACAGAACATCGGCCTGCTGCGTGCGCGTGGGCATGCCGGTGGAGGGGCCGCCGCGCTGCACGTTGATGAGGGTGACCGGAATCTCGGCCATGTAGGCCAGGCCGATGAATTCGGTCATCAGCGAAATGCCCGGTCCCGAGGTGGTGGTGAAGGCGCGCGCACCATTCCAGCCGGCGCCGACCACCATGCCGATCGAGGCGATTTCGTCTTCGGCCTGGACGATGGCATAGCGATGCTTGCCGGTTTCGGGATCGACGCGAAACTTCTGGCAATAACTTTGGAATGCTTCGGCGCACGAGGAGGAGGGCGTGATCGGATACCAGGCGCAGACTGTCGCGCCGCCATACACGCAGCCGAGCGCCGCGGCACTGTTGCCATCCACGAAGATTCGCTCGCCGACTTGATCGGCGCGGCGCACGCGCAGGCCGATGGGATGCGGCAGGTGTTGCTGCACGTAATCGCGTCCCAGATGCAACGCTTGCAGATTCGAGTCAAGCAGCTTGGGCTTGCTCTTGTATTGTTCGCTGATGAGTTTTTCGATGACCGCGTTCTCGATGTCCAGCAGCGCCGATAGCGCGCCGACATAGACGATGTTCTTGAACAACTGCCGTTGCCGTGGATCGGTGTAGGCGGCATTGCAGATTTCGGTGAGCGGCACACCGATGATCTGCACATCGTCGCGAAACCGCGAGGCCGGCAGCGGCTTGCTGTTGTCGTAGAACAGGTAACCGCCGGGTTCGATTTCCTTCAGGTCCGCGTCCCAGGTCTGCGGGTTCATCGCCACCATCAAGTCCACGCCGCCGCGCCGGCCAAGATGCCCGCGCTCGGACACGCGCACCTCGTACCAGGTCGGCAGGCCCTGGATGTTGGAGGGAAAAATATTGCGCGGACTGACCGGCACGCCCATGCGCAGGATGGACTTGGCGAACAATTCGTTGGCCGACGCCGAGCCTGAGCCGTTGACGTTGGCGAACTTGATCACGAAGTCGTTGACGGCCTCGATGGCGCGACTGGTTTTTGTCTGGTTCTGATCCACTATGACAACCCTCCGCACTCCGTCGTCACGGCGTTGGCCGATGGCGCGGACTTCTTCATGCCAGCGAATTCATGCGCGTTCATGCCGCTTGTCTCGGTTTGCTGCGACAGCCCGGTCCGGCGCGAACCAGATCCAGCAAGGATTTCTGCATGTCCCAGGCGCCGGTCGGGCAGCGCTCGGCGCACAGGCTGCAATGCAGGCAAACGTCTTCGTCCTTGACCATCACCCGGCCGGTTTTCAAAGGCGCGGATACATACAGTGCCTGCGTGAGATTCACCGCTGGCGCGCTCAGATGCTGGCGCAGATCCGCTTCATCATCATTGCCGGTGAAGCTGATGCAATCCATCGGGCAGATGTCCATGCAGGCATCGCACTCGATGCACAGGTCTTTCGAGAACACCGTCTGCACATCGCAATTGAGGCAGCGCTCGGCCTCCTTGAAGGCGGTCGCGATGTCGAAGCCCAGTTCCACTTCCACCGAGATGCTTCTCAGCGTTTTCTCGGCCTTCTCCCACGGCACTTTGTAACGTTCGTCGGCCGAGATTTCGTTGTCGTAGGCCCACTCGTGGATGCCCATCTTTTGCGAGACAAGATTGAGCAGCGTGTCGGGGCGTTCGGCGACGTTCTCGCCGGCCAGATATTTGTCGATGGAAATCGCCGCATCATGGCCGTGCGCAACCGCCCAGATGATGTTCTTCGGGCCGAATGCCGCATCACCGCCGAAAAACACTTTGCCCAGGCTCGATTGCATCGTGGTTTTATCGACCACCGGCATATCGTGCGTGTCGAAGTCGATGCCGATGTCGCGTTCGATCCACGGGAAATGGTTTTCCTGGCCGACTGCGATCAACACGTCATCGCATTCGAAGAACTGATCCGGTTCGCCGGTCGGCAGCAGTTGCCGGCGGCCCTTGCTGTCGCGTTGCGACTGGACTTTTTCGAACCACATGCCGGTCAATTTGCCGTCGCGATGCTCGAAGTTTTTCGGCACCAGATAATTGAGGATCGGAATGCCTTCATGGATCGCGTCTTCTTTCTCCCAGGGCGAGGCTTTCATCTCGGCGAAACCGGAGCGCACGATCACCTTCACATCCTCACCGCCCAAGCGGCGCGAGGAGCGGCAGCAATCCATCGCGGTGTTGCCGCCGCCAAGCACGATGACGCGCTTGCCGATGCGGGTGATGTGACCGAATGACACCGACGATAACCAGTCGATGCCGATGTGGATATGCGCTGCGGCTTCGCGCCGGCCGGGCAGGTCCAGATCGCGCCCGCGCGGCGCGCCGCAGCCGACGAACACTGCATCGAAACCTTCGTTCAGCAAACCCTTGAGCGAACCGATGCGTTGCCCGCCGAGAAACTCGACACCCAGATTCAGGATGTAGCCGGTTTCCTCATCGATCACCGATTCAGGTAGACGAAACCGCGGCACCTGCGTGCGCATGAAACCACCGGCTTTTGGATCGCTGTCGAACACGGTGACGTGATAACCGAGCGGGGCCAGATCGCGCGCCACCGTCAGGGAGGCGGGGCCGGCGCCGACGCAGGCGATGCGCTTGCCGTTGGGTTTGCCCGGCTTGGGCAAGCGATCGCGGATATCGTTCTTGAAATCCGCGGTGACCCGCTTGAGCCGGCAGATCGCCACAGGCTCAGGTTTCTCGCCGTTGTTTTCCTCGACCCGGCCGCGCCGGCAGGCCGGCTCGCAAGGGCGGTCGCAAGTGCGGCCCAGAATTCCCGGAAACACATTCGATTCCCAGTTGACCAGATAGGCGTCGTCGTAACGGCCCGCCGCAATCAGCCGGATGTATTCAGGAACCGGCGTATGCGCCGGACACGCCCATTGGCAATCGACGACCTTGTGGAAGTACTCGGGAACACGAATATCGGTGGGTTGCACGGACGCCCTCCACACTGTCGCGATGATACCGCTACGCACGCCGCCGGTTTCCGACGACGCCCCTGATGGCTTCACCTGACCCGAGTCTATCCGCTTGCAGGCTGGGAGGAAACGGGTGGGCGGGGAGTGGTGATAGGGGGCGATTCAGCGTGGTGGTCGTGGCATTGTTCTGCGTGGGCGACAGGGGCAGCGCTGTCGCTACTGCGCAGGCGTGTATGTCATCGAGTGTCGTTTTTCATTTGTGAGGATGCAACGACGATGCTTATGCGCATAGGCCTGTTCGATGTGCGGACGGTAAGCTTCAATCGAAGATGCTGGCGAGCCTTGATCAGAATCAGCAATCGCGCTTTGTCAACGAACGACACGATCTTTTCTGCTTGAGGTACGCCGCATTTTCACCGATGCATTTCATACGCACTCGCTTTGTTCGTATTGCACATGATCGTGCCTCGGCTCACTACGTTCTGCATTACTCGAGACGCTAGCGTCAAGTGGGCTTGCGCCCTTGACCCGCTACGATTAGCTGCAGACTATACAGCGCTATGCCGCGTATTTGCGATCTATATGGCGTTGGGCATTAATATGAAGACGAACTGATTACACAAAGAAAAAAAGGAGATTGCCAGATGGAAGTAATTCTCAGGAAATGTAAGCAGGCAGACTTTGAGTACTTGTCAAAGGTGCTCGACAGCTATCTCTCGTTCACGAACGACTCCAAGCGAAAAGAGCTTCTTGGTCTAAGCTCAGTCGAGGAATCAAAGGCTGAGCTTGTGTCTCTTATTGACAAGCAGATCCGGTACTACGGGTCTTCCGATATAGCTTATTTCAAGAGGGCGATCTCCGGAGATGGCGGCGGAGGAATCACAGCGTCGGAGGTCATCGAAGACGTGTGCAAGAAGCTAAAAATTCCGATCAAGCATGGTGGTAGTAACGAAGCTAGGCTAGAGCGCCTCGTGAATGCTGTCGCAGAGAAAGAGCTCTTAAGTAAGTCACCGGAAGAGTTGGCAGAAGCATTTGATAAGATCGGCGTAGGCAACGCCGACAGTCAACTCGTCATGGAACATCTCAAGAAGAATGGGAAGGCTGCCGTTTTGCCAATTCTTGTAGAAGTTCTTGGACCGAAGGTCGCGCTCGGGATTATTGAAACAATAATTGTCAGTCTCATCGCGCAAATTATCGGCCGTGAGGCTGCTAAGCAACTCGTCAAAGAGCTCGTCAAACGTAATCCTTGGCTCAATGCTTTAGGCCCAATAATGTGGGCGCTTTCGGGCGCATGGCTCGCATTCGACCTTCAGGGCCCAGCTTACAGAAAGACTGTTCCAATCTGTCTATACTTGGGGATAGTTGCCTTACGCGATGGCCCCGAAGACCCATAGAAACAGGGGTCTAGAAACAGGGGTCAGAGTGGAGTGCCCCGGGTTTCTCAGATCCCTGTTCTTCTACAGCTTCGTTAGGCGGCTAGACCATGTTTCCCCGTGCCAAAGCACACATGCTGCGCGGGGGTATGCTGCTGCAGCATGTCAAACACGAGCTTCTGCTACTCGCACGTCGCCGCAGGCTTCACCTCTGGTCAAGTTGTCCCGCACAACTGCATCGATCAAATAGGAGGTGGCACCATGTCTGAAGTATTGACCTTCCGGCTCTACCTATTGAGAGCCACATACCTGCTCATCGTCGTGGGGCTGGGATTTCAGATATGGCCGGGGATTCTCAATCACCCGAGCGATTTGGAGCATATGCGCGGCGTGGTTAGGAGCCTGCTCGGGGCGGTCTCGCTTTTGGCGATCTTGGGGATTCGCTACCCGCTCAAGATGTTGCCACTGCTTTTCTTCGAACTCGTGTGGAAATCCATATGGATTTTGTCTTTCGGACTTCCCCTCTGGTCTGCCCATAAGTTGGACCCAGATACGCGGGAAACATTGAACGCCTGTCTCATGGGCATTGTGCTGTTTCCACTGGTAATTCCTTGGCGCTATGTCCTGGTAAATTACCTCAAGGCGCCAGGCGATAGGTGGAGAAGATGAATCGCGCCGGGCGCCTCATGATGCGAACGTCCAAGGGAGGGTGGAAATGATCAATCGACGTGATTTTCTTGGGGCTGCTGGATTGGCGGCGATCGGCGCGGCCGTGCCCGGGCCGGTGTTCTCTGCAGCAACATCCGCTGCACCGATGAATTGGCCGCCGTTTCGCAACACACTCGCGATCGATGGTCTTGGCGGCTCCGAACTGTTCTACATGAAGGAAGGCGATCCCGGTATTCCAAGAGCGCTCAAGGCGCTGCGCGAGTGTGGTCTCAGTGGTGTGATGACCACCGCCGCGCCGCAGGGCCGATTCTGGTACACCGACCAGGCCTACAACGAAACCAAGCAACGCATCGACGACTGGAAGGCGGTGATCGAGCGTCACCCGGACGTGTTGATGCTGATCCGCGATGGCGCCGATCTGCAACGCGCGCAACGCGAGGATCGCGTCGGAGTGATCTTCACCTTCCAGGGCGTCGAATCGTTGGGCGAGGATGCCGATCGCATTCCGATGTTCCGCGAACAGGGCGTGCGGGTGATGCAATTGACCCACAATCGCCGCAATTTGGTCGGCGACGGCTGCATGGAGCCAGGCAATGCCGGGCTGAGCAACTTCGGCCGCCAGGTGGTCGAGCGGCTCAACGCGGAGAAAGTCGTGGTCGATCTCGCGCACGGCTCGCCGCGCACGATCCACGAAGGCATCCTCGCCTCGAACAAGCCGGTGCTGATCAGTCACACCGGCTGCCGCGCGCTGGCCGACGCGCCGCGCCTGGTTTACGACGACGACCTGAAACTGATGGCCGACCGCGGCGGCGTCGCCGGCATCATTTTCTGGCCGTACCTGCGCCGGCAGGGCCAGCAGACTTCGGCTGACGTGATCCGCCACATCGAGCACGCGATCAAGGTCTGCGGCGAGGACCACGTCGGCATCGGCACGGACTTGCAAATTTCGCCGGTCGAGATCACGCCGGAGTTCGTGAAGGACAACACCGAGCAGGTCAAGGGCATGATCGAGGACGGCATCTTCGACAAGGATCGTTCACCCGAGCTGTTCCTGTTCGTCCCGGACCTCAATATGGCCAACCGTTTCGAGGTACTGGCCGCAATGCTATCGGCCCGCGGACACAGCGACGCGCGCATCGCCAAGATCCTCGGCGGCAACTTCGCTCGGGTGATAAGTGATGTGTGGGGGTGAGGAGGTGAATGCGACCGGTGCTCCACAGCAGCATGGGTTATCAGTCACCAATGATGCTAAAGCAACTAGACTGTATTGCCTAATTCAATTGTCCGTGAAGCCCAGGCCGCTCCACTCTGATCCTGTTCTTTTGGTGACTATTAAAAATGGAGGTTGCCATCATGACCCGTGCATTTTTTCTGGTAGTTCTACTCGGCATTGTTCCGCGCACTTCGATCGCGGTTTGCCTCGTCGAGCCGTTCTCTCAGCAATTTCAGGCCGCGGACACGGTTTTTATTGCAACTCTGGTCGATTCCAAAATTTCCGGTTCCGTTGACGAACTTCAGAATGGAAAAGACTATCGAGTAAATTTCACATTTTCTATGCGTGAGCGCATCAAAGGTGACCCCGCATTAATAACGTCGCTTTATACAGTCAATATGTATCACGACCCCGGTGCGTACGTCTCCTGGGATAGTGCGGAGGAACTGCGTCTGGTGCCCGGCGACAACGTATTAGTGCTCGCTAGCGGAGCTGGTGACGTGCAGGTGAGCCAATGCTCGGCATCGCGACGGTGGGATAGTGATACGAAGGAATTGCAGGAATTCAGATTGCATCAACGTGGTTGACTTGCCAGTGTAAAAACCACCTTTGTCTAAAAAATAAAATTCGGGTCATACAGAGCACAAAGACAGTAATCTCGTTCTGTCATTTTCTAGCCAAGCTTGTCCAGTGCCTTTCATGTCTAATGTACTTTGATTCCTATCAGCACCTGCTGAAGCGGCTTTACGGTCAGACTTGATTCAAGTGTTAAGCGCCAATTGCCAACAATTGATGCACATGCTCAAGCAAGATTCCGATCGATGGCTGGGTAACGAAAACCAACCTCCGCTGCTGCGTGAGGTTCTCGATGATGCGATCCGGTATTGGGAGCGTCGGCGCATCGTGTACAACGTGATCCTCGTGCTGGTAGTCGCCGGTTGGGTGGTCCTCACATGGCCTCATTTCCGCAGTGCACTTACGCTGAATTCGCTGTTTCGGCTCTTCGTTCTGGCAGTCTTGGCGAATGTTTGCTACAGCTCGGCTTATGTCGTCGATATCGCCTTGCAGTACTCATCGTTCCGAACGACGTGGCTTCGCGTCCGCTGGATTCTATGGCTTGTTGGAACACTGTTTGCGACGGTCTTTGCAAACTACTGGATTGCGGACGAGATCTATCCGTTCGTGTATTAGCCGATTTCGCACCCGCTATGTGCTCAAGCCACTCGTGAATCCGGTCCTCATCGACTCCGGCGATGCGGCTTTTGAGATAGAGTCCATCAAATAAGACGTTAGACCTGCGCAATAGAGATATTCCACATGCTGCAAATGCGTCCGAATTGCGAATGCTGCAACATCGATCTGCCTGCCGATTCAACGGAGGCCTGGATCTGTTCGTTCGAGTGCACGTTTTGCACTTCATGTGTCGAGTCCAAGCTGAACGGCCGATGCCCCAATTGTGGTGGCGCGTTTTCCAAACGGCCTACGCGAGCGGCGAATCTTCTCGCCAAGTATCCGGCATCGACTGAGCGGGTTTATAAGCCTGGCGGCTGCTCGTAGGCAGCAGCGTTATTGCTTTGGCGTGTTCTTGCGTTGGTGCGGCGTGCTGCCGGACTCAAGGTTGTGATGTGGCTTCCAACAGCACAGCAGCGTGAGGTGATTTGTCGTTGATACATGGGGCGAAGCTATTGATGTTTGTAACGCTAATCCCGGCTCGGTTGTCGATACCGTTGGCTGCCATGCGCGGATTAGGCGTGAGCGATGGCCTGCCGGAACGAAAATTCTCGTTCTCCAGATAGTCGAGATTGCGTTGCCACCCAGCGCGTAGCGCAGCCAATTTCAGGCTTTATATCCGCACTCTTTGCAGGCGATTACAAAACCATGAATTTCCGCCAATCTTTTATCCGTTCAGCAACAATTTCCGTCTTTCTCATGGCGCTTTCTCTTGCCGCGTGCGGAAAAGCTCCTAATGGAAGCGCCGGCACACAAGCATCGACGATCAACGGATTGCTGGCGGATGATCCAGCGTTGGCAATGGTCCAAAGCCTTGATCTTGGCCAGAACCTGGAAGCCATGAGTGTGCAAACGGCATCATCCACGCAAACCTATTTGATTGTGTCCCAGAAGTTAGGGGTTGCCGCCGCCGATGCGGCGATCAGGAAAGAAATCGCGGCATTGCTCCCAAACTACCAGCCGCAATGGAATCGCAATCTTGCCGACGCATATGCGGAGTTTCTTTCGCCGGACGAACTGCGCTCCATGGCCATGCTCGGCAAATCATCGCCTCACTTCGGCAAATTCATGTCGGTCAGGAGTCAGGTGAGCCCTCGCATGCAGGCAAGTTCCAGCGCATTGCTTCAGAAGCTTTCGGCAGCCGCTCTTGCCAAAGTGTTCAACCAGACGGCAAGCCATTAGGGTCAAGACGCAAGCTTGGTATGAGCTGCGTGAAGTACACAATTCGCAAAAAACAAAAAGGCCAGGCTTTCGCCTGACCTTTTGTTTTTGCTGGTACCGGTGATAGGACTCGAACCTACACGACATCGCTGCCAGTGGATTTTGAGTCCACCGCGTCTACCATTCCGCCACACCGGCATGTGCGCCGGGGGATTATAGCGCATGAATTTACCGCTTAGGTGCAATCGGTGCGGTCGAGATTCAATTCGCGCTTGCCGCGCTGGTACCAGTCGTTGCTGATCGGGGTGAAGGTCGAGCAGGTGCCCATGGCGCGCTGGTAAACGTGCAGGGAGATGGTGATGCGGTCGGGCTGCGGATTGCGGATGGTGTGGTATTCGTGCGGTGGCAACAGGCTGCCGGCGGTGCCGGCCTCGGCCAGCAGGGTCTCGCGCTGGCTGAACCGGCAACGCTCGCCGTCTTCTTCCTCCAGCTCGTAGCGGGTGATTTCCAGCCGGCCCTGCCACACACCTTCCACGCACCACAGGCCGCAGTGATCGTGGATCGGCGTGCCCTGGCCGGGCGCCCAGGTCATCGCCACCACGCTGGTGCCGCGCTCGGGGCAGGCATACAACTCACGCCTGGCGTAATGGCCTTCGACCGGCTCGTACACGCAATCGGGCAGGGACACGGCATTTTCGCGGATCAGCCGGCACAAACCTTCGCGCAGCGATCGGGTCAGCCCTTGTCCATCGGGCTGGGCATAGGCGGTCTCGATGACCGCCAACAGGGCGTCGCGACCTTTGAAATCGGGAGGGCTCATCGCTGCAGTCTATAGTCGGTTGAGGAAGCCGGCGATGGCCGGGCCGAATTTGTCGAAATCCACTAAAAACGCATCATGGCCTTGGGGTGAATCGAGCGGCAGGAATTGTGCGTCGGCGCCGCCGGCACGCAGGCCATCGGCGATTTGTTCCTGCTGCTGCAAGGGGAACAGGATATCGGTATGCACGCCGATGGCCAGTGCCTTTTCCACGCGAATCTTCGCCAACCCTGCCAGCGCATCGCCCCGGCCCGAATCACTGGTGGCGTACTCGGCCATATCGAACCAGTCCATCGACCGCGACAAGTAGAGGTAGCAATTGGGATCGAACTGATGCACGAAACGGCGGGCGTGGCCTTCGAGATAACGCTCGACTTCGAATTCCAGGCCGAACGGATCGTCCTCGCGGCATTCGCTGTCCAGGCGCACGCGGCCGAACCGGCCATCCCATTCCATCGCCGAGCGATATGTCACCACGCCGAGCTTGCGCGCGATGCGCATGCCGTTTTCCGGATAGTGCTGCTCGTCGTAATTGCCCAGGTTCCAGGCCGGGTCCAGGCGTATCGCCTCGCGTTGCAGCGAGCGGATGGCGATGGAGAACGGCAAGGCATGCGCACTGCCGGAAATGTTGATGTGCCCGCGCGCGCTACCCGGATGCTGCAACAGGTAAGCCAGCGAGGTCATGCCGCCCATCGAGTTGCCGATGACGCAGGCCAATTGTTCGACGCCCAGTGCGCGAACCAGCTCGTAGGAGGAGTTGGCGATGTCTTCGATGGAAAGATCGGGAAACGTCAGGCGGTAAATCTCGCCGGTTTCCGGATTGATCGAGGCGGGCCCCGTGGAACCTTTGCAACTGCCGAGCGAGTTGGCGCAGATCACGAACCAGCGGTCGCTGTCGATCGGCTTGCCTGGCCCGAGCATCGCTTCCCACCAGCCAGGTTCGGGGTTGCCGGCGTTTCGTGCGGCATGCGCGTTCGGCGACAGGCCGGTGAGAATCAGGATGGCGTTGTCGCCAGCGGCGTTGAGCTGGCCCCAGGTTTCGTACGCCAGGCGTGCGCCATGCAGCTCGCCGCCGCGTTTCATCGCCATCGGCGAGGGCAGGGCGAAGTACTGCGTGGCGGGGGGAATGAATTCGCTCAGGGGATCGCTCGCGACAAGGTGAGAGTGATGGGAGCCGCGTCGGCCAGCGGCGATGTTAGCGGGTCGGATTCGATATCGCCGCTCGCCGCTTGGGCATTGCCGGATTTCGACAGGCGCGCCATCACCACGACGGTTTTTTGCGATGACAATTTGGCAGTCGGCATCAGGCTGTCGGCATCGCTCAAGGTCACGTTGAGCGGCAATCGATCGAGTGCAATTCGCTTCGCCGCGACCGGCGGACCGGCGCCATCGCTGCGGCGCGCGAAAATGTAGAGCGTATCCCCAGGTTTAGCCTGGCTTGCCAGCGACGAATCGATTTGCACGGTGACACTCAGCGCAGGCCCGGCCACGGCGATAGGTTCCGGCAAGAGCGGCTGATTCGAGGCCTGGCGCGCGCGATTGATCTGTTCGCGCAAGGCATGGGCGGTATCGGGCGGAAGAAGCGGTAGCAATTTTTCCCAAGTCGCCGCGGCCTCGGCCGGACGATTGGATTGCATGTGGTGTAGGCCGAGGAAAAACAGCGCGCGCTGGTTGCTGGGGTCTTTGGCGAGAACTTTTTCCAGCAGGGCAATGGTGTTGTCGGGCAGGCGATGATCGCTGGCGGCGCGTAGCGAGGCCTCGACGTAGGCCACGGCGGCATCGGTGTTTTCCGGTTCGAGCGCGTGCGCCTTGGCGAAGGCATCGCGGGCGAGATCGAATTTTTCCGCAGTCATGTAGGAACTGCCGAGCAAGGCCCAGCCTTCGAAATTGTTGGGCTCGTCGATCAGACGTTTTTGCAGTTGGGCAATCGCTTCATCGAGCGTCTTCGGTGCGTTGACCATTTGCGGGTCGAGCGCGGCGGGCGTGCCGATGAGGTAATACAGGCCGGCCACCGTCATCGGTAAACCCAGCGCGATCGCCAGAGCCAGCCATCGTGAGTTTCGCCACAGCGCGGATACCGCGAGCGTCACTGCCAACAGGCTCAGCAATGCCGCGAAGAAAAGAAATTGACTCATTACCACTCCGCGTCTTTATCGGTGGGTTGTGTGTCGGGAGCGTTGCGGCTGCGCTTGCGCACGATGGCAACGACCACGCCGGTCCCGATCAGCAGTAACAGACCGGGGCCGAACCAGAGCAGCCAGGTCGTGGGTTCGAGCCGCGGTTTGTACAACACGAATTCGCTGTAGCGCTCGACCAGGTATTGCTTGATCTGCTCGTCGGATTTGCCATCGCGCATCAGGCGCAAAACTTCCAGGCGCAGGTCGTGCGCGATCGGCGCATTGGAATCGGCCAGCGACTGGTTCTGGCACATCACGCAGCGCAGTTGTTCGGTGAGCGTGCGCATGCGCGCTTCTTCGGCGTTGTCGCGATAGGCGATCGGCTCCATCGCCAGCGCGACCAGGCTCACGGCCATCAGCAGCAGCATCAACGCGAGGCGTTTCATGGCGCCGCTTCTCATGGCGCAGATTCCAGTTTTGCCAATTGCGGTTCGATCTGATCGCGCACGATCTGCTGATTGATCGCACCGATCATCTTCCAACGAATGATGCCCTTGCCATCGACCAGGAAAGTTTCCGGCGCGCCATAAATGCCCCAGTCGAGCGCGGCGCGGCCTTCTTCGTCGGTGATGATCAGCGAATACGGATTGCCGAATTCAGCGAGCCAGCGTTGCGCGTCTTCGGCCGGGTCTTTGTAGTTGTAGCCGATCACGCGGATCTTTCCGCTGCGCGCCAACGCGCTGATCACCGGATGCTCGTCGCGGCAGGTCGGGCACCAACTGCCCCAGACATTGAGCAGATAGGGCGCGCCGAGCAAATCCTGATTGCTCACCAATCGGGTGGGTTCACCCAGCACGGGCAACGAGAAAGCCGGCACGCTCTTGCCGATCAACGGCGAGGGAATGGCGCTGGTGTCCTTGCCCGAATTCATGCGTACGCCGACAAACAACAGCAAGGCCAGCGCGACGAAAGCGATCAGCGGCAGCAGGCGGCGCATCATGGCGCGTTTCCTGTTTTGACCGGCAAACGGAAACGCTTGTCCGCGACCACCGCAAAACCGCCGAGCGCCATCAGCAACGCGCCCAACCAGATCCAGCGGATGAACGGTTTGACGTACAGGCGCAAGGCCCAACTACCATCGGCACCGAGCGATTCACCCAGCGCCACGTAAAGATCGCGTTGCAGCGAACCGTCGATCGCCGATTCGGTCATGATCGAACCGCCGCTGACATACGCGCGTTTTTCCGGATGCATGGTGGTGATCTGGCGATCGCCGCGGCTGATGACCACCGTGCCGCGTTCGGCCCGGTAATTGGGCCCGGGCACGACCTGCACACCCTCGAACCGGAACTGGTAACCGCGTACCTCGAAGCTTTGCCCCGGCTTGGCGGCGACGTCTTTTTCGATGCTCGTGCTCTCGGTCATCAACACGCCGAACACGAACACTGCGATGCCGACATGGGCCAGGCACATGCCGATCATTTCCATCGTGAAGCGCCCCTGCGCCTGCACGAAACGCTGACGCACGAAGCGCGCGGTGCCGAGCACCAGCCAGGCCAGCGCGACGAACGCGGCGGCAGTTTTTGCCGTGCCGTTGGGCCAGGAGAAAAATGCCGCGGCGCCGATAACGAGGGCCAGCAAGGCCCAGGGCACGAGCATGCGCAGCGGTTTGTTTGGTTCCTCGCGTTGCCAGCGGGTCAGCGGACCGAACGGCACCAGCAGCACCATCGGCGCCATCAGCAAGGTGAACAACAAACCGAAATACGGCGAGCCGACGGAAATTTTTCCGAGGTTCAGCGCTTCGGCCAGCAAGGGATACAGCGTGCCCAGCAACACCATCGCGGCGGCGGCGGTGAGCAGCAGGTTGTTGATCAGGATCAGCGTTTCCCGCGAGGCGGCGGCGAACGGCTGACCGGCTTCTTCCTTCGGTACCCGCAGCGCATACAACAACAGCGAACCACCGATCACCAGGGACAGGAAAGTCAAAATGAAAAGCCCGCGTTCCGGATCGGAGGCGAACGCATGCACCGAAGTCAGCACGCCCGAGCGCACCAAAAAAGTACCGAGCAAGGACAGCGAGAACGCCGCGATCGCCAGCAGCAAAGTCCAGCCACGGAAGCTGCCGCGCTTTTCCGTGACCGCCTGCGAATGCAGCAACGCCGTGCCGACCAGCCAGGGCATGAAGCTGGCGTTCTCGACCGGATCCCAGAACCACCAGCCGCCCCAGCCCAATTCGTAATAGGCCCAGAAGCTGCCCAGCGTGATGCCCAGCGTGAGAAAGGCCCAGGCCACGTTGGTCCACGGGCGCGACCAACGCACCCACTGCGCATCGACCTTGCCGTCGATCAAGGCGGCGATGGCGAAGGCGAACGCCACCGCGAATCCGACATAGCCGGTGTACAGCAGCGGTGGATGGAAAATCATGCCCGGGTCTTGCAGCAGCGGGTTGAGGTCGCGACCTTCGTTGGCCATCGGCAGCAAGCGCTCGAACGGGTTGGAGGTGAACACCAGGAACGCGAGAAAACCCACGCTGATCCAGCCCATCACCGCGAGCACGCGTGCGATCACGGCCGGCGGCAGCGATTTGGAAAATATCGCAACCGCCGCCGTCCAGATGCCGAGGATCAGCACCCAAAGCAGCAGCGAGCCCTCGTGCGCGCCCCACACGGCCGGAAATTGATACATCGCCGGCAACAGCGTGTTGGAGTTGGTGGCGACATACGCCACCGAAAAATCATGGACGACGAACGCGTAAGTCAGGATGCCGTAGGCGATGACGATGAAGACCAATTGCGCGAAGGCCAAGGGCCGCGCGCTCGCCATCCAGACCGATTGCCGCCGATGCGCGCCGATCATCGGCACGGTGCCGAGCAGCAACGCCAGCATCAGCGCCAACAGCAGCGCGACCAGACCCAGTTCAGGCAACATCAGTGCGCTCCGCAGCTTTTGGTATGCAACGCCAGGCCCTTGGCCATCGCATCGGCGACTTCCTTGGGCATGTAGGTTTCATCGTGCTTGGCCAACACTTCGCTGGCCATGAAACGGCCTTGCCGCATTTGTCCGGTGGCGATGATGCTGGTGCCTTCCTTGAACATGTCCGGCAGGATGCCCGCGTAGTGCACCGGCACCTGATGGATGCGATCGGTCACCGAGAAATCGATATCCAGTGCGCCAGGCGTGCGTTGCACGCTGCCTTCGCAGACCACGCCACCCAGGCGAAAGCGCCCATCGGCGGGCGCACTACCGGCTTTGACTTCGCTGGGCGTGTGCAGGTAGGTGAGATTTTCCTGCAAGGCCAAGGTGATCAAGGCACCGGCCGCAGCGGCGGCCACGATGAAGACAATGACGAAGGCCAGACGGCGTTTGCGGGTCGGATTCATGGTGATGATTTCTTGGCGGCGTCGCGGCGAAGGCGCAGCGTGATGTTGCGTTGTACCTGTTTGAGTTTCAGGCGGGGTGCGAGGTAATCCCAGAGCAGGACCACGGCGAAGAAGGCGTAGGAAGCGCCGACATAATCGAGTTTCATTCGGCGCTCTCCGATGCCGCTTGCCTTGCCCAATCCTTGCCCGCTTCCTGTTCCAGGTTCAGCGTGCGGGCGCGCTGCAGCAGGGAGCCGATGAACCAGGCCTTGGTGCCCAGCACGGTCGCCAGCAAGGGCCAGAGCATGCTCGGGTCCATCTTCGAAGGCCCGATCAGGCGGATCGTCTCGCCCTGGTGCAGCGTGTTCCACCAATGCACGGCGAAGTGCACGATCGGCACGTTTATCACGCCGATCAGAGCCAGGAAACCGGCGGCGCGCGCAGCGGCGCGGCGGTCTTCGATGGCGTTATTCAGGCCGATGACGCCGATATATAAAAACAGCAGCACCAGCTCCGAGGTCAGGCGCGGATCCCAGGTCCACCAGGTGCCCCAGGTCGGCTTGCCCCAGATCGCACCGGTGACCAGAGTGATCAAGGTGAACGCCGCGCCCACCGGGGCGCAGGCCATCGCCAGGATTTCGCAGATCTTGATCCGCCACACCAGCGCGATGAAGCTCTGGATCGCCATCGCCACGAAGATGAACAAGCTCATCCAGGCGCTCGGCACGTGGATGTAGAGGATTCGGAAATTCTCGCCCTGCTGGTAATCGGCCGGCACGGTGTAGATCGCGCCATAGACACCAATCGCCAACGCCGTGAATGCCAGCGAGAACGCCCAAGGTGTCCAGCGCGCGGCGAAGCGGTCAAAGCTCGGCGGCGAACCGGTTTGATGGAACCAGAGCAAGAGTCGATTCATTGGGTAATCAAGTCAGGGCAATGCGCAGCGCGGTCGCGGCGGCGAGGGGGGCCAACACCAGCGCCAAAACCAGACCGGCAGCCAGCAGGTAAATCGCGCCGATCCAGGGCAGGCCTTCGGACGCGGCCACCACGGCACCGGCGCCAAATACCAGCACCGGCACGTAAAGTGGCAAAGCCAAAACAGCCAAAAGCATACCAGAGCGGCGGATTCCTACTGTGAGCGCGGCGACAACGGCGCCGATCAGGCTCAGCAATGGCGTGCCTAGGGCCAGTGAATACATCATTGGCGCGAGCAGGCGTTCAGGCAAAAACAACAATTCCGCGAAAAACGGCGTCAGCAGCAACATCGGCAACGCCGTCACCGCCCAATGCACCAGTACCCGCATCGCGATCAGCCAGGCCATCGGCACGGGGCTGAGCAGGAGTTGTTCGAGGCTGCCGTCCTCCATGTCGCTGCGAAACAGCGAATCGAGCGTGAGCAGGCCGGCCAGCAGCACCGCCACCCAGAGCACGCCCGGCGCAATGCGCGCCAGCATCACCGGCTCGGCGCCCAGGGCCAGTGGAAACAGGGCGATCACCATCAAGGCAAACAGCAAGGGCTGCACGGCATCGCCGCGTCGCCGCCAGACCAGGCGCAGGTCGCGTACCAGTTGCGCGCGCGCAGCGCGCATCAGGTTCGGCGCCAGGGCCGTGGCCGTCGCGGCTTGGTTCATGCCCGAAGCTCCAGCGTGGTGATCGGCACCGGCGGCGCGGCATAGGCGCCGTGGGTGGTCAGGAACACCGCACCGCCATCGTTGACGTGCCGGGTGATCAGCGTATTGACCAGGGCGATGCCGTCGAGATCGAGGTTGGCGTAGGGCTCATCGAGCAGCCACAACCGCGCGGGCGATAGCCGCAATCGGGCCAGCGCCAGGCGTTTGTTCTGGCCGGCCGACAGACGGCGGGCCAGGCTGTCCTCAAAACCGGCCAAACCCACTTCGGCGAGCGCCTGTTCGGCGGCCAGGGACGTGTTGAGCATCGCCGCACTGAAGCGCAGGTTTTCCAGCGCGCTCAACTCGCCCTTGTGCCCGGGCAGATGTCCCAGGAAGGCGCAGCCGCGCGCCAGGTGTTCCTGATTCACCACCTGTCCGGCAAAACGCACCTCGCCGGCACCGGCCGCCAGCAGGCCCGCCAACACCCGCAGCAAAGTGGTCTTGCCGCTGCCGTTGTCGCCGAGAACTTGCAGTGCCTGGCCCGGCGCCAGATGGAAATCGAGCGGACCGAAGATCAATTCCTCGTTGCGCGAGAAACAAAGCCCCTTGCATTCGAGCAAGGGCACGGCCGTCGCGTGAGAGTTCATGGAGTCCGTTTGCCTGCGAACCGGATCGATGCTTGCCCGCGCAATGTCTCGCCGGATTTCGACTCGATGACTTGGACGCGACGCTCGATGCGCATGAACAACAAACTCTCCGGAATGAGCGAACCTCGCACTTGGCTTCGCGGTGTCGGGGCGCGGCGATTATAAGCCAGCCGTGCCATTGCTTGCCGCCAAACATGGTTTTGCCGGCGCGCGGCTCTCTCCGCCGGGCGGTGGCGGGTGCGGCGGTGGCCGCGAATCCGCATAATCGCGTCTGACCGATGTTCTTGCGAGCCGCCATGCAGATCCAAACCAAGCTGCCGAAAGTAGGCACGACGATTTTCACAGTGATGTCCCACCTGGCGTTCGAGCACGGCGCGGTGAACCTGGGGCAGGGCTTTCCCGATTTCTCCGCGCCGCAGTTCCTGCTCGATCAATTGACCCAGGCCATGGCCGAGGGCAAGAACCAATACGCACCGATGAGCGGCATCCCGGCGTTGCGCCAGGCCATCGCCGCCAAGACCGAGCGTTGCTACGGCCGCAAAGTCGATGCCGACGCCGAAGTCACCGTGACCAGCGGCGCGAGCGAGGCGATCTTCAACGCCGTGCTCGCCTTGACCGGGCCCGGCGACGAGGTGATCGTGCTCGACCCGTGCTATGACTGCTACGAGCCGGCCATCGATCTGGCCGGCGCGCGCGCGGTGCACGTGGCGCTCGACCCTGTCGATTTCTCGCTGGATTGGCAGAAAGTGCGCGATGCCATCACGCCGCGCACTCGTTTGTTGATGATCAACACGCCGCACAATCCCTCGGGCGTGATGCTCACCGCCCAGGACATGGCGACTCTGGCGGACATCCTGCGCGATACCGGAATCGTGTTGCTTTCCGATGAGGTGTACGAGCACATCGTGTTCGATGGCCGCCGTCACGAAAGCGTATTGCGCTATCCGGAATTGGCGGCACGCAGCCTGGTGATTTCCAGCTTCGGAAAAACCTACCATTGCACCGGCTGGAAGATCGGCTATTGCATCGCGCCGCCTGCGCTCAGCGCCGAGTTTCGCAAAGTGCACCAGTACAACACCTTCTGCAGTTTCGCCCCGGCGCAATGGGCGTTCGCGGCGATGCTGGAAAAACATCCCGAACATTACGAGCAACTGGGCGAGTTCTATCAGGAAAAGCGCGATCATTTCGCCCGCCAATTGCAGAGCACGCGGCTCAAGCCGCTGCCGGTGCCGGGCGGGTATTTTCAGCTTGTCGATTATTCCGAAATCAGCGATCTGCCCGATGCGGAATTCTGCCGGTGGCTGACCATCGAAAAAGGCGTCACCGCGATTCCGCTTTCCGCTTTTTACGAAACCGCACCGGCCGGTCAACGGTTGGTCCGCCTGTGCTTTGCCAAGAACCAGAACACGCTCGATGCCGCCATCGCGCGACTGCAAGGGGTTTGAACATGGACGATCTGCGCGTCAGCCTGATCCAGGGCGATACCGTTTGGCACGATCCGCAAGCCAATCACGCGATGTACGGCGCGATGATCGCCGATTTGGCAGGCAAGACCGACCTGATCGTCTTGCCGGAAACCTTCAGCTCCGGATTCAGCAACGAAGCGATCCATCGCGCCCAGACCATGGACGGCCCGAGCGTGGCATGGATACGCGAGCAGGCGGAAAAACTCGGCGCGGTGGTGACCGGCAGTATGCAGGTGCGTGAAGGCGAAGGTGTGTACAACCGATTGCTCTGGGCCACACCGCAGGGCGAGTTGCACACCTACGACAAGCGCCATTTGTTCCGCATGGCCAAGGAGCACGAACGCTACGCGGCCGGCGGCAAGCGTCGCACGTTCGAGTTGAAAGGCTGGCGCGTGTGTCCGCTGGTTTGCTACGACCTGCGCTTTCCGGTGTTCATCCGCAATCGCTTCGACAATGAGGCCGCCGGTCGATTCGATTACGACCTGCTGGTGTTCGTCGCCAACTGGCCGAACGCGCGCCGGCACGCCTGGCGCACCTTGTTGCGTGCCCGAGCCATCGAAAATCTATGCTGCGTCGCGGGCGTCAATCGCGTCGGCACCGATGGCTATGAATTGCACTACGACGGCGACAGCGTGGCGCTCGATCCGCTGGGCGAGGTACTGGTCGAATGCGGCGCGCAGCCGCAAGTGGTGACCGCGAACTTTTCCGCCAGCGGTCTGGCCCGGCATCGCGAGCGTTTTCCCGCGCAACTGGATGCCGACAGTTTCACGCTGCACGATTGAAGCGGCACAAGCGCCGCTCAATCACATATGCGCAGCGTCGCGCTTGCGTTTGGCGCCGAAGCGCTGGTCGAGCTTGCCCAGCAGCCATTTGAGAAAACGCGACACGCGACCACGCTGGGTCTTGCGCAGTTTTTCCTTTTCGCTGGTCAGCCACGCGATCTGGATTACCCGGCGTTCGCCGGCGAACGGCAAATGGCCGTGGAAGGAATTGTCGGCGCGTTTGAACGCCACCAGATGGCCATACAAAGGCTTGACCTCGGGCACCAGCAAGTCATCGATGCTGTCGATGCGCCGGAGCAGGCGCAGGCAGCCATCGCTGGTGTCGGGCCAGGAATCGTTGAGATAAACCAGCACCGTCGCGACCTTGGATTTGCTGTCGGTATGGATGGTGCCGTGACGCATGTTCAATGCGCGGCACAGCGTCACCAGGGTTGGATACTGGCCGAGATTGTCGATACCCAATTTATTGCCGATGGCATCGGCGAACGCGGGCGAGGTCAGCTCGCTGACCAGTTGCCGGATCGAGGCACCGCAGTCGGCATCGTCATAAGGAAAAAAACCGGCGCCGCGATATTGCGGAAAATCCTCGCGCAATTTAGAACGTGCGCCTTCCGGCAATTGGTTGCGACCGATCAAGAAAGAGAACGGCTCGCGGTGCAGCAACGTATCGCCGTTGTCCAGCGTGGCCGGGTCGATCAGTACAGTCGTGGATGCGTGATTGGTCATGGTGAGCAGATTGCTTTGAGGATTCCGGTGTGAGGCGATGGGCGATCACCGCCCGAAGCGGCAATTCGGAAGACACGGTCGCGCCATCCATCGTTCATTGTAATTGGCTCGCGAGTGGCCGCAGACCGGGGCGTCGACGATTTTTGCCCTCGGGTCATGCCCTGGTTGATCGTGCCGGGACGATGGCCACCGGCAGCGACGCATGAGCTCAAGAATTTCGCCTGGGCATGCTCAGGAAAAACCGCTGACCTCGGCCAGCAGTTGATGGATGCTTTGTTCCTGGGAGGGCGCGAATTGTACGCCCAGGTGATCGATGCCCACTCGTGCGACACGGCCTTCGAGCACGATGACATTGGTCTTGTCGAGCAGAAAGAACAGGCGAAGGGCGCTGCCGAAATTCGGTGTCCAATTCGCTGGCAACCCGACTCGGGCGCCGCTTTCGGACAGATCGTAAACCGCGGCCCGATGTTCGTCGCCGTTGGGCGAGACCATCACCGCAATGAAAACTTCCTCGCGTGCATGCTGACGTTTTTCGACAGTTTCCATGGCGGCATTCTTCCTCGTTGGCGGAGCGGTCCGATGACTTGCATCATCGGACTGTCTCCGGGTACTTCGAGCGGACGATTGCGGCGGTAACGAAAAACTTGTGTCGGACGGATTGTCCTTGCCCTGACTCTACAATTCAATCATCCGAAGGCAGCCCCTCGGGACGCTTGCGGAACGGCGGACGCGGGCCATTGGGTTTATGCGGTTTGCGCGGGCCACCGGGATGCGGGCCTTTGGCGGCGCGCGGCTGATATGGGCTGTCGTGCTGCGGCCTCGGTCCACGCGGGCCTTGAGGAGGACGTGCCGCACGCTCGCCGTAGGGACGCGGAGCGCCGTGACGCTGGCCGCGTGGCGGCGCGACTTTCGAGCCGGTCTCCACGCCTTCAGGCACATACCAGCTACGAAACTCGGCGCTGTTGTGATCCTGTCCGCCGTACGGACTCGGCGGACCCGGACGCTTGCCTTTGAAGCCAGCGGGACCGGGACGCGGGCCACGATCGCCATAAGGCGGCCGATCGCCATGCGGCGGTCGATTGCCTTGCGGCCTCGGGCCTCGCGCATTCGGTGGGCGGTCGCCTTGCGGCCGGGGATTGCGGTTTTCGATGCGGTTGCCGAAGTTGTCATCGCGCGGACCGGCCGATGGCTTGGCGCCGTAGGGTTTTCCGGGGCGCGGTCCACGCGCGGCCTGCGGACGATCGGCGCCCATCGGGCCGGTGAACGGTTTGCCGGGACGCTTGACGAAACCGCCGGGTTTGCCGCGGCCGGGACCAGCGCCGGGGCGTCCTCGGCCGCGCGGTTTTTCTTCGCGCACGTGATCGAAGCGGCGCAGTTCACGCGCTTCGTCATTGATGTGGCCGTTGACGTAGGAATTTTGCGCACGATCCTTGCCGACGCGGATTTCGGTCGGCCGCGATTTGCGCTGGCCGATCACTGGCTGCAAGGTCAGCACCGGCGCATTGTTTTCCAGACCGAAGTGTCGGCGCAGTGTTTCGACTGCTTCGGCTTCCATCTCCACGCAATGCCCGCGCTTGAGCAAACGCGGCAGAGTGATATCGCCGTAGCGCACGCGCTTGAGCCGGCTGACCTGATGGCCCTGCGATTCCCACAACCGGCGCACTTCGCGGTTGCGGCCTTCGGTGACCACGACCTGGAACCAGGAGTGCGAGCCGCTGGCATTGATGCGCTCGATGCTCTCGAACTTGGCCGGGCCGTCTTCCAGCGCCACGCCGCGCGCCAGCCGATCGACCACGCTGTCGGGCACCTGGCCGGGAATGCGACAAACGTATTCGCGTTCGATGGCGTTGGATGGATGCATCAGCGCGTTGGCCAGCTCACCGTCGGTGGTCAGCAGCAACAAGCCGGTGGTGTTCATGTCCAGGCGGCCGACCGCGATCCAGCGCGCGCCTTTCAGACGTGGCAGCGCTTCGAAAATGGTCGGGCGGCCTTCGGGATCTTCGCGCGTGGTGACCTGTCCTTCGGGCTTGTTGTAGAGCAGCACGCTGGCCGGCTCGGTCAACGCCGAGGCGACGAAGGTCTTGCCGTCAATGTCGATGCGGTCGCCGCTGGAAATCGACTGGCCGGTCTTGGCCACTTCCCCGTTGACCTTTACCAGGCCTTGCGCGATGCGCTCTTCGAGCGCTCGGCGCGAACCCAGGCCGGCCTGGGCGAGCACCTTGTGCAGGCGCTCTTCGATTTTCGGGGTGTTCTCGTCGCTGCCTTCGCGCTTGAGGGACAGGACTTTTTTTACGGGGGCATCACTCATTTTTCAGCTCCGGCTCGGCGGTATCGCCGGCCTCATCAAAGTTATGGGCGGTCGTCGTCTCGACGATGCGGTCAGCTTCCAGGGATGTTTCCTGAAATTCGGTCGGTGTTGCGTTGTCTTGCACAACGTCGGCGGATTCATCGCCGTCGTTTTCGTTTTTGGTGTCCGCGTCGGCGGAAGGGTTGCCGGTCAATTCTTCCAGCAGAGCGGCGTTGACGACGCCCGGCGGGTTGATGTCGAAGGGCAATTGTGGATCGAGCTCGGGAATGTCCTTGAGCTCGGCCAGCGGCGGCAATTGATCCAGGCTCTTGAGCCCGAAGTAATCGAGAAAGGATTTGGTGGTGCCGAACAATTCCGGACGGCCCGGCACATCGCGATGGCCAACCGAGCGAATCCACTCGCGCTCCTCGAGCATCTTGATGGTGTTGGCGTTGACGCTGACACCGCGGATTTGTTCGATTTCGCCACGAGTGATCGGCTGGCGATAGGCGATCAGCGCCAGGGTCTCGAGTGTGGCGCGAGTGTATTTGGTCTGCCGCTCAGCCCACAGGCGCGAGACGAAAGCATGGACCTCGGCCTTGACCTGGAAGCGGAAGCCGGACGCGACCTCGACCAGCTCGACGCCGCGTGTCTCGCAGGCGTTGCGCAGATCGGCGATGGCCTGTTCCAGGCTGCCGGGCGGCGGTGGCATGTCTTCGGGAAACAGGGCCGCGAGCTGGGCCAGTGTCTGCGGTTGCGGCGCCGCCATCAGAGCAGCTTCGACGATGCGTTGGATCAAATCTTGGTCCATGGAGTCGATGGATTCTGAGAGGTTCATGGGTCGGCCGTGCCACCGTCGGAGGTGGGTTGGGGCAGTTCGGAATCGTTGGCCGCATCGCTGTCGGAAGCGGCCAGGGATTTGACGTAGATCGGCGCCAGTGGTTGTTCCTGCACGATTTCCAGCAGTTGTTCCTTGGCAAGTTCCAGGATCGAAAGAAAAGTCACCACCACGCCGATTCTTCCTTCCTCGGCGGTGAACAGACTTTCAAACGGATGGAAGCTGCCGTTGGCCAGGCGGCTGAGCACTTCGCCCATGCGCTGGCGCACCGAGAGCACCTCGCGTTTGATCGCGTGATGGGTGAACAGATCGGCACGCTTGAGCACATCGCGCAGGGCCAGCAGCATTTCACGCAAATCCACCGGCGGCGGCACGCGCACGGTGGCGCGCTCGGGCACGAAGGCCGACACCGGGCTGGTGTCGCGGTCCAGGCGATCGAGGCCATCGAGATCTTCGGCGGCCTTCTTGAAACGTTCGTACTCCTGAAGGCGGCGCACCAGCTCGGCGCGCGGGTCGGCTTCCAGGCCTTCTTCCATCGGCGCGCGCGGCAACAGCATGCGCGATTTGATCTCGGCCAGGATCGCCGCCATCACCAGGTACTCGGCGGCCAGCTCGAAGCGAAGATCCTGCAGCACTTCGATGTAATCGACGTACTGCCGGGTGATCTCGGCCACCGGAATATCGAGGATGTCGAGGTTCTGCCGGCGAATCAGGTACAGCAGCAGATCGAGTGGGCCCTCGAACGCCTCCAGGATGACTTCCAGCGCGTCAGGCGGGATGTACAGGTCCTGCGGCATCTGCAGCACCGGCTGGCCCTTGAACACCGCCAACGGCATTTCCTGCTGTTGGGGCGGGGTCGGAAAAGCCGTTTCCGGCGCAGTGTGCGCGAGTGGATCATTCATCGAATCAGGATCATCAAATCGGTGAAGTAGGCTTTGGGCTCTTGCCGAGCGGATAGGAATGACGCTTAGAGCGTGACCGGGCGGAAACCCTGGCGTACGACGATGGGTTCATCTTCCGTGCAGTCCACTACGCTGGTCGGCCCCGGTTCGCAGTCCTCTGCGTCCAACATGACATCGACCCAACGAAGACACCGCTCGGCCACCGATTCCGCCTCGTGGCTGACCAGGTCGGCCTCTTCGGGCAGCACCAAACTGGCCGAAAGCAGTGGCTCCCCCATCGCCTCCAGCAACGCCTTGGTGACCACATGGTCAGGAAGGCGAATGCCAATGTCGCGGCGTTTGCTGCGACCAGTGTGTTTGAGGCGTTTCGGTAATTGCGCGGAAGCCGGAAGAATGAATGTGCAGGGCCCGGGGGTCAGCGATCGCAGAAGCCGGAAGGCCGGATCGTCGAGCCGGGCCAGACGGCCGGCTTCGCTCAATAGCCGACAGAGTAAGGTGAAAGGGTGCTTGGTGTCCAGTTGCCGCAAACGCAGCACCCGGTCTTCGGCGTCCTTGCCATCGAGTGCCCAGACCAGCGCGTAGCCGGCATCGGTGGGGCACAGGCCCAGGCCGCCGGCCTTGAGCGTCGCCGCCGCTTTCTGGATCAGGCGATCCTGCGGCGTGACGGGATGAATATGAAGGCGCTCGGTCATACGGCTATCATGCAGGTCGAGAATCAATGGGCATAACGCATGTGGTATGTCATCTGCGGCACCGATAATGAAAATTCGCTCGCTTCACGCCAGGCCGCGCGCGCGGCGCATCTGGCCCGGCTCGAAACCCTGCGCGACGCCGGCCGCTTGAAACTGGCCGGCCCGTTCCCCGCCATCGATGCCCAGGCACCCGGCCCGGCGGGCTTCACCGGCAGTTTGATCGTTGCCGAATTCGCCTCGCTCGAAGATGCCCGCGCCTGGGCCGACGCTGACCCGTACGTGGCCCAGGGAGTTTACGCGAAGGTCGAGGTAAAACCTTTCCTTCCGGTGTTGCCATGAGCGATGCCGGCTCTCGCGTCGAAAAAATCCGCGCGGCGCTGCAATCGCTGAATCCGATATCGGTCGAGATCATCGACGACAGTCACAAGCACGTCGGTCATGAAGGCGCCCGTGATGGCCGCGGGCATTTCACGGTCGAGATCGTCAGCGAAACCTTTGCCGGGCTGGCGCCGCTGGCGCGGCATCGCAAGGTTTACGAGGCAGTCGGAACCTTGATGCAGACCGACATCCACGCGCTGTCCATCCAGGCGCGGACGCCGCAGGAAGCGGCGCGCCGTTGACTGTCCGCGCCGGCTGGCCGCGGCTTCTTGCCGGCCATCGCCAAGTCTTGTTTTGGCATACCGGGGCGAGGGCCAATGGCGCTGTTATACTTGCGCCCAACTGCACTTTTGTCCGCCAGTCTTTTAGATAAATCAATGACTTGGATGGTCGGGTGCTGATTTCCCCGCCCTTTTGAAACCTCACAGGGAGCCCGACTTCCGCACGCCGGATCACGTCGGGCCCGCACAAGACACGGGTTGCCATGCGCCTATCCACGATCAAGCTGTCCGGCTTCAAATCCTTCGTTGACCCTACCGTTTTGCACCTGCCCACGAACATGACCGGCGTGGTCGGCCCGAACGGTTGCGGCAAGTCCAACATCATCGACGCGGTGCGCTGGGTGATGGGCGAAAGCTCCGCCAGCCGCCTGCGCGGCGACAGCCTGACCGATGTGATCTTTTCCGGTTCGTCCTCGCGAAAGCCGGTCAGCCATGCCACGGTCGAGTTGATCTTCGACAATTCCGAAGGTTCGGTCGGCGGCGAATACGCGCGCTACGCCGAAATCTCGGTCAAGCGTTCGGTCAGCCGCGATGGCCAGTCGAACTACTATCTCAATGGCGCGCGCTGTCGCCGCCGCGACATCACCGATCTGTTCCTCGGAACGGGATTGGGCGCACGCAGCTATTCGATCATCGAGCAAGGCATGATCTCGCAGATCATCGAGGCGCGGCCGGAAGACCTGCGCGTGTATCTGGAGGAAGCCGCCGGCATTTCCAAATACAAGGAACGGCGCAAGGAAACCGAAACCCGCATCAAGCACACCCGCGAAAACCTCGATCGCTTGAACGATCTGCGCGAGGAAGTGGACAAGCAGCTCGACCATCTCAAGCGCCAGGCGCGTGCCGCCGAGCAGTACCAGACTTTGCAGGCCGAGCGTCTTAACAAGGATGCACAACTCAAGGCGCTGGAATACCGCAAGCTCGACAGCCAGTTGAACGGATTGCGCGACGCGTTGACGCAAGACGAACTCAAACTGCAACAGATTCTCGCCGAACAGCGGGCCGCCGAGGCGCAGATCGAAACCTGCCGCGTGCAGCACGGCGAAGCCGGCGAGAAGCTGGGCAAAGTGCAGGCCGAGGGTTATCGAATCGGCGGCGAGTTGGCACGCATCGAGCAGCAGATCACCCATCAACGCGAATTGAAGCAACGCCTGGAGTCGGCGCGCAACGAAGCCGATGCGGCGTTCGCGCAAGTGGGCGAGCACATCACCGGCGACGAGCGGCAGTTGGGCGAGTTACGCAGCGCCATCAGCGAGGCCGAGCCGCGCATCGCTGCGCTCGGTGAGGAAGACACGGCGCGCCAGGAAGCCTTGCGCGTGGCCGAGGCCGCACTGCACGACTGGCAGCAGCGCTGGGATGCTTACGCCAAATCGCAGGCCGAGGTGTCGCGCTGGGCCGAGGTCGAGCGCACCAAGATCGAATATCTGGAAAAACAATCGGTCGATGCCGGCCGTCGCCGGGAAGTGCTGGCGGCCGAGCGCAGCGGTCTGGATACCGCCGCGTTGCTCGCTTCCTTGTCCGCAATGAATGAGGAACACGACCAGAAAAAAGCCGGGCTCGATGAACTCGGCGCCGACCTGGATCGGCGCAAGGCCGCGCTGTCGGCCTTGCAGGAACAACAACGCCAGCAGCAAAACGAACTATCGGATGTGCGCAAGCAGATCCAGGCCGCGCGCGGACGTCTGGCTTCGTTGGAGGCCTTGCAGCATGCCGCGCTGGGCCAGGAAAAAAACATCGCGCTCGATTGGCTCAAGGCGCAGGGCATCGCCGGCAATCCGCGCCTGGGCGAAGTGCTGGAAGTGGAATCGGGATGGGAAACCGCGGTCGAAACGGTGCTCGGCAGCTTGCTCGAAGCAGTCACGGTCGATGCACCGGGCGATTGGCTCGATGCGCTCGGCAGTCTTGGACAAGGCCGCGTCGCGCTGGTGTCGGGGTTGGAACAGGATTTCGATGCGCCTGCCGCTTCGCTTGCGGCCAAGGTCAAGGGACCTGTGGCCGTGCGCCGCTTGCTGGCGAAAGTGCATGCCGCGCACGACGCCGAGAACGCGCGTGCGCAGATCGATCGATTGGGTGAAGGCGAAGCCATCGTCACCCGCGCCGGCGAATGGCTGGGCGCCGGTTGGGCGCGCGTGTTGCGCAGCGGCGAGGCGCAGCAGGGCGCGTTGGCGCGCGAGAGCGAGATCAAGCAGCTTCGCGCCGAGATCGATGCGCTGGGCAAGAAGGAATTGTCCATCAACGAATCGTTGTCGCAGATGCGCGACAAATTGCTCGAAGCCGAACAGCTTCGCGAAGATGCCCAGCGCACGCTGTATCTGACCCATCGCGGCGTGTCCGAGTTGGCCGGGCAACTGCAAGGCCAGCGTAGCCGTTTGGAGTCGGCGCAGGCGCGCGTGACTCGTATCGACACGGAATTGGCTTCACTGGCGCAGACGCTGGAGGAATCGCAAACCCAGGCGCGCGAAGCCCGCACCCGATTGGAGCAGGCGATCGCGAAAATGGCCGACTGCGAATCCGAGCGTCAGCAACTCGATACGCAGCGGCGCAGCCTGAGCGAAGCGCGCGATGCCGCACGCAACGCCGCGCGCCAGGCGCGCGAGTCGGCGCATCAACTGGCGTTGACGCTGGAATCGCAGCGCGCACGCGTGCTCGCGCTCACGCAATCGTTGGCACGCATGGGCAGCCAACGCGCGCAACTGGAATTGCGTTTGAACGAACTGCTCGCGCAACTGGCCGAAGGCGATGCGCCGATCCAGAAACTGCAGGCCGAGCGCCAGACCGTGCTCGATCAGCGCGTGTTGATCGAAAAGGATCTCGCCGCCGCGCGTTCTGCGCTCGATGGCATCGACCAGGAACTGCGCAAGTACGAGCAGACCCGCCAGCACTGCGATCAGCAATCGCTGGTCCAGCGCGAAGCGATCGCCGCGCGCCGTCTGGAAGAACAGGCGCTGAGCCTGAAGTCCGGACAACTGAGCGAGGCCATCATCGGCGCGGGATTGGAACTGCAAGCAGTGATCGAGTCATTGCCCGAGCGCGCCGATGTCGAAGGCTGGAGCAAATCCCTGGCCGATATCGACGCCAAGATGCGCCGGCTCGAGCCGGTCAATCTCGCGGCCATCTCCGAGTATGGCGAGCAGAGCGAACGCAAGGTCTATCTCGACGCGCAGAACACAGACCTGACCCAGGCACTGGAAACGCTGGAAGGCGCGATCAAGAAGATCGACCGCGAAACCCGCGGCCGCTTCAAGGAAACTTTCGATCGCGTCAATTCGGGCATCCAGGAGTTGTATCCGCGCCTGTTCGGCGGCGGCCATGCTTACTTGGAATTGACCGGCGAGGACTTGCTCGATACCGGCGTGTCGATCATGGCGCGCCCGCCCGGCAAGCGGGTGTCGAACATCTCGCTGCTGTCGGGCGGCGAGAAGGCGCTTACGGCGGTGGCGCTGGTGTTCTCGATTTTTCGGCTCAATCCCGCGCCGTTCTGCCTGCTCGACGAGGTCGATGCGCCGCTGGACGAAGCCAACGTCGGCCGCTTCTCGACGATGGTCAAGGAGATGAGCGAGAAGGTGCAGTTCCTGTTCGTCACCCACAACAAGGCCACGATGGAAGCGGCGACGCAGCTTTCCGGCGTGACCATGCGCGAGCCTGGCTGCAGCCGTCTGGTATCGGTCGATCTGGCCGAGGCCACGTTGCTGGCGGGCGCGGCGTAGCGGGTTCTTGCGGCTTCAATAAAGCGGTCCACTTAAGAATGCGAAAGATGCGGAATCGGCAACGCGCGCGCTACACTGCAAACCGCTCCCGCCACCGTGCCAATCCTTTCCGGAGACTGAAAAAATGATCGAGGGACTCAGCGACACCGCCTGGCTGCGAATTGGAATCGCCATTGCCGCGTTGGTTCTGCTGGCGGTGATCGTGCTCTCCAGTCGCAAGAAACCCGAGCAAGGCAAGCGCTTGCCCGCCGCGAAATCCGGCGAAGCCGAGCGCCAGGAACCGACCCTGGGTGAAATTCTCGAAGCCGACCTGCTGCAGGCCCAGGCCCAGGCCTCGGCCGAGCAAGCGTCGCTAGGGTTGCCCGACAGCCCGAAACTTTCGGACGATGCCGGCAGTCGTGAAATGCAAATCGGCGCGCGCCCGACCAACGATTACGACAAGATCGTTTCACTGTATGTCGTGGCCCGCGCCGGACAGACACTGACCGGACCGGACCTGGTGGTCGCCGCCGAAAAGGCCGGATTGATCTACGGCCACATGAATATCTTCCACCGCATGGTGGAAAAACATCCCGAGCAAGGCCCGATCTTCAGCGTGGCCAATCTGGTCCAGCCCGGTTCCTTCGATTTGCGCACGATCAAGGATCTGAGAACGCCCGGCATCAGTTTCTTCATCACCTTGCCCGGACCGTTGTCGGCGCTCGATGCCTGGGACAGCTTGTTGCCGACCGCCCAGCGCATGGCCGAATTACTCGATGCGGTGCTGCTCGACGAGCAACGCAATGCACTCGGCCGCCAGCGCATCGCCAACATCCGCGACGAATTGCGCGCCTACGACCGGGCGAGCGAAAAATTGAACATCCGCCCGGGCCGTTAGGCCATGAACACTCCCGCCGAACGCGTCGCGCAATTGCGCCGGTTGATCGAGGACGCGAACTACCACTACCACGTGCTCGACGATCCGCGCATACCGGACATCGAATACGACCGGATGCTGCGCGAGCTCGAAACGCTCGAAGCCGCGCATCCGGAGCTGGTCACTCCCGATTCGCCGACGCAGCGCATCGGCGGCGGCATGCAGCGAGTCTTTGCCCAGGTACGGCACGAACTGCCGATGCTGTCGTTGAACAACGCATTTTCCGAGCAGGAAGTGCGCGATTTCGTGCAGCGCATCAGCGACACCTGCAAGGTGGATGAACCGGTGTTTTCGGCCGAGCCGAAACTCGATGGTCTGGCCATCAGTCTTCGTTACGAACAGGGACATTTCGTTCGCGGCGCAACGCGCGGCGATGGCGCCACCGGCGAGGATGTCACCGCCAATCTGCGCACGGTGAAGGCGATACCGCTGCGCCTGCGCGGACGGGCGCCGGACGTGCTGGAGGTTCGCGGCGAAGTGTTCATGACCCGCGCGGCGTTCGAGGCCTTCAACGAGAAGGCGCGCGCGCGCGGCGACAAGCTCATGGCCAATCCGCGCAACGGCGCGGCGGGTTCCTTGCGTCAGCTCGATCCGAAAATCACCGCTTCGCGTTCGCTGAGTTTTTACGCCTATGCCCTCGGTGTCGTCGAAGGCTGGACGCCGGCATCGACGCACTCGAAGCTGCTGCAGCAGTTGCGCGATTTCGGCTTGCCGGTCTGCCCCGAGGTGACGACCGCGATCGGCGTCGATGGGTTGCTCGAGTATTTCGAGCGCATCGGCAACAAGCGCGACAAGCTGCCCTACGACATCGACGGCGTGGTCTACAAGCTCGACCGCTTCGACCAGCAGAACACGATGGGCTACGTTTCGCGCGCGCCGCGCTGGGCTCTGGCGCACAAGTATCCTGCGCAAGAACAATTGACCACCGTCGAGGCGATCGATGTGCAGGTCGGCCGCACCGGCGCGATCACGCCGGTGGCGCGGCTGGCGCCGGTCAATGTCGCCGGTGTGGTGGTGACCAATGCCACCTTGCACAACGCCGACCAGATCGCGCGGCTGGATGTGCGCGTGGGCGATACGGTGATCGTGCGCCGTGCCGGCGATGTGATTCCGGAAGTGGTGCGCGTCATCGAGGACAAGCGTCCGCTCGATGCCAAGGGCAAGCCGCGCAATCACGCATTCGTGATGCCTGAGTCGTGCCCGGTCTGCGGCTCGGCCATCGTGCGCGAGGAAGGCGAGGTCGTGGCCCGTTGCAGTGGCGGTTTGTATTGTGCCGCGCAGCGCGCCCAGGCCTTGATTCATTTCGCCTCACGCCGGGCCATGGATATCGATGGCCTGGGCGACAGGATCATCGAGGATCTGGTCGCGCTGGACTACGTGCATAGCGTGGCCGATCTGTACCGGCTGCGGCTGGAGGATTTCCTGGAAATGCGCCGCCGCGCCGACGAGCGCGATGACACCGTGCCGGAGACGGTGAAAAACGGAAAAGTGGCGAGTAAGTGGGCCGAGAATCTGATCACCGGCATCGCCGCCAGCAAGAACACCACGCTCGAGCGTTTGTTGTTCGCGCTGGGTATCCGCGATGTCGGCGAATCCACGGCCAAGACGCTGGCGAAATTCTTTGGCGCGCTCGATCCACTGATGGCCTCGGACGAAACCGCGTTGCTCGAAGTGCCGGATGTCGGCCCGATTGTCGCCAAGCGCATCGTCGGGTTCTTCCACGAGCCGCACAACCGCCAGGCCATCGCTGCTTTGCGTGCTGCTGGCGTGCACTGGAAGGAAGCGCCACCGCAGCGCTCGGCGACGGGTCCCCTGGTCGGCAAAACCGTGGTGCTGACCGGCGCGTTGTCGGCGATGAGCCGTGACGAAGCCGGCGACCGGCTCGAAGCGCTCGGTGCGAAAGTCGCCGGCAGCGTGTCGAAGAAAACCAGTTTCGTCGTCGCCGGCGAAGCGGCAGGCTCGAAACTCGACAAGGCCAACGAGCTGGGCATCGAGGTTTGGGACGAGGCGCGCTTGCTAGCTTTTCTTGCCAAGCATGGTGAGTAAACGGCGACAACCGCGATCGCTCAAGTGAGTTCCGTAGGAGCGATGGCAATCGCGACCAGGCTTGCGACACTCGCCATCAAGCGCAAACCTGTCCTGGATTGCCGTAACAAGGTATTCGTAACTGTTTCGCGATTGCCATCGCTCCTACGGGGCGGTGATCGAGTTTCGCGGTTTCTGATAACTTAGCCAGCAGGATTTTCCTGATCCGCATTCAGCCGCATACGTCGGCAATCGACCTTTTCGCAAGAGCGACACCATGAAAGACTGGAAACCCACCGCCACGCCGAAAGTCCTGCGTCTGCGCGCGCAATTGAATGCGCTGATCCGCAAGTTCTTTTCCGAGCGCAATGTGCTCGAAGTCGAGACGCCGATCCTGTCGGCGGCCGGCAATACCGACGCCAATATCGAAAGTTTCCAGTTGCAGTTCATCGGTCCCAAAAGCGCCGGGCAGAGCCAGCGCTGGCTGCGCACGTCGCCGGAATTCGCGCTGAAGCGGATGGTCGCCGCGGGCGTGGGCGACTGCTACGAACTGGGCAAGGTGTTTCGCAACGGCGAAGCGGGGCGCAAGCACAACCCCGAGTTCACCATGCTCGAATGGTACCGGGTGGGTTGGACGCATCATCAATTGATGGACGAATGCGCCGAGTTGATCAAGGAAGCGCTGCATCTGGCCGGACGCCGCGCGACGGTGCGTGATACCAGCTTTCGCCAGCTCTACCACGAGAGTTTCGGCTTCGATCCGCTGATCGCCAGCGAGGATGAGTTGCGCGCTCCGCTGGCGGTGTTCGACATCAATCCCGAAGGACTCGTACGCGAGGACTGGCTGGATCTGTTGATGACGCATCTGATCGAACCATCGATTCCGAGCAATCGCATCCTGATCGTTTACGACTACCCGGCCAGTCAATGTGCATTGGCCAAGATCCGCCCCGGCGATGTGCCGGTCGCCGAGCGATTCGAGATATATGTCGGTCCGTTGGAGTTGGCCAATGGCTACCACGAACTCAACGACGCCAACGAGCAGCGCGAGCGTTTCGGCCGCGACCTGGGCATCCGGCAGAAGCGTGCCGCGGTGCAACCGCCGGTCGATGAGCGCCTGTTGGCGGCGTTGCCGAAACTACCCAATTGCGCCGGCGTGGCGCTGGGCATCGACCGATTGATGATGGCGATGCTCGGCAGCGAACGCGTCGCCGATGTGGTGGCGTTTCCGTTCGATCGAGCCTGATTTTGATCACGGCCGATTGATCGCGGCCGATTGATCGTGCCTGATCAATCGTGTTTGATCGGTTGCGCCGGAAGTGGAAATTACCTTGCCGGAAAACTATCCGTGCGATGGGCTCAGCGTTGGTTCGTCGATGCTTTGCGCCACGACGATCTGGTTCCGGCCACGGTTCTTGGCCTCGTACAACGCCTGATCGGCGCGGGCGAGCAATTCGTCGGGGCGGCGCCCATGAAGTGGAAATACCGCCAGGCCGACCGAGGTGGTAAGCGGCGGTAACACTCGGCCTTCGTGCACGATGCTGATGCTCGACATGCCGGCCATGAAATCCTGGGCGCGGCGCACCGCCACCGACAATTCCATCTCGGGCATGATCAGCACGAATTCCTCGCCGCCTTGCCGGCAGGCGATGTCCTCACCGCGCGAATGGCTTTGCAGCAGTTTGGCGAAGGCCATCAGGACTTCGTCTCCGGCGGCATGGCCGTAGTTGTCGTTGAAGGTCTTGAAGTGATCCAGATCGAAGGCGAGTACCGTCAGCGGCAATTTGCGCCGGCTGCTGCGCGCGATTTCGCGGCCCAGCGATTCGGTCAGATAACGGCGATTGAACAGCCCGGTGAGCGGATCGCGCACCGATTGATCGCGTAGACTCTGGCGAAGTTTCAGATTCGCCAGTGCCAGCGCCAGTTGGTCGGCGGCGGCGACGGCCACTTGCAGTTTCGGAAATGCGCCGCTACCCGGTGCGCTCAGATAGATCCAGCCCAGCGACTCGCCTTGCGCGGTCAACGGAATGCAAGCGGCGGTCAGGCTCTCGCCGGTGGCCGGTTTGAGAATATGCGAGCACAGGCTGCTGGGTGAATCGCTGTGGCTCAGGTGCATGCGTTTGCGCAGCATCGACCAGCATTCCTGTTCGCTGGCCTGCAATTTGGTATCGCCGACGTGGATGCCCCAAAGATGCGTGGCTTCGGCCAATCCTTCGCCGTCGATGAGCGGATAGATGGTGCCGGCGCTTCCGGGCAGCAATAGCGAGAGCATCTGCTGGCTGACTTGCAAGGCTTCGGCCAGGTCGGTGCAGCCGAGAAGCAGATTTCCATAGCGGCCGAGCAGGCCGAGATCGGCGATGCGCGATTCCTGGCTGGATTGTGCGCGCTTGAGTTCGTTATCCAATGCGAGTGCGTTTTTCTCGCTGGCTTTGGTCTGCGCCTGGGATTCGGTGAGCAAGTGGTACATCGCCATCTGCAAGATCACACCGGAGGCCAACGCCAGGGCCAACAGCAAGCGACTGTGACCGGCTGCCGCAAGACTTCCGATGAGAATCAGCAACAGCATCGAGCAGCCGATGAATGCCGTGCGTGCATGTCGAGGGCGGATCGAAAATCTCATGCCGGCTACCATAGGGGCTTCGCCGGCCCCTGACAATGATGGCCGCGTGTCGGCCGTCACAGAGAGCAACATGAACTCTTACTAAGCGCTCATCGCATGCACGGCAATATTTGTGATGGGTTCATCGTTTCGTGAATATCTTGGCAGCGTCGGCATTTGGCCGGCATGCGCGATATTTTCGGAGAACATGCATGAGCCTGCATCGTTGCTTGAGTGTGTTGGGATTGTTGTTGCTGGCAATGCCCGCAAGTCATGCCATTGCCGCGACTTGGCAATCTGCTGGCGACAGCCAGGACGCTTATCTTCGCGGCGGCCAGATCGTGCGCTGCCAATCGCGCGATTTGCAAACCGAGTATTGCAGCATCGATGGCCGTTACCGGGTACGCCTGATCAATCAGCTTTCGCAAAACGCGTGCATCGAAGGCCAAACCTGGGGCCAGGATTTTCGCGGCATTTGGGTGAGTAATGGTTGTCGCGGCGAGTTCATGCTCGATAGCTCTGGCAATGGCGGCTATGACGAATATGCCGGCTGGAACGGCGATTCATATCGAAACGACAGATACGGAAACGGCTCGCGTTACCGGCGTGCCGCCGTGATTTGCGAATCGAACAGTTCGCGCACGGTGTATTGCGATGCCGACACGCGCTATGGCGTGCGCTTGGTCGAGCAGTTCTCCGATCGGGCCTGCATCGAAGGCCGAACCTGGGGTTGGAACAGCCGCGGTATTTGGGTAACTCGCGGTTGCCGGGGCCGGTTCGCGCTTGGTGGCCGCGGCTACGGCGGTGGTTATGGTGGTGGCCGCCCGCAATACCTGCAATGCCAATCCAACGACAAGCGTTATCGCTTCTGCCCCAGCAATGGCTACATTCGTCAGGCGCAGATCCAGCGCCAGCTCAGCGATACCCGTTGCACCTACAACTGGAGTTGGGGCTATCGCAATGACGGCGTCTGGGTCGATAAAGGCTGCCGTGCGGAGTTCGTGGTGTATTGAGCCGCGCTCGATGAAACCGGCGAATGGATTGCAGGCAGTCTGATTCATTGCATTCGTGATTCGATTCTTTGCCGTGTTCGGAATCGTCACGAACGAATATGAAGCGGCGGCTCCTGAATTTTTTGCGCGGATTATTTGCGCGCGGATTTTTTTGCCGGTTTCTTCGGGCCGATCGCCGCGCCCGCGGCGCGCAATCCCCAGGCGGAGGCAAAGCGCAGTGGCGGCAGCGCCACTGTCAGCGCTTCGGCGCTCCAGCGGCGCAGCGTGGCCGGCGCCAGGTTCAGTGCATCGGTCAAAGGCGCCGGCAACCAGTCGGCGCCGGCCTTGCGCAGACGGCATACGCTGTCGGCGTAACGCCCCGCCGCCCAGGTCGCGGCGACGGCTTTGGCGGTCGCGGTGACCAGCGGTTCGAGCGGTGTGAAGCGCATCAACGGGCCGCTGATGCGGCTCGGCAGCCAGGTGCGCAGCACCGATTTGAGTCCTTCCTGCGTCGCCAACGGAGTGAGCACGCTTTGCGTCTGTGCGACCGCCAAAATGCCTTCGGTTTCCCAACGAGCGGGACGGATTTTGTAGCGCGCGTAGATTTGCTTGATCACCAGGCGCTGGATTCGCTCGGGCGCATCGCCGCGTGCGGCACGGGTGATCGGTGCGGGCAGGAAGGGCTTGAGCAAGGGCAGGCGTTCGAGCCACACCTGCAACGCCGCGGCCGCGCCGGCCTTGACGCAGGCGGTATGCAGCAGGGTTTCGATACCGGGCTCGGTGGATTCGATCTTGCCCGGCGCCGGAGTTTTTCTTCTTCGTGTACTGGCGGCCATCGGCCGAGCATAACGCGCGAGTTGGCTGATGCGCGATGTCTGGAGCCGTGGAGGTAAACTGGGCGATCGACCCGTCAGGAAAATTTACATGGATTTCGACCGTTACGACCGGATTCGGCCCATCCGCTGGCAGGGCGCGTCCTTGTCGTTGCTCGATCAACGCAAGCTGCCGTTTGCCGTGGAATACATCGATTGCCCGGACAGCCATGCCGTGAGCCGGGCCATTGCCGATCTGGTCGTGCGCGGCGCACCGGCGATCGGCATCGCCGCCGCCTTCGGTGTGGTGCTGGCGGCGCGGCAAATCAAAGCGGCCAGCGGAGCCGAGGCTCTGGCGCAAATCGAACCGGCAATCGCCGAACTCAGAGCCTCGCGTCCGACCGCGGTCAATCTGATGTGGGCGGTGTCGCGCATGCGCGGCGCGCTCGCGGCGGCGGGCAGCGACTGGCGCGAGGCCATCGAACGCGAAGCGCAGGCCATCGCCAGCGAGGATCTGGCGGCCAACCGGCACATGGGCGAGCTGGGCGCGCAGTTGATCGAACCCGGCTCGGGCGTGCTCACCCATTGCAATACCGGCTCGCTGGCGACCGCCGGGTTCGGCACCGCGCTCGGCGTGATCCGTGCGGGTGTGGCGCTGGGTCACATCGAGCGCGTCTTTGCCAGCGAAACCCGGCCCTGGCTGCAGGGCGCGCGGCTGACGGTGTGGGAACTGCAGCAGGACGGCATCGACGCCACGCTGATCGCCGATTCGGCCGGCGCGCACTTGATGGATACCGGCGCGGTGCAGTGGCTCATCGTCGGCGCCGACCGCATCTGCGCCAATGGCGATGTCGCCAACAAGATCGGCACTTACGCCCACGCCATCGCCGCGCGATTCCACAAGGTCAAGGTCATGGTGGTAGCGCCGGCCTCGACCGTGGACATGGCCACCGACAATGGCGGGGACATCCACATCGAGCAGCGCGATCCGGCCGAATTGCTCAGTGTTTCCGGCACCCGGACCGTGGCCGAGGGCGTGTCGGCGTTCAATCCGGTGTTCGATGTCACGCCGGCGCGATTGATCGATGCGTTGGTCACCGAACGCGGCGTGATCGTCAGCCCGACACGAGTGAAAATGGCCGCCGTTTTCGGCGCTGTGTCAAGCGTCTGAAACCTTGATTTGTCGCGGCTGTCGAGCCCATGCCGGGCGCTTGTTTCTGGTATGATTGAACGTCTTAAATTCCACCCTTTCCGATTGTCTGGAAAGGGCTCGAAAAAACGTGAAAAACGGACCCAAGAATGGCTGAGCTCGCGAAGGAAATCATCCCGGTAAACCTCGAAGACGAGATGCGCATGAGTTACCTCGATTACGCGATGAGCGTGATCGTCGGCCGCGCCCTCCCGGATGTTCGCGATGGACTCAAACCCGTACACCGGCGCGTGCTGTTCGCCATGCACGAGCTCGGCGCGCATTCCAACAAGCCTTACTACAAGTCGGCGCGTATCGTCGGTGACGTGATCGGTAAGTACCATCCGCACGGCGACCAATCGGTGTACGACACGCTGGTGCGCATGGCGCAGCCGTTCTCGCTGCGTTACATGCTGGTCGATGGGCAAGGCAACTTCGGTTCGATCGACGGCGACTCGGCGGCGGCCATGCGTTACACCGAGGCGCGCATGGCGCGGCTCACGCACCAGTTGATGGCCGACATCGACAAGGACACCGTCGATTTCCAACCCAACTACGACGAGAAAGAACAAGAACCCACGGTCATGCCGACCCGGGTGCCGAACCTGCTGATCAATGGCTCGGCCGGTATCGCGGTGGGCATGGCGACCAACATCCCGCCGCACAACCTTTCCGAAGTCATCGACGCCACCATCGCGCTGATCGATGACCCGAGCATCGGCATCGGCGATTTGATGCAGCACATTCCCGGTCCGGATTTCCCCACCGCCGGCATCATCAACGGCGCTGCCGGCATCCACGCGGCCTACCACACCGGCCGCGGCCGAGTGCGCATGAAGGCGCGCGCCGAGGTCGAAGTCAACGAGGACAACGGCCGCGAATCGATCATCGTCACCGAGCTGCCGTATCAGGTGAACAAGGCGCGGCTGATCGAGAAAATCGCCGAGCTGGTGAAGGAGAAAAAACTCGAGGGCATTTCTGAATTGCGCGACGAGTCCGACAAGGACGGCATGCGCATCTTCATCGAGGTCAAGCGCGGCGAATCGGCCGAGGTGGTGCTCAACAATCTCTATCAGCAGACGCAGATGGAGAGCGTGTTCGGCATCAACATGGTGGCGCTGGTCGATGGTCGGCCGCAGGTGCTCAATCTCAAGCAGATCCTCGAAGCCTTCGTCCGCCATCGCCGCGAGGTGGTGACCCGCCGCACCATTTTCGAGCTGCGCAAGGCCCGCGCCCGCGCGCACATCCTCGAAGGCTTGACGGTCGCGCTGGCCAACATCGACGAGATGATCGAGCTGATCAAGACCTCCGAGAGCCCGCAGGTCGCCAAGGAACGCATGCTCGCCAAGAACTGGGAGCCGGGGCTGGTGCGCGCGTTGCTGGGCGCGGCCGGTGCCGAAGCCTCGCGTCCGGAAGACCTGACCCTGGATTACGGATTGCTGGCCGATGGCTACCGCCTGTCGGAAGTGCAGGCCAAGGAAATCCTGGAAATGCGCCTGAACCGCCTGACCGGGTTGGAACAGGAAAAGCTGACCGACGAATACCGGCAGTTGCTGGAAGTCATTCGCGGCTTGATCGAGATTCTGGAAAATCCCGACAAGTTGCTCGAAGTCATCCGCACCGAACTGCACAACCTGCGCGAGGAATTCGGCGATGCACGCCGCACCGAAATCCGCGCTGGTGAGGAAGATCTCGACATCCTCGATCTGATCGAATCCGAGGATGTGGTAGTTACGCTTTCACACGATGGCTACGCCAAGCGCCAGCCGACCTCGACCTATCGCGCGCAACGGCGCGGCGGCAAGGGCCGCTCGGCCACGGCGGTGAAGGAAGAAGATTTCATCGAGCGCCTGTGGGTGGTCAACACGCACGATACGCTGCTCACCTTCACCAGTTCCGGCCGCGTGTTTTGGCTCAAGGTTTACCAATTGCCCGATGCCGGCCCGAATTCCCGTGGCCGCCCGATCATCAACTGGATTCCGTTGCAGGACGGCGAGAAAGTGCAGGCGGTGTTGCCGGTGCGCGAGTTCAGCGAAAACATGTTCGTGTTCTTCGCCACGCGCCACGGCACGGTCAAGAAAACCCCGCTGTCGGACTACTCCCGTCCGCGCAGCACCGGCATCTGGGCGATCCATCTCGACGAAGGCGATGGCCTGGTCGATGTGCAAGTCACCGATGGCCATCGCGACATCATGCTGTTTGCCTCCAACGGCAAGGCGGTGCGCTTCGACGAGGGCGAGGTGCGTTCGATGGGACGCACCGCGACCGGCGTGCGCGGCATGCGCGTGGCCGAAGGCGAGCGGGTGATGAGCATGATCGTGGTCGATGGCGACGGTGACATCCTTACCGCCAGCGAAAATGGATTCGGCAAGCGCACCGCGCAATCGGAATACCCGCGCAAGGGCCGTGGCACGCAGGGTGTGATCGCGCTGCAGACCAGCGAGCGCAACGGCGCGCTGGTGGGCGCGATCCAGTTGAGCGAGCAGCACGAGATCCTGCTGATCTCCGATCAGGGCACGATGGTCCGCACTCGCGCGTCGGAAGTGTCCCAAGTCGGCCGCAACACGCAGGGCGTGACCTTGATGCGCGTGGCCGAGAACGAGAAGCTCATCGCCGTGGAGCGCTTGAACGAGATCGCCGATACCGATGCCGACGACAACGCCGCCGCCGAAACGGAAGCGGAAGTTGATTCGACGGGGCCGGCTCCGGCCGACCCGGCTTGATCGATGTGGCGGTGGGCTAGCGCCCACTCGCCTCATCCATCGCCAAGGTTTCGATCATGGCGGGGCCAGATCCTGCCTGAAGCCCGGCCGACGGCGGCACGCATGGACTGTTCGCCGTGCTTGTGCCTAAGCTTGGCCCAGACATCCGGGGTTCCCATGCGCCATTCCTTTTTTGAAATCCGTCGCGCGCTGTTGGCGCTGCTTCTCTCGCTGTGTGCGTTCACCGGCGCTGTCGCCGACCAGGCGGTGCCCGCTTCCTCCGACAGCGACAGGATCGCCGCCGCACGCGATCGCGTCCTGCCGGTGGTGGTGAGCATCCTCACCGTGCGCCAGGACTACCGCCAAGGCGAGCCCTCGCTGAGCGTTTCCAGCGGCAGCGGCACGGTGGTCAGCGCGCAGGGGCATATCGCCACCAACGCGCACGTCACCCAGAACGGCAAATCCTTCCGTGTCGTTTTCGCCAACGGTCGCGAGCTACCGGCGAAATTGGTGGGCACCGATACCTTGTCGGACCTGGCGGTTTTGCAGGTGCAGACGCCGACGCCGGAGACCTTCACCTTCGCGCAATTCGCCACGCGCCTGGACCTCAAGCCCGGCGACACGGTGTTGGCGATGGGCGCGCCGTGGGGTTTGTCCAATTCGATGAGCGCCGGTGTGGTCAACAATCCGCGCCGCTTGTTGGTGTCCTTGTTCGACGATGAGGCCGAATACGAGGACAGCCTCGGCGAGGACGAACCGACCGGACGTTACTACGCATGGATCCAGCACGATGCCTCGATCGCCCCGGGCAATTCCGGCGGACCGCTGGTGGATTTGTCCGGCCGCATCGTCGGCGTCAACACGCGCGGGATGATCGTCGGCGGCGACTTGGCATTCGCCATTCCCGGTACCGAAGCGGGCAGTATCGTGCGGACGTTGATCGAGAAGGGGCGGGTCGATCGGGTGTCGCTGGGTTTTCGTCTGCGTTCGCTCAAAGGCACCGCGTTCACCGAAGGCGTGCTGGTCAACGCGGTGGAGCGCGGTTCGGAGCCGGAAAAAGCCGGCCTGCAAGCCGGTGATCGCATCCTGAGTCTCAACGGCGAGCCGGTGACGACCTTGCAGCCGATCGATGTGCCGGGATTGCAGGAGCGCATCGCTGAATTGCCGATCGATTCGACCGTCAAGCTGCGCATCGAGCGTGATGGCAAGCAGCGCGAGATCCGCCTGAAGGCGGTCGCACAGACCCGGGATCGGGGCAGGGAGGCGGCATTGGCGGCCTATGGCATCTCCGCCTCGGAATTGACCCCGACCATGAGCCTTCGTCGCAATCTCGACTCGGATAGGGGTGTCTTGGTCACCGGAGTACGCCCGGGTGGTCCGGCCGCAGTGGCTCGGCCGGAGATACAGCCTGGCGATGTGATCAGAAAGGTTGACGGCGCGCCGGTGAATTCGCCCGCCGATTTACGCAGCCATGCTGTCGCCAGCACTGGCAAACGTGCGCTGGTGATCGAACTCGACAGCGACGGCGAGCAACGCCTGAGCCTGCTCAAGCCGGTCATCGGCGACCAAGCGCACAACCCGCTGCCGGAATTGCCCAAATCCTGGGTCGGTGTCGAAGTGCAACCGTTCACTTTTTCGCTGGCGCGTGAAATCGGCCTGCCGAGCGCCGGTTACCGGGTCTCGCGCATTTATCCTGGTAGCCCTTTGGCCAAGGCCGGTGCACAGGTCGGCGATTTGCTGGTGGCCATCGGCGACCAGCCGCTCAAGCCCAGCAACGATGTGTCCGCCGAAGGCTTCGATCAAAGCATCCACGATCTGATGCCCGGCGAGAGCGCGAATTTCTCCGCCATTCGCGACGGCAAGACCTTGAAGTTCGATGTCACTTTGGCCGCTTCGCCGGTGGATACCTCGGGCCTGCGCACACTGGCCGTGACCCGGCTGCGCGCGCAATTGCGCGAACTGGGTTTTTACGATCGCGTGGCGATGAAGCTGCCCGTTGACCGTGCGGGCGTGTTCATCGATGGTGTCGAGAGCGGCGGCGCGGCGGGTCTGGCCCATCTCAAGCGCGGCGATGTCATCACCCGTCTCGGCGACAAGGACATCAGCACGCCGGCCGAGTTGTCCAAGGCGCTCGAAGCCATGCTCCAGGCGCACGGCAGCGGGCTCATTCCCTTGCAGGTCATTCGCGGCAGCCAGACGCGTATCCTTTATCTCGAACGCTACTGGCTCAATGCCGATTCCCCGGAGACTCGATGAAGACCCTGGTTTACATCTTCCTGACCACGCTGGCGCTCATAGCGCTGCCGCAACACGCCCAGGCGCAGGCGGCGGCGCAGGTCGAAAACTACGCGCCGATTTACCGCGACCTGACCGCCAAGCACGCCGCCGCAGTGGTGACGGTCAAATTCGTCATGTCGGTCACTGCTTCGGGAAAAGAGGATCGTCTTGAAGATCGCACCCAGGCTTTGCTAGTGAGCGCCGATGGTTTGTTGCTGATTCCCGACCGCGCCGTCAGCGTGGACTTCAGTGCGTTGATGCCAGGCCAGGGTAAAAGCGGCGCGGCGCCGGTGGCCAAGTCGGCCGAATTCCGGGTGCGTCTGGCCGGTGGCGAAGATTGGCTGCCCGCCGATCTGGTCACTCGCGACAGCCAATTGGGTCTGGCTTGGCTGCGCTTGCGCCAGCCGCCGCCGAACCTGCATTTCGTCAATCTCGATGACGGCGTGCGCGCTGAACCCGGGATGGTGTTTTTTTCCTTGCTGCGCACTTCCGACGAATGGGGCGGCGTGGCCATCTTCCGGCCGGGTTTGATCATGGGCGAGACGCGTTCGCCGAAGAGTCTGCTTTTGGTCGATGGCGTGCCGGGCATGGCGTTCTCGGCCGACGGCCATCCAGTCGGTTACGTGGATGTGGACTTCGCCCGGCTGATGCGCTCACGCAACAGCGGTAGCGGATTGGGCCTGGACATGGCCGATGTCGCCTTGCAGATGACCCCGATCAACAAAGTCGCCGCCGCCACGTTGCTGGCTTCCAAGTTGCCGGTAGTGCAGCCGGATAACTGAGAAATTCGGTAAGCGGATTTTCCCTGCGAAGGTGAAGAGCGCGGCGAATCCGACCGCGTATTCGATTCGCGATCCTTAGCCGTTGCTGTCGTGCGCCGCAGTTTCTGGCGCCGCATCGCGGCTATCGAAAAACCACGACGCGATCGAAGCCAGGACCAACACCGCGAATCCACCCCAGACTCCGTAGTTCATGTACTCGGCCACTTTGGGCGAGTAGAAACCGAGGACCACGCTCATCGAATTGGATGAGATCGCAATCAGCGCACCAATAATCGTGCTCAACAAAGCGGCGAGCCACGTCATCTTCGGGCGATTGACGCAATAAAAATCCAGCGCCAGGCCGGTCGCGAGCAAGGGCATGGCGGTCAGCGCCACCCGGGCCAGGTGCGAGTCGAATTCGGGTTTGGCCGTTCCCGACGAGAGAATCTGCACCAGTGCCGCGACCGAGAAAGCCGCGAACGAATAAGCACCCACAGCGAGCAAACGGTATTCGGTATTGCCAAGGAAAATATGTCGAAACTTCATGGCTGGCCCAAAAATTTTTGCAAGCCTAATGCATGAGCTTGACGGTGTCGAAGGCGTCCGCAATTACAGTCGCCGTTTGGTCTTCATTGCACGATGTCGCGCGGACGAAAGCGACGTGCATTACGCAAGACAACACGATGGCCGGCAAGCGCTGGACAATGTAAAAAAGAAACACCAACAGTCCGATACCGATGGATCACTCGCTGCAATAGTCGAGCCGGTTCACTCGGAAAATTCGCCGAGCAGGATCTCATCGATAGTGAAGCGTTCGCATTCACGGTCCAGTTCGGCGTATTGCAGCGAAAACTCGGTGCGGAATGCAAGGTAGGCCTCTTTGCTTTGCCATCGGTCCACGGTGACATAACGTCCAGCCATCGACCGGTCTTTCAGCAGTAGCGTGTCGATGTATCCAGGCGCGCGGCGAAACAGTCGCACCCAGGTGCCATCCGCATTGTAGTGCCGCTCGAAATCGGGCTGCATTTCCGGAGCGACCAGAAATTCCCAGAGGCAGGTATAGCCGCTAGCCATGATGGAAACCTCCGGCGACGGTATGTCAGTCAGTGGCGGAATTTTGCATCGGCCGCGACAACCAACGAATGCACAGGGCAATCGGAATGCCGACGAACATGGCGTGTGACGCGAAACCTTCGAGGAGTTTGAGTGGCGGATACGAAGGCTTGTACGGGAATGCGGAAATCGGAAGCACCACGAAGTTCATGAACAGATAGACCAGCACGCCGAACAATGCGCCGCAAGCAACTGCTTGCGATCGCAAGACAGGAACGCGCGCACTGACGGCGAAATAGATTGCCGCTCCGATGATCAGGATGGCGTAATGCGATGCCAGTCCTATCGCGCCGCCAAGCAGACCGCTGGTGAACGCCCCCGAACCGAGCCATCCACTCGCGACCGAGTGCAGCACCCAGAGCGGTGTCCTGCCGTACTGGCCGTTGGCGATGAAGGCATACACGATGTCGGCGGTCGCGGCGATGCCGCCGCCGAGGAGGATCGCCGCGATGGATCGATTTGTCGATGCTGTCTGCACAGTCGTGTCTCCTGAGACGTAACACCTGCGTTCAGTCAAGCCTGGAGAAGTGCTTTGGCTTGAACGAATTGTTCGAAGTCACTTGGATTGATAGCGGCGAACAAGCTTCTTGTAAATGGTCTGCATTTCCTTTTTGATGCCAAAAAATTCTTTCATTTCTCGATCAGAAAGTGAGATGTCACCGTGCAGATATGCGCGGTTACCGCGATTGAATAGATCGAATTTCTTTTTGGCCAGGAAAATAAATCTGGTGATGTCGTTGTCGTTGCTTAGTGCATGCCGGATGTTATCGACTTGCTTTCCTTCATACTGGGCGTGAGTGGATGGGAGGAAGGTAATTGTGTCGAACGCGATTGGTCTGGGTGTGAGGCAAACGAGCTCATCGTTTGTGCTCCTCCAGACAGCATGAAACTCCGCTTCCACTAGCACACGAGGCCACTCCCAAATTGCCCATCCAATGACTTGCGAACCGCCATGCTGCGCCACGTGCCTTGGAACGATGTCAAAGCAATCATTGATACTCTCGGCGAGTAACGGTCTGCATGGAATGGTTATGGGGTTGCAGTTGGGTGATATCTCGTTGCAGAGGCCAATGACGTGCTTTTCTTCGATGTTACCGGTATGCATGGGAGTAACTTCTAATATGGATAGGCCGCAGGTACGCGGGATTGCAGGTATGGTCATTGGCTTGCCGTTGCCGGTCAAGATCGGATTCTCGGAAAATGTGGAACCTTGATTGACGCCTCGGACCTGGCTGAACGGCGGAGTCGCCGAGGTCGCGCATCTGCGCTACGCTCTTGGCGGCCGTCGGGCCGAAACCATCCTTGCCCGGCCATGGAGATCGCCATGAGCAAAGTGGTGCTCGCTACGACACTGGCGCGATGGTTGCCGGCCGCGGCTCTCGCGGGCAACGGCGAGGCGATCATGAATGTCGATGCCGCCACGGTCGGCGAAGCGCTCGATGCCGCATTCGCTTTGCATCCGGCATTGCGCGGCTACGTGCTCGATGATCAAGGCGCGGTTCGGCACCACTTGGCGATTTTCGTCGATGGCACATCGATACCGGGCAAAACGAGTTTGCAGACGCCGATCGAATCCGGCGCCGAGGTGTATGTCATGCAAGCGCTGTCAGGAGGCTGATATGTCTGACCATCTGCTCGTTTCGACACGCAAAGGCTTGTTCTCCCTGCGACAGCGGCAAGGCGCCTGGGACGTGGACCGCCATTGGTTTCTTGGCGACAACGTGACGCTCGCCTTGGTCGATCGGCGCGACGGCAACTGGTATGCCGCGCTGAATCTGGGTCACTTCGGCGTGAAGCTGCAACGCTCGACCGATCAGGGACACACCTGGAACGAATTGCCGGTGCCGACGTATTCCCCGGAAGACACTGTCGTCACCGGCGATGGCAAGCCGCCGCAGCCGGCGACCTTGAGCTTGTTGTGGGCGTTGGAGACGGGCAGTGCCAATGAAGCCGGCCGGCTATGGGCGGGCACTATCCCGGGCGGATTGTTTCGTTCCGATGATCATGGCGAGAGCTGGCAGTTGCAGCGCTCGCTGTGGGATCGGCCGGAGCGGGCGGGTTGGTTCGGTGGTGGCTACGATTTCCCCGGCATCCATTCGGTGTGCGTGGACCCGCGCGATTCGCGCACGTTGCGCGTGGCGGTGTCATCGGGCGGTGTATGGAAAACTACCGATAGCGGCGATTCCTGGACGCAGACCGCCGATGGCATGTACGCGGCCTACATGCCGCCGGAGCGCCGCAACGATCCGAACATCCAGGACCCGCATCGCATGGTGCAGTGTCGCGATGCTCCCGATTGCCTGTGGGTGCAACATCACAACGGCGTGTTCCGCAGCATCGATGGTGGCCAGTCGTGGCATGACGTGCCCGAGGTTGCACCGTCGGTGTTCGGTTTCGCCGTCGCCGTGCATCCGCGCGATGCGCAGACGGCCTGGTTCGTGCCGGCGGTGAAAGACGAGTGCCGTGTTCCGGTCGATGGACATCTGGTGGTGGCGCGTACACGCGATGGCGGAAAATCGTTCGATGTGTTGCGCGATGGCTTGCCACAGGAGCAAGCCTACGATCTTGTTTACCGCCACGGCCTGGTCATCGACGATGACGGCATGCGCCTGGCCTTCGGTTCGACCAGCGGCGGCCTGTGGATCAGCGACGACCAAGGCGATCACTGGCGTTCGGCATCGGCGCGCCTGCCGCCGGTTCATGCGTTGACGTTCGCCTGAACCACACTGCATCGTTTGCGCGCGGCAAGTGCCGCGGCTCAAGCCTCGATAAACACCTTGAACCCGCCATAGATCATGCGCTTGCCGTCGAAAGGCAAGGACTTGGGGTCCATCATGTCGGCCAGGCGCGGGTCTTTCATGACCTTGGCGTTGACCCGGTCGCGATGTGCGCGCGATTTGTACATGATCCATGCGAACACGGCGACTTCGTCGGGCTTGAGCTTGACGCTGCGCGGAAACGAAGTGAGTTTGCCCACCGGAACATCATCGCCCAGACATTCGCGGTATTCGAGCGCGCCGTGCTCGATCCAGACTTTCCCTGCCTTCTTTGCCATGCGGCGATAGGCGGCGATGTTTTTCTTGGGTAGCGGTACTACGAAACCATCGACGTAGCTCATAAATCCTCCATTGCGGTTGTTGTACATAGCCAGGCGAACCTGGCATGTCCGATCATCCTCGGCTTCAGTCCGATTAACGATGTGATGGATCGGGAACGGCCATTCGCAGTGCCGGTCGAAACCAGCACACTTGCCGATGTCGGTCGGAGTGGAAAGTCGAAAGGTACGCTCTCCTCGGGTAAAGTCCGCAAAAGGCGCGATGGGTGGCTTGTCGTGCTTGCGGACGAATCAGTGAATGAAGCGAACCGCGCCGCGCCCTGCAATTGCTTACGGGGGCCATTTGATACAACGACGAATTAATCGTGCTTGAATTCCGATCCATTTGTGCGGCCGGTGCCTGACTCTAGGCGCGTTCATCTTAGGCAGACCCCGGAGGTGTTGGATGTGCCACTCGAGAATCGAACGTCGCGTTGCGGCGTTTTTTGTTGTCTGGATTTTTGCCAGTGTGCTGGTGGCCTGCCAACGCGATGCCAACCAGGTGCCTCGATTGCAAGGCAGCGAAGCACCGGTCGATGTGCGCGATAAAGTCATAGGCTTTGCCCTGGTGAGCGCCGGGAGCAATAAAACCGGCAGCGATGTGGCGCTGGAGCTGGAATTCTCGCAGGCCTTGGCCAACGCCCAGGAGTTCGACCAGTTGTTGGTGGTCAAGGGTCCCAACGGCGAGTTGATCAAGGGCAGTTGGGTGCTGGCCGGGGATGGCAAGAAACTGAGCTATCCCTTTGTCGATGCCAGCCAGACCTACAGCGTGCTGATCCGCGCCGGAATGATGGCCGCCAACGGCAAGATTCTCGGCAAGGATGATGTGCGAAAAATATTCACCGGGCCGATGCAGCCGGCGGTCGGCTTCGCTTCGCAAGGCAGTGTGCTTCCGGCCAGGGAAAGTCGTGGTCTGCCGGTGGTTTCGGTGAACGTGCCGGAAGTGGATATCGAGTTTTTCCGGGTGCGCGATAATGAGGTGGCGAAATTCTTCGCCGAATATCAGCGCGGTGGCCGGCGCAACGGCTGGCAGCTCGATGAAGGCGACTACCAGAGTGAACAGCGGGCTTCGATCCGCGACTACGCCGAATCGGTCTACCTCAACCGCTTCGTATTGGGCGGCGCGCAGAACGAACGTCGCCTGACATACTTGCCACTGCAGGACATCGACCAATTGCAGGCCTCGGGCCTGTATTTCGCGGCGATGAAACCGGTCGGCCGGTTCAATGGCGAGTACGAAACGGCGATCTTCTACGTCAGCGATATCGGCCTGCATGTGCGCGCCTACAAAGACAGGATTTACGTGCACACCGCCTCGCTCAAATCCGGCGCGGCGCTCGGCGATGTCGCGTTGTCGGCGCTCGATCGCAAGGGCGAAACCACGCTCAAGGCCATGACCGACGGCAACGGCAATGCGCTGATCGCCTACAAGCTCGACGCCCGGCAAGTGTTGATCGCCCGCCGCGCCAAGGATGTTTCGATGCTGGCCTTCAACCAGCCGGCGCTGGACCTGTCCGAGTTCGCGGTGGCCGGCCGCGAGCAGGCGTGGTTCGATGTGTTCGCCTGGTCGGGCCGCGATTTGTACCGCCCCGGCGAAACGCTGCGGATTTCAGCGTTGATGCGTGACTACGACGGCAAGCCGATCAAGGCGCAACCGCTGTACTTGAGCTTGAAACAACCGGATGGTCGCGTGTTCATCGAATCGCAACTGACCCCGAGCGAGGCCGGATATTTCCAATGGCAGCAGGCGCTGCCCAGCGATGTTCCGACCGGCCGCTGGCAAGTGGAATTTCGCACGGCACCGGGCAAGGGCGAGGTGGTGCAGGGCATGAGCTTGCGCATCGAGGAGTTCCTGCCCGAGCGCATGAAGCTCGAACTCGATTCGCCGCAAGCCACGCTCAAGCCGGGCGAGCCGTTGAACCTGCAAGCCAGCGCCGCTTATCTGTATGGCGCGCCCGCCGCCGGAAACCGATTCACCGCACGCTTGGGCGTCGTCAACGAATTGCATCCGGTGGAAAAATATCCCGATCATTTCTTCGGCGACCCATCCGTGTCCTTGCCGAAGAAAATGCAAGACGTCATCGACACCACGCTCGATGCCCAGGGGCAATTGAAGACCCCGATCAAACTGCCGGAGGAAGCTACGCAAGCCGCGCCGGTTTCGGCCATCGTCACCGCCAGCGTGTACGAGAGCGGCGGCCGCCCGGTCAGCCGCAGTCTCAAGCGCACGTTCTGGCCGGCGCCGGTGCTGGTCGGCATCCGTCCGTTGTTCGATCCCAAGCAGTCGGCGCCCTACGACAGCACGCTCGGGTTCGAGCTGATCCGCAGCGATGCCCAGGGCCGCTTGCAGGCGGGCAACAATCTCAGCGTCAGTCTGGTGCGCGAGGAACGTGATTATCACTGGACCTATGCGGACAACCATTGGGGTTACGACTACAGCTCGCGCTACAAAACTATCGAGACGAAAACCGTCGCCGCCCGCGCCGAGGGACCGACGCGCATCGATTTTCCGGTGCAGTGGGGGCAGTACCGGGTCGAGGTCAAGGACCCGGTCACTAACCTGATCTCGCGTTTCAATTTTGTCGCTGGCTGGGATTGGCAGGACCAGAACCGCGGCCTGGATGCGCGCCCGGACAAGATCAAGCTCGCACTGGACAAGACCGCCTACCGCGCCGGCGACAAACTGAAAATCACCCTTACTCCGCCGCATGCAGGAACCGGCGTGCTGCTGGTGGAAACCGATCACCTGCTGCACAGCCAGCCGATCCAGGCCAAGGCCGGCGCAGTCTTTGAGATTGCGGTCACGCCCGAATGGGAGCGCCACGATGTGTACATCACCGCCCTGGTTTTTCGTGGTGGCTCGGCGGTGGAAAAAATCACGCCGGCACGCGCGGTAGGCGTGGTACATGTGCCGATGGACCGGCGCAACCGGCGCATCGATGTGCAGGTATCGGCGCCCAAACAGGCCAAGCCCGAACAAGCGTTGCCGGTGTCGGTGAAAGCGCCGCAATTGGCTGGCAAGAAGGCCTGGGTCACGCTGTCGGCGGTGGATGTGGGCATCCTCAACATCACCGGATTCGCAGTGCCCGATGCGGCCGCGCATTTTTTCGCGCAGCGCCGGCTGGGCGTGGATGCCTACGATATTTACGGTCGCGTGATCGAAAGCTACGAGGGCGATACCGCCACGCTGAAATTCGGTGGCGACATGGCGCTGCAGGTGCTGCCGCAGGCACGGCGGCCCACGGCGAACGTGCAGACGGTGGATCTGTATTCGGGGCCGATCGCGCTCGATGCCAAGGGCGAGGCGCGCGTCGATATCAAGGTGCCGGATTTCAACGGCACTCTGCGTGTTTCGGCGCTGGTTTTCGGGCAAGACAAGTATGGGCAAGGCAGTAGCGAGAGCGTTCTGCGCGCACCGATACTGGCCGAAGTCAGCACGCCGCGGGCGCTGGCGCCGGGCGATCGCAGCACGTTGTCGCTGGACGTGAAGAATTTCACCGGCCGCAGTGCCGAGTTCACAGTCGACCTCCAGGCGCAGGGTCCGATCGTGATCGGCAATCCGCGGCGCAAGCTGACGTTGGGCATCGAGGACAAACGCACCTTGAATTTCGACATCAGCGGCGGCCAGGGCTTTGGCATTGGTAAGGTCAAACTCAAAGTCAGCGGCGCCGGAAACCAGGTCAATCGCGAATTCGAGATACCGGTACGAGCGGCCTGGGGCGGCGTGGCGCGTTCGCGCTTGCAGACTTTGCCTGCCGGCCAGGGCTTGAACCTTGATGCCAGGATCGCCGAAGGCTTGCTGCCCGATACCGTGACAGCGCGCGTCACGATCAGCGCCATGCCGCCGATTCCGTTTGCGCGCGCGCTCGATGACCTACTCGCTTATCCCTATGGCTGCTCCGAACAAACCGCCACGCGCGGTTACGCGGCGCTTCTGCTCGATGCCGATACTGCCCGGCGCATGGGCGTCGCCGGCCTGAGTGCGGATGAGCGCAGGCGCCGCCTCGAAGGCGCATTCAGCCGCTTGGCCTCGATGCAGGCCAGCACGGGCCACTTCTCGTTCTGGGGCGGCGACAGCGAGGTGTATCCGATCCTCACACCGTACATCGCCGAGTTCCTGCTCGATGCCCGCGATGCCGGATTCGCGGTTCCCGAAGGCGTGTTGCAAAAAACGCTGGAGCGTTTGAACGAAGACCTGCTCAGCGGCAGCGCGCCGTTTTACGGCTACGACTATCGCGAGCATTTGCGCTTTGCCTATCAAGCGCAGGCCGGCTATGTGCTGGCGCGCGTCAACCGCGCGCCGCTGGGCACGTTGCGTGCGATGTACGACAACGAGCGCAATCAGGCCAGGACGGCGTTGCCGCTACTGCACCTGGGCCTTGCGCTGAACTTGCAGGGCGACAAGACGCGCGGCAAGAAAGCCATCGACGAAGCGTTCGCCAAGAAAGACCAGCGCCCGGATTATCTCGGCGACTATGGAACCAGCATTCGCGACGAAGCGTTGATGGTGATGCTGGCCAAACGCCATAAATTGGCCGTGCCGCAAGCCGATGCGCGGTTGTTGTCACTGTCGAGGAACCTGGCCGCGCGCGCCGAGCAGCGCTATGTCTGGTACAGCACGCAGGAACAGATCGCGCTGGCTCGCCTGGGCAAGGTCATGGCCGAAAGTCTGGACAGCGAACGCGCGTTCGCAGGCCAGTTGGCGGTTGGAAGCAAACCAAGCGTGCTTGCTTCGGCGCGTATCGACAGCCGTCGTTTCGGTTATCGCGAACTCGAAGCTGGCCTGCATTACAAACTGCAATCGGCCGGGCCGCTTTACGCAACCGTGGATGTCGCCGGCATCCCGCGCAATCGTCCCGCCGTGGACACCGGCAAGCTCGGCGTCAGCCGGCATTACTTCAACATCGACGGTACGCCGTGGAAGGCCGGACCACTGCGCGAAGGCCAACCGCTGATCGTCGAATTGAAGGTGGAGTCGGGACAAAGTCTGCCCGATGCCTTGTTGGTCGATCTGCTGCCAGCCGGTCTGGAAATCGAAAATCTCAACCTCACTCCCGCCGAACAATGGGCCAACATCAAGGTCGATGGCGTCTCGCTCGACGAACGCGGCAGGGCCGCCGAACTCGTACACGAAGAATATCGCGACGACCGCTATGTCGCGGCGCTGAAACTTTCCTACGGCACGGCGAAATTGTTCTACCTGGTCCGCGCCGTCACCCCCGGCACCTACGTGGTGCCGCCACCGCAAATCGAGGACATGTACCGGCCGCAATTGCGGGCAGTGGGCAAGACGTATCCCGAGACGATCACGGTGGTGAAACCGTGAGGAGCCGGGACTCGGGACGATTCGCGGGTGTGTTTCATACGCCCCGACTTCCGCCGTATTGCATGCCATGGCGTGTCGCCTCACATTGTCGGCGGTATCAACCAAGACAGTGATCGCACGCAGGAATTCACCATTGACCAATCGAGGCAAGCAATTGACCATACGGTGCAACGCCGCGTGTTTGCGGTCTACTTGGCGATAGGGCCCGCATGACCGTTCCCACGATGCTGAGACCTCTTGATTACCTCAAGCGACTTCTAGACAGACGCTTCGTAGGCATTCGCCTCGATCCTGCGCCACCTACGCTTCTCACAGAAGATGACCTGCAAGGCGCTGATGTGCTTTTCTGTCGCGGCGGGCAGTCGCATATCCCATGGCGGCTCATCTCCTATGGCTCTTCCGGCCCATATGTTCATGTTGCCATCTACCTTGGCATTGGCGAAGTCGCTGAAGCAACTACAGAGGGAGTGAAGCAATCTTGGATTGGCGACCTAACAGAGCGATATGAGTATATCGCTGTAACGCGATGTCCAGGGGTTCACGGCATTCCTGCCTTGCGCTCCGATGTGATCAATTTCTGCAAAAAACACATTAAAGAAAAGAGAAAGTACGCCTACATCGGTGCTTTCCTTTCGCCAATTTATGAGTTGCTCGAGCTGGCGATTGCCAAGCTGACGATGCGCCCACCTAGTTTTAATTGGCCGAGAAGTAAGCGCAGGACTTTCTGTTCACAATTCGTTCTAGATGCATTCGTTGAAGGCGGATACATTCCGAAGGACTATTACGCGCTAGGCGCGCGGTCGCCAACTGCCCTTGCTGAGGAAAACTGCTTTCAACTCGTTGGCTATCTGAGCCAGCTCAAGAACATCGAACCAGCGCTGCGTAAAGATGTGTTCTGGACTGGCGGCGGGTGAGCCCCAACAATTTATTCGAACCGAACCCGCTTCGTAGGTCAGCTTAATTTGGGCATTAATCGCCACAAGCACACATCACCGCGATACCGCCGTCAACCAAGCAATAAGGAAATGACCATGCAACTTGGCAACTTCTCTGTCAGCCTCGCGGTGAAAGATATCCAGCTATCTCGCGCTTTCTACGAAAAGCTTGGCTTTACCGTATGGGGCGGAAACCAGGAGCAGAACTGGCTGATCCTGAAGAACGGCAGCACTGTCATCGGTCTGTTTCAGGGAATGTTCGAGCGCAACATCCTAACCTTCAATCCAGGCTGGGACAGCGATGCAAAGCAACTGCCCGAGTTCACTGATGTTCGCGATCTGCAGCGCGGCCTTAAAGCGCAAGGCGTTCAACTACTCAGCGAAGCTGACGAAGCTACGTCTGGACCAGCGAGCTTCATGGTGGCCGATCCGGATGGCAATCAAATTCTAGTAGACCAGCATGTTTGAAACGCCTTGTTGGCCTTGGACTAAAGTGACACCGGACAATTTATTCAAGCCGAAGCCGCTTCGCAGGCCTGTTTAATTCATGCGTCGAGCAATGGGCTTGACAGTGCCGTAATTGCGATACAAGCTAGAACCGTTGCCCTTGGCAAATCATGTCGTGCAATGCGCGCATGATCTGGTCAGACCTCTCTGCCAGCTTTGCCCGTGATGCTTCATGAGCGATCGGGACTCCTCCAACGAGTCCGCGCCCATGAAAACAAGACAACGTCACGCTCTTATTCACTTGCGCCGTATTGCCGAACGAAAGCAGGCTAGTCGCTGCTATTACTGCGGGCATCACATGTGGCTCAAGAGCCCTATTGTCTTCCTCGCAACAGGGCGGATTCCGGCACAGCATGTCGAACTCTATCAATGCACTGCAGAGCATCTACGTGCCAGGTCAAAAGGTGGCCGAAACATCGCTCGCAATATTGTCGCAGCGTGCCGCTTCTGCAATGAGATGAGGCACCGCGTTCTCGTGCCCCTTGAGCCTGAGCAATACAAAGTCTATGTTCTTGCATTGGTGGCAGCGGGGCGCTGGCATGGGCATCACCAGGTGTCTTCATCCATTGCCTAACACTGACTCCTCTCGTATTCCTGTTGGCTGATCCTGCAACACTCAGTGTGGCTCGTCGAAGCTGTGTGGCGGCGTGGGGGCGTTCAATCATTCAAGCCGAACCCGCTTCATGATTTGGCCTGACTAAACGAGTGCTGCGGTACCTATGAATTCCTTGTTCAACGCCATAATTTCACTTGATCCAGTTGCGCTTGTTGCCGCGTTGTGCAACGGCATTCCAGTTGTGATCGTGCGCCAGGATGGGTCAAACATTACAGCCTTGGCCTATAAGGAAATCATCAAGAAGTTTTCCGCTGAATCTCTTGCACACGATGCTTCTTATGTGTCGGGTGTCGGCAAGAGTGACGTTTCCATTGGCAGTAGAATTTCCTTCATGTAGTTCTGGCTAATCCACTTTTTCATTTGCCAGCCGCAACGCCAAGCCTCTTCACTTCGTTCGACCCGGCCATGCCTCATCCCCCCTTTGCAGCGCGAACCTGGCAGCGGCGCTCGGCGCATGCCGCGGTGTTGTTCGGTTGCGTGCTCGTGGGGTTGTTCGTTGCCGATAGGTTGTTTCCATTGCCGCTGCCGGACCAACGCTCCTTCAGTGTGATCGTCACTGCCCGCGATGGTACGCCGCTGCGTGCTTTCGCCAGCGACAACGGGGTGTGGCGGTATGCAGTGACGCTCGAGCAAGTTTCGTCGCTTTATCTGGAAGCGTTGGTCGGTTACGAGGATCGCTGGTTCTGGCGGCATCCCGGGATCAATCCGGTGGCGTTGCTGCGCGCCGCGCGACAATGGGCCGGCAATGGCCGCGTCGTGTCCGGCGGATCGACGCTGAGCATGCAGGTCGCGCGCATTGTCGAACCGCAACCTCGCACGGCTTTGGGAAAAACCCGCCAGATCCTGCGCGCCTTGCAATTGGAGGCACATCTTTCCAAGCGCGAAATCCTGACCCTCTATATCAACCACGCGCCGTTCGGCGGCACCATCGAAGGCGTGGAGGCGGCCAGTTGGGCTTACCTGGGCAAGCCGTCAAAGAATCTCTCGCACGCCGAAGCGGCGCTGCTGGCTGTGCTGCCGCAATCGCCCAGCCGCTTGCGTCCGGATCGGCACAACCTGGCCGCGCGCCGTGCCCGCGACAAAGTGCTGGCACGTATGGCATCGCGGCAATCGTGGTCCAGACAGGAAGTGCATGATGCCCTGATCGAACCAGTCGTCTCGCGCCGATTGGCGGTGCCGATGCTGGCGCCGCTGCTGGCCGAGCGTCTGCGCGCGGCCAATCCCTCGAGATCGCGGATTCACAGCAGCATCGACGCCAACTTGCAGCGTGTGTTGGAAGATCGCGTGACCGCTTATTTTTCCCGGCTGCCCGAGCGCAGTTCCGCCGCATTGCTGGTGGTGGACAATCGTACGCGGCAGGCACTCGCTTACGTGGGTTCGCTCGCTTTCGCCGATGAAAAAAGTCTCGGCCATGTCGATATGGTGCGTGCCACGCGCTCGCCAGGTTCGACGCTCAAACCATTCTTGTACGGCCTGGCGATGGACGATGGCCTGATCCATTCGGAAAGCCTGCTCGTCGATGCGCCGCAGAGTTTTGCCGACTACCGCCCGGTCAATTTCGATCCGACGTTCAACGGCCCGGTGTCGGCGGCCGATGCGTTGCGCTTGTCGTTGAACGTGCCGGCCGTGGACCTGCTCGATCGTCTCGGCCCGGAACGCTTTGCCGCGCGGTTGGCGCATGCCGGCGTCGCGCTGAAACTGCCGGACGGAGCGCGGCCGAATCTTTCCATCATCCTCGGCGGTACTGGCGTTTCGCTCGAGCAACTGGTCGGCGCTTATGTGGCGCTCAATCACGAAGGACTGGCCGGCCAAGTCGGTTATGTTTCCGGCAGCCGGCCGGCGCAGCGCCGGCTGCTTTCGGCCGGTGCGGCCTGGATCGTTCGAGAGATTCTTGAACGCCATGCCGCCGAGGATTCTGCCGAGGAAAATTTCGACGATGCGACGCGCACCCGCGTGGCCTGGAAGACCGGTACCAGTTATGGTTTTCGTGATGCCTGGGCGCTGGGCAGCACGGCCAAATACACGGTCGGCGTGTGGGTCGGGCGGCCGGATGGCACGCCGATGCCCGGACAATACGGCGCGATTACCGCGCTGCCGCTGTTGCTGGAAGTGGTGGACAGCTTGCCGGACACCAGTCGTTCCGCGTTGCCGCACGCGCCGCCGGCCTCGGTACGCAAGGTCGAAATCTGTTGGCCGTTGGGTCTTCCCAACGACCCGGCCGAACCGCAGCTGTGCCGGGAAAAACGTCAGGCCTGGACGCTCGCCGGCAGTCTGCCGCCGACCTTGCCCGAACGCGATGCGCGCTTGTGGAGTCCGGGCAAGCAGACGCTGAGAATCGATGCCGGCACCGGCTTGCGCGTTTCCGGTGATTGCACGTTGCCGCACGTGCAAAAAACCATCGCGATCGCACGCTGGCCCAGCCTGGCCTATCCCTGGCTGCCCGCATCCGAACGTCGAGCGACCGCAATGCCGGCACTCGCCGCTGATTGCGTCAATGACAGTCTGACGGCGATGGAATTGCTCAGGATCGAGGGGCCGGCGCCAGACAGTGCGGTCACGCGCGCACCCGGCAGTGCGCGGGCTCCGCAAATCAGGCTGCGCGCGCTGGGCACGGCGGCGCGGGTGCGTTGGTTGGTCAACGGCAAGCTGGTGGGCGAAAGCCTAGGCGGTGCGGGATTCATCCATGCCTTCGCAACGCCGGGCGATCAGCAAATCACCGCGATTGCCGACACCGGCGCCTGGGCGCAGTTGCGGCTGCGTGTGTTGCGCTGAGCAGGCTGTCCGTTCGTTCTGATCCTGAGTCTGTCAAAAGGTCGAAGGATCGAGCGGAAACAAAGCAGGGATTCTTCAGAGGTCACACACGAATGGGCATCTGTCCGAGCAAACGGCGGGCGGCTGGGCGCTGTATTGCCATGAACATTCCAATCTAAAACAAAAACGGCGCGACATTCGCGTCGCGCCGTTTCGTGTTTCATGGATAAACGTCAGAGCCTGGTCACTTTGCCGCTCTTGATCCGAACCGACTGGCCGACTTTGAGATTCTTGGCGCTGTTTTGCGTCACTGTCTCGTAATGGCCGTCGTCCATCTTCACGAGAATGCGGTATTGGGTTTTTTCCGAGCCTTCGGCGATTTTCTTGCCGGCATAGGCGCCACCGAGCGCACCGGCCACGGTCGCCAGTTTCTTGCCGTCGCCGCTGCCGACCTGATTGCCGACCACGCCGCCGACCAGAGCGCCGGCAACCATTCCACCGGTGCTGGAGCGGTGCCCGGAAACCGTCTCGATCTGCGCGATCTTGCCGCAGTCGCCACATCTGGCCGCTTGCGAGGCGATCGGAAAGGCAAAGCCCAGGGCGGCGATCAGCATGAAAATAAATTGCTTATTCATAGTTTTGATCCTGAAAAGACGGGAAGGGGGGGCGACATCGATTCCGCGCGTGCCATTGTGTCGTTGCCTAAAGTAATACGCTTTCCATTCACCGGAAAGGGGGCAGGTGCGACCGTCGCTCAGCCCAGGTGTTCGAGCACGTAGTCGGCGGCCGATACCTTGAACTCGCCCGGCGCTTCGACATAGAGCTGCTTGACCACGCCATCTTCGGCATACAGCGCGAAACGCTTGGCGCGCAGGCCCATGCCGAAAGCCGTGGCATCGAACTCCAGGCCGAGCGATTTGGTGAATACGCCATTGCCGTCGGCGAGCATGTGCAGGCCTTCGGGAACATGCTGGTTCTTGGCCCAGGCATCCATCACGAAGGCATCGTTGACCGACAGGCAGGCCACATCGATGCCGCGCTGCTGGAACTGGTCGAGTTTTTCGACATAGCCAGGCAGGTGCTTGGCCGAGCAGGTCGGAGTGAAGGCGCCGGGCAGCGCGAACAGCACGACTTTCTTGCCGGCGAACAGTTCGTCGGTGTTGATGGCCTGTACGCCATCCTTGAGGTAATTGAGAGTGGCCTGGGGAATTTTGTCGCCGATCTGGATGCTCATGGGTGTGTCCTCACAAAGGGAAACGAAGTTTAAACGAGTTCCAGCAGGTGGCGGCTGGCGCGCTTGAAATGCATGAAGTCAGCCGCAGATTTTGCGCCATGCGGTCTGAAGCCGCGTCAACCAGGAGAACCGAGCATGAACTTGACCCGTCATCCGATGTGGAACAACCCGAATCCGTTGCAGGAGGAAATCAAGCAGGTTTTCGAGAAGTTCTTCAACAACGACAGTGATACCGATGCCTCCAGTGTCGTCACCAGCCAATGGGTGCCGCGTGTGGACGTGAAGGAAGAAGCCGAACGCTTCGTGATCTTCGCCGACCTGCCGGGCGTGGATCCGAAAAACATCGAAGTGAACATGGACAAGGGAATCCTTTCGATCAAGGGCGAGCGTCAGGCCGAGAGCCGCACCGAGAACGAACGCTACTCGCGCGTCGAACGCGCGCATGGCGTGTTCTACCGGCGCTTCGCGCTGCCCGAGAGTGCCAATCCCGATGGCATAGCCGCTGTCGGCAAGAACGGCGTGCTTGAAATCACCATTCCCAAGCGGCCGGAAACCACGCCGCGCCGGATCAGCGTGCAGTAAGCGCATCCGCGGCACCGTTGTCGCCGGCCGGGAGCAGGCGCAAGGACGTAGAATTGGCTCGCGGAGTTCGCTTCGCGGGCCTTTTTGCTGGAGACGTGCATGCAGTTCAAGGATTACTACGAAGCGCTCGGAGTCGAGCCCAGCGCCGGTGAGGCGGAGATCAAGACCGCTTACCGTCGTCTGGCACGCAAATACCATCCGGACGTGAGCAAGGAAAAAGGCGCGGAGGAACGCTTCAAGGCGATCAATGAAGCCTACGAAGTGCTTCGCGACAAGGAAAAGCGCGCCTCCTACGATCAGTTGCGCTCGCAAGGCTATCGCCCGGGTGAGGATTTTCGGCCGCCTCCGGGTTTTGGCGATCAGTTCAGCCCGGGTTTCGGATCGCAGGGTTTTCGTTTCGAGGATGGCGGAGCAGGGGGAGGATTCAGCGATTTCTTCGAATCCTTGTTCGGTGGCCGCGCGGCACCGCGAGGTCGTCCCGCACCGCCCGGCGATACCCGCGCGAAAGTTTCCATTCCGCTGGAAGTGGCCTACGCCGGCGGCATGCAGCGCATCGGCATCGATGGCCGCACATTGGAGGTAAAGGTTCCGGCGGGCATCCGGCCGGGGCAGGTGATCCGTCTGGCCGGCCAAGGGCAGGTGCAACGCGGACAGCGCGCCGACCTGTTGCTGGAGATCGACTACCGCCCGCATGCGGATTTCGAGGTCGATGACCGCAACATTCTCTACACGCTGACGCTGGCGCCGTGGGAAGCGGCGCTGGGCACGGTGGCGAGCGTGCCGACTCTGGGCGGCAATGTCGAGCTGCGGGTTCCGCCCGATTCCGATGCCGGACGCAAATTGCGTTTGCGCGGCCGCGGCTTGCCGGGCAAGCCGGTGGCGGGCGATCAGATCGTCGAGATCGAGATTCGCGCGCCGCGCGCCGAAACCGAAGCGCAGCGGGCGCTGTACCGCCAGATGGCGGAGGCGTTCAAGAACTGAGTCGTCCGCGCGAAGCGAGCAACAAGCTGCGCGCAATGAATGCAGCAACGCGCAATGTACGCGGCAATGAAAAAGGGCAGAAGTTTCTGCTTCTGCCCTTTTTATTTGTAGTTATTTGCGGCCGGTTGGAAGCCGAATCAGCTACCGACGAGCAATGAGTTGATGATCTCGACCAATTGGTTCTCGGTGAACGGCTTGGTGATGTAGGCCTTGGCGCCTTGGCGCATGCCCCAGACTTTGTCGGTTTCCTGATCCTTGGTGGTCACCAGCACGACCGGGATATGCGCGGTGCTGGGTTCCTTGGAAATGGCGCGGGTGGCCTGGAATCCGTTGAGGTTGGGCATCACCACATCCATCAGGATCAGATCGGGCAACGCGGTCTTGGCCGCTTCGACACCTGCCGCGCCATCTTCCGCGCCGAGCGCTTCGTGTCCGAGTTTTTCAACGATGCGCTTCATGCCCAGCAATTGGGACGGAGAATCATCAACGATCAGGATACGTGCCATGGCGCCTCCACAAAGGTATGCGATTGTATGCCCTTGGGGGCCGTATGGTGCAAGAAGCCCGGTCAAAATTCGACGATTGTCCGACCGAAGGAGCCTCCGGCCAGCATGGAAGGAAACACGCCGGGCAATTGATCCAGCGTCACGGTGCGCGTGCAGATGGTGTCCAGGTGCGCCGGTTTCCAATCCGATGCCAGGTGCTGCCAGACCGCCTCGCGAATGGGCCGCGCGGTTCCGGCCGAGGCGATGCCGAGCAAGGACACGCCGCGAATGATGAAAGGCATCACCGTGGTTTCCAGCGCGTGGCCGCCGGCCATGCCGCAACTGGCGATGTTGCCGTAGGGATGAATCGCGCGGGTCAGCCCGGCCAGCACGTGGCCGCCGACGCTGTCGATGGCGCCGCCCCATTGCGCGCTTTCCAGCGGACGCTGGCCCCAGGCGATGTCCTTGCCCGACAGCACTTGCCCGGCGCCGAGCCGCATCAGGAAATCGCGATGCTCGATCTTGCCGGTGATCGCATGCACGGTGAATCCGGCGCGGGCGAGGATGTCGATGGCCAGCATGCCCACGCCGCCGGTCGCGCCGGTTACCGCGATCGGACCGAGTTCGGGCTGCTGATCGTTTTGCATCATGCGATACAGCGACAGGCCGGCGGTGAATCCAGCGGTGCCCAGGATCATGCTTTCGCGCAGGCTCAAACCTTTTGGCAACGCAATGGCCCAGCGCGATTCGATCCGCGCGATCTCGCTGTAGCCGCCATCGCGGGTTTCCGACAAACCGCAGCCGGTGCACAGCACCGCATCGCCTTCCTTGAACTTCGGGTCGCTCGAGGCGATGACATGGCCGGCGACATCGATGCCGCCATTGAGCGGGAATTGCCGGAGGATCTTGCCTTGGCCGGTGCCGGCGAGCGCGTCTTTGTAGTTGACGCTGCTGTATGCCGTCTTGATCACGATCTCGCCAGGCGAGAGATCGTTCAAGGAAATCGTTTCGACACCCGCGCGATAACCGGCGGCATCGTTGTGGATTCGGAAGGCGCGAAAGTTCGCGGGAGTGCTCATGCGTTTTGCTCGTGGTGTCGGGCGCTCGCGCCGGATTCGGCTTCGAGCAAGACCATGCCGGACATTCGCCGGCCAGCTTCGTAGCGTTGCTTGGATTGGAACAGCGAAATCATTTTCCACAACCAGGCGCCGCGCATGGTGCGTTTCAGTCGCCAGGACTCGTCCCAGGTCGAGCGGAATTCGGCCTCGCGCCAGCCGTAGGGCGCGAAGAAAGCGGTGCCTTCGGCCGGCGCGAACCGGAATCGGGCATTGCCCGCGGTGACTTTGGCTTGCCATCGCCGCGCCATGAGTTTCAGCAGCATCGGCGAAGCAAGATCGGTTAGCCACCAGCGCGCTTGGGCGAGGTCGTGCAGGTCGCGGGCGAGGTCGGCCACCTGTTCGGCTTCGAGATAGATCAGCAGGCCTTCGGTGATTACCAGCACCGGCCCGTGCGCGGCGGCGCGGGTGAATACCTCGCGGCGAGCATCGGCATCGCGCAAATCGGCGGCGATGAATTCGAGCGCGCAGCGCGGCGTTTCGCCTTCCATGCGCGAGCGGAAGTAATCGACCATGTCCGGCAGATCGACATGCAGCCAGCGCAGGGACGATGGCAGCGGCAGGCGGTACGGGCGGGCATCGAGCCCGGCGGCGAGATTGAGTACGGTCATCGCGCCTTGCTGCACGCAACGCAGCACGATCTCGTCCATCACCGCGGTGCGCACCACCATCGGCCAACTCATCGACTTGCCGCCGGGCATGGCAGCGACGATCGCTTCGCCGCGCTCGCCGCCGAGGCGGCGAGCGTAGGGATCGTGAAACAGCGCATCGGCACGCTCGCTTTCCATCGCGCGATAGATCGCGACCCAGAGCGCGGTGTCGGACACATTGCGGATCGGATTGGCTTGGCTCATGGCGGCGAGCCTCCTGGCGTGCTTGGCCGGATGTCAGTTGGCCTTATGAATGGCCCGCTTGTCCACCGACAATGCCGCTTCGTGCACGGCTTCCGACAAAGTCGGATGCGCGTGGCAGATGCGTGCGAGGTCTTCGGCCGAGCCGTGGAACTCCATCGCCACAACGCCCTCATGCACCAATTCGGAAACATTGGCGCCGCACAGGTGCAGGCCGAGGATGCGGTCGGTCTCGGCGTGGGCGATGACTTTCACCAGGCCGGCCGGTTCGTTCATCGCCACCGCGCGGCCGATGGCCGCGAACGGGAAGCTGCCGGTCTTGTATGGGATGCCCTCGTCCTTGCACTGCTTCTCGGTCTTGCCGACCCAGGCGATTTCCGGCTCGGTGTAGATGACCCAGGGCACGGTGTCGAGATTCACGTGGCCGGGCAGGCCAGCGATCAGTTCGGCCACGGCAATGCCTTCTTCCGAGGCCTTGTGCGCGAGCATCGGGCCGCGCACGCAGTCGCCGATCGCCCAGACATTGGGCACGCCGGTGGCGCAGTGTTCGTCCACTTCGATCTGGCCGCGTCCGTTGAGCTTGACCCCGGTGCCCTCGGCCAGCAGGCCTTCGGTGGCGGCGCGGCGGCCGACCGCTACCAGCAATTTGTCGACGACCAGGCTTTGCTCGCCGGTAGCGTCGGTGTAGCTCAGGTGCACTTCGTTGTTCTTGACCTCGGCCTTGCCGAGTTTGGCGTTGAGCTTGATCTCCAAACCCTGTTTCTTGAATTCGCGCGCGGCGGCCTTGGCGATATCGGCATCGGCGGCGGCGAGGAAATCGGGCAAGGCTTCGATGATGGTGACTTCGCTGCCCAGGCGGCGCCAGACGCTGCCGAGCTCCAGGCCGATCACACCGGCACCGATCACGCCCAGGCGCTTGGGCACCGCGGCGACATCGAGCGCGCCGGCGTTGTCGAGGATGTGCACATTGTCGAATTTGGCGAATGGCAACTGGATCGGCGCCGAACCAGCGGCGAGGATCACGTGCTTGCCGCTGATTTCGGCGGCGCTGCCGTCATGGCCCTTGATCTTGACCACGTTGTTCGGATGCAGCGTGGCGAAACCGGCGATCGGCGTGACCTTGTTGGCCTTGAACAGTGACGTGATGCCGCCGGTGAATTGTTTGACGATCTTGTCCTTGCGGCCAATCATCGCCGCGACATCCATGCGCGCGTTGTCGGCGCTGATGCCGTGGTCCTTGAAGCTGTGGGTGAGGTTGTGGAATTGGCGCGAGGAATCGAGCAGCGCCTTGGACGGAATGCAGCCGATGTTCAGGCAAGTGCCGCCGAGCGCGGGCTTGCCGTCCTTGCCGATGAAGGCATCCACACAAGCGACCTTCATGCCCAGTTGCGCGGCGCGGATCGCGGCCACGTAACCGCCGGGACCGGCGCCGATGACGATGACATCGAATTGTTCGCTCATGGAGTTTCTCGAAAATGGGGAATGGGAAGAAGATGCGGGCTCTTGCGGAATTTTTCGATACCGCCACCCGGCCGTTCGACCCTTCGCCAAGTTCAGGGCCAGGACGAACGAATGGGGTGGATCGGGAATCTCGTCGGGCAGGAACCGTGGAACGGTCCCCGCATTCGGGTCTTACAGGCCCAGCAGCATGCGGTGCGGATTTTCCAATTGGTTCTTGATGTCCACCAGGAACAGCACCGCGTCCTTGCCGTCGATGATCCGGTGATCGTAGGACAGCGCGATGTACATCATCGGCGCGATGACGATCTGGCCGTTCTCGGCGATCGGACGTTCCTTGATGGCGTGCATGCCCAGGATCGCCGACTGCGGCGGATTGACGATCGGCGTGGACATCAGCGAACCGAAGGTGCCGCCGTTGGTGATCGTGAACGTGCCGCCCTGCAGGTCTTCGAGTTTCAGGCCGCCTTCGCGCGCGGCCTTGGCGTAATTGGCAATGCCTTGCTCGATCTCGGCGAAACCTTGCGCCTCGACATTGCGCAGCACCGGCGTGACCAGGCCCTTTTCGGTCGCCACGGCGATCGAGATATCGGCGTAGCCGTGATAGATCACGTCATTGCCATCGACCGAAGCGTTGACTACGGGATATTTCTGCAGCGCGTTGGCGGCGGCCTTGGCGAAAAAGCTCATGAAGCCGAGCTTGATGCCGTGGGTTTTCTCGAACGGCTCGCCCAATTCCTTGCGCATCGCCATCACCTTGCCCAGGTTCACTTCGTTGAAGGAAGTGAGCATGGCGATGGAGTTTTTCGACTGCATCATGCGCTCGGCGATGCGCTGGCGGATGCGGGTCATCGGCACGCGCTGTTCCGGGCGGGCGCCAGCCGGTGCGGAGGAACCGCCGGCCTTGATGAAGTTGACCAGGTCTTCCTTGGTCACCTGATTACGGCGGCCGGTGCCGGGCACGTCGGCTGGATCGATCTTGTTGGCTTCTGCCACGAAGCGGCCAGCCGGCGAGAGCGCCGAGGTATCGGCCTTGGCGGCAGGCGCGGCAGGAGCTGCGGCAGCGGCAGGTGCCGGTGCGACCGGCTTCGCCGCAGGAGCCGCTGCGGGCGCGGGCGCCGCGGCCACGGCGCCTTCCTCGATGATCGCGATGACCTGAGAACTGGTCACCGTATCACCGGCCTGGAACTTCAGCTCCTTGAGCACGCCGTCCACGGGCGAGGGCACTTCCAGCACCACTTTGTCGGTTTCCAGATCAAGCAAGTTTTCGTCGCGGCGCACGCTGTCGCCGGCTTTCTTGTGCCAGGCGGCGATGGTGGCGTCGGAAACGGATTCCGGAAGAACCGGCACTTTGACTTCGATGCTCATGGACGTTGTCCTGGGTAAGGGGAGTTATTCGCTGACATGGTCGCCGTTGCCCGGATTGATCAGGGCATCGGCAATGAGTTGCGCCTGCTCGGCGTTGTGCGTGGTCAAGTGGCCGCAGGCCGGCGCCGCCGAACGCGCGCGTCCGGCGTAGTGCAGTTCCTGGCCTGGTTGCAGGCAGGCGCGCAGGTGATGCTGGATCTGATACCAGGCGCCCTGGTTCATCGGCTCTTCCTGGCACCAGATGACTTCTTTCGCTCCGGCAAAGCGCTTGAGTTCGGCGCTGAGTTCAATGCGCGGGAATGGATACAACTGCTCGACCCGCACGATCGCCACGTCGCTGATGTTCTTGGCCTGCGCGGCTTCGAACAGGTCGTAATAAACCTTGCCGCCGCAGACCACGACCCGGCGCGTTGCGCCCGCTTTTTTGCTGACACTGTCCGGGATCAGATTCTGGAACGCGCCTTTGGCCAGCTCGTCCATGCTCGAGACCGAGAGCTTGTTGCGCAGCATCGACTTGGGCGTCATCACCACCAGCGGCTTGCGCGTGGCATGCAGCATCTGCCGGCGCAGCATGTGGAACATCTGCGCGGGCGTGGTCGGCGTGCACACCTGGATGTTGTTGAGCGCGCACATCTGCAGGAAGCGCTCCAGGCGCGCCGAGCTATGCTCGGGGCCTTGCCCTTCGTAGCCGTGCGGCAGGAACAACACCAGGCCGCACAGACGATCCCACTTGGATTCGCCGGAGGTGATGAATTGATCGATCACCACCTGCGCGCCGTTGGCGAAATCGCCGAACTGGCCTTCCCAGATGTTGAGCGTCATCGGCTCGGCGGTGGAGTAGCCGTATTCGAAAGCCATGACCGCTTCTTCCGAGAGCAGCGAGTCGATGATCATCGCGTGCTCGGGCTGCTTGGTGAGCTGGTGCAGCGGAATCGTCGCCGCGCCGGTCACCTGGTCGTGCAACACCGCATGGCGATGGAAGAACGTGCCGCGTCCGGCATCCTGGCCGACCAGGCGCAGACGGTAGCCTTCGGTGAGCAAGGTCGCGTAGGCGAGATTTTCCGCGAAGCCCCAGTCCATGGGCAATTCGTCGGCGAGCATCTTGCGCCGTTCTTCGTAGATCTTGGCCACACGCGGATGCAGCTTGATCGTATCGGGCAGCGTGTTGATCTTTTTAGCAAGACTGTCGAGTGAGAACCGGGCGAGGCCGGTCTTGACCGCATCGGACAAGTTGCCGTGTTGCCACGGTGCCCAATCCACGACGTACGGGTCGCCATCGGCCTTGGCCAGTTCCGTGGTGACCTCGGCGCGGTCGAGCTTGTTGCGGTAGCCATCGACCAATGCCTTGGCGGCATCGGCGTTGATCAGGTTCTGTTCGGTCAATGCCTGCGCGTACAACTCGCGCGTGGTCTTGCGGGCGCGGATGTTCTGGTACATCAGCGGCTGCGTCGCGGCCGGTTCGTCGGCTTCGTTGTGGCCGTGGCGGCGGTAGCAGACCAGATCGATCACCACATCGCGGGCGAATTGCTGGCGGAAATCGAAGGCGATCTGCGCGCAGAACGCCACCGCTTCCGGATCGTCGCCGTTGACGTGCAGCACCGGCGCGCCAATGATCTTGGCCGGATCGGTGCAATACAGCGTCGAGCGTGCATCGTCCGGCCGGCTGGTGGTGAAACCGACCTGGTTGTTGATCACCACGTGCACGGTGCCACCGACCTTGAAGCCGCGCGCCTGCGACATCTGGAACAATTCCATGATCACGCCCTGGCCGGCGAAAGCAGCATCGCCGTGGACCAGGATCGGCAACACCTGCTTGCGCTCGTTGTCCTGGCGGCGCAACTGGCGTGCACGCACGCTGCCGGCGACCACCGGGTTGACGATTTCAAGATGCGAGGGATTGAACGCCAGCGCCAGGTGCACCGGGCCGCCGGGCGTGGCGACATCGGCGGAAAAACCCATGTGGTATTTCACGTCGCCCGAGTGCTCGGGTGTGTCGGGATGGTCGAACTTGCCTTCGAATTCGGCGAACAGTTTTTCAGTAGGTTTACCCAGCGTGTTGATCAACACGTTGAGACGGCCGCGGTGGGCCATGCCGATCACAACATCCTTGACGCCATGCGTACCGCCGCGGCGCACCAGCACGTCCATCAACGGAATCAGCGAGTCGCCGCCTTCGAGCGAAAAGCGCTTCTGGCCGACGTACTTGGTGTGCAGGTAACGCTCCAGGCCTTCGGCGGCGGTGAGGCGTTCGAGGATGCGCTGCTTGTCGTCGGCGCTGAAACCGAATTTGCCGGCCGCGCCTTCGAGCCGCTGCTGCATCCAGCGGCGCTGCGTCGCATCGGAGATGTGCATGAACTCGGCGCCGATGGTCTGGCAGTAGGTGGCCTTGAGCTTGCCCAGCAGGTCGCGCAGTTTGTATTTGTCCGCGCCGAACCAGGTGGTGGCGGCGAATTCGCGATCGAGATCGGACTCGCTCAGGCCATGGAAAGCCAGGCCCAGGTCGGGCGCTTCCTGCGGCGGCGACATCGCCAGCGGATCGAGCGAGGCGCCCAGATGGCCGCGTGAGCGATAGGCGGTGACCAGCTTGCCCACGGCGGTCTGCTTGCGCGCGGCTTCTTCATCGATGCCGCCCGAAACACCGCGGCCGGCATTTTTGGCAGCGGCCTGGATTTGCGCCATCACCGCCGAGTGCGGGACATCGCCCGCTTCGCGGCCCTTGAAGGCGGCGAAGTAGGCCTGCCATTTGGGGGCCACACTGTCGGGATCGACCAGGTACTGCTCGTACAGATCTTCGATAAAAGCGGCGTTGCCGCCAGAAAGTTGCGAGGACTGGGAAAACTGCTTGATCAGGCTATCCACGGCATCCGCTCGGGCCTCGTCAGAAATATAGGCCAAGTCATTGTTCGGGTTGGAATTGGGAGCCTCACCGGCACGAGGCCGACGAGGCCGCCAATTATAGCCCGAGGGGGCAGGGCATTAGAACCGCAAGCCCGGCAGGATTCAGATCGCCAATGCGCGAAGTTCGGTGCAGGGCCGGCAGCGTTCCCAGACACGCAGGAATTGCTCGTTGAGCTGGCGGTTGCGCGCCGGCAGCGCCGGACTCCATTCGCCCTCGAAGCGGCTGCCCAGGACGCGGAAAACAAACCCGTCGCGATCATTGGCGACGAATACGGAAGGGTATTGCAGGTCTTCCAGATCCTGCGGCGCGCGAAACTCGAAAACGCTGGGCAACCGTTGCGCCAAGGCCAGCAGCGGATGGGGATGGTTTTGAGCGATGGTTGGGTCCTGCAAGAGGATGCGCGCCACACCGCCGCGCCCGGCGATGGCGAACTGCTTGAATGCATCGAGCACGCCGGGATCGGCGAATACCGCGCGCTCCAGGTCGCGGGTATAGACGGCCAGTTCGCGGCGTGCGCCGAGCACGACCAGTCGCACCGCTTCCACTGTGGCCTCCAGGCCCTGGAATTCCTCGGGCCGCTGCGATCTTCCGCGTGCCGCCGCCGCAGGCCGCACAGAGAGGAGGGCCGGAGCCAGTTCCAGGCGCATCGCTTGATGCTCGATGCCTGCTTCCTCGAAACGATCGCCGTAAGCGATGAAGCCGAATTTCTCGTAAAACCCCAGTGCGCTGACCTGTGCGTGCAGGGTCACTTCGCGCCAACCCAGGGCGCGGGCCTGTTCGATCAATGCCAGCAGCAAAGCTTCGCCCACGCCGTGGCCGCGCCAATGACGCAATACCGCCATGCGTCCGATCTTGTGTTCTGGTGTGAGCCGGCCGGTGCCGATCGGACGATGTTCGGCATCGCGGGCGATCACGTGATGACAGTGCGGGTCCAACTCGTCCCATTCCATTTCCAGCGGGACGTTTTGCTCGACCACGAACACCGGCTCGCGCACCGCGCGCAGATCCTTGAAATCGATCGCGTAATCGGCCGGTTCGACGCGGAAATCATTGTCTGGAATCGAGTTCATCGACGTGATCTCGAAGGGCGTTGCAGGCGATAGTGCCCGCGTTGGATCAGCGTTTCCAGTGCGGCGCGCGCCTCTGCGTCGAGCTTGGCCAATGCCGCTTCATCGAGCGCTTCATAGCTGGCCAGGATGCGTGCAGAGGCCGCACCCATCGCGAATGTCTCGCCGTTGACGAACAACTGCGCGAGCTTGCCGGTTTTGCCCTGCGTGTTCGCCGTCCGTGCCCAGGCCGTGCGCGCGAAAGGATGGCGCTGCAACAGGCCGCCTTCGATCAGGGATTTTTCGATGGCCGCGAACTTCGGTGTTTTCGGCGCACCGGCAATCTCTCCCGAAGCGCGATAGCGGGTGATGAAGCGGCCGAACCATTCGCGTTTTTGCGCCGCTCCCATGTTTTGCAACGCCGCCAGCGCATCGTCCACACGGGCAAAAGCCGCGTCGTCGATCTCGAAGGCATCCATCGGCTCGTGCAGGTCGGGGTCGTGGTACCGGGATTCTTCCGGTAAGGTCGCGGCCAGTTCCTCGGCGAGATCGACGATGAGTTCCGCTTGCGATGGCGCGCGCATGCCGACCGAAAACGTCATGCAGGCATCGACCGCCTCGCCGTGGTGCGGCACGCCGGGCGGTAGGTACAGCATGTCGCCCGGTTCGAGAACCCACTCGTGCGAGGGCGTGAATTTTTGCAGCAGCTTGAGTTCGACATCGGGCCGGAAATCCTTCGCCGCGTTCGGGTCGATATCGATCTGCCAGCGCCGCCGGCCCTGCGCCTGCAGCAAGAACACATCGTACTGATCGACATGCGGGCCGACCGAGCCGCCCGGCACGGCGAAGCTGATCATCACATCGTCCACGCGCCAGGCCGGCAGGAAACGGAAACGATCGAGCAGCAGGCGCACGTCCGCATCCCACTTGTCCATGTCCTGCACGAGCAAGGTCCAATCCTTCTTGCCGAGCTTGGGGAATTCTTCCTCGCGGAACGGCCCGCTGCGCAACTGCCATTGATCCTTGCTGCGTTTGTAGGTGACCAGGCGCGAGAGCGCGGCTTCCTCGCAGGCAAGGCCGGCGAGATCTTCGGGCGCCAGCGGCGCTTGGTAACCGGGCAAGGCCTGGCGGATCAGCAGCGGTTTTTTCTGCCAGTAGTCGCGCAGGAAGTCTTCAATGGACAAGCCGAGGAAGTGTTTGGCGCTTGCAGTGGTTTCGATCATTTCTTGATTCTGCGTAGGGGCGACGGTAGCCGCGACAATTCAATATGCAGTTGGCAGGAGCGATGGCAGTCGCGATGACTCATGATGCAATTTAGAACGCGATAGGGAAGCCGCGATTGCCTCGCTCCTGCCGCGCTTCGATCAGATTTTCTTCGCGAGATTCTCGGCAAGACCCACGTAACCGCCCGGCGTCAAGGCCAGCAGCCGCGCCCTGGCTTCGGCCGGCAAATCCAGTCCAGCAATGAACTCGCGCATCGCACTTTCGCTGATGCCCTGGCCGCGCGTGAGCGCCTTGAGTTGTTCGTAAGGATTGGCCAGGCCGTAGCGGCGCATCACCGTTTGCACCGGCTCGGCCAGCACTTCCCAGGCGGCGTCCAGATCGGCCGCCAATCGCTCCGGATTGGCTGAAAGCTTTCCGAGGCCGCGCTGCAAGGCATCGAGCGCGATCAGCGAATGGCCAAAGCCCGTGCCGAGCGCGCGCAGCACGGTCGAGTCAGTCAGGTCGCGTTGCCAGCGGCTGATCGGCAGCTTCTCGGAAAAATGCGCGAGCAGGGAATTGGCGACGCCGAAATTGCCTTCGGCGTTTTCGAAATCGATGGGGTTGACCTTGTGCGGCATCGTTGAAGATCCGACTTCGCCCGCGCGCACGGTTTGCTTGAAATAACCCAGCGAGATGTAGCCCCAGATGTCGCGGCACAGATCGATCAGCAACGTGTTGATCCGGCGCTGCGCATCGCAAAGCTCGGCGATGCCATCGTGCGGTTCGATCTGTGTGGTGTAGCGGTTGAAACCCAGGCCCAGCGATTGCACGAAACGCCGAGCGAAATCCGGCCAATCGACTTCCGGATACGCCACGATATGCGCGTTGTAGTTGCCGACCGCGCCGTTGATCTTGCCGGCCAGTTCGACTTGCGCCAATTGTTTTTGCTGCCGGGCCAGACGCGCGAGCACGTTGGCGATCTCCTTGCCTACGGTGGTCGGCGAAGCGGTCTGGCCATGCGTGCGCGAGAGCATCGGCAGGCCGGCGTATTCGTGTGCCATCGCCCGCAGTTTGTCGGCGAGTTGTTGCAGCGCCGGTGCAATCACCGATTCGCGTGCTTGTTCAAGCATCAGCGAATAGCTGAGATTGTTGATGTCCTCGGAAGTGCAGGCAAAGTGCACGAACTCCAGCGCGGGCCCGAACTCGGCATCGTCCTTGAGCGTTTCCTTAATGAAATACTCCACCGCCTTGACGTCGTGATTGGTGGTGCGTTCGATCTGCTTGACCTTGGCCGCGTCATCGACGGAGAAACCCGAGGCCAGCGCGCGCAGGCGCTGTTTGGCCGCATCGGAGAAGGGCTTGAGTTCGACGATGCCCGATTCCGCCGCCAGCGCCAGCAGCCATTCGACCTCGACCGTCACCCGCGCCTTGATCAATCCGTATTCGGAAAAAATCGGCCGCAGGGCTTCTACTTTGCCGGCGTAGCGGCCATCGAGCGGGGACAGCGCGAGCAGGGTGTGTTCGGACATCGGGTCGGGCTCCGGAGGGTGCGCAAATTCTACACGGCGCGCGGGGCTATCATGGCCGGCAACGACGAGAGGACCCCGCCCATGAACAAGCAAACGCGGCTCGAACACGACAGCCTCGGCGAGCTGCAAGTGCCCGCCGATGCGCTTTACGGCGCGCAGACCCAGCGCGCGGTGGACAATTTTCCGATCTCCGGCCTGCGCATGCCGCGCCAGTTCATCCGCGCGCTCGGTCTAATCAAGGCCGCCGCCGCCGAAACCAATGCCGGGCTCGGGCTGCTGCCGAAAAACGCGGCCGCGGCCATCGTCGAGGCCGCCGATGCGGTGGCACGCGGCGAGTTCGATACGCAGTTCCCCATCGATGTGTTCCAAACCGGCTCGGGTACATCGAGCAACATGAATGCCAACGAGGTGATCGCCACGCTCGCCTCGCGCGCTTTGAAAAAGCCGGTGCATCCGAACGATCACGTCAATCTCGGGCAAAGTTCCAACGACGTGATTCCGACCGCAATCCAGGTCTCGGCGGCGCTCTCGTGGCACGAGCAGCTGCGTCCGGCGCTCAAGCAGCTCAAGGCCACGATCGATAAACGCGGCAAGTCGCTCGACAAAGTCGTCAAGACCGGCCGCACGCATTTGATGGATGCGATGCCGCTGACGATGGGCCAGGAACTTTCCGCTTGGTCGGCGCAAATCGCCTCGGCCATCGAACGCCTCGACGACAGCGCCGCGCGTCTGCAACGCCTGCCGCTGGGCGGCACCGCCATCGGCACCGGCATCAACGCCGACCCGCGCTTTGGCAAGCGCGCGGTCGCGCAATTGCGTACGCGTACGGGCGTGAAGTTTTCCCAATCGGCGAATCTGTTCGAGAACATCGCCTCGCAGGATGCGTCCGTGGAATTTTCCGGACAGCTCAACACGCTCGCCGTAGCCCTGGTCAAGATCGCCAACGACTTGCGCCTGATGAATTCCGGGCCGCTCGCGGGTCTGGGCGAAATCGAATTGCCCGCATTGCAACCGGGCAGCTCGATCATGCCCGGCAAGGTCAATCCGGTGATTCCCGAGGCGATGGCGATGGTCGGCGCGCAGGTCATCGGCAACCACGCGACCATCACCTTCGCCGGTGCCAGCGGCAACTTCCAGCTCAACGTGATGCTACCGGTGATCGCGCACAATCTGCTGCAATCGATCGAGTTGCTAGCCAATGCCACGCGCTTGCTGGCCGACAAGGCCATCGCCGGTTTCAAGGTGCGGCACGATCGCATCGACGAGGCGCTCGCGCGCAATCCGATCCTGGTCACCGCGCTCAATCCGGTGATCGGCTACGAGGCCGCCGCGCAGATCGCCAAGCGCGCCTACAAGGAAGGCCGGCCGGTGCTGGAGGTGGCGAAGGAAATGACTTCGCTCACGGAAAAACAATTGCGCAAACTGCTCGATCCGAAAGCCCTGACCCGCGGCGGTATCGGTTCCGGTGGTGCGGGTGGTTGAACGCTCGCCAAAATAATTTCTTGCCCGTAGGAGCGATGGCAATCGCGACTCTCGGAAGCGCGATATTCCCGTCGCGATTGCCATCGCTCCTACGATTTGTTGGCTGGTTTGTGCGAGCCCAAAAGAAAAAACGCCCCGTTTCCGGGGCGTTTTCGTTTCACGAGTTTGCGTGGTGTATCTGAGGGGGTATCAGCCTTCGTCCTTCCAGCGGCGCAGGCGGATCGCCGCGTAGAGCATCGCCACGCCCGCCAGTACACCGATCCACAGATTGACGGTGGCCATGACCTGCCAGGAATGCGACAAGAGCGAGCTCATGTGCGCCGCACCGTGATCGGTCATGCCCCTGCCGGCGTCGGTGAATCCCAACCAGGAGCCGGGCGCGACACTCAACAGCATTCGGCCGACGATGTTTTGCCAGAACCAGCCGATATTCCAGTTGAAATCGAATATCGCGTTCGACCAACTCAGCAGCGCGCCGGTGAGCAGCGGTATGCCGACCGCCCAGAGGAAGGGCTTGGTGCGCGCCCAGGCCGAGACCATCATCAGCCAGCCAATGGTGGGCAAGGCCCAGAGCACGTACACCGGCAGGAGCGCCAGCAGTTTGAACGGCGCCAGATATACCTCAGGCGAGGAGAGCACGGCGCCGAAGGCATTGAAGCCCATGATCGCGGCGGTCGCGGTGACGAAAAACAGCGACAACACACTGACGATGGTGGCGAGCACGAAGGTGATCAACGGCGCTACCACCAAAGCCATCGCGACTTTCGACAGGACCGTCTCGCCATCGGACACCGGCAAGGATTTCCAGAACAGCACGCTGCGATCCTTGCGCTCGTCGAACAATGAGCCCAGGCAGAAGAAGAAGACCACGAAGCCGAGCACCATCAGCAAGGGCATGCCGGTGCCCATGTAGCCGTGGGTCAGGACGTTGACGAACTGCGCCTTGTCCTCGACGCTCATCGCGGCCGACAGATTGGCCACCCGGACACCGTTGACCTGGATGAGGTTGTGCTTGCCGACCGTGGCCGCGAACAGCAAGGTCAGGCCCAGGAATGTGGTCATGATCGCGCCGACCACCACCGGAGCCCAGAAAAATCCGCCCTTGTGCTCCCAGAACTCGCGTTTGATGAGCCATTTCATCGTGTTCATGCGTAGGTCCCTTTCATGGTGGCGACGAACAAATCGGCAATGCCGGGGTTTCGGGTTTCGCCGAGTGTCGCCAGTTGCGAGCGCGGCACGCCGTCGAACAACATCACCGACTTGCCGAATACCTGGCGCTCGTCCAGGGGTTTGAGCGCCTTGGCCGCTTCGATCTTGTCCGGTCCGACCATCACTTCGATGAAGCGTTCGCCGATATCATCCATCGTCGCCGACAGCACGATCTTGCCTTCGCGGATGAACATCAGGTCGGATAGGATGTGCTCGATCTCCTCGACCTGGTGCGTGGTCACGATGATGGTCTTGTTCTCGTCGAAGTAGTCTTCCAGCAGGTTCTGGTAGAACTGCTTGCGATACAGGATGTCCAGGCCCAGCGTCGGCTCGTCGAGCACCAGCAGCTTGGCATCGATGGCCATCACCAGCGCCAGGTGCAATTGCACGATCATGCCCTTGGACATCTGCTTGACCTTCATCGAAGGCTTGAGCTTGGTGTTGGCCAGGTAACGCTCGGCCTTGGCGCGGTCGAACCTGGGATGCACGCCGGCAACGAAATCGATCGCCTCGCTGACCTTTATCCAGCGCGGCAGGATGGCCACGTCGGCGATGAAGCAGACCTGCTGCATCAACTCATCGCGCTGCGTGCGCGGGTCGAAGCCCAGGACCTTCAGTTCGCCTTCGAACGGAACCAGGCCCAGCGCGGCCTTGAGCGTGGTGGTCTTGCCCGAGCCATTCGGTCCGATCAAACCGACGATGCGCCCGGCGGGAATCTCGAAGTTGATGTCATCGACGGCGACTTGATTGCCGTAGCGTTTGCTCAGATTGCGGGCGGAAATCACGGCGCTCATCGGGCACCTCCGGCAATGGCCGCATGCAGCAGTTTTTCGGTATCCAGGTTCAGGCGGCGGATACGCTCGACCATCGCGGGCCACTCTTCACGCAAAAAACGCTCCCGCTCGCTGACCAACAGTCGGTCGCGTGCGCCATCGATTACATACATGCCAAGTCCCCTTCGTTTTTCCACCAAACCTTCGTCCGCCAGCTCCTGATAAGCACGCGAGACGGTAATGGGATTGAGCTGGTACTCGGCGGCGATCTGCCTGACCGAAGGCAGGGCATCGCCGGGCTTGAGCACGCCGTCCAGCACCATACCGATCACGCGCTCCTTGAGCTGGCGATAGATCGGTGAATTGTCGCTCCAGGCAATAGCCATGTTCAGGACTCCCGGCGCGGCAGGAACGGCGCGAACGAAAAGAAGGGCATCGACAATTGCCGCTTGATGCTCTGGTTGCGCTTGTGCGCCGCGTGGGAGTCATCGACCTGGATTTCCATGGCCTGCGAGGAAAAATCGACTTCCGGTGCGACGGCCTTGGGCGGCCCGCCGATGGAGTAGCTCACGCCCAGCATGGACAAGGAAACTGCGAGGCCGGCCAGTGAATTTCTGAGTTTGCAGTACATAATGCCTCCCGTATTGGTGAGGTATTCGGTTGGTGTTGTAGCGAACTATAACACTAGAAATTGACCTGTCAACGACTTCCTGAGAAAAAACGCCCCAACTGATGGCATAGGACCACAGCTTATACGCGGCAGTTGCCAAGTTACTGATAGATAAGAAATTTATTTCCAAGGCCTGACCGGATTCGGCTTTTGCAAACAGCCCGAAAGGCCAGCCGAACGATTCCTGGCGACCACGTCGGCCGAATTTTGCGCGCCGAAAGCAGGGGTTTCGGCCATCTTCGATCCATCGTTTTCCTGCCGCTGTACGGCAACCGCCGGGATGGCACCGGCAGCTTCTGGCAGGTGCGTGGGAAAGCGCCCAGACCCGGGCGCGCGACTCGAGTCAGCCGCATTGCCCACACCAATAGCTGATGCAGTACGAAATTCTTCGAGTCGAGAATGAGAGTTGTGGCAGAAGGCGGCCAGTAGATCGCGGCAATCGGCGGCGATCGGGTTGGTCATCGATTCGCGCTGCTGCGTAGCGATGTTCGCTGCGGCAAGTTGCAGTGCAACAATCGCGGGCACCGATTCGCACTGTGCGGGCTGCCGCATGAAATCGATCGATCCGGCATTGCCGCGCGGCCTCGGGGCCGCGACAATAGCCGACTCGCCGGATGCGCCGGCTAATCAGGAGCGTTACCAGATGAACACCTTTCTTCGCTCTACCGTTCTGGTAGCCGCCATCACCTTCAGTCTGTCGGTGGCCGCTGTCCAGGCCCCGGCCGCCAAGGCCACCGACAAGCCGGCCGTCAAGCCTGCCAGCACCGCGGCCGCGGGAATGAGCGACAAGCAGAAAAACAGCTACATGATCGGCATGGACATCGCCAAGTCGCTCGATGCCATCAAGGATGAAGTGGATTTGCCGACGCTGACCCAGGCCATGCAGGCTGTGTTCGCGGGCAAGCCGACTGCGCTCACGCAATCGGAAGCGGAAAAGATCCGCGCTGAATTCGGCGCCCGGATACAGACCAAGATGGCCGCGCGCCAGGCAGCCGAAGGCCAGAAGAATCTCGAGGCTGGCCAGAAATTCCTCGCCGCCAACAAGACCAAGGCCGGCGTGCGCACCACCGCCAGCGGCTTGCAGTATCAAGTGATCCGTCAGGGTTCGGGCCCGATGCCCAAGAACACCGACAAAGTCCGCGTGGACTACAAAGGCACTTTGCTCGATGGCACCACCTTCGACAGTTCCTACGATCGAGGCCAGCCGGCGGAGTTCGCGCTCAACCAGGTCATTCCCGGTTGGACTGAAGGCGTGGCGCTGATGCCGGTTGGCAGCAAATACAAGCTGTGGATTCCGGCCAACCTCGGTTACGGCGCCAGCGGCCAGCCGCCGATCGGTCCGAACTCGATGTTGATCTTCGAAGTCGAGTTGAAGGCGATCGTCAAGTAAGAACGTTCTAGTTTTATCCGTGGCGGCGAATTCGTTCGCCGCCGCCCGTTCACGCGCGAACATCGTGGAGTCGGCATGCGCGTTACCGTATTCGGTACCGGATATGTGGGATTGGTCACCGGCACTTGCCTGGCGGAAGTCGGCAATCAACTGGTGTGCGTGGATATCGATGCGGCCAAGATCGATGGCCTCAATCGCGGCGTCATTCCGATCTACGAGCCGGGACTGGAAACGATGGTGCTATCCAATCGCGCCAGCGGTCGGCTTGCTTTCAGTACCGACGCGAAAGCTGCGATCGATCACGCTGAAATCATCTTCATCGCCGTCGGCACGCCACCCGATGAAGATGGCAGCGCCGATTTGCAATACGTCCTCGCTGTGGCCCGCAGCATCGGCCAGCACCTCTCGCGTCCGGCGGTGATCGTCAACAAATCCACCGTGCCGGTCGGTACCGCCGATCGTGTTCGCGCCGCGATTGCCGAAGAGCTGACTAAACGCGGTGCGAACCTCGCCTTCGAGGTCGTCTCCAATCCGGAATTCCTGAAGGAAGGCGATGCAGTGAAAGACTGCATGCGCCCGGACCGCATCATCATCGGCACCGCCAGCGCGCATGCACTCGAGCAGATGAAGCGGCTGTATGCGCCGTTCAATCGCAACCACGAGCGGATCGTGCCGATGGATGTGCGTTCGGCCGAACTGACCAAATACGCCGCCAACGCAATGCTGGCGACCAAGATTAGTTTCATGAACGAGATGGCCAACATCGCCGAGAAAGTCGGCGCCGACATCGAAATGGTTCGCCACGGCATCGGCTCCGATCCGCGCATCGGTTACTCGTTCATCTATCCCGGCGCCGGTTACGGCGGCTCGTGTTTTCCCAAGGACGTGCAGGCACTGGAGCGTACCGCGCGACAGCACGGCTACCACGCGCAGATTCTCGAAGCGGTGGAAACGGTCAACGATCGGCAAAAATTCAAGTTGTTCGAATTGATCGAGCGGCATTTCGCCGGTGAACTGCGCGGCAAGACCTTCGCCGTCTGGGGCTTGGCGTTCAAACCCAACACCGACGACATGCGTGAAGCGTCCAGCCGCACGCTGTTGGCCGAACTGTGGAAAGCCGGTGCGAAGGTACAGGCCTACGATCCGGAGGCAATGGAGGAGGCGCATCGTGTTTTCGGCGAGCGCAGCGACCTGCGTCTGGTCGATTCGCCGATGGCCGCATTGCGAGGCGCCGATGCGTTGGTGCTGGTCACCGAATGGAAAGCTTTCTGGAATCCCGATTTCGCCGACCTGCGCGCCAGACTGCGGCAGCCCGTCATCTTCGATGGCCGCAATATTTACGACCCCGGTCAGGTTGAATCGGCGGGACTGGCTTACTATGGTATCGGTCGTGGCCGTACGATCGCCGCGCACTGAGAGTCAGCCATGCCCGCACCAGACAGTACCTTGGAATTCCAATTCGACCGCCGGTTCACCGAGCTCGAAACACGATTGGCATTCCAGGAAATGGCTCTCACGGAAATGAGCGATGCCTTGGCCGCATCGCGAAGCGAAGCCGCGCGCAATCAGGAAATGCTCGAACGCGCAATCGAAGACCTGAAACAACTGCGCACCTTGTTGTATTCCGACCCGGCGAGTGAACCCCCGCCGCCGCACTATTGACCCCATGGCGCACGAATAACGCTGCCAACGCTTCCCGGACGCCGACATCATGAGCGACTCCCTCCGAGATCAATTGCTGGGCCTGGGCTTCAAAACCATCGCAAAACCCGAGCGCAAACCTGCGCCCCGAAACGATGCCGCCGCACGGCCCGCGTCCGCGAAAGCCGGGCACGACAAGCCCGCGCAAGGGCGTCCGCCGCAGGGCCGGCCGGCAAATGCCAGGCCGCCGAAAAACAAACCGGCCCCGCGCACGCGCGAGGAAATCGATCTTGCCAAGGCCTTCGCCTTGCGCCACGACCACGAAAAGCGCGAGCGCATCGAGGCCGAGCGCATCAAGCAAGAGCAAGCCCGCCTGCGTCGCGAAGCCAAGGCCAAATTGACCGAGTTGCTCAAGGACAAGGCGCTCAACGATCCGAATGCGGAAATCGTTCGCCATTTCGAATACGGCGGCAAGATCAAGCGCATCTACGTCAATGCCGAACAGCTCAAGGCCCTCAACGCCGGCGAGTTGGGCGTGGTGCAGGACGGCGGCCGTTACGTGCTGGTTCTCGCTTCGCTGTTGCCGGAAGTGGAAGCCATTTTCCCCGACGCCATTTCCTTGCGTGTCGACCCGGATGCACCTGCGGCGGACGATCCCTACAGCGATCCGGCGTACCGGGTGCCCGACGATCTGGTGTGGTGATATCGGAGATGTTTTCCGGGCGCGTTGAATGCGCCCGTGCGATTCATTCGGGATCGTAATCGAGTATCGCCGCCAGCCAGCGTTCGGCTTGCGTGAGGGTGACGGCCTTGCGTTTGGCGTAGTCGGCCACTTGTTCGCGGCTGATCCGGCCGACCACGAAATACTGGCTTTGCGGATGCGAGAAATACAGGCCGCTGACCGCCGAAGCCGGGAGCATCGCGAAATTTTCGGTCAAGTGCAGGCCGATGTTTTTTTCCGCATCCAGCAGCCGGAAGATCGTGGCCTTCTCGCTGTGCTCGGGACAGGCGGGATATCCGGGCGCCGGGCGGATGCCGCGATATTTTTCCGCAGTGAGTTCATCGACACTCAGATTTTCGTCAGGGGCATAGCCCCAGATTTTTGTGCGCACCTGGCGATGCAGCCACTCGGCGCCGGCTTCGGCCAAACGGTCGGCGAGCGATTTGAGCAAGATCGCGTTGTAGTCATCGTGCGCCGCTTCATAGCGCGCCACATGCGGATCGATGCCGTTGCCGGCGGTGACCGCGAAGGCGCCGATCCAATCCTGTTTGCCACTGTCCTTGGGTGCGACGAAATCGGCCAGGCAAAGATTGGGGCGATCATCGGGCTTGTCGGCTTGCTGGCGCAGGCAGTGGAGAGTGGCGAGGGGCTTGTGGTGAAGCCGGGACTCGGGACTCGGGACTCGGGACTCGGGGTGAGGCTGGAATTCGGTATTTGATGAGACAGTTGAGAAAAGCGAATCGGGTTCTTTGGAGAATTGCGAATCATCCGACTTCGCATCGGACATTCCTCCCGAGTCCCGGGTCCCGAGTCCCGGGTCCCGCAACCGATACAGCTCCACATCATCGCCCACGCTATTGGCCGGCCACAGCCCACATACCGCCTTCGCGGTCAGCCATTTTTCAGCGATCAATTGATCGAGCATGGTGTTGGCATCAAGGAAAAGCTCGCGCGCCTGGCTGCCGACCACGGCATCGTCGAGAATCTGCGGGTAGTGGCCCGACAATTCCCAGGTTTGGAAAAACGGCGTCCAATCGACGATCGAACGCAGCTCGTCCAGCGGGATATCGTCGAACACCGTGATGCCAGGTTGCCGCGGTGCGGGTGGCGTATAGGTTTTCCAATCGCCCTTGAAAGGCTTGCCGCGCGCGTGTTCGAGCGTGACCAGCGATTTCGCGTCGCCGCGATTGGCGTGGCGGGCGCGGACTTCGGCGTAGTCGGCGGCGACCTGCGCCACGAACGGCGCTCGCAAGTCTTCGCTAAGCAAGGACTGCATCACGCCGACCGCACGCGAGGCATCCTTCACCCATACCACGGGCTCGGCGTAGTGGCGCGCGATTTTCAGCGCGGTGTGCGCGCGTGAAGTGGTGGCGCCGCCGATCAATAGCGGGATGTTCATGCCGCGCCGTTTCATCTCCTTGGCGACGTGGCTCATTTCTTCCAGCGAAGGCGTGATCAGTCCGGACAACCCGATGATGTCGGCGTTTTCCTCGATCGCGCGATCGAGAATGGTCTGCGCCGGTACCATCACGCCAAGATCGATGACCTCGAAGTTGTTGCAGGCCAGCACCACGCCGACGATGTTCTTGCCGATGTCATGCACATCGCCCTTGACCGTGGCCATGACCACCTTGCCCTTGGGTTTGCCGGCGTCGCCACTGCGGGTTTTTTCCTCCTCGATAAAGGGAATCAAAAGCGCGACGGCTTTTTTCATTACTCGCGCCGATTTCACCACTTGCGGCAGGAACATCTTGCCCGCGCCGAACAAGTCTCCGACCACATCCATGCCCGCCATCAGCGGGCCTTCGATGACATCCAGCGGCCGTGCCGCCTGTTGCCGTGCAAGCTCGGTGTCGGCCTCGATGTATTTGTCGATGCCGTGCACCAGGGCGTGCTTGATGCGCTCGGCGATGGTCGATTCCCGCCAAGCTTCTTCTTCCGCCGGCCCCGCGCCGCGCGCGCCGCGTTTGTGTTCTTCGGCGAGGTTGAGCAAACGCTCGGTGGCATCGGGACTGCGATCGAGTACCACGTCTTCCACCGCTTCGCGCAGTGTGGAATTCAGATCGTCGAGGATCGGTAGGCCGCCGGCATTGACGATGCCCATGTCCATGCCGGCGCGAATGCCGTGATACAGAAAGACCGCGTGGATCGCCTCGCGCACGGCATGGTTGCCGCGAAAACTGAAACTCACATTCGATACGCCGCCGGAGACATGGCTCAGCGGAAAGCGTCGCTTCAACTCGCGTGCGGCCTCGATGTAGGCGACGGCGTAGCCGTTGTGCTCTTCGATGCCGGTGGCGATGGCGAACACGTTCGGGTCGAAGATGATGTCCTGCGGTGCAAATCCCGCCTGCTCGGTAAGCAATCGGTAGGCGCGCGAGCTGATCTCGACTTTGCGTTCGACGGTGTCGGCCTGGCCCTGCTCGTCGAAGGCCATCACCACGACTGCCGCACCGTAGCGGCGCACCCTGGCGGCGTGCTGGAGGAATACCGCCTCGCCTTCCTTGAGCGAGATCGAATTGACGATCGCCTTGCCCTGCACGCACTTGAGGCCGGCCTCGATGATGCTCCACTTGGAGGAGTCGATCATCAGCGGCACGCGCGCGATGTCCGGCTCGGCGGCGATCAGGCGCAGGAAGCGCGACATCGCCGCTTCCGAATCGAGCATGCCCTCGTCCATGTTAACGTCGATCACCTGCGCGCCGCTTTCGACTTGCTGGCGCGCTACGCTCAGCGCCTGGTCGTAGCGATTTTCCAGGATCAGCTTCTTGAACTGCGCCGAGCCGGTGACGTTGGTGCGTTCGCCGATGTTGACGAAATTACTGTCGGGCGTGATGACGAAAGGCTCCAGCCCGGCCAGTCGCGTGTATGGCGCAATCGTTGGAATACCGCGCGGCGCGAGCCCGCGCACCGTGTCGGCAATGGCGCGGATGTGTTCAGGCGTAGTGCCGCAACAGCCGCCGACCAGATTGAGCAGCCCGGCCCGGGCGAATTCGCCGAGCGTTTGCGACATCTGCTGCGCGCTTTCGTCATAACCGCCGAAAGCATTGGGTAGCCCGGCATTCGGATGACAGCTGACATGGGCGTCGGCCACTTGCGACAGCATGTCCAGGTACGGGCGCAGGTCCTTGGCGCCGAGCGCGCAGTTCAGGCCGATGGACAGCGGATGGGCGTGACGCAACGAATACCAGAAGGCCTCGGTGGTCTGGCCCGAAAGCGTGCGTCCGGAGCGGTCGGTGATGGTGCCGGAGATCATCAACGGCACGCGCATGCCGAGTTCCTCGAACAACACATCCAGCGCATACAACGCGGCCTTGGCATTGAGTGTGTCGAACACCGTCTCGACCATCAGCGCATCGCTGCCGCCTTCGATGAGCGCGCGCGCCGATTCGAGATAGTTCTCGACCAGCTCGTCGAAGCTGATGTTGCGAAAGCCCGGATCGTTCACATCCGGACTCATCGACGCAGTGCGCGAGGTCGGGCCGAGGATGCCGACGGCGAAGCGCGGCTTGCCCGGATCGCGCGCCTCGTATTCATCGCAACACGCGCGCGCCAGCTTGGCCGCTTGCAGGTTCAACTCGAAGACCAGGTGTTCGAGTTTGTAATCGGATTGCGAAACGCGAGTCGAGTTGAAGGTGTTGGTCTCGATCAGGTCGGCGCCGGCCTCGAGATAGGCCCGATGGATATCACCGATGAGCTGCGGCTGGGTCAGCGTGAGTAGATCGTTGTTGCCCTTGAGATCGCCGCCGCAACCGCAGCCCGGACCGTGCGCATGGCCTTCGGAAAAATGCAGGCCGTCGTAACCTTGGGCGAAACGCTCGCCGCGAAAGCCCGCTTCATCGAGCGCGTGCTGCTGGATCATCGTGCCCATTGCACCGTCGATGACCAGGATGCGTTCGGCAAGGGCTTGTTGCAGCAATGCTGCGCGTTGCGGGTTTTTCCAGGGTAGCGTTTTCAACGAAATGCCTCGATGTTCGTGGCGTGCCTGCCGCTGCAAGCGCCAGGGCCGCGCTCGGTGCATCCGCGTTCCGGCAACTTCGGCAGGAACGAAAAATCCTTGATGCCCGAACACTCCAGGATCATGGTTTGCGTGCCAGCAAAGTCAGCACTTCGAAATGCGGCGGGCGTTTTTCCCGGGTGACCACTTCGCAGAGCTGAACCGTCAGGCCGGCTTTTTCCGCGTGCTTGCGCAATTCTTTTTCGGTGAAGCCCAGGTTGACGTGACCGTAGGGCAGAACCGCCGATTTGTGCTCGTGCTTGGCCAGGCAAGTGATCAGCAAATGGCCGTTCCTGCGCAATACCCGCGCGGCCTCGACAATGGCTTGCGCGGGCTTGTCGGCGTAGGTCAGCGCGTGCATCAGCAGCACCAGGTCGAACTGCGGCTTGTCGAAGGGCAAGGCCTGCATATCGCCTTCCAGCACCTCGACGCGGTCGAGCCTGCGCAGCCGCGCACTGGCCGCCAGCACCACCTTGCTGCTGCTGTCGATGCAGACGTAGCGCTGCGAATGCGGCGCGAGCAATTCGGCCAGCACGCCATCGCCGGAGGCGACATCGAGCACATCGCCCGGTGCGAGCAAGGGCAGCGCGGCGCGCGCCAGCGCTTCCCAGGTGCGGCCGGGGGAGTAATGCCGTTCCATGTCGCCTGCGACCGAATCGGCCCAGTTCTGGTCGATCGCGCGAGTGGCAAGGACTTCGGCCAAGCGCTCGCCATCCTGACGCAGCAGCGGGTCATCGGTGCCGGCACGCAGGGCGTCCCACAGCGCGCGCTCGGCCTGATCGAGATTGTCCTCGTTGAAGCGGTAATAGGCCGACACACCGGCGCGGCGGTCGCGAACCAGGTCGGCTTCCTTGAGCTTGGCCAGATGCGTGGACACGCGCGGCTGCGCCAGACGGGTGACCGAGGCGAGCTCGGCCACGGTCAGTTCCTCGCGTTCCAAAAGCGCCAGCAGGCGTACTCGTGTGGGATCGGCCAGTACCTTCAGGCAGGTTGACCAGGCATCGAGATCCATATTTATCTTTTCATCCCGATTCAAAGATGAATGAGACTAGAGACTGCTGCCAGGAGTGTCAAGGCAATGTTGTCATGCCTGGAATGTCGGGCCAATCGGTCGAGGCGGTACAATAGAAGATTGACCGTTTTCAGCCTGGGGTAGGACCGTGGATTTCAATTTCACCGAAGAGCAGTTGATGATTCAGGATGTCGCTCGGCGCATCGCGCAGGAAAAAATCGCGCCCAGCGCCGAACACCACGACCGCACCGGTGAGTTCCCGAGCGAGAACATACGCGTCCTCGGCGAGAACGGTTTGATGGGCATCGAAGTGCCGGCCGAATACGGCGGAGCCGGCATGGACCCGATCAGTTATGTGCTGGCGATGATCGAGGTCGCCGCCGCCGATGGCGCGCATTCGACCATCATGTCGGTGAACAATTCGCTGTTTTGCAACGGCATCCTCAAGTTCGGCAACGAGGCGCAGAAGCAGCTTTATGTACGCGCGATCGCGGAAGGCCGCGAAATCGGCGCGTTCGGACTCACCGAGCCGCAATCGGGATCGGATGCGACCGCCATGCGATGCCGCGCCATCAAGCAGGCCGACGGCAGTTACCTGATCAACGGCAAGAAAAGCTGGATCACTTCCGGGCCGGTGGCCAAGTACATCGTGCTGTTCGCGATGACTGACCCGGCCAAGGGCGCCAAGGGTATCAGTGCGTTTCTGATCGATACCGCGGTCGCGGGCTTCCATCGCGGCAAGACCGAACCCAAGCTCGGCATTCGCGCTTCGGCGACCTGCGAGATCGAATTCCAGGATTACCTGTGCCCGGCCGATTGCCTGCTGGGCAAGGAAGGCGAGGGCTTCAAGATCGCCATGGGCGTGCTCGACGCCGGACGCATCGGTATCGCTTCGCAGGCGATCGGCATTGCCCGCGCGGCGTACGAGGCGACCTTGGCCTATGTGAAGGAGCGCAAGGCCTTCGGCCAAGCGATCGGCACCTTCCAGATGACCCAGGCCAAGATCGCGGACATGAAATGCAAGCTCGACGCGGCAACCATATTGACCTTGCGCGCGGCCTGGATGAAGGGCGAGACCGACAAGAAGGGCGGCCGTTTCAGCAACGAGGCGGCGATCGCCAAGCTCACCGCTTCGGAAGCTGCGATGTGGATCACCCACCAGGCGGTGCAGATCCACGGCGGCATGGGTTATTCCAAGGAAATGCCGCTGGAGCGCTACTTCCGCGACGCCAAGATCACCGAAATCTACGAAGGCACCAGCGAGATTCAGCGTCTGGTGATCGCTCGCAACGAGACTGGACTGCGCTGAGAAGGCCAGCGCCATGACGCGGTGATCGGCCGCTGCCGATCGCGCAAATCAAAAACCCCGCATCGTCTGCGGGGTTTTTTTATGGCTGATGGGCGGTGCGGCCTTGCTGCCGCCTTACCGCCTGGGCATGGGATTCAGCTGCAAACCACCGGAGCGGTCTGGATACGGGTCATATCGCCGCCTACGACCGATTCCAGCACCACCTGCAGGCAGCCGCCCTGCGCCTGCTGCCAGCGGCCCTGCCACCAGCCCTTGCCCTGTTCCTGGGAGGCGAGCACGAAGCCCCTGGCGGGCAATGCCTGCATGAAGAACTGGGTGCTGTCCTGGAGGTTCATGCGGTTGATGCGGAAAGCGGTGTCGTTGTTCTGGACAAGCAGGCGCGACTGCGGGGGCATCGGCACTTCGCCGACGACCGGCCGGATTCCTTCGGGGCCGACGAGGGTCAGGCTGACGGTAAATTGTGCGCCACGGGTTTCGGCATGGGCCGGCGAAATCCACGCAATCATCAGTCCGGCAAGAGCGAGAAAAAGGACGATCCGTTTCATGACATTGCCCTCCTTGTCTTGTGTGCTCATTAAACACAGTTGCCATTGAGAGAAATTGTGCGTGCTTCACAATTGCGTGCATCGAATGCGATCAAAGCGAGTGCCAACGCACACATTGGAACATTGCATTCGGATATCGCTGCAGGCCTTGAAAATAAAGATTCTCAGCCGATCGGTAATATTTGCGAAAGCGACGCTTCGCATATCGCCGGAAGTGTTGATCCCATCACCTAATTAATGTCGATCGGATCGAAGGTTTCATGAGAGCAGCGGCACTCGATATGCATTCCATTCGATTTTCCTGATGGGAAATTCGCAGGTGCGGATATGCCATGAATTGATGTCAAATCCACATCGATATCGGCGATATTTTTTGGATTTCCAGGTGTCGAAAAATTGACCGTGGCCTGCCGGTAAATTTTTGACGGACCGTTTCATGGGGGTGGCCGGGTAGCAGAACCGGTCTTTCGGGTCGTCCCACACGGACAAACGTCTTTTGGGCGGGAAGGCGACCTTTCCGGCGGGGCATCGGGATGCCGCATTGGGTTTGTGTTCAGATTGGCCTGCGTGAAAGTTCGCGGATTTTTCAACAGAACGAGAGCCCGCTCTCGGGGTCGAACTTTTCCATGCGTGCTCGCATGCCATCGGTCACGGCGAGGGTGCTGTGCGATCGCTGATGTATCGCGTTGTCTTGCACGAGCGGTGGCGGTGCCGATGTGCCGATCGCAGCGATTCTTGCCATCTGTATCGTCGCTCATGCAATCGCGAAATCGATTTTCACAATGTTGACTGGATGTCCGCGCGCTTCACGATTCCTGTACGTACGGGTCGATGGCGCAGGCTTGGAAATTGGCCGCTCGTACTCCGAAGTAGCTACAATTTGCACTTTGCCTGTACCCAACTTTGTCTGTACCCACTGGAGATTGCGTCACATGAGCGCCCCCGCCGCTTCCACCGTTCCCATCGTGTCAGTCGATTTCGTCCTCGCTGCCATCAAGGCCGCGCTACCCGCGGCGCAGCAGGCTCACGGTGTTTCGTTCGCGCAGGCGTTCTATGCGCGGCTGCCGCAGGAAGAGTTGGAGATTCGTCCCGTCGGTTACTGGGCGGGTGTGGCTTTGGACTGGCTGACGTTCGCGCAGAACCGCGCGGCGGGCCAGGCGCGGATCCGCGTGTTCAATCCCGAGGCCGGCGCTGCGTTCGACAACGGCCACACGGTCATCGAAATCATTCACGACGACATGCCATTCCTGGTCGATTCGGTCAGCATGGTCCTGGCGCAGAACAACATCACGATGCACGTCATCGTGCATCCGGTCATCGCCATCGGCCGCGATGCGGCCGGTAACCTGACCGGCGTTGGCGAAGGTGCCGCCGAGTCGTACATGCACCTGGAAGTCGATCGCCAGGCCAGCGCCGAGGATCTGGCGAAATTGCAGACCGCCATCGCCGACGCATTGGCCGATGTGCGCGCCTCGGTCGCCGACTGGAAGGCCATGCGCGAAAAAATGCTGGCCATCGCCGACGAACTCGGTCAGCGCGTGATGCCCGCCAGTGATCAGACCCGTGCCGAGGCGCAGGAGTTTTTGCGCTGGACGGCCGACAATCACTTCACTTTCCTGGGTTATCGCGAATACGAGGTCACCGAGCGCGACGGGCGCGGCATGCTGTGCGCGGTCAATGGCAGCGGCCTTGGTTTGATGCGCGGCAAGGACGCGCAAGCCGTGCCGCATCCGTTGACAGGATTGGCCGCTTCGGACCTGCCGCCGGGGACGAAGCTCGATCCCTTGATCCTGACCAAGACCAACGCCCGCGCCACGGTGCACCGCGCCGGCTACATGGATTACATCGGCGTCCTGAAATTCGATGCCAACGGCCGGGCCATCGCCGAGCAGCGGTTCCTGGGCCTGTACACCTCCAGCGCCTACAGCCGCCGTCCGTGGGACATTCCCTTGCTGCGCCAGCGCTACGCGGCGGTGATGGCGGCTTCCGGACTGGGCGAGAACAGTCACAGCGGCAAGGCCTTGCGGCACATCCTCGAGACGCTGCCGCGCGACGAGATGTTCCAGTCCGACACCGAGGAACTCACGCATACCTGCATGGGCATCCTGAGCTTGCAAGAGCGCGTGCGTACGAGATTGTTCCTGCGCCGCGACCGGCACGGACGTTTTTATTCGGCGCTGGTGTACATCCCGCGCGATCGGTTCAGCACGGAAATCCGCGAGCGCATCGAAGCATTGCTGATGCGCGAGCTCAACGGTGAGCGCCTGGATACCAACATCCAGATCGGCGAATCGCCGCTGGCGCAGTTGCACCTGACCATCCGTCCCAAGCGCGGTTCCAGCGCCTACGGCGATCCGGCAGCGCTGGAAGCGGAATTGGCGCAGATCGTGCGCAACTGGCATGACGAGCTGCGCGATCAATTGGTGCGCGAGCACGGCGACGAACGCGGCACCCGCTTGTTCAATCGCTTCGGCCGCGCCTTGCCGGCCGGCTACATCGAATCGGTGACGCCGGAACTGGCCGCCAGCGATTTGCTGCAGGCTGCTTCGCTCGCTGGCGAAAGCGATCTGCGCTTGTCCCTGTATCGCAGCGCCGACGAGCAATTGCGCTTCAAGCTGTTCCGCCTCGGCAAGGAAATCGCGCTCTCCGATGCCTTGCCCATGCTGGAAAACCTGGGCGTGCGCATCAACAGCGAACATCCCTACGAGCTCGATCTGGAAGACGGACGTGTGGTCATCCAGGATTTCGAGGTCGAGCAATTGTCGGGCAAGGTCGATGTGGTTTCGGCGCGTGCCCGTTTCGAGCAGGCGTTCGGCGCGGTGTGGCGCGGCGATGCCGAAAGCGACGGCTTCAATCGACTGGTGCTGGCTGCCGGGCTGGATTGGCGCCAGGTCGCGGTGCTGCGCGGTTATTGCAAATATCTTCTGCAAACTGGCGTGACGTTCTCGCAGATCTACATGGAAGAGACGCTGGCACGTTATCCGTTGATCGCGCGTTTGCTGATCGAGTTGTTCGAGGCGCGTTTCGAGCCCGGCCGCGATATCAAGGCCGATCCCAGCACCTGCGAGGCGCTGCGCGCGTCGTTGACCGCGGTGGTGCCGGTGGCCGAGCGCGAGAAGCTGGCGACGATTCTCGAGGAAATGGGCGCCGACCGCGGTCTGGATCGCGATGCGCAGATCGATGCCTGCATGGATGCGCTGGCGATCTTGCTCGAAAGTGTTTCGAGCATCGACGAGGACCGCATCCTGCGCGGGTTCAAGTCGGTGATCAACGCCACGCTGCGCACCAGCTTCTTCCAGCGCAAGGGCGAGGCCGGCCAACACGCCGACTACATCAGCTTCAAGTTCGATCCGGCCAAGGTGCCGGACTTGCCCAAGCCGCGTCCGTATCGGGAAATTTTCGTTTACTCGCCGTTCGTCGAAGGCGTGCATCTGCGCTTTGGCCCGGTGGCGCGCGGCGGCCTGCGTTGGTCCGATCGCCGCGAGGATTTCCGCACCGAAGTGCTGGGCCTGGTCAAGGCACAGATGGTGAAGAACACGGTGATCGTGCCGGTGGGCTCCAAGGGCGGGTTCTTCGTCAAGCGCCCGCCCGTTGGCGGCGACCGCGATGCGATGCTGGCCGAGGGCATTGCCTGTTACAAGCGTTTCATCAACGGTTTGCTCGATATCACCGACAACCTGGTCGATGGCCAGGTGGCGCATCCGGTCGATGTGGTTCGCCATGACGGCGACGACACGTACCTGGTGGTGGCGGCGGACAAGGGCACGGCGAAGTTCTCCGATATCGCCAACGGCCTGTCCGCCGAGCACAACTACTGGCTCGGCGATGCGTTCGCTTCGGGTGGTTCGGTCGGTTACGACCACAAGGGCATGGGCATCACCGCGCGCGGCGGCTGGGAGTCGGTCAAGCGCCACTTCCGCGCCTTGGGTCGCGATTGCCAAAGTCAGGATTTCACCGCGGTCGGTATCGGCGACATGTCCGGCGACGTGTTCGGCAACGGCGTGCTTTTGTCCAAACACGTCCGTCTGGTGGCGGCGTTCGATCACCGGCATGTTTTCATCGATCCCAATCCCGATGCGGCGCAGTCGTTCGCCGAACGTGAGCGGATGTTCAAGCTGCCGCGCTCGAGTTGGGACGATTACGATCGCGCGCTGATTTCGGCGGGTGGCGGCGTGTATCCGCGCACGGCGAAATCGATTTCACTCACGCCCGAGGCCAAGGCGGCGTTGGGCATCGACGCCGATCACCTGGCGCCGACCGACCTGATCAACGCCATCCTCAAGGCGCCGGTGGACATGATCTGGAACGGCGGCATCGGCACCTACATCAAGGCCAGCACCGAATCGCACGCCGAATGCGGCGACCGTGCCAACAACGGCCTGCGCGTGAACGGCAACGAGCTGCGCTGCAAGATCATCGGCGAGGGCGGCAACCTGGGCATGACCCAGCGCGGCCGTATCGAAGCGGCGCAGACGGGTGTACTGCTCAATACCGATTTCATCGACAACTCCGCCGGTGTGGACACCTCCGACCACGAGGTGAACATCAAGATCCTGCTCAACGCCATCACCCAGCGCGGCGAGCTGACCATGGCCCAGCGCAACGCGCTGCTGGCGAGCATGACCAACGAGGTCGGCGAGCTGGTCATCAACGACAACTACCGGCAGAACCAGGCGATCAGCCTGATGGAAGCGATGAGCGCGTCGCGGCTGGGATCGTTCGGGCATTTCATCCGGACTCTGGAATCGCAAGGTTTGCTCGATCGCGCGATCGAATTCCTGCCCAGCGATGCCGAGCTCAACGACCGCAAAGCGCGCGGCAAGGGCCTGACCCGGCCGGAGCTGGCGGTGTTGCTGTCGTACGACAAGATCGTGATCTTCAACCAGATGCTCGACTCGGACGTGCCGGAAGACCCGCACTTGTCGAAGGAACTGGTGCGCTACTTCCCGAAAGCCTTGCAGGACCGCTACGCCGCCGACATGGAAAACCATCGTCTGCGCCGCGAGATCATCGCCACCGCGGTGACCAACTCGATGGTCAACCGCATGGGCGCGACCTTCCTGCAGCGCATGCAGGAAGACACCGGCGAAACCCCGGCGCAGATCGCCAAGGCCTACAGCATCAGCCGCGAAGTGTTGGATGCGCGTGCGATGTGGGCGGGCATCGACGAACTGGATCTGAAAGTCCCCGAGAGCGCGCAGATCGCGGCGTTGACCGGCATCTGGCATTTGCAGCGCAGCGTGACCCGCTGGTTGCTCGGCCGTCCGGGCGGGAGCTTGCACATCGCCGCCGAGGTCGAGCGCTATGCCGCGCCGATGCTGGCCTTGCGCCAGGCCTTGCCGAAGATCCTGCCCGCCGAGGCGCGTGCTGCGATGCAAGCGGACAAGGATAAGTGGCAGCAACAGGGCTTCCCGGCGGAACTGGCACAGGATTTCGCCAGCCTGCCGTATCTGACCTACGGTCTGGACATCATCGAAGTCGCGCTGGAGCGCAAGCTCGACGTGGCCGATGTCGCGCATGTGTATTTCGCGCTGGGCGATGCCTTGCACAGCAAGTGGCTGATGGACAACGTGGAAAAACTGCCGGTCGAGGATCGCTGGCATGCACAGGCGCGTGGTGTGTTGCGTGATGAGCTGCAGGCGCAGCAGCGCACGCTGGTCGGTATCGTGCTGGCTTCGGCGGCGCCGGGCGGCAAGCTCGACACGCTGGTCGGCCAGTGGCTGGCGCGTGACGACGCGGCGCTCAAGTACACGCTGAGCATGTTCACCGACATGCGCAAACTGCGCGGCATGGATTTCGCCACGCTGTCGGTGGCGGTGCGGCGCTTGACCCAGATCGCCTCGACGGGGACGCGTGCGCTGTAGGACTCGTATTGCGCTTGCGAAGGCAGGCGTGATACTTCGTTGAATGCGGCAAGTGCGAATCGGCCTTCGTCATGGACGAAGGCCGTCACGACAGGGCATTGTTTCAGTGGGCCGATCGACGCGCCGGGGTTGGGTGGGATCGGGCCAGTGGAACATGCCGGGAAAATCAGGAGCGGCAATCGCTTGCCGATTGCCTGATGATTGCCTCGCCGTGCGTGTGCGCGTTTTGCCATGACAACAACGAAAGGATTTCCCGCGTGACCTTGCCCGCTCATCCGCGCATCGCCTTTCTCGCCAGCAACACCACCGAAGCGCAATCGGCGCTGGCGCAGTTGATCGCTGTCCACGGACAGCACGGGCCCGATGACGCCGATGTCATTTGCGCGCTGGGCGGCGATGGTTTCATGTTGCAGACCCTGCACCGCTTCGGCGAGAAAAACCTGCCGGTGTTCGGCATGAAGCTGGGCACGGTGGGATTCTTGATGAACCACTTCCAGTCTGACCAACTGCCGCAACGCCTGCATGCGGCGGAACCTGCGGTATTGCATCCGTTGGAAATGGTCGCCACCACCGAGGCCGGCACCACGGTCAGTTCGCTGGCCTACAACGAAGTGTCGCTGCTGCGGCAGACGCGCCAGGCCGCGCATCTTCGCGTGCATCTCAACGGCCAGGTGCGGCTGGAGGAAGTGATCTGCGACGGCATGCTGGTCGCCACGCCGGCGGGCAGCACCGCCTACAATTTTTCCGCGCATGGGCCGATCCTGCCGCTGGGTTCGTCGGTGATCGCGCTCACGCCGATTGCCGCGTTCCGTCCGCGCCGCTGGCGTGGAGCCTTGTTGCGTTCGAGCACGCAGATCAAGCTCGAAGTGCTCGACCCCTACAAGCGCCCGATCAGCGCGACCGCCGATTCGCACGAAGTCCGCAATGTGCTGGAGGTCAGCATCCGCGAGTCGCGCGACCGCACGGTGACTTTGCTGTTCGACCCCGAGCACAACCTCGAAGAGCGCATCCTCAACGAGCAGTTCACCACCTGACCTTCGCTTCCGCGATAAGCTTGCCGCATGAACGCCGTCGCCGCAGACAAACTCACCGTCGCCATCACCGCACGGGCGTTGTTCGATCTCGAACACGGACATGCGCTGTTCGAGGACCAGGGGCTCGAAGCCTATGCCGAAGATCAGCGCGCGCATGAGAACGTGACACTGGCGCCGGGCATCGCGTTTCCGCTGGTGCGCAAGCTGCTGGCGATGAATGTCGATGCGCCCGCCGATGCGCCGCGCGTGGAAGTGGTGCTGCTCTCGCGCAACTCCTCCGACACGGGTCTGCGGATTTTCAATTCCATCGAGCACTACGGCCTGGGCATTTCCCGCGCGGTGTTCACCAGCGGTGCGCCGATCACGCCGTACATCCAGCCGTTCGGCGCGCAGTTGTTTTTGTCGGCCAATCCCGAATCGGTGCGCCGTGCACTCGAACAAGGCGTGGCCGCGGCGACCATCCTGCCATCGAAGGCGCCGGAAAAAACCCACGACCAACTGCGCATCGCCTTCGATGGTGATGCGGTGATCTTCGGCGACGAGTCCGAGCGCGTATCACAGGAAGACGGCCTGGACGCTTTCCACGCCAACGAACGCCAGCGCGCCCACGAGCCGCTCGCGGGCGGGCCGTTCCGCGGGTTTCTCGCGGCGCTGCACGCATTGCAGGCGGCGTTTCCGGCGCAGGATTCACCCATCCGCACGGCGCTGGTGACCGCGCGTTCGGCGCCCGCGCACAAGCGCGTCATCCTGACCTTGCGCGAGTGGGGCGTGCGCCTGGATGAAGCCTTGTTTCTCGGAGGCCGGGATAAGGGCCCGTTCCTGGAAGCGTTCGGCGCCGATATTTTTTTCGACGATTCCCACCACAACGTCGAAAATGCCCGCCAGCACGTGGCGACCGGGCATGTGCCGCATGGCGTGAGCAATCAAAAGCGAAAATAAGCGTTTCGGTTCGCCGCCGTTACCCGCGAACAGGTCCATACTCGAAAGCCCCGGCCGAGTGGTGCGATGGGCGTTGGTTTTTCGGAAGCAGCGATTTTTCCGATGAATTTCAGCGCGCCGCATCAATGAGCCAAGGAGCCGAACCATGAATACAGTTCGGCCAACGAAACAAGCCCCAGCGAAATTTTGACTCACCGGCGCGGCGACGGGGGTAGGATCATGGCGAACGGCGCCCGGGCATGGGCATGGTCCGATCCAGGCGCAGGCCGTTCAAGAAAGAATGGATGAGGTGATTCAGGCGTTTCCGCTACCACGCTCGGCCGGGTAGGAGTTTGGTTTTTGTCGCAATGATTGTTGCAACAAGCATCGAACGGGCCTTTGAATTTGAAGATCGGCAGCCTGCTACGTTTCATCAGACTCTCGCGCTGGCGTGCCTTGTTGCGCCAGCGTTCGGTATTGCGCCGCCGGCACGAGGATGAACCGGCGCTGCGCTCGGAGCTGTTCAGCGCCGACCAGATGGAACGTCACGGCCGCGCCCTGGCGCGGTTGCATCGACTGAGCCAGCAACCGGCGGGAAATTTGCTGCTGACCCGGTTGACCGACAACGAAGCGGTCCTGATCGATACCTGCGTGATGCTCACGGCCGCCACGCGCGCCAGCCGCAGGATCACTCCAGCCGGCGAGTGGCTGCTCGATAACTACTATCTGATCGAAGAGCAGATCCGCACCGCGCAAAAACATTTGCCCAAGGGCTACAGCCGCCAGTTGCCGCGCCTGCTCACCGGGCCTTCGATGGGCTTGCCGCGTGTTTACGACATCGCCCTGGAAGCCATCTCGCACGGCGATGGCCGGGTCAATGGCGAAAGCCTGAGCCGCTTCGTTGCGTCCTATCAGACCGTCACGCCGCTCGAACTCGGCGAGTTGTGGGCCATTCCGATCATGCTGCGCCTGGCATTGATCGAGAACCTGCGCCGGGTCGCGGCCCGGGTGATGACCGATTGGAGCGATCGCGATGCCGCGGCCGAATGGGCCGACACGATGACCGAGATCGCCGAGAGTGATCCCAAGAGCGTGGTGCTGATCGTCGCCGACATGGCGCGCTCCAATCCGCCAATGACCGGCTCGTTCGTCGCCGAGTTGGCACGCCGTCTGCAAGGGCAAGGCCCGGCGCTGGCATTGCCCTTGACCTGGATCGAACAGCGGCTGTCCGAGTCGGGCCTGAGCGTGGAGCATCTGGTGCAGTTGGAGGCGCAACAACTGGCGGCCGACCAGGTTTCGATCAGCAACAGTATCGGCAGTCTGCGTTTCCTCTCGGCGATGGATTGGCGCGAGTTCGTCGAAACCATGAGTGTGGTCGAGCGTGCGCTGCGCAACGATCCTGCAGGCGTTTATCCGCAGATGGATTTCGCCACGCGCGACCACTATCGCCATGTGATCGAGACGCTGGCCAAGAAAAGCCAACTCACCGAGGAAAAAATCGCCGATGCCGCGATCGACCTCGCCGTGGCCGTCCAGCGCAGCGAAGGCAGCGACGACCGCCGCGCACATGTCGGGTTCTATCTGATAGATGGCGGATTGCCCGAACTGGAAAAACGAATCGCCGCGCGTTACGGCTTGATCGAGACCTTGCAGCGAGCGGCGCTGCGATCGCCGCTGAAAGTGTATCTGGGGCCGGTGCTGGTCCTGTCGCTGTCGATGACCTGGGCCTTGCTGGTGATGGCAAGCCACGATGGTTTTTCCGAGTGGCCGATGATCGCGTTGGCGGCACTGGGCTTGCTGGCTTCCAGCCAGATCGCGATCGGTCTGGTCAATTGGACCGCGACCTTGCTGGTCGCGCCGCAGGTGTTGCCGCGCATGGACTATGCCGATGGCATTCCGATGCAGGCGCGCACACTCGTCGTGATCCCGACCATGCTCGGCAGCGAGCAGGGCATCGAGGATCTGGTCGAAGCGCTGGAAGTGCGCTATCTGGCCAATCGCGATCCGCATCTGCATTTCGGCTTGCTGACCGATTTCATGGATGCGCCCAGCGAAACGCTGGCGCAGGACGAGCCGTTGTTGAGCCTGGCCCGGCAGCGCATCGAGGCGCTCAACGAAAAATATGCCGATAGCGGCGCCGATCGCTTCTTCCTGTTCCATCGGCCGCGCCGTTGGAACGCACGTGAACAAGCCTGGATCGGCTACGAGCGAAAACGCGGAAAGCTCGCCGAGCTCAACGCGCTGCTGCGCGGCAGCGGCCGTGAGCGGTTTTCCGCGGTCGTCGGCGATATCGAGGTGCTCTTGCAGACCAGGTACATCATCACGCTCGATACCGATACGCAGTTGCCGCGCGATTCGGCACGGCAATTCATCGGCGCGATGATGCATCCGCTCAATCGTGCGTTGTATGACGAGGCGTCGCGGCGCGTGGTCGCCGGCTATGCCATTCTCCAGCCGCGTATCGGCATCAGTCTGCCCAGCGTGGCGCGGTCGGAATACGCGCGCTGGTTCGGCAGCGATGCGGGCATCGACCCTTATACGCGCACAGTGTCGGATGTTTACCAGGACTTGTTCGGCGAAGGCTCTTTCATCGGCAAGGGCATCTACGATGTCGATGTGCTGACGCAGGCGCTGGAGGGGCGTTTTGCCGACGACAGTATCCTCAGCCACGATTTGCTCGAAGGTTGCTGCGCGCGTTCGGGCCTGCTCAGCGATGTGCAGATGTACGAGGAATATCCGGCGCGCTACAGCGCCGATGTGAGCCGCCGGCACCGCTGGATTCGCGGCGACTGGCAGTTGCTGCCGTGGCTGCTGCCCTGGGTGCGGACGCCATCGGGACGGCGCGAGCGCAATGTGCTGTCGGCATTGTCGCGCTGGAAGATTTTCGACAATCTGCGCCGCAGTCTGGTGCCACTGGCCGTGCTGGTCTTGCTGGTGTTTGGCTGGGTTGCGATCTCGCAGGTACTTTGGTGGACGCTGGCGGTACTGGCGGTGATTTTCATCTCCCCCACGCTTTCCTCGTGGCTGGAGCTGTTGAAGAAATCGCGCGATGTGCTGATCGACCAGCACATCAGAGTTGCGCTGCAATCGGCGGGCCGGCATTTCATGCGTGCGGTTTTGACCTTGGCATGGCTGCCGCACGAGGCGTATTACAGCCTGGATGCGATCGCCCGCACGCTCTGGCGCATGGGCGTGAGCCGGCGTCATCTGTTGCAGTGGAAACCCTCGAGCGAGGTCGAGCGCGATAGCAGCAACGACCTTCCCGCATTGTATCGGGCGATGTGGATCGGTCCGTTGCTGTCGCTGGCAACGGCCGCTTACTTGTCGGTCTCGCGCCCTGGCGTGTTGGCCCTGGCCGCGCCCGTGCTGTTGCTGTGGTTCGCATCGCCGATCGTTTCGTGGTGGGTCAGCCGGCCGCGCGTGCAATGGGGATTGGCACTGGCGCCGACGCAGACACAGTTCCTGCGCATGCTGTCACGCCGGACCTGGGCGTTTTTCGATGTCTTCGTCGGGCCGGATGAAAATTGGCTGCCGCCGGACAATGTGCAGGAGCGGCCACTGGTCGGGATTGCCCATCGCACCTCGCCGACCAATATCGGTTTGGCGCTGTTGGCCAATCTGGCCGCGTACGACTTCGGCTATCTTTCGGCGGGGCGGTTGATCGAGCGCACCGGCAAGACCTTCGCGACCGTGCGCCGGCTCGAGCGCCATCGTGGGCATCTGTTCAACTGGTACGACACGCTCACGTTGCAGCCTTTGCCGCCGCAATATGTGTCCACGGTCGATAGCGGCAACCTCGCCGGTCATGTATTGACCTTGCGCACGGGTTTGCTGGCGCTGGCCGATGAGCGCTTGTTCGAGACGCGCATGTTCGATGGTCTGGACGACACGCTCGATGTTTTGCGGCAAACGCTGACCGTCGATCATCCGGCCTGGCAGCGCTCGTTCGATTTCCAGAACGAACTCGATGCCTCGCGCGCTTCACCGCCGGTTTCGGTGTCGGCGGCGCTGCATTGCCTGCAGCGCTTGCAGGCAAGTGCCGGCAGGATAATCGCGGAGATCATCGACGCGCCTGACAACGAATCGCATTTCTGGGCGGGGGCCCTGGTTTCGCAATGCCGCGACATCGGTGGCGAGCTGGTTGAATTCTTTCCCTGGCTGCATGCGGAAGGCGCGAACCCGGGCAATCCGGGGCCGAAGCTCGATTTCTCTGTGCTCGATCCTGATGCGCCCGATCCTGAAGTGCTCGCTTCTGGTCAAAGCGCAACGAACCGAAACGATTCCGTTCACAGCGATCACGACCCCATCGATCCCTTGCCGGTCCTGGAGAATCTGTTCGCGGGCATTCCGACCTTGCGCCAGTTGGCCGAAATCGATCCTTCGCCGTTCCTGCCGCCATTGCGCGGCGCGCTCGAATCGATTCGCAATCGGGCCAGGGAGCGGCTTGCCACGATCGACACGCTGGCACAGCAAGCGATCGATCTGGCGACGATGGAATACGATTTTCTCTACGACCCCAACCGCGATCTGCTCTCGGTCGGCTATAACGTGCACGAACGGCGCCTCGATGGCGCTTATTACGATCTGCTCGCGTCCGAGGCGCGGTTGGCGAGTTTCGTGGCGATCGCGCAAGGCCGCTTGCCGCAGGAAGGCTGGTTCACGCTGGGACGGCTGCTGACCACCACCGATGGCGAGCCGGTGCTGTTGTCCTGGAGCGGCTCGATGTTCGAGTACCTGATGCCGCTGCTGGTGATGCCGACCTACGAGGGCACGCTGCTCGATCAGACCTGCCGCGCGGCGGTGGTGCGGCAGATCGAATACGGCAACCAGCGCGGCGTGCCTTGGGGCGTTTCCGAGTCGGGCTACAACACCGTCGATATCCATCTCAATTATCAATACCGGGCCTTCGGCGTGCCGGGGCTCGGCCTCAAGCGCGGTCTGGCCGAAGATCTGGTGATCGCGCCATATGCTTCTGCGCTGGCGCTGATGGTCGCGCCCGAATCGGCCTGCGCGAATTTGCAACGGCTCGCAGCCGAAGGATTGGCGGGGCGCTACGGCCTGCACGAGGCGATCGACTACACGCCAGCACGATTGCCGCGCGGGCAAAGCAGCGCGGTGGTCGGCTCGTACATGGCCCATCACCAGGGCATGACCTTGCTGTCGCTGGTGTATTCGTTGCTGGACCGGCCGATGCAAAAGCGTTTCGAGTCCGATCCGCAGTTCCGCGCCAATGCGCTGTTGCTGCAAGAGCGCATACCGAAAACGGCGGCGGAATTCCTGCACACGGCCGAGTTCCCGTTCGACAACACCGCCTCGCGCGTCGCCGAAACCAAGCTGCGCATCTTCACCGATCCGGACACGCCGCGGCCGGCGGTGCAATTGTTGTCCAACGGCCGCTACCACGTGCTGCTCAGCAGTGCCGGAGCCGGTTACAGCCGCTGCAAGGACATGGCCATCACGCGCTGGCAGGAAGACAGTACGCGCGATCATTGGGGCGCGTTCTGCTATCTGCGCGATGTCGCCAGCGGCGAGTTCTGGTCCTGCGCGCACCAGCCGACATTGAAGCGGCCGGAAGTCTACGAAGCGATATTCTCCGACGCCCGCGCCGAGTTCCGCGTGCGCGAGCGCGATTTCGATGCGCATACCGAAATCGTCGTCTCGCCCGAGGACGACATCGAACTGCGCCGCATCCGCATCACCCATCGCGGACGCACCCGGCGGACGATAGAGATCACCAGCTATGCCGAGGTGGTACTGGCGCCGGCGATGTCGGATGCGCTGCATCCGGCGTTCAGCAAATTGTTCGTGCAGACCGAACTGGTCAAGCCGCTGCAGGCGATCTTGTGCACGCGCCGTCCGCGTTCGGCCGATGAGCACAATTTGTGGCTGTGCCATCTGATGGCGGTGCACGATGCCGACATCGACGAGATTTCCTACGAAACCGACCGCTCGCGCTTCATCGGACGCGGCAACAATCTTTCCCGGCCGGCGGTTTTCGAGCGGCGCGCGGACGCCGATACGCGGCTGTCCGACAGCGCAGGCTCGGTGCTCGATCCGATCGTCGCCATTCGCGTCAGGATCACGCTCGACCCCGAGCAGTCGGCGACCGTGGACATGGTCATGGGCGTGAGCGAAAGCCGCGAGGATTGCCTGCGCCTGATCGAGAAATACCGCGACCGGCATCTGGCCGATCGCGTGTTCGATCTGGCCTGGACGCACAGCCAGGTGTTGTTGCAACAACTCAATGCCAGCCAGTCCGATGCGCAGATGTACGAGCGCCTGGCCGGTTCCATCGTCTATGCCAATGCCTCGCTGCGCGCCGACAGCAGCGTGCTGATCAAGAACCAGCGCGGGCAGTCCGGCCTGTGGGGCCAGGGCATCTCCGGCGATCTGCCGATCGTGCTGGTGCAGATCGCCGACCCGGCCAACATCGAACTGGTCCGGCAACTGGTGCAGGCGCATGCGTACTGGCGGCTCAAGGGCCTGGCGGTGGACTTGGTGATCTGGAACGAGGACCACGCCGGTTACCGGCAACACCTGCACGATCTGATCATGGGTTTGATCGCGTCGAGCATCGAGGCGAGCATGATCGATCGTCCGGGCGGCGGCATCTTCGTGCGTCCGGCGCAGCAGATTTCCAGCGAGGATCGCCTGCTGGTCAAGGCGGTGGCGCGGGTGATTCTTTCCGACAGCCGCGGCACGCTCGCCGAGCAAGTCGGCCGGCGTCTGGTGGACGCGCAGTTGCCGCGTTTCGAGCCGGGCCGGGGCCGGCGCATCGAGCCGCTGGCCCAACTCGAGAAAATAGACGATCTGGTCTTCGACAATTCCTGGGGCGGATTCCAGGCCGATGGCAACGAGTACGTCATCACGCTGGACGGGGAACAAAACACGCCCGCGCCCTGGGTCAATGTGCTGGCCAATCCCGGTTTCGGCACGATCGTTTCCGAAAGCGGCAGCGCCTATACCTGGGGTGAGAACGCGCATGAGTTCCGGCTCACATCCTGGAGCAATGATCCGGTCAGCGATACCAGTGGCGAGGCGTTCTACCTGCGCGACGAGGAAACCGGCTATTACTGGTCGCCCACGCCCTTGCCGCGTCGCGGCACCGGGCAGTACCGGGCGCGGCACGGATTCGGCTACAGCGTGTTCGAGCACAGCGATGAAGGCATCCACACCCAGTTATGGATGTATGTGGCGCGGGATGCGCCGATCAAATTCTCGGTGCTGCGTGTGCGCAACGATTCCGACCGGCACCGGCGGCTTTCGGCGACCGCTTACGCCGAATGGGTGTTGGCCGATCTGCGTTCCAAATCGGCGATGCATGTGGTGACCGAAACCGATCCGGCGACCGGCGCCTTGTTCGCGCGCAACGCGCACAACACCGAGTTCGCCGGACGTGTGGCTTTTTTCGATGTCGATGAGCCGTATCGTTCCATCAGCGGCGATCGCGGTGAATTCATCGGGCGCAATGGCAGCCTGCGCGCACCGGCGGCATTGTCGCGCGCGCGCTTGTCCGGCCGTGTCGGCGCCGGGCTGGACCCTTGCGCGACGCTGCAGGTCGGGTTCGATCTGGCGGCAGGCGAGGAGCGGGAGGTGGTCTTCCGATTGGGCATGGGTTACAACACCAAGGCGGCAGTCGAATTGGTGCAGCAGTTCCGCGGTGCGCAAGCGGCGCTGGATGCTTTTTCGGCGGTCCATGAGCACTGGCGGGAAACCCTGGGCGCGGTGCAGGTGCGCACGCCCGATCCGGCCATCGACATGCTCGCCAACGGTTGGTTGATGTACCAGACCATCGCCTGCCGATTCATGGCGCGCAGTGGTTTTTACCAGTCCAGCGGCGCGTTCGGATTCCGCGATCAATTGCAGGACTCGATGGCGATGATTCACGCTGCGCCGCAACGCGCGCGGCAGCATTTGCTGTTGTGCGCATCGCATCAGTTCCCCGAAGGCGATGTGCAGCATTGGTGGCATCCGCCGCTCGATCGCGGCGTGCGCACCCGCTGCTCGGACGACTATCTGTGGTTGCCGCTGGCGGTGGCCCGCTATGTGCTGGCGACCGGCGATCGCAGCGTGCTCGATGAGGTCGCCGGCTATGTCGAAGGCCGGCCGGTGAGTATCGAGGAGGAGTCGTACTACGACCGGCCGTCGCGCTCGGAACAACACGAAAGCCTGTACCGGCATTGCGTGCGTGCCATCGGCAAGGGCATGGATCGCGGCACGCATGGTTTGCCGCTGATCGGCTCGGGCGATTGGAACGACGGCATGAACCGGGTCGGCGAACACGGCCGTGGCGAGAGCATCTGGTTGGGATTCTTCCAGTACGAAGTGTTGCTGCGCTTTGCCGAGATCGCCCGCTTGCACGATGACGAAAACTTCGCCGGGCATTGCCGGGAAGAAGCGGAGAAATTGCGGGTGAACATCGAAGCCAACGGCTGGGATGGCGACTGGTATCGCCGCGCCTATTTCGACGATGGCACGCCGCTGGGTTCGGCAAGCAACGATGAGTGCCAGATCGATTCGATCGCGCAAAGCTGGTCGGTGCTTTCTGGCGCGGCACCGGAAGAACGCAGGCAACAGGCAATGCGCTCGCTCGATCAACGCCTGGTGCGCCGCGATGCGGGGCTGGTGCAATTGCTCGATCCGCCGTTCGACCGTTCCGCGCTCGATCCGGGCTACATCAAAGGCTACGTGCCCGGGGTTCGCGAAAACGGCGGACAATACACGCATGCCGCCGTCTGGGCGGCGATGGCGTTCGCCGAACTGGGCGATGGTGTACGCGCCTGGGAAATCATGCAGATGATCAATCCGGTCAATCACGGCAAGACCGCCGATGGCGTACAGATCTACAAGGTCGAGCCCTACGTGGTCGCGGCCGACGTCTATGGCGTGGCTCCGCATGTGGGGCGTGGTGGATGGAGTTGGTACACCGGCTCGGCCGGCTGGATGTACCGGCTGATCGTCGAGTCCTTGCTGGGTTTGCGCCGGGAAGGCGATCGCCTGCATCTGTTGCCGGTGATGCCGGCGCACTGGCCTTCGTTCGAGCTGCATTACCGGTTCGGCAAATCGCTCTATCGCATTACCGTGTTGCGGGCTGGCGATGCAGAAGCGGCAGGCCGGACGATCGTGGATGGCAAGCAGCAGGCGGATCGATACATCGCACTGGTCGATGATGAAAAAGAGCATGTCGTCCAGATCACGCTGCCGGGTGATGCAGTGCCACAGCAGCGATCATGACGGCGATTGGGTGGATGGGCGGTGGCTCGAATTTGCATTGATCGTGCGTTGAAGCGTCACGTTTTTTCCGAATGATTTTTCGTGGATTCGGACTGGCTCGGCGAAGCGAAGGATTGCTGGCGGAACGGTCGCAACGGATGCATCCCAAGCCGGTCGTGTTGACCAATTCGATGACAAAGCGGTTAATATCCTTGACACTTCGGCGACCTCGCTTCGGCTCAAAGTCTTGCCGTGGCGCCGATTTGTCCCAGGCCCGAGGCTACTTGTCCCAGGTGGCCCCGATCGATCCATTCCTTGCGCATAAGGCATACGGAAATGTCCAACCTCACCAAGCCCCTGATTTTGGCCGCGACCGTCGCTCTGGCGTTGTCGGCCTGCAAGAAAGAACAGGCCGCCCCTTCCGCCGAAAAAGCGGCGCCGGCAACGGCAGCCGCTCCGGCACTCGAAGGCCAGCTCGACATCATCGCCTGGCCCGGTTACGTCGAGCGTGGCGAGAGCGACAAGAACTACGATTGGGTCACCGGTTTCGAAAAGCAGACCAACTGCAAGGTCAACGTCAAGACGGCGGCCACTTCAGACGAAATGGTTTCGCTGATGAACCAAGGCGGCTACGACCTGGTGACTGCGTCCGGTGACGCGTCGTTGCGATTGGTGGCCGGCGGAAAAGTGCAGCCCATCGACATCAGCCGCATCAAGTCCTACAACACCATCGACCCGCGCTTGCAGAACGCGCCGTGGCATACCGTCGATGGCAAGCACTACGGCGCGCCCTACCAGTGGGGGCCAAATGTGTTGATGTACAACACGAAAGTCTTCAAGACGCCGCCCACCAGTTGGAGCGTGGTGTTCGAGGATCAGAAACTTCCCGACGGCAAGTCCAACAAAGGCCGTGTGCAGGCATTCGATGGCCCGATCTACATTGCCGATGCGGCGCTGTACCTGATGACCAAGCAGCCGGAACTGGGCATCACCGACCCGTATGAGCTCAACGAAAAACAATACGCCGCGGCGCTGGACTTGCTGCGCAAGCAAAAAGCCCTGATCCATCGCTATTGGCACGACAGCACGGTGCAGATGAGCGATTTCAAGAACGAAGGCGTGGTCGCTTCCGGTTCATGGCCTTATCAGGTCAATGCACTGCAAGCGGAAAAACAGCCGATCGCCTCGGTGATTCCCGCCGAGGGCGTGACCGGATGGGCGGACACCACGATGATGCATTCCGAAGCCAAACATCCCAACTGCGCGTATGCCTGGATCGAGTGGTCGCTTAATCCGAAAGTGCAGGGCGACCTGGCTTCGTGGTTCGGCTCGCTGCCGGCCGTTCCGGCTGCGTGCAAGGACAATGCCTTGCTCGGAGCCGAAGGCTGCAAGACCAATGGTTTCGATGCGTTCGACCAGATCCATTTCTGGCGCACTCCCGAGGCCAAGTGCAAGCAGGGCGAATGCGTGCCCTACAGCCGCTGGACCCAGGATTACATCAGCATCATGGGTGGCTGATTCATGCGTTGCGCGCCGTGAACGAAGCGAGGGGGAAACTCCCCTCGCTTTTTTTTGAATGCGACCTCATTCGGCGATTGCTGGAGTGAGTTGCCCGGAAGTAGAAACGGGAAGTAGAAACAGGATATGAGCAACGCTGTCGAATTCCAGGACGTATCCCGCACCTACGGCAAAGTGCAGGCGGTGGACGGGGTGTCCATCGCCATCGCCGAGGGCGAGTTTTTTTCGATGCTCGGGCCGTCCGGTTCCGGCAAGACCACCTGCCTTCGCCTGATCGCGGGTTTCGAGCGGCCCACGCGCGGCTCGATCCGTATCCACGGTGTCGAGGCGGCCGGTGTGCCGCCGTTCGCGCGCGATGTGAATACAGTGTTCCAGGATTACGCATTGTTTCCGCACATGAATGTGCGCGACAACGTCGCCTATGGATTGATGGTCAAAGGCGTCGGCAAGGCCGAGCGCTACGCGCGCAGCGACGAGGCGCTGGAGATGGTGGCGCTGACCGGTTTTGGCGAACGCAAGCCTTCGCAATTGTCGGGTGGTCAGCGGCAGCGCGTCGCGCTGGCGCGTGCGTTGGTCAATCGTCCGCGCGTGCTGTTGCTCGACGAGCCGCTGGGCGCGCTCGATCTGAAACTGCGCGAGCAGATGCAAAGCGAGCTTAAATCGCTGCAACGCAAGCTCGGCATCACCTTCGTGTATGTCACCCACGACCAGGGCGAGGCCTTGTCGATGTCCGACCGAGTGGCGGTATTCAACAAGGGCCGGATCGAACAAGTGGATACGCCGCGCAATCTGTACATGCGCCCGGCGACGGTGTTCGTGGCCAATTTCGTCGGTACTTCCAATCTGGTTTCCGGCGCGCAGGCGCAGGCGCTCAGCGGCAAGCCGCAGCCGTTTTCGATCCGTCCTGAACATATCCATCTGGCGCGCGAGCCCGACCATTTCTCCAGCCGCATCTGCGTCGCCGGCAAGGTCGAGGATGTGCAATACCACGGTGCGACCAGCCGCATCGAGCTCAAGCTCGAGGACGGCATGGCGTTGGTGGTCAGTGTGAGCAACGGTCAATCCGAGCAGGGCGTGTTGCCGGAAATCGGACAATCGCTGTTCGCGGTCTGGCCGCGCGAGGCCATGGTGCCATTGCAGGAGCCGGCCGCGTGAGCACCGCCAACGCCCTGTACCTGCAAACGCCGCTGCGCGGGCTGGCCAGCCTGCTGCATCGTCGCAGCGGGCTGTTGCTGGCGGTGCTGCTCGGGCCGCCGCTGATCTGGTTCTGCATCATCTATCTGGGCTCGTTGCTGGCGTTGTTGTGGCAGGGCTTGTACAGCTTCGACGATTATTCGATGAGCGTATTGCCAACGCTCACCTTGAAGAACTACGGCAAGATTTTCGAGGCCGGCAATCTCGACATCGTGTTGCGCACATTGGCGATGGCCTCGTCGGTCACGCTGGGCGCGGCGGTGATCGCGTTTCCGATTGCTTATTACATGTCGCGCTATGCCACGCCGGGCCTGAAGGCGTTTTTTTATATCGGCGTGATGTTGCCGATGTGGGCCAGCTACATCGTCAAGGCCTATAGCTGGACGGTGATCCTGGCCAAGGGCGGCATCGTGTTCTGGGTGCTGGGCAAGCTGCATCTGATCGGCGCGATGGAAGCGGTATTGCGCTTGCCGTATATCGGCGGCTCGACGCTTTCGACATCCAACATCGGCCGGTTTCTGGTGTTCACCTACATCTGGTTGCCGTTCATGGTGTTGCCGATCCAGGCTTCGCTCGAGCGGGTGCCACCGAACCTTGTGCAGGCCTCGATGGATCTGGGCGCGCGCGCCGGGCAGACTTTCCGGCATGTGATCTTGCCGCTGGCGTTTCCCGGTGTGGTCGCCGGTTCCATCTTCACGTTTTCACTGACGCTGGGCGATTTCATCATCCCGCAATTGATCGGTCCGCCGGGCTTGTTCATCGGCACCTTCGTCTATGTGCAGCAAGGCGCGGTGGGTAATATCCCGCTGGCCGCCGCGTTCACCGTGGTGCCGATCGTGTTGATCTCGATCTATCTTGCCATCGCTAAACGGCTGGGGGCTTTCGATGCGCTCTGAGCACGATAACGGCGCGGGTTTCGGACTCAAGCTCGCCGCCTGGGGCGGCTTGTTGTTCATGCATTTCCCGATCCTGGTAATTTTTCTCTACGCCTTCAACACCGAGCAAAGCGCCTTCAGTTTTCCGTTGCAGGGTTTCACCTTGCAATGGTTCGGCGAGACTTGGGCCCGGCAGGACGTGAAGGATGCGATCTGGCTTTCGGCCAAGGTCGCCACGTTTTCGACAATGATCGCGATGACGCTGGGCACACTGGCGGCTGCGGCTTTGTACCGGCGCGATTTCTTCGGCAAGGAAGGCATCACCTTGCTGTTCATCCTGCCGATCGCGTTGCCCGGCATCGTTACTGGTATCGCGCTATTGTCGGCGTTCAAGATCGTCGGGCTGGCACCGAGCATATTGACCATCGTCATCGGCCACGCCACGTTCTGCATCGTGGTCGTGTACAACAACGTGATCGCGCGTTTCCGCCGTACTTCGCAATCGTTGCTCGAAGCCTCGATGGATCTGGGCGCCGACCCGTTCCAGACGTTTCGCTACATCGTGCTGCCGAACATCGCCACGGCCTTGCTCGCAGGCGGCATGCTGGCGTTCGCGCTGAGTTTCGACGAGATCATCGTCACCACTTTCACCGCAGGCACCGAGCGCACCTTGCCGATCTGGCTGCTCAACCAGTTGAGCAAGCCGCGCGACACGCCGATCACCAACGTCGTGGCGCTGATGATCATGTTGGCGACCACGCTGCCGATCCTCGGCGCGTATTTCCTGACTCGCGGCACCGAGACCGTGGCGGGCGGCGGCAAGTAATCGAGGGCGATGGGCGCGTTTTTTCGCCTGCGCAATTTCACAGACACGACAAGCTTCCGAAAGGAGAAACGTATGCAAACCAGGATGTTCATCAATGGCGCGCTGATGATGGGGCAGGGCGAGGCTTTCACGGTGCTCGACCCCGCGACCGGCGCTGAGCTCTGCCGCATCCCCGAGGCCACTCCGGAGCAGGTGATGGCGGCGGTCGCGGCGGCCGATCGCGCCTTGCCGGGCTGGGCGCGCACCGCGCCGAAGGATCGCGCGGCGGCGCTGTTGAAGATCGCCGATTGCGTCGAGCAGCACGGCGAAGAACTCGCGCGACTGGAATCCAACAATTGCGGCAAGCCGTATCCGGCGGCGCTCAACGACGAAATTCCGGCGATCGCCGATGTGTTTCGTTTCTTCGCCGGTGCGGCTCGTTGCTTGGGCGGTTCGGCGGCGGCCGAATATCTGCCGGGACACACTTCGATGATTCGCCGCGATCCGGTCGGCGTCGTCGCCTCGATCACGCCGTGGAATTACCCGCTGATGATGGCCGCATGGAAAATGGCACCGGCATTGGCGGCAGGCAATACGCTCGTGCTCAAGCCGTCGGAGATTACACCGCTGACTTCGTTGCGGTTCTTCGAGCTGATCGGCGACCTCCTGCCGCCCGGCGTGGCCAACATCGTGTTCGGTCGCGGCAATACCGTGGGCCAGCCGCTGGTGAGCGCACCGGCGGTGCGGATGATTTCGCTGACCGGCTCGATCGCCACCGGCCAGAAGATGCTCGAAGTCGCTGCGCAAACACTCAAACGCACGCATCTTGAACTGGGCGGCAAGGCGCCGGTGATCGTATTCGACGACGCCGATCTGCCATCGGCGGTCGAAGGCATCCGCACTTTCGGTTTCTACAACGCCGGCCAGGATTGCACCGCTGCCTGCCGCATCTACGCGCACAACAAGGTGTACGAGAATTTCGTCGCCGATCTGGGCTCGGCGGTATCGAGCCTCAAGCATGGCACCCAGAACGAGGACGGCGTCGAGCTCGGCCCGCTGGTGTCGAGCGCGCAGCGCGACCGCGTCGCGGGATTCGTCGATCGTGCCCGTTCCGAAAAACATATCGAGTTGGTCACCGGCGGCAAGACGATTGCCGGCGGCGGATTTTTCTACGAGCCGACCGTGATTGCCGGGGCCAGGCAGGATGACGAAATCGTTCGCCGTGAAGTGTTCGGCCCGGTGGTGTCGGTGACGCGTTTCAGCGACGCCGATGAAGCCATCGCCTTCGCCAACGACAGCGACTATGGCCTGGCCTCTTCGGTGTGGACCTCCGACATCGGCAAGGCCATGCGCGTCTCGGCCGAGCTGCAATACGGTTGCACCTGGGTCAACACGCATTTCATGCTGGTCAACGAGATGCCGCACGGCGGCGTCAAGAAATCCGGCTACGGCAAGGATCTGTCCATGTACGGCCTGGAGGACTACACCTCGATCCGCCACATCATGATCAAGCACTGACGCATCGCACGCTGCTTCATCGCAAATTGTTTCATGACAGGTTGTTCCATCACGCTGATTCCGGAGAACGCCATGAATACCCGCACTGTGCTTCTCGCCCTGGTTCTGCTCCCGCTCGCCGCTTGCCAACAACAAGCGCAGGCACCCGCCACACCGGCCGCATCCACCGCACCGGAAGTTGCTCCGACGCCGCCGGCCGCAGAGCCCGTTCCCGCAACGCCTGCGGCGCAAGCGGTGGTCAACGATTACATGGCGGCCTGGAATGCCCACGATGTCGACAAGGCCGGAAGTTATTTCGCCGACGATGGTGTGTATCTGGATATCTCGGTCGGCGAGCCGCAGCGTGGCCGCAAGGCCGCAACCGACAATGTGATCAAGGTCTTCCTCACCGCCGTGCCCGATGCCAAATGGGAAATGCGCAGCGAGCCGGTGGTGACGCCCGACAGCATCGCTTTCGAGTGGACCTTCAGCGGCACCAACACCGGCAATTGGAGTGCAAGCCAGAAAGCCACCGGTCAGAAGTTGAACTTCAAGGGCGTGACCTTGATCCGCGTCAAAGACGGAAAAATCACCTATCAAGGCGATTATTACGACGGCGTGACTTTCAACAAACAGCTTGGCTGGTGAGCTGGATTGGTCATCGCCGCGAATGCAACGGCAATGCAATGGCGGGTGGGTGCAAGTGAACGTCAGGTGGCATAGGGGGCGCAAGGTGGGCTTAAGCCCACCCTACGGTTATTTCCATTTTCAATCGCCCGCTATTTCCCTCTCACAGTCGCAACGCATGAACTATTCGACGAACGGATGTGGGCGTAGGGTTGGCGCAAGGTGGGCGTAGGGTGGGCTTTAGCCCACCAGTGCGTAGGGTTGGCGCAAGGTGGGCTTAAGCCCACTCTACGGTTATTTCCATCCCCAATCACTCCGCTATTTCCCTTCCACCGTCGCAACGCATGAACCATCCGGCGAACGGATGTGGGCGTAGGGTTGGCGCAAGGTGGGCTTAAGCCCACCCTACGGTTATTTCCATCCCCAATCACTCCGCTATTTCCCTTCCACCGTCGCAACGCATGAACCATCCGGCGAACGGATGTGGGCGTAGGGTTGGCGCAAGGTGGGCTTAAGCCCACCCTACGGTTATTTCCATTTTCAATCGCCCGCTATTTCCCTCTCACCGTCGCAACGCATGAACCATTCGACGAACGGATGTGGGCGTAGGGTTGGCGCAAGGTGGGCTTGAGCCCACCCTACGATTATTTCCATCCCCAATCACTCCGCTATTTCCCTTCCACCGTCGCAACGCAAGAACCACCCGGCGAGCGTATGTGGGCGAAGAGCGGGCGCATGACAGGTGTTGGTGGGCGTAGGGTGGGCGTAGGGTGGGCGTAGGGTGGGCGTAGGGTGGGCGTAGGGTGGGCGTAGGGTGGGCTTAAGCCCACCAATACCACCAATGCCATCATTCCCATCCCCACCACCACCAATCACCCCGCCACATCTCCCTCGCGCCGCCGCAACGCATAAATCATCCAGGCGATCGCCACGGCAATGGCACTGGCCAAAAACGCCACTTGGCCGCCGCCGATATCCCACATCAGCGATGCCAGACCGGCGCCGAGCACGCCGCCGACGCCGGAGGAAAAACCATACAGCAGGCTTTGCCCCGAGGCCGCGCGTTTGCCGGGAAAAAATTCCGACATCTGCCGCATGCAGCAGGCGTGGAATACCGCAAAGCCGAACGCATGCAGCAACTGCGCACCGGCCATGATCGCCAGCGAATCGGCAAACAACGCGGTGATCGTCCAGCGCCATACCGAAACGGCGAGACAGAAACTCAACAGGCGCGGTGCGCCGAATCGCAGGATCAGTTTCGGCGCCTGCCAGAACATCGCGATCTCGATCAGCACACCCAGCCCCCAGAGCGCGCCGATCGCCAGGCCCGAGTGGCCATGCGCTTGCAGATGCAGGGTGTAGAACACATAGAACGCACCGAAGCCCACCTGCATCAGCAACGCCACCAACAAGAAACGGCGCACACCGGGACGCTTCCAAAGATGTCCGGCGTCGTGGCTGGCACTGGCATGTTCGATGGGCGTGTCCTGCCGATGCGGCCAGGCAGCGATCAGCATCGCCACGAACAAGGGCAGCGTGATCCAGGGAAACGAAGCATCGCCGAGCCGGTCCAGCAGCCAGCCGTAACTCGAGGCCACCACCAGAAAACCGACCGAGCCCCACAGGCGGATGCGTCCGTACTCGGCGCTGCGCGGGCCGAGCGCGGATAAAGTCATCGCTTCGAATTGCGGCATCACCGCGTTGTAGAACAGGCCAAACAGCGTCATCACCGCGAACAAGGCCAACGCGCCATGCGTCAACGTGAATCCGGCAAAGCACAGCAAGGTCAGCGCGGCGCCGGAGACGAACCAGTGGCCGGGCTTCGCGCTCTTCTGGGTCAGGACGCTCCAAAGCGGTGGCCCGATGATGCGCGTGCCATACCACAGCCCGAGCATGCCGCCGACCACGTAGCCGCCGTGGCCGAGCGACACCACCCAGCGGCCGACATACGGCGTGTAGGCGCCCAGGGCCGCGTAATAGCAAAAATAGAAAATCGAAAAACGGCGCAACGACAAGGACATGCAATCGCCCAAAAAACAACGGCCGGGCGATTTGCCCGGCCGCTATCTTCACTCAACTACAGTATCGCGTGGTAACTATTCGCGATTGCGATCGGCAACCGAGCCACCGGCACGGACGGCCAGCTCACGCGTTTCCAGCTTGCCCATGCGGGTCTGGTCGGTGAGCTCGACATTGCGCAACTCGAACGGCGCACCGTAGCCGGCAGGCACGTGCGTGCGATCGAAACCCAATTCCAGCGGATGCTGTCCCGGGGTGAACCAGGCGGCGCTGTGCGCTTCCGACACCGGGCTGGCGAGGCCGTTGCTGCCGGTGGCGTAGAGCGTGCCACGCAGCTCGTAGCGGCCTTCCGCCGCCACTTGCACCGGCAAGGTGAAGTGCAAGCTCTGCGCATCGAAGTCGTAACCGCCTTCGAGGCTGGCCGTGGGCTGAGTCACCGAAATGGCCGTGCGGGCATCGCGCTGGACGCTGCCATCGGCAGCGACGCCACCGGCAAACACCTGCACTTCCCAAAGGCCCGGCTGGCTGCTGGCCTGGACCGGCAGCGGCGCCGACGAACGGGCGATGCCATCCTTGCCCACGCTAAAGCTCATGTCGAAGGACTGGCCATCGGGCGCCACCAGAAGTCCCGAAACCTGCGTGCCGGTCAACGCCGTTTCCTGCGTGCCCAAACGCGCATTGACATCGAGCTGTCCACCGGCCAGCAGATTGGTGCGGCTAGCGTTGGCGCTCAAGGCATACGGGCTGTTGGGCTCATACACGTGCACCAGATAACGGCCATTGGCTTTTTTCATCGCCAAGGTGAATTGGCCTTTGCCGAGCCCGGGATTGAGCTGCACCACGGCCGTGCCGTTGGATACATTCATGCCCGCTTGCTTGAGCTGATCGGTGCTGGCGGTGTGGGCGAAGCTTTGCGATTTATCAATCGGCGTCCCGTTGCGTCCGATGCTCATCGTTTCGGACGAAGCAGCGGCGGCCGAACCGATCGGGCTGACCCGGATCAGCGCGCCCGGCGCGGTCGTGTTGATCGAAAAACCGCGAGCCAATTGGCTGCTGTCCACTTGCGTCCAGAACTCGCGGCTTTCGGCGACGAATGGTGCCTGCGCTTCCAGTCCGGCAGTAGGGTCGAGTGCCCAGGAAAACGACACCGGCTTGTGCTCGAACTCACCGGCCGGCACCGGCACGGCGATGGTCTTCGAGGGAACCTGATCGTTGCCGGCCGCCGCCATCAGGCGTCCGTTGCTGGCGTGTGCCGACAAGGAACCGGCAATGAGGATGAAAAAAATAGTCTTGCGCATGGTCATCGTCCTCAGTTAGCCATATCGGTGCGGAGAATCGAATCGAGCCCGAAGCAGGCGCGACGGCTCTGGTTGTGGCTGAGCGGTTCGGCGCCGGCCATGCGGCTGGTGTCGTAGAACCACACGCTGCCCGCGGCCGATTGGCTGGTGCAGTTGAGGAAGCCGTCAGAGCACGAGTTCAGCCAGAACTGCGTGGTTTCCAGACCGACGTTCTCGGTATAGCCGCCGCAGTAGCTGTCCGGATCCCAGACCGCCGAGTCGACATCGGTACCGACCACGGTACGGAAAGTCTTGGGCAAGGCCGGCCGGCCGCTGGTGCCGTACAGATAATTCTTGTTGTAGTAATCCATCCAGCTCGTTTGCTGCTGGCGCACCGCATCGGTTTGATAGCCCAGCAACCAGCCCACCGCGGACTCAAAAATGTTGCCGCTGATGACCGCATCGGCAAGTGGCGTGCCGGCCGAGGATGGAGCCATTGCGTTGACGCGCACGATCTTGCTGATGATGTTGGGATAACGGCTGTCCCAGGTTGGGTTGGACATGATCCAGCGGACGATATTGCCGCCGTTGGAGTGGGTGATGATGATCAGCCGGTCAATGTTCTTGGCACTGATGAAGTTGGTCAGTTGCGTCGCCAGGCAACCGGCGGCGCGGGAATCCCACATGTATTGGTTGAAGTCGCAATTGATGACCACGTAGTTGGCCGGATTGGCCAGGCCGCCGCGGACATTGTCGACCATGGCCGGTTGCCAGTAATCCTGATAGGCATTGGTTTGCGATCCGGTGCCGTGGACGAAGGCCACGCCGGTCGCCGCTTGGCAAAACGAAGATACGGCCGCGAGAGCAGCCAAGAGTAGATAGCGCACGTTTCCCCTCCCAGAGTAACGATGCGGGACAAGGAAAATTCCGTCTTTCCCGAACCCGGTTGTCGCCAGCCCATCCTTACGCCAGCGTGTGGGCTGGGAGCATACGTAGAAGTATGTGAGCGTCAATACATTTCGATGCTGCACTGCGGCACTGGTTCGGCGGCGCGGCGTTTCTGATCGCATCCCGTTGTCGCCGGATATTGTTCTATTCGAAAAAAAATATCCGCTCTAAAACGATTCGCAGGAGCGATGGCGTGCGACAAAACCTGCCTCGGCAGCGGCTATCAGGCCTGCCCCAGCAATCGCTATCTTTCACTTGCCTGCTTGCCGGAACGGATACTTCGACCAGGAAGCGACGAGCTTTCGAAATCGCTTGTTCGATTCGAAAAAATATCCGTTGTAGGAGCGATGGCAATCGCGACGCAGATTGCCTCGGCAGCGGCTATCAGGCCTGCCCCAGCAGGCGCTACCTTTCGCTTACCTGCTTGCCGGAACGAATACCTCGACAAGGAAACGACAAGCTTTCCGATAGCGACGTCCAATCGCGATTGCCATCGCTCCTGCGAGCACAGTTTTGTTTTCTGCCGCCGAGTCTAAAACTCCAGGTCCAGTGACGCGCACAGGTAATCGACCATCGGTGCCAGTGCGGCGAAATTCTCCGCTACCGTCTTGCGCAATTTAGGACCGAGCACCACCGCATCGTCGAGCGATCTGGTCGCGACGAAATCCTTGCGTTTGAGATCGTCGATCAACTCGTGATCGGCAGAGTAGCCGCGCGGCGGCCGCGTCAAACTGTCGCCTTCGAGCAGGAATTTGCGCTTGAACGAAGACGAATGTACCGCTGCTTTCCAGCCGCTGGGATTGTCGAAAATGAACTGGCGGATCTTTCGTTGGCTCTCAGGCTGCGGATGCCACAAACCGGCGGCGAGAAAACAGTTGCCCGGCTGCACTTGCAGATAGAACGAGGGCGCCTCGACCTGCCTGGAACGCGCATGGAAAAAACGGGCGCCCGCCCAACTCTTGTATGGCGCCTTGTCCGCGGCGAATCGCGTATCGCGGTTGATGCGAAACAGCGAGCCGCCGACCGGCTTCGGATCGGCGCGGTAATGCTCGCTGATCGCGGCGATGTCCGGCTGCAGGTCACCGATCAAGCGCAGGAAGGGGCCGCGCAGGTGCTCTTCGTATTCGGACTTGTGCGCATGGAACCACTCGCGCGAATTGTTGCGTTCCAGCGCGCGCAGGAACTTGAATGTCTTGTCGCTGAAATAGACTGTGCTCATGCTGCCGCTCCGCGAGGGTGATTGGTCGATGCGTTCTGTCGATAGCAAAAAAACAGCGCTACAAATCCGATTGCAAATTCCGGCCCCAGGCTTCCAGTGCGTCGAGCAGCGATTGTGCATCGCCCGGCCCGCGGGCATGGCGAAGCGCGGCGATTTCGGCGAAGTAAGCGGCGAAATCGTATTCGGAAAGCCCGCCGTCGCGACACAGGCGCTGGCGGCGATAGTCGTTCCAGCGATTGCGTTCGCCCGCATCGAGCGTATCCGGCCAGTTGCGTGCGCGATAGCGAAACAATAATTCCGGGTAACGCGCGTCGGTAAAAGCCGTTGCCAACGACGGCAGCGTCATCGGCTCCGTGCTGCGCACGCGGGGAAACAGCCGCTTGTCGGCATCGGGCACGAACCCATCGTAGAGCGCGGCATCGGCATCGGCCGGTTCCTGATGTTTTTCCGATGCGAACACGCGGCGCACTTTCTCCGCCAGGCCCGGTGCGGCGCGCAATTGCTCGGCCCGGCGCAGGCAATCGGCACGATCGATACCCAGGCGAATGAAATCGGCTTCGCGCAAATGTTCCAGCGGCACCAGCACTGGGCATTTATTGCTTTGCACTTGCTTGAGCGGAATCCGCGCCTCGCCTTCGGGCAGATCGGCCGTGGGGATGTACAGCCGATCGGCAATCTCGTCAGCCGACAGCGACAGCAGCGGTTCGGGATCGACATTCAAATCGAAAACGATCGTCTGCGATTCGATGCGCGGATGCCGCGTCAGCGGCAGCACCAGCGCCGCGCAGTGCCGCGATGCGGGGTATTTGCCGGAGATGTGCAGCACCGGCGTCATTGCGCTCACATCCATCAGGCTCGACACATAACGCTTGTCGCGCAGCCGCAATGCGTAGTCCCACAATCGGGGCTGCGCGGCGCGAAACCTGCGGGCCAGGCCGATCAATGCGCGTACGTCCGAGAGCGCTTCATGCGCCATGCCGGTTCGCGTGCCATTGGCTTCGGCGAGTTCTTCGAGCTTGAAGCTGGGCGAGCCGTCCTCGCGCAACGGCCATTGCAATCCTTCCGGCCGCAGCGCGCGCATCAGGCGTATGACATCGAGCAAGTCCCAGCGCGAATTGCCATTGCGCCATTCGCGTTCGTAGGCATCGTAGAAATTCCGGTACAGACCAAAACGGATGAACTCGTCGTCGAAGCGGATCGAGTTGTAACCGACCGCGCAGGTGCCCGGTTGCGCGAGTTGCTCATGTACACGCGCGAAGAATTCCGCCTCGCAAACACCTTCACGCAGCGCGCGCTGCGGTGTGATCTGAGTGATCAGCGCCGCTTCGGGCGAGGGCAGCAGGTCGTCGGCGGGTTTGCAAAACAGCGAGATCGCCTCGCCAACGGGATTGAGATCCTCGTCGGTGCGAATGGCCGCGAATTGCGCGATGCGCGAACGCCGCGGATCGCGGCCGAAGGTTTCCAGGTCGTACCAGAGAAAACTCGAAGCCATGCTAGTGGCTATCCAGCGGCGCGAGCCGTTCGCGCACACGGGCATCGGCCGCGGCGAGATTGACATTCATGATGTCGCCGATACCGGCCGTGCATTCGATTAATATCTGCCGCTGGATTTTTCCGCGCGCGAGCGCCACTGCATAAGGCAGGCGCCGGAAACTGACCATCGTGTAGCGCGGCACGAACAAATCCGGATGGCGCTCGGCCAGCACGCGTTCGAGTTGCCGCTGCAACAGGAAATCGGCGTCGTCCACGCGATCGCGCATCTCGATGTAGTTTTCCAGTGCCATTTGCTGGATCGCCTGCGCGTTGGGCCGGCGCTCGTTTTCGAACGAGGCGAATGCCGTTTGCCAATCGCCGGCCTGTTCGATGTGGCGTGCCAGCGCAACGCAATCCTCGAACGCGCAATTCATGCCCTGGCCGTGGAACGGCACCATCGCATGCGCGGCATCGCCCAGAAGCACGGCACGGCCGCCGAAGTGCCAGCGGTCGAGATACAGCGTGGACAGCATGCCGACTGGATTGTTCACCCAATCGGTGTCGAAATCCGGAATCAACGGCAGGGCATCGGCGAATTCGTGCTCGAACAACGCGCGCGCGGCGGCCAAGTCCGGCAGCGAGGCAAAACTCGGATCGCCTTCGTTGGGCAGGAACAAAGTGACCGTGAACGTGCGTTCGGTATTGGGCAACGCGATGCACATGTGATCGCCACGCGGCCAGATGTGCAGGGCGTGCGGTTCGATCCGGAAGCCGCCGTCCACTGCAGGCGGGATTTCCAATTCCTTGTAACTGTGTCCGAGCGGTTCGCTGCGCTCGCCCAGGGCAATGTGCGAAGCCATCGCCGCGCGCACGCCGGAGCCCGCGCCATCGGCGCCGATCAGGACGGTGAACGCAGTCTGGTGCGCGGTGCGATCGTGATCATCGATCCAGTGCGCGCGATGGCCGTCGAAATCCACCGACTCCAGGCGATGGTTGAAATGCACGCGCGCACCGGCCGCCTCGGCGGCGTCGATCAGGCTGATGTTGAGCCGGCCGCGATGCACCGACCAGATCACCTCGGAATCGTCGCGCCCGTAGCGCAACAACTGGTTGGCACCCTGCATCGGATGCACCATGCGCCCGCGCATCATCACCGCCTGCGCCATCACCGTGTCTTTCAGGCCGGCCTGGCGCAGCGCGTGCAAGCCGCGTTCGGCCAGTGCCAGATTGATCGAACGGCCGCCCGAATAGGTTTTCTTGCGCGGGTCCGGTCTTTTCTCGAACACCTCCACCTGCCAACCGGCGCGCGCCAGCAAGATCGCCAACAGGCCTCCGGCAAGCCCCGCGCCGGCAATGACGATGGTTTGCTGCGGATTCGGATGCATCTTGCGGATTCTCCGTATCGCCCGGGGACAGGCGCTTGCAGTCGAGATGGAAGGAACAACCAGGTCGTGACTCGGCCTGCCGGCAGGCAAAGCCTTCGACGGCCGATTATCCGGAAGACGCTGGCACGCGGATAGGGATTGCCGGTGCGGTTGTGCATGGATCGGGTCCGCGACTGGCCGGTATGGTCATTTTTTCGATGTTTTGCCCGCCAAATCGGTTGGCAATGCGCATTTCCCGGGGGAGTGGCGGCGAACGTAGCGTCAGCAGTGCATCTGCGTGTGACGAGACCATGAAACAAATTATACGAAAGTCGTATATCGAAATTTTTCAGCCGAATTTGGCCGCGATCACGACTAAAAAGCTTGGTCGCCGCCTTCCCCAGCGGTTCGGCACGACGCTGGCGGCGAATTCTGTAAAACCCCGGAAACCCTTGTAAATACTGGGTCTCACGCGACTCTCACAAGCCGATTCGGATTCACGGAAACGTGGTTTCGCGGCAGTCAAAAAACCAGCGGAAACGATTGCCAAATATTTGTCCCGTAAACGTTTTGTGTTCGATCGATTTCTGTGTAACAGAAGTTACAGACAAAGACGGGCTGGTCTGCGACAAATTGACGCACGTCGGTGCAATCGTCGATCTACAACCCCGATGAGGCGCCGATGGGGAGGCAACAAAAAGTGGTAGGGGAGGGGGAGTGAAAGCGTTGGGGGACTCTGCTGGCGGCATCGGGCATCAGTCAGGCAATCGCTATTCGTTCCGTGGTAAGGCGTGAGGCTTTCGGTTGACGTGTGCGTCAACTCCCAGTCTGCGCCGGGCGGATCGGTTGAGTCCAGGGGCGTTATTCCAGAACTCGCCGAATCCGACATTGAATTGACCAATGGTTTTAAAGGAGCACAAGATCAATGACTAAGAGAAGAGATGTCCTAAAAGGCGGCGTCGCTGCGATGGCAACAGTGCCAGCGATCTTCGGCGGCGCCATGCTGCCCAAGGCAGCGCAGGCGCAGTTGGTCAGGCCCCAGGGTCTGAAGACGCCTGAAACGGAGCCCGCGAGCCCGCCAGTGCCGCTGTTCACGCAGCCGGTTTACATTCCACCCGTGGCCCAACCGGTAAATCCGGCCACCCTCAACCCGCCGCCGAATCCGGCGCGCCACCAGCGTTTCAGCGAGTTCGCTCCGGTCAAGTACTACACGCAAAACCAGACCGAAGGCTACTGGAACTATCACCCGGCCCTGTCCGCCCTGAACCCGAACAATGGTTCGCTGGCTTGGCTGTGGAATGGCGCCACGCCTGGTGAAATGTTCATCGCCAAATACGGCGAGCCGTACTTCATCCGCCGCTTCAACAACCTGCCGCTGGCCGAGAACACCAAGATTCCGTTCGGCTATCCGTCGGTCACCACGCACTTGCACAACTCGCACTCCGCTTCCGAGAGCGACGGCAATCCGATGGACTTCATGGAGCCGGGCCAGTATTGGGATCATCACCACCCGATGATCTACGCCCGCAACGACTCCAGCGAAGCGTTGGGCAGCTTGTGGTACCACGACCACATGATGGATTTCACGGCTACCAACGTGTACGCCGGTCTGTCGGGCATGACGATTTTCTACGACAAGATCGACTCGGGTAACGAGAACGACAGCAGCGGTACGGCATTGCGCCTGCCGGGCGGATACGGGCAGTACGATTTCTACTTCATTCTGCACGACGTGCGTTTCGACCAGTTCGGCAACCCCAGCTACAACATCTTCAACACCGATGGTCACCTGGGCGATGTCATCACGGTCAACCGCAAAGCGTTCCCGACCCTGCGGGTCGAGCGCCGCAAATACCGCTTCCGCTTCGTCGATGGTGGTCCGTCGCGCTTCTATGAAATCGGTCTGGCCGACAAGAGCTCGTTCTTCGTCATCGCCAACGACGGCAACTTGCTCGAAGCGCCGGTGGAAGCGACCAGCTTCACGTTTGGTCCTGCCAACCGCTTCGACATCGTGGTTGACTTCTCCAAGTACAGCGCCGGTACGTCCATCGTGCTGGAAAACTGGATGGAGCAGGTCAATGGTCAAGGTCCGACCGGTCGCCGTCTGGAACCGGGTATGCCGATCATGCGTTTCGACGTGATCCAAAGCAACGTCGTTGACAACAGCCGCGTTCCCGACACGCTGCGCATCTTCCCGCCGATCGTCACTGAGCGAGTGGTTGCCGAGCGCGACTGGGTGTTCGACCACGACATGGGCTTGTGGACGATCAACGGCCAGTTCATGGATCCGACCATCATTTCGGCCAAGCCGGTTCAAGGCACTTCCGAAATCTGGACCTTCCGCAACGCAGGCGCCACCTGGGCTCACCCGGTGCACGTGCACTTCGAGGAATGCCAGATTCTGGAATGGAACGGTCGCCGACCCACCGGCACGTTGCGCGCCAGAAAGGACGTGATGACCTTGGGCCCGGGCGACGAGGCGCGGGTGTTCTATCGCTTCTCCGACTTCCTCGGCAGGTATCCGATCCACTGCCACAACAACACGCATGAGGACAACGCGATGATGCTGATGTGGGAAATCGTTTCCAGCGTCTAATCAGCACATGCAACTTGAAACCAGACGAATTTGCACGAGGAGTTAGAGATGAAAAGCAGAAGAACTGTTTTGGCGGCGATGGCTGTAGGCGTGCCCGGTGTGGCATTGGCCGCGACCACACCCGCTGTTGAGAATAAGACCGCACCGGTCAAGGCTGCGGCCAAGGTCGGCGGCCCGCGCGCTTCGCGGCATTTCCCGCAGGTGCAGGTGCAGGATCAAGATGGCAATGAGTTCTCTTTCTACAACGATTTGGTGAAGGACAAGATCGTTCTGATCAGCTTCGCCTCGATCGATGGCGAAAAGCACTATCCGGTCATCGACAACCTGGTCAAGGTACAGGAGATGGTGGGTGAGCGTTTGGGCAAGGATGTGTTCATGTACACCGTGACCACCAAGCCCGAAACGGATACTCCCGCCGGCTTGAAGGAATACGCGAAGAAGAAAGGCGCCCGTTGGCAGTTCCTGTCCGGCGAGCCCGCAGCGATTCGCGAGATTCTGAGCTCGTTCAATGTCATGGGCAGCATTCACGGTCGCAGTTGGGTTGGTAACGACAAGACCAACCGCTGGATGGGTAAGGTGTCGCGCGTTCACCCGATTTTCATCGCCGAAGCGGTCGCCCGCGTCAGCACCGGGGCACAGCACAAGCCGTATCTGATTGACATGCATAGCTACAAGATCTGAACCGCGCAGCCAATCCTATAACCCGTATTAATCATCCAATGAACGGCCGACGAGTTGTCGGTCCATCAACGGAGGGAGGTTTAAAACAATGAGTAATATCAAGCTGTCAATGACCAGAGTATCGACACTGGCCTTGCTGGTCGGTCTGGGCATGGGCGCAAATGCCTATGCTGTGTCGACCTGCGTGCCACCGCCGGTTGCGCAGAACCCATACGCACCACTGAAGCCTGGCGCAACTTGCCAGACGGTGTCTGCGGATGGCGGCACGACCTACGCAGTGACACCCGAAGGCCAGTACCCGTCGGTGAGCGCTGCGGATTTCCCGCCCGGCTCCAACATGCTGCCCACCAAGTTCACCAACCACCGCGATCCCCGTGGCGAGGAGATCATCAACACGGTCCCGTACACGCCCACCAACCCGTACAACCTGCATGACGGCCCGGTAACGGTCAGCGACATCAACAAGACCTCGCCGACCAAGGATCTGAAAGCCATCGTCGACAAGCTGATGGCGTATCGGACCCCGAATACCGACGACGCCATGCCGTCGATCAAGGGCAAGCTCCAGTACGTCCAGCGTGCGATCGACATTCTGGAAGGCAACCCGGTGGCGGACCGCGCGTATAGCGGTATCTCCATGCTGCACTACACGGGCCCGCTGAAGTACAAGAAGGTTGTTCCGATCTTCGATGCGAACGGCGTGAAAGTTGGCGGCAACATCGATGTCAACATGTTCTACTTCGATCAGCACATCGAGTCGGATACCTTCCTGCTCGATCCTTCCGATGTGCTGGAAGTGCCGTGGACGATCTCGTACCACATCAACATCCTGGACCATGGTGTCGAAGACTTCGCTCCCGCCGCGATCTTCTTCGATGAGCCGCTCACCAGCATTCCCGCGGGCGATATCGCTGGCGCCGGTGTGTCGATGGACCAGACGTTCTTCCCGATGTTGATGGAAGGCAAGCGTTACAACATCAAGATCAAAGAACCGCCGGGCAAGCGTTACAGCTTGACCTACCACTGGGGTTGGAGAATGCACCCGCCGCGCGTCCAGGTCATCGAGAATGCGACCAAGACCGTGGCTGGCAAGACCTTGCTGCAGTGGGAAACGGACACCTTTGGTGTGAATCCGCGGGCTAACGAAGCAGCAAAACTCGCTGCCATCGATATGCTTGGCGAACTCGATCCGGGCAAGCGCATGTGGAAGGCTCTCCGCGCTATGCGTGACCTGATCAATGCCAATAAAGTCAACGACAAGTCGATTCCTGGCTTGGTCAATGAGTTCCGTCTGTCGTACCTGGACTGGACTGATCGCAAGAAGCTGCCGCGCGGCGTCACCGCCGATCCGGATGCCGATATGACCTTGTTCTACGTTGGTAACACCATCTATGGTAGCCGTCGCGGTACCACGGGTGAGGGCGCCAACCAAGGTTCCAACGGCTGGTTCGGTACGCAAAGCGCCTTCCTGCTCGACTGGCACAAGCGTCCGTACACCTTGAAGACCCGTTTGTACAACGGTGACAAGTTCCTCCATGCGTATGTGGCGGTGGACTTCGGTAGCTCCCGCGGTTGGGAGAACCAGTTCCAGAACACCGATCCGACCACGCTTATCGATGCCAACACGGGCGAGCCGTTGTTCCCGGTCGATCGTGGCGGTACCGACGAGCACCTGGAAGCCGATCCGCGCAAGGGTGGCCTCAATGGTCCGCCGCTGCTGGGTTCGGGTCCGTTCTTCACCTTCGGCCGTATGTACTGGTGGATCGCTGCCAGTGGTCCGTGGGGCGTGATCGCTGTGGGCCCCGCCGCTGCTGACGGTACCCCGGCCACGCACAAGGTCGAGCTGACCTTCAACTACGAGCCGTCCATGCGTCTTCGTATTTACCAAGGTGATGCCATTCACCATGACGTAGCGGTTTATTCGTTGCACTAATCTGAACTGTTGCACTTTGTCTCAATGAGATGACCCGATGCCTCCCCCGCGAGGGGGAGGCATTGGCGTGTCCGGAGTTTGGAAAAATTTGTGCCGCTTTGTGACTTTTGTTCCAGACATTGCACGCGAGTATCGGCACATTCAGAGCTTGCAAATATCCGACGACATGGCATCGTTGGTTGAAGACACTTCACACGACATCCAAGCAGAAAGTAATGAACAAGTTGAAGGTAACGGCAGTTCTGGGTCTGGTCGCTTTGATGGGTTATGCGGCGGGTTCGCTGGGACGGCGAAACGCGCCGGCGCCACCAGTTGCGGCGCCCGCCGTGGAATCGGCGAGCATGGGCGGAATGGATCACGACATGTCAGCGATGGGACATGACATGTCCAGCATGGGCCACGACATGTCCAGCATGGGCGGCGACATGGCCGGCATGGATCACTCCATGCATGCGGGAATGAATCATTCGATGCCCGCTGACGATGCGGCTGGCAAGCCAACCAATGTCGGCGCCGTGATCGCGATCGATCCGGCGATCCAGAGCAATTTCGGCATTCGCATCGGCAAGGTGGTGCGCGGCGACCTGCAACGAACCATCAACACGGTTGGCAAGATCACGCAGGTCGATACGGGCTCGCGCCGCGTCATCACTGCGCCCATTCAAGGAGAGTTGGTATATCTGTCGGAAAAAAGCGACGGCGACACGGTCAAACGCGGCGAGTTGCTGTTTTCGATGGTTTCCGAGGATCTATTCAAGCTCGAGAGCGAATACCAGAAACTGGTGCAGGAAAAAGCCCAGGACAAGGTGATGGCGATGATGAGCACGTTGACCCAGCAGGGGCTCAGCCCCGAGCAGATCGCGCAACTGCAGGCCGGCGCGGCGCCCAAGATGCCGGTCAAGGTGTTCGCCCAGGATGAGGGCTACGTATTTTGGCGCCGTGGTGCGCAGGGCGATGAAGTCTCGGCGGGAATGAACATCTACAACCTGGGCGGCGACAAGCGCTCGGTCGATGTGACAGCCGAGATTTTCGAACAGCAATGGGGCTGGGTGCATGAAGGCCAGGATGCTGACATGACCGTGCGTGGACTTCCTGGCAAGAAATTCGCAGGAAAAGTCACACGTGTCGAACCGCCGGTGGGTTACACCACTCGCTCGCTCGAAGTGCACATCGCTTTCGACACCGAGGACAAGGAAATTTCGCAAAGCATGTTCACACAGGTCACCATCAAGGGCCATGCGCGTCCCAAAGTCATCATGGCGCCATCGGAGGCGGTGATCAGAACCGGTTCGGGCGATCGCGTGGTGGTGCAGCGCAAGGACGGCAGCTTCCAGGCGGCAACCGTGGTGGTCGGCGAGGAGTCGGGTGGCATGACTGAAATCATTTCCGGACTTTCCGCAGGGGACTCGGTGGTCGTTTCGGGACAATTCCTGATCGATTCGGAAAGCGTTCGTCGCGCTGGCCTTACGCGCCTGACATCGAACTAGCATCATGCTGGCTATCCGGGCCGTCCATGGGCGGCTGTATGAACTACCCACGAAAATCACAGGTCGGCGATACCGACAAGCCGGAGGCGATCGACGCCTTCCTGGCGGTGATCCATCGCGCCTGATGCACGACCGGGACGCTTCGATGGCGTCGAGTCCCGTACATCCTTTTCTTTCTATTAAACCTGCTGCGAGTCCAGTCCGGTGATTGCAAAACTGATCCGTTGGTCGATTGCCAACCGCGTTCTCGTCCTGTTGTTGGCAGCCGTGATCTCGCTGTGGGGCATTTACTCCGCGCGAACCGTTCCGGTCGATGCGATTCCCGATTTGACCGATGTCCAGGTGGTCATTCGCGTCAGCCTGCCGGGCCAGTCGCCGCAGGTCATCGAAGACCAGGTCACTTATCCGCTATCGACCGCGATGCTGTCGGTTCCCGGTGCAACTGCGGTGCGCGGGTATTCCTTCCTCGGCGACTCCTACGTCTATGTGATCTTCGCCGACGGCACCGACATTTATTGGGCACGCTCGCGCGTGCTGGAATACCTCAACGAGGTTTCCAAACAATTGCCCAGCGGCGCGAACGCCACGCTCGGTCCCGATGCCACAGGCGTAGGTTGGGTGTACCAATATGCGTTGGTCGATCGCACTGGCAAGCACGATATTTCCCAGTTGCGTTCCTTGCAGGACTGGTTCCTGAAGTTCGAGCTCAAGACCGTTCCCGGCGTGGCGGAAGTCGCTTCGGTCGGCGGCATGGTCAAGCAATACCAGGTGGTGATCGACCCCGACCGCTTGCGCGGTTATTACGTCACGCTCGGTCGCGTCAAACAGGCCATCGAGGAATCCAACCTGGGCTCGGACGGCTCGGCGATGGAGCTGTCCGAGGCCGAGTACATGGTCCGCCTCAAGGGCTACATCAAGAACGTCCAGGACATCGGGCTGATCAGCGTTCCGACGCAGAAGTCGCGTGTCGCGCTGGCTTCGGTGCCGCTGGGCGATCTGGCGCGTGAAATCCGTATTGGTCCTGCGGCGCGTCGCGGCGTGGCCGATCTCGATGGCCAGGGCGAAGTGACCGGCGGCATCATCGTGATGCGCAAGGGAAGCAACGCGCAGAAAACCATCGACGGCGTCAAACATAAACTCGAAGAGCTGAAAAAGAGCCTGCCGCCGGGTGTCGAAATTGTCGAGACTTACGATCGCTCCGCGCTGATCGGACGCGCGGTCGGCACGCTCACGCACAGCCTGATCGAGGAATTCTTGATCGTCGTGCTGGTGTGCGCGATCTTCCTTTACCACTTCCGTTCTTCACTGGTCATTTTGCTGACGTTGCCGGTCGGCATCCTGGCTGCGTTCATCCTGATCCGGCTGCATGGCATCAATGCCAACATCATGTCGCTGGGTGGCCTGGCGATCGCCATCGGAACCATGGTGGATGCGGCCATCGTCATGATCGAGAATGTCCACAAGCATTTGGAGCGAATAGGCGACGATGCCTCCAAACGCTTGCAGGCGATCGAAAATGCGCTGGTGGAAGTCGGGCCGGCGCTGTTCTTCTCGTTGTGCATCATCACCTTGAGCTTCCTGCCGATCTTCGCATTGGAAGGCCAGGAGGCGCGATTGTTCTCGCCATTGGCCTACACCAAGACCTTCGCGATGGCGGCGGCGGCAGGTCTGTCGGTCACGCTGTTGCCGGCGTTGACGGTGTACCTGATCAAGGGCCGCATCCGCAGCGAGACGGCGAACCCGATCAATCGCTGGCTGATCGCACGCTATCGCCCGATCATCGACCACGCATTGGCGATGCCCTGGCTGGTGATGGTGCTGGCCAGCGTGCTCGTGGTATCGACGGCGTGGCCGGTGTCGCAATTGGGCCGCGAGTTCATGCCTGAGTTGGACGAAGGCGACCTGTTGTACATGTCCTCGGCGCCCATGGGCATTTCCATCGGCAAGGCCACCCAGTTGTTGCAACAGATCGACCGGCTGATCAAGACCGTTCCGGAAGTCGAGCATGTGTTCGGCAAGATCGGACGCGGCGAGACAGCGACCGATCCGGCGCCGCTGGCGATGATCGAGAGCACGATCAAGCTCAAGCCGCACGATCAGTGGCGGCCGGGCATGACGATGCAGAAGATCAAGCAGGAACTCGATTCCAAGGTTCAGCTGCCGGGCTTGTTCAATGCCTGGCTGATGCCGATCCGTGCGCGCATCGACATGCAATCGACCGGCATCAATACTCCGATCGGGATCAAGATCGCCGGTGCCGATAGCGGAGTCATCGACAAGGTCGGCCAGGACATCGAAACCATCCTGCGTTCGGTTCCAGAAACGAAGTCGGTGGTTGCCGACCGTACTTTCGGCGGCCGTTACATCGATGTCGAAGTCGATCGCCGCACCGCCGCGCACTATGGATTGAGCGTCGTCGAGATCCAGGAAGCGGCCAGCATCGCGATCGGCGGCACCGATGTCCTGCGTACCACCGAAGGGCGCGAACGCTATGCGATCAATCTTCGCTATCCCGAGCAATATCGAGATTCGATCGCCAAGCTCAAATCCCTGCCACTGGTGGGCAACGAGGATGTCCGCCTGCAATTGGGCGACGTGGCAGAAATCCACGTGGTGGATGGGCCGGGAATGATCAAGAGCGAGAACGGCCGGATCAACGGCTGGGTCTTCATCACATCAAGAAACAGCGACCTGGCCGGTTATGTCGAGCGTGCCGATGCGCAATTGAAAAAGCGTCTGACCCTGCCTACCGGCTACACCTATTCCTGGGCGGGGCAGTACCAGTTCATGCAGCAGGCGCAGGAGCGCTTGACCTACATTGTTCCGCTTGCCTTGCTCGGCCTATTCCTGTTGCTGTACATGGGGCTTCGCAGTGTCACCGAAGCTTTCATGGTGATGATGGCCGTGCCGTTCTCGCTGGTCGGCGGATTCTGGCTGCTGCATTGGCTCGGCTATCACATGTCGGTCGCGGTGGTGGTGGGGCTGATCGCGCTTGCCGGTGTGGCGGCGGAATTTGGCGTGGTGATGATCGTGTATCTGCGCGAAGCGGTCCGGCGCAACGATCCCAAGGACAATGAGGGCTTGCTGGCGGCGGTGATCGAGGGCGCGGTCATGCGTGTGCGGCCAAAGGCCATGACCGCAGCGGTCGTGGTCGCGGGCCTGGCACCGGTCATGCTGGGCAAGGGCGCGGGATCGGATGTGATGCGGCACATCGCTGCGCCAATGGTCGGCGGCATGGTTACCGCGCCGGTCGTATCGATGGTGTTGATCCCGGTGATGTATTACATGTGGCATCGCCGGCGGTTGGCGCGTGCCGCCAAACCATCGATCGAGCCGAAGGTTCTCGCTGCCGACGATGCCGAAGCCGAAGCGTTGGTGACGGAATAACAGTAAGTCTGTCGGCACTTGGGCAAGTTATGTACGCCGCGTCCCGGGCCATGCACACGCATGGCCTGCGATGCACGGATGCTGATCATCGATGCTGGGTTCCTCGTCGTCGATGATGTTCCGCAGCCCGGTTTCGAGCCTGGCTGCGGCCAGATGATTTCCCGACCCGAAATGATTGGAGCATAGGCATGATCGATCGCACGGAATTGATCGCGCAGTTTGCGCGCCGCCACCGGGAGCCCGGCATCGTCGTACTGCCCAATGCCTGGGATGTCGCCAGCGCCATCATGATGGCCGAGGCTGGGTTTCCGGCCATCGCCACCACGAGCGCGGGAATCGCCTTTGCGCTGGGTTATCCCGATGGGCAGCGGATCAGCCGCGAGCGCATGCTCGATCACGTGGCATCGATCGCCGAGGCAGTGCCGGTGCCGGTCAGCGCCGATCTCGAAGCCGGTTATGGCCCGCATCCGGAAGATGTCGCAACGACTGTGCGCCAAGCACTCGCCGTGGGCTTGGCAGGTTGCAACATCGAAGACAGCGGCATTGGCGACGATGGCCGATCATCGTTGTTCGATATCGGCCTTGCCTGCGAACGCATCCGCGCGGGCGCCGAGACGATCCGCAATGCGGGCCGTCCCTTTGTATTGAATGCGCGGGTCGATCCCTACCTGGTCGGCTTCGGATCGGAATCGGCCAATTTCGACGAAGCCGTCAAACGCGCCAATGCCTATCTGGCGGCAGGCGCCGATTGCGTGTTCGTGCCCGGTCCGATGGATGCGGCGACGATTGGCCGGCTCGTGCAAGACATTCGCGGGCCGCTCAATGTCCTGGGTGCGCGTGCCGGTGTGCCGAGCACGTTGACTGTCGCCGATCTCGAACGGCTTGGCGTCAAGCGCGTGAGCATCGGCGGCAGCCTGTCGCTGGCGGTGCTTGGATTCGTGCAGCAATCGCTTCGTGAGCTAGCGCAATCGGGAACGTTCGCGTATTCCCAGTCCGCGCTGCGCCATCCTGCGGTCGATGCGTTGATGGCCGATTATCGGGCACGGGCAGCATCGAAAACGTAGTGTGTCCGGTGCCAGCCATTGCCATCGCCCTCGCACAAGCCTTCAGCACGTAGTTGTTTCAACGGTGTTTCCGACGTTGTCGAATCAGCGTTTCCCCGGCTCAAATCACATCCCAGGAATAAGCCCCGGCATCGAGCGTGAATCCTGCCAGCTTGTCCATCTTGCGGTCTTCATTGTGTTGCAGGCCGCGTACATTGCGCGATAGCCGCCGCCGCGCCTGCCGGGTGAAGATTTCCGCGATGCAAACGGCCTTGTCCGCGTTGGCATCGCCCCGATTGACCAGCGAGTCGGCGCGCGAAAGCACGCAAAGACCGACGAACAGATCGATGCTCAGCTCGGCAGCGCGCTTGAGTTGGTACTGTTGGTCGGCGATGGCCTTGCCGTGTTCGCGCAGCAGGGTATCGGCGGCTTTCGACAACTCGACGGCGTATTTTTCGTAGGTCAGCGCGGCCTTGCGCAATGAAGGATGCAGCGGCCGTGCGATCTTGTCGGTGCCGTAGCCGGTGGCTTCGCGAACGCGCCGGCCGGTGTAGTCGGCCAGGATGCCGAAACCCTTGATCGGATTGTTGAAGATATCGGCCACTGCCGATTTGAGTTCCGACAGCGAATTGCCGACTTCCTTGAGCCCCGAAAGCGCGATGTACAGGCGAAGGATTTCGTTGGTGCCCTCGAAGATGGACAGGATGCGCGCATCCCGGGTTATCTGCTCGTACGGCAACTCGCGCATGAAACCGCTGCCGGCGGCGATTTGCAGCGCCTCGTGCGCGGTACGCTGGATGGCATCGCTGGCAAAGACCTTGCTGATGGCCGCTTCCACCGAATAATCCTCGCAGCCCGAATCGATGTAATGGGCGACCATCCACACCGCGCTTTCGGCAGCGAAACAATCCACCGTCATCTGCGCGATTTTCTCGCGCACCAAACCGAATTCGGCGATGGGCCGGCCGAATTGCTTGCGCTCCTTGGCCTGGGCGGTGGCAAGGCGAATCAGCGACTTCATGCCGCCGACCGCGCCGCCGCCAAGGCCGGTACGGCCATTGTTGAGGATGGCCATGGCCACTTTGAAACCCTTGCCGACTTCGCCCAACACGTTTTCCGCCGGAACGCGTACCTCGTCGAAGGCGACCGTGGTGGTCGAGGAGGCGCGGATGCCCATCTTGTCCTCATGATGGCCGTGGCTGACTCCCGGCCATTTGGCTTCGACCACGAATGCGGTGATCTTGCCTTCGGCCGTGTCGGTGCGTGCGAACACGGTGTACAAATCGGCGATGCCGCCATTGGTGATCCAGATTTTTTCGCCGGTGAGTATCCAGCTTCCGTCGTCCTGACGTACCGCTTTGGTACGGACAGAGGCGGCATCGGATCCGGCGCCGGATTCGGTCAGGCAAAACGCCGCGATCATCTCGCCGCTCGCGAGCTTGGGCAGGTAGCGTTGTTTTTGCTCGGCGCTGCCAAACAGCAGCAATCCCTTCATGCCGATCGAACTGTGCGCGCCGATGGTTAGCGATACCGAGCTGTCGTGGCTGCTGGTCTGGCCCAGGACTCGCGCGTAGGCGGCATTGGACAAGGCCATGCCGCCGAATTGCTCGGGAATGATCAAGCCGAACAGGCCCATGTCGCGCAGCGACTGGATGAATTCCGCCGGTTGTTGCGCCTGGCGGTCCCAGAGTTTGAAATCGTCTTGCTTGTCGGCGAGGAACTGATCGATGGCATCGACCATCGCGCCGAGCATTTCGCGATCGCGCGGGCGGATTTCCGGATAGGGGAACAAATTTTCCTCGACGATCTCGCCGAAGAACAGGTTCTTGACCACACTCTGGTCGCGGCGCAACAGATCGACACTTGCGTTTTCGGAAGTGTTGCTTTCGGGAACGACACTCATGGCAATTCTCCGTAGGGACCGTCTAGTCCAATGATCGGCCATCGGCGGCGATGTTGCACCTGCGTTGCAGAGGATTTGAGTGGCGGGCGGGCAGAACCATGAACGCCTGTTGATCGGCGCATTGCCGAAGTCGTTTCATGGATGGCTGGGCGCGTTGAATTGATGTAACTTTCCAGCGTGCTCACGCGAACGGTCTGGTTATCGACTCGTTAAAGATGCGTGCTCACTTCGGGCGCAGGCAAGGCCCTCCCATTTCAACATTTCCGACACATTGTTCAAGGAGTCATCCATGTCTTCCAACAACACCATTTCCGCACTTGCTCTGGTCGCCGCTCTTGGCACGGCGTTGACTTTCGCCAGCTCCGCGCAGGCGGCCGATGGCGCTGCCAAGGAAAAATGCTACGGCGTCGCGCTGGCTGGCCACAACGACTGCGCCGCGGGTGCGGGTTCGAGCTGTGCCGGCACCTCGAAGGTCGATTATCAGGGCACGGCCTGGAAGTACGTTCCCACCGGCACCTGCGTGACCACCAAGTCCGAAACCTCCGAAACCGGACATGGCCAACTGGCTCCGTTCACCGCCGGCAAGGCCAAAAAGGCCAATGGTTGATGCATCGATTCGCGCGCGTGTCGGAACCATGAGCGATGCAAGCCTCACCGATGCCTGAGCGCGTTGCCAAGTCTTCGATTCGCGCCGGCCTGCCTCTGCGGGCCGGCGTTGGCTTGAAGCCGGCGCACTACCAATCCCTTCTCGATGACGCCGATCCGCCGGGCTTTGTCGAGGTTCACGCGGAAAACTACATGGGCGCTGGCGGCGCGCCGCACGCCTGGCTGACGCGCATTCGCGAACGTTTGCCGTTGTCCCTGCATGGCGTCGGCCTGTCCATTGGTGGCCTCGAACCATTGGACGAAACCCATCTGGATCGCTTGGCGTTGCTGGTGCAACGCTACTGTCCGGATTCTTTCTCCGAGCATCTGGCCTGGTCCACGCACGCGGGCGTGTACTACAACGACCTGTTGCCCGTTGCCTACGATGACGAAACCCTGCGGCGCGTTTGCGAGCACATCGATCGCGTGCAGGAACGTCTGGGCCTTCGCATGTTGCTGGAGAATCCGGCGACCTATCTTGAATTCGAAGCCAGTACGCTGGCCGAAACCGATTTCATCACCCAGGTGTTGCGTCGCACCGGCTGCGGCCTGTTGCTGGATGTAAACAATGTCCATGTCAGTTGCATCAACCATCAACGCGATCCGCGCGCCTATCTCGATGCACTGTTGCCCGCGCCCGTCGGCGAGATCCATCTGGCCGGCCATACCGCCGACACCGATGGCAACGGTGACCGCCTGCTGATCGATAGTCACAATCGGCCGGTGGACGATGCCGTGTGGGATTTGTACGCCTATGCGCTGGCCCGCACGGGGCCGGTGGCTACACTGATCGAGTGGGATAGCGATTTGCCCGAGTACAGCGTGCTGTGTGCCCACGCACGGCAGGCCGAAAAGGCGATGAGCGAACTTTTTCCAGAGACGATCACGCAGACCGGCCGGTGATCGATCTCGCCGCCGCCAATGAATTTGCTGCTGCCTTGCTCGATCCCGGGCATTCGCCGCCGCCGGGATTGAAAACTTGCAACGGTTCGGACCCGGCTCGACGCCTGGATGTCTATCGCAACAACGTCGTGGCATCGCTGATCGATGCGCTTGCCGCCAGTTTCCCGGTGACGCAGGCATTGGTGGGCGTGGAGTTCTTTCGTGCGATGGCTCGTGTTTACATCACCGGCTCACCCCCCATCTCGCCGCTGATGATGGAATACGGCCGGACGTTTCCCGATTTCATCGTGACATTCGCACCTGCTGCCGATGTGGTTTATCTGGCCGATGTCGCCCGGCTCGAGCGCCTGCGCGTCGATGCCTACCATGCCGCTGACGCGATATCGTTGGCCGCCGATGATTTCCGGCCATTGCTCGCCGACCCCGAGCGCTTGCTGGCGCTGCGTCTGGAACTGCATCCAGCCTGCCGCTGGTTGCGCTCCAACTATGCGGTTTTCTCGTTGTGGGCGGCGCATCAGGGCGCAATCGAATTACGCGATATCGATCCGGTTCAACCGGAAGCCGCACTGGTGATACGGCCCGAGTACGAAGTCCGTGTGTTGTCGCTGCCTCCCGGTGGCGCCGATTTTCTCGATGCGCTCGGCGGCGGCGAGACACTGGCCGAAGCGGCCTCGCGCAGCATCTCGGCCAATCCGGCATTCGATCTTTCCGCCAATCTCGCCGGTCTGATCAAACATGGATTGGCCGTCGGCTTCATAACAACAGACAAAAACCATTCATGAGCACTACGACTTCTCGCGTTCCGGCCGCCCGGTTCAATCAAGCCGATCGACCGATCCTGGCGTTTCATCAGCGGTTGTTCACCGCGTTCGAGCGCATACCGCACAGCCTGATCGCGTTCGTCGGTCGATTTTCCGTGGCCGCGACGTTCTGGCAGTCGGGACAGACCAAGGTCGAGGGCTTTGCCGTCGATCTGGTCGCCGGACACTTCCAATGGGGGATTCCGCGATTGGCCGAATCGACCGTCGATCTGTTTCGCGATGAATACGCCTTGCCGCTGATTTCTCCGCAATCGGCAGCATACCTGGCCGCGACCGCCGAACATCTGTTCCCGGTGTTGTTGTTGATGGGATTGGCTACGCGTTATTCAGCGCTTGCCTTGTTGGTGATGACATTGGTGATCGAGATTTTCGTGTATCCCAATGCTTATCCGACGCATGGCGTCTGGGCGGCGGTGTTGTTGTATCTGATCGCACGCGGGCCAGGGACAATGTCGATGGACCATCTGCTCGCCGGCCGAATGACTCGCCGGTAGGCGATTACCGGCGGCGGCAAGTTATTGCCACTGAATGTCGCACAGTGCTTGTGCGGCTTGATCAAATAGTTTTGCGTGGCCCGGCAACGAGGATCGGGAGGCTAGGTCAGCCGCCGGCTATCGGCGGCGTTCACGGCTTTTCGCGCTGTCTTTCGACGGATGCAGTGACTCGATGGTTTAGCGATGTGCGGCTTTCTGGATGCGCTGCGTCGTCGGTACGGAATAGCATTCGCTTGGCGAAACCAAAGTGATCGTCCCGCGTCCCATCTTGATGATCCCGTGGTTTTCCATGTCCTTGAGCAAACGGCTTACCACCTCACGGATGCTGCCGAATTCCTGCGCCAGTTCCTGATGGGTGACGTAGATGGTGCGCGAGTCATTGGCCTTGGCGATCTCCTCCAGGCGATGGAGAATCCGCGTTTGCAGACTCGAGAAAGTGACTTCCTCGATCAATCCCAGCAATTTCATGACGTAGCCTGACATCGAGGTCATCAGGTAGCGGCGAAACGAAGGCGATTGGATGAGCATGGCTTCGAAGTGCGCTTCCGGAACTTGCAAGATGACCGCTGGCCCGTCGGTGCATACATCGGCGAACAGCCGTTCCTTGGAATGCAGGAAAGCCATGCTCAGTCCGCAGATTTCGCCTTCCCTGACGCGATACATGCTGAAAATGCGGCCATCGTCCGAACGCGCCTGGACCTTCATCGAGCCTTTCAGAACGATCGATACATAGTCCACATCATCGCTGCAAAAATTCAGCGCACGCGCATCGGCGATTCGAAAGGCATTGGCCGCCGCCACGGCCTGTTCCCATTCTGGACCTTCGATCATGGCCAGACAGGGAAGTCCTTGGATCAAGGTCCTCACATCTTGCATATAAGCGTCGGCTTTCATGAATTTCTCCCCGGTTGAGCAGTCGGGTGCAGGTAATGCGCCAATTTCACGCGGCCGCGTACCGCTCGCGACCGGCGCGCGTGGGCGCGGTCGAAACGATGAATCAGATGAGGTAATGCAGATGGCAATTGCAACGCCAGTCCTTGTTTCGGCCAGGCGTAGCTGGGCTGAGCACAGGCGTCAGCGCTCGCATCGACTTGGCTCGACGGCGTCGTAAGCCGGTTACCATTTTTCGCGCAGGAACCCTGCACGGTGTCGTATTTAAGGCTCAAGATTGACCCCCCCGAAGGGTCTCGGCAACGCCAACCGGCGCCACACGATTTGGTTTACTATCGCACCGCGATGTGAATTTTATGTGTACGAGATGGAGCCGCTGCGAAATGAAGGGGGAGCAGGGGCCGGAAACAGGACTGGTTAAGTGAACCCCTATCGATACGAGGGTCCAGACCAGCGTAAGCCATACCAAATCACCAAGAACGGTCGCTCTTGGTACCACTGAGATGGGTTCAACCAGATTGTGAGGTTACCTAAAGAAGTCGGCCAAGTGAACCCCTACCTTGGCCTAAGTTCACATGGACTTCACATCAATCCACGCACCACGGCTTTGCCGGCTTGGCGCTGCTGTCGCGTGCGAAACCTTTGGTCTTGAGTGCCTCGGAGAGACTGCCGGCTTCGGTGAAGATCGGCGCCTGGGCGATATCCGTGCCGGTATCTTGCATCTGGATATCATGGACCTGGATTTTCTTGGCGCTGGCAAGAAACGATTGCGTGAATTTTTTCGCTTCCTGGGCCAGCTTGCGCTCGCATGCAGGAGCCGATGAGGTGTCTTTGGGAATATCGATGCCAGGCAGCGTGACGTGCAATACACGCGCGAAACCCGGCCAGACAAGGACATTCATCTCCGCGCGCGCCGCTGTTTCGACGGTCGCCACCGTCGCTGGATACGAACCCGGATAGGCAACGTACATCGGCGCTGCCTGGGCCGCCGTGCCGGTCAGAACCGTGAGCGCCGCGACTGCGACGCCGCGCACCAGATTGCCGGCTTGGCGCGAAGTGGTGGTGAGCTTGGAAGTTGTCATGATTGTGGATTCTCTGACTGTTGGATCGATGGATGCGTAATCGTGTTTCGACTGAAGCAGGGCCCCTGAAACCCATCGCTGCGTCGCACGGTTAAAGTAGCTCAAGCGTGTTGCCCAATGCGTATCGACTTTAGCCGTACATCCATCGAAGAGTGGATTTGACGTAGTCATGCGCGGTGCTGGCAGCACTGCGAGGCTACCTTGGCGACCTGCAAGGGTCTGTGACAAGAGTCACCGATCCAATACGCGTGCGAATGGAAAGGCTTTTTTCTCGTCCGCAAACGTCTTTCTGTTACGTTTCTAGAATCCGGTTATTGCATTGCATCAACGCACGGTGACGACGATTCGAGTCGCATGCGTTGATGGCATTGGCGAGTACGCCGGAACAGTTCGCATGCTGCTTTGCAGCGAACATCGATCGCTGCGGCATGTCTTGCCAACTTGTTGTGAAGGTTCGTGGAGGCGATGGTGCAATGCGCTGGAACGATTCAACTGTTCCGCCAGGCCGCGACTGCGCGTGTGAAACGCATGACATCCATGTATTGATTATATAGAGGCGCCGGTGAGATGCGGATGACATCCGGTTCGCGCCAGTCGCCGATAATTCCATGCGATGACAGATGCTCGAACAGGGCACGACCCCGGCTGCGGCCTCCAACCACGCGCAAGGACAACTGACAGCCACGGTGTTCGGGTTCGCGGGGCGTGACGATTTGCAGCGTGTCGGCGAGGTGTCCATCGATCAGTGCTTCCAGATAGCCGGTGAGCCTTTCCGATTTCGCGCGCAGGTTCTTCATGCCGGCGTGTTGGAATATCTCCAGCGAAACGCGCAATGGCGCTAGCGCGAGGATGGGCGGATTGCTCAACTGCCAGCCATCGGCGCCGGGAGCGGGAATGAATTCCGGTCCCATCTGGAATCGTGTCGCCTGATTGTGTCCCCACCAGCCGGCGAAACGCGGGCAATCGCTGCGCGCGTGACGCTCGTGCACGAATGCGCCGGCCACCGCGCCGGGTCCGGAGTTGAGGTATTTGTAGCTGCACCAGGCAGCGAAATCGGCGCCGCTGTCATGCAGTTGCAAGGGCAGGTTGCCGACGGCATGCGCCAAGTCGAAGCCGACTTTGCATCCTCGGGCATGAGCCAGCGTGGCGATTTGTTTGAGATCGAAGGTTTGTCCGGTGCGGTATTGCACGCCGGGCCACAGCACCAGTGCGATCCGCGAGCCATGCTCGGCCAGTACGCGTTCGATCGCGTGCATCGAGATCGTGCCGTTGGCCTGATCGGCTTCCAGTTCGATCAACGCGGTGGCCGGGTCGAAGCCATGGAAACGGATTTGCGATTCGACCGCGTAGCGATCGGAAGGAAACGCGCCGGCTTCGATCAGGATCGCATGGCGTTCTGCGATGGGCCGGTAGAAGCTGACCATCAGTAGATGCAGATTGACCGAGAGCGTGTTCATCGCCACCACTTCCGATGGCAATGCGCCGACACATTCGGCCAGCGGTTCGCGCACGAGTTCGTGATAACTCAGCCACGGGCGTTGGCTCTTGAAGTGGCCTTCGACCGCAAGCTCGGCCCAGGCGTCGAGTTCCTCCAACAATGCCGCTCGCACCGCCTTGGGTTGTAGGCCGAGCGAATTGCCGCACAAGTAAGTCTGTTCGCCCGCGTCGTGTTTCGGGATATGGAATTGCTCGCGAAAGCCGCGCAGCGGATCGGCGGCGTCGAGGGCCAGGGCGTGTGTTTCCGAGAACAGGTCGGTCATGGTCGTCCGTAGCCGGGTGAGGGGCAGACCCGGGAAATCATGGAAGGAGCGGTCCGGATCGGAAAGCCTGACGACCGGACCGGGTTTGAATCAGGGTTGAAAACGCGATTTGGGCAGACCCAGCCATTCCAGCGCGGTGCCATGAAAGAGCCTGGCTTGCGCGGCTTCGTCCAGGCCCAATGCGGTGATGCCGCTGCCCGGTTCCTGTTCTCCCAGCGGGAATGGGTAGTCGGTGCCGAGCATCACTGTCTCGATGCCCACGGTATCGATCAGATAACGCAGGGCGCGCGGATCGTGCACGCAGGAATCGAAGTAGATCTTGCCGAAATAGTCGCGGGGATTGCGTGGGTTGTCGATGGCGACCAGGTCCGGCCGCATATTGAAGCCGTGCTCGATGCGGCCGATGGTGTAAGGGAAACTGCCGCCGCCGTGGGCCAGACAGATCCTGAGTTTGGGAAAGCGTTCGAGCACGCCGCCGAAGATCAGCGCGCAGGCGGCACGCGATTGTTCGGCTGGCATGCCGACCAGCCAGGGCATCCAGTATTTGGGCATGCTTTCGCTGCCCATCATGTCCCAGGGATGGATCAGGATCGCCGCGCCCAGATCCTGTGCGGCCTCGAAGAAAGGTGTGAGCTCGGGTGCGTCGAGATTCCAGTCGTTGATGTGCGAGCCGATCTGCACGCCTTGCAGGTCGAGCTGGTCGATGCAGCGTTCCAGTTCCTGTACCGCCAGACGCGGTGCCTGCATCGGCACCGTACCGATGCCGGCGAAGTGCCGGCGATGCGCACGGCAAGTTTCGGCCAGGTGATCGTTCAAGGACTGGTGCAGTTCCAGCGCGTGGTGCGGCTTGGCGGTGTAACTGAACATCACCGGCACCGTGCTGATCACCTGTACCTGCACGCCGAAGCGCGCGTAGTCGGCGATGCGCACGTCCGGGTCCCAGGTCTTGGGCCAGATCTCGCGAAAGAACTTGCCATCCTTGTAGATGCGGTGCCGGCCATCCTCGCCGTGATGGATCACCGGAAAGCGGTTGTCGCCGTATTTGCTGGCAAGGTCTGGCCAATCGCGCGGCAGGTAATGGGCGTGGGTATCGATTTTCAGCATGGCTCGATTCTACAACGGGCCGGTGGCGGCGATGGGAAAGGTCTGCTCATGCACGCGAGCGGAGGACATCGGTGCCCGGTCGATGTGCGAAACGACAACAGAAGAGTCCCTCAGCCGAAGGGTGCGATCGCCATCGCCGCTACGGCGTGCCGGTGTATTTTTGCGGGGCGGGATTGAGGTGCCCGCAGGCAACGCAAGTGCGCAGCTTCTCGGAGCGGTAGAAGCGCTCGAACACGGCCGGGAACTGCGTTTCGATATTTTCCAGCGTGAAGAATTCTTCGTAGAGCTTGTGGTTGCATTTCTCGCAGAACCACAGCAATCCGTCCTGTTCATGCGCCAGCCGTTTGCGCTCGATCACCAGTCCTACCGAGTTTTCCGCGCGCTGCGGCGAGTGCGGGATGCGCGGCGGCAGGTAGAACATCTCGCCGGCCTGGATTGGAATATCGCGGGCCGCGCCGTCTTCCTGCATGCGCAGGACCATCTGGCCTTCGAGCTGGTAGAAAAATTCCGGGCCCTCGTCCCAGTGGTAATCGCTGCGCTGGTTCGGGCCACCGACGATCATCACGATGAAATCGCCATCGACGATGCACTTGTTGCCGACCGGCGGCTTGAGCAGGTGGCGGTGCGCGTCGATCCAGGCTTGCAGGTTGAAGGCAGGTGTCAGCATCGTCAGATTCGTCCGGGGGCCGTCGGCCATCAGCGTAGCTCGCAGCGTGGGCGAAGTCGAAGGGCAGTGCCGGATTCCTGGGCGGCGCGATTGGCGCTGTCGTTCGGGCTGGGCAGACTCCCGGGCAGGGCATCGACAGGCCGTGGCGCTCCGGCTATTTTGTGGGCTCCAAGGGGAGTCCGTGCATGTCTGCTGAAAACGTTTATCGACACTTCTACAAGATCAATCGGCTGGCTGCGACCGAGCTCAGCGACGGCGGCGGCCCGTTCGGGTTCGACATCACCACCGCGCTCGAATTCGACTACCTGATCGAGCGCTATGGCTGCGACGCGGTGATCGAAACCGGTTGCAACATGGGCGATACCACCGAATACCTGGCGCGCGCTTATCCCACGCTCACCATCGTTACTTGCGATGTGGTGGACAAGTATGTGGAGCTGGTGCGGCGCCGGGTCGGGTTCATGCCGCATACCTATGTCGAGAAGGCCGACTCGCCGGATCTGATCGCCAAGTACAAAGATCGCTTCCGCTGCCCGCTGTTTTACCTGGATGCGCACTGGTACGACGCCTGGCCGCTGGAACGCGAGCTGCGCTTGATCGACAACGGCGTGGTGTGCGTGGACGATTTCGACATCGGCAATCCGCGCTTCGGCTTCGACAGCTACAACGGCGTCAATTGCGACGGGCAGATGCTGGGACGCTTTGCCGACAAGATTCCAGTGCACTACACCAACAATCCCGATGCCGTGTACGAACTGCCTTGCCTGCAAACCGGCCGGCGCGGCGGCAAGGCGTATTTCCAGATCAACCGCGGTATCGACTACCTCCAGCACCACCGTTATTTCCGCCAACGCACGACACCCAGGCTGGTCGCGGCCGGAGTCGCAAGTTCTTCCGCCTGACTACGGTCAGGGAGTCGAATCGGCTGGCAATGCGGCCACGCATTTGAGCTCGATCGCGATCGGCGTCGGCAGGGCGGTAATACCCAGGGTCGTCCGGCACGGGGCCTGGCCGGCATCGGGGAAATATTCCGCCCAGACCGCGTTGTAGGCGCGAAAATCGCGGGCCATGTCGGTGAGATAGACCGTCACGTCGATCAAGTCCTCCCAGCGCGCGCCGCTGGCTTCGAGCACGGCCTTGACGTTGGCGAACACCGAATGGCATTGCGCGACGATGTCGTAGCTCGTCAACCGGCCTTCGCTGTCATGGACATTGCCCGGGATCGAATTGTCGCGGGCATCGCGCGGACCGATGCCCGACAAAAACAAAAACTGCCCGACCCGCCGCGCATGCGGATAGTGCCCAACCGCCTTGGGCGCGGCATCGGTGCGGATGATGCCGCTCATTGCGCCTGCCGGTCGCGGGCCACGCTGGCCAGGGCGGCCGCGTAGGCCGGCGCCAGTTGTTCGCGTGCGGTCACGTCCATTCCCAGTTGGCGGACCCGGCCATCGAGCAGGCCGTACACCCAGCCATGCACCGACAATTTCTGGCCGCGCGACCAGGCGTCCTCGATCACCGTGGTCTGGCAGACGTTCACCACCTGCTCGATCACGTTGAGTTCGCACAGGCGCGCGTGCCGCAGCGATTCCAGTTCGACGCAATTGAGCAACGGCGCATGCTTTTGCGCGACGTCGCCGACATGGCGCAGCCAGTTGTCGGCCAGGCCGACCCGTGCGCTGGTCAAGCTGGCGCGCACGCCGCTGCAGCCGTAGTGGCCGACCACCAGGATGTATTCGACTTTCAAAAGATCCACCGCGAACTGGATCGTGCTCAGGCAATTGAGGTCGGTATGCACCACCACGTTGGCGATGTTGCGATGGACGAACACCTCGCCCGGCGCCAGGTCCATGATCTGGTTGGCCGGCACGCGCGAATCCGAACAGCCGATCCACAGGTATTTCGGTGCCTGCTGGGTGGACAGGCGTTTGAAGAAACCCGGGTCTTCCTCGCGGACACGGTCGGCCCAGGCTTTGTTGCGTTCCAGCAGTTCATTCAGATGATTCATCGTTTATCCCAGGTTGATGCAGACGTTCTTGGCTTCGGTGAAAAAGCGCATCGCTTCCAGGCCGCCCTCGCGACCCAGACCCGATTGCTTCATGCCGCCGAAGGGTGTGCGCAAATCGCGCTCCATCCAGGTGTTGATCCAGACGATGCCCGCCTCGATGCGTTCGGCCATCCGGTGCGCGCGGCGCAGATCGCTCGTCCACAGGCTCGCGGCCAGGCCATAAGGCGCGGCGTTGGCCAGCGCCAGGGCTTCGTCTTCATCGTCGAAAGCTTGCAGTGTTGCCACCGGCCCGAAAATTTCCTCGGTATTGGTGCGCGTGTAAGGTCCGAGGCCTTCGATCAGTGTCGGCGCGACGAACCAGCCGGTTTCGCAACGGCCGGGCGGTTGCACGGCCGCGCCGCCGCACAAAATGGTGCCGCCTTCATTGCGCGCCAGTTCGATGTGACCCATCACTTTGTCGAAATGCGCCTGCGAAATCAGCGCGCCTTGCTGGCTCGCGGCGTCATTGGGATCGCCGACGCGCAATTGCCGCGCGCGCGCAGTCAACTCGTCGCGGAATGATTCATAGACCCGGCGTTCGATCAACAGGCGCGAGCCGCACAGGCAAATCTGCCCGGAGTTCTGGAAAGCCGAGCGCAGCAGGGTGTCGAACAGGCCCGGGCGGGGCGCGTCGGCGAAGACGATGGTGGGATTCTTGCCGCCGAGTTCGAGCGAAACCTTCTTGAGGTTTTCGGCGCAATGCGCGGCGATTCGCCTGCCCACCGCTGTGCTGCCGGTGAAGCTGATCGCCTTGATGCCCGGGTGATCCACCAAGGCCTGGCCGGCTTTCGCGCCACGGCCATGGACGATATTGAGCACGCCGGGCGGAAACCCAATCTCGCGCGCCAGCTCGCCGAGCATCCAGGCGGTCACAGGCGTGATCTCGCTGGGTTTGCCGACGACGCAGTTACCCGCGGCTAGGGCCGGTGCGATTTTCCAGGTGAACAAATACAGCGGCAGGTTCCACGGACTGATGCAGCCGACCACGCCCAGCGGTTGCCGCAGCGTGTAATTGAGTCCGGCCTGGCCGTGGTGCGATTGACTGTCGAACTGCGTAGCGGCGGCGGCGAAAAAGCGCAGATTGGAAACCGCGCGTGGAATTTCCACTTCGCGCGCCAATGCGAGCGGCTTTCCGGCATCGCGTGATTCAGCCAGTGCGAATTCCTCCACGCGTGCCTGCAACGCATCGGCCAAACGGTTCAGCCAGAGCGCGCGTTCGTTATGCGGGAGCGCGGACCAGGCCGGGAAGGCCGCGTGCGCGGCTTCGACGGCAGCAGCGACATCATCGCCATCGCCATCGGGACACAATGCATAGGGCAGTCCTGTGGCCGGCTCGTGAACGTCCAGCCAACGGTCGGCGGACGCGGGCCGGGCTTGATCGCCGATGAGATGGGAAAGGCGAAGTGTCATGCGGCAAGCTTAATCGCCATGGCGTTCGTTCGGTAGGGTGCGTCGGATTGTCCAAGATTTGTCGCGAAGAAGTCATGGGTCCGCGAAGGACGCCAAGAGCGCGAAGGAAACGAGAGAAAGGTGGAAGCTCTCTCGTTCCACTTGTTCGACTCGATCGCGGGCTCGGTGAAGCGCCGGAGCTTCGATAAATCCAGTTTTGCTCGATTACTGCTGGATGCTTTTCTTTGCGCTCTTCGCGTCCTTCGCGGACATCTTCTTTGACCAGTTGTGAAACGAGTCGAGATCATCGGCGCGTCGGCGGAACCGTCTGCGGCTCGTGGTATTCGAAGCCCAGCGTGCGTTGTTCGATCCGCGCCACACGCGCATCCACGCCCAATGCGGGGCCGGGTTGCTCGAAGAAGAACAAGCGCACGATCTGGCCGATTTCCAACGAGCATTGTTCCGGCCGGAAAATACCGCAGCCGCCCTCCGACAGATCCTGCACTTCGGCATGCCAGGCCTGCATATCGCAGACCACCAGCAGTTGCGCGGCGTAGGGAACGCGGTCGTAGTCGCGCTGGTTTTCGATGTCCCAGTGACTGCGGCTCATAGCGAACGCGTCCTGCCGCCGTCCACTGGCAGATTGATGCCGTTGATGTAGGCGGCTTGGGGCGAACACAGGAAAGCCACGGCGGCAGCTATTTCCTCGGCCTCGGCGAAACGGCCTGCCGGCACTGTCGCCAACATGCCTTGCGCGATCTGCGCTTCGGTTTTTCCGGTCGCGGCAGCGCGCTCCTTCAGTATTTGATCGAGCCGCTGCGTGCGCGTGTAGCCGGGTAGCACGTTGTTGACGGTGATGCCCATCGGCGCCAATTCCGATGCCAATGTTTTTGCCCAACTGGCGACCGCGCCACGGATGGTATTGGACACACCGAGATTGGCGATGGGTTCTTTCACGGAAGTCGAGATGATGTTGACGATGCGGCCCCAAGTGGCGGCGCGCATGCCCGGCAACACCGATTGCACGGCGATCTGGTTGGCGATCAGGTGCTGCTGGAAAACCGCGAGATAAGCGGCGGGATCGGCTTCGTTCGCGCTGCCGCCGGGCGGGCCGGCGGTATTGTTGATCAGCACGTGTACGGGATGCACCGTGCAAAGCGCTTGGAGCTGGCTGCGCAAATTCGCGCTATCGGATACGTCCACGGTCAGTGTGTCGTGCCGCTGTGTCGTGCTCGGGCGCGGCAGAGCGGCAACGACAGCGTCGAGTTTGTCCTGACGCCGCGCCAGCACGGTGACATCGGCGCCGAGTTCGGCCAGCGCCATCGCTGTTGCGCGGCCGATGCCCTCGGAGCCACCACAGACCAAGGCATGTTTTCCGGAAAGACTCAGTGCCACACCGATCCTCTCGTTTCCGGCATGAGCCGGGACTACTTGCAAATTGGCCAGATAGTAACGCGGGACCGGGCTTGCATTGGAGTTGCCGATAAAACTGGCCAGCGCTGCAACAGGCCTCGCCGTCGCGCATTCACCGGTTCGATGCGAGCTTTTCCAGCATCAATGCGGCCACCGCGCGTTCGTCGTCGCTACCTGCACGCAATGCTTCGGCGACGCTGTGAATGTTGGCTTGCGGATGATTCTGGCTGAGCTTGAACTTGAGCTCGATCCTGGTCGGGCGCAGATGGAAACCGACGATGCCGCGCAACTGCTTGCGATGGTCGTCGCGCTCGACATCGAAGTGCCAATCGCTGCCGGCGATCGCTTCGTGATGCTGGCTCAATTGCGAGACGATTTGCGCGAGGCCTTGCTCGTCTTCGACGATCTGCAAAGCCCCGGACAAATGCGCCACCGCGTAGTTCCAGGTCGGCACGCGCGCCGCCGATTCCTTGTCCGGATACCAGGATGGCGACACGTAGGCATCCGGTCCGTGCACGATCAATGTGGCAGACCCGCTATGCCGCCATTGCGGATTGGCGCGCGACCAGTGGCCGGTGATCAACACGCCTTCGGCATCGCGCCGATACAGCACCGGCAGATGGGAAACGAACGGCTCGCCGGCATCGATCGTGATCAGCGTGGCGAAGGGATAGTCCCGGGCCAGGCGATCGAGCGCCGTCAGATCGGCCTCGGCGAAATCGGATGGGATGTACATCCTCAGTGCCGTGGACCCAGGGTGCGGATCATCTGCGGCAACAGGTCCTGGTCGTCGTCGCCGTGGGGAGGTTGCAGCTCTTCGAGCAGCATGCCGATTGCTTCGGCGTCGTCATCGTCCATGCCGTCCAATGCCCGGAAGTCGGCATCCATCAATGCAGCGCGCGCGATGTCCTCGTTCTCATAGGTAAGCGTTTCGCCGTGGCTGTCGAACACATGCGCCACGCCACTGCGTAGTACGCGCAAGCGCGCCCAGATCAACAGATGTTCCGGCGCGGCCAGCCACCACTGCTCGCTCTCGAAGTCCTCGTTTTCCACGTCTTGCAGATCGTCAGATTCGTCGCTCATTTCAGTACCCTGCCTTCGCGCCGATGGAAATGGCGCTGCCGATGACGCCAATCAAAGTAATCCAGCCCATGATGCCGGCGATGTTGCCGAACTGGCGCAACGTGCTGTCGTCGATGCGGTGATGACCAAAGCGCATCAGCCACCAACTGTACTTGAGGCCGCCGTCTTCAGTGCCGGGCTCGAACGGCAGGCCGCGGTCGAGCTGCTGGCGATGCGAGAGCACGCGCATGCCAAAGTGCGCCGGCCCCGCCGAGCCAGCCACACCGAGAAACAGGAACAGAAAAATCTGGTCCATGGCCTAGAACGTCGCCAGGCCCGGCGCGCGGGGGTAGGGAATGGCGTCGCGGATGTTAGACAAGCCGCACACGTACACCACCAGCCGCTCGAAGCCCAGGCCGAACCCCGCATGCGGCACCGTGCCGTAGCGGCGGAAATCGCGATACCACTGATAGTTGGCAGCATCCAGACCGAACTGTGCGATGCGCGCGTCGAGCACGTCCAGGCGTTCCTCGCGCTGCGAGCCGCCGATGATCTCGCCGATGCCCGGCGCCAGCACATCCATCGCCGCCACGGTTTTGCCGTCGTCGTTCAGACGCATGTAGAAGGATTTGATCTGCTCGGGGTAGTTCATCACCACCACCGGACGGCCGACGTGTTGCTCGGTCAGCCAGCGCTCGTGTTCGGTTTGCAGATCCAGGCCCCATTCGACCGGGAACTCGAATTTGTGTCCGGATTTTTGCAGCAGCGATACCGCCTCGGTGTAGTCGATGCGCTCGAACGGCGCGGCGATGAAAGTCTCGAGCTTGCTGATCGCGGTTTTTTCCACGCGCTCGGCGAGGAAGGCCAGATCATCCATGCGTTCGGCGAGCACGGCCTTGAAGATGTACTTGAGAAAGGCCTCGGCGAGATTGGCGTTGTCGAAGATGTCGGCGAACGCCAGTTCCGGTTCGATCATCCAGAACTCGGCCAAATGGCGCGAGGTGTTGGAATTCTCGGCGCGGAAGGTCGGGCCGAAGGTATAAACCTTCGACAACGCCAGGCAATAGCCCTCGACATTGAGCTGGCCGGATACGGTGAGGAAAGCCTCCTTGCCGAAGAAATCCCGGGAGAAATCCACTTCGCCTTTTTCCGTGCGCGGCAGATGCAGCATGTCCAGGGTCGAGATGCGGAACATCTGGCCCGCGCCTTCGGCATCGGAAGTCGAGATGATCGGTGTGTTAACCCAGAAGAATCCTTCCTCGTGGAAGAAGCGGTGAATCGCCTGCGCGATGGAATGGCGAATGCGCGAAACCGCGCCGAACAGATTGGTGCGCGGGCGCAGGTGCGCCACTTCGCGCAAAAATTCCAGCGAATGCGCCTTGGGCTGGATCGGGTAGGTTTCCGGGTCATCGACCCAGCCGACCACTTCGATGCCCGAGGCCTGGATCTCGAAATTCTGGCCCTGGCCCTGCGAGGCGACCAGCGTGCCGGTGGCGATCACCGAGCAGCCGGCAGTGAGGTGTTTGATTTCCGATTCGTAATTGGCCAACTGCGCCGGCGCCACGATCTGAATCGGCGCGAAGCAGGAGCCGTCGCTGACATTGACGAATGACAAACCCGCCTTGGAATCGCGCCGGGTGCGCACCCAGCCGCGGACGGTGACTTCACTGCCTGCGGCCACCTTGCCCGCAAGCGCCTTCTGAACGCTGACTACTGACATGCCTTGAATCCCCGACCCTGATGGCCCAAATATAAGACGTCAAGGATAACCGCTGAGGCGCCGTTCCCGCAGCGTCGATGCGGATTCGGGCTTATAATTCCGCTCAAATCGAGGTTCCGATCATGGCCGTCACGCTGACTCCTTCCGCCGCCGAACGCATCCGCCAGTACCTGGCCGAAACCCCGGGCAGCATTGGCCTGCGCTTTGGCGTCAAGAAAAGTGGTTGCTCGGGCTGGGCCTATACCGTGGACATCGCCACGGCCGCGCGCGAGGGCGAGGTGGTGTTCGAGGACAACGGCGTGACGGTGCGCATCGACGCACAAAGCTTGCCGCAGGTCGATGGCACCGAGATCGACTTCATCAAGAACGGGCTGAACCAGCAGTTCATCTTCAACAATCCGCACAAGGCCGCTGAATGCGGTTGTGGCGAGAGCTTTACCACTCAGGCCTAGTACGGTTCTCGCCGGATCGGCGAGCCCGCGCTCACGTGCGCTGAATATCGGCCGACATTCCCGGCCGGATTCTCCAAAAAAGCTTTCCAGTCATCGACTTGTGGCGGGAAACGGCGCCGTGCCATAATGCCCGGCTCCCGCAGCCTAGCTGTGGGAGATTCTTGCTCCACGGTCATCGACCGGGAGCTGCCTGGCCGCAAGGCCGCATCCACAAGGAAACACACCATGCGTCACTATGAAATCGTGTTCATGGTCCATCCGGACCAGAGCGAACAGGTTCCCGCCATGATCGAGCGCTACAAGGCGCTGATCGAAGGCGACAACGGCAAGATTCACCGTCTGGAAGATTGGGGCCGCCGTCAATTGGCCTATCCGATCGAAAACCTGGTCAAGGCCCACTACGTTCTGATGAACATCGAGTGCGGCCAGAAAGTGTTGTCGGAGCTGGGCGACAGCTTCCGTTTCAACGACGCGGTGCTGCGTCACCTGGTGTTGGCGCGCGATGCCGCCGAGACCGAAGCCAGCCTCATCCTCAAGAGCAAGGACGAGAAGAGCGATCGCCGTCGCCGTGACGACGATTCGATGGAAGGCGGCATTGATGCCGTCGAAGCCGCCTGAGCCCGAGGAGAGCAAACATGTCCAAATTTTTCCGTCGCCGCAAGTTCTGCAAATTCACCGCCGAAGGCGTTGTCGAGATCGATTACAAGGATCTGGCCACCTTGCGCCAGTACCTGAGCGAGAACGGCAAGATCGTGCCGAGCCGCATCACCGGCACCAAGGCCAAGTACCAGCGCCAGTTGACCGCCGCGATCAAGCGCGCGCGTTTCCTGGCCCTGATTCCGTACACCGACAACCACAACGTCTGATGTACGGCCTCTCCCGTGCGGGAGAGGCACAAGCAATCCCACATTCGTCCTTACGGACAGCCACAGTTGCGGGCATCGGCGCCTCCGGGCGCGATGTCCGCTAACGTAACGGAGCAATTACATGAAACTGATTCTTCTGCAAAAAGTCGTGAACCTCGGCGGCCTCGGCGACCAGGTCGATGTGAAGCCGGGCTATGGCCGCAACTTCCTCGTGCCCTACGGCAAGGCCGTGCCGGCGACCGCCGCCAATGTCGCTGCCTTTGAAGCCAAGCGCGCCGAGTACGAAGCCAAGGCCAACGACGTCCTGGCCGCTGCCCTGGCCCGCAAGGCCGGGCTGGAAGGTGCGTCGGTCACCATCCATGCCAACGCTTCGGCCGAAGGCAAGTTGTTCGGCTCGGTCGGCAACCGCGATATCGCCGATGCCTTCACCGCGGCTGGCCACAAGCTGGAAAAATCGGAAGTGCTCATGGCCGAAGGCGCGTTCCGCCGTACTGGCGAGTTCGAGGTTACCGCGCACCTGCACGCCGATGTCGAGGTCAAGATCAAGGTCATCGTTGCACCGGAAGCTTGATTCATTCGTGATCGATCGAACGGCCGCCTTCGGGCGGCCGTTTTGTTTTCTCGCCTCGCGGCAAATGGCATGGATGCGAATGCCAGTCTCAGCTTATGAGAAATTCGCCTGTTAGAAGTCCCCCCGGTAGAAGTCCACCTGTTATCCACAGACTTATCTGCAACAGGTTCGTTCAATAAGCGTTAGGATGTTGAGCCGGTTCGTGCTTCGGCACTCAGGGTGAGACAGTAACCTTCCAGGTCGCGCCGCGTTGCGACGTTGCGCTCGGCTGCGTTCTTTCGCGTCTGTCCATGGGAACGAAAACACAAAAAATGGCCGCCCGCCCCGAATCCCTCCGTACCGAAAGCAGACTAGACGCGCTGCGTGTTCCTCCGCAATCGGTGGAAGCCGAGCAGGCGGTGATTGGCGGCCTGATGCTGGCGCCGGACTCGCTCGATCGCGTGGGCGATTTCCTCACCGAACACGATTTCTACCGGCGCGATCACCGGATGATCTACCGCGGTATCCGCGAGCTGTCGGAAAAGAACAAGCCCTTCGACGCGGTGACCTTGGGCGAATGGTTCGAGTCCAATAATCTTTCCGAACAGATCGGCGGCATCGGTTATCTGATCGAACTGGCCAGCACCACGCCGTCGGCGGCCAACATCCGTGCCTACGCCGAGATCGTTCGCGAAAAATCCGTGCTGCGGCAACTGATCGAAGCCGGTACCGACATCGTCAACGATGGCTTCCAGCCCGAAGGCCGCGATAGCCAGGAAGTGTTGTCGGCCGCGGAAATGAAGGTGTTTCGCATCGCCGAGCAGGGCCGTCGCGGCCGTGCCGATTTCATCCCGCTGCGCGAGGCGATGAAGGATGCGTTCCAACTGTTGCAGGAGCGCTACGAAAACCAGGGCACGGTCACCGGCCTGCCGACTGGATTCCATGATTTCGACGAGATGACCGCCGGCTTGCAGCCGTCCGACCTGATCATCCTCGCCGCGCGTCCGGCGATGGGCAAAACCACGCTCGCGCTGAACATGGCCGAGTACGCCGCGCTCAAAACCAAGAAAGCGGTCGCGGTGTATTCGATGGAAATGTCGGCCTCGCAGCTGGCGTTCCGCCTGATGTCTTCGATCGGCCGCATCAACGCCACCCGGCTGCGTACCGGCCAGTTGGAGGACGAGGATTGGTCGCGCGTGAACATGGCGATCCGGATGCTCTCGGACGTCAAGATTTTCATCGACGACACCCCGGCGCTTTCGCCGGACGTGCTGCGTTCGAAGGCGCGACGGATCAAGCGTGAGCATGACCTGGGCCTGATCGTCATCGATTACCTGCAACTGATGGCGGTGCCCGGTACCGGCGAAAACCGCGCGACGGAAATTTCCGAGATATCGCGCTCGCTCAAGGCGCTGGCCAAGGAACTCAACGTCCCGGTGATCGCGCTCTCCCAGCTCAATCGCGGCCTGGAATCGCGCACCGACAAACGCCCGGTGATGGCCGACTTGCGCGAATCGGGCGCCATCGAGCAAGACGCCGACATCATCGTGTTCATCTACCGCGACGAGTACTACAACAAGGACTCGCAGGACAAAGGCCTAGCCGAGGTGATCATCGGCAAGCAGCGTAACGGCCCGACCGGCACGGTGAAGCTGAAATTCTTCGGCGAGTACACGCGGTTCGACAATTTGGCGCGCGATAGCGTCGGCAGTTTCGAATAACGAACGATTTCGCCGAGCCTGCTCGCCTGAATACTGCGGAAGGCAAAACACCGTTCGCGACACCCACGCTACAATTACGCCATGTCCCGCGCCACCACCGCCACCATCCATATCGATGCGATTCGCCATAACCTGACGCGCGTGCGGCAGTTGGCGCCGCAATCGAAAGTCATGGCCGTGGTCAAGGCCGATGGTTACGGCCATGGGCTGGAGCGCGTCGCGCGGGCGCTGGAAGGCGCCGATGCTTTCGGTGTGGCGGCGCTGTCGGATGCCGAGCGTTTGCGTGCCGCGGGATTGTCGCAGCGCATCGTGTTGTTGTCGGGCTTCGATGAACCTTCCGATTTGTCGCAATTGCGTCGCTTGGGTGTGGACACGGTGGTGCATCACGCATCGCAGTTGGAGATGCTCGAGAGCGATGCCAGGACGTGGTCGGGACAGGTGGGCTCGGCCAAGCGAGTATCGGGGAGCGACTCGAATCCATCCCCGACGCCTGCCCCGCCAGAGAACGCAGTCATTCGCTGCTGGCTCAAACTCGACACCGGCATGCACCGATTGGGCTTCGCGCCCGAGCACGCGCAGCAGGCCTATGCACGGTTGCGCGCCTTGCCCAATGTCGGTGATGAAATCACCCTGATGACTCACTTCGCCAGTTCCGACGAGTTCGACGGCGAGCAGACGCGAGCGCAGTTGCAGAATTTCGCCAATTCGACAGCCGTGTTGGCCGGTGCCGCTTCGCTCTCGAATTCGGCCGCCGTGCTGGGTTGGTCCGATGCACATCGCGATTGGGTACGTGCCGGCGGCGCGTTGTACGGCTTGTCAGTGGTGGAAGGAAAAACCGGCGCCGATTTCGGCTTGAAGCCGGCGATGACGCTTTCGACACGGTTGATATCGATCAATCGGGTGCGCAAAGGCGAACCGATTGGTTACTCGGCCACCTGGGAATGCCCCGAGGATATGGATGTTGGCGTGGCGGCGATCGGCTATGGCGATGGCTACCCGCGCCACATACCGCCCGGCACGCCGGTGCTGGTCAATGGCGTGCGCGTGCCGGTGATCGGCCGTGTTTCGATGGATCTGATGACGCTGGATTTGCGCGGCCTGCCATCGGCGAAAGTCGGCGATACAGTCACGCTTTGGGGGCCGGATCTGCCGGTTGAACTCATCGCCCGCGCCGCCGAAACCATCAGCTATGAGCTGACCTGCTCGATCACCCGGCGCGTGCGTTTTCTCGAAGGCTGATTGCGGTTCTTCACGGCAAGCAGTAACGATGGAAGCCGCGAAAAATACGATCCATGATGATTCCACCGTGCTTCCACCGTTCCAACGGTTGGGATACGGTGCAACGACGATCTTCATGCAGGAAAAGAGAATAAATGGCTTGCGCGATCCTCTGGTTCCGCCGCGATTTGCGTCTCGCCGATCATCCGGCCTTGCAGGCAGCGCTCACGGCCGGTTATCGAGTCGTGCCGGTTTACATTCACGCACCCGAGGAAGAATCGCCGTGGCCGCCTGGCGCGGCATCGTGTGCTTGGCTGCATCGTTCGTTGCAATCGCTCGATACCGGTTTGCGCGCGCTCGGTTCGCGCTTGATCGTCCGACGCGGCGACAGTGTTGCGAAGCTTGAAGAGTTGGTTCGGCAGACCCGCGCCGAGGCGGTGTTCTGGAATCGCTTGTATGAGCCGGCGGCCATTGCCCGCGACAAACGGGTCGAGCAGGCATTGAATGCCAGCGGCGTACGAACCGAGAGTTTCAACGGCGCGTTGCTGGTCGAACCGTGGACGGTGGCGACCAACGTGGGCGAGCCGTACCGCGTGTTCACACCGTTTTGGAAGAACGCCAGCCAGCGTGTTGGCGGACAGCGGCCTCTCGCGGCGCCGAAGTCGTTGGATGCCGTACCCGAATCGATCGCCAGCGAATCGCTCGATACGCTCGAGTTGAAACCGGCCGCAGGCTGGGACAGGAAATTCTGGCAACACTGGCAGCCCGGTGAAGCAGGCGCGGCGGATCTGCTCGATGCTTTCATCGAAGGCGCCGCATATGGTTACCGGCAGCAGCGCGATTTTCCCGATCGCACCGGAAGTTCCAGGCTGTCGCCGCATCTGCATTTTGGCGAAATCTCGCCAAGGCAGATCGTAGCGCGAATGCTGTCGCAACCCTGGCCGGCCAATGCGCGGGCGGACATCGATCATTTCATCGCTGAATTGGGTTGGCGCGAATTTTCGCATCACCTGATGTACCACTTTCCGCGCAGTGTCACCGAAAACCTGAATCCGAAGTTCGATCGTTTCGCTTGGGCGACGGTCGATGCCGATTCGCTCGATCGCTGGCAACGCGGCCGAACCGGCGTGCCGCTGGTCGATGCCGGAATGCGTGAGTTGTGGCATACCGGCTGGATGCACAATCGCGTACGCATGGTGGTCGCCAGTTTTCTCAGCAAGAACCTGCGTTATCACTGGATTCACGGTGCACGCTGGTTCTGGGACACGTTGCTCGATGCCGACCTTGCCAACAACACCCAGGGCTGGCAGTGGACCGCTGGCACCGGGGCCGATGCCGCGCCGTACTTCCGGATTTTCAGCCCTGCGGCGCAGGCGGAAAAATTCGATAGCCAAGGCAAGTACATCCAGCGCTGGGTACCGGAATTGGCGAAGCTGCCGCCACCTGCGGTGTTTGCGCCTTGGGAATATCCTGAGCTTGCGAGGCGATTGGCACCCGATTATCCGTCGGCACCGATCATCGATCTCAAGGCCAGCCGGGCGAACGCATTGGCCGCGCTGGCCAGCAGCAAACGTTGAACTTGCGACCATCAGCCGGTGGCTGTGCAGCGCCTGTGCGGTCTGGTTGGCAGTACATGTGCACGGGCGTTGACCTGCCCGGGTTCGCGATGCACCATCGACCAACCAAAAGGAAGCGCCATGAGTGAGAAGTCGCCGCCACAACTCCGTCGCGAACCGATGTCGCGCGTGGACACGGCCTGGCTGCGCATGGAGCGCGCCACCAATTTGATGATGATCACCAGCGTGATGATGTTCGAGGAATCGATGCCTCTGGACAGACTCAAGCAACTGGTCAAGCAACGTTTCCTGGCGTATCCGCGTTTCAAGCAGAAAGTCATCGATACGCCGGCCGGCGCCTGGTGGCAGGACGATGGCGACTTCGATCTCAACTGGCATGTGCGTTTGTCCGCATTGCCCGGCCGCGGCGGCAAGCGCGAACTCGAACGCTTCGTCAGCCAGCAAGCTTCCACACCCTTGGACAAGACCAAGCCGCTTTGGCAGTTCCATCTGATCGAAAAATACGGCGGCGGTTCGGCGCTGGTCACGCGCATCCACCATTGCTACGCCGACGGTATCGCGCTGGTGCAGGTGATGTTGTCGATGACCGACACCACGCGTGAAGCCAAGCGCGGCAGCGATCTTTCCAAAGCCTGGCTCAAGGACGATGGCCGGCGCGTGGCCAAGCGCGTGGGCGCGATCGATCGCTACATGAAATTCGGTGGACGGATGCTGGAAAAAGGCCTGGATTTTTATCGCGATCCGGGTTTGGCCAGCGTCGTGGCGAAGGAGGGCGGAGAAATCGCCCGCGAACTCGCACTGGCGCTTTCGCTCTCCGATGATCCGGTGACTGTGTTGCGTGGACGATTGGGCGTCAGCAAGCGCGTGGCCTGGGCCGAGCCCTTGGATCTGGAAGAGGTCAAGGCGGTTGGCCGCGCTTTCGATTGCACGGTCAACGATGTGTTGATGGCATCGGCTACGGGTGCCTTGCGTAGTTACCTGCTCGATCGCGGTGAGAGCATCGATGGCCTGACGCTGCGCGCCACAGTTCCAGTCAATCTGCGTCCGTTGGAGCATGCGAAGAAGCTTGGCAATCACTTCGGCCTGGTGTTCCTGGACTTGCCGGTCGGCGAGGCCAACCCGGTGCGCCGTGTCGAGCGCGTGGCAGAGTGCATGCGGCATCTGAAAACCTCACGACAAGCGATCGTGGCCTATGGCTTGCTGGCGGCCTTGGGCATGGCGCCTGCACCAATGCAGCGCACGGCGCTGGAACTGTTCAGCCGCAAGGCCACGGCGGTGGCGACCAATGTTCCCGGCCCGCAGATGCCGCTGTACCTGGGTGGATGCACGATCCGCGACATGATGTTCTGGGTGCCGCAGACCGGCTCGATCGGCCTGGGCATTTCGATCATGAGTTACAACGGCAAAGTGCATTTCGGCCTGATCGGCGACGCGCGATTGGTGCCCGATCCGGATGCGATCATCCGGCGCTTCCAGCCCGAATTCGAGAAGCTGCTCTACCTGGCCTTGATGGGCAACTGGGATGACACCATCTATGCACAGGATGCCGAAGCCTTGATGCCGGACGCGGTTTGACCGGAGCGATTTTCCGGCGCGCTATCGGCTCTGAACATTGCGGCGTGCTTGGAAGCAGGCATTAGCCGACGTGCTGGCATTCGGAAAGTTCGCGCGGAGGATTACCCATGAACAGTTGCGATATTCCCGGCCAGGGCCTGCGCGTGGCGCCCGATCAGGTGCCCGATCCCGAACAGGATCTCGCGCGTGAGAACGATCGCGGCGAAGCAGTGTTGGCAGGTGGCTGCTTCTGGTGCACCGAAGCGGTGTTTCGCCGTCTCGATGGTGTGCGTGAAGTCCAGCCCGGCTATGCCGGCGGCAGTGCCGATGCCGCCAATTACGATGCCGTGTGTAGCGGCCGCACCGGACACGCCGAAGTCATCCGCATCCTCTACGATCCGGACAAGATCAGCTACGGTCAGTTGCTCAAGGTTTTCTTCGCTGTCGCCCACGATCCCACCCAGACCGATCGGCAGGGCAATGATGTCGGCACGCAATATCGTTCGGCGGTGTTTTATCTTGATGCGGCGCAACACGATGCCGCCATCGCCTACATTCGCCAACTCGATGCCGCGGGCCTGTTCAGTGCGCCGATTGCCACCGTACTGGAACCGCTGGAAGCCTTCTTCGTGGCCGAGTCCTACCATCACGATTACGCCACGCTGCATCCTGGCCAGCCGTATATCCGCATCGTCTCGCAGCCGAAGGTCGATAAGCTCAAACGCTATTTCGGTGCGCGTCTTCGCGATTGATTGCATTGTCACGACACAGCGTTGCATTCATGAGGGCTGTCGATGCGATCGGCCGCCCCCAGTTATTTTGTCCCATCACAACAAATAGGGCTCATCCATGAACTTGTTCTATACCCCCGGTGCCTGCTCGCTCGCCGCGCATATCGCCTTGAACGAAGCGGGTCTGGATTTCAGCACGCATAAAGTCGATCTGAAAACGAAGACCACCGAGGATGGCCGCGACTTTACTCAACTCAATCCTTACGGCTACGTCCCCGCCTTGCAGTTGGACAATGGCGAGGTGCTGACCGAGGGCGCGGCAATCGTGCAGTACATCGCCGATCTCAAACCCGAGGCCAAGCTGGCTCCGGCCAACGGCACGCTGGAGCGCTATCGCTTGCAGGCCGCGCTGACCTTCATCAATTCCGAAGTGCACAAAACCATCGGCCGCTTGTTCACGCCTGGACTTGGCGAAGATGTACAGGCGGCCACCAAAGCACAGATCGACCTGCGTCTGGGCCAGCTTTCCAAGCAGATGACCGGCAAGGATTGGATCGCCAACAACCACTACAGTGTCGCCGACGGTTACCTGTTCACGGTGCTGGGCTGGCTGAAGTTCTTCGACATCGATCTCGGCAAGTGGCCCGTCCTCGCCGCGCACAGCGCGCGCGTCGCCGCGCGTCCGGCCGTGCAGAAAACGCTGGTGGCCGAGGGTCTGGTCTGATTTTTGTTTTGCGAAAGAGTCAATGAGAGCCGCCTTCGGGCGGCTTTTTTTGCCCGATTTTCTGCAAGGACACCAGCGAGCGTTGGCTTCTCGATATCTGATGCAGATGCAACCGAAAACGTAACCCCGCAAGAGCGATGGCAATCGCGACTCGGCAACGAAATTCATGGATCGAAAATCGAGAGTGCTCCTCGGAATACCACTTCGATTCGCATGTAATTTGCACGAATCGCCGCACAAGGAGTTTCCTACACGCGGGTAGGATTTTTCCTACAGACAAGCGATCGCCATCCCCGGATGATGGAATCCGGTCTGCTGAGCTTCAACGACACGCAGGCCTGCATGCGACAGGGGATAAAAGCTTCGATTTGCCTCGTCCGTTCGTGGTGGTGGTCATGAATGAGCGAATGTGTCGAACCAAGGACGGAGATGGCCTCGGCAGTTCGGCAAATTGGATCGGCCTTTCGACACTTCGCCGAATTCGTGGCGGGCGGGCGGGGTAAATCGAAGCTTTTTGTTGTACGAATGGGGTGGTGCTTTCGTCAACGGGCTTTCTCATGAAGTGGAGGCGATAGCTGATTGGCAGCGCTGTGTTGAACAACTAGTACTGCTACTGGTTCAGTTGGGCCTGATACACCTCGGCAAGTCGCGACACATCAAGTTGCATCGGAAACATGGCAAGCCACTCGTGCTGGCGATATTGAGTGCCTTGGCGAGCGATCAAAGCAGGTCAGGGCCAGGAGTCGCAGGGTAGATTCCGTATTGGCCGCCAGCCTTGTATTTCTGCGTTCAATTGGTAGCTGTTTCTCTTTGTTGCATCGATCAGAATAATCCCGTCAAGCTTGGCGGGATTTGTCGTGAGCGGCTTATTCGCGAGCACATTGCGTCGATCATGTGCTTATAGCCCAGGTTCGACAGCTACCACGGTGCCTCTAATCCGGAGAGTTTGATGAGTAATCCCAATAAGGAAGTTCCGACTGTTGGCATCCGCGAGAGGGCCATCGGCCATGGACGAGCGAATTCCAGTCGACGGGGTTCAGAGGCACTGACGAAGATGTTTGCGGGCCCTCCAGTAGAGCATGGCCTTCATGGCCTGACGGCGGCGCTCTTGCTCGGCGCGATGTTGCTGATGGGCTTGATGACCACCACACAGGCCTTGGCCAATCCGGCATCTGCCGCATCACCCGCGACTCGCGCGCCGGCCCCGGGCGTATTCAATTATCTCGATAGCGAGCCGCGTTTGCTGTTCCGCAGCCAAGCAGGCAGCGCGCAGGTCGCCAGTACCAGCGGCGCCACGAGCAGTCAACGCACGGTCATACGTGTCAGCAAGCTCGCCGCGCAGAATGCGGTGATCTCCGGCCGTTTGCCGGTGGTGCTGCCGGATGGCACGAGTTATGACTTGCGGGTCGAACGCGACGAACTCGCCGACACCGGAGACTGGACGCTGGTCTCGCGAATCGATACCCCGCTCGGTGGTTTGGCCGCGGTGATCACCTACGGCCGCGATGGCGTGTTCGGCGTGCTGCCCAAGCCCAATGGCGAGTTGCTGCAGATTTCCACGAGCCGGGGCGAAACCGTCCTGGAAACGGCCGGCGGCATGCTGCCTCCGGGTCAGGAACTGACGTCGGAAACGAGCAAGGATTATCTGGCGCCACCGCCACAAGCACCGGCCATGACCACCGGTTTCATGTCCGATGCACAAGCCGAAGCGATCGCCGCCGAAGGCGATGTGCAGATCGATGTGTTGGGTATCTACACGACCGATCTGGTCACGCTGCGCGGCAGCGCGAGTGCGGCGGAGACCGAGTTCACTAATGCGCTGGCGATCGCCAATCAGGCGTATATCGATAGTGACACCGTGGTGCGCCTGCACATGGTGGGGTTGCGGGAGACGAATTATCCCGAAACGACGAACAACCTGACGGCGCTGTATGACATCACAAATAACACCTTGCCAGATGGGTTGGATGTGCATCAGCTTCGTGACAATCTGGCCGCCGATCTGGTGGCCCTGTTGCGGCCCTATCGTTCTACGCATGGATCTTGCGGTGTAGGCTGGCTGAGCGGTTATGACTTGTCACCCATATCGGCTTCTTCCGAAAACGGGTACTCGGTCAATAATATTGCGCCTTGCGGGCCGTATGTATTGGCACATGAGCTAGGCCACAATCTGGGATCGCATCACGATATCGCAACGGCAACCGGGAACGACGGGACAATCGAACGGGGCGCTTACATCTACTCGTATGGTTACCGTCAGGATGATTCTCCGGCATATGCCACGGTAATGGCTTATCAGAGGAACCAGCAGCAATGGATCGGCTACTTCTCGAATCCGACCATTGCGAAATGTCTGGGGGCTGTCTGCGGTATTACCGAGGTGACGGACAATGTGCGTAGTCTCAATCAGATGGCGCCGCGTATCGCACGGTTTCGCGACCCACCCGGCAAGTTATCGATTCTCGACGCCAGCGTTGCCGAATCCAATGGTGGCGTCAAACTCCTCAGTTTTACAGTGCGTTTGTCCACCCCCGCTCCCTCCGGTGGAGTGCATTTTGATATTGCCACCAGTGATGGCACAGCCAAAGCGAACAGTGACTATGAGCCGCGCAGCCTGATTAGCCAATTCATTCCCGAGGGACAAAGCACGTACACCTTTGTGGTAACAGTCATGGGTGACTCAGTTGTAGAGCCCGACGAGACAATCAATGTTAGCGTCAGCAACGTAGTGGGCATCGAGGTATTCGACGCGCAGGCGGTAGGTACGATTCGCAATGACGACCCCGAAGTTCGGCTTACCGGCCAGGTTCGGTTTCAATCTGGGACGCCAGTTCCGAGCCAGTCGTTCATTGTTGATTTTCATATTAGCGATGGTATCGAACAGCAGATTCAAGCAATTACGGTAGCGCCTCCGGATTTCCGTTACGCGATAGCACTGGCCAGTGGATCGCGAGTATCAGCCAATGTTTTAGTGCCTCCGCCACCGATCGTCCCGCGCACGATTGATTTCGGCGTGCTCAACTCGGATTCAAGCCGCGATATCACGTTACAGAAACGGCCGATATTGTCTGGTCGGGTTTTGTTTCCACCGGGAAGTGTGCCACCGGCTGAGGGCATCATAGTGAGTTTGAGCGGCATGGATGGCAGCAAGTTAGGAACAGGAACAGGGGTCGTACTTGGAAAAAATGTCGTCGTCTTTCCGCCGGATTTCCGCTTTGAGGTGGATGCGATCCCGGGATCGACGATCCTATTGGGCGTGAACAATTTACCCGTGCCGTTCCTTCCCGTGCCAACGATTGAATTGGCACCTATCACAAGCGATATGACGCAAGACATTGTTCTGGAACGCGGCGTGGTCGTATCGGGAGCGTTTCGCTTTCCGAGCGGGGTCGCTCCTTCGAATCAATCTATTGGTTTGTTTATAAGCTCGGGGGCTGGCTTCACCAGCAGACCACCGGACTATCGTTTTGCCGTTAGTGTTCCGCCCGGACAACAGCTGGTTTTGGAGGCTCAGGGAGAGCCGCCATTGGCACGAGTAAAGCGAGATTTGGGCATAGTCACGGAGGATTTACACGTTGAAGTGGAAATGCCACCTACGCCCACGCTATCGATTGCCGATGCACAAGTGACAGATGCGCAGGCGACATTTGCAAATTTTGTTGCCACCTTGTCCAGCCCTGCTCCCAGCGGGGGAGTATGGGTGACGCTTACGACGTCGAGCGGTTCGGCTATTGAGAATAGTGACTATACGGCAACCAGTAAATTGCTGGTTTTTGCTGCGGGCGAAACCAGCAAAGCCTTTACGGTTCCAATTATCGCTGATGGCGTCAATGAGCCAGACGAAACATTTGCCGTCAACGTCGCGTACATAAGTGGCGCTGTTACGGCCAATGTACAGGCGACAGGCATCATTCGTGGCGAGGACAATACTGCCGCACCAGCTATGTGGATTTCCGATGCGTCGGTGATCGAGGGTGACACCGGTACCAGGGCCATGATCTTCAACGTAGGGTTGTCACGGCCGGCGCCGGTCGGAGGCGTAAGTTTTGATATTGCGACGGCCGATGGTTCCGCGAAAGCGGGCAGTGATTATGTCTCGAGGAGTGCTAATGGGCTGAGTATTCCGGCTGGTCAAACCAGTACGAGCTTTGCCATAAGCATCAATGGTGATGGTGATGTTGAGCAACATGAAACATTCACTGTTGAAGTGGCTCATATCGTCGGCGCAACAATGGGAGTGGCCAAAGCGACGGGTACGATCGTCAATGACGAAACTTTTATCATGCCAGTGCCTAATTCTGACCGTTATGTCGTGAACCCTAATCAGACGCTGATTATCGATAAGAGCATCGGTGTGTTGGCCAATGATAATCTTCCTGCCGGAAGGATCGTGAGAGCTTTTCAACTTATCGGCAATCCGACAATGCACGGGTCATCGTCTCTCTCAGAGGATGGAGCCTTCACCTATACTCCCGACTCGGATTATGTTGGCGAAGACAGCTTTGTTTACAACGCCTGCAACGGCAACGCCTGTGCGCATGCAAAAGTAACTCTCTCGATCACTTCATCCCTCGATCCCGCCGACCGCTATATCTGGATGCTGCCGCCGGCCTCGAACCCGCAGCAGCAAGGCTTCGTACGCCTGAGCAATCGTTCCGACAGCACGGATATGGTGACGCTCTGGGGCATGGACGCGACCGGGCGGCGCTCGAGCGGCACGGTCAGCCTGACGCTGGCGCCGCACGAGTCGCGGCAATTGAATTCGCAGGATCTGGAACAAGGCAACCTCGCCAAAGGCGTGACCGGCGGCCTCGGCATCGGTACCGGCAACTGGACCCTGGTGGTCCACAGCGCGCTCGACCTGGAGGCCTTGGCCTATATCCGCACGCCGGATGGGTTCCTCACGCCGATCCATGACCGTGTCGACGGCGATGGCGTGGACTGGTTCGTGCCGATGTTCAATCCGGCCGAGAACCCGAACCAGGTCAGCCGGCTGCGCGTGATCAACACGAGTCTGCAAGCAGTCAGCCTGCAGATACTGGGTGTGGACGATGCCGGCGCGGTCGGCGCCGGCCCGGTCGCGGTGACCGTGGCGGCACTGTCGTCGATCGAATTGACCTCGGCCGACCTGGAAAACGGCAATGCCGCGAAAGGCCTGATCGGCAAGCTCGGCAACGGAACCGGCAAGTGGCATCTGTCGGTGTCGGCGACCGGTCGGGTTACCCTGCAAAGCCTGCTGCTCGATCCCAAAGGCTACTTGACCAATCTCTCGACCCTGCCCGACCTGACCGAACGGGTGCCGGGTGAACGCACGCTGTGGCTGGTGCCGCCGGCATCGAATGTTCAGCAGCAAGGCTTCGTGCGCCTGAGCAATCGCGAGAACCGCGCCAGCGATGTCGCGCTCTGGGGCATCGACGATGCCGGCCGGCGTTCGACGGGCACGATCACGCTGCGGCTGACACCGCGACAGTCACTGCAACTCACCTCACAGGATCTGGAAGCGGGCAATCCGGACAAGGGCGTGACCGGCAGTCTGGGCAGCGGCACCGGCAATTGGCGTCTGGTGGTGTTGACTGATCTGGACCTGATGCCGATGGGCCTGATCCGCACGCCCGATGGCTTCCTGACCACGGTCCACGACACGGTCGCCGGGGACGACTTGAACACGCGGGTGCCGATGTTCAACCCGGCCGACAACCCGAACCAGGTCAGCGCGTTGCGCCTGGTCAATCCGAACAACGCCAACGTCAGCCTGACGATCCGTGGCGTCGATGATGCCGGCCGAGCCAGCAATCCGGCGACGCTGACCCTGGCGGCGAACGCGGCGGTGGAAGTGAGCGCGACGGAGCTGGAGCAGGGCAACGCCGCGAAGGGCGTGACCGGCGGCCTGGGCAACGGCACCGGCAAATGGACATTGACGGTGACCGCGTCGGCGCCAGTGAAGGTGATGAGCCTGCTGCGCGATCCGAAGGGTTATCTGACCAACTTGTCCAATGGCACGCAAGGCACTACCGACAAGCTCGATCAGTGAGTACGGATACGTCGTGCTTAACTAAGCGCGACGTCCACTGCAACCAATCCACAGTCGGCGAAAGCCGGCTGTGGGTTCAAACAAGATGTCTGATGTCGGAGTCGTGATCGTCCGCTTTAATACGGTTGCGGGAATCAAAAACCGCATCTCGTATTTATTCAGCGCATGGCTTTGCTGTTTCGTTACATTACGGTGGAACTTTCACGCCATCATTTCCGCTCCGGAAACCGACTCGCATGCGCCGCAAGCATTTCCTGCGCAATCGATGCTGCAGCTAGAGCGGTAAGTTCGCTGACATCGTAAGGCGGGGAGACTTCGACGACGTCCATGCCGATGATGTTCAGGCCGGCGAGGCCGCGGATCAGGCGTAGGGCGTGATCGGTGTTGAAACCGCCGACGACGGGTGTGCCGGTGCCGGGGGCGAAGGCCGGGTCGAGGAAGTCGATATCGAAACTGACGTAGCACTTGTTGGTGCCGACGCACTCGGCGATGGCGGCGATGCAGGCATCTACGCCGTGCTTGTGCAGCCAGCGGGCGTCGAGCACGGAGTAGCCGTGGGTTTCGTCGTTGTGGGTGCGCATGCCGATCTGGATCGAACGAGTCGGGTCCACGTAGCCGCGACGCGCGGCGTGGAAGAACATGGTGCCGTGGTCGATGCGGCCCTCGCTGTCGCGCCAGGTATCGGAGTGCGCGTCGAAGTGGATCAACGACAGGGTTCCGTGCTTTTCGTGCAACGCCCGCAGGATCGGAAAGCTGATGAAGTGATCGCCGCCAAGAGTGAGTGGAGTGACATTATTGGTGGCGAATTCGCGATAAGCGGCGGTGATGGCGTCGGGCACTTTGTGCGGTTCGCCGGGATCGAAGAAAACATCGCCCCAATCGATCACGTTCAAACGATCGAAGGGATCGAAACCCCAGGCATAAGGCCGGCACCAGGCCAGCGATGTGGACGCGGCGCGAATGGCGCGCGGGCCGAGGCGGGCGCCGGGGCGATTGGTAGTGGCCAGGTCGAAGGGCACGCCGATGACAGCGACATCCACGTCAGTGAGATCTTTCGTGTAGCGCCGGCGCAGGAAACTCAGAGCTCCCGCATAGGTTGGTTCGGCGCGAGTGCCATAGGGCGATTCGCGGGTGAATGCGAGGTCAGTGTGGGCGGCGGTGGCGGCGGACTTCTCGTTTTCCGGCATGGCGAGTGAACTCCAGGCGATCTAGGTAAAACGCATCACGGCAAACAGCGAAAGTGATGAGGAAGATAGGAAACGGCAGGCTTGTCATCACGCAATCGAAATAACATGGTCGCATCGAACGATCGCTGATTTTTCGCGCTCGTTCACCCTGACTCTGCTCTTGCTGGAGGATCGAAGGACTTGTTCAATCTTATTCAACTACCTGGACAATTCCCGCCGCGATTGGACTCATCGGAAACCCGGAGCAGCCAAGAAAACGCGTGAATCGGGGATTTCTTGAACCGGGCCATGATCCTTCGAATCCGGGAGTTTCTCCAAACCATCGAACGACACCGCAACTGTGATTCATGGGCCGATTCATCGACGCGCCCAGGCTTGCTGCGAGCGGAGATGAACTCGAGTTCACGAAATCTATCGATAGCCACACTCGATAAAGCTCTTCCGATTTTCTCCTCGTACCACGCGCCGATTTCGTGATTAGCTTTTCTACCGACTCACTTCATCGTCGGCATGCTGAACTCGGCTCCGGCGCGAATGCCGGTCGGCCAGCGTGCGGTGATGGTTTTCAGACGCGTGTAAAAGCGCACGCCATCGGGACCATGCATGTGCAGCGGACCGAATAGCGAGCGCTTCCAGCCGCCGAAACTGTGGAAGGCCATCGGGACCGGGATCGGCACGTTGATGCCGACCATGCCGACCTGGATGTTGTGCGCGTACTGGCGCGCGGCGTCGCCATCGCGGGTGAAGATGGCGGTGCCGTTGCCGTATTCGTGTTCATTCACCAGCCGGCAGGCGCTGTCGAAATCAGGAGCGCGCACCACGCACAGCACCGGCCCGAAGATTTCTTCGCGATAGATGCGCATGTCGGGAGTGACGTGATCGAACAGGCAGCCGCCGAGGAAAAATCCTCCTTCATGGCCGGGCACTTTCAGGTCACGGCCATCGACAATGAGTTGCGCGCCTTCGGCCACGCCAAGATCGACGTATGACTTTACTTTGTCGCGATGCTGCGGGGTCACCAGCGGGCCCATGTCGGGCGAGCCTTTGCTGCCGGGGCCGATTTGCAGCCCTTCGATCAACGGCTTGAGTTTGCCGATCAGTGCATCGGCCGTGGCATCGCCCACGCACACGGCAACCGAGATCGCCATGCAACGCTCGCCGGCCGATCCGTAACCGGCGCCGAGCAAGGCGTTCGCGGCTTGGTCGAGATCGGCATCGGGCATGATCACCATATGATTCTTGGCACCGCCCAGTGCCTGCACGCGCTTGCCGGCCGCACTGCCGCGCGCGTAGATATATTCGGCGATCGGCGTGGAGCCGACAAAACTGACCGCTTGCACGCGCGCGTCATCGAGCAGCGCATCCACCGCCTGCTTGTCGCCATGCAACACATTGAACACGCCATCGGGCAGACCGGCCTGCTTGAGCAAACGCGCCAGGATCATCGGCGGCGTCGGGTCGCGTTCGGAAGGTTTCAGGATGAAAGTGTTGCCGCAGGCGATGGCGATGGGGAACATCCACATCGGCACCATGCACGGGAAGTTGAACGGCGTAATGCCGGCGACCACGCCGAGCGGCGAATATTCGGTGTAGCTATCCACGCTGCCGCCGACATTGATCGAGTGTTCGCCCTTGAGCAGATGCGGAATACCGCAGGCGAACTCGACCACTTCGATGCCGCGTGTTACTTCGCCTCGGGCATCGGAGAAAACCTTGCCGTGTTCATGGGTAATGGCGAGTGCGATTTCATCGGCGTGTTGTTCGAGCAGTTGCTTGAACTTGAACATCACCCGGGCGCGGTTGAGCGGAGTGACTTGCGACCAGGCCGGAAAGGCCGTGGCGGCGGACACGATGGCTTTCTCGACATCAGCTTGGGAAGCCAGCGGCACCTTGCCGCTGACTTGCCCGGTGGCCGGATCGAACACCTCGCCAAAGCGCCCGCTTTCGCCGGCGACATCAACGCCATGGATGAAATGGGTGAGGATGACGGGTGCGTCAGTCATGGCAGGGGTACTCGATTCGATGCTGCATTGATTCCGTAGGAGCGATTACCATCGCTCCTACGATAAAGGCGTATCAGGCGAGCGCTTCGGCAGCCGGCACGTAGTCGTAACCCAAACCATTGGCCACGGCTTTGTAGGTCACCTTGCCTTCGTGGACATTCAAGCCGTTCAACAAATGCGTATCATCGAGCAGCGCGCGTTTGTAGCCTTTGTTCGCCAACTGCACGGCGAATGGCAAGGTGGCGTTGGTCAAGGCAAACGTGGAGGTGCGAGCGACGCCGCCGGGCATGTTCGCCACGCAGTAATGAATGATGCCGTCGACCTCGTAGGTCGGGTTCTGGTGCGTGGTCGCATGACTGGTTTCGAAGCAGCCGCCCTGGTCGATGGCCACGTCCACCAGCACGGAGCCCGGGCGCATCAACTTGAGCTGCGCGCGCGATACCAATTTTGGCGCAGCGGCACCCGGCACCAACACCGCACCGATGACCAGATCGGTATCGGGCAGGCGTTCTTCGATGGCATCGTGGGTGGAATAGATGGTGGTGAGGCGATCGCCGTACAGCTCATCGAGTTCCTTCAGGCGCGGCAGCGAACGATCGAGAATGGTGACGTGCGCGTTCATGCCCATCGCCATGCGCGCGGCATTGATGCCGACCACGCCGCCGCCGATCACCAGCACTTCGGCCGGCTTCACGCCCGGCACGCCGCCGAGCAGCACGCCGGAGCCGCCTTGGGCTTTTTCCAGCGCATGCGCGCCAGCCTGGATCGACATGCGCCCGGCGACTTCGCTCATCGGCGCCAGCAGCGGTAGGCCGCCGTTGCGGTCGGTGACGGTTTCATAGGCGATCGCCGTGCAGCCCGACGCGATCAAGGCCTTGGTCTGTTCGGGATCGGGCGCGAGATGCAGATAGGTATAGAGCAACTGGCCCTTGCGCAGCATCGCGCATTCGTTGGGTTGCGGTTCCTTGACCTTGATGATCATCTCGGCGCGCCGGAAGATTTCCTCGGCGCCATCGACGATTTCCGCACCGGCTTTCTGGTACATCTCGTTGGTCAGGCCGATCGCCTTGCCGCCGTCGCGCTGCACCATGACCTGGTGATCGTTGGCGACCAGCTCGCGCGCGCCAGCCGGTGTCAGGCCGATGCGGTATTCGTGATTCTTGATTTCCTTGGGGACGCCGATAAGCATGATTTGCCCTCCCGGGGCTTGTTGCAATGTTCACTCGAAAGCGGTTGGCGGCCGGTGTGCAGGCCGAACGCCCATTGTACTAAGGACGCCGGCTTCGATTCCGATGGACAGTGTTTTGGTCCGCGAAACATGCGGTTGTGTTTGGTCCTTTGCGGACCAATTACCGCGGACCAACAACCATCCTCGACTACATCAATGGGCCCACCACCACCATCACGCCGTCTCGCGAATCGCCTCGGCGAGTCGGCTGAAAATCTGGTCGATGTGCGACTTCTCCAGAATCAGCGGCGGCGACAACGCGATGACATCGCCGGTGGTGCGAACCATCAGGTTTTTCTCGTGGAAGCACTTGGTGAAGATGTCGTAGGCACGTGCGCCCGGCTTGCCATCACGCGTGGACAGCTCGACCGCGCCGACCAGGCCGAAGTTGCGGATGTCGATGACGTTGGGCAGTTCCTTGAGCTTGTGGATCGAGTCTTCCCAATATTGGCCAAGCGCGATGGCTTTCTCGAACAGGTTTTCCTCGGCATACAGATCCAGCGTCGCCAGCGCGGCGGCGCAGGCCAGCGGATGGCCGGAATAGGTGTAGCCGTGGAACAGATCGATCATGCCTTCCGGGCCGTGCATGAAGGCGTCGTGGACGGCATCGGAGACGAACACCGCGCCCATCGGCACGCTGCCGTTGGTTAGGCCCTTGGCCGTGGTGATCAGGTCCGGCGTCACGCCGAAGCGTTGCGATGCGAAGGCCTTGCCGACTCGGCCATAGCCAGTGATGACTTCATCGAAGATCAACAGGATGCCGTGCTTGTCGCAAATCTCGCGCAGGCGCTTTAGGTAGCCATCCGGAGGCAGGATCACGCCCGCTGAACCGGCGATCGGCTCGACGATCACTGCGGCGATGGTCGAGGCGTCGTGCAGTTGCACCAGGCGCTCGAGATCTTCGGCCAGTTCGATGCCGTGCAGTGGCAGCCCGCGGTTGAAGGCGTTGCGGGAAATATCCAGCGTGTGCCGCAGGTGGTCCACACCCGGCAGCATCGGGCCGAAATATTTGCGGTTGTTGCTCATGCCGCCCACCGACATGCCGCCGAAGCCCACGCCGTGATAGCCCTTCTCGCGGCCGATCAAGCGGGTGCGCTGGCCATCGCCGCGCGCGCGATGGTAGCCCAGGGCGATCTTGAGCGCGGTATCGACCGACTCGGAGCCGGAATTGGTGAAAAAGACATGGTTGAGCGGATCGGGTGCGATCTGCGCCAGACGCTCGGCCAGAATGAATGGCAGCGGATGGCCCATCTGGAAGGTCGGGGCGAAATCGAGCGTGGCGATTTGCTTGCTGACTGCTTCGATGATGCGCGAGCGGCCGTGGCCGGCGTTGCAGCACCACAGGCCGCCGCTGCCATCGAGGATCTCGCGGCCATCGACTGAGCGGTAGTGCATGCCAGCGGCGCTGGCGAGCATGCGCGGCTGCTTCTTGAATTGCCGATTGGCGCTGAACGGCATCCAGAAGGCATCCAGTTGTTCAGGGCTGGCGGTGGCTTGCGACTGGTAGGCTTCGCCCGAAGCTGAATAATCGAGCGGCGAGTTTTCATCCTGGGAAGTCATGAGCGAGAGTCCTGCAGTCAAAGTGCAAGCACGCTAGCAATGTTGAATAAATTTTACAACATGCGCTTGTTGTGCGAATAATTGACCGGACTGCCGGGCAGTGTTAATTATTCCGCACACTAAAATCAGGCATCACTCAAATCAGGCCAGTCATGGATATCGGCGCTCGGCTTCAATCGGTTCGTACCAGCAAGGGGTTGAGTCAGCGCGAGTTGGCCAAGCGCGTGGGCGTCACCAACAGCACCATCTCGCTGATCGAGCAAAACAAGGTCAGTCCGTCGGTCGGCTCGCTCAAGAAAGTGCTCGACGGCATCCCCATTTCGCTGGCGGATTTTTTCACACTCGACCTTGCCGGCGACAGCAACGACAGCCCGTACTACCTGGCTGAAGACCTGCCGGATGTCGGCAACAACGGCATTCACTATTTCCTGGTCGGCAAGCGCCGCAACAATCGGCATATGTGCATCTTGCGCGAGGTCATGGCGCCAGGCACTGATACCGGCGAGACGGCGTTGTCGCATGATGGCGAGGAGGGCGGCGTCATCGTCCAGGGCCAGGTCGAAATCACCGTCGGCGAGCGCGTGAAAGTGCTGGGCCCGGGCGAAGCCTATTACTTCGAAAGCCGCACGCCGCATCGCTTTCGCAACATCGGCGAAGACGAGGCCGTCATCGTCAGCGCCAATACGCCGGCGACGTTCTGATCGGCGCATCGCCCTCGCCATCGGCATTCAAACATTCCAGAGGTGACACCATGAGCAAGCCGCAAACGCGCGAACAATGGCTGGCCCGTGCCCAGGCCTTGCAGATCCGCAACCAGGCCTTCATCGACGGCCGCTATGTCGATGCCGCTTCGGGCAAGACTTTCGATTGCATCAGCCCGATCGATGGCCGGGTGATTTGCGCGGTGTCCGAATGCGAGGCCGAGGACATCGACCGCGCCGTGATCGCCGCGCGCCGCGCCTTCGACAAAGGCAGTTGGTCGGAAAGCAAACCGGTGCATCGCAAGAAAACGCTGATCAAGTTCGCCCAGTTGATCGAAGAGCACGCCATCGAGCTGGCCCTGCTCGAATCGCTGGACATGGGCAAGCCGGTGAACGATGCGCTCAACGTCGATGTCGCCGCGACCATTCGCTGCATGAGTTGGACTGGCGAGGCGATCGACAAGGTCTACGACGAAATCGCCCCGACCGGCCGCGATGAACTGGGCATGGTCACGCGCGAACCGCTCGGCGTGATCGGCGCCATCGTGCCGTGGAATTTCCCGATGCTGATGGCGACCTGGAAAATCGCTCCGGCCTTGGCGATGGGCAACAGTGTCGTGCTCAAACCCTCGGAGAAATCGCCGCTGACCGCGATCCGCCTGGCTGAGCTGGCGATCGAGGCGGGCATTCCGCCGGGCGTGCTCAATGTCGTGCCCGGCTACGGCCAGGGCGCGGGCGAGCCGCTGGCGTTGCACATGGATGTCGATGGCCTGGTGTTCACCGGCTCCACTGCGGTTGGCAAACATCTGATGCAGTGCGCGGGCCGCTCGAACATGAAACGCGCTTACATGGAGTGCGGCGGCAAGAGTCCGAACATCATTTTCGCCGATGCGCCCGATCTCGAATCGGCGGCGGCGGCGGCAGCCAGCGCCATTTTCTACAACCAGGGCGAAGTCTGCACGGCGGGTTCGCGGCTGCTGGTCGAGCAGTCGATCAAGAGCGAGTTCGTGGCGCGAGTGGTCGAAGCCGGGCGCAAGATGCAGCCCAGCCATCCACTGGAACCCAACGCGCAGATGGGCGCGATGGTCGATCAGACACAGATGGACCGCGTACTCGGCTACATCGCCAAGGGTAGCGCCGAGGGCGCGAAGCTGGCCTTGGGCGGACAACGAGTCATGCGTGAAACCGGCGGTTATTACATCGAGCCGACCGTGTTCGAGGATGTCGCCGAAAAGATGACCATCGCCCGCGAGGAAATCTTCGGGCCGGTGCTATCAGCGATCAGCTTCCGCAACGAGGAAGAAGCGCTGCGCATCGCCAACGATACGCCGTACGGATTGGCGGCAGGCCTTTGGACGAACGACCTGTCCCGCGCCCATCGCATCGCGCGCAAGCTGCGTGCGGGTAGCGTCTGGGTCAACTACTGGGATGGTGGCGACATGACCGCTCCGTTCGGCGGCTACAAACAGTCGGGCAATGGCCGCGACAAATCCCTGCATGCCTTCGACAAGTACACCGAGGTCAAGGCGACCTGGATCAATCTGCAGCCGTAAGGTTGGTTTATTGCGGATACTGAAGACCGGAGGCTAACAGCGCGGGGCGAATAGACCCTCGCGCAGCCTCGTGTTTCTGACTCGATGCTGACGGTCAGGCCATTTTCCGGCGCCCACGCCGGCCCTATCCGGACCGATAACGTGTATATATTCAGTCGGCACTGTCCGTCTGTGGATTGCGCCGGATCGCTGGAATGATAGCCTTGTCCGGCATTTCGGCGGGCCGGGTCGGCGCCGGGCCACGGCGGCGGTTGGGATTGCCCTCGCTGTCGTAGCGGCTCGGCCAGATTTGCATCGGATGATCGATGCCGAGGTAGTGCGCGAGGATTTTCTCGGCCAATGGATACGGCCTGCGGGCGGCTTCACCCAGAGCCGAGCCGTCCGGGTAACCCTCGTGGATGCCGACTTGCCGCAAGCTCCAGCCGCGTTTGTGCAAGGCGTGCAGCAAGTCCTTCCAGTCCCAGTCTGAAGAGGCTGGTTTTTTTGGGCTCTTGGGTGTGGTCATGTGGTCAGTCTCAGGCGGTATTGCAATGGGTTATAAACACATAACGTATTTTTGTGCGAATCAATCGCAATATTGTGCATTATTTTCCGTAAACGCACATTTACCTGTCAATAGATGGATTTGTTTCCGGGGGCAGCTGCCGGCCGGGAATTCCCTGAATTCAAGCAATGCTCAATGCGTGTCGGTATTTCCATGAAAGTCAGTCCCAATCCCGTTATCCGGCCGGCCAATCAACGAATTGCACAAATTCGCGGCATCCTTGGTCTTGGAATCGCCGACTTCGCCGAATTGCTCGGTGTGCACAGGAACACCTACCGCTCCTGGGAAGAGGGCAAGACCAACGTGGGTATCGAGGCAGTCATGGCGTTATCACTCAAAGGCTGGAACGCCAATTGGATTCTTACCGGCGAAGGCCCGGAACGGCTGCCGGACCCGGCGCACCCGCGTTATCGCGTGGCCGATTCGGGCCTGATGACACCCAGTCAATCGTTGGCGACCACCGATCTGAAACAGGCCCTGCGCCTGGCTTCGGAAGCCCTGGACGGCAAGATGATCGCGCCCGATGAACACGCCAAACTGGTGACTTTGATCTTCGAGTTGCTGGCCGAAGGTTTGCCGGAAGCGAAAGTGCTGCACTTTGCCCGGACGGCGTCTTGAGTGCTGCTAAGGCAACGATGTTGTCCGCGAAAGGCGCGAAGCGGTTGTCCGCAAAGGACGCGAAAGGCGCAAAGTAAATCGGAAATAAATCCAAGGGCGTACCGGTTTACCTCACCCGTTCTCCCTGATCCTGAGTTCGTCGAAGGATCGAAGGGCCTTCAATATTCTTTGAATTGCCAATACCTCCATTCATGGTCGATAGACTCACCACGAACGGGAACAACCTTCCATAGGTCTTCTATTTCGCTTTTCTTTGCGCCTTTCGCGTCCTTCGCGGACAGCTCAAAGACAAACCGGAAATCCTCAGCTCGCCAACTCGCTCGCGTGCAGACTTTTTTGCGCGGTGGCCTGGATGAAGGCCAGCAGCGAGGCCAGGCCGTTGCTGCGCGTGGGCGAGAGGTGTTTGGCCAGGCCCGTGTCGCCGATGTAGTTGGCGGAGGTCGCGAGAATTTCCTCGGCGCTGCGTCCCGAATACACGCGCAGCGCAAGATAGATCAGCCCGGACACGATCGCTGAATCGCTGATGGCATGGAAATCGAGCCGGCCGGCATCGCCCTCGGGAACGATCCAGACCAACGACTGGCAACCGAGCAAGCGGTTGGCTTCGGTTTTCCATTCCTCGGGCAGCGGCGGCAGGCGTTTGCCCAGATCGATCAGGTACTGGTAGCGCTCGGACCAGTCCTGGAAATAGGCAAACTCCTCGGCTATTGCGCGTTGCGCGTCGATGGCGCTGGGTTCGAGCGGAAAGGTGTTCATTTGTCGATTGATTTTGCTGCTTCCAATGGTGAATCAGTACTGACTTCGATGGGGCGGCCTTTCTTGGCGATGCGCGGGCCGGAAGGTGTGTCTTCGAGCACGACGCCCATGGCGTTCAGTTGTGCGCGAATGGCATCGGCGCGCGCGAAATCACGGGCTTTCTTGGCGGCGATGCGCTCATCGACCAAGGCCTGGATCTGTGCCTGCTCGCCGATGTCGCTTCCGTAGGAGAACCAGTCCTCGGGGTCTTGCTGCAACAGGCCGAGCAGCGCGCCATTGGCAAGCAGCGAACTGCGTAATTGCGCCAATTGCGCGAGGTCGTCTTGCGATGTCTCGCCATGCAGCATTTTATTGCGAATCTGCCGGGCGGTGGCGGCCAGATCCGACAATACCGCCAGCGCGGCCGGGGTGTTGAGGTCGTCGCACAAAGCATTTTCCACCGCGCTGGAGTCGGGCTCCGCCTCGACCAGATCCAGCACCGCCAGTTCCCGCAAGGTGCCGTACAGCCTATCGAGCGTGCGCACGCTTTGTTCGATCAACGCCTCCGACCAATCCAGCGGTTGCCGGTACTGGGCCGAGAGCAGGGCGTAGCGCAATGCTTCCGGAGGATGCGCGGCCAGCAATTCGTGCAACACGCTGACATTGCCCAAGGACTTGGACATTTTTGCGCCGCCGAAATTGAGCATGCCGTTGTGCAGCCAGAAGCGCGCGAAGATTTTTCCGCCATGCGCGCAGGTGCTTTGCGCCAGCTCGTTTTCATGATGCGGAAACTGCAGATCGACACCGCCGGCGTGGATATCGATGGTTTCGCCCAGATGCGCGGCGCTCATCGCCGAGCATTCGATGTGCCAGCCCGGACGGCCGATGCCCCAGGGCGAAGGCCAGCCGGGCAGGTCGGGCGTGGAGGGTTTCCATAAAACGAAATCGCCGGCATCGCGTTTGTACGGCGCCACTTCCACACGCGCACCGGCGAGCATTTCCTCGGGCGGACGGCGCGAGAGCTTGCCGTAGTCGGCGAAGCTGGGCACCGAGAACAACACATGGCCATCGGCGGCATAGGCATGACCGCTGGCGATGAGTTGCTCGATCATCGCGATGATCTGCGGGATATGCGCGGTGGCGTGCGGTTCGACATCCGGCGGCGCGACGCCCAGTTGCGCCATGTCCTTTCGATAAACCGCGGTGAACTTGTCGGTGATCGTGCTGATCGGCACGCCCTGTTGCTGGGCGGCGAGATTGATCTTGTCGTCCACGTCGGTGATGTTCCGGGCATAGACGAGTTTGCGGTAGCGGCGGCGCAACAGCTTGGCCAGTACGTCGAAAACCACCGGGCCGCGGGCATTGCCGATATGCACGTAGTTGTAAACGGTCGGGCCGCACAGGTACATCGTGACCTGTTGGGGGTCGAGCGGCGCAAATGCCTGAAGCCGGCGCGTGAGGTTGTTGTATAGGTGCAGTTCCATCGGCCAAGTTTAGCAAGCTTGTTCAGGGCTGAGCCGCATGCTTGGGCCAAGGTTCAGGCGATAAATGCTGCAATCTGGCTGCGCCGTCCGTGGGGTTTCGGTGCCCTGATCGACCGTGTACCAGCCCAGGACCGTTCACAAAAGATTGTTACGCCTGCAAAAAAAGAAGGATTAGGAGATTGCCATGTATCGCTCGATCGTTCGTCGCTGCCAATGGATGTTGCCGCTGTTGTTGCTGGTGAGCCTGCCGAGTTTCGCGCAAAGCAACTATCGCCCGTCCGAGAATACTCCCCAGGAAAACGTCACCTACGGCTACGCCCAGGTCATGCGGGTCGATCCGGTTTACCAGACCGTGAGCCAGCGTTCGAGCCCGCAGCGCTGCGACAGCCGCAGTGGTCGTGGCAATGGTGGCGATCCGACCGGCGGCACGGTGCTTGGCGCGGTAGTCGGCGGCTTGCTCGGCCACCAGGTCGGCAAGGGCGATGGCCGCAAGGCCGCGACGATTGCCGGTGCGGTGGCCGGTGGCGCGGTTGGCCGCAATATCGACAAGAACAACAATTCCGACCCGCAAGGTTATGAATGCTCGGATTCGGGCACTTACGAAACCCGCGAGATCATCGGCTATGACGTGGAGTACCAGTACAAGGGCGAGCGCTACGTCTCGCGCCTGCCATACGATCCGGGCAATCGCGTACGGGTGCGTGTGTCGGTGATGCCCGATCGCCAGACCGCCAGCTACCGTTGAGTTGCAGGCCCGGCAAGACACTGCAATACTGCGCTCCCATGACCCATACACGCCGCCCCGTCGAAATGCTCAGCTCCGCCCGTATGGCGGCAGGCATGACTTCGCGCGCGCGCCGACCGGAACCCGACACTGCTGGGTAAGCCGGACGTTGCCATTCGTTCACCGGAAAAGCCCAGCCTCGCGCTGGGCTTTTTTGTTTTGCGTTTTTGTTCCTTGCTTCGACGACAAGCGTTTTTTCTTTTTTCGCACCGCCAGGATCGGAAGATTTGACGATGAAACATTTTCTCAACACGCAAGACTGGTCCCGCCCCGAACTCGATGCGTTGCTGGCGCAGGCGGCGGTTTTCAAGAGGCACAAGTTGGGCGATCAGCTCAAGGGCAAATCCATTGCGCTGGTGTTCTTCAATCCTTCGCTACGTACCCGCACCAGTTTCGAGCTGGGCGCATTCCAGTTGGGCGGCCACGCCGTCGTGCTTTCGCCGGGTAAGGATGCCTGGCCGATCGAGTTCGATCTGGGCACGGTCATGGATGGCGATACCGAAGAGCACATCGCCGAAGTAGCGCGGGTGCTCTCGCGTTATGTCGATCTGATCGCCGTGCGTGCTTTTCCGAAATTCCAGGATTGGGCGGTGGATCGTGAGGATCACGTTCTCAAGGGCTTTGCCAAGTACGCCACGGTGCCGGTGATCAATCTGGAAACCATCACCCATCCTTGCCAGGAACTGGCGCACATCCTCGCACTCCAGGAAAGACTCGGCGCCGACCTGCGCGGAAAGAAATACGTGCTGACCTGGACCTATCATCCGAAAGCGCTCAACACCGCGGTGGCCAACTCGGCGCTGACCATCGCCACACGTTTCGGCATGGACGTGACTTTGCTTTGCCCGACGCCCGAATACGTTTTGGACTCGCGCTACATGGATATCGGCGCGGCCAACGCCAGCGCCAACGGCGGCTCGCTGCGGATCAGCCACGACATCGACAGTACTTATGCCGGCGCCGATGCGGTCTATGCGAAAAGCTGGGGCGCGCTGCCGTATTTCGGCCGCTGGGAACAGGAAAAACCGATCCGCGATCAGTACAAGCACTTCATCGTCGATGAAGCCAAGATGGCGTTGACCAACAACGGCGTGTTCTCGCATTGCCTGCCGCTGCGCCGCAACGTCAAGGCCACCGATGCAGTGATGGATTCGCCTGCCTGCATCGCCATCGAGGAAGCCGAGAACCGCCTGCATGTGCAGAAAGCGGTGATGGCGGCGTTGGCCGGAAGCGCGTAAGCACCGGAACCAGAAACTCGCAAGCACCCGAGAAATTTTTTTGTTTTATTTGATTGGAGTTCCCCATGTCGCCCCAGCCCGCTCCCCCGAGTCCCGAGTCCCGAGTCCCCAGTCCCGGCTCCTCCGACAAAGACATCGTCCTCGCCTTCTCCGGCGGGCTCGATACCAGTTTCTGCATTCCGTACCTGCAAGAGCGCGGCTATCGCGTGCACACGGTATTCGCCGATACCGGCGGTGTCGATGCGGCCGAGCGCGCTTTCATCGAACAACGTGCGGCTGAATTGGGAGCAAGTTCGCATGTCACCATCGACGGTGGCCCGGCGATCTGGTCCGGATTCGTCAAACCCTTTGTCTGGGCGGGCGAGGGCTATCAGGGTCAATACCCGTTGCTGGTGTCGGATCGCTATCTGATCGTCGAAGCGGCGCTGGCGCGTTGCAAGGAACTGGGCACGCGCCTGATCGCGCACGGCTGCACCGGCATGGGCAACGATCAGGTGCGATTCGATTTGGCGGTGAAGGCGCTCGGCGATTACACGATCGTCGCGCCGATTCGCGAAATCCAGAAAGAGCACACGCAGGTGCGAGCCTACGAACAACACTATCTGGAAGCGCGCGGATTTGCCGTGCGTGCCAAGCAACAGGCGTACACCATCAACGAGAACTTGCTTGGATTGACGATGTCCGGTGGCGAGATCGATCGCTGGCAGGCGCCGGGCGAGGGCGCGCGCGGCTGGTGCGCGGCGCGCGAGGACTGGCCGGCCGAACCGCTGCGAGTGCGTTTGCGTTTCGACAACGGCGTTGCGGTGGCGATCGATGGCGAGGCGATGGCCGGTCACGAAATGCTGGCAAAGCTCAATGCGATGTTCGCCAACTATGGCGTCGGACGCGGCCTGTACACCGGCGATACCACGATCGGCCTGAAGGGCCGCATCGTTTTCGAGGCGCCGGGACTGACGGCATTGTTGACGGCGCATCGCGCGTTGGAAGAGGCGGTGCTGAGCAAGGCGCAGAACCGCTTCAAGCCCGAGGCTGCGCGGCGCTGGGTCGAGCTGGTTTACGAAGGTTTCTATCACGATCCGCTCAAGACCGATCTTGAAGCGTTCCTGGCATCGAGCCAACGCTGCGTCAATGGCGAGGTGACACTGGAGACGCATGGCGGCATGGTTGCAGCGGTGGCGATGACATCGCCGCACATCCTCAGTGCGCAAGGCGCGACCTACGCGCAATCGGCCGATTGGGGCGTGGCCGAGGCCGAGGGTTTCATCCAGTTGTACGGCATGAGCAGTACGCTGTGGGCACAGGTCAATCGCTGATGGATGCCATCGTCCTCACGGAGAAATCGGATGCTTGATCGGGTCTTGGAACATCTCGAAGCGCTGGTCGGGTTCGATACCCGCAATCCGCCACGCGCGATTGGCGCCGATGGCATATTCGATTATCTGCGCGCGAACCTGCCGGGATTTCGCATCGAACTCAACGATCATGGCGCCGGCGCGGTGTCGTTGTTCGCGATTCGCGGCGAGACATCGCGCTTGTTCAATGTGCATATGGACACGGTGCCGGACTCACCGCACTGGAGCGCCGATCCGTTCAAGCTGCGTGTGACGGGTGGCAAGGCAATTGGTTTGGGTGCTTGCGACATCAAGGGCGCTGCCGCTTGCCTGCTCGCGGTGGCCGAGCGAACGGACGGTCCGCTGGCGTTGTTGTTCAGCAGCGACGAGGAAGCCAACGACGCGCGTTGCATTCGTGCATTTCTTGCACGCGAGCATGGATTCGGCGAGGCCATCGTCGCCGAGCCGACGCAGGCGCAGGCGGTGCTGGCTCATCGCGGCATCGTCTCGGTGCGGATGGCGTTCAAGGGCCGCGCCGGCCACGCTTCCGGGGCTGATGCGCTTGAGCAAAGCGCGGTGCACCAGGCACTGCGTTGGGGCGGCAGGGCGCTCGATCATGTGGCGTCCTTGTCGCATCTGCGCTTTGGCGGATTGACCGGACTTCGTTTCAACATTGGCCGCATCGAAGGCGGTATCAAGGCCAACATGATCGCGCCCTCGGCCGAACTGCGCTTCGGCTTCCGGCCCTTGCCTTCGCAGGATGTGGCCGATCTGCATCGTGTGTTCTGCGAGTTCGCGCCTGCCCACGCACTGGCCGATTACGAAGAAACTTTCCGTGGCCCGGCGTTGCCTGCCGGCGATGTCGCTTCGGCGGAGGATCGGCGTTTGCAGGCGCGCGACCTGGCCGATGCCTTGCATTTGCCGATCGGCAACGCCGTGGATTTCTGGACCGAGGCCTCACTGTTTTCCGCCGCTGGACTCACCGCGTTGGTGTACGGGCCGGGCGATATCGCCCAGGCGCACAGTGCCGATGAGTGGGTGGCGCTCGATCAACTGGCGACGGTCGCGGCCAGCTATCAGCGAATGGTGGAAACGCCATGAACGGAAATCATCACCATAGTTTTTTCTTCGCGCCCGATTGCAATATGGATTCCCGCAACGATGAATGATCTGCGCCCGACCATCGTCCGGCTGCTCTCCAACATGGCCAGCGCCAAGGAGATCCAGCAATATCTCAAGCGCTTCTCGCAGCTCGATGCAGCGCGTTTTGCCGTGGTCAAGGTCGGCGGTGCGATCTTGCGCGACGACCTCGACGCGCTGGTGTCTTCGTTGTCGTTCCTGCAACAGGTGGGGCTGACGCCGATCGTGATTCATGGCGCCGGCCCGCAACTCGACGAGCAAATGCAGGCGGCCGGTTTGCCAAAACAAACCGTGGATGGCTTGCGCGTGACCACGCCAGAAGGACTGACCGTGGTGCGGCGCGTGTTGCAGCAGGAAAACCTGCGTCTGGTCGAAGCTTTGCAGGCACAGGGTGTGCGCGCGACGTCGATCACCGCGGGTGTGTTCGAATCGGATTTCCTGAACCGGCGCAAATACGGTCTGGTCGGCAAGGTCGATAAAGTTCATACCGCTTCGATCCAGGCGGCGATCAAGGTCGGTTCGATTCCGGTGATCGCCTCGCTCGGCGAAACGGCGGGCGGGCAGATACTCAACGTCAACGCCGACTGGGCCGCCAACGAGCTGGTCAAGACCTTGCAGCCGTACAAGATCGTTTTCCTCACCGGCACCGGCGGCCTGCTCGATGGCGATGGTGCGCTGATCGATTCGATCAATCTGAGCACCGAATACGCCGAACTGATGCAGCAACCCTGGCTGCATTCGGGCATGAAAGTGAAGATCGAACAGATTCATGACTTGCTGATGCAACTACCGCCTTCGTCTTCGGTGTCGATCACTAAACCTGACGAGTTGGCCAAGGAATTGTTCACCCACCGCGGGTCGGGCACGCTGGTGCGGCGCGGTGAGCAGGTGCGTTGCGTGAGTTCATGGAAAAAACTCGACATCGGTCGGCTCAAAGGTCTGGTCGAATCGGGATTCGGCCGCAAGCTGGCGGTCAATTATTTCCAGCACACACAGCCGCACAAGGTATTTTTCAGCGAGCATTACCGCGCCGCGTTGATCCTGACGCTGGAAAACGGCATCGAACACTTGGATAAATTCGCGGTCAGCCAGGATGCCCAGGGTGAAGGGTTGGGCCGCGCGGCTTGGCAGGTGATGCGCGCGCAGACGCCGCGTTTGTTCTGGCGCTCGCGCGCCGACAATCCGATCAACGAATTTTATTTCGATCAGGCCGACGGCTGCGTCAAAGGCGAGAAATGGCATGTGTTCTGGTACGGCCTGCAAAGCTTCGAGCAGATCGGTTTCGCGGTGGACCACTGCCGGGCGCGCCCGGCGACTTTGAAAGGATGAAACCGTAGGAGCGATGGCAATCGCGACATGCCTTCGCATGATGGTTCCAGTCGCGATTGCCATCGCTCCTACGGAAATTGATATGACCAAGCACAAGAGAATCACCCTCGGACTTATCGGCGCACGTGGCTATGTTGGCGCCGAGTTGATCCGTTTGATCGCCGCACATCCAGCATTCGAGCTGGCCTTTGTCTCCTCGCGCGAGCGCGTGGGCCAGCGATTGGCCGATCATGAAAGCGGCTACAGCGGCGAGTTGCGCTATGTGTCGTTCGGTCCGGAACAAGCGGCCGAACAAGGCGTCGATGCACTGGTGCTGGCGTTGCCCAACGGCAAGGCGAGCGATTTTGTCGCGGCCATCGATACCGCTGCTCCCGGTACGGTCGTACTCGATCTATCGGCCGATTATCGCTTCGACGATCAGTGGTATTACGGCTTGCCGGAGTTGACGCGCGCGCGCCATGCCGGCCAGACGCGCATCAGCAATCCGGGCTGCTACGCCACGGCGATGCAACTGGCGATCACGCCGATGCGCGATGTGCTCGACGGGCCGGTGCAATGTTTCGGCGTGTCCGGTTATTCCGGTGCGGGCGTTGCGCCTTCGGACAAGAACGATCCGGACAAACTGCGCGACAACCTCATGCCCTATGCCTTGACCGGCCATGTGCACGAGCGCGAAGTGTCGCGCCAGCTCGGGCATGCGGTCGAGTTCATGCCGCATGTGGCCGCGCATTTTCGCGGCATCGCGTTGACTGCGAATCTGCATTTGTCGCGGCCTTTCGACATGGCGGAAATAAAAGCGCGCTACGCCAATCGTTACGGCAACGAGCCACTGGTGCGGGTGATTGAGCCGGCGCCGTGGGTCAGCCGGATCGCCGGCCAGCATCATGTCGAGATCGGCGGCTTCAGTCTTTCCGGCGATGGCAGGCGGCTGGTGCTGGTCGCCACCGAAGACAATCTGCTCAAGGGCGCGGCCACGCAGGCGCTGCAGAATCTCAACCTGGCCTTCGGGTTGCCGGAATTTGCCGGCATCCCCATCGAAACGACGCAAGCTGCGGAAGGAACGCCATGACCGATTTGCTTTGGCAAAAGCCCGGCATCCAAGTGAACGAACGTATCCAGCGTTTTCTCGCGGGCGAGGACGTGCAGCTCGATCGCACCTTGTTTGCCTACGATGTTCGCGCTTCTCGCGCGCATGCCGAGGGCTTGGCGCGGATCGGCATTCTTTCGGCTGTGGAATTGTCGGCGTTGGTGTCTGAGCTCGATGCACTCGGTGCAGATTGGCAGGCTGGACGTTTCACGCTCGATGAGCGTTTCGAGGACAGCCACTCAGCTATCGAATCGCGATTGATCGAAAGGCTGGGCGACACCGGCCGCAAGATCCACACCGGGCGCAGCCGTAACGATCAAGTGCTGGTTGCGACCAGGTTGTATCTGCGCGATGCGCTGGCCGCGTTGCAATCGAGCAATGCCGCCATCGCGCGAGTGGCGCTAGATCGTGCCGGAAGCGAAGCGCAACTGCCGTTGCCAGGCTACACGCATATGCAACGGGCGATGGTGAGTTCGGCCGGCATGTGGTGGTGCGGCTGGGCCGAGGCGTTCATCGATGATGCGCAACTGGCCGCCGACAGCGCGCGCTGGGTCGATGCCAATCCACTCGGCAGCGCCGCGGGCTATGGCGTGAATCTGCCGCTCGATCGCGAGTACACCACGCAGGCGCTTGGCTTCGGGCGCATGCAAGTGTCGGCGACTTACGCGCAACTCTCGCGCGGGAAATTCGAATTGCAGGCATTGTCCGCCTTGTCGCAAGCGTTGCTCGACCTACGCCGCCTGGCCTGGGACTTGAGCCTGTTCACCAGCAGCGAGTTCGGTTTCGTCACGCTGCCGGCGCAATACAGCACGGGCTCGTCGCTGATGCCCAACAAGCGTAATCCCGACCTGATCGAACTATTGCGCGCCAGTTACGCCGTCATCGCCGGTGCACGTAGCGAGATCGAGCAATTGCTGTCGCTGCCTTCGGGTTATCACCGCGATTTGCAGTTCAGCAAAGGCCCGCTGCTGCGCGCCTTCGCGCATGGTCTGGATGCCTTGGCGCTGGTGCCGGATCTGCTCGCTGGCATGAGCTGGAACGAAGACCGGATGCGAGCGGCGATCGAACCTTCGATGTTCGCCACCGATCACGCGGTGGAACTGGCCGGGCAGGGCGTGCCGTTTCGCGAAGCGTATCGCCAGGCCGCGCAATCCCCGCTGCCGAGCTACGGCGCCGACCCGGATGCGAGTTTGCGGGCACGCGTTTCGCCGGGGGCGGGAGTGGCGTTGGGTCTGGATGCACTGCGCGCCAGGCTCGATGCGGTGAAGCTGGCGTAGCGCATTCACAGCCCTCGGCGAGCAGCAAGAATAAAAAAGCCGCCCAAGGGCGGCTTTCTCGTAAACCATTGAAATGGTTGGTCGGGGAGACAGGATTCGAACCTGCGACTTCTACGTCCCGAACGTAGCGCTCTACCAGGCTGAGCTACACCCCGAGGGAGCCGCATATTCTAGAGAGGTGACGCGGATCAGGCAAGCGTGATCGGCAAATGCCGACGCGGCGGGCTGGCAAGGCTAAAATGCCGGCTCCTCAGAGGAGTTCCGATTTTGATCAAGCCCCGCACCCCGCCCGGCGTCATGGAGCTGTTGCCCCGCGACCAGATTGCCTTCCAGCGCATGCTCGATATCATCCGGCGCAATTTCGAGCGCTTTGGCTTCCTGCCGGTGGAGACGCCGGTTTTCGAACTCTCCGAGGTACTGCTGACCAAAACCGGTGGCGAGACCGAGCGCCAGGTTTATTTCGTGCAATCGACGGGAGCGTTGGAGCAGGGCGGTCAGCCTGAACTCGCATTGCGCTTCGACTTGACCGTACCGCTGGCGCGCTATGTCGCCGAACACGAACACGAACTGGCCTTTCCGTTTCGCCGCTACCAAATGCAGCGCGTGTATCGCGGTGAGCGCGCGCAGCGCGGGCGGTTCCGTGAGTTTTACCAGTGTGACATCGACGTGATCGGCAAGGATTCGCTGTCGGTGCGCTATGACGCTGAAATGCCGGCGGTCATCCATTCGGTGTTCTCCGAGCTGGGCATCGGGCCGTTCACCGTGCAGCTCAACAACCGCAAATTGCTGCGCGGCTTCTTCGAGGGTCTGGGTATCGCCGACGGCGAGCGGCAGATGCTGGTCCTGCGCGAGGTGGACAAGCTCGACAAGCGCGGCGCCGAGCATGTGCGCAACACGCTGGTTGGCGAAGGATTCGTTTTACCAGTGGAGGTCGCCGATCGGATTCTTGCTTTCGTGCAGACCCGCTCGGGCTCGCACGCCGATGCGCTGGCGCAGCTCGCAGCCCTGGATGGTGGCAATGACATGCTCACCCAAGGCGTCGCCGAACTGCGCGAGGTCATCGAGTTGCTGCGCGGTTATGGCGTGCCGGAGAAAAATTATTCGATCAATTTCTCCATCGCCCGCGGCTTGGACTACTACACCGGCACGGTGTACGAAACCACGCTCGACGATTTTCCGCAGATCGGATCGATCTGCTCGGGTGGCCGTTACGAAAACCTGGCCGGGCACTACAGCAAATCGCATTTGCCCGGTGTCGGTATTTCGATTGGCGCGACGCGCTTGTTCTGGCAGTTGCGCGAGGCGGGCATTCTTTCCTCGGCCGATAGCTGCGTCCAGGCACTGATCGGTTTGATGGACGAGAGTCGTCTGCCCGAGTCGATGCTGCTGGCGCAATTGCTGCGTGCCGGTGGCATCAACACGGAGGTTCAACTGGAAGCGAAAAAAATCGCCAAGCAATTCCAGTACGCCGACCGTGCCGGGATTCGCTTCATGGTGTTGTTCGGCGAGGACGAGGCGGCGCGCGGCGTGGTCACGGTCAAGGATTTGCGCCGCCAGGAGCAGTTCGAAGTGCCGCGATCGGAACTGGTGGCTGCGCTCAAGGTCGAGCTGGAACAACAGCGGGCGATGCAGGGACGTTGAGGTTCAATCCGCGAGGCTGCGGATTGGTATTTCAATCAGGGGAACAATGATCGGTGATACGTGCTGCGTTGGTGGCGCGTTCCGTTGATCAAGCCCGGGCTGCTGCGACATAGACGCGATTGCGGCCGGCGTTCTTGGCCACGTACAGCGCGTCGTCGGCTTGGTGCAGGGCGTCGTCGGGATTGAAGCGATAGCCAAGCGGCACGATGAAGGCGCCTATGCTTGCGGTAATAGTGATGTCGCGGTCGAGGTAGCGTACCGGCATGGTGCAAATGCGCTGGCGTAACCGTTCGGCGACTTCCAGTATCCGGGCCGAAGAACTTTCCGGCACCACCACCACGAATTCCTCGCCGCCGAAGCGCGCCATGATCGCGTTTTCCCCGGCCAGGGTTTCCTTGAGGGTGCGTGCCAGCGTGCGCAGACACTCATCGCCCGCCAGGTGCCCGTAGGTGTCGTTGACGTTCTTGAAATGATCCAGGTCGATCAGCAGCAGCCCGATCGGCTGGCGGTTCTGCTCGGCATGGCGAAGCATCTGTTCGAACACTTCGCGAAAATGCCCGCGGTTGAACATGCCCGTCAGCGCATCGCGGCTACTGGAATCGCGCAGCCGCAGATTGGCATCGGCCAATTGCTCCAGTGCCGAGCTCAGCTCCGCCGTGCGCCGGGAAACGTTTTTTTCCAGTTGCTCGTTGGCTTCGTGGATGATGCGTTCGTTCTCGCTGCGCAAATTGGCATAGCGGTAGGCGAGGGCGAAGGAAAGCAGAATCATCTCCATCGCCGAACCGATCTGTATGCCGTATTCAGTGATGAAATTCTTGCCCAGCAAGCCGAAGGACACCGACGCGTACATGGCCGTGCCCAGCAACAGCATGGCCCAGGCAGTGAGGAACAGCCGCGCCGGGCGATAACCCATGCGGATAGTGGTGAAAGTCTGGTACAGCACGGCCAGCACGCCGGGGAAAACCGCGTAGGTTCCCAGTTCCACCGAAACGCGATAGTCGATCCAGAACGACAGCAGACCGACGGCGGCATAAAAGTACATGAAGCCGCGCGAAATCATGTCGCCCAAGGGCCAGCGCTCGCGAAGCTCCAGGAACATCCGCGCGAACTGGTGCATGGTGATTTGCGACAGCGCCATCGATAAAGGAATGGCGTGATTGGCCAGCCATGGCGAATTTGGCCACAGATATTCGAAGGCCAGGCCGTTCAGGCAAAACATCACCAGGCCAAAGCCGATGATGTGACACATGTACCAGAAGTGTCCGTTGTCGCGCAGCGACAGCCACAACACCATATTGTAGAAAAACAACGCGAGCAGGATGCCGTTATACAAGCCGATGCCGATTTGCGCGTCGCGTTCCATTTCGGCGAAACCGCCGAAGGTGTATAGCGCCAGCGGCGCTTGCATGGAACTCTTGCTCTGCGTGCGCATCAGCAGCTCGACTTCGGTACGCGGTGGCAGATCGACCCAGAAATTGGGTTGGCGATAGTTGATGGCGCGAGCCGAGAACGGCAGCTTGTCGCCAGAGGCCAGATGGTTGACCAGGCCATCGGGATAGCGAAGGTAGATATCGACGTTGTCGAGCAGCGGGTAATGCAGTACCAGCAGCCAGCGTTGATCGGCGTTGTCCTGGTTGAACAGGCGAGAATGGAACCAGTACGCGCCGTTGCTGAATCCGAACGTCGCATTGCCGTTGGGCAAGGGCTGGAATGGTTTTTGTTCGGCACTTTGGAACATCGCCGAGGCATCGGCGCGACCTTCGGGATCGATCCGGTAGCCGACGTAGGGAGAAAGCTCCAATCGCGTCAGGCCGGCCTTGAGTACGGCGCGACTGTCATCGGCCCAGGCCGGACTCAGGCATGCGAGGCCCAGCAAGACAAGCCAGGTCAGCCGGATTACTGCATTCATGGTCAAAGTGATACCCCCTGGGGCACACATTAACGGCCTGAGCTGGGAATGGCTATCGGCATGCCATCAGTTGGACAGCATTGTCGCTGGACCATGGTTGGATTTTCGTATCGCCAATTCGTGTTCATCAAGCGTGCGGGCTGACTCAAGCATTTGATGAAATTGGCAATTTCTGTTCATGGAAAGGCATTCGGACTGCAGCCAGTCGATCGCAAAAGTATCTTCGTAATGGGGTTTCAGGAAACAAAACAGGAAAAAGGCCAAAAAATGACTTCCATAATGTACTAATGCGCTGTTACATTAGTTCCATGAAAAAGAAAATCTCCGCCCTGAACAACCCCGGCCCCGGCGGCGAGCGATCCAGCCTGGACCAGTTGCTCGAAGCCATGCTGGCAATGCGCACACCGGGCGAACTGCGGGCGTTTCTCGAAGACTTGTGCACGCCGGCGGAACTGGAAGCGATCTCCGATCGCTGGTGTGTGGTGCCCTTGCTGCTGGATGAAGTGCCGTATCGGGAAATTCATGAGCGCACCGGCGTGAGTGTCACCACCATCGGCCGGATCGCGCGTTGTCTGGGTTTGGGCTCGGGCGGTTATCGCCTCGCTGCCGAGCGGGTGTTGGGCGCCGGAAAAATTTCTCACTAGAACGATATCGACAAAGGATTACCGCGCGATGCGCACGCATGACCGTTTACGAATTGCCATTCAAAAATCCGGCCGCCTGTCCGAGCCGGCACGCGATCTACTGGCGCGCGCCGGGCTGAGTTTCCGGGAAAGCCGCGACCGCCTGTTCTGCTATGGCGAATCGCTGCCCATCGACCTGTTGCTGGTGCGCGATGACGACATTCCCGGATTGATTGCCGAGGGCGTATGCGATCTGGGCATCGTCGGTCGCAATGTGCTCGATGAGCAAGCCGCCGAGCGCATATCCAAGGGTCTCGACCCGGCCTATTCGGTTTTCCGGACGCTTGGGTTTGGCCGCTGCCGGCTTTCCATCGCGGTACCCAATGAATGGGACTGGGACGATCACCAGCGTTTGAACGGAACACGCATCGCCACCAGTTATCCGAACCTGTTGGCCAGTTGGTTGCGCGAGCACGGTGTCGCCGCCGAGCCGGTGGTGCTGTCGGGCTCGGTGGAAATCGCGCCGCGCCTGGGCAAGGCCGAAAGCATTTGCGATCTGGTGTCCTCGGGCGCGACGTTGTTGGCCAATCAGCTCAAGGAAGTCGCGGTGATCCTACAAAGCGAGGCCGTGCTGGCCGGGCCCGCCAAATCCTTCGCCGATGTCCGCGCCGATCTGGCCGCAATGCTGATGCGCCGCCTGGATGGCGTGCTCAGCGTCAAGGCCAGCAAGCTGTTGCTGTTCCAGGCGCCGCGCCACGCATTGCCCGAGATCATGAAGCTGCTACCCGATGTCGAATCGCCGACGGTGATGCCGATCGAAGGCCGCAGCGACGAGGTGTCGTTGCAGGCCCTGTGCCGCAGCGCGATGACCTGGCAGCGATTGGAAGACATGAAACGTGCCGGCGCTTGCGGTTTGCTGGTGTTGCCGGTGGAGCAGATGTTGGCATGAAGACGGTGATCTGGAACCAGCTCGATGCCGCTGCGCGAGCCTTGTGTCTGGCCCGACCCAACCCGTCGGTGCAAGGCGAAATCGACGCAGCGGTGGCGCGCATCATCGAACAGGTGCGCGCCGATGGCGATTCGGCATTGCGCGCGCTGACCCGGCGATTCGATGGCGTGGAAATCGGCGAACTGGCCGTGACCGAGGCGGAATTCGCGCAGGCAATGGCGCGCGTGCCAGCCGAACTCAACGCGGCGATGAGCCAGGCGCGTGAACGGATCATCGCTTGGCACCGCGCCGGTATGGCCGCGGAGTTCGAGATCGAAACCGCGCCCGGCGTTCGCTGTGGCCGTATCCTGCGTGGCATCGGTCGCGTTGGTTTGTACGTGCCCGCCGGATCGGCGCCGCTGCCTTCCACCGCCTTGATGCTCGGCGTGCCGGCTTCTTTGGCGGGTTGCGATGAAGTGATCCTGTGCACACCGGCGCGTGCCGATGGTTGCGCCGATCCGGCCGTGCTGGTCGCGGCAAAGTTGTGCGGCATCTCGCGCGTGTTCAAGCTCGGCGGTGCGCAGGCGATTGCGGCGATGGCGTTCGGCACCGATTCGATTCCGGCCTGCGACAAATTGTTTGGGCCGGGCAACGCTTACGTCACCGCCGCCAAGCTTCAGGTATCGACGATGGCGGGTGGGCCGGCCATCGACATGCCTGCCGGTCCTTCCGAGGTGTTGGTGATTGCTGATGCCGGCGCCTCTCCCGCGCACGTTGCCGCCGATTTGCTCTCGCAAGCCGAGCACGGTGCCGATTCGCAGGTGATCCTGATCACCGATGCAGTGGATTTGATCGAGTCGGTGTTGCGTGAGCTGGAAAAACAGCTTGCCGTATTGCCGCGTGCCGATATCTGCCGCAAGGCCTTGCAGCATGCGCGGACGATCGTCGTGGAGTCGCTCGATGAGGCTTTCGTCATCAGCAACACTTATGCGCCCGAACATTTGATTCTCGCGCTGCGTGAACCGGCGCGTTGGCTCGAATCGGTTCGCGCTGCCGGGTCGGTGTTTCTCGGCGATTACGCGCCCGAGTCACTGGGCGATTATTGTTCGGGCACCAACCACGTGCTGCCAACCAACGCGGCCGCGCGCGCCTACAGCGGTGTGAGTGTCGCCAGTTTCCAGACCAGCATCAGCGTGCAGTCGGTCAGTCGCGAAGGTTTGATCGGCATCGGTCCGTGTGCTGTTACGTTGGCGCGCGCCGAAGGCCTGGAGGCGCATGCCCAGGCAGTGTTGCGCCGTTTGGAGCCAAGCCTGTGAAGCGCGTGCTCGAACTGATTCGCCCGGACCTGCGCGATTTCGCCGGCTACGCGTCGGCGCGTCGCGCCAAGGTCACCGGCACGGTCTGGCTCAATGCCAACGAATCGCCGCTGCCGTCTCCGATCGATCCGGGGCTTGGCCTCAATCGTTATCCTGAACCGCAGCCGGCGGCGTTGCGCGAACGCATGGCGCAGTTGTACGGCGTGCCCGCGGAATGTTTGATGGTGACGCGCGGCAGCGACGAGGGCATCGACTTGTTGGTACGCGCGTTCTGTCGCGCGGGCCAGGATGCGGTGGTGACCGTGCCGCCGTGCTTTGGCATGTATGCGGTGTGCGCGCGTGTGCAGAACGCGCCGCTGGTGGAAGTGCCGCTCAAGGAAAGCGATGGCCAGTGGCTGCCCGATCTCCCCGGCATGCTCGCCGCTGTCAATGAGCGCGGCGCGCGCGTGGTGTTTGTTTGCTCGCCCGCCAACCCGACCGGGCAAGCGCTGTCGCTCGAACAGATCCGCGCACTTGCGCAAGCGCTGGAAGGCCGTGCCGTGTTGGTGATCGACGAGGCTTACGGGGAATTTTCCTCCATCGAAAGCGCCAGCCAATTGCTGCTGGATTATCCGCACCTGGTGGTGCTGCGCACGTTGTCGAAGGCGTACGCGCTGGCCGGCGCGCGTATTGGTGCGGTGCTGGCCGATGCCGATGTCATCGCTGTGCTGCGCAATCTCTCGGCACCATATCCGGTGCCGGCGCCTTCGGCCGCGCTGGCCTTGGCCGCGTTGTCGGAGTCGGGCATCGAAGAAGCCAAGCGTCGCGTGAGCGTCAGCGTGCAAGAGCGCGAAGCCTTGACGCTGGCACTGGAAAAAATCGATGGCATCCGGCGCGTGTATCGCTCGGAAGGCAATTATCTGCTGGTGCGCTTCGACGATGCCGAATCGGCATTCCAAAATCTGCTCGCGGCCGGCGTGGTGGTGCGCGACATGCGCGCCATGACGCAATTGCATGATGCGCTGCGCATCTCCATCGGCACTGTCGAGGAAAACCGAACATTGTTGGCGGCTTTGCAAACGGGGGTAGTCGCATGAGCAAGATCCTGTTCATCGATCGCGACGGCGTGCTGATCGAGGAGCCCGCTGATTGCCAGATCGACAGCTACGAAAAATTCAAACTGGTCGAAGGCGTCATTCCGGCCTTGATAAAACTCCGCGACGCCAAGTTCGAGTTCGTCATGGTGTCCAATCAGGATGGTCTCGGTACTGCCAGCTATTCCCGGCAGGCTTTCGAGGGTGTGCAGGCGCTGTTGATGCAGATATTGGCCTCGCAGGGGATTCAATTTCGTGAGGTGCTGATCGACGAGCATTTCCCCGGGGACAATTCGCCCAACCGCAAGCCCGGCATCGGCATGGTCATGCACTACTTGCGTGACCGCAACATCAACCTGGATGCCAGCGCGATGGTCGGCGACCGCGAAACCGATATGCAATTTGCCGCCAACTTGGGTGTTCGCGGTTTCCGGTTTGGCACCGCTGGCTACGACTGGGCGCAGATCGCGCATGTGTTGGTCGATGCGCCGCGCACCGCACGGGTGGAGCGTACAACTCGGGAAACGCGCATTCGCGTATCGCTCGATCTCGACCGCAACGCCGATCCGGTGATCGCGACCGGCAACGGTTTTTTCGATCACATGCTCGAGCAATTGGGCAAGCACGGCGGCTTCGCGCTCGATCTGAGTTGCGCGGGTGATTTGCATATCGACGAGCACCACACCGTCGAAGACTGCGCGCTGGCGATCGGTAGCGCGCTGCGGCAGGCGCTGGGCGACAAACACGGTATCGGCCGTTACGGATTCACCTTGCCGATGGACGAAACACTGGCCAGTGCGGCGCTGGATTTTTCCGGGCGTCCGGGCTTTGTTTTCTTCGGCCACTTCCCGCGTGAAACGGTGGGCGATCTGCCTACCGAGCTGGTACCGCATTTCTTCCGTTCGCTATGCGAATCTGCCGGCCTGAACCTGCATCTGGTGGTCACGGGCGGCAATGCCCACCACATGGTCGAGGCATGCTTCAAGGTCGTGGCGCGCGCATTGCGCCAGGCGATGCGCCGCGATGGCAATGAGCTACCCAGCACCAAGGGCGCACTGTGAATCCGCGCGTGGTATTGCTCGATTCGGGCGGAGCAAATCTGGGCTCGGTGCAGGCGGCCTTCGCGCGTTTGGGCGTGGCCGCGCCGGTCAGCTCGGATTGGAACACGATTCGCGCGGCAACCCATGTCGTGCTGCCTGGCGTTGGCGCAGCGGCTGCGGCGATGGCACGGCTGCGCGAAAACGGGCTCGACAAGTTGGTGGGCCGAATCACGCAGCCCTTGCTCGGTATTTGCGTGGGCATGCAGTTGTTGTTCGAACGCTCGCGGGAAGGCGACACCGAATGTCTGGGTCTGTTGCCCGGTACGATTGAGCATCTTCCCGAATCGCCGGGCATCCGCGTGCCGCACATGGGCTGGAATCGGCTGCAAGTACGTACCGCGCATCCGCTGGTGCAGGGGCTGGATCAGGAATGGGTGTACTTCGTGCACAGCTATGCCGCCTTGCCGTCGCCGCAGAGTTTGGCGGTGTGTACGCACGGCGAGATGTTCAACGCGGTGGTGGCCGAGGGCCGGGTCATGGGCGCGCAGTTTCATCCCGAACGCTCCAGCACGGCTGGCGCGCGTCTTCTCGAAAATTTTTTGGCGCTCTGAACCATGAGCTTTACCGTCATTCCCGCCATCGATATCCGGAACACGCGCGTGGTGCGTTTGAGTCAGGGCGACTACGCGCGCGAAACGGTCTATGACCTGTCTCCACTCGAAACCGCGCAGCGCTACGCACAGGGTGGCGCGCAGTGGCTGCATCTGGTCGATCTGGATGCCGCGCGGGCTGGCGGTTACACATTGCAACCGCTGCTTGCCGAGCTTCGCGATTCGACCACATTGCAAGTGCAAACCGGCGGTGGCATCCGCAGCGAGCATGAGGTCGAAGCGCTGTTGATGCTCGGCGTGGCACGTGTCGTGGTTGGTACTTTGGCCGTACGCGAACCCGATCGCGTGCGCGGCTGGATTCAGGATTACGGCACCGACCGCATCACTCTGGCGTTGGATGTGCGACAGGATGCGCAAGGCGTTTGGCGTTTGCCCGTCAAAGGATGGACCGAGACATCGACACGAACGCTGGATGAATTGCTGCAACACTATGCCGACGCCGGTTTGCAGCACTTGCTATGCACCGACATCGCCCGCGACGGCATGCTCGGCGGATTCAATCTCGATTTGTATCGGATGCTGGCGCAACGTTGGCCCGAGCTGCAAGTGCAAGCTTCGGGCGGTGTGCGCAGCATCGACGATGTTCGCGCGGCACGCGAGGCCGGCGCGGGCGCGGCGATTTTGGGACGGGCGTTGCTGGAAGGGCGGTTGGATTTGGCGGAGGCCTTGGCATGTTGAGCCATCGCATCATTGCTTGTTTGGATGTCCGTGATGGGCAAGTCGTCAAGGGCGTGCGCTTTCGCGAGCACGTGGTGGTCGGCGCGATCGAAGATCTGGCCCTGCGCTATCGCGATGAGGGCGTCGATGAGCTGGTGTTCTACGACATCACCGCCAGCCCCGAACAGCGTTCGGTTGATCGCGGCTGGGTCGAGCGCGTTGCCCGGATCATCGACATTCCCTTCTGCGTGGCCGGCGGCATTCGCTCGGTCGCCGATGCACGCGCGGTGCTCGGCGCGGGTGCCGACAAGATTTCGATCAACTCGCCGGCGATCGAACGCCCGGCGTTGATCACCGAGCTGGCGCAGGCCTTTGGCGTGCAATGCGTGGTGGTCGGCATCGACAGCCTGAGAGACGCCGATGGTCAATGGCGGTTGCGCCAATACACGGGCGACCCGTCGAAGACGCAGGCGCTGTCGCGGCTCACGCTGGATTGGGTGCAACAGGTACAGCAACTCGGTGCCGGTGAGATCGTTCTCAATTGCATGGGCTCGGACGGCGCACGCGAGGGTTACGACATCGAGCAACTCAAAGCGGTGCGCGCGATTTGCCGCGTGCCGCTAGTGGCCTCGGGCGGCGCTGGCAGGCGCGAGCATTTCGTCGAAGTATTCCAGCAGGCCGATGTCGATGCGGCATTGGCCGCCAGTGTTTTCCATAGTGGCGATTTGCCGGTGCCTGAATTGAAAGCCTATCTGCGGCAACAGCAGATCGAGGTGCGCGATGCGTAGGAGCGATGGAAATCGCGACTTCGCTTTCTCGCGTACCGCGCTAAGGCCCGTGGCCCGTGCACGTGCCATCACTCGCAACCACACCGCCACACGCATCGAGGTTTTTCATGTCTGTTGATCGATTCGCTGACCTGGCTTGGGACAAGCAGGATGGCCTGATTCCCGCCATCGTTCAGGACGCTGGCAACGGCCGCGTCCTGATGCTCGGCTACATGAACCGCGAAGCGCTCGCGGCGACGCTATCCACCGGCAAAGTCACTTTCTTCAGTCGCAGCAAGCAACGGCTGTGGACCAAGGGCGAGAGCAGCGGACATTTTCTGGATATGGTCTCCATCGAATCCGATTGCGACCAGGACACCGTGCTGATCCAGGCCCATCCGCATGGGCCGACCTGCCATCTCGATCGCGCCAGTTGTTTTCCCGAAGCGCCGGCCAATTTCCTGGCCGAACTCGATACTTTGATTGCCACACGCGAGCGCGAACGGCCCGAAGGCAGCTACACCACACGCCTGTTCGAATCCGGCATCCGCCGCATCGCACAGAAAGTGGGCGAGGAGGGCGTGGAAACCAGTCTTGCCGCCGTGGCGCAGGACGACACCGCACTGCTGGGCGAGTCGGCCGACTTGCTCTATCACCTGATCGTGTTGTTGCGCTCGCGCGGATTATCGCTGGCCGATGCGGTGGCGGTGCTGGATGCGCGGCATCGGGGAGGGTGAATTTTTTTGCGTGCGAAGGGAAAGCGCGATTTCCGGACAGTTACATGTAGAGCAGGAGACAGTGGATAATCCCGCCCGCGCATCGACATGCCCCGGACTCGACCATGACACGATTGGCCTTCGCACTGTTTTTGTTATCGCTGGCACCGCAACTGTTGCTTGCCTCGGAAGCTTCGTCCATCACCGTGACTGGCACGGTCTTCGAAGACCGCAACGCCAATCTGAAACACGATGCCGGCGAACCAGGCATTGCCGGAGTGAAGGTGTCCGATGGTGTGCAGGTCGTCGTGACCGATCGCCGGGGCGTATATCGCATCGACACATCGGCGGGCCGGCACACGTTCGTCATCAAGCCATCGGCCTATCGTTTCTTGCGCGCGCCGGATACCAGCCTGCCGAGCCTGTGGACGCAAGAAGTCGCAACTGACAGTGCATCGCAAGATTCGTCTTCAGGTGATTTCCCGCTCGTGAAAACGCGAAAATTATCAGCGAATTTCGATGCACTGGTCTTCGCCGATTCCCAGCCCAAGACCCTCACAGACGTTGCTTACTATCAACGCGATATCGTCGATCCGATCCGCAACAAACACGCGGTTTCTTTCGGTGTGACGCTCGGTGATATCGTCAGCGACGATTTGTCGCTGTTCGACCCGGTGACTTCGATCAACGCCAAGCTCGACGCGCCCTGGTTCTACGTGCCAGGCAATCACGACCTGGATTTCGGCTCGAAAGATGATGCGGGATCGCTCAAGACCTTCGCCAAACATTTTGGCCCGAATACGTTTGCGCTGGAAGAAGGGCACATGGCCTTCATCGGCCTGGACGATGTGGTGTACCAACCGGAGCAGACACCGAAATATGTCGGCGGCTTGCGCGAGGATCAGTTCACTTTCCTACACAATTATCTGGCCAGTCTCGACAAGAATTCGCTGGTCGTGATCGGCGTGCATATCCCGTTGTTCGACACGGCACCGGGCAAGCAGACTTTCCGGCATGCCGATCGCGAGCGATTGTTCGTCATGCTGCAACCGTTTCCGAACGTGCTCATCCTCAGCGGACACACGCACAACCAGCAACATGTCTTCCACACTGCTGATACTGGCTGGCACGGCGCCAAACCGCTGCATGAGTACAACGTCGGCGCGGCGTGTGGCGCGTTCTGGTCAGGCGTGAAGGATGCCGAAGGCATTCCCGCAACGGATATGAGCGATGGCACGCCCAACGGCTACGCCTTGCTGTCGGTGCGTGGTAGCGACTACGCGCTGCGCTGGTTCAACGCACGCGCGCCGGAGTCAGCGCAGATCGGTTTGCACGCGCCCAAGGTTCTGCGCCAGGGCGCGTATCCGGCTTATGGCGTTTACGCGAATTTTTATATGGGCGATGCACAGTCGCGCGTCGAATACCGAATAGATGACGGCCCATGGAAACCGATGCAACGCGTACTGCAGCCCGACCCGGCTTTGCTTGCGGAAAACATCGCCGACGACTCCGCAGCCACACTGCGCGGCTACGACCGCTCTCCTGAAGCCTCGATCTCGACCCATCTATGGCGCGGCGCGTTACCGACCGATCTCGCCGCCGGCGAGCACCGCATCGAAGTTCGTGCCTTCGATCGCTGGCGCGGCGAGGTCAGCGCAAGTGCCAGCTATCGGCTTGATGAGGCGATGCCCTAGGCGGCTCCTTGATCGATCCTGAGGAAGTGCTCGGTTCGCCGCTGCTAGCCAGGTTTCGAGCATGTGTGTGCGCCCAATGAGCACGGTAAAACTACTCGCGATGTTTTCCCAGTACAGCGCTCCAGCCCTCCCGGCTAAGAAGACCCCGGTGGTGAAAAAACACTAGCTGTGCGAAACGCCGGAACAGCCTATTGCCAAAGGCAATCTCTATGAGAGAGTTCGGCACGCCAAGATTTGCAACTCGGCGCAACTGGCGTTTGAAACGATACTGAGGTGATGCGGCCAATAGTGCCTGCTCAGGTCTTGGGCCATGGCGTCCGAGGCTCGCGGCCACAGACCGCCCGGCCAGACCCCCAAGTTCGAGTGCCTTGTGAATCCCTCCGGCGGTAAGCGGCGACACCATGCCTGCCGCATCTCCAACGATGAGTGCGTGGCTATTGGCGATGGGATTGACTACACCGCCAACCGGTATCAGACCCCCGCGTCTCTCGAGTGGCTGAAGCGTGGAGAAGTCGAATATCGGTTTCAGCTTTTCGATGAGCTGCTCAACGGCCAAATGTGCAGGATGGCGGCACGCCAGGCCAACTTGCGTGATCCCGACGCCAGGAACGACCCAGGCTATGTATCCAGGCGCCAGCGTGGAGTCCACGAATACATGCAAAAAACGCTCGTCCACGTGAGTGTGGCCGGAAAACTCCATCTCCATCCCGATCAGGAACTCACTGTTCCTGCCTAGGCCAAAGTGAGTCGCAACAGAAGAGCGGGCACCATCGGCGCCGATGAGATAGCGGGTAAATAAATCGTGTTCCGGGAGGTACAGGCCATCGGCTTTGGCTTCCGCGTCCTGGAAGCGAGCCTTGGTGCGTAGCACGGCGTTTCCATTCTTCAGAAGGCCTTCAGACATCCAGCGCAACAGGCCCGGAGTGTCCGCAGCGAGAAACGCATAGCCATCGGAATACAGGTCGAAGCTGCGAAGCGATGGCGAATATACGCGGACACCACGCACCGGACAGACGAGTGACGCCGGTATCTCCGGTAATTGCGCAACGGCTTCCTGGACAAGGATTCCGGTAGTGTGAGGGCGATGCCCCACCTCTGGCTTTGCCTCAAGAACGGTTACCGAAAGACCACTGGAGACCGCGGCCGAGGCACATGCCAGGCCAGCGTATGACGCGCCAACAATGCATAGATCTGTCTTGTGCACGTATCGCGCTCCGTCGGTACTGCTTCGCACTATCTGGAAGTAATCACGGCTCCAAGAAAAAGCAGTTTATCCAGAAATATCATTCCCATTACGCCAATTGGGCAATGGCGATGTTGGTGAAATCCGGTCTGTGGGAATGATGAAATCGGGGGTGCTATTTTTTTGTACTCCGACCCTGATGTTTCCCGTAAGGACTAACGCCGGAACACATAAAGAACATCCTCTTTCATGTTACCGAGCATCTCGCCGGTTAGGCCAGCAATATGGACTACTTCTCGTCCCTTAAGGTCGATGCGACTCTCGACGGAACCGCTGTACATATGAAGCAGAAGACCCAGCTGTGGTGTTTTCCCGGAATCAAGCACCTCGGAGATGAAATTGATCCAGAGCGACGTTGCTTTGAGATTGGTTTCGGCGATGGAGTCAGCAGCAGCGCCAAGATTTTCCTGCTTTTGCGCAAGCGCCCTTGCAACCTTGGTCTTGCTCCAGCCTTTTCTGAGGAGGCGTTGCTCTCGGATCGACCAATCTGGAGAGCGTGTGGTCTTCTCGTGGGCTAGCGTCCCCAGCGGGGTGCCACAGTCGCAATGCCCCAAGGTGGTCATGAAGTATCGCTCACTTGGACCGATCTGAGCCTCAATGCTCGGGTTTGATAACGGTTTGAACTGTCTCCCGTGCTTGCGAGCAAGGACGTCGAGCTCATCATGAGCGGCTGCAATCGGAAGCACGGCGGTTATGTAATGACACATGGCCTAACTCCCAGGAAGAACAGGGATCAAAGTATATTTTCCAGTGGACGGTATTGGCGAAGTCCGGTCTGTGTGAATGACAAAATCGGATGTGTTGTTTTTTGTGCTCTTAGCTATCTTGGTGTTCTTAGGCTACAACCGGTGCTGGCGCTTCACGGGCAGTCCGACAAATTGTGTATAGGCCTACGATGTCCATTGCGGCGTGAACGATCATGGCGGTGATAAGGCCCGCGTATTGCGCGATTGGGTCGCTTGTTTATGGCTACTGAGGACGATCTCGGACGACTTCTTCGATAAACTCCAGAAGCGGGTCTTCATACGCAAGATATGGCCTACGTGCTGCGGCTGGGGAGAGTGCAATCACGTCAGACAGCCAAGTAATGAGAGAGACAAAGGCGGCCTCAATCTTGGCTTTTGTCGGGGTTGCATGAAGTCCGGAATTGAATAGTTCAACAAGTCTGTCTGCTTCTTTCCCCAATATTGTCAGCGAAGAATCCGCTTTATTCGATGCTGTAACAGTCTGCTCAATATATGCCCATAACCGATTCTTGTACTCGGCACATCCCACCTTTCTCCCATTCCATTTGTTTTCCATTGGCGGAAATAGATAATCGGCAATTTTTTCTAATATGCGTCGGCCCGAAAGTGCTGCTTGCGCGTAGTCTTCCTCTGTTTCGGCGCGGGCAAGGGTTCGTGCTGCTGAAGCAAGCGCGTCGAATAGCTTCGGATGCACTTCTTCTAAACTGAGAGCAAGGTCTGATGCGCGATCTGTGTCTAGGTCATTGAAGCTGGCAAAGACACATATGAAATCCTCGACGCGTTGGAAGTGTTCGGGTGAATAGAACTCATCAAAAATTGTCCGACGAGCACCTGCGTCCTCGTAGTCGACGGCAAATCCATGTTTTCTGAAGCAGTTCCTCACACCGATGTCTGGGTCTTCGTTCATGCCCATAGAATAGAAGATCGAGCAGTGCTTCCCATGAAGTCGGTAGTTTTCGCAGAGTGAATTACGGAAAAACCTAAGATGAATAGGTTTTGAGAAAGCAACATCCATCGCTCCAAGGTACGCTGGATTACGCGATAGCTTGGAATGAAGGGCCTCGCCAATCGCCTCAGTCATGTTTTGGAATAGCCAACAGTAGACGGTAGCCGTACCGTGTGTTTCTTCCAATTGCCTGTGATTGAGGCGGTCAAAATGAATCGGGCTATATACGGCTTGGCATAGCTTCACCAAGTAGTCCGTATTCGGCGTCTTGCTTTGGGTGGCGGCACTATATGTCAGAATATCTCCTACCGATATCCTCATGTGACGATTCTTAGCCTGCAGTACGCGCGTTGCTAGGAGTTTTTTCATTACGGCATAGCCGTACAAGTCGCCGAGTGATTCGTGATCGGAATTGAATAGAAAAGCAATGTTCACTGGCGCCTCAGTTTCAAGTGGCCTAATGCTTAGTAGTCCCCATAATCGGGTCGGTGAATCCCAGTATCCTGTTCGCACTCCGAGAGTGTAAGAAATCCTGCCTGAAAAAATCTGTGGGCGGACGTCTGTCTTTCGCTTCCAATTCGATCATGTGTTCAATAATCTTGAATCAGATCAGATGACGGCTACGGAATGGTTTTGAGCCATCCGCCTCGCCCCATATTGGCGCACGCAACTATTTCTTTCCAAGCAGAAATCGAACACAAACCGAAGCGGGGAAATCCCCGCTTCGGCCGTGATCATTTCAGTCGCTTGAACGCTTAGTGATGCCCCATCGGCATTGCGCCGCCTTTGCCGTCGGGCAGGACGATGTTCACGTTCTGCATCATGCCCTGGTCTTCGTGGTCGAGGATGTGGCAATGCAGGACGAACTCGCCGATGTAACGCTCGTAGCGCGTGCGGGTTTGCACGACCACATCCGTCTGCACGAAGATCGTGTCCTTCCAGGTGCCGAGCATGCCCGCGTACTGGCCGTCGGTGATTTCAGGGCCGGTCGGCTGGCCGTCGGGACCTTTCTTCCTGACGCTGACAATCTCGAACGGATTGACGTGGATGTGGAAGGGATGCGAGGCCACCAGCGATGACAACTGCCAGGCCTGCGCGGTGCCGAGCACCAGCGTCTGGTCGATGCGGTCAGGTTGGTAAGGTTCGCCGTTGATCTGGAATTGCGTCGGGGTGCCGCCGATGTTGAAAACGATCGGTACTACCTTCTGCTTGGACGAAGCGATCTCCGCGTCGGTCACATCCGGATGCGGAACGAAGCGGGTCAGTTTCAGGTTGGCTTTCAAATCGTTCTGGATCTGTGTCCGTACATCACTGGGCATGCCGTTGGCCGACTGGATCAAGGCCTGGGTGATGTATTCCTTCTGGTTGCCGACATGGCCGGTGCCCTTGGCAACGATAATGGCCAATACCTTGGCGTTTTCCGGCTCCGCGGAGACCGATTCCGTTGCGGGCGCCTTGTCGTCGTACACGCAGTAGGAACCTGCTTCTGGCAGAGTGAACACAATGTCGCTGCGATAACCGGGTTGCAGTTGGTTGGTGATCTTCTCGAAGACCTGCTTGCGGGTCAGTCCATCGGTGGCGACCTCGAACTGGGTCACATCCAGACCGTTACAGGCCTTGGCGACTTCTGCCGACATTTCCTCGGCGGTGGCCGCGCGGGCGTTGAGCAGCTTCGTATCGTTGATCTTGCGGATGCGCAGTGCGATCGATTCGCGCACACCGCCGTGCACCATGCGCCAGCGATAGATTCCTCCGCTTTCCATGGTGATTTCCGGCCGTACCGCGCCATTGATCGAAGTGTAGCGTCCGGAATTCTTCCACGCGCTGGAGCTGAACTGCTTGGAGAAATTCTCGACGATGCCCACCTGCCCATCCTTGCAGATCCAGCGTCCGGTGGCCGGGTCGGTCTCGATGTTGCCTTGCGCATCGAAGCAGGCGTAAGGGATTTGCTGGAACAGCATCACCTGCGCGTAGTTTCCATCCTTGGGGTCGATGTGGCGGAGCAGGGTATCCAGATCGCCATTGACCGTCGGCGTCGGGTAGCGGTCGCCTTGCACCACCAGCACGCCGGCCATGCCGCTGCCGACCTGCATCGCGGTGGAACCGTGTTTGTGCGGGTGATACCAGAAGGTACCGGCCGGATGATCGTCGGGCACATTGTATTCGTATTCGAAATCCACGCCCGGGTTGATCGATACCAGCACATTGTCGCTGTTGCCGGTCGGCGACACCCACAGGCCATGCGAGTGCAGGTTGGTGGTGTTGAAGCAATGCGGTTGATTGGTGCCTTGGCCATCGCCGCATTGCGGTTCGGCGGGCAGCTTGTTGCTCAAGCTCATGCGCACGGTCTGACCGGGTTTCATCACGATGGTCGGTGCGGTAAAGCGGTCGGCGTAGGAGCGAAGATGGACTTTGTCGAGCTTGCCGGTGGCCGGATTGTTGATGACGCCATCGGTGTATTTGATCGGCAGGATGTAACGGATTTCACGCCCGGCGGCCACTGCGGCTGCTTCCGCGCCGAGCAAAGGCGCTTTGCCTTTCTTCACGGCCGCTTCGGCGGGTGCGTGCAAGGGTTGCGCCTGGAGTCGCACCGGCTCGGCGAACTTGGATGGAGTCGATGTCTCGGCCTGGACGCCGCTTGCCAGCGATGCCAGCAGACAAGCCGCCAACAGATGGACACGACGATCGACAACGGTTTGCTTGATTTTCAAAATGGCTCTCCTTTGTTTTTATTCGGACATCCTAATGTTGCGTTGACGATGCAATGAAAACCGCATCGCCGCAGCGCATTGCCATTGGGGAGTTTTTTTGCCTCGACGGTTCGCTCGGAACCGGGCCATTCAAAGCGCCCAAGCGTCGTCTGGAACATGGTTGTCTGGAACATTCGATTGTCGAGGCAATTCCGCCACGGCTCGATGCGTGCCCCTGCAACAGGCAACGAATCGAAAGCAACCCCGGTGGAAATCGTTCGGTGCTTCCCCAGCACCTTGCAGCGAACGGACTATGCACACGACTGTTTGCGCTACGCAACCGATACCCGCTTTATCGGGCGATCTACCGCAACGCCAAAATCGACAGCTCCGCCTAGCCGACCAAGGGCGATATCGACCGGCGGTTCGATTACTGAAGCAGACGGCGTTGCCGTTATGGGGTGGCGATACCGGCGCGTTGGTTTGCGCCCGGATGTCCGGGCAAGTGGTCTTGCACCAATACGAACGGCACGGGGCCGGCGGGTTTGATCGAAGCGCGCCAGGCATCGAGTTTTTTTCCGATCAACGTGCCGGTATCCATTTGTGGCACGGAGGGTGTTTCACCGTCGGCCAATTCCCACGCGCGCACTTGTCTGCTGGCGAGCGCGAAGGCTTGCCGGAAATCTGTTGTCTGATTGAGCGCCTGGGCCAGGAAGGCCTTGCCGAACCAGGTGATTTGCGAATCGACACCACAACCGAACGAACTGCGATCCCGCCGCGCGGCGGTGATCACCAGTGTGTGCGCATCGCGCAAGGCATCGACAAAACCACCGGAGTAGCAGGCCGATACCACCACCACGCGCCAGCGGATGCCGGCATCGTCGAGCGCGCTACGCAAATCCTCCGGCTCGATCTGTGCCAGCGGCAACGGGTCCAGATCGACCAGTAGCACGTGATCCTGGCTGCCGTGACTGGTCACGAACAAAACCAGCATGTCTTCGTTGGTGTCCATGCGCGATGCGATGCCGGCCAGCCCTGCGCGCAGATTGGGTAGCGTCGCGAGCGGCGTATCGGCCAGCGTGCCGGGATTGTTGATCAACGACAATGTGCGCGAGCGTGCATCGAATCGCTGCGCCATCAACCGCGAGAAATACTCGACTTCGTTACGGAACCCCGGTTCGCTGCCGTCACCGGCAAAACCCACGGCGAACAAATCGACCTTGCCCGGTGTTTGCGCACGGATAGATTCGAGTTTGTGTTGCAACAGTGGCGGCTGATTGGCCAGCAGCGTCTCCGGATCGAACGCCGGCGTCGATACGACAGTGGTGGCGGGATGGTTGTCGGGTTCTTGCTCGGAGGGATACCAGAACCACGCGCTTTGTTGTCCATACCAAGGCCAGGCCATGACCAGCACGAAAACCAGGGCCGCCAGCAAGCGCCGCCACGCGGGGCTGGTGTCATCGATGAATTTCATTGCGCGCAGCAAGGCCGCGAAACCACCGGCGGCCAGCAGGACATGCCAGGACCAAAGCTGCAGATCGCCGGACTCGGCGAACCATTGCGTGATTTGGATGGCCAACGCTGTCCAGACGATGCCCAGCACCAGCGCAAGGCTGGACAAAACCAGCCACAACGCGGTTCGCCCAAGTACCCGTACCGACAGCCAGGAAGCGATCAACAGCGCCAGGAAATAACTGGCGTGCACATACAGGCCATCGCGGTAGAAAGTGGCCGGCTTGTCCGCAAGCAAGTAATCCTGGGCCGCAAAAACCAATAGTGCGAACACGCAGCCTGCGAGGAATACGCCGAAGCCGATCAACTGCACGCGCGAACGCGGCAGGCGCCAACAAGCCAGATTCAGGCCTTGGCCGAGCGTGCGCAAGAACAGTTTGACCGGTCCATCGGACATGGCGTTCAGATCACGATGTCTTGGAATGAACTCACCCGCGCATGGCCGTGCGTGGCCTCGCCGTTGCGCGCAGTGGCATAGTCTTGCGGCCGATCGAGCAGAACCGTGGCAAGGCCAGCCTCGCGTGCGGCATCGAGCTCTTCGACCACGTCAGACAAAAACACCACTTCCTGCGCCGGAATCTGCAATGCATCGAGGATGGCGCGATAGCTGTGCACTTCGCGTTTGCCGCCGACAGCGGTGTCGAAGTATCCGGAAAACAGCGACCGCAGATCGCCCGCCGAACTGTGTTCGAACAACAGTTTCTGCGCCGCGACCGAGCCCGACGAATACACATACAACGGGTGTCCTGCGGCATGCCAAGCGCGCAGTGCCACTTCCGCATCCGGGTAGATGTGCGCGGTGTAATCGCCGTTGCGATAACCACTTTCCCAGATCATGCCCTGCAAGGCTTTCAGCGCCGGATGCTTGCGGTCTTCATCGATCCAGCCTTGCAATACTTCGACCAGTACCGAGTCCTGGCACACGCTGCCGGCATCGACCGCGGCGGCATCGAGCCAGCGGCGCACTTCGGGCTCATGGCCCTGATGGCGCACGAATGTGGGCAGCGCCTGGCGTGCGTAGGGAAACAGTACGTCCTTGACGAAACTGATCGAGCTGGTGGTGCCTTCGATATCGGTAAGGATGGTTTTTTTCATCGTTCACCGAGCCTGCCCGGTTTCGTAACGCGGAAACTTCTGCGCGATATCGGTGCCGGTGAAATGCCCGACCCAGCCATCCGGCTCGGTGAAAAAACGGATCGCGACGAAGTAGGGCGCCGGGCCCATGTCGAACCAGTGCCGGGTCCGGTCGGGTACGCCGATCAGATCGCCTTGTTCGCAGGTGATCTCATAGACTTTCTGATCGACATGCAAGGTAAACAGTCCCGAGCCAGCGACGAAAAAACGCACCTCGTCTTCCTGGTGGAAATGCTCGTCCAGGAATTTCCTGCGCATCGCTTCGCGCTCGGGATGGTCGGGCGCGATGCTGACCACATCGACACTGCGAAAACCGTTCTCGGCCACCAGCTTGTCGATCTGCGTGCGGTAGGCGGCGATGACCTCATCCTGCGACGCGCCCGGCGCAATCTGCGAATCGGTGTGCCACTGCTCGAAGCGCACGCCGATCTCACTCAATTCGATCGCCATGCGGGTTTGATCGCCGGTGCTCTGGATCGGTGTTGCCGGATTGTCTTCATGAAAAATGCGCAGGCGGCTCATGGGCGTATCGCTCGTAGTTGGAGTTCGCAGGCCAGCAGGAATTCGAAGGCGTCCAGATGACGGCGCGCTTCGGGCATGTCGCGGCCCCAGGCATACAACCCGTGACCATCGATCAGATAACCCCAGACCGGGCCTTCATCGAGCGCTTGTTCGACCTTTGCCGCCAGCGCCGGCATGTCCTGGCTGTTGGCGAGCACGGGTACATCGATGGCCATCTCGTGTGTGCGATTGCCAGTGAAGGCTTTCAGCAACTCGTAGCCTTCCAGGCGGATTTTTCCGGCAGCGCCGAACAATCGCGAGGCCACGGTCTGGGTTTGCGAATGTGTATGCAGCACGCAGCCGACTTGTGCGAAGCGCCGGTACAACTGCGTGTGCAACAGCGTTTCGGCAGAGGGACGGTGTGTGGTCGCCACCGGCTGGCCGTCGAAGTCCACGACCATGATGTCGGCTTCGGTCAGCTTACCCTTGTCGCGGCCGGACACGGTGATGGCGGCGTGTGCGTCGTCGAGCCGCATCGAAAAATTGCTGCTGGTGGCCGGGGTCCAGCCGAGCGCGGCGAGCTCGCGCGTGGTGGCGACGATCTCGGCGGCGCAGGCCTGGAGACGGGCCTTGTCATAAGTCGATGGAATCATTGCGCCAGTTTAGCCAAATGCACCGGCCTTGGCTGGAACTTGACCGGGGTCAACTTGGCATTCATTTTTGAGCGCTACAATGCGCGCAGTCCTCAGGAGGGTGGGTCATGAAAGAAAATTCCAATTCACGTCGTCGTTTTTTGGTAAAAGCCGCTGTTGCCGCCACCGCGTTGCCGCTGATGGCACACCTGGGCACGCAGCCCGCGCAGGCCGCGTTGCCGAAATTGCCGCTCGACAATCCGCAAGCCAAGTCTCTGGGCTACGTCACCGACGCGACCAAGACCAAGAATCCGGCGCACAAGGCCGGTAGCGATTGCGCCAACTGCCAATTCTTCACCGCTTCGACCGGCGCTTGCGCGCTGTTCGCCGGCTTCAGCGTCGAACCCAAGGGCTGGTGCACGGCCTGGGCCAAGAAAGCCGCCTGAGTTTTTCCGACAGGCGATGACAACCCCGCTGGCGGCCGAGGCCGTCAGCGGCAGGTTCCGCCGATACGCAGGTCGTATCGGACAAATCTCGACTCATGAGACAGCAGGCCCCGTAGAATCGGCGCATTCGATTCACGGAGCTGTCTTGTGCCCAGTCAAATCATGTTGTCGATAGTCGTTGCGTTGCTGGCCTCAGGTTTGGGCGCGTGGTTGGGGTGGGGTGCGGGCCGGCGCCGGGGCGTGGCCGATTGCCAGCCCGATATCGTCGGCCTGGGCCGCGATGCCGACAATGCCCGGCAACAGCTCGAAGAAATCAAACGACGCGCCGCGCAACTCGATTCGCAGACGGAACTCACGCGGCAGGCATTGGCGCAGTCCGAATCCCGAGTCGCCGAACTCTCGGCGCGACTGGATGAGCAGCAACGCGGGCACAACGAAAAACTGCAAAGTCTGCAACAGGCCGAATCGCGCCTGGGCGAAACATTCCACACTCTGGCCACCCGCATTCTCGATGAGCGCGCGCAAAAGCTGAGCGAGCAAAGCCAGGTGCAAATCGGCGGCTTGATCGATCCGCTGAAACTGCAACTGAAGGAATTTCGTGACGCGGTCACGCAGACCTATGCCAACGAGCAACGCGAGCGCGGCATGCTGTCGCAGGAAATCCAGACGCTCAAACAGCTCAACCAGCAGATCAGCGAAGATGCGCTCAACCTCACTCGCGCCTTGAAGGGCGATTCGCGAACCCAGGGCGCCTGGGGCGAAATGGTGCTCGAACGCGTGCTGGAAGCTTCCGGGCTCAGCGAAGGCCGCGAGTTCGAATTGCAGGTCGTTTTCGATGATGACAACGGCGGCCGTCCGCGGCCGGACGTGATCGTGCACTTGCCCGAGAACAAGGATCTGGTGATCGACGCCAAAGTGTCGCTGACTGCCTACGACCGTCTGGTTGCGGCCAATGACGAGGCCGAACGCGCCGCCGCCTTGCGCGAACATGCGCTGTCCTTGCGCCGGCACATCGATGGCCTATCCAAACGCGACTACGCGGCGCTGCCGGGTTTGCGCACGCTCGATTTCGTGCTGCTGTTCATTCCCGTCGAGCCGGCCTTCATCGAGGCCATCCGTGCCGATGACGGGCTCTACACCTACGCGCTGTCCAAGAACATCGCACTGGTGAGCCCGAGCACCTTGCTGGCGACATTGCGCACCGTGGCGCATCTGTGGCGCCTGGAAGACCGCAACCTCAACGCCGCCGAGATCGCCCGTCAGGCGGGGGCGCTGTACGACAGCTTCGTGATGCTGGAACAGGAACTCAGCGGTGTCGGCGATGCACTCGACAAGGCCGTGCGTGGCCACGAGAACATGGTCAAGCGCATCGGCACTGGCAAGGGCAATCTGCTTGGCCGTGTCGAACGCCTGCGCAAGCTGGGCGCCGATGCCAGGAAGCAATTGCCGCTGGCGAAATTATCGGATCCTGAAAACGACAACGGCGCGGAATGACCGCGCCGTTGTTCGATTGCAATGCCGGAAGAATCAGTTCGGCACGGTGCCATCGGCCTCGGGAACAGTGCCGTTGGCCAAGTGGCTCTTGCGGTAGCCATAGAGGTAATAAACCACCAGGCCGATGGTTGCCCAGCCGAAGAACAGGCTGATGGTGTAGAGCGAAAGATTCAGGAACAACAGGATGCAGCCGGCCATCGCCAGCGGGCAGACCAGCCAGACCATCGGCGTGCGGAACGGACGATTGCGGTTGGGCTGCTTCACCCGCAGGATCATCACGCCCAGCGCCACCATCATGAACGCGAACAGCGTGCCCGAGTTGGAGATATCGGCCAGGATGCCGACCGGGAACATCGCCGCGAACAAGGACACCGCCACGCCGGTGATCATGGTGACCACGTGCGGGGTATGGAACCTCGGGTGAATTTTCGACAGGAAGTTCGGCAGCAGGCCATCGCGCGACATCACGAAGAAGATGCGGGTCTGGCCGAAGATCATCATCAAGATGACCGAAGGCAGGGCCAGCGCCGCGGCCAGGCCGATCAGGTTGCCGACACCGGCAAAGCCCAACAGGCGCAGGACATGGGCGAGGGGTTCCTTGCTGCACACCAGTGCCTCGGAGCCTTTGCAGGCCGCCGCCAGTTCCGGCGTACCCGGGAACAGAGCCATGCCGTCAGGACCGAACATCGGTTGCGAACCGACCGCGCCCACCGCGCTGTAGCCGACCAGCAGATAGAAAATCGTGCACACGCCGAGCGAGCCGATCAAGCCGATCGGAATATTGCGATTGGGATTGCGAGTTTCCTCGGCCGCCGTGGAGACGGCATCGAAACCGACATAGGCGAAGAAAATCGAAGCCGCTGCGCCGAGCACGCCGACGCCGCCGAGCGGGCTGCCCCAGCCGGTCGGCAGGAACGGGGTGAAGTTGGGATCTTTCACTGCCGGCAACGCATAGACGATGAACATTATCAATGCCAGGATCTTGATGCTGACCAGCACCGCGTTCACCTTCGCGCTCTTGGAAGTGCCGATCACCAGCAGTCCGGTGATGACGAGAGAAATGAGGAAAGCCAGCAGATTGAAGGTTCCGCCGTCGTAGGGACCGGTTCGTAAGGCTTCGGGTAGTCCATGTCCCACGCTGATCATCAGGCCATTCATGTAGCCCGACCAACCCACGGCCACCGCGCCCGCAGCGACGGCGTATTCGAGCACCAGCGCCCAGCCGACGACCCAGGCCAGGCTCTCGCCGAGCACGCCGTAGGTGTACGTGTAGGCCGAACCCGAGACGGGAATCATCGAAGCCAGTTCGGCGTAGGCCAGAGCCGCCAGTGCGCAGACGACGGCCGCGACAATGAACGCGATCATCATGCCGGGGCCGGCCTTCTGGCCGGCTTCGGCGGTCAGGACGAAAATACCGGTGCCGATGATGGCGCCGATGCCGAGCAACGTGAGTTGGATCGGACCGAGTTGTCGCAGCAGGCTCTTCTTTTCGGCCGTTGCTAGGATCTGGTCCAGCGGCTTGACGCGCTGAAAAATCATCGTGTACTCCCCAATGTCGATATATAGACCGCTATGGACTCTGCGGTTGCTCGTGGCCCCGGTAACATACGCGAGCACCCCCAGCCCAGCAAGCGTGCTGATCGCGGAGTTTTATGCTGAACGATATCCAGCGGCAGGTTTCCGATCTGCTCGTGTCCCTGGAACCAAGCATCGCTTCGCTGGATGCGGAGGAGTTCCTGCGTTTCGCCAAGGCCCATCCCGACTGCTGTGAACGAACGTTGCTCAGCGGGCATTTCACCGGTTCAGCGTGGCTGGTCAGTGCCGATGGACAGCGTGTGTTGCTCACCCATCACCGCAAGCTCGATCGCTGGTTGCAATTGGGTGGCCATGCCGACGGCGATGGCGACCTGGCCCGGGTGGCGCTACGCGAGGCCCATGAAGAATCGGGGCTGAGCGGGTTGTCGCTGGAAGGCGGCGTGTTCGATCTGGACCGCCACCGCATCCCGGCCCGGGGCGTCGAGCCCGAGCATTGGCATTACGACGTCAGATTCGTTATCCGTGCCTCGGACAACGAGGACTTCGTGATCAACCACGAATCGCACGCGCTGGCCTGGCGCGATATTTCCGATATCGCCAACGACGCCCAGACCGACGAATCGCTGCGGCGGATGGCGAACAAGTGGCTGGCGCGGGAAGACGCGATGCGGGAGCGGTGAAGGCCGTGCAAGACCATGGCACTATGTCGCGATTGCCATCGCTCCTACAGAAGCTGATCCTGTGTCGTAGGAGCGATGGCAATCGCGACTGAAACCATCGCTCCCGCAAAAATCGATCAAACCCGGCCGTTGAACTCGCCGGTCATCGTGCTGACGTAGATTTTCTCGCCGTTGCTGATGTACTCGGGCACCTGGATCTCGATGCCGGTGTTGAGCCGGGCCGGTTTCGGACGCTTGGTGGCGGTGCCGCCCTTGAGCTCGGGCGGCGTTTCGACCACTTCCAGGATCACGTTCGGCGGCAATTGCACGGCCACCGGAGCATCATCGATCAATTGCACGTAACAGCCTTCCAGGCCTTCGGTGATATAGCCGGCGTTGTCGCCGATGACATCGGCATCGAGCTGGTAGGGCGTGTAGTCCTCGGTATCGAGGAACACGAAGGCCTCGCCATCCTTGTACGAGAAGGTCGCCTCGCGCCGGACCAGCTCGACTTCCTTCAGCTCGTCTTCCGAGCGCAGGCTCAGGTCGAACTTGTTGCCGCCGGGCACGCTGTACATGATGAAGCGGAAAGTGACGTTGCCGCTTCGGCCCTGCGCCGCGCTGCGTTCGATGTCGCGAACCTGGTAAACGGTGTTGTTGTGTTCGACGACATTGCCGCGTTTGATTTCGGAAGCTTTCATGGAGTTCTCAAGGGTCGGAATTCGGAAGTCGTAAGCGTTGGACTTATCTGCGTATTGAGTTTACTTGGGCGCCAATCGCACCGCGCCATCGAGGCGGATGGTTTCGCCATTGAGATAGTGGTTACCGAGAATGAAGGCCACCGTCTCGGCGAATTCCTCCGGCCGGCCCAGCCGCGACGGGTACGGGATCGACGCACCGAGCGATTCCTGTACCTGCGGCGGCATGGTATCGACCATCGGTGTCCAGAAAATGCCGGGCGCGATGGTCATCACGCGAATGCCGAAGCGCGCCAATTCGCGCGCCATCGGCAAGGTCATGCCGACCACGCCGCCCTTCGAGGCCGAATACGCAGCCTGGCCGATCTGGCCTTCGAACGCGGCGATCGAGGCGGTGTTGACGATCACGCCACGCTCGCCGTCTTCATCGGCTTCGTTGTGTTGCATCAGTTCGGCCGCGCCTTTGGCGACGTTGAAGCTGCCGATCAGATTCACCATCACCGTGCCGGCGAATTGTTTGAGCGGCATCGCGCCTTCCTTGCCCAGCACGCGGCCGGCGCCCAGGATGCCGGCGCAATTGACGGCGACGTTGAGGCCGCCGAGAAATTGTTTGGCGGCGGCGAGATTGCTTTGTACTTCGGCCTCGTTGGTGACGTCGGTGCGCAGATATTGCGCATTGTCCGCACCCAGTTCGGCGACCGCTACCGCGCCCTTGTCATCGTTGATGTCGAACATCACGACTTTGCCGCCGTGTTCGACCACATGCCGGGCGACCGCGAAGCCCAGGCCGGAAACGCCGCCGGTGATCACGGCGCGGGTGTGCAAGAGCTGCATGGGATGTCCTGATTCGGGAAAGCCGGAATTTTACCGTAGCCGCCCACCGCGTGGGAGCGAGCCCGGCCGCGCTTACAGATCGCGCAGATAGAAAGCGTTGCAGCCGCCATGCCCGGTCGCGCCCATCGGCGCGCCGATGCGCTGGAAGCCGCTGCGCTCGTAGAGTTTCATCGCCGCGTCCATGCCGCGCAGGGTTTCCAGGTAGCAGCGCTTGAACCCCAGTTCGCGCGCGGCTTCCAGGCATTGGGCCATCATCGCCGCGCCCGCGCCGATGCCGCGCATCGTCGGCAGGAAATACATCTTGCGCAGTTCGCAAACCTCGAGATCGCCGCCAACCAACGGCGCCACGCCGCCGCCGCCGACCACTGCGCCATCGCGCTCGACGACGAAATACGCGCAGCGCGGTTCGGCATAGGCGCGCGACATCCAATCGACTTCCGGATCGTTGATCGCAAAACCATCGCCGACCGCGCCAAATTCGGGCATGACCGTGCGAATGATCGACGCCATCGCGGCATCGTCCTTGGACTCGATGGGACGGATGGTGAAATCGCTCATGCTCTCGGACTCGCGTTGCTGACTTTGCTGCCGTTCGCGCGCCCGAGCAATTCGGACAGCCAACGGCCGGTGTCGATCAATCCAGATAAATCCACGCCGGTTTCCAGGCCCATGCCTTCGAGCATGTAGATCACGTCTTCGGTGGCGACATTGCCGCTCGCGCCTTTGGCGTACGGACAGCCGCCGGTGCCGGAGACCGAGGAATCGACCACGCGCACGCCTTCTTCCAGGCAGGCCAGGATATTGGCCAGCGCTTGTCCCCAGGTGTCGTGGAAATGCACGGCCAGCGCCGACAGCGGCACTTCGGCCGCGACCGCATGCAGCATGGTGCGGGCCTTGGATGGCGTGCCGACGCCGATGGTGTCGCCGAGCGAGATTTCATAGCAGCCCAGCGCGTGCATGCGCTGGGCGACGCGAACCACATCGCGCACCGGCACCTCGCCCTGGTACGGACAGCCGAGCACGGTCGAGACATAGCCGCGCACTTTCACGCCATCGGCTTTCGCCCGATCCATCACCGGAATGAAGCGCTCGATGCTCTCGTCGATGGAGGCGTTGATGTTCTTGCGGTTGAAGGCTTCCGAAGCAGCGCTGAAGATCGCGATCTCGGTCGCGCCCACCGCGCGGGCGCGTTCATAGCCTTGTTCGTTGGGCACCAGCACCGGATAACTGACGCCGGGTTTCTTGGCGATGCCGGCGAAGACTTCCGCGGCGTCGGCCAGTTGCGGTATCCACTTGGGACTGACGAAACTGGTCGCTTCGATGCTGCGCAGGCCGGTCTGCGACAGGCGATCGATCAACGCGATCTTGTCGGCGGTGGCGATGATCGTTTTTTCATTCTGCAGGCCATCGCGCGGGCCTACTTCGACGATGCGAACCGAATCGGCCATCACACCGGCTCCAGTTTGATCAGCACAGTATCGGCTTCGACGAAATCTCCCGCCACGACCTGCACCGCCGCGACCGTGCCCGCGCGTGGCGCCTTCAGGCTCAGCTCCATTTTCATCGCTTCCATGACGCCTAGTTCCTGGGCTTCGTTGACGGTATCGCCGGCATTGACCTTGATCAGCACGATGCGTCCGGGCATCGGCGCCTGCACGCGATCGCCGCCCGCGCCCAGGCGCGACAGATCGGCCTGGAAGGCCGGCAAGCGTGCGAGCGTCCAGCGGCGCGTGCCATCGTGCAGGAAGACCCGCTCGGCGTCGGCGCGGGCGCGATAGCGCTGGGTCGCGCCATCGATCTGCGCGCTGAGGACATCGCCGATCATCGCCGCATGGGACACCGCGATTTTTCCGGCGGCGGTTTCGATCAGGTAATCGCCGCCGCTGCCGTGGGCGATGAGTTCGATGCGCCCGCCACGCGATCCGAAACAGAGCAGTCGCTGTCCGGCATGGCCGAGGCGCCAGCCATCGGCAATGGCCCAGGGTGAGGTGGGATCGTTGGAAGCCATCGCCTGTGCGCGCGTGGCGGCTTCATCGTGCAGCAAACAGGCCGTCGCGGCGGCGGCCAATATCGGTGCGCTGGGCATCATCGCCGCCGGGATCACCTCATCGAGATGCTTGTCGAGATAGCCGGTATCGATCCGGCCTTCGACCACGACCGGATGCCGGATCAGTTGTTCAAGGAATTCGATGTTGGATTTCGGTCCGATGACTTCGCAATCGGCCAGCGCTTCGCGCAGGCGGGCGAGGGCGCGCGGGCGGTCTTCATCCCAGACGATCAATTTGGCGATCATCGGGTCGTAGAAAATCGTGACGGTATCGCCGGCGATCACTCCGCCATCGAGGCGCACCTGCGCGCTTGGTGTCGGTAGGCGCAGCGATTGCAGCTTGCCCGAACCCGGCAGGAAATTCTTTTCCGGGTCTTCAGCGTAAAGGCGCACTTCCAGCGCATGGCCGCGATGAGTTACTGCCTCTTGTGCCAATGGCAGCGGCTGGCCCGCGGCGACGCGCAGTTGCCATTCGACCAAGTCCAGTCCGGTGACCATTTCCGTCACCGGATGCTCGACTTGCAGGCGCGTGTTGATCTCCATGAAGAAGAACCCGCCATCGGCACCGACGATGAACTCCACCGTGCCGGCGTTGACGTAGTCGATGGCCTTGGCCGCCTGTACCGCCGCCTCGCCCATGCGCTGGCGCCGCTCGGGCGTGAGGAAAGGCGAAGGCGATTCCTCGATGATCTTCTGGTAGCGGCGCTGCGCCGAGCATTCGCGTTCGCCCAGATGAATGGTCTGTCCGTGGCTGTCGGCGAATACCTGGAATTCGATATGGCGCGGTTGTTCGATGTAGCGTTCGAGCAACACGCGGTCACGGCCGAACGCGTTTTTCGCCTCTCGCTGGCACGATTCCAGCGCCGCCAAAAATTCGCCCGCCGCGCGCACGATGCGCATGCCCTTGCCGCCGCCGCCATGCGCGGCCTTGATCATCAGCGGATAGCCGATGCGGTCGGCTTCGCGTTGCAGCAGCGCGGGGTCTTGATCTTCGCCGGTGTAACCGGGCACTACCGGCACACCGAACGACGCCATCAGATCCTTGGCGCCGGCCTTGCTGCCCATCTTGCGCATCGAGGCGGCCTTGGGGCCGATGAATACCAGGCCAGCCGCTTCGACGGCTTCGGCGAAGTCGGCGTTTTCCGACAGGAAGCCATAACCGGGATGGATCGCCTGCGCGCCGGATCGTTTGGCGACGTCGATGATCGCATCGCCGCGCAGATAACTTTCCTGTGGCCGCGGCCCGCCGATCGGGAATGCCTCATCGGCGAGGCGCACGTGTTGGGCGGTGGCATCGGCCTCCGAATACACCGCCACCGTGCCGATGCCGAGCTTGCGGCAACTACGGATGATCCGGCAGGCGATCTCGCCGCGGTTGGCGATCAGAATCTTGTCAAACAAAACAGACATCTTTTCCCTTTCCCAATAATCGAGTCGTTGTTCGACGCGTCCACGCTCATTCCTGCGGCTGAGGCGTCCAGCGCGGCGGGCGTTTGTCGAGAAACGCGCCCAGGCCTTCCTGTCCTTCCGGCGAAACCCGCAAGCGCGCGATGAGTGCGGCGTTTTCCATATCCTGCGCGAGTGCATTTTCCGCCGTCATGCCAGCCATGCGCAGCGCCAGTTGCTTGGCTTCGCGCTGGGCGAGCGGGCCGCCCTTGCCGAGCCAGTGCAGACTGCGGTCGATTGTTTCGTCGAGTTGGTCGCCAGGCACGCAGCGATGCAGCAGGCCGATGCGTTCGGCTTCGACGGCATCGAAGACTTCCGCGGTCACAAACATCCGTCGCGCGTGGCGCTGGCCGATGGCGGCGACGACGTAGGGCGAGATCACTGCGGGTACCAGGCCGAGTTTCACTTCGCTCAAGGAAAATTTCGCGCCCTCGACACCGATGGCGATATCGCAGCAGGCGATCAGACCGACGCCGCCGCCATAGGCCGAACCGTTGACGCGGGCGACAGTCGGCTTGCCGAGGAAATTCAGTGTGCGCATGAGCTTGGCCAGGCGCAGCGAATCCTCGCGATTTTCTTCCTCGCTGGCGCGCGCCATGCCGCGCATCCAGTTCAGGTCGGCACCGGCCGAGAAAGTCGCGCCCGCGCCAGTGAGCACGACCGCGCGCACCGAGGCGTCCTGATCGAGCACTTCAAGAGTGCTGGTCAGTTCGGCGATCAGCGCGTCATCGAAGGCGTTGTGTACCTCGGGCCGCGCCATGACGACGTGCGCCAAGCCGTTCCGGCGCTCCACGCGCAAGGTTGCAGAGGGTGTCGGCATGGATGAGTGAGTCCCGTGAGAAGGATGAATCTTAACCGGCTCCGCCCAATCGGGCTTGCAATCTAAATAAGAACTATTATCATTGGTCGCGAATTTGGAGGTTCCCCATGCTCGCCACCTTGTTATTGGTCTTTCGGGAAGTGCTCGAGGCTGCGTTGATCGTCAGTATCGTGGCCGCGGCGACCCGCGGCGTGGCCGGGCGCGGACGCTGGATCGGCGCCGGGATGACGCTGGGCGTTCTGGGCGCTGTGGTGGTCGCCCTTTTCGCCGGTGCGATCGCCGGAACCATGAGCGGCATGGGCCAGGAATGGTTCAATGCTTGCGTGTTGCTGGCCGCCGTGCTGATGATCGGCTGGCACGTGGTCTGGATGTCACGACACGGCCGCGAGTTGGCAATGCATATGAAATCGGTCGGCAGCGCTGTCTCGACCGGCAGCCGCCCGCTGACCGCCTTGCTGGTGGTGGTCGCGCTGGCGGTGCTGCGCGAAGGCTCGGAAGTGGTCTTGTTCGGCTATGGCCTGCTGGCCGGCGGATCGAGCGCAACGTCGCTGGCGCTGGGCGGAATGCTCGGGCTTTCGATCGGTGTGGCGGTCGGTTTCGCCATGTATTTCGGTCTGTTGAAGATTCCGATGCAGCATTTCTTCAGCGCCACCAACGGATTGCTGGTGTTGCTCGCCGCCGGGCTTGCATCTTCCGCCGCCGGCTACCTGGTCCAGGCCGATGCCTTGCCGCCGCTGGTCGATATGCTTTGGGACAGCTCCTGGTTGCTGGGCAACGATTCCCTGCTCGGCCATACCTTGCACGTGCTGATCGGCTACACAGCGCAGCCCAGCGGTATCGAGATGCTCTTTTACGCGGCGACAGTGATCTTGCTGGTCATCGGTATGCGCGCCTTCCGTCTTCCTTCACCGGCACCCGTGGCGCGCGCGCCGCAGGCCACTCACTAATCAGGAGTTGCTGATGCGTTCTTTGTTGCGTGTTACGTCGTTGATTGGCTTGAGCCTGTTTGCTTTTTCCGCGTTGGCCCAGGTCAAGGAATACAAACTCACTTTGCGCGATCACCGTTTCGTTCCCAATGAGTTGACCATCCCGGCCAACACCAAGGTCAAATTGGTGGTGGTCAATGAAGATGCCACTCCAGAAGAATTCGAAAGCCACGAACTCAATCGCGAAAAGATCGTCACCGGCAAGGGCACGATCAGTGTCTATGTCGGGCCGCTCAAGCCCGGACGCTATCCGTTTTTCGGCGAGTTCCACATGGATACCGCCCAAGGCGTGTTGATCGCCAAATAAGTTTTCCCACCACTGCCCCGATTCCCGGAGTTCGCTCTCCGGGCCGGGCCCTGTTTTGTTCGAGAAAGAAGAAAAACCAATGAATAAATCGATTGCGTTGCGCACGCCGCTCACTGTGTTGAGCCTGGCGATTGGCTTGGCTACGTCCGTCTCGGCGATTGCCGGTCCGGCCGACAAGGTTTACATGCCGATCGTCGAAAAAGGCGAGACCGAAGTGGAATTTCGCGGCGGCTATCGTGATTTCGATCGGGGCTCCGACGAATACGCCTACGTGCTCGATGTGGGCTATGGCGTGACCAATCGCTGGAAAACCGAACTGGTGGTGGAGTACTCCGGCGAAACCGGCCAGGGCGGCAAGCCCGAAGCGCTCGAGTGGGAAAACATCATCGTGCTCACCGAACAAGGCAAGCACTGGATGGATGTGGGCCTGTTCGCCGAATACGAGCACAGCTTCTCCTCCAGTCCCGGGGAGCTGAAAATCGGCCCGATGTTCATGAAGGAAGTCGGCCCGACCATCGTCAACCTCAATCTCCTGTTCGAGCGCGAGATTGGCAGCGGCTCCAGTCACGAGACCGAACTCGATTACACCTGGCAGGTGAAGTGGCGCGGTAATGAATCGTTGGAGTGGGGCGTGCAGGGCTTCGGCGGCCTGGGTGAACTCGGCGACCTGGGCGAAGGCGACAAGCACAGCATCGGTCCGGCCGTGTTCGGATTGAAGCGCCTGTCCAACGGCAACAAACTCGGCTTCGATGCCGCGGTGCTGGCGGGCTTGAACAATGCCGCGCCGGATATGACGGTTCGCTTCCAGCTCGAATACGAAATGTATTGAGGCTGTCGCCAGCCAATCGCTGCGACAAAAGAATTGCGGCAAAAAAATGGGCCGTGTCCCGCACTCGATGAGTGCAGGGCACGGCCTTTTTCGTTGCCGATTTACATGCGGAACACGCCGAAACGCGATTTCTCGATCGGTGCATTCATTGATGCCGAAATCGCCAGCCCGAGGACACGGCGGGTATCGGCCGGATCGATGATGCCGTCGTCCCACAGGCGGGCACTGGCGTAGTAGGGATGGCCCTGGTGTTCGTATTGCTCGCGAATCGGCGCCTTGAAGGCTTCCTCTTCCTCGGCGCTCCAGCTCTTGCCGCTGGCTTCGATACCATCGCGCTTGACTGTCGCCAGCACCGAGGCGGCTTGTTCGCCACCCATCACGCTGATGCGCGCATTCGGCCATAGCCACAGGAAGCGCCCGCCGTAGGCGCGTCCGCACATCGCGTAATTGCCCGCGCCAAAACTGCCGCCGATCACTACGGTGAACTTCGGTACGTGCGAGCAAGCGACGGCGGTGACCATCTTCGCGCCATCCTTGGCGATACCGGCGTTCTCGTATTTTTTTCCGACCATGAAGCCGGTGATGTTCTGCAGGAACACCAGCGGAATGTCGCGCTGGTTGCAAAGCTCGATGAAGTGCGCGCCCTTGAGCGCCGACTCGGCGAACAGGATGCCATTGTTGGCGATGATGCCGACCGGGTAGCCGTGGATGTGCGCGAAGCCGGTGACCAGCGTCTTGCCGTAGCGCGCCTTGAACTCCTGGAACTCGGAACCATCGACGATGCGGGCGATGATCTCGCGGATATCGAACGTTCGCCGCGTGTCCTTGGAGACGATGCCATAGACCTCCTCGGGAGCATATAAGGGCTCTTGCACGGGCTGTGTGGCCACAGGCAGCGTTTTGCGGCGGTTGAGATGGGCCAGGGCATCGCGGGCGATCGCGAGAGCGTGGCGGTCGTTCTCGGCGAAATGATCGGCCACGCCGGAGATGCTGGTATGCACATCGGCGCCGCCCAGGGATTCGGCATCGACGATCTCGCCGGTCGCCGCCTTCACCAGCGGCGGGCCGCCGAGAAAGATCGTGCCTTGTTCCTTGACGATGATGCTCTCGTCGCACATCGCCGGCACGTAAGCGCCGCCCGCCGTGCAACTGCCCATGACCACAGCGATCTGCGGAATATTCAAAGCCGATAGCCGGGCCTGGTTGTAGAAGATCCGTCCGAAGTGTTCCTTGTCGGGAAACACCTCGTCCTGCAACGGCAGGAAGGCGCCGCCGGAATCGACCAGGTACACGCAGGGCAGATGGTTTTCGAGGGCGATTTCCTGCGCGCGCAGGTGTTTTTTCACGGTGATCGGAAAATACGTGCCGCCTTTGACGGTGGCGTCGTTGGCGACCACAACGGTCTCTTGTCCATGCACCCGGCCGATGCCGGTGATGATGCCCGCACACGGCGCCTGATCGCCGTACATGCCTTCGGCCGCCAGCGGCGAGAACTCGAGGAAGGGCGATCCGGGATCGAGCAGGGCGCTGATGCGTTCGCGCGGCAATAGTTTTCCGCGTTCGGTATGGCGGGTGCGTGCCTTTTCGCCGCCGCCCATCGCGACTCGTTCCAGCCGGGCATCGAGCTCGGCGATCTGTTGTTTCAGGTGCGCGGAATTTTCCTGGAACTCAGGACTGCGCGGGTCGATCTGGCTATTGAGGAAAGGCATGGCGGGTGCTCGTTGGCAAACCCATGAAGTTTACGTTCCAGCCCGGAACTCGCCTAGCGCTGCAAGCCGATCGCAGGCAATAAAAAAAGCCGCCCACTTGCGTGGGCGACTTTTCGATTCGACATGCAGCCGGAAGCGATTACTGCTTCGGAGCGTTCGGATCGGCCGGAGCAGCGGCGTCGGTCGCAGGAGCAGCGGCGGCGGCAGCGTCGGTCGCAGCGGCAGCGGCGTCGGTCGCAGTGGCGGCAGCGTCGGTGGCAGCGGCAGCAGCGTCGGCAGCCGGAGCGGCGGCGTCGGTCGCAGTGGCAGCGGCGTCGGTCGCGGTAGCGGCAGCGTCGGTAGCGGTGGCAGCAGCGTCAGCCGAAGCGTCAGCAGCTTGATCGGCCTGCTGCGAGCAGGCCGACAGGGCAAGGCTGAGGGCCAAGGCAAGCAGGGTTTTGTTCAGGGACATGGGTATTTCCTCGTCTAGACGTTAACGGGTGTTATAACAAGACGTGCGCATCCGCGCACGTGCCAGATATGATGACAAGAACTCGGCGATAGTCAAGTAATCGTGAAGGATTTCGAGCTTTTGGGCTCAGCCGAGTTCGATCGCAATGGCGGTCGCTTCGCCTCCGCCGATGCATAGCGCGGCCACGCCACGCTTACCGCCACGACGGCGGAGCGCATGTATCAGAGTGACGATCAGCCGCGCGCCGCTGGCGCCGATCGGATGTCCGAGCGCGCAGGCGCCGCCATGCACATTGAGCTTGTCGTGTGCGATGCCCAGTTCGCGCATCGGCGCCATGGCGACCGTCGCGAATGCTTCGTTGACTTCGAACAGGTCCACGTCGCCTATTTGCCAGCCGGCCTTGTCGAGCACTTTCTGGATTGCCGCCACCGGCGCGGTGGTGAACCAGGCCGGTTCCTGCGAATGCGTGCTGTGGGCGACGATGCGCGCCAATACTTGGGTGCCGCTGGACTGGGCCTGCTCCTGCGACATCAACACCAGCGCCGCGGCGCCGTCGTTGATGCTCGATGAGCTGGCGGCGGTGATGGTGCCGTCCTTCTTGAATGCGGGCTTGAGTGCGGGAATCTTGGCGATGTCGCAGCGGCCGGGCTGTTCGTCGGTATCGACGATGACTTCGCCCTTGCGTCCGCTGACAGTAACAGGAGCGATTTCATCGCGGAATGCTCCATCGGCCTGTGCGGCCAACGCACGCCGCACCGACTCGGCGGCATAGGCATCCTGCTCCTCGCGGGTGAATCCGTATTTTTCCACGCACAGCTCGCCGAAATTTCCCATCGCCTGTTTGTCGTAGGGATTGGTCAGGCCGTCCCAGGCCATGTGGTCGAGCATTTCAGCACTGCCGTAGCGGATGCCGGTGCGCGAACCATTGAGCAGGTGCGGTGCGTTGGTCATGTTTTCCATGCCGCCGGCGACCACAATCTGGGCGGAGCCGGCGAGGATCAGGTCATGGCCGAGCATGACCGCCTTCATTCCCGAGCCGCATACCTTGTTGATGGTCGTGCAGCCCGCCGATACCGGCAGTCCGGCGCCGATGGCCGCCTGCCGTGCCGGGGCCTGGCCCAGTCCGGCCGGGAGCACGCAGCCCATGATCACTTCCGAAACCGCCTCCGGAGAAACGCCCGACTGCGCCAGCGCCGCGCGGATGGCAGTCGCGCCCAGGACGGGCGTGGGCACGCCGGTGAATTGGCCGAGCAGGGAACCGAGAGCGGTGCGCTTGGCACCGACAATGACGACAGCGGACATGGATGACTCCGAAGGTGGCTGGCCGGTGTGCGGCCGAATTGAATGGACAGACGCCAATTATCCCACGTCGCCCGAGCGCGGGGAGAGGCGGATCGGACAGTGGTTGGCGGAAATGCGCCAAGCCTGCCTCAGCAGTTACTACCTTTCGCCTACCTGCTTGCCGGAACAGACCTCTCAAAACAGACCTCTTAAAGAGCCTGCCGGAAAAGGTCTTTCAAAGAGAAACGACAAGTTCGAGCACGCGCGATACCGCGTCGCGATTGCCGCTGCTCCTGCGGAAAAACGAAGGAGCGAATGGCCGCGATGGCCATCGCTCCTTTGCCGACTCAGGCCCGGTCTTCGAACAGTTCGCGCCCGATCAACATGCGGCGGATTTCGTTGGTGCCTGCGCCGATCGTGTACAGCTTGGCATCGCGCAACAGGCGGCCAGTCGGATATTCGTTGATGTAGCCATTGCCGCCGAGCGCCTGGATCGCTTCGAGCGTGACCGCCACCGCGGCTTCGGAGGCATGCAGCAGGCAACTGGCGGCATCGACCCGCGAGGCACGGCCGGCGTCGAAATCGCGCGCCACCTGATAGGCAAAGGCCCGCGAGGATTGCAACGCGGTGTACATGTCGGCGATCTTGCCTTGCATCAATCCGAAGGTGCCGATGGCCGCATCGAATTGCTTGCGTTCGCGCACGTAGGGCAGGGCGATATCGAGCGCGGCCTGCATCAGACCGATCGGGCCGCCGGTGAGTACCAGGCGTTCGGTATTGAGGCCACTCATCAGCACCTTGACGCCCTGGTGGACCTCGCCGAGCACATTGCCCTGCGGAATCTCGCAATTGTCGAACACCAGCTCGCAGGTGTTGGAGCCGCGCATGCCGAACTTGTCGAGTTTTTGCGCCGTGGAAAATCCCTTCATGCCGCGTTCGACGATGAAGGCCGTCATGCAATGGCTGCCGGCTTCCTTGCCTGCGGTGCGCATGTACACGATCAGCACATCGGCCTCGGGGCCATTGGTGATCCACATCTTGTTGCCGTTGGCGATCCAGACATCGCCTTTCTTCTCGGCGCGGCAGCTCATCGAGCCGACCACGTCCGAACCTGCGCCAGGCTCGCTCATCGCCAGCGCGCCTTTCCATTCGCCCAGACACATCTTCGGCAGGTATTTTTCGCGCTGCGCCTCGGTGCCGTTGTGGTAGAGGTTTTGCATGCACAGGTTGGAATTGGCGCCATAGCTCAAACCGATCGAGCCCGAGGCGCGCGAGATTTCTTCCATCGCCACCACATGCGCAAGAAAACTCATGCCCGAGCCGCCGTACTGGGTCGGGATGGTGATGCCGAGCAGACCCATCTGGCCGAGTTTTGGCCAAAGGTCTTGCGGAAATACATTGTCGTGGTCGATCTGCGCGGCGCGGGGCGCTATTTCGGTGTCGGCAAAACGTCGGACCGTGTCGCGGAGGGTGTCGAGGTCGTCACCGAGTGGGAAGGCGCGCATGAAAATTTCCATAGTTGATTGGATCGTTACTATAACCGTCGCCCCGGCAATGGCCGGGGCACTCTTGATGGATGAAAGTCAAAGAGGTTCCGATATCCATCGGAACAACGGGCCTGTTTGTTGCGTGGAATCTACATCATCAAATATCGATCAGTTGCCGCGACGTCCCTGGAAGCGCGGCGCCGTCTGGCCCAGATGCGGCAGACGCAATTTGCCGATGGCGGTGATGCGCTCTTCGGCCATGCGATCGGCCGCCTTGTAGGTCGGGATGTTGTCGCGCTTGGCGATGGCGAAGATCCGGCCGAGGTTGAAGTAGATCGTGCGCAGCATGCGCATGGCGCGCTCGCGGTTGTAGCCGTCGATTTCCAACGAGACGTTCATCAGGCCGCCGGCATTCACCGCGTAATCGGGCGCATACAAAATGCCCTTGCGCATGACTTCGTCGCCGATTTCATCGGTCGCCAACTGGTTGTTGGCCGAACCACAGATGATCTGGCACTTCAGGCGCGGCAAGGTGTTGGCATTGACCGTGCCGCCGAGCGCGCAAGGCGAATAGACCTGGGCATCGACGTCGTAGATCTGGTCGGCGGCCACCGCTTCGGCGCCGTGCTCATCCACCGCTTGCTGCACGAGATCCTTGTTGATGTCGGTGACGAACACCTTGGCGCCGCGCTCGTGCAGCAGCTTCACGAACTCCATGCCGACGTGGCCCACGCCCTGCACGGCATAACTGTACTTGCCGACATCCTCGTTGCCGAACTTGGCCTGCAACGCCGCCATCAGACCCTGCAAGGTGCCGTAGGCGGTGAACGGCGAGGGATCGCCCGAGCCGCCGTGAACCTGGTGCACGCCGGTGACGAATTCGGTTTCGCGGAACACGTATTCCATGTCGTTGACGTCGATGCCCACGTCTTCGGCGGTGATGTAGCGGCCGTTGAGCGAATTGACGAAACGGCCGAACGCGCGGAACAGCGCCTCGGACTTGTCCTTGCCCGGGTCGCCGATGATCACCGCCTTGCCGCCGCCCAGGTTCAGGCCCGACACCGCCGCCTTGTAGGTCATGCCGCGGGAAAGGCGCAGCACATCGTTGAGCGCATCCTGCTCGGTGGCGTAAGGCCACATGCGCAGCCCGCCGAGAGCGGGGCCGAGCACCGAATTGTGGATGGCGATGATCGCCTTCAGGCCGGCGTCCTTGTTGTGGCAGAACACGACTTCTTCGTGGCCGGTATGGGCGATGGTTTCAAAGATCATGGGAGCTCCGGGCTGGCAAGCGCTGGAAATGGGCGGGAAATTGCTGGAGAACCGCCTCAAAAAGCGATCGCAATTGATTGTAAACAAAGGATAAATAGTTATCCGGACCGCGCCGAGCCGTAGATTCGGCGCGGCGTATTGTAAAGCAATCGCTCTAATGGGGACCGGTAACTGCCCGGCAAAAAAGCCTGGCCGGTTTTTTGTGCTTGCACCGTTTCACACAATGCCTAGTTACTTTGTCTCTCCCCGGAAAGTAACTGGCACAGACCCTTGAGCAGGGATTGGCGGCCGCACTCCGGCCGCCTTTTTTATTGCGTGATTATCATGCGGGTTTTAATTTGTGACGGCCCGCACAATTTTCCGTGATTATGCCGTTTTGTATCGGCGATTTCATCGGTTCCATCGGACGGATTTTTCAGATCGGCCGGAACGGCGCCTCGTGTATCCATAGCGTGCAAATCCATTTGACGCCGGCTTCCACCGGCAGGCCCGCATGCAGGCTCAGCGGCTCGGGATGGCCGAGTTCGTCGAGGTTGTGGAAGGCCAGCACGCTGCCTTTGCGGGGCGCCACGATGAGATCGAGCAACGGGAATTCGGTTTTGCCGCCTTGTTCGACCTCGTTGAGATAGGCGATGACCGTGGCCTTGCGTTGGCCTGCGCCGCCATCGGCGACCGGCGTGATCCGGCTTGGCGGCAGGTAATCGCGGTGCGGCCGGTATTCCTGGCCGGGTTCGTAGTGCAGCAACACCAGGGGTTCGGAATGCGACAGCGGCAGGCCGACGCAAGCGGCCATGCGCCGCTGGATCAAGCGCAGGCTGACATCCTCCATGACCGAATCGAAAACCATGTCGCGGCTGGTGCGTATCGGCATCTGCATGAGTTCGCCATTCGGATCGACCGTCACCGACTCACGCAGCATCGGCCCGCCGAGCAAGGTCACGAACCGGCATTCTTCGGCATTGAGCACATCGCGGGCGATGGCCACCAGCGGCGAGTCGTGCAGATTTTCACGAGTAGCGGGCGCCAGCGCCGGATACAAATCCATCAGCGGCAGCAGAGGCAGCGGCGGCAATCGGGCAGGTTGCGGCGAGGCTTGCGTGGGTTGTGCCGGCGGCTCCACAGGCAATCTGGTCTGGCTCAGCAATTGTGCGATGGCCTCGGCGCGCGGCAGGTCCTGAGTGCAGCCGTCGCCTTTCGCCAATCGCTCGCCCAGCAGCGCCAGGCTGACCGGGTCGCCGTTGGCCGCGGCGTGTTCCAGGCACAACGTGCCCAGCGCATGCAGGCCGGGCGTGCCAAAGCGCCCCCAGTGCAGGGCCAGCGTGCGCAATGCCGCCGGATAACCGGCTTGCGCGCTTATCTGTATCCAATGTGCGATTTGCCGAGGATTGAACGCCAGCAGCCGGTCTCCGGCCGCGACCGTCGCCAGGAAATAGCTGGCCTCGGGATAACCGGCCTGCGCGGCTCGATTGAGCAGGTCCAGTCCGCGTTCGAACGAGGGCTCGGGAATCATCTGCAGGATATGCAGGCGGCCCAGATCCGACATCGCCGCCGGGAGTTCCTGCCGGGCCAGCATCTCGAACAAGTCCAACGCAGCCTCAACATCGTTGGCGATCAGGTAGGCGTTGGCTTGTCGCCATTGCTGTATCAATTCTTGGGCAGCTGTGGACATGGGCATGGGGCAAGGGATTGGGGAGTGATGTTTAGCATATCGCGGACGATTTCTCCTGCGGCCGGTTTCCCGCTGTCACTGTTGGCAGCTCTGGTCACGACGCTTGCGGGCATTGGCTGAATCGGCCTTGCGCGGCATAGCGCGCGCCTTGCATCGCCGGGCAAATGCGATGATTGTGTCGATCATCGCGCCTTCGATTTCTATGCAATTGCGTGCATGGCAAATCCGTGACGGATTGCCAAAGGTGCGTGGTTTCGACCGGCAAGGCCGCGATGTGGGAAAATGCCAACGATCCCATTTTGGAGGGCTGCCGTGAGCTCGCCCGCTACCCAGATACCGAATGCCCAAACCCGCACCGAGCGCGGCCCGCTGCGCTTTGTCACCGCCGCCAGCCTGTTCGACGGCCACGACGCCGCCATCAACATCATGCGTCGATTGATCCAGGCGCAGGGCGCGGAAGTCATCCACCTCGGACACAACCGCAGTGTCGAGGACGTGGTGCGCGCCGCGTTGCAGGAAGATGCCGACGGCATCGCACTGTCCTCGTACCAGGGCGGGCATACCGAGTATTTCAAGTACATGGTGGACATGCTGCGCGAGCGCGGCGCCTCGCACATCCGCGTGTTCGGCGGCGGCGGCGGCACCATCACGCCGGAGGAAATCGCCGAGCTGCAAGCTTATGGCGTGGAGCGCATCTACCACCCCAACGACGGCATGCAGATGGGTCTGGTGGCGATGATCGAGGATCTCGTGCGGCGCACTCAGGCGCACCGTTTGCCGGCCAATGCCGGATGGGCGTCGGCCCAGCAGCGCGACCATGCCGACGGCGCCGGGTCCAAACCCACTCCGCGTGTGTCGATCGATGATGAAATCTCCATCGGCAAAGTGCTCTCGGCCATCGAAGAAGGCTTGATCGAAGAATCCGAACTGGTCCACCTGCGCAAGCAATGGCAACTGGCCGGCGGAAAAACCCCGGTGATCGGCCTGACCGGTACTGGCGGCGCGGGCAAGAGCTCGGTCACTGATGAACTGATGAACCGCTTCGCGCAAAGCTTCCCGCAGATGCGCATCGCGGTGATCTCGGTCGATCCGACCCGCCGCCGCAGCGGTGGCGCGCTGCTCGGCGATCGCATCCGCATGAACTCGCTGCGCTCGCCGCGCTTTTTCATGCGCTCGATGGCCACGCGCCGTCAACACGTGGCGACCAACGCCGTGCTCAAGGATTGCATTGCCTTCCTGCGCAGCATGGGCTACGACCTGGTCATGGTCGAAACCGCCGGCATCGGCCAGTCCGATTCGGAGATCGTCGATCTGGTCGATTTCCCGGTGTACGTGATGACCTCGGATTTCGGTGCGCCCAGCCAGTTGGAAAAAATCGACATGCTCGATTACGCCGAACTGGTGGTGCTCAACAAATTCGACAAGCGCGGCGCCGAAGATGCGCTGCGCGATGTGCGCAAGCAGTGGAAGCGCAACCGCGTCGCCTTCCAGACCAAGGATGAAGACGTGCCGGTGTACCCGACCATCGCCAGCCAGTTCAACGACCCGGGCGTGACCTGGATGTTCGTGAACCTGTGCCGTTTGATGCGCGAAAAATTCAAGCTCGCCGACACCGACAAAGCTGCGATCACACCGCGTTGCAACTGGACGCCGCAACTCGATACCAGTCTGCGCGAACCACGCGCCACCGTGCTCATCCCCGGTGCGCGCACTCGTTATCTAGCCGAAATCGCAGAGCAGGGCCGGGCGATCAATGCCTCGATCGACCGGCAAGCCGAGGCCGCCGATCGCGCGCAAAGTTATTGGCAATCGCTCAAGGACATTGGCGATGAGCAATTGCCGAAGGTGCTGGGGCTGTACGAGCCCGAAGACCTTCAGGCCAATCATGGCAATGCCGACCGCTCACTGCTGACCTTGCGCCAGCGCTACCAGGACGCGGTGAAATCGCTGAGCACCGATGCGCTCACCTTGTTGCGCGAATGGCCGGCGCGGCTCAAGTCCATCACCGACGAGGTGACCGAATACGAAGTACGCGGCAAAACCATTCGCGTCGAGAACTACCGCGAATCGCTCAGCCACCAGAAGGTGCCGAAGATCGCCGCGCCCACTTACAAAAGCTGGGGCGAACTGCTTGCCTTCCTGATGAAGGAAAACCTGCCCGGCGCGTATCCCTACACCGGCGGCGTGTATCCGTATCGCCGCACCGGCGAGGATCCGATCCGCATGTTCGCAGGCGAAGGCACGCCCGAGCGCACCAACCGCCGCTTTCATTACCTCAGCGTCGGCCAGCCGGCCGCGCGCCTGTCCACCGCTTTCGATTCGGTCACGCTGTACGGCGAAGACCCGGCCACGCGCCCGGATATCTTCGGCAAGATCGGCAACTCCGGCGTGTCCATCGCCACGCTCGATGACATGAAAAAACTCTATTCGGGTTTCGATCTGTGCTCACCGACCACCTCTGTGTCGATGACCATCAACGGCCCGGCGCCGATGATCCTGGCGATGTTCATGAACACCGCCGTCGATCAGCAAGTCGAAAAATATCTGCGTGCCGATGAGGAGCGCTGGGCTGCCGCGCAACAAGCCATCGACAAATTCTTCGCCGGCAAGCCGCGCCCGAAATACGATGGCTACTTGCCGCCGAGCAACGACGGCCTCGGTCTGGCGCTGCTCGGCATCACTGGCGAACAGTTGCTCGAACCGGAGGTCTACGCCCGCATCCGCGCCCACACACTGAGCACCGTGCGCGGCACCGTACAGGCCGACATCCTCAAGGAAGACCAGGCACAAAACACCTGCATCTTCAGCACCGAGTTCGCGCTGCGCATGATGGGCGATATCCAGCAGTTTTTCGTGGACAACAAAGTCCGCAATTTCTACTCGGTGTCGATCTCCGGTTATCACATCGCCGAAGCCGGCGCGAACCCGATTTCGCAACTGGCATTTACGCTCAGCAACGGCTTCACCATCGTCGAGTATTACCTGGCGCGCGGCATGAAGATCGATGACTTCGCGCCCAACCTGTCGTTCTTCTTCTCCAACGGCATGGACCCCGAATACACGGCGATCGGCCGCGTCGCCCGGCGCATCTGGGCCCGCGCCATGCGCGAGCGCTACGGCGCCAACGAGCGCAGCCAGATGATGAAGTACCACATCCAGACTTCCGGCCGCTCGCTGCACGCGCAGGAGATCCAGTTCAACGACATTCGCACCACGCTGCAAGCGTTGTATGCCTTGTTCGATAACTGCAACAGCCTGCACACCAACGCCTACGACGAAGCCATCACGACGCCGACCGAAGAAAGCGTGCGCCGCGCCGTGGCCATCCAGATGATCATCAACAAAGAGCTGGGCCTGAACTTCTGCGAGAACCCCTGGCAGGGTAGTTTCATCGTCGATGCGCTCACCGGCATCGTCGAGGAAGCCGTGTACAAGGAGTTCGAAGCCATCAGCGAACGCGGCGGCGTGCTCGGCGCCATGGACACGATGTATCAGCGCGGCAAGATCCAGGAAGAAAGCCTGTACTACGAACACAAAAAACACGACGGCAGCCTGCCGCTGATCGGCGTCAACACCTTCCTGCCAAAGGAACACGGCGGCGAAGTCGCCACCACCATCGAATTGATCCGCAGCACACCGGGGGAAAAGGCGCAGCAGATCGACAACGTGCGCACGTACCAGCAGTTGCGAAACCAGCTAGCCCTCGTGGGAGCGGTGGAAACCGCGACCGGCGAAGACCGCGGCCTGCGCTACCTCCAATCCACCGCCCGTGACCGAAAAAACATTTTCGCCGCGTTGATGGAAGCGGTGAAAACGCATTCGTTAGGACAAATTAGTCATGCTTTGTACGATGTGGGCGGGGAGTATCGGAGGAATATGTAATACAGAATGTTATTCAGCGCTTACGTTTAAGGGGCGTGACTATTCGTGGTTCATATCCGATCCGCGGCAATTTACGAACATAACAGGGGCGATAGCAATGAAGACACTGCCGCAAGTACGGGCAACACCGGAGCAGCTGCCGATAATAAGTAGCAATAGGCCCGGTGCCGAGGTTATTCGGGGGGCTGCAGGAAGCGGCAAAACTTCGACGGCACTTTTAAGGCTTCGATCTTTGTTCTACATGTTTCAGCAGAGAAGGCTGCGCCAAGGCGAATCAACTCCAGTAAGAATTCTTGTTCTCACCTTCAATCGTACGCTCGCAGGCTACATTGAAAGTTTGGCGGAGACTCAATTAGATGGATCAGATGGCTACGAGCTACAAATAACCACCTTCGGGAAGTGGGCTCGCAACGCCATTCCAGCGATTAACATTAACGAGCGAGCAGCGAGCGATGGACTTTGGAGTCTAATTCAAGCAAGCAGTATTAAGGCTCTCACTCCGCAGTATCTCCTCAAGGAAGTGGACTACATCCTTGGTAGATTTGATCCGGGTGAGTTGGAAGCCTACACGATGGCTGAGAGGACGGGGCGGGGTGCACAGCCTCGCGTGGATCGCGCCTCAAAGCGAAAAATTCTAGACGAAATCGTTTATCCGTATCAGCGATGGTTATCGGACAGTGGGCTGACCGATTGGAATGGCTTGGCTGTAAAAATGGCTAACACAGTGGGTTCGCTTAATTACGATGTCGTGGTCGTCGACGAAAGCCAAGACTTCTCGGCCAATCAGTTGAGAGCGATCCGAAGACACTTGGCTGACGTGCACGCCATAACTTTTGTAATCGACACAGTGCAGCGCATCTATGCGCGTGGCTTTACGTGGGTAGAAGCTGGATTCACTGTGAGGCCGGAGCGTTTCCACACGCTGGCCGCAAATCATCGAAATACGCGGCAAATTGCGGCGTTTGCTATGGGCATTTTGAATGGCATCGCAGTCGAGGTGGACGGTGCCTTGCCAAATCTGGAGGGTGCAGTGCGAAATGGACCTGCACCAACGGTTTTGCGTGGATTGTATGGCCGACAGCTTGCGTGGGCGATTGAATTCATTAGAACACGCGTTGATTTATCTGAGGAGTCGGTGGCTTTTCTTGCCCCACAGGCTACATGGTTTGCCTACACAATCGATCAGTTGTGCGCGCACGCCCTACCGTTTGTTGATGTCACTCGAGAGTCGGTGTGGCCAGAGGGAATCGCCAATATTGCATTGTGCACATTTCACTCCGCGAAAGGCCTAGAGTTCGATCATGTATTTATTCTTGGATTGAGTAATCAAAACACGATTGCTGGCGACGGAGAGGCGGATGATGAGGTGTTGGTTCAGCGAAGGCTGCTGGCTGTCGCGGTAGCACGAGCCAGGCAGACCGTTACAATAGGTTATAAGCCAGGAGAGGAATCGCACTTGGTGGGTTACTTCGATTCAAGTTCGTATGTGCCTGTCGACCTATGAGTATCGATCGATTCGTTGTCGAGCAGGGCATAACTGAAGTTATGCACTTCACCACCAATCGAGGCTTTGTCGGAACCCTTGTTAAGGGTGAGGTCCTGTCCCGTCACCGATTGCCTTCCGAAGAATCCCTAGAGCATTTATGGCGCGCGAATGCGAGCTCAAGGCCCGAGGCGGCCGAGAACTTCGATAAAAGTCAAAACTGGCTTGACTACGTGAACTTATCGATATCCGAAGTTAATAGTAGATATTTTCTTGTTTCGACAAGGTGGCATGCAGAGTCAGATTATTGGTGGATCCTGATGTCCTTCGCACCCGAAATAATGACGCATGATGGCGTCGTTTTCGCGACTACCAACAATGGCTATGATCGGTGTATTCGATGTTCTGGACTAGCTGGATTGCAAGCGCTATTCGCCCCTGTAATTCAAAGAAAATCGCCTGAGTGGCAAGTGTCTAGAGTCGGTAGAGAAAGCCGACTTCCTACTTGTGAACAAGCCGAAGTCTTATACCCGCGCGCCTTATCGACAAAGTATTTGTGTCGAGTGTACGTGCGTGAGGCGGAGCAGGGAGACATTGTCGCTGGGTGGATCAGAGAGTTTGGCTATAAAGGAGTCGAAGTGATAGTTAGCCCAGAGAAATTTGCGGGGAGGCCAAACTGATGAATCGTACTGTGGAAGAAATGTCGGCGACGCCTTCGTCGGGGTCGGTTATTAATTCGGCGCTTTGGGCCGCCCTAGGTGATGCCTTAGGATGGATTACCGAGTTGGCACGAGATCGAAGGGAAATTCATCGGCGGATCGGATTGGATTGTGTGTCGACGCCAGTGAATTGGAGAAAAACCATCGGAGGATGGGCTGGCGTTGAAGTTCATTTGCCCGCAGGAACATACTCAGATGATACTCAGCTTCGGCTTGCTGTCTCGCGCTCGATACGTGGAGATGGAACCTTTGATCCAGAAGCGTTCGCAAAAATTGAACTTCCAGTTTGGTTGAGTTATAGCTTGGGCGCTGGGCTGGGCAGTAAGGCTGCTGCGGCAAATCTTTCTCGTAAAGGCGTTAATTGGTTTTCAAATTTTTACGATTACAAGGAACAGCGTTACGTCAATGGCGGCGGCAATGGCGCCGCCATGCGTATCCAGCCTCATGTTTGGGCGTCCAAAGCTGCGAATCGCGACAAATGCTTGCTTGATGTTTTGCGTAACTCACTTATTACGCATGGGCATCCGCACGGATTTTGTGGGGCTTTCTTCCATGCTCTAGCCTTATCAGACACTTTTACAGAGGGGGCTGTCTTAAGTGCAAATGCATGGCGTACCTATGTCGAAGCTTTTACCGAAGTTCCAGATCGAATCATGGAAGATCAACAGCTGCGGAGCTTTTGGCTAGAAGCTTGGGAAAGACAAAGCGGCTGCAGTCTTACGACTGGCGTGTTGCGCGCGCGAGACGATGCGATGCGTGACATAGATGCTATTGAAATTGTTATTGAGCGCGGTCGAGGTAACACCTATCGCGAAATTTTAGAGGTTACGGGCTGTTTTGAGCAGAGATTCCGCGGTTCCGGGTTAAAAACAGCAATCGCTGCCAGTGCACTTTCATGGATTCGTCGAGGTGACAGTGTCGAACTTGCTTTAGCGGATGCGTCGAATGAACTAGGTAGCGACACCGACACAATTGCTACGATGGCTGGTGCAATTCTTGGGGTGCACGCACCATGCCCTCAATGGAAGGTACAGGATCATGACTATATAGTTTCAGAATCTTCACGTTTAGAGCTAATTCGACATGGTTCTACTGCTCCTACGTTTCACTATCCGGACTTGATCACGTGGAAGCCACCGACAAGGCAGTCGGTTGCTGTCGGGCGGTATGAAGATGGATTTGCGCTTGCCGGCTTGGGGCCAGTTAAGCCAATCGGCCCCGAGATTGGTGAGGGAGAGGACGTTTGGCAGTGGATGGAGATGCCTTTCGGCCAATCGATAATTGCAAAGCGAAAGGCCGTGGTGAGAAGTTCAATAAAGAGAGACCAGCTTCCAGGCTTTTCAGCCGTGTCGAGTAAACCGAGCATCGAAGACATTGCAATACAGAATACTACTGCGAAGACCCGGAAGAACAAGCCTACAGATCAAGCAAGCCTGCCACTGCTTGAGCCGGTTGAGGAGTTCGCGGCGTCAGACGGGACTAAAACGCGCTCACGACGTGTGACGCTGAGCGTCGATGAGTTAACTAACAGGGTTATCGCGGCGAATTTCGACAGTCAGGTGATTGGGCAAGCTTTCAACGATTGCTTAGATGACTCAAATTCGATTGAAAGTGCCATCGCATTTGCTGCGATTATTGCTAAGGCAAAGTTAGTCCGTAAACGACGCGGGCGTTAATCACATGGAAAAAAGCCAGGCTCATTTATCAAGAAACGCTAAATACGGCTGGTCGCTTTATTATTTGATCGAGCTTCATTCATCGAGCTGAAAGCGGATGTCACCGTGGTATCGGGGTTTCGGTACGGTGCTACTCTGTTCCGCTTTTCCGCGATGACACCACAGAGCAAGCGACGTGATGACTAACCAAACACCCTATCCAATCGGCACCCCCGGAATTCCATGGGGTGCGGCGGAAGTCGCAGCCTGGCTGTCGCGCCAAACCCGCAAGCGCAGTTATGAAACCGATGTGCTCAGTGTGATCGACCGCCTGCGCTCGCGCTTCGATGTGGTGCAGTACGGCCGGCTGGACTACGGCGCCGATACCTACCCGCTGTTCGCGATCAAGAGCCGCGGCTGGCGCGATGAGCTGCCTATCGCGCTGGTGACGGGCGGCGTGCATGGCTATGAAACCAGTGGTGTGCACGGGGCTTTGCAGTTCGTCGAGCGGCATGCGGCGGACTACGCGGGCCGGGTCAACCTGCTGGTCGCGCCGTGCATCAGTCCGTGGGCTTACGAGCGGATTCATCGTTGGAACAAGCATGCGATCGACCCGAACCGTTCGTTCCGCGAGGACAGTCCGGCGCAGGAGTCGGCGGCGCTCATGCAGTTGGTCGCGCCGTTGCGCGATCGCGTGCTGGTGCACATCGACCTGCACGAGACCACCGATACCGACGAGTCCGAGTTCCGGCCGGCGCTGGCCGCACGCGATGGCAAACCGTTCGAGCCGGGAGGCATCCCCGATGGTTTCTATCTGGTCGACGACACCGAGCATCCACAACCGGAGTTCCAGCAGGCGGTGATCGCGGCGGTGGCGAAGGTCACCCACATCGCCCCGGCCGACGGGAACGGCGAGATCATCGGCTCGCCCGTGGTCGCGCCGGGCGTCATCCAGTACGCGCTCAAGCGGCTCGGCCTGTGTGCGGGCGTCACCGATGCGCGCTACAAGACAACCACCGAGGTTTACCCCGACAGCCCGCGCGCCACGCCCGAGCAGTGCAACGACGCGCAGGTGGCGGCGGTGCGGGCGGCCATCGACTACGCGCTGCATCATCGCGAGCCCGGTGCCTGATTCGCACGGTACCCGGGCCTTATTACGTGCCGGAAAGCAGGCGTCCTTTCTGGTCCACTAGCAGACGGACGCGCCGGTTGCCGTAGTAGAAGCTCGCGCGGTAGCGGCCCGCATCCTCGCCCGTTCCGCGTTCGCAGAGCACGGTGATCTTGCTGTCTGCCATCAACTGCCGGAATACAGCGACTTCCATGCCGAGGCTACGCGCCACGATGTCGCCTTCGATCTCGATGGAAGGAGGGAGCAAGGTGATGGGACCGGCGTCACGCACGTTCAGATGCCCACACCGGCGACGTTCTCCGCATCCAGCGTTTCATAGTCGCTGGCCACATCGGTCAAGCGTTTTTCGAAAGTGGGTCCGGATTCGAGGCCTGTTTCCTCCCAGTCGAATTGGGCGCGAGTGGTACTGGTCATCGCATTCATGGGCGAGCTCCGTGTAAATGCGCAGGATCGCGCGGGCACGGGCAAGGTGCCTTGACTTGGATCAGGCCGCGTGAACGGTCTCGTCGAGCGCTATCGAGACGCGGTCTTGGAACACTTCATCTACGCGCTTGCCGAAGACGTGGGCAATGCGGAGTGCGACTTTCAGTAACAGCGATGTAGCGGCCTGGCACTTTCTGTACAGGTCAGGCCGCCAATGCAAACGTCTCAGCAAAAGTTTTCATTGCCAACGTCCGATGCGAGCGCTTGGATGCGCGCATCGAGTTCACGCCACAGCGGCGTGTTCCGGCGAGCCAGCACGGTGTCGGAATGCGCTCGGAAATCGGCGTCGTCGAACAGTGTCTCCGGCATCGTGACTTCCGGGTATAGCCGCGCAAGCGCCAGGGCGAGTGTGTGGGGATTCGTTATCAACGCATCGAAATCGACTTCGACGGCTGTTGGTTGAGCGAGTGCTGCATGTGCCCGCAGCAGGCCAGACAATAGGCGGTCGATATCGTCGGTGCCGGCCATCGCGACTCTGGCGGGATACTGCCAACCGGCATGCAACATCGACCATGCGATATCGGCCAGCGGGCGGTGTATTCGCATCACGCGCAAGGTGCGTCCGTGCGCGCCCGCCAGCCAGCGCGCGGTCACGAAGGGTTGCACCACATCCTTGTACGCGCGTCCCCGGGGACGCACGGTATCGTCGAGGAAGCACGACCATTGCTCGAATCGCGCGGCATCGTCTTCGGGTGTGAAGCGGTCGCCGTCGCGTGCTTCCCGCAGCATCCGCCAGCGTTCGGTGTTGAGTATTTCTCCGGCACTGGTCCATGTCGGGGCCGATAACCGCAGCGATGCGCATGCGCGCTCGAACGTCCAACTCGACAAGGAGCGGGGCAGGGCGATGACGAACAATGACGGCAAATTGCGCGCGACCTCATCGTCGATCGGTGTTGAGATCATGCCGGTTTGCTGATGAGCGATGTGCGCTGTGCCGAGTGCGCTGCGGTCAGTGCGGCGAGATCGCGTGCGGCGTGCTCTATTGGCACAGCCCAATCGCCGCGATGTGTCTGTCGGTACAAGCGCATCGATGGATACCAGGCCGACTTGGCGCCATCGAGTTGCCAACGCCAGTCGCAGGGCGTGGACAGCAGCGTCCACACCGGATGGCCGATGGCGCCACACAAATGCGCCATCGCCGTGTCCACGGTGATTACCAGATCCATCGCCTGCACGATGGCGGCAGTCTGCGCGAAGTCGCCGAGCACAGGCCCAATATCCACCAACGGCCAGCCCTGCAACCGTGATGCGGCGTTGATGCCAGTGCCGAATTGCAAGCTGTAGAAGTGCACGTTCGGCACATCGGCGAGACGACGCAACAACGACAGTGGGCAATCGCGCCGCGCGGCGCTGGGATGATCCGGGCGGCTGGCGTGAACCACGCCAACGCGCAATGCCCCGATAGGCGAAGACAATAGCGCCGTGACCGAAGCAGGCAGAGTCGTGTCCACTGCGAGATAAGGGGCGGCTGGCGGATGCTGCACATGCGCGCGCAGCGCGTGCGGCAGACTGAGCAACGGAATCTGCAGATCGAAGCCTTCTGGGATTTCGCCTTCGTCCACGAAACGCTCGATCACACCAAGAGATTGCAATAGTGGTTGCAGCACGCGTGGTGCTTGCAGCCAGACCCTGCCGCCCAGTGCAGTGATGCAGGGCAGATAGCGGCAGAATTGCAGCTGGTCGCCTAGACCTTGCTCCAACCACACCATGACGATCTGTCCGTGCAGTTGCCGGCCATCCCAGACCGGCGCCCGCGTGTGAGGATAGGCGGGCGTTCGTCCGCCGCAATCGAAGCGCCATTCGTAGGCGCGCCAGCCTTCGTCGTAGTCGCCGCGTTGCAGCAGCGCTTCCGCCAGTGCGATCTGCGCTGCCTGGTCGTCCGGATTGCGCCTCACTGCTTCGCGCAGCAGCACGATGGCACTCGAGATTTTTCCCTGTTCGCGCAGCAATCGAGCCTGGTTGCGGCGCGGCACGTTCCAGTCCGGCGCGAGTTCGAGCGCGCGACCGAACGCAATCAACGCCATGTCGGGCGCGTGGATTTCCAACAGATAACCGAGACGGTTGTGCGCCTGCGGCCACTCGCTTGCTTGTGCGACCGCCATGCGTGCGGCATCGATGGCCGCGCCGGATTCCCCAATTCGACTCAGCAATCCGGCCAGTCGGTACCAACCTTCGGCGGCATCGGGAGCGAGTGCGACGAAAGCGCGAAGTGTTTTGATCGCATCCGTGATCGCATTGCTCGCTTCCAGCAGATCGGCAAGTGCTGAAGCGAGCGGCCAACAGTCGGGCGCTTCCTGCAAACGCGATTGGATCAAGGCTATCGCTTCGGCAAACCGGCCTTCGCGTGCAAACGACGCTGCGGCGTCGAGCACGGTTTGCAGCGCCGTCGCGCTGCGACCGGATGTGTCGGGGTCGATTGTCGGGAAGGATTCGCGGCTGTGCGTCATGGCAGTGTCATGGGTATCGCGAAGCGGACAATGCAACAGCACGGCCGACAAGGTCAGCCGTGCTGCCAGGTCCGGTATGGGCCGCTAGCGCGTTACTTCTGCCGTCGGAACACGAATATCTTGACGTTGGAACACGAAGCTCTTCGGGCCATTCGGGCCGGCCGGGAACGCCATCCAGAACGTCACCATCGCATCGTTGCTATCCACTGAAACAGGTTGCGCTTGATAGGAATGGTTCACGTAACCCAGTGTGACTTTGTACGGACCGGTGCCGGTGGCGGTGGCATCGACTTGTTGATATGCGCCTGCATTCACCGTGCCGGTGAGCGTGCTTTTGGAACCGCTCACGCTGTAGGAAATCGGCCGGAAGTTGAATTCCACCAGTTGGTTGGATGTCACTTGGCCATCGGCTATCGAGTTGATGATCATACGTATCCTCCATGTTGATATGAGTCGAGACGTGAAAGGGCACGAAATCCGATGTTGCCCCGCGGTGGATCATACGAGCAATTTCTTCATTAAAAAGGCAGCGGCATAAAAAACAACGAATGGAGCCGCACTGCAGACGCGCTCGCTATGTGCGTTTGCGCACAGACTCATCCCACTGCCTGCCGCAGCGTTTCCACGTCGATTTTTTTCATCTCCAATATCGCCGCCATCGCCTTTCGCGCCTTGTCCGGGTCGGGGGCGGTCAGCAATTCGATCAGCAGCGTAGGCACGACCTGCCAAGAAACGCCGAATCGGTCCTTCAGCCAGCCGCATTGCTGCGCCTTCGGATCGCCATCTTCGGACAACTGGTTCCAGTAGTGATCCACTTCCTGTTGTGTCTCGCAGTTGACGACGAGCGACATGGCCTCGTTGAATTTGAAGATCGGGCCACCATTCAAGGCCGTGAAATCCTGTCCGTCGAGCTGGAAGGCGATGGTCAGTATTGATCCTTCGGGCTGGCCCGACACCTGCGCGCTTTCCTTCGTATAGCGAGTGGTGTTGACGATTCGCGAATTGGAGAAGACCGTGGTGTAGAAAGCCACAGCCTGCTCGGCCTGATCGTCGAACCACAGGCAAGGCGTGATGCGCTGGATTTTGGCTTGCATGTTCTTCTCCTTCGATGCCGGCCCCTTGGCGGGATACGATAGCGCGGGGCACGGCGCTGGATGTCGGTTAAAGGCAATGGGTTTATTTGCCGTTATAGCGTTGGGCAAGGCAGGGGAGGCCGGGTCTGTGCGCGATTGGTTGGGGAGTGTTGCCGGAGAAAGCCGGCCCTGATCGTGTGATGGATGCCGAACCTGGTTTTTGAATTCAGACTGCCGGTGAAATTCCGGAGCCAAGGAAAGCACAGTCGCCAATGGCGGCGAGATCACTTATGGAGTCACTGAAATCATGGGGTCACTAATTCTGTTTGCAGCCATCTGCATTCCGTTCGTTCTGATGGCCGGTGCGTTGATGGGATGGAAATATTTTGTCAGCCGTGACAAGCGGCGGTCGCCGCTCAACTTCAAAATATTCCACCTGCCAGGCGAGCAACTGCGACAACGCATCGCCGAGGAAGAAGAAAATCTGACCGAAGCGGTTTTGATGGTTGCTATCTCCGGGCCAGCTTTCCTGTTGGCCTGGCTGCTTGCCCGTTTGCATAAACTGGATTGGTCGAAAATCGAACTCGGCGCGGGAGATTTGACTCTCGGATTGGTAGGTCTGCTGGTGCTGGGCTATGGCATCGCAAAAATCATCAAGCACGTGCGAATCAAGCGGCGCTACCGGCAAGGGCTGGAAGGCGAGTTGGCGGTGGCGCAGTGCTTGACGGCGCTGATCGGGGAGGGCTGCATTGTTTTCCATGATATCCCCGCCGAGAATTTCAATCTGGACCATGTGGTTATTGGGCCACAGGCGGTGTTTGCCATCGAAACAAAATCCCGATTGAAACCGGAGAAAACCGGTCGCGACTCGGCACGAGTTCACTATGACGGCGCCCGTTTGCAGTTTCCCGAACACATCGAAGTCAGGCCGCTGGAACAAGCGCGTAACCAGGCGCGCTGGTTGGAGCAGCACCTTGCTGGGGCCGCGGGCGAGAAGGTGAAGGTTGTCCCGGTGCTGGCATTGCCCGGTTGGTATGTCGAAACACCGCGCGAACCGGTGGGCGCGGAGGTAGTGGTAAACAACTGCAAGAATCCACGCTTTGTGATGTCCGACAATTTCGGGCCACCCATGGCCGAGCACCTACGCCTACGCATAGCCCACGCACTGGCGCAACGCTACGCATAAGAGAGAGGTAGTTTTTTCTCTGGCTGGAATGGAATTGAGCTACCCCTCTCGTCATGGCTTGTTACTTCGCGCTGTTCTCGTCCGGAGGCGAGCTGGCATCCACGTTTTGGCCTTCATCGTCGGTATCGACACAGCCGCCGCCACGGCAATAAAAAAGATGCCGCATGCCGGCATCGGAAATCGGATTGATGCAACTGCCTCCATTTTCATAGCTGGACGCCGCAAGGTCATCGCGTACGCCAACGATGGTCAGGTCGGCCTCCACCCAGGAGCCGCCCGCGAACATCTGATTCACCGGAGTCCAGGTTTCGACATATAGACCGCGCTGTTCGGCACGTCCCAGAAACAGCGATCCTCTTGGTCCAACGTGGGGCACGATCGAGCCCATGGTCATCTTCGCTTTGCAGTATTGGTAGCCGGGCGGCAACGCGAAGTGCATGTACGTTCCTTCACCCTGGTTATCGGCGGCTAGCGTTGCCAATCCGGATACCACTTTCCCTACGGGCACCTGGAAATAATTTTCGGCAGCGTTCATCAGCGCAACGCAAGCCGGATTGTTCGCGCATTCTTCCGCCGTCGTGAAAATATTCTTCTGCTCACGGACATTGTCCAGATGAACGCCGACGACAACGTATTCACTCTCTTGGGCGGTTGCGGCGCCTGACAAAAGCAATAATGAAACCATGAGCGATCCAGCAAGGTATTGCGCATTCATCCGCATTCTCCGTAGATTGAAATAACGATCTGCTTCGTCGCCCGCAGGGGAAGTGCGGGGTAATTGATTGGTGGATTGCCCTTGCCAACTCTAGTGACGATGCTGCGGAATGCCTTCAGCATATATGCGCTGCAAACATGGATATGCATTGAATTGTCCCTTCGTGTTTCGAATTGCCTCCGCCCCATTTGTCGCCAGTCGAAAGCTGGCCATTTGAATCCATCTAATCCACGGTCGTCAGCGGGATTCCTCGTGGCGCGTCGTGACTACGCGCGCTGATCGCGTCATACCAGTTGCTCAGCAACGGGCCGTACTCTCCGCCGAGTTCGAGCCAGACCTTGCGGCAAAGTTGGCGCAACGCAATCAGTCCATCGGACTGGAACGTCCGCCAGCCCTCACTTAGCGATTGCTGGCGAACATCGCATACGCGATAGCGATGGTCGAAGCCATAGCTCAGCGGGACCACGCTGCCATCTGCCTCGAGCACCAGCAGGCCCAGGCGTTGCGATGGAAGTGCGTCGTTGACGCCATCATCTTCGGCGTAAAACAGCGCCGGGTTGTCGAGCAAATGCTCGCGGTAGATCAGATCGAGCTGCAATTGGAACGCGCTCGCGTACTTGCTCGCGATCGCCACAGCCATGATATAGACGCGCGCCAGGATCTCATCGTCGGCGATTTCACCGCGCAATTGGGTCTGCGCGCGTCCGACCATTTCCAGCGGATGAATTTGCAGCAGGCTCGCGCCTTGTTCGGCGGCGAACTGCGCGACCCACGGCAATTGTTGCCAGTGGCTGCGGGTCAAAGTATGTATGAAGCCGAAAGCCAGGCCAGCGGTGCGCACGCTTTCCAGCCCGCTGTGAAGCCGCTCGAACGCCATCGGATTGCCGCGCACATGATTGTGGACTTCGGGCGGGCCATCCAGACTGATGGCCAACACATCGACCAGCCCTGCCAGACGAGCGAAACGCGCGCGATCGATGAAGAAGCCGTTGGTGGTCACCGTGGTGCGCAAGCCCAGTGATTTCGCGTGACGCAACACTTTCTCCAGGCCGGCGTACATCAACGGCTCTCCGCCGGAGACCGACACCACGCTATAGCCCATTTCGGCCGCATCGCTGATGGTCTTGCATACGATGTCCGCGTCGAGCGTGAGGCTGGCCGCAGGGCCCGAGCTGGAATAGCAATGCGCGCAGGACAGATTGCATTTCAGCGAAGGATGGATTTGCAGCGTGGCATTGCCGGCAGGGCCGGAAGCCCCGCCGGATGCTGGCAGCGTATTCGACAACGCGCCCATGTTTTATTTTTCAGAAACCGAAGTTCTGGTGTGACATCTGCGCTGGTGTACCCAGGACGATGTTCACGTTATAAACCTCCGGCCACGGGATGCCTTTGGGGAACACCACGACACTGTTGAAACGCGGTGTCTTGGGCAGGATGTCCTGTAACAGTTGCCCGATCTTGTCCAACTCGACATCGCCGCTTAGCCGCAAGCTATCGATGACCGGTATGCCAAGGGGAAAGCCTCGCGGCCTCTGTACACCGCTGCGATGCAACGTGGCAGCTATTTTCACCAGGTCCGCGAGGTTCTGTTTGTCGAATCCACAATAGCGAAGTTGTTCCATCAGCGCATCTTCCAACGACACTTTCGCTTTCTGCTTGATATCGTTCATGGCACTGCTCCATGGAGACGGCCGCACGGCGTTTGCCGAGGCGGGCGAGCCAATCTCAGGGTGGCATCGCATTGCCGCGCCCCTACGCGTACGTAATGGACGCAACAAAGCCCATGACATCAGTCGCCTCAATGCAAACGCATGCCTTTGGCGGTGACGGCCATTCTCTTGCCGCCATTCACAGGACTCGGCTCGGATCTCTGCGCGAATGTTAAGAAGATGGAAAAAGACCGGAACCGCTACCCGATGGAGTGGGCAGCGGCCCCGGCCTGTTTCTGTATCAAATGCTGTGCAGACTCAAGATCGAGTTCAGCGCTTTACCGAGCGGGCTACGGTTGATGCAAGCAAGCCGTATCGTATTGCGAGACGCTGACAGGATTGCGTGAGTTTTGCGGCTGCTCGCCGGCATAAACCTGTCCGGCTCGCCCTTCAGGGTTGAACGCCGAGCCAGGAGCGGAGGCCGCACGCCCGGGTGTATTGGGTGCGCTTGCCGACCCGCATTCGGCGCCGGGTTGACCTGTCGCGTGGTGTGTCGTGGGTGCAGTAGCTGCGGAGGATTGATTTAGCGATCCGTTCGTTCTTGCTCCGCCGGCGAATGCCCCAAACGAAAGAACGAGCGTTGCGGTGCCTATGGCCAGTGATGCGAGAGTGCGATTCATGTGGATGCTCCTTTGGTCAGAACACGGTCGATATAGACTCTCTCTCCCCGTGCGGCCCCCGATCAGGCAATACCATTGCCCGATATCGGGCGCGCCGCAATGCCAATGCCAATGATTTGCGACGCTCGTAAACAGGCGGTTCATTCTCATTGCCATTGGCGGAACGGAATGACGAGAGCAGGAGAAGCGGTGTTAATTTCCCATGAAACAATCGCGAAAGAGTGGCGCTCGCTTGCTCTTGGTTCGCAGGCCATTTTGGTTTTTCGTTGGTTGCTTCGCGCTCTTGTGGCCGAAATAAAATCGTTTCCGCGTTACCGCTGTCGCATGGTTTATTCAGTCTTGTGAAGAATTTCATGTGCTGACATTCGACAGCAACTTGGCGGAATTTCCGCGTGCGAGGAAGCAGGCGATTCGTTCTTGACGCATCAACTGCTTTCGCTCGATCTGGTTTGCGTCAAGGCCGATTGACGAATGGAAAATCGAGAAGATCGCAAGCTGTTCCCGTTCGCGTTTTTCAATCGAGGCGACTACGATGGCTGACAAGAAGATCATTGCGGTGGTGGGCGCCACGGGCGCGCAAGGCGGCGGGTTGGTCCGCGCGATTCTCAACGACCCCAACGGCGGCTTCTCCGTTCGCGCAATCACACGCGACATCAGTAGCGATGCTGCCAGGACGCTCGCCAGACTCGGCGCCGAAGTCGTTGCCGGCGACATCGATAACGAGGCCAGTCTTGTCAGGGCGTTGCAAGGTGCCTACGGCGCCTACTTCGTTACCTTTTTCTGGGCGCATTTTTCGCCGGAGAAGGAAATGGCCGAAGTCCGCAACTTCGCCATCGCGGCGAAGACCGCCGGCATCCAGCATGCGATCTGGTCCACGCTCGAGGATACGCGCCGATGGGTGCCGCTAACGGATGAACGCATGCCCACATTGTTGGGCAACTACAAGGTGCCGCACTTCGACGCCAAGGGCGCGTCCAATCACGAATTCACCGACCTCGGTGTGCCGACCACTTTCCTGCTGACTTCGTTTTACTGGGACAACTTCATCCACTTCGGCATGGGGCCCACGAAGGGCGCCGATGGCAAATATGCGATCACGCTGCCGATGGCCGACAAGAAACTGCCCAGCATCGCTGCCGAGGATATCGGCAAGTGCGCCTATGGAATCTTCAAGAAAGGCAGGGAGTTCATCGGCAAGACAGTGGGCATCGCTGGCGAACACCTGACCGGCCAGCAAATGGCCGATGCTCTCGGCAAGGCGCTTGGACTGGAAGTGAGCTACAACAGGGTGACAGCCGAGGCGTATCGCGGATTCGGCTTTCCCGGCGCCAGCGACCTGGGCAATATGTTCCAGTTCAAATGCGAGTTCGAGGATTACTTCTGCGGGGCGCGGAATCTAGCGGTTTCCCGGTCGTTGAATCCGGAACTGCAGACATTCGATGCGTGGCTGGCCAAGCACAAGTTACAAATACCTTTGGGGTGAGAGTGGGGAGAGCAATACATCCATGCCGGTTCGAAGCGATGTTGGCTCGTGCGTTGCTGGTATCTGTGTTTGTCATGCTTTCGGCATGTTCGGCCGAAAGCCCGGAGCCGGTATCGATTCGACCTCAGCAAGCCGGGCAGCCGATTGATCCATTGGCGACGGCCGCCCGACTCGCAGCCGTTCGAGGCGCTGCCTTGATGGGCGATCAACGCGCCGTTGAAACCAATATGCGCGCCATGCAGGAGGATTTTCGCAAGTCCATCAAACTGGCCGACCCATCGCGTGCGGTGGATCGTGAGTCGGCGCGGGTTGCGGCCAAGGGTATCGCCGGTGTGCGTTCGGCGGTGTGGCTGGATCGTGAAAATCTGTTTGCCATCGTCGAACGCAACGAGCTGCGTAGCTATGCCACGATCGATCGAATTTGTCTTGCCTTGGAACCGCTCGGCGACACGTTGGGCGTGGTCGTCAATTTGCAAAGCGGCGCCGCGACAAATGGCGATGAACTGGAAATCCTGAGCCGCAATTGCCAGCTTGCGCCCGGCGAGCGGGCTTTCATGCAACGTGAGCGAAAAATCGATGTCATCGACCCGACCTTTCGCGCGCAGCATGAGCTCAACAAGACCCGGACAGCAAGTCACGGCGACGAGACCACGGCCAATGCCGAGAGCATGAGGATTCTCGAGGCGACGACGCCCGAGTTGAAGCGGTAAGTCATCGCGCTGGTTTCAATGCCGCGTGCTTTTTCCGATACGTTTCGTTTTGGCTGGCACCACTTCAACAGACAAAGTGAAAGTGCGTTGTTCGTTCGGATTCATCGCGCCGACGCCGATGAGTTTGCGGGCGATTTCCTCGCCGCGATCATTGCGTATCGACACGACGACGCTGTATTCCCACGATTCGCTGTCGGGCGGTTGGCGAATACTGCCTTCGATGCGTAATGGCGTCAGGGCGGTTGCGTTGGACGCGGCGGCTCCCGCCTCGAAGCGCAGATGATGCCGGCAGGCCGGACACACCGCTGCGCTTTCGAGGATGGTTTCCTTGCAGTGCGGACACTCGCGGGTTGCCCCGGGAGTGCCCGGGCGCATATTGCTCATGAGCCGACGCCGCTCTCCGCAGGATTGCCGTTGCCTTGCGGCTTGCCGGATTTGGAGGTCTTGCTGTCGTCCCAACCGAAGTCGGCCTGGCCGCGCATGCGCGCGCCGGCAGCGACGGTGAGCGAACCGGTTTTCACGTCGCCGACCACCGCGCCGGTCGATAGCAACTCCACGCGCGAGGCGTTTTCGATATTGCCTTCCAGCTCGCCGGCGATCACGACCTTGTCGGCGCGAACGCCGCCGGTCAGTTTCGCGCCGACTTCGATATTGAGATCGCCCTGTACGTTGACATCGCCCTTGAATTTACCGGCGATGCGCACGCTGCCGGTGCCTTCGATCTTGCCTTCGATGGTGATGTCGGCGGCGATCAACGATTCCTTGCGCGAGCGATCGGCCTCGGTACGTGCCACCGGGGCAGGAGCAGAAGCAGGAACGGGATTGGATTCGGGAGCGAAGCTGGGGCTGATGGCGACATCGGGTGTTGGCAAAGCGTTGCTGCGTTCCGGCTCCTTGGTTGTGGTGGTTGTTGGCGAAGGAGGTTGCCGGGTGGGGGAATCTTTCCAAATGGACATGACAGGGCCTATCACGAGCGGGGGGATTTTGAGGCTAACAGCTCCTGACGCGTCATGGAATCGCGGCTTCAGCTACCGGTCAGGAGAAAAACACACGCGCTCCCGCAAAGCTTGAAAGGACGGGAGCAGACGCATTTTTTGCTTCAGGTAAATGAACCTTTCTCGCTTCTTTTTTATGAACACTGATCGTTTTTCGGCCATGTCACGCGGTAGGCGCGACGGGGTGGTTTTCGGGAATGCGGAGTGGGGTGCCAAGACGGTAGTTTTTGATCGCAAGACTTCTCCGGCCGGCATATTGGCGCGTTTGACCGCCCTTCACGGTGGAACCGCCGCCAATCGAGGATAATGGCCGCCCTTTCCTGCCAGGCAGCCCGGACCTGATGAAAACCCCCAAGGGACTGCAACCGCTGATCGATGACGGCGTGATCGATGAAGTGTTGCGGCCGCTCAAGAGCGGTAAGGAAGCCTCGGTGTACGTGGTGCGTTCGGGCGAGGAGATTTGTTGCGCCAAGGTTTACAAGGACATGGCGCAGCGCAGTTTCCAGGCGCGCGTGCAATACCAGGAAGGCCGCAAGGTGCGCGGCAGCCGGCAACAGCGTGCCATTGGCAAGGCGAGCAAGTTTGGCCGCCGCGAGCAGGAAACCGCCTGGAAAAATACCGAGGTGGATGCGCTGTATCGGCTGGCCGATGCCGGTGTCTGCGTGCCTCGGCCGCACGGTTATTTTCACGGCGTGTTGCTGATGGAGTTGGTCACCGATGAGGCCGGCCATAGCGCACCGCGCCTGGGCGAAGTGGAACTTACGCCGGATGAGGCGCGCAGATTCCATCGCGAGTTGATCGGCGATGTGGTGCGCATGCTTTGCCTGGGACTGATTCACGGCGACTTGTCCGAATACAACGTGCTGGTCGCGGCCGATGGCCCGGTGATCATCGATTTCCCGCAGGTGGTCAGCGCCGCCGGCAACAACGCGGCGCGCACGATGCTACTGCGCGATGTGCACAACCTGCGCGACAGTCTTGGCCGCTTCGCGCCCGAACTCAAGTCCACGCACTTTGGCGAGCAGATGTGGGCGTTGTACGAAAAAGGCGAGCTGCAACCGGATACGGTCTTGACCGGCAAGTTCGTGTTCGATAACCGCGCCGCCGATGTGCGTGCGGTGATGATGTCCATCGAGGATGCGCGTCAGGAAGCGATCATTCGCCAGCAAGGGCGCGAGGCCGCGGCGAATCAGGATTGAGCGGGTTTGTTCCGCGCAATGGTTTGACGCGATGAGTCGATGCGATGAAAAGGGCGAAGGAAACAATCCTTCGCCCTGGGTCCGGTTCACAAGCGTATCGGGCTGTAACGCTCAAAACCGCGACGAAACCAGTTTCACGTCGGCGTATTTCCAGGCCTTGTCGAATTGCTTGTCGATCTCGGCCGCTTCGGCGTCGCGCTTTTGCGCACGCAGGCTTTGCGCCAAACCAAACAGCGACCAGCCATTCGCAGGATTGCGACGCAGCTCCTCGCGATAAACGGCTTCGGCCTCGGTGGCCTTGCCGTCGGCCAGCAGCATCGCCCCGAGCGATTGCCGTACCGGCGAATGCCAGCCGGGCGGTTCGTCGTAGGGAATCTTGTCCTCGATGGCCGCCGCCTCGCGCAGCGTCGCGATACCGGTGGCCCGATCGCCGCGAGCCGCGGCCAACTCGCCCTTGACCATGTCCTCGGCGATGCGTGCCGCATAGGTCAGCGGGTAGCGGTCCCAGATGGTCATCGTATCCAGCACCGGATCGGCGGCGAGTTTGCTCAACTCCTGCAAGTGCTGTGCGGCGTCATCGAGACGATTTTGCCGGATCGCCGCCATGCCTTGCGCGTAGTGCCAGATCGCCGTCACGTAGGGAAGATCCGGAGCCGGGTTGGGCACGCCGACGATTTCGTTCCAGCGGCCGAACCGCACGCGATAGAACCACGGCGTCATCCAGTAATGTTGCAGGCCGGCAAAACCCGGTTTGCGCATCAGGTCCGGAAGATCGGTGCGCGAAGCAGTGTGTTCGGCGGCTTCCTTGGCGATCGCGCTGTTGCCTTCCATGCTGGAAGCGAACCACAGGAAATGGTGGTTGTGCGGCACATAGCCGAGCGGATAGAGGCCTTGCACATTGCCGCGGCAGATCGCCAGGTAGTTGTCGTCGGCGGCGATGGCGACCTGGTTGGCGAGCACGGCATCGTGCCAGCGTCCGACCCGCGAATAGATGTGCGCGGGCATGTGCACCAGATGGCCGGAGGCAGGAATCAACGTGCGCAGGCGGTCGGCGGCCACCACGCCGCGTTGCGGATCGGCGGAGGCTTCCACGGCATGCACATAAAAATGCAGGGCCCCGGGGTGACTGGGGTTGCGTGCCATGACCGATTCGAGCACCGAGACGATTTCATTCGTATTGCCCTTGGGCTGGAGGTTTTCGTCGTAGTAGTCCCAAGGTTGCAGATCCATCAACGCTTCGGCATGGAAAGCGGCGGCATCGAGATCGTTGGGGAATTGTTCGGAGAGCCGGCCCATGGCCTCGGCATAGGCGGCATCGAGCGGCTTGCGATCCTTCGGCGGGTGTTCGGCATAACGTGCCGACAATGCGTTGATGTAGGCCTGTTCGTGTGGGCTGGCTCTGGACGCCAATGAGAGGGCTTTTTGCAATCGTGTCCAGGCCTTGCCGTTGTTGTCCGGGTTCATTCCTGCATTGACGTGCGGCCCCAGCACCAGCGCCGCGCCCCACCAGCACATGGCGCAATTGGGATCGAGTTCGGTGGCGCGCAGAAAGGATCGCTCGGCAGCATCGTGGTTGAAACCGTAAGTCAGAATTAAACCTTGGTCGAACCAGCGTTGCGCCTTGGGCTGGGAGGTGGTCACCGCCAAATGGTAATTGCCCAGGCCATCGAGCAAAGTCGCGCCGACCAGAGTGTCGGCGGTGGAGGAGGGAGTTGGTGGAGTTATTTCGCGTTGACTGCGTGTGTAGAGCACGCCTGCCACGGCGACGGCGACGATCAAGGCGATGACAAGTGGACGTCTCATAAGACACCCCAGCCGTTGATTCGGTGGCTTTTTTCTACGCTTGTCCATGGCCGGATGCAAGCATCTCAAGGCGCTCGCGGCGATCGATGAAACTTTTCGTTAACCTTTTGTGCAAAGGAGTTTCGATCGTTCGGCGCCATCGCGGCAAAGCCTCCCCGGTGACCGGACGCAATCTTCCGCTCGCTGCTGGTTTTCAATGTTCTTGGCTTATCCGGAGCGGTTTTTGCGTTTCGCTTCTCACAGGAAGTCTTGGCGCTAAAGAGCGCGCGGCCCGTGCCGATAACAGTAACGGCAAAGACCACCGAACGCCTGGTGTGCGAAGACAATGACGCAAGATCAATCGGACGACCCGCATACCCGGTATGAGGTTTGCGATCCTCGCGAGATTCGCCAACTGTTGCAGCGGTTGATCCAGGCGCGTGCCTTGCTGACGGTCAATCATGACGACGGCCAGATCCTGCTGCTGAGCTCGGTGCTCGGTTTCGACGACCACGCCGGCAATCTGCTGCTCGATACCAGCGCCCGGCAAGAAATCAACGTTCGTGTGCTGGCACAGGCGCAACTGCATTGCGTCGGCAATCTGGACAACATCGAAGTGCGTTTCAGCCTGGGGCAGTTGGCCTTGGGCATGCACCAGCAACTGCCGGCCTTCTCGGTGGCCATGCCCGAGAGCCTGGTCTATCTGCAACGCCGCGAGTACTACCGTTTGCTGGCACCGGCAGCCGATGCGCTCGAGTGCGAGATCGAGCTACCCACCGAGCAGATACGAGCGCCCCGTATCCTGCGTGCGCCGGTGATCGACCTGAGTGCGCGCGGTATCGCCATCCGCGTTCCGTTCGATGAAGACAGCCATTTCCAGGCGGGCGCATATTTCGCGCGCAGCCGGTTGGCCTTGCCCAACACCGGCGCCATCGAGTCAGGGCTGCACGTCCGCCACGTCCGCGAACAAACCGACCGCAAGGGCCGGACCTGGCATCTTGCCGGATGCGAATGGGACCAACTGTCGATGGCGATGCAAGCCATCGGCCAGCGCTACATCATGCGCGTGGAGCGCGAGCGCCTGGCACGCGAGCGCGGCTTGCTCTGATTGCGCTCACGCAAGGCTTACTGCCTGCGGTCGCCGATGCATTTCATTCGTATTGACCGCAGGCAGCCAGGATCGCGCCGCGAACATGCTGGCGCACCCGCGATATCCGCCCAGACGGCGTGCATTGTTTTTGACATGCACGCCGCGTAGGGAAGATCGCTCAATGCCTGCTCAAATGCGCGATTTGCGGATGCGCGATCCGTTCGAAATCACGATAGGACATGCTTATCAAGTCGGTGTGATTGCCGGCGTTGAATGCGATCGTCTCGTCCTCGGCCAGTGTGTCTGAGGCGATGACCAGCATTCCGTACAAATTGCCGAACGGCGGCATCGCACCGACTTCGCATTCCGGGAAGCGTTCCTTGAACTCACTCTCGCTGGCCAGCATGGCTTGCTGGGCGCCGGTGATCTGGCATAGCAAACCCATGTGCACGCGCTCCGAAGCCGGAAGCACGACCATGGCCAATTGGTCGTCGAGCTTGACCATCACCGTCTTGACCATTTGCTTGCCGCGGATATGCGCATTGGCCGCCACCTCTTGTGCGGTGAAGGCCGGTGCATGCGATGTGGTCAGGAAGGGAATTTTGTTTTCGCGCAGGTACTGTTCCAATTTCGGCAGCGACATGGCTGATCCTCCATTGCTGGCGGTGCCGAACGCGCCGTATTGCAGCCGGGCCGGCTCATGCCGTGCGCGCCAAATACCGCGATTGAACACTCTGGCCGCTCGCCCGGCCGGGCGCGGCCGAGTTCAATCTACTCCCGTCCGGGCGTTGATTCACCTCTTCGGCCACGGCCGTTCATCTGCAATTGACGACGGCCGAAACGAGGCGATCAGTCGGCGATAGCGGACGGGCGGGGTAATTCAGACGGCAGGGTCACTTCGAGCATTTCCAGCCCAGAACCGGCCTGCAGTGCGTAGTCGGCGCCAGCGGGTATCACGCAGCTATCGCTCGGGCAAAGCCGATGATCGCCGAGTGCGTCGCTGCGCAGTGAAAGCTCGCCGTTCAGGATGAAATAAAACAAGAACTCGCCCATGTGCGTATCGCGGGAATTCGTCGCTGCCGCGCTGGCCGGTGCCGATGACGTCGCGGCCCTGACCACGCGCACGCCAGCCAATCCCGAAGTGGCGGCGGCGATGCCGGTGTCGCACGCTTCGAATCCTGCCATCGTCCAGGGCCGGTATTTGGCCTGGGCGGCGACATGGCGGACAAAGCGTTGGCCGGCAAACGTGCGTTCGGGCGAGTGCAATCGTGTCGGCAGCGGCAGATCGTGGTCGGCGAAGGTTTCATGCACGGCGGGGCAGCCGATCTCGATCACTTCCAGGCCCGGCGAGGATTCCAACACGCGATGACGAATTCCCGGCGGCTGTAACACGCAATCCCCGGCATGGAGCACGAACGGCGGCCCTTGGTCTTCGTACACCACGCGCACCCAGCCCGATTTGCAATAGATCATCTGGAAGCGGACGTTGTGGAAGTGCACGTAATCGGGCACCTCGCCGCCGTCGGGAATCCGGATGTGCGAGGCCACGAAACGTCCGCCGAGCCGGCTGGGAATCAGGTCGCGGTATTGCATGCCGGCGCGGCCGAGATTCCAGGCGTTGGCGCCATTCATGCGAGTCAATACGAATTCCTGTGTCGCCTCGGGAAGTTTGAGCGTGGCATCGGCATCCACCAGTTCGATGCGTACGCCATCCGGCGCAACCAGGTGACGCGGGATATCGGCAGGCAATGCCGCGCTGTCGCACAGCAGGCGCAGATGCAAAGACGTGTGAGTATCGATTCCGGTTTCCAGGCGCAAGGCCAGTCCATGTCCGGAAATCACCGCAACTGTGGGTGAATCGGCGGGAAAGATCAGATCGACGCGAAACCCCAGGTGCTCGGTATAAAACGCCAGGCTCGCGGCCAGATCGGAACACGGCAGCACGACTTGCGCGGAACGGATATGGGCACCGAGTGCGGCGCCGGTATGTGTTGTCATGAGGTGGAACTGTCGATCAGGACGGCCAGGCAGCGAGGATACTTCGATTGCTTGTTGTTGTGGCAGGAAGATTCCCGCGCCGATACCAGGATGTAACGCGAAAATCCGGAATGAGCCTCTGGCCGTGAAATGCGCTCGCGGTCAGAGGTTCATGGAGGTTCTTGGCGATGTCTGCCGCCTCGCAAGTGAAATGATTGAGCGGTCCGCCCTCACTTCTTGTTGATCAAGGACTCATGCGTGGTTTGAGTCGCCTGACTGAACACGTCCGACCCCTGGATGATTTGCTGCGTGCTGGTCGAGCCATTGACGACCAGTTGCCAGAGCGTCGAAATTTTCCCTTGATAGTAGAAGCCGGTCCAGGACGTGATGGAGTTGCACGACTCGGTTGCGCTTTGCCATTTGGTCGTGAACGTGATCGCGGTTCCGTATATCCAGCCGGTGACCGGGTAGGAAATATTCTGGCAATTGAATCCGGCGGCGCGATTGATGTAGTGGCCGGTCATCACGCCGGTGTTGGGGTCGATGGCATCGATGTAAAGCGTCGAGCCGCTTTGGTTGGTCCACGCCGATAGCGATTGAACCGAAGGCACGGCCGTTTGATCGGCGAATGCGGTCGTGCTCGCCAGGATGAACAGGGCGAGTAAAAAGCCGTGGAAATTTTTCATGTCACGAATCTCCCTTGGGTGGATGCCTCGCTTCATGGAAGTGGATTGCATCGCAAGGCGATTAATGCAACCGATGCCTTGACTGAGCGGCATGTCCTGACAGTCCGCTGGAACGAGAAGAAATCTTCGCAGCCAGAGCCAATCCTCTGACCGGAGAATTGATCGTCTGTCGTTGAAGCGAACGTACCCCTCTCTGCCCGATGTAACGCGATTGAGGTAGCGGATCGGACAAGATGCGGGAACCGGATAATCACGGCGATGAGGTCTGCCATGCATCGATGCGGACATCGAATGGGAATGGGCGAGTGTCTTACTTATTGACTATGCTTGATGTACTGCTTTCCAGAAACTCCATCGAATGGGCTGACTGCTGGAGATGACAATGTCGTACAGACTTTCCACATCCGGTATGTCGATATGGCTGGGTGCGCTGCTCGCGGTGGGCATGGTGGCGCTGGCCTTGGCCTATGTTTATCGCGACAGGATTCCCGCGCACTGGCAAGTGCCGACCCACGCTGCGTTGGTAGGCGTGAGCATCGACAACGATGTTTCGATAAGGATGGGCGATGGCGTGCGGCTGGCGGCGAGTTTGTATCGGCCGAATAACACGAACGAGCGCCTGGGTACGGTATTGATTCGCCTCCCGTATGGCCGCCGCCGTTATGCCGAAGCACTGGATGCGGCTTTGTTTTTCGCACGTCACGATTACGCGGTTTTGCTGCAGGACGTGCGCGGCACATCTGAGTCGGAAGGAAAGGACTTCGTACCCTGGCGCCATGCCACTACCGATGGCGCAACGACGCTCGATTGGATCGTGCGCCAGCCATGGTCGAACGGAAAAGTCGGCAGCTTCGGCTGCTCGGCGTTGGGAGAGTTGCAGTTTGCGTTGGCGCGGGCCAGGCATCCGGCGCATGCGGCGATGATCGCCAGTGGTGCCGGCGGCGGCATTGGTTCGGCGATGGACAGCTACGAATACTTCGGCTCTTTCGAAGGCGGCATCTTCGAACTGTCCAGCGGGTTCGGCTGGTTCGTCGAGCATGGTGCTTATGACCCCCACACACCGCCGGCTCCGGATTTCGATATCGCGACCGCGCTGCGTGGATTGCCGGTCGGTGATCTGGTTCGCCGGGTGCGCCCGGGGCCCAATGCTTACGATGATTTTCTGCGTACGCCATTGGGTGATCGGCGCTGGGAAGATTTCGATTATGTTTCAGCCACCGATCGTCTGGACACGCCATCGCTGCAGATCAACACCTGGGGCGATCAAACCCTGTCCGGGACGCTGGCGCTCGCCGAATTCATGCGCAGGCAAGCTGGACCGGACTCCGTGCAGGGCCATCATGTAGTGATCGCGCCGGGAAACCATTGCCAGTTCGAAGAAGTGATCGCTGCGGGCAAGTTCGGCGACTTGCTGGTGCATGGCGCCGAGCAGCCTTACTTCCAGTGGTATTTGCGCATGTTCGATCGTGAACTGCGCGGCAAGGGCGATGGGCTTGCCGGACTTCCCGCTTATTTGTATTTCGTGATCGGCGAGAATCGCTGGTTGTCGTCCTCGACGTGGCCGCCGCAAGGTGCGTCGTCGCAGCGTTGGTATCTCGATAGCGGTGGACACGCCAATGGCCGTGATGGCGATGGTGTGCTGAGCAATGTGCCAAAAAGCACGGCTGCGGCCGATGAATATGTTTACGATCCGGGCGACCCGGTGCCTTCACGCGGTGGTCCGGTGTGTTGTTCCGGCGATGCCAGGGTACGTTCGGGGCCAGTGGATCAGACCGATGTGGAAACACGCAAGGATGTCCTGGTCTATACCTCGGCGCCGTTGCAAGAGCCCTTGCGAATTGCCGGACCGTTGCGCGCGCATTTGCAGGTGTCATCCTCGGCACGCGATACGGATTTCGTCGCGCGTCTGGTGGATGTGTGGCCCGATGGCCGTGCCATCAATATCCAGGAAGGCGCTTTGCGTGCACGTTATCGCAATGGCATCGCGAAACCCGAACTGATGACGCCAGGGCAATCCTATGCGCTGACGGTGGAGATGCGTTCGATCGCCTATCTGCTGCCCAAAGGCCACCGGCTTCGGTTGGACATCACCAGCAGCAGCTTTCCGCGTCTTGAGCGCAATTTGAACACCGGCGGCCGTAATTTCGATGAATCGCAATTCGTGGTTGCCCGCAATCGCATACTGCATGGCGGCGATGCAGCGTCGTATCTGGAGTTGCCGGTATTGCCGATGCCCGAGCCTCGGTAGTGACCTTGCCAGCACGAGGCGTATTTTTTCCAGGCGATGACAGTCGCGCGCGATGCATCGCAACTGCCGCGCTCACTTCTTGTCCGCTAATCCGGCCTCGCGCATGCGCTCGATGGCTTCGCTGGGGCCGAAATCCTCCAGTTCATACATCTGGCGTATTTCGATCTCGACATTGCCGCCGCCATCGAGAACAGGCCAGCGCTTGACCCATTCGATGGCCTCGGCTTTCGATTTGGCCTGGATGATCGAAAAACCGGCGATCAATTCCTTCGCTTCGTCGAAGGGGCCGTCGATCACTGTCGGCGTTCCGCCGGAAAATTTCACCCGCGCGCCCTTCGAGCTCGGTTGCAGCCCCGCGCCATCGAGCATCGCGCCGGCTTTCATCAACTGTTCGTTGTACTGTCCCATCGCGGCGAGAAGTTCTTCCGTCGGCATGAGGCCGGCTTCGGTGTCCTTGTCGGCTTTTCTGATGATCATGAATCGCATCGTGGCTTCTCCTTCGATCACGGATCGGGAATCGGCGCGCGCTCGTGCCGGGCTGTCATTGTGCTGGCCGTCGTTCTCAGGCCGGAAAGGCGATCACGTAAAACCCGGCGCCGGCCGGGTCGTTGATGCGGGCGATACGGCCCACGCTCGGTATGTCGAAGGCCGGAACCATGAGCGTTCCTCCCAGTGCCAGCGCACGAGTCACGCTGGCATCGACGTCGGCGACGTTGACGTAGATCGACCAATGCGAGGGAATGTCGCCCCACTCGGCGGTCATCTGCATCATGCCGCCAAGCTGGCCGTCGGCATTGCCGAAGGTGCGATATTCCATGGGCGAGCCCGGAAAGTCGGCGGTCTGCCAACCGAACAAACCGCGGTAGAACGTATCGGCACGGGCAAGATCGCGAGTGGCCAACTCCACCCAGCACACGGCGTTGCGTTCGCGTACCGCGGCCACGCCCGGATGTTGACGCGGCTGTTGCAGCGAGAACACCGCGCCTTCCGGGTCGGTGCAAACAGCCATGCGCAAGTGTTCCATCACCTCGAACGGTTCGACGATCACCTGGCCGCCGCCGGCACGTACGGCGGCAGCGATGGCGTCGGCGTCATCGACCTTGAAGTACACGCCCCAATGCGGCGGCACGCCTTGCTGTATCTGTGCCTGCATCATCGTGTAGCAGGCGCCGACCTCCCGGCCATCGAGTTCGAACAAGGTGTAGGCGCTGCCGTCGGACATGGGGTTGTCGCGGCTTTTCCAGCCGAACATTTCGTCATAAAAACGTTTGGCGCCGGCCTGGTCGGTAGTGGAAAGTTCAAACCAACTGGGTGAGCCGACGGCATGTTGGCGAGCGGTGCTCATGGCATGTCTCCAGGGTGGTTGGAGCCCGAGCATACGCTGAACTTCACAGTACAGCGCTGGCCGTTCGGGAGCTGCGTCCATCAGCGTTCAGCATCGGCCAATGACCCGCTCGACCTCATGAATATGCTTCATCGCTCATGAACAGGCTTCATCGACCCAATACCATCGATGCGCGCTGCGAGTAATCTGGTACCGGAAAATGCGGCCGAATCGACGACGCTTCGGTCCGGCTTCGCGGCCATCACCGATAGCCGGTGACCTGCTGCATGGGCAAGAGGCTGCCCCGATGAGTCGAACGAACCGGACTTCGGCCAAGGAAGGCAAACAATGGATCGAAGCATCGGATGTTATTCCGATGTTTCCGACGCTGTTGTGGAAAGTTCAGCTCAAGACGCAATTGCGCGATGAGATAGGCGCAAGGATTCGCGCCGAACTCGACACGATGCGGCGTGGTCTGCCGAAACTAACAACCGGCCAGGGATGGCAGTCAGAGCAAACATTGCACGAGCGCGAGTCGTTCAAGGACCTGATCGCCTGCATCAATATCGAAGCGGCAAGCATTCTGCGGTTCTTGCGGATAGGCGAGGAGTCCTTCGAAATAACCGGCTGCTGGGCGACCGTCCTGGCCCGAGGCGCCACGCACAAGGCCCATAGCCATCCCAACAATTTCCTGAGTGGTGTGTATTACCTCAAGACGCATCCGGGCGCGGACACGATCAATTTTCGCGATCCGAGAAACCAGGCCAGCGTCATCCGTCCGCCAGTCGTGGAGCTGACGGCCGAGAACACCGATCAGGTCGTCGTCAGAGTCAACGACGGCACGCTGTTGATGTTCCCTTCATACCTGGAGCATTCGGTCGATGCCAACCAGGGCGAGGAAGAGCGGATCAGCATCAGCTTCAACATCATGTTTTCGTCATTCACGGAAAACCTGAGCAGGCCGCTGTGGTGAGTACGCATTACGCTGGGTTATGGATGACGGCTTTCCGCGTTTCAATGAGAACGGTCGGTGAAAAACAGCAAGGGTGGAGGCATATCGTTCTTCCCGGCGGACGCCATCAGCAATTATTCGAGCGTCTCGGGGAATTGCGGCCGATGTTGCCGCTTCGAGCGCACCGAAGAATTATTGCAAGATCCCCGTGAGCGCCGGCACCCAGCATTTCTGGACGATCGCGGCGAAGCCGGATTTCGTCGGGTGTATTTCGTTCTCCCACTGTTGTTTCAGGGGCAGGGTTCCGCGCGAGTCGATCAGCCGCATGTTCGCGTTCTGCGAAACGAACGATTTGAGTTCCCGTGCGAATTGATCGACCAGCCAACACGTGACAATGCGCTGCCGGGCGATGTCCTTCAGTCCGACGTTGTCGAGAAAGGGTTTTATCCAGGGGCCTTGAGTGATCGGCCCCAACTTGAATGCCTTGCCGTTCGGCCAGACGTAATCGTAGGTGTGGACGAAGATGATCGAGTCGCGTGAATACATATCCCGGTACTGGACCACTTCCTTGATGTCCTTGATCGCATAGCGCATGGCATGCTCGAAAGTCTCCAGACGGACATGGTCGAAGACTTCCTCGGGAATCTCGCCCCAGGCGCTGGACCCGGACGATTGCGGCTGACTGGCGGTCTTGAGGAACTCCTTGAGCTCCTCGCCGACAATGTCATTGCCGCCGTTGGACAACAGGATCGCATCGAACATGAAGGTTCCGATTTCCCGCTGTATGCGCGGAAGGGCAGCTTTCCACATCGCACTGTCCCTTCCGGCCACACCCTCGCGCAGAAACAATGTTTCGCGGAATGTCCGGGCGAGCTGCTTGTTCAAGTCCGTGGGATGAGGCACGTACTGGAACCACGAATCACCGAAGCACAACGCCCGCTTGGCTTTGGGATAGGTCATCCGCGCCTTGTCGAACTTGGCGATATCGAGGTTGTTGTTTGCGATGATCATGATGGGAATCCTCTTGTTGCCAGGTCGATGCGTATGGAAAATCGCAGTCGTCGGGTGGGTTTTTTTTTCGGAAAACAATGGTCTTCCTATGAAAGAAAATGAGAGTCCGGCCTTCGCATGGAATCGAGAAAGCGCGTGCCGGATTCTTGCGCAATCGATCACCGAAGCATGATCTGACCCCGGTCCAATATCCAGGTCCGACATCCAAACCGAATTAACGCCGATTGTCGTACCGGCCGGACATCGAAAGGAACGGCCGACGCGCAAGCGTGGTCATGCACGCCTTGTGTGGGAAACACGATTGGATGTGGAAGATTCCGATGCAGGCGTCGCGATACACAAAACTCGCAAACTGCCGCTGGGGATTTTCAATCGCAGCGGCCAATAAGCCAAAATTAGGGATTGATTCGAGATTTCGCCGGTTGCGTGGGCTCTGCCGTGATGATTCTGTGCGCTACCATTCATTGGTCTCTACAACATGTGCGAAGGAACAGGTGAAGCCGTGAACGATGCCCCCATGCTCTTGCCGTGTCCTCATTGCGCTGCGATGAATCGCCTGCCGCCATCGGCACTGGGTCTTGCTCCCAAGTGCGGCCGCTGTCATCGCGCTTTGTTTGAAGGCAAGCCATTGGCTCTGGATACCGCGAATTTCGATCTGCATGCCGCCCACGGCCAGTTGCCGCTGTTGATCGATTTCTGGGCTACCTGGTGCGGACCGTGCCGGGTCATGGCGCCGGAGTTCGAAGCGGCAGCGAAGAAACTGGAGCCGCAATTGCGACTGGTCAAGGTCGACGTCGATGCCGAGTCCGCCTTGAGCGAGCGTTTTGGCATTCGCAGTATTCCGACGATGGTATTGCTGGTTGCCGGCAAGGAAATCGCCCGCCAATCCGGCGCGATGAACTCCTATCAGATCGTGCACTGGGCGCGCTCCCAACTACCGACTTGATCCGCCCTCGACGACTTGCATGGACGCCATCGCCAGGTTTCATTATGGCGGGTGATGTTCGTTGGCGCTGCGGCTGCTTCATCAATGCCGGCGCATCGACACGCAACGTCGATCGCCTCTACTTGCAGCCGCTGCCATCCATCGCAGGGATACGAATCTCCTGACGCGATGAAAAGGTTTACCGGGTTGTCCAATCACAGCGAGCGATCTCGCCCGCTGCGCTCTCCTCAGCGGTAACTCGACGGCGGCATGTACATCGGATACAGCAGTTTCTCTTCCTGCGCGATGCGTCGGACCAGCACGTCGGCGATGCTTTCCAGTTCCGATCCCAGCGCCGCACGTGTCTGTGCGTCCCAAGGCGTGGTGGTGTAGCGCGTGACGAAGCGGTTAAGTGTGCGGCCGATGGTGCCCATCTCGGTGCGCATGCTCTTCATCAGCTCACTCGACTCGGGGTCGTGCTGCAGCGAGTGCTTGAGGTAAACATAAAGATGCAGGTTTTCCTTGAGCAGATGAGAGCGCAGGATATCGGCGAAGGCCTTGAGCTTGGCCACGCAGGCATCGAAATCGCCTTTCTTGTGCGAGGCCACCAGCTCCTGGAACATTCTCAGCAGATCCTGGTGGTCGGAAAGCAGATCGGCGACCAAGGCAGGTTTATAGGAAATCGAGCCATCAGGCGTGATCATTGCCGGCTGCTCTTGAACAGGTTTCACTTCCTGTTTGCCGAGGCCAATTCGTTTCAGCAAGTCGTCGAACATTAAATTACTCCCCAATAATTCTGAAAGTTCTTTTGTGAAAAATCAGCCACACCCGGAACACGCCATCGAGTGTCGCATTCGTACTGCTTTGATGCGACCACTTTGACGCGCCGATGCGGAGCGAGTCGCAAAATATCCGTATTCGACCACCCGTCGCATGCCCTGAAAGCCCCGAATATCGGGCTTTGCCGTCGGGCGGGTTGATCATAGCGGTGAATGATGCCCAGTTCTAGGCTGGTTATCGGGGCTGAATTTCGGTTCTGAGCGGGGATGGGGCATCGGCAAGGCTCGGGATGCGGCATTTCCAATCACCGATCCTTCACAGCTTGTCGGAGGCTGGTTCAACAGGCTCATGCGCGTGATGGCTTTATCGGTCGGATACCGACTCGATGACAATGAGCGTTGACCGGAAAGGGTTCTGGAAAATTTGCATGTTGTTTCATGGCAAAGAACCGAATCGATGGGCAACCGTCTGTTTTCGCTGGTGCCTGGAAGGTGCAGGGTAAGTGCATTCATCGGCTTGCAGTAAGCGGGATTTCATTTCCCTGCATCTGGGTGCGGGCAGCGGTGTCGATGGGCCGGAAATTTTGCGATTCAGTTCGCTTGGCCATGTTCGATCGTGCAGCGGTAGCCCATATTCACTGCTGTTTCATTGCAGATTCCTGGCGGATCTATTCAGGCGTGTGCCAGAAGTGCGGACATCGTCACAAATTCGATGAATTCAATCTGGCGATTGTTGTGACCGGCACGTCCCGCCGCGTGGTTCCATCCTGGATGCGGATCGATCTGCCCGGTATGGAAAACAGAATGCCGCTAGATGCGAATCGCTTGATACAAATCGGGGGTGGCAATTCGGTATTTGCCTGGAGCGATAATTGCGATCTCGCCGCAAGCGATGGACAAACAGGTGCCTGCTTGACCGCTAAGACAAAATCGCTCCCGATAGCTGCGGCACCCGTAGTACTGACGATCGGTCATTCGACGCATCCCTTCGATGAGTTCGTCGATTGGCTGCGAGCGCATGGTGTCGAGCGCGTGATCGATGTACGGACGGTGCCCAAGTCCCGGCACAATCCCCAATACAACAAGGACACCTTGCCCGCATCGCTGGAAGCCTTCGGGCTGGGATATCTGCACATGCCGGGCCTGGGCGGATTGCGGCGCGTCACCGCCGCCTCGGTCAATTCCGGATGGCGCAATGCCTCGTTCCGGGGATACGCCGATTACATGCAAACGCCGGAGTTCGCGGAAAACATCGACCATCTGATCGAATATGCGCGCCAGGAGCGGGTCGCGCTCATGTGTGCCGAAGCGGTGCCCTGGCGTTGCCATCGTTCGCTGATTGGCGATGCGTTGCTGGTTCGCGGCGTCGCTGTGGAAGACATCATGAGTCTCACGCAACGCAAGGCGCATGGCCTGACCGCCTTCGCCAAAGTCCACGGCATCCGCCTGACCTATCCCGGCGATGATTCGCCAAGTGATGAAGGCAAATCCGAATCGAACGCTTCCAATTCTCCGGCCGACAAACCGTCAGATTGAAAAGATTTGCCGGTGCTGCTTTGCTTGATTCGGTGCAATTCGATGTTGTTCAGCGCGCCAAGACCTGCCGCCATGCATCGATGATCGAATCGGCCGAGGCATCGATGTCCTGCTCGGTCGTCGGCCAAGAAATCACACTGATGCGCATCACCCAGCGGCCTTTCCAGCTCGCACCGCCGACATAGCAGACGCCTGCCGATTGCGTCAGTGCGATCACATCCCGTGTCCATCGATCGCTGCGCTCGAGCGGTTCGCCCGTTCCGAACCGCACCACGACCTGGTTCAACTCGACTTCATTGAGAACCTCGATTCCAGGCTCGAGCGCGAGCCGGTTCGCCATGCGCTGGGCAAGCAGGCAGTGTCGTTCGATCATCGCAGCGATGCCTTGCCGTCCCAAGGCCCGGATCACCGTCCAGGTCGCGAAACCGCGGGCACGGCGCGAGAGTTCGGGTGCGTAGTGGACGGGATCGCGAATCTCGTCCGTTGTAGTGGGCAGATAACTCGCTCCAATCGTCATGGCACTCTGGTGCGCCTTGGCGTCGCGCACGATGGCGAAGCCGCAGTCATAAGGCGTTTGCAACCATTTGTGGCCGTCGGTCGCCCAGGAGTCGGCTTTCTCGGCGCCAGTTGCCAGATGCTGGCGTGTCGGACAAGCCCGCGCCCAAAGACCGAACGCGCCGTCCACATGCAGCCAACCCTTGTGCTGGTGGGTGATATCGGCGATTTCGCCGATCGGATCGAACGCACCGCTGTTGATCTGTCCGGCCTGGGCAATCACGATCAGTGGCCCATCATGATCGATCAGCGCATCGCGCAAAGCGGGAGCGAGCATGCGTCCTGCGTCATCGGTAGCGATTCGCGTTACCCGCGCGTATCCCAGACCCAGGTAGCGTAGTGCGGAAAACACCGTCGCATGGGCATCGCTGCCGATGCACACGCGTATCGGCGGCGCGCCGAACAAACCATCGGCTTCGACATTCCAGTTGGCTTGTTCGAGCACTTTGTTCCGTGCCGCCGCCAGGCAGACAAAATTGGCCATCGTCGCGCCAGTCGTGAAGCCCACCGAACACTCGGGCGGCAATGCCAGCAAATCGAGCAACCAGCGCGAGGAAACTTGTTCGGCCACCGCGTTGGCGGGAGCGACGTGGTAGCTGCCGCCGTTTTGTCCCCACACACTGGTCAGCCAATCGGCAGCCATTCCCGCCGGATGCGAAGCGCCGATCACCCATCCAAAAAAGCGTGGTCCGGTCGTACCGAGCAAACCTGGTTCGGCGGCGGTGACGAGCTGGTCGATGATTTCATCAGCGGCCGTTCCGGTTTCAGGCGTCGGGCCATCGAACGCGGCTTGCAGTTGGTCGGCATTGGCGATCGCATTGGGATTGCGCTGATCGATGGCATCGTAGTAATCGAGCGCGTGCGAATACGCTTTCTCGAATGCCTGGCGGTATGGATCGGACATGGGAAGAAGGCCGTGGCGGCGTGATTTGGATAAATCATTGTGCCATCGATCGGTGTCCGTACGCGGAGAACCGGATTCACAGAATGAGGCTAGCGCGTTTACGAAGCGGTTTGATCGATGCGGAATGCGGGTGATATCGAGCGTGCAGGATTCGCTCCGGGATTTATCGCATCAAGGCAAGCTTTCATCGATGCAATATTTCATTGCGAGGAAGACGGTGCCATGGGGTTGCCCATATACGACGAATCGAGGGCCATCAAGGCCCTCGACAGGGTATTGTGCAGTCGAACCGCGCGGTATCTCGCTCGAATATTGCGGGAAAACCGATGATGGCCGTTGGCCAATTCGCGCGGAGTCAGTCAAGCCGCGGCGCGGGTGTTGTCGCGCAGGAATCGCTCGATGCGCTCGATGGGAATGCGGTCGCCCGCATCGCTGCCGTAGTAGGTTTCGACGATGCGGCCCTTCTCGTCGATCAGGAAATCGGCCGGCATCAGATTGCCGGTTTTCAAGCCTGCCAAACCTACCAGGCGCATGCCTTTGAGCAGGGTCGGGAAGCGGAACAGGATCGCCTTGAGCTTTCTCCAGAAGGATCGCTCGATGCCATACATGTTGTGCGTCCGGGAGTTCGGATCGGCGACAACGCGGAAGGGTCTGGGTTGGCGTGCAATGAAGCGGAGCACATCGATCTGCGACGAACTGAAGATGGCGACGATATCCAGGCCGAGCGTGGACAGTGTCTTGTAGTTGTGGGTCAGTTCGTAGATCCGGAAATTGCAAAAGGGGCAGGTGGCGTCGCGAAAAAACGACAGCAGGGTTTTCCGCCCGGTACCGCCGATCCGGATCGGCTGTCCATAGATGTCCACCAAGTTCAAGGGCGGAGCGGGAGCAGGTGCAAGAATTCTCATTTTTTGTGATCCTGTGGCGTGCGGCCGGTCTTGGTGGAAGACCGAATCCGTTTGTCGGTGGTTTTTCTGTACCAGTCCGGACACCGAGTCCGAGCAAGACCCGCCAGCATTGAATGCACAGGACACTTCGCGCTAATGGTCGCGCCCGCGCTTAGTCAATCAGGAGTTCCAGGACTGATCGATCCTTCTTGTTTTTGGTTATGCGCAAAACTTAGTAGCCGTAAAATTCTTCGCTGCGAATATCGTCGTCGTTGATTTCTGCATCATTGAGCGTCTTGCGCATGGCCTCGACCATGGCAGGGGGGCCGACCAGGTAATAGATAGGTGCTGCCAAGGCACCAGTCATCCGCTTGATCATTTGTCCATCGATGAAACCGGTTTCTCCTTGCCAGGACTGACTGGATTTTTCCATCTCGGTCATCGTGGCGACCAGAGTGAAATTCTTGTTTTGTTGTTCCAGTTGTTGCAGCTCGGTCAGGAATGCGGCGTCCTCGGGGCGGCGATTGGAATAGAGCAGCAGCAGTTGCTGCGGGAGTTGTTCCTTGGCCGCCTGTCGCAAGATGCTGATGAATGGCGTGATGCCGATGCCGCCGGCAATGAACACTGCCGGCCGTGCACGGTTGTTGTGCAAGGTGAGCGACCCGAACGGTCCCTCGATTTTCGCCGGAGATCCGATGGGCATGGATTTGATTTCACGCTTGTATGCGCTGTCGCGCATGCGCGTGGCGATCACCAATTCATCCTGGTGCGGAGCGCTGACGATGGAAAACGCATGGCGGGCGCCGTTGGTTTCCCCGTGCGGAGCGTGGGCGAGCACGACATCGATCGCCTGTCCGGGCTTGAACGTGAAGCCAGCGGGCTTTTCCAGATACAAAGCCATGGTGCCTTCGGCGATTTCCTCACGCCATTTGAGCTTTACTTCGTGCATGGTCATTGCCTTGGTTCCGCTTAGAGAAGATGCAAGCGCTGGTCGCGCCGCTTGTCTTGTTTCGCGGCGTCGGAGGCCCGTGCGTCGCGCACGATTCGTGCAAACGCCGAGTGGTTGTGGATGGATTCGAAGTTTTCCGCTTCGACGACATAGGCGCCGACACGGTCGTCGCGATTGAGCGCCACGGCCACATCACGCACCAAATCCTCGACGAATTTCGGATTGTCGTAGGCGCGTTCGGTGACGAATTTCTCGTCGGCGCGCTTGAGCAGGCCGTAAACCTCGCACGAGGCGCTTTGTTCGGCGATGCCGACCAACTCCTCGATGCTCATTTCGCCGGCGAGCTCAGCGTCGATGCTGATGTGCGAGCGCTGGTTATGGGCGCCGTATTCGGAGATTTCCTTGGAGCACGGGCAAAGACTCGTTGCAGGAACGGTGACTTTCATCGAAAAACTGTATTGGCCATCTTCGGCGATGCTGCCACGCCAACTTACTTCATAGTCGAGCAAACTCTGCACGCCTGAAGCGGGCGCGGTTTTCCTGATGAAATAGGAAAACCGCATTTCAATCGTTCCGCTGCGCGCATCGAGCCGTTCGAGCATATCGACCAGGAGGGCCTTGAAGCCCTCCTGATCCAAGGCTTGCGTCCTTGCCTCGAGCAACTCGATGAAGCGGGACATATGCGTGCCCTTCGCGACGGCGGAAAGGCCCACCGTCATCGAAATGGTTGCCACCGTAGGAACTATCGACTTCCCGGCCCGGATCGTCATCGGATAACGCACCCCGTTGACGCCGACAGCGTCGATTCTCAGGTTGCGGCTATCCACTTGCGACTGAATGTCTGGGAGAAGGGATATCTTGTCTATAGCGTTCATTTTCGTCCTTTCTGCGGAGCAACCGGGGCTGGCATCGCCGCCTGCCGCGATTACTCGAACTTGGCCGGGAACTGCTTGACGAGGGCGCCGGCGATGGCGTCGGAAATCACGTACATGTGAGCCTTCATGGCGTCCCAGGTCTTGCCTTCCTCGGCGTACTTCTTGTCCTTGAACTGCTGGATCTGCTGGACGTGGTGCGCGCCGTGGGCGAGCAGCAGGCCGCGGACGGCTTCCTTGGGCAGGTTCGGGTTGGCGCCGCTGAGGAACGTGGCGATTTCACCGGCGTTCTCGGTCAGGGCCTTCGTGGCGGCGTCCTGCTTGCCCTTGTCGCCGGCAATGGTGGCTTCCATGTACTGCTTGATCGGGGTGTAGTGGCCGACCAGCAAGGTCAACAGCTTTTCGGAGGCCGGCTTGCCGTAAAATGGCTCGATCGAGGCAGCGATCTGCTTGGCGTTGGCGACCACTTCGCCTTCGGCGGCAGCGGCAGCGGCGGCGTTACCACCGATCGACGCTTCGACGACGTTGCGCACCCAGAACACGTGGCCGACCCACAGGTCGCGCAAAGCAGCCTGAGTCTGAACGACTTTCAAAGAGGGAGCGGCAGCGGCGGGCGCGGCGGCAGCCGGCTTCGCAGCGGCTTTCTGCTCGGTCGGCTGGGCGAGGGTTGGGTTGGAAGCGGCCAGCAATAGCGAGAAAATCGAGGTAGCCAGAGCGGTGCGCGTGGAAAATTGCATGTGTCATCTCCTGTGGTAGGTCCCGAGTGGGGCTTTAGGTTGACCAATATAAACAAGTTAGTCAAGTCATATATGGCGTAATGCTTAAAACAGTGCTATATGCTCTACATGGCGATGGCGGCGCTATCATGATTCTCGGGACAGCGATGCAGTACCCCCACTGCTGCGCAGGAGGTTGAAATGCTTGGAATAATCGGTGATCGCCAGCAGGCGCTACTGAAACTGCTGCTTCAGAACAAGGGCGGCATGACCGTGGATGAGCTCTCAACCCAGCTTGAGATCACCCGCAACGCAGTTCGCCAACATGTCGTGGCCCTGGAAAACGACGGGCTGGTTGCGCCAGGCGCCACCCGGCCATCGGGTGGACGGCCGGAGCGGCTTTACGGATTGACCGACAAAGGACGGGAGTTTTTCCCGCGCCAGTATTTCTGGTTCGCGCAATTGATGGTCGATTCGATCAAGCAAGAATCCGGCGAGCAGCACTTGCGTGAGCGATTGGGCAATATGGGCGCGGAAGTCGCGCAACAATTGCTTCAACAAAATCCGGGGCTCAAGACCCGTCAGGAAAAAGTCGAAAAGCTTTCCCAGGTCATGGAACACCTCGGTTACAACACCAGCAGCGCCACGGTCGTGGATGGTGCGCCAACGATCGAAGCCGACAATTGCGTCTTCCACAATCTGGCGATCAATAACCCCGAGGTCTGCCAGTTCGACCTTGAACTTCTGTCCACATTCACCGACAGCAAAGTCGATCACCAAGAATGCATGGCCAGGGGCGGGAATGTCTGCCGGTTCAAGTTCACGCCAAAGTCCTGAGGCACAACACCGCTCGAGTTGATGGCATCAGATAGATCGAATGCCGGTGGCATTGCATCGGTCATGTCTTGATATTTCCATTCTTCGGCGGTGCCTCTTGCTTTTTCTTTTAAGCCAGGTAGCGGGTAGCGGCAGGTCCGCTGGTCGAGGCGATGCTGGATCGGAGCGATCACAGCGATTCGGACAGCGCTGGATTATCAAGGCCAGTTATTCGGAGCCATATCTGAAACGGCCGCTCATCCAACGAAAAAATAGAAGCGGCAAGAACATTTTTTCCTGGTGATCCATCAGGCAATTCGTGGGTGCCGCCGCCCACGTTTCAAAAGCGATGAAATTCCGGTCAGGCTGCCGAAGCGCGCTTGGCCGATGATGATTTGCATTGCACAGACAACTGAAGCAACTTTTGTCATTACTAACTATAAAAAAGAATGGCGTTGATATATCACTGGTTTCTGTGAGGAGTGTCGCTACTGGCTCTCATGCGTTCGCGTACGATTCAGCCCATCGAGGCCTTCCATGGCAGCGTGTTCGATCAGGCTTAAAGCCGCTTTCGCAAGCAGCAGACAGCTGATGCACAGCAAAATCACACTGACTGTTTTAGAAATTGTTCTGGATGCCGCTACCTGATATGAACGGCGATAAAGAATTCGAATTATCGGCAAGCGAATTATTTATCGCCGAACGCATCGGGAATCCGATGCGCCATGCGCGTCATATCCCAGCCACTGAATCGCGGATGTCCAATGCGATCTAATGCTCAAGTAGTGAAGCTGACGGAGTCTCCCGCGACCGAAGAAGGTTCGGCGGAAGACGAGACCAGTATCGAGTTTCAGGCGACGTTTGCCGCGGCCTTGATCGGCAGTACCGACATGCGCTCGCTGGCTTCGATCCTGATCGAGCACGTCATCCGAAAGTTCGATGGCAGGCAAGTCAAGCTCATGTGGTGGCTCAACAGCCCCGAAGAGCGGCAGTACTGGCCCGAAGATGCGTTGGATGCCAATCGGCAATCCCTGATTGAAGCGGCGCTCGAGTGCCCGGGAGAGGTGACCACTTCGGCCGATGGCATGCGGTTGGCCGTGTCCTTGTGCTCGCATAATGCCGAGTTCGGCGCGGTTCTTTCATCGGACATCGACCCGCAGAACTTCAGGCAGCACGAGTGGATCGGGTTGTCCAGCCGATTGGAACCCCTGCTGGCCAATGCGCTGGAAAAGGAAGGATTGCGTGCGTCGGTGCGCCATCTGGAGCAAGCCGAGCAATTGCAGCGTGCGCTGTTCGCCATCGCCGATCTGGCCAGCTCGGACATGGAAATGTCGCAGATGCTGCACGGGTTGCACGCGATCGTCGGCAGCTTGATGTATGCCGAGAATTTCTACATCGCTCTGTACGATTCGGACAAGGATGCGATTCGCTTCATCCATTTCGTCGATGTCGAGGACCACGGCTGGATGAGCCCGGACGCCGAGATTCCACTGAGCCAGATCGAGCGCGGCCTGACCTGGTATCTGATTCGCGATGGACAAGCGCTGCGCGGCTCGAACGAGCAATTGCGGCATCAGGTGTCCGGACCGCTCAATACCATCGGCGCCGACAGCGTGGACTGGTTGGGTGTGCCGATGCTCAGCAACCACACGGTGCGCGGCGTGATTTGCGTGCAAAGCTACATCGACCGGCCGCGTTATACCGAAGCCGACCAGGCGTTGCTGTCATACGTGGCCAGCCACATCCTGACCGCGCTCGATCGCAAACAAGTGCAGGAGGAACTGGAAAACCGAGTGCAGCAGCGCACCCGCGAGCTGACCATCGAGGTGAAGGAACGCCAGCGCAGCGAGCGCTTGCAGGCGACCTTGTTCCGGATTGCCGAGTTGTCGAACACCGCGGTCAATCTCGAGCAGTTCTACGTGGCGGTGCACCGGATCGTCGGACAATGGCTGAACAGTCAGAATTTCTACATTGCCTTGCTCTCGGAGGACGGCAGCCAACTGCATTTTCCGTATTTCGTCGATGAGTGTTCGCCCAGGCCGCGCTCACGAAAACCGGGACGCGGCTTGACCGAGTATGTGTTGCGCATCGGCCGGCCGTTGCTTTGCGATCGCAGTGAGATCGACAATCTCGAGGCGCAAGGCAAGCTGGTCGATATGGGAGCCAAGGCGCTTTGCTGGCTGGGTGTGCCGCTGGTGTGCGGCGATCGCGCGGTCGGCGTGCTGGCAGTGCAATGCTACAAATGCAACAAGAGCTACAGCGAGCGCGATCAGGAGTTGTTGACCTTCATTTCCTACCAGATCGCCAATGGTCTGGAACGGCAGCGTGCGGCGGCGTCGTTGAAAGCGGCCTATGCCGGCCTCGAGCAGCGGGTGACCGAGCGCACGCGCGAGCTGAGCGAGCAGATCGCGGTTCGCGAGAAGATCGAATTGCAGCTCAAGCACGAAGTCCTGCACGATTCCCTGACCGGCCTGCCCAACCGCGCCTGCCTGCGCGAACACCTGATTCGCGCGATGGAGCGTTACCGGCGCGATGATTCGTACAAGTTCGCCGTGCTGTTCATGGATCTTGACCGTTTCAAGGTGATCAACGACAGCGCCGGCCATCTGGTTGGCGATGAGCTATTGAAGGAGGTGGCGAAGCGTTGTGTCGCCAATGTACGCGCCTTCGATGTCGTGGCACGTCTCGGTGGCGACGAGTTCGCCATTTTGATGGAGGACATCCACGGAAGTGAGGATGCGGTTCACTTGGCGCAGCGGGTGATTGCCGCATTGCACGCGCCCGTGCTGGTCGATGGCAAGGAGTTGTTCACCTCGGCAAGCGTCGGCATTGCCATCTGCGGTCCGCGCTATCAGGACGTGGACCAAATCCTGCGCGATGCCGACATCGCGATGTACCGGGCCAAGGCCAACGATCGCCAGCGCTTCGAGCTTTTCGACGAGCGCCTGCATCAGGAAGCGTTGCATCTGCTGGATCTGGAAAGCGACTTGCGCCGGGCGATTTCCCGTCATGAGTTCGAACCGTATTTCCAGCCGATCGTACGTCTGGAGGATGGTTCGGTGGTCGGTTACGAAGCGCTGCTGCGCTGGAATCACCCGCGTCGCGGCGTCCTTGCTCCGGGCGCGTTCCTGCACGTGGCCGAGGCCAGCGGTTGCCTGGAGGCGATCGATTGGCAGATGTTCGAACAGACCTGCGCGGTGATTCCGAGCTTCATCCGGCCCGGCGAATATGTCGATATGAATCTGTCGCCGCGCCATTTCCGCTCCAAGGATATGGATACGCGGCTATTGGCGTTGTTGGCCGAGTATGGGGTATCGCCGAGCCAGGTGCGCATCGAGGTCACTGAAGGCACCTTGATGGAAAAGTGCAAGCGGGTCGGCGAGATGCTGGATCGATTGCGTCAGGCCGGGGTGCTGACGGCATTGGATGATTTCGGTACCGGTTATTCGTCATTGAGCTATCTGCACCGTTTCCAGTTGCACACGGTGAAGATCGACCGTTCCTTCGTCACCGATTTGGTGCCGGGCAATACCAAAGGCAGCGCCGCCGTGGTCGGCGCGATCATGGCGCTTTCGCAATCGCTGGGTCTGGAAATTGTCGCCGAAGGTATCGAGACCACGGTTCAACGCGATGCCTTGCTCGAGTTGGGTTGCAAGCTGGGCCAGGGTTATTTGTTCGCCCGCCCGCAACCACTCGCCAAGCTGATCAAGCGCTCGTCCTGATTGGCGGCAGCGATGGAGAGGTTGGCCGGTGTTTTCGGCCGCCACGCTCGCTGTTGTCGTTCTGCCCGAATCCCGATGCTTTCAATGGCGTTGTCTGGCTGACACACTAGCCGGCGGAATCCATCATCGAGACCGGAGCAGAGCGCCGGTCGCCGGGGGAAATGATGCGTTTGGCGAAATTGCTTTTGGCGGCGATGGCGATATTGCTTGCCGGGATGGTCGGCCTGGTTTATTTTGCGCCGCAAACAGCCACCAGGATTGCGCTCGATCTGGAGCGGCATCGTTCGGGCCTGGTTCGCAAGCAGATCGACCTGCCGGGCGGATTGCATTATGTGTATCTGGAAGGCGGCCGGGGCGAGCCATTGCTGCTGCTGCATGGCTTTGGCGCGGACAAGGACAACTTCACTCGCGTTGCGCGTTTCCTGACGCCGCACTATCGGGTGATCATTCCCGACCATATCGGCTTCGGCGAATCCTCGCACCCGCCGCAGATCGACTACGCGCCGCCGGCGCAAGCCGAGCGGCTCCGGGCCTTCGTACAGGCCTTGGGTGTGGAGCATCCGCATCTTGGCGGCAGTTCGATGGGCGGCCAGATCGCATTGACTTATGCGGCGCTGCATCCGGACGAAGTCGCCAGCTTGTGGCTGCTGGACCCGGCCGGTGTGTGGAGCGCGCCTGCGAGCGAGTCGCAGAAAATCATGGCGCGAACCGGCAAGAACCCGTTGATGGCGCGCAGCGAGGACGAATTCGCGCGGATACCCACGTTCGCCATGAGCGATCCGCCCTTCATTCCGCGGCCCATGCTCGATGTGATCGCACAGGAACGGATCCGGAATTTCGCGTTGGAGGAGCGAATCTTCAAGCAGTTGCGTGCCGACTCGGTGGAGGCGCGCGTGACTGGCCTGACGACGCCTGCGTTGATCGTCTGGGGCGATGAGGACCGCTCGCTCAACGTCGCCAGTGCAGAGATACTGCACAAGCTGATGCCCAATTCGCAGGTGACGATCATGCGGGGCGTCGGCCATCTGCCCATGCTCGAGCGGCCAAGGGCCAGTGCGGAGGATTACTTGCGGTTTCGGTCATCGCTACAGGAATTCAAATGACTTTAGACATCATCAACAACCCCGAAGAGAACCGTTTTGAAACACAAGTCGAGGGCAATCTGTGCGTCCTCGATTACCGTCGCCAAGGCGGCGTGCTGCAAATCGATCACGTCGGTGTCCCGGTTCCCGTCGAGGGGCGGGGCATCGCCGCCGCATTGACCCAGGCAGCAATGGATTGGGCTCGTACGAGCGGCATGAAGGTCGCACCGATCTGCACTTATGCTGCGGCATGGGTCGCGCGGCATCCCGACTATGCGGATTTGAGGGTTTCCTGATTTCCAAGTGCTTTTCAAGGATTTGACCGCGAATGAGGTGCAAGATTTGGCGGCGATCGGCGCGATTGCATCGATAATGGCTATCGGAATTTTTGCCATTGCGAGACCACCATGCCGCAGCACCTGAGTTCGATCGCTTTGTTGGTTCACGATTACGACGAGGCGATTGCGTATTTCGCCGGGAAACTCGATTTCACCTTGGTCGAGGATTCGCCCCGGGGCGACGGCAAACGCTGGGTGGTGATGGCTCCGCCCGGTTCAGCGCAAACCCATTTGCTTCTTGCAAAGGCCGCGACCGCCGAACAGTCCGCGCGTGTGGGCGACCAGACCGGAGGACGGGTGTTCCTGTTTTTGAAAACGGATGATTTCTGGGGCGATTACCGGCGCATGCAAGAACGCGGCGTCCGGTTTTGCGAGGAGCCCAGGTCTGAGCCCTACGGATATGTAGTTGTGTTCGAGGATTTGTACGGCAACCGTTGGGATTTGCTGTAAGACAGAACCTGAGCTGTGCTGCTGCTCGCCGTCCCCGCTAGGGCCGGTGTTGATGACCATACTCCGCGATTGCGCGGACTCCCCGAAGGGTTCGCGTTGAGCTAGCGAGTGCCTGCGCGAAGCTCGTATCGGATGAGGCAAGTGGCTGCGAGAGTCTCCAGTAAAACCGAAACCTGTTCGCTGTCAGCTATCGAGCCCAAAAATGCGCGGTGCCTGGCAAGATAACTTCCGGACTCGAACACCAGCGTGTGAGGCCGCGCATGGCCAAGGCTTCGAGTTCGCGAAATTCGTCGCTGTCGCATTGACCGGCCAGGCTCAGCTCGAACAAGCGGGCGACCAATGCGTCTTCGTCGAAAGGTTGCTCGGGGAATGCAAGTATCGTTGCCATCGTCATACCCTCATGTCGAAAGGGAATACGCCATGTCGGCAGGTCAGACAAATACGCATATTCCATGCCAAGTTCGAATACGTTGAAAATCGCTTCCTGTCGTCATCGTGGAACGGGTGCAGGTCAAAAATTGACGCGCTGCGTCAAAGTGTATAACCGGAAAAACCGTTTGGATGAACTGGTGCCAAGCATGGATTTAATCGTCCACTTAATACGGATTCGGCATTCAAAGATGCTTTAAGTCGTGATGTGCTGTGTGGTTCCGAATGCATTGTTTTCATCCAAGCAAAAATTTGTTTGCGCTGCGATTCGGCCAATTGGGCTTCTTGCCACGGCAGGCCAGGAATTTCTGGCCTGCCGATCGCCGATGTTGCAATCAATATCTGAGAAAGCGCACCAGGCGAATGAGGATGCGCTTGACCTGGTTGGGAGCGGTGCCGGCATCGATCGACTTGCCGTTGACCAGCAGTGTGCCCGATAACGCCGCGCCATCATCGCCGCGCTGGATCTTGAGGTTTTCAAAGGCGACGCTGAAGGTGCGGGCAGGTTCCTGACTTGTGGATGACGGCGTGTTGGCGATGGTCAGTGCGCCGTTGTAGGTTCGTTCGGCGTTTTCGTCGGTGCGCTGGAAACTGCGTTCGATCTGGCCGTTGACCGTGGTGTATTCGTCATTGGGATGGAAATTGGTGAAGGTCGATACGGTGTCGCGCTCGGCACTTTCCGCGGCCAGCGTGCCCTGTGTGAGGGAAGTGAACGTGCCGCCATAGGCATCGGTGAGTTTGGTGTCTCTGTTCAACGTGAAGTCGGCTTGTGCATTGCCGGCGACAAGCGCGGTGGCGAACAGCAGCGGCAATAATTGTTTTTTCATGTGCGAGTCCTTGTGCGAAGACGTTGTCATCGAGGGTGATGCCGGTCTTTGTCTGCCGGCAATGCACATAACGCCGGACCGTACGAACGGTTGACAGGTCCCTTGAGGGCGCGGGCACTCATTTGAATGCAATCCCGCCGCACCCGATGGCAACGCTCAGCATGTTGTGTCGGCGAAGGGTTTGCACTTCCATCGATGCATTGTTGTGGAGACTACCTTGCCGATCGCTCGCGAAGATGCCATGTTCAAAATCGTTTTGTAACCGCATGTAAGTTGATCGGCTACTGGTATTGCCGGGCGGCAGGAATACAATCGCGACTCGTGCCGCCGGAATGGCGGGACGGGATTGTGATTTTTGTTACATTTCGCCGAAGGGCATGTTGCCGTGAAAAAATTCAGTTCGATCGTTGCGGCAATGGCCGTGATTATTTCCACTTCCGGCTACGCGCAGACCGCGGTGCCGCCTCCGGAAATGGCGCAGGCCGAAAGCGAACAGTTGATGAGCGCGGCCGGCTTCCGGATCGACCACGGCACGGCATTCAATGCTTGCGGCAAGCCTTCGACACCGCATGCCAGTTTCGGCGACATCAATGGCGATGGCCGGCCCGAAGCGATGGTGGTCGATGAAAGCATCGACTGCTATGAAGGTACGGGCGATTGGTTCAGTGTGCTTGTGCGCGATGAAGCCGGTCAATGGCGACAAGTGCTCGGTGAAGCCGGTACCTTGCGTTGGCAAGGATCGCGCAGTCAGGGATGGCTCGATGCGCTGATCGTGAGCGCCGGGCGATGCCCTTACGTCGCGCGTTTTGACGGTCAACGTTATCGGGCCGCTGACGAATGCGCCATGCCGGTGGCTGCATCGGCTGCGATGCCGAAGCCAAGCGGCCAGGATCGAACATCGAAGTCGAAGTGAGGGACTTGAATGGCGGCGGACGTTCCGAAGCGATGATTCGGGAGGAGTTGGTCGAAGTAGCGTTCCAAGCCTTTCGCCCGGTTCACGAACAGCGTCAGGCGATCTCGGCGAGCGAATACTCGAAGCCGTAGAAGTGCTTGCCATCGACGATATCGATGCTCATCTTACCGGTGAGCCCGAGCAACTGCCCGGTGCCGGAGTCGGGCACGACGGTGATCGATAATTGCGGCGCGCCTCGCGTCATGGTGCCGCTGTGTTGCAACACGAATGAACCACTGCGGCCAAGCAGCGTCCCGGTGACGTGTTCGATGGCGACGTAACCAGCCGACCCTTGCATAGTCGTGCCGGCGGCAAGCATCAGGCCGCGACTGACGGCATCGAGATCGCCATGGAAGCGCTTGTCGATCGACATGCGGGCAAGGAACGCCGCCTCGGCCTCGTCTTGCGCTGCCTGCCGGTTGAGCTTCACATCGAATGTTCCGCTTGCACGAGTGGTCATGACGCGCTGCTCCAATTCTTGCTGCTGGATGTCGCGGTGGTGATGTGGGTGTGTGTCCTGAACGCCTTGCGAATCGACACTGCGCGGCAGAGTTGCCGCGCTCGGCAGTTCGGTGCAGATCGTTACCGGCCCGGATCATCGTCTTCGGCCGCCCGCTGGCCTGTCAATGATATTTCGCGATGATCGGGTGATGGCCTGAGATGTTTTCCGCAGGTATCGTGACCCGCAGCGCCGCCCGGCGCGATGCGCTAAGCTGTCGGCCCAGTCACTTTCCGGAAGGGACAATGATGGATTCGACGGACGAGCTTTTGGATCAGGCGGCAATCGCATTGATCAATGCCTATGCCCCGTACTCGGGGTTGCGGGTGGGCGCGGCGATTCGCACCGCCAGCGGAAAAATCTATACCGGCTGCAATGTCGAGAGCATGGCTTTTCCACTCGGCGGTTGCGCCGAGCATCACGCCATCGCCGCCGGAGTACGCGCCGAGGGCGCTGCGTTCGCGTTGAAGGAAGTGGCCGTGGCCGCGCGTGACCGGCAAGACGTGGCGATGCCGATTCCTCCGTGCGGCGCTTGCCGCCAGTTGATTCTCGAGTTCGGTGCCGACGCTGAAGTCCGATTCCTGGGACGGACAGGCGAAATAAAACGCCTGTCGATCACCGCGTTGTTGCCCGAGTCGTTCGTGCTCGATACCTAGTTCCGGCATTTTCCGATTCGGCTCGAAATGACAGCCGCGATGCCAGTCAGACATGGCGGCTATCGCAAAGTTCGTGCAGCCCCAGCATCCAGTGCACCCGGATTGATGACAACTATCGATCGCTTGCATGGAAACGATCGCGACAGGGGCCTTCGTGCTTCGTCAGCCGGAGTTGGGTTTGAGAAATTTGCGATGGATTCGAGCGAGGTTGGACCGCTCGAGTGTGTTCGCGGCCATTTCCATCAATACCTTGGCCGCTTGCGGCGTGGCGATGTCGATGCCCAGCTCCGCTTGTGCCGGCCAATCGGCGTCCACGCGCAGATAACGTTTGTGCAACTGGTCTTCCATCATCGCCTGGACGTGTTGCTGCTGCACGGAGATCAGGGTCATGATCAGCCGACCGTCCGATAGCCAATCGACCGCGCCGTCGGATTCCTTGATGGCGTTGTTGGGATGGTAGTGCGCGGTGCCGGTGCCGATGGAAAGCATGTGGATGCGCGCCGGTGCGATGCGCATGAAATGCCGGGCTTCATGCAAGGCCACCAGGTCCGGCGCGACCGCGAACATGCCGCCATCGGCGTAGAGCGAATCGCCGATGCGCACGGAAGGAAAATAGGACGGTGCGGCGGAAGTCGCCATCGCCACGCTGGCCGCATGAATCGACTCGTCGCCACGCGAACCGGCGGCATGCGGCGTCTTGAAGATTTTCGTTTCGCTGCGTGTGATGTTGACTGCCGGCACGACGATTGGATGCAGCGCCTCGCCGAGTGTTTTCTTGTTCAGATGCTTGACCAGCTCGCGACTCAAGGCGATGCCGTTGTATTTCGGCCCCAGCACCGAGCGGCTCAAATCACGCAAGCGGGCGACCGCATTGGTGGGCATGCCGCGTTCGGAGAAGATCCGGGTGCCGTGCTGGAGAAACAAATCCTTGATGGTCGCCATCGGGATTTCGTAAGCCAGCGCGATGGCGAGAATGCCGCCGACCGACGTGCCAGCGATCAGATCGAACCGCCTTGCCAATGGCTCGCCGATGCGTGCTTCCAGCTCGGCCAGCACACACGCGGTGTAAAGTCCGAGATAGCCGCCGCCGGCCAGCGACAGAATGCGAAAGGGAGTCTCGGGAATTTCTGCCATCGGGAAAGAGTTCTTGGTGTTATTGCAGCGCGGTCGCGCTGCGCATGATCGGATACAGGTTCAAGCGCTCGTCCCAGGAAGGATGCCGGCGCGCGAAAAACTGCAAACGCGCAGCCGGGTTCTTGGCGAATTCGCTGTCCTCGCCGAGACGCTTTTGAAACTCGGCGGCGAGCGCCGGGTCGCTGGACAGCATCTGCCGGGCCACTTCTTCGGCGACGTAGTCTTCCATGTATTCTTTTTGTTCGAACGCGTTGTTGAACTCGCCCCACGCGGCCAGCGAGTCGGGCGATTGCGGCTCGAGCAAGGTCATCACCAGGCGTGCCTTGGCTTGCGCGATGGGTACGAACAGCGAGCCGGCGGGCAGGTCGCGGGTTTCGGGTTTCCACGCGCCTTCGACAGTCAGCGCCATATGCCCTTCGAATGATTTTTCCGAGAAGTCGGCGTTATCGGCACGGAATGCTTCGACGGCGATGTGCGGCCGGGCAGTGCTCAACATGCGATAGCCGATGCCGTGTTGCCTGAGTTTTTCGGCCACCCATTTCGCATGCGCGGCCGGAACGAGATAGCCCGCTCCGGGTGCAGTCACGCTCAGGCCGGGCACGACTTCATCGCGCAGCGGTAGTTTCCATACCTGCGGCTTGTTTTCGTCGTAGTGCGTCATCAATGCACCGGAAACATCCGATAAGGTGCGTGTGTATTGGTAGCCGCGAAAATCGATGATGCGGGTCTTGTCCGTCGTGGTGTAGTCGAGCGGGACGTCCGTTCCGGAGAGTTTTGCCGCGCGAACGTCGGCCTGGTCGGCGATGCTTCGCCATTGCGCGCCGTGGTCGCGGATTTGTTCGAGCACCGCGATCACCGCGTTGTGGGTGATGCGGACGCGAGCGGGATAGTCCTTCCACGAATGCGTCTCGACCAGCATGCCGAAACGGTTGCGCAACTGGAAATATCCGGTGGAAAAACGCGGCTGCGCGACACCATCGACGAATCCGGACGCGGGGTTGTCGTTTTCGGCGAAGGAAGGATAAAACGCCAGCGGCAACGAGCCTTGCCGGGTCAATGCGTCGATCACGCCATCGCGAAGCACGATGCCTTGCTCACGCAACTGCGCATCGCCGGCGTGCAGCGGTTCGACCTGGATGGAGACATCGTGCTCGAACTTGGCGCCATCGGTGACGTGCAAGTCGATGGTCGCGATCGGGTCCCAGGTGTTGACCAGCCGCAGCATCGCCTGCATTTCGGGTGCGTCGGCCTTGACGTAGTCGCGATTGAGATTGAAGTTCTGCGCCGTGGTGCGCCAGCCCATTTCTTCCGGGCCGCGCTGGTTGGGACGGTTCCAGCGCCCGAAACGCTCGTGGCCATCGACGTTGAACACCGGCACGAACACCAGCACCTGCTTGTCGAGAGCGCCCTTGGCGGCCTGGTTGCGCAACACTTCGCGCAAAGCCAGGAATCCGGCGTCCTTGCCGTCGATTTCACCGGCATGGATGCCGCCCTGGACCAGCAATACCGGAAGATGTTTCTTGTGCGCCGCCTCGGCGGTCAGCGCGCCCGTGCGCGATGCGACCAGGGCCAGCATCGGCCGGCCCTCCGGAGTGCGGCCGAATTCGATGCAGCGCACCTGGGCCGGATAGGCTTTTTGAAACGCTGGGCACAGGGCGATGACTTCGCCGTAGCGGCCGGTTTTCTGGAAGCCGGAGCGCTCGGCCACGGTGCCGAGGGGGTCGGGTGCGGAGGCGCTGGCCATTGCGACCAGGCCGAGGGCGAGCAATGCGGAAAGGGCGATGGATCGGGTCATCGGCTTGGGCCGGTCGAAATGAATGCCGAATAATGCCCCGTTACCGGGGGACTCAGCCAGTAAGGCGAAATATCGAAGGTTCGCAAACCCGCGAAAGACGTCAACGAGCAAAGCTGAATCGGCCGAATTTTTTGCGGTTTTTTCGGCGTCGTCACCATTCCGCAGAGGCCGTAGTGGCCGGTTTCTTTGCAATGGCCGACGCAGCAAGGCCAGCGCGTTGTCCTGCAGTGGGCTCTGCGCAGGAGGCCCCGGACATGGTCAGCGCCAGGTTTTATGCATTCGTCAGCTACAGCCATCGGGATATGGTCTGGGGCGATTGGCTGCATAAAGCGCTGGAGTCCTACGCAGTGCCCAAGCGCCTGGTCGGCCAGCTCACCGACGCTGGAATCATCCCCCGGCGGTTGACCCCGATCTTTCGCGATCGGGACGAATTGGCCAGCGCCATCGATCTCAATCGCCAGGTCAACTCGGCGCTGGCCCAGTCGGACAATCTGATCGTGATCTGCTCGCCGGATTCGGCGAGCTCGCGCTGGGTCAACGAGGAAGTGCTGGCGTTCAAGCGGCTCGGGCGGGCGGAGCGGATCTTCTGCCTGATCGTGGCCGGCGAACCCAACGCCAGTGACAGGCCCGGCCACGAGGGCGAGGAATGTTTCGCACCGGCATTGCGGTTCGAACTCGGCGCCGATGGTCAACTCGGCAGCAAGCGCAGCGAGCCGATCGCCGCCGATGCCCGCATCGGCATGGACGGCAAGGCCAATGCCAAGTTGAAGCTGATCGCAGGCTTGCTGGGTGTCGGGCTCGATGCGCTCAAGCAACGCGAATTGCAGCGGCGGCATCGCCGCATGGTCGCGGTGCTGGCGCTGGCCTTGCTGGTGACTTCGGTGACTTCCGTACTCGGCGTGGTGGCGGTGGTCGCACAGCACGCGGCCGAGCGCCGGCAGAAACAGGCCGAAGCGTTGGTCGATTACATGCTCGGCGATCTGGACGATCGACTGCGCGAGGTCAGCCGCCTGGATATTCTCGAAGGCGTCGCCGACAAGGCGATGCAGTATTTCCAATCGCTGCCGGCCAGCGATGTCACCGACGGTACGCTGGCCGAACGAGCCAAGGCCTTGCAGAAGATCGGCAGCATCCGCATCGATCAAGGCCATCCGGAAGCGGCGCTGGTCTCGTATGAGGCGGCGCTCGAACTCCATCGGCGTCTGGTCCAGCGCAATCCGGGCAATGCCACTTGGCAACTGGACTACGCACAGACCATCGCCTACATCGGCATGATTCGCTGGCAGCAAGGCAAAACCGCCGAAGCAGGGCGGGATTTCGCCCAGGCTCACGCCATTCTCGAACGGGCGCTGGCAAGTGCGCCGCACTCGGTACCGCTGCTTGCCGAGATCTCCAACCAGAGCACCAACAACGGCCGCCTGCTCGAATCGAGCGGACAACTCGATGCCGCCAGGGAGCAATACCTGCAAGTGCTGCGAATCAACGAGCGCTTGGTCCGGTTGCAACCGAACGAAAACCGTTGGCAGTCGGAGCTCGGTTATGCCAACAACAATCTCGGCAAGCTTGCCGTCAGCCGCGGGCAGTTGATGGAAGCCGCCCGTTATTACCAGACCGATCTCGACATCAAGCAAACGCTGAGCCGGCGCGATCCCAGCAACAACCAGGCGCGCGGAGACTTGGCATTGGCGCATATGTTCATGGCCAAGATCCGCAACCAGACCGGCGACACGGCGCAGGCCCTGCAAGACGCGGAAGCCGCACTCACGTTGCTCACGGACTTGGCCCGATTCGATCCGGCGCAAACCTGGTGGCGCTATCTGCTGGCCTTGGACGAAAAATATTTCGCGGTCGTCTTGCTCGATCTGAACCAGGTGTCCGAAGCGGCGTCGCACAACGAGAGCTCGCAGGCCTTGTTCGGGAAATTGCTCGCCTCGGATCAAAAAAACCTGCGCTGGCGGTTGCGGCAATTGGAAGGGCAGGTGCTGGCTTCGGAAATATCCCTCAAGCAAGGCGATCGCGCGCTTGCGCGAAAGCTCGCCGAGGAAGCTGCCGATCGCCTTTCGGCCATCGAGGTTGGCGATGCCGACCGGCAGGAACTGACGCGATTGCAGGCATTGAGCTTGATGCAGATGGCGCAGGTCGCTGCGACCGAACCGGGCGCCGATGCCGATCGTTGCTGGCGGCAGGCCCAGTCGCTGCTGTCGCCGCTGGTCGCTGGCAGCAAGGATCCGGAATTGCTCGATCCGTGGCTGCGCATCGCGCTTGCGTTGAAGACGCAGCCTTTCCCGGAGCAGGCAATGCAGATCCTGCGTGGTGCCGGCTATGCCAAGCCAAGCTTTCTCGCGGCGCTCAATAGCGCGCACATCCCATACCCATTGCCGCAGGCTGCCACGGCCAAGCGGTGATCAAGACCCGGATCGGCCGATCCGGGGTAACCGAGGAGGAAGATGAAAATGGCTATCAAAGTAAGCGTAGACGCCAATGGCAATGCGTACGTTCCCGCCAAGGAAGACAAGGGCAAAGGCAAGAGCACGATCACCTGGGAGTTGATGACCAAGGATTACCGGTTCACCGGCCTGACTTTCCTGGACCCGCAGCCGCCGCCGGGCATTTTCAGCAACCTTGTCGTCAAGGACAACAAGATCACCATCGATGACGACAATCCCGGCACCAGGCTTGCTGAATATCCGTATCGTGTAGAGGTGGAATCGACCGTCAGCGGCAACAAGCGAACGCAAGCCGGCAACGAGACGATGATGGGAGGCGCTCCCATTGCCGATGCCGGTGCTCCGGTGATTCGCAATGTGCCTAATTGAGCCCATGCCATGAATGCGATCTCCGCGCCGGAATCGGATTCTGCGATCGGGCGGCAAACGCGTTTGTCCAGGTTGCGCCGCTTCATGCAGCCGGTAGCGCAGGCCAATGCGTTCCCGGCGGTGGAGCTTGTGGTCGGCGTCACCTGTCATCGCAATATTCCCGAGCGACAGATCGAACCGATCCGCCAGCGGCTACGTGATTTTTTCCTGGGTCTGCGCAGCGACTTTCCTGCGCTGCCGTTGACCGTGCTATCGGCCTTGGCCGAAGGCGGCGATCAGTTGGCAGCGCAGGTCGCATTGGAAGTCGGTGCGCGACTGGTCGTGCCGTTGCCGATGCCTCGGCAGATGTATGCCGGGGATTTTTCCGGACAAGCCGGCCGTGATGGATTCATCGCGTTGTGCGAGCAGGCGCAAACCATCGACTTGCCGTTGTTGCCTGGCAGTTCGATGGTCTCGATCGCTTCGCCCGGCCTCGACCGGAATCTGCAGTACGCCCAGGCCGGTGTGTTCATCGCCAGGCATTGCCATATCCTGCTGGCGATTTGGGATGGCAAGCCCAGCGATCTGTTGGGTGGTACGGCGCAGGTGGTGGCCTATCACCTCAGCGGCACCATGCCGGGATTGATCGAGCGGCGACGCAGCGCGCGCCGGGTGCTGCAAGGCACGGACGAGCGATTGATGTATCACATCGTGTGCTCGCGCGATCAGCCCGATGGCGCGCCGATGCCGCCGTTGTGGCCATTGCAGGCGTTCTGGCGCTGCGATTCACATCCGCCCATTCTTGATCGACACATGCCAGACCAATACGTGCCTGGCCAAAGCATGCCCGAGCAATTCCACGCCATGTTCGAGCACATGGCGCAGATGAATGCGGACTTGCTCAGGCATGCCGCAAGCATCGATGCCGATTTGCCCGCGAATGGCGATCGCTGCGCCGAAGAAGGGCCGACGCACCGCTTGTTCCGCATGGCCGACTGGCTGGCGATCCATTTCCAGAAAAGAGTGCTGCTGGCGATGCGCACCGTGTACACCCTGATGGCGCTGATGGGCGTGGCGTTCATGCTGTACACGGATTTTTCCGAGGACTACATGATCTTCCTGTTCCTGTTTTTGTTCGTCGCTGGCCTTGCCACGGTATTTTTGGCCGAGTGGCGCGATTGGCACAGGAAGTATCTCGACTACCGGACCTTGGCCGAGGGTCTGCGCGTGCAGTCGTATTGGCAGCGGGCGAATATCTCGACCACCAGCGATCCGGAGTTCGCGCACGATAATTTCCTGCAAAAACAGGATGTCGAGCTTGGCTGGATCCGCAATGTGATGAGGCTCGCGGCACTGGAACACGCGTTGCTTCCCAAGGAGTCCGATGCCGGTGCGCTGGATGCGGTGATTGCCGAGTGGGTGGGCGAGCCGGGCAAGAGTGGGCAGCTTGCCTACTACGAACGCAAGGCCGTGCAACGGACCCGGCTGCACCGGATCACCGAATGGATCGGCCGATTCAGCTTGTGGACGGTCGTGGGCATCAGCACCTTCCTGGCCTTGTTCGTGTTCGAGCTCTCGCAAGACAGCAAGACCTTGCTGGTGGCGGTGATGGCGATCGTTTCCATTGTCGCGGCGGTGCGCGAGGCTTATGCCTTCCGCAAGGCCGACAAGGAGCTGATTAAGCAGTACCGCTTCATGCACCATATCTTCGCCAGCGCGCGAGTGGCGCTGGATGCCTGCAGCAATGCCGAGGAGCGAAAGGACGTATTGAAGGCGCTCGGCGAAGCGGCGCTGGCCGAGCATGCCGAGTGGACGCTGATGCATCGCGAAAGGCCGCTCGAACGCGGCAAGATGGGCTAGGGCGTTTGGTCCTTGCGCGACGGCCGCCGCCGCATGGCGCGGTCAATCAATATCGCTGCACATCCGGGCAAGGCGTCAGCGTTGCGTTCTGCCGGCAAACGCCCGCCCGGATATCCCGCTGCAAACGTGAACACGTCATACTTGGGTCCGACCCCACGCCCCCCCATTGTCCATGCTCGTTTTTTTGCCGGCCTTTGTTCGCATCTTTCTCGCCGGGTTATTGATCGCCGCCAATACGGTATTGCTCACGACGCCGTTGCTGCTGGTGTCATTGTTCAAGCTGGCTGTGCCTTTTTCCCCGTTCCGGCGAATCTGCAACCGCGTGCTGATCGGGTTCGCCGAGTCCTGGATCGCGGTCAATTCCGGCCTCATCGAATTGTTCACGCGGACCCGGTTCGACGTCGAAGGTCTGCACGGGCTCAAGCCCGACGGGCACTACCTGGTACTGGCCAACCACCAAAGTTGGGTGGATATCGCCGTATTGCAGAAGGTGCTCAACCGGCGCATTCCGCTGCTGCGTTTTTTCCTGAAGTCGCAACTGATCTGGATACCGTTTCTCGGCCTGGCCTGGTGGGCGCTGGATTTTCCTTTCATGAAGCGCTACTCGCGCAAGGTCCTGGCGCGGCATCCGGAACTCGCGGGCAAGGATGTGCTCAGCACGCGCCGGGCTTGCGAGAAGTTTCGCGGCATGCCGGTGTCGGTGATGAATTTCGTCGAAGGCACGCGCTTCACCGCCGAAAAACATAGGCGGCAGACTTCGCCTTATCGCCATCTACTGCGCCCCAAGGCCGGCGGCGTGGCGTTCGTGCTCAACGCCATGGACACCAGCCTGCACTCGATCATCGATGTCACCATTGTTTACCCCAATGGCACGCCGACCATGCTCGACCTGATGGCCGATCGCATCGGCCGGGTGCGCGTGCGGATCCGTGAGCGAGCCATTCCAGTGCAATTCAAGGGCGGAGATTATGAGAACGACAAAACATTCCGTGTCGGTTTCCAGCGTTGGTTGAACGAGATCTGGTCGGAGAAGGACCAGGAGATTTCGCAACTGCTTGGCGATGGCTGAAATTACCCATTCAATGTTTCTTCGCAACACCCGGACATTCTGAGCAGTACGCCCGCATCTCTTGCTCAAGACCCATTCCAACAGGAACCAGACCATGATCGTCGTGCACCATCTCAACAATTCCCGCTCGCAACGTGTGTTGTGGCTGCTCGAGGAGCTGGGTCTGGATTACGTGGTCAAGCGCTACGAACGCGATGCTCAGACGATGCTGGCGCCGGCTTCGTTGCGGGAAGTCCATCCCCTGGGCAAATCGCCGGTGATTACCGATGGTGGCCGGACGATCGCCGAGTCCGGGGCCATCATCAGTTACCTGCTGGAACGCTACGACACCGGCCAGTTGCTGCCGCCTGCCGGAAGCGATGAGCGCCTGAAATTTACCTACTGGCTGCACTACGCCGAAGGCTCGGCCATGCCGCCGTTGCTGATGAGCCTGATATTCCAGCGTGTGCGGGAAGCGCCCGCGCCGTTTTTCGTCCGGCCGATCGCACGGGCCATCGCCGACAAGGTGATGAACAATTTCGTGCACCCGCAAATCAAGGCGCATTTCGATTTCATGGAAAGCGAACTGGCCAGAAACACCTGGTTCGCCGGAGAGCAATTTTCCGCGGCCGATATTCAGATGAGTTTTCCCGTCGAAGCGGCGGCATCGCGCGGCGGCGTCGATGCCAGCCGTCCGAAACTGATGGCCTACCTGGAACGCATCCATGCCCGGCCGGCCTATCGGCGAGCCCTGGAGCGGGGCGGGCCGTATGATTTTGTCAGCTAATAAGTGAGCGTTGCTTTTTCGCCGGCCGGAAATATTCCATGTCCCTTACGCTGATCATCATCGCCATCACTTGCCTGGTGTCGTTTTCCGCCTTCAACAATCGGCCGTTGATGGACAAACTGATCCTGTGGCCGCCAGCGGTGGTAGGCAACGGGCAATACCATCGCCTGATTACCTATGGCCTGGTCCACGCCGATTTCCAGCACCTGCTGTTCAACATGATCACGCTGTTTTTCTTCGGCAGGGTGATCGAACAGTTCTACGGTGCGTTCGTGGGCGGACTCAGCTTCGTGTTCTTTTATGTTTCGGCGTTGCTGGTCTCGATCCTGCCGACGTACCTCAAACACAAAAACGACCGGAACTATCGCAGCCTAGGCGCCTCCGGCGCGGTCTCGGCGGTGCTGTTCGCCTTCATCCTGCTCAAGCCTTGGGCGGTGATTTACCTGTATGTGATCCCCGTTCCGGCCATCCTCTACGCGGTGGCCTATGTCGCCTATTCGATCTATTCCGAGCGGCAAGGCGGCGACAATATCAACCACAGCGCGCATCTGTGGGGCGCCGCTTACGGCGTTGCCTTTACCCTTGCCATCGAACCACGGGTATTTGGGGGATTTCTCGAGGCGCTGACGCACCCCAGGTTTTGATGAGAATCGATTGGCGGCGATGTGCCCGGCAGCGACTGACGCGGGCTTATGTCGCTATCCGCCGCAGCCAGGACAGCAGGGCAAGGGACAGCTTGCGTGCGGGGAAGATCAGCGAGCGGGGTTTTCGCAGGCGCGCATGCCGGCGACGAACGTGCGAGACAAACAGGCGGGCGTCGATTGTTCGCAGCCGATGTTTGTGCGGATCGATCGAGCCAAACATGGATCAGCCTTGCCGCAGCGGCCGTTTCGCGTCCATGTTGGACTTTCTGCGGCAGATTTCGACGCTGAGGTTGCGAAACTCCTCGCTGTCGCGTTTACCCAATATGACCAATTCCAACAAACGGGCCGCCATTTCGCGTTCGACGCTGGGTCGGGTCGGGAAGGGGATTACGTTGCCCATCGATATTGCCTCTCGAATTCTTGACCATTGAACAAGTGCTGCATTGAATGCAATGCACAGGTCGTGCCAACGATTCGAGAACGTTTGTGACAATGGATACATTGTCAGAGGCAGGGCATTAACGTGATGCAACGCACAATTATGGATGAAAAAAATTGAGCGTTGTTTGCGAGCGCGATGCCGATTACGGCAGTCGTTGCCGCAATTCCTGCAATTCGCGCGACAGTGTTTCGACCGTCGTCTCGAGCGCTTGCACTCGGGCTTCCAGACCAGCGCGCTCCGCGGTCGAGGCGGGTTTGTCGGGACGGGCGAATTGCGATGCATCGACCGGGCCGCACAGCAAATGCATGTAGCGATCCTCGCGTTGTCCGGGTGCGCGATCGAGTTTGACCACCAGTGTCGGCGATCGCTGCATCAAGCGCTCCAGCGTTTGGCGAACTTCGTCCAGATCGGCGAACGCGCTCAATCGCTCGCAACGGGTGAGCAGCTCGGCGACCGTTTGCGGCCCGCGCAGCATCATCACGCTGAGCAAGGCCTGTTGGCGCGCGGTCACCGAGTACGCCTGCGCGAATCGATGCTCATAGCGTTGCGCACGCGCGCCATGCACGGCACGAATCAGCCCGGTGCCTTCCAGATGGCGCAAGGTGTGGCCGACTTCGCCTGGTTCCAGCTCCATCACTGGTTCGCGGTTGTTTTTCTGGTTGCAGGCCAGCACCACAGCATTGGCGGTCAGCGGATAGGCTTCGGGCGTGGTGGCTTCTTTTTCGATGAGGCTGCCCACGACCCGGGCTTCGTTTGCGCTCAGGAGCATCAGGGGCGTTGCGTTTGCCGCAGTCTCGGGCGGTGTTTCGTTTTCCATGGCCGGTCGCAAGAATGAATGATCGCTATGATGCCCGATCGGCGGCACCGGAATGATGTTCTGCCGTGCAAAGCCGTAAGGTCAATGCCCGCGATTCAAGTTCGGAATGCAGCGACGAGGGCAACGGCTCGGGTTTGTCCGGATTGATCGTGATCGCATCCGACCAGCGGCATCGGCCATCCGTCGCCGGATCAGGATTCCCGTTGCAGCCACCGAACGGCCCCGGCACCGGCCACACGCCCGCTCGCGAAACTCGCGGTCAGTAGATATCCGCCGGTCGGCGCTTCCCAATCGAGCATCTCCCCGGCGCAGAACACGCCCGGCAATGCCTTGAGCATCAGATGCGGGTCGAGTGCATCCGGTGTCACGCCGCCCGCGCTACTGATGGCTTCTTCGATCGGACGCGGACGTTTCAGGGTTATCGGCAAGGCTTTGATGGCATCGGCGAGTTTTGCCGCGTCGGACCATTCGGCCTTGGGCACGGTCTCGAAAACCAGTCCGGCCTTCACGCCCTCGATGCCGGCGTTGCGGCGTAGATGCTCGCCGATCGAGCGGCCGTTGCGCGGGCGCGACAATTCGTTGAGCAGACGGGAATGATCGCGGCCGGGAGCGAGGTCGAGATGGATCGTCGCCGAACCGTTGGCCGCGATCTGCTCGCGCAAGCTGGCCGACAGCGCATAGATCAAGCTGCCTTCGATGCCGGTCGTGGTGATCACGAACTCGCCTTGCTGCTCGTGGACCAGGGCGTCCTCTCCCGTCCAGGAAACCCGCACCGGCTTGATCGGATGGCCGGCAAAGCGCGATGCGAAGTGTTCGCTCCAATCGACATCGAAGCCGCAATTGGAAGGTTTCAATGCAACAACATCGACGCCGCGCCCGGCGAGCCAGGACACCCACGATCCATCCGAACCAAGCTGCGGCCAACTGCCGCCGCCGAGTGCCAGGATGGTCGCCTCGGCCAGAACCGGGCGCTCGCCATCGGGCGTGGCAAAGCGCAGCGCGCCTTGCGCATCCCAGCCAAGGCAATAGTGGTGGGCATGAAAACGAACGCCGTTGTCGCGCAATCGCCGGACCCAGGCGCGCAGCAAGGGCGCGGCTTTGAGATCGGCCGGGAACACACGTCCGGAACTGCCGATGAATGTTTCCACGCCCAACCCGCGCGCCCATTCGCGCAAGGCATCGGCATCGAAAGCGCGCAGCCAGGATTCGACGTGTTCGCTACGTGCGCCATAGCGGCGCAAGAATTTATCGAATGGTTCCGAGTGCGTGAGATTCAGGCCGCCCTTGCCGGCGAGCAGGAATTTTCGCCCAACCGAGCCCTTGCCTTCATAGAGATCGACCTGCAGCCCAGCCGCGTTGGCGACTTCAGCGGCCATCAGTCCGGCGGGGCCGCCTCCGACGATGGCCAGTTTTGTGGAATGGTGTGGGTTCATCGCGATCCGCTCACAGGCAACACGTCATTGATGATGCGGCGATCGCAGGATTTCTCCGGCGCGGCCCGTGGTTCGACAAATTCCGGCGTGCCGTGCCGGTGCTGCATCTGGAGTGTCAGGCCGGGTCGGATTGCCCGATGGTGGGCTGGCGGCCAGGTTCGTGCATGAATGTTTTCTATTGGAACCAAGTAAGCGGACAGGCTCTCATGAAGCCTGTCCGCAGGTGAAAGCATTGGTGTCGAGATGGACTGTGTCGAAGCGTCCAGTTTTCCCAATGCCGCGAATCAGGCCTTGGCGCCTTTCTTCGCGGCTTTCTCGGCGCGCTTTTCCTTCATTGTCTTGGCGGGTTTTTTCTTGACTTCCTTTTTTTGCTGCATGCCCTTGGCCATGGCGTGATCTCCTTGGAAGGTGGTTGGGAAACGCTTGCCGATGGTACTGCGGCAAGGCGCGCTTTGGGTCAAGCGCGCATGAAATATTTCTGGGCTCCGGGCCGGTAATCGAGCAAACTCCCGCAGGATTTTCCGACTTCACCGTGAGCCTCACCATGCCCTATACGCCCATTCTCGCCACCCTCGGTTATGTGTTGTCGGCCGATGGCAAACGAGTATTGCTCATTCATCGCAACGCACGGCCCGACGATCAGCACCTGGGCAAGTACAACGGACTGGGCGGCAAGATCGAGCCCGACGAGGATGTCATGGCCGGCATGCGCCGCGAAATTTCCGAAGAGGCGGGTATCGTCTGCGAACAGATGGTGCTGCGCGGGACGATCAGTTGGCCGGGTTTCGGCAAGCGCGGTGAGGATTGGCTGGGCTTCTTGTTCCGGATCGACCGCTTCAGCGGCACGCCGTACCAGAGCAATGCCGAGGGCAGCCTGGAGTGGGTCGAGGTCGAGCGCATCGCCGATCTGCCCTTGTGGGAGGGGGATCGGCAATTCCTGCCGCTGGTGTTCGACGGCGATGCGCGGCCTTTCCACGGCGTCATGCCGTATCGCGAAGGGCGGATGGTGAGCTGGCAGTATTCGCGCTGAAACGGGTTTTTGCGCTAGGCAACCTGCCGCTGATGTCGAGCGTATCCAGATAAATCAATCGCTTGTGGAAGACGGGCAGGCCGTTGCAGTCGTTGCGAGGCAGTGCCTGGTTTTCGCCGGCCATGCGCCGAATGCGCAGGGCAATCGACGCAAAGGTGCCGGAGTGCGAACCGTGCGCGACCCCGCACTCCCGATACAACCGCTTTTCGCCACCGGCGAAGCCGTTTAAACTGCGCCGGCTGTTTGCCGGCACTTGATGCCATACCAAGTGTATCCATCGACATACCCCCGGGAGGGGGGCGGTCGCTTTGCGATGCAGCATAGATCTCGATCGCTCAACCACAATGGTGGCTGTGTCCGCCTGTGTCGGACCAGTCCTTACATCATGCATAGGGGCAACGAAATGGTTAGTTCGAAGGGTGTGACCACGCGTATTCGCTATCAGGCATTGGCTTTGGCCATCGCAATGGCTTTGCCGGCCGCCGTCATGGCGCAGGAGACTAGCCAGGCAACCGGCCAGGCCGCCGATCAAACGACCGATCAAGCCGCGAAGAAGGAAGCCGATCAGGCTACGACCCTGTCGACGGTCAACGTGACTGCGGAGCGGCGCGTGGAGAACATCCAGAAGGTGCCGATTTCCATCACCGCCATCAGCGGCGAAAAACTCGATGTGATCAAGTCCGGCGGCGAAGACGTGCGCTTCCTGTCGGGACGCCTGCCGAGCTTGCAGATCGAATCCTCGTTCGGTCGCGCATTCCCGCGCTTTTACATTCGCGGTCTGGGCAACACCGATTTCGATCTCAACGCTTCGCAGCCCGTTTCGCTGGTTTATGACGATGTCGTGCAGGAAAACCCGATCCTCAAGGGCTTTCCGGTGTTCGATCTCGACCAGATCGAATTGCTGCGCGGCCCGCAGGGCACCTTGTTCGGACGCAACTCACCGGCGGGCGTGGTGAAGTTCGAGTCGGCCAAGCCCAGCCAGCAGTTCGGCGGTTATGGCAAGGTGTCCTACGGCACCTATGGCACCACCAATCTCGAAGGCGCGGTCACCGGCGCTTTGTCCGACACGGTGTCGGCGCGTTTTTCCGCGCTCGTCCAGCATCGCGACGATTATGTGGACAACACTTTCACTGGCGAGAAAGACGCGCTGGAAGGCTATGACGAATACGCCGCGCGCTTGCAGCTGATGTACAAGCCCAACGACGATTTCGAAGCGTTGTTCAACGTGCACAAGCGTCACCTGAACGGTACCGCTAGATTGTTCCGCGCCAACATCATCAAGCCGGGCACCGACGATCTGGTTTCCGGTTTCGACCGCAACAAAGTTTCCATCGACGGCGACAACTTCCAGCACCTGGACCAGGACGGCGCCAACGCCCGCCTGCGTTGGGATTTCGGCAGCGTCAGCCTGTACTCGATCACCGGCTATGAAAGCGTCAATACGCTCAGCCGGGGCGATATCGACGGTGGCTTCGGCGCCGTTTTCACCCCCGTGTCCGGCCCGGGTTTCATTCCGTTTTCGGCCGAGTCCGCTGACGGGTTGCCTTCGCATCGCCAGTGGTCGCAGGAGCTTCGCCTGCAGTCCAACGAGTGGGGCAAGCTCGATTGGCAGGGCGGCCTGTATTACTTCAACGAACGCTTCACCATCGACAGCCTGAATTTCAACACGCTGGCCGGCGGTGTTCGGGACGGATTCGCTCAACAGCACCAGGACACCCGGGCGATCGCGGCCTATTTCTCGGCTGACTACGACCTGCTGCCGAATCTCAAGCTCAAGGGCGGCGTGCGCTATACACACGACGAAAAGGATTTTGTCGCCGAACGCTTCCAGTCGCCGCTGGCGTTCCTGGGTGTTCCAGACCATGCCGGTCCGTTCCGCGCCGATCCGAGCGATTCAGACATCAGCTGGGATGCCAGCGCGACCTGGTCGTACACCGATGACGTGAATTTCTTCGCGCGCATCGCCAACGGTTTCCGTGCACCAAGCATCCAGGGCCGTCTGCTGTTTGGCGATTCGATCTCGATCGCCAAAACCGAAACGGTCCTGTCGCATGAACTCGGCATCAAGACCGACCTGTGGAACAAGCGCGCGCGCTTGGGCTTCACCTTGTTCCAGTACACGGTCAACAACCAGCAGTTGACGGCCGTGGGCGGTACCGCCAACTTCAACACCCTCATCAATGCCAAGCAAAGCGAAGGCAAGGGTTTCGAGATCGATTTCGACGCCTATCTCACCGACAACCTGCTGGTCACTTTTGGTGCCAGCATGAACGACACCGAAATCAAGGATCCGAACCTGACCACCGCCGTTTGCGGCAGCGGTTGCATCATTCGTGACCCGACAACCGTCGTGGGCGGCGTGACCTTGGCCAACATCAACGGCAATCGCCTGCCGCAGGCGCCCAAGTGGATTTACAACTTCACCGCCCGTTACGGCGTGCCGATGGGTAATGGCGAATTCTTCGTCTATACCGACTGGGCGTTCCGCAGCGAAATCAGCTTCTTCCTGTACGACTCGGCCGAATTCCGCGGCAAGCCGCTGCTCGAAGGCGGCCTGCGCGTGGGTTACAACTGGGATGACGGGCTGAACGAGGTTGCGTTCTTTGGCCGCAACATCACCGACAAGGAAGCCCTGGTCGGCGGCATCGACTTCAACAACCTGACTGGCTTCGTGAACGAGCCGCGCACCTTCGGGCTGGAGTACAAACGGCAATTCTGAGCCTGATTCCATCGAGGCGATATTCCGGGGCTGGCGAAGGCTGGCCCCGGAAACAGGGATGACGGGGCCTGAATGGCCGTTCGCCAGGCATTGGCTTTCCGGCGAAAAACGTGTATGTTGCGCGCACTGTGTTTGCGGGTCACTGTGAATTGTGGCCCGGTGCGGTTGATCCAACGATCCGCTACATCGTTTCGCCAAGCTTGCTCCCTGCAACCTCAGTCTGGACCCGGATGTTCCGGGTCGCGAAAATTATTGTTTCAAGGAGTTTGTTATGTCGGATCGTCAGAGTGGCACCGTCAAGTGGTTCAACGACGCCAAGGGTTTTGGCTTCATCACCCCGGAAAGCGGTGAGGACCTGTTCGTTCACTTCCGTTCCATCCAGGGCAGCGGCTTCAAGTCGCTCCAGGAAGGCCAGAAAGTGACGTTCACCGTCGTCAAGGGCCAGAAAGGCCTGCAGGCTGACGCGGTGCAAGTCGCCTAAGACGTTCGCGCATCACGCGAAATTAAAAGCCCCGGACGGAAACGTCCGGGGCTTTTTCATTCCGGCGGCCCGAGGAAATGGGCGGTGGCCGGTCGGTGCCGCGGTATCGCGCACCGGTTTGCGGCATTGCGGCGTATTTTCAGATGTGCCAACGCCCGCTTGCTGAGTATGATCTTGTACAGCAAGCGCTCGGCAAACCCAGGGAGAAACACCATGACCACCGCCTACGATTTCTCCGCCCAGACTCTCGACGGCGACCAGCAAGCGCTAACCAGTTATCAGGGCAAGGCGATGCTGATCGTCAATACCGCTTCCAAATGCGGGTTCACGCCGCAGTATGCGGGCTTGGAAAAACTCTGGGAAAAATACCAGGCACAGGGGCTAGTCGTGCTTGGATTCCCTTGCGATCAATTCGGCCACCAGGAGCCGGGCGATGCGGAGGAAATCAAGAATTTCTGCTCGCTCAATTACGACGTGAATTTTCCGCTGTACGCCAAGATCGAGGTCAACGGAAACGGCGCGCATCCGCTCTGGAAATGGCTCAAGCAGGAAAAACCGGGCCTTCTTGGAATCGAGGCAATCAAGTGGAACTTCACCAAGTTCCTGATCGACAAGCACGGCAATGTGGTCAAGCGCTACGCGCCGACCGATACGCCCGAGCAGATCGAAAAAGATCTTCCGGTGGTGCTCAGCTGAGTGAGCCGTTGATGGCGGGATCGCAAGGAATTACCCGTCCCGTGCGATGTTGCTGTCCGAACGTGCATCGATGATCGGTCGCGAGAAATGCGGCAGGCTTGTCAGCCGGTTTGCTGGGTGGGAGTGTTCGCGCGATTTTCCTCGTTGCCTTGGCTGATCAGATCGCAGGCCATCAGCCAATCTTCCTTCGGGTCGTCGCCGACGGTGAATATCGTGCTGCCGACGATGCGAAATCCTTCTTTCTCATAAAAACGTATCGCCTGCGGCGATTGCTTCCACACGCTCAGCCACAATCGTTCGGCTCGGTGCTCGCGCGCGGCATTCTTCACCGCCTGCATCAGCGCTTGTGCAATGCCACGGCCATGAAAGCGGGAATCGAGATAGAAGCGGCCCAGTTCGAGTGCGCGGCCATCGACATCGGCCGGAACCGGAGTGCATAGCCGCAATTGCGCCACGCCGGCGAGATCGCTGCCTGCGCTGGCGATGAAATTGATGATGTCGGCCGACTCGATTTCGCTGGCCTGGCGTTCCGGCCGGTAGTTGTCGGCGATGAAAGCCTGCACGTTCACGGGCGTGCTGCAATGTCCGTAGGCGGCGAGGAAGGTCGAGGCCAGCAGTTCGCTCAGACGCGGGGCATCGGTGCTTTGCGCTCTGCCGATGTGGAAGGCGGGTGTATCGGTTGTCATGGGTCTTTCACTTTTCCACGAAGGCGCGTTCGAAGACATATTGGCCCGGCGTGCCGATGCGCGGCGCGGCATTGAAGCCACGAACATCGAGTATCCGCCGGAAGTCGGCCAGCATCTGCGGGCCGCCGCAGATCATGGCGCGATCGTGTTCGGGATCGAGCGGAGACAGGCCGAGATCCTGGCTCATCCGGCCGGTGTCCATCAGGGTAGTCAGACGGCCGGAATGGATGAAGTCTTCCCGGCTCACCGCGGGGTAGTAAAGGAATTTTTCACGGATCTGTTCGCCGAGGAACTCGTGCCTGGGCAGTTCATCGCACAGGTATTGCCGGTAGGCCAGATCGTGTGCGTTGCGAACGCCGTGGGCAAGCACCACACGCTCGAAGCGCTCATAGGTTTCGGGGTCTTTGACGATGCTCAGGAATGGCGCAAGACCGGTGCCGGTCGCCAGCAGATACAAGGTCTTGCCCGGCAACAGATCGCTGATGAGCAACGTGCCGGTCGGCTTGCGGCTGATCAGGATCGTCTCGCCGGGACGGATGTGTTGCAGTCGCGAGGTCAATGGGCCTTGCGGCACCTTGATGCTGAAGAACTCCAGTTGCTCCTCCCAGTTGGCGCTGGCGATCGAATAAGCGCGCAGCAATGGGCGCCCCTCGACTTCCAGGCCGATCATCACGAACTGGCCGTTGTCGAAACGAAAGCCGCCATCGCGGCTGGTGGTGAAACTGAAGTAATCGTCCGTCCAATGGCGGACATCGAGTACGGTTTCGGCGATGAAAGCGGTGGACATGCGATAGGGCGGCATTGGTCGTTGGATCGAAGCGGATATTGTCGCATTCATCGACAACGGCAGGAGGGACGCCCCGACACTAGCCCGGCACCGTGATGGCCCGCCGGGCTGCGATAGCCCGCCGTGGCCTGGCCAGCCCAATGGCTGGCCGGGGTCGTTTACAATAGCGGCCGGTTTTTTCCCTCTTTTCCTAGGATTCACCATGCAGATTGCAGAGCGGACTGTTGCATCTTTCAATTACACCTTGACCAATGACGCTGGCGAGGTGATCGATTCCTCCGCCGGGCGCTCGCCGCTCGCGTACCTGCATGGCGCCGGCAATATCGTTCCCGGCCTGGAGAAGGAAATGCTCGGTCATAGCGCTGGCGACGTGTTCAACGTGAAAGTCTCGCCGGAAGAAGGCTACGGCATGCCCAATCCGATGATGATCCAGGTCGTACCCAAGGCTGCGTTCCAGGGCGTGGACGAGTTGGAAGTCGGCATGGAATTCCAGGCGCAAACGCCGCAAGGTCCGATGTCGGTGGTCATTGCCAAGATCGAGGGCGATGAAGTCACTGTCGATGGCAATCATCCGCTGGCCGGCCAGACGCTGCACTTTGCCATCGAGGTCACCGACGTTCGCGAAGCGAGCCTGGAAGAACTGACCCATGGTCATGTGCACGGCGAGGGCGGACACCACCATTGATTCCGGCGCGCGATGGGGTTTCTCATCGCGTGTCCGCGCTGGCATGGCGGCTGGGAATGAGTCGACTCGCGATTTTGCTGGGGTGACCGGCTGCGGGCCGGCGGTACTTGGGAGATGTCGATGAACCAGACCATGCGTGCCTGGCAGGCGATCGGTTACGGCGATGCCGCAGGGCATCTGCGTCTCCAGCGTATCCCGGTGCCGTCCGTTGGCCCGGGACAGGTGCGGATTCGGATACTCGCCGCCAGCCTCAATCCGATCGACTACAAATTGTTGCGCGGCGACCTGCGCCGGATCGACACATTGCATTTCCCGGTCACGGTGGGTTTCGACGCCAGCGGTGTGATCGATGCGGTGGGCGAGGGTGTCGAAGAGTTCCGAACCGGCGAGACGGTATTCGTGCGTGCCAGCCGCGACACACTGGGTGCGTTCGCCGAATATTGCGTGCAGCCGGCGCGCTTTGTCGCGCATAAGCCAATCAATCTCGATGCGATCGGTGCGGCGTCGTTGCCGCTGGTCGCGTTGACCACGGTGCAGGGCCTGGTCGATCGTGCGCAAGTGCGGACCGGTCAGCGCATCCTGATCCATGCCGGTTCCGGCGGATTGGGCAGCTTCGCCATCCAGTACGCCAAGCATCTTGGCTTGATCGTCGATACCACCACCAGTTCGCGCAATGCCGATTGGGTGCGGGCGCTCGGCGCCGATGAAGTGATCTGCTACGACCGTGAAGACGTGCGCAAGCGCGGTGCGATTTACGATGTGGTGTTCGATACGCTGGGCGGGCAGCACACGCTCGATGCCTTTGCCTTGCTCAAGACCGGCGGTGCGGTCGTCAGCGTGGCCGGTCCGCCGGATCGGGAAATGGCGCAGCGATCGGCACCGAATTTGTTGATTGCGTTGGCCATGCGTTGGATGGCGCGCAAGGTTTATGCCGCGGCGCGGGCGCATTCGGCGCAGTATTTCCGCTACCTCACCGAATCCAACGGCGCGCAGTTGGCTGATATTGCGCGCATTGTCGAGCAAGGCGCGATTCGCCCGGTGATCGATCGGGTGTTTCCGCTCGAGCAATGCGTCCAGGCCTACGAGTATTTAGCTGCCGGTCGTGCGCGCGGCAAGGTGGTGTTGGATGTGGCGGGTATTGGTGGTCGGTAGGGTCGATTACGGTTTGGTTTGATGTGGTGATGGTGATGGTGGTGATGGTGGTGGTGGGCTAAAGCCCACCCTACGCCCACCTTATGTTCGCCCTGCTGGATGTGGCGAGTATGGCTTGTTTGTAGGGTGGGCTTAAGCCCACCTTACGGTTACACACGTTCGACTTGTACCGGCAACCCGTTCAACGCCGCATTGCCGCTGGCGGCATCAAGCGCTTGCGGGTCGGAGAGGTCGTTGTAGCTTTCGCCGGGCACTTGCCGGGCGCGTGTGATGCGCATGCCTTCGCGTGCGTGCCCGAAGCCATGCGGCAAGCAGACCACGCCGGGCATCATGTCGGCGGAAGCGACGACATCGGTTTCCAGTTGGCCGGTGCGCGAACTGATACGCACACGCGCGCCATCGCCGATACCGCGTGCGGCAAGATCCAGCGGATGCATGAGCAACTGGTGACGCGGCTTGCCTTTCACCAATCGCGGCGCATTGTGCATCCAGGAATTGTTGCTGCGCGTGTCGCGCCGGCCGATCAGTTGCAGACTGCCATTTCTGGCGACGTCATGAAGCAGGTATTCGGCGAGTTTTGGCAGTTCGTCGAGCAACACTTGCGGCGAGGCTTCGATTTTTCCGCTGGCGGTTTCCAGGCGCGACAACAGCGATGGACGCAGCGGTCCCAGATCCAGACCATGTGGCGTTGCTTCCAGTTGTTCGATAGTCAACCCGCTGCCGCCGCGCGCCAATCCCGCGGCGATCATCATTTTCGGTGGCGGCAGGGCTTGCCAGGATTTTCCGGATGCGGCGGAAAAAGCCGCACCCAAGCCATTGACGATCTCCCAATCGGCGCGCTCAAAAGGTTCGCGATCACGCACCGGGACGTTGAGCCGTGCCACGCGGCGGATCGCGAAAGCATTGAAGATCAGGTCGTAATGATATTGCGTGAGCGCCGATGCCGGCGGCAGGATCAGATCGGCATGTCGCGTGGTTTCGTTGATGTAGGGATCGATCGCGACCATGAATTCGAGTTTTTCCATGGCCACGTCCAACGCGCGTCCATTGGGCGTGGAGAGCACCGGATTGCCGGCGACGGTGAGCAAAGCGCGGACTTGTCCGATTCCTGGCGTGGCAATCTCCTCGGCCAACGCGGCGACCGGGAGTTCACCGGAGAATTCCGGCAGTCCGCGCACGCGGCTTTTCCATCGTCCGCGAAGTCCGGGGCTGGTTCCCGGGCCAGTGATGGCGATGGCCGGTTCGTTGACCAGCGCGCCGCCTTCGCGATCGAGATTGCCGGTGTACAAGTTGATGATCTGCAACAGCCATTGGCAGAGCGTGCCGAACGCCTGCACACAGACGCCCAGGCGCCCGTAAGCCACGGCGCGCGGTGCGGCATAGAATTCGCCGGCCAGGCGATCGACGGTGGCTATGTCGATGCCGGTGTGCGCGGCGAGGCCGCTGCAATCGATGCCGGCGATCGCCGTCAGTGCCTTGTCGAGACCCGAGAGTTTTTCCGCATAGGCCGTCGTGCGCGCCGGTCCGCAGCGCATCAATGCCTGCACGAAGGCAACAAGGAACAACGCATCGCTTGCGGGCCGAATGAACAGGTGTTCGCTGGCGATCTGTGCGGTCTCGGTGCGGCGTGGATCGACCACCACCAGTTTGCCGCGCGCGGTCAGCGCCTTGAGTCGTTTGGTGATGTCCGGCGCGGTCATCAGGCTGCCGTTGGAAACCACCGGATTGGCGCCGAGCATCAGGAAATAATCGGTGTGATCGATGTCGGGAATCGGCAGCAGGAATTGGTGCCCGTACATCGCGGCATTGACGAACTGGTGCGGCCATTGATCGACCGACGACGCACTGAACAAATTCGGCGTACGCAGCGCCTTGAGCAATGCCGGCAGATACGCGATATGGCCGAAATGATGCACGTTGGGATTGCCCAGATACACCGCGACCGCGCTGGCGCCGTGGGCCTGTTGCACGGCGGCCAGTTTCTCACCGGCCAGGGCGAAGGCCTCGTCCCAGCCGATCGCCTGCCAGTGCGTGCCGGTGCGGCGCATCGGCTGGGTCAGCCGGTCGGGGTCCGATTCCAGATCGAGCATGGCGTTGCCCTTGGGGCAGATGTGGCCCCGGCTGAACGGATCGGCGGCATCGCCCCGGATCGCCGTCAGTTGGCCGTCCTCGAACTGCAGGTCCAGTCCGCAAATGGCTTCACACAAGGGGCAGGCGCGATAGCAGGAGGTGCGGGGCATGGGGTTCTCGATGATCGGGTTCGGTCATTGGGCAGATTCCGATCTTGCTCCGACGGCAATGAAGTTGTCGAACGGTCAATGCACGGCAATTCGTGAACGCGAAGCCCTTGTTGCCGCGCCGGGCCTGTAAAATACCGCGATGGCTCTTATCAATTTCCAGAATGTCGACTACAGCGTCGGCGGCCCGCTCCTGCTCGAACAGGTCAATCTCGCCATCGAACCCAACGAGCGTGTCTGCATCGTTGGCCGCAACGGCGCCGGCAAATCCACCTTGATGCGGTTGATGGCCGGGCAGATTCGCCCGGACGATGGCCAGGTGCGCACCTTCAGCAGCAAGATCGCTGGCCTCGCGCAGGAAGTGCCGCAAGCGATGGCGGGCCTGGTGTTCGACGTCGTCGCTGCCGGTTTGGGCGAATTGGGCGCGCTGCTCGCGCAATACCACCATCTCAGCCATGCCCATGAAATCGACACCCGCGCCCTGGCCGACGTGCAATCGCGCATCGAAGCCGAGCACGGCTGGCAATTGGAACGGCGCGTGGAGGAAGTGATCTCGCGCCTGGAGCTTCCGGCCGATGTGGAATTCGCGGCGCTCTCGGGCGGCATGAAGCGGCGTGTGCTGCTTGGTCAGGCGCTGGTGCAGGCGCCGGACGTGTTGTTGCTCGATGAGCCGACCAACCATCTGGATATCGAGTCGATCGCCTGGCTCGAGGAGTTTTTGAAGAACTTCGGCGGCAGTGTGGTGTTCGTCACCCACGATCGCGAATTCCTGCGCGCGCTGGCGACCCGCATTGTCGAGATCGATCGCGGCCAGGTGACCAGTTGGCCCGGCGATTACGACAATTACCTGCGCCGCCGCGAAGAACGCCTGCATGCCGAATCGCAGGCCAACAATCTGTTCGACAAGAAACTCGCGCAGGAAGAAGTCTGGATTCGCCAGGGCATCAAGGCCCGGCGCACACGCAATGAAGGCCGTGTCACCGCGCTCAAGGCCATGCGCCGCGAACGCGCCGAGCGCCGTGAGTTGGGCGGCAATGTGCGCATGGCGGTTTCGGAGGCGGGATCGTCGGGCAAGCGCGTGCTCGAAGCCAAGGAAGTGAGCTTCTCCTTCGGCGAGCGCGTGATGGTGCGTGATTTGACCACCGCGATTCTCCGCGGCGACAAGGTCGGCCTGATCGGTCCCAATGGTTCGGGCAAAACCACGCTGCTGAAACTGCTGTTGGGCGAATTGCAGCCACAATCGGGTGAGATCAAGACCGGCAGCCAGTTGCAGATCGCGTTCTTCGATCAGTTGCGCGGCCAGTTGCGCGAGGACTGGAATGCGATCGACAACGTCGCCGAAGGCCAGGAATTCATCGAGATCAACGGCAGCCGCAAGCACGTGCTCGCGTACTTGCAGGATTTCTTGTTCGCACCCGATCGCGCGCGTTCGCCGATTACCCGGTTCTCCGGCGGCGAGCGCAATCGACTGTTGCTGGCGAAGTTGTTTGCCAAGCCGTCGAACCTGCTGATCATGGACGAGCCGACCAACGACCTGGATGTCGAGACGCTGGAGTTGCTGGAGGAATTGCTCGACAACTATCCGGGCACCTTGATCCTGGTTTCGCACGATCGCGCTTTTCTCGACAACGTGGTCACCAGTTGCCTGGTGATGGAAGGCGATGGCCGGGTCGGCGAATACGTCGGTGGTTACAGCGATTGGCTTCGGCAGAAAAAAACCGATGCCAAGGTCGCGCCTGTTTCCGCCAGCAAATCGCCGGAGAAAACCAAAGCCGAACCTGTTTCGACATCACCGGCCGCGACACCGCCCAAGCGCAAGCTCAGCTACAAGGATCAGCGCGAGTTGGAGCAACTGCCCGCGCGCATCGAGACATTGGAAAACCAATTGACGGCAATGACCAATCAGATGCACGAACCGGCTTTCTACCAGCAGGCCACAGCGTTGATCGCCGCGCACAACCAGCAGTTCGCGGCGGTGCAAGCCGAGCTGGAAACGGCCTATGCCCGCTGGGAGACGCTGGAGTCCGGCGTCGCATGAGCCCGCGTTAAAATACATCCGCAGATTTCAGGAAAAACGTTTTCATGGCCACGATCAAGCAAGAAGATTTCATCGCCAGCATCGCCGATGCGCTGCAATACATTTCCTACTATCACCCCGTCGATTACATCCGCAATCTCTCCGCCGCCTACGAACGCGAACAATCGCCCGCGGCCAAGGATGCGATCGCGCAGATCTTGATCAACTCGCGCATGTGCGCCGAAGGCCATCGGCCGATCTGCCAGGACACCGGCATCGTCACGGTGTTCTTGAAGATCGGCATGAATGTGCGATGGGACGACGCCACGATGGGCGTGGAGGAGATGGCCAACGAAGGCGTGCGCCGCGCTTATCTGCATCCCGACAACAAATTGCGCGCCTCGGTGCTGGCCGACCCGGCCGGCAAGCGCAGCAATACCAAGGACAACACGCCGGCCGTGGTCAATGTGAGCGTGGTGCCGGGCGAAAATGTGGATGTGATCGTCGCGGCCAAAGGCGGTGGTTCGGAAGCGAAATCGAAATTCGCGATGCTCAATCCTTCCGATTCCGTCGTCGATTGGGTGCTCAAGACCGTCCCGACCATGGGCGCGGGCTGGTGCCCGCCGGGCATGCTCGGTATCGGCATTGGCGGCACCGCCGAGAAGGCGATGCTGCTGGCCAAGGAAGCATTGATGGAGCCGATCGACATCACCGATCTGATCGCGCGCGGTGCGAGTAATCGCGCCGAGGAATTGCGCCTGGAACTGTATGAGAAGGTCAACGCGCTCGGCATCGGCGCGCAGGGGCTGGGCGGCCTGACCACGGTGCTCGACATCAAGGTCAAGGACTATCCGACCCACGCGGCCAATCTGCCGGTGGCCTTGATACCCAATTGCGCCGCGACCCGTCACGCGCATTTCGTGCTCGACGGCTCCGGCCCGGCAACGCTGGAGCCGCCTTCGCTCGAGGATTGGCCCAAGCTCACCTACGACGCCTCCAAGGGTCGCCGGGTGGACCTGGATACGATCACCCCCGAGGAAGTCGCCAGTTGGCAGCCGGGCGAAGTGATCTTGCTCAACGGCAAGCTGCTGACCGGCCGCGATGCGGCGCACAAGCGTTTGGTGGAGATGCTCAATCGCGGCGAGACGCTGCCAGTCGATTTCCGCCGCCGTTTCATCTACTACGTCGGCCCGGTCGATCCGGTGCGTGAGGAAGTGGTGGGACCGGCGGGCCCGACCACGGCCACGCGCATGGACAAATTCACCCGGCAGATCATCGAGAGCACCGGCTTGCTGGGCATGGTCGGCAAGGCCGAGCGCGGTCCGATGGCGATCGAGGCGATCCGCGACAACAAGGCCGTGTACTTGATGGCGGTCGGCGGCGCGGCGTATCTGGTGTCGAAGGCGATCAAGTTGGCCAAGGTGCTGGCGTTCGCGGATCTGGGTATGGAAGCGATCTACGAGTTCGAGGTCAAGGATATGCCGGTGACCGTGGCGGTGGATTCGGCGGGTACTTCGGTGCATCAGACCGGCCCGAAGCAATGGCAGGCCAAGATCGGCAAGATCGCCGTGGTGGTCGAGTAATTCCAGCAACACCTGTCGAAAGATTGGAAGGCGCGGCGATGATGCCCGCCTTCACGAAGTTTTGGCTTGCGCCGGACAAAATGCGAGTAGGGTGGAATGACTCAGACTCCCGGAGTGTTCCGATGATTCTTTGCCCCATCGCACTCGCGGTCGGTTGTCGGAAATGCCCGGTCTTCGCTGTCTGCCCGGTCAAGAACGTGATTGGCGATGTGTCACGTAAAGCAGCGACAAAACCGGCCAAATCAGGCGCTAAAAAACGCCGTCGCTGAGCCTGTTCCGGGGGGTCGCATCCTGTCAGAAAACAAGGTATGTTTTGGTTGACTGTGTTTGCAATGGTCACGGTGAGTTGTGACCTGATGCGGTTGATCCAGCGATCCGCTTCATCTTGGACTTCGCTTTCCTTGCAACCCAGTCGCGCCGGCCGGATTTTCCGTCGTGCGCTCCCATCGATCGTTCAAGGAAATGTTTATGTCGGATCGTCAAATCGGTACCGTAAAGTGGTTCAACGACGCCAAGGGTTTCGGTTTCATCAGCCGTGAAAACGGAGAGGATGTGTTCGTGCACTTCCGCTCCATCCAAGGCAACGGATTCAAGTCGCTCAAAGAAGGCCAGAAGGTCAGCTTCCTGCTGGTCAAGGGCCAAAAGGGTATGCAGGCAGACGAAGTTCAACCGATGTAATTAGCGCACTCACACATACACACAGCCCCGGGCCGAAACCCCGGGGCTTTTTCTTGGCGCTGCAGGTTCCTGGCGAACTCGCGTCGCCGGCAATTCATTGCCGATGTTTCATCGTGCGTACGCGCAACGCCGCGAGGATTTATGATGACGGCCCTACGTTGGAGGTGACATGACCACTCTTTATTACTCTCCCGGTGCGGCCAGCATGGTCGTGCATTGGCTGTTGATCGAATTGCAGGCGCCGCACGAGCTGCACCCGCTCAATCTGGAAGCGCGCGAACACAAAAGCGCCGAGTACCTTGCGATCAATCCCGCAGGCGTCGTGCCGACATTGGTGATCGACGGCAAGCCGGTCGCCGAGGCGGCGGCGATTTCGTTGCACCTGGCCGATGCCTATCCGCAAGGAAATCTCGCACCAGCGCCGGGCAGCATCGATCGCGCCAGTTACTACCAATGGATGTTTTTCCTGGCCAATACGATGCAACCGGCTTTCCGCGCCTGGTTCTATCCGGCCGAGGCGTCGGGAGAGGCCAATAGCGAGGCGAGCAAGGCCAGGGCGCGCGAACGCATCGAAGCCGGATGGGATCGACTGGACGCGCATCTGTCGAACAATGGCCCTTACCTGCTCGGCGAAAAAATCTGCGCGGTGGATTTCATGCTCAGCATGTTGATGCGCTGGTCGCGGAACATGCCCAAGCCGGCCACGGCCTGGCCGGCGCTCGATGCTAACGCGCGATTGATGAAGGCACGACCGTCATTCAAGGAGCTCTATGCCCGCGAGGGTCTGAGCGATTGGGCCTGACCGGATGACACCGGGATCGAATCTGCTGCTCGCCGGTGCGACCGGATTGGTGGGCGGCAAGGTGGTCGCCAGCCTGCTCGGCGATAGGCAGTGGTCCGGGAAAATCCTGGCGCCGGTGCGGCGCATGCCGGCATCGGACGACAGGCGCTTGATCGCCATCGTCGCATCTTTGTCCGATGCCGCCGATGACGCCCGATTACAAGAAGAATTGCACGCGGCGTTGTCGGGCGGGACTTTGGATACTTACGTCAGTTGTCTCGGCACGACCTTGAAGACGGCGGGCTCGCGCGAGGCGTTCATCGCCGTCGATCGCGAGTTGGTGTTGCGGATGGCCCGGATCGCGCGCGATCTGGGCGCACGCCAGGCCATCGTCGTGTCCTCGGCCGGTGCGAGCCGGCAGTCGGGCAATTTTTACCTGCGCGTCAAGGGCGAGGTCGAGGATTCACTGGAAAAAATGGGATTCGATCGGCTCGACATCCTGCAACCGGGTTTGCTGCTCGGCGCGCGCGGCGAACGCCGGCCCGGCGAGGCGCTTGCCCAGGCGCTCTCGCCACTGTTCAATCCGCTATTGATTGGCGGCTTGCGTCAATATCGATCCATCGATGCGATCGATGTCGGCCGCGCCATTGCCGCACTCACCGGAAAATCCGGCAGCGGCCAGTTCGTGCATCGCTATGATGAGATCGAGGTGTTGGCCAACGCATGAGTGGCTGTCGATGATGGCATTGCCGCATCTACGATAAGTTGGTGACGCCAAGCGAGCTCCGATGGTTTAACGATCAGCTCAGAATTGGCTGAGAGAAAATTACATTGATTACTGAGAGGGTGGCGCTCTTGATTGGCTCCACAACCAGTGACCGATGCCACCGATCGCCGCAATACCCCGGTTTTCACTTTCTCGGCGGCGCACTGATACGGCATATCCACAGGCCACCCAATCCGGCTTCGGCATAGTCGTTGACTCTCTCGCCTCATTTCGATCGACAGTCCTTCATCTGGCGCTGTGCTCGGACATTGTGAGCGAAGTCTCCGTCTTTCGGCATTTCGGGCTCGATCGGCAATCGACGATGGCGATCATGTCGATGGTTATCATCGATGGGTTCGCGAACGATGACCGGGCGACCCCATCGTGATGGAAGCCGATGTCCCGGATGAATGCGGCCTTCGGAAGATTTTTCCTGCTGAAGAAAATCGCTTGCCCTTGATCGAGGCGGCCGATTGCCTGGTTGTGCCGGCATCGGTCATGGCCCAGCCGGACTCGCGAGTTCGGTGGACGATCCGGCAACGCATGATCGTGCTGTTGGCGCTGGCGTTGCTGGTGCGATTGCTGACGCTCGCAGCCTATCCGCTGGCCGACATGACCGAGGCCAGATATGGCGAAATCGCACGGAAGATGCTCGAGACCGGCCAGTGGATCGTGCCGCAGATCGACTATGGCGTGCCGTTCTGGGGCAAGCCGCCGCTTTCGATCTGGCTGACTGCGATCTCCTACGGATTGTTCGGCATCAATGAATTCGCCGCGCGCTTGCCGGCGTTGTTGTTGAGCATCGGCGCATGCGCACTGGTGTATGTACTCGCCTATCGGCAGCGCGGAGAAAACTTCGCGCTGCGAGCCTGCGTTGTGCTTGCGACGACGATGTTGATGATGGTCGATGCTGGCGCGGTCATGACCGATCCGTCGATGTTTTTCGGAACGACCCTGTCGATGGTGGCGTTTTGGCTGGCATACCGCAGCGGCTCGCGGGTTTGGGGTTATCTGTTTTTTCTCGGCTTGGCGATTGGCTTGCTCGCGAAAGGACCGGTGGCGCTGGTTCTCTCACTGGCGCCAGTGATCGGTTGGACTGTGCTGACCGGACGCGTGCGACAAATCTGGCGTGCATTGCCCTGGGTTACCGGCACCGCGCTGACCGTGGCTCTGGTGATCCCGTGGTACTGGGCGGCGGAGACGCAATCGCCGGGATTTCTGCACTATTTCCTGGTCGGGGAACACTGGCAGCGTTTTACCGTCACCGGCTGGAGAGGAGACTTGTACGGCTCCGGTCATGCCCATGCGCGCGGCACGATCTGGTTTTATCTTTTTGTCGCGACTTTACCGTGGTCGCCTTGGGCGCTATGGCAACTGGCGCGCAGATACAGGCGGGCTTCGTGGTGGGAGGGATTGCGAGGTTCGATACCATCGGCGATGCGATCTACCTTCGGCTCGATATCCCCCGCGAGCGACCACTGGCCGGCTTACCTTTTGTGCTGGATGTTGGCGCCTGTGATTTTTTTCACGGCGGCCAGAAATGTTCTGCCGACCTATGTGTTGCCGGGATTGGCCGGCTTTGCCTTGCTGGTCGCCGGAATGTGGGACAGCCACGCGTCCGGTGGGAGTAAGGGCCGGGTTGCCTGGCTCGGCATACTGACTCCCATCGCGTTCGCGGGCATCGTGTGGTTGTACTGGCCGTACGCGGGAATTCAGTCGCAAAAGGAATTGATTACCGCATACCAGCGGCTCAACACTTCGACAAATCCCGCGCCACTGTTGTATCTGGACCGGCGGCCCTATTCGGCGGAGTTTTATTCGCGCGGCCGGGCGAAAAAGATCGTCGGCCATCCGGAGTTGCGAAAGCTCCTGGCCCAGCGCGAGGATGCTTACTTTGTCGCGCAGCGCTGGCTGTTCGATGGCCTGCCTCCCGATATTCGAGTCCATTTGCAGTTGGTGACGGCATCGCGCATCGGCACTCATGTCCTGCTTCACACGAGATACGGGGATCGCGCCGCGCAGGTTCCATCACAGCCAAGCAACGACTCCGCTGGTTCCGGTTCGCGAGGGCAATCGGGCGGCCCAGCCTTGCAACCGGCCGAGGCAGTGACAAAATGAGCTGATATTCTCGGGTGTGGCGGTCGAATTGAGAGTCCTGATTGTCGAAGACCAGCACGATATCGCCGCCAATATCTGGGACTATCTGGAGCGGCGTGGCTATACGGTCGATCACGCGGCGGATGGCGAGGCGGGCCTGAAAGAGGCGATGCGCGGGGCCTTCGATGCCATTGTTCTCGATCTGGGGCTGCCCAAGCTCGATGGCCTGGATTTATGCCGGCGGCTTCGTGAATCCGGTCGCGGCGTGCCGGTGCTCATGTTGACCGCCCGCGACACGCTCGATGACAAATTGCGCGGATTTTCCGAAGGCGCCGACGATTACATGGTCAAGCCCTTTGCCTTGGCCGAACTCGAGGCGCGATTGCAGGCGTTGCATCGGCGCGGACGCCCGTTGCCGGGCAGCACGCTGGTGTGCGGGGACATTTCCTATCATCCCTTGTCCATGCAGGCCGTCCGCGCTGGCGTGAGTTTCACCTTGACCCGGACCCAGGCGCAGTTGCTGGAAGTGATGCTGCAACAAGCTCCCCACGTGGTCACCCACCAATTGCTGATGCGCGCGGTCTGGGGCGAGGATGGCGGCGACATCGCATCGCTGCATTCGCATATCTATTCGCTCAGGGCCATGCTCGACAGGCCTTTCGACAGACCGATGATTCACTCGGTCCATGGCATCGGTTATCGGATCGCTGGGCCAGCGGATGTTTAAACTTGCGCTCAGGGCGCGTGTGGCACTGGCCTACACGGCATTGGGATTTGTCCTAAGTCTCTTGTTCGCCACCGCGACGGTTTTCATCGCCGAAGACTACGAGCACGTGGTGGTGGAACAGATTCTTCTGGGGCAGGCACAGGCATTGGGTATCGGGACTGGCGCAGATGCGGTTTCGCCATTGCTCAGCCGCACGCCGATGCGTTCGTATGTTTCCGGAAAAGCCGGACACGGTGACGTACCGCCGTATCTCAGGGGCCTTGCGCTCGGTACGCACGAGGTCTATGACGAGAGCGGAAACGAGGTGCACGTCGGGGTTTTCGACGCGCCTGAAGGGCGGGTCTATCTGAGCATCGGACTCGAGAATATCGAGGAACTCGAAGTCCATCTCAATTGGATCTTGTTGGTCATTGTTCTGGCGGGATCGGCGATCAGTTGCTGGCTCGGCTGGACTTGGGCCGGCCGCACCGTCGCACCCGTGGTCAAACTGGCAGCAGCGGTCGAGTCGCTGCCGGTGCGGCCGATTCGGACGCAGCTTCATTCGGGTTTTGGCAGCGACGAGGTGGGACGCCTGGCCCAGGCGATCGATCAGTATCAGTCGCGTCTGGTCGAGGCCAAGGAACACGAACTGGCGTTCTTTGCCGATGCCAGCCATGAGTTGCGAACTCCGATCGCGGTCGTGCGCGGCGTGACTGAAGTGCTGCTTGACGACCCCGATGCCGATCCAGTGCAGAGCAAACGCTTGCGCAGATTGGAACGGGGCATGCTGGATTTGACCGAGCAGACTGAAACCCTGTTTGTATTGGCGCGGCAAAAACTCGATGCGCCCGAGGCGATCGACTTGCGCGCGGCGTTGCTCGAATGTCTCGATGCGTGCCGGAAGTTTTTCCCGCATTTGAGCGAAGCGGAGTTGTCGGTCGGCGCTGGGCAGACATTGTTCGCACCGCGCCAGCAATCGATGCTGGTGTTGCGCTCGCTGCTGCGCCGGGTGGTCGTGCCTGATACGAGCGGCCGGTTATCGATTCGCTTCGAGTTCAACACACTCGAGATTCGTTTTGGTTCGGGACCACCGGCGAGCAGCGAGATGGCAACGGCTGCCAAACCCGCACGCAGCGACCTCAAGCTCGGGATCAGTTTGACTGGGCGGCTGGCGGCGGCGATGGGTTGGCGGGTCGATGGCAGTTTCGATACGTCCGATCGGGTGATCGAGATCGTTTTTCCGCCGTCATGATCGCCGTTGCATTCGACGCGAACACGCTTCAGAGCAAGCGTTCGAGTGCCGTCCATACATGGTCGCGCAACTTGGGTTGAGCAGCGGCGACCGGATGCAGGTTGTCGGGCTGGAACGCATTGCGGTCGGTAGCGATCGGCGCGAGCAGGAAGGGCAGGTAGGCGGTTTTGTATTGCCGGGCCAGATCGGTGTAGATCTTCTCGAAACGCTGCGTATAGGCCGGCCCGTAATTGGGTGGCAGTCGCATGCCGATCAGCAGTACGCGCGCTTTGGCGGCTTGCGCGGCGCGGATCATTTTTTCCAGGTTGGCGCGCGTCTGTGCCAGTTCCAGACCGCGCAGGCCATCGTTGGCGCCCAGCTCGACGATCACCACGGCTGGTTTCACCCGTGCCAGCTCGGTGGTGATCCGGGACGCGCCGCCGGCCGTGGTTTCACCGCTGATGCTGGCGTTGACCAGATTCCAGGCCGGGTGCGTGGTCTTCATGCGTTGTGCGGTGAGGCTGACCCAGCCCTGGTTGGCAGCCAACCCGTAACCGGCCGAGAGCGAATCGCCCATGACCAGCACGGTCTTGCCGCCAGCGGCCAATGCCGGCACTGTTGCCAGGCACAGCAAAAAGAAAAGCCATGCAGCCGGTTGAATCAGGGCCCGGCACACGCCATGTACTGGTTTCATCCACTGCACTCCTTGGCTCATGAGCTCATCTATGGCGGCGGCAGCTTCGCTTTCAAGCACTGAACCCGGGGCCTTGGTGGCTTCTGGCCTGACCAAACGGGTTCGCTTGCCCGATCACGAGTTGACCATTCTCGAAGGCGTGAGTTTCAGCATCGACGCTGGCGAGGCAGTGGCTGTGGTCGGGGCGTCCGGTTCAGGCAAGAGCACGCTGTTGTCGCTGCTCGCCGGCCTGGACACGCCTAGTGAAGGCAGCGTCCATCTCGATGGCGCCTTGTTGTCGGCACTCGATGAAGATGGCCGGGCACGCATCCGTGGCGAAAAAGTCGGGTTCGTCTTCCAGAGTTTCCAACTACTGCCCGCGCTGACCGCGCTGGAAAACGTGATGTTGCCGTTGGAATTGCGCGGCGATGCCGATGCGCAGGGACCGGCGCGGGCGATTCTCGACCGGGTGGGCCTGGCCGAACGCCTGAGCCACTATCCGCGCCAGTTATCCGGCGGCGAACAACAGCGCGTGGCCTTGGCGCGCGCTTTCGTGACCCGGCCGGCGCTGCTGTTTGCCGACGAGCCCACCGGCAATCTCGATACCCAGACCGGGCGCGCGGTGATCGATTTGTTGTTCGAGCTCAATGCCCAGGCGGCAACGACGCTGGTGTTGGTCACGCACGATGAACGCCTGGCGGCGCGCTGCACTCGCGTGCTGCGGCTGGTCGCCGGCCGGCTGGTGCCGCAATGAAGGTGGCGCTGCTGGCGTGGCGGCAGTTGCGCCGGGATCTGGCCGCGGGCGAGATCCGCATTCTGCTGGCGGCCTTGGTATTGGCAGTGACGGCAGTGACGGCGGTGGGTTTTCTGACCGATCGCGCCGAACGCGCGCTGGCGACCCAGGCCAATCGCCTGCTTGGCGGCGATGCGGTGGTGCGCGCCGACGAGGCGATCACCGGCCCGGTGCGGGGCGCGGCCAACGCGGCCGGCCTGCGGCGGACGCAGACGCAGGGTTTCCGAACCATGATCGGCGCCGGTGAAACCTTCAAACTCGGCGAAGTGCTGGCGCTCGATGAAGGCTTTCCCTTGCGCGGCAACTTCCGCATTCAGCGACAAGTCGCAGGAACCGAATCGATCGCCGCCGCGATTCCCGCACCGGGCACGGCCTGGATTTCACGAGCCGGCGCGCAGGCGATCGGCGCGCGCATCGGTGATCGAGTCGGCATCGGCAATCTGCAACTGCGATTGGTGGCGTTGGTGGTTCAGGAACCGGATGCGGTGCTGGATTATTTCAACGCCGGGCCGAAGGTCTTTCTCAATCTGGCCGATCTGCCCGCGACTGGTTTGGTGCAGGAAGGTAGCCGGATCACTTATCGATTGGTGGTGGCTGGCGAGCCGGCCGCGGTCGAGAATTTTGTCGCGATCGCGCGTAGCCATTTGCAGCGCGGGCAACGCCTGGAAACAGCCGCCGATGCGCGGCCGGAAATTCGTTCGGCGCTCGATCGCGCTGGCCGGTTCCTCGGGCTCGCCGCATTGGTCGCGGTCGTATTGGCGGCGATCGCCGTGGCCATGGCGGCGCGGCGGCATAGTGCCCGGCATCTGGCCGGTAGCGCGGTCATGCGTTGTCTTGGCGCCAGCCAACGCACGCTGGTGGGCATTCATGTCGGCGAGTTGCTGATGCTCGGTCTGGCCGCCAGCGTCGCGGGTGTGAGTCTGGCGTTGCTGTTGCAGGCCTTGGTCGCGGGCAAGTTGGCGACGGTGTTGGGTGTGGCGATTCCTCCGGCCGGATGGCAACCGGCATTGGCTGGATTGGGCGTCGGCCTGACCGTACTGCTCGCGTTCGGCGTGCCGCCGGTGTTGGCCCTGCGCCGGGTGCCGGCTCTGCGTGTCTTGCGCCGCGATCTGGAAATCGCCGAGCCCAGTGCTCTCGCCGCCGCTGCGCTGGGTTTGACAGGTCTGGCCTTGCTGCTTTGGTGGAAGGCCGGTTCGCCGATGCTGGGTACGGTGATGCTGCTTGGAATCATCGGCACCTTGCTGGTGTTGGCGGCATTGGCGTTTGGATTGATCGTGCTGGTGCGTCGCATCCGCGAGCGCCTGCGCGGTCCGTTGCGTTATGGCCTGGCGAATGTGAGCCGTCGCGCCGGCAGCAGCGTGGCGCAGATTTCCGCACTTGGGCTCGGCTTGATGGTTTTGCTGTTGCTGACTTTCGTGCGTACCGATTTGCTGTCGCGCTGGCAGCAAACGATACGCGCAGACGCACCCAATCGTTTCCTGATCAATGTGCAGCCCGAGCAGGTCGCGCCGGTCACGCGCTATCTCGCCGAGGGCGGCGTGGCCTCGCCGGTGTTGTATCCGATGGTTCGCGGCCGCCTGGTCGAGGTTAATGGCAAGGCCGTGACCGGCAAGAGCTTTTCCGATGACGGCGAACGCGCGCAACGCCTGGCCGAACGTGAGTTCAATCTCTCCAGCGTTTCGACATTGCGGCCCGACAATGAAGTGATTGCCGGCAAATTCTGGTCGGCTGCCGGCACCGCCAAACCCGAGTTGTCGGTCGAGCAGAGCATGGCCGAGACACTCGGCTGGAAGCTCGGTGATCGCATCGCCTTCGATATCGCCGGCCAGCGTTATGAAGCGACCATCGGCAGTTTGCGCAAGGTCGATTGGGAAAGCTTCCAGCCCAATTTCTTCGTGCTCGGATCGCCCGGTTCGCTGGAAGGATTCCCGGCCAGTTATGTCGGTGCGGTCAGGCTTCCGCCCGAGCACTTGGGTCTCGCCAACAGTCTTGTCGTGCAATTTCCGAATCTGTCGGTGATCGACATCGATGCGGTGCTCGATCAGGTGCGCAGCACAGTCAATCAAGTATCGGCAGTGGTGGAGGCAGTGTTTTATTTTTCGCTGGCGGCCGGAATCCTGGTGCTGCTGGCTTCCATCAGTGCCTCGCAGGACGAGCGGCTGCTCGAAGGCGCCGTGATGCGTGTACTTGGCGGTAGCCGTCGGCAATTGCGCTTGGCGCAGGCGTCGGAGTTCGCCGCGATCGGTTTGCTCTCGGGCGTGACCGCCGCAATCGCCGCGTCGGTGTTGGCGGGTGTCATCGCCAAGCAAGTGTTCGATCTGCCCTGGCAGGCGGATATTCGGCTGGCGTTGACCGGTGCCGCGGCCGGCATGGCTGCGGCCATCATCGCCGGCATGTTGGCAACGCGGCGGGTGATCGGCGCGCCGCCTTCGGTCACTTTGCGTGCATTGCAGGAATAACGCGCGTCAATTCCAAAACAGCGCGACAGCGAAGATGCCGAGCATGGCAAAGGCGAGCGCCAGCTTGAGCGCGGCGCCGAACGCCAGCCCGAGCCAGGTACCCAATCCTACTTTGGAGGCGGCCAGCAGTTCGCGCCCTTGGATCAACTCGCCAGCCACCGCGCCGATGAAAGGGCCCAGCAACAAACCTGGAATGTTGAAGAAAATACCGCCCAACAGCGTTCCCAATGCTGCGCCGAACATGGCCGATTTACTCGCGCCCACGCGCTTTGCGCCCATCGCGGTTGCGCCGATATCCACCGCGAGCGAAACCAGCGTGAGCAGCGCCAGCACCGCCATTGTCCAGACACTGATACGAGTGAAACCCTCGGCCCAGGCCGCCAGCAGCATACCGGCGAACACCAGAGGCAAGCCGGGCAGGACGGGGAGAATCGTGCCGATCAGGCCGACCAGGATCAGCAATGCGGCCAGGGCGAACAGAATGAGAGTGGTATCCATCGGCGAAGCTTAGCGGGTTTGGCTCTGCGATATGGACAGGCAATGCGAGCGGCTGCCTGTGCCTTGCCGATCACCGGCGCAAGCGCAGGATGCACTCGTCGAAACAAGGGATGACCGGTGTAGCACGCCGAATCGAATCATCCGCGCGACGCGGTGTTTGCTGTGCTCGGCGAACTTCGCAAAAACGAGCGGCTGTTGCGGTGGATTGGCACTACCATGACGGCGGTCATCGTCAGGTAACGAACAATACATGGATATACCGACTCATTCCGCCGATGGGCACCGCTGGCTCACGAGATTATGGCCAGCGCCTGCCGCGAAATATGGATTGTTGTGGCTTCCGGCGCTGGGCGTACCGGCGATCAAGTACGCACGCATGGCCGAGAGCCTGGCCGCGCGCAACATCAGCGTCGCCGTGCACGAATGGCGAGGCAACGACAGCAGTTCGCTGCGCGCATCGCGACGATGCGATTGGGGCTATCGTGAACTGCTCACGCATGATCTGCCTGCGACGCTCGCCGCAGCCAGCCAATCGGCGCCGGGCCTGCAATGGAGTTTGGGTGGACACAGCCTCGGCGGACAACTCGCGGTGCTTGCCCTCGCGTTAATGCCAGAGTCGGCGAAAGGATTGGTATTGCTGGCGACCGGCGTTCCGGATGCGCGCAGTTTTTCCGGATCGCGGCGCTGGGCCATCGCTGGATTTGCCCGTGCGATTGCACCGATTACGCATGCGATGGGTTATTTCCCCGGCGACCGCCTGCAATGGGCCGGGCGCGAAGCAGCGCGCTTGATGCGCGAATGGGCCAGCACCGTACGTACCGGCAGTTACACCGAGGTGGGCGTGGGCGAGGACATTGAAAGTCGGATCGGCCGAATCGTCCAACCGGTGTTGGGCATGCGCCTGAGCGAGGATTGGCTGGCGCCGCAGGCTTCGCTCGATGCGTTGCTGGCTAAATTGGGTGAGGGCCAACAGCGCCAGGAACTATTCGACACGCAGCGATTGGGCACGCACGCCGATCATTTCCGCTGGATGAAATCGCCCGATGTCATCACCCAAGTAATCGCCGATTGGATCGAGCGTTGACGAGCCGGCCGATCCGGATCGCGGCACTCAGTTTCGATAATCGCGGTGGCAACTATCGCAAGCCTTGTCGATGCGATTGAGCGCCGCGATGGCCGCCGCGCAACTGGCTGGTGGCGTCATCAACGCGGCATCGGCGGCGGCGCGCAAATCGCCCGCGTAGCGGCCGAACTGCGCATCGCCTTGCAAGGATTCAAAAGCTGGCTCGATGTCGTTGGCGACGAAGCGAAGCGTTTGCAGGCGTGGAGTGACATCGGTCGTCGCGCAGCGATTTTGCTTGACGCTTTTGTCCAGGGCTTTGAACTGCTGGCCGATGACGACCATGACGCCCCGGGGATAGGCAGACGCGCGGCTCAAGGTATTCATGGCCATGGCCGTGCACATGACGCCGACACCGAGTCCGACGAGAAGAACGATCAACCATCGCATGCCTGGGCCTCCTGGATTTTTCGCGGCAAAGATAGCATGCGCCTGCGCAGTCCGGGCCGATCAGCGTGTCTGGTTTTCGTTAAAGGCCGATGAGTCGGCTTTGCCGAATTCGTGCGTGCAGCGGGAAATCGTTGTCCGCCAAGGACGCAAAGGAACGCAAATATAAAGCGAAATGCCTTTATTCATTTTGCGGGAAATCGACCCGGCCGGCAAAACGGACACGGATGTGCCATGTCGATGCACTGCCAAGCAGTGAGGTTGGGCAACTCAATGCAATTTTGCTCAGGCTTCCCTTTGCGCTTCTTGGCGTACTTCGCGGACAGCGCGAGCTTCTTCCGGTTGCATGCGTTGGACAGACAAACGGAGCGGTGCAATTCTTGATGCACCGCCCCGTGAATGGTTATCGCAACAGCACGGTTATCGCAGCGGCACGACCCGTCCGTTGATCACGCGCACCGGGGAGCCGTTGCGAAGATCGTCGGAGATCGTATTCTGGCTGAGCACCAGACGCCGGCCATCGTCCATGCGGACAGTGATGTTGTAGATCTGGCCGCTACGGTTTTTTTCGATGGCATTGCCGGCCACCGCACCGCCGACGACACCGGCGACAGTCGCGGCTTTCCGGCCATCGCCCTTGCCGACCTGGTTGCCGAGCACGCCACCGACGATGCCGCCGAGCACCGCGCCGGTGCCGGTATTGTCGCGGGCGCCATAGGCTACTTCGATTCTTTCGACGCGTCCGCAGTCGTAGCAGCGAGTCGGCTCGTTGTAGGGAGCCGAAGGCGGGTAATAGTTGCGGCCGTAGTTGGAAGAGGGTTGGCTGGCGCACGCGGCCAACGTGGCGCTCAGCACCGCAAGGATGGTCAGACGGGTATTCATCGAGGGACTCCTGCCGTAGGTGGCCTGACACTAGCTGGCACTGGCTGAATCGCCGCCCACCCGTTGTGAGGCAGTCAGGCTGCAGTCATCAGGCCTTACAATGGCGCGATGGATACGATCTTGAATGAACGCTTCGCGGGCGTTGACCGGCTCTATGGCCGGGGCAGTGTGAAAACCCTTTCCGGCAAGCACGTGTGTGTGGTCGGCCTGGGCGGCGTCGGTTCCTGGGCGGTGGAAGCCCTGGCACGCAGTGGCATCGGCAGGTTGACCTTGATCGATGCCGACGAGGTTTGCCTTTCCAATACCAATCGGCAATTGCACGCGCTCGATGGCCACTACGGTCGCGGCAAAGGCGTGGCGCTGGCCGAGCGCTGTCTTGCGATCAATCCAAAGCTTCAGGTCGAGACGGTGGAGAGTTTTCTCACTCCCTCGAATCTGGGCCAACTGCTCGATCGCGGCTACGACCTGGTGGTTGATGCCTGCGATAGTTTCCGCAGCAAGGTCGAGATGATCGCCTGGTGCCGGCGCAGGAAAATTTCGGTGCTGGTAGTCGGCTCGGCTGGCGGCCGCACCGATGCCACGCAGATTCGCGTTCGCGACCTGTCCCGCACCGAGCACGATGCCTTGCTGGCGCTGGTCCGGAAAAAACTGCGTGCTGAATTCGGATTTCCGAAAAATGCCAGCCGCTACTTCGGCGTGCCGGCGATTTATTCGCTGGAGAACGTCAAATACCCGCAATCGGACGGCAGCGTCTGCGGCACTCGCCCGGCGCTCGGTCCGGATGCAGCGCTCAAGCTAGATTGCGGCGGTGGGCTCGGCGCGGCAACGCATGTGACCGGCACTTTCGCCTTCGCTGCTGTGGGCAAGGCTATCGAGTTGTTGCTCAAATAATCCCCGATTTCCCGTAAACCGCACGCCAGCCCGATTCGTCGGCAGTACACGGCGTGATTTCCCGGTCAGTTTCGATCCTGGTCTTGGGATCGGAATCAGTGCGCGCGTCTGGCATGCAATGACAAGCCTTGCCGAAGAGGGGCAGGCCGGTATTCGGGTCGATATCCATGTACTTTTTGAACAAAACATCGCGCCGCAAGGCATGTATCGGATATGGAATGTCTGTGGATGAGTTAATACAAGCCACTGTTTTGATTTGAAAAATTCATCCGTAAGGTATTCGTAAAGTCAATTTTCTCCAATCCACCCAGGCTTGGTCCGGCCAGCCATGCGACAGCAGTCGTCATGGATGGATTTCACGAATCGGGTACGTCGAATGCAGCCGACGTTCCCGGCAATCGCAACCGACCAACACACTGGCCAACCCGGGCATCGGCAAGGGTAGGGGAAAATCAATGACGGACAATTGGCACATCCTTAATGTGGGCATGGACTCGCAACGACACCAGACACTGACCGAATACCTGGGCAGGCACGGGTTCCAAGTCAGCATGGCGTCCACTTCCAAGGATCTGTGGAAAAAACTGGAGCGGCATACGGTCAATATGTTGATCCTCGGCCCGAATGCACGCGGGGAAGTCGATCTGGAATTACTCAAGAAGTTGCGTTGCGCCATGGATCTGCCGCTGATCGTCACTGATGCGACAGGCGATGACGTCGAGCGCATTCTCGCTTTGGAGATGGGCGCGGACGATTATTTGAAAACGCCGTTCGATCCACGCGAACTGCTGGCCCGTATCCGCGCTTTCCAGCGGCGAGCGCTGCATTCCGGACCATCCCGAAGTATGTACAAGGTCTATGAATTTTCCGGCTGGCGCTTCGTGCCGGAGCAACAGCAGCTCATCGATCCACAGGGCGAGAGCCTGCGGCTGACCACCTCGGAATGCAAACTTCTGCTCGCATTCGTCGAGTCGCCGCAGCGAGTGCTTGGCCGGGAGAAACTCCTGCGGCTGATTGGCAGTTCCGATGCCGAGGTCATCGACCGCAGCATCGACGTACTGGTATGGCGCTTACGGCGCAAATTGCAGGATCGGACATTGATCAAGACCGAGCGCAGTGCCGGTTATGTGTTTACTGCCCGCGTCGAGGCAAGCATCGATGCGAAACCGCAGACCGTCGTTCACGAAACAAGATAGAAGCCGTCCAGTGGACGAGGTTATTGCTTCGCATTGAGAAGCGTCAGACGGCCGCAACCAGGATTCCTATGTTGTTGGAATATTCGTAAATCGCGTTGTTGGCTGGAATGTCAGCGAACCCCTTTAGAACATTCCTTGCGGGTAGGCTATAGCCGATTGCAACCACCCATCGGACGCAAGAATCAGAACCCGGCGTCGAGTAGTTCATGATTTTGACAATATCTTGCCGAGCATCGATTAGCACCGCTGCTCCAGCGTTGGTCGCACTCTCCACTTTCAATTCGATCGCATACAGACCTTGAGGGTCCCGTGCAAGCACGTCTAGACGCAAACTTTGGCACGGTTCCGGGTACGGTACTTCACGGGCTGTCTGGATTCCTGCTCGGCGCAACAGAGAAATAAGCTCGATCTGCATCCAAACTTCCCATGCCGCACCTGTGCTGATTGCTTCGACGATTCGCACTTGATCATCGAGGATCATGTTCAACAGCGTCTCGTTGTTCACTGTTTTATGCCCTTTATTTTCCCGAGCTGTTCCATTGCTGCCTAATGCTCAGGTAGATCGCAACACGTGGTGTTGCATCGAATGGTCTATGGTTTGCCTCGAAGGGAGAGAAAGCTCACCATCGGATTGGCTATGCGATCCGTCTCAGGTCACCCGCTCGTTTCAAGGTTGCCTGGCTCAGTTTTCTGGCTCATACAGAGTCGATACACCATTGATGCCGATCTGCGACATCAACGTATAAGCGGCCATTGGTTTCTTCGCCCGCTGTCTGATGAGGACACAATGGTGGCTGCCCCGATCGGGACAGCCACCTGCCGGAATCACATCGGCAAAGGTATCGACAACACGACCGTCGAATCGGACGTCATCGATTAACCCTGTGGGTTATAGGCGACAAACAGCCCCAGTGACGGATTGTATTTGAGGGTGATATCGGTGATACCACCGCCAAATTTGGCTTTGGCGCTCTTGCCGGTGATTTTGGTGATGATGGTCTCGCTGGCAAACTGCGATTGCAGCCAGATATACACCGTGGTGAACGGCGTCATGCTGGCAAACTGCGTGGCCAATACCGGGGTTGCAGAAATCGGTTTGCGATCAGCCGGCTTTTGGTTGACCATGGCCGACTGGGTCAGACCGAAAGTCAGCAAAGGATAGTCGTCGTGTGGCATATCGTTCTGCGCGCCGAAAGTGCCTTTGGGAACGCTATGTGCGGTGAATGGGCCCTCGAACACCGCATTGGATGTGAAGGTGTAATTGGCGCCGTCAAGCGCGCCGATGTCGGTTTCCGTCAATTTGGCAATGGATGCGCCCTCGACAATTGCAGTTGTCGATGCATAGATGCCATATTCTTCCTTCCAGCTTACATCGGTGCCCTCGAACGGATCGATGGACAACCACACCACGCTCGGAGAAGCTTCCGAGTTCACCGGCTTGGCCAAGGTAATGCGCTGGCCGGAGCTGCGCACGTTCATCAGATCGGCCTCGTCGATCAGCAGTTTCAAATTGAAATCGGACATAAGTATTTCCTTTTCTGTATTTGCGAGTGAATTATTTTTCGTCGCGGCCATACTGGCCGGATGAGTTGTTTGCATGCCACTGCACGTTGGTATTGCCTACTTGAATTTGCCGGTCCGATGCTCGAAAGCAAAGCATTCCAACAAGTGCTCATGCCGCCTTTTATTGGCGTTGGCTGCTACCTTGTACTTTGAGCCCACACTCGGGTGGCGTTTGCGGTCGAAATTGCCGCAAGAAAACGTGCCCGACGAAGCTTTTCCAGTGCCTTGGCGGATCAATTCGTGTAGCGAATTCCGAGTTGCAACGTAAACTTGATCGTAATCGCCTGGAGGGAAAGTCATTTTTATTTCCTTTTGACTGTTGCTGGTTTTTCGGATGTGATCATTTCTTGCCGTCCGCCGGTATCGTTGCGTCTGATTGGGCGGGCGTCTTGTCTTGGTCACGGGACGTAAGTTATTCGGCGTTTGTCGCCAACGTATTTCGAAAATCCGTTTTTTGTTTTCACGCGGTAATAAATGCCTTGGCGCTCTGTCGGCATGGCCTGGAACCTTCAATCGTGAGACATGCAGACAGACCCGATAGATAGCCACCCGCTGGGTTCCGCCGTACCGAATGCCTTGTCTGTTCCTTCCCGTCGAACGCATCAGTTCTTGCGTGTAGGCAGTTGGCTGGTGGAGCCGGAGCGCCTGCGCATCGTCGATGGCTCACACGAACTCGTGCTGGAGCCACGGGTGATGGAGCTGCTGGTTTATCTGGCGGTGCGGCGTGGCGAGGTGGTCAGCACCGAGCAGATGCTGATCGATATCTGGCGAGGTACTTTTTACGGCGATGGGCCGGTGCAGCGGGCCATGGCTATTTTGCGCCGTTCGCTGGGCGATCCGGTACGCACGCCGCGCTATATCGAAACCATCCGGAAACGCGGTTATCGATTCATCGCCGATGTGGTGCTGCCGGAGAATTACCCGATGTCGGTCGAACGCTCGGGCGCTGCCTGGGTGAACGGCAGCCCGTTCGTCGGTCTGAATTCTTTCGACGCCACACACAGCAGCGTATTTTTTGGCCGTGCGCGCAGCATCGCACGATTGCTCGATGCACTTGGGCGGCAATTGCGCAACGGCAATCGTTTTGTTCTGGTCATCGGTCCGAGCGGTTGCGGAAAGACCTCTTTGTTGCGCGCCGGCGTGTTGCCCTTGCTCACGCGCGAAAATGGCTTTGATGGAATGCGCGTGGCCTCGATGGCTTGGGTGGATTTCGGCAATGCCCAGCAGGGCGATGCATTGGCAATTCTGGCCGGTGGTTTGTCAAATTGGTCATTGGGCGAGCGCCCGGTCTTTGCCGATCGCGATTCGGTGTACGAATGCTTGCATCTTTCCGCGCAGGAAATGACCGATCGGATGAACTCGGACATCGAGTCGGCTTTTTCTCGCTGTCCACCCAGGTCCGTTAATCACGAAACACTCTTGTTGCTGCTGATCGATCATACCGAAGCGGTGCTTGACAGCGATGGGCAGGCGAGCAGTGATTGCGCGGCACTCGACTGCGCCATCGGCGTGTTATGCATTTGCCCGCGCGTGTTGGTGGTGATGATCGGCCGCAGCGATTTCTATCCCGGTCTGCTGGCGCAAGTGCCGGCTGTTGCGACATTGAAAATTCCGGATGGCCATTTCGACCTGTTGCCACCGAGCGCCGGCGAGCTCGCGGAAATCATCCGTCGCCCTGCTCAAGCGGCCGGGTTGGTATTCGAGAAGCAAACTGATGGTCTGCTCGGACTCGACGATGTGCTGCGCGATGCCGCGGTGGCGCACCCCGAAGCTTTGCCGATGTTGCAGTACACCTTGCAGGCGTTGTACGAGGCGCGTAGCGGCCACTTGCTCTGCTTCGAGGCCTACCAGCGATTAGGCGGGTTGGGCGGTGCGCTGGTGCAGCGCGCCGAGCAGCTTCTTGCCGAACTGCCCGCCGAGGCGCAGGCCGCGTTGAGCACGGTGCTGGAGCGCTTGGTGATCAGTCACGAATCCAATCAAGCATTGATTACGCGCCGGTTGTCCTGGGCGGTGCTCACCTGCCGGTTCGAGCGCGAACTGGTCAGTCGCCTGGTCGATGCACGATTGTTCACCAGTTCGCTTGGCGATGGCACGCCGTATTTCTCCGTCGCTCACGAAACGTTGCTGCGTGCCTGGCCGCGCGTGCAGGAGTGGGCGAAAGACAATCAGCGTCGCCTGCAAGCGCAGCAACGTGTACGGCAGGCCACACAGCGCTGGGTGCATGCACAACGCCGCTCCGATTTGCTGCTCAATGCCGGCCTGCCTTTGGCTGAAGCCAATCAACTGCGTGAACAGGCGCCGCGGTTGCTCGATGCTGACGACCACGCTCTGATTCGGGCTTCCGAGGCGGCTGCGCAACGTCGCCGCCGCCGTAGTCTGTTGGCGCTCAGCGGTGCGTTGTTGCTGGCGGTGGTTTCGGTGCTGTTTGCCGGTTTGGCCGTGAGCGCGCACCAGGATGCCGAACGCCGCCGCAGTCAGGCCGAGGCATTGGTCGATTATCTGCTCATCGACCTAGCCGGTGAACTGCGTCCGCTCGGGCAGTTGTCGTTGTTGAATCACATTGCCCATCGGTCGCTGGATTTTCTGTCCGTGCTGCCGGAAAGCGATGTCGATCAAGCGATCCGACTGCAGCGGGTGCGCGCTCTGCGCACGCTGGGCGAGGTGTTCGTCGAGCGCGGCGAGAATCGGAATGCCCGGCTTTCCTTTGAACAGGCCGGCAATTTGCTTGGCAGGCTGTCCACGAAAGAGGGCGTTTCGGCCAAGGTGCTGGCCGAACAAGGCACACTGGCCTATTGGCTTGGCGTACTCGATTACCAGAAAAACTCCCTGGACAGCGCGCAAAAGCATTTTTCGGACTACCGTGCATTGGCCACCGAACTCGTTCGACGCGAACCGGCCAATCCGGATTGGCGGCTGGAGTTGTCTTATGCCTTGAACAATCTTGGCAGCATTGCCAGCAAGCGACAGGATATCGCGCAGGCACTATCGCTGTTCGAGGCATCGGTGGTGTTGAAAGCCAGCGTGCTGAAAATGCGCCCGACGGATGTCGGTGTAGCGGTAGAGCAGGCCGACAGCTTGTCCTGGATCGGTTCGGCACTGGAGCGGGAAGGGCGTTTGCGCGAAGCGGCCGAGTACTACCAACGGCAACGAGTTCTGCTCGGCGATATCGGCCAACGCCATCCGGAGATGGCCGACTGGCGTCATCGCCTGGCGCTGGCGGACGTGGTCACAGCGAACCTGCAAATGGCGTTGGGACACAGAGAGATAGCCGGCAACCTCTATACCAGTGCCGAAGCACTATTGACCAAGTTGGTGGCTGCCGACCCCTCCAACCGTAATTGGCAAAAGAACTTGTGCTACGCGCAGACGCAGCATGCGTATTTGTGGCTGCTCGATCACAAGCCGAGGTTTGCGTTGGACGGGCTGCGACACGCCGATGAGTGCATGCGCCCCATGCTGATCGGATCGGACGTGCCGCTGGAATGGCAACGTCTTGGGGCATTGATCGATTTGCGCACCGCTCAGGCCGCACGTGATCGCGGTGATATGGCGCTTGCCCGGCGACATTTGAACCGTGCGTTGAAATCCGGTTCCACCTTGGCAAATGGCGCCTCGACAGATAGCAACACACTCGGCCTGTTGGCGCGCATCCTGATCACCCAGGGTGATTTCCTCGTTGCCGCAAACCGGCCTTCGTCGGCACGGCGGGCGTGGAACAACGCGCGTGCAACCTTGAGGCCCATTATCGAGTCCAGTCTTGATCATCGGATATTGCAGCCATGGATCGCCGCCAGCGTGCGTTTGGGCATGGACAGGGAAACTACAGGTTATCGTGCTCGCCTGATTCGTGGCGGATATCGACTGTCGGAGCGGGCCGTTCCGTGACAACCATCGAAAAAAAATTTCCTGCCGTAATTTAGTCTGTGGGCGGCGCGATCATTCGTTCATCGCGCAGCTGTTTCTTCCACCACACGGGACCCATCATGAGCGCAGATCCTATACCGGTTTCTTTCACCGTCGTCCGTGTCGGCAACGGCGGCAATGTTTGCGAGGGACAGTATTTCTACAATTTCACGCCCTATGTCGTGAACATCACAAAATCCAAAACGGTGGTCGAATATCGATTGTCCGAGGACACACCAGAACATTTCAAGATAACGGGTCTGTTTGCCTGCTATTGCGAGGGCGATTTGGACAAGCCGAAAATCAGTAAGGATGGTCGCACGCTGAGTATCCTAAACAAAAATGAGAAGCCCCAATTGATCATGGTCTCGTTGCAGGTGCGCGATGAAAAGGCTGGTGTGACTTTCACCTGCGATCCACAAATGACCAACACACCGGAAACCCCCGGAGAGCATCCATGACTGGTTGAGTCCAGGACTGACTGACCGAAAACGGCCACTGGCGAATGAACCGGATCCGGGCAACAGGCGGGTACTTGCCGTGACTTACGAAACTCGGTTCGTTTTCTCCACGTCGTCAAGCAAGAAATTGCTCGTCATAAAGAAGCGATCCGGTTTTCATGAGCGAAGAAACAGTCGCTCGGCATTGCCGCTCGTGGCGGCGGCGATGTCGTCGGGCGCGCATTGCCGAAGCGTCGCCACCGTTTCCAATACTTCGGCCAGATGCGCCGGTTCGTTGCGCTGGTTGCGATGCATCGCGCCGGGCTGGTCAGGCGAATCGGTTTCCAGCAGCAAATGCTCCAGCGGCATGTGAGTGACGATGCGGCGCAGCCGCTGGGCGCGGTCGTAGGTCACCGGGCCGCCGATGCCGAGGCAAAAGTCCAGCTCGAATAATTGCCGGGCCTGTTCCTCGCTGCCCGAAAAGCTGTGCACGACACCGCGCAAGCCACCGACCTTTCGCAATGTCCCGATGACTTCTTCCACGGCCCGGCGCGCATGCACGATCACTGGAAGACCGAAGTCACGGGCGATCTTGAGTTGGCGGCGAAAATAAAAACGCTGTGTTTGGGCGTCGAGTCCTTCGATGAAAAAATCCAGGCCGCATTCGCCGACGGCATTGGGTTTTTCGCGCTCAATCCAATCGATCAAGGCGTCGAGATGTTCGTGCCGATGCTGGTCCAGAAACATCGGATGCAAGCCGTAAGCGGGATATAGCCCAGGCGCTTGCCTGCACACGGACTTGAGCTTTGGCCAGCCGGCGCAGTCCACGGCCGGCACCAATTGCTGCGTAACGCCGGCGGCCTGTGCGCGTGCGATCACGGCGGCACGATCGGTATCGAACTCCGCGGCATCCAGGTGGCTGTGGCTATCGAACATCGGCATCGCTCAGGATTTTCCCGATCCACGTTCGATGATGTCGGGTGTGTCGCGCCGGCGTTTCCAATTCGCCAGCAGCAAGGTCGTCAGCCCGAGCAGCAGTTCGTCGATGAACGGAATGAAATCCGGAATCGCCACATCGAATATGAACAGTCCCGCCGTTATCAAAAACAGGGTCGGAAAGCGCAGGCGTTGAGCAAAGGCCAGTATCGGTCCGAGTAAAGGATGGGCCATGCCGATCACCTCGATGAATGTTTGCTGCACGTTAGCATGATGGCCGAATGCGAAAGATGGATTTTATGCTCGCATTCAGCCACTTCCAGTGATGCTCCACTGCGTTCGGAGTTGCTCCGAGCCGCGGGAGTGATGAGTATGAACAAATCTATTGCAATGGCAGTGGGTGGACTGTTGATAGGTGGTGCCGCCTTGGGCGCGTACAAGACAGGACTGGTCGGCACGCCCTACGCGCAGGTGATTTCATCCACCCCGGTGACAGTGAAGGAACCGATTTACGGCGATGTACTCGACGCCGATCCGATCACCCAGGCCGTGCCGGGTACGCGTGAGGTTTGCCAGAATCGCCAAGTGCGGGTTCGCCAGCCCGAACGATTTGGCGACAAGGACGGCATGGTCGTTGGTGCGGTGGTTGGCGGATTGCTCGGCAATCAGTTCGGCAGAGGCACAGGCAGGGCATTGGCGACTGCCGCGGGCGCGGTCGGTGGCGGTTATGCGGGTCGCGAGATCGATCGTCGCCATGTCGGTGGCAAGGTGACCACCCAGACCGAGCGTGTTTGCCGTACCGTCTCGACTTCGAAGCAATCGATCATCGGCTACGACGTGCAATACCGCGTCGATGGACAGATCGCGAACAAGCGCATGGACAGCAAACCCGGAGCGCGAATCCTGGTGGGCGAGCGCGACAGGATCGTCGGCTATGACGTGAACTGGCGCTACAAGGATCAAACCGGAACCCTTCGCATGGATGAAAAACCCGGAGACAAATTGCCGGTGCAAGATGGCGCCATCATCGTGACGACATCGCGGATTGTCGTGGACAAGAGTTGATGCGCCGGTCATCGCAACCTCACGAAAAACGGGCCGAGATTCGGCCCGTTTTTCGTTGAAATGAATGATCGTTGGAATGATCGATAACAAACTTTGTGTGTTACCGGTATCGATACGAGTATCGAGCGAACGATTCATCGAGCGATCCATATTTGACATTCCGATTGAAAAATAATTTTCAGGCGTTCATCTACCCGTTAACTACAGAAGCTTCCGTTCAGCTTCGCCGTGCTTATATGCGTCCGACAGCGGGATTCACCCGCGAGGGAGGTCAACGATGAACCGCAAATTTCTTGTTACTGCAATTTCTGTCGTGCTTTTGGGTGGCATCGGACTGACCGCCTGCCAGCGTTCTGAAGCTCCGGCAACCGCAGGCTCTGTCGCAAGTCCCGCGACCGAGGCAACCGCACAGTCCGCGACCCAGCCGCCACCGCCTCCTGCGGCGGCGCCAGTCGAAACAGGACCGCGTATCGAGTACGCCGATGTTGTCGATGTCAAACCGCTCAACGAAAAACAAAAACGCTATGGCGAGGTCGTCTCGGTCGATCCGATCATGCGTACTGTTCAAGAACCCAAGCAAGTGTGCGCTGACGTGGAAGTGACCGAACGCCTGCCGGAACGCGATGGTAATGTCGGCGGCACGGTGGCCGGTGCGGTGGTCGGTGGCTTGCTCGGCAACCAGGTCGGCAAGGGTAGCGGCCGGAAAGCCGCGACGGTCGCCGGTGCAGTGGCGGGTGGTTTTGCCGGTCGCGAGATCGACAAGCGCCATGAAGGCGGCAAGCAGGTCACGCGCATCGAGAACCAATGCCATACCGAAACTGTCGATGTGCAAAAACAGGACGGCTACCGGGTGACTTACAGAACGCCCGAAGGCAAGAGCGTGACCAAGACGATGTCCGAAAAACCCGGCTCGCGCATTTATCTCGATACGCAATCGCATGTCGCCGGTTATGAAGTCAGCTATCGATACGATGGCGAACTGCGCACGGCACGCATGGATGAGCGCCCCGGCGACCGTGTGACCTTGATCGACGGCAAGGTGATGACCGTAGCCAAGAATTGATCAGGTATTTGCTGTAACCAGAAAGGGCCGGCTCATGCCGGCCCTTTTCACATCTGCGGATGGCCGCGCCGGCCGGCCCGGAAGCTTTCGAGCCGGCTTCCGGGTAAAATCGCGTTTTACCCGGTGAGACCTCCCCATGGCCCTGAATCCGACCGACCTGTTCGATATCCGATCCTTGCTGTCCGAAGAAGAACGGATGATCCAGGACTCCGTCGCGCGCTTTACCGATGAAAAAGTCATGCCGATCATCGGTGATTGTTTCGATCAAGGCCGTTTTCCGAAAGAGCTGATTCCGGAAATTGCCGCGATGGGCCTGCTCGGTTCCTCACTGCCGGAAAAATATGGTTGCGCCGGCCTCAACGCAGTCAGTTATGGCCTGATCTGCCAGGAACTCGAACGCGGCGATTCGGGCATCCGCAGTTTCGTTTCGGTGCAAAGTTCGCTGTGCATGTATCCGATCTATGCGTATGGCTCGGAAGAACAGCGATTGAAATACCTGCCGGGCATGGCCCGCGGCGAGATCATCGGCTGCTTCGGCCTGACCGAACCGCACGGTGGCTCTGACCCGGCCAACATGAAAACCTCGGCCCGACGCGACGGCGGCGACTGGGTGATCAACGGCGCCAAGATGTGGATCACCAACGGCAACCTGGCCGACATCGCCATCGTCTGGGCGCAGACCGAAGACGGCATTCAGGGCTTCATCGTCGAGAAGGGCACGCCCGGTTTCGCCGCCCAGGAAATCCACAAGAAGATGAGCCTGCGCGCTTCGGTCACCTCAGCGCTGTTCTTCGATGGTGTGCGTGTGCCCGACAGTCAGCGTTTGCCGAACGTCAAAGGCCTCAAGGGCCCGCTCGGCTGCCTGACCCAGGCGCGCTACGGCATCACCTGGGGTCCGATCGGTGCGGCCATTTCCAGCTACACCTCGGCGTTGGAATACGCCAAGACCCGCATCCTGTTCAATCGTCCGATCGCCGCAACCCAGGCCGTGCAGCTCAAGCTCGCCGACATGGCCCGGCGCATCACGCTGGCGCAGTTGCTTTCGTTGCAGTTGGGCCGCCTGAAAGATGCCGGCACGATGCAGCCGGCGCAGGTGTCGATGGCCAAATGGAACAATGTGCGCATGGCCTTGGACATTTCGCGCGAGGCGCGCGACATCCTCGGCGGCGCCGGCATCACCACCGAATACCCGCCGATCCGGCACGCGCTCAATCTGGAATCAGTGATCACCTACGAAGGCACGGAAACCGTGCACCAGTTGGTGATCGGACGCGAAGTGACCGGCATCAACGCGTTCTGAATTGCACGAGCAGCCAGCCATGGCCATCGGACCGACGTTGGAAACGCAGCGGCTGATCCTGCGACCGCCGCAGCGAGAGGATTTCGACGCGTGGGCGGCGTTCATGGCCGACGAGGACGCCACCCGCTACATCGGCGGCGTGCAGTCGCGCTCGATGGCCTGGCGCGGCCTGATGAGCATGGCCGGTGCCTGGGCATTGGAAGGCTTTTCCATGTTCGCGGTCATGGAGAAAAGCACCGGACATTGGCTCGGTCGGCTCGGGCCGTGGATGCCGGCCGATTGGCCGGGGACCGAAGTCGGCTGGGGATTGCGGCGCGAGGCGCAGGGCAAGGGTTACGCCTACGAAGGCGCTGTCGCCACCATCGACTGGGCCTTCGCCAATCTGGGCTGGAGCGAAGTGATCCACTGCATCGACACAGCGAACGAACCTTCGCGGCGTTTGGCGCAGCGGCTGGGCTCCACACTGCGAGGGCCGGGCAAGCTACCAGCGCCGCACGATCATCTGGCCGTCGAAATCTGGGGCCAAAGCCGCGAACAATGGCAGGCCGCACGCGCGGAAAAAGGTTGAGGCAGACATGGTCACCGTCCATGGCATGAAGGCATCGGGCAACTGCTACAAAGTGCAGTTGCTGCTCGAACACCTCGGCCAGCCGTTTCGCTGGGTCGAGATCAACAGCATCGCCGGGCAAACCCGCACCGCGGAATTCCTGGTCAGGAATCCGAACGGCAAGATTCCGTTGCTGGAATTGGAGGATGGCCGCCTTCTGCCCGAGTCCAACGCCATCTTGTGCTACCTCGCCGAGGGTTCGCCGTACCTGCCTGCGGATCGCTGGCTGCGCGCGCAAACGTTGCAATGGATGTTTTTCGAGCAGTACAGCCATGAGCCGTACATCGCGGTCGCCCGTTTCATCTCGAAATGGCTGCCGGCCGATCATCCGCGCCGCGCCGATTTGCCGCAGTTGCGCGAGCGCGGTTATCAGGCATTGGATGTGATGGAAAAACATCTCGCCGCAAGAGATTTTTTCGTCGATGCCGGCTACAGCATCGCCGACATCGCGTTGTATGCCTACACGCACGAAGCCAGCATCGGCGGTTTCGATATGGACCGCTATCCGGGCATTCGCGCCTGGCTGGATCGCGTCCAGTCGCAGCCGGGATTCGTGGCGCAAACCTACTGAGCAACACAGCAACCTTCACGACAAAGAGATCCCATGTCCGCCGTTCCCCAATCTGTTCCCGCCCGCCAGAAAAACGTCAATCGCGCCCAGGTTTGCGATGAGAATTTCTTTGAATTCGTGCGCAACTGGCGCGGCACACCAGCGCGCAAACCGCAGCTCGATGCGGCGGTATTGCCGGGCAGCCTGTGCACGGCGCGCGATTTCATGGAGTTGTTCGAATCGCAGCTCGCTTCCCGTCATCTGGACTTGATGGCCCGCGTCCTGCGCGTGCAACAGAAAGTTTTCTACACCATCGGCTCGTCCGGACACGAGGGCAACGCGATGGTCGCGCGGCTCACCCGGCATACCGATCCGGCCTTCCTGCACTATCGCAGCGGCGCTTTCATGGCCGAGCGATTCCGCAAATTGCCGAATATGGACCCGATCATGGATTCGGCGCTGAGTTTCGCCGCGAGCAAGGAAGAACCGATCTCCGGTGGCCGGCACAAGGTGTGGGGCAGCAAACCCTTGTGGGTGTTGCCGCAGACCTCGACCATCGCCTCGCACCTGCCCAAGGCTTTCGGCACCGCGGTCGCCATCGAACAGGGCAAGCGCATCGGCCATGCGTTGCCGATTCCCGACGATTCCATCGCCATCTGTTCGTTCGGCGATGCCTCGGCCAATCATGCCAGCGCCCAGACCGCGTTCAATGCTGCCGCCTGGACGGCCTACCAGAAGCTTCCGGCACCGGTGCTGTTTGTCTGTGAGGACAATGGCATCGGCATCTCGGTGAAAACGCCGACCGGCTGGATTGGCAATTCGTTCCAGCATCGCGATGGTCTGGATTATTTTTACGCCGACGGTCTGGATATCGCCGGTGGCTACGAGCAGGTCGCACGCGCCGTGCATCATTGCCGCACCACGCGCCGGCCGACTTTCCTGCATCTGCGCACGACCCGCATCATGGGACACGCAGGCACCGATTTCGAAATCGAATGGCGCAGTTTCGAGGAGTTGATGGCGGTCGAGGCCAGCGATCCGCTACTGCGTTCGGCCGAGATCGCACTCAGCTCCGGTTTGATGAGCCAGGACGACGTACTGGCGTTGTACGAATTGACCCGCGCCAAATGCTTTGCCGCCGCCGAGAAGGCCGACAGCAAGCCCAAGCTGACCACGCTGGCCGAAGTCGTGGCGCCGCTTGCGCCCTACAGCCCGGAGAAAGTGCAGGCCGAGGCCGCGCGCAACGATTACGCCGACAAGCGCCTCGCGGTGTTTGGCAGCGAAGAAAAATTCCCGGAAAAACAGGCGCCGAGGCATCTGGCGATCCAGATCAACAACGCGCTGCACGATTTGTTCTGCAAGTATCCCGAATCCTTGCTGTTCGGCGAGGACGTGGCGCAAAAGGGTGGCGTGTACACCGTCACCAAGGGCTTGCAGAAGTCTTTCAAGGGCGCGCGCGTGTTCAACACGCTGCTCGATGAAACCATCATTCTGGGCCTGGCCCAGGGCTTCGCCAACATGGGCATGTTGCCGCTGCCGGAGATCCAGTACCTGGCGTATTTCCACAATGCCTGCGACCAGATTCGCGGCGAAGCGTGCTCGTTGCAGTTTTTCTCCAACGACCAGTACCGCAATCCGATGGTGCTGCGCGTGGCATCGCTCGGTTATCAACGCGGTTTCGGCGGGCATTTCCACAACGACAATTCGGTTACCGCCTTGCGTGATATTCCCAGCCTGATCGTGGGCTGCCCCAGCCGTGGCGACGATGCCGCCACCATGCTGCGCACGATGATGGCGTTGGCGAAAGTCGATGGCAGGGTCTGCGCGTATCTGGAGCCGATCGCGTTGTACATGACGAAAGATTTGTACGAACCCGGCGATGGCCAGTGGCTGACGCAATATCCACCGCCGGACCAGGCGATGGTGCTGGGCCAGGAGCGAGTCTATTCACCCGATGCGCGCGATCTGGTGATCTTCACCTTCGGCAATGGTGTGCCGATGAGCTTGCGTGCCGTTCGCCAAATCGAGAAGCAACACGGCTGGAAAGTGCGCGTGGTCGATCTGCGCTGGTTGCAACCGCTCAATGCCGAACCCATTGCCCGGCATGCCGGCGAGTGCGCGCGCATTCTCGTGGTGGACGAGGGCCGCCGCAGCGCTGGTGTCGGCGAGGGCATCATCACCGCCGTGGTCGAGGCCGGGCAGGGCGCCAAGCCGCTGCGCCGGGTGGTCGGTGCCGATACCTACACGCCGTTGGCGGGTGCGGCATTTTTGGTGGTGCCTTGCGAGGCGGATATCGTCAATGCCGCCGCTGAGCTTGGCTAAAGCCGGGTTTCAATTTTCGCGGATGAAAAAACGGGATGCCTTGGCATCCCGTTTTTTATGAGTCGCTCGCTTCGCAGGGCTGTGATCTGCGATCAACTGCCGCGTGGCGCTCCCGGTTTCGGCGGCACTGCGCTGGTGGCTGGATTGGGCGCGGCTGTTTTTGCCGGCACGGTTTGATAACCGAATACATCACGCAATAGACGCTCGCTGCCGACGTATTCGGCCGCGGTGGCGGGCACGAACTGCGTGGCGCCCAATTCGTTGATCACGCTGTACAAGGCGTTGTCCTTGTGCAATTGCAACAGCGCGTCGGTGACTTTCTTCCGTACATCGGCCGGTACGTTCGGACCGGCGGAGAAGGCACGGCCGACGAACTCACGCGAGGTCGCCACCGGCACCAGATTGGGATAAGTCTGCGCGATGTAGCTGGGCACCATCGCGGCCTCGGTTTCGCCGGAGAAGATCATTTCCACGCCGTCCTTCCAACTGGCGACGGCCGATTGGATTTCCGGTTGCGCGATCGGGTTCTTGTACAGATCGCCCAGCAGCAGATAACCCATGCTCGGTGCCGACATGCTCACCACGCGGCGTCCGATCAGGCCGTGGATGCCATCACCGGCATTGCTCGAGTCCACCAGCAGCATGAACTTGGTCGGATCGGCCACATGCACCAGCGGAGTGAATTTCTGGCGGTTGATCCGGTAGTCGGTGAAGTGCGCTTCCTCGAATGCGAAATCGGTCTTGACGCCATTGCGCATGTCGCGCCAATACACATGATAGTTGGCGACCGGCTTGAGGATGAATCGTTGGCCGGTGGCTTTGGACAGATAATCCAGCAGCGGTTTATAAACTTCCTGAGCCTGGCCCGGCGGATAGATGGGTTCCACCGTGACCGTGTAATCGGCCGCCTTGGCCGCTCCAGTCAACAGCAATGCAACGAGAGTGCCGATGAGAATTGCGCTGCGTTTCATGGTGTTCCACTCCTTGAGCTCGGTATAACAAAATGCGGCGTATTCGCCAATTCGCTTTTGGTATATATGAACACAATCGCTTTCACGTCCTGCGAGGCTGTCCATGCCTCGCAAAACGGTGTATCACCTCGGGCGTTGCAGGCCTGTGAACAAGCCGGGTAGATCGACTTGCCGGCCATCGATCCGTATCTGCGAATCCAGGGAATCCATTTGCACGACCGCCAAGCCTTCGCGCGCGTCGCCGGTCACGCAAACAATCGCACCAATCGCTGTTTCCTGCTCGTTGCGAAGCTCGGCTCCCGTGGCCAGATTCTCGCCTTGTACCCGGGTCAGGCCACGTTTGGCCTTGCCCAGATAGTGCGTGCGGGCAACGATTTCCTGGCCGGGATAGCAGCCTTTGTTGAGGCTGAAGGCATTGAGCCGTTCCAGCGAGAGCATCTGCGGAGTCCAGGTTTCGCGCTGCTCCGGCGGCAGGCGCGGCAATCCGTGCGCGAGGTCGGCCGCGAGCCAGTGCGCATCGCAGGCCGCATCGGGTGCGGCCAATGCGGGGTCCGCGCTGGGCAGCAACAGCAGTTGTCTTCGGCAACCGTCGCCGCTCATGTCCAGCACCAGGCCGCTGTCGATGTCGCCACCGACATGTTGCCCGCCTTCGTCACCGTTTGTGGCCGGCGCATCGAAATCGGCCGCAGCGATATGGCTGGTGACGGTTTCGATCCGGACCTTGGTGCGAAAAACGAAACGCTTGAGTTGACTGGCAAGCTCGTCGGCCGGCATGTCGGGCAATACCGCGATGAAGCGGTCTGGGCCGAGTCTGAGCAAGGCAAACAGCGCAATCACGCGACCTTTGGCGTTGAGCCATCCGTTCCACTGCCATTGCTGCGATGCCAGGCCGCGGACATCGTTCATCGTCTGCGATTGCAGGAACGACGCGGCTTCCGGTCCATCGAAGCCGAGCAGGGAAAAGCCGGAAAGTGCCGGCAGCGAGCCTGCCGGTCGATTTGTCTTGAACGACATGGGAGCGGGATTTAAGATGTCGGAATGGTTTCCACGCCGCAGATGATAGGCCAAAGTCCTGCCTCGCCAGAGATTTTGCAAGAACCGGCCACGGCCAGCTTGCCTGCCGAAGCCCCGGTCCCTGTGGAAATCGGCGGACGCGAAGGTCCCGAACCGACTCGCTACGGCGATTGGGAAAAAAATGGCCGCTGCATTGATTTTTGATTCGGCGCCCTTGTCGCCGCAACTTCCCTCCGACCACTAAGACATCGAGCCATCCATGGCAGCTCAACCGCGTCCCTTGTCTCCCCATCTGCAGGTCTATCGGCCACAGATCACTACGGTCATGTCGATCCTGCATCGAATCACCGGCGTCTTGCTGGCACTGGGAGCGCTGGTGACCGGCGCCTGGCTGCTGTCGCTGGCAAGCGATGGCGACTGCTACGCCAGCTTCCAGTACTGGGCGGGGTCGTGGGTCGGCAAGATCGCCCTGTTCGCGTTTTCCGCCGCGCTGGTTTACCACCTGCTCAACGGCCTGCGGCATTTGCTCTGGGACATCGGCTGGGGCTTCGAGATCCCGCAGTTTTATCGCAGCGGTTACACGGTGCTGGTGTTGTCGGTGCTGTTCACCGCCTTGATCTGGTTCTCGGCACTGAGTGGAGGTGCGGCATGAATTTGCGCGATCCGCTGGCAACGGCGCATGGATTGGGTTCGGCCAAGAGCGGCTTGAATCACTGGTGGGTGCAGCGCCTGACCGCGCTGGTGCTGGCCTTGTTGTCCCCGTGGTTCGTTTATTTCGTTGTTGCGCATCTTGGTGCCGATCAAACGGCCATGCGCGCGGCCGTCGCGCAGCCGTTGAACGCCTCGCTGCTGCTGGCGTTCGTGCTGGCGTTGTTCTGGCACGCACAACTGGGCCTGCAGGTCGTGGTCGAGGACTACGTGCACACGAGCTGGCTGGAAATCACGCTGCAGATCGCGATCAAGTTCCTCTACGCGTTCGCTGCGCTCGCCTCGGTGCTGGCCATCGGCCGCATCGTGTTCGCCGCTTAATCGAATCCGCTGCCTGAGATCGACATGACTTCTGCCTACAAGATTACCGAACACCAATACGACATGATCGTGGTCGGGGCCGGCGGCGCCGGATTGCGCGCCACCCTGGGCCTTGCCGCCAAGGGCTTGCAGACCGCCTGCATCAGCAAGGTGTTTCCGACTCGCTCGCACACCGTGGCGGCGCAGGGCGGCATCTCCGCCGCGCTGGGCAACATGGGCGAGGACGATTGGCGCTATCACTTCTACGATACGGTCAAAGGCTCGGACTGGCTGGGCGATCAGGACGCGATCGAATACATGTGCCGCGAGGCGATGGCGGCGGTGGTCGAACTCGAACACTACGGCGTGCCGTTCTCGCGCACCGAAGAGGGCAAGATCTACCAGCGCCCGTTCGGCGGCATGACCACCCGATACGGCGAAGGCCCGCCGGCCCAGCGCACTTGCGCTGCCGCCGACCGCACCGGCCATGCGATCTTGCACACGCTCTATCAGCAATCGCTCAAGCACCAGGCCAAGTTCTTCATCGAATACTTCGCGCTGGACTTGATCATGGACGAGGAGGGCGCCTGCCGTGGCGTGCTCGCGCTGGACATGTCCGAAGGCACGCTGCATCTATTCCGCGCCCAGGGCGTGGTGTTGGCGACCGGCGGCTATGGCCGCGCCTATTTCTCGGCGACCTCGGCGCACACCTGCACCGGCGATGGCGGCGGCATGGCGTTGCGCGCCGGTCTGCCATTGCAGGACATGGAGTTCGTCCAGTTCCATCCGACCGGCATCTATGGTGCCGGCTGCCTGATCACCGAGGGCGTGCGCGGCGAAGGCGGCATTTTGCGCAACTCGGCCGGTGAGCGTTTCATGGAACGCTATGCGCCGAGTGTGAAGGATCTCGCGCCGCGCGATATGGTCAGCCGCTCGATGACCATCGAGATTCGCGAAGGCCGCGGCGTCGGCCCGAAGAAGGATCACATCCATCTGGATCTGACCCATCTGGACCCGGCGGTGATCCACGAAAAACTGCCGGGCATCGCCGAGACTGCAAAGATTTTCGCCGGTGTCGATGTGACCAAGCAGCCGATCCCGGTGCTGCCGACGGTGCACTACAACATGGGCGGGCTGCAGACCAACTACCACGGCGAAGTGGTGACCTTGAAGGATGGCAACCCGAATACCATCGTGCCGGGTTTGTACGCCATCGGCGAAGCAGCCTGTGTGTCGGTGCATGGCGCCAATCGCCTGGGCTCGAATTCGCTGCTCGATCTGGTGGTGTTCGGTCGCGCGGTCGCCAATCGCTGCGCCGAGATCATCAAGCCCGGCATGCCGCACAAGATGCTTCCAGCCTCGGCCTGCGACAAATCGCTGGCCAATTTCGACAAGCTGCGCCATGCCAACGGCGGTACGCCGACCGCGCAGATTCGCAGCGATATGCAGCACACCATGCAAAGCAACGCCGCGGTGTTTCGTACCGGCGAGACCTTGCAGGAAGGCGTGGCCAAGATCACCAAGGTGCATGACAGCTTCGCCGATGTTCGCGTCAGCGACCGTTCGCTGGTCTGGAATTCGGACTTGATCGAAACCCTGGAACTGCAAAACCTGCTCGGGCAGGCGGTGGCGACGATGGTATCGGCCGAGAACCGCAAGGAATCGCGCGGCGCCCATGCCCGCGAGGATTTCGGCAAGCGCGACGACGCCAACTGGATGAAACACACCTTGTGCTGGGTGGATGAACACGGCAAGACCCGGATCGACTATCGGCCGGTGCATTTGAATGTGCTCAGCAGCGATGTCGCTGCCGTGCCGCCGAAAGAACGCAAGTACTGATCCGGCCCAAGGACGAAGACCATGGCAGAGTTCACCCTCCCGAAAAATTCCACGGTGCAGGCCGGTAAACGCTTTCCGGCCAAGACCGGTGCGAAGAACGTGCGTGCGTTCAAGATCTACCGCTGGAGTCCGGACGATGCGGCCAATCCGCGCACCGACACTTATGAAGTCGATCTCGATACCTGCGGCCCGATGGTTCTGGATGCGCTGATCAAGATCAAGAATGAAATCGACCCGACCCTGACCTTCCGCCGCTCCTGTCGCGAAGGCATTTGCGGTTCGTGCGCGATGAACATCGACGGCGTCAACACGCTCGCCTGCACCAAGGGCATCGACGAATGCGGCAAGAAGGAAGTGCCGATCTATCCGCTGCCGCATATGCCGGTGGTCAAGGATCTGGTGCCGGACATGACCCACTTCTATGCGCAGTACGCATCGATCAAGCCGTGGATCCGCACCCAGAGTGCGGCGCCGGCCACCACCGAGCGCCTGCAATCCAAGCAGGACCGCGCCAAGCTCGATGGCCTGTACGAATGCATTCTGTGCGCTTGCTGCTCGACCTCGTGCCCGAGCTACTGGTGGAACGGTGAGCGTTATCTCGGCCCAGCCATTTTGCTGCAGGCTTACCGCTGGATCGTCGATTCGCGCGACGAGGACACCGGCACGCGCCTGGACGAGTTGGAAGATCCGTTCAAGCTCTACCGCTGCCACACCATCATGAACTGCACGCGCACTTGCCCCAAGGGCTTGAATCCCGCCAAGGCGATCGCCGAGATCAAGAAAATGATGCTGCTGCGGCGCGGTGCCTGAATTGCGTAGGGTGAATGTGGGATGGGCGTAGGGTGGGCTTTAGCCCACCTTAAACAAACATATCACCGTGCGCGATGGTGGGCTAAAGCCCACCCTACGCCGGATTGTTGTCACGCCGCGGGCAACGGTGCACCGGTCGGACACATCACCTTACGGCCGGCACGCTAGAATTGCCCCCGACTCCCGGCCGAGGAAGTGTGTTGGCATGAAACCCATGATAATTTTCTGGCCCGCCATCGCCATGGTGGTGCTGACCTTCCTGGTCTGGTTGCGCCTTTACCAGATTCGCATCGATGAAATGCGCCGCCGGCGGATCGATCCGCAGTCGATCGCCAATAGCTCGCAAAAAGCGCTGCTGCTCGAAGATACCCGCGGCTCGGACAATTTCCGCAATCTTTTCGAGCTGCCGGTGCTGCTGTATCCGGCGTTGATATTGGCGTTTCTCACCGAACAAGTGACGCTGCTCACGCTGAGCCTGGCCTGGGCCTTCGTCGGCCTGCGCTTCGTACACAGCGCCATTCACTGCACCTACAACCGGGTGATGCACCGATTCACCGTGTATCTGTTGGGCGCGTTGGTACTTTGGGCGCTCTGGGCGGTGTTGGCCGTGGCTCTGATCCAATGATCGAAGACCCGCAGATCAAGCGTTTGCGCTGGCGTTGCCGGCGCGGCATGCGCGAGCTCGATCAATTGATGCTGCGCTATCTCGATCGCCGCTGGCCGGAGGCCGACGACGGCGAAAGAAGCGTTTTCCTACGTTTGCTCGATTGCGAAGACGATAAGCTGTGGCAATGGTGCATGGGCCGCGGACGGTCCGACGATCAGGAGCTCCAGGCCCTTGTCCAGCGAATCATCGATCTGCCGCATTGATTGGCGGCCATCGCCGATGCTGTGCATCGCGCTGCTTGTTCTGGGCGGATTGGCGGCAGTGTCGCTGTGGCTGAGCGCGCTTTCGCAGTGGATCTCGGTGCCGGCGAGTTTGTTGGCCTTGGGGTACGGCGTGTGGCTGTCGCGACGCGAGTTCCGGCGTGAGCCGTTCGTGCTCGTCTGGCGCGGCGGCGACAGTGAGGCGGTACTGAACTTTGCCGGCCGCACGCAGTCTTGGTCTGCGCCGCAAGTGCAATTGCGCGGCCCGTTGGCGAGCCTGTCGGCGAGCGATGAGCAAGGCCGCCGTCGCCGGGTGCATTGGTGGCCCGATACATTGCCGCCTGCGGCACGCCGGGCCTTGCGCTTGGCGGCGGGCAGCAACAACGAAGCGGTTGCCACGGTCCTGACGGCGACGTCGGGCTGATCCACGAAAGGACATCCATGTTCCAGCCTCTGCCCCTATCCATCGGTTTGCGCTATCTGCGAGCGAAGCGGCGCAACGGTTTCATTTCCTTCATTTCGATGGCCTCCATCCTCGGCATCCTGATTGGCGTGATGGCGCTGATCACCACGATCTCGGTGATGAACGGCTTCCAGGAAGAATTGCGCAACCGCATTCTCGGCATGGTCTCGCATGCCACCATCGATGGCATCGATGGGCCGCTGCTGGACTGGCAGAAAGCGGTCGCCGTGAGCCACACCGATTCGCGCGTGTTGGGCGCCGCGCCCTATGTGCAGACCGAAGCCCTGTTGCAAGGCGCGCGACGACAAGGCGCATTGATTCGCGGCGTATTGCCCGAGCTGGAGCCGAAGGTCTCCGATCTCGGCGAAAAGATGAAGCAGGGCAAATTGTCGGACCTGCAGCCGGGCAAGTACCGGATCATTCTCGGCAGTGAATTGGCGCAGACCTTGGGCGTGGGCGTCGGTGACTCGGTCAACGTCTTCGTTTCCGAAGCCACCGTGACGCCGATCGGGCCGATTCCGCGCGCGCGACGGTTCACCGTGTCGGGCATCTTCGAGGTCGGCGCGCAGGAATACGATTTCGGTTTGGCGGTCATCCACATGAACGATGCGCAGCGTTTGCTGCACGCGGGTGATGGCGTGACCGGCGTGCGCTTGAAACTCACTGATATCTGGGATGCCTGGCTGGTGGCGCGCAGTCTGGCCGACCGGATGCAGGGAGCCTATCGCGTTCGCGACTGGACGCGCGATCACGAGAATTTTTTCCGTTCGTTGAAAATGGAAAAGACGGTGATGTTCATCCTGCTCTCGCTGGTGATCGCCATCGCCGCGTTCAATCTGGTGTCGTCGCTGGTGATGCTGGTCCAGGACAAGCAGGCCGATATCGCCATCCTGCGCACGCTGGGCTTGTCGCCGGGCGCAGTCATGCGGGTATTCATGGTGCAGGGCATGGTGATCGGCGTGGTCGGTGTGACGCTCGGGGTGATCGGCGGTGTGCTGCTCTCGCTCAATCTGTCCTACATCGTCAAATTTGTCGAAGGCTTGACCGGCAGCGAGTTGATGCCGGCCGACGTCTATTACATCAGCGGTGTGCCGACCGCGGTCGAACCCACCGATGTCGCGCTGGTGGCGGTGATCGCCTTCGTGCTGTGCCTGCTGGCAACCATCTATCCCGCCTTGCGCGCGTCCAAGACCGATCCTGCCTCGGCGCTTCGCTATGAATGAGAACCAGACGATGGAAGCGGTGATCCGTTGCAGCAATCTCGGCAAGACCTATCGCGAGGGCGATCTGGTGACGCCGGTGTTCGAAGGCTTGCACCTGTCGGTGCAAAAGGGCGAGACGGTGGCGATCGTCGGCGCCTCGGGAGCGGGCAAGAGCACGCTCCTGCATTTGCTCGGCGGTCTGGACTCGGCCACTTCCGGCGAGGTGATCGTGGCCGGGCAAACCATTTCCGCGATGTCGGAAAAAGCCCGTGGACAGTTGCGCAACCGTGCCTTGGGCTTTGTGTATCAATTCCATCATCTGTTGCCGGAATTCACCGCGCTGGAAAACGTGATGATGCCTTTGCTCATTCGAGGTGATTCGGTGGCCGCGGCCAGACCGCAGGCGCAGACGTTGCTCGAGCGCGTCGGGCTGGTCCATCGCCTGGGCCACAAGCCCGGCGAGCTTTCCGGCGGCGAACGCCAACGCGCGGCGGTGGCGCGTGCGCTGGTCACCAAACCGGCTTGCGTGCTGGGTGATGAGCCCACCGGCAATCTGGATGAAAAAACCGCCGCCTCGGTGTTCGATCTGCTGCTCGAACTCAATCGCGAAATCGGCACTGCGCTGGTGCTGGTCACCCATGACCGCCGCTTGGCGCGCAAACTCGATCGCACCCTGGAGTTGACCACCGGCCACCTGAAACCTCTGGCCGCGCAAGACTGAGCGCATGAACTTGCGTACGCCGCTGCCGCCGTTGGGCTTGTCGGTGGCGGTGGCGCTGTTGGCCGGCGCGAGCGTGGTGCAGTTGTTTCCTGCATTGCCGGCGCGCTGGGTCAGCATCTGTTTGTTGTTTGCGGCGGCCTGGGTCTATTCGCGGCAAAACTTGTCGCGTGCGGTCGGCGCATTTTTGTTCGGTATCGCCTGGACTTGCCTGATCGCGCAATCGGCGTTGCAACATCGCCTGCCCGCCGAACAATCGCGACAGGATTTCCGCATCGAGGGTCGTGTGCTCGGCCTGCCGCAACGCGATGAGGATTCGACCCGTTTCGATTTCCTGGTCGAGGCCGGGCCGGCGGGCGCACCAGTCGGGCAGAAAGTGCGGCTCGGCTGGTATCAGCAGACGCCCGATATTGCGCCGGGAAGCCGTTGGCGATTGTTGGTGCGGCTCAAGCGTCCGCATGGCGTATTGAATCCGGGCGGATTGGATTTCGAGAAAAATGCGCTGGCCCAACGCGTGGCCGCGACCGGCTATGTGCGCGATCCGCACACGGCGAAACAATTGTTGCCCGGGCAGGGTATCGATGCCTGGCGTGATCGGCTATCGCATGCGATCGCGCGTGCGCTGCCTGATGGCCGTGGACGCTTTGTGCAGGCGTTGGCGCTGGGCGACACGCGTGCCTTGAGCGATGAGGATTGGGAAACCTTGCGCGCCACCGGGCTGACTCATCAGATCGCCATCTCCGGATTTCATGTCGGCATGGTCGCCGGTTTTGGCGCCTTGCTCGTGCTCTGTTGGTATCGCCTGTTGCCGTCGTTCGGACGTCGTCTGCCGCGTCCGCAGGCGGCGGCGCTCGGTGCGCTGGTCTTTGCGTTCGGTTACACCGCGTTGGCGGGATTCGCCTTGCCTACGGTTCGCACGATGTTGATGATCGCGGCGGTGTTGCTGGCCCGGATGTTGCGGCGGGCGCAATCGGGTCGCGAGTCGTTTGCCCTGGCCTTGGTCGCGGTGCTGTTGTTCGATCCTCTATCGGTACTGGCGCCGGGTTTCTGGTTGAGTTTTCTCGGTGTTGCCTGGTTGCTGTGGTGCCTGCCGCCGCAACTCGATGCCGGTGTGCTCAAGCCATTTTTGCAGGCGCAGGGCGTGGCGATGCTCGGCTTGTTGCCGCTGACGGTATGGTTTTTCGGACAGGCCTCCTTGCCCGGTCCTTTGGCCAATCTGATCGGTATCCCGGTGATCAGTCTGGTCGTGGTGCCGCTGGCCTTGATCGGATTGTTGCTGTTTCCGTTGTCCGAAGTTTTGGCCGCTCATTGCTGGCAGCTCTCGGCCTGGGTGATGGATGGCTTGTGGTGGGTGCTCGATCGTCTTGCGCACTGGCCGGCAGCGATGCTCTGGCTACCCGAGCCGACCTTGCCTGCGTTGCTGCTCGCCTGTCTGGGAGCGTTCTGGTTATTGCTTGGTCGCGGCGTACCGGGGAAGCCGTTGGCTGTGTTGTTGTTCCTGCCGCTGTTGTGGCCCCGGCTCGACCTACCGACATCCGGCGAGGCAGAAATTTCAGTCATCGATGTGGGCCAGGGTTTGTCGGTGCTGGTGCGAACGGCCGGCCATGCCTTATTGTTCGATGCCGGGCCGGCGAGCCCGCGCGGTCTGGATTTCGGCGAGGCGGCGGTGGTGCCGACTCTGCATGCGCTGGGTGTGAACAAGCTCGATACCGTGATCATCAGCCACGGCGACAACGATCACTCCGGTGGTTTGGCGGCGGTGTGGCGGGCGTTTCCGATGGCGCGCGTATTCGCTCCCGAAGGCTGGGCGCGCGAAGGCATGGGCTGGTGCCAGCGTGCGCAATCCTGGCAATGGGACGGCGTGAAGTTTCGCATCCTGCATCCACCGCCGTGGTATCCGTACCTGCGCAACGACAGTTCCTGCGTGTTGCGCGTCGAGACCGGTGGCCGCGTGGCCTTGCTGCCCGGTGACATCGGCCGGCACGTCGAGGCGCGCCTGGTGCGTGAACAAGCGCAGGCCTTGCGCGCGGATTTGTTGATCGTCCCCCATCACGGCAGCGACACCTCATCGAGCGAGCCGTTCATCGACAGGGTGCGGCCACGTTGGGCGATCCTGGCGACTGGGGCGGAGAATCGGTTCAGATTACCGCGTGCGCAGATTGTCGAACGCTACCGCCGTGCCGGTGCGCGAACACTCGATACCGCCGGGAACGGCGCGTTGCGGTTCATGCTGGACGCCTCCGGATCGCGTTGGATAACGGCCCGGCGATTGGATCACCGGCGCTATTGGCACGAGCCTCCAGCGCTCGGCTCAGGCTATGCTATCGGCAGTCAACAAAGCGTCAGGTGAGTCGTGTTTGAACTGATCAAGGCCGGCGGTTGGGTCATGCTGCCGATAATCGCGCTCGCGGTGGTGGCGATGGCCATCACCATCGAACGATTCTGGAGCCTGCGCCGCAAGGAAGTGCTGCCGCCGGGCCTGGGCGAGGAAGTGCGCGAATGGGCGCGCAGCCGGCAGCTCGATCCCAAACACATCGATGTGTTGCGCCACAATTCTCCGCTGGGCGAATTGCTCGCCGCCGCGCTGGACATGCGCTTTCGGCCGCGCGAGATGATCAAGGAACGGGTCGAGGACGTCGGCCGCCATGTGATGCACCGTCTGGAGCGTTTCATGAACACGCTGGGCACCATCGCCAGCGTGGCGCCGCTGCTGGGCTTGCTGGGCACGGTGTTCGGCATGATCCAGATGTTCCTGAAAATCCTCACCAGCGGCATCGGCGAGGTCAGCCAGTTGGCCGGCGGCATCGGCCAGGCGCTGATCAGCACGGCCGGTGGCCTGTGTGTGGCGATTCCGGCCGTGATGTTCCATCGTTATTTTCGCGGCTTGATCGCCGAATACGTGGTCGAGATGGAAAAGCAGGCGATCGCCTTGCTCGATGCCATCGACGAGGGTGTCGTTCCCGCCGCAAAGCCGGTGCCGCGCAGCAAGTTGGGTGAGTAATGAGATTCGACAGCCATCGCGGCATGGACGAGCCCGAAATCAATCTGGTGCCGCTGATCGACGTCCTGTTTTGCCTGATCCTGTTCCTGGTGGTCACCACCACTTTCAACCAGCGCTCGGTGATGAAGCTGCAGTTGCCCAACGCGCAGACCAACGCGCAGGTGGATGCCAATGAAGCATTGATCGTGTTGATCGACGCCGACGGCAAGTTCTTCGTCGGCAACAACGAAGTGCTCAAGCCCGATGTGCAGTCGCTCAAGGAAACGATTTCCCGGGTGGCCGGCAAGAACCGCGACCAGCCGGTGATCCTGCGCGCCGACGCGCGTACGCCGCACCAGTCGGTGGTCACGGCCATGGATGCCTTGGGGCAGTTGGGCTTCGTCAAACTCTCCATCGCCACCACGCCCGAGTCCAAACCTTGAGTCAGTCATCTTCCGCGACACCGCTGCAAACCTATCGCCGCCTGCTCGGTTATGCCCGCCCGTATTGGCCGTTCCTGGCGCTTGCCGCGCTGGGCATGGTGGTGGAGGCCAGCGCCGCCGGTGTGTTCAGTTGGCTGATGAAGCCGATGGTGGACCAAACTTTTGTAGCGAAGAATCCGGATGTGCGCTGGACCTTGCCGTTGGCGATCCTGGGATTGTTCGTGTTGCGTGGCATCGCCACGTTCGTCACCGATTACGGCATGGCGCGCTCGGGTCGCAGCGTGGTGCGCGATCTGCGCACGGCGGTATTGTCGAAATTCCTGCGCCTGCCCAGCGCGCGCTTCGATCGCGAGCCGGTGCCGGCGCTGGTGTCGCGGCTCAACTACGACACCGAGCAGGTCGCGCAGGCCACCAGTGAAGCATTGAAGATCATCATCACCGACAACCTCACCATCCTCTCCCTGCTCGCGGTGATGATGTACCAAAGTTTCCGGGTGACCTTGGCGATGTTGGTGGTCGCGCCGTTCATTACCGTGGTTTCCACTTACGTTGGCCGCCGCTACCGGCGCATCAACCGCGGCATCCAGACCGGCATGGCGGGCATGGCGCAGGCCGCCGAGGAGGCGCTGTCGGCGCAACAGGAAGTGAAAATCTACGGCGCACAGCAAGCCGAGAGCGATCGCTATCGTGCGCTGGCCGAGCGTAACTTGCGTTTGAACCTCAAGGTCGAGGCGACCCGCGCGAGCGCGTCCTCGATCGTGCAGATGCTCGCGGCCTTCGCGCTAGCGGTGATCCTGCTGGTGGCCGGTAGCGAAGCGGCCAGCGGCCGCATGTCGGCCGGCAGTTTCGTCGCGATCATGATCGCGATGATGGCGCTGGTGCCTTCGCTCAAGCGCATCACCACCGTGCAAAGCGCGGTGCAGCGTGGCATCGTCGCCGCCGAGCGTTTGTTCACGGTGCTCGACGAGCCCAATGAGACCGACACCGGAACCACGCCGCTGGCGCGCGCGCGCGGCGACATCGAGTTTCGCCATGTCGGCGTGCGCTACGACGGCCAATCGTCCCATGCGCTGGAAGACATCAGCTTCCATGCGAAACCAGGCACGGTGACGGCGATCGTCGGCCGTTCCGGCAGCGGTAAGTCCACCTTGATCCGCCTGTTGCCGCGTTTCTACGAAGCCAGCCAGGGCCAGATATTGCTCGATGGCCGGCCCTTGTCGGATTACCGGCTGGCCGATCTGCGCCGGCAGATCGGATTGGTTGGTCAGCGCGTGATGCTGTTCGACGACAGCATCGCCGCCAACATCGCCTACGGCCAGGGAGTGGATGATCGCGAGGTGATTCGCCGCGCCGCCGATCACGCCAACGCCAGCGAATTCATCGACCGTCTGCCGCAAGGGCTCGATACCAGCATCGGCGAAAACGGTGGGCTGCTCTCGGGCGGGCAACGCCAGCGCATCGCCATCGCTCGCGCCATCCTCAAGGATGCGCCGATCCTGATTCTCGACGAGGCCACCGCCGCGCTCGACAACGAATCCGAACGCTTGGTGCAGGACGCGCTCAACCATCTGATTCCCGACCGCACGACGTTGGTGATCGCACATCGGCTCTCCACCATCGAGCATGCCGACCAGGTGCTGGTGCTCGATCAGGGGCGGTTGGTGGAGCAGGGCACGCATGCGCAGTTGCTGGCGCTGGGCGGTTTGTATTCGTACCTGCATCGCATGCAGTTTCGCGAGGCGCCGGTACAGTGAAATCGCAATTGCAACACTGGCTGGAGCGGCGCTGGTACGCGGGCGCGCCGCCCGGCCTCGTGCTGCGCTTGCTGGCCGGTCTCTACCAGGTGCTCGGCGAATGGCGCAGCGCGCTCTACCACAACGATGTACTGCACACGCACCGGTTCTCCGTGCCGGTGCTGGTGATCGGCAACTTCACCGCGGGCGGCACGGGAAAGACGCCTTTGACCATCGCCATCGCACGGTATTTCCAGACGCTGGGGCTGCATCCGGGGATCGTCAGCCGTGGCTACGGCCGCCGTTCGGCCGTGCCGGTGCGTGTGGCGGCGAACACGCCCGTCGAGCTTTGCGGCGATGAGCCAAAACTCATTTTCGAGCGGACCCGGCTTCCGGTGTTCGTCGATAGCAATCGCGTCCGCGCGACACGTGCGGCCATCGGCGCCGGTTGCGATCTGGTCATCGCCGATGATGGCCTGCAGCACCATCGGCTCGGCCGCGATCTGGAAATCGAAGTGCTCGACGGCGAGCGCCGTTATGGCAATGGTTTGTTGTTGCCGGCCGGACCGTTGCGCGAATTGCCGCGCGAATGCGATTTTCGCGTGGTCAACGGCGGCATGCCGGAAGCCGGCGAGTGGCCGATGCAATTGCGTTTGAGCGATGCGGTGTCCCTGTTCGATTCCCGGCAGCGTTGCCCGCTATCGGAGTTTGCCGGTGCGACAGTGCATGCGATCGCCGGCATCGGTCATCCGGAACGTTTTTTCGACGCACTTGCCGCCGCCGGATTGAATGTGATCGATCACGCATTCGGGGACCATCATGATTTTCGCGTCGAGGATTTCGCCGGCCTCGAAGGCGTCTTGCTGATGACCGAAAAAGACGCGGTCAAATGCCGAAACCTGGGCTTGCGTCAGGCCTGGGTCGTGCCGGTGGAAGCGGAACTGCCGGCGGAATTTTTCCAAGCCATCGAACGAAAACTCAAACAACGTCATGCCTGAAACCGAATTCATTGTCGCCATTCCCGCCCGCTTCGGCGCTTCGCGTCTGCCGGGAAAACCGCTGCGCCTGATCGATGGCGAGCCGATCATCGCGCACGTCGCGCGCCGTGCGCTCGCGGCGGGCGCCAGCGCGGTGATCGTCGCCACCGACGATGCGCGCATCGCCGATGCGGTGCGCGATTATCCGTTGACCGTGTGCATGACCCGAGCCGATCACGCCTCGGGCACCGACCGTCTGGCCGAATGCGCACGGCGACTGGATTGGCCGGATGAGCAGATCGTGGTCAATCTGCAAGGCGACGAACCGTTCGCGCCGCCCGAGGGTATCCGTGCGGTGGCCCGCACCTTGGCCGAGTCCGGTACCGAGATGGCGACGCTGGCCACTCCCATCACCGAAAGCGAGCTGCTGTTCGACTCCAACGCAGTCAAGGTGGTGCGCGATGCGCGTGGATTGGCGCTGTATTTCAGCCGCGCGGCGATTCCCTGGCAGCGCGACCGCTTCGCCCGCGATCGCACCAGCGCACCCGCGCCCGGCGCGCTGCGGCACATCGGCATCTACGCCTATCGCGCCGCTTTTCTGCGCCACTTCACTCAATTGCCCATCGGCTCATTGGAAGCGCTGGAAGCATTGGAGCAACTGCGCGTATTGGAAGCGGGCTATCGCATCGCCGTGGGCCTGTCGCCGGTCGCGTTTCCTCCGGGTGTGGATACCGAAGCCGACCTGGAGCGGGCGCAGCGGTATTTGCGGTAGGTTGAGTTGGACAGAGTGTTTTTTGCCCGAGAAGGACGCGAAGGGCGAAGAAAGCGAAGGATGGATTTGTTTTTCTGCATCTTTCGCGATGCGGGAATGGTTGGAACGGCAAGCAAAACCACTCGTGTGTTCTGCCTTTGCCCTTTACGCTTTTGCATGCCCGGCTCCGTTTCGATTCCAGACCGATGAGCTGCATCGCGCCGTGCAAGGCAAACAAGAGTGTGTGGGCGCGTCCGTTGCTGTGTGCATAATCCGTTAGCAGGCTCATGACTCTCAGGGTGGAACCATGCTCGGCAAGCCCGCTCCCGCGTTGCATCCCTCGCTCGATTGGCTCAACGCCGACCCTCAGACGATCGCGAACCAGCGCGGCCGGGTGCTGGCCTTGCTGTTTTGGAACGCGTCCTCGGTTTACAGCCAGAACCTGACCGGCGAGCTGATCCGGCTCAGGGCGCGGCATCCGCTGGCCTTGGCGGTGATCGGCATCCACCTGCCCAAGTTCGATGCCGAGATCGATCCGCGCACGATATCCAGGGCGATCAATCAGCTCGATATCGATTTCCCGGTCGCCAACGATCGTGGCTGGGCGGTCTGGCAGCAGTACGGCATGACCGGCTGGCCTTCGGTGGCGCTGATCGATCCGCTGGGACGGTTGCGCGGGATCTATGTCGGCGATGACCAGGCCGATGCGATCGATGCGGCCATTTCGACGCTGGTGGAGGAATCCGGCGGCAGCACCACGTTTCCGGCGCCGAGCACGCGCTCCGGCGGTAGTCGCGATCGCGCGACGCTAGCTTTTCCTTCGGGACTGGCGGTCAGCGATAGCCATTTGTACATCGCCGATACCGGACACCATCGCATTCTCGAATGTAACTTCGAAGGCCGTGTACTGCGCACCTTCGGCACCGGGCATCCGGATCTGGTGGATGGCCCGCCCGGCGAAGCGGCGTTTCGTTCGCCCCGGGGGATTTGCATCGTCCGTGGCTCGTTGTACGTGGCCGATGCCGGCAATCACGCCTTGCGCCGTATCGAGTTGTCCACCGGCGATGTGGAAACATTGCTCGGCAACGCAAAGCCGGGCCAGCCCATCGAAGGCAGTTTCAGCGTGCCCGCCGAATGCTCCTTGAACCTGCCATGGGCGGTGGCCGGTGCGTTCGATCGTCTGTTCATCGCCGTGACCGGCTGCAACCAGATCTGGGAATACGAGCTGGGCTATTCGCGCCTGCGTTTTGTCGCCGGCACCGGCGAGCTGGGCATTGCCGACGGGCCGGGCCGCAATGCCTTGTTCGCGCAGCCATCGGGGCTGGCCCTGGTCCAGCAGACTCTGTACGTGGCCGATGCCGCCGGTTCGGCCATTCGCGTGATTCAGTTGCAGCAGGACAATGTGCAAACCCTGGTGGGGCAGGGCTTGTACGAATTCGGCGATCACGATGGCGGACGCCGCGAAGCACGTCTGCAATACCCGCAGGCGATCGCGCTCGATGCCAATGCGCCGATACTGTGGATCGCCGACACCTATAACGGCAGTTTGCGCAAATTGCGCCTGGGTGGCGGCGATGTGAGTACGCACTCATTGCCGCAACCGCTCTATCAGCCGGCAGCGTTGGCATCGAGCGCGAGCGCGCTGTGGATAGCCGATGGCGTCAGCCATGAGATATTGCGCCACGACTTGGAAAGTGGCCTGCTCGCGCGCGTGCAGATCGCCGAGTAGCTTGCCTGCCGGCAAGCGATGACGGCGGCCAATCGGTTCAGGCAGCGCCCGCTCATGGCATTTTTGCTGCCGTTTCCAATCCCAAAAGCTGCCGGGGCCTGATTCGGCGGGCCGCCCGGGCGATAATGGGCGCATGACCGCTGTATCCGATCCCCCCGTTTTCGACGGCAAGCAATTCGTCCGCGAATTGAGCACCGCGCCCGGCGTGTATCGCATGTTCGCCGCCGATGGCGCCGTGCTGTATGTTGGCAAAGCTTCGTCGCTGAAAAAGCGCGTGGCCAGCTATTTCCGCGCCGATCTGCCGTCGCGGCGGATCGCATTGATGGTGGCGCAGATCGCGCGCATGGAAGTGACCCTCACGCGCACCGAGGCCGAGGCGCTGATTCTCGAGAACCAGCTGATCAAGACCTTGCGGCCGCGTTACAACGTGCTGCTGCGCGACGACAAGAGTTATCCGTACATCCTGCTGACCGAGGAAACCTGGCCGCGCATCGCTTTCCATAGAGGCTCGCGAACGGTGCCTGGCCGTTATTTCGGCCCCTATACCAGTGTGCTGGCCCTGCGCGAGACGCTCGATCTCATGCAGAAAATATTCAAGTTGCGAACCTGCGAGAACAGCATGTTCCGCAATCGCAGCCGGCCCTGCCTGCAACACCAGATCGGCCGTTGCACCGCGCCGTGCGTGGGTTTCATCGCGCCGCGCGAATACGATGCCAGCGTCCGCCGCGCCAGTTTGTTCCTGGAAGGACGCAGCAACGAACTGGTCGATGAACTGACCCGCGCGATGGATACCGCCAGCGCCCGGCTGGAGTTCGAATACGCCGCGCAGTTACGCGACACCATTGCCAGCGTCCGCTCAGTGCAGGCCAAGCAGTATGTCGAAGGCGAACAGGTCGATATGGATGTTCTGGCCTGCGCCATGACCTCCGGCGCGGCCTGTGTGATGTTGCTGTCCTTCCGCAATGGCATGAACCAGGGCACGCGTTCGTTTTTCCCGAAGCTCAACGGCGCCGACTCGCCCGATGAAGTGCTGGCCGCATTCGTCAGTCAGTACTATCTGGAAAAACGGCCGCCGCGCGAGATCGTGCTCAGCCATTCGATCGCCGATCTGGAACTTCTGGAGAAAGTTTTTTCCGAACAAGTCGGGCGGCGGGTCGAGATCAAGCCCAGCGTGCGCGGCGAGCGTGCAAGGTATCTGCAACTGGCGCAGACCAATGCCGACATGGCGCTGCAAACGCAGCTCAGCAGCAACGCCACGCAACAAAAAAGATTGCTTTCGTTGCAGCAGTTGCTGGATCTGCCGGCGCCGCCGCAGCGGATCGAATGCTTCGACATCAGCCACACGATGGGCGAGGCGACCGTAGCCTCGTGCGTGGTGTTCGATGCCGAAGGCGCGGTGCGTGGACAGTACCGGCGATTCAACATCACCGGCATCACGCCGGGCGACGATTACGCGGCCATGCATCAGGCGCTGGAGCGCCGGTTCAAGCGCGCGCTGGAAGAAGGCATCGTGCCCGACCTGCTCTTGATCGACGGCGGTGTCGGGCAATTGGCGCAGGCGCAACAGGTGTTGACCGAACTGGGAGTGACCGGCGTCACCATGATCGGTGTCGCCAAGGGCGTGGAGCGCCGTGCCGGCCACGAGGCGCTGGTGTTTCCCGATGGCCGCGAGCTGCGCCCCGGCGTCGAATCGCCCGGCTTGCAACTGATCCAGCAAGTGCGCGACGAGGCGCATCGCTTTGCCATCACCGGCCATCGCGGCCGGCGGCAGAAGACCCGGGAAACCAGCCGCCTGGAAGACATCGCCGGCATCGGTCCGCGCCGCCGGGCCAGTTTGCTCAAGCATTTCGGCGGCCTGGCCGGGCTGAAAACGGCCGGTGCGGAAGAAATCGCCCGCGTCGAGGGCGTCAGCTCTGCCCTTGCGGCACGCATTTATGCTTCACTACACGGGCTCGATCATCCCGATACGGTTTCCTGAGTGACCCTGACCATCCCGACGCTGTTGACGATTTTCCGCATCGCGTTGATTCCGGTGTTGGTCTTGGTCTTTTACTGGCAGCACCCGTGGAGCAATGTGATCACCACCGCGGTGTTCGTGGTGGGCGCGCTGACCGATTGGCTCGATGGCTGGGTCGCACGGCGCTTCAATATGCATTCGGCGTTCGGCGCGTTTCTCGACCCGGTGGCCGACAAATTGGCCGTGACGGTAGCGCTGTTTTTGGTCGTTCAGGCGCATCCGAGTGCGTGGATGGCGTTGTTGTCGGCGGTGATTGTCGGCCGCGAGATCACCATCTCGGCGCTGCGCGAATGGATGGCGCAGATGGGCGCGCACGGTTTGGTGAAAGTGGCGAACCTGGGCAAGATCAAGACCATCGTGCAGATGGTGGCGATCGGTTGCGTGCTGTTTCGCGAACCGCTGCTGGGATTGCCGATTTTCCGCATCGGCGAGTGGCTGCTGGCCGTTGCCGCGGCGTTGACCTTGTGGTCGGGCAGCGATTATCTGCGCGCCGCCTGGCCGACCATGCGCCGGGGTTGAATGCATCCGCGATGGTTAGGGCGTGTTATCGCATTTGACGCGCCAGGAGTTTTTGCGGGCATTCGATCGAGGCGAACGTGGAGCTACTTCGATCGCTGTTCCGGAAAAATTGCGTGCGCCGTGTTGTCGCAACGATCGCTTCAGGGTTCGACAAGTTCGTCAAGCCGAAAATATTTTTCGCGTAGATCGGCAACTGCGAAACAACCAGGACAGCGTTTCGGATGCGAAAAATCGCCTCTGGAGGGCTCGCGGTTCATCATTGTGTACCGATGTGTGAATTGTGCGTTCAAAGGTATTGACAGAAATGCCTGTATCCTCAAAAATACGCCTCCTCTGCGGGAATAGCTCAGTTGGTAGAGCACGACCTTGCCAAGGTCGGGGTCGCGAGTTCGAGTCTCGTTTCCCGCTCCAGAACCTACAAAACCCCGCGTCTGTCGGGGTTTTGTTTTATCCGGGATTGCTTGCCGCATCAGCGGCGGTAAGCTAGCCCGGACCAAGTCACCGGCCAGGTGGCAGAGTGGTCATGCAGCGGCCTGCAAAGCCGCGTACGCCGGTTCAATTCCGACCCTGGCCTCCAATGAAAACCCCGCCTCGGCGGGGTTTTTTTCATGCGCAAGTCTGTTGTGCATCGCGCGAATGCGGCACCATGCATGCAGCAATGCCCGGGTGGCGAAACTGGTATACGCATGGGACTTAAAATCCCCCGGCCGCAAGGCCATGCGGGTTCGACCCCCGCCCCGGGCACCAAGTCTTCGCGCGATGCTCCATCGCCGACCAGGAAGATCGCCATGCTGCCATCGCGTTACTGGGCTTTTGCTGTATGCGTGTTCTTGGCCGTGATTTCGACGGCCGCGCTTGTCTGGTCGATGCAATGGGTCTGGCCTGCGGTGGTGTTCACGGCATTGAGCCTGGTCGGCGTCTGGGATTTGCTCCAGAGCAAGCAGGCGGTGCGGCGCAACTATCCGGTGATCGCGCATCTGCGCTACATGCTCGAAAGCATCGGTCCGGAGATTCGCCAGTATTTCATCGAGGCCGACAATGACGAGCGGCCGTTCTCGCGCCAGCAGCGCAGCCTGGTTTACCAGCGCGCCAAGAACACGCTGGACAAGCGACCGTTCGGCACGCAGATCGATGTCTATGGCGACAACTACGAATGGGTCAATCATTCGCTGACGCCGAGCGAATTGGGCTCGCACGATTTTCGCATCGTCATCGGCGGTGATTGCGCGCAGCCGTATTCGGCCAGCGTATTCAATATTTCGGCGATGAGTTTTGGTGCGCTCTCGGCCAATGCCATTCGCGCCTTGAACGAAGGCGCGCGGCGCGGACATTTCTATCACGACACCGGCGAGGGTTCGATTTCGCAGTATCACCGCGAGAATGGCGGCGATCTGGTTTGGGAAATCGGATCGGGTTATTTCGGTTGCCGCGACGATGCGGGGCGCTTCAGCGAATCGCACTTCATCGCCAACGCCTGCACGGCGCAGGTGAAGATGATCGAGGTGAAACTCTCGCAGGGCGCCAAGCCGGGCCACGGCGGCGTGTTGCCGGGCGCGAAGGTTTCACCGGAAATTGCCGCAGCGCGCGGTGTACCGGTCGGTGTGGATTGCGTTTCGCCAGCGCGGCATTCGGAATTTTCCACGCCGGTCGGGCTGCTGCAATTCGTCGATCGCCTGCGCAGACTTTCCGGCGGCAAACCGACCGGATTCAAGCTGGCCGTGGGCCATCCGTGGGAGTGGTTCGCCATCGCCAAGGCGATGCAGGAAACGGGTTTGCGGCCGGATTTCATCGTGGTCGATGGCGGCGAGGGCGGCACCGGCGCCGCGCCTCTGGAGTTCACCGATCACGTCGGCGCGCCGTTGCGCGAGGCGCTGTTGCTGGTGCACAACACGCTGGTCGGGCTGAACTTGCGGCAGCACATTCGCATCGGTGCGGCGGGCAAGGTGATTTCCGCGTTCGATATCGTGCGTACCCTGGCGATCGGCGCCGACTGGTGCAATGCCGCGCGCGGCTACATGTTCGCGCTGGGCTGCATCCAATCGATGAATTGCCACACCGATCGTTGCCCGACCGGTGTGGCGACGCAAAATCAGGACCGGCAAAAAGCACTGGTGCCCAAGGACAAGGCCACGCGCGTATTCGAGTTCCACGAAAACACGCTCAAGGCGCTGAAGGAACTGTTGGCCGCCGCAGGTTTGCAGCATCCCGATGAAGTCGGACCCGAGCATGTGATCCGGCGCGTGTCCTCGACCGAGGTACGCTCGCTGGCGATGCTGCACCGATTCCTGAAACCCGGCGAACTGCTCGATGGCACGGTGCCTGAACATCCGGTGTTCCGCCTGTTCTGGAGCCAGGCGCGGCCCGATACCTTCGCACCGCCGGCACAATTGCGGGCACTGCGTTCGAGCAAACTGGCCTGAGTCAACCGGCGATTTTGGTTGACCCAAACACCGCCCACACGTAGAATTCGCCCCGCTATCGGGCGGTTAGCTCAGCGGTAGAGCACTGCTTTCACACGGCAGGGGTCACAGGTTCAAGCCCTGTACCGCCCACCAGATTTTCCGAGTTTGTTCATCGATGTGTGATGAGAAAAGGCCTGCCTGGTGCGGGCCTTTTTCATTTGCATGTCATTTGGGCGCTCTACATGCCTTCACGCAGAGCCACTCGTGAAAGTGGGGGCCGAGCCCGACAATTAAGTAAAGGACGGAGTACTTCTGCCGATAGAAGCTCAGCTGCAGCCCTCGCAGTTTTTCTGAAGCGTTGGAAGGCAGGAAGCGTGACATGATCCGCGCTGTTTGATATGTATCCATTACATTAGTGCGTCTCGACCAGCATGCTGTTAGCTGGAAAGTACGGTGACAAGGAGTAGTCGTGCCTACGAAGAGAGCAAGCGAGAAATACGAGCTCGATCCTATCGACGGACTTCGCAGAGAGGTTGTCGGACATTGGGCACCGGAAAAGCATCGTCGATTGCAAAACTATGTAGATATCACGCGAGCGGCACGGCGCAAATTCGGAGGCAACTCTACCTACATTGATCTCTACTGTGGTCCCGGACGCGCGCGTATCAAAACGACCGACATCGTTATTGAGGGGAGTGCCGTGCTTGCGGTGTCTGAAGCGCTTAAGAAAGAAGCGTTTGGTTCGATCCATATTGGCGATGTTGATCGTGTAAACCTGGCAGCATGTGAGTCGCGGCTGCAGTCCTTAGGCGTCAGGCGTCTCGCGACCTACGAAGGTAAGGCCGAGGCCACGGCGGCGAGTATCGTGCCGACTCTATCCAAGAGTGGCCTGCACCTTGCTTTCCTCGACCCGTATAGCATTGAGGCGTTACCTTTTGAAGTCATCCAGACCCTTGCTGCACTTCCGCGCATGGATATCATCATCCATGTGAGCATCATGGATCTACAACGAAATGTGCGGCAGATGATGACAAGTGGCCGACTTAGACGGTTCGCGCCGGGATGGGAGCAGTCAGTGGATCCTGCGCAACGCAACGATCTTGCCGTGCTCGCCGTATTTAGGCACTGGCGAGGGCTTCTTACACAACTTGGGTATCAAGTCAGCGATAATATCGAGCGGGTTTCAGGAGCGAAAAATCAGCCTTTATATTGGCTCGTGCTGGCGGGGCGACATGCGCTGGCGGATACGTTCTGGGGCGAAGTTAGCAACGTCGAGCCGCAAGCACGTTTGTTTTGATCTGATCGGATGTGTCTTCGTAATCTGAGAGCTACTTAATGTTTAAGTAGCGCCTTTGCTATGCGAAGAAGTCTAATAAGACTGCGAACATGCACGTCGCCCACATCCCAATAGCAGTCAGGCTCTTTAGCTGAGCTCATGGCGCATGTTTGGCGGCTCGACTATTATAAAAACCGTATCCACAACTTTGACCGCGACCAGCGAGACGTCAGTGGCTATATTCGGCATATTCCGAGGTGATCTATGACGACTTCGTCGCGCATCGAGTGGACTGAGCAAACATGGAACCCGATTGTTGGGTGCACCAAGGTATCTGCTGGTTGCAAGCACTGCTATGCGGAGACTATGGCGAAGCGCTTGCAGGCTATGGGTACGCCTGGCTACGAGGATGGATTTGCACTGCGAATGTTGCCCGAACGCCTAGCCGATCCGATTAAAAGGAAGAAGCCCACTGTTTATTTCGTCAACTCAATGTCGGATTTGTTTCACGACAAGGTTCCAGATGAATATATCGACCAGGTTTTTGAGGTTATTCTCCAGACGCCGCAACACAGCTATCAGATACTGACAAAGCGTGCAGCGCGGATGGCGCGTTACTTCCGAAACCGTTCGGTACCCGACAATGTGTGGCTTGGGGTGTCAGTCGAGAACCGGAAACACGGCGTGCCGCGAATTGATCATCTGCGTACTGTTCCTGCTCGCATTCGGTTTCTTTCTGTAGAGCCGTTACTTGAAGATGTGGGAATTCTTGTTTTGAAGGACATTCACTGGGTCATCGTTGGCGGGGAGTCTGGTCCTAAGGCTCGGCCGATGAAGCCGGAGTGGGCGGACGCTGTTCGCATTCAGTGCGAACAGCAGGATGTCGCATTTTTCTTTAAACAGTGGGGTGGCTGGGGCGCAGACGGAAAGCGCCGAGCCAAGTCAAAAAACGGACGACTGCTCCATGGTCGCACCTGGGATGAAATGCCGGCGCACGCTCTGATGTAAAGGACTATTGATGACGCGTTCCCCTTACAAATGGCCCACAGATGGAAAGGGTGCGGTCATCCAGCAACACAGTTTGGCAAAACATGAGGTGCTTCGGGAATATCTGATTGAGTATATTCAGACTTTAGCAGCGTCGCCCGCACAGGACGAACTTCGGTTGACGTTGGTTGATGGGTTCGCTGGCGGTGGCATCTATGTCCATGACACTACTCACCAGACAGTTCTTGGGTCTCCATTCGTGTTTCTCAATGCCGCTGAGCAAGCCGAAAAGCTAATTAATCATGAAAGGCAAAAGCCGTTGCGGATGCGGCTGGATTACTTTTTTGTCGAACGAGACCGAAATGCATGTGGCTCGCTTCAGCGCACTCTTATCGACCAAGGATACGGCTCACGCATAGGAAAGGACATTCAGGTTCTGAACAGCGCGTTTGAAAGTCAGGTGGATTCCATATTGAAGTTCATCCAAGGCAAGAGCCCACGGAAAGGTCGTTCAATATTCTTACTCGATCAGTACGGTTACTCAGACGTACCAACATCGCGGATACGAGGCATCTTTGAGACGCTACCAAGCGCAGAAGTGATCCTCACTTTCAATGTCGATTCGTTCATCAACTTTGCCAGCGACTCGGCGATAACGCGAAAGCAACTAAGTGAAATAGGCATACCGGATGTGCTAAAGGGGCGCACATTCGAAGATATAAAAAGAAATGAGAAAGACTATAGGCTCTATATTCAGAGCTGTCTTTATCGTGATCTGGTTGAGGCTTGTAACGCCAGCTACTTCACTCTTTTTTTCATCCGAACCTTAGGTCACGGCGATTACTGGCTTGTTCATCTCTCGCAGCATCCGCGAGCGCGCGATGTTATGGCGCACGTGCATTGGATCAAGAATAATCATTTCATCCATTACGGTGGCGCTGGTATAGATATGTTTCGCGTTCTCGGCTATAGCGCCGATCGCGATAGCAGCTTCACAGGCCAGAACGCACTTGGTTTCTGTTTTGATGACATCGCAGGTGAAGCAAGTGTGGCGACGCTTGTCGAACAATTGGCACGGATCATTCACACCAAAGAAGATGGTGTGACATTTGGGCATCTTTTTTCTTCTACCTGCAACACTTCTCCAGCCGATAGCGCTAAGTATCGCCAAGCACTTGAACGTCTTGTGCAATACAAAGAGATCACTATCTCATCGCCTGATGGCGCGCGACGCCTTCGAGCAAGCACGATTAACGATAGGGACCGCATTCGTGTCTCGGTACAGAAAACATTTACATTTTGAGTTGTTGGCCAAGGGCGAGGGCCTAGAAAATGTAGCGGAAAAAATCCCCTACAACCCCTCACCCTTCCCAAGCACACGCGCATATTCCGCCGCCAGGCGGGCGAGGGTGGCGTCGAGTTTTGAATCGTGTTCGCTGGCGATGCCTGTGTGGTCTGTCGATTTTGCGGCGGATTGCAATTGTTTGCGCAATGCGGTGAGGCTCGCTTTGGCGCGCTCGATGCGGGTTGGTGCGGCTTGCGGTTTTGTTTCGACGTCCTGCGTTGCCGGTTTCGATTTGCTGCCGGAGTTCGGTGCTGTTTCGAAATTCGAATTGCGTGGATTTGTGGGGACTGGGGCGGGCTTGGCGATCGCGCTCGCCTTGGGCGGCTTTGCCGTTGCCGCTGTCTTCGCCGGGGCGGCGGGCTTTCTGGTTTGCGGTGTGGTTTTCCTGGTCGCCATGCGATTCTCCCAACGCGCTGTCAGATGTTTTGCAGATTGAGGGCGGCCCACGGCGCCGGTAGTCCCGCGCCGAGACTGCCCACGTCGATATTGCCGCTGGTGATGTTGCCAAGCACCGTGCAGCGCGGCTTTTGGCCGCCGATGGTGGGTACCAGCAGCATCGATGTCTTGCCTTTGCCGATGACGCGATTGGAAGCGGCCACCAGCGTGTCGGCCATGAGCGTGACGCAGGCGCCTTGCACCGTGCCTGGAATGACGCAGTGGTTGTCGCTGAACAGGCAATCGCCCGCACGGCACAAGAGGGCGGCGGCAGCGCCATTGGCGACGAGTTCGATCTGGTTGCCGGTGGCGGCGACACCTGCAGCGCCTTTGACGGCGACGCTTTCGATCTGGATCGCGATCTTGCCGATGCGGGTGAACTGATTGCCATCGACGCTTAGTTCGTGAACCGGCAGCGGTTTGGGAATCAGTACGCCGGTCTCGGCGTTGTCGATCTGGTTTTGCTTGATCATCGCCACCACCAGCGGTGTCTGCACGACGATACCGAGCGGGAAGCCAACGATGCGATTGCCGACGATCGCGCATTGGTCGAGGCCGTTGTCGCCGGTCAATCCCTTGACCAGCACGATGCCGGTCTTGCCGGAGGAAGGTTTGTACATGACCAGTTGATTGCCGCTGATGCGCAATCCGTCGATGCCCGTCTGCATGCCGTCGCCGAGCACGTACAAAGTATTGTCGGAAATTTCCACGCCAAAACCCGGAGCGGTCGCGCCGGTCAGGATGAAACCGGCTTTCCGGCAATCGGAAACGCGGTTGCCGGCGATGCGCGAGATGCTTTGGTGGATGCTGACATCGGGCAGCAGGATTGCCGTTTCGCGGCAGTCGAAATCGTTGTCTTCGATGCGCACATCCAGCAGCCCCGTGCCCGCGCCGGTGGAACTGCCGTCGCTGACGATGCCGTTGTTGGCTTCGATGATGTTGTGCCGGATCGCCACATCCGCGAGCGCGCCAGACAACGCGATGCCCGATGATTGATTTTGCGCGGTGATGTTGAGGTGTTCGAGACGGATCTGCGAGGAACTGCGTACAGTTATTACACTGGTGGCCGCCGCTCCGCCGCCGCGGCTGAGCGCGGAAAAATATTCCAGGCCGATGTCCTTGCTGTTGTCGATGGCATCGAACACCGCACGATCGGCTTGCAGCACAGTGGCGATACCCTTGCCGACGATGCGCAGCGAGGTGGCGCCTTTGATGTGAAGCGGCGTGCCGATTTCATAGACGCCGACTTCGAGACAAACCGTGCCGCCACCGGCCTTGATGACCTTGTCGATCGCGTCCTGGATCGAGGGCTGGTTGCTCGCGTGTTGCTTGGGCGTGACGCAGACGGTGCAGGCGCAATGGTCGCCATCGGTGATCGCGGGCGGCCAGAGGACGCGGCAATCGCTGATGGTGCCGGGGAAGGTGACGAAGCCGAGCTTGGCGTAGTGATGGTGGATGCCGCGCGGCGGCGCGTGGTCGAGTTCCTCGATGCTCGCATCGGTGCTTCGCGCGGCGAACATCCAGTAATCGCCGCTCTTGAATTGCCCGGCGGCCGGATCGAGCGTGAAGGTCGCGACGATGCCGTATTCGAGCAACACGCTCACGCCTGCACCGGCCGGCACGGTGATCTCGCCCTTGGCCGCCGCGATATCCAGGTCTTGCAGTACGTTGCCGTTCTGGTCGAGCACTTTCCCGCGCTGGTCCCAGCGCTTGATGCGCGTGTGCCGGCCCGGCTGCGTGCGATTCATCGCATCGGTGGGGAACAAACCCGCAGGCAAGGGTTGATCGAGCAAGATGGTGCGCGTGGCATCATCGACACCGCCGCCGATCTTGATGCGCCGCAACTGGCCGGGCTCGTTGTGCAGCTCCAGCCAATCGTCGGTGATCTCCACCCAGTCGCCATCGGAAAAACGCAGCACCGAATCCTTGCCGATGCTCTCGACGGTGAGTTGGTTCAATGCCGGGATGTGGGTGATGCGTGTTTGCACGCTGGCGTTGTCGCGAGACCATTTGAAGGTCGCGGTGCCGAGTCCGCCGCCAGTGTGGATCTCGATGCGATAGAGCTGGTTCTCCAGACCCTTGTAACCGCCACCGGGCGGAATCAGGCATGGGTCGGGCTCACCCGGCACCACGGCGGTCGAGGTGCTCAGCCGTCCGGCTGAAGGCGCGTGATCGGGCAGCCAGCCGGGAATATTTTCCAGTGGTGTCGCGCAATCGACCGCAGTGCCGACGTTGTTTAGCAGTTTGACCTGCCAAACCGTCTGCAAGCGCGTGGTGCTATCGACACCGACCGCTTTCTCGATCAGTTCCGGCCGTGTCAGGTAATCGACTTCACGCTGCCACACATCCAGATAGATCAAGTGTGGGCCAGCGGCGGGTAGTGCGGGCGGGTTGGGGTAGTAGGGTTGCGCGGTGTAATTGACGGGTTGCGTACCGGCCAGTTCTTCCAGCCGCGGAGCCCAGGTTTTGGGATCGGCGCCGTGGTTCTCGGCCAGCATGCCATCGACATACATGCGGCCTGGACCGATGGCGAGACCGCCGCCGGACAGGGTCATCTTGAAACCGTCGGGCGTTTGCATCGGCACCACTGCCGCGCCGACGGTATCGAGCATGCCGGCGTGGATGCGCCGACGCAGTTGCAGCGTCAACGCATTCCATTCCGCATCGCTGAGCGGACGGCCCTGTTGCAGCAGGACGCCCAGATCGTCCTGCCAAGGGTCGAAGGTGATCCGGCTGTAGTCTCCGCTCATGGCTTGCTCCTGGAATATTCATTGCCCGGCGTTGGCCGGTCGTTTTGGCGAAGGCGGGAAATCGTTTTTCGTGTTGGCGCGGCATGCACTCGCCTTCGTGGCGATGACGATGGCGGCAACGTCGGATCAGGTCTCATAGAACACTCCCGCTTCGAGGCTCACACGCAGGTATTCGTCCAGGCGCAATCGCAGATTGGTCTCGCGCTGCGGCTTGTGCAGATGGTGATAGACGCCCATCTCGCCTTCATCGTCGGCGCCGGTGCGGATCGCCGTGCTGGCCGCTTGTCCGAGTTGCGCATACACCGCGCTGCCGTAGCGCAGCGAGGACAGGCGCAATACCGGCGACGATTCGGTGTCCTGTCCCGGCACGCAATGGAACCGGCGTGGCGTGCGCGCGGTGGATGGTACGTAGCTGTAGCGCATGCAGCCTTGCTGGCGGCGCTCGGCGATGATCGGTGCGCTCCAGGTATCGCCTGTGGCCAGTTCCGCCAGCAGCAGCGAGTTCGATACCAACGGAAATTTCAGCGCATGCAATTTTCCGATCGTCGTGCAGGCGTCGAGGCTGAGCGGCCCGCCGATGCCAGCACCATCGAGCGCGGCATGCGCGACCTGCGACAGAGCGGTGGCATCGAGCACGCAGTCTTGCAGGAAAGTTTCGGAACCTTCGACCACGCGCAGGCCGCCGAGGATGCAACGTTCGGCGCGCAGCGTGAGGTCGGCGATATGCACGAACAAGGCTGGCTCGTTCGGCGATTGCGGCTGGGCATCGGGGGCGAGTGTCCAGCCCGGTACCAGCGTGCAATGGCGCAAGCTCAGGCGGCGCAAGGCATTGCCGGCCGCTGCGGCCACGCGCAGACGATGACCGCTGATCAACAAACCGTTGAGCGCGATCTCGGCATCGGCGCCGCCGCGCAGGCTGAATTCGCCAGTGAGGATGATTGTCGGGCGATGACCGTTGGCGGCGCGCAACTCGATGCGCTTGCCTGCGTTGACGTTGATGCTCAGCGATTCGCTGTAGCGACCGCTGTCGGTGATCTCGACCACGCCTTGTCCGCCGAGCGCGGTCAAGGCCGCCTGGATCGTGGCGTGGTCTTGCGGCACGCGCAGCGGGACGGTCGTTGCCGGTTCGGCGAACGATGCGGCACGTTCGTATTCGCCGCCGCCCAGATCAGCACCGAAGGCGTAGTGGGCATCGACTTGCACGCGCACATTGGCCGGCATTCCGGGCGGCAAGGCGATGCGGCCGAGCACAGGGTCGATGGCGAATTTTCCGGCTGGCGGCAGATGCGCCCAGGTCGCGCCGTCATCGGACAGATTGCAAACGCAGATATCGCCGGCCGCGACTGCCGTCAATGGATCGGCTGTGCCCACATACAGGCGCAGGCTTTTGCGCAGCGCGCCGCCGCTGTAGTAATCGGTCAGGCGCTCGTGCATCACTCGGCGGCCGATGCGCAGCGGCACGTTCAGTGGTGTGGCGAGCTGGGTGATTTCGTCCTCGGTCTGCGGCCGCGTCACCAGCGGTTGATCGTGGTTGAGCGGGCTGAACCGCCAACGCCGCGCATCGACTTGCGCGGCCGGCGAGCCGCTCAGCGGATAGGCATCGAGCGGCCACAGGAACAGACCGATGTTGGGAATGTTGTGCTTGCCTCGGCCACTGCCGATGCGGCGCACATCGATGCTGCGCGGGATGGTGTCGAAGGCGCTGCCGACGCGATCGAGCGCTTCCCACCGCCGCAAGTCCGGCGCCGCATGCAGCCACGGGCGGCGATGGTTCATGTATTGCGTGGTGATCAGCCGCTGGAAGAATTCCACCGCGCTGGCATTCCAGCCGGTGACATCGCGCGCGAGTTGTTCCAGCACCAGCGCGGTGCCCTTGCGGCGGCGGTAGGCGATGGTGTGCGCGACTTCCGCACGTGCGTTGGCCACGCGCGGCGCCACGCCATACAAGGCGCGATAGCCGATCAAGTCACCGATATAGGGCACCGCCCAATCGGCGCAGGTCTCGATGAAGGCATCGTCCTGCAGTTGTTCGAGGTCTTCTTCGATCACCGCGATCTGCTCGGCGATCACGCCCAGCATCGAGGCCAGCGGGCCTTGGGCCAGGCCGAGTTGCTCGGCCACGGCGGCATCGCGGATGCGATAGAAGGCCGGCAACAGCGACAGCAGTTTTTCCTGGTCGAAGCTCATGACATCACCTGCAATGCGAGCGAGCCGGGATCGAGCGTGAGCAGTTCGGCGGCGTTGAGGCTGCCATCGGCCGACACCTGCGGTGGCATCGCGAACAATCGCGGTTTGAGCGCGGGCACAGCGCCGGGATCGAGCCGATAAAGTTCATCGACATCGACCGCTTCCACGCCTCGCACGTTCTGGATCACCGCCATCACCTCATCGAGACTCACCTGTTGCACGAAGTCGCGTTGGGCGAAGGAAAAATACGAACGCAATGTGCGCTCGGCATCGCTGAGCACAGCGTCGGCCAGGGCGGTCGTTGCGATCTTGAGTTTGGCCTTGAGCCGGAAGCTCACCGGCTGATAGGACTTCAGTTGCAAAGGCAGCAGCGGGTCGCCGTATTGGCGCAAGGCCGCTGCCAGGTGGATGAAGGTTGCATCGGTTTGCGCGATGGCCGCGCCATCGGGACCGGCGATGCTCAGGAACACGCCGGGCCGTCCTTCGGCGCGCATCCAGATCGCCAGCGCTTTGGCGATGCCGGCGAAGCTGCGCGCGAAGTCGGTGTAGTCCTGCAGCGACACCGCGCGGCCCAGTGTCAGCATGGTCAGCGGCGCGTTGCGGCGCGCCTCGTCGCGTTCCTCGCGATCCTGCCCGCCGCTGGCATCGACGGGATTGTTGACCGCCTTGACCCCGAGCGGACGGCCGAGCAGCGTGGTCAGTTGTCCGGCGCGCACATTGCCGGCGGCGCCGAGCGATTTGCGATAGCCAAAGCGCAAGTTATCGCTGCCGCTGGGCAGACGCGCGCCTTCCGCGCCATCGCCGAACTGGACGATGGTGTGTTGCTCGTCGTCTTGTCGCAATGCGTACACATGCTCGTTGGCCGAATGCTCGAACAGCGATGGCACTTCGGTCCACAGTTGTCCGTCCACGCGCACTTCCAGCGTGGCGCTGCGGCCGTTGGCGGTGCTGGCGCTGACGTAAGTCAGCGGTGATTGCTTGAGCATGAAACGCTGGTTGCCGAGCGAGGCGTCGCCGCTGCCGGCGATCTCGCTGACCGCCTCGCCGTGCGTGGCCGCCGCGAGATTGGCGCAGACGGCGACGCTGATGCGCTCATACACATTGGTCAGCGGTGCGCTCAGTTGCAGTGTGCTGCGGTCGCGCGCATGCGCGATCGCATTGGCGGATTTGGCGATGTGCGCCAATTCGCTGACCACCGCGTCGTCCTTGAGCGCCGCTTGCAAGGCCACGGCTGGCGGCGTGGCGTCGAGCGTGCCGTGGCGGCCGTCGCGATCGGCCACGTGCCAGCGCAACAGGAAGGTTGGCTTCCAGCGCAACACGTAGTCGAGTATGTCCGGCGGCAGTGCGATTTCGCTGCCGGAAAACAGCCAGACCGGCGGCGCGGTCAACACGAAACTGTCGCCTGGTTGAACTGCCACCGCTGCCGCGCCATCGGGCAGGAATTTGAGCGTGGCGTCATCGACGATGATGCGTAGCCGCTGGCGTTTGCCGCTGATGGCGAGCGCCTGGCCGCGCGCGAGATTTTCGTCGCGACGGCCCAATGCCAGCGTGTCGCCATACAGTGGATAGGTCAGCGGTTTGGCGACCAGCGTGAGTTCTTCGCTTTGCGCCAGCACCAGGGTTTGCTTCAGGCCGAACGTGGCGGTTTTTACCGTGGCATCGGCCTTGAGGCGGGTGACTTTTCCGCTCAGGCCGAACGCCGCGCGCGAGAGCTGCGCGACCTCGGTGGCGCGATACAGTTCGACATAACCGGGCAGCGAGGCCGAGCCAGTCGCGCCGGAACCGCCAGCGAGCAGGAACCAGCTATCGGCAAGAATCTTCGGATAACTGTTGTCGAGATAAACGCCATCGGCGCCGATGGAAAATCCCACCCATTGCAAGTTGGCGCCGGTGCCGGTGGTCAGGTTGAGAGCGGCGGCGGGCGGCGTGTCCTTGAACATCAACACCGGGTCGGGCGCGTTGTGTCCGAACAGCGAGGCGCGTTGGCGAAACACGTAGGCGCGCACGCCGCGTTCGGCCGGATTGATCACGCCCTGGCCCAAACCATCGGCCCAGGTCAGGCGCGTGTAGTCGCCGCTGTTGTTGACTTCCACGCTGGCGACCATGCGCGCGTCCCAGCGTTCGCTGTTGACATCGCCCAGGCGCTCGTCGCCGACGATCAGAATCACATCGCCCGGCTGCACTTGCGTGTTGACGCCAGCCACGAACAATTCGCGCGTGCCGGAGACGAAGCTCTGCCGCTCGGAGATTTGCGCCGGGATCGCGTTCCACTCCACGCGCGCGGTCACCGCCTCGATGGTTTCGAACGTCTGCGGTTCCTCGTTGGGGCCGGGAATGCTTTGCGCGCGCGTGCCCACCGGAACCGTCACCGGCAACGCGGCCAGCGAGGGCACGCCGGGCGAGGTTTCCAGCGTGAAGGCCAGATAAGTCGATGCCGCCACGCCGGGCGAGGGCTGATAGCCGATCAAGCGCGCCAGGTTGGCGATGGAGCGGCGCTCGATGGCGGTGCGCAGATAGGCTTCGTTGGCGATGCGCTCCTGATAGAAACTCAGCACGTCCAGCATCAGCGACCCGGCATCGCACCAGGCGATGCTGAAATCATCGTCCGCGCGCGTGCGCAGTCCCGCGAGCGCGGGATAGCCGGCGCTCGACAAACGCGCCAGCAGCGCCGCCTTGAACTGCCCGTGGGCGCCGACGCGATAGTCGATCGCGGGCAGGCCCGGTGCATTGAAACGCACGCCGGGCAAACGCTCGGCGCCTTGGCAGCAGCCGCAGTCGTTGCTGGAGTCGGTGCCGGTGTCGTCCATCGTTCGCTCCTATTTGCCGCCGTGCACGGCAAGATTCAGCACGCCGCGCTCGGGATAATTGGGATCGTTGTCCAGCCGTGCGATTTCCAAACGCCCGAGCACGATGCGGCCTTCCTGCAAGGCCAAATCATCCTTGCTGGCCTGCCGGCGAAACGCGGTGACCTGCACCGATTGCACGCCCGGCACCGCATGCGCGGCGGCATACAGGCGGCTCAGATACACGGACTGGCCGAAACTGAAATTGTCTGGATGGAACAGGCCGCGACGGCCATTGCGCAACACGCGATTGCTGAACAATTCGCCGAGGCTGCGCTTGACGTCGCTGCGGAAATGATCGGGCTTCACGCATACGTGCAAGGCCAACTCCAGCGGCACATAAATCGGCTCGCGGAAGTCCAGGTCGTGACCAGCCATGCGGTAGCGATCCAGATGGTGTTGCAGGCCATCGGTGAAATCGGGCGTCAGTGAATCGCCGCCCTGGCGATCGACGGTGACAAACACCGAATGCCAACTGCCGGTCCAGCGCAAGGTCGCGGCAGCGTTGGCGACATCGTCGTAGCGCTCGCTGACTTCGGCGTAATCCTCGGGAGTGACCGCACGCTCCTGGCGGCGGAAGGCCTCGGGCGCGCGGCGGCGCACGCTTTCGGCCGATTCGGGATCGACACCGCCGCGAGCGGGCAAGGGGTTGCGCACCAGAGTGATGGCGTTTTCGGCGGTGACGATGTGGCGGATCGATTCGGCGCCGACATTGCCCGCCGCGCCATTGCCGATGCGATAACCGGCGAGGAATTGCGTTCCCGATTCGGGACGGCGGCCGTTGCTGTCATCGCCAAAGCGCAGCGCCGCGCTGCCGTCGTCGTCGATCTCGACCACGAATTCATCGGCATCGGCGGGACTGTTGAGCAGATTGCGTTTCGGTTCCCACAGGCGAGTGTCGAGGCCAAGCGTGCCGGTGAGTTCGATCTGCGGCCAGACATCGGCCATGTCCCAGCGCATGGCCTGTGCGGCCGGCGCATCGGGATCGAACGCGACGCGCTCTCGCGTGGCCAATCCGGCGACCAGCACACTGCGCCAGACACTGCCGGCCTGGGTCAGCGGTTCTTGCGCCAGGCGCGGGTTGAAGCGCGCCGGCACCGGCACCGGCAACGCCGGCTCGCAGCGATCGCCGGCAAGCGCGGGCGCACGCAGCAGCCGGGGCTCGGGCACAGTGCCGAGCACTTCGGCGGTGAGGGTTCGTCCATGATCGGCAAGCAACACATTGCCGCGCGCCACGCTCACCTTGTCGAGAAAAACGCCGCCGTGTTCCTCATCGGTGATCGACGACAGGCATAGCGGAAATGGCAAGGCATCGGCATCGGCCCAGGCGATCTCGGTGACAGCCTGACCGTTGAGCGGGTCGGTGAGCGGCGTGGCGCCGTCGCTGTGATGGACTTCAGTCAATCTCACCACATGGCGGTGCGCGGGATCGGCATCACCGGCGATGCCGGTGGCCGGGCCGAGCAGTTCCTCGAACAACAGCAGATCGCCGACGGCGAGATCGGCGAAGTGCCCGCGCAATGTCGCGCGGGTGGCGCCGCGTGCCAGGCAGCAGCGGCGGTCGCCCCAGACGTACAGCGGCAGTTCGTTGTGTGCCTGGCGCAGAGTGATTTCGTGCAGCGGCTCGAACACTTCCGGATGTTGTTGCAGCGCGCGTTCGTACTCGTTCGAGCCGGGCAGCAGGCGTGTCGTCAAGCCGCGGCATTCGGTGAGAAATTGCGTGTCATCAGGTTGGAGCGTCACCGTCGCCGCATTGACCTGCACGTTGATCCACACCCGCGCGTTGCAGCCATCGTGCATGGCGTAATCCACCAGCAGCGCATGGCGGCGCAGCGAAATTCGCTTGCGCGCGGTGCCGAGGTACGCCTCGGTAGCGGCGGCGTCCTGGCGATAGCTCAGGTGATCGCCGACATAGGCCAACAACTCGGCCAGCGCCACGCCGGTGTCGGCGGCGGAGCGATCCTTCCAGTCCGGCAGCAATTGCGTCATGCGATCGAGCAGCAGGCGGCGGAAGCTGGCGTAATCCTTGGCCAGATAGTTGATCTCCGGCACCGGCCAGGTTTGCTCGGGGCACAGGTGTTGCGGCGCGCAGTCGAAGTCGCTGTCGCATTCGATCTTGAAAGAAAAATCGATCTCCGCCAGTTGCGGATCGAAGCCCGCCGGCACGCGGTCATCCAAGGGCGAGCGCACCAGTTGCAGGCGATAGCTCGATCGGTCGCCGGTGGAATCGCTGCGGATCACCAGCACCTGATTCTTGTCCGGCAACGCGGCCAGCAACGCCGCTTCCTCGGCGGTCAATGCGGCAGGAGCGGGCACGCCCGGCTGCGCCCATTCGATCGACACGTTGCGCACGCGGTCGCCGCCGCTCAGGCGCAGGTTGTCGCGGTTGAGTCCGGCGATAGGCTTGAGGAAATGCAAAAACAAAGTGCGTTGCCGGAATGGATGCGCGACCGGCAGGTCGCGATCGAGCACTTCCAGATAATCGATGCCGTTGAGTGTGGGATGCGCGGCCACCGCATTGCGGCGCAGGCGATCGCAGCAGTGGTATTTCATGGGCCGCCTCCGCGTTCGAAGTGGGCGATCTGTACTTGTTCGCGACCGCGCAGGCTGTAGGCCACGCTCACGCGCAAGGCGGCATCGTCGGCTTGCACGCGAACTTCGCGCACGCTGATCCAGTCGCTGAGCCATTGCGTGAGCGCGCCTTGCACCAGCATTTGCGTGGCGCCGGCCAGTTCCGGAGAGTTGGGCGCGAATACCAATTGCGCGACGCCGCTGCCGAAGTCCGGGCGCATCACCCGCTCGCCAGGCGCGGTGAATAGCACCGCTTCGATCATGTCGCGCACGTAGCGCGCATCGTCGCTTTCGGCGGTGCGGCCGCGATGGTCGAAGCGATAAGGCATGGCAAGATTCATGGCATCACCTCAGGTGGCGAGTACGCGCGGTTGCACACCGACCGCGAGCAGCGGCGCGCCGTTGGGTGCGCAGACGGCGACACCGGTCTGGAGCGCCAGCGGTTGGCCCATCGCCAGAACGCGGGTCGCGCCGACCATCCACATGCCGGTGACGCAGGGGCCGGGCGGGCTGGCGAACGGGCATCCGGCGATCGCATAAGGCGCGACGATGGTCGCCACTGGTTGGCCGCTGACCAGCACGCGCGGCACCGGCACGGTGGGCATGGCTTGGCCGCCGTGGCCGCACAGCACGATGGCACCCAGATGCAGGACTGGTCCGGGCATGTCAGAGCACCGTCAACGCGGCGGCGTTCATGTCGATCGGCGTGCCGATCATCTGGATCGACGGCCCCATCATGTTGATGACCGCGCCCTTGCCGTTGGAGATGGTGATGCCGATGTCGTTCACCATGATGGTGGCGCCGGTCATGCTCTGGATCATGATTCCGCCGGTCGGCCCGGGCGTGTCGCTGATGACGATGCCGTTCTTGAGCGTGGTCTGCAGCGTGATACCGGGCACTGCCGGCGGCACGATGTGCGAGAGCACCGGCACTTCCGCGCCCAGGCCCCAATAGCAGCCGACCCAGATCGGTTTGCTCGGGTCGCCGCGTTCGAATTCGACCCACACGCCCGAGCCGATGATCGGCGGTGCGAACAGGCCCATGTTGATGCCGGCCACCGGCACGCAGGGCATCGCCCAAGTAGTCGGCACCAGACTGGCGGCGTCCGGACAGATCACCTGGATGCGGCCGATCATCATCGGGTCGATGTTGTTGGTGACGATCGCGCGATATTTTCCGAAGAACTTCTGCGAGGTCTTGGTTTCTGTGCTCATGGCGGCACCACCGGAGTGTTGGAAATCAATCCATCACGCGAGAGGTTGAAGCTTTGCTTGTACTGCCCGCGCTTGATGTCGTGAGTGACGCTGTTGACGTAGTACAGGCCGTCGTAGGTCAGGCCCGCGCCGCGCACACCGACCATCATCCGGGCGCGCAGTACGTGGCCGTAGCGCAATACATCGAGCGTGCCGGTGCCGGTGATCGCGTCCTGCGCGCCGAGCACGATGCTCAATGCCATGTTGGCGGCGTCGGAAGGATTGAGATGGGCGACGTAGCCGGGAAACTCGACCTTGGCCGGTGCAGTCAGGCGCGCGCCCATCGGCGGGCGCAGCACGCTCAGATTGGGGATGGGAATCGGAATTGGCGTGCGCCGGGTGATCGGGTCCATCACCGTCATCACCACGATCTTCTTGGCGGTGCCGTCGAGACTGAAACTCAGTGACTCGACATTGGTGTGCGCGTCCATGTTGATGTTGAGCGCCGGTTGCGGCGCCGGGATGCGCACGTCGGGCCCGAAGTAGGCGATGTTCGCGCCCGGTGTCGGGCCGGGTTCGACGTAGAACACATAGCCGCAACTGCCGGCCAGTTGTTTCAGGTATTCGCGGTCGGTGCCGCTCTGGTGCGGCATTTCTTCCAGTGGATTCGGGATGTCCGGCACGATCGGCGGAATCGCGATGGGCGCGATGCCGAACGCCGCGTACTTGGCCAGGATGGCGTACACACGCGCGATGACCGGCATCGCCGGAAAGCGCATGAACGGCATCTCGACCAGGTCCATGTAAAGACTCAGGTCTTCGCCGGTGATGGTGAGCGTGGATTTGCCCGGCTCGTTGCTCGGCGCCAGCTCCTGCCGAGTGACCACGCCATCGGCCAGCACATTGGGAATGCCGCGCACGGTGGCGATGACGATCACGCGGGTGAGGATGGGGTCGAAATAGCCGGCCGGCAGCAGCGTGGTTTGCAGCAGCGAGTTCTTGCCGATCTGGAACGACAACTGGAAACCGCTGCGGTCGCCGCCGCTGTTGACCTGCACGGCGGTGAGCGCATCGAGCACCGCGGCCGGTGCCGGCACCGGCACGGCAGGGCCGATCAGCAGCGTCAGGTGGATGCCGTCGAGCATCAGCGAATGCCCTCGGGCAAGGTGATGCGCAGACTGCGGCCGATCGCTTCGACCAGTTCGTCCGGCCGCAGCGCGCCGTTGGCATCGCACAATTTCCAATACTGTTCGGGATCGCCCAGATAACGCGCGGCGAGGTTGTCGAGCCGGTCGCCTTCGATCACCAGATGCTCGCCGAGCGGACTGAAATTCTGCGACGGTGGCACGAAGCGTCGTGTGAGGTAGGGCAGCTCGCGTCCGTCGGGCGTGGTGTAGTTCAGCGTCGGCACACCGTTGTAGCGGCTGTTGGGCGGGAACGGACGCGAGCCGGCGGCGGAGTTCTGCAGCAGTGTTTCCAATTGCTTGAGCGCTTCGTTCACGGAATACCTCCCAGACCCAGTGCACCGAGTGCGGCGCCAGGCGCTTTGCTGGCCAGGGTTTCCTTGTTCTGCAAATGACCGAGAAACAAGGTGCCGGCCTTGTGCGAGAAACCGACATCGCTCACCGACAACACGCGAAGGCCGAGACTGACCTCGGCGCGCAAGGGATTGAGCGAAGGGTCGAAGGCTTCTTCGGTGATGGAAAATTCGGTCAGCCGCACCGGCAGAATGCGTTGCTTGCTCCACACGAACAAAGTCAACGGCGCTTCGGCCGGAGCGATCTCGATGGTGCCGATGCTGGCCAGGCCATTGCCCGAGATCAATTCGGCGGCGGTTGGATTGATCAAGCCTTCCAGCGCCGCCAATTGCGGCTGGATGCCGTATTGCACGGTGTTGGCGTGCTGCTCGGGGAATTCGAGTTGGTCGGCGGCGTCGATCTCGGCTTCGAGCTTGATCGTCTCCACCGCCGGGCCTTTGAGCCGCAGCACTTCCGAGCGGTCGCCGCCTTCGCCGGCCACGCCTTGTACTTGCAGGCTGCGGCTGAGCGAATCGGGGTTGTATTGCAGCGCGATCACGCGCTTGACGGTGCCCGAATGCGGATCGATCAGGACCAGGCCGGCGCGCAGCAGTCGCGGAGAATTGGCGAAGGAAGAAGGCATCGGCAGGTCTCGGGTGGAGGGATGGAAGCGGTGAAAATTCGCGCGTGCGAATCAGGTTTGCGTGTTCAGGGCCTTCGGATGATGTGTTTGTCGTAGCGCGGGTCTTCGGGAAAGATCGGGTCTTCCGCATTCGGATAGCCGCGCGTGAGAAATTGCACATAGGTGCCCGCGCGTCCGGATTCGAACTGCGCACCGGTCTTGCCGAAGCGCTTGCTCAACTCCGCGGCGGTGCGGCCCTTGGGATCGAATTTCTGCGCCGCCAGCCATTTGCCGAGCGCCTGGTTGCGCTTGGTATCGTCGATGTGCAGCAGCGGACGCGGATGATCGAAAACGACTGTGCGCGTAGTGACGCCGCCGCGCCGGGTGCGTTCCTTGACATCGATTTGGTCGGCCAGCCCCGCCACCGCTTCGCCGCCGCGCACCGCCGAAACGAATGCCGCCTTGTCGGTGGGCACCGAAGCGAAGGGTTGGGTCAGCACGTCCTTGGGCACGGTGATGTTGTCGGTGGGATTGATCTTGTTCGGACGGATGAGCCAGGGGTTGGCGGCCCAGACCGCGGGCCACGAATACTTCTTGCCGACGTAGTTGATGCAAAAATCCTCGAGCGTCTTGTACATGCCGGCCGGCACCACTTCGCGCTGCACCAGCCAGAGCAAATCGCCGCTGTGTAGTTCGTCGGGTTTTTCCACTTCCGGATTGAGCTTTCGCACCTTGTCGGCATCGAAGCCGTACTTGGTCGCAAGCTCGCTGAGCTTGCCGCCGACATGCAGGCGGATCATCTCGCCGGCTTTCATGCGCTTGCTGTCAGCAAAGCCGGTCTTTATTCCCAGATGCGGATCGTCGTAGGCCGCTTCGAGTTCGGCTTGCTGGTCCTTGTGATAACTCTTGACGTTGAGCTGGAAGAAGAACTGGTACAGGTCCGGCGCCGACAGCGAGGGCAGGGCATCGGGGTTTCCGAAAAAGCCGCGCAGCCCGTCCATGGTCGTGGCCTGGCTGCCGACGTTGCAGCCGCGGATTTCGATGTGCGTCTTGCTGGTGATCTTGCCGCGCACGCTTTTGAGTTTTTTCAGGAACGGCCCGCCCGCGCCTTCCTCGATCGATTTGCTCAGGCTCTTTTTGAGCCCGGTGGTCTTGCCGGTGGTCTCGGTGAAATCGTTGGCCAGATCGCGCGCCTCGTCGGCGGTGAGAGTGGCGAAACTGATGTTGGCCGAGGCCATGACCGTGGGAAGTTGCTTGGCGAGCTCGGCGATCGCCTTGCGCGCCTTGGCTTGTTCATCCTTTGCCAGGGACTGGACGAGAGCGTTGGTGTAGGTGTTGCGGCGCAGGTTGATGAAGGTGCTGAGCACGCCGACGTTGTCGATCTTGGGCTTGCCGCCGGTGTCGAGTTCGACATCGGCGAGAAAGCGCGCATCGCACAGTGCGCGCATCACGATGCCCAGGTTGGTCGCGGCGTCGGGAACATCCTGGGTCGCGCCCAGACTGGTCAGCAGCGGCAGCGTGGCCTTGTCTTTCCACAACGCGTTGTAGATCTGCTTGAACTTGCTTTCGGCAAGGATGGGATGGTCGGTGAATTCCTTTCGGAAGCTGGCCTCGGTGGTGTATTGCGTGGTCGGTTTGGAGGCGGTCGGCGAGGCCCAGAAATAATCGTTGGCGATCTGCGGCAGCAGGCCCAGCTCGATGCCGGAACTGGAGCCGTGCGAGACGATGCGGAAACTCTCGATTGGCCCTTTGGACTTGTCCAGGTCGTCGAGGATGTCCTTCGTATTCGCCACGCGCTGGACGTTGGGATGACCCCAGGTGCGATAGAACTGCTCGCCGGCTTCCAGGTACGGATTGCTGCCGAGCTTGGACACGTAGGTGCCGTGCTCGGCGCGCTGCAGGCGTTGCACCGTGCCGGCATCGGCATGGGTTTGCACGCGCGCGCTTTGTCCGGCGGCTACGCGCTCGGCGGCTTCGTGCGCTTCGCGTTCGGACGCCGATGATGCGGGCGAGAACGTCAATCCAAGTTCGGCGCGATAAGGTGCGGCATGTTGTTGCGCGACATGCGCCAGTTCGTGCGTGAGCAGGCGCAGGCCGGCATCGGTGGCCGGCTGGTATTGGCCGGCATCGAACACCACATGCTGGCCCACGCTGTAGGCCTGTGCATTCAATGCCTGCGCGGTGGCCGCGGCGCGCGCATCGGTATGCACGCACACGCGGCTGAAATCATGGCCGAGGCGTTGCTGCATGACGCTGCGCAGTTTCGGGTCCAGCGGCTGGCCACCGCCTTGCAACACCGCATCGACATTCGACAGCGCTGCATTGGCATGCGTGGACACGCGCGCTTGCGGCTGTTTGGCGCGCGCGGGCTTGGCGGCGGCCTTGGCCGGTGCCTGGGTTTTGCTGGCGGTGGCGGCGCGATTACCCATCATGCGTGCTCAAGGTTTGAAGACGCGATAAGTGGCGATGCGCCCGGGACTGAGCAGGAATGGCTCCATGCCCACGGGCGCGATGTCGATCAGATCGGTGTTGGTGGTTTCCAGCGTGAAGCGCAGCAGGGTCTTGCCCGGAAAATTCTTGTCGGTTTCTTCGAACGGACCGGCGCTGATGCGGTATTGCTGGCGGAAGTAATAGCTCTTGCCGTCCTCGGCGACCCAGTGCAAGGTCATGGTCGGCAGGTCGCCGACCTTGGTGTGCGTGTTGATGGCCTTGTCGTCGATGAGGAATGAATAATTCTTCTCGTAGGTTTTCTTGTAATCGCCGGTGAACTTGCGCGCGACGGTGAACTTGCCGCCGCTCTTGGTGGCGCCGATGGCATCGGCATCGACGAGGATGCCTTCCTTGTTTTCACCTTGCTTGCCGACCGGTGGCGCCGGGCCTTCGCCTTTTTTGCCGCTGCCGCTTTCGTCCTTGCCGCCTTTGCCTTCGCCCTGCTTGCTGCCGCCGGCGGCTTTGTCCTTGTCACCGCTGGCAGGCTTGTCGGCGCTCGCCGGTTTGGCATCGGGCGCGCCTTTGCTGGCTTTGTTTTCCAGCGCTTTGAGCACACGCTTGCGCAGTTCGGCGGGGCTGAGATTGGAAGGCTGCCAGTTCAGAGTCATCAGGTATTGCAGGTCTTGTTCGGTGATGCCTTCGGTGACTTTCAGCAGCGTGCCGACCCAATCGGCGGCCGGGACTTTGTACTGACCGGTCGGGTCTTGCTGAGCCAGTTTGCTCAACAGAGCTTTTTGCGCGGCGGAGGCGTTCTTGAGCATCGCGTTGATCTTCACTGCTTCGGCAGCGGCTTTTTTCCGGTCTTCGGGCTTGGAGTCGGGTGCGGCTTTGCCCAATGCGATTTCGATCTGGGTTTGCAGATCGGCGCCGCCGGATTTTTCTGCGCTTCCCGAGGCCGCTTGATCGCCGGGTTTGGCGGGAGTCGCCGCGCCATCACTTTTATCGCCTGCGCTCTTGTCGCCTGCGCTGCCGTCTTTTTCCTGGCCCGACTTGCCTTCGCCAGATTTATCTTGACTGCCTTTGCTGTCGCCGGTCTTGTCCTTGTCGCCGCCAGCGGCAGCCGCATCGGACTTGACTTCGGTGCCCTGGCCTGGTTTGTCTATGTCGCCGATGCCGGCCTTGCCGTCACCGCCTGCACCGCTGCCTTTGTCACTGGCACTGCCTGCTTTGTCCTTGTCCGATTTCGCGCCTTCGTCCTGGCCCGGCGCGGGTGATTTGCCGGCATCGCCGGAAACATCCTTGGCGTCGGCCTTGCCCGAGGCGCCGGTGCCTTTGCCTTGCACATTCTCCATCGAGCCCGAACCGGTACTGCCCGCACCAGCGGTCTGGCTGCCTTTGACCTTGCCGTGGCCGGCGACGCCGGCTCCGGCCAGTTCGCTGTCTTCGACTTCGCCCGCACCGGCCGCACCGGCGGCGGCGCCCTCGCTTTTTTTCACGCTACCCGCGCCTGCGGCGCCCGCGGCGATGGCGGTGCTGTCGGAAGAAGTCCCGGCGCCCGCGACGCCCGCACCCATTCCATCGCTTTGCACGGTCGCGCCCGCACCGGCGGCACCGGCAGCGACGCTGTCGGACAGCACAGACACACCGGCGCCCGCAGTGCCGTAGGCGGTGCTGGTGGACAGAATCGACACGCCGACGCCGGCATTGCCCGCACCGCCGCTGACACTGAAGATCGACAAGCCGAAGCCGACGTTGGCCGGTGTCGGCGGCGAGCCCTTGGGCTTGCCTTTTTTCGCCGGTTTTTTCGGCTTGGACTTGGGTTTGGTTTTCTTCGGCGGCGTTTTCTTGGCCGGTCGTTTTGTTGGCTTTTTCTTTGTGCCTTTGTTGGGTGATTTCTTCGAGCCTTTCTTCGGCGATTTCTTTTGCTTGCCCTTGCTCTTTTTCTGTTTGCTCTTTTTGTTTTTCTTTTTTTTCTTCTTGCAGGTGCAACTGGGGTTGGCCAGGAGTTCACGCCGGCCGGGGTCGCAGAAATAACCGTAAACGCCGAACTCGTCCGGCGCATTGACCTTGAACTTCTGCGTACCGCAGCCTTGCGCGCCGGGATTGGGAAAGGGCATCAGGCTGACATCGCCGGAGATCGGCACTCTCAGCGGCAACACGATCGCGGTGGGATCGGCGGCCTTGATGCAGGCCGAATAGATTTTGAATACGTTGGCGCCATCGTTGTAATAGCTTTGCCGGGCCGGCTTGATCGAGCCGATGATCCATTTGCCCTTGGATGGTTGCAGCACGATGTCGGGCCGCCGCTTCTGACCTTTGCAGGTGATTGGAACTTCGGCCAGCCGTGCCGCGCCGGCGCGCTTGAGCAAATACGGCAACACCCACGCGGTCTGGATTTCCTTGTGCGCCTGGATGCCCGCGAGCGCCGCCATGCCGAAACAGATGCCGCAACCGGCCGCCGGTTCTTCCTTGAGCGTGCGCCGTTGCAATCGAAGGCCGCTGCGGCCTTGCTGGATCACATGCGCCAATTCGTGCGCGAGCAGGTGCCGGCCCCTGGCATCGCCGGGCGCGTAGCGATTGGGACCGAAGGCGATATGCGCGCCGACGGTATAGGCCTGGGCGGCGACATCGCGCGTGGAAGCTTGCGCGCTCGCACCGGTATGCACACGCACTTGCGAAAAATCGTGGCCGAAGCGCGATTCCATATCGCGGCGGACACCGGTTTCGAGCGGACGGCCGGGCTCGGACAATGTGCTGCTGACGCTGGCCGGAACCGCGTGCGGCGCTGAAGCCGTGGCGGCTGGCAAGCGCCGCAATTGCAACGCACCAGAGCGTGCGCGGCCATGCACGCCGGGCGTTGCCGATGCGGCCAGCGCCGCATCGGCGGCACGGTCGGCATCGCGTTCGAGCGCTTCGCTGTCGGACGAAGGCGCCGGCGACAGTGGCTGCATATTGTTTTGTGCCGATGCTGGCGATGATTTGCCGCAACTGGGACAGGAGCCTTGCGCCATCTTGCCGCCACAGGTGCTGCATTTGCGCTGCAATGGTCCATTCGCCCAGGAGGGTGCGGTGCTTGGCTTGGCGGCATAGGCGTGCATGGCCTCAGCCCCGCAGCCTTTGCACAATGCGCTGCGCGGCTTGCGTGCCGAGCGAGTGCGCGGAGGCGTCGTTGGACAGTCGCAACTCGCCGCCGCGGAGCAGCGCTTTGTTGCCCGACTGGAAAGCCTGTGCCGATTCCGGTTCGGCCAACTGCCGCGCCAATTCGTTGCGCAGCGATTGCGCGATCGCCTGCCGCTGTTCGGGCGCGAAGCCGCGCAGCACCAAACGGTCGATGCTCACATGGAATTTCGCCGAGGGCCTGGATGACTTCATGACCAGCCTCGTGTTTCGGCCTCGGCCAGCGGCCGTTCCAGCTTGGCACTTTCGCTTTGCGCGGCGCGCAACAGATGCGTCATCGCCACCGGTTCGTCGGCATCGGCGGCGAGGAAGGCAGCGTTGAGCGCGATGTTGCGGATATTGCCGCCGGGCAAATTCAACTTCGCCAATTTGCGGTAATCGATGCCATCGAGCGGCGCTTGCGCGGGAAACGCGCGGCGCCAGATCGCCTCGCGCAGTTCGTTGTCGGGGAAAGGGAAGTTGACGATGAAACGCAGGCGGCGCTGGAACGCGCGGTCGAGCGCGGCCTTCATGTTGGTGGTCAGCACCGCCAGGCCGCGATAGGCCTCCATGCGTTGCAGCAGGTAGCTGATCTCGATGTTGGCGTAGCGGTCGTGGCTGTCCTTGACCTCGCTGCGCTTGCCGAACAAGGCATCGGCTTCGTCGAACAACAAGATGGCGCCGCTGTCTTCGGCGGCATCGAACACGCGGCGCAGATTCTTCTCGGTTTCGCCGATGTACTTGCTCACCACCGACGACAGATCGATGCGGTACAGATCGAGTTTGAGTTCGCCGGCCAGCACTTCCGCGGCCAAGGTCTTGCCGGTGCCGCTTTCGCCGCAAAACAACGCGCTGACCCCGAGCCCGCGAGAACCTGCGCGGGCGAAGCCCCAATCCTCGAACACGCGGATGCGTTGGCGCAAGTGCGCGGCGATCTGGCGCAGGGTCGAGGATTGCGCGGCCGGCAGCACCAGATCGTCCCAGGTTGCCCGGGGATTGATGCGTTCGGCCAGATCGTCCAGGCGCTCGCGGCCGATTCGGCGGCAGGCGTGCCACAGGCCTTGCTCGGCCCAGGGGTCGGTTTCTTCCGGATCGATAGAATCGACGATCGATACGATGGAATGCGCGCTCAGGCGAAACTGCCCAGCCAGCGTGTCGAGCGCGCCATCGAGTCGTGCGGCGGTATCGCCCAGCGCATGCAGCCACAAGCGTTTTTGTTCGGCGGCGGCGGGCTTGTCGATACGATAGGTGAGAAAGGCGCGTTGCAAGTGCAGTGGCTCGCGCGATGCGACAAACAGCGGCGCCTGCATTTGTTCGACGAACGCCATCAGCGTGTGGGCGGGTGTGCTGTCGGTGTTTTGCAACAGCAAAAGCGCCGGCAACAAACGCGCTTCGCGTTCCCACAAGGTTTGCCATTGTTCGAGGTCGGCATTGGCGCTCGGCAGGTCATCGCCTTGCAATACGAACAAACGCCGGCCCAGACGCGCGGCCACGGCGGCGGCGATATCCTGCTGGCCGCTGCGGTCGCCGCCGTCGAAATGCACCAGGCCGGGCGCGCGGCGCTCATCGCCCAGACGTTCGATGAGGGAGTCGATCACCGCCTCGTGCGCGCTGGAGATCAAACGCGGCGGCGCCGGCTCACTCAAAGACGGACGCAGACGGCCATCGAGCTGGTTGATCCCGGCGATGAAATGCAGGATGCGTTCGTCCACGCGCAGCGGACTATCGACCAGACGCGGGCCGGCATCGACTTCGAGCAAGCGCCAGCGCCGCAAGGGCCGGTCCGGCGTCAGCGCGCTCCAATGCGCCTGCGGCAACGTTGACAGGGCCAGGCCGAAGCTGGCGTTGCGCTGCGACGGGCTGCCGTGCAAACGCGCGCAGGCGGCGGCGATTTGCGCATCGAGCTCGACCCCGCAGCACAGCAGCAGCACGTGCCGCTCGAACGGCGACAAACCGAACCATCGGCATAGCAGATCGATCGCCGCAGGAGTTGGCATCGCCGCAGCGGTCTGCGCGATGGTCTGTTCGTGCATCGAGCCGCCGTCGTCATCGTGACTTGCACCATCGTCATCGGACATCTCATCGGCCGCTCGATCGAGCCGCTCGCGCAGCCAGGCTAGTTCGGCGGCAAGAAAATTCTGGTTGGCTTCGGCCCAGCCCGGGAGATCGGCGATGGCGTTCATGCGATCTGTATCCGTTGGTCGAAATACTTCGGTGGCGAGGCCGCGCGATCGACCAACTGGCTATCGACATCGTCCACGCGCAGCCGCACGAAATGCACACCGACCGGTGCATCGAGCACGGTGAAGCTGAGATTGGCGGTCGGCGCGGCATGCTCATCGGCGAGCACCTCGCGGTCGCCGATGACCAGACGGACGCGTTGCGTCGGGTGCACCTGCGGTGTGCATGTCAGGGTAACGGTCGCGGTGCCATCGCCATCGCGCGCGAAAATCTGCGGCGGCGTGGTGAGGCTGGTGATTTGCGGGGCGATCTTCAACAGCCATTGGCTGGACGCGCGCGGTGCGGTCTCGCCGGGGCGGACGAGTTGCAGCGCAAGAAGATACGCACCGGCCGGAAAATTCGCCGGTTGATTGGGCAGCGCGAAGCTCGCCGAATCGGCGGTGACATTGCTGGCCGGAGTGATCGCGCGCTCGATGTCCAGGCGCGGCAAGCTGAGCAACAGCGTGTGGTTGCTGCCATCCAGCGGATGGCCTTTCAACATGACCGTATCGCCAAGATGCGCGGCGATCTGCTTGTTCGGCAGAACGATTTCTTCGATCTCCGGGAACGAGGGCTGCATATCGGGCCGCACCACCACGCCGGTTTCGCGATCGAACGCCGGGTCGATCAGCGAAGGCACGCGCGGACCACGCGTGAGCACCGGCAACGGCGCGCGCGCCGGTTGCGTGGCCTCGATCAACACCACCGATACCTGATACGCCGCGGTGGGCCGGTAATGCGCCTGGAGCGCCGACCATAGCTTGGACATCTCCTCGGTGTTCATCGGCGCCGAGGTGATCTTGATCTGTTCGTATTGATCGGCGAGGTCCGACGCGCGCAGCGCCTGGTACACGCTCGGCAGCAACGCGCCATCGACGGGCATGTTGGGCGGATTGAGCGCGGTGCGGATCGCATTGCGCGAGGGCACGGGCGTTTCGTGCAGCAACTGCATCGCGTAGCCGAGCAGTACCTCGGATTGTAGATCGCTGGTGCCGTAGGCGGTGACCAGATAGTGCAGGTCCAATGCGAGCGGTGGGTTGCTCAGGCGGGTGCCGTTGCTGCTGCGTGCGGGCTGCCCAAGATTGCGCATGGCCGCGTTGGGCGTGGCCTGGTACAGGAAGATATTGAGCTGCGGCTTGGCGTCGGCGCCTTCGATGCGGATGGTGTCGGGCGCGACCGCCGATACCGTGACGCCCTGACCCATCGCATCGGTGATTTCGTGATCGATCAGCCCGCTATCGAGCAGGTCGCGCAAGACGGCGGTGACGCCGGCGATGGCCAGTGCGTTGCTCATGCGTTGCGCCGGCGTTGTTGCAGATATTGATCGAGCGACATCGGCGCTTTGGTCGCGGCGCTTTCGCGCTGGGGCGTTTTTGCCGGCGTGGCCGCGGTCAGTTCGATGCGGCCGATGTGGATGTGCACTTCCGGCGCGGCATGGCTGTTGCTGTTGGCCGAACGCACACGCGGCACGGTTTTGTTGCGCGCTTGCGCACGCACGGTGCGCGTGACGGCGGGCGCGGGGCGGGGTGGTTCCGCGCGTACGTTCGATGAATGGCGCGAGGTGGGTTCGGCGGGTTCGTGTTTCGAGTGTGCTGGTTTCGCCGATGATCGCGATTCGGACGAAGCAGGTGGTTCCTGTGCCTTGGCCGTGCGCTTGGCGGGCGGTGGTATTTTTTCGGTCGATGATGCTTGTTGCGTCGCGCCGGTCTTTGCCGATGCACGATCCGGTTGCGCCGTTGTCGATTGCGTGGCCGATTCCTGCGGGCTGGAAACGCTCGATCGCGGCATCGTGAAAAAATCGTCGCCCGGCGGTAGTTCCGTCCGGCGATTGCGGATTGCCGATTCGCCTTGCCGGGGCTTGGCATCGGCGGCTGATTCAACTTCCTCCGCGCCCCATTCCTGCGTGGCCTGCGCATAGGGCAGTGTCGCCGCCGAGTGCAGGCGCGGCATCGGCTGCAGGGTTTGTTCGGCGAGTTGCCGCAGATAACCGGCCATCAGTTCACCCGGCTCAGGTAAGCCGCGCGGCGGGTATCGCCGAGAGCGAGGATCTGCTTTTCGCTCCAGCCGTAAGCGCGGGCGAGTTCATGCACTTCATCGAGCAAGGCGGTGGCGCGCGCGTGGATTTCTTCCCAGAGGAACGCGCCGGGATCGAATGTCGTTTGCCAGTCGTTGCCGCAGACCGCGCAAGCCAGCGCCAGTTGCAGGCTGCGTTCGGCGGCGAGCATAGCCAGGCCCTGGTCGATTTCCTCGAAGGTTTGTGCATCGTTGTGCGCGAGCGTCATCGCTGTTTCGTTTGCGTCCGGCGTGTCGAGACAGCAGCGCGCGAGCAGTTCGCGCGCGGCGCTGTCGGCATCGGCGGCATCGGCGATGACGATCAGATCGCGGCAACGGGGCAAACGAAAGCGCCGGCCATCGCGGCCTCGATAATCCGGCGCCGGCGGCAGGGGTGTTTCGTCCTGCATGGCATGTGCATCGAGCTCGATCTCCAACCGCTCGCCGCAATGCGGACAATCGGTGTAGCCGGCCAGCACCGGGCCGAACAGGACGCGGCGAAGGCGCAGCAAGTGCCAATCGCGCAAACCCAGGTCGAAGTCGGCCAGCGCGTCGATGGAGTGATCGGGCAAGGCCAACGCGAGCAGATGCAACGCGCGTTCGGCCGGGTCGCAAGGCAAGGCGCGTTCCCACAGATCGAGCAGGTCGGTCGCCGCCGGTTTGCGCATGCGCTACACCGCCGGTTCGGTGAAGGTGGGTTCGGCCGGTTCGGCGACGTCGTAGTCGCGTTCCCAACCTTCGTTTTCCAGCTTGATGTGCTGGATCGCCACGGCGTTGGCATTGGCGTCCAGGTCCGGCAGCGCCTGGAACTCCGACACCCAGCAGCGATACACCTTGTACGCCAGCGCCAGTTGGCCGGCCTCGTTATAGACCTCGATGATCAGGTCCTTGCGGAAGTCCTTGAGCGAAACTTCCGCGCCGAGCCCGGAACCGAAATTCCAGACCTTGTTGGCCCATTTCTCGAATTCGGTGTCGTGAGTGACGCCGCGTTCGAGCGTGATCGCCTCGAACTTGTTGCGGCCGGGCGATTTGCGCGAGGTCGATGGGTCGCCGCCGTTGCGGTGCTCGACCACCTCGGTGCTGCGCTTGAGCGAGCTGACCTTGGAAATGCCGGCGACGTAGCGGCCGTCCCACTTCACCCGGAACTTGAAATTCTTGTAAGGATCGAGCCGCCGCGCATTGACGCTGAACTGTGCCATGACGTTCTCCTAGACTTGCGCCTGCAGCGCGATCTGCTGGATCTTGATGACCACGAATTCCGCCGGTTTCAACGGCGCGAATCCGACCTCGATGTTGACGATGCCGTTGTCGATATCGGTCTGCGTGGTGGTGTCGTGGCTGCACTTGACGAAATACGCCTCGCGCGGACTCGACCCCTGGAATGCGCCGTCGATGAACAGCGATTGCATGAACGCGCCGACGTTGAGTCGAATCTGCGCCCACAGCGGCTCGTCGTTGGGTTCGAACACCACCCATTGCGTGCCGCGGAACAGGCTTTCCTCGATGAACAGCGCCAGCCGCCGCACCGGCACGTATTTCCATTGCGAGGCCAGCGCATCGGCGCCTTCCACGGTGCGCGCACCCCAGACCACGTGGCCGATGGTCGGCAGGTTGCGCAGGCAATTGATCGCCAGCGGATTGAGCTGGCCGTTCTCGGCATCGGTGAGCGAGGCCGGCAAAGTGTTGATCGAAAGTCCCAGCACACCGGCGAGATTCGCTTCGATGCCGGCCGGCGCCTTCCACACGCCTCGGCTGGCGTCGGTGCGCGCCATGATGCCGGCGACCACGCCGCAGGGCGCGAAGTCTTCCAATTGGTTGTCGCGCAGCGGGTCGGTGATGCGCACGCGCGGGAAATACAAGGCCGCGCTCTTGCGTGTGATCGCGCTGAAGGTCGCGACATTGGTCGGCGCGTTGGCGACCGTCCAGTCGCGCGGCGCATCGACGATCAGCAATGCGCGTTTTTCGTTGCAGAAAGTCGCCGCCGCCGTCCACACGCTCATCGGCACATCGGCATCGATGCGTTCGAATGCGGGTGCGACCGTCTCGCGCGCGAAGATCAGTGGCGGAATGCACAGCAGGTTGAACAGATCGGCTTTGAGCAAGGCATAGATGCCGGTCTTGGCCGCTGCCGTGCCGATGACTTCATTGGCCGCCGCCGCCGTGGTCGCGGCCACGGCGCCTGCGAGCACACCATCGCTGCCGGAGGTGGCCACAGGCGCGACATTGGCCTGGATGTTCGGACGCGCCGCGCCCAATGTCTGCATGCGCGCGAGCTTGGATTGTTCTTTCAATATCTTGGTGACGAAACGCGGGCTGCCGGTATCGATGGAGACATTGCGAAACACCTCGCGCATGCCGCTGCCGCCGCGCCCGGCGCTGTCGGCGGTGCTGGCCGGGTCGTCGAACAAGGTCAGGTTGAACAGCTTGGTATCGGCCGGGTTGCTGGTGGTGTGATCGACGCTCGCACGCAGATTGCGACCCCAGGTACCGGGACTGGCCGCGGCCAGCGTGGTGCCTGCGGCCAAGGTGAGCGTGGCCGCCGCCGCTGCAGTGGAACCGGCGAGCGCGGCGTCGTTGACAGTGCGCACGATCAGCGCGGTGCCGCCACCGTTGAGAAAATACTGCTGCACGGCGTAGCTCATGCTGCTGTTGAGCCACAGTCCGCCGAATTCGCGTTCGTAGTCGGCGTAGCTGAACACCGCGACCGGCTCGTTGACCGGACCGCGCCAGGCGCGCCCGACAAAGGCGGTGATCGAGGTGGCGACACCGGCGATGGTGCGAACGCCGCTGGGAATTTCTTCGATGTAAACGCCTGGGTAAGTCAGGGAGGCGGGCATACGTGTGTGCTCCTGGGATCGTGGGCGCCGGGTCGGATTACCCGGTTGCGGTCAACCGCCGTGTCGCTGATAAGGTCATCGTCGTTCTCCGTTGGAGCCCGAAGGCGGTTCGTCCTCGGCGCGCGAGTACAGCCGGGTGCCGTTGGACAAGGTGTCGCAGCGTATTTCGCCGATGATCACCATTTGCGCCAATGCCAGTCCGATGAGGTCGATGGACGTGCTCCTTAGCGATTCGGGTAACCACCATTGATGTATGCCGACCAGCGTATCGGCCGCCTCCGGATGCTCTTGCAAGTACCGGAGTATTGCCTCGCGCAGTTCGCGCACTGGATGCGCCGCCCCCGGGGGCATGACGTACTCCTTACCGAATGGGCGCGGCTAGTTGCACGCAACACTCGTGCCAATCGCGCGCGTGTCCGGACAGCCAGTATTGATGCGGGTTCGGCGAACAGGCGCGGCGCATGGCGGGTCATTTTCGACACACGAAGCAGCCGCGTCTATCCACGCAAGGCGAGGCTTTTGCAGCAGGTCCGCATGGGTCGGTATGCACCCACCCTTGGCGCGGAATGACCCACCGGCAGGCATCGTCGAGGCGAGGTTTGCCGTGATTGCGAAAATGATTTTTTCGCGGCGATAGATGTTGCCGCATGGATCGATCCAGCGCGCGCATCGAGTGGGTGCTACGGAGCTCGTCAGGTCCGCACCGTCGGACGTGAGTGCTCAGACGCGGTAGCTATCCTTGTCGATGCCGTGTTTTTTCAGCAGCTTGCCCAGGGCGCGGCGTTCCTTGCAGGCCAGGCGTGCGGCCGCACTGACATTGCCGCGCGCCGCCGCCAGGATTTGCGAGAGGTAAGCGCGCTCGAAGGTCTCTATGGCGCGCGCCTTGGCGTATTGGTAGTTCGGGCAAGCATCGTCGGCGTCAATGCCGTTGTTGCCGGTGGATTGGCCGATGTAGCGGATTTGTTCGCCATCTTGCAGCAGCACCAGACGATGGATCAGGTTTTCCAGTTCACGCACATTGCCCGGCCAGGCGTGTTGCTGCATCCATGCGATGGTATCGCCGTGCAGGTGCTTGGTGGCTCGTTGATAGCGCGTGCAGAACAGACGCAGATAGTGCTCGGCCAGCGGCTGGATATCCTCCACGCGCTTGCGCAGAGGCGGTACCGACAGGTTGAGAATATTGAGCCGGTAAAGCAGATCGATGCGGAATCCGCCTCCGGCCATCAGCTCATGCATGGGCTTGTTGCTGGCGGCGATGATGCGCGCATCGGAAACGTGTTCGACACCGTGCCCCACCGGCCGGTAATGGCGGTCTTGCAGGAAGCGCAGCAAGGTCACCTGGCCTTTGGGCGATAGCGCATCGATTTCATCGAGAAACAGGCTGCCGCCATTGGCATGGGCGATCACGCCGGCGCGGCTTTGCTTGGCATCGGTGAAGGCGCCGCGCACATGGCCGAACAATTCCGCTTCGATCAACGTGTCCGGGATCGCACCGCAATTGAGCGGCACGAACGGTTTGTCGCGGCGCGGACTCAGGTAATGCATCGCGCGCGCCGCCAGTTCCTTGCCCGAGCCGGTTTCGCCCTCGATCAACACCGGCGCATCGGCCCCGGCCATCTTGCGGATTTGCGCGGTCATTTCCAGATAGGCGGGCGATCTCCCGACGATACCTTGCAGCGGCAGCATTTCCGAAAGGGCCGATGCGCAATGGACCGCGCCCGCGTATGCGTCCGATGAGGTTCGGGGTGTGTCCATCGTGCGATGTCTCCCATGCGCCCGCCAGCAACCCTGCGCCTGCTTAAGCAACCGACGCAGCCCACTTTCGACTACTTACGCAATGCGCCAGCGATAGCGGCCTTGGGAAACGATCGATCGCACATCAATGCCGGGAAATGGCATTGCCCGATGGCTCCTGCTGCTTGAAATTCCATCATTGCCGCCTTGGCGGATGGAACCTGCGCTGTTGGCCACGGCGCACCATCTTGGTGCAGTACGGGCGAATGTTCGATCGAGTCGATGGCGGTGTGCAAGCAATGAGCCTGTGTACGTGTCTCTTTATCGATTCGCGATTCCGATTTCGGCGAGTCCCTCTAAACCAAAACCGTCCGGCTGGGATTGGATTCGAGTCAGCCCGTTTCATTTGTGGAACGGGCGCTCACTGGATCAGAAGGGACGCACGCCATGGTTGCAGTATTCACGGGGAATGGACTGGGGTTGTACAACAGCTCGTTGACGCAGTTGGGTTTGGGACTGGGCGACAGCGCCGGCCTGGGGCAAAGCCGAACGCGGCAATACGTGAATGTGGCCAGTGGCAACCTGGTGTTGCAGGACCAGGACGAGAGCCTGGTGGTGCGAGGTCTGAACACCACGCTGCTGCGCACCTACAACAGTCGTGGCTCCGTGGCGGGGTCGGGTGCGGACGGGTTCGTCACCGGCTATGAGCGTCGGGTGGCGTTGACGGCCGGCATGCTCAACGATATCGGCAGTCAGATGACCTTGAGCACGGGTGATGGCCAGGACGTGGTGTTCACCTGGTCGGGGACCTTGAACCAATACACGAGCACGGCCGGCGAAGGCGCGCACGACACGCTCAGCTATGACGCGGCCGACCGGACCTGGACCTATGTGGAGGGTAGTACGCAGCGGGAAGAGCAATACGCCGATCACGCCGACGCATTGTTGCAGGGACGCTTGACGCGTATTCGCGACCTCCGCAGCGATGGCACGACGCCGGCCCAGTTCGATGTGCTCTACGACGACAACCAGCGGGTGACGGAAGTACGTTCACTGGATGGATCGGGAGCGATGGCCGATGCGTTGATCTTCGGTTATGACGGTGCCGGCCGACTGGCGTCGGTGGCCACGCGCGAAGATGGCGTGATCCGGGGTCAGCTCAGCTACGGCTATGACAACGAAGGCCGCCTGAGTTGGGTACAGACCGACCTGACACCGAGCGACGGCAGCGACGATCTGTGGGACGAGACCACGGCGGCCAACAACAATGGCCTTCGTTTCCGCACCAGCTATACCTATGTGACCGCGAATGATTTGCGCTTGGCGAGCGTGACCCAGAGTGATGGCACGATCACCAGCTACACCTACGAGGCCGACGGTGCAGGTGGTTATCGGGTCAAGACGGTCACGCGCGGCGATGGCAACAACAACGATGCCGATGGCATCGGTGAGACGGTCACCTTCACCTACAGCGGCAACCAAACTGACGTCGCCGATTCGCTGGGCCGGGCCTGGACTTACCAGTTCGACGCCAACGGGCAATTGACGACGGTGCTGGCGCCGCCGCAAGGCGGCCTGCGTGATGTGACCACGTATGCTTATAACGCCGCGGGTGACGTGACCCAGGTCCAGACGGTGCGCGGCGCCACGACTCTGGCCCAGCTCGACTACGCCTATGACGGCAACGGCAATGCGATCCAGCAATGGGATGCACTCGGCAACACGATCAAGCGCAATTACGGCAGTGCCAACCAATTGCTCAGCGAGACGGTGTACACCGATGTCGATGCTGATCGAACCGGTCCCGGGCAATCGGTCGCGGGGCTGACCACGAACTATGTGTATGACGCGCAGAACCGGTTGCGTTTTGTCGTCGATGCCGCTGGGGATGTGCAGGAGATCCGCTATGCGACGACCGGTGCAGGGATCGGCCAGCGCAGTGCGGTTCGGCAATACCTGGGCGCGGGCTACGCCGGGGCTTATGACGAGTCGTCGCTGGCGACGTGGGCAGCCGGCCAGGTGGCCAATTCGACATTGACGGAGTTGAGCTACGACGCGAAGGGGCGGCTGGCGCAACAAACGGCGTATGCCTCCGTCGATGCCGCTGGCAATGGCGTGTTCGATGCCGCCACCGGCATCACGCGCTACAGCTACGATGCGCAGGGCTTGTTGCTGCAGCAGATCGAAGTGCGTGGCGCCGGGCGCGCATTGACCGGCACCAGTGGTCCGGACGGTAGCGAAGTCACCGATTACGTATACGACGGCCTGGGCCGCCTGCTGAGTATTCTCAAACGCGATGCGTCCACCGTGACCAGTTATGACAATGGCACGATCACCACGACCTACGCCTACCTGGATTCGGACTACGAACTGCAAGTGACCCAGGACAGCGGCGCCTTGCGGGTCGAAACACGCAATGCGGCTGGCCGCCTGCTCTCGGTGGTGGAATCGGATCGGGCAACGGCCCCGACGATCACCCGCACGACGCAAAATATCTACGACAGTGTCGGGCAACTGCGGGCCACAGAGGATGCCAGCGGGGCACGGCGCTACTTCTTCTACGACGCCAAGGGGCGGCTGGAAGCGAGTGTCGATGAGACCGGCGCGGTCACGCAGACCAGTTACGACGGCGATGACCGTCCGGTGCAGGTCCGCCAATACGCAACCCGTGTGAATACCAGCGCGTGGCTGGTCAATGGCGCGGTCGTGCCGGCGACTTTGGCGGATATCGGCGTGATAGCCAACAACGGCAGCGACCGGATTCGCGCAATGACCTACGATGCCGCCGGACGTTTGGTCGTCGAGACCGACGGATTGGCTGCGAGCAGCGATCGCCAGATCGCCACCACCACCTATGACGGTGCTGGCCGGGTGCTCCAGGTCACGGTGACCGATGCCGCGGGCACCAGCAGCACTGCGCGCACCACGCGCAATTTCTATGACAGCGTCGGCCGGCTGACCGGCACACTCGATGCCGAAGGCTATCTGGTCGAACATGTTTATGACCGTGCCGGACGGCGCGTGCAAACCATCGGCTACGCCAGGCTCACCGCCTCGGGTAATCGCGCCACCGGAACTTTGGCGCAATTGCGCCCGGCCAGCGATGCGGGCAACGATCAAATCACCCGGTTCTACTACAACGGTCGTGGCCAAGCCGTGGGCATGCTCGATGCCGAGGGTTATCTGAGCGAGACGGTGATCGACGAAGCCGGACATGTCCGGGCCGAACGCCGCTATGCCGCAGCGGTGAACTGGATTGCAACCGATACGCTGGCCAGTTTGCGCAGTCGCGCCGGCGGTTCCTATCGCGAGAACCGCCTGGCTTATGACGGATTGGGCTATCTGATCACCCAAACCAACCCCGAAGGCACCGTCACGCGCTACAGCTATGACGAAGCCGGGCGCTTGGTGCGTACTGAAGTCGCTGCGCAAACCACCGACGTGCGCGAAAACTTCACCCGCTACAACGTCTTTGGCGAGATCATCGGTGAGATCGGTGGCGAACAGGCCGCGCAGGCCTCCGCAGCCTTGCTCGGTGGTAAAGCGCTCAACGATCCCTCGCTCACTGAAGCACAACTCGATGCCGCCTATAGCCAATACGGCGTGCGCCACAGCGTGGATGCACTCGGCCGGCGAATCGAGAGCATCGACGCGCAAGGCAACAAGACTTGGCTGTTTTATGACGGCCAAGGTCGCCAGACCTTCCAGGTGCGCGGTGTAGCCAGCGCGATCGGCGTGGCCAACGCCTTGGGTGAGGTGAGCGAAACCCGCTACAACGCGTTTGGTCAGGTCACCGATGTTTTGACCTATACCAACCGGATCACCATTCCGATTGCTGGAGACCGCGTCAGCGTCGACAGTGTGATCCGCACTCTGAGCTTCGTGGCCAGTCTCGATTCGCGGCGACAAATGACTTACACCGCCCGTGGCCAACTCGCCACCATCGTCGATGCCGAAGGCGCATTGAGCCGCTTCACCTACAACGCGTTCGGCGAGCGCAGTCGTGAAGAACTGGCAGTCGGCACGAGTGTCGCTTTGACCGTCGATCGCAGTTACGACAAACGCGGATTGCAGGTGACCCAGACTGATTCCGGTTCGACGATCAGTCGCAGCCAAAACCAGGCCTACGATGTGTTCGGCCGGGTCATCAGCCGCACTGACGCGCGCGGTACGGTGACCACGTTCCGTTATGACCGCCTGGGTCGCCAACTCGAGCAATCGGTCATCGCCGCCGGCCGACAGGAAACCTCGACCTTGGCCTACGACGCGTTCGATCGGGTGCTCACCCAAACCGATCCGCTTGGCCAGAGCACCACCTATCAATACAACGACAGCCAGCGCCGCCTCATCGTGACCACGCCGGAAGGAGTAACGGTCCTCACCGTTCACAACCGCCACGGCCAGGCCGTCACCGTCACCCAGAACTTGGCCGATGGCAGCAACGCAGTTACCCGTTATGCCTATGACCAGAACGGCGCACTGCTCAGCACCAGCGATCCACTCAATCAAACCAGCAACAACGAATACGACGTGCGCGGTCTGCTCATCGCCACGGTCGATGCCACCGGCTATCGGGTCGAGTTGCACTACGACGCGGCGGGTCGCGTGTTGAGTCGGGTCGTCGATCCGACGGGCCTCAATCTCGTCACTCAATACCGCTACGACGGTCAGGGCCGCCAAGTACAAGTCACCGATGCCACTGGCGTGGTCAGCACTCAACGCTACGACCGCGAAGGCCGGTTGCTCGAGACTGTGCAGGACGTTGGCGCTGGCCGCCTCAACCTGAGCACGCTCTACAGCTACGACGCCCAAGGCCGGCAAATCAGTGTGACCGAAGGCGCCGGTACCGCCGTCGCCCGCACGGCGCGAAGCGTGTTCGATGCACTCGGTCGCCGAATCAGCGAGACCGTCGATGCCGGGGCAGGGCGGCTCAATCTCACCACGACCTACGCCTACGACGACAATGACAATCTGATCCGACGCACCGATGCCGCCGGGCAAGTCACCCAGTACGCCTACGACAAGGCCAATCGCCTGGCCTACGTGATCGATCCCACCGGCGCGGCCATCCGTACCTGGGTCGACGCCGCCGGTCGCACGGTGATGACCCGGGCCTATGCGCAGCGCTTGGATCCGGCGGCGGTGGTGGACAAAACCGTCGGGCAGATCGATGCGCTCTTGGTGAGCAATGATGCCGCCGATCTGGTCAGCTATCGCGTCTATGACCGTGATGGTCGCCTGCGCTACACGATGGATGCGCTGGGCGATGTTCGTGAATCGATCGTCGACGCCGCCGGTCGAACCGTGGGTTCGCGCACCTATGCCACGGTAATTTCGATCGATGCCGGTTTGCGCAGCAAGTTGATGGCAGGCACCGCCACCGTCAGCGACATCGCGGCCAAACTCGTCATCGATGACAATCGCGATGTTCGCAGCGCTCAAGTGTTCGATGCCGCCGGGCGCTTGCGCTTCAGCATCGATGCCCTCGGCCAGGTGCAGGAACAGCGTTACGACGCCGCCGGCCGGATCACGCAAACACTCGACTATGCCAATGCACTGAGTGCGGCGGTTCTGACTCCCGCCACGCTCGATGCCTTGCGTGCCGGAGCGGTGAGTGTGGCGACCGTTGCCAGTTGGGTCGCCAGCCAACAGGCCAGTGCGCGCAGCAGCACGCAAGTGTTCGATGGCGCTGGCCGCGTGCGCTATACGTTGACCCGCGACAGCGCCAGCACCGTCCTGGTGCGTGAGCACCGCTACGACGCCTTGGGTCAACCGACCGCCGAAGTGGTCTATGGCGTGGCGATCTCCAGCGCCACCCCGGCGAGCGAAGCCGCCGTCGCCGCCGCGCTCACCGCCGCCGGTGGCGACAGTGCCGCCAACCAGCGTCTGACCCAATATGTCTATGACGCCGATGGCCGGCTGCGTTACACGATCGACAATCTCAATCTCGTCACCGAACAACGCTACGACGCCTTGGGCCAAGTATCGGAAACGCGCAGCTACACCGCAGCGATTTCCGCAGGTACCGCGCTCACCTTGGCGGGCTTGACGGCGGCGACTGCCGCCTTGGCCAATCGCAGCACGAAATACGCCTACGATGCCGCCGGTCGCCGCACCCAGGTCACCGATGCACTCAATCACACCGAGACCACCACCTACGACGCACTCGGCCAGCGCACCAGCCTGACCAATCGGCTCGGCTACACCTGGAACTACAGCTACGACGCCGCCGGCCGGCTTGTTACCGAAACCACACCCACGGTCGCGGTTGCGCGCTACGACGCCATCGGTCACTTGTTCCTGTCCTTCGAGCGAGTGGTCACTCGCCTCGGTTATGACGCTTTCGGCAATGTGATCAGCCGCACCGAGGGCGACGGAACCCCCGAGGCGCGCACCACGCAATACGCTTACGACCTGCGCGGCAATCAGACTCGCACGATCTTTCCCCGCGCCGGGGTGTACAACGAGGCCACCAGCACGCTCGATACGAGCGTTGGCATCAGTCCCGAAACGCAAATCACCTACGACGCGCTCGACCGCGCGGTCGTGCAAAAAGACACCAACGGCAATTTCAGCTACAAGGTTTACGATCGCCAGGGCCAGCTCGCCTACGATATCGATGCCGAAGGCTTCGTCACCGGCTATACCTACAACGCCTACGGCGAGCAGACCGGCCTGACCCGCTACGCGAATCGCCTCAATACCGGCGCTCCGGCCTTTGCCGGCTGGCAAACAGGGCAGGCGATCGGCTTGGCACCGCTGCAAGCGGCATTGGTCACCAGCGCTGCCGACCGCACCGTGACCACCACCTACGATGCCCTCGGTTTGAGCCTCAGTGTCACACAGGCCGCAGTCAGCTACGTTACCGCTTTCGGTACTCCCAGCACCGGTTCACCGCGCACCGAGTTCACCTACGACCGTTTCGGACAACTGGTCAAGACCGCGGTTCTGATCGAAGGCACGCCCGGCCAGGCCAACGCTGTCTGGGCCAACACCTACAACTATTACGACGGTCTCGGCCGCCAGATCCGTCGCGTCGATGCCGAAGGCTACGTCACCGCCTGGGAGTACGACGCCCAAGGCCAGGTCACCCAACAAATCGAATACGCCCGCGCCATCGCCACGGGAGGATTGACTGTCGGAAGTTTGCCGGCCACGCCTGCATCGGGTGATGCCAGCATCGGCTACGACCGTATCAATCGCTTCACCTATGACGCGCTCGGGCGCCGGACCAGCGAGACGGTAGTCCGGCACTATCAGCGCGAAGACGGTAGCCAAGCCACCAGTAATGTCGTGACAACGATCGGCTACGACAACGAAGGTCACGCCACCACGGTCACGACAGGAATCATCTCCGGCATCTCGCCAAATGGCACCACCACCGCGACAGAGTACGACGCCCTTGGTCGTACAGTTTCGGTGACCGAAGCCGAGCGGAGCGTTTTGCGAAACGATGCTGAAGCGCAATTGCTTCAATCGCCCACACTTGGTTTGGGCAGTGCGGCGCTTTACGAAAAGGTCTCGCCTTACACCACCATGGTGTACGACACCTTCGGCAACTTGCTGCAATCGCACCAGTATGCCAATGGCTGGCACACAGGCGCGCCGGCGGCGGTAATCGATGAAGCGCGTGATCAATTCCACACCAGCCGCTATGACTTGCAAGGCCGTTTGGTCTGGGATCGCGATGCCGAGGGCAAAGAGGTCATCCGCACCTACGATGGCAGCGACAATGTCATCACCGAGTCCTACTGGCTGACCGGCACCGATGGGCGCCGGGCGCAAATCGTTTCCAATTACCAGTACGACAAGCTGGGCAGACAAACACTCAATCGCGTTGATCGCCTGCAATACGACTCGGCCAATGGTCAACCGCACATGGAGCGGGACGCGCTCGAAGAATGTCGCCTACAACGCCTTCGGCGAAATCAGCGGCAAAGGCTATGACGGCAGCAGCTTGCCCATACTGTACAGCTACGATGCCGCTGGCAGATTGATCCGAAGCAATGCCGATGGCGGCACGGTTCGTGACTATGCCTACAACCTTGCCGGATACCAGGTGCGCGAGTCGCATCAGGTCGTGACCGATGCCGGATCAATCGTTGCGCAATCGGTACAAAACGTCGATCGCCTGGGCCGCGTAACCCGGAGCACCCTGCCTTCGCATGAGTACAACCCCTTCGTCAGCTCCGTTCTCCGCCAGCAACTGGACCGCTGGGGCAACGTGCTGCAAATGACCGACACACGCGGCTATGTCACCGACTACCAGTACAACGATCTCAATCAGGTCGTGCGCGAGACACGGCCGTTGGTGAAAGTCGTCAGCGAGACCGGCATCGAGAGTTGGCAACGCCCGGTCAACAACTGGAATTACGATGCGCTGGGCCGCTTGGTCAGCACCCGTGACGCCAACGGCAATATGCACAAGTTCAGGTACGACAACGTAGGCCAGCAGACTGCCACGATCGATGCCTTGGGGAAAATCACCTCGCAATCTTATGACGTGCTGGGCAACAACATTTTCTCCCAGGACGCGCTCGGCTATCTGACTTTTCGCCAGTTCGACCGCATGGCGCGGGTGACCGCGCAAGGCGATTACTTCAATTCTGCGAGTTCTGCTCGCATGAAAAACTTCCTGCAGCGGTTTTCCTTGAACGGAAATGGCGACCGCCTGACGGTCACCGACGCGTCTGACCATGTGCAAAAGTACGACTACGACAGCCGCAACCTGTTGCTCAGAAGCCTCAGCGCGATGGGGGTGATGCTCAATTACAGCTACGACGGCCAGGGCAACAAAATTTTCGAAGCCAATGGCATCGACACCCAGACTTGGCTCTACGACGCCTTCGAGCGCCTCCAGGATCACGCCGATCTCAGCGGCACCGATTACAACTACAGCTACGACGCCAGTTCCGGGCTACAAGTAGGCGAGAGCAATGGCTATGGCCTCTCGCGCTCCATCAGCTACTACGCCAATGGTCGCATTCGACAGATTACCGAAGGCGGCAACACTTATTTGTACGAATACGACGCCGCCGGCAATCGCACGCTTGAAGACAATTTGATCGTCGATGGCGGCGGAAAACTGCTCCACGTCACCACCCGCAGCAGCTACGACAGCAACAATCGTCTTGAGCGCGTGACCCAGGACAATGAGGAAGCCGGCGTCACCAAGCGTGTGTTCGATTTGACCTACACCTACGATGCAGTCGGCAATCGCCGCAGCGTCACCTCACAGTCGGCCTATGGACCGGGCATCCAAGGCATTGGGGAGCAGCCCAACCTGGCTCCTCTGATAATCAACCCGCCCAAGGACCAGACCTTGCGCGCCGGCATCGCGGTCCCATTCCGGTTGAATCCCGGCGAAATCTTTCGCGATCCGGAAGGGCAACTACTCACCATCACCGTTGGCGCCTTGCCGAGCTGGCTGACCGTGAGCATGGACGAAACCACCGGCGAGTTGGTATTCGAGGCAAGCACCGCATCGACGGTGGCTGATAACGGATTTGCCGTCAGCCTGACCGCCAGCGATGGCGTAAACAATACCAGCACCGCATTCAAGCTGCTTGTCGTGCCCAACACGCCACCGATACGGAAACCAGAACTTCCGAATCCGATCAAAATCAATGTCAAAACCGGCGTGGAGTGGACCAAGGCTCTCATTGCCTCCGACTATTTCATCGATCCGGACGTTGGCGACACACTCAAGCTAAGCCTCTTGACTGATCTTCCCGATTGGCTGCCGAAAGACGATATCTATTCAGCGAATCCATCGGTATTGAATCTGCATGGCACGCCGCAATCGGCCGATGAGGGAACATTCACTTTTACTCTTCAAGTTAAAGATGACGCGGGTTTTCCAGCCGAACAAGTATTTGAAATTACAGTTAGCGACAATCACGCGCCGGTTGTGTTGATCAATCCCATTCTTCAGAACACAGTGATCGGCCGCAACTTCACCTGGTCGGCGCCGCTATCGAGCGTCTTCGCCGATCCCGATGGCGACCCCTTGGTAGTGACTGCCGATCTGCTCAACAACATCGGCTTGCCGGGTTGGATGGATTTCGCGGTAATTAGCGGGGAAGGCGGCATTCCTATGCTGCAATTGTCCGCATCGCCCGTGCCAGCCAACGAAGTCGATGGCACGCAATATACCGTCGTATTGAGCGCTTCCGATGAACACTCGTCGCCGGTAACGAGCAATCTCATCATCACCTTGCACGCCAATCAGGCGCCGGTGGTCGTGATTGCAAATGGTGTCTGGCCTGTGCCCGATGCGCTGGTCCACACCGCTTATCGCGCCGAAATCCCACTGTCCAGTTTGTTCGCCGATCCGGAAAACGATCGGCTGACCCTCTCCACGATTCCCTCAGGTTTGCCGATTGCCGGCTGGCTGGACATGAGCATCGTCGGCGACAAGGTGGTCTTGTCCGGCACACCCGCACTTAATACCCAAGCGGGCGATCTCAGCTTCCAACTCCGGGCCACCGACAGCGACGGTCTCCCGAGTATCGGCACCGTCAGCGTAACGATGCACATCAAGGGCGACAACCCACCGATTCGCAATCCCAACGTACCTCTCCCAGACTACGATATCGGCATCGGCCACGTCTTCAATATCCAGTTGCCGGATGACTTGTTCACCGATGCAGATGGCGACGCACTGACGGTCTACATAAACGCCATCACCTTCGGTCCTCCCGACTTTGAAACACCTGCACATATCCGCGATATCTATTCCGCCGATCCACCGACCTGGCTGACCTACGATGCCAAAACGCGCTCCTTGTCGGGAATGGTGCCGTCCAATACTCCGGTCAGTACCCTCAATTTCCTCATCTTTGCTTCCGACGGAAAAAACACTTCCAGCATCGTAGATTGGACTGACATCGACGACCATAACGGCGAATATCTCTTCAAGCTCAATATCAAGACGCTTGCCAACAACGCTCCGCTGCGCAACACAGCCACGTTGGACAGTCAAAGTGCCAATGAAGGTGAGATGGTTAACATCCCACTACCGTCCGGTACCTTTACCGAGCCTGACGGTCAATTGATGACCTATCGAGGTGAGATCCTGATCGGCGGCAGTTGGTATTCGCTCTTGTCGCATCCTCTCGGATTGAGCATTGATGCCAGCAACGGCACGATCAGTGGCGCCATCACCAATCCCACTCAAAGCAGCTACACCGTGCGAATTTATGCGCGCGATACCGATCCCGCTCCGCTTGATTCGCTCCCGGTCAGTTTCACACTCAATGTTGATCGTGGCCTCGTATCACCTGGGACCTTGAATACGCCTGCCATTGAAGGCGAGCCGTTTACCTATGCCGTGTCTGGTTTCAGCGATCCCGAAGGAGGAAGCCTGTCCTACGCATTCGACACTTTGGACGGGTCATCTTGGCCTACATGGCTCAGTCGTTACTCGACCGGAGTCATCAGCGGTACACCACCAGCAGGCTTTGCCGGGCTATCGATATTGGTAACGGCGACCGATAGCGCGGTTCCTCCGTCGTCCGCCACTGCCACACTCAACATCAACATGGTCAATCCGCCGCCGCAATATGTGGCAGGTAGTATTCCCAATAGTTTTAGCCCGTTGGGTGGACTGGATTGGAGTTATACATTCCCAGCCACAGCCTTCACCAATCTACCCAGGAGCGAAGCGCTCACCTACTCGGCTACTTGGAATGGCAGTTCGACACAGCCGCCGGGATTGAGTTTCAACGCAGCTACACGAACTTTCAGCGGCAAACCGCCGGTAGGGGTGACTTTCACTGTGGTTGTGAAGGCCGCCGATTCAACGCCCCAGCCCGCCACTGCCACATTCACGCTCACCGGTGTGAATGCGCCTCCGGTTTACAACGGTGGTCTCGTCGATCGTGTCGGCAACCCAGGCCAGGCAATGACCTGGACCCTGCCAGCCGGCACTTTCACCGATGCCAACAACCAGGCACTGGCTTACAGCGCGCAGGTCGAAGTGCCGGCGCACGAGCGACTCGTCTACCGTCCCCAGGACGGCAGTTGGGAAAGCGTTCCGGTCGCGGCCACCTGGGCGGACATCGGTGTGGTCGGATTGAGCATCAATTCGGTGACCGGCACCATTACCGGCACGCCGGGTACCTTGCTCGTCGATGGTCTGAGCTTCACCAATTACCGCATCCAGATCGTCGCCAGCGATGGTTTCGCCGAGGCTCCAGGCGAGTTCAATTTCATTCGCAACTTGGCGCCCACCGCGATATCGACCACGGTTTACGCCCAAGCCAATCAGTTCTTCAGCCAGCAACTCGCCGGCTCCGATCCGGAAAATCAGACGCTGACGTATTCGTACACCGGCACCCTGCCGGCCGGGGTGAGTTTGAGCAATACCGGCATGCTCAGCGGCACAGCGACCACGGCCGGCAACTACAGCGTGTCCGTCACGGTGACCGATGCGAGCGGAGCCAGCAGTGCCCCCGCGACGATCACGCTCAACGTCAGCCCCGAATATCCCCGGGTCATCAATCCGATTCCCGATCAATCGGTCGTGCAGTCCACCGCCTGGAGCTATGTCGTTCCAGGCAACACTTTCAACAACCCGTCGGGCGGCGGCATCACCTATGCCGCCATGGAAGTCTTCACCGTTCCCGGGCACTTCAATGCGGAAGGCTACTGGGAGGATGCCTACGACAACACGCGCACTTTGCCGAGCTGGATCACCTTCAACCCCAATACCCGTCAATTCAGCGGCACGGCGCCATCGACCCTCAGCAGTCTGCGCGTGCAGGTTGCGGCCACGTTCACGGCGCCGGCCAGCACCATCACCGATGAATTTGTTTTGTCGGTCGTTCCGCCCACCAACAACCCGCCGGTGGTCGCGAAAGTCATTCCCAACCAAACCGCCAAACAGGGCGTGAACTGGAATTTCGCGATCCCCGCAGGCACTTTCACCGATCCCAACGGCGATGTCTTGACCTACAGCGCCTCGGGTTATCCCAGTGGCGTTGGTTTCAACGGCACTTCATTCACCGGCAAGCCCAGCGTGAGCGGCACCTTCACGATCACGGTCACCGCCAGTGATGGTCGGCCTGGCGGCGTCGCCAGTACCAGCTTTACCGTCACGGTAGTACCCAACGATCCGCCAGTGGTCGCGAAAGTCATTCCTAATCAAACCGCCAAGCAGGGGTTGAACTGGAGCTTCGCCATTCCCGCCGGTACCTTCACAGACCCCAATGGCGATGCCTTGACCTACACCGCTTGGGATTATCCCAGTGGTGCCAATTTCAACGGTAGCAGCTTCACGGGTGCGCCCAGCGTGAGCGGTAGTTTCACGGTGATGGTCATGGCGATGGATGGCCGGGGAGGGACTGTTACTACGAGCTTCACTCTCACAGTCGCGGCCAACAATCCACCGGTAGTGGCTAAAACCATTCCCAATCAATCAGCGACCAAAGGCACTTCCTGGGATTTCCCCCTCCCGGCAGGCACCTTTAGCGATCCCAATGGCGATGCCTTGATCTACAGCGCCACAGGCTATCCCAGTGGAATCAGTTTCAATGGCAGCGGGTTCACGGGTGCGCCCAGTGTGACGGGCACCTTCACGATCACGGTCACGGCTAATGACGGCCGCCCTGGCGGCGTCGTCAGTACCAGTTTTACGTTGACTGTCGTCGCACCGCCAACGCCAAACAATAATCCGATCGTGGTAACCCCCATTTCCAACAAGTCAGCCACTAAGGGCACGACCTGGGATTTCACCATTCCGGCTGGTACCTTCACCGATCCCGATGGCGATGCCTTGACCTACAGCGCCAGCGGCTATCCCAGTGGCGTCAGCTTCACCCCCGCGACGCGGGCGTTCAGCGGCGCGCCGAGCGTCACCGGCACCTTCACGATCACGGTCACGGCCAACGACGGCAACGGCGGTACGACGCCTACCACTTTCACACTGACAGTGAACGCTCCGGCCAATGTGGCGCCGGTCCTGGTCAACCCGATTCCCGATCAATACATCGATGGCGGCACGTACCTGTCGTTCTCGGTCGACGGCACGTTCTACGATCCCGACAGTGCCTTGATCTACAGCGCCACCGGCATGCCGGCGTGGTTGACCTTCAACGCCACGACGCGGGTGTTCAGCGGCACGTCGGGCACCAAGTTCGATTTGACCCAGACCATCACGGTCAAAGCGACCGAATCACCGGCCGGGGCGAGTGCGACAACGACGTTCGTGCTGTCGGTGACCAACGGCGGTTCCTCGCTGCTCGCATCCGATCCCAATACGACGACGGCCTCGAGTTCACCGACCCCGGCCAAACAGAAGTTTGCCCTGGGTAATCCGTCCACGACCCACGCCAATGCGGAGGCGATCGAACACGCCAACACTCAGGCCGGACTCGGGGCAGGCAGCGCGGGAACGGGCGGCGTCTCGGCCTTGCTCGCCGAACCGGGCGAACCCGGTAGTCCGCCCGAGCCGCCGCCGCTGACGCCGCCACAGATCCAGACCACCTGGTACACCTACGACGCCGAGAACCGGGTGCAGGTGGTGCAAGGCAAGCTGGAGAACGGCCAGATCGTGCTCGGCGACGACATCCACAGCAGCTACGAGCAACGCTACGACGCGGTCGGCAACGCGGTGGTGAAGATTTACCGCACGCAAACCGACGGTACGATCCAGGCGCAGGCCAGCCAATACGACTTGCGCGGCAACAAGACCACGGACCTGGCGTTCGTCAATTTGAGCGCACCGCCGCCCGTCACTGCGACGCCGGTGATGGTGCGCTACCACTATTCAGCGACCAATCAACTGGAGATGCGGTCGGAGTATTACGCGCCGGATACGAAGATACAGGTGCGATTAACGGATCGCGAAGGGATCTCTTTTCTCGCGGAGGCAGATATCAGTGGCATGCTCGCCAGCGCTGTGGAGTACAGCTATGACGCCGATGGCCGATTGACGGGCGAGTCGAACTGGGAACGTCCGACGACGGTGGACAATGGTGATCTCGTCTGGGTCAAGCGGGTTGCCAACCATCAACAGGGTATCAAGGACGACCAAGTCTGGGTGGATGACCAGCGCAGTGATGAAAATTTAGATGAAAAGCTGAACTCCACCTCTGCCACCAATCACTTCTACGACATCGCCGGCCGCGCCTTCAAATACGAAGATGCCACGGCGTTGCTGTTCACCTACACCACGACTTTTGAGGGCCGCGACAGTTACCTGGAGAGCACGGTCAGCGGCACCAGCAGCGATTCGCGGTTCAAGCCGACCACCAACACGCTGACCTACGACGCGGCCGGACGCTTGCTCAGCCAACGCGAGCACACCACGCTCAGCAGCGGCACCTTGCCCGACCGGATGCGCTACTACAGCAACAACGCCGACGGCATGGTGCAAAGCCGCCGCGATGGCCGGATCGAGAACGGCGTGTTCGTGCAGGGCGATCCGGCGTTGCCGGACGATCCGAAGCCGAACTTCCAGTTCGTCAATGCTGGCGGCCAGCAGGTGGCGCAGCTGCGCGAAGGCGGGGAGGTGACGCTGGCAGCGACGAAACAACAAGCGGCGAGCACGCGCACCGAAGACACGATGCTGAGCGTGGCCGGCACCAGCCCGTATGCGGCCGGCGGCGGCAAGGTGCTGGTGCAGGAAGGCGACACGCTGAGCACGCTGGCGCAGCGGGTATATGGCAACCGCAGCCTGTGGTACGTGCTGGCACAGGCGAACGGCTTGAGCGATCCGGACGGTCCGTTGACCGCCGGCACCGCACTCAACGCCCCGAGCGTGAGCGTCAACAAAAACGACGCCAGCACGTTCCGTCCGTACAACCCCGCCGAAGCGATCGGCCCGACCAGCCCGGAGCTGCCGTTCATCGATCCGCCCAAGCAGGGCTGCAATGTGTTGGCGACGTTGATTGTCGTGGCAATTACGGTGGCCGTGGCTGCGGCGGTGGGACCGGAGGCCACGCAGTTCTTTCAAAGCACCTTCGCGGCTGCCACTGCTGCAGGCACCGCGACCGCAACCACTACCACACTGGGTCTGATGGCCGGAGAATTTGTGGGCGGCGTTGCCGGCAGCCTCGTCGGCCAAGCAGCCGGCATGGCCCTGGGTGTGACCGATCACTTGAGCCTGCGCAGTGCCGTGGGCAGCGGGCTGACCGCTGCCCTCACGGCGGGCATCGCCGACAAGCTGGGTGGCACGACCTCGCAGTTGATGAAAGATATTAAGAACGTGGGGCCAGGTAAAGTCGCGGCGTCGGCATTGCTCAACGCCGGTGCCAGCGCAGTTGGCAGTCGTATTTCGGGCACTGCCTTCAGTTGGAAGGCCGTGGCTGCTAATGCCGTATCTAATATGGTGACCGCCGGCATCAGCCGTGTAGCCGGCTTGGATACTCAGGCAATCACCGGGGGGTCGGGCAATTTTGGCGACGACTTCGCCAACGGTCTGATCAGCGGAGTGGTCAACGTGCACACCCGCCGGCAGTTCGGTTTCAACGACCGGATCGACTACGGCAACATCGCCGCCGATGCGTTTGGCAATGCGTTGGGCAATGCAGTTGGCAGAGACATTGTGCATGCAATTGACGTACGGCAGCTCGATTCAAACGCACGCAAAAAGTACGACGAACTTTTGCGCGATGGAACCGATAAGCGATTTGCCCTCGAATTGGCAGATCTTTATGGAGGATTAATAAATAAGTCGCTTACGATTGAAAATGTTGCTGACGCACCTGCCGATGGCGCTGCGCCAAAAGCTTCTGAAATTCCTGATTGGTTAAAGAAAGCGGGTATTGATTTGCAGGGCACGAAGCCTTTGGACTCGGCGCTCTTAAAGCAATTATTGCGAGATTTGGATGGCGTACCGAAAATTATGTTGGACGCAGCTGAATTGCTCTCAAAAACAGGAGGAAGAATTGAGTTTGGGCAAGTGCAGACGCGCACTGTTCGCGATGAGAATGGGGCGGTAATTCAGCTCGCATACAATACTCTCACGTCTCCCGAAGTTGCGCTCCTGACGATTGCACATGAAATCGGCCATGCGCTTGACACTAGAAGTGCACCAACATACGGTCAATTCATGAATGAGGCTGATTATAAGAAGGCGTTCGCAGATTTTAGATATTCACAGGAAGCTCAGGCCACGATATTTGCTTTGGATGTAAGGCAGGAATACAAAACTATTTTTCAGCAAGCGCATGGGGAAGATGCGAATTTCAACTTTTTCGTAAACGGAAAAGGAACTGATTACCAAGCCATCTATGATCAATACATTGGAAATAATATTGATCGTTCTGTCGTCTTATCCATGATTGCGTCAATCTATCCCAGTGAGAGCATTAACAACGAAGGGGTGATGACATACGCTAAGGACATTTCTGAAAAAGCGGACAAGGCTTGGAAGATCATCCAAAATAACCTTGAAAATTACAATAAAGTGATTGCAAATATTAAGGAAATGAGGGCTTATCGAAATGTGGCGATGAAAGAAGTGGAAACAGGTGTGGTGTCTCGTCCGCTTTCTTTTTTTACTAAGTACGATATGAAGATTCAGGTGAAAATTGATGAGCAGCGTAAACTAGAACAGGGTTTGGGCCTTCCGAGGAGAGAATGATGCGAAAAGTCTTTATGCTGCTAAGTGTCTTTGTGTCTGGTTGTCAGCTCACACAGGCTAGTGACGCACCATCAGATAAGAGTGGAGAATTACCTCCGGGAATTCGTTGGACTACCGAGGTTGAGGACCAAGCTATAAGCCTGTTAATTCAACGACTAGTAAGTCGTGAAACGATTACGTGCGAAAGCCTTGGATTCCTCCGCGAAAATTCGGATCCTGGTGTGTTGCGGTGTGTCGCAAACCCTCCTTTGGAATCAGTGGAACTTCGGTACTCTCAAGATTCGAGTAGTGACTATGTTGTAACTCTACGGAAGGATTATTGCGCGGGATATTGGGCAGAATTTATGTCTCATTTTCGTGAGATAGATTACGGGCACCCAAAAATCACACTCCTTACTGATCAGCAAGGCATACAGGAACCTAATGAGGCTGAATATATCGCTGATTTCTATGATAGAAATATTCGAGTCATGCTGACTGATGTGGAGGTTGCCAAAGGTACGAGCTGTGTAAAACGGGTGGCGATCGCTCATCTGCAATAGGTTGCGCATGTGTGAGTCGAATGGTTGTCAAACACGTGGGTACGCGGCGCCTGTGTGATTGTCGGGTGCCTTTTCGGAATGGGGAAATGATGGTTGATAAGATGCTGATCTGCAGCGATTCGTGTATTTCGAATGTCAAGGTAAGGTTTTGAGTCATAGTCTTCGCTGTTGATCTACAGCGAGTTGTACAAGTTTAGTAATTACCCGACACTTGGGGCTCCAGTCGAGTTGATGTCTTGACTCGGCTGGCTGTATATCGGTGCCTTCAGCGATGCCAACGGCGATACGCTGACCTACAGCGCCACCGGCTATCCCAGCGGCGTCAACTTCAGCGGCAGCAGTTTCAGCGGCGCGCCGAGCGTGACCGGCACCTTTACGATCACGGTCACCGCGAACGATGGCAAGGGCGGCACGACGCCCACCAGCTTCACGCTAACGGTGGCCGCGCCGGCCAATGTGGCGCCGGTGCTGGTCAATCCGATTCCCGATCAATACATCGATGGCGGCACGTACCTGTCGTTCTCGGTCGACGGGACGTTCTACGATCCCGACAGTGCCTTGATCTACAGCGCCACCGGCATGCCGGCGTGGTTGACCTTCAACGCCACGACGCGGGTGTTCAGCGGCACGTCGGGCACCAAGTTCGATTTGACCCAGACCATCACGGTCAAAGCGACCGAATCACCGGCCGGGGCGAGTGCGACAACGACGTTCGTGCTGTCGGTGACCAACGGCGGTTCCTCGCTGCTCGCATCCGATCCCAATACGACGACGGCCTCGAGTTCACCGACCCCGGCCAAACAGAAGTTTGCCCTGGGTAATCCGTCCACGACCCACGCCAATGCGGAGGCGATCGAACACGCCAACACTCAGGCCGGACTCGGGGCAGGCAGCGCGGGAACGGGCGGCGTCTCGGCCTTGCTCGCCGAACCGGGCGAACCCGGTAGTCCGCCCGAGCCGCCGCCGCTGACGCCGCCACAGATCCAGACCACCTGGTACACCTACGACGCCGAGAACCGGGTGCAGGTGGTGCAAGGCAAGCTGGAGAACGGCCAGATCGTGCTCGGCGACGACATCCACAGCAGCTACGAGCAACGCTACGACGCGGTCGGCAACGCGGTGGTGAAGATTTACCGCACGCAAACCGACGGTACGATCCAGGCGCAGGCCAGCCAATACGACTTGCGCGGCAACAAGACCACGGACCTGGCGTTCGTCAATTTGAGCGCACCGCCGCCCGTCACTGCGACGCCGGTGATGGTGCGCTACCACTATTCAGCGACCAATCAACTGGAGATGCGGTCGGAGTATTACGCGCCGGATACGAAGATACAGGTGCGATTAACGGATCGCGAAGGGATCTCTTTTCTCGCGGAGGCAGATATCAGTGGCATGCTCGCCAGCGCTGTGGAGTACAGCTATGACGCCGATGGCCGATTGACGGGCGAGTCGAACTGGGAACGTCCGACGACGGTGGACAATGGTGATCTCGTCTGGGTCAAGCGGGTTGCCAACCATCAACAGGGTATCAAGGACGACCAAGTCTGGGTGGATGACCAGCGCAGTGATGAAAATTTAGATGAAAAGCTGAACTCCACCTCTGCCACCAATCACTTCTACGACATCGCCGGCCGCGCCTTCAAATACGAAGATGCCACGGCGTTGCTGTTCACCTACACCACCACCTACGAAGGCCGCGATAGTTATTTGGAGAGCACGGTCAGCGGCACCAGCAGCGATTCGCGGTTCAAGCCGACCACCAACACGCTGACCTACGACGCGGCCGGGCGCTTGCTCAGCCAACGCGAGCACACCACGCTCAGCAGCGGCACCTTGCCCGACCGGATGCGTTACTACAGCAACAACGCCGAAGGGATGGTGCAGAGCCGCCGCGATGGGCGGATCGAGAACGGCGTGTTCGTGCAGGGCGACCCGGCGCACCCGGATGATCCGAAGCCCAACTACCAGTTCGTCAATGCCAGCGGCCAGCAGTTGGCGCAGCTGCGCGAAGGCGGGGAGGTAACGCTGGCGGCGACCAAGCTGCAAGCGGCGAGCACGCGCACCGAGGAATCGATGCTGAGCGTGGCCGGCACCAGCCCGTATGCGGCCGGTGGCGGCAAAGTATTGGTGCAAGAGGGCGACACGCTCTCGAGCCTGGCGCAACGCGTGTATGGCAATCGCAGCCTGTGGTACGTGCTGGCGCAGGCCAATGGCTTGGGCGATCCGGACGAGGCCTTGACCGCCGGCACCGCCCTCAACGCGCCGAGCGTGAGCGTCAATAAAAACGATGCCGGTACGTTCCGTCCGTACAACCCCGCCGAAGCGATTGGCTCGACCAGTCCGGAACTGCCGTTCATCGATCCGCCGAAGCAGGGTTGCAATGTGTTGGCGACGTTGATCGTCGTGGCGGTCACGGCGGCGGTGATGGCAGCGATGGGGCCGGCAGGAGGAGGCTTTATCGGAGGATTCGTGGGCAATCTCGCCGGCCAAGTGGCGGGCATGGCCCTGGGCGTAACCGATCACATCAGTCTACGCAGTGCCATAGGCAGTGGTCTGACGGCCGCCCTTACGGCAGGCATCGCGGGCAAGCTGGGCGGCACGACTTCGCAGTTGGTGGAGAAGGCGGCCACGGTAGGGGATGTGAGCATGGCCAAAATTGCGGCCTCGGCGTTGCTCACCGCCGGTGCCAACGTGGCCGGCAGCCGTGTCTCGGGTACGGCATTTAGCTGGAAAGCCATCGCCGCCAATGCGGTGTCCGATGTCGTGTCGGCGAGTCTCGGTCACGCGCTCCATCTCAAGTCGTCGGACACGCATGGCAATGCGGGTGATTTCCGGAATACATTCGCCAATAGAATGGTCGGCGGCATCGTGAGCGTGCACACGCGCCGGCAGTTCGGCTTCAACGATCGGATCGACTACGGCAACATCGCTGCCGATGCGTTTGGAAATGCGTTGGGCAATGCGGTAGCGCGGGTGATCAAGGGCGGCAGCTTTTTTGGAGAACCTGCTGCTCCGCACGTCATGAATGCCGAAGAGTTCATGGCAACGCTACCCGGCGGCGAGACGCCCGCCTCTGAGAATATTCCGGGATTCTTTGGGCTCGGCGGCGGTAACTCCGGTATCGATCTTCTCACCTCGTTACCAGGTGGGCCGTTGCAGACCGGGCCGCAGACCGTGACAGTGAAAAGAGGCGATACCCTCTCCGGTATTCTCGGTACGAGTAATCCAACAACGATCGGCGAAGCCATGCGAGCCAATGGTCTGAAGAACTCCGCGATTTATCCAGGGCAAACGCTCATCGTGAGTGGCTTGGATAGCTACAGCGACGGGGCTGCAACGATTGGTCAAGCGGCCTTGAACCAAGGCAATGCAGCCAAAGAAGTTAGGATGCAGCAAGCAGCGGTGAAAGCTGAAGCGCAGTTGCTGAGCGGCTCACGCTATAGTGGGTTGCAAAGTGCTGACCTGGATACAGCATTGGCGAATTCTGCTGATGAGCGAGCCTTTATATCAAGTGCGGCCGAAGCTCGTGTATCGAATCAAACAGGTGCATTGTTGCAAAGTGAATTTCTGCATGTGAATCAAAAAACGGTTGAAGTAATCGGCCTCGGTGTCGCAACGACAGACTTTGGTGTGCAGTTAGGCGAATACATTGGCAACAAGTCGCCAATATTCGGTGTTTACGCCAAGCCGGGTTTTGGATTACCGTACAGGCTCAACGGTGTTCCAGGGGTTTCAGGATCAACGTACATCAACCCAAGTTTAGAGTTTGGAGTGGAAGTAATTAAGGATGGCGTGATGCGTCGTCCTTATGTAACGACGTTCGACCTTAAAGGCGTTTCGATAAGTCCGGCGCTAAGACCTGTAGCTAGGTCGTTGCCATATGCTGGATTGGTGTTGGAAGGTTTCACCATGGACCGAAATGATGCAGGTGATAAGGGGCATCTAGCGGTAAGTTCTGGCGTAACATTTTTGACGGGTTTGCTGGCGGCGGCTCCTGAAACGTCAGGTCTTAGCCTCGTTGTAGGAGGTGGCTATATGCTTTCCGATATGGCAGCACAACATTATGAATATGGCGGCCTACACGGCTGGCGTGCGGTAGGGTTGCGACTCAATGATTCGAAATTTTTACAGCAATATACCCGACAGATGGAACGGGTGTACAAAGCCGATCCAAATTTTGAACGCGGACCGAAGGAGTAGTGATGTTGTTTTTCGATTATTTGTATTACATCGTGCTGCGCTATGACCAAGGAGAAAATTCTTTTGGAAAGTTTGACTACGGGTGTTTTACTCGACTTAGCGCCATGATGTCTGCAAGCCCGGCTATGCTGATTGCTTTGATGACCCCAGTAAGTTTATCAGTAGCTTTCTTTCAACTTGACTATGCATTTATCCCGTTGTGTCAGAGAAGTGGTTTGCCTTGTGGCAGGGGAGCGTTGGCGCTGCTCGTTTCGATCGCAGCGTTGATACTCATTGAACGTTTCTGGTTTTTTCCGAGACTTCCAAGGAACCAAAAGATATTCTGGGGCTATGGACGCCCGAATCCGATTAAAAACGCCATTTTTGGTACTTTGACTGGCCTGCCTTTTGTCGTTCCGTTTCTCTTGGCAGATTCCCATCCGCTGGTTTCGATCGTGTTGTGGCCAGCAATTGTTTTGCTCGCATCATATTCTTTAAAGTTGTTTATCCTTCATAAGTAGGAGTGACTTAGCTCAAGAACTTGTGAAGCCTCCTCGTCAGCGGCATGCTCGCCAGCGCCGAGCAATACAAGTGTACAAGTTGAGTAATTACCCGACACCTGGCGCTTTGGCGAAGACATCATTGCGGCCGGATTGAGCATCGATCCGGTGACCGGCACCCTCACCGGTACGCCCGGTACCTTGTTCGCCGATGGTCTGAGCTTCACCGATTACCGCATCCAGATCGTCGCCAGCGATGGTTTCGCCGAGGCTCCAGGCGAGTTCGCCTTCACCCGCAATTTCGCACCGACCGTATCGCCTATCACGGTCTATGCCGAAGCCAATCAATACTTCAGCAGGCAAATATCCGGCTCCGATCCGGAAAATCAGACGCTGACGTATTCGTACACCGGCACCCTGCCGGCCGGGGTGAGTTTGAGCAATACCGGCATGCTCAGCGGCACAGCGACCACGGCCGGCAACTACAGCGTGTCCGTCACGGTGACCGATGCGAGCGGAGCCAGCAGTGTCCCCGCGACGATCACGCTCAACGTCAGCCCCGAATATCCCCGGGTCATCAATCCGATTCCCGATCAATCGGTCGTGCAGTCCACCGCCTGGAGCTATGTCGTTCCAGGCAACACTTTCAACAACCCGTCGGGCGGCGGCATCACCTATGCCGCCATGGAAGTCTTCACCGTTCCCGGGCACTTCAATGCGGAAGGCTACTGGGAGGATGCCTACGACAACACGCGCACTTTGCCGAGCTGGATCACCTTCAACCCCAATACCCGTCAATTCAGCGGCACGGCGCCATCGACCCTCAGCAGTCTGCGCGTGCAGGTTGCGGCCACGTTCACGGCGCCGGCCAGCACCATCACCGATGAATTTGTTTTGTCGGTCGTTCCGCCCACCAACAACCCGCCGGTGGTCGCGAAAGTCATTCCCAACCAAACCGCCAAACAGGGCGTGAACTGGAATTTCGCGATCCCCGCAGGCACTTTCACCGATCCCAACGGCGATGTCTTGACCTACAGCGCCTCGGGTTATCCCAGTGGCGTTGGTTTCAACGGCACTTCATTCACCGGCAAGCCCAGCGTGAGCGGCACCTTCACGATCACGGTCACCGCCAGTGATGGTCGGCCTGGCGGCGTCGCCAGTACCAGCTTTACCGTCACGGTAGTACCCAACGATCCGCCAGTGGTCGCGAAAGTCATTCCTAATCAAACCGCCAAGCAGGGGTTGAACTGGAGCTTCGCCATTCCCGCCGGTACCTTCACAGACCCCAATGGCGATGCCTTGACCTACACCGCTTGGGATTATCCCAGTGGTGCCAATTTCAACGGTAGCAGCTTCACGGGTGCGCCCAGCGTGAGCGGTAGTTTCACGGTGATGGTCATGGCGATGGATGGCCGGGGAGGGACTGTTACTACGAGCTTCACTCTCACAGTCGCGGCCAACAATCCACCGGTAGTGGCTAAAACCATTCCCAATCAATCAGCGACCAAAGGCACTTCCTGGGATTTCCCCCTCCCGGCAGGCACCTTTAGCGATCCCAATGGCGATGCCTTGACCTACAGCGCCACAGGCTATCCCAGTGGAATCAGTTTCAATGGCAGCGGGTTCACGGGTGCGCCCAGTGTGACGGGCACCTTCACGATCACGGTCACGGCTAATGACGGCCGCCCTGGCGGCGTCGTCAGTACCAGTTTTACGTTGACTGTCGTCGCACCGCCAACGCCAAACAATAATCCGATCGTGGTAACCCCCATTTCCAACAAGTCAGCCACTAAGGGCACGACCTGGGATTTCACCATTCCGGCTGGTACCTTCACCGATCCCGATGGCGATGCCTTGACCTACAGCGCCAGCGGCTATCCCAGTGGCGTCAGCTTCACCCCCGCGACGCGGGCGTTCAGCGGCGCGCCGAGCGTCACCGGCACCTTCACGATCACGGTCACGGCCAACGACGGCAACGGCGGTACGACGCCTACCACTTTCACACTGACAGTGAACGCTCCGGCCAATGTGGCGCCGGTGCTGGTCAATCCGATTCCCGATCAATACATCGATGGCGGCACGTACCTGTCGTTCTCGGTCGACGGCACGTTCTACGATCCCGACAGTGCCTTGATCTACAGCGCCACCGGCATGCCGGCGTGGTTGACCTTCAATGCCACGACGCGGGTGTTCAGCGGCACGTCGGGCACCAAGTTCGATCTGACCCAGACCATCACGGTCAAGGCCACCGAATCACCGGCCGGGGCGAGTGCGACAACGACGTTCGTGCTGTCGGTGACCAACGGCGGTTCCTCGCTGCTCGCACCCGATCCCAATACGACGACGGCCTCGAGTTCACCGACCCCGGCCAAACAGAAGTTTGCCCTGGGTAATCCGTCCACGGCCCACGCCAATGCGGAGGCGATCGAACACGCCAACACTCAGGCCGGACTCGGGGCAGGCAGCGCGGGAACGGGCGGCGTCTCGGCCTTGCTCGCCGAACCGGGCGAACCCGGTAGTCCGCCCGAGCCGCCGCCGCTGACGCCGCCACAGATCCAGACCACCTGGTACACCTACGACGCCGAGAACCGGGTGCAGGTGGTGCAAGGCAAGCTGGAGAACGGCCAGATCGTGCTCGGCGACGACATCCACAGCAGTTACGAGCAACGCTACGACGCGGTCGGCAACGCGGTGGTGAAGATTTACCGCACGCAAACCGACGGCACCGTCCAGGCCCAGTCCAGCCAATACGACCTGCGCGGCAACAAGACCACGGACCTGGCCTTCGTTCGCCTGAGCGAACCGTACTCGCTCAACACCGCGACGTCGGCGGCAGTGGCGGTGAAGTATGAGTATTCGGTCACCGGCCAGTTGATAACGCAGTTGGAGTTTTATGCGGCGGGCACGGTGTTCCAGGTGCTGGCACGGGATGGAAGTAATGGCGGTGAATCCTGGATCCAGGATGTGGATGTCAGCGGCATGATCGAGCGCGCCGAGCAGTACAGCTACGACGCCGATGGTCGCTTGCTCGACGACACGTTCTACATGCGCTCGGCACAGACCAGCGTGGTGACCGATCCGGCCACCGGGCACCTAGTAATCGAGACGACGTGGGCCAAAGAGGTGTTTCGCGAACTCAAGGCCATCGACGATGCCGCGACCGACGAAGCGAGGAACATCGCCCAGGCGGACTACGATGCGGAATCTACCAATCCCACGAAAGCGTCGCGCATCACCGCCACCAATCATTTCTACGACGCTGCCGGCCGCGCCTTCAAGTACGAAGAGAGCTCGGCGCTGCTGTTCACCTACACCACGACTTTTGAGGGCCGCGACAGTTACCTGGAGAGCACCGTCAGCGGCACCAGCAGCGATTCGCGGTTCAAGCCGACCACCAACACGCTGACCTACGACGCGGCCGGGCGCTTGCTCAGCCAACGCGAGCACACCACGCTCAGCAGCGGCACCTTGCCCGACCGGATGCGTTACTACAGCAACAACGCCGAAGGGATGGTGCAGAGCCGCCGCGATGGGCGGATCGAGAACGGCGTGTTCGTGCAGGGCGACCCGGCGCACCCGGATGATCCGAAGCCCAACTACCAGTTCGTCAATGCTGGCGGCCAGCAGTTGGCGCAGCTGCGCGAAGGCGGGGAGGTAACGCTGGCGGCGACCAAGCTGCAAGCGGCGAGCACGCGCACCGAGGAATCGATGCTGAGCGTGGCCGGCACCAGCCCGTATGCGGCCGGTGGCGGCAAAGTATTGGTGCAAGAGGGCGACACGCTCTCGAGCCTGGCGCAACGCGTGTATGGCAATCGCAGCCTGTGGTACGTGCTGGCGCAGGCCAATGGCTTGGGCGATCCGGACGAGGCCTTGACCGCCGGCACCGCCCTCAACGCGCCGAGCGTGAGCGTCAATAAAAACGATGCCGGTACGTTCCGTCCGTACAACCCCGCCGAAGCGATTGGCTCGACCAGTCCGGAACTGCCGTTCATCGATCCGCCGAAGCAGGGTTGCAATGTGTTGGCGACGTTGATCGTCGTGGCGGTCACGGCGGCGGTGATGGCAGCGATGGGGCCGGCAGGAGGAGGCTTTATCGGAGGATTCGTGGGCAATCTCGCCGGCCAAGTGGCGGGCATGGCCCTGGGCGTAACCGATCACATCAGTCTACGCAGTGCCATAGGCAGTGGTCTGACGGCCGCCCTTACGGCAGGCATCGCGGGCAAGCTGGGCGGCACGACTTCGCAGTTGGTGGAGAAGGCGGCCACGGTAGGGGATGTGAGCATGGCCAAAATTGCGGCCTCGGCGTTGCTCACCGCCGGTGCCAACGTGGCCGGCAGCCGTGTCTCGGGTACGGCATTTAGCTGGAAAGCCATCGCCGCCAATGCGGTGTCCGATGTCGTGTCGGCGAGTCTCGGTCACGCGCTCCATCTCAAGTCGTCGGACACGCATGGCAATGCGGGTGATTTCCGGAATACATTCGCCAATAGAATGGTCGGCGGCATCGTGAGCGTGCACACGCGCCGGCAGTTCGGCTTCAACGATCGGATCGACTACGGCAACATCGCTGCCGATGCGTTTGGCAATGCGTTGGGTAATGCAGTGGCAGGAGCGATCGAGAACCAAAGATTACGCAAACTGACGTCGCAGTTGAACGACCGCGCTCTGGCGATGTCGGCCGATATACAACCCCGTCTTGATAACAGGGTGCAAGCCAAAAACGTCATCGACCCTCTCGAAGGTGCTACGGTTTCCAGAGCACTCACGGCCGGAGACAATCCGCAACTTGCCAGGATAGCTGCGGTTGACGCTACAGCCGGCGGACCGATGCAAATTCTGCCGCCGGTTGAAGTGCGCGGCAGCGATTCCGGGTACACCAATCGCTTCTTCCAGTTGTATAGCTACGGAATGTTCAATCACTCGGCTGTGCCGCGCGTTGGCAGTAGCCGCGCGGACTTGGAAGCGGTGTATCGGCAGCAGGTGGGAATTCGCGAAAACGACCCCCGCACGCTTGCATTCAATCAATACACAAACAAGACCATCAATGCGGTGATGGCGACGAATGGGAAGAGTTTCCCCTCGTCGATTGCGCCACCTCGGCCGGCCACTCTCGCCGATGACATCAATCGGTTGGGGCAGATGATCGATGCTGCGTCAATGAGCGTTGTGGAGACATCCCACCAGGCAGTCGAGATGGTCCGCGATTTTGTGCAGGACTCGGATAGTGGTGCTATGGCGGTTTTGAAGTCGCCGTTGCTAGCGGCGGTTGCCGCCGGTGATCATCTCCTGAGCGGGCTGGCTACCGTTCCTCAGATGTTCACCAATGCAACGGGTATGCAGACATTGGCGCAAGTCATCAATGATCCCCGGACTGCTGCCATGGGTATCGTCAATGACATGCGCAATGCGTCATTGGAGGATATGGCCCTCGCTGGATTTGATGTCTTGGCGGGCGGCGGGTTTTTGATGGAACGACTTGGAGCCACCCAGCCGGCGCGACTGCTAGAATTCAATGGCATTCGGGCGGCCGTGCGGAGTGAAGTTGCGAACAGCGAAGCTGTGTTCACAAGGTTGTCTCAGCCCGGTGGACTTCGTGCAACGGAAGGCAGTCAGGTACTTCGCTATGACGGTAGGCTGAGTGAACCGACCCATCCGTTATATAAGCATGGGTCAGATGTTCATGACACCTACATCGAAGGTCGTGTCCTCAACGAACTTGTCAGCAAAAATCGAACAGGATTGCGGACAGCATTTAATGATCGGGCGCTAATGGAAGAATCTATCGCTGAGACATTTTCTATGAGACAGGTAGATATCGATGCATGGCTCGCGACGAGCCCGAGGGCGGGGGTTCCCGAGGCGTTTGATGCGAACCCTGGGATGGGAAACCTAGGGCGTGGCTTTGAAATCACGACGAGGGGAGGACCTGTTGTTCCCATCACGCGTCCCATGCCGAATGTAAACTTAGTGTTGATTCCGGATGGACGAGGTGGTTATCTCATCCACACGGCACACCCATTTTGAGTAAGAGCGCCATGATAAAAAGTGAATTCGATTGGACAACAGCTTTAGCGCAGCTTTTCGCTGCTACCGTTAACCAGCAGACGCTCGAAGAGGCGTCAGAACTTATGGTGTCAGTTAGCTCTAACGATCCAAGCTATCATGAGGAGTGTTTATTTGTTTTGGACGAGGCTATCGCTTCAGCAGAGACTGGGCATGAGGCCGTGATTGCCTGTATCAACAAAAGCGGCTACCAAGTCGCAGATCTTGATTCAGCGTTGGAGCTGCTGAGAGACTTTCGCTCAGCCTATTTGGATGAATTCAGACGAGCCTCTAACTAGGCTTCTGTTGCAAACAGAAAAAACAAGCTACGCACGGGTTTGGTCGAGTTGACCTTTTGCTTCGATTGATTTTGACCAGCTTGTAACTTGCTGAAGGTCCGAGTAATCGGACCTTCAGCGGCACCTCGGGCACCAAGTTCAATCTGACCCAGACCATCACGGTCAAAGCGACCGAATCACCGGCCGGGGCGAGTGCGACAACGACGTTCGTGCTGTCGGTGACCAACGGCGGTTCCTCGCTGCTCGCACCCGATCCCAATACGACGACGGCCTCGAGTTCACCGACCCCGGCCAAACAGAAATTCGCCTTGGGTAATCCGTCCACGGCCCACGCCAATGCGGAGGCGATCGAACACGCCAACGCCCAGGCCGGGCTCGGGGCGGGTGGCGCGGGAACGGGCGGCGTATCGGCCTTGCTTGCCGAACCGGGCGAACCCGGTAGTCCGCCCGAGCCGCCGCCGCTGACGCCGCCACAAATCCAGACCACCTAGTACACCTACGACGCCGAGAACCGGGTGCAGGTGGTGCAGGGCAAGCTGGAGAACGGCCAGATCGTGCTCGGCGATGACATCCACAGCAGCTACGAGCAACGCTACGACGCGGTCGGCAACGCGGTGACGAAGGTCTATCGCACGCAAACCGACGGCACCGTCCAGGCCCAGGCCAGCCAATACGACTTGCGCGGCAACAAGACCGCGGACCTGGCGTTCGTTCGCCTGAGCGAACCGTATTCGCTCCGACGTCCCCCCGCTTTCAGTAGCGGGACTGTTTGGAGTCCGGGATTACTGTAGCCGAACTTCCAATTCGTCAATGCCAATGGCCAGCAGGTGGTGCAGTTGCGTGAAGGCGGGGAGGTGACGCTGGCTGCGACCCGGCACAATCGACACGCCCGAATAATCCGCAAGTAGTCCCGCTCGAGTTGAGGCTCATTTGAAAAGGACTAAACGATTCCACGCAAGGTGGGATAGGTCACTTTACGCATGGTGTTTTCCTCCCTTTTCCCCATTCCTGCGGTTTGTTTTGTGGCAACTGCGGGGAGACAATGGCCGTCTGCGATTCGGTGGATGGCCTCAGGCAGAATTTCCTATGACTTACGAGAAACTCGACAACGATGAATTGCTTCGATTGGCATTGGATGCGATCAATTCCGATCGCGATGCCGAATCGGTAGCGATGCTCAAGATTTTGCTCGAGCGCGATCCGCACCATGTTCATGGTCAGTATTTGCTCGCCGCGCAGCATGCCCAGATGGGCTTGATGGATCGCGCCGAGAGCGGTTTTCGCGCGGTCGTCGCGCAGGCTCCGGATTTTCCGATGGCTCGCTTCCAGCTCGGTCAGTTGTTGCTGACCAAGGGGTCCAACGTCGAAGCCAAGAGGTTGTTCGCTCCTTTAGCCGAACTGCCGGCAGGCGATGCACTGGGCGCTTTCGCGCGTGCGCTTTCAGCGGCGGCGGACGACGATGCCGGCGAGATGATCCACCAGCTTCAGGAGGGCTTGGCATGTCCACAACCGGTTCCAGCCTTGGCCATGGACATGCAACGGCTTCTTGGCAGATTGAATGGTGCGGAACCGATTGCAAGCGAAGGGGCCACTGTCTCCGCTCCGATTGCGGCGGCGCCGATGTTCCTGTCGAACTATGGTCGTCAGGGCAATTGATGATCGATGGCTATAGACCGGCTTTCCTCGACATCCTCATTGATCGCCGCTTTACGTGCGGAAGTCTCCAGCCGGACTGAGCGAGCGGCTCGAACCGATAGCGCGCCCGCAATGCCGCGCCGCGCGGATAGTCCCCAAAAGGTGGCCGACTTGCGTCGGCAACTGGTTGAGTTGGTGCGCAGCGTTCCTGGTGGAGATACCGATGCTTTGCTTGCCTTGCGCCCGGCGGTGGTGCGGGCGGTCTTGCTTTGGGAGTTTGGGCCGGCGCTCCGCGAGCATCCGGATTGGCAGCCGATGCTTGAAACAATTGTGGGAACACTGGCCTCCGATGACCGCCAGACCCACAATTTTCTTGCCCTGCTCGAAGATTTAAGGCGTTGATTGGGATAAATAATTTGGAGAGATAGTTTTGGCCCTGATTATTTGAAGATAAAAATGTTTGACGGAGCCAATTTATCCGCCTAAGATCGCCGCGGGGCTGAAGGCGTGTTTGACGAAATTTGTTCAACACACTCCTTGCAGCTTGACCGAAGTGGCTTGATTGACCTCGGTCCAATTCCTTAGAGGCTTCCTCGATAAGCCTGTTGTAGATACTTCATGCATCCGTAAATGGTTTTGGCCATTTGCCGGGTATGGCATTGTTTTATCTTCAGGCAGGGGCCTATGAACACTACCAGCCGTGTCGATCAGCTACAGGCGTATCTCGCCGCTGATCCGGCGAATTCGAGTTTGGCTTGCGACCTTGTGGACGCGATGCTGGCTGAGAGCCGCTTTCATGAAGCGGACGATCTGATAGCCCGATTGCCCGCGTCCGTCCAGGCGACGACCGGAATACAGTTTCGGAAAGCCCGATGCGCACTGGTTCTGGGCCGCTATGACGAAGCAGCCAAAGATCTTCGCGATCTGATCGCAAGTGGCAACGACGGCATTGCCCTTTGGCACGACCTGGCTTTTTGCCAACTTTGCCAGCGCGATACCGGCGCAGCGCACGCAACATTGGATCAGGCGATTTCGCGCTACGGCGACGATGCCGAGCTTGCAGTGCTGAGAGGCCGCATAGCCGCGATGGCAGGCGATGACGAAGCTGCACTGGCCGCCTTGTCCGAAGCGCTGCGAATTTCACCCAATCATCCGGCCGCTATGGGCGTAAGAGCGTTGACGCTACTTGATGCGGGCCAGACCGAAGCCGCCGCTTCGGCCGCCGCGCAATGCCTGGCGATTCATCCCGACCAGCATGAGGCCTTGTTGACGGCAGGTACGATCGAACTTTGGCAACGCAACCTGCCTGCGGCACTCACGCATTTTCAGCGTGTGCTGGTGCGATATCCAAACTCCGGCCGAGCATTGTCGGGTTATGGCCAACTGCTGATGCTGCAAGGACATCTGGCCGAGGCAAGACAACAACTGGAAAGTGCGGTCGCGGCGATGCCCGATCACATCGGTACGTGGCATGCGTTGGCCTGGGTACAACTGCTGGAGGCCGATGTCGCTGGCGCCGAATACAGCTATCAGCGGGCCTATGAGATCGACCGCAATTTTGGCGAGACGCATGGTGGCCTCGCTTTGTTGATGGTCTTGAATGGGCAGTGTGATGAAGCCGAGCGCGCCATCCGGCGTACTTTGCGCCTGGACCCGAAGTCCATTACCGGGCGCTATGCGCATTCCCTGTGGCTGGAAGATTGCGGACGCCAGGATGAGGCCGACGCCATATTGCAAGAGTTGCTGGCGCAAGGATCGTTGCCAAGCGGTATGAACGTCAGGGAATTCTCCCAACGTTTGCGTGAGCGCATAACGCATAAAAATTCGGCTGTTTGAGCAGGCCCCATGGACGCCGATACCGCCATGCAGCTGATGGCCGAGACTTTGTTCGCGGCCGTGAAAATTTCCGCCCCGATTCTGGTCGCGACCCTGATCGTCGGCCTGCTCGTTTCGATCGTGCAGGTGGTCACGCAAATACAGGAAATGACATTGACCTTCATTCCAAAACTCATCGCCGTGATTGTGATCAGTGTAATGCTCGGCGGTTGGATGTTGTCGGTGCTCGTCGAGTTTTCCAAGCATTTGTTCGAGGTAGCCGCCGCGCTGTAATGTCATGGACGCCCTGCAAATTCTCGTTGTCATGTTCGTCATGGCGCTGCTGCGGTATCTGCCCGTGATTGCGCTGCCCGCCATGTCGCCATTCAGTTGGGCGCCGGGCATGGTGCGCGGCGTGCTGCTGATAGGCCTGTCGTGGTTGACGGTCATGTCGGTGCCAACCATGCAGGCGCCGCCGCACTGGCGTGAGCCGGTAGGTTTGATCGTGGCGGGCGCCGGAGAGTTGTTGCTGGGCATGATCTTCGGTCTGGCGATCATGATCCCGAACGCCTCGTTGAGCGTCGCTGGTTGGCTGGCCGATACGCAGGCTGGGCTCAGCGCGGCCGTCGTATTCAATCCCGCCGCCCAGCACGATGCCGAATCGGTGTTGGGCGTGGCGTTGATGTTGTTGTCAACGGTGCTGTTTTTTCTTTTGGATTTGCACATCCGGTTGTTCCAACTGCTGATTGGCGCGGCCCAGGCGATCCCGCTGGGCAGCTTGTCGCTGCATCTGGATATGGACGCATTCCTTGCAATGTTCGGTGGAAGCTTCCTCCTGGGGCTGATGGTGGTTTCACCGATCATTCTTGGCTTGTTGATGCTCGATATCGCGGTGGGCTACGCCACTCGCTCGATGCCGCAAGCGAGCGTCTATTTCCTGGCATTGCCGCTGAAGGTCGCCGTTGCGCTGCTGCTGTTGGCGGTGTCGTTGTCGTTTGCGCCGCAACTGATCGGGCGTCTGTTCGGCGATTTGTTCAATCGTATTCCTGTCGTGCTGGGAGGCTGATATGGCGCAGGAAGATCAGGACAAGACCGAGCAGCCCACTTCTTTCCGTTTGGAAGAAGCACGCAAGAAAGGCGAGGTCGCCAAGAGCACCGATGCCGTAGGCGTTGCGGTCATGATCGCTTTCGCCGTTACCGTTGCGATGACCGCCGGCCAGGCATCGAGCAGCGTGCTGCTTGCCACGCGCCGGATGATCGCGCTGGCAGGCAGCGGCCCTGTGTTCAACACCGAATTGGTTCACTGGGTAGGCCGGGTCTATGCGCCGGTCTGGCAGGCCTTGTCACCGTTGCTGCTGGCGATAGTCGTTGTAGCGGTGGTGGCGAATGTGTTCCAGACAGGGCCGATTTTCACCAGCCATCCGATCAGTCCGGATTTCAAGCGACTCAATCCGGCCAATACCGTCAAGCGCCTGTTTTCCCTGCGTACGTTTTGGGAATTGGGAAAGTTGATCGTCAAGATGTCGTTGTTGGCCGGACTGTGCGTCGTGGCGGCCAATCATGCGCAGACCATGGCCGAATCGGTGGCGTCGAGCGTTCCGCGCGATTTCCCGGCCTTGATGCTCGCTGGCTTCATCAAGACCTCCATCTATGTGTTGCTGGTGCTTGCCTTGATGGCGCTGGTCGATCTGATTTTCACGCGCCGCGATTTTCTTCGCCGGATGCGCATGAGCCGGCGCGAATTGCGCGATGAATTCAAGCGCCGCGATGGTGACCCCGACGTCAAATCCAAGCAGAAAAAATTGATTCGGGATCTGCTCAAGAAAGCGCGTGCCGTGCCCAAGGCCGCCGAAGCGGACGTGATCTTGACCAACCCGACGCATGTTGCCGTCGCCTTGCAATACCGGCCCCAGGCCATGCGGGCGCCCCGAGTGCTGGCGATGGGCGCGGGTTTCCTCAGCCAGAGAATTCGCCAGATCGCCTCGCGCGCGGGCGTTCCCATCGTTCGTTCGCCGGTGCTGGCACGTGCCCTGTACCGCGAATGCGATATCGATGGCCCGGTTCCTGAGCATCTGTATGCCGATTTGGTGCCGATTTATCGAAAGTTGCTTGGCCGTCATCGTCAAGGAGTCGCCAAATGAGGGCGCTGATGTCGCAACTATGGTCCGGAAAACGCGACTTGGTCCTGGTTGGCCTGGTCGTGAGTGTCCTGATCATCCTGTTCATCCCCATTCCGTCACCACTGCTGGACTTCCTGTTGGTCATCAACATCAGTACGGCGTTGTTGATTTTGCTGGTGACTTTTTTTACCGAAACACCGCTGAAGTTTTCGACATTCCCGACGATTCTTTTGCTGGCGACCATGTTCAGGCTTGCGTTGAACGTATCGGCGACCCGTTTGATTCTCGAGGGCAGCGATGCCGGCCGGGTCATCAACGCGATCGGTTCGTTCATGATCGGCGGCAACTACGTGGTCGGTATCGTCGTTTTCTTGATCCTGGTGGTCGTGCAATACGTGGTGGTGACCAACGGTGCGCAGCGCGTGGCCGAAGTCGCGGCCCGGTTCACTCTCGACAGCATGCCCGGCAAGCAGATGAGCATCGATGCCGACATGAACATGGGGCTGATCGATCAGCATGAAGCCCGGCGCCGGCGCGCGCAGGTCGAGAAGGAGGCGAATTTCTATGGCGCGATGGATGGCGCGACCAAGTTCGTCAAGGGCGATGCGATCGCCGGAATCATCATCATCCTGATCAACATCGTCGGCGGATTGGCCATTGGCATCGCACAACTGGGCATGCCGTGGACCGAGGCGGTGCAGCGATTCACGTTGTTGACCGTTGGCGACGGCATCGTCACGCAGATTCCCTCTCTGGTGATCGCGGTCGCAACCGGCATCATCATTACTCGCGCTGCCGCCGATGCACAGTTGGGGTCGGAGATTCCAAAGCAGGTGCTCTCCAGCCCACAGGCATTGGTTGTAGTGGCATTTGCTCTGTTCGCATTGATGCTGGTGCCCGGGTTCCCGAAATTCCCGGTGCTGCTGGTGCTTGGCGGAATCGGTACGTTGGCCTTGATGGCATCGCGGACCATTGAACCGGCGCAAGAAGCAGAGGTGTCTGCAACGCCCAGCATTGCCGAAAATCCATCCGATGATCTGCAGCAATTGATGCGGATTGAACCGTTGGAGATTCGCCTCGGCAGCTCGCTGTCTCGTGCCATGCTCGAACCGGCAGGCGACCTCGCCGAGCGAATTCAAACATTGCGAAAGCAAGTGGCGCAGGATTTGGGATTCGTCCTGCCGAAAGTACAGGCGGGGCCGAAGATCGAGCTTGCCGCCGACATGTACGAGATTCTGGTCCAAGGCAATCGTGTCGGTCAGGGCGAACTGCAGACCGACCGCATCCTGGCCATCAACCCAGGTGGCTCCCGCCTGAAGCTGGAAGGTGCCGAGACCCGCGATCCGGCCTATGGCTTGCCTGCCCAATGGATTGCCAAGGATGCGCGGCAATTGGCGCGCGGTGCCGGCTACACGCTGGTCGATCCCGACACTGTGTTGATGACTCACCTGAGCGAGGTGGTCAAGCGTCATTCGCCTGAATTGCTCACCCGGTCCGAGACCGAGCGTCTGGTTTCGCGTCTTCGCGATCAACATGCATCGCTGATCGATGAGTTGGTCCCCAATGTCCTGAGTTTTTCGGACATCCAGAAGGTATTGCAACTGTTGCTACGCGAGCAAGTCAGCGTGCGCAATCTCGAAACCATCCTCGAAGTGCTCGTCGATGCCGGCAAGTCGAACAAAGTCCACGAAGAGCTCAGCGAGCGGGTACGTGAGCGGCTGGGTCCATCGATCTGCCAGAAACTCGTCGATGCCCAGGGCGATATGCACGTGCTTACGCTTCTGCCGGAAATCGAACGTCAATTGCTGGCCAATGCACGCAGCAACGAAGGCAAGGCAACACTGTTTTCCGACATGGGGCAGTTGGACGCCTTCATGAAAAGCCTGGCACGCCAAGCCGAAAGCATGATGAGCCGAAGCCTGTTGCCGGTGCTGATTTGCCCCTCGCCGATTCGCCGGCAACTGCGCGGCATGATGCATCGATCTCTGCCATACGTCGCAGTCGTGGGGCTGAACGAAGTTCCGCCGACCACCATCGTCCGTTCCTTTGCTGCCGTGGGCACTGCCTGAGAAACCCCATGACCGACACCATTTCAGCCATCAGCCGATCCTTGAGCGCGGACGTCCAGTCTCTGGGCGCGGTCAGCCAGAACGTCGCTAACGCCGCCACGCCGGGGTTTCGCGCGGTGCGCGTTACTCCCGATTTCGCTGGGAGACTGGACGTTGCCAATTCCTTCGATCTCACCGACGGCACGCTCATGCAGACCGGGCGCACCTTGGATCTGGCACTGCGCGGCAAGGGATTCTTCGCTGTCGAACGCGACGGCAAAACCGTAATGACCCGAGCCGGAAATTTCCGTCGCGATGCCGACGGCTATCTGGTCACTGTGGCCGGCGATCGTGTTCTGGGTGAGTCGGGGCCCATCGTCCTCGACGGCCTCGATGTGCGCATCGACGGCAAGGGTGAGATGTGGGCAGGCAAACGCTCGATCGGCAAGTTGTCGATCGTCGATATCGCCGATCCGCGTGGCCTGCGCTCGCTGGGCAATGGCGCCTATGCCTACGACGGAATTTTCAGCCAATGGCAAGGCAGCGTCATCCAGGGCTCGATCGAGCGTGCCAACGTCGATGCGGCCGACGAAACCATCCATCTGATGGAACTGACGCGCCATGCCGAATCGGTGCAACGGGCCATTTCCATCTACGACAAAACCATGGATACCGGGATCAACCGGTTGGGCGAGAACTGACAGGAGACGATGAACAATGATCGACGCACTTTACATTTCCGCTTCCGGCCTGCGCAGTCAGCAGGAGCAGATCGATGTTATCTCCAATAACGTCGCCAATATGCAGACGCCGGGCTTCAAGCGCAGCCGCGTCAATTTCGCCGAGATGTCCTCCGCGCCCGTGGCCGGTGACCAGGCGCCGGAGACGATGAGCTCGAACGGTGCCGGAATCCACGTGCTGTCGACCTCGGCATTGTTCGGAGCCGGGGAAATGCGCGCGACCCAGAATCCGTTGGACCTGGCCATCGATGGCGCGGGGTTCTTCGAGCTGAGCGCTGCCGATGGCAGCCGCGTCTATACGCGCGCCGGGCAATTGCGAATTGACAATGAGGGTTATCTGACTTCGGTCAATGGCCTGCGTCTGGCACAGGGCCTGCAAATTCCACCCGATGCCACGCAATTGCGAATCCAAGCCAATGGCGAGATATACGGAAGGCTTGGGACCGACGCTGAAAGCACATTGATTGGCACCATCGAGCTTGCATCGTTTGCCGCTCCTGATGGTTTGCTATCGATTGGCGAAAACACCTTCCTGCCTACGTCATCCTCGGGTGATGCGAGCTTCGGGAAACCTGCGGACGTGGGTTTCGGCAAGTTGCAGCAAGGGTTCCTGGAAATGGCCAACGTCGACCTGGTCGATGAAATGAGCAATCTGGTCATCGCGCAGCGTGCCTATCAGCTCAACGCGCGAGTGCTGCAAGCTGCCGATCAGGTTCTTGAAACCATCAACAACCTGCGCCGCTGATTGCACATGCCTGGCTCGGCTTTCCTGCTGATTTTCCTTGCCGTCGCCACGGTTTCGCCGGCGTGGGCGACGCAAATCGTGCCTGCGGCTGAAATTCAGTCGGCAGCGCATGAGCGGATCGTTCGTCTCACACCCGTATCAATGGGCCGCCTTGAGGCAATCCCGATCGGCCGTGTGGACGATGCCACGGTGCCCGATGGTGTGTACACAGTAAATGCAGGCGAGATCACGGGTCGTTGGCCGCGCGCGCGCATCGGTATTCCCGTACAAATTTCAGTGAGCGGAAAGAAAGTGCGCTCGATGACGGTCTGGTACGCCATCAGCCTGCTGCGGGAAGGCTGGGTCTATACGGCCGATTACGAAAAAGGCCGAGGCGGTTCGGACGCGATGATGCGTGCCGGAAGCATCGATCTGGCACGTATCAAGAGCGCTCCAATCGCGGAAACCAAAGACCTGCCCCGAATGAGGCTAAGCCGATTCGTCCATGCCGGCGAAGCGGTCGAGGATTCCGACTTCGAATCCTTGCCCGATGTCGTCTCGCGCCAACCTGTGCAGGTCGAAGTGCTGCGAGGCGCAGTGCGCTTGCTTACCCAGGGCGAGGCATTGGGCGATGGCCGAATTGGCGAGGTCATTGCGGTGGCGCTACGCGAATCCGGCCAGACGGTTCATTCGAGAATAATTTCACAACAGGTGGTGCGTGTTGAAAACTGAAATTCATGTCAGCGCCTTGATGCTGGCCTGCATCCTGGCAATACCGGGAAAAGCCGGTGCGGCATCGTCCGGGCAGAGCCTCATCGATCCAGCGCAGTATCGCGGCTTGGCGGCGGACCGGCGCGCCTATCGGGTCGGCGATGTTCTTACGATATATGTGCTGGAAGCGTCGCGCGCGCGCTCACAGGCGGCGACCGATGCGTCGCGCGATACCGATGTGAAAATTGACTTGAAGGCGCCTTCGACGCATTACGATGCCTCGTTGGGCATATCCGGCAAACGCTCGGGTGCTGCCCAGACGACGCGCATCGGCGAGTTGCGGGCACAAATATCGGTACGAGTAGTTGCCGTCGAACCCAACGATCTGCTGCGCATCCGCGGCGCACAGTCGCTGGTGGTCAACGGCGAACAACAGCATATCGAGTTGAGCGGCCTGGTCCGTGGGGAAGATATTTCTTCCGACAACGCGGTGTGGTCCAACCGGATCGCCGACGCCGATGTCCAGCTCACCGGCGCTGGCGATGTCAGTCAGGCACAGCGGCAAAGCGTGCTCGCCCGTGTCTTTCGCTGGTTGGGCTTGCTGTGATGCGGCTGCTGATGATTTGCCTGGCATTTTTCTGTGCCGACCTGATGGCTCAACCCGCCGATCCGGTGCGGCTCAAGGAAATCGCCCGTGTCGCTGGAGTGCGTGAAAATCCGCTCACTGGTTATGGCCTGGTGTTCGGACTTTCCGGGTCGGGCGACTCGGCCCGCAACCGCGCCACGCTGCAGTCGGTCGCGAACACTTTGCGCAACTTCGGCGTGAATGTGAATCTGGATGATCTGTCCAGCCGCAACGTGGCCGCCGTGCTGGTGACATCGAAGCTTCCTGCGTTTGCCGAGCCGGGACAACAACTCGATGTGCAGGTGGCCTCGGCCGGCGATGCGCGAAGCCTGACCGGCGGCAGTTTGATGTTGACGCCGTTGTCGGGACCAGACGGAAAGATCTATGCGATAGCACAGGGCGCTATTTCAGTCGGCGGCTACCAGTACGAAGCAGTCACTGCCTCCACACAGAAAAACCATCCGACAGTCGGTTCGATTCCATCCGGTGCGACAGTGGAACAGACTTCATCGCTGCAGGTGGCCGGTGACGGCCGTCGGCTCAGCATTCTTTTGAATGAGCCCGACTTCAGCACGGCCAATCAGGTGGTTCAAGCCATCGAGGCAGATCGTCCGGGCGTGAGTGTGCGGGCCGAGCATGCCGGGAAAGTAACGCTGGAGTATGGGAATGCCCCGGCAAACCTGGTGGCTGAAATCGCGCGCCTGGAAAATCTGCCGATCCGACCGGAACGCAAATCACGCATCGTCGTCAACGAACGGACCGGTACCGTGGTTGCGGGCGGCGAGGTCAGGCTCGGGAAAGTCAGCATTTCCCAAGGCGATCTGCGTGTGGATATCGCCACGCATTTCCAGGTGTCCCAGCCGCAAGGTGTGTTTGTCGAACCTTCAACCAGTATCGGCAGCGTGCTCGTTCCGGACAGTGAGATTCATGTCAATGAAGGTGCCGCGCCGATCGTGAATGTGCCTGAAGGCGCGACGGTGGCCGATCTGATTTCGGCGCTTCGCGAAATTCACCTATCCACTCGGGATGTGATTGCTGTCCTGCAATCGATAAAGGCGGCTGGGGCACTCGATGGGGAACTGGTCATCCAATAACGATTTTGTCGCGTTTCCATCGCAGGCAAGGCGCATACGAATTGCCTGGCGGCATGGCATCAATAAAGCAATCAGCGAGGAACAAAGGGATATGGGAAACGAACTGACCACCGAAGCTGTACGACTGGCAATGGGCTTGCAGCAGCGCTTGGCCGAAGTCGCCAGCCAGAACATCGCCAATGCCTCCACCCCGGGCTATCGGGCGCAGCGGCTGGAATTCTCGCGCTTGAAGGGCATGCTCGAACAAGTATCGACAGCACCTGCCTCTCAGTCGAGCAGCTTGCTTCAGTCAATGCTTGGAGAAAGCGCAAGCGGCTCGGTTTCGGCCAGTACCGATCCCACGCGATCGCCGGTGAATCTGGATCATGAGGTCGCGAGCATGGTCAGCGCCAGTCTCGATTTCCAGGCGTTGAGCGAATCGTTGAACCGGCATTTCGGTCTGATGCGCCTGGCCATCAGTGGCAGGGCTTGAGCCATGGCTATCGACTCCGTTCTGGAAGCCAGTCGGGCAGGAATGACCTTCGAACGCCTGCGGCTCGACGTGGCCAGCCGCAATATCGCGGCGGCCAATGTGCCATTGCCGCCCAATGCGACCGCCACTCGACGAGAGGTGCCCGCATCAGCATTTTCGGCACAACTGGGCAATGGCGATTTTTCGACAACGCAATCGCCAATGGCAACCCGCCTGGTGCATGAGCCTGGCAATCCCATGGCCGATGCCAAGGGAATGGTGCGCTACCCGGCGACCGACATGGTTGGCGAGATGACCACCTTGGTGACCGCCAGCCGCGGCTATGAAGCCAACGTACGTGCTTTCAACCTGCTGCGTGGAATGGTGCTGCGGGCTTTGGAAATTGGAGCGAAATAATGTCGATCGAAAGTATTTCCGCCATTGCCGCAGGCATCGGCATGGATCAATCGCCGGTGGTAGCGGCCAAGACGCCAGTCTCCGACTTCGGGCAGGTGCTCGGTAGCGGCATGGTTCGGGCGGACGAGGCAATCAAGGCATCGGACCAGCAGTTGCGCACGATGGCTGCCGGAAAGGATATCCCCGTGCAGGACGTGATGATCACGATGGAACAGGCGCGCATGGACATGATGCTCATGGTCGAAGTTCGCAATCGCGTGGTCGAGGCGTATCAAGAACTGCTTCGCATGCAACTGTAAGGATCGATGATCGTGACGGCAATTTCGGAATTCTTCAATTCGCTGGGCCGCTCCGCACGAGCGGGCCTTGTGTTTGGCGCCTTGGTGGTGATCGCATTGGCGGCGGCCACGTTGTGGTGGGTGTTCACGCCAGATTACCGGCTGTTGTTCGGTAATCTTCGTGAGACTGATGCGGCGGAAATCACCAAATCGCTGACCGAGTGGAAGATTCCCTATCGATTCTCCGATGATGGAAAGGGCATCACCATTCCCGCCGAGCAGGTATATGACACCCGAATGAAGCTTGTTTCGGCGGGAGTTCCCAGTGGCGGGCATGTTGGCTTCGAGCTTTTCAACGATGCCGATTTTGGCGCCACCGAATTTGCTCAGCGAATCAATTACCAGCGTGCGCTGCAAGGCGAGATCGAGAGAACCATTACCTCGATTCCCGGTGTCGAGACCACACGTGTGCATTTGACCATCCGTCGGCCCGGTTTGTTCGTCGGCGCGCAGGACTCCTCAAAGGCGTCGGTTGCCCTGACTTTGTCGCCTGGCACGCAGCTAACCGCCCATCAGGTCGGAGGCATACGAAATCTTGTGGCATCTGCCGTCGAAGGGCTGACTCCTGACGCGGTGGTCGTGCTTGGGCCATCGGGAGTGTTGCTGGGAGGGGCAGGCAATTCCATTGGAACGATGGCGCAGGATGAAGAACAAGGTCAGTACGAGTCGCGTGTCCGCGACCGTATCACCGACCTGGTTGGACAGGTCTTTCACCTGACTGAATTCAAGGTGACAGTCGATGCACGGTTGAATTTCGACCAGGTGCGTCAAGTGAAGGAGCATTTGATTCCCCAGGGCCAGGATGGCAACGGGTTGCTGGTGCGTAAGCAGACCCATCGCAGCGGCGCAGGCAAAGCACCGAACACCGACTCGGCAAATGCACTTGCCGAAGGCGGCGCGACGCAAGCGCAGGAAGATGTCGAATACGCACACGGAACCGAGCGCGAGGAGATTTCCCGGGCGCCAGGCCGCGTCGAGCGCCTTTCCGTTGCTGTGCTGGTGCCGCCGACGTTGACGCCTACGCAATTGGAGCGTTTGAAGACATTGGTCTCTGCAGCGGCGGGAATCGATGCCGAACGCGGTGATCGACTCGAGATTGGGGCATTGGGCGGGCCCAGCTCCCAGGCACAACGTATTGCCGGCAACCCTCTGCTCAATCCCGGCATGGAAACCGACGCCATCGCTCATGCGATGCCAGCTGATTCGGCGAGCGGCAAGGTCGGTGCAAGTGTCCCCTGGATGTTGGCGGGCGTGGCGCTGATTGGCTTGTTGCTGGGCTTAGCTTTGTCGCGGATGGTTCATTCGCGGCCCGCATCGCTGACTCCCGAGGAGCGCGAAGCGGTGCTGACCAGGATGCGTAGTTGGCTGGCCGAAGGAACCTCAACGCCATGACCACCTTGGGGCAGCGCAAAGTGGCGATGTACCTGATATCGCTGGCACCGCGCGAACAAAATCTGTTGCTGGCCCAATTGCCGGCAGAATCGGCGCGGGCGTTGCGAAAAATCATCCGCGAATTGCAGCGGATGGGATGGGCGGTGCCGGATCTGGCCGAGACCGTATTGTCGGAGGATATACGCGGGCTGACCGCCAGGACCTCGCTTGGCGTGGAGCAATTGCTCGCACTGTCGAAAAACCTTTCGCCCGCCTGGTTCACCCGAGTGCTGATGGCCAGCGGTCCGATCGATCGCGAATTCATGCTGGCACTTTTGGATGAAAGCTATGCCGATAGCGTTCGCGTGCAGATGCGTAGCGTGCCCGCATTGCCTGCTCGCGTGCAGGAAGCGCTGTTGTCGCAATCCCTGGCACTGACTACGGCGAACTGAGGCAAGTCCATGAACATCATGCATGACATCGCCATCGATAAGCCGAACGTAAGTCGTTTGTCGAACCTATTGGCATCTCGCGAGAGTGAGGTCACTCGCGAGACGCCGATCGAAAATGAACCGCATGACGAGCAGGATGCGCGGGAAGCAATGCTCAATCAGGCCTTCGAGCAGGCGCGTGAACAAGGCCGGGCCATGGGGCTGGCCGATGCCGAGGCGGAAATTGCGCGCCGATCGGGCGCGGTCGAACTGCATTTGCGTTCCGAATACGATGCGGCCCGCTCATCGATGGAAAAGCAGCGAGAAAAATTGTTGCAATTGATTGAATCGATTAAGGCCGAGTTCGAGCGGTTTTCCCGTCAATGCGAGGCGACCGCATTGGAAGTGGCTTATGCAGCAGTGCTTCGCCTGCTTGATCAAAAAGCTGTCGAGCGCACATTGATGCAGGAACTTTGTCGTGCCGCTTTGAAACCCCATGACCTGGACGGGGCGACACTGCACGTGGCCGAGGACGATCTGGAATCGATTGAACTGGATATTTCCGGTGCCCGAATCGTTGCCGATCAGCGTCTGAGGCCGGGTCAGTGCGTCATAGAAACCGCACGCGGCCAGTATGAAACCGGCCTGGATGTGCGCCTGGAAGCCATGCGGCGAGCTTTCCTGAAGGGCCTCGCGGCCAATTTCGAGGCGCCATGAACAACTTGGCTTCTCATGTCGTTTCCGCCATCGAACAAGCCGATGTGGTTGAACGCCATGGACGGCTGGTGGCGTTCAATGGACTGGTGATCGAGTCCGCCGGGCCCGACGCGCGCCTTGGCGAGATGTGCGAGTTGGTTCCAGGCAATGGCCGGGCGGCGGTACAGGCCGAAGTGGTGGGTTTTCGCAAGGATCGCGTCTTGTTGATGCCCTACGGCAATGTCCATGGCATTTCGGCCGACAGCCAGGTACGCGCTACCGGACATTCATTGTCGATTCCCGTTGGTGCATCGCTTCTGGGGCGCGTGGTCGATGCCTTCAGTGCTCCCTTGGATGGCTTGGGTGCGATTGCCTACGACGGCAGTTATCCGCTCTACCGTGAGCCGATCAATCCTATGGAACGTGAGGAAATCGACGAGGTACTGGAAACCGGTGTGCGCGCCATCGATGGCTTGCTGACATTGGGTGTCGGTCAGCGCGTCGGTGTGTTTGCCGGCAGCGGTGTAGGCAAGAGTACGTTGCTGGGAATGCTCGCACGACATGTCCGTGCCGACGTCACCATTCTTGCCTTGATTGGCGAGCGTGGTCGCGAAGTCGGCGACTTCATCAGGAATTCGCTCGGCGCGGAAGGCCTCAAGCGTTCGGTAGTAATCGTTGCGACGGCCGATCAGCCTGCCTTGGTGCGCACGCATGCCGTACATGCCGCGCATGCGATCGCCGAATATTTTCGCGACCAGGGCAAGTCGGTTCTGCTCATTCTCGATTCGATGACGCGCTTTGCCATGGCACAGCGTGAGATTGGCCTTGCCATCGGCGAGCCGCCGACTTTTCGCGGCTACACGCCGTCAGTATTTGGTTTGCTGCCAAAGGTTCTGGAGCGTTGTGGCCGGCTCAAACGGGGTGGTGCCATTTCAGCCATTTACAGCGTACTGGTCGAAGGCGACGACATGAACGAGCCGATTACCGATCATATGCGCGCCATCCTGGATGGTCATATCGTCTTGACTCGTGATCTGGCGGCGCGCGGTCACCATCCCTCGATCGACATCCTGCACAGCACCAGCCGCTTGATGAGCCATTTGGCAACCGAGGATGAGCAAGCGGTTGCGCGCGATACGCGCCGTCTCCTGGCGGTATATGAAGCATCGCGTGATCTGGTTGAGCTTGGCGCGCATCAGCGAGGCGTCAATCCCGCGCTTGATCAGGCGATCGACGCCAAGCCCTTGCTTGACCAGATTTTGTGCCAACGACCCGGGGAGCCCAATTCTCGAAAAGATGTGTATCGACAGTTGCATTCGATGCAAGCAACGGTGGGAGTGGCGCAATGAGCGTTGAAACCAGCGGCAAGGTTTTCCGGCTCGTCCGGTTGCGGCGTTTCCAGGAACAACGTGCATCGGCCGATTTGCGCACAGGCCTGGTTGAGGCGATGCGCACGGAAGCGGCATTGCTCGACGCCGAGCGAAAGGTCAAGGACATGGAGTCCTGGAAAGCAAGACCTGACAGCCTGGGCGCGCTCGATCTGGGCGCTTATCAAGCGGTCCTGGCATACGAGTATGAAGCGATGGCCGAACAGGACGCGTGTGAGAAAAATCATGAGCAAAGCCTGATCAGGCGCGATGAGGCCACCAGACATTACGTCAATGCCGCGTCGGCGACCAAAGTCGCTGAGCAACGTCGCGACCGGCGTGTTTCAGAAGCGCGTGACAAAGGGGAAAAGAACGATTTCGACCAACTCAGCGACCTGCTGCTCGGTGTTCGGGAGAAAGAACATGGTTGACCGTTTGAATTCGGCGTTATCACCACTTCTCTCCGGTTCCGCGAGTCGGGATCGTGACATGGGTCGCGCGGATTTTGGCAGATTGCTGCGCGCGGACCCGGAAAACGGCCGGTCGCTATCGCGAAACGAGGGTGATTCGGTCCTGGCTGACCATGGCAATGCGGTCAACTCGAATTCGATGAATACCTACAATACGAAGTCGTTCGATCCAAATACCGACTCTTCGAACCTTTCGGCTTTGGACATGACGCCCGATCGTGTGTTGATACCTCCAGGAGTTGATGTGCTCCTCGGCCCTGATCCCGCCACAGGATTGTCCATTTTGTTGCTGCATTCGCCATACGATGCGAATTCGCAAGATGGCTTGCTGGTCGAGTTTGAAAATGCGGTACCCATCATCGACGGCGATCGTGTGGCTCTGATCGTTGGTTTGCACGCGCAAGCGCCCGGGCAAAAGGATGAATTGGTGGTGGTGCCTTGGCAATTGCTTGCGGGCAATCATCTTTCGCAGATGATCGCCGGAGTAAGGCCGATGACTGTTTCTGTCGGCGCTTACCGAAATCAGGCCCAATTGTCCGTTGGCCAAACTGCAGCCGTGAACATCTCCACTGCAAGTGCGCCATCGGCGGCATTGACCTATGGGCAACTTCCGGCATCTTCGGCGGCCGGTCAGCTCCATGCGCCGATCGATCTCTCAGCCGATGGAGTGGATGACGGAATCGGATCGTCAACGAAACTTGGACAGCAGGGCGCATTCGTTCCTTGGCCGTTGCGCCTGCTGCGTTGGCTGGCCGACGGTAACGGGGAAGTCACTGCGTGGCTTCGCGACTATAGCTTGGGCGATGACAACGCAGACTCCGTGGTGCGGCTATTGCACACGATGTCAAACGAGCAGGGTCTGCGCTTGAATCGCATCGTACTGAACGGCCGTGAACTTTGGCGTGCCGCCGAGCAAAAACAATTTACCTGAAACGAGGTTTGCCCATGGCTGTAGATTCGATTGGCAGCGTACTTAATCCGCAAAGCGCGAGTGCGACCCAGCAAAACACGATCAACCAAGAAGACTTCATCAAGTTGTTCCTGTCGCAACTGCAATTCCAGGATCCGCTCGAACCGGTGGACAATCGCGAGTTCCTGGCGCAGTTGGCTCAGTTCTCCAGTCTCGAGCAATCCAGACAGACCAGTCAGAACACGGAAAGCCTGTTGGTCATGAATTCGTCTTCGCAAGCGCTCAGCTTGCTCAATCGCAAGATCGACGTGCAAGGCCAGCCATTGCCGACCACGGGCACGGTCATTGCGGTCGAATTCACCAATACCGGTCCGCACCTGAGTGTGCAAACGTCCTCCGGTCAAGTCCTGACCGGCATCCTGCTTTCCCAAATCAGCCTGGTCAAACCCTAAGGAAAGGAAGCCGCCATGTTTCAAGCCTTGTACAACAGCCTTTCGGGGCTTTTCAGTTTCTCGCGCAGTCTCAATAACGTCAGCAACAACGTGTCCAACATGAACACGCCGGGGTTTCGCGGCAGTGATTCGTTCTTTGAAAACGTCAACGGTGGCAGCGGCACTCGCATCTCCAGCGAAGGGCTGCGCACCAAGCCCGGCGATATTCGCCAAACCGGCATGCCGACGGATTTGGCCAACGATGGCAATGGTTATTTCGTCCTTCGTGATGGCAACGGCAATTTCTACTACACGAGAGCGGGGCAGTTCCGTTTCGACGATCAGGGTTTTCTGGTCGATACCGCGAATGGCTACCAGGTGATGTCGATCGATTCGGCAGGCAACCTCAACCCCATCGATCTCGATGCCTATCGCACCTTGCCGCCCAAGGCCACGACGCTGGTGAAGATGGTGGGCAACATCGCACCGGGCACGCCCACTTCCACTGTCGGCTCGGTGAAGGTTTATGACGCCTCCGGAAATTTGCATACGCTTACGGTGACATTGACCGACAACAACGCGACAGTACCGGGCGGTTACCTGGCCTCGGTCACCGATGAGACCGGGGCGACAGTAGGTTCGGCGCCTATCGTGTTCGGAAGCGATGGAACACCCGCGGCAGGTTCCAATACCTTGCCGGTCACGCTGGTTTCCCAAGGCGTATCCCTGACGCTGACGCTGAATTTTGGAACGCCTGGCGCGTTCGATGGCGCAACGCGGCTGAGCGGCACGACCAGCACACTCGGTGCGCGTGTCGAAGATGGCCACGCGGTGTTGGGAATCACCAATTTGTCTTTCGATGAGAAGGGCATCTTGCAATTGACTTATTCCTCGACCGAAAAACGCCAGGGCCCGCAAATCGCCTTGGCGTCGTTTCCGAGTGAAAGTTCGTTGCACCTGTCGGGCGGCCGGCTGATCAGTGGGACAGGAACGCAGCAGCCAGTACTTGGACGCGCGACGGAGGGAGTTTTCGGCCACATCGCCGGCGGTAGCCTTGAGATGGCGAATGTCGATCTGACCCAGGAATTCGCCGACATGATCATCATCCAGCGAGGCTATCAGGCCAGCTCGCGCGTGCTGACGGTCAGCAACGAAATGATCGAGCAACTCTACAACAGCATCCGGGGCGGCTGATGAAAGTGCGCCCGTTACGTTGGCAGGGATTGGCCAAAAGCCGCTCGATACAAGAGCGGTTGGAGACAGCGTCCCGTCTTTGGCTCCAGGCATGGCGAGGCGAGGACCGGGCGCTTGGTTTGGCGCTGTGCAGCACGGACGTCGAGAGCATCGATGCCTCCATGCGGTGGTTCGAAGCCGATTCCGGTAATGGCCATGTTCTGCTTGGCATTCGAAAGAAAGAATTTGGCCGTGTGGCTGCAGCCTTGGTGCGAGTCTCGGATGCAGACGCCGGAACGATTGCCTTGGGCATTGCCGAACAAGCACTACGTGATCTGCTTCGGCAAATCGCCAGTCTTGTCGGGTCGAAGGTTGACATCAGGGAAATCGAATTTCCATCGCTGGATCGCTTCAAGCGTCGCCACGGTGCGTTGGTATTTATTTGCGGCGATCCGGTGCTTGAAGCCCAGATATATCTGGACGACTCATTTTGCCGGTATCTGGCACCCGCAGCAGCTGTGCCAAGAACAGGATTGACGCCGCGAAGCGATGCGCTAGGCAGACAAACGGTGACCTTCGAAGTGAGTTTGCCACTGGGCTCGGAATCCTTGGCCGATGCGCAAGGCTTCCAGATCGGCCAGTTACTCGTCACCAAAACGCCCCTGAACGCCGCCATTCAGATGACCGCCGAAAACAACCTGCCTCTTGTCATTGGCTCTTTGGTGCGTGACGGACAGGCACGTGCCATGCGTCTGGAAGACAGACCCAATCTGGACTCGCAAACATGAAGAAAAACGATATTTCGCAGGAAAAAACAGCGCAGAAAGCCATCGGGCCGCTATCAAGTGCCGGATTGGTGGAAAAGGACTGGAGCTTGATCGGGCATGTCCAGGTTTCGCTGGCGGCGCGGATCGGCAGTGTATCGATGACGGTGGACGAGCTTTTCAAACTGCAAAAAGGCGATGTCGTATCGATGAACGAGTTGCTGGATGCGCCTGTCACGTTGTTGCTCGATGGCAAGCCTGTGGCGCGTGGCGAGTTGCTCGCGGTCGATGACCATTTCGGACTTCGTATCGCGGAGTTGGCGTGAGTCGAACTGCAACCACCAGCGCCATGCCGGCTGACCCGCTCGCAACGACGGCATTGCCGGCCCCAATTCCATTTCGCACGGCGGCGACGGCGTCCGGCCATGACCTGATGGGAGTGATGGCGGTTACGGTGGCGATCTTGCTGATGGCTTCGCTGGCAGCGTGGTTTGCACGGCGGAAGGGCTGGCTCGATCGCTGGATGTATTCAAGGCCAATACGAGCAGCGGCGCAGCAAACGCTCCGTGTCGAGCAAACCGTGCGCGTCAGCCGGAAAACGGCGCTGCACCGCATTGTCGATGGTGATAGGAGGTATTTGCTTGTCGAATCGGACCTGCAAGTCCAATGGCTGCCGATGAGCGAGCAAGGAGCACGATGTGATCAAGCGTAGTGCTGCCATATATTCGATCTTGCGCTGCCTGGGCGTTGTCGTTTGCCTGCTGGCCTTTTGCGATAGCGCCTGGGCCAGCCCGGCGTCGGAAGCTTTAGGCCAGGCACTGAAGCAGGACTACTCACCTATCCTGCGAACATTCATCTTGCTCAGCTTGCTGTCGTTCGTCCCGGTGTTGTTGATCGGGCTGACGTCCTTTACCCGCATCATCATCGTCCTCTCGCTGCTGCGGCATGCGCTGGGTTTGCCGCAGACGCCGCCCAACAGCGTTTTGATGACCTTGGCATTGTTTTTGACATTGTTTTCAATGTCTCCGGTCATCGATCGGGTAAACAGCGAAGCACTCAAGCCTTACTTGTCCGAACAGATAACAGCCAGCCGTGCGGTGGATAAAGGCTCGATTCCGCTGCGCGACTTCATGGTGCGCCAGACACGTGAATCCGATCTGTTGGCGGTGATCGAACTGTCGCATTCGGCCAGACCCGAGCGCATCGAACAAATACGCTTCAGCCAACTGGTTCCTGCGTTCTTGCTCAGCGAACTCAAGACCGCGTTCCAGATTGGGTTTGTCATCTTCCTGCCATTCCTGTTGATCGATCTGGTGGTCGCGGCGGTGTTGATGGCCCTAGGCATGATCATGGTGCCGCCTACGACGGTCAGTCTTCCGCTCAAGGTGTTGTTGTTCATTCTGATCGATGGTTGGGTGCTGGTGGCCAAGGCACTGCTCAATAGCTATTGGTCGTAGCCAGGTGCGACATGCCGCTTGAGCCGGAGGAGAGAGAGCTCTGGAGACGCCACTTGCATGAGCAGGATCCGCAGGCCAGGGATTTCCTGTTCATGCGTTACGCACCCTGGTCTCGACTGGTGGCGCGGGATGTCTATCGCCGCATTCGGGTTTCCCAATTGGAATGGTCCGATTTCGTCCAGAATGCGACCATCGGGTTATTGGAGGCCATGTCCCGCTTCGACCCCGGTCGAGGGCTGGATTTCACTGCCTACGCCAAACCCAGGGTACGTGGATCGGTCTTCAATGGATTGCGGATATTCCTGTCCGGGGTCGACCGCGCGCCACGCGAGGATCGACATCACCAGCGTCTGGAATCGTTGATCGCCGACCAGGCTGGCGATGGGTTGATGGATTTCATCGAAACAGTGATTGGGTTGGGCGTTGGATTCTTGATCGACGCTGAAGCGTCGGGCGATGACACTGCAAGTACCTCGGAAGGTCATGCCAATGCAGAGGCGCATCAGGTCAGTCAATTATTGCGTGAGGCCATCGATACCTTGCCGGGTCGGCAGCGGATGATCGTGACTGCGCATTATTTCCAGTATGTGCCTTTCCATGAAATCGCAGCGGAGCTCGGCCTGACCAAAGGGCGTATCTCGCAGATACACAAGGTAGCCATGTCTCATATCCGATCCGAACTGTCCAGAAAGAGGTTGGGCAGGTACGAGTTGCTATGAAGCGGTCGAGACTGGATTTTTCTGCGATCGAGCGGAATGAGTTCATCGCGGGCATTGCGGCCCAATCGCTGATTCCGGCAAACAAATGCCCGATTGGCCTTATTGCGGCGCCGTACCCAGCTCCCGCGCGATGCGGTTGAGCAGGTTGAAGTAGGAAGTCGTCAGGCGGGCCAGCAAGATGTCGTCGTCGGAAACGCCGAGCTTTTGCAATCGCTCGGTCTCGCGCGGCAACTCCGATTGCGGATGGTGTGTGAGTTCTGCCGCGTAATCGAGCAACGCGCGATCGATGTCGGACAAATCCAGATCGCGCCGATCCTTGGCGATGCTTTCGGGCAACTGCTTGTCGCCGACGATGGCCAAAAGCGCCTGCACGTGGTGGGCGACGCATTCGTCGCAGTGATTCTCGCGCGAGACGACGATGGCGATCATTTCCCGCTGCTGGCGAGTCAACCCGCCGGGCTTGTACAGAATGTCCAGGTACAGGGCCAGGTGCGAGAACATCGAAACCGGACGCAAACTGTGGGTTTGCAGGTATTCAGAAGTCTTGCCGCGTTTTTTCAACAGCTCGGCGTAGATTTCGCCCACGCTGGTGCTGGGCTGCTTGGGCGTGATTTTTTCCATACAGTTCATGGGAACTCCTTTTCCATCAGTGCTCCGCCGCAACTGGAGCCCTGCCCGGCGGTACAGCCATAGCAGTGCTCGGCGACGGCGATTTTGGTTGGCATGGGGCCATCGAGCAGATCGCGCAAGTGCGGGGAGGGCGTGTGCCCACCCAAAGGCAACTTGAGCATCTGGTTGAAATCGCAATCGTGGAGATAGCCCTGGTAATCGACGCTGATCAGCGAGCGGCACATGACCGAGTCGAGGTTTTCGTCGCGATGCGCGGCTCTGAGCGTGTCCATGTAGGACTCGAACTTACCCTTGGAAATCAGCCACGATCCGAAACGCTGGATCGGCATGTTGGCCAGCGCGAACAACTGGTTGAAGACGATGCCGAAGTTTTCCATCAGCAGGCGTTTGTAGTCGCCTTCGAGCTTGTGTTGGTCGGGCGGCAGATACGCCCCGTTCGGGTTATAGACCAGGTTCAGGACCAACTCGCTGCCGGGTTGTCCGTAGCCGAGTGCATTCAGCTGTTGCAATGCACGGATGGAACTTTCGAATACACCATCGCCGCGTTGTTCATCGACATTTTCCTGGCAATAGCATGGCAACGAGGCCACGACTTCGACCTCGTGTTTGGCCAGGAAATCGCCGACCCATTCATAACCGGGTTCCAGCATGATGGTTGGATTGAGCCGGTCCATGACATGGATGCCACGCTCGTGCGCCTGTTCGACCAACCAGCGGAAATGCGGATTCATTTCCGGCGAGCCGCCGGTCAGATCGAGCGTGGCAATGCGATGGCGCTCGGCCACGCGCAAGGCCAGTTGCATCGTTTCCAGATCCATCAATTCCTTGCGGTTGGGTCCGGCGTTGACGTGACAATGAATGCAACTGAGATTGCACAGATAGCCAAGATTCATCTGCAAGGTATTGAGGGCGGTGCGTTCGATCGCCGGAAAATCGCTTTGCCGAAGCTGCGGCCAGGTGTCACGCATGGGGATTTTCCTTTTCGAGGCGAGTGCTGGCCGGTGTGCCGATGAATGGTTGCCGTAGCATTTTGACCAAGGTTTGTTCGGAGGGTTCGCGGAATTCCGGCAGGCCGATGACCATCTGGCGGTGCCCGTCGCGTGGTTGCGGCCGAAGCGTGCCGAACAGCCGGTCCCAGATCGACAGCAGATTGCCGTAATTGCTGTCGGTCTCGATGCGGTGCACGGAATGATGAACGCGGTGGAAATCGGAGGTGATGAAAACCATGCGCATGCCGCGCTCGAATGTTCTCGGCAAGGCGATGTCGCTATGGGTGATCAGAGAGAAACCGAGCAGCAGCGTCTCGTAGATCAAGGCGGCGAGCGGCGGGGCGCCGAGTGCGGCGATGACCAGCAGTTTGTACGCCATCGAGGGCAGGATTTCCAAAGGATGAAAACGCAGGCCCAGGCTGACATCGAAACCGGTATCGCTGTGGTGCACCCGATGCACGCGCCAGAGCAGGGCGAATCGGTGGAACGCGCGATGTTGCCAGTAGATGGCAAGGTCGAGCGCAACGACGGCGATCGGAAAACTCAGGGCAGGATGCAGCGGGAATTGGTTCAGCAAGCCAATGTCATCGGCCTGCATCCAGCCGGCGAACGCTGCGGCGCCAAACGGAAACGCCAGGCGCAGCAACAACGAGGACACGGCGATCAAGCCCAGATTGTTCAACCAGCGCCCGGGCAGACGCGCGTCGGCGCGCAGCGGCCAACGCCATTGCAATAGCGCCAGCACAACCAGCAAAACGGCCATCACCGCCAGCTTCACCGTGGCCTCGTGCTGGATCAGCCAGGCACTCATGGTGCGAACAGGCTCGATTGCGAAAGATCGGCCAGCCACTGCGATAGATGCTGTTGCGCGGTGGTCGGGGCGTTCAGCGCATGCAGTTCATTCTCGACCGTGGGCAGATCGTGCGCGTGATCGACATCGGAAAGCGGTTCCAGCTCCAGCCAATCGCCGAATGGCCGCATGGCTTCGCTGAACTTTATCGAGGTGTCGGGCGCGCTATAAGTCGCTTGCGTCCAGGCCTGATCGGGCAAGGTGCAATTGCCGCCGAACAGCCAGAACCCGCCATCGGCAGCGCGGCCGATGGCCAATCTTGGCGATGGCGATGCCAGCCATTGCACGGCGTGCGTCAAGGCTTGCACATTCAATTGCGGAGCATCGGCGCCGATCAACAACGCGCCGCCATGACGCGCCAGCAAGCTTTGGTAAACCTGCGCCATGCGTTCGCCCAGGCTGCCTTCGCCTTGCCCGAGTCTGGGCAAGTCTGTCCAGGCATCGCCATTGAGCGCGGCCGGTTCGGCCACGGCCCAGTACGCGCTCAGATCCAATGACTGTTGTGCCTGCCGGGCCACCGAAGCCACCGCCTGGGCCGAGAGCAGGTAAAACTGCTGCGCCATCGCCGGGCCAATGCCTTGCGCCAGGCGCGTTTTGATCGCGGACAGGCCGGGTGTTTTGACGAAGATGGCAAGGCCGCAAGTCATTGCTGCGCTCGGGCTTTGGAGTATTGCCGGGCTTGTTGCCAGCTCATGCGCAGGTGCTGGCCGGTCGTGCGCCACCATCCGCGCTCGGCGTATTTTCTCGCGCTGGTGTACAGCGGTGCCGAAAGCGCTCGTACCGGAATTGCCATTCGCCGCGCGCGCCAGATCAGGGCGTGGTCTTCGCCGCAATCGAGCGATTCATCGAAGCCGCCGAGTTTTTCATAAACGCGGCGCGGCATGACAAAGCCCTGGTCACCGAACGGCAGACCCAGCCAGCGGCTGCGCAGATGCGCGCCGAAGGCGTTGATCGCGGTGCAACGCGGGCCGTCATCGAGAAAATGCAGATCGAAATATCCCAATTCGGTGGAATCGCCGGCGACGAATCGATGCAGGCCATGCAGTGTTGCCGGTAGCAAGCGGGAATCGGCATGCAGGAACCACAACCAGTCGGCGTGGCTGGCCTGCGCCCCGGCGTTGAGCTGGCGCGCGCGTCCGGCGCGGGAGGTGATTACACGCAGGCGGTCATCGTGCATCGGCATGGCGGTGCGTGGGTAATCGTCGGGCAGCACCAGAATGATTTCGCGGGCGCCGGCATCTTCCAGTTGCGGCAACAGGCCTTGCCAGGCGAAATCGCCCGGCCCGACCGGAATGACGATAGCCAGGGACGGCGTCATGGACGTTCAGCAGCAGCCACTCGCGCAATCGGCGCCGGAGTTCGATGACGATGCGGGCGCGCAATCGAACAGGCCAAAATGCGTGGACTGGTCGCCATGCAAGGTGAAATGCGCGGCGTATCGCGTGTAGCCGAGCATGTCGAAGGTATTGCCGCACACGCGCATCGGCTTGCCGGTCTCGAAGCGGTGATGGTCGTCGAGCACGAAGGCATGCGGCGAGCCTTCGATGGTGCCGCGATAAGTGGCGAGCTGGCCGAAATCCTCGCAACGGTCTTCCAGCGCGAGCTTGAACGCGCGCACCGTGACCGAGCGGAAGTTCACCATGCCGATCCTTGCTTCGATGTCAGGGTCCAGCAGCGGGATCGGACTTTGCGAGACGGTGCGCGCATCGGTGCAACCCATGCGTTGCAGCAGACGGCGGAAGTCCTCGGCGTAAAGCGCGCCGCCCAGGCATTCGCCGAGCAGGACCGGATCGCGACGCAGGGCATCGGGAATGCGGCGATCGGCGAAGACATCGGAGAAGTACAGCTCGCCGCCCGGCTTGAGCACGCGGAAGATTTCCGAGAACACGCGCTCTTTCTCGGGCGAGAGATTGACCACGCAATTGGATACCACCACATCGACACTGGCATCGGCCAGGCCGCAAGCGTCGAGGTCTTCGATGAAACCTTCAATCAATTCGACATTCGAATGCGCGTATCCGTAATGCTGCGCATGCCAGTCCTGGTGCCGGCGCGCGACAGCCAACTGCTCGGCGGTCATGTCCACACCGATGACCCGGCCGCCTTCGCCGACCAACTGCGACAGCAGATAAACATCGCGGCCACTGCCACAACCCAGGTCAAGCACGGTCATGCCGGTCAGGGCTGGAGGCAGCGGCGAACCACAGCCGTAGAAACGCTCCTTTACTTCCGGATGCACATTGCCGAGCAAGGCGCGCAAATTCGCCGGCAGCGACTCGGCGCTGCAACAGGCGCCGGTCTTGAGATCTCCGCTCGATTGCAGAATCTGGCCGTAGTAGCGGCGAACAGCTTCGAGCGAGGTGGACGTATTCATGGCCGGACTCCAAAGTGGGCGGCTGCAATCGTGCGAGCCGGATGTGTGTTCAACAGCGACCGCACTGTTGGTGAGTGTGATGGCAGGTATCGTGTGCTGGTGATGGCCAGGGCATGAAAGCAAGTGCAACGGCAGGTCGCGGGCACATGCATGCCGCCGCCGAATCAGCCCCGGCGCCAGGCGAAGAAACGCTCGGCCATGCGCAGCGCGGCCTGCGGTGCATGTGCGCGTTTCCACGCGCCCGCGACATATTTGTTGGCCTCGCTCATGGTGGGGTAGATATGAATGGTGCCGAGCAATTTATTCAGACCGATGCCATATTTCAATGCCAACACGAATTCAGCCAACAAATCTCCGGCATGATCACCGACGATCAAGGCGCCGAGAATCTTGTCCTTGCCTGGCACCGTCAATACTTTGACGAAACCGTGATCCGATGAATCGGCAATCGCGCGATCCAGATCGTCCAATCCGAAACGCGTGACTTCCACCGCGATATTTTGCGCTCGCGCTTCGTCTTCGGACAGGCCGACACGCGCCACTTCCGGATCAGTGAAAGTAGCCCACGGAATGACCCGATAGTCGGCGGTGAAACTCCAGAATGGCGCCAGCAGCGCGTTGATCGAGGCGTACCAGGCCTGATGGGAAGCGACATGGGTGAACTGGTATGGCCCGGCCACATCGCCGCAAACATAAATATTGGGGAAATTGGTACGCAGCAAACCGTCGGCGGCAATGGTGCCCTGCGGCGACAGGCGCACACCCAACTCGCGCAGACCGAAGCCTTCGACGTTGGCCTTGCGGCCCAGCGCAAGCAATATCCTGTCGAATTCGAATGCGACTTCCTGATCCTGGAATTGGCAAACCAATCGACCGCATTCATCATCAATGCGCTCCACCCGCACGGCCTTGTGCCCGACCTTGACCCGAATGCCTTCATCTGCAAAACGCGCCTGCACTTCGGCCGCGGCATCGGCGTCCTCGCGCGGCAGCAGGCGCGGTGCCATTTCCACTTGCGTGACCTGGCTGCCGAAGCGCGCGAAACATTGCGCCAGCTCGCACCCGATCGGTCCGCCGCCGAGCACCAGCAATCGCTTTGGCAGCACGCGCAGGTTCCACACATTCTCGAAGGTCAGGCAGTCCACTTTATCGAGACCGGGAATCGCCGGCCGCAGCGGTCGCGCGCCGCTGGCGATGATCAGGCTGCGCGCGCTCAGGCGCTTGCCGTTGACTTCCACTTCCCAGGGCGAGAGCAGTTTCGCCTCGCCAGTGATGACCTCCACGCCCAGTTCGGTGTAGCGCTCGATGGAGTCGTGTGGCTCGACTTTTTTCACCACCGCTTGTACGCGTTCCATTATTTGCGCGAAGTCGAATTGCGCCTCGAGTTTTTCCACTCCGTATTTCCGGCTCTGCCGCGCCTCGGCCAACAACCGCGCCGAGCGGATCAAGGCCTTGGACGGCACGCAGCCGGTGTTCAGGCAATCGCCGCCCATTTTGTGCCGCTCGATCAGCGCCACCTTGGCCTTCACCGCCGCAGCGATGTAGGAAGACACCAAACCCGCCGCGCCCGCGCCGATCACGATCAGGTTGTAGTCGAATTTGCCTGGCTTGCGATACGCGCGATAGATGCGTCGCGCGGCCAGCCAGCGGCTGATGCCGCGCGTGATCAGCGGCAAGATGCCGAGCAGCACGAACGCACCGATCAATCCGGGCGAGAGTACGTCGCGCAAGGATGCGATCCGTGCCAGTTGCGTGCCGGCATAAACATAAGCCAGCGTGCCGGCCAGCATGCCGACCTGGCTGACCGCATAGAACGTGCGCGTCTTGAGCGTGGTCAATCCGGCCAGCAGATTGACCAGGAAGAACGGCACCACCGGCACCAGTCGCAGCGTGAACAGATAGAACGCGCCGTCTTTTTCGATGCCCTCGTCGAAGCTGCGCAGGCGCTCGCCGTAACGTGCGCGTATGGCATCGCGCAGCACGTAGCGTGAACTGAGAAAAGCCAAGGTCGCGCCGATCGAGCTGGCGAACGAGGTCAACAGCGTGCCCTCGATCAATCCAAACAGCGCGCCGGCCGCGAGAGTGAGGATCGCCGCGCCGGGCAGGGAGGCGCCGGTCACCAGCACGTAAATGGCGAAGAATATTCCGGCGGCGATCCACGGACTGGCGTCTGTCCAGGCGGCGAGTTCGGACTGACGAAGTTTGAGGTTCTCCAGACTCAACTGCGCCAGCAGGCCCGATTGCCAGAGAGCAAAAACAGCGACAAGGAAAATCGCCAGAAATATCCAACGCAGGCGGCTGGAGCCGGGCTTTGACATGTAGGACTCGGTTTTGGACGGTGCTGGCCGATCTTACGCTTTCAGTCGGCCTCTGCGCCGCGATCGCAAGGATCGGCAGCGCTCACTTCGCGGGCCTATTCGATCTGCTCTCGCGCGTATTCGGCGTCGAGTTTTTCCATCGCGTCTTTCGGCTTGAGCTTGCTGGCTTTTTCATACGCCGAGGCGGCGGCGTCTTCTTTTTTCTCGCCATGCAACAGCAGCAGCAAGTTGGCGTGTTCGACATGGGCGATGGGCGAGTCGGGCGTGAGCTTGAGCGCGGTCTGGATGTGTTTCTCGGCCTCGGCGGCCTTGGCGCCGTAGGTCATGCCGCCGATCAACGCGCCGATCTTGCCGATGATTTCAGCGTGGTAGATGGCAAGCGCTGTGTGCGCTTCAGCATGCTTGCTATTGAGTTTGAGTGTTTTTTCCAGACTGTCGCGAACCTTGCCGGCCAGGCCCAACTTCAAAGCCTTGACGATGCTGATGCCCTGGCTGTAGCGGCCCAGTGCAAAGGCGTGTCGATAGTGACTGTTGGCCTCGTTCGGCAGTGCGGCGATGGCGGCTTCGGCCAACGCGGCCGCTTGTTCGTAACGCTTGAGTTGTTCGGCCGGGTCATCGACCAGATACGTGGCGTGGATGCCGATGGCCTTGACCGCGACCGATGCGCCCAGCGGCCCGAGCGACTGCCCCGTTTCGAAAGCCTGTTGAAAATCGCCGTGATGAAAAGCGCGCCAGGCTTCTTGCAACTGATTGGCCAGTGCGTCGGCGGACAATCCTTTAGGTGCTGATTTACCAGCGGCCTTGAGCAAAGCGGCCGCGCGTGCGTCATCGGGGAAAGGTTCGCCATCGCCGGCATGCAACGTGGCCCAGGATTTTTTGAGTTTGTCGCCGCTGTAGTCGAAGGCTTTGGCGTCGTGCGGAAATTTGGCCCAGCCATTCTTTTTCGTTGCCATGGGTTGCTCCCTTTTGCCGCTGAGGATGTCGCGCCCGGCCTGCGCGCGCAAGCGTTCGGCCGATCGTGCAGCGTTGGCTTGGATTCCTCGTTGCGTTCAAGGCGAGGGCGTCGGATCTGAAAAATCAGAATTTCCCTAGTGTGAAAACTCAGCACAGAGCCCCAAGACTCGATACCTGTTCCCCCCGGCCAGGGATGGCCTTTCGCACCACCACCACCGAGGTGTCCCATGACTGGCAAGACCATCAAGCGCAAAACCCCTGTCGCTCACCCTGCCGCCATTCAGCCCCATGACCTGTTGCTGGCAGGCATTGGCGCGGTGTCGTTGGGCCGCAAACAAATTCTCCAGGCCTATGCCAGCGGATACGAGGGCGTCGCCGAACTGCGTCATCGCGCGCAGGAAACCGTCCATGAAGCAGTCAAGACGGTCAGTGACACGGTGCAATCACTGCAAAAGCAGGCCAAGACCCAGGTCACGCCACTGCAGAAGAAAGTGAAGAAGCTGGCGACCGAAGCCAGGACCGAGGCCGAAGCCCGGTTGGCCCCGGTGCTGGAAAAGTTGGGCGTGAAAACACCGGCCAAACGTCCGGCGGCCAAGAAGCCGGCAGCGGCGCGCCGCCCAGCCAAACGCGGGCGCAAAGCGGCCTGACTTTTTTGATCATCGAATGACAACGCCCCGGTCATGCCGGGGCGTTGTTGTTTTTGTCTCGGCGATGCAAATCGCCGGCAATTCGTCGGGGATCGATTGCAGCCGCTGCGCGTTACTTGGAATGCTTGTCCTGCGCCGCCGCGAATGCCGCCAGTTGCTCAGGCGTAGCCTCGGGCTGGAATTTTTCCTTCCACTCCTTGAACGGCATGCCATAGACAAGCTCGCGCGCCGCATCCTTGCTCATCGGCTGGCCCGCCGCCTCGGCCGCTTCGCGGTACCAGTCGGCCAGGCAATTGCGGCAAAACCCGGCCAGGATCATCAGGTCGATGTTCTGGACATCCTTGCGCGAATCCAGGTGCTGGAGCAGGCGGCGAAAGGCGGCGGCTTCGAATTCGGTGTTCTCAGTCATGGCGGGCTCGTATGGCGGGGCAGGCAGCGCTTCGGGGATAATCGCCGGCTAGGGCGCGCTGGGGTGAGCTTCCCATTGTGCGTCAGGCCCATCCGCACCGCACCTGATCGGAACCCAAGGAAGCCCATGCCCGCCCGCATTCTCGATGGCAAGCGTATCGCCGACGACCTCCTCGATGACCTGGCCGTCCGCGTCCAGGCGCGGATCGCTTCAGGCAAATCACGTCCTGGCCTGGCGGTGGTGCTGGTTGGCGAGGACCCGGCCTCGGCCGTGTATGTGCGCAACAAGCGCAAGGCCTGCAAGAAAGTAGGCATCGAGGCGCACGATTACGACCTGCCCGCCAATACTTCCGAGGCGGAGTTGGCGAGCCTGATCGACCGGCTCAACGCCGATCCGAAAATCCACGGCATCCTGGTGCAGTTGCCGCTGCCGGGCAATCGTGATGCCAGCGATCTGATCCACCGCATCGACCCGCGCAAGGACGTGGATGGTTTCCATCCGGAAAACGTCGGGCACCTGGCCTTGCGCCAATTCGGCCTACGGCCATGCACGCCGCGCGGCATCACCACGCTGCTGGCCTACACCGACAAGCCGGTGCGCGGCCAGACAGCGGTGATCGTCGGGGTAAGCAACCACGTCGGCCGGCCGATGGCGCTGGAGTTGTTGATCGCTGGTTGCACCACCATCAGTTGTCACAAATTCACGCCGCGCGATGTGTTGCAATCGCAAGTTCGCCAGGCCGACATCCTGGTCGTCGCGGCCGGCCGGCCGGAATTGATTCCGGGCGAATGGGTCAAGCCGGGTGCGGTGGTCATCGATGTCGGCATCAATCGCATGGATGACGGGCGGCTGGTCGGCGATGTCGGCTTCGCCGCGGCCGCGCAGCGCGCCAGTTGGATCACGCCGGTTCCCGGTGGCGTCGGCCCGATGACCGTGGCGACCTTGATGCAGAACACGCTCGAGGCGGCGGAAGCCGCCGAGTCCAGGCTTTGAAACGCAAACCACGAGGCAGCGTCGCAATGAATCGACTCGTTCTGGTTGCGGCTGTTTCGCTTTCATTGGCCGGCTGTGCTTCGTTGGTGCAAAAAGCCAGCGACCGCTTCTCGCAAAACCTCGGCAACGCTGTGCTCAATAGCGAAGACCCGGCGACCGTACGTGATGGCTTGCCTGCGTATTTATTGTTGCTCGATGGTTTGATCCAAGGGCAAAAAAACGGCGAGGCGCGCAATGTGCCGGTGCTGCTGGCCGCGGCCAAGCTCAACGGCGCGTATGCGGGCAATTTCACCGGCACCGATCAGGTACGTGCTCAGCGGCTGGCGAAAAAATCCTTCGATTACGCGCGCCGCGCGGTTTGTCTCGAAGACAAGACATTGTGCGCGGCACTGGAAAAAGATCCCGAACAATTCGCACAGGTATTGAAGTCGAACCAGAACATCGAACTGATGTACGCGCTGGCCGCGAGCTGGGCCGGCTATCTGCAAGCCCATTCCGAAGACTGGCAGGCGATCGCCGACTTGCCGAAGATCGAAGCCTTGCTCGATCGCGTGGTGCAACTCGATCCCAATCACGATCGCGGGCAGGCTTATGTTTATCTGGGCGTGCTCAATTCCCTGCGGCCCGAAGCAGTGGGCGGCAAGCCAGAGCTGGGGCGAAGTTTTTTCGAGAAGGCGCTGGAGATTTCCGGCGGCAAGAACCTTTATGCGAAAACCCTGTACGCGCAGTTCTACGCGCGCCTGGTGTTCAACCAGGAACTCCACGATCGCTTGCTCAATGAAGTGCTGGCCGCCGATCCCATCGCGCCGGGTTTCACCTTGACCAATACCTTGGCGCAAGAGCGCGCCAGGCAATTGCTCGAAAGCGGCAAGGATTATTTCTAGGTAAATCCGGATTGCCCCGCCGGTTCGCCTCGGACGGATCGAAGGACTATCCTGAATCGCCCGATGGCCTAAACAGCCGCGCTCGCGATCCACCGTCGTGTCGATGCCGGCAAAAAACGGTTACGGATACAAGCAAGAAAAACCAAACTCTCCAGGATCTCCCATGCAACGAGCTACGCCAATCAACGACAAGGCCCGCGCGACACGCCGGCGCATCGCGGCCATCGGCCGGATTTCATGTCTGGTACTCGCTGGCCTGCTGGTGGCCGCGAGCGCATCCGCCCAGCAGGTCATCAAGATCGCCACACTGGCGCCGGACGGTTCGGCCTGGATGCGTGAGTTGCGCCTGGCCGCGACGCAAATCCAGACCGATACGCAAGGGCGGGTGCAAATCAAATATTTTCCCGGCGGCGTCATGGGCAGCGAGACGGTGGTGCTGCGCAAGATGAAGCTGGGGCAATTGCAAGGCAGCGTGTTGACCTCCAGCGAACTGGGCGCCTTGTATCCGGATGCGACCATCTACAGCCTGCCGTTCCAGTTCGACAACTGGGCGCAGGTGGACAAAGTCCGTCCGCAGATAGATCCGCTCCTGGCCAAGGGATTGGAAGCGAAGAACCTGAAGATGCTGGGCATCTCCGGCATCGGCTTCGCCTACCTGATGAGCAGTAAACCCTTGCGCAGCCGCGCCGACATGGACAGCGCGAAATTGTGGGTTCCGCAAAACGACGAGATCGCCGCAAGGACTTTCAAACTAGGGAAGGTCAGCCCGATTCCGTTGCCGATCGGCGATGTGTTCACCAGCTTGCAGACCGGACTGGTCGATACCGTGGCCACGACGCCCAGCGGCGCGGTCGCGCTGCAATGGCATAGCAAACTCAAGAGCATGATCGATCTGCCCTTGTCGTTCGTGGTCGGTTATCTGGTGGTTGACCTGAAGGCCTGGCAGCGCCTGTCACCGGCCGATCAGGCCGCTGTCGCCAAAGCGTTCGCCGCATCGGCGCAACGCATGGACGTCAACATCAAGCGCGACGACGCGGCGGCATTGCAGGCCATGAAAAAACAGGGCCTGACCGCGAATGCGCTCGATCCGGCCGAGGCCGCGCGCTGGCGGAAAATAGGCGCGCAGATCACCCAGGAAATGGAACAGGAAAAGCGGTTTTCTCCGGAAGTCTTGCAAGCCATGCGCAAGGCTGTGGCAGGCGCGCGCTAAATGCCAAGCCGGATTCTGCGCAGCCTGCACCGTATCGAGGACATGCTGCTGGCGGTATTGCTGGGCGCGCTGTTGTTGCTTGCGGTGACGCAGATCGGGCTGCGGGTTTTCTTCGATACCGGCCTGGCCTGGGCCGAGCCGGTATCGCGTGCGGGTGTGTTATGGCTGGCGCTGCTGGGAGCGATGGGCGCCGCGCGCAGCCGCAAGCACATCGCCATCGACGCATTGCCGCGGTTGTTGCCCGCATCGATGCAACGCGGGCTGGCGTGCGTCACGAACCTGTGCGCGGCGGCGATCTGCGTGATGCTCGCGTGGTATGGCTGGGGCATGGTGATGCTCGAGCGGGAAGCGCCGACGGCTTTCGTGGCCGACATTCCCAGCTGGTGGCCAATGCTGGTTTTTCCGGCGGGATTTGCTTTGATCGGCCTGCGTTTCGCCATTGCCGCTTTCGTCGATCCGCATGAGGAGCAAGCGTGATCTGGGGGCTGGCGCTGATTGTGCTGTTGGCGGCATTGGGCACGCCGCTGTTTGCGGTAATCGCTGCGGTGGCGTTGCTGGGGTTTCACCTGGCCGGATACGATCCGATCGCGGTGGCAGTGTCCTATTACACGCTCGCGGACATGCCGGGACTGATCGCGATTCCGCTGTTTACCCTGGCCGGTTATCTATTGGGTGAAAGCGGAGCGCCCAAGCGTCTGGTGCGCTTGTCCAATGCCTTGCTCGGCTGGCTGCCCGGCGGTCTTGCGATCGTGGCGATCGTGGCTTGCGCGTTTTTCACGGCATTCACTGGCGCTTCGGGCGTCACCATCGTCGCGCTCGGCGCGTTGTTGTATCCGGCCTTGATCGAGGCCGGCTACAGCGAGCGCTACAGCCTGGGCCTGGTCACTTCGGCCGGTAGTCTGGGCTTGCTGTTCGCGCCCTCGTTGCCGTTGATCCTGTATGGCTTCGTCGCCGGGCAGATGAACACCAGGACGCCGGTCACGATGGAAGGCTTGTTCCTGGCCGGCCTGTTGCCGGGCTTGCTGATGATCGGTCTGCTATCGATCCACGCCATGTGGATCGGACGCGCATTGCCCAAGGCGGCCCATCGCTTCGATGCGCGCGAGCTGCTGGCGGCCTGCAAGGAAGCCGGTTGGGAATTGCCGCTGCCTTTGATAGTGCTCGGCGGAATCTATTCAGGCAAGTTCGCCGCCAGTGAAGCAGCGGCGGTGACGGCGCTTTATGTCTTGCTAATCACCGTGGTGGTGAAGAAGGAAATCGGCTGGAGAAAGCTGCCCGAGGTCATGGCCGAGTCGATGCGGCTGGTCGGCGCAATCTTGTTGATCCTGGGCGCGGCGCTGGCGATGTCGAACTGGCTGGTCGATCAGGAAGTGCCGGCGCACCTGTTCGCGTTCACTGAAAAGCATGTGCACAGCGGCTGGTTGTTCCTGCTGTTGCTCAACGGTTTTTTGCTGATCGTAGGCATGCTGCTGGATATTTTTTCCGCGATCGTGATCCTGGTGCCGTTGCTGGTGCCGGTGGCCGCAGGTTTCGGCATCAATCCGGTGCATCTTGGCATCATCCTGTTGGCCAATTTGCAACTGGGTTACTTCACGCCGCCCGTGGGCATGAACCTGTTCATCGCGTCCTATCGCTTCAACAAACCGGTGTTGGCGTTGACCCGGGCTTGCATCCCGTTTTTCTTCATTCTCGGTTTGGCGGTGCTGCTCATTACCTGGTGGCCGTCCCTGTCGCTGGCCTTGCTCTAGGGCAGGGGCCGTTCCCGAGCGTGCCGGACAGGGTGTTTTTGTTTTGAGGCCGGTCCCGGTAACCGGGTATAATGTCGCGCTTCCCGATCCCCGGAGCCGCTCATGCTGCGCATCCAGGCCGAAGCGCTGACCTTCGACGATGTTTCCCTCGTTCCCGCTCACTCTCTAGTCCTGCCCAAGGACGTCACGCTCTCGACCCAGCTAACGCGCGGCATCAAGCTGAACCTGCCGATCGCATCGGCTGCCATGGATACCGTCACCGAGGCGCGCCTGGCCATCACCATGGCGCAGTTGGGCGGCATCGGCATCATCCACAAGAACATGAGCCTGCAGCAGCAGGCGGCCAATGTGGCGAGGGTCAAGCAGTTCGAGGCCGGGGTGATCCGCGACCCGTTCACGGTCGGCCCGGATACCACCATCGGCCAAGTGCTCAAGCTCACCCACGCACGCAATATCTCCGGCGTTCCCGTCGTCGAAGACGGACTGCTGGTGGGCATCGTCACTGCCCGCGACATGCGCTTCGAGACCAAGCTCGACGATCCGGTCCGGCATGTGATGACCAAGAAAGATCGCCTGGTGACCGTGCGTGAAGGCGCCACCGACGAGGAAGTGCTGCAGCTGATGCACAAGTTCCGCATCGAAAAAGTATTGGTGGTCGATGATGCGTTCCGCCTGCGCGGCATGATCACGGTCAAGGACATCCAGAAAGCCCGCGACAACCCCAACTCCGCCAAGGACGTGGCCGAGCGCTTGCTGGTCGGCGCTGCGGTGGGTGTGGGCGGCGATACCGAGGCGCGGATCGAGGCGCTGGTCGCCGCCGGTGTGGACGTGATCGTGATCGACACCGCGCACGGACATTCACAAGGCGTGCTCGATCGCGTGGCCTGGACCAAGAAAAATTTCCCGAACGTGCAGGTGATCGGCGGCAATATCGTGACCGGCGATGCCGCGTTGGCGCTGATGGATCAGGGCGTGGATGCGGTGAAGGTCGGTGTCGGTCCGGGTTCGATCTGCACCACGCGCATCGTCGCCGGTGTCGGTGTGCCGCAGATCACCGCGATCTCGATGGTCGCCGAGGTGCTCAAAGGCCGTATTCCGTTGATTGCTGATGGCGGTATCCGTTATTCGGGCGACATCGCCAAGGCGCTGGCTGCCGGCGCGAGCGCGGTGATGATCGGCGGCTTGTTCGCCGGCACCGAGGAATCGCCGGGCGAAGTCGAATTGTTCCAGGGCCGTTCGTACAAGAGCTATCGCGGGATGGGTTCGATCGGGGCGATGGAATTGGGCAGCAAGGATCGTTATTTCCAGGATGCTTCCGACGCCGACAAACTGGTGCCCGAAGGCATCGAAGGCCGCGTGGCCTATCGCGGTCCGCTGGCCAATATCGTCCACCAGCTCGCCGGTGGCATCCGCGCGTCGATGGGTTATGTCGGTTGCGCGACCATCGAGCAAATGCGCACCCGGCCCAAGTTCGTGCGCGTGACCACGGCGGGAACGCGCGAGAGCCATGTGCATGATGTGCAGATCACCAAGGAACCGCCCAATTACCGGATGACTTGATTTGGACTCGGGACTCGGGACTAAAAGCTTGCGATTTTTTTGTAGGAGCGATGGCAATCGCGACAGGAGATTGCGAGGTTTTTCAAGAAGCCTTTTGGTTTGCTTCACTCGTTCGTTCTGAGTTCGTCGAAGGGCATTCCGAAGCCTCGACTCTCGCACAATTCGTCCTTTCGACCAGTTCAAGATCACCATGAAGGATTGGGTGTTCGCAGTTGCCCAACGGCCTTCTCCTTTCATCAATTACCACTTTCCCATTTGCCACGGCCAAGAATGACCGACATCCACACCGACAAAATCCTCATCCTCGACTTCGGCGCGCAGTACACGCAGTTGATCGCACGGCGCATTCGCGAGTTCGGTGTCTATTGCGAAATCTGGGCCTGGGATCACGACCCGGTCGAGATCGTCCGGTTCAAACCCAAGGGCATCATTTTGTCGGGCGGTCCGGAATCGACCACCGAAAAAGATTCGCCGCGCGCACCCGCACAAGTGTTCGATGCCGGTGTGCCGATCCTCGGCATCTGCTACGGGATGCAGACGATGGCCGCGCAGTTGGGCGGCAATGTCGAAGGCGGACATCATCGTGAATTCGGTTATGCCCAGGTCGAGGTCACGGCCGAGTGCGCATTGCTCGATGGCCTGAAGGATCAGGCCGGTTCACCGCCGCGGCTGGATGTATGGATGAGCCACGGCGACCGCGTCACCGCGATACCGGGAGGCTTCAACGTCACCGCGCGCACCGATTCGGTACCGATCGTCGCCATGGCCGACGAGTCGCGCCGCTGGTACGGCGTGCAGTTTCATCCCGAAGTCACCCACACCAAATCCGGCGAAGCGATGCTGCGCCGTTTCGCGGTCGATATCTGCGAATGCGCCACGCTCTGGACCGCCGAGGGAATCATCGAGGACCAGATCGCCCGCGTTAAGGCGCTGGTCGGCGACGAACACGTGCTGCTCGGCCTGTCGGGCGGCGTCGATTCATCGGTGGTCGCGGCGCTGCTGCATCGCGCCCTTGGCGACAATCTGACCTGCGTTTTCGTCGATACCGGCCTGCTGCGCTGGAAGGAAGGCGACCAGGTGATGGCGATGATGGCCGAGCACATGGGCGTCAAGGTCATCCGGGTCGATGCGGCGGATCGTTATTTCGCGGCGCTAGCCGGGGTGAGCGACCCGGAAGCCAAGCGCAAGATCATCGGCAGATTGTTCGTCGAAATCTTCGACGAGCAGGCGGCCAGGATCGAGAACGTGAAGTGGCTGGCGCAGGGCACGATCTATCCCGACGTCATCGAATCGGCCGGCAGCAAGACCGGCAAGGCGCATGTGATCAAGAGCCACCACAATGTCGGTGGCTTGCCTGAATACATGAAGCTGGGTTTGGTCGAGCCGTTGCGTGAATTGTTCAAGGATGAAGTGCGGCGCATCGGTGTCGAACTTGGCCTGCCGCGCGAGATGGTCTATCGCCATCCATTCCCCGGCCCCGGCCTCGGCGTGCGCATCCTCGGCGAGGTCAAGCGCGAATACGCCGAGCTGTTGGCCCAGGCCGATGCCATCTTCATCGACGAGCTGCGCAAATCCGGCTGGTACGACAAGACCAGTCAGGCGTTCGCGGTGTTCTTGCCGGTGAAATCGGTCGGCGTCATCGGCGACGCCCGCGCCTACGAGTGGGTGATTGCGTTGCGCGCGGTCGAGACCGTGGACTTCATGACCGCGCATTGGGCGCACTTGCCCTATGAATTCCTTGATACGGTTTCACGCAGAATAATCAATGAATTACATGATATATCTCGCGTAGTTTATGACATCAGCGGCAAGCCGCCGGCGACGATCGAGTGGGAGTAGGAACGCAGTTATTGGCGTTGCGCGACGTCCGGTGGCGTTGCACGAATCCGGCCTTTGCCCGAGGTAATCTGCCCCGGCTTCCAGCAGACCCCAAAAGCTGGTTGTGCCCTTGAACATTGCGAACTTGTCCGGGCGTTGCGCGGCCAGTTCTACTTGCTTGGCAGTTTTCGTTATCGTCTTTTCTGCTGTTCGGCGCCACGCTTTCATCATGTGGTGAGTGTGCTTTTGAAATCGATGGCCTTGAAGCCGAATCGTTCGGTTTTTCTTTCGAGGCGCATGGCTAGCTGGCAACAACGAAAAAACAAAACCCAATGACGCCTCCGCACTCGCAGTTTTCGCACCCGAAGTATCGTCCCGACATCGATGGCTTGAGAGCGATAGCTGTTTTGTCGGTCGTCGCTTTTCATGCCTTCCCGGCTTGGCTCAAGGGAGGGTTCGTTGGCGTCGATGTCTTTTTCGTCATCTCGGGCTATCTGATTTCGACCATTATTTTCGAGAACCTGGACAGAGGCACGTTCAGCTTTTCCGGGTTCTACGCGCGCCGCATCAAGCGAATCTTCCCGGCTCTGATCCTCGTATTGGTCGCCAGCTATGCGCTTGGCTGGTTTTCGTTGTTCGCCGACGAATACAAGCAGTTGGGCAAGCATATGGCCGCAAGCGCAGGCTTCGTATCCAATTTCGTGCTGTGGAACGAGGCGGGCTACTTCGACAATTCCGCCGAGACCAAGCCATTGCTGCATCTATGGAGCTTGGGCATCGAGGAGCAGTTTTACATCGTCTGGCCGTTGTTGCTTTGGCTTGCGTGGAAGCGAAGATTCCATGCGCTGACGATGATGCTGCTGGTCGCCATTGGATCTTTCTATCTCAATCTCAGAGGCGTCGCGAAGGACTCTGTCGCTGCTTTCTATTCTCCGCAAACGCGTTTTTGGGAACTGTCATGCGGCAGCTTGTTGGCGTGGGCCGGCATCTACAGAAAAGAGACTTGCGCCAGCATCAAGGTGACTGTGGACGGGTGGCTGAGGGGCGCGAGACACGGGCAAGCGCCGGAAGCCGATGGCAAGCGATTGGCTGATCTACTTTCGGTCGTTGGCATGTTCTTGCTGGTTTACGGGTTCTGGCGAATCGGCAGCGAACTCAGCTTTCCCGGCAAGTGGGCCGTCATACCCGTGTTGGGTGCTGCATTGCTCATAGCCGCTGGGCAAAAGGCCTGGGTCAACCGGGTCATCTTGTCCAACAAGGTCGCTGTATGGTTCGGATTGATCAGCTTTCCGCTGTATCTGTGGCATTGGTCATTGCTTTCTTTCGCGCGCATCGTGGAGAGCGACGTTCCCCACAGGAGCGTTCGCATAGCGATCGTTGTCCTTTCGATTGCGCTTGCGTGGCTGACATACAGCCTTGTCGAGAGGCGCATCAGGCTGGGTGGGCATGGCAAGGTCAAGGTTGCCGGCTTTGTCGTGTCGATGTTGGTGGTTGGCTATATCGGCTACAACACCTACGCCAGGAACGGATTGACGTTCAGAGAGGTCGTGAAAATAAATGCGTCGATCAAGACCGGTGAGGATGGCGGCCCTGGTCCCTTCCTTGTCAGCGGATGCGGGAGCGAGGACAGCTATTTGAGCGAAAAAGTGGCCACTTGCGTCAAGGATTCCCGAGGGCCATCGCGATATGCCTTGTTGGGCGACAGCAAGGCGGGGGCGTTGTTTCCCGGACTCATCAGGACGTCCAGCGAAAAAGGCCGCTGGTTGTTCATCGGCGGCAACGGTCCCAACGGGGCTCCAGTTCCCGTCATTTCCGAAAGCGATATTTACAAGAGCTACATGAAGCTCAGCGTGCCTGCCATTCATTCGATAGCCGACAACAAGGAAGTGGAAACGGTCGTTCTGGTCACTGCGACCCGCGTGCTGTTCAAGCTCGCCAACGACAAGGACATCGAAGACCTGCCGACGAGCAAGAATTACGAGAATGCTCTTTCCGGCCTGAAAAACGCGGTCGAGGTGTTCGAGCGGGCCGGCAAGAAAGTCGTGTTGGTGGTGGACAACCCTACGTTGCCCAATCCGCAAGATTGCCTTGCCCGCAAGACAACGATAGAAATCGTGAATTCCGCGTTTGCCAAGGATCAGCCAAGTTGCGTCCTGCCGCTATCCAGGCACAAGGAATTGTCTTCGTTGTACCGAAGATTGCTCGAAGAGGTCAGGGCAAGTTTTCCGCACACAGTCAGAGTTTTCGACACCACCGGCCAGCTTTGCGATGTCGAAAAGGGCGTATGCACGCATACGAAATCCGGAAGATTCCTGTACGCCTATTCAGACCACGTTTCCGACTATGCGTCGGGTCTGATCGGCGCGGACTTGAATGTATTCCTTGATACGCATTGAGTGCGGGCAGGCGCAAGCGCCAGGTTCCATGCGCGAAGTAGGATATGCGTGAGTGGGAGAGAGCCCGGATTCAACGAAAGGCGCGTGCGACGGAGATGCCAGAGATAGCTTGCTCGAATGGCCCGAGGAATACACAAGTGTCATGACCGGAAAAAAACACACCACGATCGCTGCTTCCGGGTTCGTCGAAGGGCAGGCCGCAAGCCCGGTCTTCTCCGACGACGATCAGCGCTGGATGCGTCATGCCCTGGCCTTGGCCGACCGGGCCGAGCGCGAGGATGACGAGATTCCGGTCGGAGCGGTGCTGGTGGCAGCGGACGGGCAATGGCTGGCCGATGGCTGGAACCGCAACATCACCGACCACGACCCGAGCGCGCATGCCGAGATCGTCGCGATGCGCCAGGCCGGTATGCGCTTGAACAACCATCGCCTGCTCGGCGCCACGTTGTATGTGACGCTGGAACCTTGCGCGATGTGCGCGATGGCGATGATCCACGCTCGCATCGCGCGCGTGGTGTTTGCCGCGACCGATCCCAAGACCGGCGCCGCCGGCAGCGTCTTCGACTTGCTAGCCGACCCGCGCCACAACCATCGCATCCTGGTGCAGGGCGGCCTGCTGGCCGAGTTCGCCAGCCAGCGCCTGAGCGATTATTTTCGCCGCAAGCGCCGCTCGACGACCGATTGATTGGCCGATCGTTTTGACCGGCCGGCCATTCAGCCGCGGCGCTGGCGCATTTCCATATCCAGTTCCAGGTCGAAACTGCGCACCGACAAATTGACCTCACGGCCCAGGTACACGCAGGCAGCCAATAGGCACAGCACGCCCACGATCGCCAGGATCGTCGGCAGCAAGGGCAGGCGATGGCCGCTGAAGGCGTCCGCCGCCAGGGCCAGACTGGTGCCGACGAACGAGGCCAGGGCCAGGTACAGCATCACGCAGGCACGCAGCACGAAAGTGCAGCGCCGGCGATGCCGGGCAATCTGCTCGTCGAGATCGGCGCTCATTTGCGGATCGGTCTTGTGCCAGGTCGCCAGCAGCACGCGTAGGCGATCGACCACGCGTGCCAGTCGATGGTTGGCCGAGACCAGCAGCGAACCGGTGGCCGCCATCAACAGGGCCGGGGCCAGCATCGCGGTAAGAATGCCGTAATGATTCAGTGCTAATTGCAGCGGCATGGATGAGTTCCAGCGGACTTTGCGCCAAGCCCGAGTATATGATGCCCCGACACTCCTGCCTGCAAGTCGCCTATGCCCTCCCAGCGAATCAACGATGACAACCTGATCTGGATCGACCTGGAAATGACCGGCCTGGATCCGGACAAAGATTCGATCATCGAGATCGCCACGCTGGTGACCGACAGTCAGCTCAATCTGCTCGCCGAAGGCCCGGAGTTGGCCATCCATCACCCCCTGGCGCAGCTCGAGGCGATGGACGACTGGAACCGCAACACCCACCGCAAGAGCGGGCTCTGGCAGCGCGTGCTCGACAGCACGCATACGCTGGCGCAGGCCGAAGCCCTGACCGTGGATTTCCTCAGCCAGTGGGTGCCGGCGAACAAATCGCCGATCTGCGGCAATTCCATCTGCCAGGATCGGCGCTTCCTGGCCCGGCTGATGCCGCGGCTGGAGCGTTACTTCCACTACCGCAATCTCGACGTGAGCACACTCAAGGAACTGGCCCGGCGCTGGTCGCCGAGTGTGCTCAATGGCTTCAGCAAGGCGGGCACGCACACGGCGCTTTCGGATATTCGCGAATCTGTCGCCGAACTGCGCCATTATCGGCAGCACATGGGCAAGTTGGGCGGGGCGGGGAATGGTGCCTGAAACAACATCATCGGTGATCGCTAGCCGCCTATGGCGGCGAATGCTGATCGCCATGATGTTGAGCCTGGCCGCATGCCAGGCATTGGCCCTCGACGAGAAGCCGCTGGCCACTTATTCGCGCGAGATCTGGACCACGCGCGATGGTCTGCCGCACAACCAGGTCAGCGGCATCGCGCAAACACCCGAAGGGTATCTGTGGTTCGCCACCTGGGAAGGACTGGTCCGTTACAACGGCCAGGAATTTCGCACCTACGGGCATCGCGATATTCCGCAGATCCAGGACAACGGCCTGCGTTCGGTCAGCGTCGGATCGAACGCCCGGCTGGTCGTGGCGACCTCGCGTGGCGGCGTCAGCGTACTTCGCGGCGGCAACTGGAAGTCCTACGGCAAAAACGAAGGTCTGGCCCAGGATGAAACCATGTCGGCGCTGGAAGACCGCGCCGGCAATGTCTGGGTGTCGTTGGAAAGCGCCGGTGTGGACCGGATCGATGCACATGGACAGGTCCGGCATTTCGGGCACGCGCAAGGTTTGCCTTCCGAAGTCACCTACACGGTTTTCCAGGACAACAGCGGCGCCCTATGGATAGGCACCGGCGAAGGCGCGGCGCGCATCGAGGCTGATACGGTACAGGCGTTCGGCAAATCCGCCGGGTTGCCGGCAGGCGCGGTCTTCAGCATCGCGCAGTCGCCCGAGGGCGCGATTTATCTGGGCACCGAACACGGCGTCTATCGCGGCCTGGGTGGACGTTTCGCCAAACTCACTGCCGATTTTCCCGACGAGGCCATCACCAGTCTGCGTGTCGATGCCAGGGGGCAAGTCTGGATCGGCACGGTCAATCAAGGCTTGCTGCGTTATAGCGGCCGGGGGTTGGAAACGGTCGATACCAGTTTGGGCCTGCCCAACAACCGGGTCGCGTCCTTGTTCATCGATCGGGAGGGCAATATCTGGACCGGCACCAATGCCGGCCTGGTGCGTTTTGCCGATACGCCGTTCATCACCTACGACCGTCAGCTCGGTCTTTCCGACGATTATGTGCGCGCGGTGCTGCAAACCCGCGATGGCGCGATATTGATCGGCACCAGTCGCGGACTCGATCGCTGGCAGAACGAAAAAATCGCGCACATCGGCGCCGAGGCCGGTTTGACTGGCGATGCCATCCTCAGCCTAGCCGAAGATCGCGATGGCAGTCTTTGGATCGGTCTGTATTCCAAGGGTTTGATCCACTGGAAAAACAACAAGATTCTCAGTCAGCAAATGATCCTGGGCAGCCTGCCAGCCAGCCAGGTGCGCGCGTTGCTGATCGATGACGACGGCAGTCTGTGGGTCGGCGCGGCGCGAGGGCTGGCGCATATTCAATCGGGCAAGATCACCAGTTACACGCGAAAGGATGGTTTGTCGCGGGATTTCATCCGGAGCTTGCACCGCTCGCGCAGCGGGCGGCTGTGGATCGGCACCGCCAACGGTTTGTCCTATTTCGAGAAGGGCAAGATCACCGCCGTCGATATCTCCGGATTCGAGGGCGCGCAGGATGTCTTCGGCATTCATGAGGACGCCGATGGAACGATCTGGTTTGCCACCGATCGCGGCCTGCTGCGTTGGCGCGACGATGAATTCAGCATTCTGGGCCGGCGCAATGGCTTGCCGGTAAGCACGATTTTTCAAGTCCTCGCCGATTCGTACAACAACTTCTGGCTGACTTCCAATTCCGGTGTGGTCCATATCCGCCGCAGCGAGGTCGATGCGGTACTGGCCGGGCGGCAGTCGATGATCAAGACCACGCAATTCGCCGAGGCCGACGGCATGGGCAGCGCCCAGTGCAATGGTGGTTCCGGTCCGGCTGCATTGCGCGCCACGGACGGGCGCTTGTGGGTGGCGACGGCGAAAGGTGTGGCGGTGGTGCAGCCCGATCAACTGGCGCGTTACCAACTCGAACCGCCGCCGGTGGTGATCGAAGGCGTTCGCATCGACGGCAAGATGGCCGTGCCGGGCGGCAAGATCGTGATGCCGCCGGGCACGCGCAAGCTGGAACTCGATTACGTCAGTCTGACCTATCGCACGCCGGAACAAATCGCCTATCGCTATCGCCTCGATGGCTTCGATCAGGGCTGGGTCGATCGCGAGCAATTGCGCAATGCCCAATACACCAATCTGCCGCCGGGCAATTATCGATTCCAGGTTGCGGCCGGGCGCGGTGGAAAATGGAGCCAGGAAGCGGCGACCCAGGTGTTCGAGATCCGCCCCTTGTTCTACCAGCGGCCGTGGTTCCTGCCGTTTGCCGGCCTGGCATTGGCGAGCCTGCTCTACAGCCTGTACCGGCGACGGGTTCGTGCATTGGAAGCCAGAGAGCTGGAATTGAGCCAGATCGTCGCGCAGCGCACCCGGGCGCTCAGCGAGAAAAACGGCCAGCTCGAACAGCTCAACCAGACCATCCGTCAGCAATCGGAAGCGTTCGAGACCCAGGCCCGTACCGATGCATTGACCGGTCTTGCCAACCGCCGAAGCATGGACGAGACGCTGGCGAAGGCATTCAACGAAGCGGTCAAACTCAACGAGCCGCTTTGTTTCGGATTGCTCGACATCGATTACTTCAAACACGTCAACGACAATTTCTCGCACGATGTCGGCGATCACGCATTGCGCGTGGTGTCGAAGGTGATGCAGGCGGAAATGGATCGCGAAAACTTCGCGCCTTGGCATGCGGGCATCCGGCTCGCGCGTTGGGGCGGCGAGGAATTCGCGTTGCTGTTTCCGGGCCTGGACATCGCCGCAACACGAGCCTGCAGCGAACGTCTGCGCAACGCCATCGAAGCGATCGATTGCAGTTCGTTCGCCCCCGGCTTGCGCATCACCGTGAGCATCGGCATCGCCGAACGTACGGGATTGGCGCATCACGAGCGGCTGGTTTCACGCGCCGACCAAAGACTCTACGAGGCCAAGAACGAGGGCCGCAACCGGGTGATCGGTTAGTCGCGATGTTGTGTGCGCGAACATCGCGCCACGGTAATCAGGCGTTTTCCTTGCCTGTTGTCAGGGCGGTGCCGCGCGGGTCGGAGCCATGATGGAAAACGTGTAGGTCGCGCTGCGGGTAGGGAATGCTCAGACCCGCTTTCCCGAACTGATCGTGCACTGCTTCGATCAATTCGCTGGTGACGTTGCCATGATCGGCCACCTTCACCCACGCGCGCAGCATCAACCCGACGCTGCTTTCACCCAGTCCGGTCACCATCACGTCCGCGGCCGGTTCCTTGAGCACTTTGCCGTTGGCGGCGGCGATCGCCAGCAGGATGTCGCGGGCCTGTCCGATCTTGTCGTTGTAGCCGATGCCGACTGGCAGGTCGATCCGGCGTTCGCCCTTGGCGGTGTAGTTGATGATCGCCTCGGCGGTGATCTGGTTGTTGGGCAGGATGACTGTGTGGTTCTGCGCCGTGCGCAGCACCGTCTGGAAAATGCGCACTTGCTCGATAACGCCTTCGATGCCGGCGATCTTCACCGTGTCGCCACCGTGAAATGGCCGCAGCACGATCAGCATGACGCCGGAGGCGACGTTGGACAGCGAATCCTTCATCGCCAGACCCGCCGCCAAACCGGCCGCGCCCAGTACCGCCAACAGTGAGGTGGTCTGCACACCGATGGTGCCCAGCGCCATGATGAACACCACCACCAGCAGCACCGCGTAAATCACGTGATGCAGAAAATCGCGCAGGATGACATCCGCACCGCCGCGTTGCAGAGCGCGGGAAATCCCGTTGGCTATGGAGCGGGCAAGCCACATGCCGAAGAGCACCAAGGCCAACGCGGCTGCCAGACGCAGACCCCAGCTCAAGCCCAATTGCACCCAGTCGATTTGCGCCGCACGCGAGCCAAGACTGTTGTTCACGGCATGCTTACCTCTTGCTCATCGATGTTGGAATACCGAACGTCGGCAGCGATCGTCGGCAGCGATTGCACGACGACGGCCGATCAACTGGCCGCCTTGAGTTTGGCCAGTCGCAGCCAGGTGTCGATGACAGTATCGGGGTTCAGGGATACCGACTCGATGCCTTGCTGCATCAGCCAGTCGGCCAAGTCCGGATGATCGGACGGGCCCTGGCCGCAGATGCCGATGTACTTGCCCTTGGCGCGCGCGGCGCGGATGGCCAGGGACAACAATTTCTTGACCGCCGGGTCGCGTTCGTCGAACAGGTGCGCGACGATGCCCGAGTCGCGATCGAGTCCGAGCGTGAGCTGGGTCAAGTCGTTGGAGCCGATCGAGAAACCATCGAAGATGTCCAGGAATTCATCGGCCAGCAGCGCGTTGGAAGGCACCTCGCACATCATGATGATCTTCAGGCCGTTCTCGCCACGCTTGAGCCCGTTGCTCTCGAGCACTTCGATGACCTTGCGTCCCTCATCGAGCGTGCGCACGAACGGAATCATGACCCAGCAATTGGTCAGGCCCATTTCATCGCGTACTTTCTTCACCGCCTGGCATTCCAGCGCGAAGCAATCGCTGAAGCTCGGATCGACATAGCGCGACGCGCCGCGGAATCCGATCATCGGATTCTCTTCATGCGGTTCGTACTGGCTGCCGCCGATCAGGTTGGCGTATTCGTTGGATTTGAAATCCGACAAACGCACGATCACCGTGTGCGGCGCGAACGCGGCGCTAAGCGTGGCGATGCCTTCGGCCAAACGATCCACGTAGAAACTCACCGGGTCGGCGTAGCCGGCGATCAAGGGTGTGATCTGCGCCTTGATCTTGGCCGGCTGATTGGCGAAATCCAGCAGCGCCTTCGGATGCACGCCGATCTGGCGGGCAATGATGAACTCCAGCCGTGCCAGGCCAATGCCCTGATGCGGCAATTGCGCGAAGTCGAACGCGCGCTCGGGATTGCCCACGTTCATCATGATCTTGAGCGGGGCAGGCGGCATGTTGTCCAGATCGGTGACGATCTTTTCGAAAGGCTGAAGGCCTTTATAGATGAAACCGGTATCGCCTTCGGCGCACGAGACAGTGACTTCGATTCCGTCAGGAATGTTTTCCAGCGCATCGCCGCAGCCGACCACCGCTGGCACACCCAGTTCGCGGGCGATGATCGCCGCGTGGCAGGTGCGGCCACCGCGATTGGTGACGATGGCCGAAGCGCGCTTCATCACCGGCTCCCAATCGGGGTCGGTCATGTCGGCGATCAGCACATCGCCCGGCTGGACTTTGTTCATCTCGGTTACGCTGCGGATCACCCGGGCCACGCCCGAGCCGATCTTGTGGCCGATCGAACGGCCTTCGGACAGCACCGGACCGCGCGATTGCAGATGATAACGTTCGATCTGCGTGGCCTTGGCGCGCGATTTCACCGTCTCCGGCCGCGCCTGAACGATGTACAGCTTGCCGGTGTGACCGTCCTTGGCCCATTCGATATCCATCGGCCGGTCGTAGTGTTGTTCGATGAGCAGCGCCTGCTTGGCCAGCTCCTGCACATCGGCATCGCTGATCGAGAATTTCGCGCGTAGTTCGGCCGGCGTTTCTTCGTTGCGCACGCGCTCGCCATCGAGCTTGGAATACACCATGCGGATTTGTTTGCTGCCCAGCGTGCGCCGCAGAATGGCTTGGCGGCCTTCGCGCAGGGTCGGCTTGTACACGTAGAACTCGTCGGGATTGACCGCACCTTGCACGACGTTTTCGCCCAGGCCGTAGCTGGCGGTGATGAACACCACATCGCGGAATCCCGATTCGGTATCGAGCGTGAACAGCACGCCGGACGAGCCGATATCCGAGCGCACCATCAACTGCACACCGGCGGACAAGAACACATCCTCATGCTTGTAACCGTGATGCACGCGGTAAGCGATGGCCCGGTCGTTGTACAGCGAGGCGAATACTTCCTTGACCTTGACCAGCACGTCCTCGATGCCGGTGACGTTGAGGTAGGTTTCCTGCTGACCGGCGAAACTGGCGTCGGGCAGGTCTTCGGCGGTCGCCGAGGAACGCACAGCCACCGAGATAGCGCTGTCGCCAGCATCGGCACACATTTTTTCATGTGCCTGGCGAATTTCCGCTTCCAGCAAGGGCTGCAACGGCGCCTCGACGACCCATCTGCGGATCTCCGCGCCGGCCTGCACCAGGGCATCCACGTCTTCGACGTCCAGGTCGGCGAGCCGGTCGAAAATTCGCTGCGACAGATTGTTGTGTGCGATGAATTCCTGGAAAGCTTCGGCGGTGGTGGCGAATCCTCCGGGCACCGATACGCCGAGTTCGCTGAGGTTGCCGATCATCTCGCCGAGCGAGGAGTTCTTGCCGCCGACCTTGGACAGATCGGAAAGGCGAAGTTCGTGCAGCCAAAGGATGCGTGTGCTCAAGACGGACTCCAGATAGCCGGGCGATGGCCCAAGACGCCCATTATCCCGCGCCGGGCAAGGCAGGGACAAGCAACGCAGGTGCGCAAGGGTCGGGCACAATATCGGCGTTTGCCCATCGAGCGTGCCCCATGACCGAACCCAGACCGGTTTTCTTCATTTCCGATGGCACCGGCATCACCGCCGAGACCATTGGACACAGCCTGTTGACACAGTTCAGCGGCCTGCAATTTCGGACTTTGCGCATTTCCTTCGTTGATTCGCCGGAAAAAGCCATGGCCGCCGCCGAACAGATCAAGGCGGCCGGGGAACATGCCGGGTTGCGCCCGATCGTGGTCAGCAGCGCGGTGGACCAGTCATTGAGCAGGATTTTGGCCGACAGCGGGGCATTGATGCTCGATATCTTCGCGCCGTTCATCCAGCCGCTGGAGATCGAACTCGGCACCGTTCATCACCCGCGCAGCGGGCAGGCGCACGGCATGGTCGATTTCGCCGCCTACGAGCAGCGCATCAACGCCACCAACTACGCGCTGACCCACGACGATGGTGTCGATCCGAACTACAACGAGGCCGACTTGATCCTGGTCGGCGTGTCGCGCTCGGGCAAGACGCCGACTTGCCTGTATCTGGCGCTGCATTACGGCGTGAAGGCGGCCAACTATCCGCTCACCGACGAGGACCTGGAAAACGAAATCCTGCCCAAACGCCTGAAAGTGCACCGCAATAAATTGTTCGGCCTGACCATCGACCCGATCCGCCTGCAACACATCCGCACCGAACGCAAACCCAGTTCGCGCTATGCGACTTTGGAACAATGCCGCAAGGAAGTGGCGCGCGCGGAAATGCTGTTTCGCGCCGAGAATCTCCCCTCGCTCAGCACCACGCATACATCGATCGAGGAGATCGCCAGCAAGGTTCTCGCGCAGTTCGGTATTCAGCGTCACATGTTCTGATTGCACCCGGCAAAGTGCGTGTTAGCATCGGGCCATGTCCGCGATCGTCCGCCAAGAGTTTCCGCGATTCAGCCGCCTGAGTTGGCTGATGGGTCTCTATGGCGAAAATTATCAGCGGCTCTCGCGCCTGTTCGAATTGCCCGGGCTGAAGCCGGGCAAGTATCTGTCGCGTTGCGACGATGGCCTGGATCTGGTGGTGGAGGTATTGGAAGTCCATCCCTACACCCTGGAACTGCGCTTGAGCTACCGCATGAACGACCCGGTGACCGGGCAGCCGGACCCCTCGGCCTACGTGCGCATTTATCAGGACGCGCGCCAGGCGGAAGTCACGCACTGCTACATCGGCCGGCATTGGCAGGATGTGCTGGGTTGGAAGCCTTCGCCGAAAGTCGTTTTCGGCCACCGGCTGAGGATGAACAGTTTTCTCAACAAGTGGCTGGAATACCTCAACAGCCAGGGCCACGGGCCGCACACGCTGGACAGGACGCCGCTAACGGCCGCGGATGAAGAATCGGCAGTTTGCGCTTGACGATTCCGGAGGCCGTCGATAGAATTCCGCTTCTTCCTTCGGTGGGGCTATAGCTCAGCTGGGAGAGCGCTACAATGGCATTGTAGAGGTCATCGGTTCGATCCCGATTAGCTCCACCACTTAAGTTTCAATCGGTACGCTGTCCCCATCGTCTAGAGGCCTAGGACATTACCCTTTCACGGTAGCGACCGGGGTTCGAATCCCCGTGGGGACGCCACACTCGCCCTCGCGGCAGTATAAAAAACCCGGCCTTGGCCGGGTTTTTTATTGGCCGCTCTGCGGTTCGGTTGGCTGATACGGCAAGCTGACCGAACCAGCAGCGAATCCGTTTGTCAGTCGTGGATGACGACAGCGCGGCATTCAATTTTGCATGCAGTCAATGCGCCGCCCCAGCATCCACGGGTGCGGCATTTTTCCCAGGCCGCGCCAGCCAGATGATCGGGATCAGCAGCAGGAACAACCATGCCGATGCGCGGAATATGTCATCGGCGCCCATCACTGCCGCTTGTTGATCGATGGCCTGGTTGATCGCCGCCAGGGATTGCGCCGCGCTGAATCCTTGCGCCTGCAATTGCGCCATGGCGTGCGTGGCGGCGGTATTGGTCGAACTGATCGCCTCCGCCAATTGCACGTGATGAACCGAGGCGCGGTTTTCCCACAAGGTAGTGGCCAGCGATGCGCCGAAGCCGCCGGCGGTGATGCGAGCGAAGTTGGAAAGCCCGGTGGCGGCGGCGATTTTTTCTGGCGGCAGATTGGAAAGCGTCAGGCTGACCAGCGGGATGAAGAAGAACGCCATCGCGATGCCCTGGATGAGCGTTGGAATCAGGATGGTTTCAAAATCCGCCTGGGTGTTGAAGTAAGAACGCATCCACATCACCAGCGCGAACACCGCGAAGGCAACCGTCGATAGGCGCCTGGGATCGGTACTGCCGACTTTCTTGCCTATCCAGGGCGAGAGCAGGATGGCGAGGAGGCCGATCGGCGCCATGACCAGACCGGCATTGGTAGCGGTGTAGCCCATGTACTGTTGCAACCAAAGCGGCAGCAGCACGACGTTACCGAAGAACGCTCCATAACCGAGCGACATGCTCAGGGTGCCGGTCCAGAAATTCCTGCGCGCGAACAGGCGAAGCTCCACCACCGGATGCGCGTCGGTCAGTTCCCAGGCCAAAAAGAAAACGAAGCCCACGGCCGCGATGCAGGCCAGCACCGTGATTTGCGTGGAGGCGAACCAATCCAGTTCCTTGCCTTTGTCGAGCATGATCTGGAATGCGCCGACCCAGATCACCAGCAGCGACAATCCGACCTTGTCGATGGGCAGTTTTTTCGTGGGCGTTTCGCGTTTCTTGTAGAGCGCCCAGGTGATGGTGGCAGCGCCCAGGCCGACCGGGATGTTGATGTAGAAAATCCACGGCCAGGAAATATGATCGGTGATCCAGCCGCCCAGCAATGGCCCGACCACCGGTGCGAGCAGGACGGTCATGCCCCACAACGCAAGCGCGGTGCCGGCCTTGGCTTTGGGGTAGCTCGACAGCAGCAAAGTCTGCGAGAGCGGAATCATCGGTCCCGCCACCGCGCCTTGCAGCACGCGGAATGCGATCAGCGATTCGATGCTGGTCGCCAAACCGCACAGCCACGAGGCCATCACGAACAACACCACGCTGCTGGTGAACAAGCGAACCTGGCCGATGCGCTGGGTCAGCCAGCCGGTCAGGGGAACGGAAATGGCGTTGGCGACGGCAAACGAGGTGATGACCCAGGTGCCTTGCGATGGGCTGACGCCGAGGTCACCGGAAATCGCCGGAATCGATACGTTGGCGATCGAGGTATCGAGCACGTTCATGAACGTCGCCAGCGAAAGCACCAAGGTGCCCAGCATCAGGGCGCCGCCCTTGAGTGGCGGCAGTTCGAACGAATCCGAAGCGTTGGATGGCGGGTCGTGCGCCATGGGCTCAGCGTGCCGAAACGCTGGCTGTCGTGCCGTTATTGAGGTTGTTGGCAATGATCTGTTGCACCAGCACGTCAGCTTGGCGATCCATCGTGCTGAACCCGTGCGCATTGGCAGCGATGGCTCTGGACGTAGCGCTGGCGGCGGGTTTGCCACTGTTTTCGCTGATATCGACTTCGGCCAGCATCGACAGCCCGATGCGCAAGGGATGTTCGCGCAGTTGCTCGGGGTCGAGCTCGATGCGGACCGGCACGCGCTGCACCACCTTGATCCAGTTGCCGGTGGCGTTTTGCGCCGGCAGCAGGGCGAAAGCCGCGCCGGTGCCGGCACCCAGGCCCGCGACCTTGCCGTGGTAAGTCACTTTCTGTCCGTACACATCGGCGCTCATCGTTACTGGCTGGCCGATGCGCATCTTGCGCAATTGCACTTCCTTGAAGTTGGCATCGACCCAAAGCTGGTCGAGGGCGATGATCGACATCAGGTTGGCGCCCGGTTGCAATCGTTGCCCAATCTGCACATTGCGCTTGGCGACATAGCCGGTGACCGGCGATGGCAGGAGTGTGCGTTCGAAGGTCAGGTACGCCTCGTGGACATTGGCCGCCGCCGCTAGCACCTTGGGGTGCGAGCCGATCGTGACGCCCTGGGTCAGCGAACGATTGGATTGCAGTTGCCGGCGCGATTCATCGACTGCCGCCAACGCCGCGAGGTACTCGCTCTTGCTCGCGTTCACCGTGCTGTTGGCGTGCGCGAGATCTTCTTTCGAGATGACGCCTTTGGCGGCAAGCTCCTTGCGGCGGCGCAGATCCTGCTCGGCGCGCGACAGTTCCGCGGCAACGCGCGCGGCGTCGGCACGGCGAAACGCCAGATCAGCCTGCAAGGCCGAATCGTTGGCATACATCATTTTCACTTCGCGTACGGTCTGGGCCAGTTGCGCCTTGGCTTGTTCCAACGCCACGGTGGCATCGGAAGGGTCGAGCCGCACCAGCACTTGGCCCGCCTTGACGAAATCGGTGTCCTGCGCGCCGACTTCAACGACGGTGCCGGCGATCTGCGGCGTGATCTGGACGATGTTGCCCTGCACGTAGGCATCGTCCGTGCTTTCGTAGTGATTGAGCACCAGAACCCAGTACACACCATAAGCCAGTCCCGCCGCGGCCACGATGGCAGACAACGCGAGCAATAGCTTGCGCCGTGCCGGGTGGGCGAGGGCGGACGAGGGTGAATTCATGGGTCTTCCTTGATTCGGTGAGGTTCGTGTTGCTCAGTGGTGGCTCAGGCGGGCTGCTTTCCGTTTTCCAGCATTTGCCGCAACAGTCCCTTGAGGAATTCGAATTGCTCCACGCTGAAGCCGCGCAGATGGCTGTTGAGCACGCTCGAGACGCACGCGGGGATATGCTCGGTCACGCGCTCGCCTTCGGCGGTGAGTTTGAGATGGACGACGCGGCGATCGCGCTTGCAGCGTTCGCGTGTGAGCAGCCCCTTGGCTTCGAGCCGGTCGAGCATGCGCGTGACCGCGCCAGTATCGATGGATGATTCGCGCGCGAGTGCCGCAGCGGTATTGCCGCGCCCGTGCTTGATCAGCAGCAAGGGCCCCCATTGCAATGCGGTGACGCCATATTCTTGCATCTGCAGATCGATCTGCCGGCTGATCGAGGCCAGCGCCAGCCGCATCAGATAGCTCACGGAATCATCGACGGTGTAGTTATCGCTCCGGTAAAAAGCTTCGGAGGGCGCGTTGCAAATGGAGGGCAGGACGGAGTTGGCGCGACTGGGCATCCGCGTACGTTAACTGCATAGGCAGTCATTGGCAATGGCAGTGTCTGTTATTGGCAGCCAGGCAGCCTGGCTGCGATGGGCGGTTGGCGGCCGGTGGCCACGGACGGACTCGCCACCACCCCGATGCCATGCCCGGCAAGCGTGAAGTGGAGGCTGATTGCGCGGTATCGATCCGGGCGCAAGGCAAACCGATGCACGCGCAAGTGTTGCATACTCGGCCATCGGCGCAGTATGCGCGGATCTCGCCATCGCATGTCGAAGCGCACTGCGGATGGCGCAATCATTCCACGATCGCGCGACCGATCGCAGACTCACGAAACCATCCGTCCGGGTTTGCCCACTTTTTGCGTTTGTAGTGGGGCCTTAGTCGCTGGGTTTCCTCATGCCTGTTGTCCCCGATCCTCGACAGAACCGTCTGCTTGCCGCATTGTCGGACGATGCGCGTGCACGATTGTTTCCGCATCTGGAGCTGGTCTCCATGCCGCTTGGACAGGTTCTTTACGAGTCCGGCGCTGAACGGCATTACGCGTATTTCCCGACCACGGCGATCGTGTCCTTGCTGTATGTGACGCAGACCGGCGCGTCGTCGGAACTGGCGGTGGTCGGCAACGATGGCGTTCTCGGGGTGCCGTTGTTGATGGGCGGCTCGTCCGCGCCCAGCCGGGCGGTGGTGCAAAGCGAGGGACATGGTTACCGGTTAGATGGGCAGCGGCTCAAGAACGAGTTCAATCGCGCCGGACCGGTGATGCAACTCATGTTGCGCTATACGCAGGCCCTGATCATCCAGTTGGCGCAGACAGCGGTGTGCAACCGGCACCATCATGTCGATCAGCAACTTTGCCGTTGGCTGTTGCTCAGTCTCGACCGCTTGCCGTCCAACGAGCTGGCCATGACCCAGGAACTGATCGCCAACATGCTCGGCGTGCGCCGTGAAGGTGTTACCGCGGCGGCAGGCCGCTTGCAGTCGGCGGGAATCATCCAATACAACCGCGGCCACATCACCGTACTCAATCGGGCATTGCTCGAAACCCATGTATGCGAGTGCTATCGCGTCGCGAAAGCCGAGATCGACCGTTTGCTGCCTGCTCCTGCCGTGGCGAATGTCTGAGGCATGCCGTCCTCCGCGCGATCGGCGGGCGATCGCACGAACGCACATCGGCTATTTGATGCCACTTATTTAACGCCACTAATCAACGTCACCGAACGCAAGCGCAATGCGTTGCCGATGACCGACACCGAACTCAGGCTCATTGCCAGGGCCGCGATCATCGGCGAAAGCAGCAGGCCGAATACCGGATACAACACGCCCGCGGCGATGGGCACGCCGAGTCCGTTGTAGACCAAGGCGAAAGCCAGATTCTGTTTCATGTTGGCGACGGTAGACTGCGACAAGGCCCGTGCCGTGGCGATGCCGCGCAAATCGCCCTTGACCAGCGTCAGTTGCGCGCTGGACATCGCCACATCGGTGCCGGTGCCCATCGCGATGCCGACATCAGCCGCTGCAAGGGCTGGCGCGTCATTGATGCCATCGCCGGCCATCGCCACGCGGCGGCCTTCGCGCTTGAGTTTGACGACCAGATCGAGCTTGTCCTCGGGGCGAACCTCGCCGTGGAATTCCTCGATGCCCAGCGTATTGGCGACGGCGGCGGCGGTGGCGATGCCATCGCCGGTCGCCATGACCACACGCAAGCCGGAGGCACGCAGCGCATGCAGGGCTTGTGCGGTGCTGTCCTTGATTGGGTCGGCCACGCTGATCAAACCGGCTAATTGTCCGTCCACGGCCACGAACATCACGCTGGCGCCTTCATTGCGTCGCGCTTGGGCGGGCTGATTCAATGAGGCGGTGTCGATTCCCAGCGTTTGCATGAAACGGGTATTGCCGATGGCGATGGCCTTGCCTTCGACGCGCCCGTGTACGCCGAGGCCGGTCTCCGAATCGAAGTGCTCGGCCGCCACCAGCCCGAGATTGCGCGCATGAGCTTGCGCGACGATAGCGGCGGCAAGTGGATGTTCGCTGCCTTGTTCGAGACTGGCGGCCAACCGCAATACCTGGTCGTCATCGAAGCCGGCAGCGGAGATGATGCGGTCGAACGCCGGTTTGCCGATCGTCAAGGTGCCGGTCTTGTCAACGATCAAGGTATCGATGCCGCGCAGGGTTTCGATCGCCTCGGCGTCGCGGAACAACACGCCGGCGTTGGCGCCGCGTCCGGTCGCGACCATGATCGACATCGGCGTGGCCAGGCCCAGCGCGCACGGGCAGGCGATGATCAGCACCGCCACGGCATTGAGCACCGCATAGACCCAGGAAGGCTGCGGCCCGAACAAGCCCCAGGCCACGAAGGTCAATACCGACGAGGCAAGCACCGCGAGCACGAACCAGAACGACACCGTATCGGCCATGCGCTGCATCGGCGCGCGCGAGCGTTGCGCCTGCGCGACCATCTGCACGATTTGCGCGAGCACGGTCTGCGCGCCGACTTTCTGCGCGCGGATGATCAAGGCGCCGGTGGTGTTGAGTGTGGCGCCGATCACTTTGTCCGCGGGTTCCTTCGTCACCGGCATCGGCTCGCCGGTCAGCATCGATTCGTCCACGCGCGAGCGGCCCTCGATCACCTCGCCGTCCACCGGCACTTTTTCGCCGGGACGCACACGCAGACGATCGCCGACTTGCACTTCGGCCAGCGGCACGTCGGCTTCGCTGCCATCGGCTTCGATGCGGCGCGCGGTCTTGGGTGCGAGACCCAGCAAGGCCTTGATGGCTGAGGAAGTCTTGGCGCGAGCACGCAGTTCCAGCACTTGTCCAAGCAATGTGAGCGAAACGATCACCGCCGCCGCTTCGAAATACACACCGATGCGGCCGTGTTCGAGAAACGAAGCCGGAAACAGGCCCGGAGCCCAGGTCGCCACGACGCTGTAGCCGTAGGCCGCGCCGACACCGATGCCGATCAGCGTCCACATGTTCAGATGGCCGCTGCGCAAGGAATCGAAGCAGCGCACGAAGAACGGCGCGCCCGCCCACAACACGACCGGCGTGCTCAATATCAATTCGATCCAGGTGCGGGCTCCGGCGTCGAGCATCGTCAGACGATGCCCGAACATCGCCAGGATCAGCACCAGCACCGATAGCGGCAAGGTCCAGGTGAAGCGGCGGGTGAAATCATCCAACTCGGGATTGGATTCGTCCTCGGTGGGCAACATCGGTTCCAGCGCCATGCCGCAGATGGGGCAGGTGCCGGGCGCATCGCGCACGATTTGCGGATGCATGGGGCAGGTGTATTGCCGGCCGGGTTCGATGGCAGCGGGTGTGCTTGCCGCCTTTTTTCCGGCATCGAGATAACGCGCCGGTTCAGCGTCGAATTTTTTCTGGCAACCGGCGGAACAGAAATGAAATTCCTCGCCCTGGTGATGACTGTGGAATTTCGCCGTGGCCGGGTCCACGCGCATGCCGCAGACCGGATCGATGACGGTGTCGGTTTCCTTGGCGTGATCGTGCGAGCAGCAATGCCCGTGGTTGTGGTTCGCAGGCGTGGCGTTGCTTGGGTCGCTGGATGGATGGGGCGGATGCGAATGCATGGCTCAGTCCTGGGTGAGGGCGGAGAGGATCGGACACTGCGTTAGCGCGCCGTGGCCGGGACAGACGGTGATCAGTTGCTGCAAACCGGCGCGGACGCGCTGCAATTCGGCGATGCGGGCATCGAGTGCTTGCAGGCGCGCTTGCGCGGCCTGCTTGAGTTCGGCCATGTCTTCGTTTCGCTGCGCCGATAGCGTCAGCAGTCCGCCGATTTCCTCGAGCGTAAAACCCAAGGTCTTGGCACGGCGGATGAACCGCAGGCGCAGGACATCCTGCTCCTGGTAATGGCGATAGCCCGAGCCTTGCCGCAGCGGCGCGGGCAGCAGGCCCTGCCGTTCGTAATAACGCACGGTATCGACGGCGACACCGGCGGCTTTGGCGAGTTGACCGATCTGCATGACAGTTCCCGAAGTTCAGGAGGCCAGTCTGCAGTCTAGACCCAGGTCCAGAGTCAAGTACCCATCATTCGTGGCTGGCGTACACCGATGTTTCGCCCTGCGCATCGACCTGCATGACCTGGTACGGCTGCGTGTACGGGCCTTCCATGCCCGGTGAGCCCATCGGCATGCCGGGAACCGCCAAACCTTTCGTGGCGGGTTTTTCCGCGAGCAGGCGCTGGATGTCTTCGACCGGCACATGGCCTTCGACGAAATAGCCCGCGACTTCGGCGGTATGACAGGAGGCCATTTGTTCCGGGACGCCGAGCCGGGACTTGATCGACGCCAGGTCATCGGTTTCATCGACCTGCACGGTGAATCCGGCAGCACGAAGATGCTCGACCCATTTTGTGCAGCAGCCGCAAGTGGGGCTCTTGTGCACGAGCACCAGCGGCGGAGCGGCAGTTTGATCTTGCGCGGCGGCCGGAGGTGCCTGCGCCGGCGCGGGCGCGGCTTGTGCGGTGGATGCGAGCGATGTCGAAGGCGTCTGCACGCAGCCGGCCAATGCGGCCAGGGCCAGTACGACGAGAGCGCGTGATGCGTTCATGGGCGATTCTCCACGGTTACGATTTGTCTGCCGGCATCGGCCGCGACGACCAATGGATGTGCATGATCTTCCATCCCTGCGCGGATTTTTTCAGCAGCATGGTTTCGGTTTCAGCAAGGTTCAGCCGCTTGCCGTCCTTCGTGCGTTGCAAGGTGCTTTCGCTGCCGACCCAGACCAGGTCTCCTTCGATCTGCGCACGGCGATAAATCAATCGTTGTTGTGCCTGACTCAGGAACTGGGCATCGGCGCTAGCGTGACCTTGCATGTATTGGTCGCGATTGCGCTCAGCGCCGCCGCTTTCGAGAATCAGCACGGACGGATCGAGCAGTTTTTCAGTGTCCGCAAGTTTCGCCGCCTTGAGCGCGGCGTGGAAAGCATCGACAACCTTGACTGCATCCGCCGCGTCGGGAGCGATGTCCTGGACCAATGCGGGCGTGGCGTGCTTGCTCGGGTCATGCGCGTGGGCGGAAAGGCTGAGCAGGGTGCCAACGGCAAAAGCAACACAAGTGAATCGGAATCTGGCGATCATCGTATAGTCCTGGTGGAAAGCGTAGAAAAAATCACGGCGCGATTATTGCAGTACGCTGCGCGAGGTATTCAATGCGTGTGGGCGTCGTCGTGACTGTGCGCAGCATCGCCGTGCGTGTGCGTGTGTCCGGCGCTGGCAGCCTCGGGCTCGGCGATGGGTTCGAATGACGAGCGCGCAGTTTCTTGCGAAGCGTCCGGATCTTGCGCGGCATTGCCATGATCGTGATCGGCATGATCGTGCGGCGCCTCATCGTGGTCGGCTTCGCCCGGCCCGCCATGCGAATGGCCGCCGCTGTGTTCGACCGCTTCCTGGTATTGCTCGGCGGACAAGCGCGGCAAGGTCTGCAGGAAAGCGACCATACCCCAGATGCTCTTGTCGTCCATGCTCTTGCCCCAGGCCGGCATGCCCGAGGCCTTGATGCCGTGCTTGATGATCCAGAAGGCATGGCTGGGCGGCGTGCGGCCAGCGTCCGTGTTCAGTGCCGGCGGTTGCGGATAAAGCCCGCGGCGCATTTCGCTGTCAGTCATGCCGGGCTTGAGGTGGCATTCGGTGCACATGGCATCGTAATTGCCGGCGCCCGCGCGCAGCAGCGCCGGGTCTTGCAGGTTGGGCACATCGATATCGCTCACGCGGGCGGCGATGCCGCGATGGCGCAAGGTGTCCATCAGCCAATACACCGGACGCGAATGCGGCTCGTCCGCCGCGGGATTGATCAGGCCCGAATGGGCGAAGGCGATGCCGCCAAGCAAGATCAGGACAACCGACAACACGATGCTCTTGAGAAGTTTCACCTGTCTTGCTCCGATAAGGTTCAGTGATCGCCGGGTATTGATACGGTAAGTTTTCGTGGAACCAAACGCCGCCGTAGCGTGTCTGGCATTTATGATTACGAGCTCGATGCGATGCACGGCACGATGAAGCGATTGCCGGGCGATCGGCCCTTACAAACATCACACTTCAAATTCTAGGATACCGGATGTCTTCGACCAATCGCGCACAATCCTCCAGCCATGGACGCTGGCGTTGGCTGGTTTTGCTTGTCGTGGTGTTGGCCGCCTTGTTCTGGTGGTTCCAGGGACGCGGCAGCGGCAATGGTGAGCAGGCTTACCGGACCGCGCCGGTGGAGCGCGGCGAGATCCGCACCGCCATCTCCGCCACCGGAGCGTTGAGTGCGATCACCACGGTGGATGTCGGCACACAGGTATCGGGAACATTGCAATCGGTGGATGTGGACTACAACGATGTAGTCAAGAAAGGCCAGATCATCGCCCATATCGAACCGAGCACATTCCAGGCGCGCGTGAACCAGGCGGCGGCGACGCTGGCCAGTGCCCGCGCCAGTGTCGAAGTGGCCCAGGCCACGGCGCGCAATGCCGAAGCCGATTACCGGCGCAAGGCCGATCTTGCCCAGCGCCAATTGGTTTCGCGCACCGATGTCGATCAGGCGCTGGCCGCGCGTGATCAGGCGCGCGCGCAGATCATTTCGGCCAAGGCGCAGGTGCAACAACAGAGCGCGGCCTTGGAAAGCGCGCGTCTGGACCTCGAAAAAACCGTGATCCGTTCTCCGGTCGATGGCGTCGTGCTGCAACGTGCCGTCGAACCGGGCCAGACTGTGGCCGCCAGCTTGCAGACGCCAGTGTTGTTCAAGATCGCCGGCGACCTGCGTCAGATGGAAATCGTGCTCACCATCGACGAGTCCGATATCGGCCAGGTGCGCGTCGGCCAGCCGGTGCGCTTTACCGTCGATGCATTTCCCGATCGCAGTTTTCCCGGCCGCGTGATTCAGGTGCGATTGGCGGCGACCAACACCGCCAATGTCATCACTTATCCGGTGGTGGTGCAGTTGGAAAATTCCGATCTGACCTTGCTGCCGGGCATGACCGCCAATGCCGAGATCGAGATCAACCGGCGCAGCGATGTGCTGAGCGTGCCCAATGCCGCTTTGCGCTTCCGGCCCGCCGATGCGGGAACGGGCGGCAATGCTTCGACGGCCGGTTCCAATGCCAGCGGAAGTCCGGGTGCCGGCCGTGGTGGAGCGATGATGATCGATGCGCTGTCCAAGGTCGCGGACCGGCTCAAGCTCGACACCGCGCAACGCTCGGCTTTCGATGCGGCGGCGGAATCGGTGCGCCAGCGGATGCAGGCCGCGCGTCAGGCGGCAGGCAATGGGTCGGGTAATGGCGCGAGTGACCGGGCGGGCAGAGGCGCGAATGCATCCGCCGGCAACCGGCCGCGCAGTGGTGGCGGCAACAACGGCAATGGCGGCAACAGCGGGCGCATGGCCGAGCGCATCAAGCAATCGTTCGCAGCCTTCCGTGCCACGCTCAACGCGCAGCAACAGGCGCTCTGGGATAGCGAACTCGGCGCGCTGGCTAGCGTCAAACGCGCCACGGTGTACAAACTCATCGACGGAAAACCCGAACAAGTATCGGTGCGGATCGGCGCCTCGGATGGCACGCGCACCGAGATCATCGGCGATGGTGTGGTCGAGGGCGACAAGGTCATCGTCGGCAGCGCGCAGCCGGTCGCCTCGCCATGACGGATGCGCCGGTCATCGATACCGAGGACCTGGGCAAGGTCTATGCCGCCGGTAGCCAGGCTGAGGTGGTCGCGTTGCGCGAAGTGAATCTGCGGGTCGGGCGTGGCGAATTCATCGCCATCATGGGGCCTTCGGGATCGGGTAAATCGACGTTGATGAATTTGCTCGGTTGCCTGGATACGCCCAGCTCCGGCCGCTACTACTGCGATGGCGTGGACGTGTCCACGCTCGATGCCGAAGCATTGGCCCGGCTGCGCCTGGAAAAAATCGGCTTCGTGTTCCAGGGCTTCAATCTGCTCTCGCGCCTGGATGCCTTGCACAATGTGATGATGCCGCTCACTTATGCCAACGCGCCGCTGGCCGACCGCGAAGCGCGCGCACGAGAAGCGCTCGAAGCGGTCGGCCTGGGCACGCGCACCGGCCATCGTCCTTCGGAAATGTCCGGCGGCCAGCAGCAGCGCGTGGCGATCGCCCGCGCGTTGATCAACCGGCCGCAATTGATCCTCGCCGATGAGCCGACCGGCGCGTTGGACTCGCACACCGGCGACGAGATCATGGCTTTGTTCAAGAGCCTGAAAGAGCAAGGACACACCATTGTGGTGATCACCCACGATGCCCATGTCGCGAAATTCGCCGACCGCATCTGCCAGATGCACGACGGCCGGATGCAGGAAGTGGGAGTGCCGGCATGACCTTCGACGATACCTTGCGCACGGCGGTGTTCGCGCTGCGCGGCAACTGGATGCGCAGCGCCTTGACTTCGCTGGGCGTGATCATCGGCATTGCCGCGGTCATCGTGATGGTGTCGGTCGGGCAGGGCACCAAGAGCGAGATCGACAAGATGGTGTCCGGACTTGGCGCCAATCGCCTGGACATCAACTCCGGCGCGCCCAGCAGTGGCGGCATACGCGGCGGCGCCGGCAGCACCATCACACTCACCGATGGCGATGCCGAGGCCATTCGCACGCAGATTCCGCAGGTGCAATACGTGGCGGCCACTTTGCGTGGCAATAGCCAGATCGTGTACGGCGAAAACAACTGGTCCACCAGTTGGCAGGCGGTGCAGCCGGATTTTTTCGAGGTCAACAGTTGGAAAATCGCCAGCGGCACCGGGCTCGAACCGGCCGACTACAGTTCGGCCGCCAAGTCAGTGGTCATCGGCGAAACGGTGCGCCGTGAATTGTTTGGCGACGAGGACGCGATCGGGCAGAACCTGCGCATTGGCAAGGTGCCTTTCCGCGTGGTCGGCGTGCTCGCCGCGAAAGGCCAGGGCGGTTTTGGCCAGGACCAGGACGATGTGGTCATGGTGCCGCTGGAAACTGGTCGGCGCCGCTTGATGGGTGTGTCGGCCACGCCGCCCGGCGGCGTCAGGCAGATCACGCTGGGTGTGACTCGTGCCGAGGATCTGGGTTACGTGCAGGAACAGGTGGAGGTGTTGTTGCGTGAGCGCCATCGCATCGCGCCGGGCGCGGAGGATGATTTTTTCGTGCGCAACATCGCCGAGATCGTCGCCACCCGCACTCAGACCACACGCATCATGTCGCTGCTGCTCGGCGCGGTGGCCGGCATCTCGCTGATTGTCGGCGGCATCGGCATCATGAACATCATGCTGGTCTCGGTGACCGAGCGTATCCGCGAGATCGGCCTGCGCATGGCGGTGGGCGCAGGCCCGCGCGATATCCAGCGGCAGTTCCTGGCCGAGGCGATGCTGATTTCGTTCGGCGGCGGCGCGATCGGCACGATGATCGGCATCGTCGGTTCGCTGCTCGCGGAAAAGTTCGGCGCGCTGCCGGTGCAGCTGGATTGGGAAGTGGTTGCGTTCGCGGTGGGGTGCTCGGTCGCGACGGGTCTTTTCTTCGGTTTCTATCCCGCGCACAAGGCCGCGCAACTCGATCCGATCGAAGCGTTGCGGCATCAAGGCTGAGCGCCGCCATCGCCGCGCAAAAATTTTTCAAGCGCGCATCACGAGCGCGATATCGCTCGCGTGATATGTGATTGCTCGCATCGCCCATCAACGCGCGGTATAGCCGCCATCAATGACCAGCTCGGTGCCGGTGACGAATTTGGATTCGTCCGACACCAGATAGACCACGCCCCAGGCGATGTCGTCGGGTTCGCCGACATGCCCGAGCGGATGCAGTTGCCCGAGTTCGGCGCGCGCCACGTTCAAGTCGGTGGCGCCGCTGGCGCGCAGATGGTTTTCGACCATCGGTGTCCAGATGTAGCCGGGATGTATGGAGTTCACCCGGATGCGGTCCTTGGCATAAATCAATGCATCGGTCTTGCTCATCAAACGCACCGCGCCCTTGGACGCGTGATACGGCGGTACATCGGGCGCGCCGACCAGGCCGTAGATCGAGGACAGGTTGACGATGCTGCCGCCACCGGCACGCTGCAAGTGGGCGATGGCGTGCTTGGTGCAAAAGAATACGCCCTTGACGTTGACCGCCTGCACGCGGTCCCACTCGGCTTCGGTGACTTCGTGCGTGGGCTTGTTGCATCCGGCGATGCCGGCATTGTTGATGAGCGCATGCACCGCGCCGAAACTCCCGGCCACCGCGGCGATCGCGGTGGCGACGGAGGCCTCGCTGGCGACATCGACATGCCAGTATTTGGCTTGCGTGCCCGATGCGTTCAGATCATCGATGAGTTCTGCCCCGGCTTCATCGAGTACGTCGAACACCGCGATCTGCGCGCCTTCTTCGGCTAACCGCAAGGCGCAGGCGCGACCGATGCCCAGCGCGCCGCCGGTGACGATGCAAACTTTTCCGTTGACTCGTCTCATGGATTTTTCTCCGGTTCCTCGCCTGCGAGTGTGCTCCGGCCGCAGCGGTCCACCTTGATCCAGGTCAGGCAAGGCGACGAATGAGCCATCGTTCCGGCGTTGCGCGCTAACGCTGGCCGCGTGCCCGCGCGAACACGAAACCATGCAAGCGGTACAAACCCACCAGCAGCACCAGCGCCAACTGCGGCAGCAACAGCGCCAGCAACGACAAATGGATTGGTGGCGGCGAAAAACCGAACCAATGCCCGAGCCCCTGAAATCGAGTGATCGCCAGCAGCAGCATCAGCGCCGCCAGTGTCACGATCCAGAATGCGGGATTGGGCTGTCGCAGCGAGCGCAGCAACGAGGCGCCGGAGCGATTGACGGCGATCAATCCCAGATTGCCGGCGACCAGCGCCGTGAAGGAAAACGCGGCCAGTTGCGCCGTCGGCAAATCCGTCCAGCGCCCGTAGAAGTAGGTCGTCGCCACCGCCAGGAAAACCGCCAGTCCTTGGATGAGACTGCCGAACAAGGTCGCGATGTCGAGCAAATGCCGCGTTGGCGGGCGCGGTGGCCGGCTCATCACGTCCGCGGCCGGCGCTTCGCGCTCGAACACGATGGAACAGGCCGGATCGACGATCATTTCCAGAAACACCACATGTATGGGCAACAACACCAGTGGGCCGCCGACCAGCAGCGGCAGCAGCGCAAGGCCGGTGATCGGGACATGCACGGCCATGATGAAGCGCACCGCATGCACGATGTTGTCGTAGATCGTGCGGCCGAGTCCGATCGCCCGCACCACGGTGACGAAGTTGTCATCGAGCAGAACGATTGCCGCCGCTTCGCGCGCGACATCGGTGCCGCGTCCGCCCATGGCGATACCCACGTGCGCGGCCATCAATGCGGGTGCGTCGTTGACGCCATCGCCGGTCATCGCCACCACTTCGCCAGCTTGTTTCAACGCGCGAACCAATCGCAGTTTGTGCTCGGGTTTGACCCGCGCGAAAACGTCGAGCTGTTCCGCGCGGTGCGCCAACGCGGTGCCGTCGAGCGCATCCAGTTCGCGGCCGAGCGCCGCTTCGCCCTGTCTGGCCAAACCTGCTTGCAGCGCGATCGCACGCGCGGTCTGCAAATGATCGCCGGTCAGCATGACCACGCGCACGCCTGCCGCGCGCGCCTGCGCGACTGCCTCCGGAACGCCCGCGCGCAACGGGTCGGCCAAGCCGAGCAAGCCGCGCCAGACAAAACGAAAATGGTGAGCCGATGCCGGAAGCTTTTCCGCATCGTCATGCCAGACCGCCTGCGCGGCAGCGATCACGCGCAGGCCCCGGCTCGCCATGGCTTCGACCTGCGCGCTCATGGCGCTGTGTTGTACGGCGTTCAGCGCGCACAACTGCGCGATCGTTTCCGGCGCGCCTTTGCAGGCGACGATCAATTCCGGAGTCTGCGGCACTCGCCACACATGCGCGCAGGCCAGCAGGTCGGCCGACAGGGGATATTCGTGGACACGTTGCCAGCCATCGCCTGCGGTGGATGCCGGCAAGTGCGCCGCCATCGTCCGGATCGCGCGCTCCATCGGGTCGTGTGGCAGATCCGGGCTGGCCCGGTCCGCACAATCGAGCAATGCCGCCAACGCGGGCGATAGCGGTTCGCTCGGTGCCGAACATTCGTCATTGGTGCGAAGTTCGACCAGGCTCATGCGGTTTTCGGTCAGTGTGCCGGTCTTGTCGGTGCAAAGCACCGTCACCGCGCCCAGTGCTTCGATCGCCGGCGCACGCCGCACCAACGCCTGGTGTCGTGCCATTCGCCACGCGCCCAGCGCCATGAACACTGCCAATACCACCGGAAATTCTTCCGGGATGTTGGAGATGGCCAAGGTGATGCCGGCCAGCAAGGCTTGCAGCCAGTTGCCGCGAGTGGTGACGTACAAGATCACCACCAACACGCACGAGGTCAGTCCGAGCAGCGAAAACAGCATGACCGCGCGGCGCATCTCGCGTTGCATCGGGGTCGGCTCGGGATGGATAGTGCGCAGGGCCAGGCCGATCTGGCCCACTGCGGTGGCGCTGCCCGTGGCGATCACCTCGGCCGTGCCGCGGCCGCGCACGACCAATGTGCTGGCGCGCAATACTCCATCCTCGTTTTGCGCCCCTTCGGCGATGCCGCGATGCACCGGCACCGACTCGCCGGTGAGCATGGATTCATCCACGTGCAGGTCGAACTCGTCCAGCACGCGCGCATCGGCCGGGATGCGATCGCCTTCAGCCACAACAATCACATCGCCACGCACCAGATCGCGCGCCGCGATGATATGCGCCTGGCCATCGCGCAGCACGCGAGCGCGTGGGCTGCTCAAGTCGCGCAATGCTTGCAGGGCGCGCTCGGATTTTTGCTCCTGGTAGATCGTCAGGGCGATCACCAGCAGCACCGAAACGCCAAGCACCGCTGCCTGCTGCGCATCACCGAGCAGCAGATAGATGACCGCCGCGCCGATCAGCAGCAAAAGCATCGGCTCACGCAGCACATCCAGCACGATGGCCAGGTGTCGCCTCCGGTCCGGTTGTGGCAACAGGTTGGGGCCGTCCCGGCGAAGTCTTTCGGCGGCCTCATGGCTTGACAACCCGCGCCGCGAGTTCGAGGGCGCCGGTTCACTCGCCATCTTCGTGGAATGGTCGCCGGTGTCGGCCACGGATGCCGTCGGTTCGATACGCCTGGTGCTTGGCCTATCGCGAATCCTCATCGCCTCGGTTCTTGGTTGGCGCGGTGGCGTTGTCGGCTTTCTTGTCTGGCGGTGTATGCATCGGCGTGCCCCTGCGGACTTCCATCATCGCGTGTTCGCTCATGGCACCCAGGTATTGCCGGTACTTGACCAGGTGATAGCCCGTGCATAGCGCCGTCACCAAGCCCACCAGCAAAGCCAGCAGGCCCGCGATGCCGATCAGCACGATCTTCTCGGCGCCTCGGCCGCGATGCAACAGCAGCAGGCCCCACAACGCAAGCGCCGTGGCGGCCAGCACGATCAAAGCACCTAAAAAAGAATGCGGCCAAGGCCTGGTTCCTCCAACGGCTGGGTTCGAACAAGGCTAACGATGCCGTGCAGTACCGTGTTGATGTGGATCAAGTCTGTTACAAAGCGTTGTGATGCCGCGCACAGGCTTGCGGGCTCGATCTGCGGCTTTTATGACGTGCATCAAAACAAGCCAGGCGTACATGCGCGGACAATCACCCATCGCTTCGCGCCGATGCGCTCGACCGTCGAGTCGTTGGTCACTTCGGGACGAATTATTGCCGGTCTCGCTCGCCGCGAAGCGAACCAATTTCCAATCCAGCGATGCACGCCGATGGCCCGCTACGCGTCCATTCCCGGGATCGATTCCAATTGCGCTGCCGCATCGGTGTCGAAGGTGGTGCGGCTGCCGCATGCGGCGCGAACGCAATCGCACCAGCATTCGCCCGCGCCGCCGCCGAAGAATGCCAAGTCCTGCAGCGAACGGTGGAATATTTGGCGCGAGCAACTCGCGGCCGGCCACGAGCCGTGCTTTGCCACATCGCAGCGATTCCATTGTCAGGATGTGGACTGTCCCTGGCGCGAACAGTGCATGCGCCTGCGTGCGGAGTGGCTGCGCTGAAAATGCGGTATTGACGGCGCCGAGCCGGCCGGCGAGGGTGAAATCGCCGGCGACCGATCAGTGGTGCATGTACACCGGAATCCGCGCATGCCGCAGCACATGGCGAGTCGCCCCGCCGAGCAGCCATTCGCTGAATCGGCTGTGGCCGTAAGCACCCATGATCAGCAGATCGGCTTGCAGGTGATCGGCCGCTGCCAGCAGCGACTCTCCCGCGCTTTCTTCTTCGGTGGCCAGCGTTTGCTGTTCGAACGCGATCCGGTGCCGGGCCAGGTAGGCATCGATGTCCAATGCCGGCGGTTGCGGCATGGTGACGCGATAGTCGCGAGTCCGGCCCTTGAGCAAGACCACCTGTTTTGCGCCGGACAACAAGGGCAGTGCCGCATGCACGGTTCGCATCGCCTCGATCGAACCGTTCCAGCCAATGACGATGCGCTCGAACGAGCGGTCGGAAGTCGCGGCCGCATCGGGCACCAGCAGGCAGGGCATCCGTGCTTCCAGCAGGATGTGCTCGATCGGCTCGAACCCGGCCGATCCGGAATGTTCGCCCACGCCGACAACGAGCAGGTCATGGCAGGCTCCAGCCAGCGCCAGCACTTTGGATGGCTCGCCCTCGGCGATCAGCCAGTCGCTGTCCTGCACGCCGAAGGTGTGCGCGAATTCGGTGAATCTGCGGCCAGTGGCCTTGGCCTCGTCCATGTCCTTGTCGCGTTGCGTGGCGAGCGCGGCGAGCAGGCCGGGGTCGTCGGGAACGGCGAAGGTATTGAGCGGCAAATGCACATAGATGCCGGTCAAGCGTGCATGCAACCGCGCAGCGAGACGTGCCGCATAACCCAGATGGCCAGGCATGCGGCCATAGATCGGCGTGTAAGTGAGAATGTCCTGGAGCGCCATGATGCTTTCTCCGAATCGTTCTTGTTGTTGCGTCGCAGCTTAGGCGCCTGTGCGAACGCGATGTTGATCGAAGTCAATCGCGCGGGCGGCATCGACCGGTTCGGCTCCCTTCATCGAACAGGCGGCGCGTGCCATGTCGCCTGCGAGCATGCCCAGGCCGCCGCTGTAGGTATGCGCGCGCGGATCGAGCGCAATTTCCATCGAGAAATACGCGATGTGTCTCTCCCCCAGGAACGGCCCGATGGTCGCGACCGTCGCGTCCTTATCCTGGGTGATGCCGGGACTGGCGGGAACCGTGCTCACGCCGGCGACCGCCGGGTCGATGACCGGCCGCGTCCGTTCATTGCACCGTTGGCCGGACGGAGCGGGCGAAGTGCCGCAGTGCGTCTTGATGCGCGAGCGGTTCCAGATGTCCGGCATCGACGACCAGAGTCGCGCTCGGCGCATGCTGGCAGAATTTCTCCAGCTCCGCGAAAGCCCGTTGTGCGCCGCGTCCGCCCTCGGTGCAGAAAAATGCCACCTGATGCGCTTGTGCGCCATAGCGGTGCGCATAGGTACGTAGCGGCGCGGCCATTCGCCCGGCCCAGACCGGGCCGCCCAGTACCAGAAGATCGTAATCGACGGGGTTTCTGGTGATGGGTTCGATCGGCGGTTCGCGCCGCACGATGGCATCGTAGAACGCGCGCAGCATGCCGCCGAAGCCGTGCCGGGTTTTCGGCTCGCGGATTTCCTCGAAATCCGCGCCGATGGTGCTGCGGATTTCGTCGGCGATTTTCCGGGTGTTGCCGGTCATCGAGTAATAGGCGATCAGTGTCCGTTGCGGCATGGCCGGTCCTCCGGAAAGTGAGGGAGCATCACGTGCGTATTTCCATCTCGCGCACCTGCTCGCGGGTGAGCGCCTGGCTGAGTTCGCGCATATGCATGCTGAGCGCGCCATAGATATCGTCGGCCGAAACCATGCCGATCAAGCCGCCCTTGCCGTTGAGTACCGGCAGGCGGCGTACACCGCGTTCGCGCATGAGTTGGATCGCATCGAACAACTCCTGGTCGTCCCTGCAAGTGATGACATGCCTCGTCATCATGTCGCCCACGCGAAGCGCGTCCACGGCCACGCCGCGGGCAATGACCGCCAGCACGATATCGCGGTCGGTGACGATACCGACGGGAATGCGTTCGCCATTGGGCGGTTCGATCACCACCACGGCGCCGACATGGTGTTTTCGCATCGTTTCGGCCACCTCGCGCAAGGATGAATCGGCGCCGACGTGGATCACATGGCGAGTACAAATATCGGCGATACGCATGACGGCACCTCATCGGTTCGCAGCATGGCTTGCAGCTTGCCCGCCTGCCGATCCGCGGCCATTGACGATGGTCAACAAACACTCCGTAAAAAGGCCTCTGTATCGGCGCTGGGATTGACCGAGGTCAAAGTCCGCACGGGCTCGGCGTTCACACTTCCGCCAGATGCCGAGCCGGGAGTTCACCGTGGACGGGCCGACCATCCAGAAGACCGCAAGGCCCGGCATCGCCGCGCCCAACCTTGACGATTACGAACGGGCACGGAAGGACTTTTCCTGGGAACAGGCCCGGGCGCAATTGGCCGGATTGCCGGATGGACAAGGCATCAATATCGCCCATGAAGCCGTTGACCGGCATGTCCATGCCGGTCGCGGCGAGCGTATCGCGTTGAGATGCCTGGCCCGGGATGGTGCAACGGCGGAATTCAGTTATGTCGAGCTGGCCGGCCTGAGCAATCGTTTCGCCAATTCGCTCAAAACCCTCGGCGTGCAGCGCGGCGAACGGGTGTTCACCTTGCTTGGCCGTGTGCCCGCGCTGTATGTGGCAGCGCTGGGCACGTGGAAGCATGGCGCGGTGCTGTGCCCGTTGTTTGCGGCGTTCGGGCCCGGACCAATCGCTGCGCGCATGGCGATCGCCGAACCGGCGGTACTGGTCGTCGGTGCACGATTGTTCGAACGCAAGATTGTGCCGATGCTGGCGCGCCTGCCGTATCTGCGCCATGTGATCGTGGTCGAGGAAGATGCGTCCGTCAGTGGCGTTTTGCCATCGCCATCGCGTCCGGATGCCGTTGCTGGAATCGGCGGTGGCAATGGCGCCATGCGCCGGACAACGCCATCGCGTCCTCCGGAGATGACGGAAGAATTCTCTGGTGCTTGCCAGCGGCTCGATTTCCAGCAATTGCTCGATTCGGCCTCGCCTGATTATTCGATCGCCGCGACCGATCCGGAAACGCTCGCCACGTTGCATTTCACCAGCGGCACCACCGGCCGTCCGAAAGCCGCCATGCACGCGCATGCGAGTGTGATCGCGCACCGGATGACCGCGATCCAGGCCCTGGACCTGCGCCCCGACGACATCTACTGGTGTACCGCCGACCCCGGCTGGGTCACCGGCACATCCTACGGCATCATCGGCCCGCTGGCGCTGGGCTGCACATTGATCGCCGACGAGGAAGAGTTCGATGCCGAGCGCTGGTATCGAACCCTGGCCCAGCAACACGTCAATGTCTGGTACACCGCGCCGACCGCTATCCGCATGCTGATGAAGTCCGGCGATGCCTTGCCGCGCAGCTTCGACTTGTCGGCATTGCGCTTCATCGCCAGCGTCGGCGAACCGCTCAATCCCGAAGCTGTGCTCTGGGGTTACAACACCTTGCACCTGCCCATACACGACAACTGGTGGCAGACCGAGACGGGCGGAATCATGGTGGCTAATTTCGCCAGCATGATGATCAAGCCCGGATCGATGGGCCGGCCGATGCCCGGCATCGAAGTGGCCATCGTGCGGATCGACGAACACGGTCTGCATCGGATCGACATGCCCGACCAGCAGGGCGAACTGGCGATCAAGGCCGGATGGCCCTCGATGTTTCGCGGCTATCTGGGCGAGAACGAACGCTACCGGCGATGTTTCATCGACGGCTGGTATCGCAGCGGCGATATCGTCAAGCGCGACGCCGATGGTTATTACTGGTTCGTCGGGCGCGGCGACGATGTGATCAAATCGGCCGGGCATCTGATTGGCCCGTTCGAGATCGAAAGCGTGTTGATGGAGCATCCGGCCGTGGCCGAGGCGGCAGCGATCGGAATTCCCGATCCGGTCGCGATGGAAGTGGTCAAGGCTTTTGTCTCGATCAAGCACGGGTTCACCGCCGACGAGGCGTTGCGCAGGCAATTGCTTGCCCACGCACGCAGACGACTGGGTGTGGCGGTCGCGCCGCGCGAGATCGAATTTCGCGACGATCTGCCCAAGACCCGCTCGGGCAAGATCATGCGCAGGCTGATCAAGGCGCGCGAATTGGGATTGCCCGAAGGCGACACCTCCAGCCTGGAGAGCGCTCCGTGAACGCCATCGTCCGGGGCAAGCCGCACCTGACCCGCGAGCGGGCGCGGCAATTGCTGCAAGGAATGATCCTGATCCGCCGCTTCGAGGAGCGATGCGCCGAACTGTACACACAGGAAAAAATCCGCGGCTTCCTGCACCTGTACATCGGCGAGGAAGCCAATGCCGTGGGCGTGATGCGCGCGCTCGCGCCCGAGGATGCGGTGGTGGCGACCTATCGCGAACACGGCCATGCGCTGTTGCGCGGCCTGCCGGCACGCGAGGTGATGGCCGAGATGTACGGCAAGGCCAGTGGTTCCAGTCATGGCCGTGGCGGCTCGATGCATGTGTTCGATGCAGGCCGGCGTTTCTACGGCGGCAACGCCATCGTCGGCGGTGGACTGCCGCTGGCCGTGGGCCTGGCATTGGCCGACAAGATGCTCGGCAAGCGGCAAGTGACCTGTTGTTTCTTCGGCGAAGGCGCGGTGGCCGAAGGCGAATTCCACGAATCGCTCAATCTGGCCTCGCTGTGGAAACTGCCGGTGCTGTTTGTCTGCGAGAACAATCTGTATGCGATGGGTACCGCGCTCGGACGTGAGCTTGCGGTTACCGACATTCGCCGGCACGCCGAACGCTACGACATTTCCGCGCAGACCGTGGACGGTATGGATGTGGTGGAAGTGGAAGCGGCCGCGCAGCGCGCCGCCAACGATGTGCGCGCCGGCAATGGACCGCAATTGCTGGAAAACAAAACCTACCGGCTGTGCGCGCATTCGATGTTCGACGCCCAGTTGTATCGCGACAAGGCCGAAGTCGAACAATGGAAAGCGCACGACCCGATCCGCCGTTTCTCGGCTTGGGCGTTGGAAAACGGATTCGTCCGGCAAAGCGACCTTGCCGAAATCGAATCGGAAGTGGCTGCCGTGATCGCCGATGCCGTGGCCTTCGCCGAAGCCGCGCCCTGGGAATCGGCCGAGACCGTGGCGAGCAACGTCTATACCCCGCATGGGCGCACGGCGGCCTCGCCATGACCGCGACCGGCACGCTCACTTACCGCGAAGCCATCCGCCAATCGCTGCGCGAGGCATTGCAGCGCGATTCGCGCGTGTTCCTGATGGGCGAAGATGTGGCCCGCTATGGCGGTGCTTACGCCTGCTCGAAGGGACTGTCGCAGGAATTCGGCGAGGACCGTGTGCGCGATACGCCCTTGTCCGAAGCCGGATTCACCGGCGCGGGCATCGGCGCCGCACTCGGCGGAATGCGCCCCATCGTCGAGTTGATGACGGTCAATTTCAGCCTGCTGGCTCTGGATCAGATCGTCAACAACGCCGCTACTTTGCGCCATATGTCCGGCGGACAGTTGTCGGTGCCGCTGGTGATCCGCATGACCACCGGCGCGGGCCGGCAACTGGCGGCGCAGCACTCGCACAGTTTCGAGTGCTGGTTCGCGCATGTGCCCGGCATCCGCGTCGTGGCGCCGGCCACGGTGGCCGATGCGCGTGGCATGCTGTGGACAGCTTTGATCGATCCGGACCCGGTGGTGATCTTCGAGCACGGCGCCTTGTACAACGACGAAGGCGAGCTGCCCGCCGAAGGCGATCTGGCGGTGGATATCGACTATGCCGCGGTGCGCCGGCCGGGCCGCGACATCAGCGTGATCGCCTATGGCGGCAGCGTGAAGAAAGCACTGGCCGCCGCCGCGATATTGGACGGGCAGGGAATCGATGCCGAAGTCGTGGATTTGCGCACGCTGCGTCCGCTCGACGATGCCGCGATCATGGCATCGGTGCGCAAGACCCATCGCGCGCTCATCGTCGATGAAGGCTGGCGTAGCGGCAGTCTGGCCGGCGAGATCAGCGCGCGCATCCAGGAGCAGGCATTCTTCGATCTCGATGGCCCCGTTGCCCGCGTGTGCAGTATCGAAACGCCGTTGCCTTATCCGCGTCATCTGGAATTGGCGGCCACGCCGCAACCCGAATCCATCGCCGCCGCCGCATTGCAGGCCATGCGCCGATGAGCGAATTCAAAATGCCTTCGCTGGGCGCCGACATGGAAGCGGGCACGCTGGTGGAATGGATGAAAAAACCCGGCGACCGGCTGCAGCGCGGCGATGCGATCGCTGCGGTGGAAACACAAAAAGGCGCGATAGAAATACAAACCTACCAGCCCGGTGTGCTGGAAAGAACACTGATCCAGATCGGCGAGCGTGTGCCGGTCGGAACGACGATCGCGATCATCCGGGAAGATGGACAAACCCCGACGCCCGAGGCATCGGCCGTATCGGCGGTCGGGGTATCGCCGCCGCCGGAAACGGCGATGGCCGCGAAGCCGGCGATGGCAACATCCGCCCCGGCGGCCCCGGCAGCGGAACAAATCGCGTTCGACGCACCGATACCGGCAGCGGCATCGGCAACGAACAGCGTTGCCAAAGTGACTCCCGCCGCACTGCGGCGCGCGCAGCAGGCCGGGTTGGATATCAGCGTCTTGACCGCCGCCGCCGATGGCGTGATCGGCTTGCGCGAAGTCGATGCCGCACTCGCAGCGCGTACCGGCGCGATGACACAAACCATCGAACCGCCCCCGTCCGCCGCATCGCCGCCGGTGGCGATGCCAGGATTGAATGTCGGCGAGATGCGAAAAGCGATCGCCGCAGCAATGCAGCGTTCCTGGCGGGAAATTCCGCATTACTTCGTCAGCTCCACCTTCGATGCGGAGCCGATGCTGGTTTGGCTCGAACGCGAAAACGCGCAACGGGCCGTGTCCGCGCGCTGGCATTACGCTGTGCCGCTGATCAAGGCCGTGGCCTTGTCGCTCAAGGCCACGCCGATGCTCAACGGTCATTTCGGCGAACGCGGCTTCGAGCCGGCCGGGCAGGTGAATCTGGGAATCGCCGTCGCCCTGCGCGGCGGTGGATTGATCGCGCCGGCCATCCTCGATACCGACAGACTCGACCTGGACACATTGATGGCCAGCCTGGACGATCTGGTCACGCGCGTTCGCAACGGCCGGTTGCGCAGTTCGGAAATGTCGATGGCGACCGCGACGCTGACCATTCTCGGCGAACACACCGCCGATGCGCTGCAGCCGGTGATCTATCCGCCGCAAGTGGCCATCGTCGCCTGCGGGCAGATCGCCGAACGCGCGTGGGCGCGTGATAACGCGCTCAGCGCGCGGCGCACCCTGACCGTGACCGTCGGTGGTGACCATCGGGCCAGCGATGGTCGCAGCGCCGCGAAATTCCTGGCCCGGCTCGATGACTATCTGCAACATCCGGAGCGGTTATGAACGAGGAAGATCTGCAACGGCAAGTCAAAGCCGCGTTGTACGCCGTCGCCCCGGATCTGGAGGGCGAGCGGCTCGATCCCGAACGCCGCTACCGCGACCAGTTCGAATTCGATTCGATGGATTTGTTCCGCTATGTCAGCCAGCTCCACCGGCTGACCGGCGCCGACATTCCCGAACGCGATTACGCGCGCCTGGAAACACTGGCGGGTGCCATCGCTTATCTGCGCGAGAAGACCGCAGGCCCCGGCTGACACCGTCCACGAGTGCTGCGTGACCATCGCGTACGAGGCACCCGTGCGGCATGCGCGCTGTCCGCTGTCCACTGTCATCTAGGTGACGCCTGCCTGTCACGCTCTTGTTGCCTGGTGAACCTAGCCTTGGCGCATCGTCAACGCCGCCGAGGCTGGCATGCTCGAACTCGAACGCCAAGTCGCCGACCGCTATCCCGGCTGGTTCACGGGCGCACGCGCAAGAATTTCCAGGCCTTTGCTGCGGGCATTCGGCCGGTTCTCGCGATTGCACGAAGCTTCGGGTTTTCTCGCGAAACATTCGCATCTGCGCGGCCTGGCTTTTGTCGAGACGGCACTGGAGCATTTGGAAGTGCGCTACAGCATCGATCAGATCGAGCGCGAACGTCTGCCGCAGACTGGCCGCGTGCTGATCGTCGCCAACCATCCCTGCGGCGCGCTCGATGCGCTGGCTTTGCTGCATTGGGCGGGTTCGATCCGCCGCGATGTGAAAATCGTTGCCAACGATTTGCTCTGCGCCATCGACGGCTTGCGCGATCTGCTGCTGCCCTTGCGTATTCTCGGTGGACGGCCCAGCGCCGAAAGTTTGCAAGCGATCGAAAATGCCCTGGCCGCCGAGCAATGTGTGATCGTGTTTCCGGCGGGCGAAGTCTCGCGCTTGGGTTGGCGCGGCATTGCCGACACCCGTTGGCGGCGCGGTATTTTGCGATTCGCACGCAATGCCGGCGCACCTGTGTTGCCAGTGAAGATCCGTGCGCGCAATTCGGGTTTTTTCTATGGCGCCTCGGCTCTGTGCAAACCGCTCGGTACGGTGTTGTTGCCGCGCGAGGTATTCACGCGCAAAGGCGCGCGCATCGAGTTGCGCATCGGCCGGCCCTTGGCGGTGTCGCCAATCGATCCACCCGATTCCGCGCTGGCTTCGATTCGCCAGGCGCTCTACGCCATCGGCACGCGCAAGGAAACCGCGCCGCCCGGCCCCGAACCCTTGGTGCACGCCGTCGATCGCGCCCTGTTGCTGGCCGAGTTGAAAAAACTTCCACAACTCGGGCAAACGCCCGATGGCAAATGCATCCACGCCGGCCGCCTGACGTCGGATTCACCGCTGCTGCGCGAGATCGGCCGCTTGCGTGAACTGAGTTTCCGCGCAGTCGGCGAGGGCACCGGCAAGCGCCTGGACGTGGATGCGTTCGATACGTGGTACGAGCACATCGTGCTGTGGGATGCGCAGGCGCTGGAGATCGCCGGCGCCTACCGGGTGGCGCGCGGCGAGGCGGTGTTTGCCGAGCATGGATTGCAAGGTCTCTACAGCGCATCGCTGTTCAATTACCGCTGCGATGCGTTACCGCGGCTGGTGCAGGGCATGGAAATGGGCCGCAGTTTCGTTGCGCCGAATTATTGGGGCTCGCGCAGTCTCGATTATCTGTGGCTGGGCATCGGCGCTTATCTGCGCCAGCATCCCGAGGTGCGCTATCTGTTCGGGCCGGTGTCGATCAGTGCGGCGCTGCCGGTGGCCGCGCGCGAACAACTGGTCGGCTATTACGATCGTTATTTCGGCGCGCAGGCTTCCAGTGTCATCGCCAATCGTCCGTTCCGTTTTCTGGCTGCGCCGCCGAGTTTCGGCGAACTCGATGCCGAGGCCAGCTTCCGCGTGCTCAAGGCCAATCTCGACGCACTCGGCGCACGCGTCCCGACCTTGTACAAGCAATACACCGAACTGTGCGAACCGGGCGGCGCGCGGTTTCTCGCATTCGGTGTCGATCCGGATTTCAGCAATTCGGTCGATGGTTTGATCGAAGTGGATCTGGCGCGCATCCGTCCGAAAAAACGCGAACGTTATCTCGGGGCTTTGCCAGTGCCCGAGCCCCGCGACAATCCGGTCGCCGCATGAGGGCACCGCACGCGAGCGATGCGGCGATGCGTGCGGTGTTCATCTCCGATATTCACCTGGGTTCGCGGCATTGCCATGCCGATGAGCTCGCCGATTTTCTCGCTGGCCTGCGTTGCCGCAAGTTGTATCTGGTCGGCGATATCGTTGACTTGTGGTGGCTGGCGCAGCGCCGCGCGGTCTGGGGCGCGGCGCAGCAGCGTGTGGTCGAAGCGTTGCATGCGCTGACAAAACGCGATACCGAACTGATCTACGTGCCGGGCAATCACGACCGGCCGATTCGCCGCTTCTGCGGCCTGATGCTGCCGCGCATGAGTGTACGCCGCCGGGTCATCCACCGTTTGCTCGATGGCCGCCGCTTGCTGGTGACGCATGGCGACGAGTACGACGCCATCACGCACTTCGGCAGTTTCCAGGAAGCGTTCGGTGATTGGTTGTACTACGTCATCCTCGGATGCAATCGCCTGACCAACGCGCTGCGCCGAAGATTCGGCTTGCGTTACTGGTCACTCGCGGATTTTTTCAAGCGCAAGAGCGGCGCCGCCGAGCGTTTCATCGAGCGCTTCATGCGTGCTGGCCTGGCCGATGCGCGCCAGCGTGGTCTCGATGGCATCGTCTGCGGGCATATCCATCGCGCCGATCTTCGCGAGATCGATGGTCTGGTTTACGCCAACGATGGTGACTGGGTGGAAAACCTGAGCGCGGTCGCCGAGGATGCCGAAGGGCATTTGCGTTTGATCGAGTACAACGGCCGGGAGCGGAGCTGCTTGCCGAGCCGCGAGCCGCGCCTGCGTCTGGTGCCGTTGCGGGTGGGCGAGGGCAGGCGTTCGGCGTAGTTCGTTACTGGAACAACGAATGCCGCGCCGCAAACGATAACGCTGTGCGAGCGCGAACATTGGCATTGCCCAGGCATCAGAGCCACAGGCAAGACAATTCACCCAGAACCATCAACCGCCGCTCGCCTGACTGGCGCGCACATGATGCAACCGCTCGCGCGCCACGCGGCGCAACAGCGCTCGTTGGGCAATGGTGAACGGTGAGCGTTTGCCGCAATAGCGCAGCAACAGCGCGTTGTCCTGCGATTCGCCCAGCGCATGTGCGCGGTCGGCCAGGCCATGCATCGCCTGGCACAAATCCGGCTGCAGTTCGGACAACAGAGTGTCTTGCTGGCGCAATCTGCGAATACGACGCCGATAGGTGTGCCAGGCCAGCTCATCATTGCGGTTTTTCAATGCCTTCTGCATGGCTTTGTCGATGCGCCGCTTGCTTCGGCGAACCGACGTCGATACACAGGCAGCGTCGATCGACTGCCAATCCAAACGAGCCAAATGCTCATGCACGATCCATAGCCTGCGGCGGCGCGCGGCGAATACCGGATCGCGCGCCAGGGTTCGGGCGAGGAGGTGATCGCGGCGTTCGCGCGCGATTTTCTCTACATCGGGCAATACCGCTTGCACGGCGGCTGGCACGGTTCCATCCAGCCGCGCGAGCGCTTCGAGCAAGGCCTGTGCATTGCGCAAATGCGATAGGCCGCGACAGAGACGGCGCAGTTCGGCATCGATCCGTTTCGCGCACGGGCCCAATGCTTTCGCGCCCAGTGCCAGCGTGGCCCGAGTGCGGCGGATGCATTTGCGCGCCTCATGCACGCCTTCGTGCAAGTCCTCGCCTTCGCGGCCCAGGTGCGTTTCGGCCTGTAACAACTGCTCGCGGGTGAAAGCCAGCAAACGCAGACCCAGCGGCCGGTGATCGATCTGGGGGTCATCCGCAACAAGCGCAAGATGGGCAGGCATGGGCGACTCGCAATGAGCGATGGCCGCACGTTACGCGAGTTGGTGGATCGAACCATTGATCCTGGTCAAGCGCGATGCAATGCCGTGGCAACTGGCCTGATGCCGATACCATCGGATGCGTACAGGGGCGTTGTTGCAAACTAATACGTGAATGCCCGATACGATTTGGCCGGCGCCCATCACTCCGAATGCAGCGAGCGCAGCATGTTGCAGAACAAGGCGCCTTGCTCGATCGCGTCATCGAGTGCGATGTGCGTGTGCGGCAGCGGATCGAACCACGCCTTGGGCATGTTGCGTTTTCTCGCATCGTGGAAGCCGGACTTCAGCAAGGCCATCGCCAATGTCTTGATGTCCAACGCCGAATGCGAGAACGGACTCTCGCCGGCAAAGCGCATCAAGTACCAATAGACAAACATGAAGTCGTAGGACGCCGGATAGCCCACGAAAACCGGCTTTCCCGGCAAGACCTTGAGCCAGGCAACGTAATCGCCAATGGCTTTCTCGACCGGCTGCGGATCGCTTCGACACGCATCCCAGGCGGCCTGGTTTCGCGACCACCAGGCCATCGTCACCGGATGCCCTTGCGCGCCAAACAAGGTCTCGAGGTTGACACTGAACGTCGCCACCAGCGTCTTGTCGGCAAGATAGGCCGCCGACCCGAGACTGAGCATCGAATGCGGCCCCGGAATCGGCCCATCGGCCTCGATGTCGGTGCTGACGTAGATTTCTTGGGTGGGCATGGTGGGCAGAGTGATATCCAGGTGTCGATTTCATTCTAATGCGGGTGTAGCGGCCATTGAGTTTGAGTGTGTTCTGGAACTACTTCATCCAATGCCGTCATTGATGAGTCGCGCTCGCAATAGTCAATGGCGAGCGTTTGCAGTTGGTCTAGCGATCCAGCGGGCTGAGAACGCCGGTAGTCCCACGGTTGAGTACATGGGTGTAAATCTGGGTGGTGGTGACGTCCTTGTGACCGAGCAACTCTTGCACCGTGCGGATGTCCGAGCCGTTTTCCAGCAGATGCGTGGCGAAGCAATGCCGCAATGTGTGCGGGCTCATGGGCTTGGCGATGCCTGCCGAGCTGGCGGCTGATCGAATCGCCCGTTGCAACACGCTCTCGTCCAAATGATGGCGCTTCTCCCGGCCATCGGCCGGATCGATGGCCCGCCGGGTTGCAGGAAAGACGTATTGCCATCCAGGATCCTTTTCGGCACTCCGGTACTTGCGGGCCAATGCGTAGGGGAGGGAGACGGCCCCGAGCCCGGCTTCAAGATCGCGCGCATGCAGCAATCGCACCTGTTCCAACTGGGCCCGAAGGGCCGGCCGCAACCGCTCCGGCAGAACTGTCTTGCGATCCTTGCCGCCCTTACCTTCGCGCACGGTGATCTCATTGCGGTCCAGATCCACGTCTTTCACTCTCAGCCGCAGGCATTCCATCAGCCGCAGCCCGCTGCCATAGAGCAGGCCTGCCATCAGCGCTTCCCGCCCGGAAAGAGTATTCAACAAGGCCAGCGTTTCGCCCCGGGACAGCACCACCGGCAGCCGCGGCGCCCGCTTGGCCCGGACCACGTTGTCCATCCAGGGCAGATCAATGGCCAGAACCTCCCGATACAGGAACAGCAGTGCCGACAAGGCCTGGTTCTGGGTGCTCGGGGCCACCTGATATCGACGCGCCAGTTCGCTGAGGAAATGCTCGACTTCCTTGCCGCCCATCTCGCGTGGGTGCCGCCGGCCATTGGTTTGGATATACCGGCGAATCCAGTACAGATAGGCCTGTTCGGTGCGCAAACTGTAGTGCTTGAGCCGCAGTCTGCGTCGAACTTCGTCGAACAACCGAGGCCTTGGAGGTGAGTTGGGCGGATTGGATATGGCTGCAGAAATTCCGGATTCGGGCATTAGAAGGTCTCTTCGCCGTATAACACCCTCAATGTTTCATCCCGACCGCACCCGCACCATCAGCGCAAGTGATGGGTTTTTGTAGGAAAAGTCTGATTGACGAACTTCCACCCGCATGCCCAGAATCCGCGCTACACCCCATTGTGGGGTCTAATCGTAGTTAGACAGCAAGATGCAGATATGCCACATCCCCGCGACAGACCTCCTTCAAGCCACCTCACACGTCTTGCGTCGCCTCCTCCTTGTTTGGGGCGCGATCGCCCTAGTAAAAGCCGCTCTCTTTCTCGTGTTCGGACTTTCCGGTGCACAAGCTGTAGTCATTGCCCTCTTGTTCGGAGCACTGTTTTTCTCAGCACCTCTAGCGGTGTCAGCACTTCGCTCTAGGCGGCATATTCGCCTTTTCTCTTCGCCAGGCCGAAAGACCCTCGCGTTTAGCTTCGTTTGGGGTGCCATAGTGGTTGCTATGTTCGTTGGCGCCCTGCAACTGTCTCAAGGCATGGAGGCAACCGCCTTCAGCTATGCAACAGCAATGATTGCAGGTGGTGGCTTCTGCGCGGCAACAGCATGCATACCAAATGGTCGCTAGCTTGCGGTCT